>NZ_PSSW01000001.1 GCF_002933295.1 Marinobacter flavimaris
CCGGCGATTCCGGAAAAACGCCCGAAATCGGTCACGATAAAACGGAATGAGCGGTCACGATCGCCCGGAACAGGCGGTCACGTTCAAACGGAATGGGTGGTCACGATGGGCCGGAATATGCACCAGGCGCATCCTGGCGCTTAAGGGTTAAATAATGTCCATCGTTGCCAAAAAACACTTGCCGTATGGCCTGCTGGCGATTTCGGGCCTGATTGCGGCGTCTGATCAGGTTGTAAAATGGCTGGTCCAGCAGTCAATGGCGTATGGCGAGTCGATTCCGGTGACCCCGTTCTTTAACTGGGTGCATGTCTGGAACACCGGCGCCGCATTCAGCCTGTTTGCCGATGGCGGAGGTTGGCAGCGATACTTTCTTATCACAGTCGCGGTAGTTGTCTCGATTGTACTGATCGGGCTGATTGTTCAGTGCCGCCGCAGGGGAGAAGCCATCGCGTACAGCCTTATTCTTGGCGGTGCCATGGGCAACCTGATTGACCGTATATTTCGTGGCTATGTTGTGGATTCCTTTGATGTCTATTGGCAATCCTGGCACTGGCCAGCCTTTAACCTTGCCGATATCGCCATTGTGCTGGGCACCGTGCTTTTCCTCTATGTCAGTTTCATACCCGAAAAATCGGGCACGAACGTCGAGCTCGATGGATCAGGCTAAAAAACATCTGACAAACGCCTTGACCTTAAAGTTGACTTTAAGGATACCGTCTGTACTGACAAACCGAGAACGACAGCCAAAGCAAAGGAGAATGAAACGATGACATTGCAACTTGGAGAAACCGCTCCCGATTTCACCGTCGCATCCACCGAGGGAAACATTCAGTTTCATGAGTGGCTGGGAGACGACTGGGCCGTGCTGTTTTCACACCCCGCCGACTACACCCCGTCTGTACCACAGAGCTCGGTGCCTTCGCGAAGCGTAAGGACGAGTTCGCCAGTCGCGGTGTGAAGCTGATCGGGGTATCTGTCGACCCGCTCGACTCTCATAACGACTGGGTGAAGGATATCGAGAAAACCCAGGGCACCGGGCTCAATTTTCCCCTGCTGGCAGACAAGGATCAGGTGGTTGCCGACCTGTACGGAATGATCCATCCAAAAGCCGACCCCAAGGTGACTGTTCGAACGGTATTTATTATCGATTCCGCGAAGAAAATCCGTCTGATGCTGACGTATCCCCCTAGTACCGGGCGCAATCTGGACGAGATCCTGCGCGTCATTGATTCGCTCCAGCTGACCGACAACCACAAAGTGGCCACGCCGGTGGACTGGAAGAATGGCGAGGATGTGATCATCGTTCCGTCGCTCTCCAACGAAGAGGCCAAAGAGCGTTTCCCTGACGGATGGGATGAGCAGACACCGTATCTGCGCGTTACCCGCCAACCTGGTCGGAAGTAACAGGGAGTTCGTCAGCCAGCCGGGCGGCTGGCTGACGAAGCGATACCTGAGAACCCCTCACCGATAGGTTCGGTCATCGCCGAACCCTTAACCGAACACGGCCCCGAAATGCTTACCCTGACAATCCCTGAAGTTGGTCTCTTCGCGTTGTTGATTGCACTTTGCCTGTCGCTGCTTCAGGCGACCGTGCCCTTGCTGGGAGCCGCCACCCGGCGCCCGTTGTGGATGGCATTTGCAGAGCCTATGGCATGGGGGCAATTTGTTTTTCTACTGATTTCTTATGCCAGCCTGACCGCCAGTTTTCTTCTGGATGATTTCAGCGTGGATTATGTGGCCCGTAATTCCAACTCGATGCTGCCATGGTACTACAAGTTCACCGCCGTCTGGGGCTCTCATGAAGGCTCGGTGCTGTTATGGAGTCTGATTCTCAGTGGCTGGGGCTTTGCCGTCAGTCTGTTTTCCCGCCAGTTGCCACGGGATATCCCGAGACCCGCATCCTGCTGCGTGGTGATGCTCATTTCGCCAACGTGGAATTGATGCAACTGGCGCTCGACGATCCGTACACCGATTTTCTGTTCGGCCTGGCCGGCAACAGCCGTCTGAAAAAACTGGCCGAGCCACACCTGCAATCCACCCGGCGGCTGCACGATACCCGCTGCCATAACGCTCGCCTCGCGGAACAGGCCCCGCCGCAACGCTCGCGCACCTTCCACGAGATCGATTATCAGGCCCGTTCCTGGCCACAGGCGTTTCGCACTGTCCTGAAAGCCGAAACCATGGCCCTCGGCGATAACCCCCGCTTCGTCGTCACCTCCCTGGAAGAGTCAACCCCGGAAATACTGTACGCCGAGCTGTATTGCGCGCCGAACTGTTGCAAGGCACCGAGTTGTCTCAGGCCCAGCCCTCGACGGTCATCATCAAGCTGTTCAAGCTGGCCGTACGGGTGGTGCAGTACAAAGACCGCATCAAGCTCCACCTGCCAGGTAGCTGCCCGGTCAAGGCCCTTCTGCACACAGTCACCGAACGGTTATATCGCCTGCCTCGGCCCAGGTTAAACACCGGCTGAGCCGCTGTCGGCGCTCACCTCCATCTCGGGCTCGGGAGGCCTTCCCTCGCCCGGACGCTGGAATTGATCAAATAATAAACACTTAAGGCCGGTGACTGGATGACATCAGAGCGACATTGGCGCGCATACTACACTAATAATTCTCATATCTGGGCGTAATGGGCTAACCGAGAAAATTTCGTGGCTGCTGCTTGGGGTGTTTATGAAATGTTCGGGTTAGATGCGTAACTAGACTCCTTGGTTCCTGGATGCCGCAGACGCTGTCAGCTCCAGTCGAGGATCACCCTGGGGTTTCGATCAGGTTTCTCCAGTCGTAAACAAAAGCGAACGTTCGAGTGAGGGATTTACGTCAGAGCCTCCAAGCAAATCACAGCCATTTCATCCAGTATGATTGGCGGAGCAAATTGCAGACGCTGAATGATTACGTGGCAGAGATGACCATGCTCGGCTAAGCTCCTGTTTTATCGATTTAAGTGCAGCGTTATTGATGTTTCAAAGTCAGTAATAGTGACACAGTCAAATTTCTGCAATGATAAAGCGCGCTGCCTAATTGCTGTTATGTTTCTCTCAGAGCAGGCTCAAGTCCAAGGTGATCAACAAAGGGGATGAAGTCGCGATCCAAAAACAGCAGGGGCAACTCTTTTTCTATACAGAATGTCGCGATGATCACGTCGGCAGTTTTTCTGATCGTGATGCCTTTTTTTCGTAGTGCCCGATAGTTGTCGGCGCACTTAATTGCCATTTCTTTGCCAAACATTTCATACTGATCCAGAGCGAGCAGGCTTTGCTTGGTTTGGCGATACTGTTTGTCGTTGCGGATGCCTTGGAGGATTTCCAAAAATATGAGGTCTCCAATAGCAACCGAACCTTGAACTATCGAGGCATCCAGCAGATCAGTTTGCGGGTTGTCGACCCCATTGAAATAGTCGATCCAGACGCTGGTGTCTACCAGGATCATCGGGCAGCTCGCATTTCGCCCAAATCGCCTTCCCACTTGATCTTGCCACGTAACTTTCGAATTTCCTGCTGCTTGCTAAGCTGGACTAGAAGTCTAAGGCCTTGCTCGACGGCCTCTTTTTTGGTTTCGTAACCGGAGGCTTTGAGGGCTTCGGCCATTAACTGGTCGTCAATGACTATGTTAGTTCTCATGATGCACCTATGTGTATGCTTTTCGACTTTTATACACAATCTAGCATCTCAAGGAGAACATAACAATCGGCTGCACAGCGACCGATTTTCCGCCGCCTCCGCGGCTACAAACCGGCGCGTGAGCCGGGCGTTGTAAAGGAAATACCCGTCCATGAGAGATAGAGTAAGACTTAATCCGGGTGAAGAACTGAAACTCGAGGGCAGCAGAACTAAAGGACCTTTGGGTGAAACAGAAATCGACACATACTCCGTCATCAACAAGGCAGGAGAAGTCGTAGGTTCAGTTGTGCACTCCGATCACACAGCCATCAAAGGCTTTAAAAGAACGCAAACACTTGTCCAGAAAGATGCTGAAGGCAGTGTTTTGGTAGATAAGCGATGGTGATCTCAAATTTCGACCAGGTTTGGGCGACATGACCAATGGATATTGAATCTCTGACGCGCCTAACCCACAATCATGTCCAGCGAAGTAAACAAACGCTCACTTTAATTGCGGTAGAGAGGTAGAACAGGTGACTGAGCTGGTTAGTTATGAATTGAAAGATGGTGTAGCAACGATTGCCATCAGCAATGGCAAGGCCAACGCCCTGAGCCAGGAAGTGTTCGAGGGGCTCAACGCGGCGCTGGATCGGGCGGAGCAGGGCAAGGCGGTTGTGATTCTGACCGGCCAGCCAGGCGTGTTCTCTGCCGGGTACGACTTGAAAGAAATGCAGAAGGGGCCGAAAGAAGCAGCCGCGCTGGTAAAAACCGGCTCCAGCTTTACCCGGCGTCTGGCCGCATTCCCGTTGCCGATTATTGGTGCCTGTAGCGGCCATGCCATTGCCAAGGGCGCGTTCATTCTGCTGTCAGTGGATCACCGCATTGGTATTGAGGGGCCCTTCAAGCTTGGCTTGAACGAGGTGGCAATCGGCATGACCATGCACCACGCCGGGATTGAAATTGCCCGCCATCGACTGGCGCCCGCCCACTTTTACCGTTCGGTCGTGAACGCTGAGATATACAACCCGGAAGGGGCAGTAGAGGCGGGGTTCCTGGATGAGGTGGTTGCCCAGGACAAGCTGGTTGAGCGGGCCACCGAGCTGGCGCAGCATTTCAAAACCCTGAACATGCGCGCCCATCGTGAAACCAAGCTGAAGGCCAAAGCGGACTATCTGGCGCTGCTGGATCGTTGCATCGAGCAGGATGCCGAGCACCTTGGCCTGAACGGCTAGCTCACGTTTCCGAACTGAACTGCGGTGCTTCGCGGAAACGGAACAGTTTTGCCAGGATCACGTCAGGGAAAGACTGGATCCGGGTGTTGTAGATCATGGCGCTCTCGGTGTAGCTGTTTCGCAAGAGCGAAAGGTAGTTTTCCGTCTCTGCCATGATCGACATGAACTTCTGAATGTCCTCATTGTTCTTCAGGTCCGGATATCCCTCGATCCGGGCCTGGAGGGCATTGGTTACGTTCTGTTCAAACTGGATAAGCTTGTCGGCCTGGCCCTTCGAACTCATCTCGACAGGGTCCGCACTGCGTAGCTGGGCAATGGCTTTCAGCAGCTGTTTTTCGTGGGCCAGAGACGCCTTTACGATTTTCTCCAGGTTGGGCCACAGCTCATGGCGTTGCTGGAGAATGGTGTCGATATTGGCCGATGCCCGCAAAGCCCCTTGCCCCCGATCCAGGCCGGCAAAACCCAGGCAGTAGACGTTCACGAAGGTTTCGAGAAAGCGGACGGTGTAACGCCTGTCGCCCCGGCGCTCCGAATGGTACTGCGGGTATTCGATCTTCGCACCGTCTGGCTGGACGAGAACCTTTCCCTCGCTGTCCTCCAGCCAGAAAGGCGCTAGTTCTTCCCGATGCTCAATAACCCGCCATTTTTCGTTTTTTCCGGAACCCCGCTTTTCTTCAACCTTGTAGTCGAAGGCCACGCATTTCTCGTTTTTTAGTGGATCCCTGAGCGGGGGATGGTCTTCATCGACATCCACAATTGCCTTGAGCTCCGAGACGCCAAAACTGAGTCCCCGGGTGCTGCTGGTAGGTACCGCTTCGATCAGGCGCTTGAACTTGACGGTCCGGATCGACAACCACAAGAGCAACAGGGCAGCAATAATGCTGGCTGCGGCGAGTCGGCGGCTGGTCCAGGCGTGCTGGTATCGGCCCTCATACAAATCGGCGATGGCAGACCATTCCTGACGGAGCTTGTTGATGCCAAGCACCGAGAGCGTACCGGACACCGCAATGGCCATTACCAGAACATAGACCCAGAACCGGTGAACTTTGATCAACGGAAGGGACAGCGCGATACCCAGAGCCAGAAAGCCAGTTGCGATGGAAATGCGGATGGCTGCCTCGAAGAACCGGTCGCCACTGTCCACGGTCAGCGTGTTCCGGGAAACCATGGCCGGAAGGCTGAAGTCTTCGAGGCCATAAAAGGTAACTGCCCCGATTTCGCTGCTGTACTGGCCGATTACCCGCGCCGTGTGTCCGGGAATGAGCGCCCACTCCGAGTAGATTCTGCGGCCGGACTGATTGCGATAGGTTCGCTCCAGATTCCATTCGACCTCTTCCAGATCGCTGCCCGGAGCTACAATGACTGAGCCGGTCTGGTCCCTGAGCTGGAAGTCGCCGCCGCGGGCGCCGGAATCCAGGGTGCGGATACGCAGATCACCGTCGGAGTCGCGATATTCCTCCTCGAGTTTGTAGCGATAGTAGACCGCCTCGGTGTTGGAATAGGGCGTTTCGAGAGTTCCCAACTGATCCGTGACCTTGCCTGCGATCACATAGGGGCCTGTGGTCAAAGCGCCGACGGGCATTTCTGGTAGGCGTTCCAGTTGCCGTGCTTCGGTGAGCTGGCTGAGCCCGGTCGTCATCGCATATTAGCTGCCTGCCAGGCAGGCGACTGCGATAATGGCGGTGATAATCCGGCCGGGAATACTGGCGATATTGAAGCGCCCCATGGCGGGAGAGTCCTTGGTCTGCTGGCTTTCAGGGGCAAGAGTATAAAGTATCGGGCTTTGTCATTCCCCCGGCCTCACCCGAATTGGGATGGAACGCAAGTTGGCAATGATGGGTGGTTCCTATAACGTTAAAGGCTTTCCTTTCAGAATTCAGGAGCGCGTTGTGTCCCAGTCCGAGCAATTTGCCAGCGACAACTACAGCGGTGTGTGCCCGCAGGCCTGGAAAGCCATGGAGGCGGCCAACCGGATGGATGAACCAGCCTACGGCGAGGACAGCTGGACGCAAAAGGCGGCGGATGGCCTGAGGACGCTGTTCGATACCGACTGTGACGTTTACTTCGTGTTCAATGGCACTGCCGCCAATTCTCTGGCCCTGGCCTCGATCGGTCAGTCGTTTCACAGCGTGATCTGCCACGAGCTGGCCCATATTGAAACCGATGAATGCGGCGGCCCGGAGTACGCCTCCAACGGCGCCAAGCTGCTTCTGGGGCAGGGCGAGAACGGCAAGCTGACACCGGAGAGCATTGAGCACCTGGTAACCAAGCGAACCGATATTCACTACCCCAAGCCCAAGGCGCTAAGCCTGACCCAGGCCACAGAGGTTGGGACGGTCTACACACCCGAGGAGCTCAGGGTTATTCGGGCGGTCGCCGATCACCATAAGCTCAATATCCATATGGATGGCGCCCGCTTCGCCAATGCGGTGGCTGCGCTGGATGTACATCCGTCGGAAATTACCTGGAAAGCCGGTGTCGATGTTCTTTGTTTTTCCGGCACCAAGAACGGCCTGGCGCTTGGTGAGGCGGTGGTGTTCTTCAACCGGTCTCTGGCGGAGGATTTCGAGTGGCGCTGTAAGCAGGCGGGCCAGCTGGCCTCCAAGATGCGTTATATCTCGGCACCCTGGTGCGGGCTTCTCGAAGGCGATGTGTGGTTGGAGAATGCCCGCCATGCCAATGCCTGTGCCCAGCGTCTTGCCGAGGGGCTGGAAGGTCTTCCAGGTATCCAGCTACGCTACCCGAGACAGGTGAACGGCGTTTTCGTGGAGATGCCGGAGCCTTTGCAGGCGGCACTGCGGGCCAAAGGCTGGCGATTTTACAACTTTATCGGTGGCAGTGCCCGCTTGATGTGCTCCTGGGCAACGACCAATGAGCAGGTAGACCGCTTCCTGTCGGATGTTCGTGCCCTGGTTAGTTAAGATCTATCGATTCCGGGGCGAAGTCGTGGTATATCAGCAGCCCCAAAACCCCAAATTTTACGGAAACAGAAGACATGCCCAGAGCCAGTGAAATCAAAAAGAATTCCGCCGTTGAATATGATGGTCGGGTGTATTTTGTAAAGGACATCGAGCGTTCCGTGCCCCAGGGCCGGGCTGGCGGCAGTCTTTACCGCATGCGCATGTACGATGTGGTGACCAACCAGAAGCTGGACGAGACCTTCAAGGATTCGGACATGCTCAACCTGGCCGACCTTACCCGCCGGGAAGCCACCTTTTCCTACGCCGATGGCGATGAGTACGTGTTCATGGATACCGAGGACTTTACTCAGTACAGCCTGAACCGCGAGGCCATTGCCGAAGAGCTGCTGTTCATTTCCGAAGATACTCAGGGTGTCATGGTCATCCTGTTGAAGGATTCGCCGGTTTCGCTGGCTCTTCCGCCTACGGTGGAGCTGGTAATTGAGGAGACGGACCCGTCTGTAAAGGGTGGCTCTGCGACGGCTAGAACCAAGCCCGCCCGGTTTGCCACTGGCCTGGTTGTTCAGGTTCCCGAGCACATCTCCACCGGAGATCGTATCCGCATTAACGTGGAGGAGCGCAAGTTCCTGGGCCGCGCCTGAGTTAAAGTCGTTCCGAAGTAAGGACACCCTGTGAAGCCAATAGAAACAATAAAAGTGCTGGTCGCCAGCGTGATTGCTGTTGTGGTCATGGTGGGTATTGCCCGGTTTTCCTACACGCCGATGATCCCGGAAATGGTCGCGGCACTGGGGCTGAGCAAATCCGTTGTCGGCATGCTGGCAACCGTGAACTACGCAGGCTACCTGACCGGCGCAGTGCTGATTACCCGGATCAGCGATCTTGGTCTCAAGGTAAGGCTCTACCAGCTTGGCCTGGTGGTTGCCGTGGTTTCAACGGTTCTCATGGGGTACACCACCAATGTGTGGGTGTGGTCCATTCTGCGTTTTATCTCAGGTCTGAGCACCTCAGCGGGTATGTTGCTGGGTGCCGGTCTTTTGATGAGCTGGTTGATCAAGAACAACCAGAAGTCCGAGCTCGGCGTGTTCTTTTCCGGTATCGGGCTCGGGATTGTACTCACCGCTGTGGTGGCGGAGCTGATCAAGGATCCGTTCACCTGGGATCAGCAATGGGTGATTTACGGGCTGGTGGCCCTTGGGCTTCTGTTGCCCGCCTGGCGTTGGATGCCGGACTACCGGGCCTGTGCCTTGCCGAAAACAGGTGCGGCCAAGGCAGGTGACGAGCGAAGCCGGTTCATACGGATCCTCCAGCTGGCGTATTTCTGCGCCGGTGTGGGCTATGTGGTGACAGCCACCTTCCTCGTAGCAATTGCGGAATCCATGCCCGAGCTTCAG
Organism: Marinobacter flavimaris; assembly: GCF_002933295.1. Taxonomy (GTDB): domain Bacteria; phylum Pseudomonadota; class Gammaproteobacteria; order Pseudomonadales; family Oleiphilaceae; genus Marinobacter; species Marinobacter flavimaris. The sequence continues at coordinate 9,143 of NZ_PSSW01000001.1, forward strand.
GGGCAGGGCTGGCTGGTCTGGCTGATTGCAGGTCTTGCTGCAACGCCGGCCTGCTGGCTGTGGGATGTGTTTTCCCGGCGTTGGGGCCAGTGGCTGGCGCTTTATCTGGCCTACACCCTGAACTCCGTGAGCATCCTGATGCTGATCGTGAACACCAGCTTCGCCAGCGTGATGCTCAGCTCCGTGATTTATGGCGCCAGCTTTATCGGTATCGTCAGCATGATGCTGGCAATGGTAGGGCGGGTTTTCCCCGAGAACCCTTCCCGGCCCATGAGCCGGTTGACCTTCAGCTACGGTATCGCCCAGATGATCGCACCCGCGGTGGTTGGCTATCTCGCGGATGTGGAAGGTAATTACACCAACGGCCTCTGGCTGACCCTGGTGGTGATGGCGTTAGGCGTTTTGATGCTTCACCTGGCAAGGCGGGCGCAGCAGCGTCAGGGCGAAGCCGCGACAGCGGGTTGAATTGATTCCGCAATCGAATGTCACTCGAAGAGGAAAGCAGATCATGCCAGGAAAGCCTTCAAAACCCGTATCAGCATCTGCGATTGAGAAGCACGTCTACAAGGTGTTTCCAAACGACATGAATTCCCACAATACCGTGTTCGGCGGCATGATCATGGCAAAATGCGACCGGCTGGCGCTGGTCGTGGCAGAGCGGCATTCCGCCCATGTTTGTGTGACGGCTGCCGTGGATTCAATCCATTTCAGGGCACCGGCGAAGGGTAACGATACGCTGCTGTTCAGCCTGTCGCTGAACCGGAGCTGGGGCTCGTCCATGGAAATCGGTGCCAGGGTAGAGGCCGAAAACAGTTACACCGGCGATACGCGGCACATTCTCTCGGCCTTTTTCACCTTTGTTGCTCTGGACGAGAATGACCGGCCGGTGGATGTCCCGGAAGTGATACCGGAAACGGACGAGCAACAGCGCCGGTACGACAATGCCGAGATTCGCCGGGAAGGGCGCCTGAAAACCCGGGAACAACTGGCATCCTCGTCCCGCTCGGCAACTGACTGAGCGGGTGCCTAGAGAACCTCTGGTTCTGTTGTCGGATCTGTCTGGATGGCAGTATCCCGCAATCCACCGAACCGCTTGTAAAACTTCTCACCCGGACCTGGAAGGGGGCCGGAGGCGTTTTCGAGGTTCTCGTCCAGCCACTGCTCGGCCCGCACATAGATTTGACGATACAGGTTCCGACACAGCTGTTTGGCGCTGCGGCCTTCCCAGTCACCGGGTAGCAGTTCATCGGGCAGCAGCGGGTCCCTCAGAAGAATTTTGCGGTACTCGTGGATCAGCAGGATCCGGAGTATCAGGCACTCCGCGGGGCTGAGAGTGTCCTCAGACTGGAGTTCACGCCACAGGGGCCGGAACTGGGTCAGGAAGCGTCGGTAGCGGCCGCCCAGTTCCTCAAGGTTCCAGCTTTCGCGAACCTGCAGTCTCAGGGCTCTTGGGCTCTTCTGCTCCATGGGCATGGTCTGCATCACGATGGTGTCTTCGAGAGCACCCCATTCCTGAAGCATTGGAATCAGTTCGCTGCGAGTGAAGCGTGGGTGTTCCATCAGCCCGGGTGCCATGCTGCCAAAACTGAGCCACTTGAGTTCCTCCCGGACTTTTTGCCTGAGTTCCGGGGAAAGCTGGTTCAGGTAGACCAGGCACCAGCTTCCACTCCATTCTTCGGCGCCCAGGTTATAGACGTGCTGAAAAGCCTGCTCGAACCGCCGCAGGCCCGGGCCGGTGAGGCTGTAATAACTGCAACGGCCCACCTTTTCGGTCTGCAGCCAGGATTCCTGAACCAGACGATACACCGAGGTGCGAACCAGTCGCTGGCTGATGCCCATGGGCTCTACCAGTTTCATCAGGCTTCCCAGCCAGACATTGCCGCCGCGGGGAACGATGGCATCGCCATAGATGGTGATGATGAGTGAGCCGGCCCGAAGGGGTCGCTTTTTCTGGAAGTTCTTGACGAGCAGTTCTAGCTGGCTTTTTGCAGTCATGGCCTGAGTTCGCAAATAAGAATCAATGAAACACGTTGTACGTATTATGCGGTTCTTACGTGTCAGGTAAAGGTTTGTCTTTCGATCAGCGGTGCTGGCGTGTTCTGCCAGTGTCGGCTTTACTGACAGAGCCGCGTTGGCACTCCCGGAAATCAGTTGACACGAGCGTTATGATACAATAACTTCATTTGATATTCGTCAATGGTATCGAATCATACCGGGAGCGAAGAAACAAAAACTCAAGCCCCTGCAAAAAACGGGAGAACAAAAACAATGTTTAAAACAGTGATTCGTCGCGCAGGCAAATGCGCAGCCGTTGCAGCCGCCGGTCTCATGATGATGAGCGCTCAGGCAGCTGAACCCATCAAGATCGGTTCGTTCCTGTCAGTGACAGGCCCGGCATCGTTCCTTGGTGATCCCGAGCTGAAAACGCTCGAGATGTACGTTGAAAAAATTAATGAAGAAGGTGGTGTCCTTGGTCGTCAACTGGAGCTGATCCACTATGACGACGTTGGCAACGCTTCCTCTGCCCGTAACTTTGCCAGTCGCCTGATCCGCTCGGACCAGGTTGATATCATCGTTGGCGGCAGTACTACCGGCGCTACCATGGCGGCGGTACCGCTGATTGAGCAGGCAGAAGTGCCGTTCATCTCCCTGGCCGGTGCTGTGGTTATCACCAACCCGGTCAAAAAGTGGGTATTCAAGACTCCTCAAACCGACCGCATGGCGGCAGAGCGTATTCTGACCGACATGAAGGATCGCGGCATTACCAAGTTTGGTCTGATTTCCGGTACCGGTGGTTTCGGAAGCTCGGGTCGTACCCAGACTCTGGAAGTGGCCGAAGCGATGGGAATGGAGGTTGTAGCCGACGTTACCTACAGCGGATCTGATACAGACATGACCGCCCAGCTGACCAATATCCGTAACACAAGTGGTGTGGAAGCGGTGCTGAACTTCGGTTTCGGTCAGGGCCCGGCCATCGTAACCCGCAACTATGCTCAGTTGGGCATGGAACTCCCGTTCTATCAGTCCCACGGTGTTGCATCCGACAGCTTCCTCGAGCTCGCCGGTTCGTCTGCAGAAGGCCTTCGCCTGCCAGCGTCTCCGCTGCTGGTGCCGGATTCCCTGCCGAACGACGATCCCCAGAAAGAAGTGGTTCAGAACTACAAGGCTGAATACGAAGCCCGTTGGGATTCCAAGGTGTCCACCTTCGGTGCCTACGCCTACGATGGCCTGATGCTGGCGGTCCGCGCTATGGAAGAAGCCGGCTCGACCGATCCGGAAGCCGTTCGTAACGCACTGGAGAATATCCAGGGCTATGTCGGCGTAACCGGTGTATTCAACATGTCACCGGAAGACCACAACGGCCTTGATCCAGACTCCTTCCGCATTCTGGAAGTCCAGAATGGCGAATGGAAACTGATCGACTGATACCCCTTTAACCTGTCTCGCGGCTGGCGACGACCCCTATTCAGGGTAAGTCGCCAGCCGATGTTCGACCGGAACCACCGCTATGCTCGCAGAATTCTTACAGTACCTGTTCACCGGGATTACTATCGGTGCGACTTACGCCCTGATAGCCCTCGGCTTTACCCTCATCTACAACGCCAGTCACGTCATCAACTTCGCCCAGGGCGAGTTTCTGATGATTGGAGGCATGGCTACGGTTTCGCTTACGGCCATGGGCGTGCCCATGATCCTGGCAGTCGTGTTGGCGGTCATTCTGGCCGGTATTCTTGGCGTCGCCCTGCAGCGGTTCGCGATTGCACCTGCCAAGCAGGCCGATGTTGTTACCCTGATCATTATCACCATCGGTGCGTCGATCTTTATCCGTGGTATTGCCCAGGTTGTCTGGGGCAAGGAATACCACGTGATGCAGAATTTCAGCACAGACCAGCCTATTGAAGTTTTCGGAGCGGTATTGAATAGCCAGAGCCTCTGGGTTCTCGGTATTGGCGCGATCCTGGTGGTCGGCCTGGTGCTGTTCTTTACCAAGACACTGATTGGCAAGGCTATCCTGGCGACATCCATGAACAAGGAGGCTGCGCGCCTTGTCGGTATCCGGACTCAGATGGTTCTGATGCTGGCATTCATGGTTTCGGCATTACTGGGCTCTGTGGCCGGTATTGTTGTTGCCCCGATCACGTTCACGTCCTACGACATCGGTATCATTCTCGGGCTGAAAGGCTTTGTGGCGGCTGCCATTGGCGGCCTGGGTAGCGGCGTTGGCGCGGTGGTTGGTGGTCTCTCGCTGGGCATCGTTGAGGCCATGGCGGCCGGCTACATTTCATCGGACTACAAGGATGCCGTGGCATTCTCCATGATCCTGCTGGTGCTGTTCTTCATGCCCCGCGGATTGTTCGGTGCCAAGGTAGTGGAGCGCGTCTGATGTTGAACACGTTTATGCAGTCGCGCCTGCGGGGACTGGTGATCCTCGCCCTCATTCTTGTCATTCTGCCCGCGTTTCTGGGCAACCCGTTCCACTACGAACTGGTTACCCAGATGGCGATCATTGCCGCTACGGTTGTTGGCCTGAACCTTCTGGTAGGTTTTGCCGGCCAGATCAGCCTGGGACATGCCGGCTTCTTTGGCCTCGGCGCTTATTTTACCGGCATCGCAACCGGTACTTATGGCTGGTCATCGGTACCTGCTCTGGTGGTTGGAGCCATCGTTGTGGGCGCGATTGCCTGGATTGTCGGCCGTCCGATTCTGCGTCTGAAAGGCCACTACCTTTCCATGGCGACCCTTGCCGTTGGTTTTATCATTGCCATCATCCTGAACAACGAGCGTGCACTGACCGGCGGGCCAGACGGTATGCCGGTGCCGGCCTTCGAAATATTTGGCTGGGAGCTGAGCGCGTTTGGTCGCTATTCGCTGTTCGGTATCACGATCGAAGGCTTCCAGGCCTGGTATATCTTCGCCAGCGTGGTGCTTCTGGTAGCGGTGTGGTTTGCCCTGAACCTGATTGAATCGCCGATTGGCCGGGCGCTGCGTTCGGTTCACGGCTCGGAAGTGGCTGCCAGCGTTGTCGGTGTGAACACCGCGAAATACAAAAGCCTGGTGTTCGTGATCTCGGCGATCTACGCCAGCCTGATGGGCAGTCTTTATGCCCACTTCCAGGGCTTCATTACGCCTGCGGTAGCAAGCTTCGAATTCTCCATCCTGTTCATCACCATGGTTGTTCTGGGTGGCATGGGCTCGACCTTCGGTGTCATTCTTGGCGCCGTGGTGCTGAAGCTTTTGCCCCAGGTTCTGGCAGATTTCCAGGAGCTGGAACATGTCATGTTCGGCCTGATCCTGATGCTCACCATGATTTTCATGCCAAAAGGGCTGCTGCCCACACTGACCGCGTTTGTTTCCAAGAAAATGCGCAAGAAAGCGGGAGGTGAGGCATGACAGCACTGGTCGAAGTAAAGGGACTGGATAAAGCCTTTGGTGGTGTCCATGCGGTGGAAGGCGTCAGCTTTTCGGTTGAAGCCGGACAGGTCTATTCTGTTATCGGCCCCAATGGTGCCGGCAAGACAACGCTGTTTAACCTGATCACAGGGCTCTATACGCCGACCAAAGGCGAGATCCTGCTGAACGGTGAGAGCACCGCCAAGCTGGAGCCCAATGAACTGGCAGAGCGGGGCATGTGCCGCACGTTCCAGCAGATGCAGATCTGCATGAACATGACCGCCATCGAAAACGTGATGCTGGGTCGGCATCTGCAGCTCAAAAGCAGCCTGTTTACGACCCTGTTCCGTTTGCCTTCCTTGCGCCGCAACGAGGCCGCGGCCCGTAAGCGCGCCGCCGAGCTGATGGAGTATGTGGGATGCGGTGACTACCTGGATGCCGAAGCATCGGCGATGTCCTATGGCGCGCTGAAGCGCCTGGAGATTGCCCGGGCATTGGCCGCTGAACCAAAGGTAATCCTCCTGGACGAGCCCGCCGCCGGTTTGAACGCGGTTGAAACCGCTGCCCTGGAGGATCTGATCCGGAAAATTGCGGATCAGGGCACCACGGTAATGCTGGTTGAGCACGACATGAAACTGGTGATGGGGATATCCGACCGGTTGCTGGTGCTTAACTATGGCCGTGTTCTGGCGGAAGGGACCCCTGAGGAAATTCGCCAGAACCCGGATGTTATCGCCGCCTATCTGGGTGGCTGAGCAAGGAGACATTTCACATGAGCGAGCAAAATACTGAAATGGCGCCTGCCCAGTCACGCAGTGAGCAGGCCGTACGGATTATTGTTCATGAGCACCAGGCGCTGTGGCGGATTCTGGATCTGCTGGATCAGTTGCTGAGTGATATGAACCTTAACGATCAGCGCCCGGATGAGCGGCTGCTGAAGACTATTTTTGATTACATCCAGCACTTCTCCCAGCGGGTGCATAGCACGCCCACGGACATTGAGCTCTACAAACGGCTCAGTGAGAAGTCCCCCGAGACAGCGCCTCTGCTGGAGAAGCTGGCCAGGGGCTATGTCATCGGTCACGAAAAGCTGGTGGAGTTGCGCCAGTTGTTGGCGGAGTGCGAAAAAGGCTGGCCGGAAGGTCGCGAAGAGTTCAGCCATGCTCTGGCCCGTTTCACGGAAGCCTTGCGCAAACACATTCGCAAGGAAGAGGGCGTGGTTATTCCACGGGCCCGTAAACTCCTGACCGAGGAAGACTGGCAGCAGATCATTGAAGCGCGGGACGTGGAAAACGATCCGCTGTTCGGTGAGCGCGTCCGGGAGGAATTCCGGGAATTGCGGCACCAGATTGTCAGCTATACACCCGAGAAATTCGGTGGTCTTGGCCTGAAGCACGCAGACCGGGTGACGGCGCCTCATGCCAAAGAAGAGATGCTGTCCATCAAGGGACTGGTGACCTCCTACGGCCAGATTGAAGTCCTGCATGATGTGGACATCCACATCAACAGTGGTGAGATCGTGTCACTGGTAGGCGCCAATGGTGCTGGCAAATCCACACTGTTGATGACTATCTCGGGTCTTCAGCCCACAGACCGGGGTGCCATCACCTTTGAAGGCAAGGATCTCTCAAAGATCACTGCCGATCAGAGGGTAGCTGATGGCATCGTCCAGGTGCCTGAAGGCCGGCAGGTGTTCAAGGACTTGAGCGTTCATGACAACCTGCTTCTGGGCGCCTATACCCGTGGCAAAACCCCCGAGGTAATGGACGATCTGGAACGGATGTACACCAAGTTTCCGATTCTGCGACAGAAGCGCCATAACCTGGCAGGCGAGCTCTCCGGTGGCCAGCAACAGATGCTTGCGATGGGCCGTGCCCTGATGGCCAAGCCAAGACTGCTGCTGCTGGATGAGCCCAGCATGGGTCTGGCGCCGTTGATCATCGAGGAGATCTTCAACATCGTCAAGGAACTCAAGGAAGAGGGTATTACCATCTTCCTGGTAGAGCAGAATGCTTCCCAGGCGCTGGCTCTGGCGGATCGCGGCTACGTGCTGGAAACCGGCAAGGTAGTGATCGAAGGGACCGGCCGTGAGCTGCTCAGCAATGAGAAGGTGCGGGAAGCCTATCTGGGCATGTAAGCGCCCGGGTTTTTCTTGCACCAATAAAAGGGGGACAGGTCTTGCGACCTGTCCCCCTTTTATTTGCCTGACGCTTTCTCCCTGGGGTCCAGGACAGGGAGAAAACAGGAAAGCCCGGTGTTACTCGGGCTTCTTGGCAACCAGTGTCAGGATGTCGTAGCTCGCAACCATTTCGTCGTTCTGGTTGTGAACCTGGACGTCCCAGACCACCACACCCTGAGGATGTCCGTCCGGAGATGTCCGACCCTGATCAATCTTGCGCTTGCAGGTCAGTCGTGCCCGGATGGTGTCTCCCGGGGCAACCGGTTCAATGAAGCGCAGTGTGTCCAGACCATAGTTAGCCAGCACGGGGCCCTCGCCCGGATAGACAAACAGGCCGGCAGCAGCGGAAAGCACGAAATAACCGTGGGCAATACGCTTGCCGAACTGGGAGTCCCGCGCTGCGATTTCATCAAAGTGCATGTAGAAGTGATCACCGGACAGGCAGCCAAAGTTGACGATGTCGGCTTCGGTAACGGTGCGTCGGTGAGTCAGCAGCGATTCGTTGATCTGCAGGTCTTCGAAGTGGCGACGGAACGGGTGCACGTCGGTTTCGATCAGATCGGCACCGCGTACATACTCGCGGGTAACCGCAGCCAGCATGCTGGGCGAGCCCTGGATTGCGGTGCGCTGCAGGTAGTGGTGAACCGCGCGGATACCCCCCAGTTCCTCACCACCACCGGCGCGACCGGGGCCGCCATGCTTCAGCATGGGCAGGGGCGAACCGTGGCCTGTGGATTCTTTTGCGGCTTCGGCATCCAGCAGGTGCAGGCGGCCATGGAACGCGGCAAGCAGCGGGGCGACCCTGCCAGCAATGGCGGGATCACGGGTGGTCAGAGTGGTGACCAGGGAGCCGCGGCCCCTGGAGCAAAGCTCAACCGCGTCCTCGATGGTGTCGTAAGGAATGACGGTAGCAACCGGGCCGAATGCCTCGATATCGTGGGCACCACAGCCGTTCTCCGGGTTCCGGCAGAGCAGCAGGTGCGGTTCGATGAACGCGCCCTTCTCGGTGCCATCGCCGGTAGCCTTGAAGTTGCCTTCGCCACCCACAACCAGCTCACTGGTCTTGAGCAATTCCTGGATGTTGGCTTTCACATCTTCCAGTTGGTCGACGGAGGCCAATGCGCCCATGCGGACGCCTTCGACAGAGGGATCACCCACGGTGATCTTGGAGAGCTGCTCTTTCAGCTTGTCGCAGACCGCGTTTACCTGATCTTTCGGTACGAAGATACGACGAATGGCGGTACATTTCTGACCGGCCTTGGCAGTCATCTCGCGGCGGATTTCCTTCACGAAGACCTCGAATTCTTCGTGCTCCGGGGTGACGTCCGGCGCCAGAATAGCACTGTTCAGTGAATCGGCCTCAGCGTTGAACGGAATCGAACGATTGATGATGTTCGGGTGGTTCCTGAGCTTCCGTGCCGTTGCGGCCGAGCCTGTGAAGGTCACCACATCCTGCTCTTCCAGATGGTCAAACAGGTCGCCGGTGCTGCCAATGATCAACTGCAGGCTGCCTTCCGGAAGCGCGCCGGATTCCTGCATCAGGCGGACGGCGAGTTCGGTCACGTAGCAGGTTGAGGTGGCCGGCTTCACGATGGACGGCATGCCTGCCAGGAAGGTGGGTGCAAACTTTTCGAGCATGCCCCATACCGGGAAGTTGTAGGCGTCAATGTGAACCGCAACGCCGCCGCGGGGCACCAGGATATGGGTGCCTGCAAAGTGGTTGTTCTTGCCCAGCGGAGTCACCGGGCCTTCGTGAACCACGTTGCCCGAGGGAAGTTCGCGGCGGCCCATGCTGGCGTAGGAAAACAGCGTACCGAAACCACCGTCGATATCGATGCCGTTGTCGCCCTTGGTGGAACCGGTATGCATCGACAGGGCGTAGAGTTCTTTTTTGTGCTCCTGGAGGTACAGGGCCATGGCCTTCAGGGCCAGGGCGCGCTCCTGGAAATCCATCGCCATGAGGTTTTTGCCGCCAACCTTGCGGCCATACTCAACAGCGTTCTTGAAATCGAGGGTGTCGTCGTGGGTATGGGCGACGATCTCGCCGTTAACGGCGCTTGGCAGAGCCTTGGCGGGCTTTTCGCCGACCCACTGGCCGGCAATGAAACTTTTCAGGACTGACATGGGAAACTCCATTCGTTTCTGAAACGCGAAGGCAAGCCCCGTTGCTGCGGGACTTGCCTTGCTCTTGTCTTGTTTTGGGGGCGGAAACTACATTTCGTCGTAGTCCAGAACCACCTTGTCGCTGATCGGGTAGCACTGGCAGGAAAGCACGTAACCGGCTTCCACCTCGTAGTCTTCCAGAGCAAAGTTCTGGTCCATCTCCACTTCGCCTTCCACCACCTTGGCGCGGCATGTCGAGCAGACACCGGCCTTGCACGAGTAAGGCAGATCAGCGCCTTCCTCATTCCCGGCATCCAGGATGCTCTTGGTGTCGCGTACCAGTGGGAAGGTCAGGGAGCGGCCATCGGCAATAACGGTTACTTCGCTGACAGACTGCGGATCCACGTGGGCAGGATCGCGGTCTTTCCGGGCCTGAGGCACGCCACCGGCCGGGGTGAAGAGTTCAAAATGGATTTTGCTTTTTTCCATGCCATGATTCAGCAGCGAGTCCCGCACGGTCTCGGTCATCAGCTGAGGGCCACAGATAAACGCAGCAGTGAGCTCTTTGGCATTGATCCAGTGGTCGAACAGCTTGTCGCACTTCTCGTGGTCGATACGACCGTTGTAAAGGTCTATGTCCTGTTCTTCACGGGTGAAGATGTACACCAGGTTAAGGCGGGACATGTACTCGTTTTTCAGGTCCTGCAGCTCGTCACGGAACATGGTGCTGCTGGTGGCCTTGTTGCCGTAGAACAGGGTGACCTCGCTCTTGGGCTCGGTTTCCAGGGTGGTCTTCACGATCGAGAGGATCGGAGTAATACCACTGCCGGCGGCTACCGCCAGGTAGTTGCCTTCACGCTCGGGGTCCAGATCAACCGAGAAATGGCCCTGCGGCGGCATGACTTCCAGAGTCTGGCCGGGCTTGAGTTGCTCGTTGGCAAAGGTGGAGAAGCGACCGCCCGGAACCTGTTTGACGGCGATGCGAAGCTCCTGGTCGTTGACACTGCGGCAGATCGAGTAGGAGCGGCGAACTTCCTCGCCATCCAGCTTGGTGCGCACGATCAGGTGCTGGCCCTGCTGGTAGTGAAACTTGTCTGCCAGATCTTCCGGCACGTCAAAAGCAAGTGATACGGCGTTTCTTGTTTCAGGTCTGACCTCTTTGAGGGTCAGTGAGTAAAATTTGTTCATGATCGTATCGGCTCTAGATGCATTTGAAATAGTCGAAGGGCTCGAGGCATTCCTTGCAACGATAAAGGGCTTTGCAGGCGGTGGATCCGAACTCGCTGACCCGTTCGGTGTCTTTGCTGCCGCAATGAGGGCAGGCAATGACCTCCGGTTCTCCGAGCAGGCTCATTTTGCTGGAGCTGCCCTCGGGTGGCGCGATACCGAACGCCCGAAGCTTTTCTTTGCCTTCGTCTGTGATCCAGTCGGTGGTCCAGGCAGGGGTCAGAACCTGTTTGATTTTCGGATCGCGGAAGCCAGCGGCGCGCAGCGCCTCGGCGATCAGCTCCTCAATCAGTTCGGTTGCCGGGCACCCGGAGTAGGTCGGGGTCACGTCAATGGACAGTTCTTTACCGTCCCAGTGAACCGCCCGGACAATGCCGAGCTCCACGACACTGACTGCCGGCACTTCAGGGTCTTTGACCTCTTCAAGAAGTGCCCAGATGTCGTCCTCTGTCAGCAGATCGGGGCGGGCGTTGGCCGGCACCCGATCACTGGCAATCAGAATGTCGACAGCTGACCGGCTGTCTGAATCACCATGTTGTGGCATCGGGATAGGCCCTCTGCAGGAACTGCATTTCTGCCAGGATGAAACCGAGGTGTTCGGTGTGCTCGCCGTGCTTGCCACCCATGTACATCCAGGCGTCTTCCGCGCCAGGAGTCAGGGTTGCCTGGGTGAGCACCTCGTTGACCATGCCGCGCCAGTCTTTGGCCAGCTGGTCAGTATCCGGGCCAATGCCCGCCTCGGCCATCACACGATCGGTGTCGTCCGGCGTGATAAGCTCGCCGGTAAAACGCCAGAGGATGTCGACGGCGTCCTGCATGCGGCGGTGGCTTTCTTCAGTGCCATCACCAAAACGCTTCACCCACTCCGAGGAGCGGCGCAGGTGGTAGGTCACCTCTTTCAGCGCCTTGGCAGCGATGCCGGCAATGCGCTCGTCGCTGGATTCGGTCAGGCTCTTGAGCGTGAAGTAGTGGTACACGTCGAAGAAGAACTGACGGCCCATGGTGACGGCGTAGTCCTCGTTGGGCTGCTCGGTCATCAGCAGGTTGCGATACTCGTGAGCGTCCCGGCGGAAGGCCAGCTTGTCAGCATCGCGGCCATCGTCGATCAGCTCGGCTGCATACTCGTACCAGTTGCGAGCCTGGCCGACGAGGTCGAGGGCAACGTTCATCAGTGCCATCTCTTCCTCAAGCGCCGGGGCCTTGCCACACAGCTCGCAAAGGCGCTGGCCGAGGATCATGTCGGAATCTGCCAGGCGCAGCAGGTATTCCTTTAATGCTTCTGTTTGTGTCATGGGTACCGCTCCTTACATGTGTCCGACTTCATCGGGCAGCTTGTAGAAGGAAGCGTGCCGGTAAACCTTGTCTTCCGACGGATCGAAAAGCACTTCCTTCTCGTCGGACGCGGACGCCGTGATCGCGTCGGAGGGAACCACCCAGATGCTTACGCCTTCGTTACGGCGTGTGTAAAGGTCACGGGCGTTTTCCATGGCCATCTCGGCGTCTGCGGCATGCACGCTGCCCACGTGTTTGTGGTTCAGGCCGTGCTTGGACCGTACAAAGACTTCGTAAAGGCGCCATTCAGACATGTTGTATTCCTCCGGTATCAGGCGGCTTGTGCGCGCTGTTTTTGTTTTTCGGCGTAGGCGACGGCCGCTTCACGGACCCAGGCACCTTCGTCAATAGCGTTCTTGCGAGTCTTGATGCGCTCGCGGTTGCAGGGACCGTTGCCCTTGAGGACGTCGTAGAACTCCTGCCAGTTGATTTCGCCGAAATCGTAATGGCCGGTTTCTTCGTTCCACTTCAGGTCCGGATCCGGTGCAGTGCAGCCAAGGAATTCGAGCTGCGGCACGGTCTGGTCAATAAACATCTGGCGCAGTTCGTCGTTGCTCTTGCGCTTGATCTTCCAGGCCATGGACTGCTGGGAGTTCGGGGACTCGTCGTCATGCGGTCCGAACATCATCAGTGCCGGCCACCACAGACGGTTAATGGCGTCCTGCACCATGGCTTTCTGTTCCTCGGTGCCTTCGCGCATCATGTCCAGCAGGATCTGGTAACCCTGACGCTGGTGGAAGCTTTCTTCCTTGCAGATGCGGATCATGGCGCGGGAATAGGGACCATAGGAGGTACGCTGCAGCACCACCTGGTTAACAATGGCGGCGCCGTCTACCAGCCAGCCAACAGCACCCATGTCCGCCCAGTTCAGGGTCGGGTAGTTGAAGATGCTGGAATACTTGGCTTTTCCCTGGTGCAGCTTTTCGATCTCTTCGTCACGGTCAGCACCCAGGGTTTCCATGGCGCTATACAGGTACAGGCCGTGGCCCGCTTCGTCCTGAATCTTGGCCATCAGCTGGAGCTTACGCTTGAGCGTAGGCGCGCGGGTAACCCAGTTGCCTTCCGGCAGCATGCCGACCACTTCAGAGTGGGCGTGCTGGGAAATCTGGCGAATCAGGGTCTTCCGGTAGCCTTCCGGCATCCAGTTTTTGGGTTCGATTTTGGTTTCGGCGTCGACCTTTTCCTGAAAGTCGCGCTCTTCGGGCGACATCTCTTCTTTGGTCTTAAGGCGCTTGGCGCCGGTTTCAACGAGCTGGGCGTACATAAACAAATACCTCCGGATCGGGCTTGTTGTTCTGTTGTCCGTGAACAGAGAACCCTCAATAACAACTGAGGGTCAATGACTCCATATTATATGATACTGAATAAATATCAAGAACAGTCTTTGTGTGTCATGTTATATTTAAAAGCTTCCTTATGAGATCTTATAGTGCTGATTTGCATAATAAAAAAAGTGATACGTGAGCAAATGCTATTGAGATCAGAAAACGGAAAGCAATTTTAAATCGGTGATTGCGGGGCCTGGTGGTGGGAAAAGCAGCGAGAGTCAGCGGCATCCGCTGCGTGCTGACTCTCTGCTGGTCGGTCGGATTTACTGGTTACGGCGATCAAATACGCGCTTGGCCTTGCCTTCCGAGCGTGCCAGACGGTTGGTTTCCACCACCTCGACACGGGTGCTGATGCCGATGTAGGACTTGATGTGGTGCGCCAGTTCCTTGGCCGCCGCAGCACGACTTTCGGGGGTGTCGGTTACGCCGGGTTTCAGTTCGGTCCGGATATCCACGCAGTCCAGGTTGCCTTCCTTGTAAACCTCGATCTCGTAGTGCGGTGCCAGAGCCTCGCACTTGAGCACCTGCTCCTCGATCTGGCTCGGGAACACGTTGACGCCGCGAATGATCAGCATGTCGTCGCTGCGGCCGGTAATTTTGTCAATCCGGCGCATCGGGCGCGCTGTACCCGGAAGCAGGCGGGTGAGGTCTCGGGTGCGGTAACGCAGAATCGGCAGGGCCACCTTGGTCAATGACGTGAAGACCAGCTCACCGTATTCACCATCAGGCAGCACTTCACCGGTTTCCGGGTTGATGATTTCCGGATAGAAGTGATCCTCCCAGATGGTCGGGCCGTCTTTGGTTTCAATACATTCCATGCCCACGCCCGGCCCCATGACTTCCGACAGACCATAGATATCAAGAGCCTCGATGCCGAGGCGCTCCTCGATCTCGGATCGCATGGCGTTGGTCCACGGTTCTGCGCCGAAAATGCCGAGCCGCAGGGGCAGTTTATGGGGATCAATGCCCTGACGCTCCATTTCATCGGCAATGTTCAGCATGTAGGACGGCGTCACCATGATGATGTCCGGTTCGAAATCCTTGATCAGCTGAACCTGCTTCTCGGTCTGGCCGCCGGACATCGGAATAACCGTGCAGCCAAGGCGTTCGGCGCCATAGTGGGCGCCCAGACCGCCGGTGAACAGGCCATAGCCATAGGCTACATGAACCTTGTCGCCACGGGAGCCGCCGCCGGCCCGGATGGACCGTGCCACAATGTCGGCCCAGGTGTTGATATCACTCTGGGTGTAACCGACGACGGTTGGCTTGCCGGTGGTACCACTGGAGGCGTGCACCCGCACCACGTCGGACATGGGGGTGGCAAACATGCCGAACGGGTAGTTGTCCCGCAGATCCGCCTTGGTGGTGAATGGCACCTTGGCCAGGTCTTCCAGCGAGTTGATGTCCATGGGCTTCAGACCCTGGTCATCAAACGCTTTGCGGTAGAACGGCACGTTGGTGTAGGCATGGACAACGCTCCAGCGCAGGCGCTGCAGCTGTTCGTGGCGCAGCTCATCAATGCTGGCGGTTTCCATGCGGTCAAGTTTGCCAAGTTTTTGCAGTGGTAAGGTCATGGTTCTGTCCTGCGTTGTTCTTGTCGAATAAGGGTCTTTGTTCTTGTTGGCGGGTGGCTTCAGGCCACCGCATCCATCCGTTCAATGATCAGTGCGATGCCCTGGCCAACGCCGATGCACATGGTGCAGAGGGCATACCGGGCTTTCTGGCCCGCGGCGTGGCGACGCTCCAGTTCATTCAGGGCAGTGGTTACCAGCCGGGCGCCGCTCATGCCCAGGGGGTGGCCGAGGGCAATGGCGCCACCGTTCGGATTTACGTGCTCGGCATCATCTGGCAGGCCGAGATCACGGGTAACCGCCAGGGCCTGCGCAGCAAATGCCTCGTTCAGCTCGATAACATCTATATCTGCCAGCTCCAGACCGGCGGTGGCCAGAACCTTTCGGGTGGCCGGTGCCGGGCCAAAGCCCATGATCCGTGGCTCTACGCCAGCCGTTGCCATGGCAACTACCCGGGCGCGGGGTTTGAGGTTGTACTGTTTGAGGGCATCGGCTCCCGCCAGAAGCAGTGCGCAGGCACCGTCGTTCACGCCGGACGCATTGCCCGCAGTCACCGTGCCGTTTTCACGGAACGGGGTTGGCAGAGAGGCGAGTTTTTCCAGGCTGGTTTCCCGGGGATGCTCGTCGGTGTCCACCACCAGCGGGTCCTGCTTGCGGCGGGGAATCGTGACCGGTGTGATCTCAGCGGCCAGGCGGCCTTCTTTCTGGGCAGCCGCGGTCCGCTGCTGACTGCGCAGGGCGAACGCGTCCTGGTCTTCCCGGGAAATGCCGAAGTCGGCCGCAACGTTTTCCGCCGTCTCGGGCATGGAATCAATGCCGTACTGCTTTTTCAGTACCGGGTTTACAAAGCGCCAGCCGATGGTGGTGTCAAAAATCTCCGCCTTGCGACTGAATGCAGAGTCGGCCTTGCCCATAACGAAGGGAGCACGGGACATGGATTCGACGCCGCCGGCAATCATCAGCTGTGTTTCGCCGGTACGGATGGCCCGGGCGGCGCTGCCGACTGCATCCATACCGGAACCGCACAGACGGTTGATGGTGCTGCCCGGTACGTCCACCGGAAGGCCAGCCAGTAGCAGGGACATGCGGGCAACGTCGCGATTGTCTTCACCGGCCTGGTTGGCGCAGCCATAAAGAACGTCGTCAATTTTCGACCAGTCCAGATCCGGATGGCGCTCTGCCAGGGCCTTGATAGGAATAGCGCCCAGGTCATCTGCCCGCACGGCGGAGAGAGCACCGCCGTATCGACCGATGGGGGTGCGGATGGCATCGACGATGTAGGCGTCTTTCAGGATATTGTCGGCGCTCATGCAGTTTCCTCCGAATTGCGTACGGTGCCACGAACCTCATAGGAGCGGCCCCGGAACAGGGCAACCTTGCGGCCGTCCTGATTGGTTAGTGTGATGTCGTAAACGCCGGTGCGGCCGCCTCGGGCCTGCTCTTCGGCGGTGGCGGTCAGCCGGTCGCCCTCTTTGGCCCCGTACATGTAATCAATGCTGCAACCGGAGGCCACGGTGGCGCGGTCGTAGCTGTTACAGGCAAACGCAAACGCCGAATCGGCCAGGGTGAACAGGTAACCGCCGTGGCAGGAGCCGTGGCCCTGGATCATGTCGCAGGTGACCGTCATGGTGAGCACTGCCTTGCCCGGGGCAACGGACTCGATGTTCATGCCCAGTTTCTGGCTGGCGCGGTCCCGCGCGAACATGGCCTTGGCGCATTCTTCGGCGAGTACTTGCGGATCCATCTCGCTCATGAATAAAACCCCTTCTGTGCAAATGCGTTCTTCCGGAGCAGCAGGGCAGGGCGATAGCGGTCCTCTGCGTAGCTGGTCTGGATGTTGGTGAGCACCTTGAACACGTGGCCCGCGCCCAGGCGGTCGCTCCAGCTCAGGGGGCCGTCGGGATAGTTCAGGCCCGCTTTCATTGCCAGATCGATATCCGCGACCGTTGCAACACCGTGAAGAGCCGCATCGGCCGCTTCATTCGCCAGCATGGCGACGGTACGCATGATGACCAGCCCCGGCCGGTCCGCGATCAGGCTGACTTCGATACCCGCTTTTTGCAGTAAAGCACAGGCACAGGAAACCGCTGCGTCGGACGCCTGATCGGCAGGCGCCAGGGCAAGCCGGCTTGCTTTGCTGTAGTCAAAGGCAAGGTCAAACAGCACCAGATTGGCGAGGCCCTCACAGGCGGCACGCTCGGTAGCCATCCGGCCGTCGGTAAGTGCCAGTACCGCATCGCCGAAGCGAATCTGGCCCGGGCCGTCGCGCTCGATAATGGTCAGGCCGGCTGCCTTCAGTCGCTCCAGCAACGGTGCGGCTACGCCGGGATTGCCTTCGGCAATGACCACGGACTCATCGGATTGATGTGCCGGCTCGGTCTTTGGCTGAGGCTTTTCCGCACTCTCGCCATAGGGATAGAACCCCTGGCCGCTCTTGCGTCCCAGGCGACCGGCTTCCACCAGTTCTTTCTGGATCAGCGACGGTAGAAAGCGGGGGTCCTGATAATAGGAATTAAAGACAGAGCTGGTAACCGCATAATTGACGTCGTGTCCGATCAGGTCGGTCAGCTCGAATGCGCCCATGCGGAACTGGCCAGCTTCGCGGATAATCGCATCCAGGGTGGCGGCATCGGTGGCCTGCTCCTGAAGGAGGCGAAGGCTCTCCGCGTAAAACGGACGGGCCACGCGGTTCACGATGAAGCCCGGAGTCGACGTTGCATACACCGGCTTCTTGCCCCAGGCGGTGGCCGTGGCATGGACGGTATCGGCAACGGTCTTGCTGGTCGCCAGCCCCATGACCACTTCGACCAGCGCCATCAGCGGTGCCGGGTTGAAGAAGTGCATGCCCACCAGACGCTCCGGTTTGCTCATGTCAGCACCGAGGGCGGTAACAGAGATGGAGGAGGTGTTGGTGGCGAGGATCGTATCGGCGGTACACAGGTCTTCAAGGCTCGCCAGCAGCTGACGTTTGATCTGGAGGTCTTCGATGATGGCCTCGATCACCAGCCCGGCGTCTGCGACGTCATCAAGCTTTGCAACCGGGTGAATCCGGCCGATCACATCGTCCAGCTCCTGCTGCTGCATCTTGCCTTTGTCGACACGACGCTGAAGCTGCTTCGCGATACCGTCACGGCCCGCCTCGGCGGCACCCTCTCTCTGGTCGTGCAGGTAAACCTGGTGGCCTGCCTGGGCGGCCACCTGGGCAATGCCGGAGCCCATGGCGCCGGCGCCGACGACGGCAACTTTGGTTTGAGTATCCAGTGCCGGCATGGCTTATTTCCCCTTGAAGTTCGGCGTGCGTTTTTCCATGAAGGCGGCAACGCCCTCACGGTAGTCTTCGGTCTGTCCCGCCATGCGCTGCAGATCGCGCTCCAGATTGATCTGCTCTTCAAAGGTGTTGCTGGCGCTGGCGTGCAGTGCCCGCTTGATCAGTGCAAGGCCCTTGGTCGGTTGGGTCGCGAAATGGCGGGCAAGTTTCATGGTCTCTTCCATGAGTTGCTCGTTATCAACGCAACGCCAGATCATGCCCCAGTTCTCGGCCTGCTCGGCGCTGATCTTGTCGCCCAGAAGTGCCATGCCTTTGGCTCTGGCCATGCCCGCTACCCGGGGCAGAGTCCAGGTGCCGCCGGAATCAGGTACCAGCCCCAGTTTGCAGAAGGCCTGAACGAAATTCGCAGAACGGGCTGCCAGGGTTATGTCGCAGGCCAGGGCAATGTTGGCGCCGGCGCCAGCGGCCACCCCGTTAACCGCACAGAGCACGGGCATCGGCAGATCCCGGAGGCTCCGCATCAGCGGGTTGTAATAGTTCTCCAGAGAGGCGCCCAAGTCAGGCATTTCCTGATCTGGTGAGACGCTGCGGTCGGAAAGATCCTGCCCCGCACAAAAACCCCGGCCGGAGCCGGTGATGACCAGTACACGGACAGACTCATCCTTGCGCACGGTGCTGATGGCATCGCGCATACGCTCATGCATTTCAACGTTGAAACTGTTCAGGTTGTCCGGACGGTTCAGGGTAAGCAGAGCCACGCCCTGATCGATTTCAAGAAGAATGCTCGGCTGAGTCATGGCGGTATGTCCTGTTGTTTGTTGTAGGGGTGATAGCGCGAAAGGTGTGTTAAATCGGCACACTGCTATCGAATGTGGAAAATGAGTATATCTTAGAATTGATACTCGTCAAGGATTGTGCTGGCTTGGTTCTGTATCACGTTGGTCGGAGGTAATCGCCTGCTTTGTCTATATTGCTGAATATCCGGTAAAAATTCATCAGCGCTCTCAGGTTTGAGCCATTGCAGCGGTCGATTCTCGTCTCAAAACAGGCGCCAAGGTATGAAAAATCTCCCGGAAAAGGATAATGTGATACAGAAAATGAATCACAATGACTTTTCGGGTCCCACGTTCCGCCTGTCGTTTGGCGGAGCGCTGCCAGGCCCGTCCGCGAAGGAGATCGTTATGCCCAGCTACAGTATAGAAGGCGTTGTTCCTGTTGTTCATCCGTCCGCCTATGTGCATCCAACCGCCGTTCTCATTGGGGATGTCTGGATCGGACCGGATTGCTACGTGGGGCCTGCGGCTTCGCTGCGTGCAGATTTCGGGCGGATCATTCTGAAACAGGGGGCGAATGTTCAGGACACGTGTGTCATGCATGCCTTTCCCGGGATGGATACGGTTGTCGAGAAAAACGGACACGTCGGCCATGGCGCAATCCTGCACGGCTGCGTTGTCGGAGAAGATGCCATGGTGGGCATGAATGCGGTGGTGATGGATGAGGCGCACATTGCACCCCGCTCCATTGTTGGCGCCTGCGCGTTTGTTAAGGCAAAGTTTACCTGTGAGCCGGGATCGCTGATTGTTGGCTCGCCGGCCAAGGTTATGCGCATGCTGAGCGACAAGGAAATCGCCTGGAAGAGAAAGGGTACAGAAGAGTACCAGCGACTCACGCTTCGTTCTCTGGCAAGCCTCGAGGAGGTCCAGCCACTGTCAGAAGCCGAGACGGATCGGCCCCGGGTAGACGCCAGCGGTTACAAGCCCAAGTACGAGCAGTCCGAATAGATGGTTTGGCGCCGGATGCGGGTAAATCGCTCTTAGAGTCCGGCGTCCTTGACGTTCTCCATAACCACAAACGTGCTGGTTTGCAGCACGTGGGGCAGGGCCGAGATTTCCTCCCCAAGAACCTGCCGGTATTCCTGCATGTTGCGGGTTCGGACTTTTAACAGGTAGTCGAAGTTGCCGGCAATCATGTGGCACTGCTCCACCGCCGAGACGCTCTGAACAGCTTTGTTAAAGGCGGTCAGGGCGCCGCTGCTGGTGTCGTTCAGGGTGACCTGGGCGAAAGCAATGTGGCTGAGACCAAGCTTGGTCTGGTTAACCAGGGCCGTATAACCGGTGATATAACCGTGCTCCTCAAGCCGGCGCATCCGCACCTGGCACGGAGTTTTGGAAAGGCCCACCCGGGACGCAAGCTCGGTTACCGTGATTCGGGAGTTCTTCTGTAGCTCGCGAATAATGGATTGGTCTATTCGATCCAATTCGGCCATGTTGTCTGTTCCAGGTTAAATTAACGGCTAAATCATATGGCAAATATAATCGAAACTCCTCTAATCCGAAACTATATGGTCTAAGTGACTTTCCGGCCTTGCGTATACTGGTAGGTTCATCAGCCCAGTAAGAACGTTTACCAAGTCCGGAGAGTTTCGATGACCGATTCCCGCGCATTACAAAAACAAACCCTGCTGGAACAGCTTGCCGATGTCCTCCAGAACCAGGCGTCCGATAACGACGACTCCCTTGAACTCCGGGAGATCGTGGCCCGGATGGTGGAGGAGTCCCGATCCTGGGATGACGACCTCCACGGCGAACTGGTCCGGAGTTTCGGCGACTCGATTGGCGGGCGCTATGCCCAGGTGTTCAGTGGCGGGTTCCCTTCGGCCTACCGGGCGAGGTTTCCGGTGTCAGAGGCACTTGCCGATATTGAGCAGATCCAGTCCATTGCCGTCAGCACCGATGTGCCCATGCGGTTCTACCAACCCAGAGATCCTTCCGAAACCGGATTCCACTTCAAGCTCTACAGCGAAGGCCAGCCGGTTATCCTGTCAGATGTGATTCCGATTCTGGAGAACCTGGGTATGCGGGTTCTGGGCGAGCACCCATACCGGGTTCGTCGACGGGATGGCGAAAATTTCGGCGTCAGTGATTTTACCGTCGAACTCCACGACCGGTGCCGGCAAGCCGACCTGAGTACTGCAAGGCCGCTGATCCAGTCGGCGTTCCGGGAGATCTGGAACGGCTTTGCAGAAAACGACGATTTCAACCAGCTGATCATGCTCTGCGGCCTGAGCTGGCGGGAAGTGGCGCTGATCCGAGCCTATGCCCGTTACGTGAAACAACTGCGATTCGGGTTCAGCCAGCCGTTCATTGCAGAAACCCTGGCCCGGCATCCGGATATCACGTCGCGGCTTGTGGCGTTCTTTTTCAATCGGTTCGAGCCCGGGGTAAAAGGACGTAAGTCCAGGACAGAAAAGCTTGAGGCAGAGCTGCGGGATTCGCTGGAAGCGGTGGCGAGCCTCGATGACGACCGCATTCTGCGGCGTTTCTTCATGCTCATTCGGGCAACGCTGAGAACCAACTATTTCCAGGTCCGGGAGGATGGCGGGTTTCCGTCCTATCTATCGCTCAAGCTGGACCCGTCGTCGATTCCTGACATACCGCGCCCAAGGCCAAAGTTCGAGATTTTTGTGTACTCGCCCCGAATTGAAGGCGTTCATCTGCGTGCCGGGCCAGTGGCGCGGGGTGGCCTTCGCTGGTCCGACCGGATTGAGGATTACCGTACGGAGATCCTTGGCCTGGTGAAGGCCCAGCAGGTCAAGAACTCGGTGATCGTGCCTGCAGGCGCCAAGGGTGGCTTCGTGGTGAAGCAGCCGCCCAGGGATGGCTCTCGGGAGGCCGTTCGCGAAGAAGGGGTTGCCTGCTATCAGACCTTCATAAGGGGGCTGCTGGATATCACTGATAACCTTGATGACGGCCAGGTAGTCCCTCCTGCCAATGTCGTTCGCTATGACAGCGATGACACCTATCTGGTGGTCGCCGCCGACAAGGGCACAGCCACGTTTTCCGATATCGCCAACGCACTGGCGGCAGAGTACAACTTCTGGCTGGGCGATGCCTTTGCCTCCGGGGGCAGTGAGGGCTACGACCACAAGAAAATGGGTATCACCGCCCGGGGCGCCTGGGAGTCGGTGAAACGGCACTTCCTGGAAAAAGGCACCGATACCCAGAGCGATGAGTTCACCGTGGTCGGTATCGGCGATATGGGTGGCGATGTGTTCGGCAACGGCATGCTGCTTTCGGACCAAATTCGACTTATCGGTGCATTCAATCACCAGCATATTTTTGTCGACCCGGATCCGGATGCCGCGGTCTCGTTTCGCGAGCGAGAGCGGCTTTTCAAACTGTCCGGTTCATCCTGGGCCGATTACGACACCCAGCTGATCAGCGACGGGGGCGGTGTTTTCTCCCGGTCCATGAAGTCTATTCCTGTGTCGTCGCAGATGCGCAAGGTGTTGGGCATCAAGGCACGCAGCCTGTCGCCTGCGGATCTGATCAGCGCTTTGTTGAAAGCGCCGGTAGACATGCTGTGGAACGGTGGTATCGGGACCTACGTGAAGGCGCCTTCGGAGTCCCATGAGGATGTGGGCGACAAGACCAACGATGCGCTTCGAATAGACAGTAACGAACTGCGATGCAAGGCATTGGGAGAGGGCGGGAACCTGGGTGTTACCCAGAAGGCCCGGATCGACTTCGCCCGTCGTGGCGGCTCCGTGAACAGTGATTTTATCGATAACGCCGGTGGCGTCGACTGCTCGGACCATGAGGTGAACATCAAGATTCTGCTGAATGACCTGGTGCACCGACAGCTGATGTCGCTTCCGGAGCGAAACCGGATGCTCAGGGCCATGACGTCTGAGGTGGCCGAACTGGTGCTGCGCAACAATTACAGACAGGCGATGGCGCTGAGTCTTGCCCAGAACCCTGCAGTTGCCACCGCAGACCAGTACGAACGGCTGATGCGCAGGCTGGAGACAGAATGCAAACTGGACCGCAGTCTCGAATTTCTTCCGTCGGATGAAGAATTGCAGGCTCGCCGTGAGCACGGCGGCGGCCTGACACGCCCTGAACTGGCGGTACTGGTTTCCTACGCAAAAATTGAACTCAAGCAGGCCCTGGTCGCATCACCGATCGTCCATGACCCGCGATTCAATTCTGCGCTGCACTCGGCTTTCCCGGCCTCTCTGCTGGCCGCCTTCCCGGAAGCGGTGGGGGCCCATCCCCTGCGTGCAGAAATCTCGGCCACCCAGATTGCCAACGACATGGTAAATCGCATGGGGATCACCTGGTTTGACCGGATACGCAGCGCTACCGGGGCTGATGCTGGACGGATTGCCTCGGCCTACCTGATCTCCCTGCGAATACATGACGTAGACGCCCATTGGGAGAGTATGGAATCACTGGATGGAAAAATTGACGCCGGCGTTCAGGCAGACCTGTTCGCCGATGCCATCCGGTTGGTGACCCGAAGCACCAGCTGGCTCTTGCAGAACCGCCGGCAGGCGCTGGACCCGGTTTCCTGTATCGACCATTACCGGGCTCCCATGGCGGATGTGCTGGCCTCGAAAAGCCGACTTGAATCGGTGATTCCTGCAAGTCGCTGGTATGAACGCTATGCTGAATACTGTGAGCGGATGGTTCCGGAAGATCTTTCCGCCTGGTGCGCTTCCGCGGAAAGCCGCTACTGGCTGATGGACATGGTCGAGATCGCCCGTCAGCTGGACGAAAAGCTGGAGTCGGTGGCCTGGGTGTATTTCACCCTCGGTGAAAGCCTGAACCTGACCTGGTTGGACCGGCAAATGCGGGCCTTCCGGGCAAATGGCCACTGGCAAGTGTTGGCGACCATTCATTTCAGGGACGAGCTGGACCATCAGTTACGGAATCTCACGCTCAGCGTGTTTTCCGAGCCCGTTGATGGCGATGGAGCGCCGGAGAAGCGGATTGAGGCGTGGCGGGGGAACAAGAGGATGTTACTCGCCCGCTGGGAGCGGATGCTGAACGACATGCAAGCCGCCAATGATGTGGATTGTGCCGTTTTCTCGGTGGCTCATGGAGTGCTCAGAGAGCTGGCATTGAAAGCCGCGTAGCAGGACTACGGCAGGCAAAGTGACCGATAATCACGTTTTTTGGAGAAAATTATTAATTTTTTGTGATGTATTAAAGACGTAATGGCACGCTTGCCTTGAATTTATAGCGAAATAGTCTTTGTCGATCTCGGTAGAATGCCGGAGAGACAAACAACTAAGAGGGTACAACTATGAGACCGCAGCAATCACAGACGCCCGAGCTTGTCGATAGCCGGCAGGCGATTCGTGATTATTATCTCGCTGACGAGCACAAGGTTATCCACGAGATGATTGCCGGTGCCCAGTTGTCCCAGGCCGAGCGCGACGCCATTTCCGCTCGTGCGGCTGAACTGGTACGCAGCGTTCGCAAGAATGCCAAGTCCACCATCATGGAAAAATTCCTGGCGGAGTATGGCCTGACGACCAAGGAAGGCGTTGCCCTGATGTGTCTGGCCGAGGCGCTGTTGCGCGTGCCTGACAACACAACCATCCACGAGCTGATCGAAGACAAGATCACCTCCGGTGCCTGGGGCACCCACGTGGGCAAGGCGTCCTCTGGGCTGATCAACACCGCCACCGTTGCCCTGCTGATGACCAGCAACCTGCTCAAGGATTCCGAGCGCAACACCGTGGGTGAAACCCTGCGCAAGCTGCTCAAGCGCTTCGGCGAGCCGGTTATCCGTACGGTGGCCGGTCAGGCGATGAAAGAGATGGGTCGACAGTTCGTTCTGGGTCGCGATATCGATGAAGCCCAGGATGAGGCCAAGGAATACATGGCCAAGGGTTACACCTATTCCTACGACATGCTGGGCGAAGCTGCCCGCACCGATGATGACGCCAAGCGTTATTACGACTCCTACTCCAACGCCATCGACAGCATTGCCAAGGCGAGCAAGGGCGATGTCCGCAAGAACCCGGGCATCTCGGTCAAGCTCTCCGCCCTGCTGGCCCGTTACGAGTACGGCAACAAAGAGCGGGTCATGAACGAGTTGCTGCCCCGGGCCCGCGAACTTGTGAAAAAGGCCGCGGCTGCGAATATGGGCTTCAATATCGATGCCGAGGAGCAGGATCGTCTGGATCTGTCGCTGGATGTGATTGAGGAGCTGGTGGCGGATCCCGAGCTTGCAGGCTGGGATGGCTTTGGCGTGGTTGTTCAGGCCTATGGCAAGCGCTCCTCTTTCGTCCTCGACTGGCTCTACGGACTGGCCGAGAAGTACGACCGCAAGTTCATGGTGCGTCTGGTGAAAGGTGCCTACTGGGATGCTGAAATCAAGCGTGCCCAGGTTATGGGGCTGAACGGGTTCCCGGTGTTTACCCGCAAGGCCTGCAGTGACGTCTCGTTCCTGTCCTGCGCCACCAAGCTGTTGAACATGACGAACCGGATTTACCCACAGTTCGCCACCCACAACGCGCATTCGGTATCTGCTATTCTCGAAATGGCCAAGACCAAGGGTGTGGACAACTACGAATTCCAGCGCCTCCACGGCATGGGCGAATCCCTGCACAATGAGGTTCTGAAGGTCAGTGGCGTGCCCTGTCGCATTTATGCGCCGGTTGGCCCGCACAAGGATCTTCTGGCGTACCTGGTGCGTCGTTTGTTGGAGAACGGTGCCAACAGCTCCTTCGTGAACCAGATTGTGGACAAGCGCATCACACCGGAAGAGATCGCCAAGGACCCGATTGTCAGTGTTGAGGAGATGGGCAATAACATTTCCAGCAAGGCGATCGTGCACCCGTTCAAGCTGTTTGGCGATCAGCGTCGCAACTCCAAAGGCTGGGATATTACCGATCCGGTCACGGTTAACGAGATCGAGAAAGGTCGCGGAGCCTACAAAGACTATCGCTGGAAAGGTGGTCCGCTGATTGCGGGTGAGGTGGCCGGTACCGAAATCCAGGTGGTACGTAACCCGGCCGATCCGGATGATCTGGTTGGCCACGTCACCCAGGCCTCCGATGCTGATGTAGACACCGCGATTACCTCAGCGGCGGCCGCGTTCGAGAGCTGGTCCGCCAAATCGGCTGAAGAGCGTGCTGCCTGCGTTCGCAAGGTGGGCGACCTGTACGAGGAGAACTACGCCGAGTTGTTCGCGCTCACTACCCGTGAAGCGGGCAAATCCCTGCTGGATGCGGTTGCTGAGATCCGTGAAGCGGTCGATTTCTCACAGTACTACGCCAACGAGGCCATCCGCTATAAAGACAGCGGCGATGCCCGCGGCGTGATGTGTTGTATTTCGCCCTGGAACTTCCCGCTGGCGATCTTCACCGGGCAGATTCTGGCCAACCTCGCGGCAGGTAACACCGTGGTGGCGAAGCCGGCTGAGCAGACATCCCTGCTGGCTATTCGCGCCGTGGAACTGATGCATCAGGCGGGTATCCCGAAGGATGCCATCCAGTTGGTGCCGGGTACCGGCGCAACCGTGGGTGCAGCCCTGACCTCCGATTCGCGGGTGAGCGGCGTGTGCTTTACCGGTTCTACCGCTACTGCCCAGCGCATTAACAAGGTCATGACCGAGAACATGGCGCCGGACGCGCCGCTGGTGGCAGAGACCGGTGGCCTGAACGCGATGATCGTGGACTCCACGGCATTGCCGGAGCAGGTTGTCCGTGACGTGCTGGCGTCCTCGTTCCAGAGTGCCGGTCAGCGGTGTTCCGCCCTGCGTATGCTCTATGTGCAGAGAGACATTGCCGATGGCCTTCTGGAAATGCTCTACGGTGCAATGGAAGAGCTCGGCATCGGCGATCCCTGGCTGCTGTCCACGGATGTGGGCCCGGTGATCGACGAGAACGCCCGCAAGAAGATCGTGGACCACTGCGAGAAGTTCGAGCGCAACGGCAAGTTGCTGAAGAAAATGAAAGTCCCCGAGAAAGGCCTGTTCGTTTCGCCGGCAGTTCTCAGCGTCAGTGGTATTGAGGAGCTGGAAGAAGAAATCTTCGGGCCAGTCCTGCACGTGGCCACGTTCGAGGCGAAGAACATCGACAAGGTGGTGGACGACATCAACGCCAAGGGCTACGGCCTGACGTTTGGCATCCACAGCCGTGTTGATCGCCGCGTTGAGCGTATTACCAGCCGGATCAAGGTGGGTAACACCTATGTGAACCGCAACCAGATCGGTGCCATCGTGGGCTCCCAGCCATTCGGTGGTGAAGGCCTGTCTGGCACCGGTCCAAAGGCCGGTGGTCCGCAGTACGTCCGTCGTTTCCTGAAAGGTGAAACGGTCGAGCGCGAGGCGGATTCGAACGCCAGGAAGGTGGATGCCAAGCAGTTGCAGAAGCTCATCGGGCAGCTGGACAAACTGAAGGCGTCCAGGCCTGAAGCTCGTATGGACGCAATCCGGCCCATCTTTGGCAATGTTCCAGAGCCACTGGACGCTCACGTGGAAGCGCTACCCGGGCCAACGGGTGAGACCAACCGCCTGTCCAACCATGCCCGTGGCGTGGTGCTGTGTCTGGGACCGGACAAGGAAACCGCTCTGGAGCAGGCGGGTACCGCGTTGTCACAGGGCAACAAGGTGGTGGTGATTGCACCGGGCACCCAGGATGTGGTCGATCAAGCGAATAAGGCCGGGCTGCCGATTGTTGGCGCCGAGGGTCTGTTGGAGCCGGAAGCACTGGCAACCATCGATGGCTTCGAGGCGGTAGTCAGCTGTGGCGATCAGCCCCTGCTGAAAGCCTATCGCGAGGCACTGGCCAAGCGTGATGGTGCGTTGCTACCGCTGATCACTGAGCACACGCTGGATCAGCGATTTGTGATCGAACGCCACCTATGTGTCGACACAACGGCCGCGGGCGGTAACGCCAGTCTGATTGCCGCCTCGGAATAAGCGGCGACAATCGGTGCAAAACGCGCCCGGCGTCAGGTCTACCTGACGCCGGGCGCGCCTGTTTTCAGTCTCTGGTTAAACAGCATTCGGCGGCCTTCGGCCTCGGCAACGTCCGAGAGGAAGAAGCTCACCGATGATCCCGGCCCACGCTGGGCCAGAAGGCCTGCATCCAGCGCGCTCAGGCAGCCGATTTTCGGGTAGCCGCCGATGGTTTGCCGGTCTTTCATCAGAACGATTGGCTGGCCATCTTTGGGCACCTGAATAGCTCCGTAGGCAATCCCTTCCGAAATAATCCCGTCCAGATCCGAATGAATCGCATCGCCCTTCAGGCGATAGCCCATGCGATCAATATTCTGGCTGATTTCGTAATCGCACGAGAAAAACTTCTCCCGCTGAACTATAGAGAAGCTCCGATACTGATAGCCGGGAATAACCCCCAGGCGCAGGTGTTGTTGATAATCGGGGACTTCCGGCTCGGGAAGAAAAGCTTCAACAAACGATGCGTTTTTCTCAAACTCCAGCGTATCGCCCTTGGCCAGTTTCGCGCCTTTGCCATCCAGGCCGCCCAGGCCCTCGCGTGCCACGGTGGCGCAACTGCCAAGCTTCATGGCTGGCTTGAATCCGCCGCTGACCGCCAGGTAGGCCCGCAAGCCGCTCACAGGCGTGGTGAAGTCCAGTCTGTCGCCCTTATTGATGTGATGGGTGCGCCAGGGCGCAATGGCCTGATCGTTGATACGGGCGCCCAGATCGCCGCCGGTAATGGCAATGCAGGCCTCATGGTTCGCCTTCAGGCTGAACCTGCCAAAGGTGATTTCGATCTGTGGGGCATCGAGATCATTGCCCAGCAGGCGGTTCGCCCAGAAAAATGCAAACTCGTCCATGGGGCCGCCGGTGGTCACGCCCATATGCTGGTAGCCGTGGCGGCCGGCATCCTGAACAAGGGCCAGCATTCCGGGTTCGAGGACTTCAAAGCTCATCGAGGTTGCCTCCCAGCTCCAGGAATTCGTCCCGGCTTATGGCGCGAAAGCGCACCTGATCGCCGACCTGTACCAGGGCCAGAGAGTCGCTGTCCCAATCCACCATTTTCTGCGGCGTGCGGCCAATGATTTGCCAGCCACCCGGTGTGCAGCTCGGGTAGATTGCGGTTTGGGTGCCTGCGATACCGACGCTGCCGGTAGGGACTTTCAGTCGGGGCGTGGATTTCCGCGGAATGGCAATCCGTTCGTCGGTACTTCCCAGGTAGGCAAACCCCGGAGCGAAGCCGATGGCGTAGACCTGATAAAGCTGTTCACTGTGAATGCGAACGACCTCGTCCCGGGACAGGCCGGCATGCTCGCAGACATCCTCCAGGTCCAGACCCACTTCGCGATCATAGTAGACGGGCAGCTCGACGATGCGGGCAGAGTCGCCCCCGGTGGAGCCATCATCCTCGGAGTCGATCGCTGCGCGCACCCTGCGAACGATGGCAAACCGGTCAGCCTGTTCCAGATCCCAGGTCACCAGAATTGAGGTGTATGAGGGGACCAGGTCAACAATGAGGTCGGACATGTCGCGCCGCAGCCGGTCCGTGGCCCGCTTGACCAGTCCTGCGGATTCCGCACCGATCTGGTCGCCAAAATACACCATGCAGGTGTTTTCGTTGACCGACTCGATCCTCATAGCGCTTCCACGACCTGTCGCATATGCCGTGCGGCGTCGACGGCATGGTAGCTGTCGCCGTGAATACAGATGGTGTCCGCCTTGATCGGAATAGGTTTGCCCGAGATCGAGGTGACCGTTCCTTCGCGGATAATCTGGGTGACCTGCGCCTCAATGGCTTCGGTTGTCTCGTGCACGGCACCGCGAACCGACCGTTTTACCAGTCTGCCCTCGTCGCTGTAGGCGCGATCAGAGAACGCCTCGAACCAGACCTCGATGCCGTATTCGTCTGCGCGATCCTTGACCTGTTGCCAGTCCGGCGTTGCCATGACCACCAGGGGGCACTTTGGTGCGTAGGAGCGAACGGCGGACATAACCACGGACAAGGTGGTGTTATCGACCATCATCCGGTTATACAGGGCGCCGTGGGGCTTCACGTAGGAGATGGAAGTGCCATGTACCTGGCAGATGCCGTTGAGCGCCGCCATCTGGTAAACCAGGATAGCCTTGAGCTCGTCCGGGCGGCAGTCCATGTCCCGACGGCCAAACCCCAGCAGGTCCGGGTAGCCCGGGTGGGCGCCAATGGTCACGTTCTGGGCCAGAGCCAGTTTGACCGTGTGGTCCATGGTCAGCGGGTCGGATGCATGAAACCCGCAGGCAATACTGGCCATATCAATGTAGGGCATGACTTCGGCATCCATGCCCTTGGTCCAGGTGCCAAAGCTCTCGCCCATGTCGCAGTTGAGTTTCATTGTGTACCTCCGAAAAACGTTGTGTCCTGCATTACCCCTGGCTCATGGTCTGGGGCAGGTAGGTGACAATCTCCGGGAACCAGCCGATCAGGAAAAGTGCTGCCATGATCAGCAGGAAGAACGGCAGGGCTGCCCGGGCCACGTACAGTATGTCTTTACCTGTCAGAGCCTGGATGACAAACAGGTTGAAGCCCACCGGGGGCGTAATCTGTGCCATCTCTACCACCAGCACAATAAAGATCCCGAACCAGAGCAAGTCGATGCCGGCCTGCTGAACCATCGGCATGACAACCGCCACGGTCAGAACCACAACCGAAATCCCGTCCAGGAAACAGCCGAGGAGGACGAACAGCACTGTCAGGCCAACCAGAAGTTCGAACGGTGACAGGGACATGCTGCCGATCCAGGCGGCCAGTTCCCGCGGAATACCCAGGAAGCCCATGGCCAGGGTCAGAAAGTGGGCACCAACCAGAATCAGGCCGATCATGCAGGAACTTTTCACGGCTCCCAACAGGCTGTCCTTGAAGCTCTGAATGCTCAGTGAACCGGTTGCGGCCGCAATGATAAGGGCACCAAAAACGCCCAGGGCGGCAGCCTCTGTTGGTGTAGCGAAGCCGGTATAGATCGAACCCAGTACGAAAATGATCAGGCCAACGATCGGGAGCAGCATACGGAGTGCCTTGATCTTGACCGAGAACGTGAGGTTTTCCTTTTTGGTGGTCGGCAGCTGGTCCTTGTTGAGCTTGGCCCAGATCATGGTGTAACCCATAAACATGGCGACCAGCATCAGGCCGGGCAGGGCGCCGGCGATAAACAGGCGGCCAATGGAAACCTCGGCGGCCACGCCATAAACAATCAGAATAATGGAGGGCGGAATCAACAGCCCAAGCGTACCGGAGCCGGCCAGGGTGCCCACCGCCATCTTGTCGCTGTAACCCTGGGCTTTCAGTTCTGGCAGAGTCATGCGGCCAATTGTTGCGGCAGTGGCTGCGGAAGAGCCGGAAACCGCCGCAAAAATGCCACAACTCAGAATGTTTACATGGAGAAGCTTGCCCGGCAGCCCGCCCATCCAGGGGGCCAGCCCTTTGAACAAATCCTCGGACAGTCGTGTACGGAACAGAACCTCCCCCATCCAGATGAACATGGGCAGGGCCGTCAGAGACCAACTGGTACTGGCGCCCCAACTGGACGTGGCGAACAGCAGGCCGATCTGATCGTTTCCGGAGAGCAGCAGGCCCAGAATGCCGACCCCAACCAGGGTCAGGGAGACCCACACGCCTACGGCGAGCATCAGGATCATCGCAACTGCCAGGACAATCGAGAGAAATGCGATATCCATTACACTTCCTCCAGATTGATCTCGTCTTCATGCTGCTGGTAGGAAGGAGTGCGCTTGCGAATCACGGCAACCAGGTCGTCCAGGATGGCAATGTTGAGTGCCGTCATTCCCAGTGCAACCGGAACCTGCGGTATCCAGATGGGGATCGGGATATAGCCGTGGGACACCTCCTCGAAGATGTAGGATTCCCACACCATGTGCCAGCCATAGAACGTCATGTAGCAGGCGAGCCCGAACCCGAAAATGAGGACGACAAGCTCCTGCCAGAACCTTGGCCGTGCCGACCACTTCTGGATAACCAGGGTCACCCGGATATGGCCGCCGTTATGAAAGGTGTAGGCAAGACCGAAGAAGGTGGAGGCGGCAAGAGCCCAGCCGGACACGTCTTCCGCTGAGGGAATGATAAAGCCGAACAGGCGGCCCACGATCTGCGCCAGGATGACGACCATGATCAGGGCGATGCAGAAACCAGCAGCGTAACCGGATGCCAGATAAAATTTCTCTCGAAGAGAGTTCATAACGGATGCCTCCCGGAACAGCCTCCTGAACACTCAGGAGGCTTCCGTTGAGTGAACTTTTAGCGGTAGTTGGAGAGGATAGCGCCGACTTCCTCCGGTGCTTCCTGTTCCCACTCTTTCACCATGATGTCGCCGATCTTCTGGAGCTCGGCCATCAGTTCATCAGACGGTTCGGAGACCGTGATGCCATTTTCCGCCAGGGTGGCAGTGTCCTCTGCCGCGGTCTTGCGAACGCCTTCCCAGCCTTTGGCCTCGGCAGCGGCGGCCGCATCCAGGATAACCTGCTGCTGCTCATCGCTCAGGCGACGGAAGGCGCGCTTGTTGACGACTACGACGTTCTTGGGAATCCAGGCCTTGATGTCGGTGTAGTGGGAAAGGTAATCCCAGGCCTGCCCGTTCGCGCCCGTGGACGGCGAGGTGATCATGGCGTCGATGATGCCCGTGCTGAACGCCTGGGGAATCTCAGGTACCTGAACCGTTGTCGGGGTGGTGTTCATCAGGTCAGCCAGACGCGACGTAGAAGGGCTGTAAGCCCGCATCTTCAGACCTTCCAGATCTTCCAGCGTGTTAACCGGGGCTTTGGTATACAGGCTCTGTGCCGGCCAGGGCACGGTATACAGCAGGGTCATGCCTTCCTTGTCCAGCTGCTTCTCGATCTGGGGCTTGGCGGCTTCCCAGAGTCTTTTGGCATCTTCGAAGCTGGTTGCCAGGAACGGAATATTGTCGTGTTTGAACACCGGATGGGTGTTGCCCATGATGCCGATGAAGATTTCACCCAGCTGCACCTGGCCGGTTCTTACGGCCCGGGGAATTTCCGGGTGTTTTACCAGGGATGCACCGGAGTGAACGGTGATGGTGATGTCACCATCGGTGCCGTTCTTGATGTCCTCGGCAAAACCGTAGGCGATCTGGGTAGGCAGGTTGGCGTCGCCGTAGGGCGTTGGCATGTGCCATTGATCGGCCTGAACGGCTGAGGTAAGCAGCGCCCCGGTAACCAGGGTGGCTGTGGCGAGTTTTTTGAACATAGTGAATCTCCCGTTTTTCTGTTTTTTATCGTTTAAAGGGAACTGGGGCTTCAGAGTACCGCCAGTTCTTCATTCAGCCGCTCGGTAAGCAGCATTTTTCCCGGTACGTGGGTTATTGCGAAAGGCAGGCGCGCGTTCTCGAGGGCCAGTTGCGGGGTAACCCCGCAGGCCCAGAACAGCGGAAGCTCGCCCGGCCTGATCGTTACCGGATCTCCAAAATCAGGCTGGTTAACGTCCTGGATGCCAATGAGCGCCGGATCGCCGATGTGAACCGGTGCACCGTGGGCCTTTGGCAGGCGGGTCGTGATCTGTATCGCGCGGATGGCATCCGCACCGTTGAACGGGCGCATGGAAACCACCATGTTGCCGCTGAACCGGCCCGCGGGCCGGGTAGCGATGTTCGAGCGGAACATGGAAACGTTCCGCCCTTCGTCCACGTTCCGGACTGAGAGGCCGGCCCTGATCAGGGCATCTTCAAACGAGAACGAGCAACCCAGGACAAAGGTCACCAGGTCGTCCTGCCAGAGGCTTTTGAGATCCGTGACTTTCTCCGCCCGCTCGCCATTCCGGAATACCTGGTATTCAGGTACATCGGTCCGGATATCCAGATCGTGTCCAAGGTCGGGAAGGGCCGGATCTCCGGGTTGAGACATGCCGATCAGGGGGCAGGCAACCGGGTTATTCTGACAGTATAGGAGAAAATCGCCGGCCCATTCGGACGGCAGGATGACCACGTTCCCCTGAAGCAGGCTGTTGGCCTGGCCACTTGTAGGCGCTGTGTGGTCGCCCGAACGAATGCGAGCGCGTAATTCTGAGGCCTGATCAAGCAGGTTGTTCTTGAAATCGGAATACGCACCGGTGTGCATGACGGTAACCCCTGATTGAAATTGTCTTTTACAACTAAATTTCAGGGTATACCGGCTGGTGAAAAAGTCTAATTATCGTTTTTTAGGTCTTGCGATAACTTTTCGTGATGTGTGGTCCGGTCGTATTCGTCGGAGACCATCACTCCAAGGTTCGCTGCCAACTCTGCAATCGGGTTGAAGGGTGCCCCGGAATAGGAGGCTGTGAAGGCGAGTTCTGAGGGCGTCCATGAGGTATTGAGCTGGACCAGGCGGCCGCTTTGCAGTTCGTGCTTGATCACGCTTAGTGGAAGCGTTGAAATACCAATGCCATCAAGGGTCAGCTGCCGGCAGGCTGCCAGTGAACTTGACGAATAGAAGCGCGCTGGAAGGTCGTCCAACTCACTGAATTTCTGGCTGATTTCAGCAAAGGGTTTGGTATTTCGGGCATAGGTAATGACGGGCCACTCGGCGAGCTCTTTTAGTTCCAGAAGCTTGTCTGGAAGATTCAGCTCCGGGCTGGCTACCCAGATCAGCGGGAAACTGCAGAGCGACCGATTCTCAATTTTCGGCTCAGATACGGGGCCCATCAGGAAGGCCAGATCCAGGCTGCGATCCAGCAAGCCGGATCGGAGGTTGCCGGAGACATCCACCGTGATTTCCACATCCAGATTGGGGGCCGTTTCG
Organism: Marinobacter flavimaris; assembly: GCF_002933295.1. Classification (GTDB taxonomy): domain Bacteria; phylum Pseudomonadota; class Gammaproteobacteria; order Pseudomonadales; family Oleiphilaceae; genus Marinobacter; species Marinobacter flavimaris. The sequence continues at coordinate 44,063 of NZ_PSSW01000001.1, forward strand.
TGCAGTTCCCGGAAAAAACGCGGCAGCCAGGAGTGCACAATGGTTTCGGAAACCCCGAGCCGGAGAATGCCGGAGAGCGAGGCTCCCCGGTCTGCGCGCTTGCGCAGTTGCTGGGCCATGAAGACAATTTTCTCGGCATAGGGCAGTAGCTCCTGCCCCTTGCTCGTAAGTTTGCTGTGCCCGGACTCGCGCTCGAACAGCCTGACGCCAAGCTCGTCTTCAAGAGCTGCGATACGGTTGGAAATGGCCGGCTGGGTGGTGTGCTGGTGCTCGGCAGCCTTGCGAAAGCTACCCAGCGTGGCAACCCAGATAAAGGTCTCCAGACGCTTGAAGTTCATTGATTCCCGGACCTCAGAGGGGCCTACAGCGCAGCATAGCGCTCGTGAAGGATGCCAACCCGTTCAACATAGGCCTTTGTTTCGGCGTAGGGCGGTACGCCCTGGTAGCGGCTCACGGCACCGGGCCCTGCGTTGTAGGCGGCGGTGGCTAGCCGGATGTCCCCATTGAACCGGTTGAGCATCTTGGCCAAATAATGCACCCCGCCACGGATGTTCTCGGCCGCCGCCAACGCGTTCCGTACACCCAGTTCTTCAGCCGTGCCGGGCATGAGTTGCATCAGCCCCTGGGCTCCCACCGGGGAGAGGGCTTTTTCATTGAAGGCCGATTCGGCGTGAATCACAGCGCGGACCAGCGCGGGATCAACTCCGAACTCCTGTGCCGCGGTCTGGATTTCTGAATTGAAGGGTTTGGTGAACAGCGGCGTTTTGCGCCAGTCGACGCTGGATTCCGGGTCGCAGGCGTAGCAGTGGAAACGGATAACGTCGAACTCGGCAGCAGCCGGCTGAATACTGCTGTAGGCAACCACGCCGTTGTCATCCGTATAGCGGTAGACGGTGTCGTTACCGCTGGAGGCTCTGGGCTGGCCGGCACTTTTTACGTTGGTGAATTCGACGGTGCCATCCGGGTGCACGATACGCTTGATGCCGTCCGCCAGGGCGGATGCGGACAGGGCAAGCACAAGAGCTGCGATGGATGGGATCAGAAGAGATCTGCCGATGTTCATTACTCACTCGCGAAAGATGCCGTCTGTGGCCGGCTTCAGGTATTCTTTGAATACCGCCGTTGGCTGAATTATACGGGCTTGCGGGTCGGAATAAAGCGCGCGCTGTGTCGTAAAAATGTTACGTTCTGCGTTTAATGCCGGCCAGTTCTCATTCTATGGAGAGGTCCCTCCAGAGCATCATGGTTAACCCGACCGACACACGCAACCTCGTTCTCATCGGCATGCCCGGCAGCGGCAAGAGCACGGTGGGTGTGCTGCTGGCCAAACGTCTGGGTTTCGGGTTTGTCGATACCGATTTGCTCATTCAGGAAGAAGCCGGTCGTACTCTCCAGGCAATTGTAGACCAGGATGGCTACATAGCCCTGCGTCGAATAGAAGAACAGGTGCTTCTCAAACTGGATGTCCGGCACAAGGTTATCAGCACGGGAGGCAGCGCCGTCTACAGTGAACGTGCCATGGAACATCTCAAAAGCAACGGCACCGTCGTGTTTCTCGACATCCCGCTTGAACTGGTTATCGAGCGAATCGGCGATCACAGCATGCGGGGCATTTCCCGGAGGCCGGATCAATCTTTGGACGCCCTGTTCGAAGAGCGTTTTGAACTGTATTCCCGGTATGCGGACGTGACGGTGAAAGGGGAGGGTCTCAATCAGGATCAGGTCTGTGAGGCGGTGGTCGAGAGCCTTATTTCGCCGCAATACTGAACTTCAGTATTAGCTCAAGTTAAGGTGCATCCAGACAGACCTCGCTGCTACAGTCCCATGATGTGTTGGGAGGACTTAATGATGAAGAACTGGACTTACGCACTTGCGATCGTTTTTGCTGGACTGTTTTCAGGAACGGCTCTGGCTGAAACATCACCCGAGGATTCTTCCGTGGAGTCGCTTAAGCAGGAAACCCGTGAGTTGGGTGAGGCGCTTCAGGAGTATGGTTCTGATCAGAAAGAGCAGGCCGAGGATTCGATCAACAAAACATTGTCGGCCCTGGATAAACGCATCCAGGAGCTTGAGCAACAACTCTCGAAAAACTGGGACGATATGAGCGATACCGCCCGGGAGCGGTCCCAGAAGAGCCTCGAGTCGTTGCGGGAACAGAGGGCTCGTGTCCAAAACTGGTATCAGGAACTGAAAGACAGCTCGGCATCCGCCTGGGAGAAGGCTCGAAAGGGATTTTCCGATGCCTATGAAGCGCTTTCAGAGCAATGGAACAACACCGAGGAGGAGTTGCAGGACTCGGAAAAACGCTCCGACAGCATCTGAGCTGGCCCCGCGCTGGTCAAGTCAACTCCGCCCGATCAAGACGTTTCTTCCGGTACTGGTTCGGGCGGCAGTCTCTTTCCCGCTAGATTCTCCATCAGCCGGCAGGTCACCAGGTCGCCCGTCACGTTGATGGCCGTCCGGCACATATCCAGGATTCGATCCACGCCCATGATCAGTGCGATGCCGCTGGGAGGGATGCCCACGGTTTGCAGCACCATGGCAAGGATCACGATGCCTACCCCGGGCGTGGCCGGTGAGCCGATGGACGCGCCCACAGCCATGGCGACCACGAGCGCCATACTGCCCATGCTGAGATCAATGCCGTAGACCTGTGCAAGAAAGATGGTAGCAACGGCCTGGTAGAGTGCCGTGCCGTTCATGTTGATGGTGGCGCCCAGGGGAATCACGAACTGGGAAACCGACGGCCGGACACCGAGCTTGTCTTCGGCGGTTCTTATGGAGAGCGGCATGACGGCCGCCGAGCTGGATGTGGAAAAGGCCAGCAACAGGACATCCCGGGTGTCTTTCAGGAACCGGACGGGGGATTGGCCGGCGAGCAGCTTCAGGATCAGCATGTAAACGCCCAGAAGTACCAGCAAGCCCGCAATGACGGTTGCGACGTAAGATGCCATGCCCAGCATTGCCCGGAATCCCAGGGTGGTTGTGAGTTGGGCCATCAGGCCGAACACGGCAATGGGGGCAAGGCGCATTGCCCAGCGTACGACCGTCATGCAGATTTGCTGGAGGGAATCGAGCAGGTCCAGCATGGGCCTGGATTTTTCCGGGGCCATGCTCACCAGGGCAATGCCGACAATGATGGAGAAGATCACCACCTGGAGCATCTGGCCTTCAACCATGGCATCGAGCGGGTTGCCCGGTAGCAGCCCGATCAGGGTCTTGGGCAGCTCATCCACACCCGGCATGGAGGCAACAGGCACACTGTTTTCCCCGGCCTCAACGGGAGTGCCGAGCCCTGCCATCATTCTGCCGGGGTTGATCAGGTCGCCGATCCAGAGACCTATCGATGCTGCCATGGCCGTCGTGATTACGAAAAAGCCGGTTACCCTCAGGCCCAGCTTTCGCAACTGTTCAAGGTCTTCGCTGGCGGCGAGCCCGCGAACCACCGAGGCAATTACCAGGGGGATTACGATCATCTGGATGGTGGCCAGAAACAGTTGCCCCGGGAAAGCCAGCCAGTTACCGATCAACGTCCCGGTTTCCGGTTCCACGAGTCCCACCGACGGTCCCAGGAGCGTGCCTGTAATCAACCCGAGGAACATGCCAATGAGCACCTTCAGCCAGAGCTTTCCCTGCACCAGCCCCGAGAGGTAGCTGCTGAGATGACGCAGTGGCCGTGGGTAAAAATCGCTCGTCTGGTTTGGCATTGCCTTGAATCTTCCCTGTTTCTGTTGGAGCTACCCTGAAAGCATAGCCCATGCTGGCTCTGCGTTTGTGAGGCAGATCAATCCGGCATCAGGTTGATTTCTTCGGCAGTCAGTGAGCGGTATTCGCCGGCCGCCAGGTCATCGTCCAACAGGATATTTCCCATCCGTTCCCGATGCAGGGCCGTTACGCGATTACCGACGGCATGGAACATGCGCTTCACCTGATGGTAACGGCCTTCGTAAATGGTCACTCTGGCTTCACAGGGGCTCAGAAGATCCAGGTCAGCAGGTGAGGTGGTGAGTTGCTCGAACTCAAACCAGATGCCCTCCGCGAATCGATGAGGGGTCTCTGGAGAAATCGGATAGGCGGTGCTGACCCGGTAGACTTTCGGGATCTTGATTCGGGGCTCGGTAAGCTGGCGTGACCAGCGGCCATCATTGGTGAGAATCAGCAGGCCCGTGCTGGCGCGGTCGAGTCGTCCGGCAATGTGCAGATCCTCGCGCAGTTCTGGCGAGATCAGCTCCATCACGGTCCGATGGGTGTCGTCGAGCGTTGCACTCAGAAAACCTGCAGGTTTGTGGAGCATGAGGTAATGGCAGGCTTCAGCCTCTTGAATGATATCGCCGTCCATCCGTACGCATGAAAACCGATCCACCTCGGCAGCAGCATCGCGGCAGGTGACGTCATTTACGGCCACCCGACCGGAAGCAATCAGAAAATTGGCCTGACGGCGACTGATGTCATTCCGGTTGCTGAGAATTCGTGAAAGCTTCATGGTGTGAATCGGCTATGCTGAATGTAAACCCCCGATAATAATACGAGGAAATGCCATGCCATTCTCTGTTGATCACCTTGCCGAACTCAATTTGCTGGGCCAATTTCCTTCCACCTCGACTCAGGAAGGGCTCAAGGTTCATGCCCATTCGGCGGCTCCGGAAACGGTGAAGGCCGCCGAAAACCTGCATGCCAAGGGGCTGATCAGCCAGAAAGATGGCGGCTACCTCACGCCGTTGGGGGCAGAGGCAGTGGATCTGACCCAGAAGCTCCAGTCGATTCTCAGTAGCTCATAAAGCGCGGATGACCTGTCCGGCCTTTGAGACCCGGTGCCCTCCCGCGTTAGGGTGAGGCCATGAGCAACTGGAAGAAGTCGCCCGTCCTCTGGATGGGCGGGAGCATTGCCGCCGTTGGGCTGATAGTCGGTCTGCTTTACGCCTTCGGTGTGCATCAGCAGGTCGTTGAGCTTCTGCGCTGGTTTGATACCCAGGGGGCCTGGGCGGCTCTCCTCTTTGTCGGCATCATGGTGCTGGCCATGGTGCTGCTTCTGCCCGGGGTGTTGTTGACCACCGGAGCGGGTTTCGTGTTCGGCGTGTTGGAAGGCACAGCCTACGTGGTGGTGGGCACTACGTTGGGCTCGGCCATTGCCTTTCTGGTTGCCCGGCATTTTCTGGGTGAGCACGCCCGTGTGTACATTCGCAGCCGCGCGCGATTGTCTGTCGTCAGCAACGAAATGGCGCCTCACGGCTGGAAAATCGTACTCCTGACCCGTCTGATCCCTTTCTTCCCCGGCAAGCTGTCCAATTTTCTGTTCGGTCTCACCAACTTCTCGTTTGGCGGTTTCGTTGTCGGCACCTTTTTCGGTGTGATTCCCTTTTCCCTGCATAACGTGTATCTCGGCTCGCTTGCCGCCGACCTGTCAACTCTGGGTGTGCGGGAAACCGGCCGTTCACCCCTGGAGTGGGCCATTTACGGTGCCGGTTTCGTAGGCACGGTAATGGCCGTGGTGTTTCTCAATCGTCTCGCCCGGCGGGCACTCGCCCGTTACAAGGTCGAGACTGAGCCAACAGAACAGGAGGCAAACGAATGAGCTGGATGAAGTGGCTGCCCTGGCGTTACCTGGTAAAACGCGTGGCCCACCGCCATGGTTTCCTCGATCCGATCGCGCTGCTCGGGAAACTTCACAGTTTTGCCCAGCCTTCGGAAGTCGGCGAGCCCATCGAACTGCTCCGGGCCGGCGTGGTTTTCCATGCGCGGGGGCTGATCAACAGTCGGGTCATCCAGCACAACCTCGATTGGGTCTGGCCTTACTGGGTGGAGCGCCAGTTCGACCCCGAAGACATTGCCTTCATTCCCCGGGCATTCTCGATTACCCACATCAATCTCAGTAACCGTAACTGGACGGCCATCGGCCAGCCGGATGTGGATGAGTTGCCCGTGGTGGATCCCCGGGGGTTGCTGACACCGTTCCATGACGGCTGGTCACTGGATGCGTGGCTGCTGGCGGACGATGGCCGGTGCCTTCTGCCCTCTCGTTGCAAAACGGCCCGGCAACGCCAGGAACTTGAGGATGGTCCCTGCGTGGTCACAGAGTCCGAACTGGACGGGCTGGCCCTGACCAGTCGTTCCCGGGTGGTGGTCGAGAACGGCCGGGCGGTTTGCGAAATGGTCGTGAAGGCCCGGGCCGAGACTTCCGGCTCTCTGGTCATATCCTTGCGCCCCGCCAATCCTGAAGGAATCAGCTTTATCAACAAGGTCCGGCTGTCCGAGCAGAGAGACGCCTGGACCATAGATGGCAAGCAGGCGGTGTTTTTCAGTCGCCCGGCAGAGCGTCATCATGTGTCGAACTATCGCGAGGGTGATGTTCGGATTCATCTGCAGGACAAGGAAGACCAGTGCGAAGGGCAGTGCGACGTCGGCATGGTCACCGCAGCGGCCCTGTTCCGGGTCGAAGCAGGTGAGGAGTCGGAGCTCAGGCTCAGGGTGCCGCTGCAGGATGAGTCGGCGCCAGTCATTCGATCTGACGGCTGGGCGGCCGCCCTTCATGGCCATGCCCGCCTGGAGTGCCCCGACGAAAACTGGCAGTTCCTCTATGACGCCGCCCTGAATTCCCTGGTGCTGCACTCTCCGGAAGATGTGTACCCCGGGCCCTATACCTACAAGCGTTTCTGGTTTCGCGATGCCGCGTTCATTATCCATGCCTTGCTCTGTGCAGGTCTGACAGATCGCGCTGAGCGGGCGCTCTACCAGTTCCCGGCGCGGCAACTGAAAAACGGCTATTTCCGCTCCCAGGAAGGGGAATGGGATGCCAATGGAGAAGTGCTCTGGATTCTGAGGCGGTTCCATGAGCTTACGGGTCGACCTCTGCACCCGGAGTGGCAGGAGCCGGTGCGCAAGGGCGCTTGCTGGATCGAGAATAAACGCCTGAGTGAAAATATCGAAGGGCCTCACGCTGGCCTTTTGCCCGCCGGATTCAGTGCCGAGCACCTGGGGCCCAATGACTATTACTACTGGGACGACTTCTGGGGCATCGCCGGCCTGAAGGCCGCCGAATCATTGTTTGCCCCGATCGACCGGGAAACCGGCGAGCATTTTGGCGCCGGTGCCCGGGAGTTCAGTCAGACGGTGGATCGCAGCCTGGCAACCTGCGAGCAGCGACTCAAACGACCGGGAATGCCGGCCTCGCCCTATCGCCGCCTGGATGCGGGCGCCATAGGCTCACTGGCGATGGGTTATCCGACCCAGCTGTGTGAGCCGGATGATCCCAGGTTGCTGGACTGTGCCGAATTCCTCCTCGAAAAATGCTTTGTGAAAGGGGCGTTCTATCAGGACATGATTCACTCGGGTCTTAACGCCTACCTCACCCTGCACGTGGCTCAGGTTCTCCTGCGTGCGGGCGATGCTCGATTCCTGGATCTGGTGGATGCGGTGGCCGGCCTCGCATCGCCCACCGGGCAATGGCCGGAAGCCATACATCCGGCGACCGAGGGCGGCTGTATGGGCGATGGTCACCATGTCTGGGCGTCGGCCGAGTGGGTGTTGATGGTCCGCAACTGCTTTGTCCGGGAGGAGGGAGATCGTCTCATTCTCGGAGCTGGTATCCCTCCCCGGTGGCTGGAGCAGGACAAACCAATCCGCTTCGGGCCGGCACCGACCAGTTTCGGATCCGTGTCCGTCACCATTACGCCCCGGCCGGGCGCAGCACCCGAAGTCACCTGGGAGGGTAACTGGCACGATTCCGAGCCGGCTATCGAAGTAAGGCTGCCGGAGACCCGTGCCTGACAAACTGTACTGGTCACGAAACCGGATTTCTGTATCTGTTTTGTTTGCCTGCTAACTTATAAAGTAAGCTGACTGACAAATACATCGAATCCGGTTGAGTTTCATGCGCTCACTGTTTTACTCGTTTTTCGTGCCCGCGCTGTTCGTCTGGCTGTGGAGTACTGGTTTTATCGGCGCCAAGTACGGTCTGCCCTTTGCGGAGCCGTTTACGCTGCTGCTGATCCGCATGCTGCTGACACTGGTGGTGCTTGGAGCCCTGGCCTGGGTCATGAAAACCCGCTGGCCGGGCTGGCGAGGTGCCGGACACCTTGCGGTTACCGGGATGTTGGTGCATGGCTGCTATCTGGGCGGTGTCTACTACGCGATTCAGGATGGCATGGCGTCCGGAATTGTTTCCCTGATTGTGGGGCTGCAACCCCTGGTGACGGCTGCGGCGGCGGTGGCAATCCTCAAGGAAACAGTCAGCGGACGTCAGTGGATTGGACTTATACTGGGGCTGGTCGGTGTCGCGCTTGTCCTCCTCGAGAAGTTCGGTATGAGTGGTCAGGCCTCCGGCTTTTCTCCCTGGAGCCTGCTTTGGGCGGGTTTTGCCCTCGCTGGAATTTCCATGGGCACGGTCTACCAGAAGCGCTTCGGCGCCAGCGCGGATCTGGTGGCCGGCACGCTGATCCAATTTGCGGCAGCGGCCGCCCTGTTTGCCATTGGAGCCTTCGCCCTCGAAACCCGCGAGGTTGAGTGGAGCCTGCAGTTGCAGTTGTCCATGGCCTGGCTTGTGATTGGGTTATCCACCGGCGCCGTCCTTCTTCTGATGTGGCTGATACGCCAGGGTGCTGCTTCCCAGGTGGCCAGTCTGTTCTACCTGGTGCCTCCGGTTACCGCGCTGGAAGCGTATCTGCTGTTCGATGAGCGCCTTGGAGGACTGGCAATGACAGGCGGGCTCGTCGCTATCGTTGGTGTGGCTCTGGTTGCCACCCAGAAAAAACCAGCCTAGGAAGGGTGTCCGGGAGTGGCTAATACATGACGGATGCGACCAAAGGGGTCTGGTATGGCCTGAGTGCCTACACGATCTGGGGCTGTTTTCCTCTGTTCTTTGCCCTGTTTGAGGGTGTGCCGGCCTTTGAAATCTTGATTCACCGGATCATCTGGTCCTGTGTTTTTCTCGCTGTGGTCATAAGTGGCCTCCGTCGCTGGCCTGCTGTGAGAGCGGCATTGGCGAATCCGAAGCAGCTCTGGCGCGTTCTTGCCTGTGCGCTGCTCATTGCCGCCAACTGGGGCATCTACATTTATTCCGTGGAAACCCGCCATGTTCTCCAGGCCAGCCTGGGCTATTTCCTGACGCCACTGGTGAATGTCGCCCTGGGCATGCTCGTGCTTCGCGAACGCATGGGGCCGTGGCAGATGGCTGCGGTGATGCTCGCAGGCGTTGGTATTCTGATCCAGCTTGCGATGCTTGGTGAACTGCCGTGGATTTCACTCGCCCTTGCCATGAGTTTCGGTACTTATGGCCTCGTTCGAAAACAGGTGGTGCTCGATGGGCTTTCCGGCCTGTTCGTTGAAACCATGCTGCTGTTGCCGGTCGGCCTGCTGACCTTTGGATGGCTGGCGAGCGAGGGAATGTCGCACTTCGCCGACAGTGCCTACATTGGCAGCCTGCTGATGGCCAGCGGCATTGTGACAGCCATTCCGCTGCTACTTTTTGCCGGTGCCGCCCGGCGCCTGCGGTTGGCGACCGTCGGCTTCCTGATGTACATCAATCCCACCCTGCAGTTCTTTATTGCCCTGCTCGTGTTCGGCGAGCCTTTGAGTGATGCCCAACTGACGAGCTTTCTGGTGATCTGGATTGCACTGGGCCTGTACAGCTGGTCTTCCTGGCACTACCGGCCGCGGGTGCCGGTGGGCCAGGATTGAGTTTGCCACGCTCGGGACTACACCGCTCAGGAGAGTGTCGCGAGCAGATCATTGATGGCCCGGGCGAAGGGCACGGGTGAATCTTCCTGAAGAAAATGACCGCCCTTGAGGGTTACGTGGGGCTGGTCTTTTGCACCTGGAATCCGCTTCTGCATATAGGCGTCGCCGCCCCGGGTGATCGGATCGCCATTGCTGAAGGTGGTCAGAAACGGCTTTTCCCAACGTTCGAGCACTTTCCAGGCGTTCCGGTTAGCCTCACTGGCGGGATCGTCCGGGTGCATCGGCACCAGTCTGGGGAAGGCCCGGGCGCCGGCTTTGTACTTTTTGCCAGGGAAGGGCGCGTCGTAGGCCCGCATTTCATCGGGGCCCAGCTTGCGGAAAGAGCCGGTGTTGATGATCCGTGCAATGGGAAACCAGGGACTGTGCAGGGCAAAATTCTTCCAGATCTTGAAGGCCGGCGGGGCTGTCTGATCGCCGGTAGGTAACATGCCGTTGCCCACCACAATGGCCCGGAACCGCTCGGGATTCTCTGCCGCCAGCCGCAGCCCAAGCAATGAGCCCCAATCCTGGCATACCAGAGTGATGTTGGTGAGTCCGAGCTGATCGAGGAACGATTGCATCCAGTCCATGTGCTGCTGGTAGGAATAGTCGTCAAGGGACGTGGGTTTGTCGGACTTGCCGAAACCGATCAGGTCCGGGGCGATAACCCGGTGGCCGGCCGCCGCGCAGATCGGAATCATATGCCGGTAGAGGTAGGACCAGGAAGGTTCGCCATGCATCATCAGAACGGGACTTTCGTTGGCCGGCCCTTCGTCCAAGTAGTGCATACGCAGCCCGTCTACCTCCACGTAGTGGGGCTCAAACGGGTAATCCAGGAGTCGTTCAAAGCGTTTTTCCGGGGTTCTGACAAAATCCATCGAGCTTGCCTTGTTGTTCATTATTGTGAGGGAATGGTCTAAAGGATTGTGATGGAGCAGGGGAGTAGAGACAAGCGCCATGGCTTATTGGCTGATATGCAATTCCGGTGCTGGCGATGGTGAGCGAGGCCGGGACTTCTGGCTGGAGCACCTGGCAACTGCCGGTATCCACGATCCTCTATGCCGTGACTTTGAGGAATCCGACTGGAGCACCAGGCTCGACGACCGGGACACGCTTATAGTCGCGGGCGGAGACGGTTCGGTAAGCCGGGCCGCCGCCGTTTGCCGGGAGAAGGGGGCCACCCTTGCTGTCCTGCCGTCTGGTACAGCCAACGACTTTGCCCGGAATCTGGGGCTTCCCCACCAGCCGGGAGCGCTGTGTAAGTTGATTGCCAGCGGCCGAACGCAAATGGTGGATGTCGCGGATTATGGTGACGGTATGTTTTTGAACGTTGCCCATGTCGGCATGGGAACCCTCCCTGCACGAGAATCCCGCAGTACCGAAAAAAAGCTCTTCGGGCGTTTCAGCTATGTGGTCGAATTATTACGCCGGCTGAATGCGAAGCGAGGCTTCAGGGCAACCATCCGTTGCGATCGGGGCGTCGTGAAGGGCCGGTGGCTTTCCATCGCGGTGGCCAATGGCGCTTTTTTTGGCGGTGGCAACGAGATTCCCGAGGCATCCGTCAGCGATGGCCAGCTGGCTATTGTCGCGGTCCGGCCACGCCCCATTCTTCAGCTTTTGTTCACGTTTCTGATGGTTCGCCTGAACCGGCAAACTCCTCGGCGCACCAGTACGCTGGTCCATATCAGGAGCCAACGCTGCCTGGTACACACCGGCAAACCTAAGACCGTTACGGCCGACGGGGATGTGGTCTCCAGAACGCCTCTCAACGTAGTCTGCAAGAGCGGCTGCCTGCGCGTGATTGGTGACAGGATTGTCAGCACTGCCGACGGTGACGCAGGAGACGTTATCTCTGGTGGCACCTGAGCTCCACAGAAAGATGGCAGGTTTTCCAGATACGTTTTGTCACTGACTTTTTCCGCAGGAAGCGCAATCATGGGTTTTGCTGGCATAATCAACCAGAAAGGCTGACATTAAATGCCAGTATGTCGCTTTTGCAATCATGTCCCTGGTTTATGGCCACTCAATGCGGCCGCCTGGCTTCCGTTCCAGCTGAATCGTCGAAAAGGACTAGAGAATGCCCACAGAAACTGCACCGGTCTCCTCGAAGTTAATCACAGGCATTAAAACCGGCCTCATCGCGTTGACCCTGTCGGCCATTGGCCTCCCGGTCCTTGCGGCCGAGCGCCTGTATATCTTTACGGAAAACTACCCTCCCTATAATGCCTCTGAAACCGGAAAAGGGTTCGCCCACAATGAAGACGACATAACCGGCATCTGTGCGGATATGGTCAAGGCGATGCTGTCCCGGGTCGACTATGACTACGTGATGAAAATGCGGGACTGGAGTTACGCCTACAACTGGGTACAGGATCGCGAAAATCATGGTCTGTTCTGCACCGCGCGCACCGACGAGCGGGAAGATCAGTTTCAATGGGTAGGTCCTCTGGCATCAATCAAGTGGACGTTGTTCGCCGCGCCAGACTCCGATATCACTCTGGACTCCCTGGAAGAAGCCAAAGACCTGAGAATCGCCGGGTACAAGGGCGATGTGATGTCCGAGTACCTGGTTGATCAGGGATTCAACGTGGTGATGGGGGTTTCAGGTGATGTGAACACTCGTCGCCTTACCCTCGGCCAGGCCGACCTGTGGGTTACCGACGGCCTGGTGGGCCCCCTGATGGCAGAGGAAGAGCACGGTATCACCGGGCTGCAGCCGGTGCTGGTATTCCGGGAGACGCCCATGTATCTGGCATTCAGCAACAATACCGATCCGGCTGTGATCGAGGATCTCCAGCAGGCTCTGGACGAGGCTCGTGAGGCTGGAGAGATCGAAAGAATCGCTGCCAGCTACGAATAAGCAATCAGGGATGGGCGGAATTTTCAGAACCAGAGCCCGATCTGCGGATCGGGCTCTTTGCGTTCGATCAGCAACCCGTTCTTCTCAAGCATGCAAATGAGCTTTTCGGTATCCTCGATGTTCAGGAAGCCGCCAATTGATACTTCGGTATCCCGATGGGTCAGAGAGAGCTTAGCCGGTGTGAACGGGTGCGGCGGTGAGGCAACCCTGAGCCGCGCATAACGGGTGGGAAGGGTCCACTCGGCCTGCTTGCGCTTTCTGCCTTTCTCCAGATGAATGTCCTCATCGTCGATGGACAGCACCTCCTGCCGCTGGCACTCCCGCGAGGTCAGGTAGATGCCGCAAGCGAGCGCAATCAGCTCCAGCCCGGCAAACGGAATAATCACCCAGGCGCCCATAAGCGTAAAGCCCGTTGCGATAAGGGCTGAAAGCACGAACAGGGCGGCCCAGATCCGGACATTGCCATGCCAGCTGAGGGAACGGTTGGGTGTCAGGACCAGCCGGAAACCATCCGGATGTGGCAAGCGTTCCACCATGGAATCTGCCTCAGTTTTAACGCGCCGCTAGACTTGATGATAGTCAATTATACGGTGAGTGCGACTTGATCAGATCTGACAGTCGGCTGGAGGAACCGTTTCAAAAACCGAGCGGGCAGTCTCCAGCTGATTTTGCAGGGAGGCAATGCGGGTGTCGTGATTCGGATGGGTGGACAGAAATTCCAGCGGTTGTGCGCCCGAAGCCTGCGCCATGTTCTGCCAAAGCCTGACACTCTGGCCCGGTTCAAAACCGGCCCGGGCCATGATTTCCAGGCCCATCAAATCGGCCTCTTCCTCATGGGCACGACTGAACGGCAGCGTAATACCCAGTTGGGCGCCAATGCCCAGAGCCTGCTGTATCTGGTTCTCCGCAATTTCACTTTCGGTGAACAGGCCCACCAGCAGCATTCCTGCTTGCAGGCCCAGTTCCTGGGTCAGGCGTTCATTGCCGTGGTCGGCAAGAACATGGGCTATTTCGTGACCAATGACCGTGGCCAGCTGGGCCTGGTTTTCGGCCAGTTCAAGTAGCCCTGAATGCACGCCGATCTTGCCTCCGGGGAGGGCAAAAGCGTTGGGTGTGGCATTTTCAAAGACGGCAATCTCCCAGGACTGGGGCATTGGAGCGTCCGGATATCGGGTGTGGGCGGCGCTGACCAGAGCTTCCGTAATGCACTGTACTAAGCGGTTGATGTCAGGCCTTGTGATTACGGCATTCTGCTGCTTCATCTGCTCAAAACTGTCCTGGCCCATGTCCGCCAGAACAGCGTCGGGAACCAGGGCCAGGCGGTTCCTGCCGGTAGGGGATTCCTGGCAGCCGGTAAGGAAGATGACAGTCACGAGGATAAGCAAAAGCGATTTCAAGCAGGTCTCCGTTACCCGTAAAGTAAAACTCTGATTCTATCGTTAGTATCCGCGGTCGGGGAGACTTACGCCATCCTGTCAGCGTTTGTTGCGGGTCTTTGGTAGGATGGTAAGTCGGTTATGGGGGAAAGACGATTATGAGGGTGATGTTGCTGGGCGCTACCGGCCTGACTGGTGGCAAAGTGCTACAGGGTTTGCTGGGAAGGGAGGAAGTTTCGCAGGTGGTGGCGCTGGTGAGACACAAGCTGCCGACGCTGCATGACAAACTGGCACAGCATGAAGTCGATTTCGATCGCTTGGAGGATCACGCCGAACTGTTCGACGTAGATGTGATTATCTGCTGCCTGGGCACCACCATCAAAAAAGCGGGCTCACAGGATCAGTTCCGGAAGGTGGATCTGGGCTACCCGATGAAAGCGGGTGAGCTGGGCCGCTCCCGTGGAGTGCGAGCGTTCATCCTGATGTCTGCGATTGGAGCCTCGTCGTCGTCGACTATTTTCTATAACCGGGTAAAGGGCGAGCTTGAAGACGCCCTGAGAGATCTCGACTATCCCTACCTGTCCATCTATCACCCGAGTCTGTTGTTGGGCGATCGCAAAGAACAGCGCACCGCCGAGGCCCTTGGCATAAAAGCGATGCCGCTGGTGAACCGTCTGCTGATCGGTCCCCTGGATAAGTACCGCGGCATTGAGGCGCAAACAGTGGCCAGTGCCATGGTCAATGAGGCCTGCCATCTGGCGGCAGAACCCGCCGCCGAGCAGGTGGTCCAGACGCGCGAGTACGATGAGATCGTCCAGCTGGCGGGCTGAGCCGGTTATTTCCCGTTCAGAATCCCGACAACCAGACGGCCAGCCAGGCCAAGCAGAATGGCCCCGAAGATACGCTCGAACCACACGGCTTTCTGTCTGAGCAGGGTCAGCCATTTCGGGTTGGAGAACAGCCAGGCAACGATCAGGTACCAGCTGGTATCAATGACAAGGGCGGTTGCGGCATAGCCGAACTTGGCCATCAGGCTGGTGTCGGTGCCCACCACCTGACTGAACAGGGCCAGGAAGAATACCGCGATTTTCGGGTTGAAGAAGGCAATCAGAAAACCGTCACGGGCCGCACTTTTGGTGGTGGGCGGCTCGGGCAGTTCGTCATCCGCCTGCCGCTTTGCCATCAGTCCTTTCACGCCCAGCCAGGCCAGGTACAGGGCGCCGCCCCATTGCAGAATTGAAAACGCCGTTGGCGAGGCGGTGATGATGGCGGCGAGCCCGAGGATGCTCAGAAAGGCATAGATGCCGACACCGATGCCATGGCTAAGGGCGGTGATGATGCCGTTGCGCCGACCACCGGTGAGCGTCTGCTTGAGCACCAGTGCCAGCGAGGGTCCCGGGGACATAGCGCCCAGAATGCAGATGGTGACCACGGTCAGCCAGGTTGCAAGCGTCATGGTGGGTCAGTCCTTTGCAATTGAAACAGGCTGCCGAGTCTAGCAGCCTGTCCGCCGGTAAAAACCTGGAAACTGCAATCAGTTCAATGCTCAATCACCCGCCAGAATCCACCTTGCGGCCTTCTCGGCAATCATCAGGGTTGGCGAATTGGTGTTGCCGCTGGTGATGGTAGGCATTATCCCGGCATCCACCACGCGCAATCCCGCCACACCCCGGACCCTCAGGTGTGGGTCCACCACTGCCTGTTCATCATCGGCTCGCCCCATACGGGTAGTGCCCACCGGGTGAAAGATCGTGGTGCCGATGTCGCCCGCCAGCTTCGCCAGTTCGTCGTCGGTCTGGTACTCAAGTCCGGGTTTGAATTCCTCCGGCTGGTACTGCATGAAGGCCGGCTGTTCGGCAATACGGCGCGTCACCCGCAACGAGTCTGCCGCAACTTTCCGGTCTTCCGGCGTGCTTAGGTAATTGGGGGATATCGCCGGTGCCTGTTTTGGATCGTTGCTGCGGATACGCACCGTGCCCCGGCTGGTGGGGTTCAGATTGCAAACGCTGGCGGTGATGGCCGGGAAATTGTGAAGCGGCTGCCCGAAGGCGTCCAGGCTAAGGGGCTGCACATGGTATTCGATGTTGGCGTAATCGTATTCCTCGGAACTGCGGGTAAACAGACACAGCTGTGAGGGCGCCATACTCATCGGCCCCGAGCGTGTAAGCAGGTATTCCAGGCCGATTCTGGCCTTGCCGATCAGGGAGTTGGCCATGGTGTTCAGCGTTGTGGCCCCTTTTACCTTGTACACAGACCGGATCTGCAGGTGATCCTGGAGGTTCTCGCCAACGCCGGGCAGGTCGGCAACCACATCAATGCCGTGTTCCTTAAGGAGGTCGGCGGGACCAATGCCCGAGAGTTGGAGCAATTGCGGGGAGCCAATGGCGCCAGCGGACAGGATAACTTCCCGTTTTGCCCGGGCGATAACGTCATCTCCGCCAGACCGCTCGACCCGAGCGCCGACACAGCGAGGTCCGGAACCGGCGTTTTCTGTCTCGAGCCCTAATACATGGGTTGAGTGCCATAGGGTCAGGTTGGAACGCTTTTCCGCGTCCCGCAGGAACGCTTTGGACGTATTCCAGCGCCAGCCGGAGCGCTGGTTCACCTCAAAGTAATCCACGCCCTCGTTGTCGCCGCGGTTGAAATCCCGGGTCCGGGGTATGCCCGCCTCGACGCAGGCAGTGGCAAAGTCCTCCAGCACTTTCCACTTCAGGCGCTGATGCTCCACACGCCATTCCCCGCCGTGACCGTGGTACTTGCGGTGCTCCGGATCGGCATCGCCGCCCTCATCAAGGCGGTAGTGATCTTCATGGCGCATGAAATCGGGAAGACAGTTGTCCCAGTTCCAGGCGTCCTCGCCGGTAATTTCGGCCCACTGCTGGTAATCACGGGCCTGACCACGAATATAGAGCATCCCGTTGATGCTGGAGCAGCCACCCAGAGTCTTGCCGCGGGGGTAGATGAGGGATCGGCCGTTCAGGCCAGGATCGGGCTCGGTACGGAAACGCCAGTCTGTTCGCGGATTGTCGATGCAGTACAGGTAGCCCACCGGGATATGAATCCAGTGATAGTTATCCCGTCCGCCAGCCTCGATCAGTAGCACCCGATTCTCCGGGTTTGCGCTCAGCCGGTTGGCCAGCAGGCAGCCGGCAGTGCCGGCGCCGATAATGATGTAATCGAACTCCTGATGTCCCGTCGCATTGTTGTTGTCGGACATGGCGTTTTCTCCGCTGCTGGTTCTGTAGTTACTTGGCGGTCGGCATAACAAATTCCGCACCGGCATCAATGGAATCGGACCAGCGCTGCATGATGGATTTCTGGCGCGTGTAGAATTTCACGCCCTCTTCGCCGTAGGCGTGGGTGTCGCCAAACATCGAGCGCTTCCAGCCGCCAAAGCCGTGCCACGCCATGGGTACGGGAATGGGTACGTTAATCCCGACCATGCCGACCTGGATTCGGCGGCCAAATTCCCGGGCCACGCTGCCGCTCTCGGTGAAGCAGCTGACACCGTTGCCGAATTCGTGGTCGTTGATCAGACGAATCGCCGTGGCGATATCGGGTACCCGGACACAGGCCAGAACCGGTCCGAAGATTTCTTCACGATAGATCGTCATATCGGGCGTGACGTGATCAAACAGTGAACCGCCCATCCAGAAACCCTCGGCGCAGCCATCGCCGGTGTTCGAGGCATCGAACTCCCGGCCATCCACGACCAGCTCGGCACCTTCCGCCACACCCTTGTCAATGTAGCCGGTAATGCGCTGGTGTGCGGCGGCGGTAACAATCGGGCCCATCTCGGCATCCAGCTGTTCGCCGTTTTTCACTTTCAGGCTTCGGGCCCGCTCGGCCAGTCTTGGCACGATCTTGTCCGCAACATCCCCGACAAGCACCGCCACACTGATGGCCATGCAGCGCTCGCCGGCACTGCCGTAGGCGGCACCGATCAGGGCATCGACCGCTTTGTCGAGATCGGCGTCCGGCATTACCACCATATGGTTCTTGGCGCCGCCGAGGGCCTGAATGCGCTTGCCGTGTTTGGCGCCTTTCTCGTACAGCAGGTTGGCAATCGGAGTGGATCCGACAAAACTCAGGGCCTGGACATCCGGATGCTCGATCAGGGCGTTCACCGCGTCCTTGTCACCCTGCACCACGTTAAATACGCCATCGGGCAGTCCGGCCTGTTTCAGCAGGTCGGCGATCATCAGGGAAGCACTCGGGTCCAGGGGGCTGGGCTTCAGGACAAAGGTATTGCCTGCCGCGATGGCTACCGGAAACATCCACATGGGCACCATCGCCGGGAAGTTGAACGGGGTAACGCCGGCGACCACGCCCAGGGGCTGGCGGGTGGTCCAGTTATCGATACCCGTGCTGACCTGCTCGGTGTAATCGCCTTTCAGAAGCTGGGGAATGCCGCAGGCGAACTCGACGATGTCGATGCCCCGGGCTACTTCGCCCTGGGCGTCCGTGAATACCTTGCCATGCTCCGCGGTGATGGCGCGGGCCAGGTCATCCTTGTGGGTGTTCAACAGTTCCAGAAACTTGAACATGACCCTGGCCCGGCGAATGGGCGGTGTGTCGGCCCAGGCGGGGAATGCAGCATCGGCGGCAGCAACAGCGGCGTCTACGTCCTCACGGCCGGCCAGAGCTACGCGGCCTGTGACCTGTCCGGTGGCCGGATTGAACACGTCCTGGGACTGGCTGGATGTGCCGAGAGATATTTCGCCATTGATATAATGCTGGATGGTTGCGTTGGTCATGGATGCCTCTGTCTTTTCGCGATTGGCCGCTCGAAATGGCAGAAATGCATTCTGCTAAGGGCCCTTAAGGAGCTTTGGGTAATTTCTGACCGTACAGGTTAGGTGTGGCAAAGGGGGAAAGCAATTGAGATTTTCAAAAGCCAGATATAAAGTAATCTTATATCGAGAACCTGAGGCGAGACGCTTATGTACCCCCTTCAGAGCCTTCGGGCGTTCGTTACTGTCGCCCGTGAGGGCAGTGTAAGCCGCGCCGCCACTCGCCTCCATCTGACTCAGCCCGCCGTCAGCCTCAAGCTCAAGCAACTGCAGGACGAACTGGAACTCAAACTGTTCCTGCGCAAGCCCCAGGGTCTGGTGTTGACCCCCGATGGTCAGGCTCTCTTGCCTTCGGCTGAAAAAGCACTCGCTGCCATGGCAGCGTTTGAGCAGAGCGCCCGGGCATTGCATAACACCCTTCGAGGGCGGTTGCGGATTGGTACCATCGTGGATCCGGAATTTATCCGTCTCGGGGCGTTTCTGCACCGCCTGGTGGAACGGGCGCCACAACTGGAGACCGAGCTGCGTCAGGGTATGAGTGGCAGCGTGTTGGAACAGGTCAGGGATGGCCGCCTCGATGTCGGTTTTTTTCTGGCGCCGCCCGGCGTCGGGCCGGGTGCACTGGCGCCGGATGTGGTTCACCGTGAGCTGACCCGGTTTCACTACTATGTGGTTGCGCCGGCGGGTTGGGGGCCGAGGCTTCGGTCGGCCCAGTGGTCCGACTTGGCAGCTATGCCCTGGATTGTGACCCCAGAAGACTCCGTTCATCACCGGCTGCTTAAAGGCACTCTGGAACCCATGGGGTTAATGCCGCGGGGCGTAGCCCAGGTCGATCAGGAGGCGTGCATGCTGGACCTGGTCAGGGCAGGTGTGGGTTTGAGTCTCGCGCGGGATGCATTGGCGATGGCTGAGCGCCAGGAAACCGGCCTGGAAATTGTTGACGGGTTGCAGTTGCCTTGCGCGCTCAGTTTCGTATGGCACCAGGACCGACAGGGCGAGCCTCTGATCGCGGAGGCTCTGGAAGCCCTGGCGGGTGTCTGGGCGGTTAGCCCAACGTAGCATCCAGGAACATCATTACGGCAAAACCGCCCATCAGGCAGAAGGTGGACATGATTTTCCATTGCCGGTGATGGGTTTCGGGGATAATTTCATTGCTGATGATGAACAGCATGGCGCCTGCTGCGAAGCCAAGGGTCCAGGGCATTATTGGCTCGGCAAGCCAGACAAGCGTCGCTCCGAAGAGACCACCCAGTGGCTCGGCCAATCCAGTCATCAGGGCAATGCTGAAGGCCTTGATTCGCGAGTAGTTGATGGCCAATAGCGAAAAAGCGACGGCCAGCCCCTCCGGAATGTTCTGGAGTCCGATACCGGTGGCAAGAACATAGCCATTATTGACATCGCCGCCGGCGAAACCGACGCCCACCGCCATGCCTTCGGGGAAGTTGTGGAGGGTTATAGCGACAATAAAGAGCCAAATGCCGCGGATGTAAGAAGCGTCCGATCCTTCCCGGCCCAGTTCGAAGTGCTGATGCGGCAGCTTCTGGTGCACAAAGTAGAGGGCAGCGGCACCGGAGAGCAGGCCGAAAATGACAATCAGCGCGGCGGTCCAGGTTTCGCCAGTAATCTGTTCGCCGTACTCGAGGCCAGGTAGTAACAGAGAAAAAAATGACGCCGCCAACATCACGCCTGCGGCTGAAGCCAGCATACCGTCCTGCAGTTTATGGGTGAGGGTACGGACAAGAAACACACCCAGGGCGCCCACGCCACTGGCAAGGCCCGCCAGCAGGCTGGCAATGGTTCCCAGCCAGACAATACTGATGTCAGAAGTCATTCAGTCTCCCGTTGACTTGTAATGTCAGCATAGCAGCTTGAAGTAGCTACGCCGGAGGCCCCGCTGTGGGTTCCTCCGGCTGCATTTCTCGGGAGAGAAAAGCGATCAGGCGGCGTTCTGCTCGCGCCAGGCCAGCTCGTTGGAAATGGTGGCCTTCGGTTGCAGCATCGCGAAATCGATGTCTGCAATCTCTTTGCCGTCTTTGAGGCGCTGCACGAAGTCCGGGTTTGCGAGCGCCTTCTTGCCCACCGCAAGCAACGCGTCCGGGAACTGGTTGGCCACATCCTGGCAGTTGGTTTCATCAATGTTGCCATTGAGGATAAGACCGATCCCTTCAACGCTGGCGGCCACGCCAGCCAGGCTCTCATCACCCTCTACAAAATGCTTCCGGTTAACGTCACCGTCGGTTGTATGGACGAAATCGGCACCTGCATCGCGGACCGCTTCCACAATCTGACGGAATCCGGCTTCACCCTCCGGCAGCTGGTGGTCTGGATCAGTGACCGTGCCCTGAGACAGGCGGATGCCTACGGTGAAGTCCTCGCCAACGGCCTCGCGAATCGCACGGACCACTTCAACCACCAGGCGCAGCCGGTTTTCCAGTGAACCACCGTACTCATCGTCGCGTTGGTTAAAGTAGGTGCTCAGGAACTGATTCAACAGATAGCCGTTGGCCCCGTGAATCTCAATGCCATCGAAGCCGGCGGCTTTCGCATTGGCGGCGGAATGTGCAAAACCTTCAACCGCCGCCTGAATGTCGGTCCTGGTCATGGCGCTGGGCGTTTGCCACTCAGTCTGGTCGCCATAGAAACCAAGCGGGGCGCCTTTTGGGGTAACTTCGCTGGGCGCCTGTGGCTGGTCGGTGAAACGGTTGGCCTGGAACTGCGCGCCGGCGTGCATCAACTGAACGATGATCTTGCTGCCTGCGGCGTGTACCCGTTCGACAATGGTCTTCCAGCCATCTATCTGCGCTTCGTTGATGATGCCGGGCTGGTTGGCATAGCCCTGGCTTGCCTTGCCATCGGTATAGGTTCCCTCGGTGATCACCAGACCAAAGCCGCCCCTCGCGTAGCGTTCGTAATGGTCTGCCATCAGGGCATTCGGGGTGCCGTCCGGCTCCGCACTGGTGCGTGTCATTGGTGCCAGGGCGAATCGATTAGGTACCTCGATGGTGTTGAATTTGATGGATTGCATCACGTCGCTCATAGATACCCTTTCATGTTGTTGAATTGGACGAGGGATACTATCGGGGCGCAGCGCCTTCTCTAAAAGCGAAGAATATCGACACAGCCTGTCAGTATTTTTGAATGATTATTCTGAGGTGCCGGTTTTGCTGTCGGAATGGCCAAGGGAGCGTTCCGGTGCAACCTGGTCGCGAACCAATTGCTTGAGTTTGGTAATTTCCGGGAAGCCGCCGTCTTGCTTGCGGGACCAGACCCGCTTGCCATTGACCCACACCTCGAAAATACCGCCAGTGCCGGGGTGCAGGCTCAATTCACTGATCTCGCCTTCGAAGGTTGTCAGCAGCTCCTGCGCCATCCAGGCCGAGCGCAGAAGCCAGCGGCAACCGGTGCAATAGTGGATATCGATTTTGTTGGTCATGATGGTGTCTGTGACTCCTTTGTTTGATGGCGGTCCAGTTGCAGAGTAAGACGTTGAAAAAGCTGATCCTGAAAGTCCCGGCAAAGCGGGTACAGATGACCGAGGCCGGGCATCGGGGTCAGCTCTGCGACTGGTAGATTTTTGGCGAGGTGGCGAGCGTAGTCCATGGGCACGAATGGATCCTCCTCGCCCTGGTAGATGAATACCGGGGTCCGGATATCGCGAAGACTGAACCCCCAGTTTCCAAGTTCGGTCAGTAAATCGGTGGTAATGGCTCGTCCGCCACTGTTGAGACACATGAGCTGATCACGCTGGAATTCGCCGTCGCTCAATAGCTTCCTCAATAGCTGGCGGTCATGCCTGCTGGCCATTTCCTCGGCACCTTTGAGATAAAGTCCCGGGTGACGCCTGGATAGCCAGGCAATCAATGTGACGGCCAGCCGGGTCAATCGGGGACTGAGCCTGACCAGTTGCGGGCCCGGCCATCGTGTGGCCTGAACCAGTCCGCCGGAGCCCGGATATTCCGCAAAATGGGTGAGCCCGGAAAGGCAGACCCCGAGATCGACCCGATCCGCGAGTCGGTAACAGCAGGCCAGGGTCCGGGAACCGCCGCTGGACCAGCCGATATGGCTGAAGCTTGCCAATTCCAGGAAATCGGCAAGCTGTTCGATATCGGCCGGGTAATCAAGCAGCTTGCGCCCTGGCTGGAAATCGGAGTTGCCGATACCGGGGCGGTCGGGGGTCAGGATGCGAAACCCGTGCTCCCTGGCTTTTTGATCAAAGAAGCGGCCTTCCAGACGGCTGCCCGGCATACCGTGCCCAAAGACAATCGGGTAGCCGAGGGGGTCGCCAACGTCCGTGAACGCCAGGGTCCTGCCATCTGAAAGCGTTAGAAACCGGTCCCACCGCGCATCGGCACTAATTTGTGTCATTCGTGGGGTAGACCGAGCGCGACAGGGTGGGCTCACAGCCGACAACTCTGCGGGCCTGTTTGTGAGCGTGGAGATACCAGCGTTGGCCGGCTTTTGCGAACGTGTTTTTGCTCACGTCAAAGTCTACGTTTTCCATGGTTGCCGGAATAGGCGAGCCGTCGGCGTGGCGATAAACGCAGCTCACGCCAATGGTCAGCGCTGTCGCTGCCGGTAGTTCAATGAATCCGTCTTCTCTTACAGCCGGCTCATTGCCATTTATCGAAATGACCTTGAGACACGGACCGTAATGAACCTTCTCAAGATCATCCAGGTATTCGTTGAGACAATGGTTGGCGCTGACGAAAACGGTGTCTCCGTCAATTTCGTCTTCGGCGGGCGGCAGCGACTGACATCCCTGCAGTAAGAGTATCCCGAAAACCAATAGCAGGGTCTGTTTCATGATATCTCCTCAACTGATGTGCGTATCCTGTTTCAGAGCTTGTCCTGTGCCGGGCCCGAGCCGGCTACCGGAGTATTGTAGCGCGTATCCCCCTCGGCGGTTCCACGGAGCTGATCAATCAGGCGGGCATCGCGGTTGTATAAATCATTGCGGAACTGCAGCCTGCCCTCGTTATCTACCCAGGAGGGCCAGTATTGGATGTGCACAGGCACCGGCTCCGGGAGCACGACAGTCTGGGGTTGTGCCTCGGAAACCACCCGGTCAATCTTTTCCCGGGACCAGTCGGGCGCCGACGCCAGAAGTCGCTCTGCAAGATCAAAAGGTTGCTCAACCCGGATGCAGCCAGAGCTGAATGAACGCTCGGCCCGGGAAAACAGGCCGCGCCCCGGCGTATCGTGCAGGTAAACATCGTACTGGTTCGGAAACATGAACTTGATCTGACCCAGGGCATTCTGAGGGCCGGGTTCCTGCACCAACTGGTACGGGAAGTTGTTCCGATTCAGTGACGGCCAGTTAACCTCCAGCGGGTCCACTCTTTCCCGGTCAGCGCCCCAGCCACGGTAAACGCTGATATTGAGTCGGGAGAGATAGTCCGGATCGCGGAGAATCCGGGGCAATTGATCCTGAATCATCAGCGTTCGCGGTACGGTCCAGGTGGGATTGAACACCAGATACCGGATGCGATCGGAGAACACCGGCGTTTGGCGGAAGGGCTGGCCGACGATCACTCGTTTGCGCAGTACTTCTTCGCCGTTTTCCACCATTTTCAGTTCAAATCCGGCGATATTGACCAGGACATAGGTGTCGCCGAGGGATTCCGGCAGCCACCGCCATCGTTCGAGCGTGGCGTCAATGTGGCGCAGGCGTTCCACCGGTATCAGGTTCAGTGCTGTCAGGGTGTCCTTCCCGATAAGGCCATCGGCTTCAAGCCCATGTCGGGCCTGGAAGCGCACGACCGCAGATTCCAGCTCTGCGTCGTAGTCACGCGGATCTGTGACTGTTGCCGGTAATTCTGCAAGCTCTCCCAATAGAGAAAGTCGTCGGCGGATCTCATTGAGCCGCTCATCCCTGTCGCCGGGCCGAATGGTCGGGCGCAAGGCCAGCGGTAACCAGGGCTGGCCCAGCAGTCTGGTCAGGTCCTGCCTTGCAGCCATCAACTTTCGGTAAGCGGGATCGGCGGGACGCAGCGAATCCAGCGTGCCGGTGATATCCGAGCGCTGCAACGCATCCTTTAAAACGGATTCCATCTGGCGCTGGCGCCTGTTGGCGGTCCATTCGGCGTGAACCGTCTGCGGGTTGACCTTGCCGACCAGCATGTGTGAGCTGAGCATTAGAAAAGCATCAGAGAACAGCAGATCCAGATCGGCCCTCAGGTCTTCAGAGAAATCGCTCATGGGTCTGAGTGCCAGGCCCGAGAGAATATCCGCGTGATAGTCAGCCGGGTTTAGACCGTCATGACTGGCTTGTTCAACCGAATCAATCAACTGCCGGCGAAGCTCAGCCGATTTCCATGCTGGCTGGTATCCGTTGGCCCCGTAAAAGGCTGACAGTGCCTGGTGGGCCATTAACCGGCTTCCGAGCACCTGAACCGGGAAGCCGGCCTCCATGGCCTCAATCCTGGCAACAATGGCTTCATCGGCTGCCAGGCAAACGGGGTGCCAGAGGGTGCCCATCAGGGCGCACAATGTTGTGGCGAGGGAAAAACGTCTGATTCCATGCATGGGTGTTCTCCACCTCATCCCTGAGAGGCCTTATTCGCGGTGGTAAGGTGCAACAGTCTGATGCTACCACAGCGGCATTTGTTCCCCACCTGGCCGCCGGAAAAGATCACCCCGCAACGGTTCTTCTGCATGGAGGTTCAGCCCCAAACGCCGTGCTTTTTTGGTGAAGCGCTGGCGAATCAGGTCCGAGTAGGGGCCCGTGCCCGTCATTCTGCGGCCGAAGGTGGCGTCATAACTCTTGCCGCCCCTGAGGTCGCGCATTCGGTTCATCACATGCTCCGCCCTTTGCGGGAAGTGCCTCTGCAGCCAGTCCTGGAACAGCTCGTCCAGTTCATGGGGTAACCGCAGCATAATCCAGCTGGCACGGGTGGCGCCCGCCTCTGCCGCGGCTTCCAGAATTGACTCGATTTCGTGATCGTTGATGAAGGGGATTACCGGCCCGAGGATGATACCGGTCGGAATGCCGGCCTCCGAGAGCTGCCTGATCATCTTGAGGCGGGTGGCCGGTGCGGCCGTCCTCGGCTCCATGCGTCGTTTCAGATCGTTGCTCAGGCTGGTGAGGCTGATCCGCACAGAGCAGAGCCCATCAGAAGCCATTTCGCGGAGCAGATCAAGGTCTCTGAGGATGAGCGCGCCCTTGGTAATGATCGACACCGGGTGGCGATACTCGGCCAGAACTTCCAGCACCTGGCGGGTGATCCTCTGGTCCCGCTCCAGTGGCTGGTAGGCATCCGTATTGACGCCCAGGGCGATGGGCGACACCCGGTAGCCGGGCCTGTCGAGCTCTTCTCTCAGGCGGGCGGCGGCGTTGGGTTTGGCGATCAGCCGGGTTTCGAAATCCAGCCCCGGTGACATGTCCCAATAGGCATGGGTAGGGCGGGCGAAACAGTAAATGCAGGCATGCTCGCAGCCACGGTATGGGTTGATCGACTGGTCGAACGGTACGTCCGGTGACGTATTTCGACTGATTATGGATTTTGCGGTCTCAAGGACGACTTCCGTAGCGAGCGTATCGGGGTTCAGGTCGTCTTCGGGGTCGTGATACCAGTCATGGTCTGCCTCCCGGTCAGTGACAATGGGCTGGAACCGGTTGTGGGGATTCAGGGCCGTGGCGCGAGTTTTCATGGGCATGCTCGATACTGTTTAAATGTACAGTATCGAGCATGCTAACGCCTGGAACCCTGCCGTGCAACCTGTCCAGGGCCCGCTGTTACAGACGGAAGCCCTGTGAGGCCTGGGTCAGGGTGGTTACCTGGGATGATAGTCGTCCGATATGGGCGTTGAGCTTCTGGCGGATATCCGAGGTTTCCCGGGTGTGCCCGTGGATCTGCTCCACCTTCTGGGCGATTTCCTCGGTGGTCGTTGATATCCCCTCAACAGAGGACACCACCTGATTCATGTCGCCAGCCAGTTGTTGTATCGAGCCGGTGATCTGTTCGATCGAGTGCGCCGCCTCTCTCGAGCTTTCCTCTCCCTCACCTGCGGAAGTCAGGCCCTCTTTCATCAGTCTGGAAATGGCCTGGGTTTCACGGTTGAGGGATTCCACGATCTCGGCAATCCCGTTGGTTGCCGATACGGTCTTCTCTGCGAGGGACCGAACTTCGTCGGCAACAACCGAGAAACCGCGTCCGGCCTCGCCGGCTCTTGCCGCCTCAATCGCAGCATTCAAGGCCAGCAGGTTAGTCTGTTCAGCCAGGCCGTTGATTACGCCAACGATGGAATTGACCTTCTCGCCGGTTTTGCTCAGCTGGCTGACCTGATCGTGGGTTTTCTGGATTCTTTCGGCCAGTTCGGTCATGGTTTTCGCGCTTTGCCTGACCACCTCGGCACCGGAATGGGCGGCACCGTTGGCGCTCTGAACAGCGTCATTGACTGACTGGGTGTACTGGGCAATATCGACCGCCGTGTGGGAGATTTCCTGAACCGCAGTGGCGGTCTGCTCGGTCTCGTCTTCAACTTGCTCGCCGTTTCTGCCCATCTGCTCTACCAGAGCATCCAGTTCAACCTGAAGCGATGACAGCGTGCGGTTACCCTCGACGACTTGCCCGATAACGTCCGAGACATCGTCCAGCATCTTGTTGGCCGCTTCGCCCAGGCGATTAAATTCATCGTTCGGATTCCTGCCTGGCTCAAGGCGCTGACTGAGGTCACCGCCGGCGACCCGGGTGAGAAGGTTTACGGTCTCATTGAGTCGTTTCACCAGTGTTCTTGAGGCGGTCGTCAGGGTCAGGATAAGGATAATCACCACCGCAGCAGCGGTTGCAATGATCAGCCAGGTTGAGGCGGCGCGGGCCTCTTCGGCCTGCTGGCTGGTTGCCACAATAATGTCCTGGCGGAGGAGGGTGTTCTGCTCGGCAATCAGATCGCGAATACGGGTGCCGGTGGCTGACAGTTGGTTCTCAATGGCAGACAGGTTGGCGATGAGCGATTCGGCATCGGAAAAGGCATTGGCGAACGCCTGGACAGCCTGGCCGATGTCAATTTCCTGCCAGTCCATCTCGGTGACGGTGGTCTGCATCCGCGCCAGGGCCTCACGGGTTGACTCGGCGTAGGTCGCATCGAAGGTAGACAGGTAGTCGCGGTAGGTGGAGGCGATGGTGTTGATGTCGTCGTTGAAGATGGAAATGCTGATTTGCCGAAGCCTGTCGTTTATGGCTTCGGACATTGTTGCTCTCAGACCGCTGGACGGAGTGAGGCCCAGCTGTTGATTCAGGGCCAGCCATTCGGTGCGAAGTCGGGTATACTCCGCAACCTGCTCCTGGATTTGTTGTGCAGTGGTCTTTACCGCGTCACCCGGCAGGGTTCCGGCGGATTCACTGAGCGCCGACGACTGGACCGCGAGCGACGCCAGTCTCTCCTGATAGTTCTCAACCTGGTTCGGTTCCAGATTCTCACTCGTTCTCTCGAGTGCCAGCCAGTCGTTCAGCAGGGTCAGGGACGCGGATTCATAGGCTCTTGCTTCGCTTCGGGCCTCATAAGCGTCAGATACCTTGCCGAGCCCGCTCAGGGAGGCCAGAGTGGCAATCGCCAGACCAATCAGCGTTGCAACAATCAACAGCAGGAACTTCTGTTTCCATGACAGGGCCATTCACATCCTCCGGGGAATGTTGTTTTTCTTCGCAACTAACTGAGCTTAGACCAGTTCCGGATAAACGACGGCCCTTTTGACGACAACCGGGAATCCATGTCTGATCTCGCGATTTACCAATATCTGCTGATTGCCCTGATTTTCGTCTGGAGTGGTTTTGTCCGCTCCGGGCTGGGATTCGGTGGCGCCGTTCTGTCCCTGCCATTTCTGTTGCTGGTTCTTGATCAACCGCTCGTCTTTCTGCCGATCATTGCGGTCCACCTTCTGGTGTTTTCATCCCTGACAATCTGGATGAACAATCGCACCGGGGCAGGCAAGCAACGTGAG
This sequence comes from Marinobacter flavimaris, assembly GCF_002933295.1. Lineage (GTDB taxonomy): Bacteria > Pseudomonadota > Gammaproteobacteria > Pseudomonadales > Oleiphilaceae > Marinobacter > Marinobacter flavimaris. Next base: position 72,743 of record NZ_PSSW01000001.1, read on the forward strand.
GCGGGCTCGGGCACTGTCGACTGGCAATACCTGTGGCGGATCCTCGCCATCATGATTGTGCCCAAGCTAATTGGTGTATTCGGGTTGATTACCATGCCCAGTGACATCCTGAGTGCCATCATTTTCGTTATCGTGGCGCTTTATTCTGTTTCCTACATCATCAACCGACCTTTTCGCAGTGGCAGCAAAACGGTCGACGCGATATTCCTCATGGTGGGCGGATACATCAGTGGCACTTCCCTGATCGGTGCGCCCCTGATCATTGCCGTGGCAGCCCAGCACCTGCCCAAAGAAAAACTGCGGGATACCTTGTTCGCGCTCTGGTTCATTCTGGTGCTGATCAAGATGGCCGCTTTCGTCTGGGCCGGCATCGATCTGCAACTTATCCATCACCTCTGGCTGCTGCCATGCGCAGCCGTCGGCCATGTAATCGGGCTCTACGCCCATGACCGTATTCTCCAGGCGGAGACTCCGGTGTTCTTCCGTCTGCTGGGAACCGTGTTGCTGCTGGTGAGCAGCGTCGGTATTGTTAGCGTGCTCTGGTAGCAGCCAGGGCGCGAGGCTCAGCCTGCGCGCCCGAATACCCGTTCAAAGAAACCGGTCACCCGCACGTCTGGTATTGGCAGGCTGTCGACTTCGTCCATGGCCCGTCGCCAGAACTTCTCGGGGTCGTCCAGATGCGCAACTTTGGCGCGCTCGTCCGGACTGTAGTGGTTGTGCTCCCCGGCAATGCCCTCGGCCATCAGTTCCTGGGTCCAGAGGTAGATTGCAGCCCGAACGGTCCTGAGGAGCCGGCAATAAACGTCGCGACTCAGGTTGATGGCCAGCTCGGCGGTCAGGTTGATCTGCTTCTGCAACACGGCCATCTCGTCTTTTTCCAGCAAAACCCGGTTGCCGTTGCCCTTTTTGCAACTCACACAGGTTTTCTCAAGAGCTTTCACGCCCTCGAGCAGATCCATGTAGCCAAACTCCTCTTTTTGCTGATCATCTACTGGAGCGGGGATCCAACCATACTGGGGGGATTTGGCAACAATGTGCCCGTGTAGCTGCCTACGATAAGGCGGTGCGGCAGCAACATCCTGATATCCATCAAATTCGGTGCGTAGCCAGGCCGCCATTTTACGGTGACGAAGCATCATGGCCAGGGTAATGGCAGAGGGCATGATCTCTTCGAGCAGCTCTGCGGAGTCCCGCGTGCGTTCGTCGAGGTGGTTTACGGATGTCGACATTTCTCCTCCTCGGCAACGGGTTGGCCGGTTCGTGGACCCGTTGTCCGTTTGTTGTTTTTGGCATTCGGTGGTTGTATGTGTCATTACCGATGTCTAAAAAGTAGACAGATAATCTCAAGCGCGCCGTTGTAAAAAAGTTACTGCTTTGTAACGGCCGGTAAGCAGCCAGACCAGGGGCAGGAAGAGCGTCATGAATCAGGACAATGGCTTCGAGTTGCAGAGAGCGTCCATGGTGGATTATCAGCTTCGAGCCCGTGGAATCGGGTCGCCGCTGGTGCTGGAGGCCATGGGTCGGGTGCCGCGTGAGCGCTTCATTCCAGAACGTATGAAGGACTGCGCCTACGATGATGGTCCTCTTCCGATCGGTGCGGGGCAGACCATTTCACAGCCTTACATCGTGGCGTTGATGACGGAAGCACTGGATCTGGAGGGTGGAGAAAGGGTTCTGGATATCGGCACAGGTTCGGGTTACGCGGCTGCCGTTCTGGGCTGTATTGCAAGCGAGGTGTTCAGCATCGAACGGGTTCGGGAACTGGCCGATCGCGCAGCCCGAACGCTGGCCGCCGAGGGTTTTGACAATGTCCGGGTTCGCTGTGGCGATGGCACAATAGGTTGGTCCGAGCACCAGCCTTTCGATGGCATCATCGTGGCTGCCGGTGCGCCATCGGTGCCGGAATCATTGAAGCATCAGCTGGCGGTTGGCGGGCACCTGGTCATACCGGTGGGGTCGGAGCATTCGGTTCAGTCGCTGGAACGTATTACCCGGCTGACAGAGAACGAATTCCGGACCGAGGACCTCGGCGCAGTCCGGTTCGTTCCCCTGATCGGTGAACAGGGGTGGTCGTGACCGCGAGTCTTTGCACGCAGACTCAGCTGCCGGCGTTCGTGCTCTCGAAGATCTTGTCGGCCGATGCCGCTACGAAGCCCGAGTAGAGCCGGCCATCCGGTTTCGGATAACGCAGGGCAAATTCGTAGAAACAACTGGGTATGGTTACCGTCTCGTCGGTAAAGGTAACCGGCACCCGGTCGGCCATGGTTGAGGACTGCTCCAGCAAGTCTTCCGGGGAGCCTTTTACTTCACCGCCGGATGAATTCACCGTATAGCCATGATCTTTCAGCAACTGATTGATTTCCGGAACCGAACCGAACTGTTCCAGATGGTTGATGCTGACCGTGAAATGGTTTGCGCGGTAGCCCCAGGCGGCCATCCAGGCGGCGTACTCGCTTTCCTTCATCAGCTGGCGGTAGGTGTCGTAGTCGACCTCCCAATGGCGTCCCGAATAGAGAAAATCATCAGCAGTAACCGCCTCCGGCTTTACCTGGCCGACAAGACTTTTAACCACCGATTGCAGCTCCGGCGAGCATTGCTCTACAAGCAGCTCGGAAATAAACACCTTGGGCAGTTCCCGGGAGGGGTGCTCATAGTGGCGGGCATAAAGCTTTTTGGCCTCGAAGTGGTATTCGCCGCCTTCTTCATAGCCGAGACTGAGAAAGTGCTCTGCCAGAGCGTCCAGCCGAACAGGGTCGAGGTTGAAGGTGCGAAGCGCAATGTGGTCGTTGACGATGGCCTGCCCCTCTTCGGCGCCCAGGATTTTATGTATGCGATCGGCCGAAGGGGTTACCTGGCGGTAGGACTCCCAGAGTCTCGCAAACAGGGTGTCCGGATCAGTGTGCATAGCGAATCTCCTCAGTAACCGGTTTTTGGCAGGGCTGTTGACGCCCCCGTGACTCTTCCCTGGACTGGCTCAGTGGCAGATAGCAGGCCAGGCTATATCCGCCAAGGTTCAGTTCGTTCGCCAGTTGCTCTGGCACTGACAGGCTATTGGCATCGGGGTTCGGCAGGACCTGCTCGGTTACCGTAGCCCTGAAGCCTGAACAGCCAGCATTGGCAACTATAGCGGATCCAACGGTGTTTCCAGCAATATTCCAGGAACTCCGGTTGCCTTTCTGTAGCCTTGCGCGGGTAAGAAGGGTATCGCGCACGCTGGCGATGTCCGATCTGGCGCACTCCAGTGTTGGCCCTCCATCCAGAAGATCCACGAAGCCCCGGTGGCGAAAACCTTCGCGCTCCAGCATGTGTCGGGCAGGGCGCGTATCTTCATGGACCTGGCCGATAACCGCCCTGGCTGCATCGGTCATCTGCCGGGTGAACAATGGCGTTGCGGGGATAAAGCGTTCAACAAAACCGCTCTGGCCACAGCAGGCCAGCTGTGTGGCAGACATGAAATCAAGATCTGCTACGTGATGTTTGAGCCAGTCCCAGAACGGGGATCGGCCGGCATGGTCTGAAACGCCGCGCATTTCTGCAATAACGGTGTCCGCAAAACGCTCCGGGTGCAGTGCCATGAACAGAAATCGAACCCGGGACAGGAGCTTGCCCGCATTGGCCCGGCGAAATCCGGGCCGAAGATACAGCGAGCATACCTCGGTGCAACCGGTGTAATGCTGGCATCGGGTAAGGCTTTCCTCGGCGTGACGTTTCCGGGGATCTTCCTCGTGATGGATAACCGCGTTACGGCGGAAATGCACGAGCGGGCGGGATAAGCCTGCAGCAGCTTCTATGCCGGTGGTCCCCATAATCTGGCCGGTCGCACTGTCTTCAAGCACAAAAAGATAATGCTCATCGCCGGGAGTGGTCACAGTCCGTGCAAAGCTCTCAACCGAATGATCGATCTTGCGGCTCAGGGCATCGCGATCCGGCATCAGCGAGGTGAAGCCGGGGCCGGATTCCACTGCGATCTGCATCAGGGCGTCAAGATCCTTGGGGGTAATCGGTCGAATTATCATGGCGATCTTCCTGGGCATTGTTTTGGGCCCAGTATGAAAGCCGTCAGGGCCATAATGCAGCTGCAGAATGATCGAAATGATCTACAATGGATGCAAACTGTAAAGTAGGTTTGGCAATATGATCAGTTCACGGGACCAGAAACTGCTAATGCTGCTGCGGCAGAATGCCCGGGCCAGTGTCACCGAGCTCGCCAAAGCCATGCATGTGTCACGGTCGACGGTGCAGAACCGTATCGCGCGGCTGGAGGCCAGCGGTGTCATCCGTGGTTACTCGGTTCAGTTGGGGGGTGAGTTTTCGGCGAGCCAGGTGGAGGCTCACGTATCGATCAAAGTGTTCCAGAAGCTCACCGGCAGAACCAATGCTGCCCTGGAGCAAATCAGCCAGGTATCGCAGCTGTTTTCCGTCAGTGGGGAGTACGACCTAATTGCCATTGTTCAAGCTCAGTCCCTGGAGGAACTGAGCGCCGTACTGGATGACATTGGCAACCTTGAGGGAGTTGAGAGGACCAACTCTGCCGTTGTCCTCGAAACCCGGTTTCGGCGTTAAACCGGTTTTCCCGGGTCAGGTGCCCAGCATGCCCGCATAGGCGCTGTAGAAAAAGGCACCGGAACCCAGAAGAATGATGCCCCAGGCCGGAAAGATTAAAAACGAACGTTTTGGTTTGCTCATGGCTACATCCAATTTGCTCGAAAAGGAGGGTGTACACCCTTCACACTAGCTCAAACTTGACAAATGTTACGAAAAATTTTGAGTAACAGTTCTCGGGCGAGGATTAATTTGCCAATGGCGCGGGCACTAATTGCTATTGAGCGGGTCTGAAATGACGCTAGTATGAATCGCAATGGCATGACCTAAACACGAAGGACAATAACAAAAAGGAGCCGTTTATGGCGGTAGACCCCCGGAAGCAGACCTCACTCCATTGCCTGTATTACTGGGCAGAGGAAACCCCCGACAACGTTTACCTTACTCAGCCTTACCCGGATGGCCGGGTGGAAGATATTACCTGGAGAGAAGCAGCCGATCAGGTATCCCGCATGGCGGCTTACCTGGACAGCCTGAAGCTTCCGGAACCTAGCAATATCAGTATCCTCGGCAAAAACAGCGCGCACTGGATCCTGGCCGATCTGGCGATCTGGGCGGCAGGCCATGTGTCGGTGCCACTTTATCCCACGCTCAACGGAGATACTGCTGCCTACGTTCTCGAGCACAGTGAGGCAAAGCTCCTGTTCCTCGGAAAACTGGACGGGACCGCGGACGGCTGGAACGACATCAAGAACCACATTCCGGCAGATTTGCCGCTCATTTCCCTGCCCTTGTCGCCACGGGATGATACTCCGAAGTGGTCGGATATTGTGGCCGAACGGTCGCCTGCGCAGCCCAAGCTGCCGGATCCGGATAACCTGGCCACGATTGTCTATACCTCCGGCAGCACTGGTCGCCCCAAGGGCGTCATGCATAGCTTCCGGACCATGATTTCAGTAGCTGATGGCCTGCAGCAGTTGTTCCCGGTTTCCTCTGACGAGCGCATGCTTTCTTACCTGCCCCTGGCTCACGTGGCCGAGCGGGCAGCCGTCGAAACGCAGTCCCTCTACTATGGCTTTCATCTCTATTTTGCGAATTCCCTGGATACCTTCCAGGAGGACCTGCAGCGGGCAAGGCCGACGCTGTTTTTCTCGGTCCCGCGCCTGTGGATGAAGTTCTATCTTGGTGTAAACGCCAAACTGCCGCCCAAAAAGCAGAAGTTGCTCTTCAGTCTCCCCATTATCAGCGGCCTTGTGAAGAAGAAGGTCTTGAAACAGCTGGGGCTGGATTATTGTCGGGCAGCCCTGACCGGCGCAGCGCCGCTGTCAGCGGACATCGTTAACTGGTATCGCAACCTTGGGCTCGAGCTGCTGGAAGTGTACGGGATGTCGGAAAACTTCGGCTATTCCCACGCCAACCGACCAGGCCAGGCTCGCGCCGGTTCGGTAGGTATGGCGAATCCAGGGGTCGAGCACCGCATCGGAGAGGGCGGAGAAGTCCAGGTGAAAAGCCCGGGCCAGATGCTGGGTTACTACAAGAATGAGGAGAAAACCAAGGAGGACCTCACCGAGGATGGCTTCCTGAAAACCGGAGATATGGGCGAGATCGATCGGGACGGCACCCTCCGTATCACAGGCCGGGTAAAGGATCTGTTCAAAACCTCCAAAGGCAAATACGTGGTGCCGGTGCCCATCGAAAACCGGTTTAATCATCCAAAGGCCGAAGTGGTCTGTGTGGCCGGTGCCAACCAGCCGCAGCCTTGCCTGATGGTCCTGCTGTCGGAAGAGGCCAGGGATGAACTGGAGACCGGAATGGATCGCGGTGAGCTCGAGCAGGAACTTGCGGCCGAACTGGAGGCGGTGAACGCGGAGTGCGAGTCCCACGAGAAGGTAGCTTTTGTCGTGGTGGTTCGGGAGCCCTGGACTATGGAAAACGGCATGCTGACGCCGACCATGAAGATCAAGCGGAATGTGATAGAAGATTTCTACAACCAGAAGATGGACGACTGGTTCAGCCAGAAGAAAAAAGTCGTTTGGGAATTCTGATCCGCTAACGTAAAACGCCGTTGGTTCCCTGGGAGCCAACGGCGTTTTCAAATCCTTATGTTCTTTCTGTTCTCAGCCTGAGCGATCTCCCCGCTCATGCCAGATTCTGCTGCCGTTTTAGTGGCCGCCCTGCATCTGGCTCATGTCCGGAGCAACGTTTGCTGCTTTCCGGTTGAAGCTCCGCATCTTGCGACTGAAAAACTGTACCGCCTGCTTTGCCGCAGCACGGGTATACTGGCGCCTGACCTCAGCACTGTTGTGGAGGATACTGGACGGCAGCGGGTTTACGGTTGCGATATGGTTCTGAGTCATAGCGCCTTCCTCCTTTTTAATGAGTGTATTGATTTTGGTAGGTAGGTTAGTTAGGGATCTACCTTTAATTTAAAAGCGATTCTAAGGGTTCTTATTTGCAGTTTGAATACGTTAAAATCCGTACTCACGTTGCAAATATGCAGTAACTATGGATTGGGATTATCTTCGATATATACGTGCGCTGGCAATAGGCGGAACGCTAGCCAAGGCCGGCGAATTACTGGGTGTGCACCAAACCACAGTTTTACGGCGACTCGACCAGATGGAAGAGTCGATGGGTGTACAGTTTTTTGAACGCAGCCGGGATGGACTTCAGCTCACTCCCGTGGGGGAGACCGCGTTCCGGGAGGCGGATCGGCTGGCCATCGAGATGGAAAATCTCGAGCGCAAACTGGTCGGGCAGGATTCGGCGCCGGTGGGTAAAGTCAGGCTGGCGGCGGAAGACGCAATGATGAGCGCGCTGCTCAGCCCGATCCTGGCCGAGCTGGTTCGGGAGTTCCCGGATATCGAGCTGGAGACGCTTACTGATAACGATGTGGCGAACCTCAGCCATCGGGAAGCGGATCTCACCTTGCGGCCCGAGAACAAGCCGCAGGCAACTCTGGAAGGCGAGCGAATCGCCTCCATCGAATCCGCCGTTTACGGGTCGGCCCGCTATTGCCGGCGGCATCGTGACATGGATGTGGAAAACCGTCCGGAAGGTTGCCTCTGGATCATACCGGATGAAACCTTCAGCCATCTGGCGACGGGCCGGTGGTACAGAAAACAGTTGAAGAACGTTACCTCTTTCATTCGCTGCAACAGCCTGCAATCCATGCACGCGCTGGCGAAAGCCGGTGCCGGCCTGGCGGTTTTGCCCTGCTACCTGGGGGAGAGCACTCGTGAACTCCGCCGCCTGTCGGACCCTCTGGAGGGTGAGAGCGTGGATCTCTGGCTGCATGTAAACCAGGATACCCAGCAAATGGCCCGGGTCCGTATCGTTATGGAGTATCTGGTGGAGCGCCTGCAGTCACTGGAGTCCCAGATGGAGATTTCTTCCGCTTTCTGACGAGCGTCAGCCGCAGAACGGCCAAAACTGGTACCAGCGCCAGCACTGGAATTCCTGCTCGCAGGTTTTCAGCTGATTGTCGTATCGGAAAGCCCGGGTCTGTACCCGGGCGGCCAGATCCATCACGTCCGGTTTCTCTTCGAAGCTTCTGCGGGCATATCCGCCCCGGCCTTCGTGGTAGGCAAGGTACAGCTTTCTGGGCGCCGAGAAGGGAATGCCAAGCTGCCGGTGGCTTAGCTGGTTGTACCAGCCCACGAAATCCAGCGCGTGTTCCATGTCGGTGCGAACGGTGAACCAGCCTTCGCCATTGGCCTGCAGGTATTCCCGCCAGGCCGGGTCGAGGGCCTGGGCATAACCGTATGCGGTTGTGGGCCTGGTCCAGGGAATAAAGCCCCAGAGCAGTGTGCGTGGTGGGCGCGCATGGCTGCGGAATGACGACTCGTAATAGACAAACGCTAACTGGGTGGCGATGGGTGTGCCCCAGCGTTGCCTGGAGTCGTTGGCGTAGTCATACCACACCGGGTGTTCCCGGAAGATTTCACAGATGTTCTCCGGGTTTGCCGGAGGATCCGGTGCCAACAGGCTGAAGCGGAGCATTGCCCAGAGACCCATCAGCAGCCCCAGCATTGGAAGCCCATACCATCTTGTCCGGCTTTTCCAGGTTTCCAGAGCCAGTTGCCGACTTTTGGTCTTGCGGGTACGTTTCTTTCGCATTCCTACCAAACCGTCATCTCCAGGGCCGCGGGATTGCTTGCTGCCTGCCTCGAACCCGTGGCATAAGGGAATCAATGATTCACTCGGGATGATAGGTAAATGATGCGATTTCCCATAATTAAACCTCTTTTAATCACAGCACTTCTTGTTACTGGTACTGCACAGGCAGCGCCGGATGCCCGCCAGGTGCTGGAAGTATCGCCTGTTGACGATATCGTGGCCCGTTACCCCGCCATGATGAGCCAGGGAATCCGGGAAGGACTCAAACAGAATGGTCAGCTTCCTCCAATGATGGCCAATACCATCGGGAACATCGTGAGCAGCGGTTTCAATTCCGTGGATATCGAGCAGCAGATCATTAACGATCTGCAAGCCAAACTCACGGATTCGCAGCTCCAGGCAGTCCATGACTGGTACGGAACCCCTGTGGCCAGAAAGATTTCTTCGGCCGAGATTGCAGCTTCGGAACCCTCGGCCTGGGCGAAAATCCAATCCAGTGCCATGGAATTGAACAGCCGGTACAAGGGCACGCGCAAAGCGGAAATGTTCGATCGGTTTGATCGGGCTGCGCGGGCCACAGAAAGCGCGGTGGATACAACGATCGCAGTGCAGCTCGGCCTGGCAACGGCAATGGCGGCGTTCAGCAATGATTCGGCCAACTACGAGCAGCTGCGCCAACGCATTGAAAGCCAGCGCAGCATGCTCAGAGGCGTGGTGGGTCAGCAGGTTTACGACAGCTATCTGTATACCTACCAGAACATCGGTGCCCAGGAGATGGATCTCTATCTGGAGTTCCTGGAGAGCTCTGCCGGCTCGGCTTTCTCGAAAGTTGTAACCAACAGCATCCAGCAGGCGATTACCGAGCCGGTGGAAAGCATAGGCAAGCAGATGTCGCGGTTTCTCAGTCCGGAATCACCAGGCGGTCAGTGAATCCCTTAAGTTCCAGGTATACTTCGTCCCGCCTCCGGTCATAGCGATGTGAGAAGTGGAAGGCAATCAGTTGCCGAACCTGTCCCGCTTCAGCGATGCGCGCGCAGGCCCTCGTGGTCAGGTGGTGGGTGTGCCGGGCCTGCGCTTCATCTGCAGCCATGAATGAGGCCTCGCAGAACAGCGTGTGGGCACCTTCCGCCAATTCCGTCATTTTTCGGATGTTCTCTGGCGTATCGGCGAAATCCGTTCCGTAGACCACCTTTTCCCCCGGCGCCTGAATCAGCAGCTTCCTGGCCAGGTCTTCGGCGCGCAGCGTGCGCCCTGCGTCCGGCGAGATCAGTTCGTCCGGCCGCTGGCGCAGCACAGCCATTTTCAAATCGTGCAGCCAGGCGCCGGGTTTCAGGCCCTCAGCCTGCAACTGGTCGTTGCGAACCTGAAGCTTGCCAAAGGGTTCCCAGGCGAAAGCGAGAACAGGCGTGCCGTGGTCGAGCATGGCTGCACGAATCTGGAAGTCCGGTTCCCGGAGCAAAACCCCGTCTGGTGTGGCCTGGTCTTCCAGAGGCGTGGGAGCAGTGTCGCCAGCGGTGATTTTCCAGCGTTTCAGGTGGTCGCCATGGCATTCGTGCACCACGAATCTGGGGCCACGGTCTTCCACACGATCCCACAGGATGCCACTGATCATTCCGGCAATGTGCCGCATCAGGCCGGGCGGGCCGAACAGCCGGCAGGGCGGAAAGTAGCCGATCCTGCTGCGCAGGAACCACATGAAACCGCCAATGTGATCGGCGTGGCAATGGGTGATGAAAATGTCGGTCACCTGATGCGCGGACCTGAGCGGCATCCGACCGGTATCTCCCAGATCAAACAGCAGGCTGCGGGATTGGTGCAGAAGCCGGAGCTGCAACAACGGGTCGCCACACACACCGTTCACCAGGGAGGCAACCACGGGGCCGACACGGACTGCCACTTGCGGGTCGTTGGCAACGCTGGTCAGCGCTCCCAATTCAACACTGACCTGGACGGCACCGTTACCCTGTTGCTCGCGGTCCATAGGCTCTCCCGATTGTTGAATTATTTGGTGAGTGCGATTTGTGCAAAGCCAGAATAGGGTCCAATCTCCCTAGTATATGCGAGTGAGGAGTGTCGTTATGGATTTCAATGCCTATCAGGAAGCCTTGTCCTCACAACTGAGGGGGCTGGAGTGTCCGTTTCCGGAGCAGGAGTTCGACGAGCGTCTTGCTCGTGTCCGGAATGGGATGGCCCGGGAGGATTTTGGCGCCCTGCTGTTGACCGATCCTTCGGATATTTTTTACCTGACCGGCTATAGCACTTTTGAAGTATCCGTTCACGTGGCCCTGGTGGTTACCCAGGAGGACCTGCTTTTGCAGGTGCCGTCCATCGAGATGGGGCCTGCGATGATGACAACCCGGGTCGCCCGGGTCAGCGGATACCGGTGGGAAGGCATCGGCGAGGTATTGGAACCACTGGTTCAGGCCCTGAACGACGGCGTGGAGACCGTGGGTATTGATGCCTGGCATGGCTCTCTGCGCCAGGGCGTGCTGGAAGGCCTGCAAGCTCGGATGCCCGGAGTAAGATTTCTGAATAACGGCGGTCTGTTGAAGCAGATCCGGATCGTCAAGTCCGATGCCGAAATCCGGTGCCTGCGTGAAAGCGCCCGGATAACAGCCGAAGGTTTCAGGGCGGCCTTGGCCGCGGTCCAGCCGGGCGTCACTGATAATGACATTGCCGCCGAAGGCGCGAGGGCGCTGCTGGCGGCCGGCAGTGAATTCATGAGCATGCAGCCAATTGTTGTTACCGGCCGTCGCAGCAGCGTGATCCACTGCAATCACAAACGTACGGTGGTGCAGAAAGGCGACCCTGTTTTTCTCGAATTCGGCTCGGCCTGGAACCGCTACACCGCACCCATGATGCAGACCGTGGTTGCTGGTGGCGAGCCATCGGCTGAAATGCGTCGGGTCCATGACGGCTGCCGTCGGATTGTGGATACCCTGCTGACGTCGATCCGCCCGGGAGTCACTTTCGACCAGGCCGCCCAGAACGCCGAGAAGGCGCTTCAGCCATTGGCCGGAAAAGTATTTTTCTCCGGGGTATTTGGCTACACGGTGGGCGCGCAGTTCCCGCCATCCTGGGTGGAGGGCTCGGGCTTCATCGCCAGGGGTGGCAATGTGGAATTCCGACCGGGCATGGTTTTCCACCTGCCCATCTGTTTGCGTATTCCCGGGCAATGGGGCATTGGGTGTAGTGAAACGATTCTGGTTACCGACGCTGGCGCCGAACCGATAACCGATAATCCCTGGACGCTCGGTTAGTCCAGTCTCAGATCCAACAGATAAACAGTGCGTGGCTCGGGCAGGCGAACCGCAAAAAGCCCCATTCTTCTGACTTGGGACATATCCATGGACCGGCCATCGGGAGCGTTTTCGATGTCGGCCAGTTTCCGGGTGAAGGTATTGGCACCAGGACCCAGGGTCAGGCGGGTGTTGTAGCGGTCGTTGTAGGCATGATCGCTGCGGTCATGGGCTACGTCATTGATTCGAAGCGTCAGCGTCAGGGGAGCGGTCGAGGGATTGAACAGGGTAATGCTCAGTGTCTCGTAATCACGCCAATCGGCCGGGAGATTGTTGAGTGAGACCCCCGAGTAGGTTTCAGTGCCCAGATCAAGTTTCAGGCTCTGCGCATTATTCAGCGAGTGGTCGGCAGAGACCGTGAGCCTGCCGGTCCAGAATGCGCCGGGATCCTGATGGGTGAAATCGTATAGCAGAGGAAGTTGTTGGTGTACCTGCCATTGCCGGGCAGCCACCATGCCGGTAGCTCCCAGCTCAAAACACAGTAGCAGCGCAACGGATGCGGCCACCAGGCCTTCGCCGAGAGAGTTTCGCCGCTCTGATGTAAGCAAGGGGCGCCATGCGATAACGAGCCAACTGCCAATCAGGTTGCGCAGGAGGTCCCGCCCATCCATGTCGCGATTGTGTCCGCCCTGGAGCAACTCGATACCAATTCCGAGCACCAGCAAGACGACGGTAACCGCGAGCCAGAGATGCCAGCCACTCAACCACTGCCAGGGTCTGACCGCCAGAGTGAGTAGTGCAAACAGAAGGATGTGGCCAAGGTTCCAGGCCGATTTGAGGAGTGGCCCCGAGGCCCAGTCAGGCCCGCCGACAAACAGCAAAGGCGCGATGAGCAGAGAAGCGGCACCGGCCAGCAGCGGTAGCCGCCGGCCGGTGGTTTGCAGTCCCGGTATGGAACCAGGAATCATCAGCTGCGGCTGGTCACTTCCAGCAGGTGATAACCAAACTGGGTCTTGACCGGACCGATAACGGTGTTTACTTCACCGTTGAAAACCGCCTTGTCGAACTCGGGAACCATCTGGCCCGGGCCAAAGGAGCCAAGATCTCCGCCGTTGCGACCGGAGGGGCAGGAGGAATGCTGCTTTGCCACTTCGGCAAAGTCCTGTCCGTCTTCAATCGCCTTTTTCAGTTCTTCGCATTTCGCTTCGCTGTCTACCAGAATGTGGCGCGCTGTAGCCTGTGCCATGATCAATGTCCTTGTGTCGGATGAATGTATACATCAGAACCGGAATGCTGCCCGCAGAGCTCGTCAGAGGCAAGCCCTTTTTATCCGTGTTTCTGCGGCCTCACAGTCCACCGGGCAAACCTGTACAATGCCGGCTTTCTTTTCGCCGGCGCACGCCCGGCCCCACATCGACAGGTTTGTTTCTTGATCTCCACCGCCAATATCACCATGCAATTCGGGGCTAAACCCCTGTTTGAAAACGTCTCCGCCAAATTTGGTAACGGTAATCGCTATGGCCTGATCGGGGCCAACGGCTGTGGCAAGTCCACGCTGATGAAAATCCTGGGTGGCGATCTCGAGCCCTCCGCCGGCCAGGTCATGCTGGAGCCCAATGTCCGTCTGGGTAAACTGCGCCAGGACCAGTTTGCCTATGAGGATTGCTCTGTGATCGATACCGTGATCATGGGCCATGAGGAACTCTGGAACGTCAAGAAAGAGCGTGATCGGATCTATTCCCTGCCCGAGATGAGCGAAGAAGACGGGATGGCGGTCGCGGACCTGGAAGTCCAGTTCGCTGAAATGGACGGCTATACCGCCGATGCCCGCGCCGGCGAGCTGTTGCTTGGCCTGGATATTCCGCTGGAACAGCACAACGGCCCAATGAGCGCGCTGGCACCGGGCTGGAAGCTGCGGGTGTTGCTGGCCCAGGCGCTGTTCTCCGATCCCGATGTGTTGCTGTTGGACGAGCCCACCAACCACCTGGACATCAACACCATCCGCTGGCTGGAAAACATACTGGTGGCCCGTAACAGCACCATGATTATCATTTCCCACGACCGCCACTTCCTGAACAGCGTGTGCACCCACATGGCGGATCTGGACTATGGCGAACTGCGCTTGTTCCCGGGCAACTACGACGAATACATGACCGCCGCCACCCAGGCCCGCGAGCGTATGCTGTCGGACAACGCCAAGAAAAAGGCGCAGATTGCCGAGCTGCAGCAGTTCGTCAGCCGCTTTTCGGCCAACGCCTCCAAGGCCAAGCAGGCTACCTCCCGTGCCCGCCAGATCGACAAGATCCAGCTGGAAGAGGTGAAGCCGTCAAGCCGGGTGAGCCCGTTTATCCGTTTCGAACAGGGCAAGAAACTTCACCGCCAGGCGGTGACCCTGAAAAACATGACCAAGGGCTTTGATGATAAGCCCCTGTTCAAGAATCTGAACCTGCAGGTCGAAGCCGGCGAGCGAATCGCCATCATCGGTCCCAACGGCATCGGCAAAACCACGCTTCTGCAGTGCATGTCAGGGGCCTATACGCCCGACAGTGGCGAGGTGAAGTGGACCGACAGTGCGGAAGTGGGGTATTTCGCCCAGGACCACACGGCGGACTTTGCCGAGGATGAAACCCTGACCGACTGGATGGCCCAGTGGACCAAGGGTGGCGAACAGCTGGTGCGCGGTACTCTGGGCCGCATGCTGTTCTCCGGTGACGATATCGGGAAATCGGTGCGGGTGATCTCGGGCGGCGAGCAGGGCAGGATGCTGTTCGGCAAGCTGATTCTGCAGAAGCCCAATGTGATGCTGATGGATGAGCCCACGAACCACCTGGATATGGAGTCCATCGAGGCATTGAACCTGGCGCTGGAGAACTATCCGGGTACACTGATTTTCGTCAGCCATGATCGGGAGTTTGTGTCTTCGCTGGCTACGCGAATTATTGAGCTTAAGGCTGATGGGGTGACTGATTTCAGTGGCTCTTATGATGATTATCTTCGGAGCCAGGGGTACTTCTAAGGCTCAGGGTTGGGTGCAGGCGGTCATGTGGGACTGGCTTTCCAAAACACGCTCCTTGCAGCCCATCCATGGGGCGCTTGGGCTCCGCCATCCCTGGCTCCGCACAGTTTAGGAAAGCCAGTCCCACACGCCCGCTCTAACCTGTGAGTGAGCCTCAAACAAAACAACGGATACGGAAAAATGGGCGAGACTGAAGTCATTAGTGCTACCCGCAAATGGGTTGAAGACGTCGTGGTCGGCTACAACTTGTGCCCGTTCGCCAAACGGGAACTGGTGCGGAACCGGGTACGGTTTGTGGTTTCTGAAGCCGAAACGGAAGACGAGCTGCTGCAGGCCCTGCATTCGGAGCTCCAGCGTCTGGAAGATGAGCCGGAGATTGAAACCTCGCTGTTGATCCATCCGGGTGTATTGCAGGACTTCGGGCCCTACAATGAATTCCTTGATGCGGCTGATGGTTTGCTGGCGTATCTGGATATGGAAGGCGTTTACCAAATCGCCAGTTTCCACCCGGATTACCGGTTTGCGGGCACCGAGCCCGATGCGGCGGAGAACTACACCAATCGGTCGCCATTTCCCATGCTGCACCTTTTGCGGGAAGGCAGTCTGGAAGCGGCGATTGACAGTTATCCCGATGTGGATGGGATCCCGCAGAGAAACATTGAACTGATGAACGAGCTGGGCTCGGAGAAGATGCGGAGTATTCTGCGTTCCTGTCTTGATGAATCCACTCGCAAGGTCTGAACAGATGGGACTGCTTTTCGAGCAAATTGACAGCCAGCCTTCGGTGATTGGTGAGATTACGCTTCGCAGACGCCGGATTCCGGCCATTGGTGACCGGGATATTTACGAGGTGAAGCTGGGCGAGGAATTCTTGATGTCCAGCATGTTCGTGGATGCCGAAGTGGCTCTCTCTGATATCGGGCTGGGTGAAACCGAGGGCGATGATCTCCGGGTGGTTGTCGGTGGCCTGGGCCTGGGTTACACCGCGGTGGCGGCGCTCAGGCACGAGCGGGTTGCCGAGTTGTTGGTGGTTGAATACCTGGAACCGGTCATCGGCTGGCATCAGCAGGAGCTGGTGCCTCTGGGAAAAGACCTGAACGGCGATCCGCGAAACCGTTACGTGCATGGCAGCTTCTTCGACCTTGCGGTTGCGGATCCTGAGGTTGGTGGTTTTGATCCTGAGAGCCCCGGCAAACAATTTGATGCCATCCTCTTGGACATCGACCATTCCCCCCGGGCGCTTCTGCACGATTCCAGTGCAAGCTTCTACACCGCCAACAATCTGCGGCTGATGGCCCGACAACTGAAGCCCCGAGGGGTGTTTGCCATGTGGTCGAACGAGGGCGAAGATGACGAGTTCATGGCCGTTCTCAACGAGGTGTTCACCGATGTGGCCTGCCATGTCGTATCCTTCTTCAATCCATTTCAGAACAGGGAATCGTTCAACACCGTGTATGTGGCCCGTAAGCCGGGCTGAGAAACCGGAGCCTGTATGTCTTTAACCACGCACCGCAGCCGACCTTTCAGCTCCAGCCAGCGCCTGCCCGAGCCGGAGCAGCCGCCGGTGTTGCATGAGCCGGAGGAGGCCGGGGCGTTGCTGGCGGAGTTTATCCAGCGCCATCCTCGCTTGCTGATCCTGACTGGCGCAGGGGTCAGTACCGATTCGGGCATCCCGGACTACCGGGACGGCGATGGCGCCTGGAAGCGCAAGCAGCCGGTTCAGCACAAGGCGTTCATGGAAGACGTCTACACCCGCCAGCGCTACTGGGGCCGGAGCCTGATTGGCTGGCCGGTCATGCGTAATGCCAGACCCAATCCTTCCCACCATTACATCTCTGACCTGGAACTGCTCAACCACAGCAGTCTGGTGGTTACCCAGAACGTGGATCGGTTGCACCAGAAGGCAGGCACCCGGGCGGTGACGGACCTGCACGGGCGGGCCGATGAGGTGGTGTGCATGAGTTGCGGCTACCGTTGCCCGCGGGATGAGGTGCACGACCGTTGCGCCGATCTGAACCCGGGGTTCCAGAAATACACCGCCGAGACAGCGCCGGATGGCGATGCCGATCTGGATGTGGATTTCGAGGATTTCCGGCTGGCGGATTGTCCGAAGTGCGAAGGGATTCTGAAGCCGGATGTGGTGTTCTTTGGTGACTATGTTCCAAAAGACCGGGTGTATTCGGCCCTGGATACGCTGAAGGCCAGTGATGGCCTCTTGGTAATCGGTTCGTCGTTGATGGTGTATTCCGGGTTCCGTTTCTGCCGGTACGCCAACGAATGGAACAAGCCCATTGCCACCCTGAACCTGGGGCGGACGCGGGCTGAAGATCTGGTAGATTTGAAGTTGAACGCGAGGATCGGGGAGACCCTGAAGGCCTCCCTCGATCAGCTTTAGCGGTGGGTTACATCAGGTTGTAGATAAACACCACTGCCACGGCAACCGGCGTGATGAAACGCACGGTGATCAGCCACAGGTTAAACATGGCCGGTGACAGTGCCAGTTCACGCTCCATGGCCTGACGTGACATCACCCAGCCCGCGAACAGGGCCACCAGCAGTCCGCCCAGGGGCAGCATGATGTTGGCGGTGAAGAAGTCCAGCAGGTCGAAAATGGTCTTGCCTTCCAGCATGGGGACAAAGCCAAGCGGTGCGAAGTCGGACCAGAGGTTCAGGGACAGAATCGAGGCAATGCCCAGTCCCCAGCAGACAAAACCGGCGCCCAGTGTGCTGACGGTGCGGTTCATGCCTTTACGCTCTTCCAGCCACTCCACAATCGGCTCCAACAGCGAAATCCCCGACGTCCAGGCGGCAAAGATCAGAAGTACAAAGAACAGGGTGCCGAACAGGGAGCCCATGGGCATCTGGCCGAAGGCCAGCGGCAGGGTCTGGAAGATCAGCCCCGGCCCCGCTCCCGGCTCAAGGCCGTTGGCGAACACAATCGGGAAGATGGCCAGGCCTGCGAGCAGCGCCACGCCGGTGTCGATGACCGATACGGTGATCGAGGTCTTGGCAATGGAAATGTTCTTGGGCAGGTAAGAGCCATAAGCCATCATGACCGCCATACCAAGGCTCAGGGTGAAGAACGCGTGCCCCAGGGCGACCAGTATTCCGGATGTTGTGAGCTTGGAGAAATCGGGCTGGAACAGGAATGCGGCGGCTTGCCCGAAGTGCCCGGTTGTCATTGCATAGCCGACCACGATCAGCAGCAGTACGAACAGGGCCGGCATGAGAATGCTGACAGCCCGCTCAAGCCCCGAGCGAACGCCTCGCACTACCACAACCATCACCATAGCCATGAACAGGGTATGCCAGGCCAGCAGTTTGGTGGGATCGCTTAGAAGGCCCGAGAATATCGCGCCTACGGCATCGGCAGACTGCCCGGCAAGCTGGCCGCTGGCGGTTGTGCCTACGTAGGAAATGGCCCAGCCGCCGATGACCGAGTAGAACGACAGAATCAGAAAACCCGCCAGAATGCCGATGGCACCGACCAGCTTCCAGGCCGGCTTGAGTCGGTCATGCTCGGCGATCAGGCTCAGACTCTTGACGGGGCTCCTGCCACCGCGACGACCGATCATGACTTCCGCCATCATGATAGGAATCCCGACGACCGCGATGCACAGCAGATACACCAGCACGAAGGCGCCGCCACCGTTCTCACCGGTGACATAAGGAAATTTCCAGATATTGCCCAGGCCCACGGCAGAGCCGGTAGCGGCAAGAATAAAGGCCAGACGTGATGACCAGAGCCCGCGTTGGGCGTTTGAACCTTCAAGCGCCCCGGAATAAGCGGCGGAATCTGAAGAAGTGACGGACATAACTATCTCCCGAAGTATTTGTTTTTGTATCAGGGTTTAAGAGGGAAGCCGCAGCTATCCGCAGCTTCCTGGGGGTGCGCCGGTGTCAGCTCAGCCGGTGCGGGCCAACCGCTCGGACGCCTGTCCGGCTCCGGCGATGTGCTTTTTGAACCGTTCCTCGGCAAGCTCGTTGGCAATCTCCCCGGTGGGGCGCCCCGAGCGGTCGGAACGGTTGAAGATTTCGGTCAGGGTATCGCCGATAGTATCGACGTGGGCGCGAACGGTTTCCGGTGTGGCGCCGGCGCGCTCGTAGAACACATCGATGATGCCACCTGCATTGATGGCAAAGTCCGGTGCATAGAGAACGCCCCGGTCCCGCAGCATGGCATCGTGCTCAGGGTGTTCCAGCAGATTGTTGGCGGCGCCGGCGACGATCCGGGCCTTCAGTTGGGGAATGCTGTCATCGTTCAGTACTGCCCCCATGGCACAGGGCGCTACCACGTCCACAGGCAGTGACAATATGTCTTCGGCAGCCGCTGGCTTGGCTCCCAGCTGATCCACGGCCCGCCGCATATTGTCGTCATGGATGTCATAGACCCAGAGATCAGCGCCGGCGTCCTTCAGGTGTCTGGCCAACCGGAAACCGACATTTCCGATGCCCTGAATGGCTACCTTCAAACCGTTGAGGTCGTCGCGCCCAAGTTTGTGTTTTACTGCTGCTTTGAGGCCGATAAAGGTGCCGTAGGCTGTCGCCGGTGACGGGTCGCCGTTGCTTGGGTTGCCGTCGAAGCCGGTGCGCGAGGCAATTCCCGCAACGTGGCTGGTGTGTCGGCCCATGACCTTGAGGTCGGGTACGCTGGTGCCCGAGTCTTCCGCCGCAATGTACTGCCCGCCAAGACTTTCCAGATGGCGGCCCATGGCCTCCATCAGCGCTTCGGTTTTCTGTTTGCGCGGGTCGCCAATAATCACTGACTTGCCGCCACCCAGATCCAGGTTGGCGAGGGCCGATTTGTAGGTCATGCCCCGCGAAAGCCGCAAGACATCGCGAACCGCCTCTTCATCGGAGGCATAGGGAAACATTCGGCAGCCTCCCAATGCGGGGCCGCGGGAAGTGTTATGGATGGCAACGATGGCCTTCAGGCCGGTTTCGGGATCGCAGAAAAAGGACAGATGTTCGTGATTATCGAACTCGGGATGGCTGAATAGCATTGTGAAATCCTCTCCCACCGGCCGGATCTCGGCATGAGCGGGTATCTTGTTCTTGTCTGCCGGCTTGTGGCCGGCGTTCCGATTTCAGGTGTCCGGTATATCCGCTGGGGGGTGGCCCACCGAAAGTGCCCTTTTGGGGCTGGACGAAAAACAAACTAGCGGCAATTGACGTTAACGTCAACATGCGGAAGTGAACTATCCGATACAAGGCTCATCCCCGGTTTCAGGCGCCTCCCCGGTAAACATTTGAGGCAATCATGAGGTTAAATGCCCTCATGCGTTGCGCGGATCTGGTCCATTAGTCGCAGATGTGCCCCTTTCTGCGGAAACTACCTATACGCGGATCGGTGAAACTGACCTAGTTTCCCCGGATGTCTGTCGCTTCCTATTCTTATCAGCTACAGCCGGCCCGGGTACGGGTGGAGTTTTTCCGGCTGCTTCCCATCTCGTTATTCGTGGTGGCGTTTGGCGCTGCCTTTGGATTGGCAGCTACCCAGAAAGGCCTTGAGCCGCTTCAGGCGGTGCTGATGAGTGCGACGGTGTTTGCCGGCGCCTCCCAGTTTGCCGCCGTCGATATGTGGGGCACCGAGGTATCTGTACTTCCGATGATCGCGGTGGTCTTTGCCATCAATTCCCGCCATCTGCTTATGGGCGCTTCGCTGTACCCGATGCTGAGAGAAGTCTCGCCGGGCAAGCGCTATGGTCTCTTGCTGTTGCTGACCGATGCCAACTGGGCGGTTTCGGCCCAGGAATACCAGAGTGGCCGACGAAACCTGGAGGTTATCCTTGGTGGCGGGTTGGCTCTTTGGCTGGCCTGGATCATCGGGACCGGTCTGGGCGTCTATTTTGGTGGCCTTCTGCAGGATCCCAAATCCCTGGGCCTGGACATGGTTCTCGGCTGTTTCCTGCTGGCCATGGCGCTGGGCGGCAAGAAATCCCCGAGAGTGCTCGTGGCCTGGACCGTTACAGCGCTGGCTTCATTGGCGGCCTGGAAATGGTTGCCGGCGAATACCCACGTCGTCGTGGGCGCGCTCGCCGGTGGTGCGATCGGGTTCTTCTGGCTCGAGCGAAAGCCTGCGCCCGCTTCTGACGCGGAGGACAGCACCCATGACCGTTGAGACCACCACAGCCGGTATTCTGTTCCTGATTGCGATCATGACCGCCGTTACACTGGTAACCCGTTTTGGCGGCGTGTTCATCATGTCGTTCGTGAAGATCAATCCTCGTATCGAGAGCTTTATCAACACCATGGCCAGCTCGGTCCTGATTGCCATCATTGTGCCCATGGCCGTGACGGGGGACGCTGGTGCGCTGGCGGCCCTGACCACGACGGCGGTTACCATGCTGGCGTTGCGTAAACCTCTCCCGGCCATTGCCGCCGGGATTGCCGCTGCCGGAATCGTGCGGTTTCTGGCCTAACCTCTCGAATCTGAAGTGATTAAAAAGTGCTCAAGTCCGGGGGTCTGCGGCCGATATGCCTGTGTAGTAATTACAGGTGCCCAAAGCCATGATTTCCTCCAGCCAGATTTCGCTTTTCCAGGACAGTTCCCGCCAGGTATCGGCTTTCGACAGCACGCAGCTTCGCATCAACCGGCAATCTGCCGCTGCGCCGCAGGCCAATGAGAACGCGGTTGGCTCAGAGTTAACGCTCATGCGCCAGGCTGCCTATCGTTACAGCAGCCAGGAGCAGCTCGCCTTCAGCGGCAGCAGCACCGTGACGGATGGTGGTCAGCAGAGCGTCTTTACCAGTGCGCAGCTTGCCGAGAAAACCTCAGAGTTGTTTCTGATGGGCCAGCAGGCACTGAGCGTTAGCCGTGCCGCGCTCGGTGGTGATGCGGGTGTTGAGGGTCGGGGCAGTGTCTCGGTTTCTGCCGGACGCTATATGTTTTACTCGGAGAGCGAATCCAGAAGCTTTGCCTCCACTGGCACCATCGCATTGGAGAATGGTGAGACCATCGACTTCACCCTGTCACTGCGAGAGTCCCAGTCCCGGACCTACGAGTACTCGGAACTGGTGCAGATTCAGGAACGGCCACTCACCGACCCTCTGGTGATCAACTTCGGCTCTGCCACAGCCCGCCTGACCGATACCCTCTTCGAGTTCGACCTGAACGGTAACGGTGAAACCGGGCAGTTTGCCACCCTGGGCAGCGGTAGCGGCTACCTGGTGCTGGACCGAAATGGCAACGGCAAGGTGGACGACGGCTCCGAACTGTTTGGTCCCCGGAGCGGCTCCGGCTTTGGCGAGCTGGCCAGTTTTGATGACGACGGTAACCGCTGGATTGACGCCAACGATGAGATCTTCGCGTCGTTGTCCGTGTGGGTCCAGGCCGCAGACGGCTCACAGGCTCTGAAATCTCTCTCAGAAGTCGGCGTTCAGGCGCTTTATGTGGACAATGTAGAAGACCGCTTCACGCTGGCCAACAGTCAGGGTGTGCCGCTGGGCCAGATCAAGGGTTCGGGAATCTATCTGACGACCGACGGTGAGGTTCGCACCCTGGAAGAAATTGATCTTGCCGAGCAGAACACCGCCGACGCGCCGGCCGCCGAGACGGTACTGAGTCGCGACAGTGGCTCGCCGGATCGCGGTGGTAACGGTCTGGTTGAGGCCCGGGTGGAAGCGATCCGCTCCGCGCTTGAGAAGCTCAATGAAATCCGCGAGAAGCAGAAGGCATTTATCGAAGAGTCAAAGGATTCCGGTAAGCCGGAATCTCCCATCGTCGATTACCTGAAACTGATCGACAAGATGCGCTTGGAGATGCTGAACAGCCAGGATGAGAAGAAGCAGGCGGCGAGCCGGTATCTGGAGTTTGCCAGCTTGTAGGGATTGACTCCGAGGCAGGTCCGGTCGGGGGCAAGGCTCCCAAAAATGTGCGGAGCCAGGGATGGCGGAGCCAAGCGTACACGGACGTATTCACAGCGTTTTTTGGGAGCCTTGCCCCCGGCCGGGCCGTCTGTTTACTCCATGGAGGGCTTGGTCATTGGATTGGTATTTATCAGGGCCAGCTCTCCAATGCCGGGTAGTTTTACCCCCAACGCCAACGGGTTAATACCGAAAGAGAGGCCTAGAAGGTTCAATTCCAGTCCCTCGCGAATGCCTGCCAATACGCCAAAATACCCGCCCAGCGAGACCTGATAACCCGCGCCACCCGGAACCTCTGCGATAATACGGTCGCCGAGGTAGTCCTTGCCGATCGCGTGGTTCGGCAGAGCCACATCGAGACCCTCAACCTCCCTGATTACCCAGGCCACGAAAGTGTTGCTGTTGGGGCCGGGCCAGGCTTCGTATTCGGTCGGGTAGGGGTAGGACGCCACTGCCTGGTAGATGTCGGGAATCAGCTTTTCGGCTTCTTCGCCGCGGATATCGGCATAGAGGTTCGGCTTTGCACCGTACCAGTGTCTGTCGGGCTCACCGGGCCGGGAATTGACCACGTAGCTGCGCCAGCCGGTCACTTCATGAACCCGATAATGGCTGGCCCCTTTTTCCTTGGTGGCTATCCAGGTATGGACAGCAAAGTAACCTCGCCAACTCCAGGCCCGGGCGCCATATACCTGAACGATGGCTTCCTCGGCCTGTTCTGGCAGAGGGGCAATCCGGGCGCTTTCCCGGGTGGCTGTTTGCCAGCTCTCGGCTCCCTGCAGGCTGCCACTGGTGGCAAGCAGAATCGGGCCAGCCAGCAGCAGGAGCACGGCGCCGAAGAACCAGCCGGTGTATCTGAAAAATCGTTTCATGAACTCAGTCCGAAGCGTGGGGTAGACGGGACCCTCTGAGGCACAGAAAGTTCCGCACGACTACCTGGATTATAGGGGACAGATACGCCAGCCGTGGGTTGGCGGATGAGGCTTGTACCGGGCTGTGGTTTGCCGTGAGGACGCTTGTCTTCTAGGCTCAGAAATACAAATCGCAACTCCCAGGAGGCTTTAATGTCTGACCATCACGTGTATAAAAAAGTGGAAATTGTCGGGTCTTCCAAGAAAAGCATTGAAGACGCCATCGAGAATGCACTTGAGGAATGTGGTAAAAGCGTTCGCAACATGGAGTGGTTTGAGGTAACCGAAACCCGCGGCCATATCGTTGATGGCAAGGTGGGCCATTATCAGGTCGTAATGAAAGTCGGTTTCCGTATCGCCAACAGCTGAACAGGCGCTCCCTAGTTACTGCGAATCGCCCGGTGCCGAATGGACGAGACCAACTGGTTCATCAGCTCCCGGGCTTCGCCCTCGTGCAGGCTGTGGCATTTGTCCTGCAAGACCCGGCGGTCGTGATTGGATGAGTCACTGGGGACATCTTTTAGCAGGTCCAGATACTGGCAGGCCGCAAGGTGCGCCTTGATCTCGGCATCAATCAGCCGGGTAACCAGTTCATCGACGGACTCTGTGCAGAAGGGGCGGTTCCGGTTAAGCAGCTCTCGGGCCTCCAGGGCCGCATTGCGAGCTTCCAGACGGAGTTCGCCCGCGGCCTCACCCGCTTCAACAGCCCTCAGGAACATGCCCAGGCGTTCATGGAGGTGCCATATCTGGGGCCAGATCTTGCTGTAGGCTTCCACTTCTGTGTGGTAGCGGGCTTCCTCCACCGGTGAGCCTGACACGCCGTTGCCTGCCTCGCCGGGACGGTTGAATTGCGCGACCCGTATGTCGTCCACTTCCCGCCACAGCGTATCGGAACGTTCCCGTAATGCTGCTAGCTGGTCCTGGCTACGGCGTCGAGCCCCTGATCCGATAAACAGAGCAATGAGTGCCAGCCCGAAGGCCCCCACCGAAAGCAGAAGCGGCAGACTATCTGCCGATAATATGTTCCATATTGGGTCTGTATCCATAATCTCTGACCCCCGCGCAAATCCTGTATGGTAATTCAGTATAGAAGCTAATCCTGCTCCTGCTGACGGAAGGGCAGAACGGATTTGGCGTCTTCGAAATAACCGAGGACGTGTTCCGCTTCTTCGTGGGTGAAGTTCTCGATGGCCTCGCGGAAGCCGGGGTGCCGAATTCCATGCCATGAATGGGTAATTACCGGCTCAAAGCCACGTACCAGTTTGTGTTCACCCTGGGCGCCGGCGTCGATATGGCTCAGCCCCAGGTCCATGGCCAGCTCGATGCCCTGGTAATAACAGGTTTCGAAGTGCAGGTGATTGTATTCATCAAGGCATCCCCAGTAGCGGCCGTAAAGAGTGTCTTCGCCGGCCAGGAACAGGGCGCCGGCAATCATCTCGCCTTCGCGGACCGCCATAACGATGTGCACATGCTCCGGTAGCTGTTCCAGAAGCCATTCAAAGAACTGCTTGTTCAGGTATGGGCGCTGGCCGCGCTTCAGGTAGGTTGCCTGGTAGAACACGTAGAAGGCGGAAAGGACATGGTCGGAAATGTCTCGGCCGTGAAAGCGGGCAAATGAAATGCCTTGCTCTGCCACCTGCCGGCGCTCCTTGCGGATGGACTTGCGCTTGCGGGAATTAAGCGCTGCCAGAAAATCCTCGAAGTTCTGGTAACCGTGGTTGTGCCAGTGGAACTGGCATCCGAGTCGATGCAACTCGTGGTCATGTTGGAGCAGTTTTTGGTCGTTGCTGTCGGGAAACAGGAGGTGCCAGGAGTGAGCGCCGAGTTTCTCGGTCAGGGTGTCCAGGAGGCCATGAATCTGCTCTGGCGTCAGCTGTTGTCGTAGCTCCGGTTCCAGCAAAAGTCGGGGACCCGCAGAGGGTGTGAAGGGTATGGCGATCAACAGTTTCGGATAGTAATCAAGACCATGGCGTTGATAGGCATCGGCCCAGGCCCAGTCGAAAACATATTCGCCCATGGAGTGGTTTTTAAGGAAAGCCGGCGCAATGCCAACGACTCTGCCAGCTTTCCGGAAAACCAGGTGACTTGGAGCCCAGCCGGTCACCTCCGTCGTGCATTTTGAAGTCTCGAGCGCCTGGAAAAATTCATAGCGGAGGAACGGGTTGCTGAGTCCAGCCAGCCTGCGCCAGTCATTCCGGTCGATATCGGCAATGCTGGTGCAGGTCTCCAGGGTGAGGTCGGACAGCGCGGATTCTGGCATGGTCGGGTAGTACTCCTTGATCTACCCGTTACCATACGTCAGAACCCGGCTTTTGATCACCCTTCCTGTTCGGCGCAGCGCTTTTCCAGTTTCTCATGAAACTTCGCGGCACGCTTCTCATGCTTCTCCCGACGCTCGTCGTGGATTTGTTTCCAGATTTCGCGTTGCTCATCATCAAGCTTCAGGCGGTCAGCCAGTTCTGCTTGATGCTCTTGCATTTTTTCGCGGCGCTCTTGTTTATCAAAGCGGCCCTTGCCTGCTTTGAAGTCTTCGCACATTTCTGCGATGTCCTTTCGGTCGCCATGATGTTTCTTGTGATGCTCGTCAGCCATGAGGTATGGGCTGGCCATGAACAGAGCAGACACGAGAGCGCCGGTTGCCAGAAACGAACGTGTACGGCTTTTCATAAGGTTTTCTCCGATATTGACTGTGTTGACAGTGGTTGAGTTCACGGTTGCCATAGTACCGGTGTCTTTCGTCAACGAGCGTCAGTGGTTTGTAAAGGTTCTGCAAAGGAAATCTCCCTGAATCAGCGGCTTGTGAGGAGCGTGTTAGACTGCAAACAGAAATGTTGGTCAGCCCAGAGGGTGGATAGTCGGTATGCAGAACAGGGTTCTACTGGTTGAGGATGATGATGAATTGCGGGAACTGCTTGCCCGCTACCTGACCAATCAGGGGTTTACCGTGCGCGAGGCGGCAAACGGTCGGGACGGGCTGGCCCTGGCTCTTGGTCAGGACTGCGATATCGTCGTGCTCGACATCATGCTGCCGGACATCAGTGGCCTTGAGGTGTTGCGGGAGTTGAGGGCAGAGACTCACCTGCCGGTTGTGCTGCTGACGGCCCGGGGTGATGAAACTGACAGGATCGTGGGATTTGAAGTCGGTGCCGATGACTATATTCCCAAACCCTGCAATCCACGGGAGCTGGTGGCGCGCTTGCAGGCGTTGTTGCGGCGGATTGCCTGGGACCAGAAAACCGAAGTCAATGCGGCCCGGACCTATGGCGACCTCCGTGTCGAGCCGGGCCATCGCCGAATTTACCAGAATGATGTGGCGATGGAGCTGACCGCCACCGAGTACGAGGTTCTGCAGGTTCTTCTGGTACATGCAGGCAGCGTGGTCCGCAAAACCGATCTCATGCAATGGGCGCTGGGCCGGCGCCTTGAAGCTTACGACCGCACCCTTGATATGCACATCAGTAACCTTCGCAAAAAACTGGGCAACGACGACCCGCCCCGTATCGAAACCGTTAGGGGGCTGGGGTACAGCTATCGGGTGCCAGAATGAAACAGCGGCCCATGTTCCCTCTGTTTTGGCGGATCTTCCTGTCGATCTGGCTGGCCATGGCGGTCACCGTGGTGGCCAGTAGCCTTGCAACCGGGATGCTTCTGGACCGGGAGCGGGAAGTGATTGAGCGCCAGGCAGGTCTGAGGGATCTGGCGGAAGAAGCCATCGCAATCCGTGAGGCTGGTAACCGTGGCGAAGCGTGGCGCTTTCTGCGGGATGAAGGCGAGCGTCTTGAACTGTTTCTGGTGTTGCTCGAACAGGATGAAAACGATGGCAAGCTGCCCTCGTTCATCCGCGACCGCATGAAATCCGGCTGGTACCCGCAGAAACCCGCGGTACTGGACGTTGGCGGCGGTTACCGGTTGGTGGCCTGGCCACGGGTGCAGGGCGCCGGCTGGCTCAACCCGAGATTCTTCAGGGCCATCGAGCTCGGGCTGGCCCTGCTGATGATTTCACTGGCGTGCTGGTGGATCGCCCGCCTGGTATCGCGACCGTTGAAACACATGGAAAGCACCGCCCAGGCGATTGCGGCCGGTGATAATTCTCTGAGAGTCAGCGAAAAGATCGCCCAACGCCGGGATGAGGTGGGGCAACTGGCCACGGCTTTCAATGCCATGACCGAACAGCTCTGCAGTCTGCTGGAACGCCAGAAACATCTGCTTCGGGATATTTCCCACGATTTGCGAACGCCGCTCACCCGCCAGCGTATCGCCATTGAGCTGGCAAACGAGGCCGGTGCAGATGAAGAGCTGATGGCCAGCATTCTGCGCCAGAACGAACGGCTTGAAACCATGACCGGTCAGATACTGACGTTATACCGGGTTACCGAAGCCGGCGGCGATATCGAGCGCGAGCCCCTCCGGCTGGTGCATGTGATCAATCAGGTCCTCAAGGATGCAGCGGACTATGCCGAGCACCAGGGTGTGGACTGCAAACTCGTGGTGTCGCCGGAAAGTTCAAGGGCGTCGGTGCTGGGTGATGAAGGGCTTTTACAGCGAGCCATCGACAACATCCTGCAGAATGCCCTCGACCACACGCCACCTGGCAGGGCTGTTCATCTGGCCGTGACGGTGGCCGATGACTGGTTGATGCTAACGGTTGATGACGAGGGGCCGGGCGTTCCGGATGAGCTGATCGGCCAGCTTTTCGAGCCGTTCTTCCGCGCAGACAAGTCTCGCGGGGGCACGGGCTGGGGGCTTGGCCTGGCCATTGCCAGAGACATCGTAGCGGCCCACGATGGCGTGATCGGGGCAGCAGCGGGAGAAACTGGCGGCTTACGGGTGACGCTTCGCCTTCCGGTGTTTTTCGGGGGCGGCTGACTCCGGCTCCGGGTCGGAAGGTTTCAGTTTTTCGGCGCCGGAAAAGTCGATACCCTCCTGCAGCTCGTCTTCGTCAAAGCGGATTCCGCAGGCCGCTTTCCGAATCTTCGCGGGCTTTGCCGTGCCCGGGTTGTTGTATTCGTCTTCAGAGGCCATAGGTCGTTGTCCATGAAAAAAGATTACCCCGTTCCCGCAGGATACCTTGAGCGTGAAACGGAAGTGAAGAAAAGCCGGTTCATTGCCCGGGTAGCCCCGGTGAGTTCGCGGGAGGAGGTGAAGGACTGGCTGGAACAGGCTCACCAGGACCATCCGGACGCCCGGCATATCTGCTGGGCCTACCAGATCGGGCGTCCCGGGTCTGCCGCCGAAGCTGGTATGAACGATGATGGTGAACCGTCTGGAACGGCCGGGAAGCCGATTCTCAACGTGATTCAGCACAAGGATATGGGAGATGTGCTGGTGATGGTGGTGCGGTACTTTGGTGGCATCAAACTGGGTGCCGGTGGCCTGGTGCGAGCCTATGCCGGAGCTGCAGAGAGCGTGCTGTCGGCTGTTGACCGGGTGGTCCAGAAGCCCATGGTGGACGTGCTGGTGCTCCTGTCTTTTGCTGACGAGCAACCGCTGCGGCACTGGTGTGAGATGAACGGGGCATCGGTGGAATCGGTGGATTACGGGGCCTCGGTACGGGCTGGTGTTCTGGTTCCCGAGGATCAGGTCGAGGCATTCGGAGCCTTCTGCGATGCCCATAAACTGGATTACAGTTTAGAAAGGTGACGGATCCCGGGGGCATCGTTGTGCGTCTGCGAGGCGTATACTGTTTGTAAATCTGAGTCTCAATCGAGGACAGGAATCATGATGCGTTTTCTGATGTTAGCGGTTGTTGCACTGGCCATGACCGGTTGTGCCAGCAACGTGGTGACCGACTACAACTCTTCCGTGGTTTTCGGTAATTATTCCTCCTGGGCGTTTGCCGGTGGCACCGATTCGTCTTCCTTTACCTCACTCGACGGCACTCGGGTGCGCAGTGCCGTCGAGCGAGAGCTGAATCGCAAAGCGCTGAAACAGGTCCCTGAAGCAGAGGCCGACTTGCTGGTAAGCTGGCAGATCGTGCCCGAGGAGCGTCTTGAGCAGACGGGGCTGGGACTCGGATTTGGTTTTGGCAGCGGGAATTTCGGATGGGCCCTGTCTGCGCCGCCACCGGTACGTGAAATTGAAGAGGGAAAGCTGGTTGTAGAGCTGGCAGACAGCAAGTCGAAAGAAGTTGTCTGGCGCGCCGCCAGTCGGCGCTATCTCAATGAAAACCAGTCACCCGAGACCCGAAGAGAACTGATCGACGAGGTCGTGGCCGAAATGTTTACCAAGTATCCTCCTGGTCTCGATTGAAGGCGTTACAAGACAGGAATAGCACGGAGACAGAATGAAGAAGCGATCTGAGGGCGGTCTGGTTTTTTCGACCGAGCAGGGGCGTATGTGCCCGGATTGCCGTAACCCCGTGAATGAATGTACCTGCGGTACATCATCACGGCCTGCCGGGGATGGCATTGTCAGAGTAAGCCGGGAGACCAAGGGCCGCAAGGGTAAGGGTGTCACCCTGATTACCGGCATTCCACTGGACGACAAAGAACTGAAAGCCTATGCCAAGGTGTTGAAAGCCAAATGCGGCACCGGTGGCACAGTAAAAGATGGTGTGGTCGAAATCCAGGGCGACCAGCGGGATCTTCTGGTTCCGCTGCTTGAGCAAAAGGGGTGGACGGTGAAGCGCGCCGGTGGCTGATGGTATAACACGCAAATCCCCCACGCTCACGTTACAATAGAGCCCGCGTTAACAAATCCCGACTTTCATACCAACCGGAATCTGCCCAGAAATCCCTGCAATTATGCCGTTGGATGGCGGATTCTGTTCGACCGGAGGCAAGCATGCATATACTGGTTTTGGGCGCAGGCGTTGTGGGTACTACCACGGCCTGGTATCTGCAGAAGCAGGGGCACCAGGTAACTGTGGTTGATCGCCAGAACCAGGCCGGCCTGGAAACCAGTTATGCCAACGGCGGTCAGATCTCCGTTTCCCATGCGGAGCCGTGGGCCAACCCGTCCGCCCCTCTGAAAGTCATGAAATGGCTGTTCCAGCCCGACGCGCCCCTGCTGTTCCGGCCAAGACTGGATCCCGCCCAGTGGCGCTGGGCGCTCTCTTTTCTGGGGCAGTGCACCTCGGCCCGGGCTGCCCACAACATCCGCCAGATGGTAAATCTCGGCACCTACAGCCGCAGCCAGTTGCAGGCCCTGCGTATGGAAGCGGGCATCGAGTACAACCATCTCGAGAAGGGTATCCTGCACTTCTACACCAATCCTGCGGAGTTTGACGGTGCCATGGAGCCGACCCGGATCATGCAGGATCTGGGGTGTGACCGTCAGATTATCGATGCAGACCGGGCGGTAGAGCTGGAGCCGGCACTCAAGCCGATCCGCAACCGGATTGCCGGGGCAACCTACACCTCGGAAGACGAATCCGGTGATGCCCGGATGTTTACCCAGAACCTCGCAAAACGCTGCGCGGAGGCCGGCGTAGAGTTCCGGTACGGCACTGAAATCCTGAGCTTCGAACGCGCCGGCGAGCGGGTACTCGGTATCCAGACGCTCCGGGAGGGCCATCATGAGACGCTGCGCGCGGATGCCTACGTGCTGAGCATGGGCAGCTTCAGTGCAGCGCTTGCCAGTCAGCTCGGTATTTTCCTCAACATCTATCCGGCCAAAGGCTATTCGATTACGGTACCGGTGAAGAACGAGGAGGCGGCGTTCAATGTCAGCCTCACTGACGACGAGTACAAGCTGGTTTATTCCCGCCTGGGTGATCGCATGCGCGTGGCGGGCACGGCCGAACTGAACGGCTACAGCCGGAAACTGAACTATACCCGCTGCCGCGCTATCGTGCGCCGCACAGCGGAAGTCATGCCCGAAGCAGGTTACTGGGATCAGGCGGAATTCTGGACCGGTTTACGGCCTGCGACGCCCTCCAACGTGCCGTACATCGGAAAAAGCCACTTCGCCAACCTCTACCTGAATACCGGACACGGCACCCTTGGATGGACCCATTCCTGTGGTTCCGCCGCGGCCCTTGCGGACATTATTGACGGCCGCAAGCCTGAGGTGGATTTTACGTTTTCCGGCCTATAAAAAAGGGGCCAGATGAGGTGTGTCATCTGGCCCCTTCCCAAACGCCTCACTGATTACTGCAACTGATCCCGAATCAGTTTCTTGTTGATCTTGCCAACACTGGTCTTCGGAATATCTTCCACGAAATCAATATGCTCCGGGATCGCCCATTTATTGATCTCGCCGCTTTCCACAAACTGCTTCAGATGGTTCTGGATATCCTCGGCACTGGCTTGCTCGCCCGGCTTCAGGGTGACCAGAGCATGCGGGCGTTCGCCCCATTTCTCATCGGGCACGCCCACCACCGCAGCACCGGCGACAGCGGAATGCTGGCTGATCAGGTTTTCCAGATCCAGTGAAGACAGCCACTCACCACCGGTCTTGATCACGTCCTTGATGCGATCCTTGATGGTGATTGTGTTGTCCGGCTCCATGGAAGCTACGTCGCCGGTGTGAAGCCAGCCACCTTCCCAGAGCTGCTCGCCTTTCTCGGGCTCCTTGAAGTAACCCTGGGTCAGCCATGGCGCGCGGGCCACGATCTCTCCTTTGGCCTCGCCATCATGGGGGACCGGATTGCCTTCGGGGTCCACAATTTCCAGCTCAACCATGGGCGTCGCAATACCGGTCTTCACCCGGATCGCAGTTTGCTGCTCAAGAGGCAGTTCCAGGTCTTCGGGCTTCAGGTGCGACGCGCAGAGCAGCGGACAGGTCTCAGACATGCCGTAGGCGGTGTAAAGTTTGATGCCGAGCTTGGCCCCGGCGTCGCAAAGCCCTTTGGTGAGTGCGCTGCCGCCGATCAAGACGTGCCAGTTGCTCAGGTCGGCCGTCTTGATGGATTCGGTGGCCATCATCATCTGCATGATGGTGGGCACGCAGTGAGAGAAAGTCACTTTGTGTTCCTTGAGCAGATCCACCAGCAGCTCAGGCTCATAGCGGCCCGGATATACCTGTTTGATGCCCATCATGGTGGCGGCATAGGGCACGCCCCAGGCATGCACATGGAACATTGGCGTCACTGGCATGTAGACCGACGAGGAACGCATCAGCGGCATCTCGTCGAATGACGCCACGGTGCCCGTCATGGCCAGCGTGTGCAGTACCAGCTGGCGGTGGCTGAAGTAGACACCTTTGGGATTGCCGGTGGTGCCCGTGGTGTAGAAGGTGGTCGCTACACTGTTTTCGTCGAAATCGGGGAAGTCGAACTTGTCATTGGCCCTGGCGAGAAGGTCCTCATACTCCCCGACAGCCTCAACAGGTGCCTGTTGTGCGGCATCGCTGTCGGTGAGCTGGATCCAGGTCTTGACCGTTTTGATCTCGTCTTTGACGGCCTCGATGATCGGGAGGAAATCGTCGTGAACCAGAACCACATCGTCTTCGGCGTGATTCATGGTGTAAACGATCTGGTCCGGGGACAACCGGATGTTGACGGTGTGCAGAATGGCGCCAATCATCGGAATGGCAAAGAAGCACTCCAGGTACCGGGGGGTATCCCAGTCCATGACCGCAACGGTATCGCCCGGTTTCACGCCGGCATCGGTCAATGCGTTTGCCAGACGGTGAATGCGCTCGACGAGATCCGTATAGGTGTACTTGCTGCGGTTGGAGTAGACAATTTCCTGGTCTGGATTGTACCTGGGGCCCGAGAGCAGGAGTCGTTTGATCAGCAGCGGGTACTCATAGGCGTTTTCAGCCGGGGGTAGAATGCGTGTCTGTGCCATTACGTGTGTCCTCTTTCCCAGTTGTTGGTGTTATCGCGAGAAACAGGAATAAATCTGACACAGATTGGCTGAAACAGGAACCGAAAAGGGTGAAAAAATGCAGAGCGAACGGTGGCTTAGGTGCGAAATCCGTTTCGCTCTGCGGACGCGCCCCTCAGGGGCAGCGATATTACTCGTAGGTGCGGAATTACTCGTAGGTGCAGAGGTAAGCCGTGTCGATGTCGGTCTTTGCCTTGAAGCTGGCCTGACCCGCTACGTCAAAACTCTCGCCGGCACCGTAGGTCATCCACTCTTCCATGCCGGGGAGCAGCACAGTGAGGGCGCCGCTGATGACGGTCATGGTTTCTTTCTTGCTGGTACCAAACTCGTACTCGCCCGGGCTGATCACGCCAACGGTGGCTGGCAGAGTCGAGGTCTGGAAGGAAATGGACTTGGCCTGGCCGTCGAAATATTCATTTACTTGCAGCATATGCTGGCTCCTCGAATGTTGTGGGCAGCCTACTATACGGGAATTTCGTGCACTTCCAATGACAAAATAATCAGCCTGAGCCGTCCTTGTTATTGTCGGGCACTGCTCGGTCTGTCTTGGTTTCAAGTCCGCTGTAAAGCTTGTGGGTGTCCGGATCGTATCGTTCCCGCAGTTCGTCCTTGGTGGTACCGCTCCAGAGCGAAATTCCGGTGAAGTAACCTGCCCGTCCAATGACATGAGCAGCGATGGGAGCGGTCAGAAGTATAAACACGATGAAGGCGATTGCCCTTGCCGCGACCGCGCTGTCTGAAAAGTGCAGTGCTACCCCGGCCATCGTGAGTATCGCGCCCATCGCGCCTGCTTTGGTGGATGCGTGCATGCGTGTTGGCAGGTCTGGCAGTCTTACGATGCCGATGGCCGCAAGCACCATGAATGAGGCCCCTGCCAGCAACAGGATGGAAACGAAAATTTCACTCATCCTTGACGCCTCCACGCTCCAGGAACCTGGCGAACCCTATTGCCGCGAGGAAAGCGGTGAGGGATATCACGATCGCCACATCAAGAAAACTGGAGACACCGGTATCAATGGCATGAACCCCAACGTAGCCAACCACCACGGAAGCAATCAGCTCAAGTGCAACCACGCGGTCCGCCAGGGAAGGGCCCCGGGTTAAACGGATGAAGGCAAAAAGTAACGCCAGGGACAGCATGAGATACACAATATTAATGGCGATTCCAAGCATGGTGGGCTCCTAGCGCATAACCTTGAGGATTCGGTGTTCCAGTTCTCTCAGGTCATTTCTCAGCTGTTCCTCGTCCTGAAGAAACATGGCGTGGATGAAAAGCACCCGTCGATCATCGGAAACATCCAGGCTGAGGGTCCCCGGTGTCAGTGAGATCACACTACTGACGAACATGATCTCCATATCGGTACGTGCCTGTAGCGGAAATGCGATCACACCGGGCTTCATGTGCCAAACCGGCGTGGCGACATCGTAGGCAACCCGCAGGTTGGATTTCACCAGCTCTTTCAGGAAAAAGGCCAGGAAGGCGATTAATCTCGGAATTCTCCGGGAGTAGCCCTTCAAAGCGGGCACCTGGTTTTGCAGAACCATGAGCGCAATGTAGCCAAAGCAGAAGCCGGCCAGTAGGTTCATGGCAGTGACGCTGCCACTGAGAACCACCCAGGCAATTGCAAGCAGCAGGTTCCAGAACAGGCCAATCATTTCGGCGTCCCTCCAAGAACCGCTTCTATGTATAGCTGCGGGTTCATCAACTGGTCTGCGGCCGTCTCGGCCAGAACGTAAATTGGCTGGCCGTAAAGGCCAATAATGAGCGTGCAAGCCGCAAGCCCGACCACCGGCACATAGTAGGCCCAGTTGTGCGTATTTTTAATCTCGCCGTTGAGCCTGCCGACATCGGTCACATGGTCGGGAACCTTTTTCCAGAAGACTTCCGCCCAGATCTTGATCATTGAGTACAGGGTCAGCAAGCCAACCAGCAGAGCGATGGCAGAGATCACATATTCACTGGCCTCCAGGCTGGCTTTCACCACAATGAACTTGGCGAAAAAACCGGACAAAGGCGGAATACCGGCGAGCGAGAGCGCCGGAATCAAAAACAACAGAGCGAGGTACGGGCGCTGACGGTAAACACCGCCCAGGTTCTTCAGCTCATAGCTCCCAAGCAGACGGTAGGTGATACCGCTCACCAGGAACAGATTCGTC
This sequence comes from Marinobacter flavimaris, assembly GCF_002933295.1. Classification (GTDB taxonomy): domain Bacteria; phylum Pseudomonadota; class Gammaproteobacteria; order Pseudomonadales; family Oleiphilaceae; genus Marinobacter; species Marinobacter flavimaris. Next base: position 108,363 of record NZ_PSSW01000001.1, read on the forward strand.
TTCACAATGATGTGGTGCATGATGTAAAACACGCCGCCAATCAGGGCCAGAGGCGTGAACAGCGCCAGCCCGAGCAGCATGTAGCCGATCTGGCTGACAATGTGGAAAGAAAGGATTCGCCGGAATTCGAACTGCGCCGCCGCGCCGAGAACGCCGGTCAGCATTGTCAGGGCCGCGGCCCAGAGCAATATGGTGTGTGTGTAGGCGACGTCCTGCGTGAAGATCAGCGTGAATACCCGATAGAGTGCGTAGACCCCTACCTTGGTCAGCAGCCCTGCAAACAGCGCTGAGACGGCGACTTGCGGCGTGTGATAGGAGGCAGGGAGCCAGAAAAACAGGGGAAACGCCGCCGCCTTGATGCCGAACGATACCATGAACATCAGCGAGACCACCGTCACCATGCCAGGGTCTTCCACGCTGTTCAGTTTCTGGGCGATGTCCGCCATGTTCAGGGTGCCCACCATCCCGTAGAGCAGGCCCACGGCGGAGAGGAAAATGGCCGACGAGAACAGGTTCAGGGTCACGTACTTGATGGCGCCTTCCATCTGGGCTCGCTCTCCGCCCAGGGTCAGGAGGGCAAACGATGCCAGCAGCATCACCTCGAACCAGACGAACAGGTTGAATATATCGCCAGTCAGAAAGGCTCCGGCTACGCCGGCGAGCAGCAGGTGCATCAGGGGGTAATAACCGAATTTTTCATGACCTTTCGGTGTTGAGGCCAGCGAATAGATTGCGATGGCAAGGCCGATAATGCCGGTTAGCACAATCATGATGGCGCCAAGAACATCGGACACCAGCACGATGCTGAAGGGCGCAGGCCAACTGCCCATTTCAACCACCAGAAAACCCTGCTCAATGGTTGAACTCATGAGCCAGATGCCGGCTGCCAGCAACAGCCCGGTGGCAACAACTGCAAGGACCCGCTGAAGCGTGATGGAGCGCCAGAATGCCAGGGACAGAGCTCCGGCTGTCAGGGGTATCAGGATCGGGAGAACGAGTTCCGGGTTCAAGTATCCGTATCCTTCATCTTGTCCAGGTCATCGGTTCCAACCACTTCGTAGGCACGACGGATCAGAACCACGGCGAACGCCAGGACGCTGAAAGCAATCACAATGGCGGTGAGAATAAGGGCCTGCGGCAGGGGATCGGCCACTGCTCCAACGACTTCACTCGCCCCCTCGGGAATCAGCGGTGGTGCGCCCCGGGTCAAACCCGCGACCACGAAAATCAGAAGGTTGGCCGCGTTGCTCAGAATGATCAGGCCAATGACGAGTTTGACGATAGAGCGGCGCAGCATCATGTATATGCTGGCTGTAAACAGCAGCCCAACGACATAGGCCATCAAGGTTTCCATAACTGAGCCCCCTCCCTGGCAATGAATGCACGGTTCATTCGTCCGACTCCATCAGGCTGATCACAAAGGTCATCAGCGTGCCCAGTACGGCCAGGTACACGCCAATGTCGAAAATCAGAACGGTTGATAGTTTCAGGTAGCCTTCACCGGGGAGTGGAACCTCCCACCAGAGTGCGGTAAGCATGGCCTGGCCAGTCCAGAAGGCAGGGATTGTTGAGGCGAGACCGAAGAGCAACCCGGCCGCCAGAATATCCCGGGGGCTGACACGCAGCAGCTTGCGGGTTGATTCGGCGCCAAACGCGAAGGCATAGAGCACAAACGCACTTGCCGCCACCAGTCCACCGATAAAACCGCCACCGGGTTCGTCGTGCCCGCGCAAAAGCAGGAACACCGAAAACATCAGTTGTAGCGGCATAATCGCGAGAGCGGCGGTGTGGAGTATGAGCGTATTGGTTTTCATGGCTTGTGCTGGTCCTCCGCCCTGAGTTTGACCATCGAGTAAACCCCCATCGCCGCAAGGCCCAGAACAAAGATTTCCCCCAGGGTGTCCAGCTGCCTGAAATCCACCAGAATTACATTGACGATGTTTTTGCCGAAGGCCAGGCCATAACTGTTTTCAATGTAATAGCTGGAAATACTGTCGAAGTACTGGATATCCAGCACCGCAAGCATCAGCAGGGTCATGGTCGCGCCGGCAAAGATAGCCACGGACAGGTCCCGATAACGTTCCCACGGCGATGAGAGGTTGACGAAAGGCGGCAGTTTGAAGAGCACCAGGACCAGCAGTATCACAGTCAGGGTCTCCACGAGGAGCTGAGTGATGCCAAGATCCGGCGCGCTGAAATGAATGAATATCAGGGCCACCCCGAAACCCAGCACGCCGACTGACGCAACGGAACCCAGCCGGGACCGGGTGACACTGGCAAACACGGTGGCTGCGACAATAAGAAGAGCGATGCCAAACTCGTAGAAGTAGCCATTGCTGAAATCGAAATCCAGCTGGAAACCGTGGCGGGTGAACAGCGTGTAGCCTGTCAGACCGAAAGTGACCAGAACGAGGATCAGCAGATAGATGCCCAGAACCCCGTTCTGCAGCACCCGGGTTTGCCAGCTTGCAACCTGGGTGATCCCGAGCATGAATCGGAAATAGCCCGCCTCCGGACCAAAGCGGCTGGCGGCCGTGTTGACGGCATAAAGCTTCGGATGCAGTCGCTGCCAGGTTATGAAAAGCAGGGAGCCTGCGAGGAGGCTGGCGCCAGACAGCATCAATGGAACATTCACTCCGTGCCACAGGGCCAGAGCCGTCGTCACCCCAGTGCCATAGACGGATGAGACTGTGGCATCCAGTACGAAGATTGCGGGCACAAATGGCGCCACGCCAAAAATCAGCGCCAGAAGGGTCAATACGGCCGGGCCAATCAACATGGCGACGGGCGCGTCGTGGGGCTGTTTTGGAGTGGTGCGAACGGGACCGAAGAACGGCTTCAGGAAAACCAGTCCCGCTACGGCCACGACCAGAATCGACGAAGCGACAGCTGCTGTCAGGAGCCCCCATGGCCACACCGGCGAGTTGATAACCGACTCGAACATCAATTCCTTGGCAACGAAGCCGAAGAGTGGCGGAAGCCCTGCCAGCGACAATGCAGCCAGCCCGGTGATAACCGCGGTCCTGGGCATGCTGCGCCAGAGCCCGCCCATTTTCGTGATGTCTTTGGTGCCTGTTTCGTGGTCCAGTGCGCCCGCCAGCATGAACAGGGCGCCCTTATACAGCGAGTGCGCCACCAGAACGCAGACGAAAGCGATGATCGCCTTTTCCGTGCCGATCCCGATGAGCATGGTGAGGGTGCCCAGCGCCATGACCGTCGAGTATGCCAGCACCTTCTTGATGCCGGTGCTACTGAAGGCCAGGTAGGCGCCAGTGAGCATGGTCGCAGCGCCGAAAAGCATCAGGGAGTTGCTCCACAGTGCATCCCCATCCATGGATGAATTCAGGCGCGCCAGCAGATAGACGCCGGCCTTGACCATGGTCGCCGAGTGCAGGTAGGCAGAAACGGGGGTGGGCGCAGCCATGGCATTGGGTAACCAGAAGTGAAATGGTACCTGCGCAGACTTGGTGAAGGCTCCGATGAGTATGCAAACTGCCGCCGCGGTGTAGTAACCATGGTCGTGAATGGCCAGATCGGATGCCAGTATCTCGGAGAACGAATAGCTCCCCGTGATGAAGATCAGGAGAATCAGGCCGGCCATCAGTACCAGGCCGCCTCCCGCTGTGACGAAGAGCCCCTGCAGGGCGCATTTCCTGGCTTCTGCATCTTCATGGTTGAAGCCGATCAGCATGTAGGACGTGATGCTGGTCAGTTCCCAGAACACGAAAAAAGTGATGAGGTTGTCGGATAATACCAGCCCAAGCATCGACGCCATGAACGACAGCATGATGACGTAGAATCGGCCGAGATCCTTGTGGCCCTGGAGGTAGGAACCGGCATAGATCAGGATAAAGGTTCCGATACCGCTGATCAGAAGCGCGAAGACCAGTGCCAGGCCATCAACCATGAAATCCAGCGAGACGCCGAGTCCGGGCATCCACTGGTTACGAATCAGAAGAGTTTCACCGCCGCTGACCGCCGGGATGAGGCTGACAAAATAGGCCGTGAGCAATGCGGGGAGAAGGGCCAGCACCCAGCCAATGTGTTTACCTGCCACGCGATAGAGCGCGGGAACCGCCACAGCCAGCAAAAATCCCGAAAGCACAGCCAGTAACATCATTCAAGGGTGCTCCTTTAAGACCCAAGTTAAAACGTCCTGCAGTTAACGGCGGTTTTTATAATCAGTATTTAATACGATTCCTTGGCACAAAAAGTTCTTGGACTTGTTGATTGAATTACTGGTCCCAGGGATGGCCCCGGGTGTTTTCTGTGGTGTTAACCTTCAAATGCATGGCAGCTTTTGCCAGGAAGTTGGCACTCACAGGGGCCGTCATGAACAGAAAGGCCGTGATCAGGAATTCCTCAATACCGATGCCCTGTCCAAGTGTGCTGAAGTAGATCACAGAGCTGATGACGATGGCGCCCACTCCAACCGTGGTTGCTTTGGTGGGGCCATGAAGGCGAGTAAAGAAGTCCGGTAGGCGAGCCAGGCCAATGGCGCCGATCAGGGTAAATGCGCCACCGATGATCAAAAGCAGGCAGATGGCGAATTCAGCGTAGGGATTCATCGGATGTTTCCTCCTGGAGCATTTGTGTGCCGGGTGCGGGCTTACTCAATGACGCTGCCCCGCTTCAGATATTTGGCCATGGCGACGGTTCCAACAAAGCCCATGACAGCAATCAGAAGAGCCGCCTCAAGGTACATGCGTGTTCCGAGTGTGAGGCCGAGCAGAATAATCAAAGCAATGGCGTTGATGTAGAGCGTGTCGAGTGCCAGCACTCTATCGGGTGCATCCGGCCCCTTGATCAGACGGTATACATTCAGAAGCGCCGCCACAGTGACCATGGCAATGGTGATGTAGAGGGCGATGACTATCATTGGAACATCTCCAGCAGAGGCTTCTCGTAGCGGGTTTTGATCGTATCGATAACTGTCTGGTCGTCCTCGGCGTCAAGCGCGTGAATCAGCAGCAGCTTGTTGTCATCGCTGACGTCAGCGCTCACAGTGCCGGGCGTCAACGAGATAGTGCTGGCCAGAATCGTGATGGCCAGAGGGTGCTCCAGCTCCAGGGGATAACAGACAAATGCGGGACGTGCCGGCCGCGGGCTGAGGATGAGCCGTGCCACTTCAACACTCGCGATAACAATATCCCAGACAACGCGCAGGAGGTAGGCGGGGACTCTCCAGGCTTTGATGAATGCCGGCGGATCCGGCCAGAAGCCCTGGGTTATCTGCGGTATTGCCCATGCCAGGATCAGGCCCAGTACTGCGCTGCCACCGCTTATTCCGTCACTCAGAAACTGCCAGGTGATAAAAAGGGTAAGGCTCAGCCAGGGCTGGGGAAAACTCAGGCGATCAAGCATCAGCTGTCCTCCCTGACCATCTTGGTTTGCAGGATCTCAATATAGGCATCCTTGTTGTGCAACTGTTCGGCCGTGGCATCGGTGTAGCGGGTAATCGGGCCAGCCAGCACAACGATCACCACTGCCAGTGCAGTCAGGGCACCGGCTGCGACAGAAATCCGGCCGTTGAGCGGATCTGGCTTTTCCAGATGACCATCCACCGTGCGCCAGAAAACGATACTGCCAGCGCGGCTGTACGCGATAACGGTCAGGAAACTGCCGATCAGAAGTACTGACCAGAGCCATGCCATTTCGGTTCCCGATTGAACAGATTGCAGAATCAGGACTTTGCCGAAAAAGCCACTCAATGGCGGAAGGCCAGCCGCTGCTACGGCTCCGACCAGGAACAGCACGCTCAGGAAAGTGCGGTTCTGCATTTTGGGGGCGGTAACGATTCGATCCTTGGCCGAGCCCCTTTGGTTGGCCACCAGCTCTGATACCAGGAACAGGCCGCCAACCGTCCAGGTGGTGCTCAAAAGATAGAACAGGGCAGCAGACAGACCGGCTTCGGACCCGAGCGAAATCGGTGCCAGCAAAGTGCCCACGGAAATGATGACCTGCCAGGCGACCAGGGTTTTCAGGCTGCCGGACCCCAGCGCACCAATAACCCCCATGGCGAGGGTGGCCAGGGCAATGGGGAACAGCCAGTCCATGCCCAGATTGGCGAGTTCGCCGGCGTCGTCGCCGAAGATCAGCAGATACACCCGCAGAATGGCGTATATGCCAACCTTGGTCATCACCGCAAACAGCGCGGCCACGGGCGCCGTGGCTTTGGAGTAGGCACGGGGTAACCAGAAGCATAGGGGTAGAATCGCGGCCTTGAGACCGAACACCACCAGCAACATCATGCCGCCGGCTTTAACGATGTTCAGACCTTCCCCGGACACCTGCGGAATCTTGACGGCCAGGTCTGCCATATTGAGGGTGCCGGTGACGCTGTAGATCATGCCAACACTGATAAGGAACACGGCGGAGCCTATCAGGTTCAGCACGACATAGTGCAGGCCCGGAACGGTCCTTACCGTGCCACCGCCATGCATCAGCAACCCGTAGGAGGCAATGAGCAGCACCTCGAAGGCAACAAACAGGTTGAACAGGTCACCGGTCAGGAAGGCGATGTTCAGCCCCATCAGCTGGAACAGGAAAAGTGCATGGAACTGGCGGTTGCCTTCGTCGGCACCGCCGATCGAATAGATGTGACAGAACAGGGCCAGCACGGCCGTCATGACCAGCATAAGTGCTGCGAGACGGTCCAGGACCAGTACGATCCCGAACGGTGGCTGCCAGTTGCCGAACGCATAGATGCGATAGCTGCCGTCGTCTGCCAGTACCAGAAGCACGATGGCGGAAACCAGCATCAAAACGGTTGTAGCCAGTGCCAGGGTGCGGCGAAGACTGATGGGTGCATAGCCCATGAAAGCCTGAAGAATGCCGCCTAGCAGCGGAATCAGAACAGGAGCGGTAAGCCAGTGGTTCATTTACCGTTTACCTCCTCTTCCTGTTCCGGAGCAGGCGATTTGTAGGGCTGTTTACCATCCACGTGGTCGTCCTCGTTGTCCGCCAGGTTGCGCAGTGACAGGACGACAACGAACGCGGTCATGGCGAAACCAATCACGATAGCAGTCAGTACCAGTGCCTGTGGCAGCGGGTCGGAATAGCTCGCAGCCGTTCCGAGGACCGGTTGCTGGCCGGTCGCCAGGCGACCGCTGGAGAAGAGAAAGAGGTTCACCCCGTAGGACAGCATGGTCAGTCCCACCACGACAGGAAAGGTGCGAGCCCGCAGAATCAGATAAACGCCGGATGCCGTCAGGGCACCAATGACCAGCGCAAAAACAAGCTCCATTATGCACCCTCCTTTTTACTCTTTATGGCGGAGTGGGGAGATATCCGGCCGATACTGACCAGCGCAAGCAGGGTAGCGCCGATCACAGTGAGATAGACGCCCAGATCAAAAATCAGTGCAGACGCGACCTCGAATTTGCCAACCACAGGCCAGGTTATGTAATCGAACGTGGAGGTCAGGAACGGATAGCCAAAGGCGAGGCTTCCGGCGCCCGCAACTGTTGCGAAGAGCAGGCCAAGGCCGATCACGTTGTGGTAACGGACAGTGATTCGGTCTTCGGTCCAGTCCATACCGCTGGCAATGTACTGGAGAATAAGGGCAACCGAAGTCACCAGGCCGGCGATAAAGCCGCCCCCGGGCAAATTGTGACCCCGCAGGAAAATGAAGGCGGATACCATCAGTGCCAGTGGCAGCATGGGCCGGGCAATCAACCTCAGCATCAGCGGGTGGGAATCCCGGGTCCATGCATGTCCCTCGCCGTCGCTGGGAGGTGGCGTCAGGGCCGTGTCCTTCAGCATGGCGTAGATGCCAAGGGCAGCAATGGCAAGGACGGTAATCTCACCCAGGGTATCGAAGCCCCGGAAGTCCACCAGGATCACGTTGACCACGTTGGTGCCGCCGCCACCGGTTTTGCTGTTTTCGAGGAAGAAATCAGAAATCGAACTGAACGGTTGAGTCAGCATCGCCAGTGTGACCAGCGTCATGCCAATGCCGGCAACCGCCGCAATGGCAATATCCCGCAACCGGCGTTTCAGTGGTGTCTCGATAGGCGTCCATGCAGGCATGTAAAAGATTGCCAGCATCAGGAGAACAATGGTGACGACCTCAACGGAAAGTTGTGTCATTGCCAGATCTGGTGCTGAGAAACGGGCGAAAGCCAGAGCCACGATCAGACCGACGACGCTCAGCAAAACAAGGGCATAGAACCTTTGACGGTGCAGGATGGCCGTTGTCAGAGCACAGAAGATCAACAGAACGGCCGCGATCCCTGTTGGTAAATCCACCGGGCTCAGTCCGTTTTCGCCGACAAAAATGCCAAGCCCGAGAAGCGGCATGGCTGCGACCGCGATAGCGCTTACCAGAAGAAGCATGGCGTATCGCTGAAGCGAGCCATTTTCGATGCGCGTGGTAAATCTGTTGGCGAGATCGACAACCCGCAGCACCACCGCTTCGAATACCGCCTTCTCATCAATTTCCTTGAACCGGGCGTGGAAGTCGAAGAAGCGCTGACGCTGGCTGTACATCAACAGTCCGCCGAAGAAAGCGACGAAGCTCATGACCAGCGGCAGGTTGAAGCCGTGATAAACAGAAAGCGTGTAGTCCGGCACATCGCCGCCAAGCGTGGCGGACGCTGCGATCTGGAGCAACGGGCCCACGGAAACAGCAGGGAACACGCCGACCATGATGCAGGCAAATACCAGGATCTCCACCGGAAACTTCATGTAGCGCGGAGGCTCATGCGGTGGGTAGATCGGAAGATCGACGGGCTTGCCGTTGAAGAACACATCGTGGACAAAGCGTGCAGAGTACGCCACAGCGAAAATACCCGCGAGCGTGGCAACGATCGGAGGTAGCCAGGCCCAGAGCCCCGGCAGGTTCAGCTCCAGGGATTCGGCAAAGAACATCTCCTTGCTCAGGAAGCCATTCAGCAGTGGTACGCCTGCCATGGACGAGGCGGCCACCATGGCCAGGGTTGCGGTGTGCGGCATGTAACGCCAAAGGCCATTGATGCGCCGCATGTCCCGGGTGCCGGTTTCATGGTCGATGATACCGGCGGCCATAAACAGGGAGGCTTTGAACGTCGCGTGGTTGATGACGTGGAACACCGCAGCCACGGCGGCAAGCTGGGTGCCCATGCCGAACAGCAGGGTGATCAGGCCCAGGTGACTGACCGTCGAGTGGGCAAGCAGGCCTTTCAGGTCGTGCTTGAACATGGCCACATAGGCACCAATGAGCAGGGTGGCCATGCCGGTAAAGCTGACCATGTAGAACCACTGTTCAGTACCTGCCAGGGCCGGATACAGCCGGGCCATGAGAAAGATGCCGGCTTTGACCATGGTAGCCGAGTGCAGGTAGGCAGATACCGGTGTCGGTGCCTGCATGGCGTGAGGCAGCCAGAAATGGAACGGGAACTGGGCCGATTTGGTGAACGCGCCCAGCAGAACCAGGGTCAGGGCGACCGGATACATGGCATGAGCCTTTATCTGGTCTCCGGCTGCCAGCACGTCATCAAGCTCGAAGCTGCCAACAATGTTGCCGATGATCAGGATGCCGGCGAGCAGTGCAAGGCCGCCGCCGCCGGTTACCGCGAGTGCCATCCGGGCGCCACGGCGGGCGTCCTGTTTATGGGTCCAGAAACTGATCAGCAGGAACGAGGTCAGGCTGGTCAGTTCCCAGAAAATCATCATCAGGAGGAGGTTGCTTGAGAGCACGATGCCGAGCATCGATCCCTTGAAGCACAGCAGCAGGGCGTAGAACTTGCCGACGTTTTCATGGGCTTTCAGGTAATAGCGGGCGTAAAGAATGATCAGCAGCCCGATGATCAGGATCAGCAGAGCGAACAGCAGGGACAGCCCGTCCAGACGAAAACTGAAGGAGAGGCCGAGCGCGGGGAGCCATTCGTAGCTGTGCAGCACAACGCCGCCGTCAGCAAGGGTTTCCCAATGGGGGAAAAGGGCAGCGAGTGCGATCAACGCGGGTACAGAAGATGCAACGGCAATCGCCGTTCTGCCGCCCTGGGCGAACAGGGGTGCGGCTATGGCACCCAGAAAAGGCAGTAAAACAACCAGCGGTAGCGACATCGCAACCTCGTTATTGGTTTTCTTTTACGTGAGTATTGAAGGCATGTTTGCCTGAGTCTAGTCTCCGGCCGGCCACCCTGCACATCGGGCAACGATCCCTTTACGGCATGGCGGGTGGGGTGGATCAGCAGAAGGCAGGCGGGTCCGGGAAGTACGGAAGACGTCCCCGGTGCCGCGCGATGTCAGCGGTAACAGGTGGGCGGGTAACTCTTATGCAGCCGAAGGACCTTGCGGTCATGGTTGCTCCGTCAATGAAACTTGATTGCCGATGATACGTGCCCCGTCTGGAAGGTCAAGTCAACTTGCCATTGATCAAGTGTATACTCGCGATAAATATTTATTGAGAGAGTCCCATGAGCGACACCTATCCCAACCTTCTGAAACCCCTGGATCTTGGCTTCACTGAACTTAAGAACCGAGTGCTGATGGGGTCCATGCACACGGGCCTGGAAGATCGGTTCTGGAACATCCACAAGTTTGCGAGGTACTTTGCCGAGCGCGCAGAAGGTGGCGTGGGGCTCATGGTGACGGGCGGTTTCTCGCCCAATCTGGTTGGGCAGCTGGCCCCCCTTGCCTCGACCATGAACAATCGGGCAACGGCTCTTTTACATCGTCATGTGACCGGCGCGGTGCATGAGGCCGGCGGCAAGATCTGTATGCAGATCCTGCACGCAGGGCGTTATGGCTACCAGCCTCTGATTGTCTCTGCGTCGGCAACCAAAGCGCCGATCAGCCCGTTCAAGGCCCGCGCCCTTTCCTCGAAAGGGGTTGAACGTCAGATCAACGATTTCGTCAGTGCCGCGAAGCTCGCCAAATTTGCGGGTTATGATGGCGTCGAGGTGATGGGCTCCGAAGGCTATTTCATCAACCAGTTTTTGTGTGAGCGGACCAACAAGAGAACGGACAAGTGGGGTGGCCCTTACGAGAACCGTATGCGCCTGCCCGTGGAGATTGTCCGCCGTATGCGCGAGGCTGTTGGGCCTGAATTTATCATTATCTACCGGTTGTCCATGCTGGACCTGGTCGAGGGTGGCCAGACCTGGGATCAGATCGTGACGCTGGGCAAGGCCATTGAGCGGGCAGGAGCCACCATCATCAATACCGGGATTGGCTGGCATGAAGCCCGTGTGCCCACCATCGTTACCTCGGTTCCCCGGGGCGGCTTCGCCGATGTCACCGCCAAGTTCTATGGCGAAGTGGATATCCCGGTGTGTACCACCAACCGCATCAACACCCCCGAAAAAGGAGAAGAGATTCTCGCTGCCGGAAAGGCGGATATGGTGTCGATGGCCCGGCCTCTGTTGGCGGACAGCGAGTTTGTTCGCAAAGCCGAGCAGGGGCGCAGTGACGAAATCAACACCTGCATTGCCTGCAACCAGGCGTGTCTTGACCATGCCTTCCAGGCCAAGCGGGCATCGTGCCTTGTAAACCCGAGGGCCTGCCACGAAACCGAGCTGGTGTTGACGGTAGCGCCGGTTGTGCGCCGGGTCGCAGTGGTGGGGGCCGGACCTGCGGGGCTGGCAGCAGCGACCACCGCCGCGAAACGGGGCCACAAGGTGACCCTTTTCGACGCAGACGATCGGATTGGCGGTCAGTTCAACTACGCCAAACGCATCCCGGGCAAGGAAGAATTCTACGAAACCCTTCGTTATTACCAGCGCCAGATAGAGCTGTTGGAGATCGACCTGAAGCTGGGCACGCGCGTGGACGCGGACTCACTCAAGGCCCAGGGCTTTGATGATGTGGTGATCGCCACTGGCGTGAAGCCGAGAACACCGGCAATTGAAGGCATCGATCATCCCAAGGTGCTCGGATACCTCGATGTGCTCCGTCACAACAAACCGGTTGGTGCGACTGTGGCGGTTATTGGTGCCGGCGGTATAGGCTTCGATGTCAGCGAGTTCCTGACGCACGACTTCAGCCACCATCCCGAAGGCGAGCAGGTCAGCGTTGCCGACTGGCAGGCGGAATGGGGCGTCAACCCGGACTTCGATGGCCCCGGAGGCTTGGCCGAGCGCCAGCCAACACCGTCGCCCCGAAAGATTTACCTGATGCAGCGAAAAACCGGCAAGGTCGGCGGCGGTCTGGGCAAGACGTCGGGTTGGGTGCACCGCAACAGCCTGAAGCACCGTGAAGTCGAGATGCTGAGGGGCTGTCGCTATGAGCGGATTGACGACCAGGGGCTGCATATCTCCCTGACCGACAAAGATGGCAAGGTCACGGAGAGCCGGGTGTTGGCCGTGGACAATGTGATTATTTGTGCAGGCCAGGAACCTTATCGGGAACTTTTCGACGAGTTATCGGACTCTGGGGTGACCGCGCATCTGATCGGCGGTGCAGACGTCGCCGAAGAACTGGACGCCAAACGGGCCATCCGGCAGGGAACGGAAGTCGCAGCCAAATTATGACATTACTAATTGCCTTCGCAGTGCTCTCGATTGGCTTCTCCTTTTTATGCTCCATTCTAGAGGCGGCCCTGCTTTCGGTGACTCCGAGCTACATCGCCTCACTGAAAAAAGAGAAGCCGAAGCTTTTCGCCCGGTTGCGAAAACTGAAAGACGATGTGGACGATCCCCTGTCTGCAATCCTTACACTGAACACGGTTGCCCACACCGTGGGCGCCACCGGCGTTGGCGCCCAGGTGACGGTGGTTTTTGGGGAAGCGTGGCTCGGAATTGCCTCTGCGGTAATGACCCTGGCTATCCTGATATTCTCGGAAATTATTCCCAAAACCATTGGCGCCAAATACTGGCGGAGTATTGCGCCACGGCTGCCAGCTATTCTGGGATTCATGATCAAGGCGCTGCTGCCGTTCATCTGGTTGTCCAAACAGGTCACCCGTCGAATTGGGTCTGGTGAGGCCGACGTTGATATCCGTGCGGAGATCAGCGCCCTGGCGGAGATCGGCAAGGATCAGCAGGCCCTGGACGAAGACGAACGGCGCATGATTCACAACGTCCTGCGATTCCACGAGATCAAGGTCAGTTCTGTGATGACACCAAGGACGGTCTGCAAATACGTTGATCCGGGAATCACTTACGACCAGTTCCGGGAGCAGGTCAGCAAATCACCGTTCTCCCGATACCCTGTAATCGATGAGGAAGGCGAGGCGCTCGGGTACCTGCATCGGGCAGACCTGATCAACCTCGATTCCGATGTCGACCTGCTCGACCACATGCGCAAGATCAAGCGAGTGAAAGGCAACACCAACATCGAATTCCTGTTTTCGGACATGCTGCGAGAGCGGCAACACCTGGCCGTCGTCTATGACGAATTGGGAACCTGGCTGGGAATAGTGACGCTGGAGGACATACTGGAGACACTTTTGGGCACGGAAATCATGGATGAAACCGATAATGTCTCGAACCTCCGCCGGTATGCGAAGCAGCGCTGGAGCCGGCGTTTGAAGAAGTATGGCTCCGGATAGAAGGGTTTGGTTAGCGGGAGGCTTTCAAGGCATTTGAAATCGCCTCGGCTTCAGCTTCAAGTACCTGACTTCGAAGGCTGTTTCCCTGCTGCAGTGCCTGCTCGATCTGCTTGCGCTTCATGTCGTACAGCCTGCTCAGAATCTCTGCCTGGCTTTGTCTGATCGGTGCATTCATGGCGGACCTCCCCATAGTGACACCTGTCGGTATTCTTTACGTTTCAGGCCGAACATTGGCCTTCACTGGAAACCAATGCATAACCCGGGCCAGTCAGGACCGACCAGACATTACCTGACAAAGCGAGAGCGGTAGGCACCCGGTGAAAGCCCGGTATGTTTGCGGAACAGACGCGTGAAGGAACTCACGTCTTCGTAGCCCACCAACTGAGTGATTTCATCAATCGGTAGCCGCGATTTCTCCAAATGCTGACGTGCCACCTCAATCCTGAGAAGTTGTAGATACCCGGTGGGCGTGTCGCCAGTGGCTGCCTTGAATCGGCGAATCAGAGAACGCTCGGTGAGTCCGCTGAGTGAAGCCAGGCGTTGCAGGGTAACAGGGTCCCGGTAATGACTGTCCAGCCAGTCCTGCAGCTTCAGAATGGCGGCATCAGAATGGTAACGGCGAGCCTGCAAGGCACTATAAGGCGCCTGACTGGTCCGCCCCGCATCAATCACAAACGCCTTCGCCAGCTCCCGCGCCACCTGAGCCCCCGCGTAACGTTCGACCAGATAGATCCCCAGATCCCACCAGGCCATGCCGCCCCCGGCACAGGCGATGTCGCCGTCCACCGTTACCAGCTTGTCCGGCTGAAGGTTCACCGCCGGAAAGCGCTGGCGGAACTGATGGCTGAAGCCCCAATGCGTCGTCGCCTGACGACCATCCAGCAGCCCCGCCTCGGCCAGCATGAACGCCCCGGTACAGTTACTGGCTACCCGCACCTGCCCGGCGTCTGAAGACCGAAATGCGCTCAGCCATTCAATAAGCTCCGAATTCCCCGCCAGAACGACTTCGATAGGACCACCAATAGTCGGTATCACCACCAGATCGCTGTCGTCGCCACCCGGTAACAAATCGTTCCAGGCTCCGTCTGGCTGAATGGTCAGTCCGTTAATGCAGCGGCAGGGCGCTCCGTCCTTCGTCAGAAGCCGGGTTGTGAACCGGGGTGTCGGCGCTTCATCGTTAATCCGCGCCCAGGTAACGCCGGCAAGACGGAAAAGATCAATAATGCCAGTGATGGCGCTGGCTAAAGCGCCATCAAAACCGATAACAGAGACCGTTCGCATGCAAACTCCAAATTAGGTCATCAGTGGCAATGTTGACCATAATTATGTCATAAACGCCGGTTTCCAGGAAAAACCAGTTGTGAGAGGCTAACGACATCAAACAGGAGACCAAGCATGACCGACACCCTGATCGACCGCCGCGACCTGGCGTTCCAGCTCTACGAAGTTCTCGATACCGAAAACCTCACCACCCGCGAGCGCTTCAGCGAACACAACCGCGACACCTTCGATGCCGTCATTGAAACCGCCGACAAGATGGCACGGGAAAAGTTTGCCACCCATAACAGCGCCGCCGACAAGGACGAACCAAAGTTCGTCAACGGCCAGGTCGAGATGCTGCCGCAAGTGAAGGAAGCCTTCGACGCCTATGCGCAGGCCGGCTTTATCGCAGGACGTTACGACTATGAACTGGGTGGCATGCAGTTGCCTGAATCGGTCATGGCCGCCTGCAACGGTTTCTTCACAGCTGCCAACCCCGGCACCGCCGGTTACCCGTTTCTGACCACAGCTGCCGCCAACCTCATCCGGGTTTTTGGCAACGAACAGCAGAAAACCACCTTCCTTCCGAACATGCTCAGCGGTCGTTTCAGCGGCACCATGGCCCTGACCGAGCCCCACGCCGGGTCCTCCCTCGCGGATATTCGGACATCGGCGTCGCCCACAGATGAAGGTCACTACCTGATCAAGGGCGCGAAGATTTATATCTCCGGTGGCGAGCAGTCCATCACTGACAACATCGTTCACATGGTGCTGGCCAAGATCAAAGGTGCGCCGGCGGGCGTGAAAGGTATCTCCCTATTCATCGTGCCCAAGTTTCTGGTGGATGGTGAAGGCAATCCCACTGAACGCAACGGCGTCAGCCTCGCTGGTCTGATTCACAAGCTGGGCTACCGTGGCACCACCTCCACCGCCCTGAGCTTCGGTGATGATGCTCCCTGTCACGGCTATCTGGTTGGCGAGCCCCACCAGGGCCTGAAGTATATGTTCCAGATGATGAACGAAGCGCGGGTTGGCGTGGGTTTCGGCGCCGCTGTGATCGGTTATCGCGGCTACATGCACAGCCTCGAATACGCCAAAGATCGCCTGCAGGGCCGTAGGGCCAGCGAGAAGAACCCGGAATCCCCACAGGTGCCGATCATTGATCACGCCGATGTCCGGCGCATGCTGCTGGCCCAGAAAGCCTACAGTGAGGGTGGTTTGGCTTTGTGCCTCTACGGCGCCCGACTGATGGATGACCAGCACACCCATCCCGATGAACAGAAACGCCAGGAAGCCGGAAAGCTGCTGGACCTGCTCACTCCGGTGATCAAAGCATGGCCTTCCGAATACGGCCCCAAGGCTAATGACCTGGCCATTCAGGTATACGGTGGCGCAGGTTACACCCGGGAGTATCCGGTAGAGCAGTGCTGGCGTGACAACCGCCTTAACCCGATTCACGAAGGCACCAATGGTATCCAGGCCATGGACCTGCTGGGCCGTAAGATCTGGCAGGATCAGAGCCACGGTTTGCAGCTGCTCATGCAGGAGATGCAGGTAGATCTTCAGGCAGCCACCACCGATCGTTGCCAGCAATGGGCCCTGTCCCTGAGTGAAACCCTGCAGCAGGCAGTGAAGGTTACCCAAAGCCTGGGTAAATCCCTGATGGAAGGCGATCCCGGCAAAACTCTGGCCAATGCCTCCTGCTACCTGCACCTGTTCGGGCACATTATGGTGGCCTGGATGTGGCTGCGTCAGGCCAATGCCGCCTCCCATGCCCTGGGTTCCGCGAATACCGATGATGAACGCAATTTCTACCAGGGCAAACTGCAGGCGGCCCAGTACTTCTTCCACTGGGAATTGCCAACCGTGGCTCAGGATCTGGTGCTGCTGCGCAATCAGGACGATACCTGCCTGAACATGAAATCGGAGTGGTTCTGATGGCTCTGGTAAATGTTGAGAAGAAAAATCACATCTTGCTGATCGGGCTGAACCGCCCGGAAAAAATGAACGCCATGAACCGCGAGATGTACCACCAGATTGCGGCGGCCTACCACCAGCTGGAAAACGACCCGGAGCTACGGGTCGGGCTGATGTACGCCGAGGGCGACCACTTCACCAGCGGCCTGCAACTGGACGACTGGGCGGGTGTGTTTGCCAACGGCAAGGGCATTGAACCGGGTGAGGGCGAACTGGATCCCTTCCACATTACCGGTCAGGCGCTGACCAAACCCGTGGTCTTCGCCGCCCAGGGCATCTGCTTCACCTGCGGCGTTGAGATGATGCTCAACACCGACGTGCGCGTCGCTGCTAAAGGAACGCGCTTTGCCCAACTCGAAGTGAAGCGGGGCATCTTCGCCTGTGGTGGTGCCACCATCCGCCTGCAACGGGAAATCGGCTGGGGCAATGCCCAGCGTTACCTGCTGACTGGCGATGAGTGGACCGCCGATCAGGCGTATCAGTGGGGGTTGATTCAGGAACTGGTGGAACCCGGCGAGCAGTTCAACGTCGCGTTGGAAATTGCCGAGAAAATTGCCAGGGCGGCGCCATTGGGTGTCCAGGGCAGTCTTAAATCCTCAAAAATTGCTGTCAGCGAAGGGCAGGAGGCTGCGAAGCAGCGTTTGTTCCCGGACCTTCAGCCGGTTATGGCCAGTGAGGATGTAAAGGAGGGAATTCAGTCATTCCTGGAACGTCGAGAGGCCGCTTTCAAAGGTAAGTAACGGCTCAACTTGGTCAGAAATCACGGGTTTTAGCGCTTAAAAAGAAACCTGACTATATCGCCAGAGCTCAGGGCAGCTGACCGGGGTCCTCCTTCCGGGAGTGTGAGCAGCAAGGATGCTGCGATCAAGCCCCCATGGATGGGTTCACGGCGTCTCCCGGAAGGAAGACCCCGGTCGGCCGCCTGCACTCGAGCCTGAAGGTTGGGGCCCGAGCTGGCAGGTGGCTATATTCAGGCAGCCTCGGAATTCGCGGATTCGCGGCGAGCCTTCGCTTCAGCAGCTACCTCAGCAGCGTAGTCCGCATACCTGGCCATCAGCTCCTCTTTCCGGTCCGGATCCCAGTTGATTTTGCTCAGATCTCCCTCGTAGTGATCAATCACCCGCTTATCCATGGTTTCGTACCACCACTGGGGCAGATAGGCCGGCAGAAGCATCGAGGCATAGCCACCGGGTAATTGTGGAGCCTTCTCGAAATGCCGCAAAGCCTGGTAACTGCGCTGTGGATGCGCGTGATGGTCTGAATGCCGCTGGAGCTGATACAGGAACAGATTGGTCACAATGTGATTGCTGTTCCAGCTGTGCTCTGGTTGGGTGCGCTCATACTTGCCGTTCTTGTCTTTCTGGCGCAGCAGGCCGTAGTGCTCGATGTAGTTCACACTCTCGAGCAAACTGGCACCGTACACCGCCTGGGCCGCCAGGAACGGAACCGCCCTCGGGCCGCAAACCAGCGTTGTGGCGCCAAAGAACCCGGCGCTCATGGCCCATCCCTGCAGCAGCTCGTTGTCCAGGCTCCAGAAGTTCTTGCCCTTGCGGGCAAGCCTCGCCTTCTCGATCTTGATGGATGATTTGATACCACCAAGCACCGTACGCGGCAGGAACTTCCAGAAACTCTCGCCCATACGGCTGCTGGCAGGATCCTCCGGCGTGGCTACCCGCTTGTGATGACCAAAGTTGTGCTCAACAACGAAGTGGGTGTAACCGGTGGGCGCCAGGGCTGCCATGGCCAGCAGCTTGTTCAGTCTGTTGGATTTGTGGCCGAGCTCATGGGCGGTATTGATCCCGACGCCATTGATAGCGCCAACCGTCAGCGTGAGCCCTATCTTGTCATCCAGAGGTGTGTTTTTGCGGCTGGCAAGCCAGGCACCCATGAAGGTCATGGCGTACTGGGTCGGAATAAATGCTTTCACAATCCGGTCGTAGTACTTGTCCTGCTCCAGTGTCTTCACCGCCGATTCCGGCGGATTGCTCTTATCCTCGCCGATAGCCCGATCCAGGGCAGGGATGATGCCGTGTACCAGCGCCGGGCCAGTCCATGCCAGGGCTTTCAGTTTTTTTGGAGCCAGCGCATAGCCGGTCAGTGCGGCCAGTCCGATTCCTGGCAGTGCGGGACCGAGTAGCCACATGTAACGCTTCGGGTCTTTCCAGTTGCCAGGGGCGTCTTTTTCAGCGGGCGCCGAGATTTTGTGTGATTGCAGGTTATCCGGGGTTTTGGCGTTCATTGTTGTCTCCCTTGCAGTGCGCGTACCTGCAATTTATGTCGGACAATCCAACAATGCAACGGGCGTCGACAGCTGTCTGGAACCTTGGCTCAAAATGACAATTACCATTTCTTTGGCAGAAAGCCGGTTTCTGGACCAAACTCATCTGAACAACAAGAGTCTGATCACAAGGAAGAATCAGCCATGCCAAATCCGTCGTCTGCGACCGCCTCATATTCTGTTCAGGGAATCATTCGTGAGTACTTGTCTTCCGGCAGGCTTACCGAAGTTGTTTACCGTGACAGCGCCGGTCAGATTTGTCTGGTCCATGATGTTATTCGCGATCTCTTCAGTCGCGCCGGGCAGGATTTTCTGCTGCTCGGGCGCGGAACCATGCTCCCGTTCGATCATGTTATTACCATCGATGGCCAGTTGCTCTCGGACAGTGCCGGTTAACGAAAGGGTAATGGGCCGGTAATTGCCCCGGGGCCAACCGCCCCGTACTCTGTGCACCGTTGTAAATGCTTACCAACAGAGGGATATGGTATGAACAAGCTCACACTGAGTGCACTTTTGATGGTTCTGACGCTCGGCCTTGCAGCCTGCAGTTCGGAAGACAACGAAGGCGTGGATGTCGAGCAGGCTGCGGATAACGCCGGAGAGATGATGGAAGACGCGGCGGATTCCACCGAGGAAACCCTGGAAGAAGCCACCGGCCAGGATGAAAGTGCCATGGGCGAGTTGCAGGAAGGCGCAGAGGAAGCTGGTGATGCCATGACTGATGCCGCCGAAGAAGCCGGCGATTCCATTGAAGAAGGCTACGAAGAAGCCACCCAGCAGTAACCGGGTGGGCTGACCGCTTCGCAGCAACAGTCTTTGCGAGGCGGTCGGTGTTCCGGTGGCCGCCCTTGTAAAGCAATGTTAACGAATTTGTCTTTTAAACTTACCCTTACTGTCATATTTCCCGCCGAAACTGGCCTCTCAACAACACCGACCCGCTGTTCTTTGAGAGAGGCAAAAACATGGCTAAGCACGACCTTGATCCCAACTATCTGGATCCCAACTACGAGCCGGTAGTCAACCACACTGACAACAACCCTTTCCACCAGGTTCTGGCCGCACGCATGCAGCGCCGTACAGTGATGAAAGGCAGCGTTGGAGCTGCCCTTGCCAGTGTGATGGGCCTGGGCCTCGCAGGTTGTGGCAGCGACAGTAACGACGGCACCACCAGCAGCAATGTTTCAAGTACCGATATCGGCTTCAAGGCGGTACCGACATCAACAGCCAACGAGGTGGTTGTTCCCGAAGGGTACTCTACTGAGGCGTTCCTGCCGTGGGGCACTCCGATTACCGGCTCCTACCCGGAGTACAAGCCGGATGGCACGAACACCGGTGCGGAGCAGGAACAACAGATGGGCATGCACCACGACGGCGTGCACTTCTTCCCGATTGACCAGAAGGCCGGCGGCAATAGCTCAAGCGAAGGCCTTCTGGTGATGAACCATGAGTACATCAATCAGGGCGCTCTGCATGCCAATGGTGCCACCAAGGCATCGGATAACGGTGGCGTACGTCCGGCGGATGAAGTCCGTAAGGAAATCGCAGCGCACGGTGTTTCTGTGGTGCACATCAAACGCGACACCAGCGGAAAGTGGGACATTGTCTTTGGCAGCCCGTTCAACCGTCGCATCACCGGCAACACCGAAATGGACATTCGTGGGCCGGTTCGCGGCTACAGCAAGCTGATCACCAAATACAGCCCGGACGCCACCGAGACCCGCGGCACGCTTAACAACTGTGCGATGGGGCCGACACCCTGGGGCACTTACCTGGCTGCTGAGGAAAACTGGCACGGCTACTTTGCAAACAGCGACGCCACGCAGCCCCGGGAGCAGACCCGCCATGGTGTTGGAAGCTCCAGCCGTTATGACTGGGAACTGGCTGATAGTGGTGAGGATCAGTACGTTCGACTCAATGTAAGCTCTATCGGCGCATCCGCTGCCGATGATTACCGAAATGAAGCCAATACCTATGGCTACATGGTCGAGATTGATCCCTTTACCCCGGAAAGCAAGCCGCAGAAGCGCACTGCCCTGGGTCGTTTCGGTCATGAGGGTGTCATCTTCGCGCCGGCCAAGGAAGGCGAGCCGGTGGTATGTTACTCGGGCGATGACTCCCGTTTCGAGTACATCTACAAGTTTGTATCGTCGAAGCCTTACTATGCCGCCACAGCCGGTGGATACCTCCTCGACGAAGGCACTCTGTATGTAGCCCGCTTCAATGACGACGGCTCCGGCGACTGGTTGTCGCTGGACCTCAATGATGCTGAATTCAAGGCCAAGGTTGATGCTGCCGTGGGTACGACCGTTGGCGACATTGCCTTCGACGGCTTCGAGAACCAGGCTGACGTTCTCCTGAATACACGCCTGGCTGCCGATATCGCGGGTGCAACCCCGATGGACCGTCCGGAATGGGGTGCGGTTGACCCGAATTCAGGCCAGGTTTATTTCACCCTGACCAACAATTCCCGTCGTACTGAAGATCAGGTTAACGCGGCCAACCCCAACGCGAATAACCGTACAGGTCATATCATCCGCTGGAGCGAGGAGGGTAATGATCACACCGCGACCAGTTTCGACTGGGACATTTTCGTCTTTGCCGGTGAGCAGGGTACGGAAACCGTAGTGGGTGACGAAGTTATCGTTTCGCTGACCGACGACAATATCTTCAACAGCCCGGATGGCCTCTGGTTCGACTACAACGGTCGTCTCTGGATCCAGACCGATGGCTCCGACGCTGCACCCTACCAGAACAACATGATGCTGGCTGCCAATCCGGAGACTCGCGAAATCAAGCGTTTCTTCGTAGGTCCCCAGGGTTGTGAGGTGACGGGGGTTGTTTCCACGCCGGATGTGAAAACCATGTTCGTCAACATCCAGCATCCGGAAGGTAACTGGCCGGACTCCAGTGATCCTCGCCCCCGCGATGCAACCGTGATCGTTACCAAGGACGACGGTGGCGTGATCGGCGCCTGAGCCAACGCCAAAGTAGTCATCTGAACACCGCAAACCCGGCCCACTCGGTTACAGAGTGAGTCGGGTTTGCGGTTTTTTGTTTCAGAAACGCTATTCCCCGCCGATATGGTTATTAAATACACTAAAGTATGAGTTATAAACTCATGTCAATTCTTTAGTCTCCACAATGGCCTTTAATAACAAGATGCTTGCAGAAACAACAAAAAAGAAGAGGTTTCCATGGGGTTACTGGATAGGGCTTCAGTTTTATGGGGGATGGCGGTTGCCGGACTTCTTGCAGTCGTCTGCGCAGCGGTGGCGCCGTTGCTAGGTCTTGAAATTACCTCAATGCTCATCGGGCTTGTCGTAGGTCTCGTTGCTGCCGGCGGGTTCATGATTGTTCGTGTCCTGGAGCCGACTGAGCGTGGCCTCAAGGCCTTGAATAACGGCACCCTGGCTGAAGATCATCCACTGCATGCGCAATGTCATCAGTTGCTAGCTGATGCGAGGGCGGGGCGCGCGCTCGTCGAAACGCTTTCCGGTAGCGCTGACAGGAACGCGATTTCCGCCGCCCAGGTGTCTTTCGCGGCCGACCAGTTGAAGCTGCGGCTGGATCGCCAGGTTGAAGAAACTGCACAAATGGCCGATTACGCGGGGCAGATTACCGAAACCGTGCGGGAATCCTCGGAGCAGGCCACCGATGCAGCCACCATGGCGCTGCAGAACAAGCAGGTGAGTACCGAGGGTCGTGAAGCCCTGATGTCGGCCATCGGGAGCGTGCGGGCTGTGCACGAGCAGTCCGGGGAAAACCTCCGGCTGATCCAGGAACTGAACGAAAAGTCCAACAAGATCCAGGGTGTGACTACCACGATTCAGGGCATTGCCGAGCAGACCAACCTGCTTGCACTCAATGCCGCCATCGAAGCGGCCAGGGCAGGTGACCAGGGTCGCGGGTTTGCAGTGGTGGCCGATGAAGTGCGCCAACTGGCGGGGCGAACCGCTCAGGCAACGGGAGAAGTGGCGGAAACCCTCGAGGAAATACGGTCCGATACCACACTGATTGTATCCCGCATTGAAGATCTTGCCCGCAGCATTGAGGAGGGCCTGACGTCTGTGGAAAGCGTGGGTGAGCGTCTGGAACAGATCAGCGAACAATCTGATCGGGTCCAGCAGCAGGTTGCCCGGATAGCCGAAATAGATCAGAACAACGAGCAGAGTCTGGCCCAGGTGTTCTCCGCCATTGAAACGGTGCGTGACCAGATTTCCGAGAGCGATACCAGCGTTTCCTCGCTGGCGGAGCAGGCTGCTACTTTGATGGAGCTTGCGGAAAAAGCCAATGCTTCATTTGCCCTGAACAGCGAAGCCAGTTATCACCGGCCGTTCTTCGATCAGGCCAGAGCGGGCGCTGACCAGATCGGCCAGATGTTCGAGCAGGCAATCCGGGATGGCAAGCTCTCAGAAAGCGCGCTGTTCGACAAGAGCCGGACTCCCATCCCGAACACGCACCCGCCAAAGTACTCAAGCAGCTTTGACAAATTTACCGATCAATACCTGCCGACCATCCAGGAGCAGGTGAAAAACGCCCATGAGGCCATTGTCTTTGCCATAGCCGCTGCGCCTGACGGGTATGTACCGACCCACAACAGGGATTTCGCCCACGCACCGACCGGAGATCCGAAGGTGGATCTGGTCAAGAGCCGGAGCAAGCGGCTGTTCAACGACCGAACGGGCATTCGTTGTGGCACGCACACCGAGAACATGCTTTTGCAAACCTATCGCAGGGATACCGGCGAAATCATGCATGATCTCTCCGTACCTATTTATGTGAATGGCAAGCATTGGGGCGGTTTCCGCCTGGGCTACCGTCCGGACAATCACTGACCGCGGCGGGATTTTCGGCCACGGGGGCTGTGGTAGACTCCGATTAATAGATCAATAGGAGACTTGTCTTGGCTGAACCGGAGTTTATTCCTGCCGACACGGACCCCGCCTCCCGCCGAAGTGATCCGGCGCGTAACCTGGCGGTGGTGGTCTACATCCTTCAGGCGCTGTCGTTTTTCGTAGGAGGCATTACCGGTCTGGTGGGCGTGATCATCAATTACGTCAAACTGGACGACGTCCGTAATACCTGGGTGGAGCGGCACTTCCGCTGGCAGATTCGCACCTTCTGGATCGGCCTGCTCTGGACCGTGATTGGCATAGTGACCACGCCGATCATCATCGGATGGTTTATTCTCCTTGGTATTTCTATCTGGATCATCTACCGGATCGTGAAAGGGGCTCTGGCCCTGAATGACGGCAAGGCGCCCTCCTGAACGGGCGACCGTTATCAGTCTTCGGTCACTTCCTTCAGCCCCATGGCACTGAACATCCCAGCCAGCCCCATCAGGCCCAGAACGATGATGACCGCCACTTCTGAGATCATTGACACGAGGGCGGTGAGGCCGCCGGTAACAAGCAGCAGAACACCGATGACCGTGTTGCTCACCGCCGTGTAATCGGTACGCTTGTTGCCCCCTGCCATGTCCACCAGATAGGTTTTACGCCCCAGCCTGACGCCCGCATGGGCAATGCTCAGTACGAAAAACGCAATCGGGTAAAACCAGACGCTGCCGATTTCCGTCCCGATAAACAGCGCGGTGAAGCCGACGATCAGGCACACACCGCTGGCCATTGCCGCCCCACGGATCATGACTCTCCGACTGGAGGTGTCTGCAGCCCAGCCCCAGAAGCTGGCACTGAGCGAGCTGGCGAGGCTGCTGGCCAGCAGGAAAACGCCCAACATCCAGCCAATGTCGGATTCTTTCTGTGCCAGTACGACCAAATAGGGTGAAGCCAGTGCCGAGCTGAGCAGCAGGGCCCGGGTAATCACGAAGTTCCGGAACGGAACGTCATCCCGGAGCAGGGACAGGCTTCGAAATGCCTCGTTGATGGCATTTCCGCCGCCACCGGTTTCACCGTCGTATTCTTCCACTCCGGCAAACAGCAGGCCGGCGATCACCCAGAGTGCCGCGGCCAGAAGTAATAATACGGTGTAAAAGGCGAGGGTGGGGTCGCCGCGTTCCCAGAACAGCAGCGCGGTCAACACAACGGTGGCGGTGCCGCCAATGGTGGAGGCGAGCCCGCCGAGCCTTCCCCGGCGGGTTTTCGGGATGCATTTGCCCTGTACATCTTTCATGGATACGGAGCAGAATCCACGGGCGAGGGAAAATACAATGAGGGCTGCAATGATCCCGGAACCTGCGGCATACCCCTCGAAAAACCAGATGCTGGCCGCCATGGCCACAACACTGGCGGCCTGTCCGAAGCTTCCAAGAGTCCAGAACCACTTGCGAACAGGTTTGCGGCGGACCCAGGCCGCAATGACCATCTGTGGGACGAGGGAACCGGATTCCCGGATCGGCACCAGCCAGGCCACCAGCGCGGGTGCACCAATGGCGCTCATCAACCAGGCCAATACGGTTTTGGGACTGATCAGCAGGTCGCCCAGTTTGGTCAGGACGTTGCTGGCAAGAATCAGAAAGAAATTGCGCGGCACTTCGCGACAGGCGTCATCGGAGATGTCGGTACAGACCCGTGCATCCTCTTCGTTGGCAATCAGGCCATAAAGTTGTTCGATGGTGTCCTTTCTGCTCTCAGGCAAACCGCTATCCTCCGGAAAATGTGTCGAAAGGATACCAGTGTGGCGCGGTATCCTTAAGTCCGGATTACGGCAACTGCGAGCGATCAGACCAGATGGTGGTCCCAGTGAACGGATAGATCTGCGAGTTCTCTGGCGGGTTTGCCGGCGCCGAGCCGGATAAGTTTTCCCCGTCCGGAGGAAACAAGAAAATCCCCTCCGGCAAGGGTCTGGATGCCCGCGCAATCGGCGATGTGTGCGCGGCTGACCAGCTCACCGGTCTTGCCCCGAAAGATAATGGCCGTTCCACCAATCGGCGAAGCCGCAGCCACGAGGTCGTTTTCCGGATGCGCAACCACGCTGGAGATGTAGTTGGCCAACGCTGTCCGGGTATCCTCATCGAACCGGTATTCCCGCAAAGTTCCCTCTTCAAGACGTGCCAACAAAGGCGGCGTTTCGTAGAGTGGGCCCTGGTGCTGATAGGCCACATACACGCGGCCATCGCCGCTGACGCTGACATGGCGGGCGCTTTGCTGGTGGTGGGGCGGCCTGAAACGGCCAACGATTTTGCCGGAGTGACGATTCATAAGTACCAGGGCTGGATCCATGGTGTCCAGATTCAGTTTCATGCGGTCGTAATCCGGGTGAGTGAGGATGCCTCCGAGACCGATCACCAGGGTTTCGCCGTCGGGGTGCAAGGTCAGCTCATGGGGGCCGATTCCCGCCAGATCAAAGGTTTTTGTCCGCCGATAACCCTTTTCGGCATCGTAGACTGCGATGATCCCCGCGCCCTGATCGTACCGGCTGGCGGTGACGTAGAGGCGTCGGCCATCGGTCGAGAACACACCGTGGCCAACAAAGTGTTCGCCCGGCTCGGCTGAAATATGGTGTTTCCGGGCACCTGTAGTGCTATCGAAAACGTAGAATGACCAACCCGGGCGGCGCTCGAAAAACAGGGTCTCTTGCTGGTGCGGTCGGTTGCAGCCGCTATGGCAGCGGGAATCGACAGGCGCCTGCCACACTATCCGGCCGTTGCGGTTGAATGCGCTGACTCCAAAACTGCCATCCGGGAACCCGACGGCGCCGGCATAGCCATCAGGTTGGACTGACGCTTTTCGGGGCAGCAGGGAACAGCCGGTCAGGCCCACGGCAACGCCGCCGGCAATGGACACCTTGAGAAGGGCTCTCCGGTTCAAAAGCATAGGATCAGGTTCCTCAGTCGCCATCGCTCGAGTTGAAGCCTCGTACTACGCCAAGTGCCACTGCCGCCTGGTCATTCACCAGCGTGGTCAACTGGGAAATATCAACGTAAAGGCTCTGCAGAGCCCGGAACTGGTCTTCTTCTTTCAAAGCCGTTGCCAGGGGTAGGTGGGCTCCGGGAAAGTTCTGCTGAACCTCGTTGAATTGTTTGCGAATGCGGTCTGCCAGGTCGGACGCCCCCTTTGCTTCCAGCGAAATTTCGAGCCCTGGTAAAAAGTACCGGTTCAGGCCGTCGACAGTCGCCGCGACAGTCTGCAGGCTTTTGCCGCTGCGCCAGGCGTCCGCGATGTAAGGATTGCGTTTGTTACTGCCGCGAAGACCCATGGGTTGGGCCAGCCTTCTTTCTTCCAGAATTTCCAGTGTTGCCATACCCGCTCGGATAGTGGTGTCGAAGTACTGCTCGGTCTCCAGATAGTGCGGTCTGAAAGCCTGCCAGCCAGCCATCAATGCGTCACTGTTGCTTTTCAAGTGTCCCGCGACGTTCGTTAGCAGCTCGCAGGTCCGGGCGACTGGGAGTGAAGTTTCCCCGGCATTGAACTCTTGGTCGAACAGCAGATATTCGATCATCGGGAAGCCTTGCACAGCGACACCGGACTGATTGATCACGCTCGGGGTGATCGGTTCGTCGTTTCCGATCAGGTAAGCCGCTTTCCGTGCAATCAGATTCTTCGGATCCGGCCAGAACTGGAACTGCCAGGAAAGGTTGTTGTTTTCGACCGGGCCGAAATCGACTAAGCGCACCTTCTGCCAGGCCAGGAAGGCATTCAGCCAGGCGGCTTCCACGTGTTCCCGGCTTCCCTCGGCTGGATTCTGGCAGTAGTCACGGGCGGATTCAGCCAGCTCTCCCGCTTCTGTGGTCAACGATTGATAGCCGGTCGCAATGCCTTCATACCACTGCTGGCGGGCCTGGATGTTGGCATCGCTTGCCCACGCCAGGGGCGAGGTTAGTGTCAGGATAGATGTGCACAGCAGTCTGGTGATCCCTTGCATGGCTGATCCTCAGAGTGAATTCAGGAAATCGATCAGAGCGGATCGATCTTCGGGCGACATCTGGCGGTATCGGTCGGCGGCCGCCTGAGCCTCGCCACCGTGCCAGAGCACGGCTTCTTCCAGAGTTCGGGCGCGGCCGTCGTGCAGGAACCCGGCTTGCGGATTCACCACTTGGGCCAGGCCAATGCCCCAGAGCGGCGGGGTTCGCCATTCATTGCCATTGGCCAGGAATTCATCGCGGCCGTCGGCCAGGGCAGGACCCATGTCGTGCAGCAACAGATCCGAATAGGGCCAGATAGTCTGATTGCTAAGGTCCGGGCGATCGGCAACCTCGCCGGTCTGATGTCTCGGCGTATGGCAGCCAGCGCAGCCACTTTCGTTGAACAGCCTTGCTCCCTGCCGGACGGATTCAGACTCAATATCTCGACGCGCGGGTATTGCCAGACTCTTGGCGTAGAAGGTCACGAAGTTGGCGACCTTGTCGCTTACTTCCGGTTCACCGCCATGGGTAAACCGCTCACAATTCTGCTCGGGCATGCAGTCGGTTTTAGGTTTCAGAGTAGAGGTCAGTCCCATATCTCCGGCGAACGCACCCATGCTTTGCTGGTGGACATCGGGCTCGGCTGCCTTCCAGCCGAATCGACCGGGCACTGTCTGTTCCGTTGCCAGATCCCAGACCTGGTTAAGCTTTCCGGAGATGCCGTTTCCGTCCGCATCATCAGTGTCTTGGAGGGCTTGCAAATCTTCGATGGGGATGGCTTCCAGCAGACCCATTCCGATCATCTGCGGTGCTACCCGGGGCGATACCAGAAGGTCCTCGGGCAGTGGCCCATAATTTGGGTTCTCAATGCGGTACACGGGCTTGCGCAGTTCCACCACCGTCCCATCCGCGAGTGTTTCCTTCACTGGCGTCCATTCGACGATCAAATCAGCCTCTGGTTTGGCTGCAGGAAGCGCGGCTGTCTGGAGCTGGCTGCCATATACTGGCGCCGGTTTAAAACCGTGTTTGCGCAGAATGTCCGCGTCCAGCTCCGGATCAGCAGGGACTGCCAGTCTCAAAAACAGGGAGACCGGCGGCTCGTCGACACCGGGTGGGTGTCCGCGACCATCCTTGATATGACACCCCTGGCAGGAGTTGGTATTGAACAGCGGGCCCAGGCCGTCACGGGCGTCAGTGCTTGCCGGGGCTTCGACCCAGGGGTTCCGGAAGAAACTGTTGCCGACACTGAAGTCCAGACGTTTGGTCATGGACAGATTGCCCTGGGGAAGCGAGTAGGCATTGGTGTCTGACTGTTGTACGGTGCCCTCACCACCAGAGGCCGGAGATGTCTGGATCGGATAGCCCTCGTGAGTCTGGGCACAAACGTGGGCGCTGGCGATCGCCAGCGCCCCGATTAAGGCAAGCGGTTTCATCATGCTCAGGACGCGTGGCCGGCATCATCGGGAGACAGGGCTTCAATGCCCAGGTCGCGCGCAGCCTGCTCAATGGAACCGGTCTGTGCGACCAGCGCCATGATAGCGCCGTTGACGATACGAGTGCCCTCGGCATTCCCGGGTGCAATCATGGTGTCAAAAGCCATGGGATTTTCGCTGCTCTCCGCGCGGGCCTTCATTAGCGCCAGGGCTTCCATGGAGGCGTCCAGCTGGTTGTTAAGACGCGCGTCCAGCTCTGGGTCGCTCTGCTGAACCAGATCAGACAGGGAAGGGCCGGTCACCAGGCTGCCATCCACGCGACGATAGGTACCCGTGTAGACGTTCTGGATACCCTGGCCGTTGTAGTAGTGCGAATTGTGGGTATTGTCGCTGAAGCAGTCGTGCTCGTCCTCATAGGAGTTGGCTTCCAGAGCAACCTTCATTCGCTCGCCGGCCAGCTCGCCCAGAGACAGTGAACCCATGCCGAACAGCATTTTCTGAACACCCTGATTGGCGTCTGCAGCGGTCAATTGCGCCCGGTAGTTGTCACTGTCGCCCGGCGCCCACTGGGCCACCATCCACTCGAGGTCGGATACCAGAAGGTCTGTTACCGCATCCAGGTATTCGCCACGACGCTCACAATTGCCATTGGTGCAATCAGCGCCCTTCGCGTAATCCGTGACCGGACGCTCACCGGCGCCGCTTTCAAAACCGTGGAGATCCTGACCCCAAAGCAGGAATTCAACCGCGTGGTAGCCGGTAGCAACGTTGGCTTCAGAGCCGCCAACTTCGTTCAGATCTGCGAGCAGTGCAGGGGAAAGAGATGCCACATTCAGTGTCTCACCACCCACATTGATCCTGTTGCTTGCGATGATGTTTGCGGTGGCACCGGCGTTGCCCAGCTCGTGCTGGTACCCGTCTGCCTTCACATAATCGATCAGGCCTTCATCAAGCGGCCAGGCGTTCAGCTGGCCTTCCCAGTCATCGACAATAGCATTGCCGAACCGGAACACTTCTGTTTGCTGATAAGGAACCCTAGCTGCCAGCCAGGCTTCTTTTGCGGTCGCCAGATTGGCTTCGGTCGGATTGGCGATCAAGCGGTCAGTTGCTTCGTCCAGCGCGCGGGAGGTGATCAGGGCATCTTCGTAGTTGGCATGAGCCAGATCGGCGTAGTGATCGACCACTGAGTCTTTGGTTGCTGGCTGATAGTCCTTGGTGGACCAGGGATGATTAGCGCAGCCTGCAGTGAGCAGAGCGGTTACTGTCAATGCCAGGGGTGCTGGACGAAACATGGGCGTCATTCCTTTTTCCAAGTTCTGTTAATACTAGTAATAATGAGAAATATTCGCGTTAAATATCATGAGTTCCGTTTTATCGAAACGCAAGCGGGAAACGGACTCGATCGATCAGGTTTGACGATTGTGCTCTTGCCCCGGGCAACCGTGATCGGGCTTAATGGCCCCGTCACCAGGGAGCTATTCTTGTATGTTGAGTTATTTGCACGCCTTCCACGCCGGCAATTTCGCCGATGTCCAGAAACATGGAGCCCTGGCACTGGTCCAGACCATGATGCGGGCGAAGGCCTCCGGTATTGCCTGTTTCGATACCCATGCCGGCAGTGCCATATACGACCTGCGAAGTGAGCGGGCCCGCAAGACTAGAGAAGCCGACCACGGAGTTCAGAGACTTTGGGGCGCCAGAGATCGGTTGCTGTCCGGGGACTGGAAGCCGTTTCTGGACGTGCTGAAAGGATTCAATGCCGGCGGTGGTGAACTGTCCGTTTACCCCGGTTCTCCTGCGTGGTTTCAGCATTTTCTACGGGATGGAGATGCGCTGACGCTGTTTGAACTGCATCCATCTGAGGGCGAGCAACTGGCGGAATGGGCTTCCGAGGCTCCGATTCGGGTGCTCAGACAGGACGGCCTGGCAGGTCTGCTAAGACAGTTGCCTCCCAGACAGCCGCGCCTGCTGACGCTGATTGATCCCTCTTACGAGGTCAAAACCGACTACATTGAAGTGGCGCAAACTTTGGGGAAAGCATGGCATAAGTGCCGTCATGGCATTTTTCTTGTCTGGTACCCGATACTGACCAGTGGCCTGCAGGAACAGTTGAAAGATGCGGTCAGGGGCACTGATGCGCGCAAGATACTCTGCAGTGAGGTGCATCTGAATAATCCGCCGGAGCGAGGTATGGTCGGATCGGGCATGCTGGTGGTAAACCCACCCTGGGGTTTTGACTCCCGGTTTGCCGCAATGATGAGCGATGTTGCCGGGTCGGACGTTTTGAATTTGTCTCACGATATTGGTTGGCTGGTTCCTGAGTAATTGAAAGGACGGCAAGCAAGGGAGCAACGAGGTTGAAGGATAAGCCAGTAAACAAGGCAGGATCCGTGTGGATGCCCGGCGGCCTGATTCCGGTTGAGCAGTGGAAAGTGCCTGAAACGTCCGTGAGACGTTCACTCAAAGATGCGTTGCGCCATGCCCTGGCCCAGATTCGGGCGGGCGTGGTTGCAGAAAAGGAAGTGTTTGAAAGCCTCGATAACCTTCCCGAACTTTCAGCCGCCCGGCTCGAATCCTTTGCACCCCGGCCAGATCCAAGCGTGCTGGCGGAAGTGCTCTCAAGGGCCCTTGAAGAGCTTGGGCTAAACCATGATTCCGGCAAGAGAGTTGCGTTACTGGTGGCTCCACCGTTCTCAGGTATTCGTTCTGCCCTTGAGTGTTTTCCCGAGCTTGAATTGCAGCAAGAGGGCGAGGCGGGCCGGTGGTCGCTGATCCTGCCACCCGAGAATCTGCTTCTTGATGAACAGGGCGCCAGGGAGTGGTGGGACACGCAGGATCTTTCCAGGCCGTGGGTGATTCCGGAACTGGCTGATTTCTGGCTGCGCCATCTGTCCGGACTGGCTCTGGTTCGGGAATTACTCCGTCGGGTTGCCGCGGGAGGCACTGCTCCTGGCGCTATTGGTTGCTCGAGCTGGTGTTGGCAATTCTGGTCCTCTTACTTCAGGGATGCGCACTTTTCGCCGATGACACCTGCGCCGATGGCAGCAGTCGAACTTGGTGAATGGTTTGAATCCCTTGCTGCCGGTGATAGTGATTACTCAATCACGGCCCGAATGGCAGACGATGGCCTATGGGTATTGCCGATGACGGAAGGAAATGACGGGAAAAAGCGCAAACACAGTGGCTTTCTCCGGGATCTCGCCTCAGTAGCAAGAGGTAATCCCGGTGTTGCGCTGGCTATATGGCGACGCGCGCTGAGAGACCGCCCTGAAGAAGAGGCGGGCACGGAGGAATCCGGCCCGGGTTCTTCAGACGGCGGTTCAGTCACCCGGGCCTGGGTTATCCCTTTTGATCAACTGGGTTTGCCAGCGGTCCCCCAGAGCCAGGGCGACAACATTGGCCTGCTATTGCACGCCCTGCTGTTGCACGATGGACTGGACGCCTCTCATCTGCAGTTGGTAACAGGGGTCGCGGAACATGAGGCAGGGTTTGTGCTGGCACGTCTGGCCCGCGCGGATCTGATTGAGCAGCAGTCATCTGGTGGTCGCTGGCAAGTCACCGCTCAGGGATACCCCTCGATTCGTCGGCATTTGCAGAGCTGGGGATTTCCGGTCGACACTTTCTAGGAGATGAGTGATGGGTGATCTTGGCATTCGGGAGGCGTTTTCAGCGATCACGTCGGAAGCGTTGCTGGAATCGTTGATGGTTGTGCTGCTGGCGACGGGCCTGATCATCGTAATACAGAAGCTGTTTCCGAGAATCGCAGTGAAACTCGGGGGCAAGCCCCGGTTTTATATCCTGGCGTCGGTGCCCTTGCTGCGATTGATCATTATCGTGGTGACCATCATCGTTGTGGTTCCGATCCTGGTGGAACCTTCGTTCGAGAACATGGTTGCCATTTTCGGAGCCCTGGGACTGGCTCTCGGGTTTGCCTTCAAGGATTACGCGAACAGCCTGATTGCCGGAATCGTAACCCTCTACGAAATGCCGTATCGGCCCGGCGACTGGATCGAGGTGGACGGGCAGTACGGAGAGGTCCGTTCGATTGGCACCAGAGCCGCGGAACTTGTTACGCCGGATGATACCGTGGTGGTGATACCCCACGGCAAACTCTGGGCGTCCCTCATTGCCAACGCCAACAACGGAACGGATAACCTGATGTGCGTGGCGGAGTTCAACCTTGAACCCCACCATGACGTCAGCCGGGTTATGGCGCTCTTGCGGGATGTGGCCTACACCTGTCCTCTTACCCGCACGTTCCGGCCTGTCGTGGTGGTGGTCTCCAACAAACCCTGGGGCATGTGTTATCGGCTGAAGGCATACCCGATCGAGTTGAAGGATCAGTTCCGGTTTATTTCCGAGCTCACTGCAAAGGGCGCAAGTGCGTTGGCTTCAGAGGGCGTCAGGTTTGTCTCAGTCCCCGTCACCGGAAACCCCTGAGCTTTGCTTGCGGGTTTCCGTTTGCTCAATCAATTGATTCAACCTGCCGAGAATACGCTGCCCGCTTTCACCGGTGCGCTCGAGGTAAATGTCACGCACCGGCATGCTGGCTTCCCGAAACGCCTCGCGTTCTGAATCGGTCAGGCGGACCACTTTCATGTGGCCCCCTTCCAGCATCTGCTCGAGCCGGGTCTGATTTAGCTCCTCCTGAGTCTCCCAGGCGATCTGCGCGACGTCCTTGAGTCCGTTGTCGAGCCATTGTTGCTGGTTTTCGGGCAAGGCGTCGTACCAGTCAAGATTCGAGACCACTGAAGCGACGAACTGGGCCGGTCGCGCCAGGGTCATGGTGGTCTGCACTTCGTAGAAATCCATTTCCTCGATGGCGAAAACCGGATTGCTCTGGCCATCGATCTTGCGCAGCTGCAGGTCACTGTATACCTGGGAATAGGGGATCTGGCTGGGCTCGGCACCATAGGCCCGGAAGGTTTCTTCCGCCATGTCGGAGGTCATGGTTCGGATTCGCTGTCCGGTGAAGTCTTCCGGCGACCGCAGCGCCTTGTTAGCTGTCCAGGCCATCCAGCCTTCAGGCACGAAACCCAGCAGTTTCATGTTCTGGTTGGCATAGGGTGATTCAAACAATTCGAGCAATTCTGCACTGGCCAGAATCTCTCGTGTAACGTCGGCGTCGTCCGGAAGAACATAGTGCAGCGTGAAGAGACCGACTTCGGGGATGGTGTTGGCAAGATGCCCGGGGGAGGCGAACGCCAGGCTTATGGAACCATTGCGAACCAGTTCAGTAAGCTGTGCCGAGGTTCCCAGAGAACCGTAGGGAAAAATATCGATTTCAATCCTGCCGTTGGAACGCTCCTCAATCCGTTCCTTCAACGCTTCGGCATAAGCATGCTGAACGCTACCCTCGATCTCCTCAAGGGCAAAACGCCAGGTAACCGGGTAATCGGGGGGTTCCGGGACATCGGCGGTCTCGTCCTCACCGCTGGTCTGGTTGTCTGAACAACCGGTCAGTGCAATGGCCAATGCCAGGCTCAATGGCCAGAACCTGAAACGGACGGTGGGCATAACGGGAACTCCAGTTTTCTCGATCCTTGGTTGATATTGCCATACAAGGTAACACAAGAATGCGCACTGCCGTGGGTTACGGGGTTGGATTGAATTACACTGTCGACCCAGACGATCAAGTGCATATAGGAGACAGTTCATGGAGTTTCAGTGTTGGGCAGGAGGCCGGGAATGACAAACCAGAAGCAGGCGATGCTCTATGGCCTTGGCACGGTGCTGTTGTGGTCTACCGTGGCAACCGCGTTCAAGCTCTCGCTCAGAGAGCTCGCGCCCGTTCAGATGCTGCTGATTGCGTGCAGTGCGTCGGTGGTTGTGATGGCCGTCATCCTGATGCTTCAGGGGCGCTGGCACCTGGTGTTCTCGCTCAGTCGCAAACAGTATGCCCAGTCTTTTGGCATGGGGCTGATCAATCCCTGTCTGTACTATTTCCTGTTGTTCGGTGCCTTTGACCGACTGCCCGCCCAGGAAGCGCAACCGCTGAACTACACCTGGGCTCTGGTGCTGGCCTATATGTCGGTACCCTTTCTGGGGCACCGGCTACGCAAACTGGATATTGTCGCGGGCCTGATCTGTTATGCCGGGGTCGTGGTGATTGCCACCCGCGGGGCTGTCACTTCGCTGAGCTTCGAGGATCCACTTGGCGTTTCTCTCGCCCTCGGAAGCACAGTGGTCTGGGCGTCCTACTGGATTATCGCCACACGGGATACCCGGGATCCGGTGGTTGGCCTGTTCCTGAATTTCCTGTGTGGATTGCCGGTGATTCTGCTGATTTGCTGGTGGACAGAGGGGCTCAGTTTTGCCCCGGGCACGTCGCTGGTTGCAGCGCTCTATGTAGGCGTGTTCGAGATGGGTATCGCTTTCGTGCTCTGGTCCTATGCCATGAAAAAAGCGGAGAATACTTCGAAAGTCAGCAACCTGATTTTTATCTCTCCGTTCCTTTCGCTGGTGTTCATCTACTTTATTCTGGGCGAGCATATCCTGCCCTCCACATACATTGGCCTGGTTCTGATCATGATGGGGCTATGGATTCAGCAGAAAAAAGTGAAGGATCGGGAAGAGGCCCTGAACCTTGGCTGACTGGTTTGTCTACATGGTTCGAACCGCCAGAGGTTCGCTCTATACCGGCATAACCACTGACGTTGAGCGGCGGTTCAATGAACATCAGGGAGGCGCTCCCCGGGGGGCGCGTAGTCTGAGGGGGAAGGGGCCACTGGAACTGGTGTTCAGCGCGCCAGCCGGAGACAGAAGCCGGGCTTCACGGTTGGAGTGGCGCATCAAGCAATGGCCCCGGCCCAGGAAAGAGGCCCTGGCCCGGGGCGAGCTCAGTCTGCCAGATGACGTTTGATGTGTTCGCCTGCGGTTTCCAACGCGGCAGTGGCTCGATCCAGCTGACCACTGTGTACCTGGAAAACGTGCCAAAGACTGTTATAGACCTCAAGGCGGGTTTCCACATCGTTCCGGCTTGCGGCCTCGGCCAGCCGTTCGGCGTCGTTCAGCAGGATTTCCTGGCTGCCTACCTGGATCAACAGGGGTGGCAGGCCGCTTAAATCCCCGAAGATCGGCGAGATCAACGGGTTGGTAAGGGGTTCCTTTCCGGCGTAAAGCCTGGCGGCCTTGCTGGTCCAGCTGGCCTGAAGTACCGGCTCAATTTCCGGCGCATAAAGCTGCTCCTGAGTGAGGTCTATCCAGGGTGAAAACGCCGTCAGCGATGCCGGAAGCTGCAGGCCCTTATCGCGCAGTCGCATCGCCAGGGCAACAGAGAGCCCCCCGCCAGCGGAATCGCCGGCGACGGCAATCTGGTCCGGTTTCAGGCCAGCCTCCAGAAGCCCGTTCCAGCAGGCTTCGGCATCATCCAGCGCAGCGGGAAACGGAAACTCGGGCGCCAGCCGGTAATCCGGCGTAACGATGGCGCAGCCGGTTGTTTTCGCCAGATGCCCGGTTATGCCACGGTGGGTACTCGAGGACCCGATGATGTAGCCTCCGCCGTGGAGATAGAGAACGGCGCCCCGGGGATCATTGCCGAAGGTTGTCCGGGTTGCTGGCACTCCCCCAATGGTTATGTTCTCGAATTTCGCGCCTCTCGGTGGTGTCGAACTCCGATAAGCCTGGCGAACAATGCGTCGCTGAAGTGGCACCGGTACCGCCGGGTTGAGAACCGGTCTGACCAGCCGGTTCATGGTCTGGCGCAACGCACTCTCTAAAACGTGTTGCAACATCTGTGTCTTTCCCCTGCTATGGGTTAGGCCCGCTATAGGTTAGGATTGAAACCCCGAAATAGATAACTCATTCATGACAGGCGTTTAACTCTACGTGTACTGGAAAACGGATACCATAGAAATACCGGATTGGGACAGGCACTCGCTCCTGGACAGACTCGAACCCTTCGACCCGACCCGCTCGCGTGATCTTAGTGATGAAATGGTGGCCTATTGTCGTTTTTATGGGCTGGATCTCTGGGTGGAACATCCGGACGTTGCTTATCATCAGGGTTACGTCAAAGCCTGCGGTCATGAAGTCATGGTGCATTATTTCCGATTGCCGGACCAGTCAACAGAGCGTGGCACGGTGTTCATTCTGCACGGCTATTTCGACCACGTCGGGTTGTACAGTCAGTTGATCGATCGGTGCCTGGGAGCCGGGTTTGATGTGCTGGCCTACGATCAGCCCGGCCATGGCCTTTCCAGCGGCACGCCCGCAGCCATTGGCAGTTTTCTTGAGTATCAGGGCGTTCTGTCAGACGTGATGGCTCAGGTCAGGGACAAGTTGCGTCAGCCCTGGTTCGCGGTTGGGCAGAGCACCGGTGGAGCGATCCTGATTGATTATCTGTTGTCCAACCATCACAGCCAGCAAACCTCCGACTTCCGGAAAGTGGTGCTTCTGGCGCCCCTGGTGAGGCCGGCCGGCTGGTTGGGCGCAAAAATACTGCATAGCATGGTGAAGCCGTTTATTTCCCGCTGGCGCAGGGTATTTGCAGAGAACAGTGGCAACGGTCGTTTCCTCAGGTTCTTGCGGGAGTACGACCCGCTTCAGGCGAGGGCAGTGCATGTCGACTGGGTGAGTGCACTCCGAAAATGGGTCCCCCATATTGAATCTGCGCGGCCGGTCGACTTTCCTGTGACCGTCGTGCAAGGTGAGAAGGATCTGACAGTCGACTGGCAACACAATTTGCGTATTATCCGGAATAAATTTTCCTCGGTTGAGGAACGGAAAATCCCTGACGGACGTCATCATCTTGTGAACGAAGCTCAGGATTTGCAGGCAACCGTATTCAATACCATTATTGATACATTCACGAACTCGGCGGAAAAGACCCGTTAAACCGGGTTGGCTGAAGAAACCAGGCACAGGAGAAAGCTGTGAAGAAGATGATTCTTGTATTTATGGTGGCAACTTTCGGTCTCGGCGGTTGTATGACCTACGACCCCTACACCGGTGAAGAGAAAACTTCGAATGCGACCAAGGGAAGCATCATCGGCGCTATTGGCGGTGCGGCTATCGGTGCGGCAACCTCCAGCAAGAGTGACCGCGGAAAAGGTGCCCTGATTGGTGCGGCCAGCGGCGCGGCCATTGGCGGTGGCGTTGGTTACTACATGGACAAACAGGAAGCCGAGCTGCGTCGCAAGCTGGAGGGCACTGGTGTTCGCGTGGTGCGCAACGGCGATGAGATTGAACTGGTGATGCCAGGCAATATCACCTTTGATCTGAATGAATCGAGCATCAAGCCGTCATTCAGCGGAACACTGGAATCCGTGGCTCTGGTACTGAAGGAGTATGACAAGACCATCATCCAGATTGAGGGGCATACCGACAGC
Organism: Marinobacter flavimaris; assembly: GCF_002933295.1. Classification (GTDB taxonomy): domain Bacteria; phylum Pseudomonadota; class Gammaproteobacteria; order Pseudomonadales; family Oleiphilaceae; genus Marinobacter; species Marinobacter flavimaris. The sequence goes on from NZ_PSSW01000001.1 coordinate 146,917, forward strand.
TCCGGCTCTGACAGCTACAACCAGCTGCTCAGTGAGCGTCGCGCCTCATCCGTGCGTGACTTCCTCCTGAACCAGGGTATTGAGCCGAAGCGTACCCGTGCTGTTGGCTACGGCGAACGCTACCCGGTTGCCTCAAATGATACCGCGGCCGGCCGTGAGCAGAACCGTCGTGTTGAGCTGACGCTGGTGCCCATGCAGTAAGCAGGGCGTTCGCAGCCATAAAAAAACCGGAGCACAGGCTCCGGTTTTTTTATATCTGGCCGTTAATCAGAACAGTACGCGGCAGCGAATGGTCCCTTTCACTTTGAGCAGCTTTTCCTGCGCCAGTTCGCCGTACTCTTTGTTCACGTCGACGACAACATAGCCGATGTCTTCCTTGGTCTGCAGATACTGGCCGCAAACGTTGATGCCATTCTCTGAAAACACCTGGTTGATCTCTGACATCACGCCGGGAACGTTCTCGTGGATATGCAGCAGACGGTGCTGATTGGGGTGTGACGGCAGAGCGACTTCCGGGAAGTTCACGGAAGAAACCGACGTGCCGTTGTCGCTGTACATGGCCAGTTTTTCTGCCACTTCCCGACCGATGTTTGCCTGGGCTTCGATGGTGGAGCCGCCAACATGCGGGGTCAGGATGACATTGTCGAACTCCCGCAGCGGAGAGACAAATTCCTCGTCGTTGGATTTGGGCTCAACCGGGAATACGTCAATGGCAGCACCCAGCAGTTTACCGCTGCCCAGAGCATCGGCCAGGGCGTCGATGTCCACCACGGTGCCGCGGGAGGCATTCATGAGAATGCTGCCGGGTTTCATCTGGGCGAACTGCTCGGCCTTGAACATGTACTTGGTGGCCGGGGTTTCCGGTACGTGCAGGCTGACCACATCGGCAATGTTGAGCAGCTCCTGGAGCGTACCTACCTGGGTGGCGTTGCCGATCGACAGTTTTGAGACGACATCGTAGAAGTACACATCCATGCCCAGGCCCTCGGCCAGGACGCTGAACTGGGTGCCGATGTTGCCGTAGCCGATAATGCCCAGTTTTTTGCCACGGATTTCATAGCTGTCCTTGGCGGATTTCAGCCACTCGCCGCGATGGGCCTTGGCGTTTTTCTCCGGGACACCGCGCAGGAGCAGAATGGCCTGGGCGAGAACGAGTTCCGCGACGCTTCGGGTGTTGGAGAAAGGCGCATTGAAAACGGCAATACCGCGCCGGGTGGCCGCCTGCAGATCCACCTGGTTGGTGCCAATACAGAAGCAACCCACAGCCACCAGCTTCTTGGCGGCCTCAAATACTTTCTCGGTCAGCTGGGTGCGGGAACGGATGCCGACGAAGTGCGCATCGGCAATCTTCTCGATCAGCTCTTCCTCGGCCAGCGAGTGAGACAGGTACTCAATGTTGGTATAGCCCGCAGCATTCAGCGTATCAATGGCAGATTGATGCACGCCTTCCAGCAGCAGGATACGGATTTTGCTCTTCTCAAGAGACGTATTTGACATGGGCTTGCTTCCGAACCTTTCGTCACGTGAAATGACCCGTGGCCAGTGATCGTCAGGGCTGGCTCACAGAACAGGGGCGGTATGATACCATAAACAAAGATTTTCACAGCGCGCCGGTTTGCCTGAATCAACTGTCTGTGATTCCTGTTGCAGGATGCTCCGGCCCAAACCTGACGAGACCGAAAAATTCATGAATTCTGAACAGATCATTGCTTCCCTCAAAGACCTGATGGCCACTGGCGACGCGCCCGGCAAGGTGCTGACCGACCCGGCAGATCTGGATACCTACGGCAAGGACTGGACCAAGATCTACCCGCCCAAGCCCCTGGCGATCGCGTTGCCCAAGACCACCGAGCAGGTGCAGGCGCTGGTGAAGTTCGCCAACGAGAATCAGGTGGCACTGGTGCCCTCTGGCGGCCGAACAGGTCTGAGTGCCGGTGCTGTGGCCGCCAATGGTGAGGTGGTTGTGGCGTTCGACAATATGAACCAGATTCTGGACTTCAATGCCAGCGACAGGACGGTTCGGTGTCAGGCCGGTGTTGTGACCGAGCAGTTGCAGAATTGTGCTGAAGACAACGGTCTTTACTATCCGGTTGATTTTGCCTCCGCCGGTTCCAGCCAGCTCGGTGGCAACCTCTCCACCAACGCCGGCGGTATCAAGGTAATTCGCTATGGTATGAGCCGGGACTGGGTTGCCGGCCTCAAGGTCGTGACCGGCAAGGGCGATATTCTGGATCTGAACAAGGATCTTGAGAAGAACAACACGGGTTACGATCTGCGTCATCTGTTCATCGGCGCTGAGGGCACACTGGGCTTTATTACCGAAGCCACCATGAAATTGTCCCGGAAGCCGGATAACCTGACGGTGCTGGTGCTGGGTCTGAATGACCTGACCAACACCATGGATGTGCTGCAGACTTTCCAGAAAAAGATTGATCTCACCGCCTACGAGTTTTTCTCCCATCAAGCCATGGGACACGTGCTGGCCCACGGTCAGGTTCAGGCGCCGTTTGAAACCGAGGCGCCGTATTATGCGCTGCTGGAGTTCGAATCTGTCTCCGATCAGGTGATGGACGATGCCATGGCTCTGTTTGAACAATGCGTGGAGAACGGTTGGGTGCTGGATGGCGTGATCAGCCAGAGCGAAACCCAGGCCCAGAACCTCTGGCAACTGCGCGAGCGCATTTCCGAGTCCATCGCGCCCCGCACGCCCTACAAGAATGATATTTCCGTGGTCGTATCCAAGGTGCCGGGCTTTCTGCAGGAAATTGATGCCGTGGTCACCGAGCACTATCCGGATTTCGAGATTATCTGGTTCGGTCACATCGGCGATGGCAACCTGCACCTGAATATCCTTAAGCCAGAGGACATGGCCAACGAGGATTTCTTCGAGAAGTGCCAACAGGTCAACAAATGGGTGTTCGAGATTGTCGAGCGCTACCAGGGCAGCGTGTCTGCCGAGCACGGCGTGGGTATGACCAAGAAGCCGTATCTGCAGTACACCCGTAGCGAGGCAGAAATCGCTTACCTGAGAGGAATCAAGCAGGTATTCGATCCCAACGGAATCATGAACCCGGGCAAGATTTTCGACTGATGCAGGATCATATCGTAGTGCTGACAGGCGCGGGCATAAGCGCCGAAAGCGGTCTCTCCACCTTCCGGGACAACGGTGGGTTGTGGGAGCAGCACAGCGTCTACGATGTGGCTACGCCCGAGGCGTTTGCGCGCAATCAGGAGCTGGTGCTGCGGTTCTACAATGACCGACGCCGCCAGCTCGCCTCCGCCCAGCCGAACCGGGCCCATCAGCTGCTGGCGGAGCTTGAGCAGCGCTACCGAGTCACCGTGGTCACCCAGAACGTGGACGATCTTCACGAACGGGGTGGCGCGAGCAACGTCATTCACCTTCACGGAGAGCTTACCAAGGCGCGCAGTTCAAAATATCCGGAGCTGGTTTATGACATCGGTTATCGTGATATTAACCCTGGCGACACCTGCGACCGTGGCGCCCAGCTTCGTCCTCATATTGTCTGGTTTGGCGAGGAAGTGCCCATGCTGGACAAGGCTGCCGAAGTTGTCCGCACGGCCGATCACCTGCTGATCGTGGGAACGTCTCTGCAGGTATACCCGGCTGCAGGACTGGTTTACGAAGTGGACAAAAATGTCCCCATCACCGTGATTGACCCGGGCGAGCCGGCGTCAGTGTCACGGGCCCGGTTTATTCGCAAGGGTGCCGTCGAGGGTGTTGCCGAGTGGGTTGCCCATTACCTGTAGGGTTCAGGCTTTCAGGTACCTTTCCAGTTCTTCCCTGAACGCGGCCTGAACACCCAGCCGCTTCAGCATCCAGTAATGACCGGCAATCATCCGGTCGACAAAGATGCTTTCCACCGGCGGCTTGAAGTAGTCGAGGTATTTGAACACGGTGCTGGTTTTCTCGGCCACGCGCTTGTGGATGTCGGCTTCTGCGAAGTTATAGGGCACCTCCCGATCCTCAAAGGGCACCACCAGAATGTCCCGCCACATAGCGTAGTAGGCTTCATCCACGGCTGGCTGGCTTCCGACACGCGCGCCCAGGTCAATCAGATGACGGTCAAGCGCTTGGTAGTCTTCCTCGAGGGCAGAAACCAGGGCGTTGCGGTAGGCGGCGATGATTTCCGGTTTCAGCTTCTTTACGCAGCCGAAGTCGTACATGACGATGGAGCCATCAGGCCGGTAGGCGAAGTTGCCGGCGTGGGGATCGCCATGGATGCACTGGAAACGGAAAAGCTGGTCCGCCATGAGCATGAAGATCCGGTGACCTATCAGGTTGATGGTGTCCTGGTCGTACCGGTCTCTCGTAACCTTGCTGACGTGATCTCCCTCAACCAGTTCCATCGTCAGGACACGTCGGGTTGAGTGGCTCTTCGCCACGGAAGGGATGAGCACCCAGGGCTGATCCTTGTGAAACTCCCGAAAGAGTTCGATATTTCGTGCTTCGTTCTCGTAATCCAGTTCTTCTTTCAGTCGCTCCCGGATTTCGGCGAACAGCCGGTCGACCGACTCCTTGGGCATTTTCAGCAGGCCGCCCAATCTCAGTGCCATGCGCAGTTGTTTGAGATCTGAATCGCAGGATTCGTCCACGCCGGGGTACTGGATTTTCACAATGACATCGGTGCCATCGTGGAGTCTGGCGCGATGCACCTGGCCGATGGAAGCCGCAGCGTAGGGTGTCTCCTGCAGGTACTCGAAAAGCTCGGAGACCGGTTTGCCCAGTTCCGATTCGATCTGCCCCACGATGACTTCAAAAGGCATGGGCGGGGCTTCTTTCTGAAGCTTCTCGAGCGCGTCCGAGAATTCCTTGGGCAGAAAGTCCTGGGTCTGGGAAGCGATTTGCCCGACTTTCATGACCGCCCCTTTCAGCTCGCCCAGGGTATCGGCGATCTGGTCGGCCATGCGTGTGTAGCTTTCGCTCTGCGCGCCCTCGTCATTTTCTGAGCGGAACAGGCGGCGCGCACGCTGGCCGGCATATTGCCCTGCCACAGAGGCAGTCATGCCAGCGAGTTTGAAGAAGCGACCACGTCGGGAGGTTACCGGTTTCTTTGCCATAAACAGATGTACGCCTTTGACCGGATTTGGGTTTAGCCGGCCCTGCACGTTAAACCACTTTGGTCTCCACGAACAGCAGGTCTTCCAGTTCAAGCGACAGGGTCTGGCCAGAAACCAGCGGGCCCACGCCTTTTGGTGTTCCTGTCAGCACCACATCGCCGGGCAGCAGAGTGAACTGGCTGCTGATGTGAGCGATCAGGGGAATAATGGGGTTGAGCATATCGCCGGTATCGCCGGTTTGCTGGCGGTTGCCATCAATGTCCATTGTGAAGTGAATGGGGGCATCGGGAAACTTATCGGCCGCGACAAACGGCGAAAGCGGACAGGCACCATCGAACCCCTTCGCTCTTTCCCATGGCTGGCCCTTTTCTTTGAGTTTGCCCTGGAGATCCCGCAGAGTCAGGTCCAGTGCCAGACCGTAGCCCAGTATCGCGGATTTGGCTTCGCTGGCTGAAGCCCGGGTCAAGGGTCGACCGATCAGAACCGCCAGTTCGGTCTCGAAGTGAACCGCCCCCTGGTCTCTTGGAAAATCCAGGGGACGGGTGATATGCACCGCCGAGGTTGCGGGTTTGATGAACAGCAGCGGTTCATCCGGCACCGGGTTATTGAGCTCCCGGGCATGCTCGGCGTAGTTGCGACCAATGCAGACGATCTTTCCCAGTGGCAGATGGACGGGTGTGCCATCCTTCCAGTGGTGTTGGTAATCCGGCATGGTCGCCTCCTGATTGCTGTTGATTATTCCCCTTCAAACGAGCAAACAGTATAAACCTGAAGGCCTTCGTCCTGCAGCTTGCGGGAGCCGCCGAGATCGGGCAGATCAATCATGGCTGCCACTTCCACAATTTCCGCGCCAATCCTGCGGATCAGACGGGTCGCGGCGAGCATCGTGCCGCCAGTGGCAATCAGATCATCCACCAGAACCACGTTGTCGCCCGGCTTGAAAGCGTCCTTGTGCAGCTCCACGGAGGCGGTACCGTATTCAAGCTCGTAGTCCTCCACCAGCGTATCGAACGGAAGCTTGCCTTTCTTGCGTACCAGTACCAGGGAGGCGTTGAGCTCATAGGCCAGTGCCGAGCCAATGATAAAGCCGCGCGCATCCACCGCTGCCACGGCATCAATCTTGTGTCCATGGTAGCGGTGTACGAAGGCATCAATCAGTTTACGGAAGGCAGTCTTGTCCTGCAGTACCGTGGTTATATCGCGAAAGGCCACGCCCGGCTTTGGCCAGTCCGGGACCGTGCGAATGGCCTTTTTGATGCTTTCAGAAAAATAATCCATAAACGTTCCGGTTAATGCCCTGGAAGTGGATCAGGCCGCATCCAGGAAAATGAATTTCAGAACAAACACAACCGCAATGATAACAACACTGGCGTTCAGATCTGCCCAGCGGCCACTGAGTGCCTTCAGAATGGCGTAGGTGATGAATCCCAGGGCGATGCCGTTGGCAATGGAGAAGGTCAAAGGCATCATCAGGGCGGTGACAACAGCCGGGGCTGCATCAGTGACATCCTCCCAATCAATCAGTTTGAGGCCGCTGGCCATCAGAACCGCCACGTAAAGCAGTGCCGGTGCGGTGGCGTAGGCAGGGATGATGCTGGCAATCGGTGACAGCAGCAAACAAGCAAGAAACAGCACGGCAACCACGACAGCGGTCAGGCCGGTTCGGCCGCCGGCGGAGATGCCCGCGGTGGATTCGATGTAGCTGGTGGTGGTTGAGGTACCGAGGGCAGCACCGGACATGGTCGCAACCGAGTCCGACATCAGGGCCCGGCCAAGGCGCGGCAGTTTGCCGTCCTTGTCGAGGAGACCACCGCGCTGTGCGGCGCCGATCAGGGTGCCGGATGTATCAAACAGATCGACGAACAGAAACGCAAAGATCACGCTGATCATGCCGATATTCAGGGCGCCCGCCAGGTCCAGCTGCATGAACGTCGGCGCTATGCTCGGGGGTGCTGAAACCAGACCGTTGTACTCCACCATTCCCAGAGCCATGGCTACGCCGGTAACCGCAATAATACCAATCATGACGGCGCCGGTTACCTGGCGGAAGGACAGTGCGCAAATCAGCACGAAGCCGCCGAAAAACAGCAGGCTCTCTGCCACTTTCACTTCGCCCAGCCCCACAAGCGTGGCGGGGTGATCCACAACAATGCCGGCATTCTTCAGGGCGATCAGGGCCAGGAAGAAGCCAATGCCCGCGGAGATGCCGAAGCGCAGGGACATGGGAATGCTGTTGATGATCCATTCCCGCACCTTGAAGATGCTCAGCAGGAAGAACAGGAAGCCGGAGATGAACACCGCTCCGAGCGCTATTTGCCAGCTGTAGCCCATGCTGCCGACGACCGTGAAGGAGAAAAAGGCGTTTAGCCCCATGCCTGGTGCCATGGCGATCGGGTAATTGGCCCACAGCCCCATGATCAGGGTGCCGATCACGGCTGCAAGACAGGTCGCAACAAAGACAGCCCCGAAATCCATGCCGGTCGATGACAGGATGCTCGGGTTGACCACGATGATGTACGCCATGGTCAGGAAGGTGGTAATGCCCGCAACCACTTCTTTACGAACAGTGGTGCCGTGGGCCTGGAGTTGGAACAGTCGTTCAAGCATGACGGGTGTCTGCCTCACAGGATGCTGAAAGTTTGTGTTTGGGGGTCTGGTCTGGACGGAATTCTTGAATTGCGTGAAAAAACGGCAATATTACCGGCTCAGCCTCCTGAGGCCAAGGGATGATTGACAGTTCGTCAAAGCGAATGTGGCGTTAGTTGCTGTGAGAGTCACGCTGGAGCCGGATATCGAAGCGGACCGCCAGCATCCGCACGATGACGATAAAAAGCAGGCCAATGGTCAGCGGCAGGACCTCGTTGTCGAGGAACCACTGGCAGACAAAGTACAGCCAGCATCCGGCGAATGAGATCGAGGCGTAGATCTGGTCTTTGCGAAAGATATAGGGGACCTCGTTACAGAGGGTGTCCCGCAGGGCGCCGCCAAAGGTGCCCGTCATCACTCCTAGCAGGGACGCGACAAACCAGGAATGTCCCAGATCCAGGGCCAGTTGGGCGCCAAGGATGGAAAAAACGCCGAGTCCGATGGCGTCGGGGAACACAATTCTTGACTCCCGCAGCCGCTCTGCTTTTTTCCAATAGCTGAAGACAACCGCCATGGCCAGAATCAGCATCGGTTGCTCTTCGTGCTTGATCCAGTAAAGAGGGTGGTTGTCCATGATCAGATCGCGCAGGGTGCCACCACCGAGTGCCGTGATGAAGCCGATGGTAAATACGCCCACAGGATCCATATTTTTGGAGCGCGCCACGATCATGCCGGAAATCGCAAACGCGACGATTCCAACCATTTCAAGCACGTAGATGATGTCGATCATGGGGAGCCCCGAGATAGGCCAGGAGTGGCCGGATGCCTAAAGTCAAAGCGCGCAGGATAGCGAAAAAGCGGATGGCTTTCACCTGAGGCCAGATAGGTGTTAGAAAGCGCGGGCCTCCGGACTGTGATCCATAGCGACAGTTCTGAACGTATCTTGCATTCAACTTACCTGTATCCTGTTGTACGGAGTTGCTATGTCCCTGATGCGTCTGGCCTATGCCAGTGAAGCCACGTTCGAAGCCAAACCGGTGGAAAAGGGTGTTGAACCCCACGTTGCACGAATTCTGATGACCTCCCGTAAGAACAATGCCAAAGACCAGTTGGTCGGTGGCCTCTACTACGGAAACGACCGGTTTTTCCAGTATCTGGAAGGTGAAGAGGACGCCGTCCGTCGCACGTATGACAGGATCCTGAAGGATGACCGCCACCGCAACATCGTCACCTTGATAGAAGAGCCCCTCAAGAGCCGAACGTTCAGTAACTGGTCCATGAAATACGTGCCGCTTTCGAGGGACGTTCGGGCATTTCTGGATGATCAGGGACTTGAATCCTTTGATCCGGCCGCGTTCACCTCTGAACAGTGTGAGAAAATGATCGAGCTCGTTCGCAACTCCAGCCAGGAACAGAATCTGTCTACCCGTGATGATCCTAAATCTGTCGGCGACGCGCCTCAGGTGCTGTCCTCAGGAATGAAAACTGGCCTGATTGTGGCCGGGGTGGTTCTGGTTGGCGCTCTCGTGATCGGCGGGACCATGCTCTGAATGGACTCGCTCTGAGAAATAAGCGCCGCTTATGCGCTTAGATAAAAGAACTTTATTTGCTTCATGTTAAGACTCTGTTTAGCTTGACGGATAACAATCACAGGCGCCTGTCGCCTGGAATCCGATCAAACAAAAACGGAGCACTCATGAAAGCCATCCTCTGCAAGGAATATGGTCCGGCCGAGAAGCTGGTCATCGAAGAAGTTCCCAGCCCCGAAGTGAAAGGCCGCGGTGTCAAAGTGCGCGTTAAAGCCGCCGGCCTGAATTTTCCGGACACCCTCATCATCGAGAACAAATATCAGTTGAAGCCAAGCCTGCCTTTTTCCCCGGGTGGCGAAATGGCGGGTGAGGTTATCGAGGTTGGCGACAAGGTAACCCGCTTCAAGGTAGGCGACCGTGTTGCTGGGTTGACAGGTTATGGCGCCTTTGCCGAAGAAGTCATCGTGCCGGAGCAGAATCTTCTCCCCGTCCCCGATGGCATGTCCGACGAGAAGGCAGCGGCCTTCACCATGGTTTATGGAACTTCCTATTATGCCCTCAAGCAGCGCGGCAACCTTCAGCCTGGCGAATCGCTTCTGGTTCTGGGCGCCAGTGGTGGCGTGGGCCTGGCAACGGTTGAGCTCGGCAAGGCCATGGGCGCGAAGGTTATTGCAGCCGCCAGTTCCGCGGAAAAGCTAGCGGTTGCCAAGGAAGCAGGCGCCGATGAGCTGATCAATTACGCAGAAGAGCCTCTTAAAGACGCGGTGAAGAAGCTCACTCACAGCAAAGGCGTGGATGTCATCTACGACCCCGTCGGCGGTGACTTCACCGAACAGGCCCTCCGCGCCATGGGCTGGAATGGCCGCCATCTGATCATCGGCTTCGCCGCCGGCGAGATCCCGAAAATCCCGGCAAATTTGACGCTTCTGAAAGGTTGTTCCGTTGTTGGCGTATTCTGGGGCAGTTTCACACAACGCGAGCCGGAGGCCAGTGCCCAGAACATGATGGAGCTGATGAAGCTCTATGCCGAGGGCAAGATTGATCCGAAGATCAGTGCGGTTTACGAATTTGAGGATTACGCAAAGGCACTGGGGGCTTTGACCGAGCGGAAAGCGACCGGCAAGGTTGTGCTTAAAGTCGGCTCCTGAGTTTTATCAAAGCCTGAAAGTTTTGTGAGGTTGCCGGTTGGAAGCACTTCCCAAAAACCGCTACGAGCACATCCATGTGCGCTTGGCGTCGGCCATCCATGGCCGCCGACATTTTTGGGAAGTGCTTCCAACCGGCAACTTCTGGAATCAGTGGTATCTCTGAATATCGAGACTATAACGCAACAGCCCGGTGGTGAGGGTGGGCACCTCCTCCCAAAAATGTAGAGGGCCATGGACGGCCCGAAACAAGCGCACACGGACGTGCTTGTAGCGGTTTTTGGGAGGAGGTGCCCACCCTCACCAATCCGCTAATCCATAAGGCTAGGGCCCAGACAAAAGGCCAATCATCAAAACCGGACCGAAGCCGAGTCAATCTCCGAAACCAGCTCTCGCGTCAGCAAGGTATACCCATCAGTCCTGGGCAGCCAGGCATAGACCTCCTCCCCATTCCGAAGCGAATAGCCCAGCTTCTGGATATCCACCTTCCGGTACTTGAACGTCCCCGTTTTCTCGATGGCGTGGGTTACCCGTACGAATACCGGAACTGCATAGGTCGGCAGATTGTCCCTCAGATAGGCGAACAAACTGTTCACGTCGAACTCTCCGCCATTGCTGTGGGGAACCAGGGTCACCATGCCGGCCTTGCCGTTGGTGCCCGGAATCTCGACGCCGTAGACGATGGCTTCCTCGACCATCCCCGAGCCGTCGATGATGTTTTCCACTTCCGTTGTTGAGACGTTTTCGCCCTTCCAGCGGTAGGTATCGCCCATACGGTCGACGAACTGCAGGTGGCCGCACCCGATCTCCTTCAGGACATCGCCAGTGTTGAACCAGGCGTCGTCCTTCTTGAAAGCGTTGCGGAGGATCGATTTTTCCGTGGCCTCTTTCTGGGTGTAACCCTCGAACGACCATTTCTTGGTGATCTCGCCGATCAAGAGGCCGGGCTCGCCTTTAGCCACTTCCTGCATGAAGCCTTTTTCGTTACGAATTGGATCCCGTGTGCCGTCGTGGAATTTCACCAGCTTGTAGGGGGCGGTGGAAAAGCCCACGGTGTTGTCCATGTTGAAGAAGTTGCTGAAGCCGATGTTGCCTTCGCTGGAGGCGTAGAGCTCTGCGACTGTCTCTATCCCGAAGCGCTCCTTGAATTCCTTCCAGATGGACGGGCGGAGGCCGTTGCCGATCATTTTGGTGAGGCTATGGTTCCGGTCCTGTTCGCTGGGTGGCTGGTTCAGCAGGTAGCGGCAGAGTTCGCCGACGTAGCCGAAGGTGGTGGCGTGGTAATAGCGAACGTCGTCCCAGAAGGCGCTGGCGGAGAATTTGCGGCGCAGGGCAATGGCGGAGCCGCCGGCCAGGACTGAGCCCCAGCAGACCAGCAGTGCGGTGCCGTGATAAAGGGGGAGCGTGCAGTAAAGAACGTCCTCCGGCTTCATGGCAAGAGACATCAGGCCAAACCCGCCGTAGGCCATTATGAATTTGCGGTGTGAGCCCGGGGCGGCCTTGGGCAGGCCGGTGGTGCCGGAGGTGAACAGGTAGATGGCGGTATCGCCCATTTTCGGCGCATCGCTGAGAACCGGGGCGTCGCTGTTGAAGGTGCTGACCTGCTCGGCCATGTTGGCGTAACCGGTTGGTGCGTCCCCAAAGGCGTTCAGCGTGTTGGTGTCTGCCAGAAACTGGAATGGCTGGGGATGGGCGGTCTTGAGATCTGTTCTTATGCCGTCGAACGCCTCGACCAGTTCCTCGCCAACCACCATCATTTTGGGCTCGATCAGGTTGATGCTGTGTTCGAGTACCTTGCCTCTCTGGGAGGTATTGAGCATGGCGCAGGCAACGCCGAGTTTGGCTGCGCCGGCTACCACGGCCAGCAATTCGGGGCGGTTTTCAAGGAAGATCGCAATGGCATCCCCTTTGGCAAGCCCCTGGTCCTGCAGGTAGCGGGCAATGCGGTTGGCCCAGCCATCCAATTCGCTCCATGTGATCGAGCGGTCTTCAAACAGAATGGCGGGCCGGCTTCCCAGGTTCCGGGCATTGCTTTCGATAAGAGTGCCGAGCGTAAGCTCACGGTTCTCGTTTTTCAGGGCATAGTAATACAGCCCCCGGGTTATGGCCGGCAAGCGCCGGAATATTCCGGGCAGGCTGCGGGCAATGTCCAGTGCGGATACGTTGTCTTGGCTCATGGTGTTTCCATTGGTCCCTTTTATTGTGTGGACGTTGAACCCGGAACAACGCATGCCTCGGGTTCAGTCCAGAAACAGGTCCGGCATCAGGGGCTTATCGCCCGGCTCATACCGGTAATGCTCGAAGTCGGTGATACCGTCCTGCCGTAGCAGGTCCTCGTCGATCAGGGTCTGACCAGTCATAGTCTCAGACGACCGGTTGAGGATGCTGACAGCAGCATCGGCCATGATGTCCGGCTTCCTGCCCTGGGCCATCATCTGGGGCCCGCCAACCTCAAATTCGATGGCTGCCGTGGCAATCAGCGTTTTTGGCCACAGCGTGTTAACCGCAATGCCGTACCGCCTGAACTCCTCCGCCATGCCCAGGCTCAGCATGGTCATGGCGTATTTTGTGGTGGTATAGGGGCCATATTGGGCGAACCACCGGGTATTCAGATTCAGAGGCGGCGACAGGCTCAGGATGTGAGCCCGGTCCGACTGTTTCAGCCAGGGCAGTGCGGCCTGGCTGCAGGCCATGACGGCCCGGGCATTGACCTGATGCATCAGGTCGTACCGGCTGACCTTGAGGTTTTCCACACCGGTTAGCCGAATGGCGCCTGCGTTGTTTACCAGTGCGTCGATGCCGCCAAAATGCTCGCCGGCCTCATCAATGCGCTGGCGGATCTGCTTTTCATCCCGGACATCCAGAACCAGCGGTAGCGCTTTGCCTCCAGCATCCCGAACTTCCTCCGCCACCGTATGGATCGTGCCTGGCAGCTTCGGATGAGGCGTGTCTGATTTGGCGGCAATCACTACGTTGGCGCCCTGACGGGCGGCGGCGAGGGCGATGGCCCGGCCGATGCCACGGCTGGCGCCGGTGATAAAAACGGTGCGATCACGCATGGTACTCATGCCTCGTTCTCCTGTTCGGCCGTCTCGTTGGCGGTTATCTGGACCAGTAACTGACTGCGTTTCACCTGGTCGCCCTTGCTCGCAAGAATCTCGGCGACTCTGCCGTCCCGGTCTGCTTTTACCGGATGCTCCATCTTCATGGCTTCCAGTATCACCAGCGTATCGCCCTGGTGAACGCTCTGACCAGCCTCAACCAACACATCAATGATGGCGCCATCCATGGTCGCCTGGATGCGACCGCTGCCTGCGCCGCCAGCAGTCCTGGCTGGTTGGTGGGTAACATCGCGCACCGACCAGGATTGCCCGAACGCCTGCAAATATAGGGAATCGCCCTGGCGGTGATATTGGCAGGCCTGACGAACGCCGTTGTCGATAATGCACAAATGGCCATCCCTCTGGCTTTCAAGTACCAGGGAATGCCGGGTTTCGCCCATACTGACAGACAACCGGCTGCCGCTGCGGGTCACCAGTAGCTCGACAGTGGTGTCGCCGGTTTCCAGCTTGATCGGCGTCATGGTGGCCGGCGCATTGCTCCAGGCGCTCTGGCCCGAAATGCCATGGTCGAGCACGCAGGCGGCCAGGGCCAACTGGCGAATGGTCAGGTTTTGCGGCTGAAGGGACGGATCGTCCTTGAAGGCCTGCTGCAGGAAGGCCGTGGTCGCCCCGCCGGCCCCGAAAGTCTCGTCTGCGATAATCCGGCTCAGGAAATGGCGGTTGGTGGTCACGCCGAACACGCTTGTGTCCTCAAGCGAGCGGATCAGCCGCCGGCGGGCTTCATCTCGGTTTTGGCCCCAGGCAATTACTTTTGCCAGCATCGGGTCGTAGTGGGGAGTGATAGCATCTCCAGATCGTACCCCGGTATCAAACCGTAAACCTTCGCCTTCGGCTGGTTCAAAGGCGTATAGCGATCCGGTCTGGGGTGTGAATCCGTGGGCAGGGTCCTCTGCATAGAGTCGAACCTCAATGGCATGGCCATTCAGGTGAATATCGTCCTGGCTGAGCGGCAGCGGCCGTCCCTCAGCCACGTTGAGCTGCCAGGCGACCAGGTCCTGGCCGGTAATGAGTTCGGTGACCGGATGCTCTACCTGCAAGCGGGTGTTCATTTCCAGAAAGTAGAAGCTTCGGTGCTTGTCGACCAGGAACTCGACGGTGCCGGCGCCTTCGTAGTTGCAGGCCAGAGCCGCTTTGACTGCAGCCTCACCCATGGCCTGTCGTAGTTCCGGCGTGACAAAGGGGGAGGGTGCTTCTTCCACTACTTTCTGGTGTCGGCGCTGTACTGAGCAGTCCCGTTCGCCGAGGTAGACCGCATTGCCGTGGCGATCCGCAAACACCTGGATTTCCACGTGGCGGGGCTCAATCACGGCTTTTTCCAGGATCAGTTCGTCGTCGCCGAAGGCCTGTTTTGATTCGGAACGGGCCCGTTTGATGTTGTCGGCCAGTTCGGATTCACTCTCAACCAGGCGCATGCCGCGACCACCACCGCCGGCAGAGGCTTTGATCATGAGGGGGTAGCCGATGTCTTTGGCGGCGGCGATCAGTTCGTCGTCGTTGGCGTTGTCGCCTTCATAGCCAGGCACCACTGGCACGCCGGCTTCCTGCATGGCGATTTTGGATCGGCGCTTGCTGCCCATGAGTTCGATGGCCGAGGCGGGAGGGCCAACGAACACCAATCCGGCGTCTTTGCAGGCGTTGGCGAAGGCGGCATTCTCAGAGAGGAAGCCGTATCCCGGGTGGATGCAGTCGGCGCCGGTTTTGCGGGCGGCTTCAAGAATTGCATCGCTGTTCAGGTAGGAGGCGGATACCTGTGCCGGGCCAATGCAGACGGCCTCGTCGGCGAGTTCCACGTGCATGGCTTTGGCGTCGGCTTCGGAGTAGACGGCCACGGTGCGGTAACCCAGAGCTTTCGCAGTGCGGATCACCCGGACTGCGATTTCGCCGCGGTTGGCTATTAACAGTTTTTTTAGCATGTTCTTGTTTTCCCCTGTGGAGTTCGCCGCGAGGCCGGAAGCCGTCTGGCTTCCAGAAAACCGCTACGAGCACATCCATGTGCGCTTGTTTCGGGCCATCCATGGCCCTCTACATTTTCTGGAAGCCAGACGGCTCCCAACCTCGCTCCGCATCATTCGGATTCGCCCGCCCAGGCTGGTGGACGTTTTTGCATGAAGGCCATGGTGCCCTCCGTTCCTTCGCTTCCCCGGATGGCTTCCGCAAATTTTTCAGCCGCGCTGTCCAGCAAACCGCTCATGGGTTCATGGCCAACCCTGTGTAGCAACGCTTTGGTTTCTGCCGTGGCAACCGGTGCGCAGTGGCGGACACGATCCAGAGCGCTTGTCAGCATCTCTTCCAGTTCATCCTCTGAAGAAGCCGCCTGGTGAACAATGCCAAGACTGCATGCTTGGTTCGCATCGATTCTCAAACCCAGCAGGGCCAGCCGTCGGGCCTGAGTGAGGCCGATTCGTTCAACCACAAACGGCGCAATCTGCGCGGGAATCACGCCGAGAGAGGTTTCTGGCATGCCGAACTTGGCGCTCGGCCCGGCGATGGCGACGTCGGAAACGCAGGCCAAACCGAATCCACCGCCCATGACGGCGCCTTCGGTGATCGCGATGACCACTTTCGAGGATTCGTTGACCTGTTGAATCATCTGACCGAAGGCGCGGTTCAGACGATAGAACGGGTCCGCCTCACCCTCGGCCGCTTTCTGGCCGCGGGCTCCGGCCATGTCTTTGATATCACCACCGGCGCAGAAGTGCCCACCGGCGCCCCGGATGACGACGGCGCGAATGTGCAGGTCGTTTTCAATCTGGGTGAACACCGCGGACAGTTCCGCCACCATCTCGAGGCTCATGGCGTTGCGCACGTCCGGTCGGTTGATGGTGATAAACAGGGTTGGGCCCTGTTTTTCCAGAAGCAGTGTTTCGCAATGCGGTACCTGGTCCATAAGTGACTCCACCGTCCGTTTGTTATTCGCGCTTCTTGCCCGGAAGGGTGCCCATCATCTTGCAGATAATTCCCAGCATGATTTCGTCGGCACCACCGCCGATGGAGACCAGCCGAACATCCCGATGCGCCCGGGAGATCGGGTTGTCCCACATGTAACCGTTACCGCCCCAGTACTGCAGGCAGCTATCTGTAACCTCACGCCCAAGACGTCCGGCCTTGAGTTTGGCCATGGAGGCCAGGCGGGTGACATCCTTGCCTTCAACGTGCAGCTCGCAGGCCTGGTAGGTGAGGGCGCGCAGGGCCTCGACTTCGGTTTGCAGTTCGGCCAGGCGGAAGTGGATTACCTGGTTGTCGATCAGTGGCTGGCCGAAGGTCTTCCGCTCGCGACAGTACTCGATGGTCTTGGTGATGCAGTTCTCCAGCGCCTTGATCACGTTCGCCGCACCCCAGATCCGCTCCTCCTGGAACTGCAACATCTGCATCATGAAACCGGTGCCCTCGGCGCCGATCCGGTAGCGCTGGGGCACACGGACGTCGTCAAAGAAAATCTGCGCGGTTTCGGAAGAGCGCATGCCGAGCTTGTTCAGGTGCGGGCTGAAGGAGATGCCCGGCGTTTTCGTGGGCACGATGATCAAAGACTTGTTCTTGTGGGGCTTGTCGTCCGAGGTGTTGGCCAGCAAGCAGATGAAGTCGGATTTGGGGCTGTTGGTAATCCACATCTTGGAGCCGTTGATGATGTAGTCGTCGCCGTCTTTCTTGGCAGTGGTTTTCATTCCCGCTACATCAGAACCTGCGCCAACTTCACTGACGCCAATACATCCCACCATGTCGCCGGCAATGGCCGGCGCGAGGAAACTGCGTTTCAGTTCATCGGAACCAAACCGGGAAATGGCCGGGGTACACATATCGGTCTGAACCCCGATGGCCAGCGGCACACCACCACAATGGGCCATGCCAAGCTCTTCCGCAGCCACGAGGTTGTAGCTGTAATCCAGCCCCATACCACCGTATTCTTCGGGCTTCTGGATCCCGAGGATTCCGAGGTTTCCGAGCTTTTTGAACAGTTCATGAATCGGGAATTCCCCGGCGGCTTCCCATTCGTCGCAGTGGGGATTGATTTCCTTCTCCACGAAATCGCGGACCGTTTTTCTGAGGGCTTCGTGTTCGGCTGTGAATTTCACGTTCTTGTTCTCCTGCTGGTAGAGAGTTCGTGCCGTATTTGTTTTGGTGCACGTTCTTTAGCTTGGCGGCAGGTGTGTGGGGCCGCTTCCAGAAAACCGCTACGAGCACATCCATGTGCGCTTGGCGTCGGCCATCCCTGGCCGCCGACATTTTCTGAAACCGATCCCACACAGCCGCTTACGTCTGCAAACTGGTTGCTGCCTGCTGGCAGGCTTGTTGTTTTTGTAGGTCGGCTTAACCGAATGAGTAATCCGACCTACCGTTGTTTTTTGCATGCTGCCGCTGAAAAGCATGCTGGTTTTAAGCGTTAACTCTGAATCTCGGAGAGCCGGTTGGGACACCCTGTCCAAAAATGTCGGCGGCCAGGGATGGCCGACGCCAAGCGCACATGGATGTGCTCGTAGCGTTTTTTGGGCAGGGTGTCCCAACCGGTTCCTCCCGCAAAACAAGCAGACCTACAGGCGGGCCACACCAAAGGTATTGGGCCGCAACTGCCGAGCCTCGGCTTCCCGGCAAACGTCCAGAACCAGGGCCAGAACGCGCCGCGTATCCCGCGGATCGATTAGCCCGTCGTCCCACAATCTGGCCGTTCCGAACAGCGCCGTTGAGCCTTCCTCCAGTTTCTTCGCCGTGGCCTGCTCCAGAAAATCCAGTGTCTTCGGATCCGGCTCCATGCCGCCGCGGCGCTGCTTGTCTTCAGCTACGATACGCATCACCTTGCCTGCCTGTGCCGGCCCCATAACCGCGGTTCGGCTGTTGGGCCAGGCGAAGATGAACCTCGGGTCCAGGCCACGTCCGCACATGGCGTAGTTACCTGCACCATAGGAACCGCCGATGACAATTGCGACCTTTGGCACCCGACAGTTGGCCACAGCCTGGATCATTTTCGAGCCGTGTTTGATGATGCCGTTCTGCTCTGAGTGAGTACCCACCATGAAACCGGTGGTGTTATGCAGGAACAAAAGGGGCGTTCCGGCCTGGTCGCAGAGCTGGATGAACTGGGCGGCCTTGGCGGATCCAGCCGGGGTGATCGGGCCGTTGTTGCCGATGATGCCGACTGAATGACCTTCAATTCGGATGGTGCCGCAGACGGTCTGGTCGTCGAACTCGTTCTTGAAGTCCATGAACTTTGAACCGTCGGCAATGCGGGCGAGGATTTCGCGCACATCGTAGGGCTTTTTGGAATCCGCCGGGATGACACCCAACAGCTCCTCGGCCGGGTAGAGCGGTTCCTCCCATTGAAGTTCGCGCCGGGGTGGCAGCTGCTCGTTCCAGGGCAGGGCTTCGAGGATGTTTCTGGCCTGGCGGATGCCGTCGGCGTCGTCTTCGGCCAGGTACTCTGCCGTTCCTGCCACGGTCGCATGCATCTCCGCGCCGCCAAGTTCCTCATCGGTGGCAACTTCGCCGGTTGCTGCCTTCAGCAGTGGTGGGCCGGCCAGGAACATCTTGGCTTGTTCGCGCACCACGATCACGTAGTCGGACAGACCCGGCTGGTAGGCGCCGCCGGCAGTGGCATTGCCGTGAACTACGGTGACCTGGGGAATGCCCGCAGCCGACATCCGCGCCTGATTGGCAAAGCCCCGGGCGCCGAGCACGAAAATATCAGTGGCGTAGTTCAGGTTGGCGCCGCCGCTCTCGGAAAGGGATACCACCGGCAGCTTGTTTTCCATGGCGATCTGCTGCAGGCGCAGCGTCTTGTCCAGGCCGGCAGGGGTAATGGTGCCGCCTTTGATGGCGCTGTTGCTGGCCACCACCAGACAGCGGATGCCGCTCACATAACCGATACCGGCGATGATCCCGCCGCCGGCGAGGCTGCCGTCCTTGTCGTCGTGCATCTTGTAGCCTGCCAGGGAGCAGAGTTCCAGAAAGGGCGTGCCGCGGTCCAGCAACCGGTTAATACGGTCCCTCGGGAGCAGCTTGCCCCGTTTGATGAACTTCTCCCGGGCGGCTTCCGCCAAATCCAGAACCTTTTGCTCAACGTCCCGGAACGTGGTGATGTGGGCGTCCATGGCTTCGGCGTTGGTGCGGAAGTCCTCGGACGTGGAGCTTACCGTGGATTCAAGTACCTGCATGGTCGGCTCCTCAGTCGTCGCTCAGAACTTTCGGGGTGATGGCCCGGTGAAAGCCGTTGTAGGGTTCGTTGTTCTTGGCTTTCGGTAGCGGCCAGACCCGACCTCCCTGTGACGCACCGCCGTCGATCCGCAGACAATCCCCGCTGATAAACGCTGCGCCAGGGCTGAGTAAAAAACAGATGGCCGAGCTGACTTCGGATTCGGTGCCCATGCGTTTGATCGGGACGTTATCACCAAGGCTGCGAATCCACTGCTTCATGTGTTCGGGGTAGTTATCCATGCCACTGGAGGCAATCCAGCCCGGAGCGACTGCGTTTACACGAACCCCGGACGCGCCCCACTCAACGGCGGCTGTCTGGGTAAAGTTCACCATGCCGGCCCTGGCGGCGCCGGAGTGTCCCATGCCGGGCATACCACCCCACATATCGGCCACGATATTTACAATAGCGCCCCCGGTTTTTGACAGCGCCTGGGTGTAGGATTCCCGTGCCATCAGGAAGCCGCCGGTCAGATTGGTTCGAACCACCGTCTCCCAGCCCTTCTGGTTGATCCCGGTCAGCGGCGCCTGGAACTGCCCGCCGGCATTGTTCACCAAACCATTCAGGCCTCCGTGTTCGGCAATGATCGCCTTCACCGTGGCCTTGACCGAGTCCTCTTCACGGATATCACAGACATGGGCGGACGCAATGCCGCCGTCCTCGGTGATCTCTGCTTTCACAGATTCCACTTTCTCGGCCTTGCGGCCGACCAGGGCAACCCGTGCGCCCAGGGCAGCGAGTTCATGGGCCGTACACCGGCCAATACCAGAACCGCCGCCGGTAACAATATACACCTGGCCCTTAAACAAGTCGGGATGAAACACAGACTGATAGCTCATAGTAACGAAGACCCTTTCAAAGTTCGGGCGCTCTGGTTGGTAGCGCGTTTCGGGACTGTGAGCAGCAAGGATGCTGCGATCAAGCCTACATGGATGTATTCACGGCGTGTCCCGGAACGCGCTATCAACCAGAGTGCATGCACCAATAAATCAATCTTTAACCAGACCAGAAGGAACAGGCACCGGAAACTCCAATAGCTGCTGCGCAAACGCCTTCCCTTGTGGATCAATCCGCAGGCTGGCCACGCCACCGCCGCCAAGGCTGTGCTCCAGCAGGAAATTGATGGCCTTCAGCCCGGGCATGGCCCAGCGGGTCACCCGGCCGGTTTCCGGATTCAGGGTATGGG
This sequence comes from Marinobacter flavimaris, assembly GCF_002933295.1. GTDB lineage: Bacteria > Pseudomonadota > Gammaproteobacteria > Pseudomonadales > Oleiphilaceae > Marinobacter > Marinobacter flavimaris. The sequence continues at coordinate 167,745 of NZ_PSSW01000001.1, forward strand.
CCATCCAGTCCGCAACCGCCGCTTCCGTCAGCGCGGTTTCAATGAACGGCAGAAATTCCGGTTTGCGGGCGATCACGCCAATGTTGGTGTGGTCGCCCTTGTCACCGCTGCGGGCCCAGGCAAGCTTCACCAGCGGCACAGTGGTGTCCGTTTCGTCTGTCTCGTGTGTGAACGACTGGGGCTGGAGGTCGCTGTTATCGAAACCGCCGCTGGTTTCGACTCCAACGGTTTGCCGCTCGCCGCCCAGATCCACGGACACATCAACTTCCGTTTTCGGCACCAGGCATGAATACAACCGGATCTTCGGCCACACGGTCGGCCGGCCACCCACAATCCCGGTGATTCCCGGTGCCATCCCCGTGGCTGCCTGGGCAATCTCGCGGGAAAACAGTACAAGGGCCTCTTTCTTGGGATGGGCGGTGCTGATCTTGACCACTACTTCGCGGCAATCCTCGCCACGGCCATGAGCACCGTAGGTCGTTTCCGTACCCAGAAGCTCAATACTGGTTTCGCTGTAATCAGGCAGGCCACGTTCGCTGAACATGCGTGAGGTCTTGGCCAGAATGGCCTGTGCGACAGTCTGGGCCTTGGCCCTGGCATTCATGCCTGCCAGCAGGAAGGTAACCGTGCACTTGAAACCATCCGGCCAGGTGCCCGATACCTTGTAACTGTCGGTGGGTGGTAGCCCCCGTGCGCCCCGCACCTGTACACGGTCTTTACCGGTTTCCTCCAGCTCTACACCTGTGAAATCGCAGGTAACGTCAGGCAGCAGGTAGGCCCTTGGGTCACCGATTTCGTAGACCAGCTGTTCCGCAACTGTGCCACGACTAACCAGCCCGCCGGTGTCTTCGGGCTTGGTGATAAAAAAGTCGCCGTTGGCACTCACTTCGGCTATCGGGAATCCCATGTTGGCGTAGCCGCCAGCTACCGCTTCCCAGTCGGTGAAGTTGCCGCCGGTGGCCTGGGCACCGCACTCGAGCAGATGCCCGGCCAGGCTGCCCTGCGCCAGTTTGTCGTAGTCTTGCCAGCTCCAGCCGAACTCGTGCACCAGCGGTGCCAATACCAGGGCACTGTCTGCCACCCGGCCGGTAATAACGATGTCCGCGCCCTGTTCCAGAGCCGCAACCAGACCTGGCGCTCCCAGATAGGCATTCAGGCTGACCATCATTGCGGGCATCGGTTGGCCGGAACCCATCTCCTTGACGCCCATATCTGCGAGATTTTTCTTTTTCATCAGAAGGTCGTCGCCCAGAACCAGGGCGATCTTCATGTCCACGCCGGCTTTTTCACAGAGAGCCTGAAGGGCGTCACGACAGGCCACCGGGTTGACGCCGCCGGCGTTGGCCAGCACCCGAATGCCCTTTTCCTTGATGTCATCGAGCAAGGGGCCCATGACCGTCTGTACGAAATCCCGCGCATACCCCTGGGATGGGTCCTTCATTTTCTGGCCCGCCATGATCGACATGGTGATTTCGGCCAGATAATCGGCTACCAGATAGTCGATATTGCCCTTGTGGACCAGCTGCGCGGCAGCCGTTTCCGTGTCGCCCCAGAAGGCGGCGGAGCATCCGATGCGAACAGTGTTGGGGGATTCAGCCATCTTCCTGTGCCCTGTAAATGATTGCTGATTGAAAATGGGAGCGGTGGCGGTTTTGCCACACGATGGAGATGACAATACCAAGCAAGCGCTTGGTTTGTAAACAGGCATGTTTCAGGTAGAATTAAAGGCCTCTTATGCCAACCGAGTAGCCGTAGTGAGCCAGAACCAGATCCTCCAGTCCCTGATCGCAGAAAACCTTGTGTCAGACCCCAAAGGCGCTCGCGGCCGTCTGCTCACTGAGGCGGCTCGGCTGTTCCGGGAAAAAGGCTACGAGCGCACTACAGTTCGTGACCTTGCCGCTGCCGTGGGTATTCAGTCCGGCAGCCTGTTCCACCACTTTCGAACCAAGGAAGAGATCCTCAAGGCAGTGATGGTAGAAACCATCCGGCTGAACACCGCGCTCATGCAGGCGGCTCTGGAGGCCGCCGATACCAGCAGGCAGAAGCTTCGTGGACTGATCCGCGCGGAACTTGAATCTATCAATGGCCAGACCGGCGAAGCGATGGCAGTCCTGGTATTTGAATGGCGGAGTCTGTCGGCCCCGTCCCAGGGCGAAGTGCTGGAACTTCGGGACATCTACGAGAAACTGTGGCTGGATGTGCTGGAATCATTGAAGCGCGAGGGCGCGCTGGAGGCGGATCCCTTCGTTGTTCGAAGGATGTTGACCGGCGCTCTCAGCTGGACCGTAACCTGGTACAAACCGGAGCGGGGAGGGCTGACACTGGATGGCCTGACCGATCAGGTAATGGCAATGATGGCTCTGTAAGCGGATTGGCGTTTTCAAAAGTCATTGTTTTATATCAATAATATTCTGGCAAATTCCTTTCCTTCCGGGCCATTGGCCCGATCGGCATAACAAAATCGGCATTCGAGCCATTTTTGTAGGACAGTTTTCACCGCATTCTTGCACCCGTTGACAAAAACCGAGTTCAGATCGGGCAAACAAAAACAACGTGATGCAGGGTGAAATATGATCTCCTCTCTGGCAAAGCTCGGACCGCATGTCTTTGCGGCTCGCCTCAAGGCTCTCTCGCTGGCAGCCGTTGCCATACTCACAGGTTGCTCGGCCAACCCCATCTACACCACCACCGGCGTTGTGCTCTCCAATTATTCGGAGGGCGAAGCCACGCCCTACGTGTTGCAGATGTCCGACACCCAGATGGCGTGTGCGCTGGGCGAGGGCGTGGATCCGCTGCTCTATTCCTTCTCGCGGGTCACCGATGCACCTGACACCACCGGCTCCCTGTTGATGCTTCTGGCAGGCAATTGTGCGGAGTACAAGGCCTGGGAGGCTGAGCTCGCCTATCTCAGAGCGGATTATGAGGGAGATGTGGAAGCGGCAAAGGACGCCAGGGAAGTGGCAAAGCGATTGAATGCGCTGACCGCGAAACGTCGGTATGCCTCCTTTAAGCGAGCAATGGCCGCCTACGAGTTCGATCCCGCTGCTGAACCCCTCGAGTGCCCCTTTCTGTTCACCGAACAGGACGAAATCACCTTCCTGCTGGGCTTGCTGACCGGTATGCAGGCAATCGTAAACGATGCCAATTCCGGCGCCATGGCCGGAGTCCCCAGGAATATCGCTCCCCAGGCCGAGCGTGCCGCTACCTGTCTGGACAATGAAAAGTGGGGTGGTATGCCAAACGCCATCCGGGCCCTGGTCTGGCTGCTGCTGCCCGACACCCGTCCGGCTCTGGCGCCGGACCCCTGGCAGGTGCTTGAGCACAGCCGGGAACTGGGGGTTGAGAAAGGCATGCGGGTTCCGCACGCGCTTCAAGCGGTCGCCGCCGAAACCTTTGGTCGCCCGGAAAAGCTTGAGCAAGCCATCGCCAGTTTCGCCGCGGCCGATGCAACTATGGAGGTCTGGGACGAGTATCGTCTGGTGGATGAAGTCGCGGCGGGCGTGGTGCGCTTCTCTTCTGACAAACACTGGACCGCCAATTACGGCTACCGGACGCCGCAATCCTTCTTCGGCAGGATGAGCCCTGAGCGGCAAACCGAAAACGTCGAAACCATGAATCTGGACGACCTGCTCTAAGGCAGGTTGCCGACATCCTCTGAAAACTGACAAACACAAGAATGACCCGGAGGTCGATATGATCCGCAAATCCCTCGCTGCCATGGCCCTTGTGGCCGCCGCTCCGCTGGCATCGGCACAGTCTGTTTCCATGTGCGTGTTCGATGTAATCGGCGCCAATGGCGACTTCTACAACTTCGTCAAAGACTATGCGCTAGAGATGAAGGGCCACGGCGTGGATTTCGAGCTGAAACCCTACACCGATGAGGGCGTGGCGATCGGTGATTTTAACGCCGGACAATGCGATGCCGTTGCCGCCACAGACATCCGGATTCGTCCATTCAACAAGTTCACGGGCAGCATCAGCGCTGTGGGAGCGCTGCCCACCTACGACAACCTGAAAACCTTGTTGGCCACGCTGGCGCAGCCGAAAGCCGCGCCATTGATGAAGGATAACGGTTACGAAGTGCTCGGCATCATACCGGTGGGTGCCGGTTACCTGTTTGTAAATGATCGCAGTATTGATACTGCCGGCGAGCTGGCGGGCAAGCGAATGGCAACCCTCGACTATCAGAAAGACGCGATTCACATGGTGAACTTCGTCAAGGCCACGGTCGTGCCCTCTGACATCACCAACTTCGCCGGCAAATTTAACAACGGTTCGGTGGATACCGCCTATGCGCCGGCCTTTGCTTACGAAGCTCTGGAACTCTATAAGGGCATCGGCGAAAGCGGTGGGGTTGTGGACTATCCGCTGGCACAGCTGACGCTTCAGATGGTTGCCCGTGATGACGTGCTGGACGACGACACAGCCCAGAAAGCCCGTGAAGTTGCCTGGAATATGTTTCCTCAGGCCATGGGGCTGATTGAAGGCCAGGAAGCAGCCATTCCCGAAGAAAAATGGGTGCGCATTCCTGAAAAAGACATCCGCGGCTATCAGGAGATGTTCCGGGAGAACCGGATCGAGATGCGCGATGGCCTGAACGGGGCGCCGGATGTGTATCACCCGAAAATGATGGGGCTGCTCAGCAAGATCCGCTGTGCAAGTAACCCTGCTGCAGCCGAGTGCACCGCGGACAACCGCGAATAACGGGGCGGAACCATCATGAACTGGCGAGCAATTACCGCTCCGGCAGCACGGACCCTCTACCCCGTACATCGCATTTACGGGGCGGTTCTGCTGCTTCTCCTGCTGTTTACCCTGCTGCTGGGGATGGGCAACTCGCTCCATTCCCGGTTGCTCTGGGTCGGAGAACAGACCTGGCCGAACTATTATCTGCTGAATCCCGAGGCGACAGAGCCGTCCTGTCAGTTGGAAATGGATGTTGATGCCGAAGTGGCTCGCCGGGTGGCCAATTACAAGCCCGACCCCGATGACCTGTTCAGCTCACCGCCCAATCCCGATGCCATCCGCAAATCGCTACAGAGCAATCTGGAACTCTGCCAGCAGCAATACGACGTCTATGAACAGAACCTGGCCCACGCTACGCCAGCCCTAGGGGCGTTCAAGACGGTAGAGCAGGGACTTGCGGACTTCCTGCTCGAGAACATTGAGCTAACCAAGTACCTGTTCATTGCGATGTTCGCGATGGCTGCGGCAATCGCTGCGCTGGACACGGACCACATAGCGTTGCGCCTGCCCCGCAATCGAGCTGAATGGCGGCTGAGCCAGGGTGTGCAGTTTGTGGTTAATGGTCTGATGGTGCTGTCGCTGAACGCTTACCTGGGCAAGCTGGCCACGTCGCCGGGTTCGGAGGGTACGATGAGCCTTCAATATGCCTGGGGCGGGGTCTTCGGCCTCTTTATGGTGATCAATGCAGTGCGTTTCCTGAACGTCCCGGAACGTATCCGCCCCGGCGGTCTTGCCGCCTCGTCCGGTCTGGTGATTCCTCTGTACTGTGCCATGGGCCTGATCGCCATGAGTTATTTCTTCCTGGTAGACGGGTATGCCTCGGGCCTGGCGATCTACTTTGGAATGATGTCCAATCTGTCATCCATGTTCATCAATATCGGCCTTTATGTGCTGGTGGGCATGATGCTGAAGCAGACCAGGATTCCCGAGCTCCTGCTCAATCTCATCAAACCTTTTAATCTGCCAGCGCCGATGCTGGCTTCGGTGATCATCTTCGCAACGGCGTTTCCGACCGCGTTCACCGGCGCATCGGGCATTTTCATCCTGGCCGTGGGTGGTGTTGTCTATGACGAGCTGCGCCGGGCCGGGGCAGGGCGGCAGCTTTCCCTGGCAACGACTGCCATGTCGGGAAGCCTCGGGGTGGTCCTCAACCCATGCCTGCTGATTGTTGTCGTCGCGGCTCTCAATAAGGAAGTGACGACCACGGAGATGTACAGCTGGGGCTTCTGGGTCTTCATCATGTCGGCAACGCTGTTTTCACTGATTGTCTGCAAGACCCAGGGAAACTGGAAGCCCCGTCCGGCGCCCGGCGCCTTCCGTGCGGCTCTTTCGGAAAGCCGGGCCCTGCTGCCTTATGTTGCAGTGGCGGCTCTGGTTATCCTGTCGATCTGGGTTGTTCTGGGCTTGAAGTTCAACGAGTACAGTGCCCCGTTGATCCTGCCATTGGTTATGCTTGCCCTGGTACTCCTGGATTCCGGCCGAAACAGTGAGGAGCAGGGCCAGACACGCTCTCCGGCATTCTGGAGCCGAAGCTCCGCCGCTGCCAGCGATTCAGCGGTGCACATCGGAGCTCTGCTTGCGCTTATTGGGTTTTCGATCTGCCTCGGCGGTATCCTGGAACGCTCGGATATTGTTCACGCGCTCTTCCCTGAGGACCTGACCAGTCCCTGGATCGCCATGCTGGTGATCGTCGTGATGCTCACAGTTATAGGCATGGTCATGGACCCGTTCGGCGCGGTAATCCTGGTGTCGGCGACCATTGCCCAGCCGGCGATCCAGCTGGGTATTGATCCGCTGCACTTCTGGATTGTGTGTCTGGTGGCATTTGAGCTCGGTTACCTGAGCCCGCCAGTGGCGCTGAACCACCTGCTCACCCGCCAGGTGGTGGGCGAGACCGAAGTGCTGGCGGCAGAGCGCTCAGGTTCCTTCTGGCATCGCTATGAGCGGTTGCTGCTGCCCCTGGCTGTGATGGGCCCCACACTGTTGTTCGTGGCCTTTGTGCCGATGCTATTCTACGCGTTGTAATGTTGAAGTGAGATAAAGAGGGCCGCCTGAGGGAAACTCCAGGCGGCTTTTTGCATCTGGAATACAAGAGGAAACGTAGTTTGAACGAAACCGAACACTCGCAAGGAACGTGTTTGTTATACCCTAGGAAATAAAATCGATCTTCTGCCAGTGGCCTGACTTATGTCGTTTGATGTCTCATCAAAATTGATCTCAGTTTTTTCAGCTCTATTTCTCCTCGTGGGTTGCGGAGGTGGCGGCGGTGGCGACAGCCTCGATTCGCAGGAGCCCGGGCTGGGCGGAACTATTTCTATCGAAAGTGGAACGCGAGTGGATTCGGATACGGCTGATGACAGTCGGGTCAATGAAGCAGTGTCCAACGATTCTTTCAGTACCGCCCAGTTAGTGCCTTCAACAGGTATTTTGGGTGGCTATTTGAGCGCTACTTCAGGCATCTACCCCGATTCCGGCGAGTTTATCTTCGAGTATTTCGCTGACGAGCAGGATACATTCCGCGCGGATCTCGCAGCGGGCAGCACGATTACCGTTCAGGTTTTCAGGGATTCTGATTTTTTAGCCCCCTCGATTAGCCTGTCGGTCGACCAGAGCGGCGCTTCGGACTCCGATTTCGGTGCCGGCGACACAGCCTTGATGGTCACTGCACCCGTGGAAGGGCCCGCAGAGATAAGTCTCCGAACAGCCGGTGGGGGTCCATTCCGGTACGTGCTGTCTGTTTCGACAACCGGCGTCACTAATTTTTCGAGCTCTTATTACAGCCAGCCGGAGTTTGTCCCGGACGAGGCCATTGTGGTGGTGTCGCGGCAAGAGCAGGGGCGCCTGGATCCGCAGGGTCTCGCAGGAGCTTTGTCGGCCTCCTCTGCGAAATCACTGGGGCAGGGGGCCTGGTTAGTAAGGCGTGAGCCTGTTGGTGTCGTCGCTTCCCAATCGTCCAGCGCTTCCGGGGCCCTGCGGGACCAGACCCTTCGTTGGATTACCAGTCTGAAGTCGCAGCCGGGCGTGCAGGTGGCAGAGCCAAACTATATCTACCGGGCTCTGGCGGACCGGGATCTGTCATCTTTGCAATGGAATCTGCCTCTCATCAGTACGCCCCTTGCCTGGCAAGCGGCGCCGACCCTTGGTAACTCGGTTGGAGTGGCTGTGATGGACACCGGCCTGTTCACTTCCACTCCGCAAACCTATGGCGATTGGCACCTGGACCTGGACACCAATGTCATTCCGTTCAATTCCGGACGAATTCTCGATTATGTGTCTGCTGAAGTGGATATCGATCCACAGTTCAATGACCCCTTGGGCTATGACAACAACCCGGCTGATCCGGGTGACGGTAAACCTCAGAGCAGTAACTTCCATGGAACCCATGTTGCGGGCATTGTGGCTGCGCTTCAGGATTCTGCCGGCGTGGACGGCGTTGCGCCGGCGGCAACACTCTGGCCTGTCAGAGTGCTTGGGCGTGATGGGGCGGGCACGCTGGATGACCTTGTCGCAGCGGTAAATTGGGCTGCCGACAACCCCGATATCGATGTCATAAACCTGAGCCTCGGAGGCGTTGGTCCGAGCACAGTATTGGAAGCAGCCATAAACCGGGCTGATGAAAATGGAAAGCTGGTTGTCGCTGCGGCTGGCAATCAGGGTACAGATGAGTTGACCTATCCAGCGGCCTTTGAGCGAGTTATTGGCGTTGGCGCAGTCGATGCGGGGAAGGTGCGCGCCTCATACTCCAATTTTGGTGGTTCAGTGGATCTTGTTGCGCCGGGCGGGGATGCGACCAGAGACGCGAATCTGGATGGTAACGCCGACCTGGTCATCAGCACCTGGGGGGTTGATGATGGTGGTGACTTTATCCGCTCCTATGCAGGATTACAGGGTACCTCAATGGCTGCTCCGCACGTTGCAGGCGTTTATGCCTTGATGAAAGGGGCAAATCCTGAGGGAGTTACTCCTGGCCAGTTTCGGGCCTGGATGGTCAGTGGTGTGCTGACAGAGAACGTAGGCAACAGTACCGAATATGGTGCTGGTCTGATAAATGCGCTCAAGTCAGTTGACGCGGCTCTGGACGGATCCGTGAGCACGATAGTCCTTTCTTCGCCTTCTGCTATCGAGTTTGACCGGGCACGCTTCAATAGCGAGCTTGATTTTACCGTTTATCCCGAAGGCGAATCGGTCTTAGTTGATAACGTTGCCTTCGATTCAAATTTGATCTCTCTCGATCCGGCGCTTTCAGCTGGCAGCTCTCTGCCGAGCTCGGTGGCCGTCTCGGTATTGGAGGAAAATGTCGTTGACGGGCAGAGTTATGCGACGACGATTCAGATTGACTACAGTGCTGGTGGCGAAACCGGAACCCTGAAGGTTCCAGTTTCGATAGACCTCAGGGAATTGGCTGATGAGCGAGACGCAGGTCGCCATTATGTACTGCTGGTAAGCCCTGATGAAAGCCGCGAAACCATCGAACAGCGCGTGGTGACGGCCCGCGATGGAAGTTACAGCTTCTCCTTCGACGACATAGAACCCGGGGAGTATTTCCTGGTGGCCGGAACGGACATGGACAACAATGGCTTTATTTGTGAGAGCGGTGAGGCCTGTGCCGAGTACCCGGTAAATGGCTTGCCAGAGAAGATCGTCATCGGGGAAGAGCGGGTCACCGGCGTTACTCTGAGCACGAGCTTCCGGCGCCCGACCATTGCTTCCATGGGTTTGCCCCGCATCGGCTTCGAGGGCTATCGTTTAAAAAAACCTGGGAGCACAGCTGCTGAGCCGGTGAGAAACCTGGAGGTCAATCGTTGATGCCCATTCACTTTCGCGCTGTCTGTCTTCTGGCAGCAACGCTGATGCTATCCGGATGTGCAAGCAGTCGTTCAGAAACCGCAGAAGGTGGGCCGCTAGCTCGCCAGATCACGCAGTCGGCGCACTGTGGCCTTACGGCCCCCGGCCATATTCATCTGGCAAGCCGTCAGGACGTTCAGAAGCTGGAAGCGTTGCCCGGGCGAAACCTCTCTCTCGAGGCGCTCAAAACTATTGAGTTTGAAAGAGAACACATCGTTTTGGCTTCAATTGGCCAGAAGCCAACCGGCGGCTACAGTGTCACCCTTGACTCCTCTGAGATCCGTGGCGGAACCCTGGAGCTGAGGGTCAGAGTGGCTGAACCCGCCCCTGGCACCATCGTCACCCAGGCGCTCACCACCCCCTGCGCGGTCATCGCGGTGACCGCTGAAGGCTGGGATGATATCCAGATCACCCGCGCCGAAAACAACCGTTGATCTTTCCTCACGAATCCCTAAGCTATGGCTCAGCTTTTCATATCAATCGCGGAGTCAGTTCCTGCCCATGAGCCAGCAACAATATAACGCCGATGCTATTGAAGTACTGAGCGGCCTGGATCCGGTGCGCAAGCGGCCGGGGATGTATACAGACACCAGTCGGCCCAATCACCTGGCGCAGGAAGTTATCGACAACAGTGTGGATGAGGCGCTGGCAGGGCACGCCAAACGCATCGACGTGGTGTTGTACAGCGATGGCTCGCTGAGCGTTGAAGATGACGGCCGCGGCATGCCCGTGGATTTGCACAAAGAGGAAGGCCTGCCTGGCGTTGAACTGATCCTTACCCGCCTGCACGCCGGCGGCAAATTCTCTCAGGGCAACTACAACTTTTCCGGTGGTCTCCACGGTGTCGGTGTATCCGTAGTCAACGCACTGTCCACCCATCTGGAAGTAACCATCAAGCGCGATGGCCAATTGCACCGGATGACGTTCGCCAATGGCGACAAAGCGTCCGAGCTTGAAGTGATCGATACCGTGGGCAAGCGCAACACCGGTACCCGCCTGAAGTTCAAGCCCGACGTAACCTATTTCGACAGCCCCAATTTTTCCGTTAGCCGGCTCCGCCATAACCTGAGGGCAAAGGCGGTTCTGTGTCCGGGCCTGACGGTTACTTTCCTCCAGGAAAAAACCGGGGAAAAAGACGAATGGTTTTACGAAGACGGGTTGCGGGACTACCTGCGCACGGCCCTTGCCGATATCGAGGTTGTGCCGCTTGAGCCGTTTACCGGCAGCTTTTCCGGAAACAAGGAAGCGGTGGACTGGGCCATCCAGTGGCTGCCCGAGGGCGGCGAAGCGATCATGGAAAGCTACGTAAACCTGATTCCCACGGCCCAGGGCGGCACCCATGTGAACGGGCTGCGTACCGGCCTGCTTGAAGCGATGCGCGAGTTCTGCGAGTTCCGCAACCTGCTACCCCGGGGCGTTAAGCTCTCTCCGGAAGATATCTGGGAACGGGCAGCCTATGTCCTGTCCTTCAAGATGCAGGAGCCCCAGTTCTCAGGGCAGACCAAAGAGCGTCTGTCTTCCCGTGAGGCCGCGGCCTTCATCTCCGGCGTGGTCAAGGATGCCTTCAGCCTTTGGCTCAACCAGCACACCGATGTGGCAGAAGCACTAGCTGAGCTCTTCATCAGCAATGCCCAGCGTCGGCTGCGAGCCAGCAAAAAGGTGGCCCGCAAGAAAGTCACCTCGGGCCCCGCACTCCCGGGTAAGCTGGCGGACTGTTCCGGTGGGGATACCGCCCGGTCCGAGCTGTTCCTGGTAGAAGGTGATTCTGCAGGCGGTTCCGCCAAGCAGGCCCGGGACCGGGAGTTCCAGGCGGTGATGCCGCTTCGGGGGAAAATCCTCAATACCTGGGAGGTTGATTCGGGCGAGATCCTGGCGTCCCAGGAAGTTCACGATATTGCCGTTGCGATTGGTGTAGATCCCGGTTCTGACCAGCTGGATGGCCTTCGGTACAACAAGATCTGCATCCTTGCTGATGCGGACTCGGATGGCCTTCACATTGCCACGCTGCTGTGCGCGTTGTTCGTCAAACACTTCCGCCCTGTGGTTGCCGCCGGCCATGTGTTCGTTGCCATGCCGCCGCTGTATCGGGTAGATCTGGGCAAGGAAACCTTCTACGCCCTGGATGAACATGAAAAGCAGGGCATTATCGACCGTATTGCCGCGGAGAAGCGCAAGGGCAAGATTTCGGTGACCCGCTTCAAGGGTCTGGGTGAGATGAACCCGCTTCAGCTGCGTGAGACCACCATGGCCCCGGACACCCGTCGCCTGGTCATGCTGACCATCGAAGACGGGGATGATACCGATAGCCGGATGGACATGTTGCTGGGCAAGAAGCGCGCATCCGATCGAAGGGCGTGGCTCGAGACCTACGGCAACATGGCGGACATCGAAGTTTAATATTCTATAAGATGCTATAAAAAGCATCCTTTATTCTTTCTCTGTCTTCTGCAAAGTCGTTATCCTGCCAGTTTTCTGATCGGGAAGAACCGTTGATGGACTGGCAGGGCTGGTTTGCGCTGGGCCTCGCAGGCACCGCGTTGATACTGATGAGTGCAGGGCGATTTGCGCCCCATCTGGTGATGATGGGTGTGCTCGTGGTGCTCAGTGCCAGCGGGATTGTGTCCGCGGACCAGGCGCTCGCCGGGTTCAGCAACAGTGGTCTGATCACCGTGGTTGCCATGTTTGTGGTGGCTGCGGGCATTCATCATTCCGGCGGTGTCGATCTGCTGGTGCATCACCTGCTTCGCAATCCCAAGACCGTTCGTTCTGCCCAGGCACGGATTGCCCTCCCGGTGTCCCTTCTCAGTGGTTTTCTCAACAACACCCCGGTTGTCGCCACCATGATCCCGGCGGTGCATGCGTGGTCCCGCAAGATCGGTATCTCACCGTCCAAATTGATGATTCCCCTGAGCTACTCCGCCATTCTCGGGGGTACCCTGACACTGATCGGCACCAGCACGAATCTGGTCGTCAACGGCCAGTACCAGCAGCTAACCGGCGAAGAGGGCTTCTCCATTTTCTCGATCACGGCGGTCGGGCTGCCGGTGGCGGTGATCGGCGTGGCCGCTTTGCTGCTGGTTATGCCCCGTGTGCTTCCGGATCGTAAGGATCAGCAGAAATTTGGCTCCATGAGGGAGTTTACCCTGGAGGTCGCGGTGTCGTTTGACGGGCCGCTGGTCGGCAAGACTGTTGGTGAAGCCGGGCTCCGGGAGCTTGAGCGGTTGTATCTGGTTGAGATCGAACGCGATGGCAGCGTGGTTACGGCGGTGCCCTCGGAGGAGCGACTCAGGGGTGGCGATCGTCTGGTGTTTGCCGGTGATACCCAGGCCATTTCTGACCTCCTGCGGATAAACGGTATCGTCCCGTCAGTCCATGAAGACGAGCCGAGTCTGAGCAAGGATCGGGCGGAACGGCGTCTGGTTGAAGCGGCATTGTCGCCCCAGTCCGATGTGTTGGGGCTGACCATTCGCGACGCCCGGTTCCGGGACCGTTACGGTGCGGTTGTGCTGGCCGTTGCCAGGGGTGGGGAGCGTGTTTCCGGCAACCTGGGGAATATCCGCCTCAAACCTGGCGATGTGCTGCTTCTCGAGGCCCGCCCCGCGTTTGTCAGCCGACAGCGCTATAACAAGGACTTCCTGCTCATTAATGACCTGGAAACCGAGACACCCCGGCATGACCGGGCGTGGCTGTCCTGGGGAATCCTGTTGGTGCTGGTGGGTCTCGCTGCCTGTGGCACCTTGAGCATGCTTAACGCGGCCCTGCTGGGCGCCGCAGGAATGATTCTGACTGGCTGCTGCTCGGTGGGCCAGGCCCAGAAGTCCGTGGATGTGCCGGTGATCCTTACCATTGCGGCCTCCTTTGCCATGGGCGCGGCCCTGGAGCAGACCGGCGCGGCAGGCTTTGTGGCTGCAGGCATCCTTGAATTCAGTCAGGGCGACGTACTGTTAACGATCCTGCTGGTTTATCTCGTGGTGTCGGTCCTGACCGAGGTTATTACCAACAATGCGGCGGCGGTCCTGGTCATTCCCATCGTTCTGTCGATGACGAACAGTATGGGGGTGGCCGCCGAGCCGTTTGTGATTGCGGTGATGATGGCCGCGTCCGCCAGTTTTGCCACGCCGCTTGGGTACCAGACCAACATGATGGTATTCGGGCCTGGTGGTTACCGGTTCAGTGATTTCGTGCGGGTCGGTTTACCCATGAACGTGTTTGTTGGCGCCGTTACCGTTGTGGTTATTGCCGTGGTCTACGACATCACTCCGGGTCTATGAGCGCTGTTCGGTCGGGTTGGCGAGAATGTCGCAGCACAGCACCTGAAGCTTGCCGTCCTGATAGTACCCCAGTGACAGGGTCACGCACATATAGGCTCCGGTAACGCAAAGGTAGGGGGCGGTTACGTGCAGGCTTTCCGGTTGAGCCAGCGCCTGGCGAAGGTACTGCTGGCGAAACCAGTCGGCGCTGCTGGTGCTCTCCAGGGGTTTGAAACGCGGGTCCATACTGCGTGTGCCCGCGTCAGAAACCAGGGTGTCGTCCATCTGAACGCCCTTGTCGTCGACCAGGTAGCAGCGGGAAACGGCTGGGTGGTTCAACAATTCTAGACAGGATTGCTGCATGCTCATCCCGCTGCGAAGCTTCGTGATTGCGTGGTCGAAGAAGCCACTGAAAAAGTCCACCAGTTGCCGGGTCGGATCCAGGGTAACCTGGTTGCGGGTTTTGTATTCCTGCAACAGATGATCGAAATCGGCGGGTGAGTGGGTCAGTTGGTCGAGGTCTGTGCTCGGTCTGCGGAAATAGAAGCCCTGAACGAAATCCACGCCCGCATCGATCGCAATCATTGCCTGATCACGGGTTTCCACGCCTTCCAGAAGAACCAGGCAGCCGGACTGGTGCAGCAGTGACACGATGCCGTTCAGAATCTGGCGTGCCTTGTGATCGTCTGTCGCACGGGTAAGCAGTTTTCGATCCAGTTTCACGATGTCGGGTGACAGGTTCCAGATTCGTTCGAAATTGGAGTGGCCGGCACCGAAATCATCAATGGCCGTCAGACAGCCCAGTTTCTTGTAATAGGCAACCGTTTCCCGAAGCCTTTCGGCGTCGTCTGTGGGTTGCTCAACAATTTCCATGACAATCCGGTGTGGAGGTAGGCCGGTTTTGGCCAGAAGCTGTCCGAAGAACGAATCGGCCTGGCTGCCGCTGGTTACCACCTGGGGCGAAACGTTGAGGAACAGCCAGTTCAGCTGATCGCGGATGCCGCTGTAATTGCGTATGTGCAGATAGCGGCAAAGCCGGTCAAGGAGAAGGTTCTCCGCCTCGGAGGCCGGTAGCTGGAACAGGTGCAGCGGCAGTACCGCGGAGTTATCCGTATCAAAGGCCCGGATCAGGGCCTCATAGCCGACGATACGCTTGTGTGAAATGCTGTAGATCGGCTGGAGCGCTGTTCTCAACGTCAGTCCGCGAAAATCTGCGGTCCATGTGTCACCGTCCCTGTTCAGCATAGGAGACAACAGGTCCACTTCCGGAGCTGTCAGCTTTTCAGGGAGGCGTCTCGACATAGATGATTCTGGTTGATTTAACGAACGCATCAGTCGCCCCAGTTTGGCGCCTGAACTGTCTTTTATCAGTACAGGTTTCGCCAGAAAAATCGGGAAGTTACTGATAGTTGGAAGGAAGATTGCCAAAAAAACGCGTTTATTACCACTGTTTCATGTAGAAACTGGAAACGGTTTGTATCTTTGAGGGTCTGCAAGAGGAAAGAAGAGAGGGGAGCCCGGCGGTCCGGACGGACCGCCAGAGAATCAGTTATTACTGGGTACAACCACGCTTTCGTCGAATTCGAGTTCCATGTCCTGTCCTCTCGGTCAATGAGGCCCCAGACGGGGCATTCAAGTATGGGTCAAGTTTATCGTTGCTATAATTTTGAACAATCCGTAAAACCCCTATGCGACCAAAGGCAAACGCCCGGGCGAATGGTCAGAATTTCTGATGTAGCGCTGCAAAAGATTTTGATTTTTTTCACACAACCAAGTTTCTAGACTTGGCTTCAACGATGTAACCAGGGAACAGGGTGAATTTTCATCATGCAAATCAGGAATACCTCAGCCGACTACGGTCTTGTAACCATCGTGAATCACTGGGTCGTTGCTCTGGCTGTTTTCGGCCTGTTCGGGCTCGGCTTCTGGATGGTGGATTTGTCCTATTACGACGACTGGTATCGCCGCGGTCCGGATATTCATCGCAGCGTTGGCATACTGCTGTTTTTATTGATGCTTTTCCGGGTGGTCTGGAGAGCGGTGAATGTTTCGCCGGATCCGCTGGATGGGCACAAGAGCTGGGAGATTCGAAGCGCCCATGCAGCCCACCTTCTCCTATACGTGCTGATTTTCGTCGCCATGGTCAGCGGCTACCTGATATCGACCGCCGACGGGTCTTCGATCAGCGTGTTCGGCTGGTTTGAAGTGCCATCGGTCACTGGCCAGATAAAGGGAATGGAGGACATCGCCGGAACAGTTCACTATTGGTCCACCTGGGCCATTGTCGGTCTTGCTGCCATTCACGCGGCTGGCGCCTTCAAACATCATCTGCTTGATCGCGACCGCACGTTACGGCGTATGCTAGGGAAGTGACTGGCCGGCCGTTTTTTATCGTTTAACGCCCGGAAGTCGGGCACCAATGCAACAAGGGAGATAACCATGAAAAAAGTTCTGCTTGCCTCGGCCGTGTCGATGGCGCTTGTAGGTGCAGTCAATGCTAACGAACACAGCGGCACCTATGCGTTTGATAAAAAGGGAGCCCATCAGTTCATAACCTTCAAGATTTCTCATCTTGGCTACAGCTGGCTTTACGGCCGATTCAACGACTTCGACGGCGAATTCGTGTACGACGCCGAGAACCCGGAAAACAGCACCGTTAACGTCACCATTGATACCGCGAGCGTGGATTCCAATCACGCCGAGCGGGACAAGCATCTACGAAGTGAAGACTTCCTGTACGTCGACGAGTTTCCTGAGGCTTCCTTCAAGAGCAAGCGCGTTGTTCTGGATGAAGAAGGCGAGGCCGACATCATCGGCGACCTGACCCTCCGTGGTGTGACCAAAGAAGTGACCCTTGACGCGGAAATGCTGGGCCACGGGGAAGACCCGTGGGGTGGCTATCGCATGGGTTTTGAAGCTGAAACCGAGCTTCGCCTCAAGGACTTCGGCATCCCGATGGATCTCGGAAAGACCTCCGAGACCGTCGAGATCATCATTTCTGTCGAGGGTATCCGGCAGTAAAACTGGCTGACCCTGTCAGAGGGGGTTCCGGGCGCAGGCCCGGAACCTCACTTCAGGATTCCCCTCTACGATGCATCATGATTGTCCGTGAATACAAATGCCGCATTCTGGCTGGTTCAGAGCGTGGATTCGCTCTGTGGATGATCTGACGATGACCTGTCTGTTTCACAAGATTTGCACAGGTGCCTTTGGCGCCAGAATTGTCCCGCGAAGATGACCAGCCAGATCAGCAAACCCGCCCAAAGGTAGGGCTCGGGAATCTGGAAGCTGCCGCTGATTGCAAACTCCACGAGGAGCATCAGTGCCACCGCCAGAACCGCATTTACCATGGCTGTCACCATGGCTTGCCCGCAGGCTTTGATGTTGGGTTTCATAGTGTTCCGCTTGTCAGAGAAGTAAAACGGTCTTCTATTCACTTCGACGGAGCATACGGCTCACCTTACGGACTCTCCATGCGGGAATTCCGCTATTGGAATCAGACGTCTGTGCGACACCCCGGCAGTTTTGGCCAATAAATCCGCAGGTTGTTGGTGTATCGGCGCCTTGCTCCATATAATGTGCGCTCCTGCTAACCGGTGATTATTCCGGGGCCAGGGCGTAGCATCACCGACGGTATTCAAATCAGGCAATACAGGCAATCAAAGAGGCATCCATGCCAGAGTTTCAGACAACGGATGAAGGCTTCGAGCGGGTTTCGCTCCGGGATTACACGGAAAAGGCCTATCTCGATTATTCCATGTACGTCATTCTCGACCGGGCACTTCCGAATGTCGGCGATGGCCTGAAACCGGTTCAGCGGCGAATCGTCTATGCCATGTCCGAGTTGGGGCTCAAATCTACCTCGAAGTACAAGAAGTCTGCTCGTACCGTGGGTGATGTGCTGGGTAAATTCCATCCCCATGGCGACAGCGCCTGTTATGAGGCCATGGTGCTCATGGCTCAGCCTTTTTCCTACCGCTACCCTCTTGTAGACGGGCAGGGTAACTGGGGCTCTCCGGACGATCCCAAGTCCTTTGCTGCCATGCGCTATACCGAATCTCGCCTGGCGCCGTTTGCGGAAGTTCTACTGGGAGAGCTGGGGCAGGGAACGGTGGACTGGGTGCCCAACTTTGATGGCACCATGGATGAGCCGTCAGTGCTTCCGGCCCGGTTGCCCCATGTTCTGCTTAATGGCACCACCGGTATCGCCGTTGGTATGGCCACGGATATCCCGCCGCATAACGTTCGGGAAGTCACCGCAGCCTGCATACGCTTGCTGGATCAGCCGGAGTCGACGGTTGATGAACTCTGCGAGCACATCAAGGGCCCGGATTTTCCGACTGAGGCAGAAATCATCACCCCCCGGAAAGACATCCGGCAGATGTACGAAACCGGCCGCGGGTCGCTGCGGATGCGGGCCCGCTGGATCCGCGAGAGTGGTGAGATCGTGGTTACGGATCTGCCGCACCAGGTCTCTGGCAACCGGGTTCTGGAGCAGATTGCCCATCAGATGCAGACCAAGAAGCTACCGATGGTGGCGGACCTTCGTGACGAATCCGATCATGAAAACCCGACCCGCCTGGTGATCGTGCCCCGATCCAACCGGGTTGATCTGGATGGTTTGATGGCGCACCTGTTTGCCAGCACCGATCTGGAGAAAACCTATCGGGTCAACATCAATGTGATCGGCAACGATGGCAGACCGGGCGTGAAGGGATTGCACCAGATCCTTACCGAGTGGCTGACCTTCCGGCGCACCACTGTCATCCGCCGTCTCCAGCACCGCCTGGACAAGGTGCTTGCACGCCTGCACATTCTGGAAGGCCTGTTGATCGCCTATCTCAACATCGATGAGGTGATCGAGATCATTCGCACTGAAGACAAGCCCAAGGCCGAATTGATGGCCAGGTTCGGTCTGTCCCCGGACCAGGCGGAAGCCATCCTCGAACTCAAGTTGCGCCACCTGGCCAAGCTTGAGGAAATGAAAATCCGGGGCGAGCAGGATGAGCTTGCGGCTGAACGGGATGAGCTCCAATCCATTCTGGGTTCCGAGGATCGCCTGCGCGAACTGATCAAGAGCGAGATGCAAGCGGATGCCCAGACCTTTGGCGATGATCGCCGCTCACCGATAGTCGAGCGTGAGGATGCCAAGGCATTCAGTGAAGTGGACCTGATCTCGAACGACCCCGTTACGGTTGTGCTGTCTGAAAAAGGCTGGGTTCGCGCCGCCAAGGGGCATGACATTGAGCCGGAAGGTCTGAGTTATAAAGCCGGTGACCGTTTCTCCCTCGCGGCCCGGGGACGGAACAACCAACAGGCGATATTCCTGGATTCTACCGGGCGCGCCTATTCCTTGATGGCTCACAGTTTTCCATCTGCCAGAGGCCAGGGTGAGCCGCTGACGGGGCGCATCAACCCGCCCTCCGGTGCCAGCTTCTCAGGCCTGTTGATGGGAGATCCGTCCCGTAAGGCGTTGCTGGTTACCGACGGTGGCTACGGGTTTGTTACATCGCTGAACGACATGATCAGCAAGAACCGCAATGGCAAGGCAGTAGTCAGTGTTCCCAAGGGCGCGAGGATCATGCCTCCACTGACCATACCGACGACCGAGAAAACGCTGTATCTGGGGGCGGTGTCCAACGAGGGACGGATGCTGGTGTTCCCGCTTAGCGAATTGCCGGAACTGGCCAAGGGTAAAGGCAACAAGATCATCAGCATTCCCTCGGCCAGGGTTCAGAGCCGTGAAGAATATGTGGTGGCAGTAGCAGTATTTGCCGAGGATGACCAGCTGGAAATACGGGCCGGCAAGCGCAAGATGGGGTTGCAGTTCGCGGACCTCGAGCACTACCTCGGAGAGCGGGGGCGCCGCGGCCACAAGCTGCCAAGGGGTCTGCAACGGGTTGATGGCATTGACGTGATTCCTTCCGCCGCACGAGCGCAGGAAGAGGCGGGCTCTGACAGCGAGGGTACCGACAGTGAGTGAACTGGTACTGATTAATGTCTCCGGGCGTGACAAGCCCGGCCTGACGTCGGAAATCACCGGCATCATGGGGCGCTATGATGTGCGCATTCTGGATATCGGACAGGCGGTCATCCACGACCACCTGACGTGGGGCATTCTGATCGAGATTCCGGATGAATCCAAATCCTCGCCCGTCATTCGTGACTTGCTGTTCCGGCTACACGCTCTGGATCTGCAGGTCAGGTTTGCGCCGATCACCGTCGAGGAGTACCAATCCTGGGCCGCGGCCCGGAACCGGGCCTGCTACATCGTGACGCTGCTTGCCCGGGATATCAAAGCCGAGCAGATTGCCCGGGTTTCCGCCATCACGGCGCGTCATGGTCTGAACATCGATAACATCTCACGCCTGTCTGCCAGGCCCTCGCTGAATGCCGCAGACAATCGTATCGCCTGTGTCGAGTTCTCGGTAAGAGGCACACCATCAGATCTTGAGAAACTTCGGGCGGATTTCCTGCATATCGCTGGCGAAATGAATGTGGATATCGCCTTCCAGGAAGATTCCATCTTCCGCCGCAATCGCCGGCTGGTGGTCTTTGACATGGATTCCACGTTGATCGAAGCCGAAGTGATCGACGAGCTGGCTGCGGAGGCCGGAGTCGGGGAGCAGGTGGCAGAGATTACCGAAAGGGCCATGCAGGGCGAGCTGGATTTCAGCCAGAGTTTTGCCGAGCGCCTGGCACTTCTGAAAGGCCTGGATGAATCGGTCCTCGAGGGAATCGCCTCGCGGTTGCGGATGACTGAGGGTGCAGAGCATCTGATCCTCAGTCTCAAGGCGCTGGGATATCGCACTGCAATCCTGTCGGGCGGCTTCACCTACTTTGCGCGCCACCTTCAGCGCAAACTCGGTATCGATTACATCTACGCCAATGAACTCGAGATTGAGGGTGGCAAGGTCACAGGCAAGGTTTCCGGGCAGATTGTCGACGGCAAGCGAAAGGCGGAACTGCTTTTGGAAATCGCCGAGAAAGAGCATATTTCCCGGGAACAGGTTATTGCTGTCGGTGATGGCGCCAACGACCTTCCGATGCTGAGCCAGGCAGGCCTGGGTGTGGCTTTCCGCGCCAAGCCCCTGGTCAAGGAATCAGCGCGCCACGCGATTTCGACGCTGGGGCTGGATGCGATCCTGTATCTGATTGGTTTCCGTGAGAGCGAAACCAATCAGAGTCTGGAAAACGCCGACTTCTGAGCCGTTCAGGCTCAGTTGTCGCCGAAGTCGTAGTTCATTTCAGGTACTGGTGCCTGCAGGTAGTAGCCCTGAATATAGTTCACGCCAGCCTGCCACAGGGTGGCGAGAACGCCGGCATTCTCTACCAGCGGGATGATGGTGAGCTTGCCGCTGGACTGCAGGCTCTTGACCATTTCCTTGACCTGTTCTTTGGCCTCGTCGCTCTTCTGGATTTCTTCCGTGAAGGAGCCATCAATCTTCACATAGTCCGTATCGATGTGTTTCAGGGTGTTGAAGGGATTGAGGGCGCAGCCGAACTGGGAGATGGATACCTTGCAGTGAAGCTCGTGAACCGCCTTGGTGAAGTCTTTCGCCTGCTTCATGTAATTGTTGGCATCGCCTTCCCGGATCTGGAAGATCAGGGAATCGCCCGGCAGCCGTGCGGCTTTCAGGGCAACGCTCAGCCAGGGAGTGAAGGTTTTATCCTGCAGGGTTTCGGCCGTCACATTGAGGAACAGGCGGGTATCGTGGCCCCGTGAGCGATGGCTGGACAGCTGTTTGATGGTCTGCAGAATAACCCAGCGGTCAATCTTGATCGCGGTGTCGCTCGGACCTGTTGGCGGCAGGAAGTCATAGGGAGAGACTTCTTCATCGTCCTTGTCGAGCATTCGAACGAAGGCCTCGTAATGTTCCTCGCCTTCGCCACGCAGGTTGATGATTGGCTGGAACAGCAGCCGGAAGCGGTTTTCCTCCAGAGCCTTCTGAATCGCCTCCACTGAATTGCTTTGATCCAGAGTTTCGAAGTCGGCAGGGTTGTAGACCACCACACCGTTGCCCTCGGCATGACCCTCTAGCTTGCGCACTTCCGCCGATGCCGTATGCGCCCTGGCCATGAGTTCCTCGGCCTTCGGCGAATTCTCGGTAATCGCGGCGACACCGATGCTCACGGTCAGCTGGACCGTGCGGCCATTGATATCAAACAGATGGTCCTCAACCGCCTTGCGGATGCGCTCGGCGTGTCCTGCCATGGTAGATTCATCGCAGGGCTGGCTCAGCAGACTGAAGGCATCGTCGCTCAATCGGGCCAGGGCAAGGTCGTCACCGGCCTGCTCCTTGAGCAGGTTTGCCAGGTCACCAAGCAGCAGGTCGGCGCCGGAAATGCCCACCTGGCCCTTCATGCTCATGAAGTTATCGAGGGCGATGTAGGCGAGTGCACCGGTTTCATTCTTCTTGCCGGCGTTGGCAATTGCTTCAGCGAGTGCATCCATCAGGTACTGACGATTGTACAGCCCGGTCAGAAGGTCCTGGCTGCTGATCTGGCGCAGCTTTTCTTCCAGCTCTGCATCGCTGTGCTCTGGCTGCAGAACGATCTGCGTGCATTCCTCACCGTCGTAGGTAGCGGCCGAGACCGACATGGTCACGTTCAGTTCGTGGTCGTCGCTGCGTCGAGCCGTGCAATTCATGGTCATGCCGTCTTCGCCCTTTTCGGCAAACGACTTCATGAATTCCTTGTACTTCTCCTGACTTTCCGGGGTGAGGGTGTCCAGCACCGGAACGCAGATTAGATCGTCGATGTCATCGTACCCGAGAAACTCCATGTACGACTGGTTGGCGTAGATGTGCATGCCATCATTGATGTAGGCAATCGCATCCTTGGAGCTTTCCAGCAGCAACTGGCACCGCTGTTCCGCTTCCCGCAGATGGGACTCCAGAACACGGCGCCGGCGACGTTCGTCAAGAGCTGCCAGCTCACGATTGACCTTCAGCACAATAAGATCGGTGTGCTCGAACGACACCGTATCCTGGGCGCCTGCCTTCATCATGCCTACTGTGCGCTCCCGGCTTTCTTGTTCCGTCAGGAGAATGAACGGAATGTCCTTGTCCATCCGGCGGATCATGGCGAGGGCGTCGTCGGCCGAAAATTCCTGCTCCAGGTCGCGGGCCAGAAGCAAATCCCAGTTTCCGGCCTTGAGTGTTTCTTCCAGATCTTCTTCCGAGGTGATTCTGTGGGCTCGGGTAGCCTTGCCGGAGTTGCGGAGCAGGCTGACCAGCGATTCGGCATCGTTTTGCGATGGATCCAGAATCAGCAGGTGTACGGTCGCGTTCTTTTTCTGCATTCGAAGGGCATCTCGTGATACACGGTTCATTCACTAACGCTGAATGATGCAGGGGTTGCCGATCAATAACAACCCTCTGCGGGCTTCCGGTGTCTCAGTTTGGAGACCTTATAGAGATGGCCAGAGCGAGTCGAATTCGTCCTCGCTGGCTCCGGAGGATGCAGGCGGTGCGCCAGCATTCAGCGTTGCCGCGTTCTGCAGCTTGAGTTCGAACTGGCTGATGCTGCCAGTGGAGGACACCTTGCGAGACAACTGACCCTGATCTTCCCGGCCATCATGGAGCAGGGAGATGCGGCTCCCCGACTGGAATGGCAGGCGAGGCGTGATCAGTGTGGCTGACTGGTTGACCACGCTGATTTCCGGTAACAGCAGGCCGCGCAGGTATTCACTGCTGTTGCCCACTTTCTGGATCAGGCGCACACCGCAGGGTGAAGCGCTCGGTGCGAGCAGCTCAATGCCCACCTGGGTGCCCTGGTTCTTGATCTGTCGAATCCAGCGCACCACCGCCACGCTCCAGGGATGTGAGCTTTGCTCACGAACGCCCAGAACCTCGCCGGCCTGCAATGACGGAGGCACATTGCTTTCCCATGCAACGCAGTAGCCACCGGGGCTGGTGTTGATCAGGAAAGAGTGGTGTGACTTTGGCCGGTTCCGGTCGGTCGACGGGGCCTGGGAGTTGCCGTAGGAACCCTTGAAGTTGATCGGCGTGTCGCCGGCGTGAAGCCGCTCGTCGCTGGGACTGGCGTCGTGGGCGCCTGACCAGGCGTCCTGCTTCTGGCGCGACGATCTTACGAACAGGTTTTCTTCTTCATGATGACCGTTGTCGTTGCCATTCACGAATTCCGTAAAGGTTTTCTCACCGGCAATGAAGTAGTGCGCGGCTGTGAGGCCCACGCAGACTTCAAGGGACCCCTGGCTCGCGATACGGTTGAAGTTCCGCTTCGCGAGAATGCCGAGGGCCTGGCTGAGGTGGGTGAGCAGGGTGTCGCTTACCTTTGCCGGCACCTGAAGTTCGTGATCGGTATCTTTGTGCTCGCGACGGGCATGGAGCGTCTCCGACAGCATCGCCGAGAGATCCCGGGTATCAAAGCCGAAGCTGTCGTCACCTGGTTTCTGTTCGAGAAGGCTGCGGTAAACCGGCGGGTTGTCCCGTTCCATGTTGATTACAAACAGGCTGTCGTCCTCAACATCCGGTCCGCAACGGGTATGGTCCGTCCAGGATTCGAAGAGTTCATAGACGTGCAGAAGCTCAGCCTGTCGCAGCTGATTCGGGCGCGCACAGCCGAGCAGGAGGATACGCTTGTAGCTGTCGGCGACCGAGCTGGTGCGGCGATGCTGAAGTGTGTCGTCCTCCACCTGTACTACTGAGAGCTTGTTGCGGTGTGCAAACCGGAATAGACGGTGGCACTCCAGCCAGCTCTGGGCGGGGCTCGGGCAGTAGAGCTGGTGCGATCTCAGAATAGTTGCCGACAGCTCGGAAATGGCCCGGTGTGCGGCTGTGGCAATCTGGCGCCGATTCTTGTCCAGTCCCCCGTTGTCGATAAACTCCAGAACGCACAGCTTGTAGCCGCCGGCCAGATGTAATTGGAGCGCCTGGGACAGATTGGCGATCTTCCTTTGTTTTTCGGGCAGCGCCACGGCAAGACCGAGGTAGTGGCGGGAGAGCTCATTACAGACAAAATGAATCTTTTCCCGAATCAATTCCAGGAACTGCATGCGCTGCTGGGGCGCCAGGAAAAGGTGATTCAGTTCGATAATGGCGTGGTAAAGCTGTCGTGACACCTCGCCGATATTGGCCATCGGCAATTGGTCTATCCAGACCCGGAACGCCTTGGGCGTCGTGTCACAGAACGACAGGCTGGCCGTTTTCTGTTCGGGAACGCGGAGATCAGGTTTCAGGGTCTTACCTTCCATGAATGCATGCCAATGTCTGGACCACAGGTGGTATTCCGGGGTTGGCCCTGCCTGGCTGGCGGTTACCGGTTGTCCGCCGGCCTGTCAGGAAAACGCCGTAAATACATGTTTTTATCGTTAACGGTACTGGACTTTAAAGTAGCAAACCAGTCGTAAAAAGCGAGAAGATCATGAGTTGACAATCTTTGACAAGTGAATTTGGGCCGTTTTTTGCGAAACCGGTCACGGGAACAGGTTGATCGGGGTCTTGCTTTCCTTGCCAGGCTCTTCTCTCACCAGCTTCGGCACCAGAAAACCGGGCAGGCGCTCCAGCAGCTCACGCACCAGATTTCGGGCCTCATCATCGGATACGTCGAAATGGTGAGCGCCTGTCACCGGATCAAATGCGTGCAGGTAATAGGGCTGGACGCCCGCATCAAACAGGGTCTCGCTCAACTCTTCAAGCACCGCCGTTCGATCATTTACACCCCTGAGGATCACGCTCTGGTTCAGGAGCGTTGCGCCTGCGGCCCGGAGGTATCCGAGCGCACGGCGAGTGGAGCCGTCGATCTCTGCAGGGTGGTTGATGTGCAGGACAATCACTACCTGGAGCGGAGTCGTCGACAGCCACTTCAGTAACTCGTCGCAAACCCTCTGGGGAATCACAACTGGCAAGCGGGTATGCAGGCGCAGCCGGCGGATGTGGGGTATGCCGCTGATAGCGCTTGCCCACTGACTGAGCAGGCGATCATTGACGGCCAGGGGATCGCCGCCGCTGAAGATGACTTCGTTGATTTCCGGGCTGGCGCCAAGGACATCAATTACCCGCTGCCGGTCGTGAGGGCTCAGGCGTTGCTCGTCGTAGGGAAAGTGCCTGCGGAAGCAGTACCGGCAATTGATCGCGCACTGTCCGGTCACCATGAGCAGGGCCCGGCTGCGGTACTTGCGGATAAGCCCGGTGGTGGCAATGGCGCCGGATTCTTGGAGAGGATCGCTGACAAAACCGGGCGCGTGGCCGGCTTCGTCGGCCAGCGGAAGGACCTGTCTTAGCAAAGGGTCGGCCGGATTGCCCTTCTCCATCCGGTTGAGGAAGGGTTCAGGTACCCGGATCTGAAAAAGCCTGTGGCCTTGTTCTGCCCCTGCAAGCCACGGTTCCTCGGGCAACTCCAGGCGGCGGAGCAGCTCCTTCGGCGACGTAACAGCGCCCGACAGCAGTTGCTGCCAGCTGCGTTGTTCGTGGTCGGAAAGGTGGGCTTCTATACGGGCGGGGGTTCGCTGTATCATAACGCCCTTCGAATTCTAAACAGCATTTTGTCAGGTGGACATTTCATGGCTTCATATTCTACCAACGAATTTCGCGGCGGTCTTAAGGTTTTGCTGGATGGCGACCCCTGCATCATTCTCGAGAACGAGTTTGTAAAGCCCGGTAAGGGGCAGGCCTTCAACCGCGTCAAGCTGCGCAACCTCATGACCAACCGGGTCTGGGAGCGCACGTTCAAGTCCGGCGAAAGTCTTGAAGCTGCGGATGTCATTGATCAGGATATGGAATACCTCTATACCGACGGTGAATTCTGGCACTTCATGCTGACTGACGGTTCCTTCGAGCAGTACCCGGCTGACGCCAAAGCGGTTGGCGATGCGCTGAAGTGGCTGAAAGAGCAGGACGTTTACACGGTAACGCTCTACAACGGCTCGCCGCTGTCCGTAACGCCCCCCAACTTCGTTGAACTTGAGGTGGTTGATACCGATCCGGGCATGAAGGGTGACACCGCCCAGGGTGGTTCCAAGCCGGCAACACTTTCCACCGGTGCGGTTGTTAACGTACCCCTCTTCATCACCATCGGCGAAGTCCTGAAAGTTGATACCCGCTCTGGCGAGTACGTGAGCCGGGTAAAGAGCAGTTGATCCGGTCATGAACCGCGAACCTGTCTGGCAGCCCTCTGCCTCGCAGGCTGCCCTGAAAAGCCGCGCACAACAACTGGCGTTTGTGCGCGGCTTTTTTGCGAAGCGAGAAGTGCTGGAGGTCGAAACCCCGGTGCTTGGGCGATGTGGCGTTACTGATGTCAATCTTGACGGCATCCCCGCGCAGGTTTCTGCCGGCACACGCACAGGCGGGTGGCTCCAGACGTCTCCCGAGTACCACATGAAGCGCTTGCTTGCGGCCGGCTGTGGATCCATTTTTCAGATCTCCAGGGTGTTCCGCAACGGCGAACAGGGGCGTCGTCACAACCCCGAATTCTCCATGCTCGAATGGTATCGGACAGGCTTTGATGATGTGACGCTCATGGCTGAAGTGTCGGACCTTGTCTGCGACTGGCTGGGCTGCGAGCGGCCGGAAATCATTCAGTATCGCGATGCACTCAGGCGATGGGCGCACATTGACCCGTTCGCAGCGACGGTCCGTGAACTGATGCGCCGCTGTGAGGAGTGGCTGGAGCCAGAGCAATTGGCTGACCTTGGTCGAGATGGCTGCCTCGATCTGCTGATGAGTTTTGCCGTGGAGCCGAATCTGGGACGGGGCAGGCCCGTATTTATAACGGGATATCCGGCCTCGCAGGCTTCACTGGCCAGAGTTTCGAAGTCTGACGGCTATGAGACCGCGCATCGTTTTGAACTCTATGTTGATGGTCTGGAGCTCTGTAACGGTTACTGGGAATTGACCGATCCAGGAGAACAGAGGCTGCGCTTTGAGGCTGATAACGAGCTGCGCAGGCGATCCGGAAAGCCTGAAATGGGGCTGGATGAGGCTTTTCTCGCTGCGCTTGATCAGGGCTTGCCCGAGTGCTCCGGTGTCGCACTCGGGCTGGACAGGTTGCTGATGCTCAAGCTGGGAGTCCAGGACATCCGTGAGGTCTTGGCGTTTCCGTTCGAGCGGGCTTGAGCCTGCCGAACGTGATCACGCCAGGGCGCCGAATGCTTCGCCCATGCGAACGGTTTTGCCGGCCACCTGATCGCTGTTCCAACTGACGGAGCCTTTTGGCATAACCATAATCACAGTGGAGCCCAGGCGGAACCGGCCCATTTCTTCACCCTTATCGAAGCTGATGGCCTGCTCGCCTTCGTACAGTGTTGATGTGACCTGCCGACTGCCGGGCACAACAACGCCTGCCCAGCGGGTTTCCACGCTGCCGACAATCATGGCGCCAACCAGTACCAGGGCCATGGGGCCGGAAGCGGTGTCGAAGATGCAGACAACCCGCTCATTGCGGGCGAACAGATTCGGGACATTTTCGGCGGTTACCGGGTTGACCGAAAAAAGCTTGCCGGGAACATGGATCATCTGTCGAAGCGTGCCGGCCATCGGCATGTGGATCCGGTGATAGTCCTTGGGCGAGAGGTAGATTGTAGAAAATTCGCCATCGGCAAACGGGGCTGTGGTCGCCTCTTCGCCACCGAGCAGCTCGCTCAGGCTGAACGACTGGCCCTTTGCCTGGAAAACCCGGTCTCCGGTGACCTGGCCGAGCTGGCTGATGGCGCCGTCAACGGGGCTGACCAGGGTTTTTTCGCC
Source organism: Marinobacter flavimaris (assembly GCF_002933295.1). GTDB lineage: Bacteria > Pseudomonadota > Gammaproteobacteria > Pseudomonadales > Oleiphilaceae > Marinobacter > Marinobacter flavimaris. The sequence goes on from NZ_PSSW01000001.1 coordinate 196,291, forward strand.
GTCCGCCAGGGGGCGGATGCCAGGCTTCAGCTCCCGGGTGAAGAAATCGTTGAACGTGGCGTAAGCTTCAGGGTTAGGCTCGGCGGCTTCGCTCATGTCAACGCCATAGCGGCCGATAAACCATTTTATAACCCGGTTCTTGAGCGCAGGGGAGCGGTCATTGTCCGCCAGGCGGCCGGCGAGGTTGGATACCCCCAGTTGCGGCGTTATGTACTGGCTAAGAACAAAAAGCTTGTCGAACATTAGATGTGATCCTTTGCGCTCAAAGGCGCGAAGTTTACCAAAGACTGCTACCTGTATAGAAATTGTTTCACGGCTTCGCGGTTATGACGCGGCCTTGCTATTATCGTGTCACCTTTTGCGTGACAGCTTCCGGCTCCGGCCGATAACCAATAAAATAAGGCGTGCGTAGATTCTATGTTACTGATCGTCGGTTCGATTATTGTTCTGGCCAGCGTACTGACTGGCTATGTTCTCCACGGCGGCAATCTGATGGTGCTCTGGCAGCCAACCGAAGTGTTAATCATTTTCGGGGCAGCTCTGGGCTCGTTCATCATTGCTAACCCCGTCCATACGCTCAAAGAGGTCTTTGGTAAGGGAGTCCAGTTACTGACAGGCTCACCCTACAAAAAGGCTTTCTACATGGATCTGCTGAGTCTGCTTTACGAGATCTTCGATAAATCCCGTAAACAAGGCGTCATGGCGATCGAGGAGGACATCGATAATCCCGAGGCAAGCCAGATTTTCAGTCGATATCCAGCCGTCATGAAGTCCAAGGAACTGCTCGCGTTCATCACGGACTATCTTCGCATCATCAGCTCCGGAAATATGGCGACCCACGAGCTGGAAGGCATGATGGAGAATGAGATCGACAGTCGTCAGCACGAGCTTGAGGAGCCTGCTCACGCGGTCAACAAAATCGCCGATGCGCTGCCGGGGCTTGGTATTGTAGCTGCGGTGCTGGGTATCGTAATTACCATGAACTTTCTCACTGAAGGCCCGGAAAAGATTGGTCTCAGTGTGGCTGCAGCACTGGTGGGTACCTTTCTGGGTATTTTCATGGGGTATGGTTTTGTGGGTCCTGCGTCTATCGCCATGGAGCACGCTGCGAAGTACGAATTGAAGGCTTACGAGTGCGTCAAATCAGCGATTGTGGCGACGGTTTCCGGGCAAGCGCCGCAAATGGCCATTGAGTTTGGCCGCAAGGCGTTGCCCACGGATAAGCGCCCTGGGTTCCAGGAGCTTAATGATCACGTTCGTTCCAAGTAATACCGCCCTCATCTGAACCCGGAGCCGATTCGTGGAAGAACAGCCGATCATCATCAAACGGAAAAAGGTTGTTGCAGGTGGCCATCACGGTGGCTCCTGGAAGGTCGCGTTTGCCGATTTCGCCACCGCCATGATGGCTTTCTTTCTGGTTCTCTGGTTAACCGCTACGGCATCGCCGGAGCAAAAAAAAGCGGTTGAGGGTTACTTTCGGGATCCCGTTGGCTTCACCGAGGGTGGTTCTCCAAACCCTGTGGATCTTGAGGGCAGTGCCTCGGTCGTCAACGAGGCGAGTCCGGATATCGAATCGAGCCAGATCCAGATTGAAGACGAAGTGGTGGATGAGCTCTCTGAAACTCTTGAACAGCGACGTATGCAGGAGTTGTTTCAGGAGCTGAAGGAGCAAATCAAGCAGGATGCGACGTTGCAGGAGTTCAAGGATCAGTTGCTGATCGATATAACCGACGAGGGCTTGCGCATCCAGATCGTCGATCGCTCCGGTCGCCCCATGTTCGACAGCGGCCGAGCAGAGCTGAAGTACTACTCTCAGGATATTCTGTTTGAGCTTGCGAAAACTCTGGGCTCAGTGAACAACAAGCTTAGTATTACCGGGCACACCGACTCCACGCCATTCAGCGGCCGACCGGGTTACACGAACTGGGAGTTATCGGCAGACCGGGCAAATACCGCCCGAAGAGCCCTGGTTGCAGGGGGTGTTCGTCAGCAGCAGATTGCCCGCGTGGTTGGCCTGAGCGACTCCGTACTGTTTGACAAGGAAGACCCGAACGCGCCGGTGAATCGTCGCATCTCCATTATCGTTCTGAACAAGAAGACCGTCGATAATATTCAGAGCACTGCCGGCCAGTCAGATGAGCCCCTGATTGATCTGACCCAGCCGACCGAGGCGGAGCGGGAGGCGGCCCGTGAGCGTCTGGAAAGCGGGGAATGGTTGCAGGAAAAAGAAGAGCCGGCCCCTGGCGAGCTCAACTGGTAAGGCCGTTCGGGTCCGTCAGTCCAGCTTCAGCCCGCGGGCCTGCTGCTCCGTCATATCCTGAAGAATCCGGTGGAAGCTTTTCAGCCGCTCCGGGCTGATTTTCCCTTCCTCTGCAGCTCTGTCGATGGCGCAACCGGGGTCACCCATGTGCCGGCAGTTGCGGAACTTGCAGGTGCCGATCACCTCCCGAATTTCCCGAAAGCCATACTCGATCTCCTGCGCTGTCATATGCCAGAGCCCGAACTCACGGATCCCCGGCGAGTCAATCAGATCGCCTCCTAGCGGCAGGTGGAACAGCTTAGCCGTGGTTGTCGTGTGAATCCCCTTGCCGGTGCTCTCCGACACAGCCCCCACGCGAATGGCCTCATCGGGCATCAGTGTCTGGATAATGGATGACTTGCCCACCCCGGATTGCCCCACAAACACACTGGTCTGATCCTTCACCAGTGCCTCAACCTCTGGCGAAGGTTTATCACCGGACTCAGCCGCAGACGTTCGAACCACCTCATAGCCCAGGGCCTCATACCGGCCCAGAAGCGCGTCGATGTACTCCCGGTTGCTGTCGGTGATCAGATCGGTCTTGTTCAACAGAATCACTGCCGGAATGTCTGTGATCTCGGATGCAACGAGATACCGGTCAATCAGGTTATCGTGAGGGTCCGGCTCCGGCGCAATCACAAGAATAATATGATCAATGTTTGCGGCCACCGGCTTCAGGGCACCAAAATTATCCGGCCGCTGCAGCAGATTGCGGCGCTCACTGCGGGCAACGATAACCCCCGTCTCATTCTTACCCGGCCGCCAGACAACCTTGTCGCCAGTTACCAGGCTATCAATGTTGGCCCGAACAAAGCAGCGAACCACATCGCCTTCCTGGTCGCCTTCAAGCGCTTCGACATCCAGCTGTTGCCCATAGTGAGCGATGACCAACCCTTCCTGCTCTGGCCCGAGCTCGCCGGCGTCGGCCTGCTCCTGAACCTTCTTCTCCTTGCGCGCCGCCCGGGCCGCACGCTCTTCCTGGACTTTCTTGATACGGAATTGTTGCTGTTTATTCAGTCGCCGTTTTGCCATTTATGTCCCGGATAACCAGATGAAAGTTTCGCCTTTGATGTGCCATCATACTGCAATCGTAGCTACTCGGCTTGGGCAATGCCGAGACGTCGAGGGTATATCACCTGATTTCGCAGTGGGGCTGGGTCCGGCTTTCCGGAAATGTCGGCGGCCATGGATGGCCGACGCCAAGCGCACATGGATGTGCTCGTAGCGGTTTCCGGAAAGCCGGACCCAGCACCACTACCACCGCACTCAGAAGGCTGGTAACAAAATGGCAGAAAGCAATCGCCTCGTATGGATCGATCTGGAAATGACAGGCCTGGATCCGGAAAAAGAACGGATCATCGAAATGGCCACAATCATCACCGATTCGGAACTCAATATTGTCGCGGAAGGACCGGTTATTGCCGTCCATCAGCCACAATCCTTTCTGGACTCCATGGACGAATGGTGCACCCGTACCCATGGTGAAAGCGGACTCACCAAACGCGTTCAGGAAAGCGATATCTCCGAGTCTCAAGCCGAACAGCAGACCATCGAATTCCTGAAAAAACACGTAGAAAAGGGCCAGTCACCCCTGTGCGGCAATAGCATTGGCCAGGATCGCCGGTTCCTCGTCAAATACATGCCCGAACTGGAAGACTTCTTCCATTACCGGAATCTCGACGTATCCACAGTGAAAGAACTTGCTCGCCGCTGGCGCCCGGATGTCCTCGCCGGCGTAAAAAAGAAAGGTAGTCACCTTGCACTCGACGACATCCGGGACTCCATCAACGAACTGCGTCATTACCGGGAACAGTTCTTCAAGCTATAGGCCATGCCGCTTCAGAGCCCACTGGACGTGCTCGCGGACCATCTCGGAAGGGTGGTCCGCGCGTTTTTTCAGGGCCTCAATTACCGGAATGGTTGACGGCGCATTGCCCAGCCCGACCGCCAGGTTGCGGAGCCAGCCCTCGTAGCCTGTGCGCCGAATCGCAGAGCCCTCGGTGCGTTTGAGGAACTGCTCCTCGGTCCAGAGAAAAAGCTCTGCCAGGGAGCTGTTGTCCAGCCCATGCCTCGGTTGAAAGTCCTTTTCGCTGGTCGGTTTGCTGAACTTCTGCCATGGACACACCAGCTGGCAGTCATCGCAACCGAAAACCCGGTTGCCCATTAGCGGTCGCAGCTCCTCTGGGATACTCCCTTTCAGCTCGATGGTGAGATAGCTGATGCAACGTCGGGCATCAAGCTTGTGCGAGCCAACAAAGGCGTCCGTCGGGCACAGGTCGAGGCAGGCCGAACAGCTGCCGCAATGATCCGTTTCAAAGGGTTCATCGATGGGCAGGGGGGCGCTGGTGAAGATTTCCCCGAGGAAAAAGAACGAGCCGGCCTTCGGGTGAATCAGCATATTGTTCTTGCCGATCCAGCCGAGGCCTGCTCTCTGCGCCAGTGCGCGTTCCAGCACCGGAGCGCTGTCTACAAAAGCCCGGTAATCGTATCCGCTAACGGCCTCATCAATCTTCGCTGCCAGCTGTGCAAGACGCTTACGGATCAGTTTATGGTAATCCCGACCCAGCGCATAACGCGTGACATAAGCACCCTCCCGGTTAGTAAGCGCTTCTTTCGGACTGTCTGGTGAGGGCAAATAGTCCATTCTCACGGATATAACCCGCGTGGTGCCCGGCACCAGAGAGGCAGGGGTATAGCGCTTGTCACCGTGGTGGGCCATGTAATCCATTTCGCCCTGGTAACCTGCCGCAAGCCAGTCCTTCAGATGGTCGGCGTGCTCGCCCGTGTTCGCGTTGGTAATGCCCACTTCGGCAAACCCGAATTCAGCTGCCCACTGGCGGATGAGCGACGGCAGATCCGCAAGTTCCGGGTGTGTCGTGGTACAGGTTGCTGTGGTGCTCATAGTGACTGCCGATGCTGGAATTCGGTGCTGAACCCGTGTACGGATATTTAATCTGATTAAGTTATGACCTTTTCTACTGTTTTGCTATGCTTTACAGGTATCTGGCCAATTTTCTTAAACCGGTTTCTGTAACGGGAGCAAAGGTTCATGCCGCCGTCCGCTGGGCACAGTCTACCAGACGCACTGTTTTCCGCCGATGCGGTGAGGCAGATCGATCGCTATGTGATTGATCAGCAAGGTGTTGATGGTTTTGAGCTGATGCAGTCCGCCGCCCACGCCGCTTTTCGCTGCCTGGTACGGCACTGGCCAAACTGCGGCTCGGTGCTGGTCCTGTGCGGTGCGGGTAACAACGGTGGTGACGGTTACCTGGTCGCGGCAAGTGCGAAAAGGCACGGTCTGGACTTCAGCTGTGTCGCGGTTGCGCCAACCGGCAAATTGTCCGGCGACGCCCGTAAAGCCTGGCAAAAGGCCCTGGCGGACGGTGTAGATGTTCTTGACCTCGAGGCTCTCGGCGAGTCATCGCTGGACGATCTGTTTGCCAGCGCGGGCCTGATTGTTGATGCCATGCTCGGTACTGGCGTGTCCGGTGCCCCCCGGGAACCGTTTGCGACTCTGATAGGCCGATGTAATAGCGCTTCAGCGCCAGTCCTTGCGGTGGATCTGCCCTCCGGGCTTAATGCGACCACGGGAGCGGCCGAGGGGGATGTGGTAAACGCGGCCAGGACAGTGACCTTTATCGGGCTCAAGGCTGGCTTGTTCACGGGGCAAGGTGCAGCAGCGTGCGGCGAGGTGGTTTTCGAATCTCTGGATACCGACGAGGGTATCGCCGGTAGCGGTCAGAAGCCCATCGCCCGCCGTCGTGACTGGGGTTCTGTGATGCCCTGGCTACCACCCCGGCCTGCCAACGCTCACAAGGGAAGATTCGGGCATGTGCTGGTGGTTGCGGGTGATCGCGGATTCGGTGGGGCCGGTCTGCTGGCGGCAGAGGCTGCGGCGCGATCGGGTGCCGGGCTCGTGTCGTTGGCGACCCGCCCCGAGCATGTGACAGCGGCTCTGGCAAGATGTCCATCCGTCATGGTTCATGGCCTGATCCATGGCTCGGAGTTGCCGACGTTGCTTGATGCTGCCTCGGTTGTCGTGTGTGGCCCGGGTATCGGGCGAAGCGCCTGGGGCCAGCAGATGCTCGAGCAGGTGGTTGCCAGCGGCAAGCCGCGGGTGCTGGATGCGGATGCGCTGAACCTTTTGTCTGGTCGGGTAGCCATCCCGGCGGATAATCACATCCTGACTCCTCATCCGGGCGAGGCGGCCAGGTTGCTGAATTGCCTGGTACCCGAGGTTGAGGCAGACAGGATGGCCGCCGCCAGAAAGCTGCAGGCGCTGTACGGCGGCACGGTGCTTTTGAAAGGCGCCGGCACCGTTGTCGCGTCTGAGGACGGCGGCCTGGATATCATCAGTGGCAGCAATCCCGGAATGGCGACTGGCGGAATGGGAGATGTGCTCTCAGGTATTGTTGCGGCTGTTCTGGCTCAGATTGGCGACGGACAGAAAGCGGCCGTGCTGGGCGCATCCGTGCACCTTGCTGCGGCTGACCGTGCTGCGAGAACCACGGGGTTTATCGGGCTGATACCGACCGATGTCATCGATGCGCTGCCGTTGGTGTTTCGGGAATCTGAAAGGAGTCCGGGGGCTGAATCGTTATGAGCATAATGGGTAACGAGCGTCGGGTTTTTCTGGAGAACGAGGCCGAAACCGAGCATCTCGGTCGGGAGCTGGCCAGGACCGTCGTGGAGTCTGGCCATGGCCTGGTTGTTTATCTGGATGGTGAGCTTGGCATGGGTAAAACCACCATCAGTCGGGGCGTCATGCGCGGATTGGGTCATGAGGGGGCCGTAAAGAGCCCGACCTATACCCTGGTAGAGCCCTACGAGACTCTGAATCCACCGACATACCATTTTGATCTTTATCGCCTGGGCGACGCCGAAGAACTGGAATACATGGGCATCCGCGATTATTTTTCCGCCGAAAACCTGTGCCTGATCGAGTGGCCCGAGAGAGGCAAGGGCATATTGCCCGAGCCGGACCTGGAGGTTCATCTCGAAACCCGGGGAGAGGGGCGCTCTGTAGTCCTCAGAGCCCGCTCAGAGCTGGGCGCCGGGGTGCTGAACGAACTGGAGTTGATTGGTCCGGCGTCATAGTGAGTCCGGAACCGGGAATAAACTGGCAGGTAAGCTTTATGAATTGTGCAAAGCTGAGTAAACAACTGGTCTGGCCGATTGCGCTATTGCTTGTGACATTGGCGTTTCACGGTTCGGCGGCGACACAGGTCGAGAGTGCCCGTATCTGGCCCGCGCCCGATCATACCCGGCTGGTTTTGGACACTGGCGGACAGGTGGAGCACAACATTTTCTCCCTGAGCGGCCCGGCGCGGCTGGTGATCGATCTCAAGAATGCCAACCTGAAGACCGATTTTTCCGGTCTGGACCTTTCCGGCAGTCCGATCAAGAGAATCCGCAGTGCCCCCAGAAACGGCACCGATTTGCGCGTCGTTCTGGATCTCAAGGCTGACATCAAACCGCGGAGTTTTCAGCTCGAGCCGAATCAGCAGTACGGCCACAGACTGGTTGTCGACCTGATTGATGAAAGCGGTAGCCGGCTGGAGAAGGCGACAACGCCCACCGTGACCCAGGATTCATCCGGGAAGCGGGACGTTATTGTGGTCATTGATGCCGGGCACGGCGGGGAAGATCCGGGTGCTATTGGTCCGCGGGGAACCCGTGAAAAGGACGTGGTTCTGAAAATGGCGAAAACCCTGGCCAACCTCATCAATAATCGGCCGGGTTATACCGCCAAGCTGACCAGAACCGGGGACTACTACATTGGCCTTCGCAATCGCACGATTCTGGCCAGGAAATACAACGCTGACCTGTTCGTCTCGGTTCATGCCGACGCCTTCCGTACACCACAACCCAAAGGTGCCTCGGTCTTCGCCCTTTCCCAACGCGGCGCCACCAGTGAAACCGCCCGTTGGCTGGCCAATAGTGAGAACCGGTCGGATCTGATCGGCGGTGCCGGCGGGCTGTCCCTCGATGGCCGTGACGACATGCTTGCCGGTGTTCTGCTGGACCTCTCCATGACGGCCAGTATCAACGCCAGTCTGGGGGTTGGCAGTTCGGTCCTGGGCAAATTGGGCGGCGTGGCGAAGTTGCACAAGCCTGGCGTTGAGCAGGCCGCTTTTGCGGTTCTGAAATCACCGGATATTCCCTCCATCCTCGTGGAAGCAGGCTTCATATCGAATCCCCAGGAAGAGAAAAACCTGGCCACTGAGTGGTATCGCAACAAGCTGGCCGGCGCCATCATGAAAGGCATAGATGACTACTTCCAGAAAACGCCCCCGCCTGGAACCCTGTTGGCGTGGCAAAAACAGAATCGCCAGGGTGGAAACAGCATCAGCCACTACCGGATACAGCGTGGAGACACGCTATCCGGCGTGGCCCGGAAAAATCAGACGACCGTCAGTGAGCTGATGCAGTTTAACGACCTTCGGGACGACCGTGTTATGGTAGGGCAAACCATTCGTATTCCCGCGTCCTGATCAAGAGGTTTTTCTGTAACATGCCCCCCATTCGATTGCTGTCACCGCGGCTCGCGAACCAGATTGCCGCGGGTGAGGTGGTTGAGCGCCCCGCGTCTGTCGTCAAAGAACTGGTTGAAAATGCCCTGGATGCCGGCGCCAACCGCGTCGATGTTGAGGTGGAGCAGGGCGGCGTCAAGCTGATTCGAGTTCGGGATGACGGCAGTGGTATTGAGGAAGACGATCTTCCCCTGGCGCTAAGCCGCCATGCGACCAGCAAGATTGCCAGTCTGGACGATCTGGAAGCCGTGGCGTCCCTGGGTTTCCGGGGAGAAGCGCTTGCCAGTATCAGCTCTGTCTCTCGTCTTACCCTGACCTCAAGGACCGAGTCGCAGGAAGCGGCCTCTCGGGTCGAGGTCGAGGGCCGGGAAATGGACGCGAGAATTTCGCCGGCAGCGCATCCTGTCGGAACGACCGTTGAAGTGCGCGACCTGTTTTTTAACACCCCGGCTCGCCGCAAATTCCTGCGTACTGAAAAGACAGAATTCAATCACGTCGAAGAATGTGTGCGGCGCCAAGCGCTGAGCCGTTTCGATGCCGGCTTCACGTTGCGTCATAACCAGCGTGTCGTTCAAAGCCTCAGGCCAGCGGAATCGGCCCTCGATCGCGAGCGTCGGATTGGATCCCTGTGCGGCCAGCAGTTTATCGATAACGCGGTGGTTATTGATGCGGAGGCCACCGGCCTGCGCCTCTGGGGTTGGGTCGCTCTTCCCACATTTTCGCGCAGCCAGGCCGATCTTCAGTATTTCTTCGTCAACGGCCGCGTTATTCGTGACCGCCTGGTAGCTCATGCCGTGCGCCAGGCCTATCGGGATGTACTCTACAATAACCGGCACCCGGCGTTTGTATTGTATCTGGAAGTCGACCCCGCCACCGTCGATGTAAACGTCCACCCGACCAAGCACGAGGTCCGGTTCCGGGATGGTCGGCTGGTTCACGATTTCATCTTCAGAACCCTGCACAAGGCGCTGGCCGATGTCCGGCCGGACGATCATTTCCGCGGCGCGGTGGCGCAGTCCTTTGGTCGCGAAGCAGTCACCCAGGGTCAGGAAGCTGTTCCGGCCACCGATGCCTCTGCAGAGGCGGGCTGGAACGGCCAGCCATCGGTATCCAGCTATGGTTACCCCGGCAGCTCAGGCGCCGGCTTTGGCGGACAGTCGCAGCCCCAACAGGAGTGGCGCGCCAGCGATCAGATGGCGTTTTATCAGTCCCTGAATGCCGGTGGCGGAAGCGACGGACAGCAGGCTATGCCCGTAAGCGATCGCGCCGCCACACCAATGCCAACACCGCCTGCAGACAGTGACCAGGAGCCGCCGCTCGGATATGCCATCGCCCAGCTGCACGGGATCTATATTCTTGCCCAGGGTCGTGCGGGGCTCATTGTTGTGGACATGCACGCGGCCCACGAGCGCATTACCTATGAGCGAATGAAGCGGGCGCTTGCCGAGCAGGACCTTAAAAGCCAGCCGTTGCTGGTGCCGCTGTCGCTGGCGGTCAGCCAGAAAGAAGCCGCCCTGACCGAGAGTCACGGTGAAGAACTGCAGAAGCTTGGTCTCCAGATTGAGCGGATTGGTCCGGAAACCCTCGCTGTGCGGCAGGTGCCCGCGCTTCTGCGGGGTGCTGACACAGAACAGCTGGTGCGTGACGTTCTGGCGGATCTCATTGAGCACGGTCAGAGTGATCGTGTCGAGGCGGTGACGCATGAGCTGCTCGGCACCATGGCATGCCATGGTTCAGTGCGTGCCAACCGGCAGTTGACCATTCCGGAGATGAATTCGCTGCTCAGGGACATGGAGGCGACCGAGCGCAGTGGCCAGTGCAACCATGGCCGGCCGACATGGACCCTGGTGACCATGTCTGAGCTGGACAAGCTGTTTCTCCGGGGGCGCTGAGGTGTCACTGCCTCCTGCCATCTTTCTGATGGGGCCCACGGCTTCCGGAAAGACAGACCTGGCCATGGCGCTCTGCGACCACCTGCCTTGCGACATCATCAGCGTAGATTCCGCAATGATCTATCGGGGTATGGATATCGGAACGGCCAAACCCACGGCCGCAGAGCTCGCGCGGGCGCCCCACAGGCTGATTGATATCTGCGATCCGGCGGAAACATACTCCGCTGCGGATTTCCGTCGGGACGCGCTGACCGCCATGGCCGAAATAACGGCGGCAGGCAGGATCCCGCTTCTAGTCGGCGGCACCATGATGTATTTCAAAGCGTTGCTGCATGGAATGTCCGGTCTGCCATCGGCCAGCCCCGACGTACGACGGGCGCTGGAGCAGGAGGCAGAGGAGCGGGGTTGGGAGGCTTTGCATGAAGAGCTGCGGGCCAGTGATCCGGTGGCAGCCGAGCGGATCCATCCGAACAACCGGCAGCGTCTGATGCGGGCCCTGGAGGTATTGCGCCTTACCGGCAAGCCGATTTCGGAGTTCTGGCGAGCCGATCAGGTTGGCTGTGAGCAAACGACGGCAGTGGCGCAGGTCGGCGACATTGAGGATTACACCTATTTCACGCGCTGGCAGGCAGACGAAACATCTTCGCTTCCGTATACTGTAATTCAACTTGCCATGACGCCGCCTGAGCGGCGGGTGCTTCATGAGCGGATTCGCCTGCGGTTTCTGAAAATGCTGGAGGCGGGGTTCGTTGATGAAGTTCGGGCTCTGATGATCCGGGACGACCTGCACCCTGATCTCCCTTCCATGCGTTGTGTCGGATATCGCCAGGCCTGGAGCTATTTGTCCGGGGAAGACGACTACGAGACATTTGTCAGCAAGGGAGTGGCAGCAACACGCCAACTGGCGAAGCGGCAGTTGACCTGGTTGCGCAAGTGGTCAGATGTGGACTGGCTGGACAGCGGCGACAAACATATCGCTGAGGTAGCCTTGAAAAAAATCCGACTTCGCACCACATTTAATTTTGACAAATGACGATCTGCATTTACTAAAAACAGGAGAAAACACATGTCAAAAGGGCATTCGTTACAAGACCCTTACCTCAATGCATTGCGCAAGGAACGCATTCCGGTTTCCATCTTTCTGGTCAACGGTATCAAGCTTCAGGGCCAGATTGAGTCTTTCGACCAGTTCGTGATTTTGCTGAAAAATACTGTCAGCCAGATGGTCTACAAGCACGCTATTTCCACTGTGGTTCCTGCCCGAAATGTCCGCATTCCGCAGCAGGCTCCGGGAGGAGAGGGCGAGTCTGAAGACTGATCCATCCGTTTCCCGATCTTGCCACCCGCGTTCCAGAGGATCCCGACAAGGGGTCTTGTGGCCGCGGGTGTTTGTTTTTATGACCCTCATCATGTGTTTACCCCGGAGTTGATGCCAATTGTTTGAACGTCCTGATGTCGGTGAGCGCGCGGTCCTCGTCCACATCGATTTTACTGCCCACGATGGTACCGAAGACCCCGGTGAGTTCCGGGAGCTGGTCACCTCTGCCGGTGTCGAGCCTGTCTCGACCGTTACCGGGTCCCGCAAGCAGCCCAGCCCCAGATTTTTCGTTGGTGAGGGCAAGCTGGAAGAAATTCGTGATGCAGTAGCGGCGAACGAAGCGGATGTGGTGTTGTTCAACCATGCCCTGAGCCCACGCCAGGAGCGCAACATTGAGCACGAGCTCAAGTGCCGTGTGCTGGACCGCACCGGTGTGATTCTTGATATCTTCGCTCAGCGGGCACGGACTCACGAAGGTAAGCTTCAGGTAGAGTTGGCGCAGCTCGAGCATATGTCCACGCGACTGGTTCGGGGCTGGACCCACCTTGAGCGACAGAAAGGTGGTATCGGGCTGCGCGGGCCTGGTGAAACCCAGCTGGAGACCGACCGCCGGCTCTTGCGGGAGCGCATCAAGTCTATCCACAAGCGTCTGGAAAAGGTTCGTCGCCAGCGCAACCAGGGCCGCAGGGCCCGTCAGCGGGCTGACATTCCCACCGTATCGCTGGTTGGATATACCAACGCCGGTAAATCCACTTTATTCAACCGTATTACCACTTCCTCCGTATATGCTGCAGACCAGCTGTTCGCCACGCTGGATCCGACGTTGCGGCGGCTGGAACTTCCGGATGTCGGGCCGGTCGTAATGGCGGACACCGTGGGCTTCATCCGGCATCTGCCGCACAAGCTGGTTGAGGCGTTCCGGGCGACGCTTGAGGAAACAACGCAGGCGACGCTGCTGCTTCACATCATCGACAGCCATGACCCGCGCCGCGAGGAGAACATTGAGCAGGTTGAGGAAGTGCTTGCGGAGATCGGGGCGGACGACATTCCCATGCTGCAGGTGTTCAACAAGATTGATCTGCTTGAAAATTTCACGCCTCGGGTTGAGCGCAACGAAGAGGGTATCCCGGTGAGAGCGTGGGTTTCCGCGGTTACTGGCGAAGGCCTGGACGGCTTGTTCGATGCGATCGTGGAGCGTGTGGCCGAAGACGTCGTTCACCACTTTGTCCTGCTGGGTCCCGCGGATGGCAAACTGCGTGCACTTTTGCATGAGGCAGGATCGGTGATCAGCGAGGAATACCGGGATACCGGCGACACGGTGGTTGAGGTGCGCCTGCAGAACCGGGATTGGCATCAGCTGCTGAGCCGCGCCGGTGTGAATGAAAAGTCAGTCAGGCTGGACGTGGGTCACGCCTGAAACCGCAGCGGCTATTGCCGGGGCGGAGATAAATCCCTAGTATTTACAGCCATTCTATTTATAAGTCAGTAACGGAGAGCACTATGGCCTGGAACGAACCGGGTGGAAACCGTAACGACAATGACCCCTGGGGTACCGGTGGTGGTCGACGCGGCAATGATCAGGGGCCGCCAGACCTCGATGAGGCGCTGAAAAAAGGTCTCGACAAGCTCAACAAGATGCTGGGCGGCAAGGGTGGCAAGTCCGGCGGCAGCGGTGGCAGTAGCGGCGGCAGCGCCGGTGGTTTTGGTGCGATTCTCGCACTGGCAGCCATACTGGTGGTCGGCTATGTCATCTTCCAGTCCTTCTATACCGTGGACGAACAGGAGCGGGCGGTGGTTCTCCGTTTCGGTGAATACCACCAGACCGAGAATCCTGGCCTGAGATTCAAGGTGCCACTGATCGATAGCGTCACCAAGGTCCGCGTGACTAACGTGCGTACCGCTGAGTCTAGTGGCCAGATGCTGACCCAGGACGAAAACCTGGTAACGGTTGACCTCCAGGTGCAGTACCGCGTTGGCGACGCAGAAGCCTACGTGCTGAATGTGCGTGACTCCAACCAGGCGCTGGCCTTTGCAACGGATAGTGCGATCCGTCACGAGGTCGGTAGCTCGACACTCGACGACGTACTGACCGAAGGTCGTGCAGAACTGGCCGTGCGGGTCGAGCAAAGGCTCCAGATGTTCCTGCGGGAATACGGCACTGGTCTGGAGTTGGTGCGGGTTAACGTTGAAAGCACCCAGCCACCACCAGCGGTCCAGGATGCCTTCCGTGAAGTCCAGAGGGCCCGTGAGGACGAGCAGCGGGTGAAGGAAGAAGCTGAAACCTACCGCAACCGGATCGTTCCGGAGGCTCGTGGTGAGGCCCAGCGCATGATCGAAGAAGCCAACGCCTACAAGGAAGAGGTGATCGAGCGGGCCCGTGGTGAGACCTCGCGTTTCCTTGAGCTACTGGCCGTCTATCAGATGTCTCCGACAGTCACTCGCGAACGTTTGTACTTACAGACGGTCGAAGAAGTCCTTGCTAACAGCAGCAAGATCTTGGTTGATACGGAGAGCAGTGGCAACATGATGTACCTGCCGCTTGATCGACTGACCCAGGGCTCGCTGCCCCGTACCGGTGGATCATCCTCCGGCAACAACCAGGGCAACGTGGACATCCAGACCCTGACTGATCAGGTTCTTCAGGAACTGCGAAGCAGGCAGGATACTACCGTTCGGAGGAGCAGATAATTATGGGACCTAAAGGTGTAGTGGGCCTTGCAGGCGCCCTGATCGTTGTCCTGCTGGTACTGTCCAGTGTGTACATCATTCCGGAAACCCATCGGGGTGTTCTGCTCCGGTTCGGTGAGCTGGTAGAGACCGATATCCAGGCCGGTATCCATTTCAAGGTTCCGGTCATCGACCAGGTTCGTGAATTCGACATCCGGGTTCTCACCATGGATCTGCCCTCGCGGCAGTATCTGACCGTGGAGAAGAAACCGCTGGATGTGGATTCGTATATTGCCTGGAAGATCCGTGATGTGGACCAGTTCTATCGAGCGACTGGCGGTGACGAGTTCCGCGCTCAGTCCCTGTTGTCCTCCCGTGTTGATAACGGCCTGCGGGACGAGTTTGGTATCCGGACCATGGTCGAAGTGGTCTCGGGCCAGCGGGATGAGCTGATGCACACGCTGCGGGATCGCGTAAACCAGACTGCCCAGAACGAATTCGGTATCGAGGTTCTCGACATTCGTGTAAAGGCTATCGAATTCCCGGGTCAGGTGAGCGAAAACGTCTACCGTCGGATGGCGACCGAGCGTGAGAAACTGGCTCAGGAATTCCGTTCGCGGGGTCGGGAGTTGGCCGAAGGTATTCGCGCCGATGCGGATCGTCAGAGAACCGTTATTCTCGCGGAAGCCTTCGCTCAGTCAGAAGAAACCCGGGGTGAAGGTGACGGTCAAGCGGCCAGAATCTACGCCGATGCCTACGGCTCCGACGCGGAATTCTACAGCTTCTACCGAAGCCTGCAGGCTTATCGCAATACCTTCATGAGCAAGGATGACATCATGGTGATTGATTCCAACAGCGCATTCATGAAGTTCCTGAACGATCCGCAGGGTGCCCGTTAACCCTGCACGTTCAGACCAAAAACCGGAATACCTCTGTATTCCGGTTTTTTTGTGCCCGGCAACCGTGTAAAATTCTGCCGGTTTTGTGTCGGGCTTTTGCCGAGTGCCGCCTTAAATCCTGTGTGATCCCCCAGCCGACTGTGCCGGTGCGGATATAACGGACAACGGAATCTCATGACAGTATCTGATCGCTGGTTACTGCCAGACGGGGTAGAGGATATTCTTCCCCCGCTGGCCGGACGGATCGAATCCCTGCGTCGGGATGTAATGGATACCTGCCAGCGCTGGGGCTACCAGCTGGTAATCCCACCGCTCATTGAATATCTCGAATCCCTGTTTACCGGAACCGGAAACGATCTGGAGCTTCAGACCTTCAAGCTCACCGATCAGTTGACCGGGCGGATGATGGGTGTTCGCGCCGATATGACGCCTCAGGCGGCGCGCATTGATGCCCATACCCTGGGCCAGGAAGGGATCACCCGTCTTTGCTACGCCGGGCACGTACTCCACACCCGCCCAAGGCATATGCTGACAGGTCGAACACCGATTCAGGCCGGCTGCGAACTGTTTGGCAGTGGCTCTGAAGCGGCGGATATGGAAGTGATCAGCCTGATGCTGGAAACCCTCAGGGTTGCCGGCTTGCCCCGTATCCATCTGGATCTGGCTCACGTTGCCATCTATGAGAGTCTGATCGGCGAGGCGGACTTTGATCGGGATACGGAGAGCGCCATTTTTGATGCCATGGCCCGCAAATCGGTGCCGGAGCTTGATCAACTGCTCGGTCAATGCCCTCCAGGCTCTGCGGGTGCTCGTTTGCGTGAGCTTGCCCGGGTCAGTGGTGGCCCGGAAGCCTTGAACGAGGCCCGTCGGATCCTGCAGGGTGCCTCTGACAGCCTGGACGCGGCACTCGACCAGCTTGGGCGTGTGTCTGACATGCTGGGAAGGGATTACCCGGATATCAGCTTCGGATTCGATTTCTGTGAGCTTCGTGGCTACAACTACCACACGGGCCTGGTGTTTGCAGCCTACGTGCCGGGCCACGGCGATTCCGTGGCCAAGGGTGGCCGTTATGATGCGATTGGAAGTGACTTTGGCCGCGCCCGCCCGGCAACGGGGTTCAGTCTTGATATTCGCTCGCTCGTCTCTCTTGGCGAGCGCGTGACTCGCAGTGCCGGCGCTGTCTGGGCGCCGGCGGATGACGACCCCGCCCTGGAAGGCGTGATCTCCGGTCTGAGAATGACGGAAACCGTTGTTCGTGCCCTTCCCGAAGACGAGGGCGTTAACCCTGCCGCCAGAGGCTGTGACCGTGAGCTGGTCAAACAGGGTGGCCAATGGGTTGTGCAGAAGCTGGGCTGATGCCCCCGGGGCCTCGGTGAATTCATTTACAGGTAAACTTGCGAAACGCCTGTCCTGCGGGGCAGCCGCATTGAGAGAGAATCATGGGTAAAAATGTTGTTGTGCTGGGCACCCAGTGGGGTGATGAAGGCAAGGGTAAGATTGTTGACCTGCTGACCGACAAGGTTGCAGCGGTTGTCCGCTTCCAGGGCGGGCACAATGCCGGTCATACCCTGGTAATTGACGGCAAGAAAACAGCGCTTCACCTGATTCCTTCCGGCATTCTGCGGCAACACGTCTATTGCCTCATCGGCAACGGTGTTGTCCTGTCGCCCGAGGCTCTGCTGAAAGAAGTGCGCGAGCTGGAAGCCAATGACGTGGCGGTTCGCGATCGCCTCCGCATCAGTCTGGCGTGCCCGATCATTCTGCGTACTCATGTTCGAATTGATCAGGCCCGTGAAAGGGCTCGTGGTGTCGACAAGATCGGCACAACCGGTCGCGGTATTGGCCCGGCCTATGAAGACAAGGTTTCCCGTCGTGGCCTGCGCCTGGGCGATCTGTGCAATCCCGCCGACTTCGAAATGAAGCTCCGGGAGATCATGTCATACCACAACTTCATCCTGACCGAGTACTTCAAGGAAGAGGCTGAGGACATTGATGCCGCACTGGAAGAGCTGAAGCAGATGGGCGAGGAAATTTTGCCCATGGCGGCAGACGTGACTGACATGCTGCATGATTTCCGTAAGCGTGGAGAGAATATCCTGTTCGAGGGTGCCCAGGGCTCGCTGCTGGATATCGATCTTGGCACCTATCCGTATGTGACTTCTTCCAACACCACCGCTGGCGGCACGGCCACCGGTTCCGGCTTCGGCCCGCTGTTCCTCGACTATGTGCTGGGGATCACCAAGGCGTATACCACCCGTGTAGGCTCCGGACCGTTCCCGACCGAACTGTTCGACGATATGGGCAACCACCTGGCGGTGAAGGGCAACGAAGTCGGCACTACAACCGGGCGCGCCCGCCGTTGTGGCTGGTTCGATGCGGTGGCTCTGCGCCACGCCATCCAGATCAACAGTGTGTCCGGTATCTGTCTGACCAAGCTGGATGTGCTGGACGGACTGGAAACCGTGAAGGTTTGCGTAGGCTACAAGACGCCTAACGGCGAGATTTTCCGGCCGCCCATCGGCTGCGACAGCTACAAGGACATCGAGCCGGTTTATGAGGAACTGCCCGGCTGGAGCGAAAGCACCGTTGGCCTGACCAGCGTTGATCAGTTGCCGGAGAACGCCAAGGCCTACATCCGTTTCCTGGAAGAGCAGATCGAAGCGCCGATCGATGTGATATCTACTGGTCCGGATCGTATCGAGACGATTACATTGCGTCACCCGTTCGGCGAGTAATCGCCAACGTTAAAAAAAACCGCCCTGCTTAAAAGGCACGGCGGTTTTTTTGTGTTCAGGGCTTCTCGGCAATCACGGTAGCACGCAACGGCCCCGGGTATCCTTCCACGGTTTTTGAGGGGTCGTTCGGATCCAGAAAATCCTGGAGGGAGTTGAAACGCATCCAGTCGGTGCTTCGCTGTTCGTCTGTGGTCGTAGGGGTGACATCGACCACCCGGGCATTCCGGAAGCCGGTGCGCTCCAGCCAGCGCAGCAGTGTGTCGCAGGAGGGGAGGAACCAGACGTTCCGCATCTGCCCATAGCGATCCTCGGGCATCAGGCTGAAGCCCTCAGGGCCTTCAACGACAAGTGTTTCCAGTACCAGTTCCCCGCCCCTGCGAAGCGTCCCCTTCAGTTCAAGCAGATGATCGAGCGGTGAGCGCCGATGATAGAGAACCCCCATGGAAAAGGTGGTGTCGAAGGTTTCAAGGTCGGCGGGGAGGTCTTCCATCCGAACGGGCAGCAGGTCTATCGGGACATCACCGAGGTAGTCCTTGACGCTGAAGAACTGGAACAGGAACAGCAGCCCCGGGTCGATGCCGATCACCCGGCCCGCGCCCTCGCCCAGCATGCGCCAACAGTGATACCCGGAGCCACAACCCACATCCAGTATGCGGCGACCGGAAAGGTCTGAAAGATAGGGCGACACGCGGTCCCACTTCCAGTCAGAGTGCCATTCGGTATCGATGTATGTACCGAAGAAGTCGAAGGGGCCTTTGCGCCAGGGCATCAGGCCGCGTAATCCGAGTTCCAGTTGCTCCCGTTGTGCCACGGTCAGGGGCTGCCTGGAGGTCAGGGTTACCGCGGATTGGTCCAGTTGCGCGTCTACCTGAGTCAGACCGGGTAGCTGGTCAAGGGCAGCTTGCCAGCGATCGAGATCGCCGTGGGGGCGGTCCTCAAAGCGGTGGGTCAGTTGCTGTTGGAGTTGCGTCGCCCAGTGCTCCAGGCCGTCTTTCTCAAGTTCATCGATGATAGGCCCGAACCGGGCTTTCCAGTCAAAGTCTGCCATGGTCATTCGGTGGTTTGGTTGGCCTTTATGGCGAGCATGGAAACAAAGTTGAAGCACTGATACCACACCACCACGTCATCGAAACCTGCCGACAACAGGCGCGCCTTGTGCGCAGCCAGTGTTTCGGGAATCAGCACCTGTTCGATCGCCGTGCGTTTCTGGCTTATTTCAAGATCCGAATAGCCGTTGGCGCGCTTGAATTCGTGATGCAGTCGGGTCTGAATGGCTTGCTCGTCGTCAGATTCAAAGCGAACCTTCTCCGACAGGATCAGGACACCGCCAGGAAGCGTGGCATCAGCAATGCGCGCAAGCAGGCCGGCCCGCTTCTCCGGATCGACAAACTGCAAGGTGAAATTCAGAGTGGTCACCGAGGCATTACTCAGCTCGGTGTCCAGAATATCCTCGCACCTGAGGGTAACGGGGAGCGCACTGTCGTCCAGTGCAATGTAATGCTCGCAGCGTTCGATCATGGCGCTCGAGTTATCCACTCCGATCAGGTTGCAGTCCGCATGGGCGATACCATGGCGCATTGCCAGCGTGGAAGCGCCGAGTGAGCAGCCCAGGTCGTAGCAGTTGGTGGCGGGCTGGGCATATTGCTCCGAGATAACCTCGATCATCGGAATGATGGTGGTGTAGCCCGGCACCGAGCGCCGGATCATGTCCGGAAACACCCTTGCCACCGATGCGTCGAATCGGAAGTCCTCCGGCCGGCGCTCTGTGGCAAACAGCCGGTCCGTGATCTGCTCGGGTGCCTCCGACGGCTTGCGGGATTTATTCATTGGTGTCCGGAGTCTCGGGGGCGGGCAGAACGGCAGGCCCGGTTGGGGAGGGCCTTGAGCAGCGTACGCCGCGATTTTTATAGTCCACCAGGATTCCCCGGAACGAGGGATCCACATCGGCGGCAATTGCCAGGTAACCATTTTCGCAAACGGCGTGCAGTTCCGAGGCTTTGGGCGACATGCGAAACGGATCCTCCTCGGTTACATGGATGGCCTGGAAATCGCCAACAGGCATATGATCCTTGTTCTCGCTGTGGTTGATCCTGCCGCTCATCTCCAATACAAGAACGGTGCCAATAGCCGCAACCACAGCGGTTACGATCAGGCTACGGACGGTGTAACGGGCCTCATTCTGGCTCATGCATACCTCAAATCAAACGAATTAAAAGTGTTGGTCAGTATTGTCCCGGCACCGTGATGGCCGGTGACTGCAAGGCTGATAACTGCTCCCGGAGCGACAGAATCTGGTCTGACCAGAACCGTGGCTGGGCAAACCAGGGAAAGAATCGCGGAAATGCAGGGTCATCCCAGCGCTTTGCCAGCCACGCGCAATGGGCAATCTGCCGGAAGCAGCGTAGCGGCTCAATCAGGTGGCGCTCGCGGCGATTGAAATCACGGAACATTTCATAGCCTTCCAGCAACTCTCCCAGCTGGGCGCCGCGCTCGAAGTCGTCTCCGTTCAGCAGCAACCACATATCCTGAATGGCGGGCCCGGTGCGGCAATCGTCGAGATCCACGAACAGCATCTGTTCGTCCCGGCAGAGAATATTACCGGCATGGCAGTCGCCATGAAGTCGCAGGGTTTCCACCGGGCCGGCTTCGTCAACCCGAGCGGCACAGAGTCTTTGCAGGTCAGGAATCAGGCTGTCCCAGGCTTGCCTGAGATCCGTCGGAATCCAGTCTCCCCGTAACAAAAGCCGATTGCTGGCTTCGATGCCATCCAGCAAATCCATGCCCGAGCGATGGGCAAACGGTTTTTTGGCGCCAATATTGTGGATCTGCCCCAGCCATTGCCCCAGCCGGTAAAGGGTATCGGTAACACTTGTGTCTGGTGCTTGCCCGCCACGCTGCGGAAATACCGCAAACAGGAACTCACCATGGCGCCCGAGCGTGTCCCCGGTCGCCAGCTTCATAGGTGCTACAACCGGAATGTCGGCTTCCAGGAGCTCCAGGGTGAATGTATGTTCCTCGCGGATTTCCGCTTCGCTCCATCGGCCCGGCCGATAGAACTTGGTAATTACCGGGGCGCCTTCATCCAGGCCTACCTGATAGACCCGGTTTTCATAGCTGTTCAACGCGAACAGCCGGCCACTTACCGCAAACCCTGCCTCTTCCATCGCATCCAGAATGATATCCGGCGTCAGGGAATCGTAGGGGTGGGTGGATGCCGCAAGTGAGGGGTCATGGGTCATAAAGGGCGTTTCAGAGCCTTGTGTCGTATTTGGATTTCATGGTTTGCAGATGGTACCAGTTTTCGTCCAGCTCCCAGCGGATACGGCTGATGCCCGAAGCCCCAAGAATAACGTCTCCGGCACGGGCCTGAACCTGTGCAAGCTCGCGTTCTGCCCGCTGCCAGTCGCGATGACTGTCCCCAAGATTGCGCATACTCGGAAATATCGCACTCAGCGCCTTGTGGGTGGACGTGGTGTGGGACCGCAGTGAGCTCATAATGGCCGTGTCGCCCTCCACCCTCAGTACCCGGTGCTTGTAGGGGTAGCTGGCAACCACATCATCCGCTTTCAGCCGCTCGTTCAGGCTGATTACTTCAAAGCCCCGCCAGCCTAGCCACCCGACAAAGAGGGCCGCCACCACCATTACCAGAACAAACTGCTTCCTGTCAGACATCATAAGCCGGGCTCCATGCACTACTTTCCGGAGCCAAGTATAACCGGTATGGGCTCTTGAGTAATGTATTGAGCCTGCCGGCGCCCGTTTTCGCCGGGCTGGCGGTATAGGATATGCTCAACGTCTTGTCAGAGGAGCAGGGACAACCATAAGTGTCGACAGAAGTGCTGGAAATCCAAACCGTTGTCATCGGCGCCGGTGTCATTGGGCTGGCTATTGCCCGCGCTCTGGCGAGAGCCGGGCATGAGGTCATCGTTCTGGAAAGCTCAGACCGGTTTGGTGAGGGCATCTCCTCACGAAACAGCGAAGTCATTCATGCCGGCATTTATTACCCCCAAGGGTCACTGAAGGCGGAATTGTGTGTTGAGGGCCGACAGCAGCTTTATGATTACTGCCTGACGCACAAGGTTGGACACCGTAAATGCGGTAAGTGGATTGTTGCCGTCGACGAGGACCAGAATGACAAGCTCTGTGATATTAAGGCTGCGGCAGCCAGCAATGGTGTTGAACTTGAGTTTTATGATGGCGAAAGAGTCGCCCGAGGCGTTCCGGGTATTTGCGCCAGCTCGGGGCTCTGGTCTCCCGAAACCGGTATTGTCGACAGCCACGGGCTGATGCTCTCCTTGCTTGGCGAGCTCCATGATGCCGGCGGCCAGCTCGCTCTACGCTCACCGGTAGCGGCTGCTGAATCGGATAGCCAGCGGCACCGTCTAAACGTAGCAGGAGAAACCCCGCTAATTCTGGAAGCGAAAAATGTCATTAACGCCGCCGGGCTCGGCGCCGTCCCGCTGGCAAAAAACTGGGCAGGTCTGCCCGACGACTGCATTCCCCGGCAATGGTTCGCGAGGGGCGTCTACTTCAGCTACAGCGGACGAACACCTTTCAGGACCCTGATCTATCCGGTTCCTGAACCTGGGGGCCTGGGTATCCACCTGACTCTCGATCTCGCTGGCCAGGCCCGTTTCGGTCCGGATGTAGAGTGGATCGAAAAGGAAGACTACACCGTGGAACCCAGCCGCCAGGAAAGCTTCGCCAGAGGCATCCGCCAATGGTGGCCAGGACTCGACCCGACCCGACTTCAGCCCGCCTATGCCGGCATCCGACCGAAGCTGATAGGCCCCGATGGTGGCTTCGCGGATTTCCGGATTGATGGTCCAGAGACGCACGGTATGCCGGGACTGGTTAATCTGTTCGGTATCGAATCGCCGGGTTTAACATCCTGCCTGGCAATTGCTGAGCGTGTAAAAGCTTTGCTGTCTTAACCTGGCGTCCGGGCTAGTGCCCAAACCTGAATGTTCCGGGCCCCGGCCTCCCGAAGTGCTGATGATAAAACCCTGACGGTCGCGCCGGTGGTCACCACATCATCGACAATCGCTATTCGCTCTGGCACTGGCGGGATGACCTCAAATACCCCGCGAAGATTCGCCAGTCGGGCCTCCCGGTTCAACTCCCGTTGAGACCGGACACGGCGAACCCTTCTGACAAGTCCGTTGTCGACCGGGAGATCCAGGGCGCTGGCAATCGTCTCGGCAATGTCCTGGGCCTGATTGAACCCGCGTTGCCGGCGTCGCCGCGCATCCATTGGCGCGGGTACCAGTACTTCTGGCATTGCGATAGCACCATCGAGCCGAGCCTTCTGCACCAAGTCAGCAAAATCCGCCATCAATGGTCTTCCGAACTTGCGCTGGCCCCGATACTTGTATCGGCCAATCATGCCGTCGAGTGGGTACTGGTAGCGCCAGGGAATAAAAGAGCTATCGAAAGCCGGCGGGTGTTTCATACAGTCACCGCAGAGCAGCTCCGAGGAGGGAAAAGCCAGGGGCAGGGCGCAGCAGCGACAGTGCCAGCGGTTCACTGGTAGGTCGCCCCGGCAAGGCTGGCATAAGCCGTTGAATGCCTGTGAGGAAAGGCAGGCGACACACAGTCCGCCGTGCCTGATGCTGTTAACCTTTTTGTCCACGAAGGTTGACAGCCAGTTCAGTCCCTTTATCATCTGATTCATCCGTAAACCCAGAGACCGGGAAAGGTTAACAGGACTTTTACATGACCGCTACAGAACTCCGCCACGACTGGACACTGCAGGAAGCTCGCGAGCTTTTCGAACTCCCTTTTAACGATCTACTGTTCCGTGCCCAGAGTGTGCATCGCCAGTATTTTGATCCTAACGAGGTTCAGGTAAGCACCTTGCTGTCGATCAAGACCGGCGCCTGCCCGGAGGATTGCAAATACTGTCCCCAGAGCGGTCATTACAACACCGGTCTTGAGAAAGAGAAGCTGCTGGAAATCGAAAAAGTTGTGGCTGAGGCCAGGGCCGCGAAAGAAAAGGGGGCTTCCCGGTTTTGCATGGGCGCCGCCTGGCGCAGTCCTTCGAAGAAGGACATGCCTTATGTTCTGGACATGGTCAAACAGGTGAAGTCCCTGGGGCTTGAGACCTGCATGACCCTTGGCATGCTCAAAGAGGAGCAGGCGGCAGAACTGGCCGATGCCGGGTTGGATTACTACAACCATAACCTGGATACCTCTGAGAAGTACTACAGCCACATCATCACCACTCGAACCTACCAGGATCGACTGGACACTCTCGACAATGTTCGCAAGGCCGGAATGAAGGTTTGTTGCGGTGGCATTATGGGTATGGGCGAAGACGAGGATGACCGGGTCGGACTGCTGGTTCAGCTCGCGAACCTGCCCCATCATCCGGAAAGTGTGCCTGTGAATATGCTGGTGAAGGTGAAAGGCACGCCTCTGGAGGACGTCGAGGACCTGGATCCGTTCGAGTTCATCCGGATTATTGCGGTGGCGCGGATCTTGATGCCGGCTTCCCACGTTCGCCTGTCAGCTGGGCGTGAAAACATGAATGAGCAGATGCAGGCTCTGTGTTTCATGGCTGGTGCCAACTCGATCTTCTACGGCGAAAAGCTCCTGACCACCGCCAATCCGGAGGCCGATGCCGATATGCTGTTGTTCAAACGCCTCGGTATTCGCCCAGAGCAGCGGGAGCAGTGTGCGTCGGAGGAGCAGGAAGAGGAGGCGATTGCCGAGGCCGTGGAGTATGAGGCGACCCGTCACATGTTCTACGACGCTACGCGGGAGTCTGCCTGAGTATTTGATCTTGGGAGGCAGCGAGCTCACCCGCTCGTTGCCCGGATCGTTGAGTTAACCTCCAGGTGCTATCGTGCGGGATTTTGCCCTTGAACTCGAAGAGCGGAAACAGGCCGGTCTGTATCGGACGCGTCGGCATGTAGCCGGTCCTCAGAGGCCCTCTCTCATTGCTGACGGCAAACCTTTGTTGTCGTTCTGCAGTAATGATTACCTTGGTCTTGCCAATAACCCTGCCAATATCGAGGCCCTCCGTGATGCGCTTTCCGAAACAGGCCTTGGGGGCGCGGCTTCCCATCTGATTTGTGGTCACCATGATGCCCATCACCAGTTGGAGCTTCGTCTGGCGGAGTTTACCGGACGCAGTTCGGCGCTGTTTTTCTCCACTGGCTACATGGCGAATATGGGCGTTATTTCGGCACTGGCCGGGCGGGGCGATACGATTTTTTCGGATCGGCTGAATCATGCATCCATCATCGACGGCTGTATCCTGAGCCGGGCCAGGGTTCGACGTTATGCCCATGGCGATGTCGCGGCGCTGGAGGCGATGCTGGCGGAGACGTCCGGGCACAAGTTGGTGGTGACCGACGGGGTTTTCAGCATGGACGGCGATATTGCGCCCCTGGCGGAGCTGGCCCGGGTCTGCCGGTTCCACGATACGTTACTGGTGGTTGATGATGCTCACGGAATTGGCGTACTCGGACCTGAAGGGCGGGGCAGCGTCGCTGAAGCGGGGTTGTCCGAAGAGGATGTCCCCGTGTTGATCGGCACCCTGGGCAAGGGGGTCGGAACCAGTGGCGCATTCGTGGCCGGGCCATCGCTGCTGATGGATTATCTGGTTCAGAAAGCCAGAACCTATATCTATACGACGGCGATGCCGCCGGCTCTTGCCATGGCAACCATTTCGAGTCTGGATCTTATTGAGCGGGATCAGGGGCGCCGCGAGCATGTATTGGGTCTGGTTTCGCGGTTTCGTCGGGAAGCCTCGGCCATGGGGTATGAATTGATGCCTTCACGTACTCCGATCCAGCCGATTATGGTTGGCGACAATCACGACGCGCTGGCGCTCAGTCAGGCATTGGAGGAGCGCGGTTTGCTGGTCTCGGCCATTCGCCCGCCGACGGTTCCCGCGGGGGAGGCGCGTTTGCGGGTTACGTTCAGTGCCGCTCATTCCCAGGCGAACCTGGATTGTCTGTTGACCGCGCTGTCAGACTGCCGGCATCTGGTTCAAAAAACGGACATGGCGGTATGAGTTCCTGCAGGGTCTGTCCGCGTCTGGTGGTGGTTGCTGGCTGGGGCGTTCGTGCAGAGATGTTATCTGGGCTCTATGGCTATTGGCCGGGGGAGGTGGTTGCCGTGTCTCTGGACGATGAGCTGCTGAGCCGCTGCCAGTCTCTCTCGGAGGTGACGGACGAGCTGTTGTCACTTTATCCGGAGCCGTCAGTTTGGATGGGCTGGTCCCTGGGCAGTCAGGTTGTGATGGAGGCCGCCGGGCGTGAGACCGGTGCAGTGTCCTGTGTTATTACCCTCGGTGGTTTTCCGAAGTTTGTGGCCGACGAACGCTGGCTCAATGGTATGGCGGAAAGCGACTTTCGGGCGTTTGCCCGTGGTATCCGCCGGGACCCACAGCGCTACTGGCTGCATTTTCTGTTGTTGATGATCAACGGTTCTGCGGACGAAAAACTGGAGCGGCAGAGGCTCAAGCCGTGGCTTGAGAAAGGCACTCTGGTCTCGCATGAACACCTCGTCACGAGTCTTGCCTGGCTGGAAAGCGGGGATCAGAGGGCGTTATGGCGTTCACTCGCCACACCGGCCCTTCATGTGATGGGTGAGAACGATATTGTGGTCAGGTCGTGGGCGGGTGATCTCGCTATTCCGACGTCAAGCGGTCATGCGGTTGTACCGGGTATGGCGCACTGGCCGGGCGGCTGCTCGGCTTCGGATTGCTGGGAGGCGATACAGGCGTTTTTTGCCACTCAAAAGGCGTTGTCATGGGCGTTATGAGCATCTCGACCAACCAGATAGCCCGGGGCATTTCCGACACTCGCAAGTCTGATATTGCCCGGGGCTTTGGCATTGCCAGTGGCACCTATGAAAATGCCTCAAGACTGCAGCGCTTCATGGGCAATACCATGCTGCAGAAGTTTGAGTTCCGGGAAAGTCAGGATCATGATCTAACATTGCTGGACCTGGGGTGTGGCACAGGTTGGTTTACCCGAAAGTTTGCGGATTTCGGGCAGATTGAATCGTTGAGTGGGGTTGATCTGTCGCCTGGCATGTTGGAACAGGCTCGCAAGAATGGGCCTGCGGGAATCAGCTGGATCGTGGGCGATGCCGAACACCTGCCTTTGCCGGATAGCAGTGTCGATGTGATTTTCAGCAATCTCATGATTCAGTGGTGTGATGACCCCGGCGCCGTGCTTCGGGAATGCCGGCGGATCCTGCGGCCAGGTGGGAATCTGATGGTCTCCACACTCCTTGACGGTACGCTCCGTGAGTTGAAATCGGCCTGGCAGGCGGCGGATCCTGGCCATCAGCACGTAAATCGCTTCGAGACTGACCTTGCCTTGCAGGCCAAGGTGCGGGCCGAGTTACCGGATGCCGTTGTTGAAGAGCGCACTATCAGCTTACCCTACGAATCGCCGATGGCCCTGGCGGGTGAGCTTCGCCATCTTGGCGCGGGCTTCCGCGGCGCTGGCCGGCGACGAGCGGCCACGGCACCGGGGCGGATGCGGGAAATGTGCAGGCAGTACCCCAAAGAGCCGGATGGCACTATCATGGCAAGCTATGAGGCTGCCTGGGTTTACTGGCAGAAACCGTAAGAGTCGTTAACTGGAAATACACATGGCCAAGCAATCCTTTTTCGTAACGGGCACCGACACCGGGGTTGGGAAAACCCTGGTATCCGCAGCCATTCTTCAGGCGGCAAAGGCCATGGGTAAGCACGCCCTGGCGATGAAGCCCATCGCCTCGGGTTGCGATCGGACGCCGGAAGGCCTTCGCAACGAAGATGCCCTTATTCTGCAGAACGCCATTACTGAGCCACTGGCCTACGAGTTGATCAACCCGGTGGCGCTGGAGCCTGCCATTGCACCGCATGTTGCGGCTGAGCAGGCTGGGCGACACATTACGTCTGATCGTCTGGTTGGATTCTGCCGCGGATTGCAGATTCGTCCGGCGGACCTTCTGCTGGTTGAGGGTGCCGGCGGCTGGCGGGTCCCGCTTAACGATCGGGAAACCTATTCAGAGTTTCCGCGCCAGCTGTCCATGCCGGTCATTCTCGTGGTTTCACTGCGCCTTGGCTGTATTAATCATGCGCTTCTTACGGCAGAGGCCATCAGAAGTGACGGTCTCAGAGTGGCAGGGTGGGTTGCCAATCGCACCGAGCCTGAGCCCATGAGTTGCGAACAGGACACCCTGAACTATCTGGTTAACCACATGGGAGCGCCCTGTCTGGGTATTCTTCCGTGGCTGGAGCAGGCGCGGCCTGAAATGCTGGCTGGTTATCTGAATATCGATGGGCTGTTTGAAAATTGACCAGGTTTGTGGCTTAATGAAGTCAATTTATGGTCATCGGGCAGCGCAGTTATGATCAGTAACACTCTCGCAGTTGGGATTCAGGGCATCCAGGATGGCATGGTGGGCATGGAAAATGCCGCCCGCAAGATTGCTCGTGGTGGTACTGATGGTCCCCAGGGAACCGCGGAAGGCGCGGGCAGCCTCGTTGAACCCATTGTTGATCTCAAGATTTACGAGCGAAGTGTCGAAGCGTCCGCACAAGTGGTGAAAACCGCTGACGAAACTCTCGGAACGCTGCTTGATATCATGGCCTGATTACTGAAAGGGCGCCTGGCTCGTGCTTTCATCTCTCCCCCCTGTTCCCCCACCTATCCCAGCGGCCTCGTTTCAGGGTCAGGTTTCTCCGCGAGTCCAGGCCACGGGCCCAGTATCGGCAAAGCCGGAGGCGCCGACCGCCGGCGCCAGATCTACTGAGGCTGCAGGCAAAGCCGAATCTGCGCGGGAAAATCCCGACTCCGGGCCCCGGAGCGGGGAATCCGACAATCCTCAGGGACTCACAGAGCAAGAGCTGAAACAACTGACCGAGCTGAAAGCGCGGGATCGTGAAGTTCGTGCCCACGAAGCCGCGCACCAGGCGGTTGGCGGCCAGTACGCCGGCGCCATGTCGTTCACCTACCAGCGGGGGCCGGACGGTGCCCAGTATGCGGTGGGAGGTGAAGTCTCCATTGATCTGTCCCCGGTGCAGGGTGATCCCCAGGCCACTATCGAGAAAATGCGAATTGTCCGGGCGGCGGCCATGGCGCCGGCGGAGCCGTCCGGCCAGGATCGAGCGGTGGCTGCCCAGGCGATGCAGATCATGCTCCAGGCCCAGTCGGAGCTGGCCGCCGAAACGGGCGCTTCGTCAAGAACCGCGAGCGATGCTTATCGTGAGGTCTCCGCCATGGGAGAGTCTGATCAGAGTGGTGACGAAAACCGCGTTTCTTCTTTCCAACCGGTGTCTGCCTGACCGTTTAATTTCCAACATCCGGGTCCTTTCATAGATATCCGGCACTTAAGGTGCGATCCGGCTCCATGCGCTGCTGTGGCGCGTGATCCGGTGACAGTTCGCAACACAAATTTTGCATCCGGCTATTGACAATTCTGCGCCTGTAAACGTATGTTTCAAACAAGTGTTTAATTAAGGCTGCAGCGCATCGCGTTGCGGTGTCTGAGCAAACCCAAGGCCAGAAGCTGTCAAACCTGATTCAGCTGAGCCCGAGAACCGAGGTGGATTCCATGCCTGAGTACAAAGCGCCCCTGCGTGACATCAAATTCGTAATGACCGAGCTGCTGAACAGCGAGCAGCACTACGCCAACCTGGAAGGTGCCGAAGACGCTACTCCGGATATGGTGGATGCCATTATCGGGGAAGGTGCCAAGTTCTGTGAGCAGGTTCTGTCTCCGCTGAACCAGGTGGGTGACAAGGAAGGCTGTATCTGGAGCGAAGACGGTGTGAAGACACCGACTGGCTTCAAAGAAGCTTACCAGCAGTATGTGGAAGGCGGCTGGCCGTCCATGACCGCCGATCCCAACTACGGTGGCCAGGGACTGCCGCACTCTCTCGGTCTGGTCATGAGTGAAATGGTGGGCACCGCCAACTGGTCCTTTGGCATGTACCCGGGCCTGAGCCACGGTGCAACCAACACCATTGAAGAGCATGGTACCGAAGAGCAGAAACAGACTTACCTCACCAAGCTGATCAGCGGCGAGTGGACCGGCACCATGTGTCTGACCGAGCCGCACTGCGGTTCCGATCTCGGCACCCTGCGCACCAAGGCCGAGCCGAATGCTGATGGCACCTACGCCATCACCGGTACCAAGATCTTTATCTCTGCCGGTGAGCACGACATGGCCGAGAACATCGTCCATATCGTTCTTGCGCGTCTGCCGGGCGCACCGGAAGGCACCAAGGGCATCTCCCTGTTTATCGTGCCGAAGTGTCTGCCGAACGAAGATGGCTCTGCTGGTGAGCGCAACGCCGTTTCCTGCGGTTCCATCGAGCACAAGATGGGTATCCACGGCAACGCCACTTGCGTGATGAACTTCGACGGCGCCAAGGGCTGGCTGATCGGGCCGGAGAACAAGGGCCTGAACTGCATGTTCACCTTCATGAACACCGCCCGTATCGGTACTGCGATCCAGGGGCTGGGTGCCGCCGAGCTGGGCTTCCAGGGTTCACTCGCCTACGCCAAAGAGCGTCTGGCCATGCGTTCACTGAGCGGTCCGAAGAACCCGGAAGGCATTGCTGATCCGATCATTGTTCACCCGGACGTTCGTCGCATGCTGCTGACACAGAAAGCGGTTGCCGAAGGCGCCCGTGCCCTGATTTACCTGACGGCACAGCAGGCAGACGTTGTTCACAGCGGCAAAACCGAAGAAGAGCGCAAGGCAGCCGATGAGGCGCTGGGCTTCCTGACACCGATCGCCAAGGCGTTCCTGACCGAAATCGGTTACGAGGCAGCGAACCTGGGTATGCAGGTCTTTGGTGGTCACGGCTTTATCTCCGAGTGGGGCATGGAGCAGAACGTTCGTGACGCCCGTATCGGCATGATCTATGAAGGCACCACCGGTATTCAGGCGCTGGATCTGTTGGGCCGCAAGGTTCTGATGACCCAGGGCGAATCCCTGAAAGGCTTCACCAAGCAGGTGCATCTGTTCTGCAAGGAAAACGCGGAAGACGAGCAGCTGAAGGAATTCATCGAGCCGCTGGCGGCGATGAACAAGGAATGGGGCGAGCTGACCACCAAAATTGGTATGTCTGCCATGAAGAACCGTGAGGAAGTGGGCGCAGCCTCTGTGGACTACCTGATGTACTCCGGTTACGCAGTGTTTGCCTACCTGTGGGCCCGTATGGCCAAGGTTGCCCTGGACAAGATGGTTGAGGGTACCACTGAAGAGATGTTCTACAACGCCAAGATCCAGACTGCGCGCTTCTACTTTAAGCGTATGCTGCCCAGGGCCAAGGGCCACGCAGAAAGCATGCTGGCTGGCGCTGACAGCCTGATGGACATGCCGGAGGAAGCCTTCGCCATCTAAGGCGCGGGCACCGAAGGACGGTTCCAGAGGACAGAAAGCCCGCGCTCCCCGGAGGCGGGCTTTTTTCATGAGTTGCGGTCCGCTTTTAGGGTAGAATAGGCGCCCATAAAAATAATCTTCAGCGGACACATAGCCCGAGCAGGTGTGACTGGCCCAGACTGAGGCCCTATTGCCACCTGAACAGACTGACTGAATTTTTGGAGAGTTTTAGATGGCTGATTATCAGGCACCCCTACGTGACATGCGCTTTGTTCTGAATGAGGTTTTCGATGCCCCCGCACTGTGGGCCTCACTGCCCAAGGTTGCCGAGCATGTGGACCCGGAAACGGCGGACGCCATTCTTGAAGAAGCCGGCAAGATCAGCAGTGGTGTACTTGCGCCCCTCAATCGCGAGGGTGATGAGCAGGGCTGCAAATGGAACGACGGTGAGGTGACGTCTCCGGAGGGCTTCAAGGAAGCGTACCAGACCATCGTTGAAGGCGGCTGGAACGGTCTTGGCGGCAACCCGGACTTTGGCGGCATGGGCATGCCCAAGACCCTAGTCGCGCAGTTCGAGGAAATGATGCAGGGCGCCAACATGGCATTCGGGCTGGCCCCCATGCTTACGGCCGGCGCCTGCCTCGCGCTGGACGCCCACGGCAGTGATGAGCTGAAAGAAAAGTACCTGCCTAACATGTATTCCGGTGTCTGGTCCGGCGCCATGGATCTGACCGAGCCCCACGCCGGCACAGACCTCGGGATCATTCGCACCAAGGCGGAACCGAACGATGACGGCTCCTTCAACGTTACAGGTACCAAGATCTTTATCACCTGGGGCGAGCACGACATGGCGGAGAACATCATCCACCTGGTGCTGGCCAAACTGCCGGATGCGCCGAAAGGTCCAAAGGGCATTTCCATGTTCCTGGTACCCAAGTTCCTGGTGAATGACGATGGTTCCCTGGGTGAGCGCAACAGCTTCAGTTGTGGTTCCCTCGAGAAGAAAATGGGCATCAAGGGTTCTGCGACCTGCGTAATGAACTTCGATGGCGCCAAAGGCTGGCTGGTCGGCGAAGAAAACAAGGGTCTGGCGGCGATGTTCACCATGATGAACTACGAGCGCCTGGGCGTTGGTATCCAGGGCATTGGCGCTGCCGAAGCCTCTCTGCAAAGCGCTCGGGAATACGCCCTTGATCGTATCCAGAGCCGTGCACCGACCGGTGCCCAACAGCCTGAGAAGGCGGCAGACCCAATCCTCGTGCACCCGGATGTCCGGCGCATGCTGCTCACGATGAAAGGCTATGTGGAGGGCGGTCGTACTTTCTCAACCTACGTGGCCCAGTGGCTGGATATCGCCAAGTTTGCCGAGGATGATGAGCGTCGCAAACACGCTGAAGGTATGGTGGCGTTGCTGACACCGGTGGCCAAGGCATTTCTCACGGATCGCGGCCTCGATACCTGCATCATGGGTCAGCAGGTCTTTGGTGGTCATGGTTTCATCCGCGAGTGGGGGCAGGAGCAACTGGTTCGTGACTGCCGCATAACCCAGATCTACGAAGGAACCAATGGTATCCAGGCACTGGATCTGATGGGCCGGAAAGTGGTCGGCACCCAGGGCAAGCTTTACGAGCTGTTTGCCCAGGACGTCGCAAACTTCCTGGAGGAGAACAGTGGTAACGATCATCTGCGCCCGTTCCTTGAGCCGCTTGCTGCTGCGGTTGAGCGTCTTGATGACGTTACCGAGCACGTGATCAAACAGGCTGGCGATAACCCGAATGCCATTGGGGCAGCGTCTGTGGACTATCTGGATCTGTTTGGCCTGACCGCTCTGGGTTATATGTGGGCGAAGATCGTCAAAGCGGCTGCGCCCCAGGCGGATTCAGATACCTCCGGATTCTACAGCGGTAAACTGAAGACCGCGCGCTTCTACTTTGACCGCCTGCTGCCCAAGACCGTTTCACTGGCTGAAGGTATTCGCAGCGGCAGCGACTCCATGATGGCGCTGACGGCTGAAGAGTTCTGATTAGCCAGCAAGACTCAGGCACAAAAAAACAGGCCCTCGGGCCTGTTTTTTTGTGGTTAATTGGTCAGCAGGGCAAGTTTCCCGGACTCTCAGAGTCGCTCCATTCTCTCCGGGTTGGTAATAAAGGGATTGGCACTACCCTGGATTTCGACAATGCGCCCGTGACGGGTCAGCTCGCTATCATCCGGCGGGTCCAGCCTGTTCCAGCCCTTGAACACCGCCGAGGAGCCAAGCCAGGGCAAATCATAGGTGTCCACCATGTAGGCCACCGTGCGCGCCACATCTCCCTTTACCCGCCCCGGGGGCTCAAAGAACTGGGCGCTCTGGCGAATGCCGCATTCGTCTTCGCTTACTGACGAGCCCAGGTCCTCGTAACGAGCGTTTCGCCGGCCCATCTCGGTCCGGCTGCGCACCGGTACCATGTTGTGCATGTCAGACGCGATCTGACGGTAGCGGTTATCCTGTTCACATTGACGCGAGGTGCCACAGTCGAGTGCGCTGCGGACATCGGCCAATGGATAGACATAACCGTCCGTCAGAACGAATCCTTTGCTTGTAAAGGCGGTGTTGCAGAAGAAGGAATTGCCGCCACTGGCGTAAAGGTCACCCCAGAAGTGATCGGTAACAACGGTTTTTGGATCACTGAACCGGGTATTCTGGCCAATCACGAGGGTAGTGGTGAGCAATAGGCCAAGTGCTGTGGGTATCAGTAAGAATCGTTTCATACGCCTTTTATACCTCGCAGTGTGTTCAAGCACCCTGTCAATTCGGGCCTCACTGGTCAGGATCTGATCAAGCGGGTCAAAACTATGACGCTTTGTTCACGGATACTGTGAAGTATGGCACAGAGGCTCCAAACCACGGAGCCTCCAGGCTAGAAATTTGTGGCGTAATGTTAACGGGTTAACAGTATTACTTCAGTTTGTTGCGGATGTTCTGGTAACCGGTTTTCAGGTCTTCGCCAAGTTTTGATGCGGTCTGACGAGCTTCCTGGGACGCGTTCTCGGCATCGTGCAGAACTTCATCGATCTTGCTTCTGAAACGATCCCAATCCTGTTCGAGATCCTCCCATTCGTCCTTAACGTCTTCACGGGCCAGATGCATCTGGACGCGCGCCTCATCCCGGTATTGTTTCACTTTTTCCGACAGCTTCTTGAGTTCTTCTTGAAGACTCATATCAAGCACCTCCTTGGATTGTTGGTGTGCTTACAATGCGCCCGATCGTAAAAAACTGTCAAGGGGCCGGCAGGGCCAACAGGGCACAACGAAGGCTGAGTTTGATTCAGATCAGGAACGGCCGGCGAGCAGGGCAGACATATCCCGCAAATAGTGCCAGGGGGAGAGGGAATCGAAGCCTTTCGCCGCGCGGTCGATCTGGCTGCACAGGGTGATGGCCTCATTCAGTTGGTTCCGGTTCAGCCGGCGAGCGGCCTGTTCCATTGCGCGGGCACGTTGCGGCTGGAATACGCCCCGTTTTTTCAGGAATGCGGCGGGATTTTCCGACTGGCCGGCCGCAGATTTCAACTCAAGCAGCAGGTTCAGATCCCGGCTGAGAACGGATAGCAAACCGAGCGGGTTTTCTCCCTCTTGCTGAAGCACAGTGATCATCTTGCCGGCGTGGGGCGCGCGGCCACTGATCAGCTCGGTCACGAGTTCAAAGCCATTGAATCGGGAACTGTCCTGGACCGCCTGTTCAACGGTTTCCTCATCAATGGTATTGCCGTTTGCGAGCAGTGACAGTCTGTCGAGCTCCTGGCTCGCGGCGAGCAGATTGCCCTCGAGGCGTTCGCTCATGATGGCCAGGGCACCCCGGGTCAGGCTGAGGCCGCGGTTGCTGGCCCTCTGCTGCAGCCAACCCTGGAACTTGTCGGCGTCGACGGGCCACACCGGTACGTGCACGCCCTTTCCCTGAAGCTCCTTGTACCATTTGCGGCGGGTTTCCGCCGCGTCCAGACGGGCACTGATGAGCACGAGGATGATATCGTCGGGAGGGTCGGCCAGGACTCGTTCCAGTACCGCGCGGCCGTCGCCCAGCTTGCCGGTTGGCAAGTGAATCTCGATGCGCCGTTTTTCCGCGAACAGGGACATGGCACTGAATTCCTCGCCAACGGCGTTCCAGTCCAGTTGGTGGTCAGCGTGAAAGGTCAGGCGGTCATGAAAACCGGCGTCTTTTGCGGCCTTACGAACCTGGTCACAACATTCCTGAACCAGCAGGGGTTCGTCCCCGGATATAAGATAGACGGGAGAGAGGCCCTTTTTTAGCAGCTGGGATAACTGGCCTGGATTGGTCTTCATGGCTGGCCTGTGGCTGGGGCGTCGGCTTCCTGTTCACGCTGGTAATCCGCCCGGATGGCGTCGATGCGTTGCGGGGTCAATGGTGCCAGCCGGAATATCACCTGCTGCGCAAGACGATCGTCCATTTGCTGGCGGAGGGTCTCTTCTTCCCGCTGTCTTGCCAGCACGTTGGTTTCGTCGTAGCGGTAACTCTCGCTGGTGGTCAGGCGTGTCGTGCCCACCATGGGAATCCGATCCGCGCTGATTACTTCTAGATCAACAGAGTGACGCAGCGTGTATTCCGCGGCTGCGGCCTGGGCGGTGATGGCACTTGCGCGACGGTCACGCTCGAAGTTCTTCAGCCGCAGAATGTAGTCGGCCTCCGCCGCTGGCGCCACACGGACCTTGCCCAGGTTCAGCTGTTCACGCAAGGAACGGCACAGCGTGTCGGGCACCTGTGAGGAGCAATCCACGGCAAGAGGCTCGAGGGCCGAAGAAACCGGTGGGGCACCCCGTAACTGGAACCCGCAACCACCAAGCAGCGCCGCTATTACAGCGGTCAGCATCAGGCGTGCTGACGATTTCAGAGCGGAGTGCCGGGACATATCAGTTGGCCACCACGTTCACCAGTTTGCCGGGGACCACGATAACCTTGCGCACCGTCGCTCCCTCGGTAAAGCGCATGACATTCTCGTTTTCCAGGGCCAGCTTTTCGAGGTCCGCCTTACTGATGTCTGCAGGCACGTCTTCTTTGGCCCGCACCTTGCCATTCACCTGCAGTACCACCTGGATCTGGCTGCGAACCATGGCGGCTTCATCGGCTTTTGGCCAGGGTGCATCAACCACGGGCTCCTGGTGGCCGAGCGCCTGCCAGAGGGTGTGGCAGATGTGCGGGACGATCGGCGACAGCACAAGCACTGCGGTGTCCAGCGCTTCCTGGCGTACCGCCCGGGTCTGGGGTTCGTCACCTTGCAGTTTGCCGACCTCGTTAAGCAGCTCCATCACCGAGGCAATGGCCGTGTTGAAGGTCAGCCGACGGCTGATGTCGTCACTGACTTTGGCAATGGTTTCGTGAGTCTTGCGTCGCAGGTTTTTCTGGTCATCGTTCAGGCTTGCCGCGTCCAGAGCGGGTGCCGGGCCAGCGGCGGCGTGTTCGTTCACCAGACGCCAGACCCGCTTGAGGAACCTGTGTGCGCCTTCAACACCGCTGTCCGACCACTCCAGGGACTGTTCTGGCGGGGCCGCAAACATCATGAACAGGCGAACCGTATCGGCGCCGTGCTCATCAATAATAGCCTGGGGATCGATACCGTTGTTCTTGGACTTGGACATCTTGGTGACACCGCCGGAAACCACCGGCTCACCATCTTCCCTGTGTACTGCTCGAACGGGCTGCCCCTTTTCGTCACGCTCGACGGTCACGTCGGCGGGCGAAATCCATACCTTGCCGCCTTTGCCATCGTCGCGGTAATAGGTCTCCGCCAGAACCATGCCCTGGCAAAGCAGCCGGTTGAATGGCTCTGAACTGGTTACCAGCCCGACATCCCGCAAGAGCTTGTGGAAGAAGCGGGCGTAGAGCAGGTGCAGGATCGCGTGTTCAATGCCACCGATGTACTGATCCACTGGCAACCAATAGTTGGCCGCGGACGGGTCCAGCATGCCCTGGTCGTAATTGGGGCTGCAGAACCGTGCGTAGTACCAGGAGGACTCCATGAACGTATCAAAGGTGTCGGTTTCCAGCGTCGCCGGCTGGCCGTTGAACTCCGTCTTGCACCACTCAGGGTCGGCCTTGATGGGAGACTGGACACCGTCCATTTCCACATCTTCCGGCAGACGTACCGGCAGCTTGTCATCGGGCACCGGCATCTCTGTGCCATCTTCCAGGGTCATCATCGGGATCGGTGCACCCCAGTAACGCTGGCGGGATACGCCCCAGTCGCGCAGGCGGTAGTTGACGGTGCGCTTGCCGATATTCTGTTCTTCCAGGTAGCTGGCAATCTCGTCGAAGGCTTCCTCGCTGGTCAGGCCGCTGTATTTGCCAGAAGACACCAGCGTGCCTTTTTCGGTAAACGCTTCTTCCTGCACATCAATCTCGCGGCCATCGCGGGCAGCAATAACCTGCTTGATGGGCAGCTTGTATTTGCGGGCAAACTCATGGTCCCGCTCGTCGTGGCCAGGAACCGCCATCAGGGCACCGGTGCCGTAGTCAGTCAGCACGAAGTTGGCGACCCAGATCGGGATCTCTTCCTGAGTCAGCGGGTGAATCGCCTTGAAACCGGTGTCGATGCCGCGCTTTTCCATGGTGGCCAGCTCGGCCTCCGCGGTCTTGCTGTTTCGGCACTCCTCGACAAACTCAGCCACGTCCCGATGGCGCTCCGCCGCCTCTTTCGCCAGCGGATGCTCTGCGGCCACGGCCATGTAGCTCACCCCCATCAGGGTGTCGGGGCGCGTGGTGTAAACGGTCAGGCCACTGTCCCGGTCTTTCAGCGGGAAGGTCAGCTCGGTACCTTCAGACTTGCCGATCCAGTTGCGCTGCATGGTCTTGACCTGCTCAGGCCAGTCTTCCAGCTGGTCCAGATCGTTCAGCAGCTCTTCGGCGTAATCGGTAATGCGGATAAACCACTGGGGAATCTTCTTCTGTTCCACCAGGGCCCCGGAACGCCAGCCCCGGCCGTCGACTACCTGCTCGTTGGCCAGAACCGTCTGATCCACCGGATCCCAGTTCACCGTGGACATTTTCTTGTACACCAGGCCCTTTTCGTACAGGCGGGCGAAGAACCACTGCTCCCAACGGTAATAATCCGGCTTGCAGGTAGCCAGCTCCCGGTCCCAGTCGTAACCAAAGCCCAACTGCTTGAGCTGGTTCTTCATATATTCGATGTTGGCGTAGGTCCACTTGGCCGGCGCGGTCTTGTTGGCAATGGCGGCGTTCTCAGCGGGCAGGCCGAAAGCATCCCAGCCCATGGGCTGCATTACGTTCTTGCCCTGCATGCGCTGGTAGCGGGAAATCACATCGCCGATGGTGTAGTTACGGACATGCCCCATGTGTAGCTTGCCGCTGGGGTAGGGGAACATGGACAGGCAGTAGTACTTTGGTTTGCCCGGTTCTTCCTTCACCGTGAAGGTCTTGTTCTCTTCCCAGAAATTACGGGCATTCTGTTCTACGTCACGGGGATTGTATTGCTCGTCCATTCCTGCCATTACCGAAATTACCTTGTGTGGAAAAATAAAAGCCTGTATCAAAAATCACGTCTGGAGCGAGCCGGACATTCTAACGCACACTAGCCTTTACAGGTAGTCTGCCAATTTTCTGTTCTTGTGCCAGACTTGCTGATATGGGGGTAGCGCTGGCGGCGATGACTCCCCGGGACACGCCGTGAATACGTCCGTGTAGGCTTGATCGCAGCATCCATGCTGCTCACAGTCCCGGGGAGTCATCGCCGCCAGCGCCCCAGGCATAAGCAGTGGAGTCGGCAGGTGTTTTCCCAAGGTTTGGGAGACGGGCTTCGACCTCTCTTTCCGGGACTGTCTGCAGCATGGATGCTGCAGTCAAGCGTACAGGGATGTATTCACAGCGTGTCCCGGAAAGAGAGGGCGCAGTCCGGCTCTTGCACCCAGATTTGCGGTATCAAGGAGTCAACATGACACAACCAGAAAGAAGTCATCTCTCAGGCAAGGCACTGGAAGTTTACGACCGTATGCTGGAGCGGGTAAAAACGCGTCTCCATGACCTGGAAGAAACATCGCTCCAGAACCTCGAAGAAGAGGTCCAGAAAGCGGTGGAGTTCGAGTACGAACTCGAGGAAATGACCCGGGATGAGGCAAACCTCCTGGGGGCTTATCTGCAGCGGGATCTTGAACACCTGCTGCATTTTGTCGAGGAGACTGGTGAAGGCCTGAGCGAATGGTTGCAGCTTGATATCGCGCTGCTGGAACACCAGTTGGCGGACAGTTTGTTCTCGGTTGCTGATAAAACCGTCGTCGACTTCCTGGAACTCAGACAGAAACTGGAAAACAAGGAAGTGGGCCAGTACATTTCAGGCGAGGTGGCCACTGCTGGCATGTTCCAGTGCCTGAACTGCGGGCATATGCGCTGCCTGACAGCCACCAGCCACCTTGAACCCTGTGAAGCCTGCGGCTCCCACTACTACGAGCGGGTTACGAGCCGCTGGCCGAAACAGGAGGAATGACCCGCTCCCGGACAAAGACAATCAGAATGACCGCCAGGGTCAGGACGGGCCAGGAGCCGGTCTGCATGTAAGGCGTGCTGCCGGTGGCGGTGAATACCTCGCCAGTCAGGGTGGCGCGCTCGAAATGGGGGATGGTTTCGGTCAGCTGACCGCGGTTGTTAATGATCGCGGTGACGCCATTGTTGGTGCCGCGGAGCATGTAACGACCCGTCTCCAGAGCCCGCATTCTGGCAATCTGCAGGTGCTGCAACGGGCCAATGGAGTCGCCGAACCAGCCATCGTTGCTGATGGTCAGTAGCAGGCCCGCGCCCCGGGCATTGAAGGCGACAAAATCCGGGTAGGCGACCTCGTAGCAAATGAACGGCATCACATTGACGCCATTGGCCTTGAGTGGATCCTGCCACGCCGGTCCTCGGCTGAAATCGCTCATTGGCAAATCGAAGAAACCGATCAGGCCTCGCAGCACGCTTTGCAGTGGCACGTACTCGCCGAAAGGCACGAGTTTCTGCTTGTGGTAGATCCCTTCGCCATTGCCGATGGCCATGATGCTGTTGTGAAACGTGAAATCTTCAATACGGTCGCTGAAGCCGTACCAGGGTATCCCGGTAATCAGCGTACTGTTGTCGCCCAGCTGTTCACTGATGTGATCAATGATCTTGCCAACCTGGTCCTGAGGGATCGGAATGGCGGTCTCGGGCCACAGGATCAGATCCGTGTCCCAGTGATCCTCGGTCATGCCGAGGTAGGTAACGATCTGATCCTTCAGGAACTCAGGATCCCATTTGATCTGCTGGGGAATATTGCCCTGCATGGCGGCAAACGAGGTAGGCTCCTCGTTTAGCTCCGTCCACTCGACACGGTTCATGGCCGGGGCAATCAGCCAGGGAATCAGCGCCACCGCAAGAGTGGCGCCCGCAGCAACCGGCTTGGCGTGTTTCAGGAGCCACCAACTCCCGTAGAGTGCGGCCCCTGTGGCCGTTATCCAGAAAGTGATGCCATGCACGCCGGTCAGAGGTGCCAGCCCGGCGAGCGGGCCGTCCGTGTGTGCTGTGCCCAGATACAGCCAGGGAAAACCGGTAAGCAGCCAGCCCCGAAGCCAGTCGCCAAGTATCCAGATAGCGGGAAACAGGATCAGACGCCGGGCGGCACTCTCCTTGGCAAGCTTGCCCCAGAACCAGAACGCCAGACCGTGGAACAGCGCCAGCCCTGCAACAAAGAGAACCGTCAACAAAACGGCAATCGGAATGGCGGTATTACCGTGTTCGCTGATACTGACGTAGACCCAGCTGGCGCCGCTGCCGAACAGCCCCAGGCCAGTAAGCCAACCGGCCCGGAAGAGCTTCTCTGGAGCCAGCGGAACCGTCACGAGGAGAATAAGAAGGACTGAAACCGGTCCCAGCCACCAGAGGTTGAACGGTGAAAAGGTCAGGGTTTGCATGGCGCCGGCAACCAGAAGGGCTGCTGCGCCAAGTAATGCGTTTGAGGAAAGCGGGGTCTTCAGCGCTCTGGTATTTTTCGCGTCACTGTTCACTTCGGGTTACCTGCAGCAGACGGATTACA
Source organism: Marinobacter flavimaris (assembly GCF_002933295.1). GTDB lineage: Bacteria > Pseudomonadota > Gammaproteobacteria > Pseudomonadales > Oleiphilaceae > Marinobacter > Marinobacter flavimaris. Next base: position 238,025 of record NZ_PSSW01000001.1, read on the forward strand.
CGGTTATCGGCGTTGGCAATGGTAAAGCGCAAACCGCCGAATTCAACCGATTCGCCCCGTCTGGGCAGGTGTCCGAATTCCTTGAGAACCACTCCACCGATGGTGTCGAATTCCTCTTCGTCCAGTTCGGTCTCGAAGAACTCATTAAAATCATCAATGGGTGTTACCGCTTTTACGGCATAGCTGCCATCGCCCCGGGCCTTGATGTGGGTCTCTTCATCAAAATCATGCTCATCTTCGATTTCGCCCACAATTTGTTCCAGCACGTCTTCAATGGTGATCAGGCCGGCCGTACCACCGTATTCATCGACCACAATCGCCATGTGGTTACGGTTTTCCTTGAATTCCTTGAGCAACTGGTTCAGACGCTTGCTCTCGGGTACGAAAGTGGGCGGGCGCAGAATTTCCCGGATACGATTCCAGTTGAGGTCGTTGTTCAGAGCCAGGGGAAGCAGATCCTTGGCCAGAAGAACGCCAATCACGTCGTCCTGGCTGTCCCCGATGACCGGGAACCGGCTGTGTGCAGAATCCATGATTTCGCCCAGGAACTCCTTGGGCTCCTGGGATGCCTTTACGGTGACCATCTGGGAGCGGGGAATCATGATCTCATCCACCCGCATGTCGATCACCTGCATGGCACCTTCGATGATGCTCATGGCATCAACATCGATGATGTTCTGGGACTCGGCGTCCCGAAGGATTTCCAGCACGTCCTCAACGGACTCAGGCCCGCTGGAGAAGGCCTGGGATATACGTTCCAGCCAGGACTTGCCGCCCTGACTGCGACTCGACTGATCGTCGCTCATGAGTCTTGTTCCGTTTCCTCTGCTTCGTAGGGATTGCCGAATCCGAGCTGCGCAAGCAGTCGGACTTCGAGGGCTTCCATGACCTCGGCATCTTCGTCTTCAATATGATCAAAACCCTGGAGATGCAACATGCCGTGCACCACCATGTGCGCCCAGTGGGCGACCAGGGTTTTTTCCTGTTCCATGGCCTCTTTCTCGACAACCGGTGCACAAATCACCAGATCTCCGGCCAATGGCACCGTTATACCGGCTGGCGCCTCAAATGGGAAGGACAACACGTTGGTCGCGTAGTCCCGCCCACGGTACTGATGATTCAGGGCCTGGCTTTCTTCGGTTCCGACAATACGGACCGTCACCTCGGACGGATCCTCGCCCTGCCAGGCAAGTTGCGCCCATTTTTGAACCTGCGTCTCCGAAGGTATTCCTGGCGCCTCAAAAACCTGCTGAAAATCCACAGTCAGCTTATTCACTGGCCCGTCGCACTCCCGTCGTCAAAGGAATCGTAGGCTTCAACAATCCGCTGTACCAGCGGGTGCCGAACAACGTCCTTTGCTTCGAACCGTGTGAACCCAATACCTGATACCTTGCTCAGAACCCCGGCAGCGTGAATAAGCCCCGAATTCTGACCCCGTGGCAGGTCTACCTGAGTGGTGTCGCCGGTAATCACAGCCGTGGAGCCAAAGCCGATCCGGGTCAGAAACATCTTCATCTGCTCCCGGGTGGTGTTCTGGCTTTCGTCCAGAATGATGAATGAGTTGTTCAGCGTCCGGCCGCGCATGAACGCCAGCGGCGCAATCTCGATCACGCTTTTCTCAATCAGCCGGGTAACCTGGTCAAACCCAAGCATTTCATAGAGAGCGTCATACAGCGGACGCAGGTATGGGTCGACCTTTTGTGCGAGATCGCCGGGAAGAAAACCAAGCTTCTCGCCGGCCTCGACCGCGGGCCGAACCAGCAAAATCCGCTTCACCTGCTCGTCTTTCAGGGCCTCAACGGCACAGGCCACTGCCAACCAGGTCTTGCCGGTACCCGCCGGCCCAATCCCGAAGTTGATATCGTGGGTGCGGATATTGTGCACATACTTCTGCTGATTCGCGCCCCTCGGCTTGGCCTGAAGCTTGGGGGTCTTGATGACCGTCACAGCGCCATCGTAGGGCACGTCTTCGGGCAGGCGTTCAAAACCGGTTTCCCGGATAAACAGATGCACGGTATCCGGAGGAAGGTCATCGGTAGCCTCGGTTTCCCGATAAAGATGCCGGATAACCTCAACGGCCGCCGCCACATGCTCGGTCTCACCCTCAACTCGGAAATGATGGCCGCGCCTGCCGACTTTCACGTGCAGGCGTTTTTCAATCATTTTCAGGTTTTCATCAAACTGGCCACAAAGCGTCGCCAGCCGACGCTGGTCCACCGGGTGCAGGTCAAATTGTCTGTGATCGTTGGCGTTCAAAAGTGCTCCGTTTTGGTTTGGGAGAACGAGTATCTGATGTTGGTGAAACGGGCAAGGGCCGGAAGGTGTTTCCAAAAAGCGCCCGTAAATACGTCCCTGTAGGGCTCGGTCGCGCCATCCCTGGCGCTCCACGTTTTTGGAAACACCTTCCGGCCCTCGCCCTGATCATTCTATGTGCAGGCCCGAATGCTAAAAAACAAGTAGGTCGGAGTAGCTGGAGGCGTAATCCGACTGGTTTCTTCGTTACAGGCATGTTGCTCGATTACGAATTCGTCCAATCCAACCTACGAATGCGGAGCATAAACTGGGCAGACGGCTCTGGGGCCTACGGAGAGTGGTGGGGCTCCCCTCCCAAAAATGTCGGCGGCCAAGGATGGCCGGCGCCAAGCGCACATGGATGTGCTCGTAGCGGTTTTTGGGAGGGGAGCCCCACCACTCGCCAAACTCCAAACCCAAGACGAATAGGATCCGAGCTTTAGTAAAACTCCGAGTTCACGGGCACACCGCGAAGTGAGTTGGGATAGGCCTCCACAATATCGACATCAATAAAGTGCCCGACAACCTCCGGATTCTCATGCCGGAAATTCACAATCCGGTTGTTCTCGGTACGCCCCGCATACTCACCAGGGTCTTTCTTGGACAAGCCAGTCACCAGAATCCGCTGAGTAGAACCCACCATCTTGCGGCTGATGTCCATCACGTTCTGGTTCAGGCGATCCTGCAGGATGCTCAGCCGCTGTTTCTTGATGTCCATCGGCGTATCGTCCGGCAGATCGGATGCCGGCGTGCCGGGCCGTGCGCTGTAAACGAAGCTGAAGGACATGTCGAAGCCGATGTCGTTGATCAGCTTCATGGTGTCTTCAAAGTCCTTCTCGGTTTCGCCCGGGAAGCCGATGATGAAGTCGGACGAAAAGCTGATGTCCGGGCGGATCTTGCGAAGGCGGCGGAGTTTGGATTTGTACTCCAGGGCTGTATGGCCGCGCTTCATGGCCGCCAGAATACGGTCGGAACCGCTCTGAACTGGCAGGTGCAGATGGCTGACCAGCTCCGGAACGCGCTCATAGACCTCAATGAGAGCATCAGAGAACTCCACCGGGTGCGATGTGGTGTACCGGATCCGGTCGATGCCATCAATGGTTGCGATCAGCTCGATCAGCTCCGCCAGGTCCATGTTGTCGCCGTCGTGGGTTTCGCCACGGTAGGCATTCACGTTCTGGCCCAGCAGGTTAACCTCGCGAACACCCTGGCTGGCGAGGTGGGCCACTTCAGCGATGACGTCATCAGCCGGGCGGCTGACTTCTTCCCCGCGGGTATAGGGCACCACGCAGAACGTGCAGTACTTGCTGCAGCCTTCCATGATTGAAACAAACGCGGAAGGGCCGTCTGCGCCGGGCTCGGGGAGGTTGTCGAATTTTTCGATTTCCGGGAAGCTGACGTCCACCACGCCAACACCGTTACCCTTGGCGCGCACTTCCGTAATCATGTCCGGCAGGCGATGCAGGGTCTGGGGGCCGAAGACCATGTCCACGTAAGGTGCGCGGTCAATGATCGCCTGGCCTTCCTGGGAAGCCACACAGCCACCCACGCCGATGATCATTTCCGGCTTTTTGCTTTTCAGCTTTTTCCAGCGGCCAAGCTGGTGGAACACCTTCTCCTGGGCTTTTTCCCGAATGGAGCAGGTGTTCAGCAGCAGGATGTCGGCGTCATCGGGTGAATCTGTCATTTCGACGGTTTCACCGGTTTTGAGCAGGTCTGCCATGCGGGCAGAGTCATACTCGTTCATCTGACAGCCGTGGGTTTTGATGTAAAGCTTCTTGGCCATGGGTCTCACGTAATCTGATGGATGTTGCGCCGGGAACTGGTTTTTGAAACGGGGCGCCAGCAAAAAGGAACTGCGTATTATAACGGGGTGCTTAAACTTCAACCACCTTTGTCTCGGCTAGTTGCTAGTCCGCTTGTGGTATTATTTTTGGTTCTTTAAATCGACAATCAAGCCCGAACACGATCATGACCCCCGAACGCCTCGCCCGAATCAAACAAACCCTGAACACCCGGCAGCCGGACCTGAGCGTCCTAACCGACCAGGTCCACAAGCCCCGGAATCTGTCCGCCATCATCCGCTCCTGCGATGCGTTTGGCTTGGCGAACATGCACGTGGTCTGGCCAAAAGAAGGCTTCCGGGCATTTCGCAAAACCGCCGGTGGCAGCTACAACTGGGTAACAACCCACACCCACCGGAGCATGGACGAAGCGATCCAGAGTCTGAAAGGGCAGGGCCACAAGCTATACGCCGCACAGCTATCCGACCGGGCCATTGATTTCCGGGATGTGGATTACACCCTGCCGTGCACGATAATCCTGGGTAACGAAGTGGATGGCGTCAGCGTTGATGCCGCAGCTCAGGCTGACGAGCACATCGTTATCCCAATGATGGGGATGGTGGAGTCGCTGAACGTATCGTCTGCCTGTGCGATTGTCCTGTCCGAAGCCCAGAGGCAGCGGAAGCTGGCCGGCATGTTCGATCAGCGCCGGATGCCGGATGACGAGTACAACCGCCTTTTATTCTGTTGGTGTCAGCCCACCGTCAAACGCTACTGCGACGACCGTAATTTGCCGTACCCGCCGATAGACCCGGAAACGGGTGAGTTGGTCGACGGTGTGGGCTGGATGCAGGAAGTAAGAAAGTTAAGGGCGAATCGCCCACGGTGGGATGACGAACCCAAAGTCACCGCAGATGAGCAATAAAAAGAAAATTACTCTTCTGTGAGATCGGTCCGGGGGTGGGAGGTCTTTTCTGTCGGGAAAAGATGTCTGAGCGAAGCGAGTTGCTTTTCCCAGAAGAAAAGGCCTCCCACCTCTGGACCAGCCCCCAAATCGAGCAGGCTACTTAGCAAAAGCTAGAGCCCATCACTCCTCGCGAGCCTCAAGATACCGCTGAAGCTGCTCCCGCAAAGCCTTGGGAAGCCGGGTAATCGTCAGGGCATCTTTGTCACGGTCATAGTAAACCGCCTGATTCACCAGGTCGGAGGAGAAGGACACGCTCATTCCGCCTCCGGAGCCTGCAATCCGTACCAGTTTTTTCACTTTCCGGTGGTCCGGGTGCAGCACGCCGCTTTCCGGCAGTTCGGCGGTTTTTGAGGCAAACTCCTTGAAGCGTTGCGGCTCACTCTCGTCCAGGTAGCCGGACAATGCCTCGATTTCGACCGGCTCGCCCAGGGCATGCTGCTCCTTACAGAACTCATAGGCCTTGTTGCGAACCTCCCCGGCTTTCTCAGGCTCGGAGGACTTGGCAAAAGCTTCCACCGCATCCAGGAAGGTCATGGTTTCCTTTTCCACATCCACCTGATTGGTAAACCCGCACAAACGGATAAACAGCTCTCCTGGCTCGCCGGTGCCGCGGCCGTGGACCAGTGTCAGGTAGTTTTCCGCCGGGTTGTTGCCGCGCCAGTCGTCCAGCTCGATGCGAACGGCCAGGTTCAGACGGGAGAGGCTCAGGACGTCGGTCGCATCCAGTGACTGGTTGCCATCGAACCGCATGGCGCTGTCGGTTTCCAGGATAAACAGGTAAACCACCTCGGCGTCCGCTAGGGCATCGTGGACGATCATCAGATGGCCATCGAACTCCTCCTGACTGCCGGTCAGGAGCTCCTGCCATTGTCCGAACAGGCGGTCGGTCATGGCGCTGAAGGTTTGCTTGTCTTCCAGGTAGTCGTTCAGCCAGGCGCTGAACGGGCACTCGCCCAGATCTTCGGAAAACCGGCCGTATTTCTTACCGGGCTTGCTGTTGAACAGGCGCTTCATCTGCTTGTGCAGGCCCTCGTAATCGCCACCGGGCTCCTGCAGGGCCTCACCGGTCACAAGGCGGGCAGGCTGGCCCGGCTGGTACTGGCTGGCGAAGGCAGTGCGGAGGTGTTTGATGGCCATTTTTTGGCTCCTGTTCGTTGTTTCGGTTAACTCAGAGAGGCGGGATTCTGCCACGTATTGGCGTTGGATTCATTGGTAGTCTGCTGGTTCTGGGGGTGGGCCGCAGGGCAGGTGCGTATTTTTCTTACGAAAAAACAACTCGCTTCGCTCAGACATCTTTTTTCTAGAGAAAAATACGCACCCACCCCACGTCCACGGGCCTTTCAGCGGTCCGCCAAAAGAAGAATGAGTGTTTTCCGTACTTTTGCTTTGGGAATTAACTCCAGAGTATGCCGGCGACGCGGTGGGGGTATCTTTTCCTGCCGGAAAAAGATGTCTGAGCGAAGCGAGTTGTTTTTCCAAAGAAAAAGATACCCCCACCCCGGCGCCAGCCACCAAAGTAGCCAGTCACAGAAGCAGGGGTATCTCCCCTCAATTCAAATTTCAGACCCGCTTGCTGCGAATCAACTCCTGAACAAGTTTGTTCACAGCCTCAGGAATCTCCTGTTCGCTGTCTGCGGTTGCCCCCGCGTTGGCTACGTCAGTGCCGAGGTTAACGGCAATGGCAACCAATCCATGGGAAGTCAGAAGCTGGGCAACGCGGCGGCGTTCGTCGGCATCGCCTGCGTTTTCTTCGGTGACCACCACGGCGGTTTTGCCCTGGTCGAACAGCGCGCGCTCAACGGCGAGGGCCAGTGCCGGCGCCTGGCGACCATTACAGGCAATGATGGCCGGTTTCTGCGCCAGTCGGCGCTCGCGTTCTTCTACCGAAACTGGATCGAGCGATTCGCCGGAATCTGCCAGGCCGGCCACCATGCCTGCACCGATGGTGACGTTGGAGAGCCGGTCGATCACGATGAAGCTGCCGGTGGCGTGGTTGCGCTGGTACGCATCGAAGGCGATCGGCTGGTTCAGGGTCAGCTCGCACAGGCCGATTTCGTTCAGCTGGAGCTGGCTTGGGTTGGCCTGCTGTTCCAGGGTGTTTACGTCGGTCTGGTGGTGGATCTTTTTCACCGTGCCGGAGGTAAAGGTCGGTCCCAGCTTGATGTCGTAAAGGCGGCCGGTTTCCAGGGGTGCGTCGGTCATCCACACGATGTTGGCGTTGAAGCGGTTGCCCACTTCCGGCTCGTCTTCGACCTTTACCAGCATATCGCCGCGACTGATGTCGATTTCATCGGTCAGGGTGAGGGTAACCGCCTGGTCGATATAGGCCTCTTCAAGATTGCCATCGAAGGTGACAACTTCCTTGACCGTGCTGGTGCGCCGCGAGGGCAGGGCCATCACTTGTTCGCCGGGGCGGATCACGCCGGAGGCGATGGTGCCGCAGAAGCCCCGGAAATTGAGGTTCGGTCGGGTAACGTACTGAACCGGGAAGCGGAAATGCTCCAGATTCTTGTCCCGGCCCACTTCCACGGTTTCCAGAATCTCCATCAGGGGCTGGCCGGTGAACCAGGGTGTGTTCTCGCTTTTGTTTACCACGTTGTCGCCTTCCAGGGCGGACAGCGGCACAAAACGGATATCTTTCAGGCCCAGCTTGGCGGCAAACGCCAGGTAATCGTCTTTGATTTCGTTGAAGCGCTCTTCGCTGAAATCCACCAGATCCATCTTGTTCACGGCCACTACGATGTGCCGAATACCCAAAAGAGACGCGATGTAGGAATGGCGCCGGGTTTGGGTGAGAACACCGTGGCGGGCGTCGATCATCAGGATCGCGACCTGGGCGGTAGACGCGCCGGTGGCCATGTTACGGGTGTACTGTTCATGGCCCGGGGTGTCAGCGATGATGAACTTGCGCTTGTCGGTGGAGAAGTACCGGTAGGCCACATCGATTGTGATGCCCTGTTCGCGCTCGGCCTGCAGGCCGTCGACCAAGAGGGCAAGGTCGAGTTTCTCGCCCGTCGTTCCCATCTTGGCGCTGTCGGTTTTCAGGCTGGCCATGTGATCTTCGTAGATCATCTTGGTGTCATGAAGCAGGCGGCCGATCAGGGTGCTCTTGCCGTCATCCACGCTGCCGCAGGTGAGCAGGCGCAGGAGCTCCTTGTTTTCGTGCTGTTTCAGGTAGGCCTGAATATCTTCTGCAATCAGATCAGACTGGTGTGACATCTTAGAAATACCCTTCCCGCTTTTTCTGTTCCATGGAGCCGGCTGAATCGTGGTCGATTACCCGACCCTGGCGCTCGGAGCTCTTGGCCAGCAACATTTCCTGGATAATGTCAGGAAGCGTGTTGGCTTCGGATTCGATGGCGCCTGTCAGCGGGTAGCAGCCCAGGGTCCGGAAGCGGACCGATTTCATCATTGGTTTCTCGCCTTCCTTCAATGGCATACGGTCGTCGTCCACCATGATCAGGGTGCCATCGCGCTCAACGACCGGGCGTTCGGCAGCATAGTAGAGCGGAACGATGTCGATGTTCTCAAGGTAGATGTATTGCCAGATATCCAGTTCCGTCCAGTTGGACAGCGGAAACACCCGGATACTCTCGCCCTTGTTGATCTTGCCGTTGTAGATATTCCACAACTCGGGACGCTGGTTCTTGGGATCCCAGCGATGGTACTCATCCCGAAACGAATACACGCGTTCCTTGGCCCGGGATTTTTCCTCGTCTCGGCGGGCACCGCCGAAGGCTGCATCAAACTTGTACTTGTCGAGCGCCTGTTTCAGGGCCTGGGTCTTCATGACATCGGTATGTTTCGCGCTGCCGTGAGTAAACGGCCCGATTCCCTGATCCACGCCTTCCTGGTTGGTGTGCACAATCAGGTCGAGGCCGAACTTCTCAGCGACGTTGTCCCTGAACTTGATCATGTCCCGGAATTTCCAGGTCGTATCAATGTGCATCAACGGAAAGGGCGGCTTACCCGGGTAAAAGGCCTTCAGGGCCAGGTGAAGCATTACCGCGGAGTCCTTGCCGATGGAATACAGCATTACCGGATTGTCGAACTCGGCTGCCACTTCCCGGATGATGTGGATGCTTTCCGCTTCCAGCTGTTTCAGGTGCGTGAGGTTGTATGTGGTCATGATAATCCGTTGCCGCCGTGCGGGCCGTGTTGGCTGTGCGAATGAATACGGCAACTATACCAGAGGGGATAAGGGCATAAGAAGACGGCCAACTAGACATTGGCGTTATAACAATATAGCAGTGGTGGGACCTGGTCGTTCGTCAGCAGGCAGGTCGAGGTCAGGCCGGATTGCGGGAGTCAGCCAACAGTTTGGCAACGTATCGATCGACGTAATCGAAGCCGTTACCTTCAAACTCAGCGAACTGGATGCCCAGCTGAAATTCGTCCCTTGCGATGCGTCGCATGTGAACGATGTTGCCGTCGGCAATAATGGAAACCGGTTGCGTTGCAACCACCGGCACGGAGAATCGGGTCTTCACGGCAATCCAGTGTCCTGGAGCCGGGGCCTTTTGCTCGGGAATGAGTTGTTTCACCGTTTCCTGATTACAGGAAATCATAACGCCCGTGCGGGAGAGATTGGATACCGAACAGGTCAGGCAGCAGCCGTCCGATTTCTCAATAGTAATGTCGGTGGCTACGTCCACTCGCTGTTGGTTGCGCAAATTCAATTTGGCGGCGACAGGTTTCATGTTGACTCTTCTGGCGTGTCTGGTTGCGAATGATGCTGCCTTTCCCATAAATCCCTTCCAGAAAAACACTTAAACGCATGATAAGCGAATGAAAGTGTAGTTGTTTACTTTGTGATCAGCAAGAAGCCTGCCGCCTATAGTGGCAGATTTGTTAAATCTTTCTGAACAAGACGTCACAAATTTTGACGTCCGTCAGTTTCCATCCGTTCCAATACTCGTCGGACTTTTGCTGCAGGCGGTCCCTGAGCTGGTGTAAAATATCGCCCTTCATTCATTTGTGGGCTCGCGCTGAGCTCCGGGAATTCCAAGCCTTCTATGACAGATAACACCCAGACCCCCGCCTCGTCCGGCAACGGCAAAGTCGGTTTCATCAGCCTCGGTTGTCCCAAGGCTCTCGTCGACTCCGAGCGCATTCTTACGCAGCTCAGGCTGGACGGCTACGATGTTGTCCCGACCTATGACGACGCCGACATTGTTGTGGTCAACACCTGCGGATTTATCGATGCCGCCAAACAGGAGTCGCTGGACGCGATCGGTGAGGCCATCAGCGAAAACGGCAAGGTGATTGTCACCGGTTGTATGGGTGTAGAGGCCGACAAGATTCGCGATACTCACCCGGGTGTGCTGGCGGTTTCCGGCCCCCACGCCTATGAAGAAGTGGTCGGCGCGGTTCACCAGTTCGTTCCGCAGAAAAAGCAGCACGATCCGTTCACCGACCTGGTTCCGCCGCAGGGAATCAAACTGACCCCGCGGCACTACGCCTACCTCAAGATCTCCGAAGGTTGTAACCATCGCTGCACCTTCTGCATCATCCCCTCCATGCGCGGTGATCTGGTCAGTCGGCCCATTGGCGATGTGATGGACGAAGCCCAGCGCCTGGTGGATGCCGGTGTAAAAGAGCTGCTGGTCATCTCCCAGGATACCTCCGCCTACGGCGTCGACACCAAATACCGCACCGGCTTCTGGCAAGGGCGGCCGCTCAAGACCAAGATGCAGTCACTGTGCGAAGCGCTCGGCGAAATGGGCGTGTGGGTACGCCTGCACTACGTTTATCCCTATCCCCATGTCGACGACATCATTCCGCTTATGGCCGAGGGGAAAATCCTGCCGTACCTGGACATCCCGTTCCAGCACGCCAGCCCGAAAGTACTCAAGGCCATGAAGCGCCCGGCCCACGACAGCAAAACCCTGGAGCGCATCCGCAAATGGCGGGAAATCTGCCCCGAGCTCACCATCCGCTCCACCTTCATCGTCGGCTTCCCCGGTGAAACCGAGGAAGACTTCCAGTACCTGCTGGACTGGCTCGACGAGGCTCAACTGGATCGTGTTGGCGCGTTCAAATACAGCCCGGTGGAGGGTGCCAAAGCCAACGAACTGGAAGGTGCGGTTCCCGAGGAAGTCAAAGAAGAGCGCCTGGCCCGTTTCATGGAAAAACAGGCAAAGATCTCCGCTGCCCGCCTACAGGCCAAAATTGGCCAGACGATCGATGTGTTGATTGATGAGGTCGACGAGGAAGGCGCCATTGGGCGCTCAAAGGCCGATGCGCCGGAGATTGACGGTATGGTTTACCTTAACGACGAGACCGACCTTGTTCCGGGTGAGATTGTTCAGGCGGTTGTTGAGCATGCCGATGAGCATGATCTTTGGGCTCGGCTTCTTTGATGGCTTCCGGCTTGGGCACCTAGCCTGCCGAATTTGGGGGTAGGCCTCGGCGGGGTGTGCCTCCCAAAAACCGCTACGAGCACATCCATGTGCGCTTGGCGTCGGCCATCCATGGCCGCCGACATTTTTGGGAGTCACACCCCGCCAAGGCCTCAGAATCTTCAGGGATAGGGAGCAATCGGGCCGGATAAACAAGGTCAGTAGGTCGGATCAGGTGAAGCCGTAATCCGACCTATCATTTTGTTTTGATGGCCTGTCTTCGCGAGGGCACGCCGCCAGCTCGAGTGCCGTGGTGGGTAGAGCCTCCCAAAAATCTGGAGCGCCAGGGATGGCGCGACGAAGCCCTACAGGGATGTATTCACGGGCGTTTTTTGGGAGGCTCTACCCACCATGGCAGTCCCCCCAAGCTAGCAGGCTAGGGCCGCAGTCAGAAACCACGACCCAAGCCAAAGGGGTCACCCCCCAAGCTTGCGAACAAGAATCTCATTAAACAGCTTGGGATTCCCCTGACCTTTGGAGGCCTTCATCAGCGGCCCCATAAAGCCACCAAGCATCTTCTTTCGCTTCTTGGGGTCTTCCTCGTTCTGATACTGCGCCACCTGATCCGGCATGCCCGCTAGAACCTCGTCTACCATGGCTTCCAGGGCGCCGGTGTCAGACACCTGCTTCAGCCCCTTGGCATCGATGATGGCGTCAACGCTGTCGTTCTCACCGGACCACAGCGCCTCGAACACCTTCTTCGCGCCGGCGGATGAAATCGTATTGTCGGCAATCCGTACCACCAGGTCCCCCAGCTGAGCGCCGCTGATGGGCGAATCGGCAACCGATTTCTCCTCCGCATTCAGGCGCGCAGAGAATTCGCCCTGGATCCAGTTGGCGACCAGTTTTGCGTCTTTGCCCTGGCTGGCAGCTTCTTCAAAGAAAGTGGCCAGTTTCGAGTCGCCGCTTAGCAGGCCGGCGTCGTAGTCATTCAGACCGTACTGCTCCATAAAGCGGGCTTTGCGAGCGTCCGGCAGTTCCGGCAGGCTGTTGCGAGCTTCCTCAATAAAGGAATCATCGATTTCCACTGGCAGCAGGTCCGGGCAGGGGAAGTAGCGGTAGTCGTTGGCTTCTTCCTTGGTGCGCATCGACCGCGACTCGTCGCGGTCGCCGTTGTACAGGCGTGTTTCCTGCACAATGGTGCCGCCGTCTTCCAGAATGTCCATCTGCCGCTCGACTTCGTGGGCGATGGCCTGCTCCATGAACCGGAACGAGTTCAGGTTCTTGGTCTCGGTCCGTGTGCCCAGCGTGTCGGAGCCCCTCGGCTTCAACGAAATGTTGACGTCAAAACGCATAGAGCCCTGGGACATATCGCCGTCGCAGATGCCCAGCGACGTCACGATGCTGTGCAGCTTCTTGGCAAAGGCAACGGCTTCTTCCGCGTTGTTCATATCCGGTTCGGTGACCACTTCGATCAGTGGAGTGCCTGCACGGTTAAGATCGACGCCGGTCATGCCGTGGAAATCCTCGTGCAGGGACTTGCCGGCATCTTCTTCCAGGTGGGCGTGATGGATGCGAACGCGCTTGGTTTCACCGTTTGGCAGATCAATATCCACGAAGCCGGGGCCGACAATCGGGCGCTCCAGCTGAGTGGTCTGATAGCCTTTGGGCAGATCCGGGTAGAAGTAGTTTTTCCGCTCGAACATGGAGCGGCGCTCAATCTCCGCATTCACTGCCAGGCCAAACATGACCGCGTAGCGGAAAGCCTGCTCGTTGGGGACCGGCAGCGTGCCGGGCATGGCCAGGTCAACGGCGTTGGCCTGCGTGTTAGGCTCGGCGCCGTAAGCGGTGCTGGAGCCTGAAAAAATCTTGGTCTTGGTGGCGAGCTGAACGTGAATTTCCAGCCCGATCACAATGTCCCACTGCATAGTTGCTATCTCCTGTAAGGGGGCCTGTCCCGGGCTTATTGCGGTTCACGCTGGTGCCAGTCGGTCACCTGCTGGAACTGATGGGCGGCATTCAGCAAACGGGCCTCGGAGAAATAATCCCCGATGATCTGAAGACCCACCGGGAGACCGTCCACGAAACCGGCCGGTACCGACATGGCCGGAACACCCGCCAGATTGATAGCGATAGTGAATACGTCTTCCAGGTACATGGTCACAGGATCGCTGGTTTTTTCACCCTGAATAAACGCGGGTGAGGGCGTGGTGGGGCTCATCAGCACATCCACTTCCTTGAAGGCATTGATGAAATCCTGCTGAATCAGCCGCCGAACCTTCTGGGCCTTGAGATAATAGGCATCGAAATAGCCGGCGGAGAGAGCGTAGGTGCCCACGAGAATCCGACGTTTCACCTCTTCGCCAAAACCCTCCGCGCGGGAGCGGGTGTAAAGATCCATCAGATCCTTGGGATCCTCGCAGCGGTAGCCATAGCGTACCCCGTCAAAACGGGACAGGTTGGCGGACGCCTCTGCTGGAGCAATTACATAGTAGGCAGCAATCGCGAGCTTCGCGTTTGGCAGCGATACCTCTTTAACTGTGGCGCCCAGCTTCTCGTATTCCTTTACTGCGTTGCGAACCTGCTGCTCCATCGCCGGGCTTAGCTGATCGCTGAAATACTCCCTGGGCAGGCCGATTCTTAAACCTTTAAGGGGCTCGTTCAGCGTGGCGGTGTAATCCGGCACCTCGCGATCAATAGACGTCGAGTCCTTCGGATCAAAACCTGCCATCACATTCAGCATCAGCGCATTGTCTTCCGCTGTGCGAGCCATGGTGCCGCCCTGGTCGAGACTGGAGGCAAAGGCAATCATCCCGTACCGGGACACCCGGCCATAAGTGGGCTTCAGGCCAGTAACACCACACAGTGCCGCCGGCTGACGGATCGAGCCGCCAGTATCCGTGGCGGTAGCTGCCGGAATCAGTCGAGCGGCAACCGCCGCAGCCGACCCGCCCGATGAACCGCCCGGCACCCGCTTATTACCTTGACTCAGGCCCCAAGGGTTGGTCACTGCGCCAAAATAACTGTTCTCGTTGGACGACCCCATGGCGAACTCATCCATGTTGGTCTTGCCCAGACACACGGCCCCTGCCTCACGGAAATTCGCCGTAACGGTCGCGTCGTAGGGCGGAACAAAGTTCTCCAGCATCTTCGAACCGCAAGTGGTCCGAACGCCGTTGGTGCAGAAAATGTCCTTGTGCGCGAACGGGACCCCCGTCCAGGGCGTCGCATTCCCCGCCGCACGCTGCTCGTCCGCGACGCGGGCATCAGCCAGCGCCTGCTCCTCGGTCACGGTAATAAAACTGTTGTACTTCGAATCTTCCCGCTTGATGCGGTCGAGGAACTCCTGGGTCAGCTCCACGCTAGAGACCTGGCCGCTATCCAGGTCCCGGGAAAGCTCTGCTACGGATTTGTTATGCATGACGTGTCCTTTCACTCGATCACTCGGGGAACCAGATAAAGCCCGTTCTCGGTTGCCGGCGCAATCGCCTGGAACGCCTCACGCTGATTGGTCTCGGTTACCTCGTCAGCGCGCAGGCGCTGCACTGCATTCAGCGGATGGGCCATGGGCTCAACCGAATCGGTGTCGGCAGCACCCAACTGATCCACCAGATCCAGGATGTTGCCCAGATCCTTCTCCAGAGCCGAAACCTGCTCGTCATCCACACGAATGCGGGCGAGCACAGCGACTTTCTCAATGTCCTCACGGGAAATGGTCACGCATTGCCTCCCAGATAAATGAAATGTCATTAATAAATGTTTTGAAAAAAGAGGGCCGCTCTGAACTGCGGGGACGTTCGGAGATCCCTTTTCAAAACTGTAGAGGGCCAAGGATGGCCCGAAACAAGCGCACATGGACGTGCTCGTAGCGTGTTTTGAAAAGGGATCTCCGAGCGGCCCTACACCGAAGCCGGAAAATCAGGTGGACCATGGTAACAGATTCGAACAATGGCGGGAGGCCCCAGCCCATAAGGTAAATGTGTGAACCGTAAGGCGTGAGGCCCGTTCGCGCCTTGCCTGCAGGGGTGCTCACTGCTAAAGTTGCCGCATCTTTTCTTTGCGACTGCAACTCTCAGGTTGAAACTACACGAATGTTGATAAAAAGACTCCGAGGCATCTTCTCCAGCGATCTGTCCATCGACCTGGGCACCGCCAACACCCTGATCTACGTGCGTGAGCGCGGAATCGTGCTGAACGAGCCCTCGGTAGTGGCCATTCGCACCAACAACTCTCAGAAAATGGTTGCCGCTGTCGGCGCTGAAGCCAAGCGCATGCTCGGCCGTACACCGGGCAACATCACCGCTATCCGCCCCATGAAAGACGGCGTGATTGCAGATTTTGTGGTAACCGAAAAAATGCTCCAGCACTTTATTCATAAGGTGCATGAGAACAGCTTCATTACCCCGAGCCCGAGAGTGCTGGTGTGTGTTCCCAGCAAGTCCACCCAGGTAGAGCGCAAAGCCATTCGCGAATCCGCCCTCGGTGCTGGTGCCCGGGAAGTCTTCCTTATTGAAGAACCCATGGCAGCCGCTATCGGCGCCGGTCTGCCGGTTGAAGAAGCCAGCGGCTCCATGATCGTGGACATTGGTGGTGGTACCACCGAAATCGCCATTATCTCCCTGAACGGCATCGTCTACGCCGAGTCTGTGCGGGTTGGCGGTGACAAATTCGATGAAGCCATCGTTACCTACGTGCGCCGCAACTACGGCAGCCTGATCGGTGACTCCACCGCCGAGCGTATCAAGCACGAAATCGGTTGCGCATACGAAGGCCTCGAAATCCGCGAGATCGATGTGCGCGGTCGCAACCTCGCCGAGGGTGTGCCCCGGGCATTTACCCTCAACAGCGAAGAAATTCTCGACGCGCTGCAGGAATCCCTGGCGCAGATCGTTCAGACCGTCAAGAGTGCTCTCGAACAGTCTCCGCCCGAGCTAGCGTCCGACATCGCCGAGCGCGGTATTGTTCTGACCGGCGGCGGCGCACTGCTTCGCGGGCTGGACAAACTGATCAGCGAGGAAACCGGCCTGCCGGTGATTATCGCTGAAGACCCGCTGACCTGTGTGGCCCGTGGTGGCGGCAAGGCGTTGGAAGTGATTGACCGGGGTGGCATCGGAATGTTCTCCCAGGAGGGATAATCCTGTGGGGAGGGCTCGCCATTAAAACCATCTTTGTCCAGGGGCCTGCTCCCGGCTTCAGACTCCTCATCGTTCTTCTCGTATCGGCAGCCCTGGTGGTTGCCGATGCGCGTTTCGACAAGCTCTCAACGGTGCGAAGTACCATTGCAACCGGTCTGGCACCCGTGTACTGGCTGGGGAATGCGCCCTACGAATTTTCCGACTGGTTCGCCGGGCTGTTTGAAAATAAACAGGATCTTCAGGAAGAAAATGAAGATCTCCGGGCCCGTTTGCTGATCCTCGAGCGTCGCGCCCTGAAATACGCCGCGCTTGCTTCCGAGAACAACGAGCTGCGCCGCCTGATGAACTCATCAGAAGTATTGGATGACCGCGTCATCGTTGGCGAGGTGGTCGGTGTCTCCCCGGATCCGTTTTCCCATGAAATTATCATCAACAAGGGTCGCAGCGACGGCTTGTCGCCAGGCCAGGCCATTCTCGATGCCCACGGTCTGATGGGGCAGGTGGTGCAGAGCAGCCAGATCACGTCGCGCGTATTGCTGGTCTCCGATAGCAGCCACGCAGTGCCGGTGGAGGTTGTGCGCAACGGATTGCGGGCAATTCTGCTGGGCACCGGCGATACCGATACTCTCGACCTCGTTCATGTACCGGACACGGCCGATATCCGTGAAGGCGATCTGCTGGTCAGTTCCGGCCTTGGTGGCCGGTTTCCAAGGGGCTATCCGGTCGCCGAAGTCAGCCGCATTTCCAAGGAGCCGGGCGAACCCTTTGTGTCCATCGAAGCCACGCCCAAGGCGCAACTGAACCAGAGCCGCCTGGTGCTGGTGGTTTTCCCGCCTGAGAACGCCTCTCTGGCAGAGGCCGAGACCGAAGAGGGTCAGTCTGCTGCCAACGCTGGCGAAGAAAACACCGTGGGAGGGCAGGACTGATGTTATCGGTAATCAGTTATCCGGTCTTTATACTCTCTGTGGTCGTTGCCCTGGTGTTCAGTATTTCCCTGTTCCCGGTGGGGTGGTTCGAGTTCCGCCCCGAGTGGCTGGGGCTGGTGGTTTTCTACTGGACGTTCCGCGCTCCCGCCCAGTTCGGCATCGTGCTGGCCTGGTGTCTGGGCCTGCTGCTAGATGTGCTGGAAGCTACCCCCCTTGGCGTTAATGCCATGGCCATGGCACTGATCGCCTTTCTGGTACTCACCATTCATCAGCGTTTGCGCATGTATCCAATGCCCCAGCAGTGCCTGATGGTGTTCCTGTTGTTGGGCATCAATCAGATGCTGGTGCATTTTGTAAAGCAATTGCTGGGGGCTGATGATGCTGGCTTCAGCTACCTCTGGCCGGCCCTGACCAGCGCCCTGGTATGGCCGGTATTCTGTATCCTGCTGGACAACATTAACCGCAAACTGGGTTAGCCATGCCATCAATCATTCTCGCCTCGGCTTCGCCGCGCCGGGCGGAGCTGTTGCAGCAAATCGGCCTGAATTTTTCGGTTCGTCCGGCGGACATCGACGAAACACCGGAGCCCGATGAATCCCCGGAACGCTATGTGGAACGTTTGGCCCGGGAGAAGGCGCTGGTTGTGGCTGGGTCCTCACCGGAATGCCTGGTACTTGGGTCGGATACATCGGTGGTGCTCGATGGCGAGATACTCGGTAAGCCGTCAGACTTCACCGAAGCCCGGGAAACATTGGCCCGCCTCTCCGGCGCCACTCATCAAGTCATGACTGCCGTGGCGTTGGCCTCAGAAGGGCAATGCCAGTCTGTTCTGGTCATCACCGAAGTTTGTTTCAGGCAGCTTTCCACCGCAGAGATCGACGCCTATGTGGCCAGCGGCGAACCCATGGACAAGGCCGGGAGTTATGGAATTCAGGGCCTTGGTGGTATTTTTGTTAATGAGCTCCGGGGTAGCTACAGTGCCGTGGTTGGTCTGCCGCTGCAGGAAACCGCCGCATTGCTGGCTGGTGCCGGTTACCCGGTCTGGAAAAACTGGCCGCGCAGTCTGGAGAGCCAAACATTATGAGCGAAGAGATTCTGATCAACGTCACCCCGGTGGAAACGAGGGTGGCCCTGGTTGAAAACGGCATGCTGCAGGAAGCCTACATAGAGCGCACCAGCAGGAAAGGCATTGTTGGCAACATCTACAAAGGCAAGGTGGTGCGCGTTCTGCCGGGCATGGAAGCGGCGTTCGTCGATATTGGTCTGGAACGGGCCGCATTCATCCATGCGTCCGATGTGGTTCCGAGTCAGTCCAATGGCGATGAGCCCGCCGATACTCCGAAAACCGTTCCCGATATTCGAAGCCTGCTTCGGGAAGGGCAGTCACTGGTCGTCCAGGTGACCAAGGATCCGATCGGTACCAAGGGGGCCCGCCTGACCACCCAGCTTTCAATTCCGTCGCGGTATCTGGTGTTTATGCCAGGCGTCAGCCACGTAGGTATTTCGCAGCGAATTGAGGACGACACCGAGCGGGCCCGGCTGAAAACCCTCGTTGAGGAGGCCGCCGCCGAGGATCAGGATGTTCAGGGCGGCTATATCATCCGGACGGCCGCGGAAGCGGCGTCACCTGAGGATCTGATTGGCGACATGGCTTACCTGCACCGGTTAAGCCAGTCCATACACGAACGCATTGCCCGGGTTCAGGCGCCGGCGGTTGTGTATCAGGATCTGCCGTTGTTCATTCGCACCATCCGTGACCTGATCCGGCCCCAGACCGAAAAGGTGCGTATCGACAGCCGCGAGAGCCATCAGCGGGTGATGGAGTTTGTCGAGGAGTTTGTCACGGAATTTGCCGACAAGGTCGAGTACTACCCGGGCGAGCGCCCTATATTTGACCTCTACTCGGTCGAGGACGAAATCCAGAAGGCCCTGAGCCGAAAGGTCCAGCTCAAGTCCGGTGGTTATGTGATTATCGACCAGACCGAAGCCATGACCACGATTGATATCAACACCGGGGCGTTCGTCGGGCACCGGAATCTGGAAGAAACCATCTTCAAGACCAACCTGGAAGCGGCGCGGGCCATCAGTCGGCAGCTGCGCCTGCGAAACTTGGGCGGCATTATCATCATCGATTTTATCGACATGGAAGATCCCGAGCACCAGCGGCAGGTCCACCGGATGCTGGAGAAGATGCTGGAGCGGGATCACGCCAAGACCAAGATCACCGGCGTCTCCGAGTTGGGTCTGGTGGAAATGACCCGCAAACGAACCACCGAGAGTCTTGGTCAGGTGCTCTGCGAACCTTGCCCCATCTGCGATGGACGGGGTTTTCTGAAAACCACCGAGACCGTTTGCTATGAGGTTTTCCGGGAAATTCTCCGGGTAAATCGCGCCTATGATGCCGAGAGCTATCTGGTGATGGCCTCCCAGAGCGTGGTGGATCGCCTGCTGGATGAGGAATCCGATAACGTGGCCGATCTTGAAACCTTCATCAGCAAGACCATTCGCTTCCAGGTGGAGCCCTTCTACAGCCAGGAGCAGTACGATGTTGTTCTGCTCTGATGCCGGGAAACTGCGCCGGTTACCGGGTTAAGGGGGCTGAATGTCCTCCGCTGACCACGAACCGCCGCTTCCGGAGAACCTGCCCGAGAGCCCTCCGGTTCGGCTTTTGGCGCGGCTCGCCAGCCTGATCTGGTGGATGCTGCTGGCACTTCTGGTGCTGCTGGCCCTATACGCCGGTCTTGGCCGCCAACTGACCCAGAATGTGGACAGCTTTCGCGATGATCTGGCTCGTGAGCTGTCAGACCGATTGGGCCATGATGTCAGCATCGGTGGCCTTTCATCCCAGTGGTACTGGCTCGACCCCGCCTTTACGGCCAGCGACATTCAGGTCACTCACCCTGAAACCGGAATTGTCGTTGCCAACCTCCAGCATCTGAATATCCGCTTTGCTGCGCTGGCCTCGCTGATGCGTCTGAGGATTGTCTTTGAGGACTTCCAGGCAGACGGTCTGGAACTGACCGTGAATCAGGAGCGCGGCGGTGATGTCGCGGTGAGAGGCGCAGAAATACCGGAACCGGTCAGCAATCAGTTGCAGGAGTGGCTGGAGCTTGCCGGTGACTGGCTCTCTGATCCTTACGTCAAGATTACCCGCGTCAATCTTGGTATCCGGGATAACCAGGGCAACCTGCGCCACCTGGATATTCCCCAGCTGGATCTCGACTACCGCCGTGGATTGTTCCACGCATCCGGCCGTGCCATGCAGTCTGGTACCACCCAGCAGCTGGCCAGTTTTGCCCTCGTGGGCCAGCATTTTTTCCGGGGCGACTTTACCGGCCAGTTGTACCTTGGCGTCGATTCCGGCCGGCTATTCGACGGATTGGTTGACGAGTACCAGTGGCGATCCCTCCGGGTGGAAGGCTTCGATCTTGGCGGGGAAGCCTGGCTTACGTTCCGCAATGGTTTGCTGCAACAGGTGACCGGTACGGTACGGACCCCCTATCTGCAGTTGGGTGTTGGCTCTCAATCCCTGGCGCCACTGGAAGACATCCGCGCGAGATTTGGCTGGCGTCGCCACGATACGGTGATGACCGACGAGACTGTGGTCGAATCCGGGGCCTTCGCCCTTGGCGAGTGGCATCTGAAGCAGCTCCAGTGGACCTGGGACGGCGATGTTGTTTCACCTTTCAGTCTGAGGCTGGCGCCGTCGGAGGGAGGCATGTCCGTCATTGCCGACGCCCTTCCGCTTGCGCCCACACGTCGCCTCGCTGCGCGGCTTCCGTTATTGCCGGAGCGTGCACTCCGGGCCCTTCAGGACTATCGGCCCGGTGGCTTTCTGGACCAGTTGAGAATCTTCTTTCCCGAGGGCGCCCCGGAAGACTTTCAGCTTTCCGGCCGGTTGCGTGACGTTAGTGTTCGGGCCCACGGCGGCGCGCCCGGCGTTACCTCTGTCAACGGAGACATCGCTCTGGACCGGCAACGAGGCTATGTCCGGATTGCCGCCGGCGAGTCGCCCGTTTCTCTGGATTTTCCCCAGCTTTTCGGGGGCGCCTGGTCATTCCCCGTACTTGAGGGCGAAGTGGCCTGGCTGCTGGATGGCGCTATTACCCGTGTGTTTTCGGATGGCGTACGGATGCGTTACGGCGAGGCCACCGAACTGGACGGGGCTTTTGACCTCAGGATGGATCGAGAGGGTGAGGACAATCTGGGGCTGAAAGTGTCGGTGAAAAACGGCAACGCCGACATGCTGGCGGATTTCGTTCCTGTTAAGGCGGTAAACCCCGGTTTGTACGATTGGCTCACGACCGCCATTCTCGAGGCCGATATTACCTCCGGGACGTTTTTCGGCCATGGTCAGGTAGGTTCTGGTGCACCCCGGGGCTCCTTCGTCACCTCAATGATCTATGAATTCGAACAGGCATCTGTCCGCTACGATGACGCCTGGCCGGAGGTCACGGGTGCCCGGGGAAGTGTCAGGGTTCACAATGGCGACACGCTGGTCCGACTCGAAGCAGGTCAGACCGGTGGCCTGGATCTCGATCCAGGGACGGTTCGCGTGGTGCCCTCCGATCAAGGCACACGGATAAGGGTGGATACCTCGGCACGGGTGCCCGGCGAATCGGTCGGGTTCTGGATGGAAAATAGCCCCCTGGGTGATATGGCAGGCACAGAGGCCCAGAAGCTTGAATATGGTGGTGAGTATCAGCTGGATCTTGGTATCGACTTGCCATTGGGGGCGGAGCAGCCCCCCGTGGTTGAGGCAAAGATTGCCGCACAGGAAGGCACCGTCTCCTACCCCTCGGCAGGGTTGGCCTGGCGGTCGGTTCAGGGTGAACTGACCTATCACAGCGAAAACGGCTTCTCCGGTGGTCCTTTGACTGCCGAATTTTTCGATGAACCGGTAACCATTGCCTTCAGCAAGTCCCGGGCGGGCAATGCCCTTACCATCCGGCAGTCGGGAACGCTACCGGTGCCCGGGGTGTTTGAGCAGGCGGGACTTGAGACCAGTTCGGGTTTTGGTTTGCAGGGCAATGTTACCTATACCGCGGACCTGGACGTGGGATCGGATTCAACGTCGGGCATCCGCGTGCGGTCCACTCTTGAGGGGCTGGCGGTTGACTGGCCGGAGCCACTGTCAAAAACCGCGGATGAGGCCGCACCGCTGCGGGCAACCATCAATCCCTCGGCCGCCGGCGGGCTTGGAATTACGGGCGACTGGGAAAACCGCGCAACGTTCGATCTGTTATGGAAAGAGACCGGGTTTGATTTGCGTCTTGGCCGCCTGCACCTTGGCCCGCAGGTGTTGAACGATATTGATATCAATGCCCTCGATCTTGGTGGCCGGTGGGTGGCGACCACCAGCTCGCAACGCGCCGAAGGCCGACTGACAATTCCGCAAAATGGCGACACGGTGAAGGCCGATTTTCAGGTGTTACGGCTCGTGCGCAGTGAAACACCCCCTGAGGATTCGCCGGAATTACTGACCCTCGAAGAGCAGCTTGAGGCTTTCCGCGCGCTGGATATGGGAAACTGGCCGGATATTGACGTCTCGATTGCGGAACTGCAACTGAACGACGAATCGTTGGGACAGTGGGCCTTTCGGCTCCGCCCCGAACCCTTCCGATTGCAGGTAAATGACATCGAGGGGCGCCTGAATTCCCTGACACTGCTGGGCGATATGAGCTGGAGCATCGTCGGAGACCGGGAAACCAGCCGGTTTACAGGGTCCATCAGCGGGGGTGCGCTCGCGGATCTGAACGAGCTCCTCGACACTGAAATGCCGGTCACCAACGAGGGGACCAACATAGAGCTGGATCTGGACTGGCCCGGCCGTCCGGATGAGCTTTCCATATCGGAGCTCAGTGGCTCGGTCAGTCTCAGGCTGGATGAGGGTGTGATCCTGGAGCGAAACAACACGGCGCAACTGTTCCGGGTGTTCAATCTGCTGAACTCTGACACTCTATGGCGCCGGTTGAAGCTCGACTTTTCCGATCTGTATGAGCGTGGGGTGGCATTCGACGCGATCTCGGGCAAGGCGCAGATCATCAATGGCTTGCTGACCATGGATCCGGAGCTGCAGATAGTGGGCCCATCCGGCGCCTTCAAACTCAGTGGTACGACCAATATGGCCAGCGAGGAGCTGGATATGCGGCTTGTAGTTGTGTTGCCCCTGACTCAGAATCTGCCATTGGCGGCGCTGCTCATGGGTGCCGGTGCGCCGATCGGCGGCGCCTTGTTTGTGCTGGACAAGATTCTGGGCGATCCTTTGAGCAGGCTGACAAGCGCAACCTACAGCGTGACCGGCTCATGGGACGAGCCGGAAGTGAATCTGCAACGGGTTTTTGACACCGGCGAATAACCTTTCTGTTTGGCAATATCGGAGGCAGTCATGAACAAGCGTGTTTCCAATCGGGTCGCAGCCATCCAGATGGTCAGCGGTCATGACATCGACGCCAATCTGCGCGAAGCGGAACAGCTGCTGGCCCGGGCTGCCGAGCAGGGCGCCTCGGTCGCCGTACTGCCCGAGAATTTTGCGGTTCTGGCCACCAGTCAGATGATTGATCGTGGTCGCCAGGAGGCGGGGTCCGAGCCTGTCATAAGGACTTTCCTGGCCGAACAGGCCCGGAAACTGGGGCTCTGGATCGTTGGCGGGTCGATGCCCGTGGCCAAACGACCGGACGGCTCAGATCTGGAGGATCGGGTCAGTGCAACCTGCATTGTCTTTGATGACCAGGGTAAGGAAGTTGCCCGTTACGACAAGATTCACCTGTTCGATGCCATGGTGGAAGACGCCCATGGTCAATACCGTGAATCGGACACCTTCGAGCCCGGCGAACAGATAGTGACCGTGGATACGCCCGCGGGCAAGCTGGGGTTGGCGATCTGTTACGATCTTCGCTTTCCGGAGCTGTTCAGGCTGCTGCGTGAGCAGGAGGTGGACTGGATTTGCCTTCCGAGCGCTTTCACCTGGCAGACCGGTGATGCCCACTGGTACCCCCTGATCCGGGCGCGCGCGATCGAGAACCAGGTATGGTTAGTGGCGCCTGGCCAGGGTGGCCAGAACAGCGAGCGCCGTCGCACCTATGGCCACAGCCTGATCTGTGATCCCTGGGGGCGGATCGTGACGGAAATGGGAGAAGGCCCGGGCCTGGTCACCGCCGAACTGGACGCCGATCAGGTAGCCAATCTGCGCGCCCGGATGCCGGTGTGGGAGCACCGCCGGCTCAAAGGTTGAGCCAACGGCTCACATGGCCTCGGCGTCGTCGATGCACTCCCTGAGATAACGGAACAGTTTCCGGGCCTGGCCGGTGTTCTTCTGTTTTTCGACGTCTTTTCGGGCGTTTCGAGCAAGGTTTCGCAGGTGCTGCATATCGGCACTGGGGCAGTAGCTGAAGAATTCGCCAACAACGGAATCGCCCTCGGCAATCATCCGGTCCCGCCAGCGTTCCGCCAGGTGATGTCTGCGGGTGTGTTCTTCGCTACCGGCATCGAAGGCGTCGATGGCTTTCGCGAGGGCTTCGGGATCATCTTCCTGTCGGATGACCTTGCCGATGTATTGCAGGTGCCGTCGTTTGGCCTCGTTCTGGCGGATACGGCGGGATTCCTCAATCGCGGCGCGGAGGGTGTCGCTGATTGGCAGGGTCTCCAACTGATCGTTGCTCAGGTCCAGCATCCGCTTGCCCAGGTCCTGCAGGGCGTGCATTTCCCGTTTCAGCTGAGATTTGCTAGGGCCGTCGTATTCCGGCGCGTCGTTGTCTTGATGGTCTTTCATAAATCCGAGATCCGCTTAAGCGTAGAAAATCGTCGCGAGGCCAAGAAAGGCCATGAACCCGACTACATCGGTCACAGTCGTGAGAATCACGCTGCCTGCCAGGGCCGGGTCAATATTGCGAGATTTGAGAAACAGTGGCAGAACCGTGCCAACCAGCGCTGCGGCGACAAGATTGATCACCAGCGCGGCAGCAATGATCGCTCCGATCATCACATCCTGGAACCAGAGCATGGCGGCACCCGCCACCACGGCGGCCCAGAGCAGGCCGTTCAGTATCCCTGACAGAAATTCCCGGTTCAGCAGCCAGCCTACGTTGGCGCCGCTGATCTGCCCCACGGCCATACCGCGAATCACCAGTGTAAGCGTCTGACTACCAGCAATGCCGCCCATACTGGCAACAATTGGCATCAGCACTGCGAGCGCCACCACTTTGGCGATCGTGTCTTCAAATAGCCCGATGACGGCGGAGGCGGTCAGTGCCGTAATCAGGTTGATGCCCAGCCAGACGGCACGGCGACGGGTGGTTTTCCACACCGGCGCAAAGGTGTCCTCGTCTTCGTCCAGACCCGCCATACTCATCAGTGAGTGGTCCGCATCCTCCCGGATAACGTCAACCACATCATCGATGGTGATCCGACCCAGCAGGCGGCCCTCCTCGTTTACCACCGGCGCCGAGATCAGGTCGTAGCGTTCAAACAATGTCGCTACCTTGGTGTCGGAGAGGCTCACGGGAATGGGCTCGATGTCGGTATCCATGACTTCCCGCACGGTGGAGGCGGGGTTGGAGACCAGCATTTTCGTGATGGGCAGCATGCCAATGAAATCGTCCCGCCGGCTGACCACGATCAGGCTGTCGGTCATGGGTGGCAGGGTGCGGTGCCTGCGCAGGTAGCGGAGCACAACATCGATACTGATGTCCGGGCGCACCGTGATGGTGTCGGTGTTCATCAGACCGCCGGCGGTGTCCTCCGGATAGGAGAGAACTTCCTCCACCCGTTGCCGGTCCTGCTCGTCCATGGTCTCCAGGACTTCCTGGATGACCGTATCCGGCAGCTGCTGCAGCAGGTCGGCCAGGTCGTCTGACTCGAAATCCTCGATGATGTCCGCCAGTTCCTGAGCATTAAGCTGGCTCAGGAAGTAGCCTCGGATATCATCACTGAGATACTGGAGAACCTCGCCTTCGAGGTCTTTGTCCACCAGGTTCCACAGCAGGGCCCGCTGCCGGGGCGGTGAAGATTCCAGCAAATGGGCAATATCACTGGGGCTCAGGCCACCGTTCAGGATGCGGGCAACCTGCTTCAGTGCGCCACTGTCCAGCGCTTCGCTCAGGGAGCGAAGACGCTGGCGGGCCTGGCTTTTTTCCAGAATATCGGTCATGTGTTTATTTTACTCACCCTCACCGAAATAGTCGTTAATCAGTTCCACCAATGCTTCGATGGCCTGTTCCTCATCCGGTCCGTCGGCAATGAGCTCCACATCGGTTCCTTTGCTGGCGGCCAGCATCATCACCTGCATGATGTTCTTCGCGTCCACATCCCGGCCTTTGCCGCTGATACGCACGCTGCTGTCGTATTCCGATGCCGTGTTGACCAGCTTCGCAGTGGCGCGCGCATGCAGGCCCAGTTTGTTGATGATGGTAATGGGGCGGCGAATCATGGCTTGATCAGATCTCTTCCCGGGTCTGCAGGTGTGGCAGCTCGGTGTGCCGCACTTGCACATTGCTGTACCGTTGCCGGAAGTACTCACCCAACTGCTCGCACACATACACCGACCGGTGCTGGCCGCCGGTACAACCAATGGAAATGGTCATGTAGCTGCGGTTGCTGTCTGCAAAAGAGGGCAGCCAGGTATCCAGAAATGATTTCAGGTCCTCGATCATCTTCCGGCTTGCCGGTTCTTTTTCCAGAAACTCGATAACCGGCTGATCCGTACCGACATACTTGCGGAGACTGGTATCCCAGTAGGGGTTGGGCAGACAGCGGACATCGAAAACGTAGTCGGAATCCAGCGGCACGCCGTGTTTGAAGCCGAATGACTGAAACAGGAGAGCCAGTTCCTGATCTTTTCGACCGACCACGCGCTGCTTGACCATGTCCCGCAGCTCGTACATGGACATCCCGGTGGTATTTACGTAAAGATCGGAAAGCTTGGAAAGGGGCTCCAGCAGTTTCTTCTCGCTGGTAATGGCTTCCCGGAGAGAGGTCCTGTCGTCACTCAACGGATGCTTTCTGCGGGTGGCGTGAAAACGCTGCAGAAGCGACTGCTCGTCGGCGTCCAGAAAGATGATTTCAACGGTAACCCCGGTTTCCTGGAGGCGCCGGTAGATCTCCTCGAAATTGGCCAGCTCGCCGGAAAGGTTCCGCGCATCGATACTGACGGCCATCTTGCCCAGTCGACCAGGCCTGGTCTGGCTGGCGGCTTCCCGTGTGAGGGGGAAGAGCAGGCCAATAGGAAGATTGTCGATGCAATAAAACCCGAGGTCCTCCAGCACATGAAGTGCGGTACTCTTGCCCGAACCGGACCTGCCACTGACGATAATCAGCTTCATGACCACCTTACCTCCACTGCAGTGAATATCAGCCGCCTGAGGCGGTCATGCGCTGGTACAGCGTGCTGGCGTCCTCGCATTGCCGGAGGCGATCACAGAATGACCGCTCGTTGAACTTCTCCGCCAGTTGGCTCAGCAGCTCAAGGTGCTCGCTCGTCGCCTCTTTTGGCACAATCAGGGCAAAGATCAGATCGACTGGCTGATTGTCGATAGCATCGAACTCCACGCTTTCTTCAAGCGTCATCAGCACACCCACCACGTGGTCCAGTCCTTCCAGGCGGCAGTGGGGAATGGCAATTCCCTGGCCAATGCCGGTGCTGCCCAGGCGCTCACGGGAAATCAGGTTGTTGAAGAGCTGGGTCTCGCTGAGCGTGTTGTCCTGATGGTTTATTTGCTCGGCAATAAACTCCAGGGCCCGTTTCTTGCTGGACGCAGCTACCCTGCAGAGGGTGAGCTCCGGCGCAAGAATGTTGTCTATGGTCAGGGATGTGTCGCTCATGGATCGACTGCATTTCCGTTAAAAAAAAGGCTGCGACACGTTACTCATGTCGCAGCTCGATTAGATGAAGTGCATGAAAACAGTCAGTTAGCGAGAGCCGTTTCCGTGCATCCGGTCTACATTCTTTTCCTTGTGCTTGAGGATCTGACGGTCAAGCTTGTCGATCAGGGCATCGATGGCTGCGTACATATCCTCATTTTCTGCCTTTGCGTGAATCTCACCACCAACCACATGCAACGTGGCTTCCGCAATCTGGCGCACCTTTTCCACTTCCAGGGTCACCTGGCAGTTACTGATGTGGTCAAAGTGACGCTCGAGCTTCTCGAACTTCTCTGAAACATAATCCTTCAGTGCGGGAGTCAGTTCTACGTGATGGCCTGAAATATTGAGTTGCATAGGCGTCTCCTGTTGTCATCGTGCCGGCTCCCGGGAGCCGGTCTGGGTGCTGGCGCATTATGCGCCGGCGAATACGGTGTTGCGTCCCGGCCCCCGGGTATTCAGACCAGCCGCTTGCGCTCGTTGGACGGCGGAATGTGCATGGCCTCCCGGTACTTGGCAACGGTGCGTCGCGCAACCTTGATACCCTGTTCCCCTAGCATGGCTGCAATTTTGCTGTCGCTCAACGGCTTTTTGGGCGTTTCCGCCGCAATCAGCTTCTTGATCATCGCGCGTATGGCCGTGGAGGAGCATTCTCCACCCTCGTCAGTGCTGACATGGCTGGAGAAGAAGTACTTCAGCTCGAAAATGCCACGGGGGGTATGCATGTATTTCTGGGTGGTTACCCGTGAAATGGTCGATTCATGCATCTCTACCGCCTGGGCGATGTCTGAAAGAATCAACGGTTTCATGGCTTCTTCACCGTGATCCAGGAATCCCTGCTGGTGCTCGACAATACGGGTCGCGACTTTCAGCAAGGTCTCATTGCGGCTCTGCAGGCTCTTGATGAACCACTTGGCCTCCTGCAACTGGTCGCGCAGGTAGGTGTTGTCTGCGCTGCTGTCCGCACGCCTTATAAGTGAAGCATAGCTGGCATTGACCCGGATGCGCGGTGCAATTTCAGGATTCAGCTCAACACGCCAGCGGCCATTGTGTTTGCGAACGATCACGTCCGGAATCACATAATCGGGTTCGGCCCGGTCAATGACATCGCCCGGCCGCGGATTCAGGCCGGTGATCAGCGCCAGGACATCCCGCAACTGGTCTTCTTTCAGGCGGCTGCGGCGCAGCAACTGGGCGTAATCGCGGTTGCCCAGCAGGTTGATGTAATGGGTAATTACAAGGCGTGCCTGGGCCAGCCAGGGTGTTTCCGGCGGCAGCTGGTTGAGCTGGATCAGCAGGCATTCCTGTAGGTCCCGGGCAAACACGCCGGGCGGATCAAAGTGTTGCAGGCGGTGAAGCACGGCTTCCACTTCATCCAGTTCAAGGGGGTCTTCATCGTTCTCATCCAGCAGTCCGGCGTGGATTTCCTCCAGCGGGCTGGTGATATAGCCCCGTTCGTCCACTGCATCCATCAGGGCATGGGCAATGGCCTGGTCCCGTTCACTGAGGGGCGTCAGATTGAGCTGCCATTCCAGGTGATCCTGAAGCGTTTCGGTCGGGGAATTACGGGTTTCGAAATCGTGATCGTTTTCGTCGTCGTTGCGGGCTGCCGGCGCTGGTGCGGACTGGTAGATGTCGTCCCAGGCGGTATCAACCGGCAGATCGTCCGGAATGTTGTCAGGAATCTCGTTCTCCGAGGACCAGTCCGGGCCGTTCTCGGATTCATCCCAGTCGCTGGCCGGTTCCGGGGCAGCTTCAGCGGCGGACTCGGTGGCGTTGGCCTCGCGCTCGTCGTTTTCGCTGGCTGCGTCGGTCTGGTCATCGTCCTCGGAGGTCTCCAGCATGGGGTTGGATTCCAGTGCCTGCTGGATTTCCTGCTGGAGGTCGAGAGTGGAGAGCTGGAGAAGCCGGATCGCCTGTTGCAGCTGGGGCGTCATGGTCAGGCTTTGACCCAGCTTTAACTGTAAGGAGGCTTTCATAACCATGGTTCAGGATCCGTCACTCATCAGCGCGTTGTGTCATAAGTCGTGAAAAAATCTTTATATGCCGGTTACTTGCCGTGATTTTAATTTACCCTAGCAAGTTCTTTGCCGAGTTTACTTGCTACAGATCATCAAAACAATCAGCCATTGGGTGTCAGAGTCTGAATTCGTCGCCGAGATAGACTTCCTTGACCTGCTGGTTGGCCAGGATGGCGTCGGCATTGCCGGAGGCGATGATGTGGCCGCCGGAAACAATGTAGGCATTCTCGCAGATGTCCAGGGTCTCACGCACGTTGTGGTCGGTGATCAAAACGCCAATGCCTTTGTCCCGAAGGTGCCGGATGATGTGTTTGATGTCACTGACGGATATGGGGTCCACACCGGCGAAGGGTTCATCCAGCAGGATAAAAGCCGGCTCCATGGCCAGTGCCCGGGCAATCTCCACCCGTCGGCGTTCACCGCCGGACAATGCCATGCCAACACTGTCCCGGATATGGGTGATGTGGAATTCTTCCAATAACCCCTCGAGCTTCTTCTCCCGCTCTGCCTTGCCCAGCCCCGGCCGGGTTTCGAGGATGGCCATGATGTTGTCGCGTACGGACAGTTTGCGGAAGACCGAGGCTTCCTGGGGCAGGTAACCGATGCCCTGGCGGGCCCGACCATGCATGGGCAGGGGGGTGATATCCCGGCTGTCGATCGTGATCCGCCCGCGATCAGCGGGGACGAGCCCAACGATCATATAGAAGCAGGTGGTTTTCCCGGCACCGTTGGGACCAAGCAGCCCGACAATTTCCCCACTGCGGATTTCCAGGGAAACGTC
This sequence comes from Marinobacter flavimaris, assembly GCF_002933295.1. Classification (GTDB taxonomy): domain Bacteria; phylum Pseudomonadota; class Gammaproteobacteria; order Pseudomonadales; family Oleiphilaceae; genus Marinobacter; species Marinobacter flavimaris. The sequence goes on from NZ_PSSW01000001.1 coordinate 269,129, forward strand.
GATCACCACTTTTTTCTGTTTGTAACTCTTTGCCAGGTTACTGGCTCTCAGAACTGCCATCGGATCCCTGTCTGTCTGTACTGCGTGGCTGAATCACCATCTCTACCCGGCCGCTGCCCTCGCCGGTGTCTGCGCCGCCCTCAGCGGTGACAACCCGGCCGACGGTATCATAATGAATGACATCACCCCGGAACAGGTTGCCATTCTGCTCGATGACTGCTTCCCGTTCAAAGGTCAGCTGGCTGTCGGTGGCAGACCAGGTAATGTTCAGGGCACGGGCATCGGTTTCGCCTTCCCCCTCGCGCGCCGGTTGACGGTATATAGCGGGCGTACCAGAGGCTTCGATCCGGCTCAGGCCGTCCTCGGTCCGGTACAGGACGACCCGCTCGGCAGTCAGGCGGGTATTGCCCTGCTCAAGTTCCACAGCGCCGGTGTAGGTGGCAATGCCCTGGCCGTCATCCAGGCGGGCGGTATCTGCGGTGACCTTGATAGGAGTGTCAGAATCAAGGTCAAATGCAGCCGCCGGGCCGATCATCACGACCGTTAGCAGGGCAGCCATCAGGCGCCGGTATCGGTTAGTTTCCGGTTTCATAGAGTCCTTCCACCTGGGAGTTCAGTTCCAGAATTCGTTCGTCTATCCACGCTTTCATGCCCGTGGCCCGGGTTATGCCGGTAACATCACGTATTTCTACGGGCGCGTCTGTATATACCATGCCCCGGTCGTTATCCAGGGTCAGGCTTGATGTTGTCAGGACGGCGTCCCGTTCGCCAATCGTGCGCTGAACCCGGACATTGTCCGTCAGGTACACCAGATTCTGGTTTTGCAGCAAGCTGCCATTGTCGGCCTCGACAATCCACGGCAGGGCCTCCTGGTCCCCGTACAGCTCGGCCCGGGGAGATTCCATGGTGGCCAGGTTGCCTTCCTCGAACTGCTCAATTCGGGGGCTGGAAAACCGGATCTTGAGATTGCCCGCTTCATCGAAGGAGGTGTACTGACCATTCACCACGAAACCGTCTGGTTCGGCGTCTCCCCGTAGGGCCGCTGCCTCGTCATCAATCACAGGGGGTTCATCGCTGCGCCAGAGCAGGAATACGGCTGCCACCACGGTAGCAGCCAGTGCCAGTGCTCGCAGCCAGGGTCTGTCCAGCAGCCAGTTCATGCCTCGGGCTCCAGATAGGGGGCAAGTGCTGCGTCAAGCCTGCCATGGGCCGTCAGCAGCAAGTCGCAGGCTTCGCGGACCGCCCCTTCGCCGCCCCGGGCAATGGTGCAGTAGTCGGCATGCTGCTGCACCAGCCAGTAACCGTTGGGCACGGTGATGCCCAGTCCGGCGAACCTCAGTGCCGGGAGATCTGGCAGATCGTCCCCCATGTATGCGATGGCCTCGGGGCTGATATCCATGGTGCTGACCAGTTCCTGAAGGGCTACCTTCTTGTCCTCTCGCCCCTGCATCAGGTGGGGAATGCCAAGATCCCGCATGCGCTTCTCGGTCAGGGGGGACTTTCGTCCGGTGATCACGGCCACGGTAATCCCGGCTGCCATCAGTTGTTTCAAACCCAGGCCATCCAGAATGTTAAAAGCCTTGAGCTCATCACCAGTGGCGCTGAAATAAAGTTTACCGTCGCTCATGATGCCGTCGACATCCAGTGCGATCAGGCGGATCTTTACGGCCTTTGCCAACAGCGAATCCGGCCATTGGTGCTTCATATCAAACAGCTCCTCATAGCCCCTAGATAACGCCGGCACGCAGCAGGTCGTGCATATTGATGGCGCCAATCAGACCACCCTGGTCGTCGGTAACGGGGAGGGCGTTGATCTTCATCTCCTCCATTATGTTCAGCGCTTCCGCCGCCAGATGATCGGCCTGGATCGTTTTACCATGCCGGGTCATGACCTCGTTGATGGGCGTATTGTGAATGTCCACCGATCGATCCAGAGTCCGTCGAAGGTCACCGTCCGTAAATATTCCGGTAAGAGTGCCTTTATCATTGACGACGGTGGTCATACCGAGACCCTTTCGGGACATCTCAAGAAGAGCACCGCTCAAGGGGGTATCCTCGTTGACGACTGGAATCTGATCACCGCTGTGCATGATGTCGGAGACCCTGAGCAGCAGCCGACGCCCGAGGCTGCCGCCGGGGTGAGAGATAGCGAAATCCTCGGCACTGAAGCCCCGGGCCTCAAGGAGTGCAACGGCGAGGGCATCGCCCATCACCAGGGTGGCCGTTGTGGAGGAGGTGGGCGCCAAACCCAGTGGGCAGGCTTCCACCATAACGCTGACGTCCAGATTGGCGACGGCTTCCCGGGCCAGTGTGGAGCTGGCATTGCCGGTCATGCTGATCAGCGGAGCGCCCATGCGTTTGATCAACGGCAGAATGGTGACCACCTCGCTGGTGTTGCCGCTGTTGGAAATGGCGATGACCACATCCTGGGAGGTGATCATACCCATGTCACCGTGGCTTGCCTCGCCCGGGTGCACGAAAAACGATGGCGTTCCAGTGCTGGCCAGGGTGGCGGCAATTTTGTTGCCAATGTGGCCGGATTTTCCCATGCCGGTCACAACCACGCGGCCCTTGCAGTTCATGATAACTTCGCAGGCCCGCGTGAACTGGTCGTCGATTCGGCCTTCAAGGGCATCAATGGCGTCGCGCTCAATGCGGATGGCGCGGATGGCAGAAGATCGGAAATCGCTGGGAGTCTGTTCGGTCATCGGGCTTTGGGCCTGGCTGTCGGGACGTTGTAAATGTTGGGCAGAGTATACCATTTTCACCCGGCAACGATGCCCGGTTACCGAAAGTTCAGTCAAACTGATCATTGCTATCAGTACATTTTGGGCACTTTGGATTGAGCTTGCGCGCTCCTTGGCATAATGTAGCCCCTCTTTGAAAGGTAAGGACTATGAATTCACCGGCTTACATATCGCTCAAGGACGTCGTGTTCTCCCGCTCAGGGCGCCGTATCTTCGACGGTGTCAGCCTGGACATCCCCCGCGGAAAAATCACCGCCATCATGGGGCCCAGCGGAACCGGGAAAACCACGCTGCTTCGCCTTATTGGCGGCCAGCTCAGGCCGGATTCGGGCAGTGTTGTGGTGGACGGCCATGAAGTGCCGAAGCTCAAGCGCAAAGCCCTCTACAGCCTTCGGGAAAAGATGGGCATGCTGTTCCAGAGTGGGGCGCTGTTCACCGATCTGAGCGTGTTCGAGAACGTGGCCTTCCCGTTGCGGGTGCACACAAAGCTGCCGGAAGACATGATTCGTGATGTCGTGCTAATGAAGCTTGAAGCCGTCGGATTGCGAGGCGCACGCCAACTGATGCCGTCGGAACTGTCCGGAGGTATGACCCGCCGGGTTGCTCTTGCCCGAAGTATTGCCCTGGATCCCGAGCTGATCATGTACGACGAGCCGTTCGCCGGCCAGGACCCGATTGCCATGGGCGTTCTGGTAAAGCTGATCCGCGATCTGAACAGCTCCATGGGGCTGACCAGCGTTCTGGTTTCCCACGATGTGCCCGAATCCCTGAGCATTTGCCATTACGCCTGCATCATCTCGGACGGCAAGGTGATCGGGGAGGGCACGCCTGAAGAGCTCCGGGCGCATCCTTCCGGGAAGGTCCAGCAGTTTCTCCAGGGGCAGCCGGATGGCCCGGTGCCGTTTCACTATCCGGCCGAGGGCGCCGCCCAGGACTTTGGGTTGTCCGGGGGTGTGTCTTGATTGGCAGAATTGCGGCATTCGGGCGGCTCGGTCTTGATATCGTCTCGTCATTCGGCCGTTCAGGCCGTTTCCTTGCAGGCGTTCTGGGCGGTGTGCCCAGGCCGGCGACCGGTTTCCCCCTTCTGGTGAAGCAGCTGTACGCCGTTGGCGTTCTGTCCCTGGCCATTATCGTGGTTTCTGGCCTGTTTATTGGCATGGTGCTGGGGCTGCAGGGGTATACAATTCTGAGTGATTACGGTTCCGAGGCCGCTATCGGCCAGATGATTGCCCTGACCCTGGTGCGCGAACTCGGGCCGGTGGTAACCGCGTTGCTCTTCGCGGGCCGGGCCGGTTCGGCGCTGACAGCGGAAATAGGCCTGATGAAAGCCACCGAGCAGCTGTCTAGCATGGAAATGATGGGTGTGGACCCGCTTCGGCGCGTCATTGCGCCCCGCCTCTGGGCCGGGTTTATCGCCATGCCTGTGCTTGCGGTCATTTTCTCGGTGGTCGGCATCTGGGGCGGTATGCTGGTGGGTGTAGACTGGCTGGGCGTGTTCGAAGGCTCCTTCTGGGGCAATATGCAGTCGTCGGTGGATTTTGTTGATGATGTCCTGAACGGTGTCATCAAGAGCGTTGTTTTCGGCTTTGTCTGCGCCTGGATTGCGGTCTACCAGGGGTATGACTGTGTGCCGACATCGGCAGGGATCAGCTCGGCGACCACCAAGACCGTGGTGTACTCATCGCTGGCGGTGCTGGGGCTGGATTTCGTGCTGACCGCTGTCATGTTTGGCGATTTCTGAATCAACGATTAACGAGATAATACCGGAGCCGGAAATGGCGCAGAGAACCACTGAAATCATCGTTGGCCTGTTCATGATCGCAGGCTGTGCAGCTTTGCTGGTCCTGGCGCTTCAGGTGAGCGGGCTGTCGCCGAAATCGGCCGAGAGCACCTATACCATTTACGCCAATTTCAACGATACGGGCGGGCTCACGCCCCGCGGTCGGGTCTCGATGGCCGGGGTAACGGTTGGCACCATCGAATCCATCAGCCTGAACACGGAAACCTTCCAGGCTCGGGTCGAGATGTCGATTCATTCGGATGTGGACAATATCCCGTCGGACAGTTCCGCAGTTATACGTACATCCGGCCTGCTCGGCGAGCAGTACATTGATATATCGATTGGCGCCGAGATGGATTCGCTGAAAGAGGGCGATACCTTCTATTCGACACAGTCGGCCATGAACCTGGAACGGCTGATCAGCAACTTTGCATCGGGCCGTTGATTCGGGCCGGAAAGATCAAACAGGAGATCCTGATGTTTGCACTGAGACACCACATTCTGATCGGCCTCTTCATGGCCCTGGCTCTGGTCGCGCCGACCCAGGCGAGTGAAGCGGAGGAGCTTCGCAAGTATGTGGATGCCAACACCCAGCGGCTCGTGGACAAGCTGAACGAGGAGCGCGGACTCTACGAGCGGGATCCAGAGGCTTTTTATAAAAGCATGGATGAGGCTCTGACCGATTTTGTCGACTTCCGCCGCATCGCTGCCAGGGTGATGGGCCGTTACGCACGCCAAACGACGCCTGAGCAACGAGACGAGTTCGTGGCCAAGTTCAAGCGCAGTCTGTTTGACAGCTACGCCCAGGCGCTGGTTAATGCCGAGAATTTCGAGATCCAGGTCAAGGAGGCGACCATCAACCCCCAGAGTGACGATCGAGCCTCTGTGCAGATGGAAGTGATCAGTGCCTCCGGTAATCGCTACCCGGTGACCTATTCAATGTACAAGACGGCGGAAGGCAAGTGGCTGATGGAAAATGTCATTGTTGAGGGCGTCAACATAGGCCTGGCTTTCCGGGATCGATTCGGCCAGGAGATGGAAGAAAACCGCGGCCAGATCCAGGCGGTGATTGATGGGTGGAGCGACGCTGTTGAAAGTCTGAACCTCGATCAGGAAGTCAACCAATCATGACCAGCGGCTCGCCTGTGGTTCAGCTCCTGGACGGCGTGCTCGTCGTTACCGGTGAAGTGAACACAGACACCGTGGTCGGCTTGAGAAAGCAGGGTGAGAAGCTGATCCGTTTGGCTTCTGCCGATCTTGTCGTCGATCTCGATGGACTGGTGACGGCCCACAGTGCTGTTCTCTCAATGCTGCTCTGCTGGCAGCGCCTGGCGCATCAGGCGGGCGTTGCCCTTTCGTTTCGTGGCGTCAGCGGCCGTCTGGCCTCGCTGGCAGCCCTGAGCAATCTTGATGATCAGCTTGAGGGGTTTGGCCCGGAAGCCGTCCATCCCGCCCACTGATTATTCCGGTTTAGCTCCCTTTGTTGACCGGACGCTAAAGCTGACCCGAGCGCCGGAATTGGTTACAATCTCGCCCCTGATTTCAAAACACCCGAGGATTTTCTATGGATGCCGCCCAAGTCACCGAGCTGGTCAAAGAAGCGTTGCCCGGCTGTGAAGTTCAGGTACAGGTTGATGGTACCCATTACCTGGTCGTCGTGGTGGGTGACGTATTCGAAGGCCTGCCGACTATCAAGCGCCAGCAGTTGATCAACAAGGCGCTGTTCCAGCAGATCATGGATGGCTCGATTCACGCCCTTCATCCAAAAGCATTTACTCCGGCCGAATGGGCTGAGCGCCAGGGCTGAACGGTCCGGACAAAACAGGATATTTATTGTGGATAAACTTCTGATCAGAGGGCGCAAGCCTCTGGATGGTGAAATCCGGATTTCCGGTGCCAAGAACGCCGCACTGCCGATCCTCGCAGCAACTCTGCTGGCGGATGAGCCGGTAACCGTAGGCAATCTACCGCACCTGCACGACGTAACCACCATGATCGAGCTTCTGGGTCGCATGGGTGTTGAAGTGATCATTGATGAGAAGATGAGCGTGGAAATCCACGCCAACACCATCAAACACTTCCATGCCCCTTACGAGCTGGTGAAAACCATGCGGGCCTCCATTCTGGTGCTGGGTCCTCTGGTCGCTCACTTCGGCGAAGCAGAAGTATCCCTGCCCGGCGGTTGTGCGATCGGTAGTCGCCCGGTGAACCTGCACATCCATGGCCTGGAAATGATGGGCGCGGACATCAAGGTCGAGAATGGCTACATCAAGGCCAAGACCAACGGTCGTCTGAAAGGCGCGCACATTTTCCTGGATACGGTCACCGTAACCGGTACCGAGAATCTTATGATGGCGGCTGCCCTGGCCGACGGAAAAACCATCCTGGAAAACGCGGCCCGCGAGCCGGAGGTTGTTGACCTCGCCGAGTGTCTGATCGCCATGGGAGCGGACATCAAAGGTCACGGCACCGCCACCATCGAAATCAACGGTGTTGAGCGCCTGCACGGTTGCCATTACAACGTGCTGCCAGACCGTGTTGAAACCGGTACCTATCTCGTCGCTGCGGCTGCAACCGGCGGTAGGGTAAAACTGAAGGATACCCGGGAAGACCTGCTGGAAGCTGTTGTCCTCAAGCTCCAAGAGGCCGGCGCCCACATCAAAACCGGCCCGGACTGGATTGAACTGGACATGAAGGGTAACCGCCCGAAAGCGGTTAGCCTGCGTACAGCGCCATATCCGGCCTTCCCGACCGACATGCAGGCGCAGTTCGCTGCAATGAACGCCGTGGCCGAAGGCACCGGTACCATTGTGGAAACCGTGTTCGAGAACCGGTTCATGCACCTTCAGGAACTGATCCGCATGGGTGCGGATATCACGCTAGAGGGCAATGCCGCGATCATCAAGGGTGTGGACCACCTCACCGGCGCGCCGGTTATGGCCACGGACCTCAGGGCCTCGGCAAGCCTTGTCATCGCCGGCCTCATGGCCGACGGCGATACCATCGTAGATCGCATCTATCACATAGACCGCGGGTACGAGTGTATTGAAGAGAAACTGCAGTTGCTGGGTGCCACCATCCGCCGCCTGCCAGCGTGAAAGACATCTATCCAGACACTACGGGAAACCGGAAGAATCCATGACAGATTCCATAACCATCGCCTTGTCGAAGGGACGAATCCTGGAAGAAACCCTGCCGCTGCTGGCGGAAGCAGGAATCGAACTGATCGACGACGTCAAAAAGTCGCGCAAACTGGTGTTCCCGACAACGGACCCCAATGTTCGGGTTCTGATTATCCGGGCCACAGACGTGCCGACTTATGTTCAGTACGGCGGGGCGGACCTTGGTGTGACCGGCAAGGACGTGCTGATGGAGCATGGTGGGGAAGGGCTGTATGAGCCACTGGATCTGAACATTTCCCGGTGTCGCCTTATGACCGCCGGCCCAAAAGATCAGACTCCGCCATCCGGTCGTATCAAAGTGGCAACAAAATTTGTAAACCTGGCCCGCCGATATTACTCGGCCCAGGGGCGTCAGGCAGACATCATCAAGTTATACGGCGCCATGGAGCTGGCTCCAATTCTCGGGCTGGCCGACGAGATCGTCGACATTGTCGACACCGGCAACACGCTGAAGGCGAACGGCCTCGAGGCCCGGGAACTGATTGAGCACATCAGCAGCCGGCTGGTTGTCAATCGTGCCTCCATGAAGATGAAACACGAGCGTATTAACCCCATAATCGAAAAGATGTCCGCAGCTGTGGATAAACGCCGGACCTGATGTCAGGGCCGGCCAGAGTCAGTTAGTCGTTAATCCCATACAGGATTTGAGTTATGACCGCCAAGATCACCCGATTGAACGCTTCCCAAAGTGACTTTAATGATGCGTTGGCCAAACTTTTGGCCTGGGACGACAGCGTTGATCATCAGGTGAACGAGTCGGTGCGCCATATCCTGCATGAGGTGAAAACCCGGGGTGACCAGGCGGTTCTGGAATTTACCGAGAAATTCGATCGCCTGAAGGTTGGGTCCGTCGCCGAGTTGGAAATGGACCAAAGCCGTTTGCAGCAGGCCCTGGAGGCGATTCCCCAAGACCAGCGGGTTGCCCTTGAAAAAGCGGCTGAGCGAATTCGCGACTACCACGAACGCCAGAACCAGAAGTCCTGGCAGTATGAGGACGAAGACGGAACCGTGCTTGGCCAGAAGGTAACGCCTCTGGACCGCGCGGGCTTGTACGTGCCTGGCGGCAAGGCTGCTTACCCGTCATCCGTGCTCATGAACGCGATTCCCGCGAAAGTTGCCGGTGTCAGCGAAGTGGTGATGGTCGTTCCAACGCCTGATGGTGTGGTGAATGACATGGTGTTGGCCTCGGCAGCGATTGCCGGCGTTGACCGCGTGTTCACCGTTGGGGGCGCCCAGGCTGTTGGCGCGCTGGCCTACGGTACAGAAACCATTCCGGCAGTCGATAAAATCGTCGGCCCCGGTAATATCTTTGTTGCCACCGCCAAGCGTGAAGTGTTTGGCGTCGTCGGCATCGACATGATTGCCGGCCCGTCGGAAATTCTCGTGATCAGTGACGGAAAGACCGATCCCGACTGGATCGCCATGGACCTCTTCTCCCAGGCAGAACACGACGAACAGGCCCAGTCCATCCTGGTCAGCCCGGATGCTGAATTCCTCGACGCTGTTGAAGCCAGTATCAACAAACTGCTTCCAACCATGGAACGTGCCGACATCATCCGCACCTCCATGACCGACCGCGCCGCGTTGATCCAAGTTGCCGACCTGAAACAAGCCGCCGAAGTGTCCAACCGCATTGCCCCGGAACACCTGGAGCTGTCGGTTGAAGACCCCGAGGCCATGCTCGATGACATTCGCCACGCCGGCGCCATCTTCATGGGTCGTTACACCGCGGAAGCCCTGGGTGACTACTGTGCCGGCCCCAACCATGTGCTGCCCACCAGCGGCACCGCACGGTTCTCCTCACCCCTGGGCGTCTACGACTTCCAGAAACGGTCCTCCATCATTGGCTTCAGCGCTGCAGGTGCAGACCGCATGGGTCGAGTGGCGTCGGTTCTGGCCCGTGGCGAGGGCTTAACGGCACACGCCCGGTCGGCGGAATATCGTATTAAAGATTAAAAGACTTCACCCCCTATGTATGCAGGGCGGCGGGCAGGTCACTCTCCGAGAATGTCGGCGGCCATGGATGGCCGACGCCAAGCGCACATGGATGTGCTCGTAGCGGTTCTCGGAGAGTGACCTGCCTGTCGCCCGTCTGCACCAAATGGAGTGCATAATCGATGAGCAAATTCTGGAGCCCCCTGGTAAACGACCTGGTTCCATACGTCCCAGGCGAACAGCCAAAAATGGCCAACCTGGTGAAGTTGAACACCAACGAAAATCCCTTCGGCCCCTCACCAAAAGTCATCGAAGCCATCCAGGCCGAACTGAACGACGGCTTGCGCCTCTATCCCGATCCGGAAGGCGAAAGCCTGCGCGAGACCATTGCGGCTTACCACAAGATAACGCCGGAACAGATCTTCCTCGGCAACGGCTCCGATGAAGTCCTGGCCCACATCTTCTTCGGTTTGTTCCAGCACGGCGAACCGATCCTGTTCCCGGACATCACCTACAGCTTCTATCCGGTCTACTGTGGCCTCTATAACATCGAGAGCAAAAAAGTACCGCTGACAGAAAGCTTTGAAATCAACCCGGAGGACTTCAAGCAACCCAACGGCGGCGTGATTTTCCCGAATCCGAATGCGCCAACCGGTCGGTATCTCGAGTTGCAGCATGTTGAAGAGATCCTGGTGGCCAACCCCGACCGCGTCGTGGTGGTGGATGAGGCCTACATTGATTTCGGCGGCGAGTCGGCAATCACCCTGGTCGACAAATACCCGAACCTGCTGGTCTCCCAAACGCTCTCCAAGGCGCGTTCACTGGCGGGATTGCGCGTAGGCTTCGCAGTTGGCCATCCGGACCTGATCGAAGCCCTGAACCGGGTCAAGAACAGCTTCAACAGCTACCCGCTGGACCGCCTGGCCCTCGCCGGTGCGAAAGCAGCCTACGAGGATGAGGCCTGGTTCCGGAAGTGCTGCGATGACGTGATCTCCGAGCGAGAGCGGGTAACGTCTGCTCTCGAGGGGCTGGGTTTTGAGGTGTTACCCTCGAAGGCAAACTTTATCTTTGCCCGTCATAAAGAGCAGCCGGGTGAGGTTTTGGCGAAAGGCCTTCGTGAGCAGGGCATCATCGTTCGGCACTTCAACAAGCCCCGAATCAGCGAGTTCCTGCGCATCACCATCGGCACTGTTGAGCAGAACGATGCTTTGATTGCTGGGCTCGAATCACTCTAGCCTTTGGGCTAGCGGGCAGCGCAAGGCAGACACCCCTTTCCGGGAAACGCTACGAGCACATCCATGTGCGCTTGACGTCGGCCATCCTTGGCCGCCGACTTTCCCGGAAAGGGGTGCCTGCCTCGCTCGTCGAACTTCTCAGAAATAGTCCGGAGCGATTACTGATGGCTGAACGAAACGACATCCTTAAGAAAATCGGCGAATGGCTGCAGCCAGAGAATTTCCAGGATTACTGTCCGAATGGCCTGCAGGTTGAAGGCACGTCCGAAATTAATACTGTCATTTCTGGCGTAACTGCCTCAAAAGCTCTCATCGAAGCCGCTATTGAAGCAAACGCAGATATGATCCTCGTCCACCACGGTTACTTCTGGAAAGGTGAGGACCAGCGAATCCAGGGCATGAAACGTGAACGCTTGAAGCAGCTTCTCGACAACGATATCAATCTGGTCGCCTACCATCTCCCGCTGGATGACCATCCCGAATTCGGCAACAACCGTCAGCTGGCGGACGTTCTCAATATCAAGAATCCACGCCCGCTCGGCGGTCTGGTCTGGGAGGGTGAGCTGGAAGAAGCGATGTCTCCAGAGAAATTCGGTCTTCACATCGCCAGACAGCTACATCGCGAGCCGCTCTGGGTTGGCGAAGGTCCGGCTGCGATCAAGCGGGTAGGGTGGTGTACCGGTGCTGCACAGGGGTTTATTAACACTGCTCTGGACGCTGGCCTGGATGCCTACATCAGCGGTGAAATCTCCGAGCCGACGACGCACACGGCAAGGGAGTGCGGCATTCATTATTACGCTGCCGGACACCACGCGACTGAACGTTACGGCGTTCAGGCTCTCGGGAAAGCACTAGTGAAGGAGTTTGGGATAACCCACAAGTTTATTGACTGTGACAACCCAGTTTAAAGGTTAGTGCGGACTGAGATTGAAGTCTTCATCTGAGCGGTGATTCATTCTCGAGGCGAATTGCACAGAATCTGACTGGGCGGGGCGGACACCCCTGTCCGGGAATGTCGGCGGCCAAGGATGGCCGACGTCAAGCGCAGATGGGTGAGGCCGAGCGTTTATGAAGCGAAGCTTCATGCGACAGCCGAACGCCAGCAATCTGTGATTGCTGGCCGGACCCGCGTGCGGGTGCTCGTAGCGGTTCCCGGACAGGGGGGTCCGACCCGCCCACTCACTGAAATTAGAAGTCTTACAATGGCCCGACCGCCGAATTAAGGTCAGGCCTTGAACGAATCAGGCCTGCTGAGCCTTATCACCCTTCTTGAGCCCAAAGTCCTCAGCAAGCGTGCCGGAATCCTTAGGATCTGTCTTGGGCGCATAATCCCGCGGCGGCTCGGAAGCGTCCTCGCGAACCTCTTCCAGGCGCTTCTTGGAAGTCTCCTGCGCCAACTCCTCCATCCAGTCTTCGTCATTGCAAAGACGGTTGGCTCCGCGTGCCATATGCTGGTTCACATCGCGGTAGGCATCGTTGAAGCGGCGCAGCAAATGGGCCGACTCCATGAAATGCTCGTTCACCTGGGCCTGGTAGCGGGTATATTCGCTTCTCAGTTCCTCAATCTGCTGTTCCGCCCGGCGCTGCCGAAGCGACGTTCCCTGCCCGGAACGGCCAACAAATACCCCGATGACAATGCCAACAACCAATGCGGCAATCGCTGCCAGAATCAGGTTTGTCATATGCTGTGTCGTCCTTTTACCTAGAAGTGAGCCAAGCCCCTGTTCGACGAGTATAACGCCCCAGGCTCCATCATCCCATGATTGTGGCCTGCGCCAATCGTCGTATTGCTGCCCAGGCGGCCAACGTGGCGAAAAATCGCCAAATGCGAGACAATATGGCGCCCAAATTTACGATCAACTTCCGGGAATACCTTGATGACAGCTGCGATGTCCTCCGAAACCAGTGCGACCATGACCCCTTGGCAACGTTACCAGAAGGATCTTGAACGCCCGGATTTCCAGAAGGACTCGGCCCAGGAAGATGCGGTCAAGCGCCTTCAGTCACTGTACGACAAACTGGTGGAAGCCGAAAGGGATCGCAGCAAGCCCAAGGCCAAACTTTTCCGCAAGCTCAAAAAAGGCAAGGAAGAGCCGGTCAAGGGCCTGTATTTCTGGGGTGGGGTAGGCCGCGGTAAAACCTACCTGATGGACACCTTCTACGAGTCGCTGCCTTTTGATCGCAAGATGCGGGTTCACTTCCACCGTTTCATGCAGCGTGTCCACAGCGAACTCAAATCGCTCAAGGGCGAGAAAAACCCTTTGGAGCTGGTGTCCAAGAAGTTTGCCGATGAAACTCGCGTTATCTGCTTCGACGAGTTTTTCGTGTCCGACATTGGCGATGCAATGATCCTCGCCACACTAATGGACGGTTTATTCAGTCGCGGCGTAACCCTGGTGTGTACCTCCAACATCGTCCCGGATGGTCTCTACAAGGATGGTCTCCAGCGCGCCCGGTTCTTGCCCGCTATTGAGCTCGTCAAAAAGCACACCGATGTGGTCAACGTTGATGGCGGCGTAGACTATCGGTTGCGGACTCTCGAGCAGGCGGAACTGTTCCACTCGCCTCTTGATGAAGATGCAGATGTCAGCCTGCGAAAAAGTTTCGATGCTTTGGCGGTTGAGGCCGGAAAACACAGCAAAACGATGGAAATCAACGGCCGTAAAATTCCGGCCCAGGCGCACGCAGACGACGTGGTCTGGTTCGATTTCAAAGACGTCTGCGACGGCCCACGAAGCCAGAACGATTACATCGAGATGGCCCGGCAGTTCCACGCCATCATCGTCAGCAACGTGCCCGTCCTGGGAAAAGAAAAGGACGATCAGGCGCGCCGGTTCATTAATATGATTGACGAATTTTACGACCGCAACGTTAAAGTCATCATCTCGGCGGCGGCACCTATCACAGAGCTTTACACCGGTGGCCGCCTCGGCTTCGAATTCGAGCGTACCGAATCCCGACTGCTGGAAATGCAGTCCCGGGAATACCTCGAAGCACCGCACAAACCATAAAAAAGAAAACAGCCCTGCGTAGGTCGGATCAGCACAGCGCAATCCGACAAGAACCTGCCAGACAACCAACAGAGAGATTCAGAAATGAGCACAGACAACGTCGTTATCGTGAGCGGGGTTCGTACCCCCATGGGTGGATTCCAGGGTAGCCTGGCCAGTGTCAGCGCAACCGATCTTGGAGCGATCACCATCGCCGAGGCCGTAAAACGCGCTGGTCTGCAGCCCGCGGACGTGCAGGAAGTCATCATGGGCAACGTCCTGCCTGCCGGCCTAAAACAGGGCCCGGCGCGCCAGGCCATGCGCAAGGCCGGTCTTCCGGATCACACTGGGGCTACCACCATCAATAAACTCTGCGGCTCCGGCATGAAAGCCGCCATGTTCGCCCACGATCTGATCAAAGCCGGCAGCAACGACATCATGGTTGCCGGTGGTATGGAAAGCATGTCCAACGCTCCCTACATCCTGCAGGGTGTTCGCAGCGGCTACCGCATGGGCCCGGGTCAGGCACCCCAGGATCATATGTTCCTGGACGGCCTCGAAGACGCCGAAACTGGTCGCCTGATGGGCGCCTTTGCCCAGGAAATGGCGGACAAGAAAGGCTACACCCGGGAAGAAATGGATGAATACGCCATCACCTCCCTCACTCGGGCCAAAAAAGCCATTGAGGAAGGCCTGCTGAAAGACGAGATCATTCCGGTAACCGTGAAAAGCCGAAAAGGCGAAGTGATTGTCGAGGACGACGAGCAACCCCACAACGCCAACATCGACAAGATCCCGAGCCTCCGCCCGGCATTCGCCAAAGATGGTACCGTCACAGCGGCGAATGCCTCTTCGATCTCAGATGGCGCGTCTGCGTTGCTCCTGATGCGCGAGTCCGAGGCTGAAAAACGCGGCCTCAAACCCCTGGCGCGAATCGTCGGTCACAGCACCCAGTCCCAGCATCCTGCCGAGTTTACCTGCGCGCCGGTTGGCGCTATCGAAACCCTATTCGGCAAAACCGGTTGGAGCAAAGACGACGTCGACCTCTTCGAGATCAACGAAGCCTTCGCCATGGTCGCCATGATGCCGATCCGCGAACTCGGCCTCGACCCCGAAAAAGTCAACATCCACGGCGGCGCCTGCGCCCAGGGTCACCCCGTCGGTTCCACCGGCTCCCGCCTGCTGGTCACCCTCATGTATGCTCTTCAGCGTTACGGCAAAAAGAAGGGCATTGCAGCTCTTTGCATTGGTGGCGGCGAGGCTACGGCCATGGCTATTGAGATGCTTTAAGCAGGAATCCTGTATAGCTCTTTTGCTTCGGTTGTTGGACAAGGGGCGGTCGTCTTTCTGAAACACGCCGTAAATACGTCCCTGTAGGCTTGACGGCAGCATCCATGCTGCCGACAGTTTCAGAAAGACGACCGCCCCTTGCCCCTGACAATACGAGAAGGCTTTTCGAGGCACTGGTGCCGAAGCTTCCTTTTGTCGTGAATCTGGTGACATCTGAGTCGCAGATTACATCGGAACTATGGGCGCTGACGTCGGGGTGAGCCTTCCGGGAATGTAGAGGGCCATGGATGGCCCGAAACAAGCGCACATGGATGTGCTCGTAGCGGTTCCCGGAAGGCTCACCCCGGCGGCAGTGCTTGCTCCCAAGTTTAAAGCGAAAAAAACCACCAAAACCAAAGTGGTTGCATCTAATTTTGTTGTCTATAGTGATTCTGTGCGACGGAACCCGGCGGCAAACGGCGTTTACAGGGGGATGATAGCAAAATCATACTTTTGACTGATCAAAGCGCCCGAAGGCGTTAGCTATAGTGCCAACATCACGAGCACTGTGCACGAAGCCTCCAATACATCGTGAACACCAATAATCAGAGCAGCGACTCAGAACAACAATGGAGTAGCCTTCCAATGACAAGAAAAACACATCAATGGCAGCGTTGGACCAAATTACCGCTTGCCGTGGCAGTTGCGGCGGGAGTGTCCGGTCACGCAGCCGCCTATTCGTTCTACGTGGGAGATGTGGAAGCCCAGTTCAACACCACGCTGTCCGCGGGTGCAGGTTGGCGAGTTGAGGATCGAGACAAGCGTCTGATCGCACAGGGTAACCTTGGGCCTGAGTACACACCAGGCGGTGCGCTGGAAAACATTGGCGCGTCCACCAACAACTACGACGACGGTAACCTCAACTTCGAGAGCGGAGACACCTACTCCAAGATCGTCAAAGGTAACAGTGAACTTTACCTCAATTATTACGTTGATAACCCCTATCTGACCCGGGTCGGCGGTCTTCTGCGTGGCCGTTACTGGTACGATTTTGAACTGAAAGACGAGAGCAGGGCAGTAGACTACGTTGGCCAACAGCGCGGGCTGAACCCCGATGCCAAGGACAATGCGTCCGGTGGTGAGATTCTTGACGCCTACGTCTTCTCTGACTGGTATTTTGGCAACGTTCCGGTCAGCTTGCGCTACGGTAAGCAGGTCGTGAGCTGGGGTGAGAGCACCTTTATTCAGGGCGGCATCAACGTTATCAACCCTGTAGATGTGCCCGCCTTTCGCGCACCGGGCTCTGAGCTGAAAGATGCCCTGTTGCCGGTTGAAATGTTCTACATGTCTGCTGGCATTACCGAGAATGTGACGGTAGAGACCTTTGTTCAGGCAGATTGGGAGCCCATCCGTCCAGACGACTGCGGCACCTTCTTCTCGACCAACGATTTTGCGCCCGATGGCTGTGGCCCGGTACTGCTTGCTGGCCAACTGTCAGACTCCCAGGCACTCGCCCAAGGCCTAGTATCTGACCGTGTCGGTGATCGTGAAGCGGATTCCAAAGACCAGTTCGGCGTTGCTCTGCGCTGGTACGTGCCCCAACTGAATGATTCGGAGCTAGGCTTCTACTACATTAAATACAACAGCCGTCTCCCTTACGTGAGCGGTATCGTCCGCGACCCTGCGAATGGTCAAAACCTGCCGCTGTATTTCATTGAGTATCCTGAGGGCATTAACCTCTATGGCGTGAGTATCAATACCACCACCCCGGGCGGATGGTCACTGGGTGCTGAATACTCTTACCGTGACAAACAGCCGTTGCAGTGGAACGCCTTCGAGTTGCTCTACGGTGGCAACGAAGTGGTGAACCCGGAAACTGGCGAGCCAGCCAGTCAGTTGCAGGTTATCCGGGAAGCTGAAGCCGGTGGATCGCTCAACGGCGAAGCTGTAAGAGGTTGGGATGAGTATGGTGTATCTCAGGCGCAGTTCACATTGATCAAGTTCTTCGATCAGGTGATGGGCGCGAGCCGTCTCTCTCTGATCACCGAATTTGGTGCCACCTATGTTCACGACCTTCCGGATTATGACACAGCCCGTTACGGCAGGTCCGGTACTTTTGGTATTGGCCAGTTGCCGGGTGGCGCCTGTGATGGCAGCGGCTCAACCGGACGGGCTTTGAACATCAACACCAACTACTGTAACAACGAAGGCTTCACAACCGACTTCTCGTGGGGTTACCGTACCCGTCTGGTTTGGGATTACCTGGACGCCGTGGCCGGTGTTAACCTGTCACCGCAGCTGGCCTGGAGCCACGATGTTGAGGGCTACGGCCCGCAGCCGGGTGGTGCTTTTAACGAAGGCAGCAAGGCCATTGGCCTGTCTCTGCAGGCGGTTTATCAGAACGAGATTACCGGCAACATCGGTTACACAAACTTTTTCGGCGGCAAGCCGTATAACGAGTTGACTGACCGTGATTTCGTGAGTGCTAGCGTTTCATACTCATTCTGAACCCGGAAAGAATTCGTTGAACGAGGGAATTTAAATGAAACTTAACAAGAAACTACTGGCCA
Source organism: Marinobacter flavimaris (assembly GCF_002933295.1). Lineage (GTDB taxonomy): Bacteria > Pseudomonadota > Gammaproteobacteria > Pseudomonadales > Oleiphilaceae > Marinobacter > Marinobacter flavimaris. Next base: position 286,837 of record NZ_PSSW01000001.1, read on the forward strand.
CAGGCGTCCTGGCAGCGAGCATGTTTGCCGGCCAGGCCTGGGGTGCGGTTTCTGCTGAAGAAGCGGCCAAGCTGGGTAACTCGCTGACACCGATGGGTGCAGAAAAAGCCGGTAACGGTGGCGCCATTCCTGCCTGGACCGGTGGTCTGACAACGCCGCCTCCCGGCTACAACAATGACGGCATCTATGTGAATCCGTTCGCGGATGAGCAGCCCAAGTTCACCATCGATCAGAGTAACGTCGAGCAGTACAAAGACAATCTGTCCCCGGGCCAGGTTGCGATGATCGAGCGCTACGATGACTACTTCATGCCGGTGTATGAAACCCATCGTACGGCTGCTTATCCTGAAGAGGTCATGGAGCAGACCGTTGAAAACGCGACCACGGTTGAGCTGATCAAGGACGGTAACGGTCTGGGGAACTATCAGTCTGCCACCCCGTTCCCGATTCCCCAGAATGGTCTGGAGGCAATCTGGAACCACATTACCCGTTACAGAGGTGGTTCTGTACAGCGTACCGTTGGTCAGGTGACGCCGACTGAAGGTGGTGAATTCTCTGTTGTGAAATTCCAGGACGAGCTTACCTGGCGTACCTACCTCTCGGATTACAATCCGGACGAGGATGCGAACGTTCTATTTTACTTCAAGCAGGCCATTACCGCTCCGGCACGTCTCGCCGGTAACGTACTGCTGGTACACGAGACCATCGACCAGGTTGCCGAGCCTCGCCGTGCGTGGGTTTACAACGCCGGTCAGCGTCGGGTTCGTCGGGCGCCTCAGGTAGCGTATGACGGACCGGGTACCGCGTCTGACGGTATGCGTACTTCGGATAACTTCGACATGTTCAACGGTGCTCCGGATCGCTACAACTGGGAGCTGGTTGGCAAGAAGGAAATGTACATTCCGTACAACTCCTACAAGCTGACCGATCGCAGTCTGAGCTATGACCAGATTATTCAGGCTGGTCATATCAATCAGGATTACACTCGCTACGAGCTGCACCGTGTATGGCATGTTCGCGCAACCCTGAAAGAAGGGGCCCGCCACATCTATGCCCAGCGTGACTTCTACATTGATGAAGACTCCTGGCAGGCATCTGTCATTGATCACTACGACGGCCGTGGCGAACTCTGGCGTGTTGCAGAAGCCCACAATATGCAGTTCTACGATCAGAACGTGCCCTGGTACGCCATAGAGACGCTGTACGACCTGCTCTCTGGCCGCTACCTCGCGCTTGGTCTGACCAACGAGGAAGAGAATCCGTATGAGTTTGGCGTTGAGCGCCGCTCCAGGGATTACACGCCGGCCGCATTGCGCCGCGCCGGTACCCGGTAAGGGTTCTACAGAAGACCAAAAAACGGCGGGCCTCACGGCCCGCCGTTTTTTTTACACCCTGGAAAACCCTTTCACGTCAAAATTTTGCAGCCCACCCCTCAATTGGTTTAACCTTCTTATCATACTAAAGGCGTACCCGATGTCGGTCGCCATTGAAAAGTCAGTGCAAGATCCACTTTTCCGGCGGTGCAAGGCAGTGCGAGCCGGAGCTAAATGGGGCAGTGCGTGAAACCATTCAATGATGGCTGTGCAGCCAACGACGAATTCCAGTCAGCGAACAGTGGTCTTCAACGGGGCGAGTTAATCAGGGACCTGCTCAGACAACGGGTTCATATTCCCCCGGTTCCGTCCGATTCAATGGTTCGGCCAAAGCTTGATACCAGGATTTCCGAAGCACTGACTTCCAGAGGTGTTCTTTTTCTGGAGGCGCCCTGTGGTTACGGCAAATCCCACGCTGTGGTCAGCGGCCTCGTCAGCGCTCAAATGGCTGCCGATCAAGTCCGCTGGATTACGCTGAACTCCCAGGATAATGCACCATCCCGCTTCCTGACCTTGCTTGCCATTGCCCTGGATCTGCCTGAAACCCCGGAGCAGGGGCTCCATAGCGGCGCCACCTTCTCGGATACCCTTTCGATGATGCAGGTCGCTTTGGCGCGAGAGGGTTCCGGCCAGCCACGGGTCCTGGTGCTCGACAACCTCCAAAATCTCAGCAATCCCGCCGTAGTGGACCTGCTTCAACAGCTGGTGATGGAATTTCCGAGTGGTTCGTCCATCATTCTTATCTCCCGTAAGGCGCTACCTTTCGAAACGCACAGCCTCGAGCTGGAAAACCGTTTCACCCGCATCGGGTCTGAAACGCTTGAGTTTTCCCGTTCAGAAACCTTCGAGTTTTTCCGGTCCGCCACGACGAAGAGCGAACTCACCAGCGTTGCTGTCGATAACCTCTACTATATGACCGAGGGCTGGGCGACGCCGTTGGCGCTGTATCGTCGGGAGGTTGCTCAGAATATCGAGCGCAAACCCATTCAGGAAACACCGAGCGTTGAAAGGTTTTTGAAGGAGTCGGTGCTTGGCAATCTGACCCCGGGGCAGATGCGGTCCATGCGGGGTATTGCAGAACTTGAACTGTGCTCCGATGAACTGTTCCTGGCGCTTGAGCGACTCCTGCCTGAAGCTGGCTTTGTTCCCTCTCAGGCTGCCGAGCGGGGGCTGCCCCTGAAGCCGATGCCGGGCCGTGGTCGCTGGTTCCGTGTAAACCCGTTGTTGCAGGAATGGCTGAAGTCGCCCGTAATGGCCGGTTATTCGGAGCGGATGCTGCAGGCGAGCCGATGGTTTGGCGTGCGCGACCAGTTCCCGGAAGCATTGAAATACGCGCTACTGTCTGGAGATGCCGAGGAAGTCATCCGCATAGCCGCTGAGGGATCAGAGGCTTTGCTGTTGGGTCAGGATACCGCATCGCTCCTGCGCCTTCGAAAGAGTCTGCCGGCCCAGCTCCTGGAACGAAGCGTGCGTCTCAGAATTGTCTATAGCTGGGTTCATGCAATTAGCGGCCAGTTCCGCCAGGCTCGAGCGCTGATTGATGGTCTGGCTGTGACCGACCGACAGGAGCAGGCTGCACGGATTCGTGCCTTGAAAGCGTTTATCCTGCGGGGCGAGGGCAGTGTTGGGCCGGCTTTGGACATGGCTGATGAGGCCCTGGCTGACGGGGAACTCAGTACTCAGGGCCAGCTTGTCACGCAGATGGTCCGTTCCAGTGCATTGTGCGCCGCGGGTCGATTCCCGGAGGCCCGGGAAGCAAACCGGGCTGCGTCGAGACTGGCAAGAGAAGCGGGCGATTCCGGTTCGGAAGCACTGGCGGTTTATGCCCATGCCCGGATCGAACTGGGCAAAGGCGCCCTGAAACATGCAGAGCAATTGTTGCGCACCGGTCTCGATACCGCCATGCAGGAGCTCTCGCGTCCTGCCCGGATTGGTGAAACCCGCCTGCAACTGAATCTGGTGCTTGTGCTTTGGCATCAGGGCCGTGAAGCGGAAGCAGATCGCCTGTTGGTCACCTGTGGGCGACATGCTGAACAGACCAGGGATCTTGGACTGCTGCTGGCGATGACCATTCGTGTCTTGATGTGTCGGGCCCAGGGGCGATTGGAGGATGCGTTTGTCTGGATTGGTCGGGCCGAGCGTACCATGCATTCCTGGCAAGTCGACGAATCCCTGTTCGTACCTGTTCTCGAGGCCCTGAAAGCCAACTGCTGGTTGTCGCAGAATCAGATCGACAGTGCCGATCAGGCGGTTCGAAAGCTTGCTCCTTACCGGGAAGCGGGCTGCGTACCGGAGCTTTTCCCCATGATGCCGGGCTTGCTGGACTGCCTTCAGGTTCGGGTCGACCTGGCCCGCGGTGATCTGATAAAAGCCCGGGAAACACTCCAGGGTATCCGTGAACGATATGAGGGAGCCATTCCATGGGGCGTAGAGCTCCACATGCGCTTGCTTGAGGCTGTGATCGTTCTGGATGAAAAGGGACCGGTGGTTGCCCTGAAGATTCTGTCTACCGTCGTCAATGAGGCTGCTGCAGAGCATTTCATCAGTCCTTTCCGGGAGCTCAGGAACGAATTGCAGGAGCTAATGACGAAGGGCTTTGGTCAGCTTCCCGAGAGTGCGTTTAAAGAGGCGCTGGGCGAGGTGTTCGAGCTGCGTGAGGTCGCGGGTACCCTGGACACCCTGGCGGAGCCCATCAGTGAGCGGGAGCAGGGCGTGCTTGAGCTGATTGCAAAAGGGCTTTCAAACCAGGAAATAGCTGACAAGCTGCATATTTCCCTGCACACGGTGAAAACCCACGCGCGTCGAATCAATGCCAAGCTGGAAGTGAAATCCCGAACCCAGGCTATTGTCCGGGCCCGGGAGCTTGGGCTGCTTTAAGCTCATCGATTCGCGCATCTTTTTCGGCCCAAATCTGGCTCACCCAGCGCTGGAATGCAATCCGGGTCTCCCGGTTGTTTTCGTAATCCATTCCCAGAAACTCGCCTGGAATTTCCCGCGTCCGAACGTCAATAATAATCCTTCGGATTCGCCCGCAAAGGTAATCCCAAAAGCCCGCCCTGCCGTCGGGATATACGATCGTGACATCCAGCATTGTGTGAATCATGTCGCCCATCGCGTCCAGTACAAAAGCCGTTCCGCCTGCTCTCGGTTTCAAGAGGTGCTTATAGGGTGAATTCTGGCGATCATGCTTCTCGGGTGTAAAACGGGTGCCTTCCATGAAGTTGAAGATCGTTACCGGGGTGTAGCGAAACTTCTCGCAGGCAGCCTGGGTGGCCGCTACATCCTTTCCCTTGAGCTCAGGGCGTTTGGCAATCTGTTCCTTGGTGTGGCGATGCATGAACGGAAAATCCAGCGCCCACCAGGCAACCCCCAGAAACGGCACCCAGATCAGCTGTTTCTTCAGGAAGAACTTCAGCAGGGGAATCCGGCTGTTGAGTACATATTGAATGGCGGGAATGTCGGCCCAACTTTGGTGGTTGCAGGTGACAAAGTACCAGTGCTCCCGGCTGAGATTTTCGACCCCGCGAACGTCCCATGTGACCTTGTGCAGAAAATCCATTAGCAGGTTGTTGAAGCCGATCCAGACCCACGCGATGTTGTTCAGAATCACCGTGCAGGCCTTACGAACGGGGTTAAGCGGCAGCACGAGTTTGAGCAGGGCGAATACCAGAAGAACCGGAAACAGCACCAATGTGTTACACAGGATGAGCAGAGCCGCTAAAGTCCCCTTCAGCGGCGCGGGAAGAAAATCGAGCATGGGGTGGAGTCTCTAACCTTCAGCCGGGTTGGTTTTCAGTGATGATTGGCGGGGTAGCAAACCGGTTTCCGCTTCGGTAGAAGCCAGCTGTTCGAGGCTGCCGGGTTCGAGGTTTCTAACCACGCTGCGGAAATCGTCGTCGTAAAACTCCAGGTTGTTGTAGTGAATCATTGCCCGGATCTCTTCAATGTATTCTTCTCCGCGCTCGGAGTAGCCAAGCAGACCCTCTGCAAGCTCCAGGCCTGAGAGAGGGGCATTATCACGGCGGTCTTCGAGGCGGACGTCTCGCAACAACTGATAGGTCGGGTGGCGATTCAGGTTCTGTATGTACGCACGAACCGAGCGGTAGGGTGAGGAGAACTTGGCCACCTCATGGCTCGCGCCCTCTGCTCGGCCGCGGGGAACAAGTCCGCAGCCTTTCGAAAAGCACCACTGGCCAAAAAGGTTATTACCTTTCGTGGCAAACCGGGAGGTGCCCCAGGCGGATTCGTTGGCGGCCTGTGCCAGGATCAGAGACGGAGGAATCACATCGAGACGCTTGCGTAGCAGGGCAAACTGCTCGTCGCTGCCGGGCTCGGCATCCACTCTTAATCGCTCAGACTGTTGGGCCAGCCAATCATACTCCTTGCTGGTCAATGTCTCCTTCGCAGCTAGGCTATCCAGGTAGTCTCGCTCAATCAGAATCCGTGAGTTGGCCAGAACAATCCGTGGGTAGAGAAACGAGAAGAACGCGGCCTTCTTCTCTGTGGTGTCCTGATACTGAGAAAAATCCGGCAGGTCGTCGTTGGCCCAGCTCGGGAGCGGAGGCAGAGAAGACAGTGCGGGTTCGGAGCCTGTGTTATCGGAGTTGATCCGGTCAATACTGGCCTGTGGCGTATAAAAGCCACCGCCGATCGCAAATGCAATCAGGGGGAGCATCAGTATGACGGCCCGTTTACCCGCAGACATAAAACCTCTCGTTTCAATCGATATAGCAATGATTATAACAGGTTATACGAGAGCGTTTGCCAGTTGGGTTTTGTCGGATGCCACTGCCGTCAGGGCAGTCGTGTTGCAACAAGCAAACCGATCTGTTCCTCACCACCCCCTGTGGATCGGAAACGCAAATAGAACTGGTCCTGACTGGCGGTGTGAAAACCCTCAAGCACAAGGTTGCCTGAGGTGAACTCTACCCTCCCGTCGCCCAGTTGGCTGAGCGCCAGGTCGATGTCCGCCAGGCTCTCCAGCGCAGGTTTTGTCACGGTCTCGTCATCAACGGAATGGGTGCTGGTCAGCGAAGTCGGCGAGAGTGTTGCCGAGCTTGAGGATTCGATGGTCAGCAGGGCATTGTCAAAATGTCGGAGGCGGTTCGTCTGCGATGTCAGGGCCAGGGCCACGCCCTGAAGCCTGAACTGTCCCGTAGCCGGTGCGGTGTTCGCGGTTTGTTCCGCGGCAATCAGGATACCGTCGCCTAGCGGACTATCGTCCAGGTTGAATGCCATCAGGGTGCCATCCGGGGTGCTGGCACCGACACCAATATCTGGCTGCTGGAAATCACCGGAAGCGGTGGTTATGTCCAGGTTCAGTCGTCCGATATCCACATCCCCGTTGCTGAGCCGCGAGGTTCGGTTGCTCAGGGTCCAGGATTCTGCTCGGGTACCGCTGGAGTCCGTCGAGACAGTTCCTGAACTGTCTCGTTGTAATGACGTAAAGCTCTGGGATTGGTTAACTGTACCGCCAGAAATCTGCCATTGGCCAACGCCTGTTTCGATGGTGAGAGGCGTTGTCTCGTCGCTGAATCGGGTTCCAAGATACAGCATGTTGTAGTCGCGGCCATTCAGACTGTCGGCGTCGAATCCCTCCTTCCTGAGGAGGTTGACCTCAAGAACCGACAGATACTGATCCTCCAGAGTACCCAGCCGTCGCAACTGGTCGCCGTCCGCTTCCAGCTCGATAGCTTTGCCAGCGCTGAAGTAGCCGCTGATCACCCGGTCGGGCCCCGTGGTTTCATCCTCAGGCGCACTTGTGAAGGCGTCCAGATAGTAGGGATTGCGAGTCCAGCCAATAATTTTCGAGCTGCCCCGGCCGGTAATGCTCTGATACAGGGCCCGGCCTGCCAGCAGGCGAGTGTCTTCCAACAGCGTGGCTGCTCCGGGGGATGAAGAGTGAGTGTTCCGTTCCCAGTATTCAGAGCCCCGAACGAAGAAGTCGTTTCCCGCCTGGTGAATCAGAGCCTCGCGATCGTATGGGATATCGTTGGCCAGAGAGGTCACTCGGATGTTGAAGGCATCAAAGCTGGTCAGGGTGAGAGCCGGATAGACATAGCCGGTGCCATTATCATCGGTCAGCACCTCTTCCTGGGCCGTTCGAACACCCCATTGTCCGGACCCGCTCAGGGTAGACTCGAGAAAGGTCTGCCCCAGCTCGATACCCAGAAATACCGAATTGTAGTCTGCGGAACTGGCGCTGATCTTTCCCGAGGACGTCTCATCGAGCACCGCGTAGTCGGCCATTGCGCTCACGTAACGGGCAAAGTCTCCCCGATCTTCGAGAATATCCAGGGCACCGCCGAGGCCAACATTGGATGGAATCTCAATTTCAAAGTCGTGGACCTGATCGGCGAGGGTCGACCACACATACTTGTTCAGGCATAGCTCGCCGCCTTCATCGGCAACGCAATCCAGAATGGTCTGGAACTCACCGGCCGTATAGCTGCTGAGCGTGTTACGCACCAGATATTCGGAAAAAGGATTCACCTTCACATCCCGGTCTGCATCGGCCGCCAGGGCTCGCATCCGGGTGTTGCCATAACTGGCATCGATAATCACATCCGGTCCAAGGGGCAGGCCTTCTGTGAATTCGATAATGGTGAAACCTTCGCTGTCGGTGCGGCTGGAAATGGGAGGCTCGCCCAGGTTCTGCAAGGCCGGGTTGGTGTAGTAAACACTCACCCTGTCCGGTTGCACGATTCTCAGGTTGCGGCGGGTAGGCTCGCCGTCGCTGGTGACACCACCCGGTATTTCCATGGTTACCCGGACTTCATTGCTGGCCAGGCCGCCTGTGTTCGAGGAATCGCCGGTGCTGCCGGAACTGAAATCATCGACCGGGTTCTTGTTTCCCGCGAAGTCATTGGGCTGTCCGGCCGCGCCGGCAATGGCATCTTCGCCACTTCCGCATCCCGCGGTGAGCACCAGAGTCGAGGAGAGGAGTAAACCGAGTGTGAATCGCATGCCTGGCTATCCGTGCAGAAAATACAGGCAGACAGTCTAACAGTCGGATTCTCGGGAAAGCGTGAGGAAAAGCACGAAAGAGTCAGGGAGGGAAAGTGAAACAGGCCCGGGAGAACGGGCCCGTTTCAGATGAGGCATGAATCAGAAGAAAATCTTCATGCCGGCCATAACGCCCTCATCGAGATTAACGTCTCGTGAGGAATTCTCGATATCGGTGTTAAGGTAACGGTAGCCAGCAAAAACCTCCGCGTTGCGGATCACGCGATAGCTGCCACGCAGCTCCAGGCTGGTCATGTCATCGGAATCGCCGAACGAGAGAATGCTGGGTGCGTAATGCAGGCCGCCAGTGAACGACAGGCCCGGCACGTTCGGGATGTTGACGGTTGCGAAACCGCCGAGACCGAGAGCGCCACCGTCTGCACGGCCCTGATCCCAGAAGATGCCGCGCATGCCGATGCCGGCGGTAGTCGGCAGGTTACCGATCGCAGTGCGGCCCTGGGCATGGAAATCGGCGTTAAAAATATCGCGGCCACCTTCGTGGTAGGTGTAACCGGTGCCAAGCTGGATATCGTTGTTGGTGCCGAAGAAGTTTACCTGGCCCTTCACCGAGTCGTTTGTAAGGCTAAGATCCACGTCACCTGCGAAGGCAGGCGCGGCAGCCAGTGAGAGAACCATCAGGGAAATCCGGGACGCTTTCATAGTTGTGCACCTTCGTTACGTTTTTAGCAGAATTGGCGGTATGTTAACGGGACGCACCGGACCACTCAACTTAAATGCCAGTAAGTCCCCGTTAACTTTCATTTTTCGCAGATCAGTGCCGGGTGGTCTCGCCGCCCTGGTCCAGATCTTCTGGTGATGCGTTCTCTGCGGGTACCCGGTATTCCTCGTTGGCCCAGGCTCCCAGATCGATCAGTTTGCAACGCTCGGAGCAGAAAGGGCGCCAGGGATTGGTCTCGGTCCATTCCACGGACTTTTTACAGGTTGGGCATTCAACGTTCATGGTTGCCTTCGGGTATCGGAAACGTGTTTGGATGTCTGTGCCCGTAGTTCGGTAAGCCGGTCTCAGGAGGCAGCAGACGCCTGACAATATTGTTCCAGTACTGCCCGCAGCATTTCAATATTGACAGGCTTGGCAACAAACGAATCCATACCGCATCGGCGGCAGCGTTCCTCGTCTTCTTCCATGGCACTGGCGGTCAGCGCGACCACCGGGATACGCACGCGGTTGTGGGTTTTCTCCCATTCCCGCAGGCGTCGGGTGGCTTCAAAGCCATCCACACGGGGCATCACACAATCCATGAACACCAGATCGAACGGGTGCCACTGCCAGAGGCTGGCCGCAGCCTCGCCATCGTTGGCGGTCATCACGTCGCAACCGAGTTTCTCCAGCAGTCGACGGGTCAGGGTGCGGTTCACAGGGTTGTCTTCCACGAGCAACACCTTCATTCGGCCGCATGGAAGCTCCCGGCGCCGGGCGGTATCGGTGGTAGCCTGAAGCGAGAATCGGGTCAGGAAGCGCCGTTCATCTTTGGCTGCATCGGCAAACAACTGGTTGAGGATGGGTGTCAGGCAGGACTCTCGCAGAGATTTGCTCAGGAAGGCATCGGCGCCCGCCTGGCGAAAATGTTCGGCGTCGCCCCGCTGGGGGTTGGACGACAGGATCAGCAGGCGCATATCTGACCAGAGCGGGTTGCTACGGATCTGCCGGCACAGCAGGTCGCTGTCCATATCCGGCACAAAGCCATCCAGAATGATCGCGTCGAACGGCTGCTGGCCATCGAACGCCGTGCGCAGGGACGTCAGCGCCTCGCCGGCGGATTTCACCGCTTCGATGTGCACTTCGTGCCGGGACAGCATTTCCAGAGTGATCTTGCGGGATAGTTCATAGGAATCCACTACCAGAATCCTGCGATTCTTCACCATCCGGGTATCCGGCCGAACCCGTGCGGCGTTCTCCGGGGCCACGGGCAGAGTCAGTTCCATCCAGAAGGTCGAGCCTTCACCGGGGCGGCTTTCAAGATCCATGGACCCGTCCATCAGGCCCACCAGTTGGCGGCAGATAGTGAGGCCAAGGCCTGCACCGGGCAGTTGACGCTGGAACTGTTGGCCAAGCTGCACGTAGGGCTCATAAACCAGGGGAACATCTTCCGGGTTGATACCCACGCCGGTGTCTTCCACGGCAATACGCAGGCGTGCCTTGTCGTCCCGGCGGCCCAACACCTCGATACTGATCAGCACATGGCCGGAATCGGTAAACTTGATGGCGTTGGAGGTCAGGTTCAACAATATCTGGCGAATGCGAACCGGGTCGCCCTTCAGCGCCCAGGGCAGGTTTTCGTCGATCCGAAGCTCTAGTGCGAGGCCCTTCTCCCGGGCTCGAGAGCCAAGCATGTGCACCAGATCATTGAGTGTTTCCCGAAGGTCGAAGGGGATGTCTTCAAGTACCAGTTTGCCCGCTTCCATGCTGGAGATATCCAGCAGGTCGTTGATGATGGCCGAGAGGCTTTCCGAGGCGCTCAACAAGGTCAGCACGTATTCCCGCTGCTCCTGATCCAGCGGCGTATCGGTGAGCAGGTTGGCGTAGCCCAGCACTGATTGCAGCGGAATACGCAGTTCGTGGCTGACATTCGCGAGGAACTGGTTCTTGGCGTGATTGGCCCGCACTGCCTCGTCCCGTTCACCCTGGGACTGGATTGTGGTCTGGCGCAGGGAGCGGGTGTCCTCAAGGATTTGCAGGCGCATCTTGTTCAGAGCCTGCTCCAGCTCCGAGAGTTCATCCGGCGTTTTTCGGGGCTTGCGCTTGAGCTTCAGTGGGTCTACCAGCGCGTCGAGATTCAGTCGGGCGGCGTAATCGGCCATGGATTCCAGATGCCGGGACAGCGTTAAACGAACGATCACCAGCAGGCCCAGGGTGCCCAGCATGACAACAATGGATTGAAACAAAAGGTTCAGGAGCGCGCGGTTACGCAGGTCTGTGTAGATCTGGTCTATGGAGGAGGTGACGGTGAGCGTGCCAACGTTCTCAGGACTGCGGTTGTTGGAGCGGTCGAAAACCAGTGGAAAGGTCTGCGATATGACCCGGCCCTCAGGGTAAGTGCCGGTGCTGAAGGTTTCGCCGGTGCTGGTCACCACCCGCCCGTACTGGACAGCGGGCACTGCTTTCATATCATCCAGGCTGTTGGCCACCTCGCTGAAATTCATCAGCCAGATGTTGTTGCTCATGCTTCCGGAAACCAACTCGGCGGCCCGTGTCTGGTCATTCAGCAGATCGTTCTTGCGCCGCTCGAATTCTCCGATCAGCTGAACGCCCGTTGCCACCAGAGACAGAAAAAGGCTGAACAGCAATACGTAGGCGAGCAACCTTGCCGCCAGTGGTCGTATTCCCAATCGTTTGAAGAACCGCTTTGAAGGCAAGGCACATATTCCCTGTGTCGACTACAAAATCACCAAAAGCAGTTTAACAGACCGTCAGCACTTCGACACGTTTCCGTGAATGATCATTCACGAATCGAAATCGCACGTTCAGATCGTACAGATGCGCGCCGTAAATGCGCTCTTCCTCCCGACCTCTGCGAAAGGAGGGACGTGGATCGTATGCGACCACATCCTCGATCAGCGGGCGCAGTTCCGGATAGTCCTCCGATGAAAGCTGACGGATCTGCGCCTCCGCTTCCGGCAGAAAAACCACCTCCAGCCGTTCCGTGGGCGGAGAATCTGCCCAGCCCAGGGTGGCCTCGGGCACGGAATCGGCGAAGGGAAGGTAGGGTTTGATATCGAGAATCGGTGTGCCTTCGATCAGGTCATGATCGCTGATACGGAGAATAAGCTCGCCATCTCTGCGAATCAGCCCCTCATTGCGCACCACCGACAGACCAAGACTGTTGGGGCGAAACGGTGAGCGGCTGGCAAACACCCCCATCTTGCGGTTGCCGCCCAGGCGGGGAGGGCGCACCACTGGCCGCCATTCAGCGCGTACAGCTTCGTGAAACTGGAAGGTCAGCCACAAGTGGCTGGCGGTCTCCAGCCCCCGGAACGCATCTTCCCGGTCAAACGGTGGCTGGATGATCAGGTCGGCGCGGGCGTGACGGGTCAACCCCGGCTGGCGAGGCACCCCGAACTTGTCCTGAAAGCATGAGCGGGTAATGGCGATAGGCGTGAGAGTAAGGGCCTCGGTCGCGGGTTTCGAGGGGTGTCTTGGCATTACAAACGATCATCCTCAATGATACCGGAGAAAAACATTTCCACCCGAAACACCACAGAAGCACGGTCTTTAAAGCTCTCCTCCCGGGGGAATTCCAGTGCTGGAATCAGCTCCGCATAGAGCCAGTTGCTGTGTAGACGGTAGCGGAACGTGAGATCCCCGAACGCTGATGTGGTGCGCCAGGAAGGCTTGCTTTCCCCAAGTACGCCCAGTCGGGGCGTTACAATCAAGCGGTTATTCATGCGCTTACGCAGGCTGAATATCTGAGCCGCAACAAATTCCTTGTCGTTGTGCACCCACTCCAGTTCTGAAGACGAGCGAAAATACCAGTCATTGCCCACCGGGCGCCCAACGCCAATCCAGGTTCGCTCGCCCCAGCCATCCTGATGAAAATAATAGAACCGTTGCTGAGCGTTCAGAATCCACTTGTCGTCCAGCCGCCAACGTTTCTCAGCCGTTGCCCGCCAGAACGCGTCTGGAGGAAGTCGCAGGCGCACACCCACGTCGTTGGAAAAGTTGATGGCGTCACCAATCTGGGTCAGGTAACGCAGTGCACCTGTGGCTTCCGTATCGGAACGCTCGGGCTCCGTAAGCTGCCGGTCCCGCTGGCGCTCCCCGAGAGGAATCAGGTCTTCGCTCTCGCTCTCGATCACCAGGCGCAGTTTCCGGCGGGTGGTGGGAATATCCAGCCGGAACCGAGCCTCAGGCTCAAACTGTGCCGGATCGCCGTACTCGGATTCTGTCGCAAAGCCAATGCGCAGGTAGCTCTCGTTGTTGGGAAGGCTCTGGGCGCTGCCCGATAAGGTACGGTCTGCCCACTGGCCAACCGACTGGATCTTTTGCCCGTGAAGACGCTCCTGCCGCAGCACCCAGTTACTGAACTTCAGCCAGTAGGAGTCCCGGGGATCGGCCCAGTATTCGTCCGGCTCAAACGTATAGAACCCGATCGGGAGCTGGCCCGGCGAGAGAATCTCAGCCACGGAACGCTCCTGAACCTCAAACACCGGCTCAATGCTGTAGCTTGGAGAAGAGACCGTCAGAGAAAGTGCAGCCGCAAGGACTGCCATACGATAGCGGGAAAACCAGTCAGCCAAAGTCCACCAGCAACTTTTCATGCAGCTCCCGCACCTGACGTGTTACTTCATCCAGAGGGCGGTCATTATCAATCACCTCATCCGCCCGCGCCAGCCGATCTTCGCGCGGCATCTGAGCCGCAATGATCCGCTCAACCTGCTCCCGGGAATTGGTATCCCGGGCCATGGTGCGCTCAATCTGGGTTTCTTCAGGCACGTCGATCACGATAATGCGGTCAACCAGCTCGTGCTGGTCGGTCTCGAGAAGGAGAGGGGAGACCAGGAGCACGTAGGGAAGCTGGTAGTTTTCCGGGTTCAACTGCCGAATCAATTCCTCGCGGATGATTGGATGCAGCAGCGACTCCAGCCAAAAACGCTCTTCCGGCTTCTCAAAGACAATCCCACGAAGCTGCGCCCGATCCAAAGCACCCTCAGAAGTGAGGATCTTCTTCCCAAAATGCTCTGAAATCTGCTCCAGTGCAGGCGTTCCCGGCTCAACCACCTCACGGGCAACATCATCGGCGTCCACCCAGTGCACGCCGTGCTCACCAAACAAGCGAGCCAAAGTGGATTTTCCGGAACCAATCCCGCCGGTAAGGCCAGCAATCTTCATGAATCAGACTCCCAGGAATCCGTACCAGAACGCCTGAATCTCACTGCCAAACCACAGACAAATCAACCCCGCCGTCGCGAGGTAGGGCCCAAACGGAATCGGAACTTCCCGCCCATGCTTCTTGAACACCATCAGGCTGATACCGACAACGGCACCTACAACCGAGGAAAGCAGAATCACCGCTGGCAACAACTGCCACCCCAGCCAGGCGCCGAGTGCGGCAAGCAGTTTGAAGTCGCCGTGCCCCATGCCCTCCTTGCCGGTGACCAGCTTGAACAGCCAGTAAACAGACCACAAGGAGAGATAACCTACCACCGCACCCCAGAAGGCACTGTTGAAGTCCGTCAGCACGCCAAAATAATTCAACACGAGGCCCAGCCACATCAGGGGCAGCGTAATGCTGTCTGGTAGGAGCTGGGTGTCAAAATCGATAACGGTCAGGGCCACCAGAGCCCACACCAGCAACAAGGCCCAGAGGGCGGATTCGTTCGGACCGATGACTGCAATGGTCACCACCGAGAAAATCGCAGTTACCGCCTCAATGATTGGATAACGTGGCGAGATAGGCGCCTTGCAGGATGCGCATTTGCCCCGAAGAACCAGCCAGCTGACTAAAGGGATGTTTTCCCAGGCGCGAATGCCATGGCCGCAGGAAGGGCAGGTGGAGGCCGGTTTGGACAGGGTAACCCGCTCTTCATCCTTACGCTGTGTTTCAGGCAGCTCAAGGAATTCCTCGCACTGGCAGCGCCAGTCCTGATGCATCATTTTTGGCAGCCTCAGAATCACAACATTCAGGAAGCTGCCGATGCAGAGGGATACCAGGGTAACGGAAATGAAAAGCAGCCAGGGAGTGGCGAGAAAGGCGTCCAGAGTAATCATCAATTATCCGAAAATCAGGCGGGCGAACTCGGGGCCAGAAGGGCTTTTTCTTCTGACCCCACTTAAGGTCTAGCGGGGCTTCGGGTCGGTGAGTTTAACCAACCACCTGACCCATCTGGAAGATCGGCAGATACATGGCGATGATCAAGCCACCAACCAGAACACCCAGAACCGCCATGATCATTGGCTCCATCAGGGCAGTCAGGTTATCGACCATGTCGTCGACCACTGCCTCATAATGCTCCGCCACCTTGGCCAGCATCTCGTCCAGGTTACCGGACTCCTCGCCGATCGCGGTTAGCTGCACGGCCATCACAGGGAAGATATCCTGCTGACGCATGGAGGCTTGCAGTTGGGTACCGCTCGATACATCGTTTTTGATTCGGTCAATAGCATCCCGGTAAACGGCGTTACCTGTCGCGCCGGCAACAGAGTCAAGAGCGTCTACCAACGGAACGCCGGCAGCAAAGGTCGTTGAGAGAACTCGGCCAAACTTGGCAACCGCAGACTTATCGAGGATTTCTCCAACAACGGGCAGCTTCAGAACATATTTATCAACCAAGTCGGAGAACTTCTGCGAGCGACGCTTGGCTTCTTTAAACAGGAAAATGGTGCCAACAATTCCCAGCAAGACCACGAACCACCAGCTTTGGAGCCATTCGGAAAGTTCGACAACAAATTGAGTGAAAACGGGAAGTTCTGCGCCAAAACCCTGGAACAAGCTTTCGAACTGCGGCACAACCTTCACGAGAAGGATGGCTGTCACAATGATCGCCACGACGATTACAGCGATCGGGTAGGTCATCGCCTTCTTTACTTTTTTCTTGAGTAGTTCTGTTTTTTCCAGATAGGTGGCAATCCTGTCGAGCATGGCCTCGAGCGCGCCAGCTTTTTCACCCGAGTCGACCAAGTTGCAGTACAAGTCGTCAAAATACTTGGGGTGTTTACGCAATGCGCCTGCGAAACTGGTACCTGACGAAATATCATTTCGTATACTCATAACCAATTCCTGAAGGCCTTTGTTCTCGAGGCCATCGGCAACGATGTCAAAGCTCTGCACAAGAGGCACACCGGCTTTCATCATGGTCGCCAGCTGTCGAGTCAGCATAGCAATGTCGAAGGGGGTAATCTTCTTGCTGCCACCGAAAAGAGGCTTGGGTTTCTTCTTGACCTTATCCGGAATAATGCCTTGCTTGCGAAGTTGGGCCTTAACCAGCGCAAGGTTGGAGCCAGTTAGCTCGCCCTTGGACTTATTGCCCTTTCGGTCTTTCCCTTCCCAAACGTACGATTCCAGCTTCTGTGCTTTCTCTGCCATGCTTAATCCTTCGTCACGCGGTTGGCTTCCTCAAGGCTTGTTACGCCCTCGATCACTTTCATAAGTGCCGATTGGCGCAAGTTACGGAAGCCCTCGGCCTGAGCCTGCTTTGCAATTTTGATGGAACTGGCTTCTTCCATAATCATGTTCGCCAGCTCGTCGGTAATCTTGACCACCTCGTAAATCCCGACGCGGCCTTTATATCCTCCATTGCATTTATCACAGCCCTTGGGGCGGTACAACGTGAAGCCTGTATCAATTTGTTCCTGTGTGAACCCTTCCTCTAACAGCACGTCTTTCGGGACGTCAAAGGGCTGTTTGCATGAGCTGCACAGTCTCCGGCCCAGACGTTGGGCAATAATCAGGCTCACCGAAGTAGCGATGTTGAACGCGGGTACGCCCATATTCATCATACGGGTGAGCGTCTCTGGTGCACTGTTTGTGTGGAGGGTGGAGAGAACCAGGTGCCCGGTCTGTGCCGCTTTGATAGCAATATTGGCCGTTTCCAGATCCCGAATCTCACCGACCATGATTACATCGGGATCCTGGCGCAGGAAGGCTCGCAAGGCTTCGGCAAAACCCAGACCCACACGGTTGTTCACGTTAACCTGGTTGATGCCTTCCAGATTGATTTCTGCCGGGTCTTCGGCAGTAGAGATGTTGATGTCCGGGGTGTTCAGAATATTCAGGCCCGTATACAGAGAAACTGTTTTGCCTGAGCCGGTTGGGCCCGTCACCAGAATCATGCCTTGTGGCTGTTTCAGGGCCTCCAGGTACATCTCTTTCTGATCTTCCTCATAACCGAGCACGTCAATGCCCAGTTTCGCCTGGCTGGGATCAAGAATCCGCAAAACGATCTTCTCACCCCACAGGGTGGGCAGAGTGTTTACACGGAAATCGATGGCTTTTGTTTTGGACAGCTTCATCTTGATACGGCCGTCCTGAGGTACACGCCTTTCTGAAATATCCAGCTGGGCCATGATCTTTACACGGGCTGAGATCTTCGGTGCCAGCTTAATGGAGGGGCGGGAAACCTCTTTCAATATGCCGTCTGTGCGGTATCTAACTCGATAGACTTTTTCATAGGGTTCGAAATGAATATCCGAGGCCCCTCCTCGAATCGCATCCAGCAACATTTTGTTCACATATTTGACGATAGGGGCGTCATCCACCTCGCTGGCGACGACAGTACCCTCGTCTTCTTGGTCTCCAGCTTCGGTTTCCACGCCTTCTAAATCAGAATCGTCAAGATCACCCATCGTGGTGTCTTGAGATTCCAGATATTTGTCGATGGCGTCTCTTAGCTTGGCATCGTCTACCAAAACTGCATCGGTACTCAGACCAGTATTGAACTTGATTTCATCAAGAGCCTGGATGTTAGTCGGGTCCGAGACTGCGATGAACAGGCGATTACCTCTCTTGTATAAAGGAAGAGCGTTGTGTTTGCGGACCAGTTTTTCGTCCACCACCTTCTCGGGCATCATCTCGGGCATGAACGCAGAGAGATCCAACACCGATACGCCAAACTCCATGGCGGCCGAAAACGCCAGTTTGGAGCTGTCGGCGAGGTTGTTCTGCGTGAGGTATGTAATTAACGGAATACGGTTCTGAGATGCCTGTAAAAAAGAATCTTTTGCAGTTGCTTCATCCAGAAGACCGTCATCCACGAAGCGCCTCGCAAGGCCCGTGAGCGTGATGTTGCTTTTGTTGGTAGACATAAATTAAGTAAGAAACGCTGCCTAAGTTACTGAAACGGAGGTTTTGTCAATTGAAGTGAGTTTAGTTGGCCTGCGCAGGTTTGGAAAGCACCCGTCAAAATAAGCGGTTTCTTGTGTTATTCAAGAGGGCGCTCAGTAAGCTTTCTTCATCAAGCCCAAAACCGGTTAAGCGATTAAAGGTGACCAAATATGTCACCCATTGACGTCTGCGGGCAACCGGAGCCGTGCCAATCCTTTGTGTGATCGGGTTCTCATGTGCTTCCAGGCCCCTGAAACGCTGCACATATTTTAAAAATTCCAGGTTAGAACAATGTTGGCATGGTCGGTGCATTCTAAAACTCAGGCTCAAACCACCGGTCACGGGGCGTGACTCCACCGGGCCCGGGCCGTAAAGAGTTGATCAACGACAAATGCAGAGGTCGATAATGAAAAACATGCAAATCAATCACGCTCAGAAAGGTTTTACCCTGATCGAACTGATGATCGTTGTTGCGATCATCGGTATTCTTGCTGCCATCGCTATTCCGCAGTATCAGGATTACACCGCTCGCACCCAGGTTAACCGCGCATACAGTGAGCTGTCTTCACTGCGCACTGCGGTTGAAGAGAACCTGACCCGTGGTAACACATCCTTCACATGGGGTGATCTTGGCCACGTTCAGTCTAATCTGACTGATGCTATCACCAGTACGACTAGCCTGAACTTCGGCGGTGGCGCTGGCGCACTGTCCGTTACTCTCGGTGGCAACTCTGGCGCTGGCATTCAAGACGCGGTTATCCAGCTGAGCCGTACCTCTGATGGTACTTGGGCTTGTCGTATCGACGGAGGTTCCGCCTCTGACTGGAAGGCCACTTACGTGCCTGCAGGCTGCACCAACTCTTAATCCTAAGATTTGGAGCTAAGGGCGCCCGTCAAGGGCGCCTTTTTTTTAGGTAAAAGCTTTTCGGAGGTTGTTAAGGTGCTGAGATTTTTGCTGGTTCTCTTATTTTGTTTAGGATTCCTGCTGCCCTTTCATCTTTTTCCCTACCAGGACCTTCCAAACGATTTGGCCAGTATGTTGGTCGCCAGCATTCTTTTTTGCGCTACTTTAGCAAGTTATCGGAAGCAAGCGATCGCGCTTCCCATATCGGGATTGATGATTCTTCTGCTCGCTGTTTTGACAGTCTTTTCATCGCTTGTGCAAGGCGAATTCTTGTTTAGCGATTATTCTTACCTGATCTTTCTTCTTTCCGGCGTTCTGGTTGCCGCTTCCGTCGCGACATTGCGTGAGCAGGGGGTCGATTTGACCCCTCTGCTGGCAAGGACTTTTTACTGGATTGCCCTTATCACAGCGACCTACGGACTCCTGCGGCACTACGGAGTATTAAAGTTTCTCTTACCCTGGATAACGGGTGAAACTCCCCGTTTGTTGGGACCATTGAATCAGGCAAACCTTACCGCGCTGGTTCTTGGAATTGGCGTGCTCTCAAGCTCCTTTTTATTGATTACCAACCGGATGCGATTCTTCCCAGTATTGTTGTCGGTGTCCTATCTGGCCATGGCAGCCGGTTTGACTGGTAGTCGGGCCTTTGTCGCTTTCGTCTTACTGATAATAGTGTTGCCCTCGGCGAAGCTGATTTTGTCTCCTCCAAACTTCAGGCGGGAATTATTCTCGCGGGTATGTTTCGGTCGAGGGAAGCAGCTTGTTTTGATTGTGGTAACCATAACCGCAATTACCTTTCTTTTTCCCACGATCAGCCGACCGTTCACAGACGCTCTTGCTGAGTCTGGATTTATACAGCGGGATAAAGAAGAGTCTATCTCGGATCGTTTCAGGCTCACAGACAATTACCGGGCAGAAGAATGGCGAAAACTAGGGGGTTATTGGGAAATTGCGAAAGATCCGCTTACTGGCTTCGGGCCGGGGAGGTACGGTGTTTTCAGTCTTGAGGCTGACAAGGCAGTCGAAAACCCCATAAGAATGGGAACATTATGGACTCATGGGCACAATTTGTTTGTAAATGTGCTAGTGGAATTGGGCGTTCTTGGGCTATTGGCGGTGTTTTTGGTTCTAGGGTACCTCGTTTTCCTGTTTTACCGATGCTCATTCAAGCCGAGAGATTTTTTTGTTTTTTCTCTGCTGGGAGCCCTGTTTATCAACAACATGGTTGAGTTTTCCTTCTGGTTTTTCAGTTTCTTCGCGCTGGCGATCGTTTTGGTAGCCCAGGTAGACGGCAGAATAGTGCTCAGGTTTTCAGTGGCAGCATTGCCCGTCTCGATTGGGGGGGCTGTGCTTGCTACCGCACTGTTGACCACTGCCTATGTAGCAAACGATGTTTGGGCCTCAGTTAGGGGTTTTCACAAAGCGCAACTCGGTGACGAAGAGCAATACGCCTTTCTGGATGCCAAAAGGAATCGATTCGTCGGTGGCGAAGCTTTGAAAGCTGAAATCATAAGAGAACAAGTGTCGTTGTTTGGGGTAAATGCTCAGATTCAGGAGTTGGAAAGGTATATGTCATGGCGCCCGGAAATGGTCTTTATGCTGAGACATGCGGCTTTGCGATCTATCAAAGGGCCAAAAGAGCAGGCCTGCGCCAGAGTAAAGGAAACAGTCGGTTTTTATCCAAACTCGGTAGAGCGTTTGGCGGAGGAGCTCCTCGAAGCCAAGCGGCTTGGAGCTACGTTTGATATTGCCTACATTCACGGGTGCCTGGCCGACGGCATGATGTATTGGGTCAATCGGAGTGAAGGCACCACCAGTCCAGGCGAAGGTTGAAAGAGCTTATGAAGCAGCTTGAACCAGGCGTCCGCGGAGGAGGCAGGCCCCGCAAGCTGATCTTGCTTTTTTGCTGTTTGCTCTTGGTTGCCATGTCATTGAGCCTTTTTGGGGGGCTTCTGCCACTCCCTTCAGGTGGCTACTCCGCACAGCGTATAGCCCTTTGTTTCTTGCTGGCGGTTTTTGTCACTGTCGGGGCTGGATTATTAGTGCTCATCCCGGGATTTGCTCGGAAGCATTTATGGCCGTTAGCTTTGGTTGCAGTTGTAAGTGTATCTATCCTCGGGCACGGGTTTGTATCTGAGAATCCATTTAAGTGGATAGAACCGGGCCTTTACATCGGCTTCCTGCTGACCGTGGTAATTCTAGGGGGGGTGCTGGGGCAGCATTGGGCTCCAAGTGCTTACATTGTCCCCGCAGTGGTTCTCCTGGGCGCGGGTGTAGTCGCTTATGCGGCTTTGGCCCTCGTCTATTTCCTATTCTGGTTGTCAGAGCCTGCATCGAAATTATCTGACTACCTTCCCTGGGGGTTCGTAAATATTCGTTACTGGAGCCAGCTCTTTACCTGGTTGATTCCTCTCCTACCGCTTGCGCTGACTGTTGCGAAGTCTGCAAATTTCCGCTTGTGGAGAGTGGCGATCATTCTCGGTGGGGGAGTCTGGGTCTGGATAGCGCTGCTCTCATCCGCACGGGGCTCTCTGCTCAGTATCGGATTTGGAGCAGCGTTCGTATGGGTTGTTTTTCGTCGCGATTCCGAGCCCTGGCTTCGGCAGTTTTTTTTATTTTTAAAGGTTGGAGTAGTCCTTTGGGTTTGTCTGTCAATACTAGCTCCGCTGCTCCTTGGTTTGGAGGCAGGGGGTCGCGAACTGGGAACCGGGTCTTCTGGTCGCCTTGTTATGTGGCAGGAAGCGTTAGCCATGAGCGGTCAGAACCTACCGTTCGGAATGGGGCCCCAATCGTGGCTACTGCATGAACCGCTAACAGATGGCTATACGAGTACCAAGCCGTTTGGCCATCCCCATAACATGTATCTTATGTGGGCAGCTGAGTATGGGTGGGTCACGGTTATGCTGCTCGCCGCGCTTCTGTTTGGTTTAGTAAGGCGAGTGCTTCAAGTTGCAAGGCTGGGTAATCATGTCAGCTCCTCAAAGGAGCGTATAGTGCTGTGCGGATTCGTTGCTTCTGTCACTGGAGCGCTTGCTCATGCCTCCATGTCCTCGGTTTTCATTGTGCCATCTTCAATGCTGGTAGGGGTGTTTCTTTTGTCGGCACTATGGGCGCTCCTTCAGACTAGATTGAAAACTAGCGGAATGCGTTTTTCTGGATATTCAGGCCAACGGAAATTTTTGGCAACGGTGTCAAGTCTCTTAGTTGCTTGCGTTATGACTGTATGGTTAATTGGTGTTTTCAATTACCATCAGGCGATGCTAGAGGACAAACCGTTATATCTGGAGCAATCCGCAGATTCGTTCTTCCCCAGATTTTGGTATCACGGTTACTTTCCAAGACAATACGTACCGTAAATGGCAACTCTTCGTGACAATAAGAGTTGGCGGATGTTTTGCATATCCCATGAAAGATACGAACTTCTGGATTGGAGAGATGAGAACATGGTACTTGATGTCCACCGCCCTAATCAGCGTGGTTTCACCTTGATCGAGTTGATGATCGTGGTCGCAATCCTGGGAATCATTTCTGCCAGCGCTGTCGCCGTCTATCGAGAATTCGTTCCAAAAAGCCAGATAACTCGGGTGGTTGGAGAACTCTCGGCTTTAAAAACAGGATTTGAGGAGCGAGTGTCGCAGATGGGGAGCGTCACTAATGCTAGCCTGGGCTATGTACCTTCGGATCTTACGACGGGCAACGCCTCAACGAATATAAGTGTACTCAATAGTGACGGTTCCGGTCATATGCAGGTGACAATGGGGGGCAATGCTCATCCCGCTGTGTCAGGCGCGATCATTCGACTTGCTCGAAATGTCTCTGGTGTCTGGACGTGCGTTATTGATCCGGGTGGCGCTGCAGACTGGAGTGCGACATATCTGCCTCCAGGCTGCGCTGAGAGCTGATGTCTGGAGGCTTCAAACCTCAACCTCTTCAAACAACTCCGGCACCTCAACATCCCAGCCAAACTTGTCCCGAATCCGTTTGCGCATAACGTCACTCGCGACGAGCTCCCCGTGAGTGACATAAACCTTTTCGGGTTTCAACGAGCTTTGCTCCAGCCACGCCAGAATCTCGTTGTAGTCACCATGTGCGGAGAGAGAATCCAGGTTATGAATCTCCGCCTTCACAGGCCAGTACTCACCGTGGATCTTCACTGATTCCGCACCGTTCACCAGTGCATCACCGCGGGTGCCAGGCGCCTGGAAACCAGCGAACACCACGCTGTTGCGGGGATTTGGGAGTAGCGTTTTCAGGTGGTGTAGGACCCGTCCACCACTGGCCATTCCACTGGCGGAAATAATCACGCAGGGATATCGCACCGCATCCAGTTCAATGGATTCCTCCACCTTGCGGACAAATTCGGTTTTTTCGTCAATCAGTTCGCATTGAGCGGCGTTCAGTTTGTGCTCTTTATGATGCTTGCAGAAGATCTCAGTAGCCTTGATGGCCATGGGGCTGTTCAGGAAAACCGGCAGTTTGGGTATCTTCCCGTCCCCCATAATCTTGTGAATCACATACAGCAGCATTTGCGCACGGCCCACTGCAAAGGCCGGGAGAAGCACGATACCGCCACGCCCCGCCGTGCGGGTAATGATTTCGGCCAGTTCCGCCTCCGGATCCGTCTCGCCGTGGGCCCGATCCCCGTAGGTTGACTCACAGATCAGCACATCGGCCTTCTCGAGTGGCTCCGGCGGGCGCATGATAATGTCGTTCTGACGCCCAACGTCACCACTGAACACCACCGTTCTGTCTGCGCCCTTGTGATGAACATGTACACAGGACGAACCCAGAATATGACCCGCCGGGGTAAAGGTTACCTGGAACCCTTTTACCGGCTCGAACGTCTCATGATAGTAGAGGGACTCAAAATGCTTGAGGGCTTCCCAGGCGTCTTTCTCGGTGAACAGCGGTTCCGGTTTTTCGTGTTTGGAGAATTTCTTGCGAAACGCGTACTTCGCATCCTCCTCTTGCAAAAAACCGGCATCTGGCAACAGAACCTTGCACAGTTCGTGGGTGGCTTTGGTGCAGTAAACCTTGCCCTTGAAGCCGTTTTTCACCAGGGCTGGCAGGTAGCCGGAGTGGTCAATGTGGGCATGGGTGAGCACCACGGCATCAATAGTGGAGGGATCCACGGGAAACTTCGCCCAGTTGCGCCGGCGCAGGGTCTTTACGCCCTGGTACATGCCACAATCCACCAGCACCCGATGCTTCTCATCTGAAAGCAGGTAGCGGGAGCCCGTGACTGTTCCTGTGCCGCCAAGGAAGCGAAGTTTCATAGAGCCATCCTTCTCGTTCTTTATTGAGGGAGTGTTACTATTGCCTATGATAGTTCATAACGTTTTGATCTGAAGCAGGAAGCGAATCACATGCATTACAGCTCCATCCTTCCGGACGTGATAAAAGTGGCCGATGCGGCCAGTGAGAAAGTGCTGCACATTTACCAGTCTGACTTCAAAGTGAGCTACAAGGCAGACGATTCGCCAATTACCGCTGCAGACACCGCTGCCCACGACATCATCACCCATGGGCTTAGAAGCATCAGCCGGGATATCCCGATCCTTTCGGAAGAGGGCAGCGATATCCCCTGGGAAGAGCGCAAACACTGGCGCCGCTTTTGGCTGGTGGATCCCGTCGACGGCACAAAGGATTTCACCCAGCGCACCGGCGAGTTCACGGTAAATATCGCCATGATCGAAGATGGCCAGCCAGTGATGGGGGTTGTCATCGCGCCTGCCCTGAAAGAGGCTTTCTGGGGGATTGTGGGAGAAGGGGCCCACATGCGGGACCGTACCGGCAGGGTCCATCACATCCGTGTGGCAGAACCTAAACCCCTGAAACGGGTTGTTGCCAGCAAAAACCACCTGAACGAGGAAACCCGGGCATTCATCGAGGCATTGGGTGAACATGAGCTGGTGCAGGCGGGCAGCTCCCTCAAATTATGCCGTATCGCCGAGGGGCATGCGGATATCTATCCACGGCTGGGCCCTACCTCTGAATGGGATACCGGTGCTGCGCAAGCCGTGCTGATGGCTGCCGGCGGCAAAGTGCAGACACTGGATGGGGAACCCCTCAAATATGGTAAACAGAATGTGTTAAATCCGTATTTCGTTGCATCGGGAAGCTGGTACAGTCCCCGGCCATGACCTGGTACGCACTTCAACACAAGCCCGCTCAGGGCGACCGCGCTCTTCAGCACCTTCAGAACCAAGACATTGCCTGCTTTTACCCAAAAATCAGTGTGGAGAAAATCAAGGGCGGAAAGCGCTCGAAAAAACTGGAACCGTTGTTCCCCGGGTATTTGTTTGTAAATCTTGAGCAGACCGACCCAATGTGGTCGAAGCTCCGCTCCACTCGGGGAGTCCTTCGCATTGTGGGCTTTGCCAACAAACCCGCACCCATAAGCGATGCAGTGATCCAGCATATCAAAGAGAGCCTCGACTCAGTGGCAGAGCAGGGTGGTATAAAGGCGGGCCAGGCTGTGCAATTGAATGAAGGGCCGTTTGAAGGTATCAACGCCATCTTCCAGTCCTATGATGGTGAAGCGCGTGCAATCGTGCTGATAAACTTTATGCAAAAACAGCAAGTGGTGAGTGTTCCTGTCTCCGCTCTAAAAAGGTGACGGATCAAAAAGTCGCCTTCCTTTCCGCTGCGGCAGCTGACAATAATTGCACCTCCAACTCTTTAACAATTCTTTACTGCCGCAACTCCCTGAAATCAAAGTGTCAGACTTTTTGTCACTTGCTTGTCACAGGCGATGACGTAGAATCGTCACGCTTCTGAAACAGAACATTCATCTACCGACAAGGATACAGTTGGGATTCAGTTGTTCCCTTCCTTTTGCCTGTTTCCTGTCGCTTTTCAGATTATTTTATTGTTTGACCTTAAAACACTGGGCCCTGGTCGGTGGGGCGGTAGCGTGCTTGAGAGATTCCAGCTTAAATGAATGACATGTCCAGACCCCAGATTCCCGGAGTTTCCCTGAACAGGGTTTCGCTCCAAAAAAGAACGCATGAGTTTCCCCTTGCGCCACAGGCGAGTGGTCGCGTTCAGTTTGCCTTTTGGGTGCAGTGGGCTGTAGCCACGTTTATTCAGTGCAGCCTCCTTATTTGGCTTGCCGTTGAAAAAACGGGTGGCGATGTGGCGTCGCACTACAGAATGTTGGCGGTAGTTTCTTCGTTGCTCGCCATTCCTCTTTTCGCTGTTTTTCGAGCCTACAGTATTCGCAGTGGCTACCTGGTGGGAATCGCCAGGATTCTTGCTGCATGGTCGACTCTGGTGGCTATGCTTGCATTCATCGCATTCGTTACCAAAACCAGTGAAAGCTATTCCAGGGAAGTGATATTGCAGTGGGTAGCAGTAGGCTTCGGGCTCCAGGCGCTGGCTTTCGTGCCGGTGCACAAGGTTGTTCGCAGAATGGATAAACGCCACCGCTTTGCGAATGCTTCAGTGATTATCGGTTGTGGTGACATCGCCCTTACCCTTGCAACCAAGCTTCGCCACGAGCGAAAGGAAAGTATGCTGGGCATGGTTTGCCTTGATGATGAGGATCCCCACAACGGTGACGCCGAAACACCCTATTATCCAACTCTGGGAACGGTCAGCCAGTTACGGTCCATTCTCCGCGATAACCGCGTCAGCCGTGTCTACATCGCGCTACCCGCCAAGGAAACGGACCAGATTGAAGGTCTGTACGTTGATCTGCTTGATGCCAGCGTTGATGTGGTCTGGGTGCCCGATTTTGCCAATCTGAAGCTGCTGAACCACAGCATTTACAATCTGGGCGGAATGCCCGCTATCAACCTTAATGAGAGCCCGCTCACCTCCTACCCGGGCAGTGCCTTCCTGAAGTCCATTATGGACAGAACCTGCGCGTTAATTGGTATTCTGGTGCTCAGCCCACTTTTGTTGAGTGTCGCCGTTGCGGTGAAACTCAGTTCGCCAGGCCCTGTGCTCTTCCGCCAAAAGCGCCATGGCTGGAACGGCAACATTATCGAAGTGCTGAAGTTCCGCTCAATGCGTATCCACGATGATCAGAAAGTAAAGCAGGCCACCAAGGACGATCCCCGGGTAACGCCGGTTGGAAGATTCCTGCGCCGCTCCTCAATCGATGAACTGCCTCAGCTCTTCAATGTGCTAAAAGGGGATATGTCCCTCGTCGGCCCCCGGCCGCATGCTATTGCCCATAACGACTACTATTCCGATAAAATCATTGCCTACATGGCGCGGCACCGCATCAAACCGGGAATTACCGGCTTGGCGCAGATAAGCGGGTACCGTGGAGAAACAGAAACCATCGACAAGATGCAGAAGCGGGTAGAGCTGGACCTTGATTACATCAACCACTGGAGCCTGTGGCTCGATATCAAGATTCTTATAAAAACGCCGCTGACACTTATCTCGAAAGACATCTACTAACCAGACTTTTTCGGCTTGAATCAATGCGACGTTTTATAACAATACTTTCTGCGGGGGTGTTTTTGGCAGCCCCGTTGCACACTCTTGCCGCTCCGTGGCTTGGTGCTGGCGATGCTCGTGCACGCCACTCCATCCAAAAGCTGTCAGACCGTGGCCACCTTGATGCTTCTACAACCACCTGGCCAATTAACTGGGCAGATGTTGAACGTGGGCTGGGCGAAAGCAGCGACAGTTCAGTGGCTACCCAGCGCGCCTACCTGGTGTTTGAAAGGGAGCAGCAGGCGGAAAGTGGCTTTCGTGGCGAGCTTACGCTCGAGGGCTCCAATGAGCCGGCCTTCCTGCGCGGTTTCCACGATCTTCCCCGGGAGAAAGGGCAATTGGCCGCAACCCTTCAGTGGCAGGGTGAAGCGTGGGCTGTAGGGGTTTCACCTTCGGTTGTCGCAGACCCGGCTGACGGCAAGGAGTTCAGGCTTGATGGTTCTTACATTGCTGCGACAGCGGGCAATTGGGTGTTAGGGGTTGGCGCTATTGATCGTTGGTGGGGGCCAGGCTGGCAATCCACCATGATTCTCTCCAACAACGCCAGACCCATTCCAGCCGTATGGATTGACAGAAAAGCCAGCCTGGCACCGGAAACCGATTTTCTGTCATGGATTGGCCCCTGGAAGTTGAACCTGTTTCTGGGGCAGTTGGAAGAAGAGCGGGCTATACCCGATGCCAAAATGTTAGGTATGAGGGTGACCTTTGCGCCCATTGAGCGACTCGAAATCGGGCTTTCCCGAACCATTATGTTTGGTGGTGAGGGCAGGCCAGAGGGGCTTTCTACGATATGGGACGCCTTGATCGGCAAAGATAACGTTGAGGAAGGGGAAACGGCAGAAGACGATGCCAGCAACCAGATAGCAACCATTGATGCCCGTTACGGCTTCCCTCTGGGTAACCAGACCATGGGGCTTTACGTCCAGATGATGGGTGAAGACGAGGCCGGTTACCTGCCTTCCCGTAAATCCTGGCTGTTTGGCGTGGACTGGACAACCCAGTTGCTCCGCTCTGACCAGCAGTGGTTCGTCGAGTTTACCAACACTCTGGCCGAGGACCTCATCGGCGATCCCAGGCCTGATTACGCCTACGACCATTTCAATTACACCACTGGCTATCAATACTACGGCAGGGCGATAGGCTCTAGCTTCGATGCGGACGCGGAAGCGTTATCTTTAGGCCTGCTTACCTTCCTGCCGGACGGCAGCAACCTGACCGCAACGCTGACCTACGCCAACCTCAACAAGGACGGCGGCAACCGAGTGAGCCAGCCCGACGACGAGGTGTTTTACAGCGTACCGGATGGCGCTCAGAAAGTTGCGATAGCCAATCTCGGTTACGGAAACGAAGTGCTCGGTGGGTGGCTGGATTTGAACCTTCAACTGACCGACAAACAAATTCAACTTCTGGGCGGGGAAAAGGACCGTTGGTCCCTCTCTGCTTCCTGGAAGTACCGCTTCTAATTCAAATTCTACAGGCCCGGATTGAGAACAGTGACGGTTAAAAAACTACTTACTTCCCTAGCTCTTTTGCTGCCCCTTGCCAGCTATGGGCAATCGATATCCCCCGCCCAGATCGAGCAGTTCAAGCAATTGCCCAGAGCCCAGCAGGAGTCCCTTGCCCGGCAGTACGGAGTGGACCTCGACAGCCTGACAGGAACCAATAGCCAGACGCAGCGCCCCCAAAGGCAAGAGGTTGTCGAGCCCGTTTCTGGAGTAAATGATCAAGAGCGGGAACGAGCCGAGGCCGAAAAGCGAAAAGAAGATGAGCAAGCAGAGAAGAATGACGGGCTGAGACCATTTGGCTACGACCTCTTTGCCGGTAATCCCACCACCTTCGCCCCCGTGACTGAGATCCCTGTTCCCTCGGATTACACTCTCGGGCCTGGCGACGTGTTGCGCATTCAGCTTTGGGGCAAAGAAAACCAGAACCTGGAATTGCCTATCAGCCGTGATGGTACCATCAGCTTCCCACAGTCTGGCCCAATGAGCGTTGCCGGCCTGAGTTTCGATGAGGTGCGGCAACAGATCAAAAAGCGAGTCTCAGAGCAGTACATTGGTGTAGAGGCTAGCGTTTCCCTTGGCGAACTTCGCAGCATGCGCGTATTTGTATTGGGTGAGGCCAGGAATCCCGGCTCCTACAGCGTGAGCTCCCTTTCTACCATCACGAACGCACTTTATGTGTCCGGTGGCATCAAGCAAACAGGTTCACTGCGGAACGTTCAGCACAAGCGCGACGGCAAGCTCGTGGGTACGCTCGATCTTTACGATCTGCTCATGGCCGGCGACAGCTCAGCAGACAGCCGTCTGCAACCGGGCGACGTGGTCTTTATACCGCCCGTGGGACAGCGCGCCGGTATCAATGGCGAGGTTTATCGGCCCGCTCTGTACGAGCTTCAGGGAACCAACACCCTTGCTGACCTGATTCGTATGGCTGGAGGTCTGACACCGCAAGCCTATCCACAACGGATCAATATTGAGCGCACCAACAAAGATTTCCTGCGGATTATTGCGGAAGCCGATTACACCTCGCCGAAAGGACAAAGCGCTAGAATCCAGGCCGGCGACAGAGTCCAGATACCCTCAATTTCAGATGTCACAGGGCAGTACGTTGAAGTAAAAGGGGCGGCGACGAGAACCGGTAAATTCGCATGGATGCCGGGAATGCGGGTTACCTCACTAATCGATAATCTGAACAGTGATTTGTTGCCGGTAGCGGACAAGCAGTACGCGGCCATCGTACGAACCAATCCGTCCGATGACAGCATATCCGTGCTGAACCTCCGCTTGCGCAAGGCCGTTCGCAACCCCGGGAGTGAGCACGACCTGCAGCTGGAGGAAAGAGACCGTTTGTTCTTTTTCTCAGACGCAGGAAAGGTGGATATTCTCGATACGAAAGACGATGAGACCACTGAGCGCCTGAACGGAGAGAAGGCAGCAATCGAGGAAGAAGCGGGGCCAGAAACCTTCACCCGGGAAATTCTATTCGCTCCGGTTATCCAGCGGCTTAAGGCTCAGGCAAGCCCCGACAATCCGCAACAGACCATCCAGATAACCGGCCCGGTTCGTTACCCTGGTGAATACCCGATGCCGGCGACCCGTAACCTGACCGACGCTATTTTCGTGGCCGGTGGTTTGAAAGACTCTGCCTCGTTGTACCAGGCAGAAGTGGCGCGTTATACCGTTGATGAGAACGGCACCGGCCAAACCCGGATCCTGAACGTTGACCTTGCGGACGCCATGGCCGGAAAAGCAAACCTCCAGTTGGAAAGCCGGGACAGAATCCTGATCAAATCCATACCGGACTTCGCCAAAACCCGAACAGTTGAACTGAAAGGCGAAGTTCGTTACCCCGGGCAATATACCTTCCGGGATGGCGAAACCCTGAGGGAAGTGCTGGAGAGAGCCGGGGGCCTCACAGCCAATGCTTTCCCTAATGGGGCGGTATTCTCCCGTGAAAAACTCCGCCAGTTGGAGGCTCAGCGCCTCAGGGAAGCCGAAGAGCGCCTGCAGGGAGATCTGCTAGGGGTTCAACTGGAGGGCGATAACTTCTCTGGCCAGAGTGCCGAGCGTACCCAGGAAGTACAGAACCTTCTTGAAGAGGTACAGGGAAGTGAGCCGGTGGGCAGGCTGGTTATAGATCTCGCAAGTGTTCTCAATGACCCCGATTACCAATCCATTCGGTTGCAGGATGGCGACACCCTCACGGTACCGACTATCCCCCAATCCGTAACGGTCTTTGGAGAAGTGCAGTTCCCGACCAGCCACCTGCACCAAGCCGGGCTAACCGTGGATGACTATCTGGAGCGTTCCGGCGGACCCACTCGCCAGGCGGATGAAAGCCGCGTTTATGTCGTTAAGGCGGATGGTTCCGTCATGTTGCCCGAGAAGAGCCGCTGGTTCGGCGGCAGAAGCCAGCAACTGGAGCCTGGCGATACCGTTATCATGCCGATTGATGTTGACCGTTTAAATCAGCTTGAGCTTTGGACTAACGTGAGCCAGATCGTTTACCAGATTGCCCTAGGTGCTGCTGCAGTGGGGAACCTCTGATGAATCAAGCCAATGGATCTTTCAGTGACGATGACATTGACCTTAGAGAGTTGTTTTCAATTGCTTGGAGAGCGAAGTGGCTAATCCTAGTCTCCGCGTTGATATTTGCATTGGGAGGGATAGGGTATGCTCTTGTCAAACCCGATATATATAAGGCATCGGTACTTCTAGCTCCGACTCAAGACGACAGCGGGAGTATTGCCAACCTTTCTGGCCAACTTGGCGGTTTAGCTTCCATCGCAGGGATAAACCTTAATAGTGGGAATTCTTCGAAAACGTCAATAGCAAAAGCGGTGCTTGAATCGCATTCCTTTCTGGAAGACTTTATCTATCGGTATGATTTAGAGCCACTGATATTTTCTGTAAAAGGCTGGGATAAAGAAACTGACGAGTGGGAATACGATTATGAAATTTATAATCCCAAAACAGAAGAGTGGCAATATGATAGTTCTGGGAAAAGCTTGAAGCCATCTCCTTGGCTTCTTGTTAAGCGGCTAAAGGAAGATCATATTGAAGTGACTGAGTCAAAAGATACAGGCCTAATTACTGTGAGCGTTCAACATTATTCTCCCGAAACAGCGGCACAATGGGCTGAATCCCTGGTAAAGGGGGTGAATGAGCATATGCGCTCAAAGGACGTTCAGCAAGCCCGAGCTAGTATTGCTTACTTAGAGGAAAAGCTAGAGCAAACCAATATCACAGGCATGCAACAAGTTTTTTATCAATTGATTGAAGGCGAAACGAGAACAATAATGCTCGCAAACGCCAGAAACGAGTACGTTTTTGAAACTATTGACTCGCCCGTCGCGCCAGACGAGCCCTATAAACCGAGGAGGCCTCTAATCGTATTGCTGTCGACATTTTTTGGTTTGATAGTGGGCTTTTTTATAGTTTTCGTAAAATCATTTATTCTCAGTTCTCGGTACGAAAGCGATGACAAGAATTGACTATCTCATGCGAAGTTAAACGCAAAATGACTGTAAATAATTATTAGTGGGCTCGAAATGAAGAAAGTACTGTTGATGGATATGTTTAGCACCATACACGTGGGAAATGGTGCTCTTCTTGAAAACACAATTAAATTGTGCAAAGCCGCATGGGGCGATTGTAGATTCGATATAATAACCCTTGACAAAAAAACAAACAGTTTGAAGTATAGTGCGGATCGCCTGCACTCGCCAATGTTTGGCAAATTCTGGTTCGGCCAAAGCGGTTTAGGGAAATCTTTGTGGGCGACGAGGCAGGCGCTTTTTATGCTTCTCCAAATCCTCAACGAGCTGACATTCAGGGTCCCATCCGAAAAGCTTACTTTTTCAAAAGAGCAGAAGGATGCCGTTCAGGCAATAAACGATTCGGATATATGTGTTAGTTCAAGCGGAGAAATGATTTCTGATACTTTTTATCAGATGCTGCCCTTTTGGTTATTTACTTATTGGCTTGCAAGCAAAAAAGGAAAAAAACTAATAGTGTTTCCGCAAACCATTGGGCCGCTGAAAATGGGATGGACGAGGGCTCTTGTTAAGTTAGCCTTGAAAGACGCGACGATCATCGCCGGACGTGACGAAGAGTCATATAATACCTTGTTGTCACTTGGGCTTTCTCGAGAAGTGGTGATGTTTGTACCGGATGTCGCTATACAGCAGGAAATTGGAGATGCTGATATAAACCGCTATCTGCCAAACAGAGAAAAAAAAGTAATCGGCATTACTATATCTAATCCACCAAAGCGTGAGAAAGGAACTCCTTTAGACTTTGTCGAGGAGGTTGGGAAGCAAGTTGAAAAGTTGGATCCGAAGCAATATCAGATACTCATAATGCCTTCTAACTATCAGGTAGATGGTATTAGCAAGGATTATTCTTTATGTATGAGTTTACAAGAGCGTCTTCGGACCCAATTCGATACGTCAATACTTGAAAATCGAGCATATTTCCCTGATGAATACACAAGCCTGCTGTCGCAGCTAGAACTTTTTATTTCTACGCGGATGCATGTGGCGATTTTAGCAACTTCGATTGGCACCCCGACAATTGCCATAAATACGCAACACAAGATTAGGGGTTATATGCAGAATATCAAAGCTGAGCATTTCTGTGTTGAGTATTCAGAGATGGATCGTATAGCTCAGTTGGCAGGCGAGATATTGCAAAACCCAAAAGAGGTATCTGAGCACCTAAAAGGCCAAAACGAGTTACTTCGAAGAAAGCACAAGCCTTTCGTCGAACGACTTACTGAAGTCGATGCTAGACAAGCTTGATGGGAAGAGTGTGGCTCAAATACATCAACTGATTCGCAACGGTTTGCGCGTTATCGGGGTAAGGGTTGCAGGAACGGGCTTGGCATTCGCTCTCGCAATAGTTTTAGCTCGTTCTTTAGGGGCAGAGGGATATGGTCTTTATTCGTTTGTCCTTTCATTACTCTTTTTTCTTTCAATCCCTATTCAAGCAGGCTTGCCGAATCTGGTTGTGCGGGAGACTGCGAAGGCTCGACTTCATTATGACTGGCCAACGATAAAAGGGCTTTGGTATTGGGTCGTAGGAGTGATCTTGGTCGCGTCCTCGATTTTTATCATTTGCGTTTTATTAATAGAACAGATGGGAACAGACTGGATAAGTAAGGAGCGCTTAGATCTTATGATCGTAGGGCTATTATTTATCCCTTTCATTGGTTTAACTATAAATCACTCAGCGATAATACGAGGTTTGGGACATGTTGTACTCGGAATTGTACCTGACGCGATTGTCCGTCCTGCTTTGACACTCTTGTTAGTCGGCTCAGTGTTTGTCTTTGGCTCGCCGTTGGCGGTGACCCCCGGCCTGGCAATGTTTTCCTACGTTTTCTCGATTGGTACTGCGTTTGCGTTAAGTTCTATTCTCCTTTACCTAGTTATACCAAGAGAACAGCGAAGGTTCGGGCCAAGTCGAATGGATATAGGGTATTGGAAGAGATCAGCATACCCGCTGACGGTTGTCGGAGGGTTGCAGATTATGTACAGCTACTCTGACTTACTAATCCTAGGTATGTTTCATTCCGATACAGAAGTTGGAATATATCGAGCCGTTGGACAGCTGGGGATGTTAGTCGTGTTTGGTCTTTCGGCAATTAATCAAATGCTTCATCCACAAATTTCCAAACTGTTTTCGTCCGGAAGGCTTGTAGATTTACAGAAAATGATAACAATGAGTTCGTTAGGTATCTTTATTTTAGCTCTGATACCTGGAGTTCCGCTCATTGTTTTTGGGGGTGATTTTCTTGAATTTATCTTTGGCCACGAATTCTCAGATGGTGCTGTGGCTTTAGTTGTTCTGACATTCGGGCAATTAGTAAATGCCGCCTTTGGCTCTGTAGGTGCTCTTTTGAATATGACTGGCCACGAGACTGATGCAATGAAAGGGATGTTCGTAAGTCTGGGTGTTAATATAACGTTTGCTTTCATTCTAATACCGCCTTTTGGTATCGAAGGAGCTGCTTTGGCTACGGCAGTTTCTCTAGCTACTTGGAATATTATACTAAGGCATTTTGTCAAGAAACGACTGGGAATAGAAAGCATAGGGATTTTGAACATACTAAAACGTGAAAGGATTGAACCATGAAGCTGTTGGTTATTGGGATGGATGGGGCGCACTTGGACGCTTTTTCAAGAGGATGGACGCCATACATGAAGTCCCTCTTAGATCAAGGTTCCTCGATTGAGTTAAAAGAGGATCTTATTAGTCGCGGGTGGCTAGAGATTGCTACGGGGAAAAATGGGTTGGAAACCGGCGCTCTTTACGATAAGCCTATGGCCAATGGAAGCTATGAGTGGAATTTGAAGTTTAGCTTGAACGACGTACCCGGACTAGGAGAGGCTGTTAAACCAATATGGCAGCTCTTGTCTGAGAGAGGCTACAAAGTCGGAGTTATGAATCTACCGACAGTTTTTCCAGCGCCACCGGTAAACGGATTCATGATATCCGGCGGTGGGGGCGGTGCTCCAGTTGTGCAAACACCTACCCCAGAATTATGTTTTCCGAGAGAAGAGCATTCGGAACTTGTTGAAGAGGGGTATATCGTCGACGAGCGCATCGTTCCAATGATGGTTGATAAGGGTATAACTGACCCTGAGAAAATTTTTTCAATTCTTGTTCATAAAAATGAACGAAG
The DNA here is from genome assembly GCF_002933295.1 of Marinobacter flavimaris. GTDB lineage: Bacteria > Pseudomonadota > Gammaproteobacteria > Pseudomonadales > Oleiphilaceae > Marinobacter > Marinobacter flavimaris. Next base: position 322,542 of record NZ_PSSW01000001.1, read on the forward strand.
AACCCATTCTTTTATTCGCCTGGCGAAAAAGCACAGCATTGATTTTGGAATGATCGTATTTAAATCTTCGGCAAATTTAGCGGAGTGGGTTTTGCTTCCTGAGTTGAAAAGATTAAATGATGGTCAAAAGAATATCGACTACAAATTCATTAATACCATTAAGAGCTATTATCAGAAGTTCGATGAAGAAATTAAGAAATTACACGAGTCTTTTCCTAACGCCCAAATTATTTTTACTGCTGATCATGGGCTGACTCCTAGGATCTGGGATGTAAACCCCAATATCTTACTTCAGGATATCGGTCTGCAGGTAGCTGATAACACAAAAACTCGCGCAAGATACATTTCCCAAGCGTTAAAAAAATTCATCCCATTTTCGTGGCGGGCAAAGCTTAGGAAGAAAAAGACAATACATGATGCTCTATATTCTTCGGCTCCGTTTAAGAAAGAGCAAACCTACGCATTCTGTAAGACATCTGGAGATTGGTTGCAGGGTATTTATTTGAATGATTCGGTACGATTCGGTGGTCCGATAGGACCTGATGAAGCTTCGAAAGTTGCTCATGATATTGTCACTGCTATAAATGGAAATCCGATTGCGAAGGAACACGGGATCACTGCTTATCATAAAAGCCCATGTGACAGCGCGGCTGCGAAGTATTATCCTGATATTGTAATTGATGTACCGGACGGGTATCTAATCTCAGATAAAGCTCCGTCTTTCGTTCGCAAATTTATCCCTCCAAAAGGCCCACTTAACCTAATGTCCATAACAAAGGGAGAGCTGCTTTGTATAAAAAGCCATAAACCTCTTGCTGTAGTTTATAACGGGGGCTGGAACCTCAGTAGTGTCAAAGAGAACCTGGATCTTTCTGCTATTTATGAACATATATCAAACGAATTTAGCTAATAACTGTTTAGCGGATAATTTCTTTGCGCGGAAGAGTTCTATCCCAAGGCTGTTTTTTTGGCTTATATGGTTTTTGGTTTTCGTCATGTTAAATTCTCAATAGTGAGCGACCAGAGATGTATAACGGACGTTCACTAGCCAGCCTGCGAGAGTTTATTGTTTTTTTGTTATGTGGATTTATTTTAGTCGACATGGTAAACGGTGTACTTCTTCGTTTAGGGTTTACTTCTGTTTCAGTGGTATATAAAACCGCTGTTTTGGCTCTAGTGATGCTCTACATGTCGAAGAGTAGATCGTTTTTACTGATTGTTTCTGCAATGGTTCTCACAGTTCTGGGCTATCTTCTATTTCATGCAACACTTTTTTCTGAAATGGTCGGGGCGTTTAAGAGTTCCGATTGGTTGGTTAAATATTTTTCCATAATAATATTCTATCTTTTTTTCTGTCGATTAGTCTTCGAAGGCAAAGGAACGTTGATCTTTACAGTCGCAAGCTATGCAATTTTTTTTCTAACACTTAATTTCATTATAGGGTTTTTGGGTCTTGGCTACCCAATGTACGGCAATGAAGAAAACGCGATTGGTACAAAAGGTCTGATATTTGCTGGCAACGAGATCACTGCCTCAATCGTCATCAGCGGCGGAATAGTCCAGATGAAATTAATTCAGGAATCTAGATATATTCAGTTTCTTTTGGTGGGTCTATTAATGCTTTTTATGGGGGCGCTCTTGACCTCAAAAGTCTCGTTGCTTGCTCCTATTTTAACGACTCTATTTTTTCCTTTAATAAAGTCCTCTGAGAAATTGAATGTATTAAAAGTATCGAAAAAGGATTTCGGATCTTCGGCTCTAATCATAATGATTATTCCTGGTATTGCATTTTCGTTTGGTTACTATGCACTATTTCAATCAAATCTTATGGAGCGTCTAACATATTTTTACGAAAGAGTGGACGTAATAACCCTAATATTCAGTCGCAGGAATATTTGGGCGTCAGATGCTATTGATGTTTTCGTTAGCTTATACTCGCTGCCGGAGGTTGTTTTAGGGACGGGGCTGTCGTGGTTCCAGCTTGTTCCTGACGGAAAGATGGTAGAAATCGATTTTCTCGATTTTTTAATGGCGTACGGTCTCCTTGGTGTGGTGATTAGCTATGGTTTTGTTGGTTTAAAGGTTCTCGACCTTCTTGGCAGTAAAAACAATCCTTACTTTGGTTATATCCTTTTCTTAATTCTGTTAGTCGTGGCTATGAGCTTGTCAAGCGGCCACATATTTAACTCCGGAGTTGCGGGCGCATTAATTGGCGCCTTATTCGCTTCTACAAAACTTCAAAAAGTTGAGGCTTGAACTTGAGGATTCTGCTTATTTCGAATATGTATCCTTCTCCGGAGGCTCCGTATTTCGGTGTCTTCGTAAAGAATTCTGAAGAGCAACTCCTTTCTCAAGGGTTTACCGTAAATCGTGTCGTGATTAAGACCACTGGCGGTTCAATCTTCTCTAAATTAAAAGAATATACGAAATTTTTCTTCTTGTCTTTTTTCAAGCTGCTTAAAAGCGATTTTGACGTCGTATACGTTCATTATGCTGAACATTCCTTATTGCCTGTTTGTTTTGCACGTCCTTGGGTTAAGGCGCCATTGGTTGTGAATGCACATGGTGACGATATACTATACGAGTCTATTATTAGCTCTCTTGTAAAAGACACTATAAAAAAGAGCGATCTGTTGGTAGTGCCTTCGGACTATTTCGCAAACTTTGCCAGACATAAATACGACCATGAGAATATTTTTGTGTCCCCTTCTGGTGGCATAGACACACGACTGTTTAGACCTATTGATGTTACAAACGAAGATCGAAGAGCCTTTACTATCGGATTCGTATCGAGAATAGATCAGGGAAAAGGATGGGATGTCCTTTTGTCGGCTCTTAGAATTCTTAAGTCGCGTGGGCGGGGCTTTAATGCGTTGGTTATAGGTGGAGGGGGCCAAATTCAAGAATTTAAAAAGAGAATTAAAGGTTTGGAGTTGCAGGACTCTGTCCAGTATTTGGGGCCAAAAGCTCACCGGGATCTGCCGGGATATTTTAATCTGATGGATGTTTTTGTTTTTCCGACAACGCTCCCTGAAAGCTTGGGGCTTGTTGGCTTAGAAGCGATGGCTTGTGGTATTCCGGTCATCGGATCGGAAATTGGTGGCCTGCCGAGCTATATTGAAGACCATAGTAATGGCCTGCTTTTTGAACCTGGTGATCAACATCAACTTGCAAAGTGTATTGAGTTTTTCATGGATTCCTCAGAACTTACGTTGGGTATGTTTAAGCGTAGTGCGTTGAATCGATCAAAACAGTTCGATTCGAAAAGCGTTGAAGTGCAAATGGCAAAAAAACTTAGGGATAGATTCCAGTGTGTGGATTGATAGGCTCCGTTAACGTGCCTTTGGATATCGACGTTCTGCGAGTCATATCTCATCGGGGGCCTGACAGCGAAGATCTCGTCCACGTATCATCGGAATTTGGGGTTGTCTGTTTTGGTCATGTTCGTCTTGCAATTCAGGACCTTTCACCGGCAGGCCACCAGCCGATGTTTTCATCGTGTGGTAGGTATTTAATCATCTATAACGGTGAGATATATAATCATGCAGAGTTGAGAGGTCGGCTCCCTGATTTGAGGTTTAAGGGCCACAGTGATACAGAGACAGTTGTAAACTATTTGGCACGCTTCGGGATCGAGTCCGTAAAGGATTTTAATGGGATTTTTGCGCTCGCAGTATTTGATTTGGAAGCCGCTAAGGTTCATCTAGCTCGGGATAGGTACGGTGTAAAACCGCTCTATTATTCATTGAGTGATAAGGCACTTTCTTTTGCGTCTGAAATTCGGCCGTTAAATTTGCTCAACGCGCCTATTATCGATAAACAGAACCTAGCTACGTTACTTAAATTGCGCTTTGCTCCAGCGCCTTTGACAATATTTAACAATGTAGAAAAGCTTCGTCCGGGTCATATTTTTACGTATGACTTGTGTACTAGCGGGACTCGGGCTCAGAGCTTCGTTTGTAAGCCTAAGGGGCCGATTTCAATAGCGATGGATCAGGCTATAGATGATTATGGCCGTCTGTTTGAACAAGCCGTCAAGCGGCAACTTCTTGCTGACGTCGAGGTGGGAGTTCTTTTGAGCGGGGGAATTGATTCCGCTCTGGTTGCTTTCTTCGCTCAAAAATATAGTGCAAAGCCTATCAAGACGTTTACTGTTGGCTTTCTAGATGAAGACGACAGCGATGAAACAGAAGATGCTCGCCAAACCTCTCGTATACTAGGAACGGAACATCATGAAATTCGCATTTCGCGTGACGAATTTGAGGATGCTTTTGGGCGTTGCGTAGAGATTGTCGAGGAACCGTTGGGAACTACGTCTATCATTCCTATGTATTATTTGAATAAGCGGGTTGCGGAGCTTGGCGTTAGTGTTGTGCTTACTGGTCAGGGGGCTGATGAGCCTTTGGGTGGATATAACCGCTACAGAGGCGAGATGTTGTACGGTGCGATTCCTCCCTTCGTTTTTAAATTTTTTTCGCCGTTTCTTAGCCTTGTAAAAAATGAATCGTTATTTAGAGCTATCTATGCGCTGGGAGAAAAAGATATAACTGAACGTTGGAAAAAGATTTATACGCTTTTCAATGATCGTAGTATCTACGATTTGATAGGAGTTTGCGATGTCGAAAGCGGGCAAGTGGTCGATTACTGGCGGAATTTGCTTTACAACGAAGGAAGAGACTCCGTAAGCGCGATGATGTCGAATGACGTTCGTATGAATTTGAGTGATGACTTGTTGTTGTATACGGATAAGATTTCTATGCATTTCTCGATTGAGGCGAGAGTACCTATGTTGGATAACGATTTAGTTGATTTCGTAGAATCTTTGCCTCTCGATTTTAAGATTCGTAATGGTGCAGGTAAGTATATCCACAAGAAGTTCGCTGAAAGTGTATTGCCGCCCGATATCGTTCATAGGAAAAAGAAAGGCTTTAAATCTCCGACAGAAAAATGGTTCATGGGAGAGAGGGGCGAAGAATATAAAAAGATGTTGCAGAAGAGCCAAGGGATCTTTTCCAAGATATTCAATGTTGAAGAGGTCTCTCGGATTTTTGATTCGCATCTGCGTGGTAAGCGGAATTTAGAGAAGCAGCTTTTCTTGCTGGTATCGATTTTTTATTGGATGCAGAGTATTGAGAAAAGTAAGGTTCAGCTTAGTTCTGGGCTATCTCGAGAACTCTATAATCGTAACGAGGCCAAGCGTGCGGAGGATTGATATTCTGGGAAGCCCGGTAGATGTGGCCACCATGGATGAAACAGTGGGTGTCATTGACGAGGCTCTGGCGAACGCGCGTTTCACTCAGCATGTGGTAGTGAATGTCGCCAAACTCGTAAACATGCGCAAAGATCCGGAACTCGATGCCTCCGTTCGAGAATGCGACATCATCAATATTGACGGAATGGGTGTGGTTTTAGGTGCTCGGGCGCTCGGGCACAATGTGCCCGAGCGGGTTGCCGGCATTGACCTTTTCCATGAATTGCTCGCGATGAGCGAGCAGAAGGGTTACTCGGTGTTTTTGTTGGGAGCAAAGGATGAGGTGGTGTCGGAAACGGCGCGCCGCGTCCAGCAGCAATATCCTGATCTTAAACTTGCTGGTTATCACCACGGGTATTTCTGGGATGATGAAGAGGCAATGGTCGAGCGCATTCGCGCTTCCGGAGCACAGCTTCTTTTTGTTGCCATTACCTCGCCCAAGAAAGAGAACTTCATCAATAAATGGCGAGACCGGCTGGGCGTTACTTTTGTAATGGGCGTTGGCGGCACCTTTGATGTGGTGGCGGGCAAGGTCCAGCGGGCGCCTGTGTGGATGCAGAAAGCCGGGCTGGAGTGGTTTTACCGTGTCCTGCAGGAGCCTGGGCGCATGTGGAAGCGTTACCTGGTCACCAATTCGGTGTTCGCATGGTTGTTGCTGCGTGAAAAGCTCAGGTTTAGGCGCAAAGCCTGAGTACTCTTCTGTTTTCTTTCCTTCCTTTCTCTTTTGTCTTTTTCTTTCGTTTTTAAGGAGTCTGTCTGAATGGCGTTCAACCGGATTTCCGTGGTTGGTCTCGGTTATATTGGTTTGCCCACGGCGGCTGTGATCGCTTCCCGGCGGTGTGAGGTGATTGGCCTGGATGTTAGCCCGAAGGTTGTGGATACCATTAATCGTGGCGATATTCACATTGTAGAGCCCGACCTGGACATGATTGTCCATGCTGCCGTGAAGGAGGGCTACCTGAGAGCTACCTTGAATCCGGAACCTGCGGACGCCTTTTTGATCGCGGTGCCTACGCCTTTCAAGGCGGAAGACGGTAAAGAGCATGTTCCCGATCTTAAGTACATCGAGTCTGCAGCTAAGGCGATAGCGCCAGTGCTGGAGAAGGGGAATCTGGTCATTCTGGAGTCCACCTCCCCCGTGGGGGCCACGGAGCGCATGGCCGAATGGTTGGCAGAGGCGCGCCCCGATCTGGTGTTTCCGCAAACGGGTGGGAAGGCGTCGGATATCCGTATTGCCCATTGCCCCGAGCGGGTTTTGCCTGGCCATGTTATCCGTGAGCTGGTGTCGAACGATCGCGTGATCGGTGGCATGACACCGAAATGCTCAGACGCTGCAGCCGAGCTTTACAGTTTGTTTGTGGAGGGCGAGTGCGTGAAGACGACCGCCCGAACCGCAGAAATGGCCAAGCTGACGGAGAACAGCTTCCGTGATGTGAACATTGCCTTTGCCAATGAGCTGTCACTGATCTGCGATAGGCTTGAGATTGATGTGTGGGAGTTGATTGAGCTGGCAAATCGCCATCCGCGGGTGAACATCCTCAAGCCTGGCCCGGGTGTCGGGGGGCACTGTATTGCAGTGGACCCCTGGTTTATCGTGAGCGAGACGCCGGAGCAGGCGCGGTTGATCCGTACGGCCAGGGAAGTGAACGACGGTAAGCCACAATGGGTAATTGAGAAAGTTAAGTCTGCCCTTGGTGATTTCCTGGTGAAGAATCCTGGCCGCACGGCCAGTGATGTGTCAGTGGCGGTGTTCGGCTTGGCGTTCAAGCCGGATATTGACGACCTGCGGGAAAGCCCGTCTCTGGCAATCGCTGAGCAGCTTCATAAAGAGCTCCCACAGCCTTTGCTGCTGGTGGAGCCCAATATTCAGGAGGTGCCCGGGTCTCTGGAAGGTTGCTCCCTGGTTACTGCCGAAGCAGCGATTGATAAGGCAGACATCTGTGTCATCCTTGTGTCGCACAAGCAGTTCCGGGGGCTGGACTATTCGGCCATCGCTCCGGGTTGTGTGATTGATGTTGTTGCCAGTGGCCGGGCGTGAACGCCATCGCTAGAGAACGAGTAGGGAGACAGGTTTGAAAGTATTAACGGTGTTTGGTACCCGCCCGGAAGCGATCAAGATGGCGCCCCTGGTGCTGGCCTTGCAGGAAGATAAGCGTTTTGAATCCTTGCTGTGCGTTACCGGCCAGCATCGCGAGATGCTGGATCAGGTATTGTCTTTGTTTGAACTGGTGCCGGATTACGATCTGAACATCATGAAGCCGGGGCAAGACCTTACCGATGTAACGACCGGGATCTTGCACGGCATGAAGGAGGTGCTGAGGGAAGCCCGGCCTGATGTGGTGTTGGTACACGGCGATACGGCAACAACCTTTGCGACTACTCTAGCAGCCTATTACGAGCAAATACCGGTTGGGCATGTAGAAGCGGGTTTGCGTACCGGAAATCTGTACTCGCCTTGGCCGGAGGAGGCAAACCGGAAGCTCACCGGCGCGCTGGCAAAGCTGCATTTTGCGCCAACGCAAAAATCTGCCGATAACCTGATGGCAGAAGGCGTTGCCCACAGTGATGTGCACATTACCGGCAACACCGTGATTGATGCGCTGTTCGAGATTGTGGAGCGTTTCGATAAGGACCCTGAATTGTCCGGCGCTTTGGCAAAGCATTTTCCTTTTCTGGATGGCAGCAGGCGTTTGATTCTGGTAACGGGGCATCGCCGGGAAAGCTTCGGTGGCGGCTTTGAACGGATTTGCGAAGCACTGAACCGCACTGCGAAGCAGTTTCCGGATGTGGATATCGTTTACCCCGTTCATCTGAATCCGAATGTTCGTGAGCCGGTGAATCGGCTTCTGAAAGGGCACGAAAACGTTCACCTTATTGAGCCTCTCGACTACCTGCCGTTTGTCTATCTCATGAGCCGATCTTTCCTCATACTTACTGATTCGGGGGGTATTCAGGAGGAAGCACCTTCACTGGGTAAACCGGTTCTTGTGATGCGGGATACAACTGAACGGCCCGAAGCGGTGGAAGCGGGAACGGTTGAGCTGGTCGGGACAGATGTGGATCGAATATCTGGTAAGATTTCGGCTTTGCTGGAAGATGATGTGGTTTATCAGCGAATGAGCCTTGCTCACAACCCTTATGGAGATGGCAAGGCCTGCGCACGCATTCTGGAGGTTTTGTCGGCGTTGGATGGCTAGGCTGATCCCAAAACAAGGGCCGTTTCGTTGGCCTGGCTGAAAGCAAAGAGGGCGCCTGATCGGTGCCCTCTTTATTTTAAAAAAGCCGAACTCCCCCAGAATAATCTGTTAACTTGCACGTTTACGGTTTCTCCTACGAAGTTGCTTGTTAATCCATGAACATGCGTATCGCCAGCCTTTGTATTCGCGCCCTGACACTTGCCGTCAGGTTTTCGCTGATCTTTGTCCTGGCGCTTTACTTTGAGCCTTCACAGGTCGGGCTCTATGGCCTTGTAGTGGCCACAGTGGGCTACTCACTGTATTTCGTGGGTTTTGATTTCTACGTATTCAGCACACGGGATTTGTTGGGGCGTTCCCGCGAACAATGGCCCGGCCTGTTAACGTCTCAGGGGGTTCTGTTCCTGAGCCTTTACTGCCTGATCCTGCCCTGGTCATTTTTCCTTTTTTACAGTGACCTGCTCCCCTGGTGGATGATGGCATGGGTGATGGGGCTAATCATTGTTGAGCATCTGGGCCAGGAAATCATGCGGCTTGCCATTGCGATGGGGCGGCCTGTTCTGGGTACGTTTTTGCTTTTCGTTCGCCAGGGAATTTGGGCACTGGCCTTTATGTTCGCGATCTGGTTTGACCCGGCATTCCGAACCCTTGAGCACCTTCTGTTGTTCTGGATCATTGGATCAACGTGCAGCGTTCTGTTGGGTAGCTCGGTCTTTCTCCAATTCCGGTGGCGGGGATTGGTTAAAGGCGTCGATTGGTCCTGGATCCGTGTCGGCCTGAGGGTTGCCTTCCCAATGCTGGTGGCAACCCTTGCACTGAGGGCAATTTTTACGCTTGATCGGTACTGGTTTGGTTTTGTGAACAGTAGCGAGCTGCTCGGGGTTTATACACTCTTCATCGGGATTGCCGGGGCTGTGCTAGCGTTTATGGATGCCGGTGTATTTGCTTTTCTTTACCCTAAAATGATTGAGTGCTTCAAGAGGGGCGATGTTGCGGGGTTCGAGGATTTAAAGGCTTCTCTTGCCCGGCAGACGCTTGGTTGGCTCGCTGTGTTGCTAGTGGCAGGCGGGGTTCTGGGCCCGGCGGTGTTCAGTTTTATGCCCAATCCGCTGTATTTTGAACACTGGCCACTTTTTTGGGCCTGCCTTCTCGCGATGGGAGTTTTTGTCGCAGGTATGGTGCCGCATTACAGTTTGTATTCGATGTCTCTGGACAAGCCGATTATCCTATCTAACATGCTAGGCCTTTTGGTGTTCGTAGCTGGCGGGGCTTTATGTTCGGTATTTACAACCTATTGGGCGGTTCCCGTAGCCATGTGTGCAGCAGCTCTGGCAATGGGGATCTCGAAACAGCTGGTTTTGGTTTTCCGAGGTTCCGAAGGATTCAGCCAGTCTGTCTAAATTGATAGAGAAGAGAGTTTTCGATGTTTAACGATAAATCCATTCTGATTACCGGGGGCACTGGCTCCTTTGGGCATACTTTTGTTCCAATGTTGCTGGAAAAATTTAGTCCTCGCCGTGTGATCATCTTCTCACGCGATGAGATGAAGCAGTGGGAGATGGCCAAGAAGTTTGAGGGCGACCACCGGGTTCGCTTTTTCATTGGTGATGTTCGCGATAGAGACAGGCTGTATCGTGCCCTGGATGGAGTCGATTTCGTTGTACATGCTGCAGCGACCAAAATTGTACCAACCGCCGAGTACAATCCTTTTGAGTGTATTAAGACCAATATCATCGGTGCGATGAACCTTATCGACGCCTGTATTGATAAGGGGGTCAAACGCGTTGTCGCACTGTCTACGGATAAAGCGAGCAGTCCGATTAACCTGTATGGCGCTACCAAGCTGGCCTCGGATAAAGTTTTTGTTTCCGGTAATTCCTACGCCGGGGGCCATGAAACGCGGTTTTCAGTTGTTCGGTATGGCAATGTGATGGGGTCGCGTGGTTCCGTAATTCCCTTTTTCATGTCAGTAAAGGACAAAGGGGTTCTTCCGATCACTGATGAACGTATGACCCGCTTCATGATTTCGCTCGAAGAGGGCGTGGAGCTGGTGTGGCATGCGTTTGAGGACATGGAAGGTGGCGAGATCTACGTCAAGAAGATTCCGTCAATGAAGGTCACCGATCTTGCACGGGTCGTGGCACCGGAAGCTCGTCAGGAAGTTGTTGGCATTCGGCCGGGCGAAAAGCTTCACGAGCAAATGATTGGTGCCGAGGATTCCTACTACACCTACGAATACCCTGAGCACTTCAAGATCCTTCCCGCTATTCACGACTGGAGCTCCGATGCGAACCGGATCAAGGACGGCAAAAAGGTGCCTGAGGGATTCGTATACTCGAGTGAAAACAATTCCGAATGGATGACGCCAGAGGCTCTTCAGGCCTGGATTGACGCGAACCGGGATAAAATAGGGAGTATCTGAGCCATGATTCCCTACGGTCGGCAGGAGATTTCCCAAGGTGATATAGATGCTGTTGTTGATGTTCTGAAGTCTGATTTTCTCACTCAGGGCCCCATGGTTCCGAAGTTTGAGCGGGTTGTCGCTGACCATGTCGGGGCGAAACATGCTCTGGCCGTAAACAGTGCGACCTCAGCTCTGCATATTGCCTGTCTGGCGCTTGGACTGGGGAAGGACGATTGGCTTTGGACATCGCCCGTAACCTTCGTTGCCTCTGCCAACTGTGGTCTCTACTGTGGCGCTCGGGTCGACTTCGTGGATATTGATCCGCACACCTACAACCTTTGCCCAGTGGCACTCAAAGCGAAGCTCGAGCGGGCCAGGGAGGAAGGTAGGCTTCCCAAGGTGGTGGTGGCAGTGCACCTTTGCGGTCAACCGTGCAACATGCAGGCGATTTCAGAGCTGGCACGAGAGTACGGCTTCAGAGTGATCGAAGACGCCTCCCATGCGATAGGTGGTAAGTACCAGGGCGAGTTCATTGGCAACAGCCGCTACAGCGATATCACCGTCTTCAGTTTCCATCCGGTTAAAATTGTCACCACAGCCGAAGGTGGCATGGCTGTGACCAACGATGATGGCTTAGCCAGGAAGATGGACCTGCTTCGTAGCCACGGTATTACCCGTGACCCGGCATCAATGACCCATGAACCGGATGGCCCATGGTATTACCAGCAGGTTGACCTTGGCTATAACTACCGTATGACAGAGCTCCAGGCGGCACTGGGTGTTAGCCAGATGCAGCGGTTGGACGATTTCGTCGCTCGTCGCCATGAGCTTGCGAAGCGCTATGATCAATTACTGGCGGAGCTCCCGCTGACGCTTCCCTGGCAGCATCCAGATAGCTACAGCGGCCTGCATCTCTATGTAATCCGCCTGCAACTGAATGAAATTGCGCTATCTCATCAAGCAGTCTTCGAAGCACTGAGAGAGCACGGCATCGGGGTGAATTTGCATTACATTCCGGTGCACACACAGCCGCATTACGAAAAGATGGGGTTCCAGGAGAACGATTTCCCTCAAGCCATGGCCTACTACCGCGAGGCCATCAGCATCCCCATGTACCACGGCCTCTCTGACCAGCAGCAGGACCAGGTTGTATCGGTGCTAAAGCAAGTGCTGGGTAAAGCAACATGAAATCTCTGAAACGCGTAGCGATTATTCCTGCCAGGGGCGGTAGCAAGCGAATTCCGCGCAAGAACATTCGGGATTTCTGTGGCAAGCCAATGATTGGGTGGTCTATCGAGGCAGCAAGGGCAAGCGGCTGTTTCGATCGAATCATTGTGTCTACCGATGATCGTGAAATAGCCGAACTCGCAAAGCGGTTTGGGGCCGATGTGCCATTTCTTCGGCCACCGGAGCTCTCAGATGACTACGCTGGGACGGTACCTGTAATCAGGCATGCTGTAGAGTGGCTCCACCAACATGGCGAGCCGGTGGATTACGCCTGCTGCATCTATGCAACGGCTCCGTTTATTTCTCCCGAGGATCTTGAGCGGGCCTGGGATGAGATTTATCGTGAGCGCGCGAGTTACGCCTTCTCTGTGACCAGTTATGGCTTCCCCATTCAGCGTGCTATCCGGATTACTGAAAGTGGCAGGGTAGCTATGTTCCACCCTGAGTACTTCAATACACGATCCCAGGATCTGGAGGAAGCATGGCATGATGCCGGCCAGTTTTACTGGGGTACGGCCCAGGCCTGGCTTGAGGAGCGCCCGATATTCAGCGAAGGTGCTGTGCCGGTCAGGCTTCCGCGCCACAGGGTTCAGGATATCGACACACCCGAGGATTGGACCCGTGCAGAATGGATGTTCAGGGCCATGAAAAGCGCCAGAGTGACCGAATGAATGTGGTTTTCAGGGCTGACGCCTCACTCAGGATCGGTTCAGGACACGTAATGCGTTGTCTGACCCTGGCGGAGGAACTTCGACGCCAGGGTCATCGTTGTGAATTTGTTTGTCGTGATCATGCCGGCCACCTGGGTGAATTTATTGCCAGCAAGGACTTTACGTGTCACCTGCTCGCCAACACAGATGAGCCCGTTGCCAAACCGGCTGAAGCTAACAGTAAAGCCTATTCAGATTGGCTGGGTGTTGATTGGGAAACAGATGCGGAGCAAACGCTTGCTGCGATCGGCGCACTGCAAGTGGATTGGCTGGTCGCCGATCACTATGCATTGGATTCCCGTTGGGAGAAAAGGTTAGCGACTGTCGCCCGACGGGTCATGGTTATTGACGATCTGGCAGATAGAGTTCATGAATGTGACCTTCTGCTTGATCAGAATCTGGGAACTGAGGCGTCTGATTATAGCCATAAGGTTCCGACGCGCTGCAGTAAGCTTATTGGGCCCCGCTTTGCCCTCTTGCGTCCCGAATTTCCCGTGCTCAGGGACAGCGCCCTTAAGCGGCGCGCGAAACCGTCAATAAAGCGAATCCTGATTTCCCTGGGCGGAGTCGACCTTGACAACGTTACAGCAGAAGTGATGCGGGCATTCACTCACAGTTCTTTGCCACTTGATACGGAACTGGATATTGTCTTGGGTGCTGCCGCGCCATACCTGGAAGAAGTGAGAGCGCTGGCTAGAGAACTTCCATTCCGGGCGACGGTCAGTGTTAGCGTGAGTGACATGGCCGAGCGAATGTGCCGTGCGGATATCTCTGTTGGTGCGGCGGGAAGCACATCCTGGGAGCGATGTTGCCTGGGTTTGCCAGCGATTATGGTGGTACTCGCCGAAAATCAGAGAGCTATCGGCAACGCTCTGGCGACAAGTGGCTCTGCGATCCTTTTGGATAAAGATGCTATAGCCGATCAGCTTGGCGGAATCCTGGACGAACTGGTGGGATCGGACGAGCGGTTGCAGAGTCTGGCAGATAATGCGCGGAAAATCTGCGATGGTCGAGGCACTTCACGCCTGGTTTCGGAAATGATCAGGATAAGCAAATCATGAATATAACCATTCTGTGTAGCGATGCTGATCATCCGGTAAATGCCTATCTAGAGGAGTGGATTGATCAGAAACGCAACGACCACACCATTGAATTGGTTCGAAAGCGCAGAGAACTGACCGGCGGGGATATCCTTTTTTTGGTGTCGTGTTCAGAGATTATTCAGGCTGAACACCGTTCGCTTTTCAGTCACACACTGGTGTTGCACGCAAGTGATTTGCCGAGAGGGCGGGGATGGAGCCCACACATCTGGGAGATTGTGCAGGGGGCGGAGCACATTACCCTCAGTCTGCTGGAAGCCGAAGACAAAGTGGATAGTGGGCGAATTTGGTTAAAGCGCTCAATACCTGTGGAAAAGACCGCACTCTGGTATGAGGTGAATGAAAGCCTCTTTCAGGCAGAAATTGAACTCATGGATGAAGCGGTTGAAAACTTTCGTCGGATAGAACCCTACCAGCAAAACAAGGATATCGCCCCCACGTACTATGAGCGCCGCACCCCGGCTGATAGCGAGATTGATCCTTATAGAAGTATTGCGGAACAGTTCGACCTTCTGAGGATTTGCGACCCCGGGCGTTACCCTGCCTGGTTTGAGTACCTGGGTCAGAAATACAAGATTGTTCTGGAGAAAGCAGACCATGAAGACAATTGAGATTGCGGGTCGTCCCATTGGTAATGAATATGAGCCCTACATCATCGCCGAAATGTCTGCCAATCATAACGGCAATATCGAGACTGCGTTTCGGATAATTGAGGAGGCGAAAAAGGCCGGCGCAGATGCGCTGAAAATTCAGACCTATACTCCCGACACTATCACTCTCAATTCGGACCTTCCGGATTTTCAGATAAAGGGTGGTCTTTGGGATGGAAGAACGCTCCATGAGCTCTATGAGTGGGCTCACACACCCTGGGAATGGCACGGGGCACTTTTTGAGCATGCCAAAAAAGTGGGCATTCCGATTTTCAGCTCACCTTTCGATACAACGGCGGTGGATCTGCTCGAAGATCTGAATGCTCCTGCCTATAAGATTGCATCATTTGAAGCAGTGGACCTTCCGCTGATCCGCTATGTGGCAGCCACAGGCAAGCCTATGATCATTTCTACCGGCATGGCGGATGCAGAAGAAATTGAAGAGGCGATTGCCGCCGCCAGGGAAGGCGGGTGTAAAGAGCTGGCAATTCTGCACTGCGTCAGCGGCTATCCCGCTCCAGCCGAAGATTATAATCTCCGCACGATACCGGACATGATTGATCGGTTTGGATTGGTAACGGGTTTGTCCGATCACACGTTAGATAACACCACAGCTATTGCCAGTGTTGTGCTGGGCGCTTCACTTATCGAGAAGCACTTCACCCTGGATCGAAAAGGGGGTGGCCCCGACGACAGTTTCTCTTTGGAGCCAGCGGATCTTGCCGCACTTTGCAGGGGCAGCAAAACGGCATGGGCTGCTCTGGGACGAGTGGATTATGGGCGTAAATCCAGTGAACAAGGAAACGTTCAGTTCAGGCGCTCCCTCTATTTTGTGAAAGATATCCACGAAGGTGAAGTAATCTCTGCTGACGCGATCAGGAGCGTGAGGCCAGGGTACGGTTTGGCGCCGAAGTATGTGAATGAAGTGGTTGGAAAAAAGGCTCGTCAGGAAATAAAAGCGTTTACGGCGGTAAAGCGCGATTTGTTCGAATAAAGGCCGTATCAAACCCGAAAAGGCAATTCAGGCAAGAATATGTGTAGTAGCTTGGTGCCCTGAGTCTTCACTTGACAGCTCAAACACTTTTTCCTGGGGGGGCTGAATGTCTTCATCAGAAAATTTTCTGGTTGATCTAACTGTTGCGCTTATCAGGAAAAAAAAGCTGTTTGTAGCGACTTTTCTGATGGTTCTGTGCATTGGGCTAGGGTATGTGTTACTCACGCCTTCTTCCTATAAATACGTCACTCTCATCAAACTTGCACAGGACGGAGAGGGAACACTTTTGGAATCGAGAGACGACGTTCTTGCAAACATTGAGAGTCGTTGGTTGCCTGAAGTTGCCAGTGCGTTCAAAGATGGCCGAGGATACACGCCGAAATTTAATGTCGACTTTTCTGAAGTTGGTAGGACACACTTTCTTCTGTCGACTGTTGCTCCCTCAAGTGCAGGTGACGGCATTAGATGGTTTCATCAATCTGTGGCAGAAAAACTGGTAGTGAGTCAGGCTGAGTTGGAGCGAATTCTGAGGGAGAAGCTAAAAGCCCAGATTAAAGCAGCGGAGCGGGCGCCTGGCGTCGGTCAGATTGACAATGCCTCTGAGTCCTCAGAATCCTCAGCTATCGAATACCTGATGTCGGTAAGAGGAAGGCTTGAGGGGATTCAATCAGCTGAAGCAAAAGTGATTGCCCAGCGTTCAGACGATCCGATCGGCATTGGTGTTGCTCTCGCTGTTGGTTTGATATTTTTGCAATCGTTCGTTGCGGCCGTTGTTGTGGTGCTGTTCTATTATTTTATTCAGCGAGTTAATGGAGTGATCCGAAACGAGGAAGGCAGGCCTTGAATTGGCGCTGCGGCACTTGATATGAGATCTCGAATTGGCTCTGCGTGGATGCTGTTGCCCCTGGCAGCGGTCTTTTTGGCTTTTGCGTACACAGGCTGGGTATTCGGCAGCTATTCTTGGGGGTATCTGGGGCTCATGGAGGTGTGGATCATAGCCTTTATTGTAGGCTTTGGTCTTGTAGTGACGCTAATCCCTGGTCAGCCGGAGCATGTTGGCAGTTCGCTGGAAGCTTCTGACATTCACTGGGATGCTGTCTTGCTTGTGATAGGAGCCGTGGCAGTTGTCGCGTTTTTTTACGATAGATATTTCCTGAGAGGGATTGAGTATTTCTCAGTTGGGGTAGCAAAGAGCAGGGCGCTGCTCAATCAGGGTGACCATGCGAGTTCTTTCTTCAGCGTATTTGGTAATTTTTTCCTGTTCAGTTTTCTCTTCCCGCTTATTCGCCTTGTTCTCCTTTGGGAAGAAAGAAAGCCGCGTGTCCGTTTTGCCATTGCCGTAATAATACTGCTCGAATTGGCCAGCATCAGCTATTTGATGGGAGGCCGGACGGCTATCCTCCTCACGATCATGGTGTGCCTTGCCAGCTTCGTGGTGCGGCGCTTATTAGGGAAACCCTACCGCCCCTCATTCTTTAGCTATTCCCGATTGTTACTGTTCGCGGTACTCGCAACGATTTCCTTTGGTCTGTTTTTCTGGGTCAGAAGCCAGGCGTTCGGAGATGGAGGCTCTCTTTCCTATTTTCTCAATATTTGTGGGCACCTCACGAAAAACACTTCGCTGGAATGTGATTTCGGTGTTCAAACCGGGCCTTTAAAGGACTTGGCGAATTATCTCCATCTCGTGATTCTGTATGGTGTTCATGGGGCCTGGTTAACTGAGGAAATCATTCAGTCTGGTTGG
Organism: Marinobacter flavimaris; assembly: GCF_002933295.1. Taxonomy (GTDB): domain Bacteria; phylum Pseudomonadota; class Gammaproteobacteria; order Pseudomonadales; family Oleiphilaceae; genus Marinobacter; species Marinobacter flavimaris. The sequence continues at coordinate 339,816 of NZ_PSSW01000001.1, forward strand.
TCGGGTGGCTGGATTTCCCCTCAGGGGCTGTTTTCTGTCCTTTTCGTAAGATTAGGTGCGGAAGCGCCGGCCTCAGTCTTTGAAGGGTTTTGGGTGCCTGGGCCAGCCTCCCTGTTAAACGACTTGGGGCTTTGGGGCATGTTAAGCTTCGGCGTCGCCGTCGGTGCGATCACAGGGATTGTTGTGGGGTGCCTCAGGACTTCGAGAATTACCTTTGCGGTATACGCGCTGGTCTTTTTGGTCTCGTTCTGGTTCCTTTCGTTTTTGGTCTTCCCAACCAATATCCCCGGTTTCGTGATTTCGATCTGGCTAGGGTTATTTCTATGGTTTGCGCACGTTGTTTTGAAGACTGTTCAATCGCTCATCAGTAAAAGGTATTCATGAAAATAGGGCTTACAAATCTGTTCTCGTTCAGACCCCATGTTGAACACCTCGAGTTTCTCGCGCAGGTGTTGGAGAACGAGGGACATGAGGTTGTATTTCTGACTTGCGATTCGGCCGTAGAAACCTGTTACATCCGAGAATTGCGTGGACGGTCCCGAATTAGGGAATGTGCTCAGTGTATTGTGGGTGGGGTGAGAAGCTATCGATCAAAGGGAGTGACATCGATAGGCAAGGAACGCTCGGATCTTGGCCAGGCTGAGTTGGAGATGCTGGCTTTGTCCAGTTCTGCGACGCTCACGCGGACCGAATCCGAACTTGAATGGGAAGAGCCGGACGTTCGAGAGGTTCGAGATCGCCTCGCGGATCCCATCAGTCAGGTGTACCACAGCGCGCGCAACTGGATTCTCCAAGAGGGTCTTGAAGGTGTCATTTGCTTCAATGGCAGGATGGATTTGCCCCGGGCTGTTACCTACGCTTGCGAACAGCTTGATATACCCTACATCACCCATGAGAGAACCTGGTTCGGGGATGGTATTCAGTTAATTCCCAAAGGCAATTGCCTATCCCTGAGAGCACTCAGTGAGCTGGTCAGAGAGTTTGACAATAAGCCTCTGACTGCTTCGCAGGCGGCATACGCTGGCAAGCTGATCGGTGATCGGTTCCTGCAGCGTAACTCTCTTGAGTGGCGGCTTTACAACAAGAATCCGGAGCCTGCGCCCTGGCCGGTGAAGGCGCCGGGTAAGCGCGTACTAGTGTTGCCCAGCAGCAAGAACGAGTTCGCTGGCCACGATGAGTGGCGCACGGAATGGGCGGACAACACGGAAGCTCTGGATGATTTTTTCGAAGCTTTCAGGATTGATCCTTCTCAGGTGGTGCTGCGCTGTCATCCAAACTGGGCGGAGACAATTGGTCGTGTACAAGGCAGCCGTTCGCTGAACCTCTACACAGAATGGGCAGGCCGGCGGGGAATTCACTGTATTCGCAGTGAGGAGAAAGCAAACACCTACGACCTGATTCAGCAGGCAGATATTGTTGTACTCAATGGTGGCAGTTCCGCGGTGGAAGCGGGAGCCTGCGGTAAGCAGGTGGTATGCTTGGGACCGTCGACCTATCAGGAGGCTGGTTTCGTGCATGTGTTTCGGTCCCGAGAGGAATTGCGTGATGGTAGGGGGGAGTTGAACCTGGATCCGGAATTGGTTCGGCGCAAAACCCTGCGCTTTCTGTATGTCCGCTCCCACCGGTTCCCCCAGTTCGTTCCCTACGTTAAAGCCGTCGAGACTACGAAATACCGGTATTTTAAGGGCGCGAGGGCCGAGGTATTGATTCGAATGCTGAGTGAAGGGCGAATCCGTCCGGACGATCCTGAATTTTCGGAAACTGCAAGCACCGAAGACGGTGTGTTGGCAGCACTGGAACGCGCAGATTGGTCAAGGTTGGCCGATTATCAGGCACCGCTGGAAGTCGGTGTTCCTTTTGAAATTAACAGACGAGCCGGCCTGAAATGGATTGATGGTTTCAGGGCGAAATTTGCCAGAGGAGATCGGGCCGGATGAATCATGGCCAACCCAGGGTGTCCATCGTTATGCCCGCCTTTAATGCCAGCGAGTATATCGAAGCTACAATCGCCTCAGTACTCAGGCAGACCGAACCGGAGTGGGAGCTGATTGTTGTTGATGACTGTTCAACGGACGATACCCGGGACAAAGTCAGCGCCTTCGTCGAATCGGATCCCCGCATTCGCCTGATCGCCCTTGAGAAGAATTTTGGCGGCCCTGCAGGTCCGCGCAATGTTGGCATTCGTTCAGCCAGGGCGGACCTGGTGGCGTTCCTTGATTCCGATGATATCTGGCATCCGGAAAAGCTTAAGATTCAGCTCTCTTCCGTGGAAGATGTAACAAATGCATTTGTTTGCAGCGGCATGGTGGATTTTGCGGACGAGAGCACTCTTCGGTTTGAGCCGATAGGCAGCGTGACAAAGGACAGGATCACCTATTGGAGGCAGTCGGTCAGGGCTCAGATTCCCACTTCCAGCGTGCTTGTTTCAAAGGCACTCCTGCTGAAGACGCCTTTTTGGGAAGATCCCGCTTATAAGGCGGTTGAGGATTACCATTGTTGGCTTCGCATTCTTCAGTTGGTTGACCATTGTGAGAAGCTGAAAGCGCCGCTGCTTTACTACCGGAAAAGCGAGGGACAGATCTCCGGTTCCAAGCTCATGATGATGAAGAAGGTGTTTAGGGTGCACAGGGAGTTTCCCGGGAGGTCTCTGGTTACGGCCTACGTTTACACACTTACCCATGTGTTGGGTGGTTTCTATTTCAGATTTTTGAAGAAAGGTATGTGATATGCGAATTCTGGTAACCGGAGGAGCCGGCTTTCTGGGTTCCCACCTCTGTGAGCGTTTGTTGTCCGAGGGACATGACGTTCTGTGTGTTGATAACTTCTTTACCGGCCGAAAACGCAATATTGCGCACCTGATGCACAACCCCTATTTCGAGGTGATGCGGCACGATGTCACGTTTCCGCTCTACGTAGAGGTGGATCAGATCTACAACCTGGCGTGCCCTGCATCTCCTGTTCATTATCAACACGATCCGGTACAGACAACCAAAACCAGTGTTCATGGTGCAATCAATATGCTGGGGCTGGCGAAGCGTCTGGGGGCGCGTATCTTCCAGGCGTCGACCAGTGAGGTGTATGGCGATCCCGAGGTTCATCCCCAACCGGAGAGTTATTGGGGCAAGGTAAATCCTATTGGGATACGTTCCTGTTACGACGAGGGAAAGCGATGTGCCGAAACGCTGTTTTTTGATTATTTCCGACAGCACAACCTGTCGATCAAGGTTGCCAGGATCTTCAATACCTACGGCCCACGCATGCACCCGAACGATGGTCGAGTGGTGAGTAACTTTGTTGTCCAGGCTCTCAGAGGCGAAGACATAACCATATACGGTGAGGGGCAACAGACCAGGAGTTTTTGCTATTCCGATGATCTCATTGAAGGGTTTGTCCGGCTTATGAACTCACCTGAGGAGCTTACCGGCCCTGTGAATCTCGGGAATCCGAATGAGTTTACCATTCGGGAGTTGGCTGAGACTGTTATTGAACTGACCGGCTCCAGCTCAAGCCTGATTTTCAGGCCTTTACCTGAGGATGACCCAAAGCAAAGGCAACCGGATATCTCACTGGCCAAAACTGAACTTGGTTGGCAGCCGAGCGTGGAGTTGAAGGAAGGGTTGGTGAAGACCATTTCCTACTTTGACGAACTGCTTAAAACCTCGGATATTGATTAGTCCATGGCTGGTGGGAAAAAAATACTGGTTACCGGGGCGTCGGGGTTTATCGGCAAGGAACTGTGCAAGGTCCTGGTGGAGAGGGGCTTTCTGGTAACAGCTCTGGTTCGCTCTGAGAAGCGTTTACCCTGTGCCGGCATTGATTGCCTGGTTCAGGATCTCGACCGCCAGTTCGATGTGGATATTCTTGCCGGTGATTTTGATGCTGTTATTCATCTTGCTGGCAAAGCTCATGGCAGGGGTGGTGCTGGCGACCAGACGCCTGAGACGTTCGAGAGGAGCAACGTTGAGCCGACAAGGCATCTTGCTGAGTGTGCCGCTTCCGGAGGCATTCAACGGTTCATTTACCTGAGTTCGATAGGTGTTCATGGTGATAGCACTTCGGGTTCGCCAATCACAGAACAAAGTGGTGAACGCCCTCACGCCGACTACGCGCGATCAAAGCTTCGAGGGGAAATTGCTTTGAGAGAAAGCCTGTGCGGATCCTCAACAGCTTTTTGTATTATTCGGCCTACCCTTGTCTATGGAGAGAATGCGCCGGGCAATTTTGGCCGGCTTGTGGCTCTGTGCCGAAGAGGTTTGCCACTGCCGTTCCGGAATGTGAATAATCGGCGAAGTATGGTGTCTTTGGATAGTCTGGTTCACTTGATTATTTTGTGTATCGAGCGACCGGAAGCTGAGAACCAGGTATTTGTGGCCGCCGATGAGAACCCGGTTTCCACCGGTGACATAATCCGGAGCCTTCGTACTGGAATGGGCAAGGGAGCTGGCCTTATCCGTGTGCCAGTCGGCGTGTTTCGAGGAATTCTTTCGATTTTCGGTCGGTCGCCTGTGTACCGGCAGCTGTTTGGTGATCTGGAGGTGGATGCATCCAAAGCTGTCAACCTCCTTGGTTGGAAACGGGAGGCTGATACTTTAGGGCGGCTGCAGTTAATCGGAAAAAAGGCGAAGGCGGGCGAATGATTCGCATATTGGATATTATTTTTTCCATCGCTGGGCTGGTTTTCGGGCTGCCTGTTATGGTCGTTCTTTTTGTGGTGGGGCTGTGCGATACAGGTTCGCCACTTTTTGTACAGGAGCGCGTAGGCCGGAACCGAAAGCCGTTTAGGCTCATAAAGTTTCGGACGATGAAAAGATCAGCTGCCTCTGTAGCGACGCACCTGGCAAATGCCTCGGAGATAACCCGTTTTGGACGGTTTTTGCGGAAGACTAAGTTGGACGAATTGCCGCAGTTGTGGAATGTCTTGAAGGGCGAGATGAGCCTTGTTGGGCCGCGCCCATGCTTGTTTAACCAGGAAGAACTGATCAAGGCACGTGAGAAGCGGGGCGTCTTTTCGGTAAGGCCAGGAATTACCGGGCTAGGGCAGGTCACTGACATTGATATGTCGACACCGGAACTGCTTGCTGAAACGGACAGAAAGATGATTGAACACATGTCGGTTCGCACTTACTTTCAGTACATTTTGCAGACTGTGACCGGAAAAGGTTCGGGTGACCGTATCAGGGAGTAGATTTCATGCTTGACGCTTTTTTGGCATTGCCAAGGGTATACAAGAGGATTCTATCGGTTACCTCAGATTTGGTTGCCCTGACGTTTTCGATTTGGGCCGCTTACGCTCTCAGGTTAGAGCAGCAATACTGGCTTCCTGACCAGAAGCAAGCCGTAGTGGCAGCCCTTACCATCCTTTTTACGGTCGCCTTTTTTATAAAATTGGGCCTTTATCGGGCCGTTATTCGTTATTTATCAGACAAAGCCTTCATCACGATTGTATATGGGGTGTTCGCGTCCTGTCTGACTTTCATTGTTCTTGGATACTTGTTCCAGGCATTTGTTCCTCGTTCCGTACCCGTTATTTACGGTGCATTGGCTTTTGTGTTTGTCAGCGGTAGTCGCCTGGGCGTGCGAATGCTCGTAAACCGTCCCTGGGAGAAAGAAAAGGAGTCAGTGGCAATAGTGGGGGCCGGCGAAACGGCCATGCAGCTTGCATCTGCTTTGGCACAGGGAACTGAATACCGACCGACTGCATTCATCACTTTGAATAGTAAGAATCATAAAACGACGGTTAACGGATTGCCGGTAGTAAGCCTGCAATACACTGTCAAGACCATAAAGAAGTATGGTATCCGGAGACTCCTCCTCGCCCTGGATGCAGACTCATCGATTGATCGAAAGGCTTTGATAAGCGAACTTGAAGCGCTCTCGGTACCGGTGCAGACGGTTCCCTCAATGTCAGAGCTGGTTGCGGGACGGGCACGAATAAATGATATCCGCGATCTTGAACTCGAAGATTTGCTGGGGCGAGACCCGGTTCGAACTGAAGCAGAAGTCCTCGCGGCCAGTCTAAATGGAAAATCTGTAATGGTGACCGGCGCTGGTGGATCAATAGGTTCGGAACTGTGTCGTCAAATTATTCACCATAAGCCAAAAACGCTGGTGCTTTTGGAACAGAACGAGTACTCGCTCTATTCCATCGAACGTGAGCTGTCGGCGGTAAATGAGATTGACGATCTGGGTGTGTCGATCTTCCCGATACTGGGAAGTGTAATACATAGGTGCCGATGCGAGGTTGTCATGAAAGCCTTTGCAGTGGAAACGGTCTACCATGCGGCGGCCTATAAACATGTACCACTCGTTGAGCATAACGTTATTGAAGGGGTGCAGAATAATGTCCTTGGGACGTGGAATGTCGCCGAAGCAGCTATTGCGGCTGGTGTTGAAAGATTTGTTCTGATTTCAACTGATAAAGCCGTTCGCCCTACCAACGTAATGGGAGCATCCAAACGTTTAGCTGAGCTGGTATTGCAGGGATTGTCCGAGCGACAGGACGCAACAGTTTTTTCGATGGTCCGGTTTGGAAATGTGCTTGGTTCTTCTGGTTCTGTTGTTCCACTCTTTCGAGACCAGATTCGAGATGGCGGGCCGGTCACGGTTACCCATCCGGATATTATTCGTTATTTCATGACCATCCCTGAGGCGACTCAGCTGGTGTTACAGGCTGGTAGTATGGGAAAGGGGGGAGAGGTTTTCGTTCTGGATATGGGAGAGCCCGTCAGGATTGCTGATCTCGCCAAAAAAATGATCCACCTTATGGGGCTTATAGAGAGAACCGATGATCAGCCTGACGGAGACATACAGATTGTGTTCACCGGTCTTCGCCCCGGTGAAAAACTATTTGAGGAACTGCTGATCGGCAATAATCCGCATGGAACCGATCATCCAAGGATTATGATGGCCAGAGAGAGTTCGATGCCATGGAGCGATTTGAAAGCTGCTTTGAACAGGCTGGCGGATGCAAGCAAGAGGTTCGACTGTGAGGAAGTAGTGAGTATTCTGAAAGAGTGCCCTACTGACTATAAGCCGGTGGAGGCCGAACTGGTCGATCTGATTGCAACTGCTCCCGGGGTGGGCCAAACCGTAAAATCTCTCGGTAATGTTCGTAAAATGCCGATTTGAGTTAAGAAACTGTCTGACATGAAAGTTGGACGTCGATAACAAGGACTGTTAATGATTAATCTGCATCACCACGGCGCCACCTCCGGCGTAACCGGTTCCTGCCACGAATTGACCCTCACTCAAGGGTCTCACGAGAGCGGCATCCTCATAGACTGCGGCCTTTTCCAGGGCCAGGACGAAGGCCGCGGCGCTTCCGCTTCCGATCTCTCCATTGATTTCCCTATCGATCACATCCGGGCTTTAGTGGTCACCCATGTGCATATAGACCATGTGGGGCGCATTCCCTATTTGCTGGCGGCCGGGTTCGACGGTCCTATCATTTGTTCCGAACCCTCGGCCATTATGTTGCCGGAGATCCTGGAAGATGCCCTGAAAATCGGCTTCACCCGTGACCGGCAATTGATTGAGCGGGTTCTGGGGCTGATTCGTTCCCGCCTGGTGCCGGTACCTTATGGCCAGTGGCACTCGGTGTTTGCTGAGGGTGATTGCTCGCTGTCGGTGCGGCTTCAAAGAGCTGGGCATATTCTGGGCTCTGCCTATGTGGAATGCGATGCCCGTGAAGGGGAGACTGAAGAACGGATCGTGTTCAGTGGCGATCTCGGGGCGCCTCATGCTCCATTGTTGCCGGCCCCGCAATCGCCGGAACGGGCGGACCGGCTAGTGATTGAGAGTACTTATGGGGATAAGGACCATGAGGACCGGGAAAGGCGGCGTTACAGGTTGAAGGCGGTACTGGAGCACGCTCTTGAAGATGGTGGAACGGTTTTGGTGCCTGCTTTCAGTATTGGGCGGACGCAGGAATTGCTTTATGAAATTGAAAGTCTGATTCATGAGTTTGGCGGAGAGCTTTGGAATAATCTGGAAATAGTCGTGGATTCCCCGTTGGCGGCAGATTTCACGCGAATATATCGGGATTTAAAACCCTATTGGGATGCCGAGGCCACTGAGTTGGTTAGGCAAGGGCGGCATCCTTTGTCTTTTGAACAGCTGACTGTTATCAATTCCCATGATGAACATCTGAATGCTGTGGATTATTTAGCGCGGTCTCATCGGCCTTGTGTGGTTTTGGCCGGTTCCGGGATGTGTGCCGGCGGCCGCATCGTCAATTATCTCAAAGCAATGTTGGGTGATAGGCGAAATAATGTATTGTTTGTGGGATATCAGGCCGCGGACACTCCTGGGCGTGATATCTTGAATTATGGTCGCAAAGAGGGCTGGGTTCAGTTTGATGGCAATCGATATGACATTCGGGCTCGGATTCATCAGGTAAGTGGATATTCCGCCCATGCGGGGCAATCGGATTTACTTCGATTTATTCAGGGTATTTCCCAAGCCCCGCAAGAAATTCGTATTGTTCACGGGGACGAAGACGCTAAACAGGCATTTAAAAAAGAGCTGGATAGACTTTTATCCTCCGAGGTTTTGATACCACTTGGCAGTTGAACCAATTAGAGAGTTCTCGGAATTAATAACTCTTAAATAAATAAATTTTGCGGTACCCGATTGATTGATTTATTATTCTCGGGACTTTTAGTCAACTCCAATTAAGTTTTTAAAACCCCTATTTGAATAAGGTTTTAATTCCATGGCAAAGATTAACGACTATTACCAGAAAAAACAGCTTATGGAAAAGCTTGCTGCAGAGCTGGAACAGCTTGAAAAAGACCAGGCTCTGAAAGGTGAACTGGAGTTTGAAAACAAGGTTCGCGCCTTGATGAAGGAGTATGACAAGTCACCGAAGGATGTACTTCAGATTCTCTCTGCTATCGATCCGTCAGTGGCCGGCGGCAAGACCGATTCAACGGCTGGCAGCCGCCCGAAGCGCCCGATAAAGACTTACAAGAACCCGCACACCGGTGAAGTGGTCAAAACCCGTGGTGGCAATCACAAGACGCTGAACGAATGGCGTCAGAAGCATGGTAAGGAAGCTGTACAGAGCTGGCAGCAGGACTGATGTCAGCTGGCCCTTCTCCTTTCCGGGAGAGGGGCTGTTAACCCACCACAACCCGATTCCTGCCACCCTCCTTCGCCGCGTACAACGCCTCATCTGCTTTCTGCATCCACTGCATATAGTTCTCAGGCTCTTCCGTTAACTGGGCAATGCCAATGCTGATGGTATACCGGATCGGTGCCACGCTTGTTTCCACAACGCTCTGCTCAATGTTCTCTCGTATCCGTTCGCAGATGATGCGTGCGCCCTCTGCGTCGGTTTCCGGCAGTATGATGCCGAATTCCTCACCGCCGTAGCGCCCAGCGCTGTCGGATTGGCGGATGGCATTGCGGGTGAGACTCGCGGTGTGTTTGATCACTTCGTCCCCGGCCAGATGGCCATGGGTGTCATTAACCGGCTTGAAGTGGTCAATATCAAACATCACTAGGCTGGTGGTGTGGCCGTAGCGGCGGAAGCGTTCGAATTCGGCGTCCACCAGGTTTTCCCAGGTGCCCCGGTTGAGCAAGCCGGTCAGGCGGTCTGTCATGCTCAGTTTGGCCAGCTGTTCGTTGGCTCGTTCCAGGGCCATTTTGCTGCTGGCAATGTCGGTCACGTCGTAGACCATCAGGCATACTTTGTTGACTTCGCCCGTGGTGCCGGAGAGTGGGCTGATGGTGAGATTCTGGAACATGTACTCTTCGGTGCCGGTGATGGGCCGGGTATTGCGGAACTGGAACAGGTAAGGGCGTTGCTCCCAGGAGGTAAACGCTTTGGTGTTAAGCAAGGCCACGGCGTCTACTTTTCGGGTCAGCCAGGCTTGGGGGATATCCGGGAATACATCGAACAATACCTGGCCCTGGATCTTGCTCGCCGTGATGCCGCTGTGGTTTTCCATGAAGCCATTCCAGACTTCGACTTTGAAATCCAGGTCCAGGACTACCAGACCCACTTCCACGGATTCCAGCATGTCCATCAGCCAGTGAAAGGAGTTGGCTTCAGATTCTTCTATGGCCATGAGTCAGTCCACCAGATATTGCAGGCGATCTTCGAGAAAAGGCACTGAATCCTCGGTAAGAAGGATCAGCATGTCGCATTCGATGTCCCGGTCTTCCAGGGCATAGCAGATTTCGATACACAGCAGCTGTTCTTCATGGGCGCTGTGGTGATCCAGCAATTCGGTAATTTGGCGGTGCTGCCCCAGCACCGTGGGGTGGCCAAGGCCGAGTTTCAGGTCGAGCTGGTCGCCAATGCCTTTGAGGAAGGCGCCGAAGAGTATGCTGGACATATCCATCAGCACTTCTACGTTCACCGCTTCACCCTCAAGGGTGTCGTAGTGAAGCATTTCCGCCATTTCCCGGAAGCTGGCGTCTGCGAACAGCAGAAGAGCCTCTCCGGCGACGCCGGCCCCGGTGAACCCCTGGCACACCGCGGAATAGGTGTCGCTGTCGCTGACCGAGGAAATGGCCATGTGCAGTTCGGAGTTGGCCAGGAAGGCGACCTTGGGAATCGGCTGTTTGACGAAGACACGTAACAACCGGGCCAGCAGATCGGAGGACCGGCCCATGGCGACGTTGGAAATTTCCTGCAGGTAGTCGTTCAGGGAAACGGAGATTTCCGGAGCGGCACTGCCTGTGCTCTTCAGGCTGCTGTCCTGTAGCGCCGAATCTTCGAGTTCACCAGGCCGGTACAGGCCGTATTCCACCAACAGGTCAAGTACGGTGCAGGTTTCTGTCGGCTTTTTGATGAAGTCGAGGGCGCCGAGCTTTTTGACCCGGTCCCGGGCTTCGGGCTGGATATCGCCGGAAACGACGATGGTCATGACCGGTAAATCTTCTTTGCGAACCTGTTCCAGCACCTGATAGCCATCCATCTCTGGCATGTTCAGATCCAGGAACAGCAGCTCTGCCTCTCCCCCGCGCAATTTCTCCAGCGCTTCCACACCGTCCTTTGCGAAACTGACATCTCCGCGCAATCCCTCCGGTAGCGCCCGGGCCATTTGCTTTCTGGCAAGGGCAGAATCGTCGCAGATCAGTATCCGGGTGGTCATTGATGGGGCCGTAGAGGGTTGGTCATAAAGTGCGAAAGTATACCAGTAGTATTTGTTGTGTACACGTTTGCTACAGCATTCGTAACAATGGGTAAGGCGTTGTAAGTATTTTAAGCCAAAGGTTTTGTGACTGTATTCAAAGTTGGTCGAGTATTACTGAATTGTAAACGGTGATTGTGACTCTGCTCACTCTATTGGCCGATCTGCCTTGGTTATAGTGTGTCTGCGGCAAATAAAAAATAATGTTAAACACTGCCGCCTGTGAGCACCGGAAAACCAAAAATAAACCGGGCTACAGAAGAGTCGGGCGTCGGAAACTGGCTCTAAAATACTAATTCAGAGACGCAAGATTATGAGACAGCAGGCGTATGGATACGCTGCCGTCACCCTGTTCTGCCTGGGTATTGCGCCCGTTGTCCAGGCGGAGCTGAAGCCCATTTCTGATGAAACAATGGGTGAGGTGACCGGGCAGGCTTTTATGCAGATCGAAAACATTCAGGATATACCGGGAAATCCTCATGAGTTCACGCGCATGACGCTGACCATGGATGTGGAAACCCGGATGAATGTGGATGACGTGCAAGCCGGCGAAATTGATGGCGGCATGGACTTCGCTGCCCAGCATGTGGCGCTCGGGCATATTGCCCGTAATGACGGTGAGCAGTTTAACGGTCGCACATACAGTGCCGGAGACACCGTTCATTTCGAGGCGTTTAAACCCTACATCGAGCTGGCGGAAGACCCTGCCGAGGGTAAGCTTTCCGGCTTTCGTATGGGGTTTGGACAGGCGAGAGGGTCGGTTTCTTCGCTGACCAGCAGCTTCAGTGGCGATATCGGCCTGAAGTTGGTTGATGGATCCGGGCAGGAATTCGACGCGACGCTTTTTGATGAGAACACCCAGGCCACCAATTACCGGGCCAGTCATATCGGTATTGATGATGGAACGGCGGACTGTGCCTCGGGCACCAATTGCGCACCCTTGACCCACCTGCAGTCGCTGTACGTCGGCGAAGAGGGCGCTGATGGCGTGACCGATTTCACGAACGACTTCTTCATTGGCTTCCAGCGCGAGGGCGTGGAATGGCAGAGCCCGGACGGTGCCAATGTCATTAATGCTGGCAAAGGTGTTTTTATCAATCTGCCTACAAGCATGAAAGTGGACATGAGCCAATTGATCAGTCAGGGCGTGGACCGGTTGCAGACCCATCGGGACGATATGGGTACCCAATTGTTTTAAATGCTAAACTCCTGCCAGTGTTTAACCAACTCGGCAGGAGCTCAGTCCCTTGATCCGCTCGTTTTACTGGCATGATTACGAAACCTTCGGTGTAGACCCGGTTCACGACAGGCCTTCCCAGTTTGCCGGCGTGCGGACGGATGCGGATCTCAACATCATCGAGGATCCGCTGGTGATTTACTGCAAGCCAGCGGACGATTACCTGCCATCGCCCGAAGCCTGTCTGATTACCGGGATCACCCCGCAAAAGGCCCTGGAAGATGGCTTTCCCGAGGCAGAGTTCATCGCCCAGATTAATGAAGCCTTCAGTCAGCCCGGCACCTGTGTGGTTGGCTACAACAGCCTGCGCTTTGACGACGAAGTGACTCGGCACACCCTCTACCGCAACCTGCGCGATCCCTACGCACGAGAATGGCAGAACGGCAATTCCCGCTGGGATATCATCGATATGGTACGCCTGACCTACGCGCTGCGCCCCGAAGGTATCAACTGGCCCCGCAAGGAAGATGGCAGCCCCAGTTTCAAACTGGAGGAGCTTACCGTTGCCAACGGTATCGCCCACGAAGCAGCCCACGATGCCATGTCGGATGTTGAAGCGACCATTGCAGTGGCCAAGCTGATCAAGGAGAAACAGCCGAAGCTCTTCGATTTTGTTCTGCAGAACAAGGACAAACACTCTGCCCGCGCCATGCTGGATACCGCCAGCATGAAGCCGGTGTTCCACATATCCGCCAAGTACCCGGCCAGCCGGGGTTGCTGCGCCCTGGTCGCACCTGTAGCCGAGCACCCCACCAACAAGAACCTGGTGATTGTCTACGACCTGCGTGAAGACCCCAGCGAGCTGATTAACGCCAATGCTGAACAGATTCGTGAGCGGGTATTTACTTCCCAGGCGGAACTGGGGGAGGGCGTAAGCCGATTTCCGCTGAAAGGCGTGCAACTGAATAAATGCCCGGTGCTGGCGCCGGCGAATATGCTATCCACCCTTTCTCCGGAGCGCCTCGAAGAATTGGCCCTGGACGGGGACACGCTGCGAGCCAACCTGGCCATGCTGCGCAAGGCGCCGGATTTGCCCGCCAGAATTTCCGAGGCCTTCGACCAGCCCCACGAAAGCGACCTGACAGACCCGGATGAACAGCTCTATGCAGGTGGCTTTATCAGCAAAACTGACCGCGAGAAGCTGAACTGGGTGCTGGAACAGCCGGTTGAGACGCTTGGCGAGCTGGAGGTGACCTTCGAAGACGATCGCCTGCAGGAGCTGCTCTTTCGTTATCGGGCGCGGAATTACCCGGGTAGCCTGATGGGCGAAGAAATGGAAAGGTGGGAGGAGTTTCGCAGCCAGAGATTAATGCATCCGAAGAAGGGTTGGCGGTCTCTGGAGGCTTTTGCCCAGGAACTACAGCGTCTGGCGGCAGACCCGGAACTCACGCCCCAAAAGCGGCATATCCTTGAGGATCTTCATTTGTATGGGGAGTCTTTAATCCCCTACATCTGAGGATCCGAGTGCGGAAGCGAGGTCAGATGATACTCTGCATCTGACCTCGGGTTTCTGTTCACCGCCGCTTCAGGAAATAGACGCTCAGATTCTGACCCATCAGGCTCTGCACTTCACTGCCCAGGGCTTCTGCCTGGATCTGCTTCTGAACAGGTGCGGTAGCGAGGCTGTGGCCATCCACATCCCGCGCTTTCACAAACTTCCAGTCCACTTCGTTACTCGCCATGGCCATCAGCTCTTTCAACTGGGCTGTGTCCTGGGGCCGAAACCATCTGTCCCTGCAGCCCCCGAGGCTGTAGAAATCGGCGTCGGCGGTCAGTTCCTGCCAGGCGGCATCGCTGCGATTGGCAAGAACCATCCGGCGGAGTTGGCGCAATGTCTGTCGTGTGGGCTGTAGCTTATGCTCACTGACCAGTTTACGAATTTGTTTGTCACCAGCGGTTTGTTCCGCAATGGCAGTGTGCATGTGCACCACTGCACCAGAACCAGTGGCCTGGTTAACCAGGGCGGCAAGCGAAAGGGTGTTCATGGCCGGTGAGGGCAGGCGACCGACTTCAATCCAGTGCACCTGGTGGCCATCGGCCACGAAACGCTGGGCGATGGACCAGGTCCAGAACACGATGTTGTCCATACCCATCTCGTTCGCCATGCGCGTAGCTTTGGCGATGTTGGCCAGGGATTCATCCACCGCGATCACTTCCACGTCGTCCAGATAGCTGGCCAGTTCCATCGCCCGCTGGCCGGACTGCGCACCGCACACCATGATCCGAAGGGTGGCCGGGAGATTTTCCGTGTCCAGCCCCAGTTCAGTGGCCATCAGTGTCTTCAGGCTGCTTTCGGTGCGATAGGCCAACCGGGACCAAGACGGCCATGCCTGGGGAACATCGGTCTTCTCCAGGCAAAGCTCTTCGGCCTTCTCATCGAAATTCTGCTTGATGGCTTCCTCTTCGGCCCGATCGTAATAGCTGGCGGCCAGGACTGGCTGTAATGCCAGGGGCCAATCTACGAGATTCCATTGGCCAAGTTGTACCGCGAAGGGCTGATGGAAGAGAGCGCCATACATTGCGGTGATCATCAGAGAGCCGATGAGTTCGTCCTGTTCCTCGCCAAGGGCAAACTGGGCCTGGATGCTGTCGTTGATGGCTGAGACCAGTCGTTCTTCGTCGTCTTCAGCAGCGAGGGCATAGCCGGTTCTGTCGGCATATTGAGCGATAGCCAGTGTCAGGCGCTGCAGCTCGTCCCGAAGTTCAACGGTTTGCGCTACTTCGGCAATGATCGCCCGACGAAGCATTGTCACCAGTTCTTCCACGGCCGGATTGGGCATCAGGGTTTTCTGGAGAGCAAGGATTAGCAGTTCATCTTCGCTGGCCGCATCCAGTAAAATCTGTGCATCCGGGGTATCCAGATCGTACTGTTGATGAATAATCGCGCCGACAAACCGACCCAATTCCTGGTGCGGCAAACCATTCCGCTGAAGCAGGGCGATAGCATCCTGGGCCAGTGTGGAATCGGCTTTGCTCACTTCCAGATATTGGGCGCAAGTGAGCATTCCGCTGTATACGGAATCCCATTCAGCGCCGGTTTCCAGAAGCTTGCGATAATGCAAATAAGCCACATCAAACTGCCCCTGCAGCCGCTTGGAATGGGCAACCCCACAGAAAGCGGCGGCAGATTGCCGGTCGCAGTCCAGGGCCTGCAGGAAGTACTGTTCCGCAAGCGCCGGTCGCTCGGTTTTGAGTGCCCAGTAACCCAGGTTGCAATACTGCTGAACCTGGCCCGGCTGATGGTCCAGGCTGGCGTTGAACAGGGTGTGTGCCTTCTCAAGCTGCCCGTCGTCCATCTCCACACGGCCAAGCAGCCCCAGCCCACCGGCATGCAGCGGCTCCAGGGCCAGCGCCTCGTTCAGATAGCCCCGACATTCCTGCCGGGCCTTCAGCCGCTGGATATGGCTGAGGTCGTTGCTGTTGGACTCTCCGTAGGCAAGGTTGGCCTGCAGCAGCAGGCGGGCAACCTGGGCCTGTTGGGATTGGGATACCTGAACTTGATGCTTGGCTTGCATGGGACACCTCGTGTTCCTTGCCGCATCGTCTAAGCGGCAAAGATCTGCAGTTTTAGTGGTTTTGCAGTATGTGAGGAGTCTTTAGCGAATCGCGTGCCAAGTGTCCCATGGTTGGTTTTGGGCAGGCTATTAAATAAGGCTGAAGAGAGAGGAGTAACCTCGAAAAGGCCCAGAGATTGCCCCGTCGGTCTTATTCTGGATCATTGATCGACTGGTAAATCCAGGGATCGTTATCCATTTTGTACTCTTTATGAGTTACGTTGTGGAAGTGTTTTGGAAGTTGCTCGAAGCAGTCAAGAAAGCTTGTTTTCCATTCTTTGAGGAATTCGGTAACCTCGCGTGAATTCTCCATGGCTAATGTATGAGCAAAGCCTACATACAGGAAATGTCTGACTGCCCCACGAATCATGTAGTAGAAGCTGGGGTCTTGTTTGACAAGCTCTTGCTCCATGTACCTGCTTATTTCGGATGTCACGCGAGTAATATCTTTTTTACCTTCAAGCTTTTTCGACTTTATTAGGCCAGATATTGTGGAATGAAGTCGCTTCAGACTGTCTTCTGTTGCTTTTAGTTGAGACTCTATTCGGTCTGTCGCCACTGGCTTTGCATTTTCGGAGAAGAGCGTAGCGAGGATGCGATCACGATTCTTTTCTGACCCGAACTCTTCTGCAATTTCAAGAAACGCTTGGCTATCTAACCACTTAGCACCCTCAATATCAGCCCCGTCTGCACAGTTGGAGAAATTAAAAGTCCTCGCCCCTGCGTTGGTGAGGCTTATGAGGTATTCGACGCTCCGTTTAGCTGTGAAATACGTCGGAGTCGTTTGAACACTATTGCCTCGAACCCCTTTCACGGCGAAGGTCTTCGTGTTTGAGAAGGCTTTTGTGGCCCCTTCAGAAAGCTCGGCATGCAGGGATTCGTCCTCGCTCTTCATGTAAATAGATTGTTTCGCATGGTGCTTTTTATTGTCCGCGAAACCGAAGTCAGTGCCGAAGAGGAATATGTTACGAAGTCCCATTTGTGAGCAGAGAGCAAGAGCTGCATTTGTACAAGTAGGGGTACCGTGGGAAATCGTTGCGTCTGGCGAGCCGAACATGCCGCTAATTGGGCTCTCTTTCTTGAAGTATAACCGTTGATCGCCAAAAAGATCCCAGATAAGCGGACAGACTTGAGAGGCTGCGATAATGCGGACTTTCTTTAGTTTTGCTCGATCGTACGAGGAGAGAACTCGGTAGTTGAGATAATCTGATTCCAATTCAACGTGAAAATCCGGATAGATATCGTTCTCCAGGAGTACTCGTAGTCCTGTGCCTGCGCTGACTATGACCACCCTGTTTCTCACAGACTTGATGTCTTCAATCCGGTTATCGAGAGATGGTCCGCTCCCGATAATCAGTACGGGGACGTCCGACTCCAGGCTTCCCCTCCCAGGTATTGTTCGAATGCCGTTGTAAAACGCATGCAAGGCATTGTTGATCTGGCGCACTTCATCATCGTAGTGACCCCAGACCGTTAATGAAGCAACTGCCTCACGATTTAGGCGACGGGCGACCTGTTCCATTACGGGGTCGCCTCTTTCGTTAAGGAAGAAGTTCATGATCGGGAAAATGGGGGAGAAATGCAGCAGATTCTCAAGCAGCGCTCCCCAGATCCCTTCTTCAGTATGTTTGGCCCCAATAAGAAATCGAAGCGACTGTCCTGATTTCTGAAAAGCGTTATAGATTTTTTCCCAATCTGTAGTCAGAAGGCTCGCTGCAAAAACTTCTACATCGGGCTCCAGAACGATCGCATTCTCAACACGGCCTGATTCGACAAGCTGTTCGATTTGATAGCCCAAACCAACTCCCTGAAAAACAACTAGAGGATAGAAGTTCGGAATTGGGTAGCCGGTAAAGCTTTCTCGAGTGACCGGAGACAATTTGGTTAGATTGTCTACGGCCATGTGAGCAAATCTTGGATGGTAATAATCGCCGGGCCATGGAGGGGGCAACGATGGCATTTTCTTGCCCGGGCTAAAGGTGTTCTCGAATAACTCAACACCCTGCTTGGCGCGGGCCCGCGCTTGACCATTGTAGAGAGATTTACCATCCACCCGAAGGTCAACCTCGTCTTCTGCAGTGCTAATGACCACCTCGGCTCTGGTCATTTGATAGTTCTTGTAGAAATTGTAAATGGCTGGGTAGGTTCTGCTGAAAAACTCAAGATTTCTGGTTCTCCGGTGGGCAAAAGCGAGTGCAGGATTCCGATTCTGTTTTTTTGCGTTCACGTTTTTCTCCGAATTCTTGAGTGCGGCCCTGGCCCTACCATAATCGGCAAATGACTGATATCTGAGATGTTAGCATATAGACAAGACTTGCCCGACCCCTCGCAGGGTCGGGCAAGTCTTGTGTTCAGTCTGGTAAGCCACTCAGGTATTAACCCTGGAGAAGCTGCAACACCTGCTGGGGGCGGGCATTTGCTTGAGAAAGCACTGAGAGTCCAGCCTGTTGAAGCACCTGTGTGCGCGCCAGCTCGGCTGTTTCTGCCGCAAAGTCAGCATCTCTGATCCGGCTGTTGGCGGCTGCCAGGTTCTCTGAGGTCGTGCTCAAATTGGAGATAGTTGACTCGAATCGGTTTTGAACCGCGCCCAGCTCGCTTCGGATGCCGTTGATTGTGGTGAGGGCTGAATCTACCCGCTTAATGGCATCATTCGCACCGGCAACCGTCTTGATATTCACTTCCTCGAGGCTGCCTGTTACGGCAATCGTCTCGCCGCCAGCCAAAAACCCGGCGTTCTCTGGCGCTGTTCCACCAATTGTTATGGCTTCGAGGGCTTCAATGGAGATTTGACCTTGGAAGGTTGCTGCTGACCCGACTGTACCAACAGCTGCAGCAACAACCCCGGTGGTACCAAGGGCAGGTGAGCCTCCGGTAGAGGTTGTCAAGGACTGGGCCGTGATGGTGAAGTTTTCACCCGTTTCTTCGGTCAAGACAAGACCTGCTGTGCCGGTGCTTGCTGTCAGACCTTCAATTCCGGCTTCATTGATTGCAGTGGCAAATTCGTCTGCCGTTATCGTATCACCCGCGGTGCCGGAGGTTGACGCCGAAACCGTGTAAGAAGCTGTTCCCACACTTATGTCAATGGAATAAATACGAGTTCCGGCCCCCGTAGCCGCTGCAATATCAGAAAAACCGACATCCTGAACATTTGTGGCTGTAACCGTTGGAAGGCCTGGGATGTTGGCTGAATCAATAGCTTCAGCTTTGGCTCTTGCCGACGAGTCAGTGCCAGTGCCAGGGATAGCGAATGCTTCGCTGTCGCCGACGGCAATGGTTAGATCACCCTCTGCCAGCGGAGCGTTGCTTACCTGTCGAGGACCAGAAACGGCCAATGAGCCGATCTGGTCGGCTCGAGAGCCTTTGGTTAGGTTAACGTCGATGGTATCGCCGGCATTGGCGCCAACCTGGAACTGCTGCTCTCCGAACGATCCATCCAGCACCTTCAATCCGTTGAACGTCGTTTGGTCAGCGATCCTGGCAATTTCCTCAATCCGCTGTTGTACTTCCTGATCAAGGGCGAGCCTGTCAGACGCGCTGTTTGTGGCGTTAGCCGACTGAACCGCAAGGTCACGAATCCTCTGAAGGTTGTTTATGACTTCGCTCAGAGCTCCCTCTGTAGTTTGCGCTAAAGATATTCCGTCACTGGCGTTTCTCTGGGCAACGTTTAAGCCTGAAATCTGAGATTGAAAGCGAGTGGAGATGGCCAGGCCAGCCGCATCATCCTTCGCAGAATTAATCCGGAGACCTGAAGAAAGTCTCTCAAACGCCACATTGGCATCGCGCTGGGATTCGTTCAGATTCCGCTGTGCGTTAAGTGAGGCAATATTTGTATTGATGACTTGGGGCATAGCTTTTCTCCCTTTCCAGAGATACCGATCGCCCACTTCTCCAATGAACTAGAGGTAGTGAGCAAGCCGGAATAGATTCGTTTTCCGCTTTTTCTGAGCACAAGCTGGTTTCGTGCCAGGTTTCCGAAAAAACTCTCAGGCTTATGAAAAGTAAGGTTAAAATAGGCGAAGATATGGGGCGGTAGGTTCGGGGAGAAATTTTTTATCGGAGTTGATTGGCAGGATTTTGCCGCTTTTACATTCTTTTACAAAAAAAGGATTTTTTTCGTTAAAGGACGGGAGAGAGGGGCCGTTAAGCGGTGTAACAGGGAGGCGCTTCCAAACCACAAACCTATTGGGCGCCAAACCTTTTCCACAAAGTAACGACGGTTGTCGAAAGGAGAAGCACTATGGCTCTCGGTATTAACACCAATGTGGCGTCACTCAGCGCGCAAAACCAACTCCAGAAGTCTCAGGATCTGAGCAATCAGGCTCTCGAGCGTCTCTCTTCTGGTCTCCGGATTAATTCTGCGAAGGATGATGCGGCTGGCTTGGCCATCTCCACTCGCTTCCAGTCTCAGATTCGTGGTCTGGACGTTGCTCAGCGCAACGCAAACGACGGCATCTCTCTGGCGCAAACGGCTGAAGGTGCCCTGGACGAAATCACCAATAACCTTCAGCGAATTCGTGACCTTGCGGTTCAGTCTGCTAACGCGACTAATAGTGCTTCAGACCGGGCAGCCCTGGATCAGGAAGTTCAGCAGCGTCTGGCAGAAGTTGAGCGGATTTCGACCCAGACCGCGTTTAACGGCCTTAAAGTTCTTGATGGTACTTTTGGTGAGCAGAACTTCCAGGTTGGCGCAGACGCTGGTCAAACAATTGGTGTGGATCTGTCTCAAGGTACCCGTCGGGATCAGATTGGGTCTCTCGCTTCTCTGACAGGCACAGATGTAACTGCCGCACTGTCAGCTGGCGATCTCGAGATTCAGGTTGGCACAGGCCCGTCTGTTGCGATTGGCGCCTCCGATAGCGATTCGGCAGCATCAATAGCGGAAGCTATCAATGATGCAAACGTTGCAGGTTTGACCTCGGTTTCGGCAACAAACGTGAATGAAATTGGCTTCTCGACAATTACTGCTTCTACCGGCGGCGCTGGTACTACCAGAACTTTGTCTGCTGACATCAGCGTGGGAACTGTTTCAACTACCGTCTCGATCACTACCGACGACAACACTGATACCATAACTGCAGCTGAATTTGCTGCGGCCGTGAACGAGGCCGGTATCGATGGCTTGACGGCTACCACTGGAACAGCCGGCCTTGTGTTCACTCAAGCTGATGGTGAAAACTTTACCATCACAAGTCAGACGCTGAGCACCTCGACTGGCGGTTCTCCAGCTATTGGTACCACAGGTTTCGCGACCACAGGTACTGTGGGAAGTGCTGCAACCCAAAGAGGCCAGGTTACTATTGAGGCTCTGGAAGATATCACACTGGGTGGCAATACTGAGACTGCTGCAGGTTTCACTGATGGCCAAGTTCAGGCTGCGTCAGGTTCGATTGATACAATCAGCGTTGCCGATGTGGATGGTGCCAATGATGCGATCAAGCGTATCGACTCTGCCCTGCAAACTGTGAATGGACTTCGTAGTGAGTTGGGTGCGGTTCAGAACCGGTTTGATTCCACTATTGCGAACCTGGCAACCACTTCTGAAAACCTGAGCGCTGCAAATAGCCGAATCCTGGACGCAGACTTCGCAGCTGAAACTGCAAAACTGTCCAAGTCTCAGGTTCTGCAGCAGGCCGGTATATCGGTACTGGCGCAGGCGAACGCCCGTCCGCAGCAGGTTCTGTCCCTCCTGCAGTAATTGGGGCATAGCGGTAATAGCCGGAACCTTCGGGGTCCGGCTTAGCGCCGTTTTAGGATAGCGAGGTAAGCTATGAATGACGTTAACCTGAACAGCCCGGATCTGAAGCTGGTTCGTACCAGTGACCAAGCACCGGCTCGGGCAATTTCGTCATCTCAGGCCGAAGGCAGGAATGCCTCCGACCTTGCCTCTTCGACAGCGGGACGCACTGCGCCCACATCCACAGTTCCTCAAACGCAGGATGGTTCCAGAGCGGAACGGCTTCAGAAGCAGAATGAGGCCCAGCGGGAAGAGCTTGATGATGCGGTGTCGCAGTTGAACAGTTATGTTCAGAATGTCCAGCGGGATCTGCAGTTTGAGGTGAATAACGAACTGGGGCAGACGGTTGTTCGTGTAGTAGACCAGCAAACCCAGGAAGTGATTCGCCAGATTCCGGATGAAGTGGCAATGAGGTTGGCAGAAAACTTGCAGCAGGATGAGCCGCTGACGTTGTTTAACATCAAAGTGTAAGCGCTTGCCGCTTGTGAAATGATTTAAGCATCGGTATTTCAGCACCGCCGCACCCGAGAGGGTCCGGCGGTGTTCTGCGTTATGAGCTAAGCTTGTTTTTTACAAGTTGTTACAAATCGGGAAAAGAAAAAGGCAAAGTTTTGCCGCATTTTGCCGATAACTTGAACAGTGAGTAGGTTGGCCCCCTTGAGGAGGCATTGGTATGGCAAGTAT
This sequence comes from Marinobacter flavimaris, assembly GCF_002933295.1. Lineage (GTDB taxonomy): Bacteria > Pseudomonadota > Gammaproteobacteria > Pseudomonadales > Oleiphilaceae > Marinobacter > Marinobacter flavimaris. The sequence goes on from NZ_PSSW01000001.1 coordinate 362,169, forward strand.
TTCATCTCTCGGTGTGGGTTCGGGCGTTCTGACCTCTGATCTGGTGGACCAGTTGGTTCAGGCGGAGCGTGCTCCGACCGAAAATCGTTTGACCCAGAAGACTGAGCAAACTCAGGCCCTTATCTCGGCCTACGGCACACTCCGAAGCGCCGTCACCGAGTTGCGCTTGCCTATGCGTCAACTCAGCGCTCCGGACAACCTCAAGGCGTTCTCTGCGAGCTCTTCGAACGACAACATTGGTGTTTCGGTCGATAGTACTAAGGCTAGCCGCGGTACCTATAGCGTAGAGGTGACCAGCTTGGCTGGGGCACAGGCGTTGGCTTCAAGAGATGTATTCGCGGATCGCGACGCTACCAGCGTTGGCCAGGGCACCCTGACACTCAAAGTAGGGGACAAGACGACCAACCTTACCATCGACAACAGCAATGACACCTTGCAAGGCTTGGCCAACGCTATAAATGACGCCGACGCCGGTGTGTCTGCAGGGGTAATTGATACCGGGAATGGCTTTCAACTGGTTCTATCCGCAGATGAGACAGGCACTGCCAATGCTGTCAGCATTTCAGTATCGGGTGACACTGGGGGCACGGACACAGATAATCAGGGGCTCTCCCGGTTTGCATTTAATTCTGCTATGGACGCCGAATCCGGATTGAAGGAGACCATTGCGGCCACTGATGCGGTTATGCAAATCAATGGCGTTGAGGTGACGCGCTCCAATAACAGTTTTGAGAATGTTATTGACGGATTGACCTTCGAGATTTCGGAAGTCGGGACCTCGACTGTCAAGGTTGAGCAGGACTTTGGTGCTGTGGCGGACAGGGTTCAGGGGTTCGTAGACAAGTTTAACGCGCTTCAGGCTACCATCGATAATCTGGCAGGTTTTAACGCTGAAGCCGGCGTGGGCAGTTTATTGACCGGCGATAGCACGGTTCGTGGTATTCAAAACCAGCTGCGCCAGATCCTTACCAGAATCGTCCCAGGGCTTGAGGGTAGCAGCGTCCGTAGCCTGGCGGATGTGGGGGTTACGACTGACTTTGAAACCGGTGGTCTGCAGTTTGACCGAGCAAAGTTTGAAGAGCAGCTCAAAAGCAATCCGGATGATGTTACTGCGCTGTTCGCTGAACAGGGGAGGACCACCGATAGCCAAGTCGAGTTTGTTCGCAGTGGTTTGAATACGGAGCCTGGGACATATGGTGTCAATATTACTCAGGCTGCGACACAGGGTAATCTCGTAGCAGGGACGGCTTTGTCTGCCGGTATTACAATTGACGGTACGAACGACGCTCTGACATTTCAGGTGAACGGCGAGACCTCGGTTAGTATAACGCTATCCCAACAGACATATGCTACGGCGCAGGATCTGGTGGATGAGATTCAATCCCAGCTCAACAGTAACAATGCGCTAAATGCTGCCGGTGCGTCGGTAAAAGCGGAGCTTGACGGTAGTGGGCGGCTGAGTTTTACATCTGCGAAATATGGTAGCGATTCTGCTGTAACTCTAACCTCAGCAGACGATGCTGCGGCTTTTGGGCTTGATTCGACCACTGCAACGGAGGGGCTAGATGTTGCCGGAAGCATTGGAGGTCGGACGGCAGAAGGCGATGGCCAGGTGCTTTTCCTCGGTAGTGGCAACGGTGGAGCGTCGGGTCTACAGGTAAGGGTGCTTGGAGACGAGACTGGCAGTCGCGGCTCAATAACCTTTGTTGAGGGTGTGGCTGAGCGTACGGTGGATCTGGTCACACGATTCGTTGGCGCTGAAGGTGCGATCGAGTCGAGAACAGAAAGTTTGACTCGGGATTTGGAGCAAATCCAGGAGAGCCAGGCAAGACTCGAGGAGCGTATAGCTTCATTTCGTGAGCGCCTGGTAAGTCAATTTACGGCGGCCGATTCGCTTATTTCGCAACTGAATAGCACACAGGATTTCGTCAGTCAGCAACTTGCTGCATTGGCGCCCCAGAACAACCGTCAGAATAATTGATCGGCTATTGGCGGTCGAAGTTACAAGAGGTTAACACTATGAACGGATTGCAAGCTTACCAGCGCGTAAATACCCAAACCAGCATTACTGATGCTGATCCACATAAGCTGATCCAGCTGCTATACAATGGTGCCATTGAGCGCCTGAATATGGCGAAGGCGCGCATGCAGGCAAAAGACTACGAAGGTAAGGGAAAACTTATTACCAAGGCGATCGAAATTATTGGTGGCCTTCGAAGCTTTCTCGACTTTGAAAAAGGCGGCGAACTTGCTTTGCGTCTCGAGAGCCTTTACGACTACATGGAGCGCACGTTGTTCCAGGCTAACGCAAAAAATGACGTAGCCAAGCTCGATGAGGTGGTCGACCTGCTCCGAGCCATCAAAGAAGGCTGGGACGGCATTCGCGAGGAAGCAGTAGGCGGTCAGCAGCAGGCTGTCTAAAGCGAATACCTGATTGCCACGCTATCACCTCCTATTGGGCTGGGTAATACCCCGGCCCAATAGCCATTCCCCCCGCTGTCCCGTACAATAGCTCCCTTATTTTCAACACATCCATTCTATTCAGTCTGGAGCAAGGGCATGTCTGATATCAAAAAGGTGGTGCTGGCCTATTCTGGTGGCCTGGATACTTCCGTTATCGTTCGGTGGTTGCAGGATACCTATAACTGTGAGGTGGTGACCTTCACCGCCGACATCGGCCAGGGCGAGGAAGTTGAGCCGGCGCGGGCGAAAGCCGAGGCGTTGGGCGTTAAGGAAATCTACATTGAGGACCTGCGCGAGGAGTTTGTGCGCGATTACGTGTTCCCGATGTTCCGCGCGAATACCATCTATGAGGGTGAGTACCTGCTGGGTACCTCCATTGCCCGTCCTCTGATTGCCAAGCGTTTGATTGATATCGCCAATGAAACCGGCGCCGATGCCATTTCCCATGGCGCGACCGGCAAGGGCAACGATCAGGTGCGGTTCGAGCTGGGTGCTTACGCGCTTAAGCCGGGTGTGAAGGTGATTGCGCCCTGGCGTGAGTGGGATCTGAATTCCCGCGAGAAGCTGCTGAAGTACTGCGAAGAGCGCAACATCCCGGTGGAAATGAAGAAGGGCAAGAGCCCGTACTCCATGGATGCCAACCTGCTGCACATCTCCTACGAAGGCATCAACCTGGAAGATCCCTGGGCGGAAGCCGAGGAAGATATGTGGCGCTGGAGTGTGTCTCCCGAAGCCGCCCCGGATGAGCCGACCTATGTTGAGCTGACTTACAAGAAGGGCGACATTGTTGCCATCGATGGTCAGGACATGAAGCCCCACGTGGTTCTGGAAACCCTGAACAAGCTGGCGGGTGCCAACGGCATTGGCCGTCTCGATATCGTCGAGAACCGCTACGTGGGCATGAAGTCCCGCGGTTGCTACGAAACGCCGGGCGGAACCATCATGCTGCGTGCCCACCGTGCCATCGAGTCCATCACGCTGGATCGCGAAGTGGCGCACCTGAAAGACAGCATCATGCCGCGCTACGCCGAGGTGATCTACAACGGTTACTGGTGGTCCCCGGAGCGTGAGGCGCTGCAGGCGCTGATCGATCAGACTCAGAACTATGTAAACGGTACTGTTCGTCTGAAGCTCTATAAGGGCAATGTGGATGTGGTTGGCCGTAAGTCTGAGGATTCTCTGTTTGACGAGAAGATCGCTACCTTTGAGGAAGATCAGGGTGCGTACGACCAGAAGGATGCGGAAGGCTTTATCAAGCTGAATGCGCTGCGTCTGCGGATTGCCGCCGGCAAAGGCCGCAAGCTTTAAGTCTGCTCTACGGACGCCCGGAACTCTCCGGGCGTTTTCCCCGTTACCGCCTTGAACTTCCGGTGAAACGACGTGGTTTCACTGTACCCCAGCCTCAGTGCAATATCCGGAATGGCCAACTCGCTGTTGCGAAGATAGTCCTCGGCCATCTTTTGCCGCACTTCATCTAAAAGTTTTTGATAAGACACGCCTTCCTGGCCGAGCTTTCTCTGCAGGGTTCGGCTGGTCATCCCCAGGTCTTCCGCCACCATGTCTTGCCGGGTAATGCCGTGCATCAGCTGCTGCTGAATGCTATGGCGGACCTTCGAAGTCAGGTCGCTGTCGGTATCCAGGGAGGCCAGTTGGCTCAGGGCGTGAGCTTCCAGAGTTTTTCGGAGCAGGGGGTCGGGGTGCCTCAGTCGGGTTTCCAACAGGTTTTTCTTGAGGGTGATGCTGTCTTCCTCGGCCGAGAAGGTGACGGGGCAGAGCCAGCGATCTTGATAGGCTTTTTCAAACTTTGAACCAGGCGATTCACGGCGGAGTTTTACCGAGCTTGGTGACGCCTCCTGATTGTCTGCTAGCCAGCGGGCGTAGTTCACCCAGGAGGCAAACACATTGTCCACCAGTTGTGGTCGGACGATGGGGTCGGTGTAGTTGCAGTTCCAGGTCAGTTTGATGTCTTCGCCTTTCATGGCGAGGCTGGTGGTTCCCATATCTCCGACGAGTTTTTCGAACGGTGCAATGCGTGCGACGGCTTCGCCCAGGGTGGCGCAGCTCATAGTGATATAGCCGAGCACGCTGTAGGAGCCAGGCTGAACAAAGTCCCCGATTTCCAGGCCCAGTATCGGGTTGCCGGTTTGTTCGCACAATAAATGGATAAAGTGCTGGAACTGTTCTCCGTTAATGCGGCCGTCGTCGGTGTCGAGGATGTCCGGATTCAGATCGGCTTTGTTTAAAAGCGGATTAATATCCACGTCGGCGGACTCGGCTGCTCGAGCGTACTGTCGTAGTGCGGCGATAGAGGCGGTTCCGAGGGTCTCCATAGCGACTCGCTACTCCCTTAGAGATGTTATTATTGGCGGGAGTATATAATAAAAGACGTAGAGCAGGCGCACTGACATTTAGCGCTCCATGGCCGCCATCCGCTGGTCTCGCTCTGGGTTTTAGTTTTGTTATTGCAGGAGGCTCAATACCTGCTGTGGGCGTGCATTAGCCTGGGCCAAGACAGAAATTCCTGCTTGTTGAAGCACCTGAGCTTTCGAAAGCCTCGCCGTTTCTGATGCAAAATCTGCATCAAGTATACGGCTGCGCGCCGCTTCGGCGTTCTCTGAAGAAGTCCCGAGATTTGCGATCACAGACTCGAAACGGCCTTGCACCGCACCCAAATTCGAACGAATACCGGAAATAGCATCAAGCGCTGAATCAATGGTCTTGATTGCGTCATTAGCGCCGGCTACCGTCCTGATATCCATGTCCTTCACATTGTTGCGGCTTCGATCTGTCAAGCTGGTATTTTCGAATCCAACAACAGAAGAGCCCTCGTCGATTTCGATATTTTTGGTGGATTCGAGGGTCAAAGAGCCCCGATAGGTGGCGGTGCCCTCGGCGTTGCCGGCATTAGCTATCGACATGCTCCCAAACACTGAGGACGCACTAACGCTCCCTGTAGTGTTGTTCAAGCTTTCGTTAATTACGATATTTTCGCCAGCGACTCGGGTTTTCAACACTAATTCGCCGCCTTCAACGGTCGCGGTTACCCCGGTGTCGTTGGAATTATCATTGATTGCGGATGCCAGGCCAGTTGCATCAAGACTGAAGCCTCCTGTGCCGCCAACGTTCTGAGTAAATACAGTGACGCTATTGATGTTGAGGTTATAGCTCGCATTGCCGTTGGCAGATGAGATAAAAAGCGCATTGTTGGAAAAGACATTATCGAATCTGATCTCAGTTTCCGCCAACGCTTGCACGTCGTCCACCGCCGAATCGTTGATTGCTTTTGCGAGTGCAAAAGCGCTGGCCGCATCGCGATTCGGGTCTCCACTTTCTGCAAAGGGGGAGGAGTCAGCAATTTTGGTCCCGTTTATAATTAGATTGCTGCCATTGCTTGCAGTCCCGTCGACACCAACATAGCTACCTCGAACAGAATAATTGGCCGCACCCGAAGTAGACGTCGTAGCGCTCGGCGTCTGACTGGCGCTACTGGCTTCCGAGACAAAACCAGGCAGGTCCTCCAAACTTGCGCTTTGCAACGACACTTCAATGGTTTCCTTGACGTTGGCGCCAATCTGAAATGCCTGCTGAAGGAAAGATCCGTCCAGGATCTTTTTGCTGTTAAACGTCGTTGTGTCAGCAATACGGTCTACTTCCTCCTTCAAAGCGCTTACTTCAGTCTGCATCGCTGCTCGATCAGAACTGGAGTTCGTAGCGTTTGCCGATTGGACTGAAAGGTCACGAATCCGCTGTAAGATGTCGATCGTTTCTTGAAGTGCACCCTCCGCCGTTTGAGCAAGAGAAATTCCATCGTTAGCATTGCGGCGCGCCACTGATAGGCCATTGATCTGCGATTCGAATCGTGTCGATATGGCTAGGCCTGCAGCATCATCTTTCGCAGAGTTGATTCTGAGGCCGGAAGACAGCCGGTCCAATGCAACTGTCGCAAGACTCTGCGATTCGCTCAGTTGATTTCGCGCGCTCAAAGAGGCGATGTTTGTGTTGATTCCGAGGGCCAAGGCGAAGGTTCCCTGTATCAATGCTCGTCAATTCCACAGCGCGCAGTCGTATATTTTCAATGTGGCTGTAGGTTATCTATGAGATAACGGCAGGAGGCAGAAAATCTTTAGGAAATTATGAGGATAATTAAATGAATAGGGCGTATTCGCCAAGGAGTAAAATAAAAAGGCCAGCTAAAAAGCTGGCCCAAAAAACAAGGAAAGAACGAAAGTGCCTGAAAAATTCGTTAATCCGGTGGATTCGATTCCCCATATGGCGGCGGAGGTACTACTCGGCTCCTCCACCATGGGGGATACTGCTTAAATCCACAATTGCAGGATAAGTCGTCCGGCCTTTCCTGTCTGTTTGTGAAGTGTGTATCAGTGTTACCGAGTGTGTCGCCGCTTCAGGCGGTCGCTCCGATCTCCGGTGCAGTCTCGGTAAACCGACGCGTATCGTAGGCATCCACCAGCCCCTGCACCGCTGCCCGTTCCATATCCTGGATCGAGGGTGTGCCGTTCTGGGCGTCGGCTTTGCACAACACCATGCCGGCTTCCACGGAAATATAGCCGGCCGTGGTTTTCAGGGCCTTGTGGTTGATGCCGTCGAACACGCGCCGGAAGGCGGTGGTGGTGCAGTGATCGCTGTTCGGGAAGTAGGCAATGATGGCGAACTGGTTGTCGCCAACGCGGCACAGGGCATCAATGGGGCGAATCAGGGTGCTCAGTCGGCGGGCAATGCCGATGGCCAGTTCGCTCATCACCGTGGGCGGGTGTTTGCGCTTGAGTTCCTGCCAGTTGCGAATGCCGCACAGTACATAGGCAGAACAGCCGCCTCGGGATTCAGCGTGGCGCAGCATCTTGGTCAGCCGCTCGCGACCGTATTTGGTGTTGCAGAGACCGGTTTCCAGATCAATGATGTTTGTGGATTCCAGCTCACGATTGTTCTCGATCAGCAGGGAGTTGGCCCGGAGCAGGGTGTTCTGGCGGTCGGCCATTCGGTCTGCGGCAAAGATGCGGGGGATCAGTTGCTTGGTCATGTCGGACTTGTAGATGAAGTCGTCCACACCCCGGTCGAAGGCTTCTGAAAGAGCCTCGACGCTTTCCCGTGCCGTGAGCAGGATCACGTAGGTGTAGTGATTGTTCTGCTCGTCCTGTTGTCGCACCTGGTCCGTCAGCTCAAGGCCATCCATCTCGGGCATCAGCCAGTCGGCAATCAGAACGCTTACCGGCCGCTGTTCGATTAGCTGCAGGGCTTCCGGTGCGTTATTCACGATGCGTACGTCGCGATATCCGGCATTTCGCAGCGTGCGGCCAACCACCATACTGCTGAATTTCGCGTCGTCTACTACCAGGATGGGAAGGTCCAGATTTGGCATTGTTATCTACTTTTAGCAGTCCGTTGTCAGGTGCGAGAGATGCCGGGGGTTGGTATCATCCCCAGCAAATTGAAGAAGTATACCTTCTTACCCTGTTGGAGAATAACGACCATGCCTTCTTTTGACATTGTTTCAGAAATCGATATGCACGAAGTCACCAATGCGGTCGACCAGGCCAAGCGCGAACTGGGCAACCGCTGGGACTTCAAGAACGTTGAAGCCGACATTGAGCTGGACGATAAGGGCATTACCATCAGTGCCGAGCAGGAGTTCCAGCTGGAGCAGTTGTTGGACATGCTGCGTATGGCCTTTGCCAAGCGTAATATCGATGCCCGCGCGCTGGCTGAGGACGGCGACAGCAAGTCCGGCAAGCTGGTCAAGCAGCACCTGTTGTTGAAGCAGGGCATTGAAACCGATATGGCCAAGAAGATCGTGAAGATGATCAAGGACCAGAAGATGAAGGTCCAGGCCAGTATCCAGGGCGACAAAGTGCGAGTGACCGGCAAGAAGCGGGATGATCTTCAGGAAGCCATTGCCATGCTGCGCGAAGCTGAGCTGGATATCCCGCTGCAGTTCAATAATTTCCGCGACTGATCCGGAGGCTTCACCATCTTAACCGGCACCCGCCTGACCCTGATCCGGGACACGCTTCATACCTATACCCGTTGGCAGGTCATTGCCCTGCTATTCCTGGGCTTTTCGGCGGGGCTGCCGTTCCTGCTGGTGTTTTCCACGCTGAATGCCCGTCTCGCGGATGTCGGGGTGGAAACTGCCACCATCGGGTTCTTCAGCTGGCTTGGCATTACCTACTCCATCAAGGTGTTCTGGGCGCCGGTGGTGGACCGCCTGAAACTGCCGCTGCTCGACCGGCTGCTGGGTAAGCGGCGAAGCTGGATTATCTTTGCTCAGGCAGGTATTGCCACTGGGCTGTACCTGATGGCTCAGGTGGATGCCACGGCAGCGCCGGAAATGATGGCTCTTTGTGGCCTGCTGGTGGCGTTCTCCTCTGCCACCCAGGACGTGGCCATTGATGCCTACCGCATCGAGATTGCCGAGGAGCGGCTCCAGGCCGCCCTGGCTGCTACGTATATCTTTGGCTACCGTCTGGCGCTTCTGGTGGCCGGCGCCGGTGCTCTTTACCTGGCGGAATTCTGGTCCTGGCAGGTGTCCTATGAAGTCATGGCGGCCCTGGTAGGAGTTGGCGCGCTCACGGTGCTCATTGTTCGCGAGCCCAGCGTGAACCACTTTGCCGCCGCCCAGGACATTGCCCACAAGATCGAACAGGAGGCTGCCAAGCTCACGCATCTTAATCCCCGCCTGGCGAGACTGGTTGGCTGGTTCTACGCCGCCGTGGCCGGCCCATTCCTCGATTTTTTTCGCCGTTACAAAGAGCTGGCTCTGGTTATCCTGCTCATGGTGGCCGTTTACCGGATCTCTGACATCGCCATGGGCGTTATGGCCAATCCCTTCTACCTGGACTTCATGGGCTTCAGCAAAACCCAGGTGGCGGATGTCACCAAGATCTTTGGCTTCTTCATGACCATTGCCGGCTCGCTGGTCGGCGGTGTCATGGTGGTTCGCTACGGGGTTCGCCGGATTCTTCTGCTTGGCGCAATCATGACCGCCGCCACCAATCTTCTGTTTGTCGTTCTGGCCCAGTACCCGCCCAACATCATTACCCTGGCCGCCGTGGTGAGCGCCGATAACCTCAGTGGCGGCATTGCCAATGTTGCCCTGATTGCCTGGCTCTCCAGCATGACCAGTGCCTCGTTCACGGCTACGCAGTACGCACTGTTCAGTTCCCTGATGACTCTGCCTGGCAAGTTTCTCGGTGGGTTCTCCGGCATTGTCGTGGCGAGCTTTGGTTACGCCGAATTCTTCCTGGTGGCCGGCATAATGGGCGTGCCTGCGATTCTGTTGGCCATCTTCATGATCCGAAATGGCCATCGACTGGATGCGTTGGCGCCGCGCAATGAATCGAAGCCCGATGCCGAAGCAGAGAGCCCTTGATGTCCGAACCGACCAAAGACCAGAAAATCTGGCAAGTCGTACTGGCTGTCCCAGAGGGAAAGGTGGTCAGTTACGGCCAGGTTGCAGAGATGGCAGGGTTGGGCCGGCAGGCGAGGTACATCGGAAAAGCCTTGGGCAAGTTGCCGGAAGGGCATGCCGTGCCATGGTATCGGGTGATTCGCAGTAACGGACAGGTTGCCTTTCCCGTGGGGTCCGAGAAATTTGAGGAGCAGGTTAGCCGGCTTGAGGCTGAAGGTGTCGAAGTTACCGACGGGCGGGTTTCGATGTCTCGGTTTCGATGGTAGTGGGGCGCTGTGGGCGCCCCACTCAATGGTAGCTCGCCCCGTTAGAGCCGCAGAGCCCCATCCACTTCAATCATCCGCCCTGACACATAGTCGTTCTCAAAAATGAACGCCGCAGCCGAAGCAATCTCTTCGGGCTTGCCCATGCGCTTGAGCGGAATGCCGGCCGTCATTTTTTCCAGGGCTTCCGGTTTCATGGAGGCGGTCATTTCGGTCTCGATGAAGCCCGGGGCGATACCGGCGCAGCGGATGCCGTAGCGGGCGAGTTCCTTGGCCCAGACCGGAACCAGGGCAGAGACACCGGCCTTGGCAGCGGAGTAGTTGCTCTGGCCCATGTTGCCGGCGCGAGAGATGGAGGCGATGTTGATGATCGCACCCTGGTCGCCGTTCTTGATCATCTGGGTCGCTGCTTCGCGGCCGCAGAGAAATACGCCGGTAAGGTTTACGTCGATAACCGCCTGCCACTGGGACAGCTCCATGCGGCGCTCAACTTCGCCATCCTTCACTTTGACCATAAGCCCGTCCCGGAGGATGCCGGCATTGTTAACCAGGCCGTTGAGGTGGCCGAAGTCTTTTACGATGGCCTCGAAGGTTTTTTCTACCTCTTCCTCTTTTGCAACGTTGCAGACGTAGCTTCTGGCCTCAGCGCCCGCGGCCACGCAGGCGGTGACGGCTTCGTCCAGCTTCTCCGGCATCAGGTCGATCAGCGCAATTTTTGCACCTTTGGCTGCAAGGTATTCGCCCATGGCGCGGCCAAGGCCCTGGCCGCCGCCAGTGATTGCAATCACGGAATCTTGAAGTTTCATGTTTTGCCCTAACTACTGTTATCAAGTGGTTTTACAGTTGCTGTGCGTCTTTTCACCGTTATGGCTGGTGCGTAGAGCCATGAATGTGGCTTCTTGTTAGATACGGAAGGACTGCGAGTATACCAGACCTTCTGAAATTCCTGCTCAGACCCTGAGGTCCCGATGTCCGTGTTTCTTTTTCTATTCATAATCATGCCGATTGCCGAGATGGCGGTGTTGATCCAGGTAGGTGGCATGATTGGTGTGCTCAATACCGTCGGGTTGGTGTTGTTGACCGCCGTGATCGGCGCCTGGCTCCTTCGCCAGCAGGGGTTGGCAACGCTTTTGAAGGCCAATCAGCGACTGAACAGTGGCGAATTGCCGGCCAAGGAGGTTGCCGAGGGGCTGATCCTTGCGATTGGCGGTGCGCTATTACTAACGCCTGGCTTTATTACCGACACAGTCGGGTTTCTGTGCCTGATCCCCGGTACCCGCCACTGGCTCGCAGCACAAGTGCTCAAGCGCATGGTCGTTGCTGGGCAAAGCCGTGGCAGCAGCTTCTATTTTCGCGCCGGTGGTGGGTCCAATCCGTTCGGGCAGGATCCGTTTGGTGGCCAGGAGAACCCGTTCGGCCGGCAGCGGCCTTTTGATCGCGACAGCAATGGCGACATCATCGAAGGCGAGTACCAGGATGAGACGGGATCCGATCGGGACCGGATCGAAAAAAAGTGAAAAAATTTTCTCTCCGGGGTGTTGAAAACACCTACCAGCTACCCCAAATAGAAACCACAAGTTCGCTGCGGGCTGATTTCCACTGAAAACAGTTGGTTATCCAGCCGGGCAATTTGTCGGACCAGGCGTTGCCTGTCCGACCTACATCAACAATGTCATTGCCACATTAATCTGACTATTGGAGAAACCGAGCAATGAAAATTCGTCCGCTACACGATCGTGTTGTCGTGCGCCGTAAGGAAGAAGAAGAGAAAACTGCGGGTGGCATCGTGCTGCCGGGTAACGCCAAAGAGAAGCCTTCCCAGGGCGAGGTAATTGCCATTGGTAACGGTCGCATCCTGGAAAACGGCGAAACCCGCTCACTGGCGGTCAAGGTGGGTGACACCGTGGTCTTCGGCCAGTACGCCGGGAACACCGTCAAGATCGATGGTGAAGAGCTCCTCATCATGAGCGAGAGCGACATCTACGGCGTGCTTGAGTGATCGCTGAAGCGAATCGCACGAACTCTCATTAATCCGATTGATTCAACAACTTCGGTTTAACGAACAGGAATAGAAGACATGGCAGCAAAAGACGTTAGATTCGGTGATAGCGCACGTAAGCGCATGGTCGCGGGCGTCAATGTACTGGCAGACGCGGTTAAAGTGACCCTCGGCCCGAAAGGCCGTAACGTGGTTCTGGAAAAGTCCTTCGGCGCGCCGACCATCACCAAAGATGGTGTTTCCGTAGCCAAGGAAATCGAACTGTCTGACAAGTTCGAGAACATGGGCGCCCAGATGGTGAAAGAAGTGGCTTCCCAGGCCAACGACACCGCCGGTGACGGTACCACTACCGCAACCGTTCTGGCTCAGTCCATCGTTAACGAGGGCGTTAAGGCAGTTACTGCCGGCATGAACCCGATGGATCTGAAGCGCGGCATCGACAAGGCCACAACGGAAGCCGTGAAGGCAATCCGTGATATGGCCAAGCCCTGTGACGACAGCAAGATGATCGCTCAGGTAGGCACTATCTCTGCCAACGGTGACGATACCATCGGTAAGATCATCGCCGATGCAATGGAAAAAGTTGGCAAGGAAGGCGTGATTACCGTTGAGGAAGGCCGAGGCCTGGAAGACGAGCTGGACGTGGTTGAAGGTATGCAGTTCGACCGTGGCTTCCTGTCTCCGTACTTCATCAACAACCAGGACAACATGTCTGCCGAGCTGGAAGACCCGTACATCCTGCTGGTCGACAAGAAGATCTCCAACATCCGCGAGCTGCTGCCGGTGCTGGAAGCTGTAGCCAAGGCTGGTAAGCCGCTGCAGATCATCGCTGAAGACATTGAGGGTGAAGCGCTTGCCACTCTGGTAGTGAACAACATGCGTGGCATCGTCAAGGTAAACGCCGTCAAGGCGCCTGGCTTCGGTGACCGTCGCAAGGAAATGCTGCAGGACATCGCGATCCTTTCCGGTGGTACCGTTATCTCTGAAGAAGTCGGCCTGACTCTTGAGAACACCACCCTGGATGACCTTGGCACAGCCAAGCGTGTGAACGTCACCAAGGAAAACACCACCATCATCGGCGGTGCTGGTGCGCAGGCGGACATCGAAGCTCGTGTTGAGCAGATCCGCAAGCAGATCGAAGACAGCTCTTCCGACTACGACAAGGAAAAGCTGCAGGAGCGTGTTGCCAAGCTGGCTGGCGGTGTTGCCGTTATCAAGGTTGGTGCCGGTTCCGAAGTGGAAATGAAAGAGAAGAAGGCCCGCGTCGAAGACGCGCTGCACTCTACTCGCGCCGCGGTTGAAGAGGGCATCGTACCGGGCGGTGGTGTAACCCTGATCCGTGCCATTGCGGCCCTGGACAAGGTAGACGCCATCAACGAAGAGCAGAAAGCCGGTGTTAACATTCTGCGCCGTGCCATGGAAGCTCCTCTGCGCCAGATCGTTTACAACGCAGGCGGTGAGTCTTCTGTTGTGGTTGCCAAGGTTCGCGAAGGCGAAGGTTCCTTCGGCTACAATGCCGCGACCGAAGCCTACGGCGATATGCTGGAAATGGGTATCCTGGATCCTGCCAAGGTCACCCGTTCCGCTCTGCAGGCGGCCGCTTCTGTGGCTTCCCTGATCATCACCACCGAGGCGATGGTTGCGGATGAGCCGCAGGACGAGTCTGCCGGCGGCGGTATGCCGGACATGGGTGGAATGGGCGGCATGGGAGGCATGGGCGGCATGATGTAATGCCGGCCTGATCTCGGCCCCTTAAAAACCCCGCGTTGGTTCACGCCAACGCGGGGTTTTTGTTTTTTTGTCATGAACTTGCCTCATGGCTTTGCTAGACTCGGCTTCCGGTCCATTATCTGTGCAACGCCGAATGAGTGACGCTGAACCCAAATCCTTTCTCCGCCCCGGCAAGGTATTTCTGCTCCTGCTGCTGGGCGCTCTGGTTTATCTGCTGTCACTGGTCTTTCTGGTTCCTGCGGGATGGGTCTGGCAGCAAGCCTCTGCCCATGTATCTCTGCCTCCCCAGGTAAAGGTTCAGCAGGTTGCCGGCAAACTCTGGGATGGTGAAGCCGGGGTTGTGGTGGCCGGTTTCCCGGTGCGTGTTGACTGGCGCCTTTATATGCCGTCGGTCACCAGCCTGGAATGGCCAGCCCGAATTTCCCTGGAATCGTCGCAATCCTCGCTCAACGGCGATGTTACGGTGGGCTGGCCGGCCAGTGCCCAGCTTGATGCCAGCGGACGGATCACGGTGGCCGAGTTTGAGGAGCTGATCCGCCAGAGCGGCGGCGCCATGATTGAAGGCGAAGTCATGATTGACCGTCTGAATATGGCCTGGGCCAATAACCGGATTACGCGGGCGGAAGGCCTGGGGCGCTGGGATGGCGGCCTGGTGACCTGGCCAATGGGTAGCCAGCGTGGGCAGGCCGAGTTTCCGCCCATGAAGGCGACGATGGATACCTCCCAGGGTGGTGTGGCGCTGACAGTCTCCGAGCAGGGCGGCCAGGGGCCAGCAGCAGATGCCACCGTGTTCTGGAGCGGAATGATGGAACTGCGTGTCTACAAGCGTATGGTGGATCTCGCCGGCCAGCCCTGGCCCGATTCTGCCAGCCCCGGTGATGTCGTATTCCGGGTACGCCAGCCTCTCGTACCGGGGGCAAGATAATATGGCGCTGTTGAGTATTCCGGCCCAGAGCCGGATTTCCCGGATCCTCGCCAACCTGTTGCTGTTGGTTCTGGTGGTGTATCTGGCCAATACTCTCGCCCGGATGACCTGGTTATACGCCTGGGACGACCGGCCGGTTCCAGACGCGCCGGTCGCAGCCGGTGCAGGCAGTCTGTCAGGCGGTAGCCGTTTGACAACGTCTATGGCCGTTTACGATTTCTTCGGGCGGTCTGAGCGACCGGTCGAGGTGGCCGATGCGGTTCGCCGCTCGGCTCCGGAAACCCGGCTTCGGCTCCGGCTGGAAGGGGTACTTGTCGCACAGCGCCCGGAGGACTCCGGTGCTATAGTTGCTGGGAGCAATGGAGAAACCGCATATTACCGGGTAGGGGAGATGCTACCCGGCAATGCCGAGCTGGCCGAAGTGGAACCCGGGCGTGTTCTGATTCGTCGGGGTGGGCGATACGAATCCCTGACTTTCGAGGAACAGTCGTCTGAACTGGTTGCAGAAGTGACCGAGGAGCCTGCAGAATCATCACCGGATGAGTTCCTGGCCAGCGCCCGTGAACAGATTGACAGCCAGGGCATTGCCGCACTGGCGCCTTTCGGGTTGAGCCCGGTGGACAATAGCGGCATGTCCGGTTACGTGTATGACGGCTCTAACGCCATGCTCAACGCCGTCAACCTGCAGGCCGGGGACGTGATAACGGCTATCAACGGTCAGCGGCTGGGCGATATCAGCCAGGATAAGGCCCTGCTTGAGAACTGGCGCGGCCAGGCCCAGCTGGAGATAGAAATCGAGCGTGACGGATCCATCCTCACCATCAGTTATGCCATACCCGAGCAGTGGCGCTGACCGGGTTCATCGAAACAGGACGAAATCGCCAGATGTATAACCACAAGATCAATGTTTTGCGGGCCATTGTCCTGCTTTTTCTCCTTCCCTTTATGTCCATGGCGCATGGGCAGGAAGCCGAGACATGGCGGCTGAACCTGAAAGACGCCGATATCCGCGCGTTCGTGACCCAGGTCGCGGACATTACCGGGTACAGTTTTGTGGTGGATCCCAGGGTGAAGGGCAAGGTAACGGTGCTCTCCAGCGCGCCCATGAACAAGGACGAAATTTACGATCTGTTCCTGGCGGTCTTGAATGTTCACGGTTTTACCGCCATCCCGGGCGCAGAAGTGATTAAGGTGGTGCAGCAGGTTGATGCCAAACAGTCGGCAGAGATTCTGGAGCGCTTTCCCGAAACCCCCTCCGAGCAGCTGATCACGCGGGTTATCCAGATCGACAACGCCAACGCCCTGGAGCTGGTGCCGATTCTGCGCCCCCTGGTGGCGAAATACGGCCATCTGGCCGGGGTGGCCGCCGCCAACGCCCTGATCATCAGTGATCATTCTTCCAATATCCAGCGCATTGAGCAGATTGTCCGGGAGCTGGATAGCCCGTCCAAATACGAAGTGGAAGTCATCCAGCTTCAGGAAGCCTGGGTGGGTGATATGGTGACCCTGCTGCAGGAACTGGCCCCGGATGAACTCGGCCGGGCCGGCGGCGACAATGCCGCCAGAAAGTACAGCGTCACAGCAGATGAGCGCAGCAACCGCCTTATCCTGCGGGGCGATGAGACCTTCCGCGAAAAGATGCGCGGCCTGATTCGACAGCTGGACCAGCCTTCTGCCACCGGCGGCACCACCAAGGTCCTGAGGCTGAAACACGCCGACGCCAAAAACCTGACTGAGATCCTCAAGGGTGTGATGGGCGAGCTGGTGAAAGAAGGTGCCGGTTCGGGAGGCGGCGGCGCCGCCAAACCGCAAAGCAGCTTTGCCGTTTTTGCGGATGAGGGGCTGAACGCGCTGGTGGTAAGGGGTGAGCCATCCCTGATGCAGGAAGCCGAACAGATTGTTGCGGCGCTGGATGTGCGCCGTGCCCAGGTGATGATTGAGGCGGCAATTGTCGAGATCAGCGACGAACTGGGCCAGGATCTGGGTGTCCAGGTTGCGGTCGGTGACGAGTCCGGCGAATCCACGCCGGTTGCCGGCACCAATTTCGGTAACGTGGGTCGCAGTCTGGGTGAGGTGCTCAGCGCGATTCTGACCGGATCCGCCATCACGCCGGCTACCGGTGGTATCACCATCGGCGCCGGCCAACGGAACGAAAATGGTGTGAGCTGGGGGGTTCTCCTTCAGGCACTGTCCACGTCTGCCGCTGCAAACCTGTTGTCCACGCCAAGCATCATTACCCTGGATAACCAGGAGTCCGAGATCATCGTGGGCCAGAACGTGCCTTTCCGTACTGGCCAGTCCACCGTCACCGGCGATGGCACCACCAATCCATTCACCACCATCGAGCGTCGCGATATCGGTCTGACCCTCAAGGTTACCCCGACCATCAGTGCCGACGGCCTGGTGCGTCTGGTGGTGGAGCAGACCACAGAAAGCGTGGCAGACAGCATCGAGAACGCCTCGGATATCGTCACCAACAAGCGGGAAATCAAGACCACCGTACTGGCGGATGATGGTGAGACCATCGTGCTGGGCGGTTTGACCCGGGATGATTACCAGGTCAACAAGAGCAAGGTGCCCCTGCTGGGTGACATCCCGTTCGTTGGTCGCCTGTTCTCCTCCGAATCGGAGCGCCGGGTGAAGCGCAACCTGCTGGTGTTCCTGCGTCCCAAAATCATGCTGGGCAAGGAAGAAGCCGTTGCGGCTACTTCCGACAAGTTCAATCAGCTTTGGGACGTCAATCTGAACATCCGGGAGAAGCTGGGTATCCCCACCGAAGAGCAGCGTCCGACAGTGGACGCGCTGTTTGAAGACGGCAGCACCCGGGTACAGTAAGCGCTCAGACAGCCAGTGGCGGCATCGGGCAATCCATCTGGTCCGCCACCAGCCGCATCAGTTCGTACTCCCGGGTTTCCACTTTCCCGTCGCGGGTAATGCAGTGTCCACAGGCATCGATGATTGCCGGTTTCAGCAGCGGTGAAAGACCGTTCAACGCGGTCAACGCTTCCCGTAGCTGGCGCATGGTGACTTTTTCCAGAACCGGCTCCACTCCATCCTTCGCATTCATGAAGCCGGCCATCGCCTCCCGATAGAGCTTCTCGGCGTCAGATTGGGACTCAGACCCAGCCCTTGCCATCAAGCTCAGGAGCCTCTGGAGGGCCGGCATGACCGGCTTGTAGCTCTTATAGCGCACCGGTACCACTCTGGCTGCTTCGTCGCCCAGGTGGCGTGACAGGAAGCTTGTCATAGCGAGTTCAAACAGTGTAACCCGGTTATCCGCCGCCACCAGTTTCTGGACATTGGTAATGAGCAACTCCCGCTCTTCCGGGTCCAGCTTGCGAAGGGCAGGCATGGCCAGTTCCAGGGCAGGGAAACGGACGCCATCGCCGATGGTTTTCAGTGCCGGCAGCAGTTTCTCGAGTAGATCCGGCTGGCTGCCCAATACCGAGTGTGCCGGAAGCAGGTTCAGCCGTTCCGTTTGCTGTGGACGCGGTAGCTCACTGATCAGCATGGCATAGCAGAGCTGCGTGGCCCCGGCCCGGGTGTACAGCAGGTTTCGGAAGGTGGCTGGCAGGCGTTCCAGAAAACGCAGGGCGAAATCTTCGCTTTGCCGGTTGATAGTGCCGACCTGATCTGAAAATTTCCGGGCCGGTTTTATGGTTTTTTCCGGGCTGGACGCAAGCGGTGAGGTTCTGCCACTCCTGCCGGTAACCGGCCCGAGTATGTCGGTTGCCGCGCCACTAAACCCGGACGCGCCCGCTTCTGGTGCTCCAGAGCCTCCCCGGTAGAGATCGGCGCCTGGTTCGGTATCCCTGAGCCGGCTTCGCAATCTGGCCAGCATGCCAGGCTGAATGGCATTGATTCGCTCATCTATGGGCGGGTGGGATGCCAGCAAAGAGGTGAACTTCATCCGCGCACTTTCGCCAAAGCACATGTGATTCATGTCGCTGGCGTGGCTGGTTGTGTCCAGGTATCCGCCCTTCATTCCGATCTTGAACAGCGCTCCGGCAATGCCTTCGGGATTGCGGGTAAATTGCACGGAGGATGCGTCTGCCAGCATTTCGCGTTGCCTGGAAACCGCTGCCTGTATCAGCCGGCCAAAGAAAACGCCCACATAGCCAATTACAAAAAGGGCCAGACCAATGATGCCCATGGCCGCTTGGGCCCGGCCGTCCCGTGATCGACCCACACGATGGCCGCGGTAGAAGGATGCGCGCAGCAGAAAGCCGCCAATCTGTCCGATCATCAGGATGCCGGCAAGCAGGGCAATGAGCCGAACGTTGAGCCGCATGTCCCCGTTAAAAATATGGCTGAATTCATGGGCGACCACGCCTTGCAGTTCGTCCCGGGATAACTGGGTGATGGCGCCGTGGGTGACGACCATAACAGCCTCGCCCGGCGTATAGCCGGCCACAAAAGCGTTGATGCCGGTTTCCTGATCCATCACATAGAGTTCCGGCACCGAGACACCACTGGCAATAGCCATTTCCTCAACGATGTTGCGCAGTTTGCGCTCGTCACTGTCGCGGGTATCGGGGTCAATGGGTCTGGCGCCAACCATTTTGGCGACTCGGTCGCCACCTCCGGCCAGATCAACCCAGCGGAGCAGGGAGCCCAGAACAATCAGGGAAACAACCGTAACGGCGGTCAGCAGGCCATGATTGGAGAGCAGCCAGTGGTGGAACGCAAGAAAGGAGGATTCGCTACGGGTTACGAAATAACCAACAAGGCAGACGGCAAGCGTGATAAACGCGACCGCCGTCAGGAAAAGAAAAACCAGCAGAGTGGTGTTGCGCCGGGCGTGTGCCTGGCGCTGAAAGAAACCGGGATGAGCCATGATTCAGGGCCTCAGAAGGCCACTTTCGGTGCCTGACGGGCTTCCGGTGATTCCAGTTCCAGTTGCGACGTTTCCTTGAACGCAAACATGCCGGCGATAACATTATTCGGGAACTGCTCCCGGAAGATGTTGTAGCTCATGACGCCGTCGTTATAGGCCTGGCGGGCAAAGGCGACCCGGTTCTCGGTGCTGGAGAGTTCTTCCATCAGTTGCTGAATGGTTTCGTTGGCCTTCAGCTCCGGATAGTTCTCGGCCACGGCGTAGAAATTTGCGAGCGCCTTGGTGAGCAGGTTTTCGGCGCTGCCCAGGCGTTGGATCTTGGTTCCATCGCCAGGATCCTTGGCGGCATCTTTTTGGGCGCTGACCGCATTGTTGCGGGCTTCCATCACCTGGGTGAGAGTGCTTTTTTCGTGAGTCAGATAGGCTTTTGCCGCTTCCACAAGATTCGGAATAAGGTCGTGCCGACGCTGCAGTTGAACATCAATCTGGGCAAACCCGTTTTTGAACTGGTTGCGCAGGGAAACCAGGCGGTTGTAGATAAAGACCAGATAGAAAACAACGACGGCGATAACGATCAGGCCGATAACAGTGGTTCCCATGGCAACTCCTAGAGGTAGTGGTTCAGAGGTTATTTTCCACGATCTGCTCGTGAAAACCTTTAACGAAGGTCTCAAATTCACGCGGCGGCAACGGCTTGCTGAAGAAATAGCCCTGGGCGAGCTTGCAGCCACGCTGGCTCAGGTAATATTCCTGCTCTGCCGTTTCCACCCCTTCAGCAACCACTGACAGGTTCAGACTCTTGCCAAGGTCGATGATGGTATTGGCGATTCGGGTATCTTCCTCATTGACCAGCAGATCGCGGATAAACTGTTTGTCGATCTTCAGGTGCTGTACCGGCATCTGTTTGAGGTAGGTCAGGGACGAATAGCCGGTTCCGAAGTCGTCCACCGCGATGCTTATCCCCGCTTTGTTGAGTCTGTGGAGTTTGGCTACGGCGTCTGACAGGTTCGTCATGAAGCTGGTTTCTGTTACCTCCAGCTCCAGCCGACCGGCCGGTATCTTGTGCCGTCGCAGGGTATCGAGAATATCATCGACAATGCTTTCCTGGCGCAGCTGAACGGCCGAGAGATTAACAGCAATACGAAGCGGCGAGCCGTCCGAGGCCCAGCGAGCTGCCTGCCAACAGGCCTGGTCCAGAACCCACTGGCCAATTTCCACGATAGAGCCGTTTGCTTCGGCCACCGGGATAAAGAAGTCGGGGGGAACCGAGCCACGAGTCGGGTGCTCCCAACGTAACAATGCCTCTGCCCCGATTACCCGTTTGCTCTCCAGATTGATCTGGGGCTGGTAAACCAGATGAAATTGGTGATTACCAAGAGCCTGGGACAAATCCTTTTCCAGTTGCTTCCGGTCCCGGATTTCCTGGTCAATGCTGGCGACATAGAACTGGAAGTGGTTGTGACCGTTCTGCTTGGCCAGGGTCATGGTCTGTTCGGCACTCTGAAGCAGTCGGTCTGCCTTGCTGGTGTCGGAGGGGTAAAGAGCAACCCCCAGGGTGGCGCTGATTGAGATGTTCTGGTCTTCGACCAGCATGGGCTCATTGACACAGGCCAGGATTCGCTCAGCTGTATCTGCAGCCTGGAACCCGTCCCGAAGTCCCTTCTGGACAACAACGAACTGGTCGCTGCCGAGGCGTGCAATGGTGAAGCGGGCATTGTCCAGTTTGTTGGTCAGGCGGTCGGCAACGGTTTGTAGAATAAGGTCCCCGGACCGGAAACCGCACTGCTCGTTCACCGACTTGAAATCGTCGATGCCGCAGACAATCAGCGACAGTTGGGCGTTGCGCCTGGCGGCATCCTCAATATCCCGCACCAGCAACTCCATGAAGGTATCCCGGCTGGGCAGGCCAGTGAGCTGGTCGTAACGTGAGAGACGGCTCACCCGGTCCTCCGCCTCGCGATGGCGTTTCTGGCTGTCGCCAATGGCCACCAGGAGGTTGTTGGTTGCGTTTACCCAGAGGCCAAGTTCGTCGCTCTGGTGGCCGGATGGCGTGGTGACCAGGCGGTCATCCGGGTGCGCAGGATCCACCTGCCTCACGGAATTGACAATTCGGAGGAGGGGGCGCGTCAGGAGCAGGTGGAATACATAGAACAACACCATGCCGAGAATGAGAGCTGTGGCCATGCCGGAAGCGAAAGTGACAGCCGCCCTGTCCAACCAGGTACGGGCCGCTGCTGCGGTGTCGTAGTGAACGTCAAGAAAGCCGTAGACGTCTTCCGGATTACCTTCGCGGAAAAGCGGCTCCCGATAGAGCCGATCGGCGTCAAAAATCGGATCGGTGACCGGGCGGAAAGCGGTTTCCTGGAGTGGACGGCTGCGATCTCCCAGTGGGTCGCCGTCAGGGTGGACGATGCGGGCCATGTGGACCGCTTCCTTGGCGAAGAGGCCGTCCACGACTTGTTGCGCGAGTTCGGCGTCGATGCTGAACACCGCCTGGGTGGCTGCGTCTTTCACCATCGCGATGGTTTGCTTGGCATCGCTATCCAGCCCTCTGGACACACGTTGGGCGTCCAGGATGACCTGTATGGCACTGACAACGACGCCACTGGCAAGGGCCACCGCAAGAATCCACCGTAAGATTCGATAGCCCAGGCGATGTTCAACCTCGAAGGAGTTTTGCATTCAAGCCTGTCTTGTTCCGGTTTTTGCAGAGCCGCTGATCTGCAAGGTTCAGGGCAAAGGTGTCGCACTTTGGGTGATGTGCGTGGGGGCTCACCCTGATGGTTGTTTTCAAGTATGGTTCAGGTTCGCGATATCTTCATGGAGTATCGGCGATTTTTCCAAAGATTTCAGAGTGTGCTTGTATCAAATTGTAATTGCTTGGGTATGGCAGACACAAAAACGCCCGCCAGGGGCGGGCGCTTGATCACAGTCGTTTTAGACTGTGTCTGGAAGCGAGGCCGGGATCAGGCCAGGTTTTCGTTTACGAAATCCCAGTTCACCAGGTTCCAGAAAGCTTCCAGGTAGTTCGGGCGGGAGTTGCGATAGTCAATGTAGTACGCGTGCTCCCAGACGTCGACGGTCAGTACCGGCTTGTCGGCACCGGTCAACGGCGTTTCAGCATTGCTGGTATTCGCGATGGCAACGGAGCCGTCCGCTTTTTTCACCAGCCAGGTCCAGCCAGAACCGAAGTTGTTGGCTGCTTTGTCATTGAATTCTTTCTTGAAATCTTCGAAAGAACCGAACGCCTTCTCGATCGCTTCCTTGGCAGCACCGGTGGGTTCACCACCGCCGTTCGGGCTCAGGCAGTGCCAGTAGAAGGTGTGGTTCCAGACCTGTGCGGCGTTGTTGAACAGCGGGCCGCTGGCACTCTTGATGATGTCTTCAAGAGATTTGTTGGCGTTGTCCGTACCTTCGATCAGGCCATTGAGCTTGGTGACGTAGGTGTTGTGATGCTTGCCGTAATGGTACTCGAGTGTTTCCTGAGAGATGTGCGGTTCCAGTGCGTTCTTTTCGTAGGGCAGTGCGGGAAGTTCAAATGCCATGAGGTCGTTCTCCCTGTCTCTCTGTTTATGTTGATGTTCGTTACCCCAATATAGGGTCGATTTGAGTCAGATCAACCCTTTGGTGTTAAAGAACTTTTAAACTCTGGGCTGCCCGGCAGGAACTGGGCGCAGTTCTTCACCCGCCAGACAAGCTCTTCGTAGCTGTCGGCCAGTATGTTTACGTGGCCCAGCTTCCGACCCGGTCGTTCACCCTTATTATAGAGATGAACATGGGCGTAGGGCAGTTCGAGGATTCGCTCGATGTCGCCGTGCTCTCCGATGATATTGATCATGCAGCTCAACCCACGTGGAGCAACATTGCCAAGAGGGTGTCCGCTAACCGCGCGAATATGATTCTCGAACTGGCTGGTCATCGCGCCTTCGATGGTCCAGTGCCCCGAGTTGTGAACCCTCGGCGCCATCTCGTTGGCGACCAGGCCATCGGTTGTCTCGAACAACTCAAGCGTTAATACGCCGACATAGTCCAATTCGTTCAGTAGTGCCTTGATGTACCGCTCCGCATCTTCCTGAACGTGCTTCTCGAGCTTCGGAGCAGGCGCGATGGAGTAGCGCAGAATTCCCTCGTGGTGGGTGTTCTCCGCCATCGGGTAGAAGGCCAGTTCACCGTCTTCAGCGCGAACGGCGATAATCGACACTTCCCGGTGGAAGTCGACGAACTTCTCCACGATAAGGCGGGGGTGGCCGATGGAGGCCCAGGCGGCCTCGGCTTCCTCTGGCGATTTGAGTACGGCCTGGCCTTTGCCGTCGTATCCTTCGGTGTTGGACTTCGCTACCACCGGGCAGCCAAGTTCCTCGGCCGCGGCTTTCAACGAGGCGGCGCTCTCGGCAATTTTCCATTCTGGCGTGGGGATGCCCAGCTCGCCGAACAGAGTCTTCTCCGCTTCCCGGTTCTGACACACCTGCAACGCCCGGGGGCAGGGGTGAACCGGTTTGTGAGTAGCAATTTTCTCGGCCACGTCTACTGGCAGGTGTTCGAACTCATAGGTAACACGGTCGACCCGGGAGAGGAAATCGTCCAGGTACTGGCCCTCGCGATCGATGATGACTTCACCAAGGCCAGCACTGGGGCTGCCGGACATGTCATAGAAAACAAAGGTCTTGGCCAGTGGGTATCCGGCCAGTGCCAGCATTCTTCCCAGTTGGCCGGCGCCCAGTACACCAATTCTCATTCGAGTTCTCCTGCCTGTTACTGGTCCCGAGGATCAGGATTGTCCAGAATCGTTTCGGTCTGTGTGGCCCGGAACTGCTCAACCGCTTTGCGTACGCTGTCGTCTGAGGTGCCAATAATCTGCGCTGCCAGCAGGCCAGCGTTGGTTGCGCCGGCTTTGCCAATAGCGAGGGTGCCGACAGCGATGCCGCCTGGCATCTGGACGATGGAGAGCAATGAATCCAGGCCATTCAGGGTTTTGGACTGAACAGGAACACCAAGGACCGGCAGGGCGGTTTGCGAGGCAACCATGCCCGGCAGGTGCGCTGCGCCGCCGGCGCCCGCAATAATGACTTTCAAACCGCGGTCTGCGGCTGTTTTGGCGTAGTCAAAAAGCAGATCCGGTGTGCGATGGGCCGAGACGACTTTGGTTTCATAGGGCACGCCGAGTTTTTCGAGCATGGTGGCGGCGTGTTCCATGGTGGGCCAGTCGGATTTGGAGCCCATGATGAGTCCTACAAGCGGCTGCATATGCAACAGTCCTGTGATAATTGGAAAGCCGGCCATTGTATGTTTTGCCTACTTACCATGCAAACTTATGGCTTCGGAGTAGGGCAGGATGGAGGCTCTTTCCGGAAAACGCTACGAGCACATCCATGTGGGCTTGACTGAAGCCATCCCTGGCTTCAGACATTTCCGGAAAGAGCCTCCATCCAGCCCCCCGACTCTGTGCAAGAGCATGTATTGGCAAGGCGTCATTTTTACCTGCGCCTAAGTACAGGTATTATCGATCCCTATTGTTTTAACCGTCCATAGTCAGGAGCTGTAATGGAACCCATCCGTCCAGATGATGATGAGTTGAGGGCTGAACGACCGATTGGTAGTGCCGAGCCGAAGAAGGCGGCGGAAAGAAAGTCCAGGCCAGCGTCCGGAGGGAAAGGCGAATCGTCGACACCAACGAAGCCTCCCAAAGGTGGCAAGGGCGGTAAAGGAAGTGGCGGCGGCAATGGTCGCGGTAGCTCGGCAATGCTGTGGGTGTTGTTGATTGTGCTGGCCGTTGCCGCGGGTGCTGGCTGGTACTCCCAGGAGCAGCGGGTTCAGGCGTTGGAAGGGCAGCTTGAAGAAGCGGATTACTGGGCGCGGCAGAGCAAGCTGGCGCTTGCTCGGTTTGAGGGCGAGCTTTCGGAAACGGGGGAAAACCTTCAGGAGAGGGGCGCTACTCTGGAGGAGCAGATCGCGGCGCATACGAAGCGTCTGGATACGGCAGACAGTGAGATCCGGAAACTCTGGGCCATTGCCAATGAACGCAACAAGAAGCGCCTGGATGAGCAGCAGGAACGGATTGCCGCGTTGGAATCCGGCCTTGCTGAGGGCAAGCAGGCCATTGGTTCGCTTGAGACGTCGGTTGAAAAGGTCCGGTCCTCGCTTTCCGCCGATATTGCAGCCCTGAAACAACAAACGGAGACGTCGATTGCAGCGCTGCAGGATGCCAACCGGCAGGCGACGGATCAGTTGACGAAATTGAGCCAGCAGCTGGCGGATGTGGATCAGGTGATCGAGAGCCGTATCCGGCGTTTTGAGCAGGAGCAGAAGCTGGGAATCAGCGGCATGGAGGGTCGGATCTCGGCCCTGGAGCGGGAGACCGATGAGCTGGCCGATGATGGCCGGGTTCAGGCGCTCCGTAATGAGGTGGCCAGTCTCAAGCGCACGGTTGAGTCTATCGATGCCTCGCGGTCACAACTGACCTCCCGTCTGGTTCGGCTGTCTGAAGAGGTGAATCAGTTACGGAGCCAGATCAGCGGGCAGTAACTGCCCGTAGCGTGGTCCAGCAATCGGCATTTCGGGTTTTGTAACGGTTTGTAGCCATCCCTTGCGGTAGCTCTCATTTCTGTTTTTGTGCAGTTGTTAAGATCAGGCAACTCGCAATCAGGATGAAGAGTTAACAACAATGAAAACCCGAGTGCCTTCCGTTTTTCTTGTTCCCCGGCTTCTGGCAGCGATGTGGCTGTTGCTGGCGTTGCCGGGCTGTACGGTTTATCAGTCCATCGGCAAAAGCGTCGGGTCGTTCCTGCATCCGGTTTCCGGGCATGACTTCGTTCATATCGACAACGATAGCTGGGATCGGCGCAACGCGGTGCTGTACTTCTACAGGACACACTCCCAATGGGCGGCTGATGAAATTGAAGCGCCCAGTGTCTACATAGATGACACCCACTATTTCAACATTCGCAACGACAGCTTCACCTGGCTTGAGGTAAGCCCCGGAGAGCGCCACATTGCCATGCGCCGACCTTTGCTTGGTCTGGAGGGCATGAACTCCTTCAGTCTTAGCCTGATCGCCGATGCCACGCTGGACGTTGAGCCAGGACAGATCTATTACCTGCGTTATAACGAGCTTTCGGAACCGGGCCAACGGCATCCGGACCTGGATCCGGATCATTCGCTGAATCAGGGCGACCTCCAGCTGGTGACGCGGGAATATGCCATGCAGGCAGAGGAGATTGTTTCCACCCGTTTTCTGAACAGTGATCTGTTGGCGCCAAACCACGCGGCTACCTCCATTGTGGAAGTGAATGAAGACCTGGATTACGAGCGGCAACTGGTGCTGCTGGAGGAGGAGCGTGAGCTCGAGATCGAGCGCCTGAAGCAGGAGGGCAAGTACGAATCCACGTCCTGGTTCTGGCCGTTCGGCGGTGGTCCCACGGTTCCCCTGGAAACGGATCGGAAAATCGACAGGTTGGAGCGTGAGTACGCCAAGTTGGAGCAGGAACGTGAGCGTCGGGAAGAAGCAGAATCCGGTGGTGGCTGGTGGATTTTCTGAGTGCTGACTACACTGACGGCAGGTGAAGGACTCGGGAAATTAAAACAATGGCTCTCAAGGATTCTCTTCGACTCAGATTTGAAAAACTGGCCGATGATGTGGTCCCCCAACTACTCGATAGCTGGGGCGATCTGCAGAAACGGCTTGATGACCTGAACTGCTCCCTGGCCAATCGGGCGGTTCCGGAAGACAGGCGCAGTCGTGTCAGTGAATTGTCCCTGCAGGAGAAGGCTCAGCAGGCGGGCCAGAATCGCCCGGCCATACGGGCAGTCAAAACCGCTAGCAAGACCTCGGGTAAAAACTGAATTTGCTTAAAAACTGTACGCTTTTGAATGGCTTGCAGGTTTTTTTATAAAATTGCCGGAAAATATTTGACACCGTCAGCCAAATGCTTAAAATGCGCCTCTCACTTGGTTGAGACAGCACGGCTGGCAAGCAAGTGAATGCCTTTTTAGATTAGATAGGAAGGCTTGAAAGTGGGTGGTTAGCTCAGCTGGGAGAGCATCGCCCTTACAAGGCGAGGGTCACTGGTTCGATCCCAGTACCACCCACC
Organism: Marinobacter flavimaris; assembly: GCF_002933295.1. GTDB lineage: Bacteria > Pseudomonadota > Gammaproteobacteria > Pseudomonadales > Oleiphilaceae > Marinobacter > Marinobacter flavimaris. Next base: position 389,897 of record NZ_PSSW01000001.1, read on the forward strand.
ACTTTCAGTTGCATCACCGGATCACCCCATCCGGTTTCAGGTTCGGGCCCAAGGGCCGGAATTGATGCGGAGCGGTAGTTCAGTTGGTTAGAATACCGGCCTGTCACGCCGGGGGTCGCGGGTTCGAGTCCCGTCCGCTCCGCCACTTTTATTTATGAAGTATTCCCGGGTGGTTAGCTCAGCTGGGAGAGCATCGCCCTTACAAGGCGAGGGTCACTGGTTCGATCCCAGTACCACCCACCAAAATTCCAAAAAAGGGCCGATCCGCGAGGATCGGCCCTTTTTTACTTTCCAATCAAAGACTGCCCACAAACGCGCACAACATTGCCATTCACTCCATTGGAGGCAGGGCTGCAGTACCAGGCGATGGCCTCGGCCACATCCACCGGTTGCCCGCCCTGGGACAAGCTGTTCATCCGACGACCGGCCTCTCGGATGGTGACCGGCATGGCGGCGGTCATCCGGGTTTCGATAAACCCGGGGGCGACGGCGTTGATGGTGATGCCGTTTTTCAGTTGCCGGGCCATGGCTTCCACGTAGCCGATCACTCCGCACTTGGCGGTTGAGTAGTTGGTCTGTCCGAAGTTGCCGGCGATGCCGCTGATGGAGGAAATACAGACAATGCGTCCGTTTTCTTTCATGAGCTCCCGCTTTGCCAGTTCCTCGTCGATCAACTCCTCCGCGGTCAGATTGACTGCGATGGTCATATCCCAGAAGTGCTCCGGCATGTTGCCAAGGGTCTTGTCGCGGGTGATGCCGGCATTGTGAATGACCAGGTCGACGCCGCCGAAATGCTCTTCGATGAAGTCGGCGATCAACTTTGGTGCTTTGTCGTCGGTAATGTCGCAGGCCAGAGCCTTCCCGTTGATAGCGGATGTGACCTTTTCCAGTTCTTCCATGGCCGGCGGAATGTCGAGGCCGATCACGGTGGCGCCGTCCCGGGCGAGGGTTTCAGAAATGGCAGCACCGATACCCCTGGACGCTCCGGTGACCAGTGCCACCTTTCCAGTCAGTGGTGCGACGGGATTGGTGGCAGGGGCAGCGTTGCCTTTGCCGACCTTCACGACCTGGCCGGACACATAGGCAGAGCGGGCAGACAGGAAGAACCGCACGCTGGAATCCAGTTGCTTCTCTGCCCCTGGGGCCATCCACAGTAGGTTCGCCGTGGAGCCTTTCTTGCCGATTTCCTTGCCAACGCTGCGTACGAAGCCTTCGAGTGCCCGTTGCGCGGCGGCCTGCGGCGCCTTGCGACAACTGGCGGGATTCTGGCCGATTACCAGAACGCGGGCGTTGCTGCCCAGTTTTTTGATGGTGGGGTGGAAGAAGTCGTATAGTGCCCGCAGGTCGGCCGGACCTTTCAGGCCGGTGGCGTCAAACACCAGCGCCGAAAACTGCTGGTTGATGTCGGAGGCCAGGTCCAGCGGCCGGGCTTTGTTGCCGGCTTTCGATGAGTCCGCCAGGCGATTGCTTTCGCTGGCGTGATGAAGGGTGGCCGCGCTGGCGCCGAGAATACTGCCTAAAGTGGCAATGGCTTTTCCGCCGTTGGCGGCGCCGATGAGCACCTTGCCTTCGATAAATGGCTGGTCGGTGCGCTTCAGGCGCTTCAGTGGCGCGGGCGCGGGGAGACCAAGGGATTGTGCGGCGGTTCTACCAACGGGGGTGTTTACCAGTCTAAGATAGAGGTCGGACATGGGGGCTTCCTTGTGGTTGCAATCGGTTCTCTGGATGCGGATTGTCTACAGGGTAAAGAATCGGACAGTTTTTGGATTGACTCAATGCCTGTAGGGTGTTGTCAGGGGTGCCAATGAGGCATTGTGCGTTGTCGCTACACTTGTTGCCAGCCTGGGTGCAGGGAGCATTGGGGGCTGGCCTCCCAAAACACGCTGTGAATACGTCCTTGTACGCTCGGCTCCGCCATCCATGGCTCCGCACGGTTTTGGGAGGCCAGCCCCCAATGCTCCATCCGGCAATGAAATTTTCCGCAAAAGGATTGGATTGATCATGGCAGAAGCATCGAAAACTCCACGCAAGAAAACCGCTACTTCAAAAAAGACCAGCACAGCCCCTTCGGGTATTCGCCGCGTAGCAGTGCTGGGTGGTAACCGGGTTCCGTTTGCGCGGTCCAATACCGCCTACAGCAAGATCAGTAACCAGGAGTTGCTGACATCCGCGCTGCGGGGGCTGGTGGATCGGTACAGTCTTCAGGGCAAGCGCCTCGGGGAAGTGGCGGCAGGGGCGGTGATCAAGCATTCCCGGGATTTTAACCTTACCCGGGAGTCGGCGATGAGTTGTGGTCTGGCGCCGGAGACACCGGCTTATGATATTCAGCTGGCCTGCGGGACGGGGCTGGAGGCAGCCATTCTGGTGGCCAACAGGATTGCCCTGGGGCAGATCGAATGTGGTATTGCCGGTGGTACCGATACCACGTCCGATGCGCCGATTGGTGTAAGCGAGGGGCTTCGGGAGATTCTGCTGGATCTGAACCGGGCCAAAACCACCGGCGAGCGGTTGAAGATTCTGGCGCGGTTCCTGCCCGCGCACCTCGTGCCCTTGGTTCCGGAGAACCGGGAGCCTCGCACCGGCATGTCCATGGGGGAGCATGCCCAGGTGATGGCCAGGGAGTGGGACATTCCCCGGGAAGATCAGGACAGGCTGGCCTGGGAGAGTCATCAGAAGCTTGCCAAGGCCTATGAAGAGGGGTTCTTTAAAGATTTGCTGACGCCGCTGGCGGGGCTGGACAAGGACAATATTCTGCGGCCGGATACAACCCTTGAGAAGCTGGCGACGCTCAAGCCGGTGTTTGACCGGGACAACGGCACCATGACGGCGGCCAACAGCACGGCGCTGACTGATGGCGCCTCCTGCGTGCTGCTGGCCAGTGAGGAGTGGGCGAAAGAGAATAACCATGAGGTGAAGGCGTGGCTGACGTTCTCCGAGGTGGCAGCGGTGGATTTTGTGGACAAGAAAGAGGGGCTGCTGATGGCGCCAGCTTACGCCGTACCCCGGATGCTGGAAAAAGCGGGGCTGACACTTCAGGATTTCGATTTCTACGAGATCCACGAAGCCTTCGCCTCGCAGGTGCTGTGTACTCTGAAAGCCTGGCAGGATCCCGCCTTCTGCAAGGACCGTCTGGGGCTGGACAAGCCGGTGGGCAGCATCGACCGGGACAAACTCAATGTAAAAGGCAGCAGCCTGGCCACCGGCCATCCGTTCGCCGCCACCGGCGGGCGCATCATTGCGACCCTGGCCAAGTTGCTGGAGGAAAAGGGCAGTGGCCGCGGCCTGATCTCCATCTGCACCGCAGGCGGGCAGGGGGTAACAGCGATTCTGGAGCGGTAAGTTTCCGGAAAACCGGAACTTTCCTTTGACAGTGCCAGGCTCAGCCCTTATCATGCGCGCCACGTTGATCAGGGGTTCCCTGAGCAACAACCAGTTTGATGCGGGGTAGAGCAGTCTGGTAGCTCGTCGGGCTCCCAATCCCGAGAAAGCCGGAGGGAGTCATCGACCTTCGGCTTATGAGCCCGACCAAGAGGCGGACTCAGTAGAAAGAATTGATGAAAAGTTTGATGCGGGGTAGAGCAGTCTGGTAGCTCGTCGGGCTCATAACCCGGAGGTCGTTGGTTCGAATCCAGCCCCCGCTACCATCTAAGAGAAAGGCAGATCAGTAAGCTACTGGTCTGCCTTTTTTATTTGTCCGCAGAAAGTTTCCCATTCCTGACTTGATTGAGGTCAAATCCCGATCCGGTTCGCTCCAATAATTCAGGTTGAACTCAGGTGACTGTGGTTTGCTTATCTCGCTGGAGATGCATGCCCGCTCCGGAGATCACACAATGGCAGTCGGGCGCAACCGCAGACGGAGGAGGGTTATATGGAATGGTTAGCGGAAAACTGGTTCTGGGTGGTTATCGGCATCCTGTTCGTGGCCATGCACATGTTCGGTCACGGTGGGCATGGTGGTCACGGCGGAGGCGGGCACGGCGGACATGGCGCGTCCGACAAGACGGACAAGCCGGACAAACCGGACAGCAATCAGGACCGACCCTCGGGTCATCGCCATTGATGGGAGTGGAACATGCTTAACACGAAACTGGTTACCTGGGCGCTGGGGTTGTTCGCAGCGGTCACCTTCATTGTCTGCGTTATCTATGGACTGGTAACGCCCCAAAGCCTGCATATGCATGCGTTTCTTGAGCAGGTATTGCCGGGATTCAAGTGGCTGACCTGGTGGGGATTTGTGGTCGGCCTGATTGAGAGTTTCCTATATGGCGCCTATGCCGGGCTGGTGTTCTGCCCGATCTACAATCGACTTCACCGTTACTTCGATGCCAAGCAAAGTGGGGACTGAGTTCGTGCCTGCCCGGATTGCGAGCACGTCGGGGGGGTGCCGGTGAGTTCCGGTGCTTCGTCGCGCCTGCAGCTCATCGCGGGCCTGATGACGCTCGCGGCGATGCTGCTTGCGCTGCTGATCGACAATTCTCCCGCGCAAGCCTGGTATGACATAGTCCACCATTTACCGGTGTCCTTGCGCGTGGGTGAGTTTGCCATCGACAAGCCAATCATCCTCTGGATCAATGATGGGCTGATGGTATTCTTTTTCCTGCTCATTGCCCTGGAGCTGAAACGTGAGGTGCTGGAAGGGCAACTGGCGACACCCAAGGCGATTGCCACACCCGGTTTCGCCGCCCTGGGTGGCATGGCTGTCCCTGCGCTGATCTACACAGCGTTCAACGCCGGCGATCCGGAGGCCATGCGCGGCTGGGCGATTCCCGCCGCAACCGACGCGGTGCTGGCGCTGACCGTGCTGGTACTGCTTGGCCCGCGTGTGCCGGTCTCGCTCAAGGTGTTTCTGACGGCGGTCGCGATTTTCGACGACCTGGGGGCAATCGTCATCATCGCGTTGTTCTATACGGAGCAGCTTGCCACAACATCACTGGTGCTGGCGGCCCTGGGGATTGTGGCCCTGGTAACGCTCAATATCTTCAAGGTCACGCGTACCGGGGCTTACGTCGTCGTGGGTGTGTTTCTCTGGGTCGCAGTGCTTAAGTCCGGCGTTCACGCGACGCTCGCCGGGGTGGCCATAGGTCTTGCGATTCCCATGCGGGCCAGACAGGGCGCTCGCTCTTTCTCGCCGCTGAAAGATGCGGAACAGGCGCTTCAGCCGTGGGTGGCGCTCGGCGTGGTACCGATCTTCGCGTTCTTCAACTCGGGCATTGTGCTAACGCTGGCGAGTGCAGCCACGCTTGCCTCTCCGACGTCGCTGGGGATCTTGCTAGGGCTGTTCGCCGGGAAACCGCTGGGTATTTTTGGCTTCACCTGGCTTGCGGTGCGACTCGGGGTGGCAAGACTTCCAGAGTCGGTGAGTTGGGGCCAGCTCGCCGGCGTGGCCCTTGTCGCCGGCATCGGTTTCACTATGAGCCTGTTCATCGCCGGCCTCGCCTTTCCCGATCCGGAGGTATTTCGCAATGCCCGTCTCAGTGTGATTGCAGGCTCGCTGCTGTCGGCGGTTGTCGGCGTGGTGGTCCTGATGAAGACCACGCAACCGCGGTTTAATCCCCCGGAGCACAACTGACCCTGGCAGGGGCACCACTCTGGTGAGCCGCGGCGCAGGTGAGCGGCGGCGCAAGGGCTATCAACGGGCGCAGGCCCCGGTCTTAATAAGGAAGGAGACCCCATGAACAATGAAACCCCTGTCAGCCAGCTGCTATACGGCCCGCTGCATACGGATGTCGAGGGATTTGATGCCCTGGCCGAGCTGGCCCTGGATATGCGTTCGTCATGGAATCATGCGACCGACCAGGTGTGGCGGCAGCTGGATCCCGAGTTGTGGCAAGCCACACGTAACCCCTGGGTCGTTCTGCAGACGGTCTCGCGGGAGAAGCTCCAGGGACTTCTGGCCGATCCGGCGTTCCGTAAAGACGTCGGGGACCTGGTGCAGGCCAGGCGAGATGCCGCTCGGGCGCCGGCGTGGTTTCAGCAAACCTACCCGCGGCCGCCTTTAACCTGTGCCGCTTATTTCAGCATGGAGTTCATGCTGAGCGAGGCCCTGCCCATTTATTCCGGCGGGCTGGGCAACGTGGCGGGCGATCAGCTCAAGGCCGCCAGCGATCTGGGTGTTCCGGTGATTGGCGTGGGGCTTCTCTACCAGCAAGGCTATTTTCGCCAGCTGATCGACCGGGACGGTGCACAGCAGGCGCTTTACCCGTATAACGATCCCGGCCAGTTGCCAATCATGCCGTTGCGTCATTCCAACGGGGAGTGGCTGCGGATACAGCTCGGCCTGCCCGGCCACCCGATCTGGCTGCGCGCCTGGCAGGTCCAGGTGGGCCGTGTGAAGCTTTACCTCCTGGACAGCAACGATGCGGCGAACTACCCGCCGTACCGGGGAATAACCAGTGAGCTTTACGGGGGCGCGCCGGATCAACGCCTGATGCAGGAGGTGATCCTCGGGATTGGCGGCTGGCGGTTGCTCGCCGCGCTCGGTATCGAACCGGAAGTCTGCCACCTGAACGAAGGGCATGCGGCTCTGGCCGTGCTGGAGCGCGCCCGCCACTTCATGCAGCGGACCGGTCAGCCGTTCGGCGTTGCGCTGGCCGCCACGCGCGCGGGCAATCTCTTCACCACCCACACGGCGGTGGCCGCTGGCTTCGACCGTTTCCCACCAGGCCTCATCGAGCACTGCCTGGGTGGCTACGCAAGCAACCAGCTCGGCATTACGCTCGACGATTTGCTGGCGCTGGGCCGCCGGAATCCGGACGATCCGGCCGAGGATTTCAATATGGCGTACCTGGCGATCCGCGGCAGCGGGGCGGTGAATGGCGTAAGTCGCCTGCACGGCAAGGTGAGCCGGCACCTGTTTGCGCCGCTGTTCCCGCGCTGGCCCGTGGATGAGGTGCCGGTTACGCACGTGACCAACGGCGTTCACATGCCGACCTGGGACTCGGCGGCGGCGGATGATCTTTGGACCGAGGCCTGTGGCAAGGAACGCTGGCTGGGGACCACGGAAACCCATGAGCAGCACATTCGCGCCCTCTCTGACGCCCGTCTCTGGCAATTCCGCACGGCGGCCAGTAAGGCGTTGGTTGACTACGTCCGTGATCGATTGTCCCGGCAACTGGCCGCCTCCGGCGAGGCGCCCGAGGCCGCTGATACTGCGAACCAGCTGTTTGATCCCGGGGTATTGACGCTGGGTTTTGCCCGCCGCTTCGCCACCTATAAGAGGCCGAACCTGCTGCTGCATGACCCGGAGCGCCTGCTGCGCCTGCTGACTGACCCGCAGCGCCCGGTGCAGCTCATTATGGCCGGCAAGGCTCATCCGCAGGACCGGGCGGGCCAGGCCCTGATCCGGCAATGGATGCAATTCATCCAGCGGCCCGAGGTGCGCGCCCGTGTGATCTTCCTGAGCGACTATGACATGCACTTGGGTGAGCACCTGGTGCAGGGCGTGGATGTCTGGCTCAACACGCCGCGCCGGCCCTGGGAGGCGAGTGGCACCAGTGGCATGAAGGTGCTTGTCAATGGTGGTATCAATCTGTCGGAATTGGACGGCTGGTGGGCGGAAGCCTACACTCCGGATGTGGGCTGGGCACTGGGGGACGGCCAGGAACATGGCGATGATCCGTTCCGGGATGCGGCTGAAGCCGATGCGCTGTACGACCTGCTCGAACGCGAAGTGATCCCCGAGTTCTATACGCGTGATGAACAAGGCATTCCCTCCGCCTGGGTGAACCGGATGCGCGAGAGCATGGCGCGGTTGACACCGCGCTTTTCTACCAACCGTACGGTGCGCGAATACACCGAGCAACACTACCTCCCGGCTGCCGCTGCATACCGTGAGCGGGCCGCTGGCAAAGGGGGAGTCGGCGCGGAACTGGTTGAATGGCGGCACGCGCTGGATCACAAATGGGCCGCGATACGCTTCGGCGACGTTGAGGTCGAGCCTGACGGTGAACAACACCTCTTCGAGGTTCAGGTCTACCTCGGAGACCTTGATCCGGAGGCCGTGCGGGTTGAGCTCTACGCCGACGGCAGGGACGGTAGCGCACCTGAACGGGTGGAGATGCAGCGCCTGCGGCAACCGACGGACGGCGAAAGCGGCTACAGCTATCGCGCAGCAGCCCCTGCGGCCCGCCCGGCGACAGACTATACCGCGCGACTCATGCCGCATCACAATGGTGTGGCGATCCCCCTGGAAGCTGCTCACATCCTTTGGCAACGGTGAGCGGGCGGGTATCGCGCATCCAGGAAGATCGCGAGTCGGGTTGGTGTCCTGGCGCGCAGGAGACACTCAGGAGAGATGAAAGCACGTATGACCAGGGAACACAGGTTTTCATGGCCGGTGCGCAGGCTTGCGCTGCTGGGGCTGGCGGGGGTTGCGGTGTTCGGGGCGGCAATTATCGCCCTGCACCTGACCGGCAGCGGGGTCGACTGGACCAGCGATTATGTCAGCGACCTGGCTAACCAGCCGTTTGGCTGGCTGTTCATGGTTGGCGCCTTCGTGCATGGCTGGGGTAACCTGGCGCTGACCCTGGCCCTGCGCGGCGCGCTGCGCCCGGGGCCGCTGCGGACCTGGTCGGTACTGCTGTTCGGCCTGGCCGCGGTCGGTATCCTGCTGGCGGCGTTGTTTCCCATCGAGGCACCCGGCCAGGCGCCGAACCTGCCCGGGCAGATACACCGGGGGGCAGCCAGCCTGGCGTTTGCACTGGAACTCGCCGCGCTGTTCGTGTTTTCAGCGGCCTTTCGCCGTCAGCTCGACTGGCGCCGCCAGCGCGCCGCCTCGCTGGTGCTGTCGGTGATCGCGGCGACGGCGGTGACGGCGTTCGTGATCGCCATTCAACTGGATATCGCGCCGGGCCTGGCGGAGCGTGTCGCGCTGGCGGTTTTCCTGGTCTGGGAAGTTTGGGCTTGCCTGCAGGTCATCCGGCCGCAACAGAAACCTGAGCCTGACCTGAAGCACTCCTATCCCTGACTTTGTGGAGGACCTGATCTTGAAAAACCTATACAAACCGAACAAGCCAGTGCCGGGCCGAGCCCGCCGGCGACGTGCCGACTCTGGAGATCCTGGCGGCGGTGGATATTCTGCGCCGCCACCTGCCCGAGCTCAGGGTGCGTGTGATCAACGTGGTGGATCTCATGACCCTGCAGGACCAGGCGGAACACCCGAACGGGCTGTCACACAAGGACTTCGACACCCTGTTCACGACCGATAAACCGATCATCTTCGCCTATCACGGGTATCCCTGGCTGATCCATCGCCTGACCTACCGGCGCACCAATCACAAGAACCTCCACGTGCGTGGCTACAAGGAGGAAGGCACCACCACGCCGTTCGACATGGTGGTGCGCAATGACATGGACCGTTTCCACCTGGTGGCGGATGTCATTGATCGGGTTCCGCAACTGGGGTCACGGGCCGCCTATCTCAAGCAATGGCTGCGTGACCGGCTGATCGAGCATCGGCATCACATCATCGAGCACGGCGTGGATATGCCGGAGATTACCCAATGGCGCTGGGGGGCAACCGCGGACCCCACCCGAAGTCAAGAATAATTCCCATGGCTACAGGCTCCCATGCCTGCAGCCAATAACGCTCGTCGCTGCGGAAAAGCCGGGTCGCTACTCCCGGCTTAACTCCACCTGCATCACATTGATACCTCCGGCGCGAAACATACCGGCACAGCTGGCCAGGTAAAACCGCCACTTTCGCACGAACATCTCGCTGTACCCGAGCGCCCGTATCGCCGGTATCTGTTCGTCGACGTTCGCCAGCCACTTTTCCAGCGTAATGGCGTAATCCTGCCCGAATTCGAACACATCGTTCACCACCAGGCCGCTATCGGCGGCAACAGCTTCAAAACGCTTTCTGGAAGGCAGCATACCACCGGGGAAAATATGTTCCCTCAAAAAGTCGTTGCCGGAGCGATATCGCTCAAATCGCTCCTCGGCAATGGTAATGGTCTGTATCATTGCCTTGCCGCCAGGTCTCAGGTAGTCGTGCACATCCCTCATGTAGGCGGGCCAGTACGATTCGCCAACGTGCTCAAACATCCCGATTGATACCAGGTAATCAAAGGGGCCGGACAGCTCCCGGTAGTCCTGTAAACGAACCTCGGCATTTTCCGCCAGTCCGGCGGACTCGAGTCGCTGGCGGGCATAATCCGCCTGTTCGCCGGACAGGGTCGCACCGGTCACATGGCATCCGTGTGTGGCTGCGATTTCCATGAAACCACCCCAGCCACAGCCTATTTCCAGAATGCGGCTTCCCGGTTCCGGTGCCAGTCGCTGAAGGATGCGTTCATATTTCGCTTTCTGGGCCTCGTAAAGCGAGAGGGACGTATTGCCGTCAAACAGGGCGCAGGAGTATGTCATGCTCCGGTCCAGCCAGAGCTGATAAAAGTCGTTGCCTAAATCATAGTGCTCCTGGACGTTCTTACGGCTGCGTTTCAGTGTATTGGAAGACAACCGGTGCCTGCACCAGTGCCATAACCTGAGCCATACGCTGGTGTGCAAAACCCGATCAAAAACAACGATATTGCCTGCGGCGAGGCGCATCAGGGCAAGCAAGTCGGGTGTGGACCATTTGCCTGCCATGTAGTCTTCGCCCAATCCCACGTCACCGTGGGTGATCAGGTGATCGATGACATCCCACTGCAGCAATGCCATTTCCGCATGCACACCGTCTTGTTTTCCTTCATGGCGGGTCGTCTTTCCATCCGGCCATGTAAGCGATAACGAACCGAACTGAAGAGATTTCAGCGCCTGCAGGAAAAGATTACGGTGAATTGCGCTCGTCTTTCCCGTTGGCTTTTCCCGGGACCCCAGGTGCCCGCCTTCCGGCAAGGATTCCCTGCTCATGCCTTTCCATCCTTACGCTGTTCCCAGCAAGTTTCAGTGGGTTAAAAAGTAGGTGGACTATCATTTATTAGGCAACTGCTGTTCGTCAAACCTTATCGGAAACTGGGACGCTTGCAGGAGTTACCGGAACTATGGAAGTCTTTTCCGGCCATCCGGACGTACTCCTGTATTTCCGGATGATCTTGGCTTACTTCGGCCCGGATCGATATCCAGGTTCACCAGGGCGCCCCTGTCGGCCAGGGAGTTGCCCAGGGTGCGATAACCCCCGGTGAGCTCATGCTCCACCGGGCACAGCGGATCCTCCAGCCATAAACCGACCCGGGCATTGCGGGCCATGGGGCCGCCCTCGACCAGATCCGGTCGGGACTGGGTGCCGGGCGGGCCGGGGATGTGGCCGCGGAAGGAAACCAGCGAGCGCGCGTTGCTTATCCGCTTCGCGGGCGCTGGCCAGTGCGCTGTGTTCATCCAGCGCCACAATCGCGTTGATGGCAGGGTTCTGGTCCCGGATTCTTTCCAGTAAGGCGGTAATCAGTGCCTCGCTGGTCAGGGTGCCGGCCTCCAGTTGTTTCAGGAGCTCATGGGCCGGCTGATAATGAGTCGGGGTGTCTTGTACATCCATGGATGTTCTCTTTTTTTGTTGGTCTTAAGGCCTGTCGCCAGCGAGTCACGGCAGCTCTGATCGCCAGTGTTTTACGTTCACCTGGTCCTTGACTGCGTCGATGATTTCGATAATCAGGTTAATCAAGGCCTCGTTCTGGGCTTCGTCGGCTTTCACTTCACCGGGTGTCGGCAGGAAAACATTCACGATGTCTTCAATGAAGGCGTGATTGGAGGCTGAAGCCAGGTCTTCGAGGATCTGGTGGATGACATGGGCAACGATGTCGCCGACCGCTTCTTCCAGGGTTTCCTGAATGGTGGGGCCCACCACCGGAAGATATTTCAGTCGTGACAGTTCCAGGTTCTGTTTGAGGGCATTATCCACTGTGTCTTCCAGGTAGCTCCTGAGGGCTCCGCGATTGGGTACGTAGCCTTCCTGGGCCGCCTCGGCAACCCGTTTGGAAATCCAGTCGGAGAGCATGTCCCGTCGGGGATAGAGAATGTCCTTCTGGATCTTGTCAAACAGCGGAGAGCCCAGTTTGACCTCCTGCTGCACGCCGCTCAGCACCTTCAGCACAATGCGATCAGAGAGCTCTTCCATAAAGGCTTCGTAATAGAAATTTACGAAGCGGTAGATCTTGGTGTTCGTAACGTCAATGATCTTGTACTGGTGTAGTCGATAGATGATGGAGATCACACGGAGGATACGGAGGAAACGCAGGCTTCCCACCGGAATACAGCCCACCAGGTCATACCAGTGAATAAACGGGTAGAAGTACCAGCGGTCGTAGATTTTTGCCTTGATGGCGTAACCCCAGCGGACGAAGAACTCGGTCAGGAATATGCTGACGAAGATCAGATCGTAAAAGATGAAGCGTTCATGGATGGGGTGGTAGGCCGACTGTATGGCCGGAGCATGCTCTTTCAGCAGATTCTGAACGGCTACAAAGTTATAGATCGAGTCCCAGATGATGAACGCCAGGTTGATGATCAGCAGGCCCAGCATCAGGAAATCAATGATGAACCAGACAAGCTGGTGGCTGGATTTCAGGTTTTCTCGATTTATCTTCAGCATTCGCCAGGGTCCGGTCTGTTGCTAAGTATCTGACAGGTTAGCTTATTTCAACGCCACAAACGACTCGCCCTTGAGCCGCTCAAGGCAGTCCGAAAGGCCAACCATGGATTAACTTGACCGTCTGCCATTAAACTCCCACGCTTGAACGGAAATCCTTCTTGTTACCACCAACACTGAAATAGCCGGATGCTATCAATCTATCAAGTCGTGAATTCGGGCCGGGTCCGGCTTTTGATCTTGTTGCTCTGCTGGCTGCCGTCGTGGGTTTGCGCGCAACAGGTCGTCGTGAACATGGAGGGAGACTACCCGGATCTGAAATCAAATGCCCAGGCGTTTATCGGGGAGGTTGAAGGCCGCAGTGCCAGTAATCTCAGGCGTTATGCCCCCACGGCCGTTGGTCAGGCCGAGGAGGCATTGCGGGCGCTCGGGTATTACAGCCCGTTGATTGATTGGCGGATTGAAGAGGGTGGTTCCGACACAACGGCAACGCTCGTTCTGTCCATTACACCGGGGGAGCCGGTGCGAGTTACGTCCCGGACCGTGGAGATCAGGGGGGCAGCTGCGTCAGATGAACGGTTTAACGCCGATCTGCCAGAGCACCCGGCGGAAGGCGACATTCTCAACCACGGTCAATATGCCAGCCTGCGAGACACCATCCAGACCCGTGCCCGACGGCGTGGCTATTTCGACGGCACATTTGTTACCCGTACCCTGGAAGTGGATCCGGCAACCCGAAGCGCTGCGGTTACGCTTATCTATGATAGCGGCGAAAGGTACCGGCTCGGAGAGGTAACCTTTGCCGAGGGACACTGGTTCGAGATCGGTCTACTGGAGCAGTTCGTTTCTTTCGAGCCAGGTATACCCTTCCATGCTGATGAAGTAGCAAGGCTCAACCGGGATCTCCTGAACAGCGGCTATTTCAGCAGTGTTGATATCGATGCCTCACCGGGTAGTGCCGAGGACGGCGTGATTCCGGTCCGCGTTGATCTCACCCGGCGCGAGGCCCGCTCTGTGGCGGCGGGCGTGGGGTTTTCGACCGATGTCGGACCCAGGTTCCGTGGAAACTGGCGGGAACACTGGATCAATCCCATGGGGCACAAGCGGGGCGCCGAGACAGAACTCTCGGTACCCAGGCAGAACCTGAGTACCTGGTACGAGCTGCCCCTGGATCCGCCCATGACCGACCTGATCCGCCTGAGCGCCGGTTACCAGCGCGAGGACATCGAGAATGTGGAATCGGAACTTCTGAGCCTGGGGCAGCAGTGGCAGCATCAGTTGGATAACGGCTGGCTACAGATATTGTCGCTGCGTTGGGAAGGTGAGCGCTTTAACATCGGCAATGACGAGAAAGGCACAAGCACACTCCTGCTGCCCGGTGCGGGATACTCGAAAATACACACGGACTCGCCACTGGACCCATCCCGGGGCTATCGCCTGCAGTTCGATGTTACCGGTTCGCATCGGGCGGCGCTGTCCGATGTGGATATCCTTCATGTAAACGCACTGGTCAAGGGGCTGTTTACGCTGGCGGACAAGCACCGGTTTCTGGGTCGTCTGCAGGCGGGGGCTGTGGCAACCAACCGGTTTGAAGATGTGCCTCCATCCCTGCGTTTCTTCGCTGGCGGTGACCAGAGTGTGCGAGGGTATGGCTATGAAACCCTGTCGCCAGAGAATGATAACGGCGTGCCGGTGGGCGGACGCTTCCTGATGGTTGGCAGTGCCGAGTATCAGTATCAGTTTGCGGACAAATGGCGTGCCGCCATGTTCGTCGACCACGGCAACGCGATCAACAATCCGAGCGACCCGCTGGCCACCGGCGCTGGTGTCGGCATACGCTGGATCAGCCCGGTCGGGCCGTTGAGGCTGGACATCGCCAAAGGGTTGGATCGTGAATTTGGCGGGGATTGGCGCATTCACTTTTCCATGGGGCCTGAGCTGTGACGAGGACACCGGAAACTTCGGACGACAGGCCGCACAAGCCATCGGCACGCCCGCGCCGCCTCCGGTTTTGGCTGTTGGTAGGGCTGGCGGTATTGATTCTCGTGCCTGTCCTTGTGGTGGCCGCTGTTTTGCTGGCCCTGCGCTCTGAGACGGGAACCGCCTGGGTTATAGAACAGGTGCCAGGGCTTCAGGTGGAAAATGACCGGGGATCTCTGTTTGGTCGGTGGCAGGCCGACCACTTGCAATGGCGTGGTTACGGGGTCGAAGTGGTCGTTGAGTCGCCACTCGTGGACTGGTCCCCTTCCTGTCTGTTCCGAAAACAGCTCTGTATTGAGAATCTGGAAGCAGAGACGCTCGAAGTCTCGCAGTTGCCCCCGGCGGACAAAGCCGAAGGCGGGAGCCCCATTACACTGCCGGGCGTGGACCTGCCGCTGGCGCTGAATATCAGTGGCGTCCGGCTCGGGCCTTTTACCTTCAACGGCAACAGAGTCTGGGACCGGTTTGAGCTGGACGCTGGAGGGTCGGGCGCCGCCTGGAACATAAAGCGCGCCTGGTATCAGCTGGGTGAGTACACGGTGTCCGCCGCTGGCCGGATAGAAACCCGCCGGGACTGGCCTGTCAATCTGGAAGTCAAAGCGGACATCCCGCCGCCTTATGGAGACGAGTGGCTTCTCGACGCCCGGCTCTCCGGCAGCGTTCGGGACCTGATGGTCGCTGCATCCAGCCGTGGCTACCTGGATGCTGAACTCTCGGGGGAAGTCGAGCCGCTCGATCCGGCCCTGCCGGCACAGTTGAGGCTAACCTCGGATCAGTTCCGCGCAGCGCAGGCGCTGCCGGAGACCCTTGTGTTCAATGATTGGTCTGTGGACGCCAGGGGTAGCCTTCAGCAGGGTTTTCGCACCCGGGGGCAAGCTACGCTTCCGGGCACGACAGGCCCGGTACGGCTGACGCTGGAGGGCCTGGCGACGACTCGTGCGGCGGAGAACATCCGGATCGAGTTGGCCGCAGACAAGGAGAATGGTGCAGGGCAAGACACTGTGGTGGCCAATGGCAATGTCTCCTGGAGCGAGGGCCTCGAAGCCAGTGCCGACATCCGTTTGCGCGGATTTCCCTGGTATACGCTGATCCCGGGCTTTGAGCCGCCAGTGGTAACCCTTCGTTCCCTGGATGGCACCGTGTCCTGGCGTGAGGGGAACTACCATGCAGAGCTTCAAGCCGGTGTCGAGGGTCCCCAGGGCAACGCGAAACTGACCACCACGGTGGATGGCGATGCCGGGCAGACCACACTGACCAACCTGACCGTCAGCACAGGCGCCGGGTCTCTTACCGGCAACGGCTCGGTGAACTTTTCCGGGCCGCTTTCCTGGCAGGCGGCCTTGCGCCTGAAGGACTTCAATCCCGGTTATTGGGTACCTGTACTGGAAGCCAGTCTCAGCGGTGATGTGACGACCGAGGGACAACTCGGGGATGGACCGGTACCTGCCATGAATGCCGGATGGGATCTTGAGGGCGACTGGCGTTCCAATCCCGCGTCTCTGCAGGGACGGCTAGATACCTCATCAGGCAGTTGGGAGCTATCCGACCTGCAGTTGTTGGTGGGTGACAACCGTATTGAGGGTAGCGGTACCTGGGGCGACGTTCTGCGTGGTGATCTGGCTCTGAACCTGCCCGCGCCGGAAATTGTCCTGCCTGGCCTGACGGGGAATCTGCAAGCCACTCTGACGGCGGAGGGAACACCAGAGCGCCCGAGGGGCGAGCTGAGTGCAAGTGGCAAAAACCTGGGCTGGCAGGATAAGCTCGCCATTGAAACCCTCAGTCTTGAGGCCGATCTGCAGGACGGCATGCGCCTTGTCAGCCGTTTGCAGGCGGAGAACCTCAACGGGTTCGGGCAAGAGCTTGAAACGCTCACTCTGGAAGCCAATGGCACCCAGGGAAAGCACACCGTGAGCATCGGTGCACGTCATGCCGAGGCTGACCTTGAGCTGGTTTTCGCAGGAGAGGCCGGCGCTGACTGGAGAACCTGGCAGGGAGAGCTGTCCCGCGGCCTGATTGACCTTCCGGAACAGTCCCAGCAATGGCGGCTTCAGGCCCCGGCGACCCTGGCATACAAAGCCGATGGTGAGCTCACATTTGGCAATCATTGCTGGCGCTGGGAGGAGAGTACGGTTTGTGCCGAGGACCAGACACTGCTCCCGGTTCCCCGCATTGCCTATCGTATCGACCGCTTCCCAACCGTTGCCCTCGCTCCCTTGCTGCCAGAGACGTTACGCTGGGACGGTTGGATCAACGGAGAGGTTGATTTCACCACAACCGACGACGGCCCGGACGGACGCGTTTTCCTGGACGCCGGTGAAGGACAATTCCAGTTGCTGGTGGACGGCGAGTGGGAGTCACTCGCCTACAATACCCTGACAACCGAGGTCGGCCTGAAGCCGAGACAAGCCGACCTTGCGGTCCGTCTTTCCGGACCCGAGCTTGGCGATTTCACGCTGGATATGAACCTGGATCCGAACTCGGACGACCGTAGCGTTGAGGGTTCCTTCAGTCTCGAGGGTCTGGATATTGCCCTTGCAGGATTGCTTTCCGGACTGGACGAAGTTGCCGGTCGGGTGAACGGCCAGGGCCTGCTCTCCGGCCCGCTGATGAACCCGGCGGTGACCGGCGAACTGCACCTGGTGAATGGACGAGTTTCCGATCCCCGCTTGCCGGTACCGATCGAGGAGATGATCGCCAGCGTTCGGTTCGCCGGCTACTCGGCCGAGATCAGTGGCAGGATCCGGAGCAATGCGCGAAGCCAGACTATTTTGGATGGCGTAATCGACTGGCAACAGTCTCCCCGGGGCGAAATCACCATTTCCGGCAGCCGTGTGCCATTCAACCTGGAGCCTTATGCGCAGCTTGAGGTGGAGCCGGACCTGACCATTGTTTTCAGTGAGGGAGCCCTGGAAGTATCCGGACAGGTCGGAGTGCCGAGAGGCGACATAGAGATACAGGGTTTGCCGGAGCAGGCCGTATCGGTATCGGAGGATGAGGTCATTGTTGGTGTGGAGCGGGAAGAGCCCGTTGTCCGATCGCTGAATATGGATGTGACCGTGGTTGTTGGAGAAGATCAGGTGACTTTTGCCGCCTTCGGCGTGACCGGTGATCTGGAGGGATCTCTTCGCATTGGCAATGACATGGATACCCGTGGCACGCTCCAACTGGTCAATGGCCAGTATGAAGCCTATGGTCAGGAGCTCAAGCTCAGGCGGGCAAGACTGTTGTTCGTGGGCAACCTTACCCAACCCTATCTGGACATCGAGGCCGTCCGCACCGTGGATACCGTTGTGGCCGGTATTCGCCTGACCGGCCCGGTGCAGTCGCCCCAGACGGAAGTATTCTCCAACCCCGACATGCCTCAGACGGAGGCGCTTTCCTATGTCATTCTTGGCCGGGCGCCCCAGAGCCGGGGTGATGAGGGCCAGATGAGCCGGGCGGCGCTGTCCCTGGGACTGACCCAGGCCAACAAGGTGACTGGGCAAATTGGCGAAGAGTTAGGTATTCGCCAGCTCACCCTGGAAGCGGAGGGTTCCGGCGATCAGACGTCGGTGGTGGCGAGCGGGTATCTGACGGATGAGCTGAGTGTCCGCTACGGTGTCGGCATCTTCGAGCCGATCACCACGGTTGCTCTGCGCTACGATCTGGGCCGCTACTTCTATCTGGAGGCTGCCAGCGGGCTGGCGGCCTCCCTGGATATTTTCTACACCCGGGATTTCTGAGTTCAGTCCAGCTCGAAGGTGGCGCTCACTGAGGCCCGGATTTCCCGCTCACCCACGCTCGAGACCGTATCCGACATGGATTTTGCCTCCGCCATCATCATTGGTACCGGGCGGTGCCCGCCATTGATGTTGATGGTGACCACATCACCACAGGTCTGGTCGAGCTGACTGGCCACGAATCGGCAGCGGGCCTGGGCGTCTGCGATGGCTCTGGCCAGTGCTTCCTGTTCCATACCGGTCTCATCCGAGTGGAAGAACTGGTGAGGGCCCAGGTGGTAATCCAGGCCCACAGCCTGGGCCTGCTGGAGCAGGGGATTGAGCAGGGTAAGATCACTGATGCTGAAGCTGACGGTCTGGGAGGCGACGGCCTGTTTGCGGGGCTGCTCCTCCCTTTCAGGTGCGGGCAGAGTTCGGGTGTAAAGGTTTACCGACGCGTCTGAGTAATCATTGAGCTGATCCTGGTACTCGGTAATACCCTCGCGCCACTGCGCCATCAGAGCCGCTACCCGTTCGGTGGCCTTCTGGGGAAGCTCGTGCTCGGCACTGGCTGTGAACTGGAGTCGGGCGCTGTCGGGCTCGTATCGGACACTGCCCTCGCCGGTGAGCGTAACCTCACCTGCCATTGTCAGGGCAGGTACTGTGAGCGCGAGAGGGAGAATAAAACCGGACTTCAGGTTAAAACGGATCTTTCGGTTCCGTCCGTTCATGGTAGTGCCTCCTTTGGAAACCGTTGATGGATCAGGCGTCGTCGGAATCCGGTTCCAGGCGCGCCAGTTTGTATCGGCGGGCAGCATCCACGAACTGGCCAAAGATGCGCCGGTGTCCGCCATGGTAGAGCAAGTATTCCGGGTGCCATTGGATGCCCGTTAGCCATTGGCGTCCGGTGCTTTCAATAGCCTGTACGAACAGATCATTGTCCACGGCGGTTACGCGCAGGTTTCGGCCCAGGCGCTTGATGGCCTGGCTGTGAATCCGGTTGGCGCCGATCACCGGGGAGCGCATGGCTTGCTCAAGCCGGCTGTGCGTTACCAGTCGCACGGTTTGCAAGGGCAAGAGCAGCGGGCGATGCCGGGTATTGACCCTCAGCGGTGTCACGTTCTGGCACAGGGACCCACCGTGGAAAACGTTGATGAACTGGGCGCCGCGGCAAATCCCGAGCACGGGAATGCCAATGGCTTCAGCCTGCTCAAGCAGTGACTGATCGGTTTTATCCCGCTTGCGGTCATAATTGGCGGTAACCTGTGGCTCCTGCCCATAACGTTCAGGATGGACGTGGGTGCCGCCTGACAGCACCAGGCCATCAAGCATGGGTACGGCAACCCGTGAACCCGGACGAATATAGTGGGTCCGGGCACCGTGGAGGCGCAGGCCCAGACTGATCAGCCGATGGGCAAGGCTTTTTCGAGCGGGACCACTGATGCCGATCGTCAGGCCCGGAACCTCAAGTTCCTGTTCTTTGGACTCTTCAGACATACCCGTTTTTGGCCAGCCAGTCGTCAGTGGTTTCCCGCCAGCTGTGGGTCAGGTTGTGAAGATTCAGTTTACGCCGCTCCCGGAACAGTTGCCGTATATCGGCCAGGTCGTCGGGATTGTTGGCCAGTTGCTCCAGAACGACCCAGTCGTTCCAAACGGTTGAGAAATGCCAGCCGGGATTGTCGATGTCGCAATCCGGCAACCGGTAATGCAGGGTTGGCCTGCTTTTTATCCGGGGATCCTGAACATGGCGTTCCAGCCGTTCCTTGTCCAGGTGGGCAAACAGTGGAAGCAGGTCAAG
Organism: Marinobacter flavimaris; assembly: GCF_002933295.1. GTDB lineage: Bacteria > Pseudomonadota > Gammaproteobacteria > Pseudomonadales > Oleiphilaceae > Marinobacter > Marinobacter flavimaris. The sequence goes on from NZ_PSSW01000001.1 coordinate 409,893, forward strand.
CGCGCGATTGCGGGTAGGATTGAACTCCAGGTAATCCTCCATGAGCTCCCCGAGGTTTGGATGATAGTTATCCTCCATCAGGAGCTCTGTGTAGCGGCCGTGCCAGGGTTCGATGTAGGTGGTGAATTTGCGGCTGACGTCCAGTTGATGCCGGTACTTGAGCCATTCATACAGGGCCGCGAACGCTTGGAAATAACGAACCAGGGTCTCCGGGCTGAGGTCGGGCAACTCAGGATTAAGCTGCAGGCCAAACGCAAAATAGATGGCGTCCCGGCTGCCCAGTGCCCCGGCGTTTCGGAGTTTGTCGACGAGCGTTTCAATCACCTCGACGCTGGAAAACTTCAGAGGTGGGCTTATGATCTCGAGGGGTACCACGCGTTCGGCCGCGGCGTCGATCACATCCATCGCCTGTCCACCGAGTTCACGAATGGACTCGGGGAGGCGCTCATCCGCCAGATCAAGATCCTTGATCGGATCGGAATCAAGCTCAACCGTGAAGTCGCCAAGAGCTGTCTGCAAGTTTGTCACATAGCGTGACTTGAGCTCAGGAGTGCCCTCCAGCATCTTCGCCGCCAATGTAACCAGCTCATCGTAGCCCAGACCAGACAGTTCGATCTCGACGCCAACCCGGCGTTCCTTCCCTTCGTTCGTCTCTAGGATGTCAGGCATCCTGCAGGCACTGACTTGAGTCATGGTGCTCCCTGGTTCGTGAGGAATAGTGCCCTAACCATATCACACCGCTGTTGATCCTCATTATTAAGCGGATGCAAGAAAATCAGGGAGCCGACTTTACACTGGATAAAACACTGTATATAGTCAGTTTACTGTATAAAAAAACAGGGCCACCGGAGCCACTCTTACGAGAGGCCGATGTTTGCAGCGGCCCGATCCCGATATAGCGGAGTAGCTTGATGAAGCTGACAGCAAGGCAGTCCCAGGTACTGGATATTATTCGCCGATACGTCGACGAGACCGGCTATCCGCCAACCCGTGCTGAAATCGCGGCAGAACTGGGCTTCCGTTCGGCCAACGCCGCGGAAGAACATCTCCGGGCATTGGCAAGGAAAGGTGCCATCGAGATGGTGCCGGGAGCGAGCCGCGGCATCCGTCTGCCTGAGGCGGAAGAGGACCTGGGCCTCCCGGTCATTGGTCAGGTCGCTGCCGGTAGTCCGATCCTTGCTCAGGAGCACATCGAGGATCACTGCACACTGCAGCCAGAATTCTTTTCGCCGTCTGCAGATTATCTTCTGCGGGTCCGGGGCATGAGCATGAAAGACATCGGTATTCTCGATGGCGACCTGCTGGCAGTTCACAGTACCCAGGATGTTCACAACGGCCAGGTGGTTGTTGCCCGGGTTGGCGATGAGGTCACGGTAAAGCGTTTCCGCAAGGAAGGCTCGAAAGTCTACCTGATTGCCGAAAACGAAGAATTCGCACCGATCGAAGTGGACCTGACCGAACAGGAGCTGTTCATCGAGGGTCTGGGTGTTGGTGTTATCCGCCGCTCTGACCTGCACTGAGCGGTTCGGATAGCCTCAGATAGTTTGAATAACGGGTGAATTATGGAACAAATGAGCTTTAATCAGAATCTGGCCTACAACCCCAATGCTCTGTCCTGTTCAGTGTCGGCAACCGCCGCCCGCGAGCGACGTTCCGTCATTCGCGCCCGACGCGCTCCGGAAACCACCGAACCCAAAGTCTGTGGCAATGTGACTGAGATCATTCTGCCGGAAGGCCAGGTAGAAAATTTCCAGCTGCTGTTGCCAATGCTAACCCAGCTGAATCAGGAGAAGCGCTGGCTGGCCTGGATCGACCCGCCCCAGGCGCTGGTCAGCAAGTGGCAAAAAATGCACGGGATTGTCGCCGGCGAATTGCTGGTGCTGCGTTCAACACCGGACTATCCTGCCCAGGACCTGGCAGAGCGAGCCCTCAGTGCCGGCACCTGTCACGCGGTGGTCATGTGGACCCGTAAACTGGGGCGAACTGCCTTCGAATCCCTGCAAAGAGCCTCGGCCGAGGGCAATAGCCACGGCGTCGTTCTCAGGCAGCGTTAACCGATCAATGCAGAGTGTAGGAGGGCTGGGCGTCTGAGGCGTCCAGTTCGTCATCTTCCCAGTCGATATCGTGGGCAACATTGCCTACAGCCTCAATGCCAGCTGCAATCATTGCTTTGGCAACCGACATATCCCGATCTTCCATCATTTCCCGGGCTTCTTCCGAAAAAGAGATTTTTACCAGTGGCGCACTGTCATCATCAATGCGGCGCAGGGCGTAATCGCCATTGGTCAATTGCACGATTTCAAAAAACGATGGTGACATTCAATAAACCTTCAAGTTAATACGATTTGAATAACCGGAGCTGGGAGTGGCTTACCACTCGCTGTGCTGCTCTTCCAGATCGTCGGCAAAATGTTTGACGGCGGTCAGCGTTTTCATCAAAGCAGCCGACGATCGATCCGGGCCGGAATCGGCCGATACCGCAATGATGTTTTCCTCGCTCACGGTTTTTTTGGTCGCCGGGGGTCTGCTTTGGGCGCGCTCGAGTTGCTCCAGATGGTTCCACCAACTCCCGGATCGCTGTTCCAGCTCCTTCAGGCGGCCAACTTCACTCGGTTCTGGCCCGATAAGAGCGACCAGCTCATCAAGGGTTGAAGGCTCCTCTGATTTTCTCTGGTATAGCCTCGCAACCATGACCAGCAACAGTTTTCGAGACCGCAGAAGCAGCTCGATCGCCCCCTGAATAGCGGCCTCCCGGCGCAGCGCCTGTTCCGCCTCGTTGGGACGTTGTTCCTGAGCCTCGTCTGTGGGCCGGTCGAGTGGCTGAAGCAGCGTGCGGGCGAGAAAGAGCTTTTGAGAAACCAGTGAGTGCCATTGCGAGGCCATGGAATACCTTCAATCCCCCAGCGCGGGTATAACCCCGAAAATTAATTCGTCACTATATCATTTTCGCTATCAAATTTCTTCCATTCTCTGTGCGGTGAGGTTTCACAATAAAACACAAACATTCACTTGAAACGACCGTTTGAATTTGGCAAAAAGGCGCCCGGCTGTGCGAGTTCTGCTCGTGGCGGCTACCCAACAGCATGAATTTCTGGAGGTGTAAGGGATGCGAAGCCAACTGGTTGCAGGTGTCGCACTGGTTTTTCTCGGGTTTTCCGGACAGGCCCTGTCCAAGGTCACGGCCGCCGAGGCCGAGCGGCTGGGTGGTGAACTGACCCCGGTCGGAGCCGAAAAGGCGGGCAACCGCTCAGGCAGCATACCCGAATGGACCGGAGGTTTGGCCACGCCGCCGGACGGCTGGCGTGAGGGGCAAGTGGAAATTAACCCGTTTCCCGAAGATGAAGCTCTTTTCGTTATTACCTCCAACAACCTGGAGCTATACAGGGACAAGCTTTCAGACGGTCACATTGCCATGCTGGAGAAGTATGGGCCCGACTTCTTCATGCCGGTTTACCAGACCCGACGGACTGCCGCGTTTCCCGAGCACGTCTACGACAAATTTCGTGAGAACGCGCTGACAGCGCAGTTGCTGGACAATGGTAACGGCGTTCGTGACACCATCATGACCAGTCCCTTCCCGATTCCAAAAAATGGTCTGGAGGTTATCTGGAACCATATCCTGCGCTATCGGGGCGAAGAAATTTCCCTGCGTAGTGCCTCTGCAACGCCCCAGAGGGATGGCTCCTACAACCCGGTGGTCAATGATTACGACTACTTCTTCGCATACAGCCAGAGGGGTGCGGAGCTGGCGGAAATCGATAACAAGATTTTTTACCTGAAGACGGACACTGTCTCACCGTCGTCACTGGCCGGCACCATCACGCTGGTGCATGAAACGCTTGACCAGGTGCGGTCGCCGCGTCTTGCGTGGCGGTACGATTCCGGTTCCCGTCGTCTTCGCCGGTCGCCCAACCTGGCCTACGAAACCGACCTGCCGAATTCATCCTCGCTGCGGTCCGTCGACCAGAAAGACATGTACAACGGTGCGCCTAACCAATACGACTGGGAGCTGAAAGGCAAGCGCGAGTTGTTCGTGCCCTACAATGCCTACAAGCTTCACGGGCCAGAAATCGAAGCCGACGACGTGATTCGTCCGGGCCATATCAATCAGCAGCTTACCCGCTACGAACTTCATCGGGTTTGGGTAGTCGAAGCGAAACGCCGTACCGGTATCAGCCACATTTATGATCGCCGCGTGTTTTACGTGGATGAAGACAGCTGGCAGATCCTCGCGTCCGAGGAATACGATGCAGAGGGGAATCTGTGGCGTGTGTCGGAAGCTCACAACATCAGCTATTACAGTGAGCCGGTATTCTGGACTACCATGGAAATGACTTACGACCTGAAGGCGGAGCGTTATTACGTTGATGGGCTGGATAATGGATTCCCGGCGTACGATTTCGCCCCGGGGTTCCGTGGCAACGAATTTACTGCCTCCGCCGCCCGTCGTGCCGCTCGCCGCTGATTTCCAAGGAGACTGACATGGCAGACCCGCAAGCCCACCTGGACCACCTGGATCGACTGATGGCGGATCTCGGTCGCGCCTTGGCCGAAAAGGACTGGGACGCGATGGCGGGGCTGAACGAGCAGGTGAAGCCGGCAGTCGAGCCGCTGATGGCTGCCCTGGAAGCGGGAGAGGTTGATGCGGAGCCGGTGAGGCTCCGCTTGCAGGAACTACAGCAGTTTATTGACGCCGCCGATGAATCGGCCCGAATGGCCCGCAAGGAGGCGGAGGATGGCCTGAAGGGTGTAAACAGGAACCGGAGTGCGGCGAAGGCCTACCAGAACGTTTCTTCAAACCGACCAAAATAGCGTCATAAAATTGACTCTGGGGTTCTTACAGTCTTAAATACCGCACAAATCCCCCAAGAGATTCGGTTGAATGTCTAAAAATAACAAAGTGCTGGTGCTGAGCGAGGATGATTCAAGATTGCGGGACATAGTCACCATTCTTGAGTTCATTGGCGAGGAGCAGGTCCTTGCCGGCGATGAAGCCAGGGCACTTTTGAGCAGTGGTGATGAGGAAAGCCTTTCAGATATCGCGGTCGCGGTGGTGAATGGCGAGGATGCAGGAGCCACCGAGGCGATCACCGCTGTGTGTGATGCCGTTCAGGGCGTACCGTTTCTGGTTGTTGGTCACCCTGAGCTCAAGGGGCTGTCCGACGAGACCAGCGGTCGCATCATTGCTCGCATGGAATGGCCGCTCAATTACACCAAGTTCGTCGATTCGCTCTACCGGGCCCAGATCTATCGGGATCAGTTCACCCGCTCCCGGGAGCGTGGCCAGCAGCGCGGTTTGCAGCTCTTCCGGAGCCTTGTGGGAACCAGCCGAAAAGTCCAGCAGGTACGCCAGCTGATGGAGCAGGTGGCGGATAAGGACGTCAGCGTTCTCATTACCGGTGAGTCCGGTACCGGCAAGGAGGTGGTCGCCCGCAACCTGCATTACCATTCTTCCCGTCGTGATAAACCATTTGTTCCGGTCAACTGTGGCGCCATTCCGGCGGAGCTGCTGGAAAGCGAGCTGTTCGGCCATGAAAAAGGGGCCTTTACCGGAGCCATCACGGCCCGGGTAGGGCGCTTCGAGATGGCCGAGGGGGGCACTCTGTTTCTCGATGAGATCGGAGACATGCCGCTCAACATGCAGGTCAAGATTCTCCGGGTTCTGCAGGAGCGAACGTTCGAGCGGGTGGGAAGCAATCGCACCCAGTCTGCAGATGTGCGGGTAATCGCGGCCACCCATAAGCACCTGGAAGACATGATTGAATCCGGGGATTTCAGGGAAGACCTTTATTATCGCCTGAATGTGTTCCCCATCGAGATGCCGGCCCTGCGTGACCGGGTGGAAGACATTCCCCTTCTGATTAATGAACTCATTTCGCGGATGGAAAAAGAGAAGCGTGGATCGCTGCGGATGAATTCCGCGGCCATCATGAGTCTGTGCAGGCACGACTGGCCGGGCAATGTGCGCGAACTGGCGAATCTTGTTGAACGCCTGTCGATCATGCATCCCTATGGTGTAATCGGCGTGCAGGAGCTGCCCAAGAAGTTCCGCTACGTTGACGACTATGATGAGAATCGCCCGGTGGAGGACACGGGTATGCCTTCCGGTATTCCTGGCCTGGTGGGCCTGGATGCCCCGGCATTGCTGCCGGTGAACGGTATCGACCTGAAGGATTACCTCTCCAACCTCGAGAAACAGCTGATCCAGCAGGCGCTCGACGAGGCCGGCGGCGTTGTGGCCAGGGCTGCCGAGAAGCTGCGGATCCGACGCACTACTCTGGTAGAGAAGGTTCGAAAGTACGGGCTGCGGGAAGAGGAATCTGAGGAGTCCTGAGCAGGATCGCCCGGAATTTAGAGCTCCCTGAACGGCGTCAAAGGTTCGTAACCTGAGGCGCCGTTTCCGTTTCTGACCGACGTAAAATTGTCATTCTACTCTTTCAAGAATCTCCTTGCCTTTGAAATATATAGAAAAAATCAAGTTGGCACGTTGCTGGCTTACAAACCTGCAAACGAAGTATCCGAACTATGAGGTCCGAACCGACGGGCCGATCGGGGAGTCAGGTTATGAGTCAGGCACAATTTGTTCTTCAGTCCGGCGCGGGCGGCACAAAGACCAACGCTGCGGCGGACGTCAATGACAAGGTTACCGCCCTGTTTCCGGAACAGGACGATGAGGCGGTGGATACCGCCCTGGAATTGTTCAACCGGATGTCGCGGCAGATCACTGACTCCTACCGGACCCTCGAATCCCGGGTCAACCAGCTTTCCGGCGAGCTGAACCAGGAATCGCTCCAGCGTCAGCAGGAGCTTGAAGAAAAAGAGCAGCTGGCAGATCGTCTGTCCACCTTGCTGAACGCACTGCCTGCCGGCGTTGTCGTTCTGGATAGCCAGGGCGTGGTAACGCAGACCAACCCGGCAGCCATTGCGCTTCTGGGGGAGCCCCTCGACGGTGCCCGCTGGGTTGATGTCATCCATCGCTGTTTTGCGCCCCGGCGGGACGATGGTCACGAAGTGTCTCTGAAGGATGGTCGCAGGGTCAGCATCGAGATCCGGACCATGGAAAACCAGCCCGGCCAGTTGATTCTGCTGACAGACCTCACCGAAACCCGGCACCTTCAGGCGCAGCTGGCTCACGCCCAGCGTCTGTCTGCCATGGGCAAGATGGTTGCGTCTCTCGCTCACCAGATCCGTACTCCGCTGTCCGCGGCCATTCTTTACGGTGGTCATCTGAGCCAGGAGGACCTGGACGAAGAAATGCGCCAGCGCTGTGCTTCCCGCCTGATGTCGCGCCTGACCCACCTGGAACAGCAGGTGCGGGATATGCTCATTTTCGCCCGGGGCGAAACCCGGCTGGCCGAGGAGTTATCTGCCGACAAACTGGTCTCGGCACTGGCATCGGCAGTCGAGGGGCTGAAGCCGGCTCCGGGCGCGACAGTGAAGCTTGAGAACAAAATCTCCAGCGACTGCCGGCTGATGTGTAATCGGGATGCCCTAGTTGGCGCCTGTACCAATCTGGTGAATAACAGCCTGGAGGCCGGCGCTCGCCATGTGGCGGTTCGGGTAACCGAGGAAACCGGGGAACTGGTCATCCGGGTTGTGGACAACGGCCCAGGTTTTGAGCTCTCGGACGCTGCCCGGCTGACCGAAGCTTTTTATACAACCAAGTCCCATGGCACGGGTCTCGGCCTTGCAGTGGTTCAGGCCGTTATCAAGGCGCATCAGGGACGGTTTTCCATTGAATCGCCGGAGCAGGGCGGTGCTGTAGCCACCCTGCGTTTGCCGCAATTACGTAACAGACACTGATCGGAGGCAACCATGGCCAAGGCCCAGATTCTGATTGTTGAGGACGACCATGACCTGCGTGAAGCGCTGGTAACCACCCTCGAACTGGCAAAATTCCGGGTGCGGGAAGCATGCAATGCCAGCGAGGCCCTTGAGCGACTGGCCGAGGCTCCGGTGGATATGGTGGTCAGTGATGTCAACATGCCGGGTCTGTCAGGGCACCAGCTTCTGGCAGAGGTGCAGCGGCTGTACCCGGGCCTGCCAATGATGCTGATCACGGCCTATGGCCAGATCAGCGATGCGGTATCCGCCATGCAGGCCGGCGCTATCGATTATCTGGTGAAGCCATTCGAACCGCGTTTCCTGGTGGATGCCGTCAGCAAGGTTGTTGGCGGCGGGCGTGAGAAAGCCAGTGATGAGCCGGTGGCAGAAGACCCGATCAGCAAGCGGATGTTCCAGCTGGCGACCAAAGTGGCCGGCAGCGATTCCACCGTCATGATCTCGGGGGAAAGCGGAACTGGCAAGGAAGTCCTTGCCCGGTTTATTCACGAGCAGTCCCCGCGGTCAGGGCAGCCATTCGTGGCGATCAACTGTGCTGCAATACCGGAAAACATGCTGGAGGCTATCCTGTTCGGTCACGAGAAAGGTGCCTTTACCGGTGCCGTCGCCTCCTCGCCCGGCAAATTCGAGCAGGCCAACGGCGGCACCATTCTGCTGGACGAGATTTCGGAGATGGATCTGGGGCTTCAATCCAAGCTCTTGCGGGTATTGCAGGAGCGGGAAGTGGAGCGGGTTGGTGGTCGCAAAACCATCAGCCTGGATGTCCGTGTTGTAGCGACCACCAACCGGGATCTGGCGGATTACGTTCGCGAAGGCAAGTTCCGGGAAGACCTTTATTACCGTCTGACAGTGTTCCCGATGCACTGGCAGCCGCTCCGGGAGCGGCCGCTGGATATCATGCCACTGGCTACTTCGCTGCTTAAAAAGCATTGCCGCAAAATGAAGCTGACCGGGATTACCTTCGCCCAGGATGCCAGGAGCGCGCTCATGCATCACCAATGGCCGGGGAATGTCCGCGAGCTGGATAATGCCATCCAGCGAGCTCTGGTGCTACATCAGGGCAATGTGATTCATTCGGGGGATCTGTGCCTGGAGTTGGGCATTACCGGGCGACCGGACCTTCGGAGCATGGAGCCGGTTTCCCATGCTGACACTACTTCGAGCACGGCGGGCGAGCCTGGCTTCTCGGACCGGAGTGTTTCGTCCCTCGAGCAGTCCTGCGATGAACAGGACGGCGAACCGGAAGGGGCGGTTTCCCTGGGCGATGATCTGAGGCAGCAGGAATTCCGTATCATTATTCAGACACTCCGGAAAGAGCGTGGGCGTCGCAACAGGGCCGCAGAGCAATTGGGGATCAGCCCCCGGACGCTCAGGTACAAGCTGGCCCAGATGCGCGACGCCGGAATCGATCTGGACGCCGAGATGGCCTTGGTCTGACCCCCTGCAAGACGAACTCCTTCATTGGCACCCCTCGGGGTGCCGTTTTTTTATCTTCGATTCCCCATGCCGGTGGGGTCATCCTGCCCCTCGTCAAAAGTCCGTCATGGAACTTTCACGACTCCGTCCTTGGGTTCGTAACCTTCTGATATTTATATCTAAAATCTACTTGGCCTGCCAATTGCTTTACCGGAGCTAAGATCATCCCAAGAGCAATTCCGTCCCTGGGAGGGCGGAGCCAGGAGAGAGTTATGGTTCAGCGTGCCGACATCAACAGTGTTTTGTCCGATATCCGGTCCCTGCGTTCACAGATGATGCAGAACCAGCGGGTCGAGCAGGATCAATCGGTTCGTGGTCGCATAGACGGCCCTCGCCAGGTTCAGGAAACCCAGGAGACGCCCAGCTTCAATGACATGCTTAGCAACGCGGTGAACAACGTGAACGACCTCCAGAAAACGGCTGGGGATCTGCGAACCGCCTACGACATGGGCGATCCGAACGTAGACATCACCCGCGTGATGATTGCCGCCCAGAAATCCTCTGTCTCCTTCGAAGCGCTGACCCAGGTACGTAACCGGGTGGTTCGGGCCTACGAAGACATTATGAACATGCCGATCTGATAACGGAGCAGAGTCATGGCCAGCGTACCTGCAGAAACCAATGCCTCCAACATGCCCGCAGCCCGGGAGGGAGACACGCCAGAGAGCCGTAGCGACCTGTTCATGGGGTTCAACCGGCTCAACCTGCTGCGCCAGATCGGGCTTATGGTGGGGCTTGCCGCCAGCGTGGCGTTGGGGCTGGCGGTCGTGCTCTGGGCTCAGGAGCCGAACTATCAGCCGGTGGTGGGTGATCTTTCATCCTACAATCCCCAAGATGTGACCACCATCCTCGAAAGCAACGGTATCGACTACAAGATGGATCCGCGCACCGGCGCATTGCTGGTTCCCTCGGATCAGGTCTACAACGCCCGTTTGAAGCTGGCGGCCGAAGGTGTCACCGATCGTCAAACCATGGGCTACGAGCTGCTGGACCAGGAACGTGGTCTCGGCACATCCCAGTTTATGGAAACCATCTCATACCGGCGCGGGCTTGAGGGTGAGCTTGCCCGCACCGTTGCCAGCATGCGTGGCGTTCGGAATGCCCGTGTGCACCTGGCTATCCCGGAGCGCTCTGTCTTTGTTCGCGATGCCCGTGATCCCTCTGCCTCGGTGTTTCTTGAAGTTTTCGCTGGTCGCCGGCCAGAACAGGAACAGATCAACGCTATTGTGAATCTGGTTGCCGGCAGTGTTCCCATGATGAGCAAGGAACACGTAACCGTTGTCGATCAAAACGGCAATCTGTTGACGGGCAAGCAAAGTCAGAGCAGTGCGGATCAGATGGCGGACCAATACGAATACACCGCCAAAGTCGAGGAGCGTCTGACACGTCGGGTTGCCTCTCTCATCGGACCCATCGTGGGTGATGGCCGCTATCGTGCCGAAGTGTCGGCGGATCTCGATTTCTCCTCGGTGGAGCAGGCAGAGGAATTGTTCAACCCCGAACAGCAGGCGGTGCGCAGTGAGCGTGAGCTGACCGAACGGCGCACTGCCGGCGCACAGGGCGGCATTCCCGGTGCGCTGGCAAACCAGCCGCCGGCTAATGCTACGGTGCCAGAGCAGGCTGCCGGCGGTGATGGTGAGCAGGCGGCGCCAGCACCGGTCAACGTGCGAAGTGAATCCACGCGGAATTATGAAATGGATCGTACTGTCAGCTACCGACGTCAGGAGCTGGGCAGAGTCAAGCGGGTGACCGTGGCTCTGGCGGTGGACGACATGAAAGTAGTGGATCCACAAACGGGCGAAGTCAGCTACGAGCCCTGGCCGGAGCAGGAGCTGCAGCGGCTCAGCATGCTGGTTCGGGACGCCGTGGGCTATTCAGCTGCCCGGGGTGACAGTGTTACGGTGATGAATACCGCATTTGCGCAGGAAGAATCCGTTGAATTCGAGGCTCCGGCGTTCTGGGAACAGCCCTGGTTCTGGGATCTGATGAAGCAAGTGCTCGCAGGCCTGGTGATTCTGGTGCTCGTGCTGGGGCTGCTGCGCCCAACGCTTAAAAGCCTGTCCGGCGGTGGCCAGCGGGAACGCGGCCTGGATTCCGGCTCCGGCAGTGGCGGTGGTTACGGGGGCCTTGATGACATCGAGGGCGGAGATGAGCTCCGCAAGGCCATGTCCGCCCAGGATGATCTGCTTTTGCCGGGTGCCACAGACGGTTATGATAGGCAGCTGAACGCATTGAAAGGGCTGATTGCCGAAGACCCGGCGCGGGTCGCACAGGTAATGCGCCAGTGGGTGAACGTCGATGACTGAGCAAGCCAATCAACAGGGTGGCGGTGAGCCGTCAAAGCCGCAGCGGAAAATTCCGCGTGTGGAACAGGCTGCGATTCTGCTCATGTCACTGGGCGAAGCGGATGCCGCAGAAATCCTCAAGCACATGGGCCCCAAAGAGGTCCAGCGTGTGGGCGTGGCCATGGCCCAGATGAAGGATGTCAGCAAGGACGAAGTGACCTACGTGATGAACCAGTTTGTTGATGCCGTCGGCGGGCAGACCGGGCTTGGCGTAGGCAATGACGAGTACATCCGGACGATGCTCACCCAGGCGCTCGGCGACGACAAGGCATCCAGCCTGATCGATCGCATCCTGATTGGCGGCAATACCACCGGCCTCGATACCCTCAAGTGGATGGAGCCCCGGGCCGTTGGCGACATCATTCGCTATGAACACCCGCAAATCCAGGCCATTGTTATTTCCTACCTGGATCCGGATCAGGCCGCTGAAATTCTTGGCACCCTGGATGAGAAGGTCCGCCTTGATGTGATGATGCGTGTTGCGTCACTGGAGAGTATCCAGCCCCAGGCCTTGCAGGAACTCAACGATATCCTGGAGAAGCAGTTCTCGGGTGGCGCCGCCTCCCAGACCAGCCGCATTGGCGGGGTCAAGCGGGCAGCGGACATCATGAACTTCATGGATCGGAGCATCGAAGGCAATCTGATGGATTCCATAAAGGATATGGATCCGGACCTGGCCAGCACCATCGAAGACCTGATGTTCGTGTTCGATAACCTCAAGGAAGTGGACGACCGCGGAATCCAGGCGCTGTTGCGGGAAGTGTCCTCGGAAGTGCTGGTGGTGGCCCTCAAGGGCGCCGACGAAGAGGTTCAGAACAAGATCTTCAAGAACATGTCCAAACGCGCTGCGGAATTGCTGCAGGATGATCTTGAGGCCAAGGGGCCGGTCAAGGTCAGCGAAGTTGAATCCGCCCAGAAAGACATTATCACCATTGCACGCCGTATGGCCGAGGCCGGTGAAATCTCCCTCGGCGGTGCCGGCGAAGAAATGATGTGATGAAAGATTCCACCCGTGACGTCAATCGCATTCCCAAGGAACAGCTGACCGCCTATGAACGGTGGGAGCTGCCCCTGCTGGATGCCCGTGGCAATGAAGTAGCGCGGGAAGAGGAGCGCGAGGTCAAACCCCTGACCGCCGCCGACATTGACGAGATTCGCGAGACGGCGCGGGAAGACGGCTATAACGAGGGCCGGGAACAGGGTTACCAGGATGGCCTGAAAGCCGGCAAAGAGGAAGGCCACCAGGATGGGCTGGAAACCGGCCTGGCAGAGGGCAGGGAGCAAGGCAAAAGTCAGGGCTACGACGATACCCGCAAGGAAATCGACACCAAGCTTGACCGTCTCGAACATCTACTCGGTGAGTTGCTGCTGCCGATCAAGCGCCACGAGGACGAACTTGAAACCTCTCTGGTCAACCTGACCACGGTTCTGGCCCGGGCGGTAGTCTATCGTGAACTGACCATCGACTCCTCCCAGATCCGTCACGTGGTTCGCCGCGCCATGGAGGCGCTACCCTCCACCGCGGAAAACATCCGCATCCATATAAACCCGGAAGACTGTGAAATGGTTCGCGAGGTGACCGCCCGCCTCGAAGCGTCCGCTTCCGTCATTGAAGACGCCAGTATCCTGCCCGGTGGCTGTAAGGTGGAAACCCGTCACAGCCTGGTGGATTTCACGGTTGAGAAACGTTTCCAGCGGGCCGTGCAGAGCATGCTGGACCAGCAGATGAGCGACAGTGAGGGCGGAGAAACCGAGGAACTGGACTCCATGATGGGAGACTTGACCGGTTTCCATCGGGACGTGCTGGATTCCCCGGAGACCGGGGATTCCTCAGACGATCCGAAGCCGGCGCAAAATACAGGTGACGGTGATGACCTCGAGCCTCGCTGATCGCCTCAACCGCTTTCAGGGGTTTCTGGGAAACGAGCCCGAGCCTGAACTTTCCGGCCGACTGACCCGCATGGTGGGCCTTACCCTCGAATGTGTCGGCTGCCCCATGGTGGTCGGTGACCGCTGTGTCATCTTTGGCCAGAACACCGGTAATGTTGAGGCGGAAGTGGTGGGCTTTGAGGACGACCGGGTGTATCTGATGCCCCTGACAGCAATCGAGGGGCTCAAGCCCGGTGCCAGGGTTGTGCCTCTGTCTGCCGCAAGCCGGGTGCCGGTCGGCCCCCAGCTGCTTGGCCGGGTGGTCGATGGCAGTGGCGAGCCCCTGGACGGAAAAGGCCCCTTGCAGGCCGAAGCCCGCGTGGCGCTCACCGGGGATATTATCAACCCGCTGAACCGCGCCCCGGTGCGGCAGTCGATGGATGTGGGTATTCGGGCGATCAATGCGTTGATGACCGTCGGCCAGGGGCAGCGCCTGGGTCTGTTTGCCGGCAGTGGCGTGGGCAAGAGTATGTTGCTGGGCATGATGACCCGCTTTACCGATGCCGACATCACCGTGGTGGGCCTGATTGGTGAGCGGGGCCGCGAGGTAAAGGAGTTTATCGAAGACATCTTGGGCGAAGAGGGCCTTTCCCGCTCGGTGGTGGTGGCCGCGCCCGCGGACGATTCGCCACTGATGCGGTTGCGCGCCGCCATGCTGACCACCCGGATTGCCGAGTATTACCGGGATCAGGGCAAACGCGTGCTCCTGTTGATGGATTCTCTTACCCGTTACGCCCAGGCCCAGCGGGAAATTGCGCTGGCCGTGGGTGAGCCGCCGGCGACCAAAGGCTACCCGCCCTCGGTATTTGCCAAACTGCCCCAGTTGGTGGAGCGAACCGGCAATGGTCGCCCCGGAGGTGGTTCTATCACGGCCTTCTACACCGTACTTACCGAAGGCGATGACCAGCAGGATCCGATTGCAGACGCTGCCCGGGCGATTCTGGATGGCCACATCGTACTCTCCCGCCGGCTTGCCGAAGAGGGACACTACCCCGCCATTGATGTGGAAGCGTCGATCAGCCGGGTAATGCCGCAGGTAACCGAGACCGAACATTTTTCCAGGGCCCAGCGATTCAAGCAGGTGTACTCTCGGTACCAGCAGGCCCGGGATCTGATCTCTGTCGGCGCTTACGTGAAGGGTTCCGATCCCGAGACCGATTTTGCCATCACTCACATCGGTAATATGCGCCAGTTCCTGCAGCAGGGCCTGAATGAGAGTGCACCACTGAAGGAAAGTGTTGACCAGTTGCTGGCGGTGGTGCCAGAGCGTCGATCCCCCGATCGGCGTAAGTCGGCCGTGCCGAATCCGGCAGCTGGCGGCGGAGGTGATGCCTGATGCTGCGTTCCCGGCGTCTGGAAGTGGTTCTTTCCCTGGAGGAGCGCAAGGAGCAGGAAGCCCTGGAGCGAATGGGAGAGGCCAGGAAGCTGGCGGAGCAGCAGCGCGAACAGGTCCAGAACCTGAATCGCTACCAGCAGGAGTACCGGGATCAGATTCGCAACAGCCAACAGGGGATTGTGCAGGTGTCCAGGCTCCAGGCGTGGCAGGCCTTTATTGCGCAACTGGATCAGGTAATCCGGCAGCAACAGACGCAGCTGGAGCAGGCGGAAAAGGTCTTCGAGGCGCGCAAAAAGGAATGGCAGCACGCCTGGGAGCGCCGGCGTGGCATGGAAAAATACATAGAAACCTGCCGCCAGCAGGAGCAGAGAGAGCAGGATCTCCGGGAACAGAAGCTTTCGGATGAGGCCGCGGGGCGGGCTTTTAACCAACGTCGACGCTGAATCTTGCTCCGCATCAAGCAAATACAGATGCAAAATCAGACCACTCAGCTATCCTTACCGGATGTAGGGCTGGTAGAACACGCCGGTCAAATGCTGCTCTTGATAGCCCGGGAGGTTTTGGAATGCCGATCCAGACGCGCCGCGATGATGACGGTCAGACTCTTGTTATCAGGATAGAGGGGCGTTTCGACTTCAGCACCCATCAGGCGTTCCGTGATGCCTACGAGCACGGTGATCCGAACATCCGGAATTACATTGTGGATCTGTCTGACACCACCTACCTGGATAGCTCGGCGCTGGGAATGCTGTTGTTACTCCGTGATTATGCCGGAGGTGACAGCGCAGGAATCGTCATCGAAAACTGCAATAACGATGTCCGTCGTATCCTTTCAATCTCCAATTTCGAGCAACTTTTCAATATCCGCTGATGCTCGCGGACTGCCGGAGTACTCATGGATGATTCCGTTGCAGAACATAGCCGTCCCCTGAGAATACTGATCGCTGACGATTCAGACAGCGATCGCCTGATCCTCAAAACACTGCTGAAGCGACTGGGGCACGAAGTCCTTGATGTGGCAAACGGGCTGGACGCGGTCTCTGTTTTCCAGCGGGAGGCGCCGGATCTGGTGCTGCTGGATGCCCTGATGCCGGTCATGGATGGCATGGAAGCGGCCCGTCAGATCAAGCTCCTGGCAGGTGAACGGCTGGTCCCCCTGATTTTCCTGACCTCCCTCTCTGAAGCCGGTGCCCTGGCCCGATGCCTGGAGGCCGGTGGCGATGACTTCCTGGGAAAGCCCTATAACCGGATCATCATTGAAGCCAAGATCAAGGCCTTCAACCGAATGCGATTGATGCACCGGACCCTCTCGGATCAGCGGGATCTCATTCGTGAGCGCAACCGACAACTTACCGACGAGCAGGAAATCGCCAAGCGGGTCTTCGATAACGTGGCTCATTCCGGCTGCCTGGATGCCTCCAATATTCGTTATCACGCCTCGCCCCAGTCCATTTTCAATGGTGATGTGTTGTTTGCCTCGCCGCGGCCGGCGGGCGGGATGCTGATCTTCATGGGGGATTTCACCGGCCATGGTCTGCCGGCTGCCATCGGCGCCATGCCTGTAGCCGAGATCTTCTACGGCATGGCCAATAAGGGTTTTAACGGCCAGGACGTATTACGCGAGATCAACCAGAAACTCAAACGGATTCTGCCCACGGGCATGTTCTGCTGTGGCGCCATGATCGAGGCGGATTTCAAACTTAATCAGCTGCAAGTCTGGAACGGCGGTCTGCCCGATGGCTGGCTGATCCGGACCTCCGGAGAACTCCAGGCATTGCCATCGCGGCATCTTCCCCTGGGTATCCTTGCGCCGGATCAGTTCAATGCCGATTTCGAGAGGGTTGGTGCCGCCCCTGGTGACAGGGTGCTGATGATGACCGATGGCTTTCTGGAATCTGCCGACAGCGCCGGCAACGTATTCGGTGAGCAGGGCGTTACCGGCACGCTTGACCAGCTGGACGGTGGCGACCATCCGTTTGATGCCATGATGTCCGCGGTTCACCGGTTCACCGGAAACTTTGAGGATGGCGATGACCTGACGCTCTGCTGTCTGGAAATGATGGACGAGGCTGGGCTGGCTACCCTGCCAGATCGTGCCGCACCGTCTGCTCTTGCCGGGCCGGCGGAATGGCGCTGCAGCTATGAAATCCGGGAAAGGACTCTCGGCGAGTTCAGTCCTCTGCCTCTGTTGCTTCATATCTGCATGGAGGTGCCGGGTCTTCGACGGAAGAGCGGCGAAATCTATACCCTGCTGGCGGAACTCTACAACAACGCGCTGGAGCACGGTGTTCTGGAACTCCCGTCAGAATGGAAACACTCACCGGAGGGCTTTGGCCGCTACTACGCGGAGCGCAATCGGCGCCTGGCCAACGTGGAGGGTCACTACATCCGGTTCACACTGCACCATTCCCTGAAACCGGATGGAGGTCGGCTTCGTGTTATCTGTGAGGACAGCGGCCAGGGGTTTGATTTTCACAATCATCCCAGCGTGGCCACCGGTAATTCCCCAACCATGAGCGGGCGCTATGCAGGGCGGGGCCTGCTGCTGTTGAAACGTCTGGCGGAGACCATCAGGTTTCATGAACAGGGCAATCATGTTGAAATTGTCTACGATTGGCAGTTCGCCCGTACAGCGGAGAATCGAGATGACTGATAAACCACACCTGGACGAGGAGGCACTGGCTGAGCTTCGAGATGTCATGGAGGACGAATTCGAAGTGCTGATACAGACCTATGTTGCAGATTCCCGCGACAGGATTCGGGGATTGCAAGAAGCCCTGAGGGCTGACGATAGTGACGCCTTTGCCAAGACGGCCCATAGCTTCAAGGGCAGTTGTATCAATATTGGCGCCCCACGACTTGGCGATCTCTGCCTGAGGGCGGAAATCGCAGGAAAGGAATCCCGGCTGGACGATGCCTCGGGATTACTGGATGACATCGCCCGGGAATTCGAACAGGTAATCGCAGGCCTGGATGGCTTGATGGTGGGGTGAATCAGGTCTATTCAGGCCGTTTGTCAGGCGAAGCAGGTGTGCGCTGGCATCACAATTGCTTTGTCCTTCGCATTGAGTGGATTAACCGCCCATGCACCGGCCAAGTCCGGCAAGGTGAGGGCGACAATGCGATAAAAGCGGCAAGAGGTTGCCATGGCCCAGATGGTTCTTCCCCAAACCCCCGCGCCCGGGACGCAACAAGATCCCGGCCCGTCAAAATCCGGAGCCAGCCGAGATCCGGCTGACAGGAAAAGCGATTTCGACTCTGTCTCCCAGGCTGAGCAAAAGCGGCTCGATCGCCAGAAGGCGGATCGGGCCGCTGAGGCCAGATCTGCCGATGAATCCCGGGCGGCCCGGGACACACCTTCAGAGACGAAAACGGAAGCAAACGCGAACGCTGATCCAAAGGGTGGCGAAAAAGCCAACGCTGCCACGGATGCTGAATCACAGGACGCGGACTGGGCCGCTGTAGCAGGTGATGGCAAATCAGAGCCGACGGCGCTTCCCCTTACCTTTGTCGAGTTGCAGTCCTGGCTGAATCCAAAAGCCGGAGGTGCCGGTGAGTCCGCCATGTCAGCCACAATGCCGGGAGTCGGCGTCAACGCTGCCACCGGGGGTTCGGGCCAGACGAATTCCGTTGCCGGATTGTTCAGTGGCCTTCTCACAGGGGCCTCGGGTCAGAAAGCTCAGTCCGGATCCGGCGGTGTTTCCGGCGATGCGACACTGACAGATGTCATGAAGGCCTCAGTGCTCACTGACTCCGGCCGCAATGCGGATTCCGGCTCGTTGATCAATTCTGGCCGCTTCCAGTCCGCCATGGATCTGGTGTCCCAGCAAGCGGCGAATAATGCCAATGGGGCAGCAAAACTGACGGCCGAGAACGCTGCGCCATTGCGAGGTTATGCTACGTCCATTGATGTGCCGGTAGGCCATGCAGAGTGGGGCGACAAACTGGTGGGCAAGCTCAGCTGGCTGACTGCCCGTAACATGTCGGTTGCCGAAATCCACCTGACACCACCGGACATGGGTCCCATGGAGGTCAAGGTCCGGGTGCAGAACGAGCAGGCGAGTATTACGGTCCATTCGGCCAATCCCGTGGTCCGTGACCAGCTTGAACTGCATTCCCACCGGCTCAGGGATATGCTGGGTGAGCAGGGACTGTCGTTGGCAGGCTTCGATGTTTCCGATTCGCCTCGCCAGCAGACCGGCGAGCAGGGCACCGGAAACGATGATGGCTCCGGTGGCGGTTCGGCATCGTTGGTCGCTGGCGATCAGGACGATGAAGGCATCAGCTCCGGCAGCCTTGATCTCAGCTGGAAAGGCGAAGTAGACATCTTCGCCTGATACCCTTCGATATTCTCTTCCAATCTCCTTTGCCCATCCTTCCCGGCAACGCTAAACTGCTGTTCTGAACGGGAAGGTTGGGTGTTCTGGCCCGCCCTTTGCATCCAATCCTGAAAAGTCGCGGAAAATTGCTCCCCGTGACGGATTTCTGGCAAAGCGAACATTATGGCTGAAAATAACGAATCTGAAGCGGCTCCTGCCAAGAAGGGAAAACTGAAGCTGATCATCATGCTGGTTGTGGTGGTGATCCTGGCCATTGTGCTGTCTGTGGTGGGTACCCTGTGGTTCCTGGGCGGCGGTCTTCCGGGCATGGGTGAGGAAGAGGGTGACGCAACCGAGGTTGCAGAGGAAACCTTTATTCCCAGCAGCTACTACCTGATCGAAAAAGCCATTGTTACCACGGTTCAGGCTGAGGGCCGCCAACGCTACGCCCAGGCTTATCTGGCGCTGGAGTCCACCGATCCACAGGCGCTTGAAGCTGCCAAGCTGCACATGCCTCTGATTCGAAGCCAGCTGGTGACAGTGCTCGGTAGCAGTAACTTCAACGAGCTGCAAACGCCCGAGGGCCGGAGTGGCCTGGCCGAGCGGATGCTGACCACGGTGAATCAGGTGCTGGAGCAGGAAGGCGAGCCCGCCATCAAGCGGGTGTTATTCAGAAATTTTGTCGTGCAATAGCGCACGGGCCACGGTACTTCAGGGGCAGGACTAAGTATGCAGGACTTGTTGTCACAGGACGAAATCGATGCGCTCCTCCACGGGGTGGACGACGGTGACATTGATACCTACGAAGAGACCGATGACACCGGTATAAAGTCCTATGACCTCGCCAGTCAGGACCGTATTGTCCGGGGCCGGATGCCGACCCTGGAGATGATCAACGAGCGCTTTGCCCGTTACACCCGTATCAGCCTGTTCAACCTGATGCGTCGCAACGCCGATGTCTCCACCGGCGGCGTCCAGATCATGAAGTTCGGCGAGTATATTCACACCCTCTACGTGCCCACCAGTCTCAACCTGTGTAAGGTTCGCCCGCTTCGTGGCACCTCCCTGTTCGTCCTGGATGCCAAGCTGGTGTTCAAGCTGGTGGACAATTTCTTTGGCGGTGAGGGCCGTCATGCCAAGATCGAGGGCCGCGAATTTACCCCCACCGAGACCCGGATCGTCCAGATGGTGCTGGATCAGGTATTCCACGATATGAAGGAAGCCTGGCATGCGGTACTCAAGGTGGATTTCGAGTACCTGAGCTCGGAAGTGAACCCGGCCATGGCCAACATCGTCAGTCCCAGTGAAGTGGTTGTGGTCAGCACCTTCCACATTGAGCTCGACGGTGGCGGCGGTGAACTGCACTTTGCCTTGCCGTATTCCATGATCGAACCCATCCGCGATGTGCTCGACGCCGGGGTACAGAGCGACATCGACGATGTCGACGAGCGCTGGGTCAACGCGCTTCAGGAAGACATCAAAGAGGTGAACGTACCGATCAACACAACGGTCTGTCGCCGTCGGATATCGTTGCGGGACATCGCGAAGATGAAAGCCGGCGACATTATCCCGGTGGAGATTCCCGAGCACCTGACAGTTACGGCCAATGGTATCCCGATCTACAAGGCAACGCTGGGGACCCGGGACGGAAAACTGGCACTGAGAATTCATGAACGGGCATCCGTGCCCAAGGTAAAGAAACAATTGAAGGTGGGACGCAATGGCTGACGACGACAAGAAAGACGAGCAGGAACTCAGCGAAGACGAAAAGCTGGCTGCCGAGTGGGAAGCCGCCATGGAAGAGTCCGGTGATGAGGGCGAACGCGAGGACGAGTGGGCCGCTGCGATGGCAGAGGCCGGCGAGACCGGTGAGGCCGAAGACGATGTTCAGGCTGCGCCCATGGAGGAATTCGAGACCGGAAGCGAACCCTCCACGGGTGGTGGTCCTGCTCCGGATATCGACGTCATTCTCGACATACCGGTCACCATTTCCATGGAAGTGGGCAACACCCAGATCCCGATACGGAACCTGCTGCAACTGAACCAGGGCTCGGTTATCGAACTGGACAGGCTTGCGGGCGAGCCGCTGGACGTGCTGGTAAACGGTACCCTGATCGCCCATGGCGAGGTGGTCATGGTGAATGAAAAGTTCGGCATCCGTCTCACCGATGTGATCAGCCCGGGCGAACGTATCAAGCGGTTGCAGAAGTAAAATGTGGTCCAAATCCATTGCGGTACTGGCGCTGCTGCTGATCAACCCGGCCTTTGCCCAGGAAACTGCCAAGACGGTTGCCCCTGATTCACCCGTGCGTGCCCCGGATACCGTTGGCACCATTGTCAGCCTCGGGTTGGGGCTGGTGGCAGTGATTGCCGTGATCTATGGCTGCGCCTGGATTATCCGCCGTATGAATGGCATGACCGGCATGAACAACAACGCCATCAAGGTGGTGTCGGTGATGGCCATTGGTGCTCGCGAGCGTATCGCCCTAATTGAGGTGGGCGGCCAGCAGATCCTGTTGGGTATTACCCCATCGGCGATCCGGACCCTGCATGTGTTTGACGAGCCGGTTGTCGAGGCTGGCAGCGCCGGCTCCAGTGATTTTGCCCGGCGTCTGCAGGGCATGATCGGCAAATCCTGGACTTCCCCGACAAGGAACGACTAGCCCCATGCTTGCGGCAACCATCAAGCGACTGCTTCCATCCCTGATTGTCTTGGCGGGCTTTGTCTGGGCGCCACTGGCGCTGGCTCAGGAGCCTTCCGGCATCCCCGGTATACCGGCTTTCACTGTGACGCCCGGAGAAGGCGAGGGCGCTCAGGAATACTCGGTAACCCTGCAGATCCTGGCGCTGATGACAGCGCTGACGTTCCTGCCGGCCATGCTCATGATGATGACGTCTTTTACCCGCATCATCGTTGTGTTTGCGATCCTGCGCCAGGCGATTGGCCTGCAATCCACACCGTCGAACCAGATTCTTCTTGGTCTGGCCCTGTTTCTAAGCATCTTCATCATGAAACCGGTGCTGGAGGAGGCCAACCGGGTGGCGCTGCAACCCTACATGCAGGAGGAAGTAACCTCCCTGGAGGCGGTCGAGCTGGCAAGCCAACCGTTCCGGAAATTCATGCTGGAACAGACCCGTGAGAGCGATCTGGCCCTGTTCATGAGGATCTCTGACACGCAGTACGAGACGCCGCAGGACGTGTCTTTCTGGATCCTGATGCCGGCATTCGTGACCAGTGAACTCAAGACCGCATTCCAGATCGGGTTTATCCTGTTTATACCGTTTCTGATTATCGACATGGTGGTGGCCAGTGTTCTCATGGCCATGGGTATGATGATGCTGTCGCCGATCATCATCTCCCTGCCGTTCAAGATCATGCTCTTTGTTCTGGTGGATGGCTGGGCCCTGATCATGGGCACACTCGCCGCCAGTTACGGAATATAGGAGGCATCATGACTCCGGAAACCGTTATCGACATCCTGCGCGAAGCCCTGTGGATGATCGTGCTTCTTGCCTCGATCATCATCGGCCCGGGGCTGGTGATTGGTCTTGTGGTCAGTACCTTCCAGGCTGCCACCCAGATTAACGAACAGACCCTGAGCTTCCTGCCGCGCCTGCTGGTTACGTTGATTGTCATCATCGTCTGGGGCCCCTGGATGCTCACGCAGCTGCTGGATCATGCCAACCGGTTGTTCGGCAACATACCCTACCTGATTGGCTGACGGATGATACCGGCGGAGATCAGCGCGGATGTGATCGGCCAATGGGTCGGCCAGCACCTCTGGCCGCTGTTCCGCCTGGCCAGCTTCCTGATGGTGATCCCCATTTTCGGTGCCCAGCTGGTGCCGGCCCGGATCCGTCTCGGGCTGGCCTTGCTGATGACCATACTCATCGCGCCCATGATACCGCCCGTTCCTCAGGTGGAAGCCCTGAGCGCCGATGCCGTGGTCATTACCCTGCAGCAGATACTCATCGGCGTCGGCATGGGCTTTGCGCTGACCGCACTCTGGCAGTTGTTCGTGATTGCCGGCCAGATGATCGCCATGCAGATGGGGCTGGGCTTTGCCTCGATGGTCGATCCGGCCAACGGTGTGAACGTGCCCGTACTTTCCCAGATTTATACCATCACCATTACCCTGTTGTTCCTGGCCATGAACGGCCACCTGGTTGCCTTTGAAGTCTTTATCGAGAGCTTCCGGACCCTGCCCATCGGGATGGAAGGCCTCGGCCAGACCGGAATCTGGGAATTGGCCCACCGGATCAGCTGGATGTTCGCCTCCGCCATGCTCCTGGCGTTGCCGGCGGTTACTGCCGTGCTGATCGTCAACATCTCCTTTGGTGTCATGACGCGCGCCGCTCCCCAGATGAACATCTTCGCGTTGGGTTTCCCGATTGGCCTGATTTTTGGATTGTTTGCGATATGGGTGCTGCACGCCAATTTTCTGCCGCACTTCGATCAGTACGCCCGGGAAACGTTTGATTTCATGCGGGGATTGCAGGGGCAGCCGTAGAGAGTTATGGCCGAAGAAGACGACAACAGTCAGGAAAAAACGGAAGAGGCCACCCCCCGAAGGCTCGAAAAAGCCAAGGAGGAGGGCCAGACTGCGCGCTCAAAAGAGCTGGCCACCATGGCCGTCCTCCTGGCAGGCGCCGGCGGCATGCTGATGTTCGGCGCCAGCCTGGGAGCCTCGCTGGAGGCGATCATGCGCGATAGCTTCGTTATCGAACGCTCCGCCATCTTCGACATGCGCCACATGAGCGTCCAGCTCATCGAATCCTCCAAGGAAGCGGCCTGGGCTCTCTCTCCCATTCTGGTATTACTGCTGATCGCCGCTATCTTCGGCTCCATCGGCATCGGCGGCCTGCTGATCAGCGGCAAAGCCGTGGCCCCGAAACTCAATCGCATGGACCCCATCAAGGGCCTCGGGCGCATGTTTTCAATGCGCTCCCTCATCGAACTGGTCAAGGCCATTGCCAAGGTCGGTCTGGTAATGGCCTTGGCCATTCTGATCCTCGATCTGCGCACGGAAGACCTGTTGGCTATTGCCGAGGAGCCGGTGGTGCCGGCCATGGAGCATGTACTCTGGACCATCGCCTGGAGCTTCTTCCTGCTTTCCTGCGCCACCATCATCATCGCGGCGATCGACGTACCCTTCCAGATCTACGATCACCAGAAAAAACTGCGCATGACCAAGCAGGAGGTGAAAGACGAATACAAGGACACCGAGGGCAAACCCGAGGTCAAAGGCAAGATCCGCCAACTCCAGCGTGAAATGGCCCAGCGCCGCATGATGCAGGACGTGCCTACGGCAGATGTGGTGATCACTAACCCGACCCATTACGCCGTGGCCCTGAAATACGATCAGAAGGCGATGGCCGCGCCGATAGTGGTGGCCAAGGGCGCCGATGAGGTGGCCTTCAAAATCATGGAAATTGCCCGTGAGAACAAAGTCGAGATTCTGAGAACGCCGCCGCTGACTCGGGCGGTGTACCACAACACCGACATCGGCGAGGAGATTCCCGATGGCCTGTACATGGCCAT
This sequence comes from Marinobacter flavimaris, assembly GCF_002933295.1. GTDB lineage: Bacteria > Pseudomonadota > Gammaproteobacteria > Pseudomonadales > Oleiphilaceae > Marinobacter > Marinobacter flavimaris. The sequence goes on from NZ_PSSW01000001.1 coordinate 434,682, forward strand.
TGCCCAGGTGCTCGCCTATGTGTTCCAGCTCCGCCAGTTCCGCGAGGGGCGTGGGCCGAAGCCTGGTATGCCGGAGTTCCCGATCCCCTCGGATTTGCGGCGGGACGTCTAGTTTGGAGCTGGGTTTCTTTTGGTAGCCTGCGAGGACTGGTGCTGGCGGCTTGTCGGGTTGGCCTCCCAAAAACCGCTACGAGCACATCCATGTGCGCTTGGCGTCGGCCATCCATGGCCGCCGACATTTTTGGGAGGCCAACCCGACAACCCGCTTCTGAGCGATTCGATATCGCATTGAATGTCAGAATCGTAGGTCGGATTACAGCTTCGCCTAATCCAACCTTAGTGGTTTTGGCGGATTCCCGTCAGTTGTGCGAGGTTTGTGGGTCTGCTTCCCAAAAATGTCTGTGGCCATGGATGGCCACAGCCAAGCGCACATGGATGTGCTCGTAGCGTTTTTTGGGAAGCAGACCCACAAACCTCTTCCACCGAAACAGCAGGCTAGGGCAGGACTTGAACGTAAGATCAGCAACCAGCCTCAATAACCCGAACCATCGGCTCTCCGCGGCTTTCGGGGATTGGCAGAATCCCATACCAGGATCGCGGATCGTGCACTGTGGCGGAGGCAAACCCACAGGACAGGAGATGTTCCCGTGCCTCTTCGTCGGTCTGGAAGTGGAAAGATACCTCGCTGCGGGTAACGGCCCCGAGGACGCTACCGAGCGCTTTGAGGGTAGTGTTCAGCAACGGCTGGCGGGGTTGGTAGTAGCTTTCGGAGAGGTAAACCGAGCCCGGGCGTTTGGCCATGGCGGCGGCCAGTCGGCCGGTGGCCATCAGGCGGAGGGCCTTGCGGGCGGCCATGTCGGGCAGATCGGCTTCGACCATGTGGAGCAGAGGGTGTTTCTGCCGTAACCGAATGCCGCGGGGGGGGGGCATGCCGGAGCTGTCAGTCGGCTTTCTGCTCATAGACGGCTTTACCCCATGCCTCGCGGCTGCCGGGCAGTATCAGGTTCAGGATGATGGCAGCCACCGCACAGAGCGCGATGCCTTCGAGGTGCCCGAGCACCATGCCGCCAATACCGAACACCAGGGTAACGCCTACGATAACCAGGTTGCGAGACTGCGACAGATCTACCTGGTGGCGGATCAGTGTGTTCAGGCCAACGACGGCAATGGAACCGAACAGCAGGCAGAGGATGCCGCCCATGACGGGCACCGGGATGGTTTGCAGTGCTGCGCCGAATTTGCCAACGAAAGCCAGAACAATGGCGATGCAGGCAGCCCACCACATGACCTTGGGGTTGAAATTCTTGGTGAGCATAACGGCGCCGGTGACTTCCGAGTAGGTGGTGTTGGGCGGTCCTCCAAGCATGGAGGCGGCGCTGGTGGCCAGGCCGTCACCCAGCAGGGTGCGGTGCAGGCCCGGCTTTTCCAGGTAGTTCTTTCGGGTCACGTTGCCGATGGCCAGCACGTCACCGATGTGTTCAATGGCCGGGGCAATGGCGACGGGGATCATGAACAGCACGGCGCCCCAGCTGAATTCCGGCGCAACAAAGTTGGGAACGGCGAACCAGGCGGCGTCCCGGATTGGCGTGGTATCCACGATACCGGCAAACGCGGAGAGGATGTAGCCGGTGATAACGCCGAACATGATCGGAATCAGCCGGAAAATGCCTTTCGACCAGACCGACATGATGATGGTTACGGCCAGCGAGATCATGGCGATCCAGATCGCCGTGTCGTAGGGAATCAGCTGGTTCGCGCCATCACCGGTGCGGCCGGAGGCCATGTGAACGGCAACCGGCGCCAGGCCGAGACCGATAGTCATGATCACCGGGCCGATAACCACTGGCGGCAGCAGGCGGCGGACAAAGCCGGTGCCCCGCATCCGTACCAGTCCACTGAGGAAAATATAGAGAATACCCGCTGCCATCAGGCCGCCGAGTGTCTCTTCCATGCCGAACTTGCCTTTGGAGGCAATTACGGGGGCAATAAAGGCGAAGGACGACGCGAGGAAAATCGGGATCTGACCGCCGGTCACCACGTGAAAGATCAGGGTGCCCAGGCCGGCGGTAAACAGGGCCACGTTGGGATCCAGCCCGGTAATCAGTGGCATCAGAACCAGCGCGCCGAACGCCACCAGCAGCATCTGGGAGCCAGCAATGGCCTGTTTCCAGACCGGGTCGTTGGTATGGTCCTGCATTCTTAAACGTCCTTTTGCTTGGTGCCGAAGATTTTGTCGCCGGCATCGCCGAGACCCGGAAGGATGTAGCCTTTGTCGTTGAGGCGCTCATCAACGGAGGCGGTGTAGATAGATACGTCCGGATGTTTTTCCAGAACCTTTTCAACGCCTTCGGGCGCGGCAACCAGAACCAGGGCCCGGATCTCGGTGCTGCCAGCCTTCTTGAGCAGGTCAATGGTGGAGATCATTGAGCCGCCGGTGGCGAGCATCGGATCGACAATCATGGCCATGCGCTGGTCCAGTTCGCCCACCAGCTTTTCGAGGTAGGTGCTGGCCTCGAGAGTTTCCTCATTGCGGATCTGGCCGACAACACTGACCCGGGCCACCGGAATCAGACTGAGGACACCGTCAAGCATGCCAAGGCCGGCCCGCAGGATCGGCACGATGGTGACTTTCTTGCCGTGAATCTGTTCCACGTTAACCGGCCCTGCCCAGCCTTCGATGGTCTTTTCCTGCAGATTGAAGTCTTTGGTGGCCTCGTAGGTCAGGAGTGCACCGACTTCCTGTGCCAGCTCCCGGAAATTCTTGGTGCTGATATCCGCACGGCGCATGATGCCGAGCTTGTGGCGGATCAGAGGGTGTTTTACCTCGTGGATTGGCATGGGGTCACCTGTGTGTCTGGTTGGAATTTTGGCGTCGCGATCAAATGGCGCAAGGATACCGCATCTGGCAAGGCGAGTCAGGCCGCAAATGGCTGCTTAACGGAAATCCCCTAAGGAGTGGTACGGATCTTGCGATAACCCTTCCAAACGACGCTCCGGTGTCAGATTTTCGACCTTCAAAACGCCTGCAGGCACGGCCAATCGGAGAAGTATCCGGCATGGACAGAGCTTTAGTCCTCAATAACGTCAAAACCCTGACGCGGGGCAACCTGGGCATACCCATCATGCTGATGGGCTTGCTGGGCATGATGATTCTGCCCATGCCGGCGTTCCTCCTGGACGTGTTCTTTACTTTCAACATCACCCTGTCCATTGTCATTCTGCTGGTGTGTGTCTACGCCCTGCGGCCGATGGAGTTTGCGTCCTTCCCGACAGTCCTGCTGGTAGCCACACTTTTGCGTCTCGCCCTGAACGTGGCGTCCACCCGGATTGTTCTGCTGAACGGCCACGAAGGCGGCGATGCCGCCGGTAAAGTGATCGAATCCTTCGGCGCCGTTCTGATCGGCGGCAATTACGCCGTGGGTCTGGTGGTGTTTGCGATCCTGATGATCATCAACTTCCTGGTCGTGACCAAGGGTGCCGGCCGGGTCTCCGAGGTGAGCGCCCGTTTCACGCTGGATGCCATGCCCGGCAAGCAGATGGCGATTGATGCGGATCTGAACGCCGGCCTGATCAATCAGGATGAGGCCAAGCATCGTCGTGCCGAAATCGCCCAGGAAGCGGATTTCTACGGCTCCATGGACGGTGCGTCCAAGTTTGTGAAGGGCGACGCCATTGCCGGCCTGCTGATTCTTGCCATCAACATCATTGGCGGTATTGCCATTGGTATGCTGCAGCACGGTCTGGATTTCGGGCTGGCCATGGAGCGATATGCGCTGCTGACCATTGGTGACGGTCTGGTGGCACAGATTCCCTCGCTGCTGCTGTCCACGTCTGCGGCAATCATGGTAACGCGGGTTACCTCCAGCCAGGACATGGGCGGCCAGATCCTCCAGCAAATGTTCAGCGCGCCCAAGGCGCTGTCCATTGCCGCCGCTATCCTGATCATTCTCGGTCTGATTCCCGGAATGCCCCACGTGGCCTTCCTGGGTCTGGGTGCACTGGCCGCCGGCGCTGCCTGGTATATCTGGAAGCACCAGAGACAGACCGTCGAAGAAGATGGCGCATTCCCGGTTAGGGGCGCGGGCGGGGCGGCTCCACGGCCGGCGGGTCGTGATCTGCCTCCAGGCGGTGATGCTGGCGGCGATCAGGGGCGTCAGCTACCGGCCCCCGGAGAGACCAAGGAGCTGGGTTGGGACGATGTGTCCACTGTCGATATTGTCGGTCTGGAAGTGGGTTACCGGTTGATCCCGCTGGTGGACAAGTCACAGGGTGGTCAGTTGCTCAGTCGTATCAAGGGCGTTCGTAAAAAGCTGTCCCAGGATCTCGGCTTCCTGATGCCCTCGGTCCACATTCGAGACAACCTCGATCTGATGCCCAATGTCTACCGCATCACCCTGATGGGCGTGACCATTGCCGAAGCGGAAATCCATCCGGACCGCGAACTGGCCATCGACCCCGGTCAGGTATTCGGAAAGATAGAAGGCATTGAAGGCAAGGATCCGGCGTTCGGTCTGGACGCCAGCTGGATTGAGCCAGACAAGAAAGACCAGGCCCAGACGCTCGGCTATACCGTGGTCGATGCCAGTACGGTGGTCGCGACCCACCTTAACCAGGTACTGCAGAAACACGCCCACGAGCTGCTGGGCCATGAGGAAGTCCAGAAATGGCTGGATCAGCTTGAAAAGATTTCTCCGAAGCTGGCCGAGGAACTGGTACCCACCACCGTATCCATCAGTCTGCTGCTGAAAGTGCTGCAGAACCTCCTGAAGGAAGAAGTGCCGATCCGAGACATGCGGTCCATTGCCGAGGCCATCGTGAACGTGCATCCGAAGAGTCAGGATCCGAAGCTGTTGACCACCGTTGCGCGGCAGTCCCTGCGCCGGATGATTGTCCAGAGTATCTGCGGCAACGAATCAGAGATACCGGTGATCACCCTGGATCCGGATCTGGAACAGTTATTGCTAAAGTCTGTTCAGCAGAGTCAACAATCCGGCGGACAGGAAGATATTGGCCTGGTCCTGGAGCCGAATATGGTTGAAAAACTCCAGCGCTCGCTTCAGGAGAGCGTCCAGCGTCAGGAGATGCTCGGCAAGCCAGCCATTCTGCTGGTGTCCGGGCCCCTGAGGCCGGTGCTGGCGAAGTTCGCCAGCTACGGGGTAGAGCGGCTCCATGTGCTCTCGTACCAGGAAATTCCGGATAACAAACAGATTACGATCGTGGCGTCCGTTGGCCAGTAACGGCGCGGATGACAGAGCGGACAGCGCCGGCACGGCGTTGCCGGTGGAGGAAGAGGCATCATGAAAGTAAAACGGTTTTTTGCTCAGACCATGGCCGAGGCGCTCAAGCAGGTCAGTGAACAGATGGGGCCGGACGCCGTGATCCTTTCCAATCGTCGGGTCGACGGCGGTGTCGAAATTGTGACGGCGCTGGACTATGACGAGAATATGGCGCGCCAGCGACTGGGCAACCAGGCAGAAGAAGCCACCAACGGGTCCCGCTTGGCCGAGATGCAGGCCGACCAGCACAGGCGTCTTGAGGACGAGCTGAGCCGGTCCCGGGACCGCATCCGTGAAGTACGGGAAAAGCGGGCATCGCAGGGCGCGAGCTACGCCGGTTCGTTCGCTGCCATTCAGGAAGAGGTGAGCGGTGGTTTTGGTGATATTGAACCTCTGCCACAGGCGCCGAGGGAAGCCTATTCCGATGAGCTGGCGCAGATGCGGGCCGAGATCAGCTCGCTCAAAGACATGATGCAGGGCCATCGGCCGCAACAGGAGCCGGAGGTTTCTGCGACCACCGCCGTGCAGCAGAGGCTTGCCGAGCGCTTGCAGGAGTTCGGCCTCGGCAGTGATCTGGCGGGGTCAATTTCCCGTCGTCACAAGGCGGGGCGCCTGGAAGACGGTTGGAAGCAGTCCCTGAAAATGCTGTGTACCGGGGTCCGGACCTCCCGCATGGAGTGGCTGGATGAGGGCGGCGCCTACGCGTTGGTGGGTCCGACAGGGTCCGGGAAAACCACCACCATCGGAAAACTCGCCGCTCGCTACGTGCTCAAGCATGGTTCCGATTCCGTGGCCCTGGTTACCACGGATCGCTATCGGGTGGCGGCGCACGAGCAGTTATTCGTGTTCGGTCGGATCCTGAATGTGCCGGTTCGGGTCGTTGATGAGAGCCACAGTCTGGACGATATTCTGGACGAGCTGTCAGACCGTCATCTGGTGCTGATTGATACCGCCGGACTGACCAGTGCGGACAAAGGCTATCAGGAACAGCTGGCCGAACTGGCTCGCAGCCATCACAATATCAAAACCCATCTGGTGGTCTCGGCAACCAGTCAGCCTCGCATCATGAAATCCGTGTGGCATTGCTATAAGATGGCAAATCTTGCGGGCTGTGTGATGACCAAAATCGACGAGGCCCTGACGCTGGGCGAGTCTCTCGGGTTTGTGATGGAAACCGGTCTGCCGGTAGCCTATTACACAGACGGCCAGAAGATTCCTGAAGACCTGCACCACGCAGAAGCCGTTCCGCTGGTGCGGTTGGCCGTGGATCGGCTGAAAACACTCCAGCAACAGCAAGCGGTCGCAGAGGGCCTGAAAGAGCACGCCTGAGACCGGACAGATTGACAGCAGGCGTCGGAGACAAAGCCGGCGAAACGTGGCGAGAGACCAAAAACAGTATGAGCAGAGCACATCCGGTACAGGTGATTGCAGTTTCCGGCGGAAAGGGTGGTGTCGGCAAGAGTAACGTGTCGGTGAACCTCGGAATTGCCCTGGCGCAGAAAGGCCGGAGAGTGGTGCTGCTCGACGCCGATCTGGGGCTCGCCAATATCGACGTCTTGCTGGGCATCACTGCCAATCGCAACCTCCAGGATGTTCTGGCGGGCGACTGTGATCTGAAGGACGTTCTGGTGAATGGTCCCGGTGGCATCAAGATTGTCCCCGCCTCTTCCGGTACCCAACGAATGACCCAGCTCAGCCCCATGGAACATGCCGGGCTGATTAATGCGTTCAGCGAACTGGGTGATCAGATCGATGTCCTGATCGTTGATACCGCCGCCGGTATTTCCGAGTCAGTGGTCAGTTTTCTGAGAGCGTCGCAGGAGCTGCTGCTGGTTGTCTGCGACGAGCCGACCTCGATCACCGATGCTTATGCCCTGATCAAGCTGATGAACCGTGATTATGGAACCAACCGCTTCCGTATTCTTGCCAATCAGGTCCGGAATGAGCAGGAAGGCCGGCATCTGTTTGAAAAACTGACCCGGGTCACCGAGCGCTTCCTCGATGTGGCACTACAATACGTAGGAATAGTCCCCTACGATGAGGCCGTGAAGAAAGCGGTTCAGCGGCAGCGTGCGGTGCTGGACGCCTATCCCAGGGCGAAAGCTTCACTGGCCATCAAGGCGCTGGCGGACAAGGTAGATAGCTGGCCGTTGCCGTCCTCTCCCCGCGGGCATCTGGAATTTTTTGTGGAGCGGCTCGTCGAAGTCTGAATCGGATCCAGTCAAACAAAAAACCGGATACATGACATTGGCGAAAAACCTCGGAATCTATAACCAGTCAAGTGCGCAGAAGCCGGCTCAGCTCATTGAGCAGCACGCGCCGCTGGTCAAGAAAATTGCCCTTCACCTGATGGCTCGCCTGCCGGCGTCCGTCCAGCTTGAAGACCTGATGCAGGCCGGCATGATCGGTCTGCTCGAGGCCGCCCAGCGTTACAGCTCTACCAAAGGTGCTACCTTCGAGACTTACGCCGGTATCCGTATTCGCGGCGCCATGGTGGACGAAATCCGCAAGGGTGACTGGGTGCCACGTTCTGTTCATCGCAACGCCCGTCGCATTTCCCAGGCCATCAAGGCCGTTGAAGATAGACTTGGCCGCGAAGCCCACGACCAGGAAGTGGCCGAAGAGCTGGGTATGGGGCTACCCGAATACCACTCCTACCTTTCCGATTCCAACAGCGGTCGACTTTTTAGCCTCGACGAGCTCAATGAATCCGGAGAGCTGCCGATAGAACAGACAGAGACGCAGGATAATCCCCTTGAGGGGTTGTCCTCCGATGCCTTCCGGCGGAGCCTCGCTGAGGCGATTGAAGACCTGCCGGAGCGGGAAAAGCTGGTGTTGAGCCTTTACTACCAGGAAGAACTGAACCTCAAGGAGATTGGCGCGGTGCTCGGCGTCAGTGAGAGCAGGGTAAGCCAGATTCACAGCCAGGCAGCCCTGCGCCTTCGGGGACGGCTCTCGGATTGGCGTCAGGAATCGGACAACTGACCGCGTTCAGTCTGTGTCGCCAACGAGGTAGTCTGTAGTTTTTGGTAACCGATGCTTTACAACCGAAGCAAAGGTCCGACAATAAGCGGTTAAAACAGCGGCCTGCTAGACTTTGAACGCAAAGGTCAAACGAATTCCGGGTGTTACTAACTGGAGGTCCCATTGGACAAAAACATGAAAATCCTCATTGTGGACGACTTCTCCACAATGCGACGGATCATCAAGAACCTGCTGCGTGATCTTGGCTTCACCAACACCGATGAAGCTGACGACGGCAACACGGCACTGCCAATGCTCAAAAGCGGCAAATACGATTTTCTGGTGACCGACTGGAACATGCCTGGCATGTCAGGCTTCGACCTGCTCAAGGCCGTTCGGGCGGACGAGAATCTGAAAACCCTGCCGGTATTGATGGTAACTGCTGAGGCCAAGCGCGACCAGATCGTTGCCGCTGCCCAGGCAGGCGTAAACGGGTATGTGGTCAAGCCGTTCACCGCTGCCGTGCTCAAGGAAAAGATTGAGAAAATCTTTGAAAGAATCCAGTAACCAGAGGTCGGATGGCTCTCATGAGCGATAGCAAAAAGAACCATCGGGGCCTTGAACCGGAGGTGACGGAAAAGCTCCAGCGGCAGGCAGCGGAACTGGCCGAGAGTGTTGATGCGGGTGATTATGCCAAAGCCATGACCCTGATCAATGAACTCAGCGAGGTCAGGGATCAGAGTCTGTACCGTGAGGTAGGGCGGCTGACGCGGAGCCTGCACGAAGCAATCCGGAACTTCCAGATTGATCCCCGTAACGCCGAGCAGCAGGAAGCACTGTCAAAGATGACAGATGCCTCTGATCGTCTCGAATACGTTGTGCAGATGACCGGTGAAGCAGCCAACCGGACCATGGACCTGGTTGAGGAAACCATGCCGGTGGCGAATGCCCTCAGAGACGAGGCCGCCGCGTTGCGTGATGAGTGGCAGCGCCTGCGTCGCCGGGAAATGCAGCCGGCTGAGTTTCGCGAGCTGTACGGCCGGATTGATCGCTTTTTTGTCAGCATGGCAACCGATGCCGACACCATGTACAGCAACCTGTCGGAAATCCTGCTGGCTCAGGACTATCAGGATCTGACAGGTCAGGTCATCCAGAAGGTCACCGCCCTGGTGAAAGAGGTTGAGGAGCAGATGCTCAGCCTGGTGGTGATGGCCAGTCATGTGGACCAGCTCACGGGCACGGTGCACCAGATTGAAGAAAAAGAAGAGTCTGCAGAGAAGGGCGTCGGGCCCCAGATCAAGGCCGATGAGCGTGAAGATGTAGTTTCGGGGCAGGACGACGTAGACGACCTGTTGTCCAGTCTCGGTTTCTGAATAATGAGGGTAACGCATGGCGTTTGATGCTGATGAAGAGATTTTGCAGGACTTCCTGGTAGAAGCCGGCGAGATCCTCGAAAAGCTGTCAGAGCAGTTGGTAGATCTTGAGCGACATCCTGACGACAGTGATCTGCTCAACGCCATCTTCCGTGGTTTCCATACCGTGAAAGGCGGAGCCGGCTTCCTTCAGCTTGAAGCGCTGGTGAACTGCTGCCATTCCGCGGAAAACGTTTTCGACATCTTGCGTAATCACAAGCGCAAGGTGGATTCCGAACTGATGGACGTGGTTCTAGAAGCACTCGACTACGTCAATGCCATGTTTGAGCAGGTCCGCAATCATGAGGAGCTGACGCCGGCTCCGGACGAACTGATTGCCCGTCTGGATGCCCTGGCCCAGCCTGAAGGCGAGGGGGCACCGCCCGCTGCCGCTCAACCTGAGCAGGAAGAGAGCGAACCGGCAGAAGACGGTGGCGACATCACCGACGACGAGTTCGAACAGCTTCTGGACGCACTGCAGGACGAGAAATCAGCGGAGGTTTCCTCGGCTTCGAGCGCCGGATCGGCCGGCGGTGACCAGGAAAGTTCTGGAGACGACGAAATAACCGACGACGAATTCGAAGCGCTACTGGACCAACTGCACGGAAAAGGTCAGTTTGCCGGTGCGCCAGCTGGCGAGGAAGAGGCTTCTGGTAAAGAAGAAAAGCCGGCTGCCAAGGCCGGATCTGCTGGCGGCGATGACCTGATCACCGACGACGAATTCGAGAAACTGCTGGACGATCTTCACGGCAAGGGCGGAAGCCCGACCGCGGGCGGAGAGCCTTCAGCCTCGAAAGAGCCTGCAGCTCCAAAACAGCCCTCAGCGCCGAAACAGCCTGCATCTTCAAAAGAACCAGCTTCAGCGAAAGCAAACGCGTCAAAACCCGAAAAGTCGAAGCCGGCCGAGAAGCCGGAGGCCAAAGGCGCTGCCGCACCGGCGATGCCTGCTCGCGAGAATGCCCCGGCCGCGGAAACGACGGTTCGTGTCGACACCAAGCGGCTCGATGACATCATGAATATGGTGGGTGAGCTGGTGCTGGTGCGTAACCGCTTGCAGCGTCTGGGTGCTGAAAGTGAAGACGAACACATGCACAAGGCGGTATCCAACCTGGATGTGGTTACGACTGATCTCCAGTCCGCCGTCATGCAGACCCGCATGCAGCCGATCAAAAAGGTGTTCGGCAGGTTCCCCCGCGTTGTGCGCGATCTCGCCAGAAACCTCAAGAAAGAGGTGAACCTGGTGATGCATGGCGAGGAAACCGATCTCGACAAGAACCTGGTTGAAGCGCTGTCTGATCCGCTGGTTCACCTGGTGCGGAATTCGGTGGACCACGGGATCGAGGCTCCGGAAGTCCGCGAGAAGGCCGGGAAGCCACGCCAGGGCACGGTTACCCTCTCTGCCGAGCAGGAGGGAGACCATATTCTGCTGTTTATCGAGGATGACGGCGCGGGCATGGATCCGGAAGTCCTGCGCCGCAAAGCAGTCGAAAAGGGTATCTACGACCAGGACGCCGCGGACCGGCTGACCAATTCGGAGTGTTACAACCTTATTTTTGCCGCCGGATTCTCCACCAAGGAGCAGATTTCGGATGTGTCCGGACGTGGCGTCGGCATGGATGTGGTGAAAACCAAGATTGGCCAGCTCAATGGCCAGTTGAGCATCGAATCCGAGCTGGGCAAGGGCTCTCGCATTGTCATCAAGGTTCCGCTGACGCTCGCCATCATGCCCACCCTGATGATCATGCTGGGCGATCAATCCTTTGCGTTGCCGCTGGTCAACGTGGTCGAGATTTTCCATCTGGACCTGACCAAGACCAACATCGTCGATGGGCGCGAGTGCATTGTGGTTCGGGATAAAGTCTTCCCGCTATTCCATATCAAGCGCTGGCTGGTTCGTGGCGGTGCTGGCCAGGAGGTGCCCGATAACGCCCATGTTGTCATTGTGGCCATGGGTACCAAGCAGGTCGGGTTCGTGGTCGACCAGCTGGTTGGTCAGGAAGAAGTGGTTATCAAGCCCCTTGGGCGAGCGCTCCAGGGTACGCCAGGCATGGCCGGTGCCACTATTACCGGCGATGGCCGGATTGCACTCATTATTGATGTGCCAAGCCTGTTGCAACATTACGGTTGAGCCGGGCCTTCCGGCGCTTTTTGCCAGAGAAGGCCGAAGAACGATGGATTGGGTAGGAGAAGTGGATGACAGTTTCTGTCCTGGTCGTTGACGATTCAGGGTTTTTTCGCAAGCGGCTGACGGAAATCCTGACCAGCTCCGGCCAGATCAAAGTGGTAGGTGCTGCGACCAATGGTCGGGAAGGCGTTGAGCTGGCCGAGAAACTGCGTCCCGACGTGATTACCATGGATTATGAGATGCCCGTGATGGATGGCATCTCTGCCGTGCGCGAAATCATGCGCAAACATCCGATACCGGTGCTCATGTTCTCATCGCTCACCTATGAGGGCGCCCGGGTCACACTGGATGCGCTCGAGGCCGGCGCCGTTGATTTTCTGCCCAAGAATTTCGAAGAAATTGCCCGGGACAACAGTCAGCTTCAGAAAATCTTGATTGAGCGGATTCTGGATGTAGCCCGCAGTCGTCCCGGCAACCGTTCTCCTGCGCCTTCCCGCGCGGAACCTTCAGCTCCGGCCTCCCGGGCGCCGGAGCCTGCAGGGCGCCCGCGTCCGGAACCAGCACCGCGTCAGCGTCCTGACACCCGGGCTCCGGCAGCGTCGGCAGGTTCTCCGGGCGAAACCGAGGCCCCCAGGCGCCATGGCCGCCGTGGGCCGGCCAAGCATTACGCCGTTGTTGGCATTGGTACTTCAACCGGCGGCCCGGTTGCCCTGCAGCGGGTACTGACGGTGTTGCCCGCGACCTTCCCGGCACCGATTGTTCTGGTGCAGCATATGCCGGCGAGTTTTACGCCTGCCTTCGCCGAACGCCTTAACAAGCTCTGCCGGATTGAAGTCCGGCAGGCTGAGGATGGTGATGTGTTGCGGCCCGGCCTGGCTTTGCTGGCGCCCGGCGGCAAACAGATGATGGTCGAGAATCGGGGCGGACAGCCCAGGATCCGTATTCTGCCCGGAGACGAGCGGCTCAATTACAAACCCTGCGTGGACGTTACCTTCGGTTCTCTTGCCCGCAGCTTTCCGGGCAAGACGCTGGGCGTCATTCTTACCGGGATGGGCTCGGACGGCAAAGAAGGCTGTCGGATGATGAAGCAGAGCGGTTCCGATATATGGTCCCAGGATGAAAAATCGTCTGTGATCTACGGCATGCCGATGGCCGTCGCCAAGGCAGGGCTGACGGATGATGTATTGTCCCTGGACGAGATCGGGCCACGCCTCGCGGAAGGTGTGTGCTGATGGATATCCTGAGCCTGCTCGGGGTCATACTGGCCTTTGCCGCAATTCTTGGCGGTAACCTGCTGGAAGGCGGAGCGGTTGGCTCACTGTTTAATGGGCCGGCGGCCATCATCGTCATCGGTGGCACTCTGGCCGCGACTATCCTGCAGACCTCGTGGCCCATGCTGAAGCGGGCTTTCACTCAGGTGCGCTGGGTCTTTTTCCCGCCGTTTATCAACCTTGAAGACGGTATCGGAAAAGTCATTGACTGGAGTGTAAAAGCTCGCAAGCAGGGCTTGCTAGGCCTTGAAGGGCTTGCCGAGCGCGAGCCGGAGCCCTTTGCCCGCAAGGGGTTGCAGTTGCTGGTCGACGGTGCCGAAACCGAGACCATCAGGGGCATCATGGAAGTTGATCTGGAATCCCGTGAGCAGAGGGATCTGGAGTCGGCCAAGGTGTTCGAGGCCATGGGTGGTTACTCGCCAACCATCGGCATTATCGGGGCTGTCATGGGCCTGATCCAGGTGATGACCAACCTTGAGGATCCCCAATCCCTGGGTAGCGGGATCGCAACCGCCTTTGTAGCCACCATCTACGGTGTGGCGCTGGCCAACCTCCTGTTCTTCCCGGTCGCTAACAAGATGCGCGGTATCGTGCGGGAGCGCACCCGCTATGAGGACATGATGATCGATGGCCTGATTGCCATCGCCGAGGGTGAAAACCCGAAATCCATCGAATTGCGGCTGCGGGGCTTCCTGCAGTAAGCATGCGCAGGCCAACTTATGCGGCGCCGTAGGCAACCCCAGGATGATCTGCACAACAAGGAGCGGTGGCTGATTTCCTACGCGGATTTCATCACCCTGCTGTTCGCCTTTTTCGTCGTGATGTACTCGGTATCGTCCGTTAACGAAGGCAAATACAAAGTCCTTTCTGAAACCCTGACCGGCGTGTTCAATGCACCCCAGCGCTCCTTCCAGCCAATCGAGATTGGCGACCAGCCCCAGAGATCGCTGAATGCGCCTGCCGAGAACGTAATCCCGCCGGCGGTGACCGAAGCGCCCCGAAATCCGGAGATGGACGCGCAGGCGCGGACCGAAGCGCTGCGAGCCATGGCTGACCAGCTTTCCATGGAGTTTGATGAGCTGATCAACCAGGGCGTGGTGTCGCTTGAGACCAGCGACCAGTGGCTGGAGCTGAATCTGCCCAACAGTCTGTTGTTTGGCAGCGGCGATGCCGAGCCCCATTACGATGCGTTCGAGGTGGTCGAGAAAATCGCCACGGTTCTGAACAACCGGGACAACGCTGTCAAAGTGGAAGGCTTCACCGATAATCAGCCGATCAGTACCTCCCGTTTTCCGTCAAACTGGGAATTGTCAGCCGCCCGGGCGGCTGCCATGGTCCGGATGCTGGTGATGGAGGGCATCGAGCCGGAACGTCTGGCGGCTGTCGGCTATGGCCAGTATCAGCCGGTTGCCCGGAATGACACTGAGGAAGGGCGCCGCAGAAACCGCCGGGTGGTATTGCTGATCTCCCGTGACGCCAGTATTCGCGGTGCCATGCGCTGACCCGATCGTCGGCAGATGCGTATAGAGCCATTGGCATGGTTCCTGTATTACTCCCCGTTAACAATAAGGCGCCGGCAACAGCTTGCCGGATTTTCCGAGGACTGGTTCAAGTTGCCCGGGGAATGGCCGATAAACGGGACTGTGGCAACGGTTAATTGCCGGCCACACCGATGTATTCTCTGGAGAATCAAAGCGTGCGAATCTGGGCAGTAGCCAATCAAAAAGGTGGTGTCGGTAAAACCACGAGTGTGGTCGCCCTGGGCGGCTTGCTTGCCGAACGCGGCAAGCGTGTTCTCGTTGTGGATCTGGACCCGCATGGCTCGCTCACCAGCTGGTTCGGTTACGATCCGGATACAATCGCGCACAGTGTTTTCGACCTGTTCCAGCACCAGGGCAAGGTTCCGGAAGGGCTACCCGCCCAACTGATTACGGAGACCAGCTGCAAGGGCCTGTCCCTTTTGCCGGCGAGTGCAGCCCTGGCTACCCTTGAGCGACGAATGATCGGCGTGGAAGGCATGGGGCTGATCATTTCCCGGGCCCTGACTCAGCTTTGGGACGACTTTGATTATGTCCTGCTCGACAATACTCCCTCTCTGGGGGTTCTGATGGTTAACGCCCTTGCGGCAGCCCAGCATCTGATCATTCCCGTGCAAACCGAATTTCTGGCCATCAAGGGCCTGGAGCGCATGCTCCACACCCTGAAGATGATCATGCGTTCCCAGAAAAACGAACTTTCTTACACCATTGTGCCCACCTTGTATGACCGGCGGACACAGGCGTCGGTGAAAAGCCTGAACCTGTTGCGGAAGACCTACCGCGAGTCCCTCTGGCAGTTTGCGATTCCGGTGGACACCAAGTTTCGGGATGCCAGCCAGGGCGGCATAACACCGTCCGCGCTGGATGCCGAAACCCATGGTGTCCGCGCCTACAGCCATCTGCTGGATGATCTCATGGCCCGGGTGGGCAGGGTGAAGGAGCGTCAGCATGGCTGACGATAAATTGACACGGCTGGCGGATCCGGAAACTGCCATTGCCAGTTATCTTGACGAACTGCTGCACACGGCCACTGATACGGCGCTTCGGGAGGAAATCGAAGCGCCGGAACCGGTGAAACCTGCACCTCCGGAACCGCGGGTGGCAACCCGCACGAAACCGGCATCTGTGCCAACCGTCGAAAAACCGCCGGCAAGACCTGAACCACCCAAACGGGTCCGGGAAACGCCGGCGGAACCTGAGAGGCCAGTGGTGCGACAGGTGCCGGAAGCGCCGGTGCCGAAGGCAAGGATTGAAGCTCAGCCTGCGCCGGAGCCGGCCGCGCCGCCGTCCCGCCCGGAGTGGTCAGAACAGCCCTTTGAGTGCCTCATTTTCACGGTGGCCGGTCTGCAGCTGGCGGTGCCTCTGATTCTGCTCGGTGCCATTCACCGCATTGAAGAAGAGATCCGGCCCATCCCGGGAAGTCCACGCTGGTACATGGGAATCCGCCCGGACCGGGATCAGAACCTGAGGGTGGTGGATACCGCCGAATGGATCATGGCAGGGCGGGTGCCGCCCGATGCCCGGGACAACTACCGGTTCGTGATCCGGCTGGATAACAGCGACTGGGGGCTCGCCTGTGATGACGTCGCCCAGTCCTTTACCCTCCGGCCGGACGAAGTGCGTTGGCGCACAGCCCGAAGCAAGCGTCCGTGGCTGGCCGGCACTGTGATTGACCACATGTGTGCGCTGATTGATGTGCGCACCATGGCAGACTTGCTGGTGAGGGCGGAAAGAGAGCACCATCTGGATCTGAGCTGACGCAAACAATGGTTACTGAATGAAACCGAGCCGTGCTGGCACGGTTTGTGCCCTTAACTATAGTATTGGGCACTGATGATATTTTTTTGACGATCAGGTTGCCCGCCGGGCAGCCCAAGAGGAGAAACATCGCTATGGCATCCCCGAGCGGACAAACCAATCAGGCCCAGGACGATCAGGTACTGCAGTACGTTACCTTCCGGCTGGATGATGAGACCTACGGTCTGAACGTCATGCAGATTCAGGAAGTGCTGAGATACACGGAGATTGCTCCGGTTCCGGGGGCCCCGGATTATGTGCTCGGCATCATCAACCTTCGGGGTAACGTGGTTACCGTTATCGACACCCGCCGGCGCTTTGGCCTGGCCGATGCCGAAGTAACCGATGCCACCCGGATTGTGGTTATGGAATCTGCCAACCAGGTTATGGGCATTCTGGTGGATTCTGTCGCCGAGGTGGTGTACCTGAAAGCCAGCGAAATTGAAACTGCACCGAACGTGGGTAACGAGGAAAGTGCCAAATTTATCCAGGGCGTGTGCAACAAGGATGGCGAACTGATCATTCTGGTTGAGTTCGACAAGATGCTGTCAGACCACGAGTGGGCTGAAATCGCGGCACTGTGATCCGGGGCAACCCGCTACAGGCCTCACGATGGATGCCTTCCGTGGCAATTAACGGGAGACATCCGTCATGTTTGCAGAAATTCCTTCATACCTTCCCTGGGCGCTGACTGTTGCGGCCCTGTCTCTGGTTTTCGTTCAGGGCCTGGTTCTCGGGCGCCAGGTACGTAGCCTCCGAGCAACGCTGAAAGAGCGCTGTGATACCCTTGGCCGGGAACTGCATGCCACCACCAGTGGCAGCATGGGGGTAGGGCAGCGGTTGGTTAGCTGTGAGCGTCAGTTGCACGAGCTGAGGACCACGCTCGACGAAATGCGCCAGAACGATCCGCTGCGAATCTCTTACGATGAAGCCTCTCGACTGGTTGATCTCGGCGCCGATATCGACGATCTTATGAACACGTGCGGAATTTCCCGTCCCGAGGCCGAGCTGGTGTCAGCACTCAGAAAACGTCAGGCGGCCTGATACCAAGCCGTTACGGACGTTGTTGAATGAAGAGAGTCTATCCGAGGGCCCTTGAGGCCCTTCGATCTGTATCCCGCCATGATTTTGTTTCCGGTTCCGACCTGGTTGCCTCGATAACCGGCCACTCCATTCCCCGCGAAGAAACTGTCAGCCACATTCTCTCCCTGCTCCCGGAAATAGAACCGGATCAGATGGTGATGCACGTGGGCGGTGGCTCAGGCTATTTTGCCGCTGTGCTGTCCGGGCTCGCCCATCGGGTCCTGTACGTGGAGCGGAATGCCGTTGTCGCCGAGGCTGCCAGAGAGCGGTTTGTCCGTCTGGGTATGCACAATGTGGATGTCGTTGTTGCCCGTGCGGAAGAGGCGCCCTAGCCTGATCCACTCTGTGATCTCGTTTTGTGTACCTCGTTTGTCAGGGACCAGACTGCCCTGGCGCACCTGGTTCGTGAGGGGGGGCGCCTGGTGTGTCTTGAAGGGCGAGCGGGACCCGTCCCGAGCCTGGCCATGTTCGAAAAACAGGGTGCCAAGCTCAAGCGTGTGCGCACCCTGGGCTGGGTCGACTTCAACCGTAACGTCGAGCAGATCCTCATTGATCAGGGTGTCGTGGACGAAGCGGTCCTGGCCGAGGCAAAGGCGGAGGCAGCGAAGCAGAATTGCCGGCTGCTGGACGTGCTCCGCCGGAAACTGAATCTTGAAGAGATTGATCTCTACCGTTCTCTTGCCCGTCAGCGGGGCATGACCTTCACCGATGCGGACGAGCTTCTGCCGGATCTCCATCCGGCGCTTTTCCGGCGATTTTCCCGAACGTTTCTGGATCTCTCACGACTGATACCCATCGCCGAGGAAGATGGTCGGATCACGGTTGTGACCGACGATCCCGATGCGCGCACTGATCAGCTCGAGCGGTTGAGTCCTAACCAGGTGGTTGACTGCCTGCTGGTTACACCGACGGACTTTCGTCGGCTCTGGTCAGCTCTTGATCTGACTGCCAAAGGGCGCCGCTTTGCAGCGGATCAGGAACCAACCCCGAACCAGGCGGCGGACCCGACTGGCAGCAAGGATCAGCTTCTGGGCAAGGATCCGAAAAACAAGCACGTCAGCCCCTATCTGGTGTCTGTCTACGAAGCCATTCTGATGGACGCTGTAAGTGAAAAAGCCAGCGACATCCATATAGAACAGTACGGTGACCGGATTCGCATTCGCCTTCGGGTGGATGGCGATCTCCATGATCTGCCCCAGTACCAGCTGTCGGCCCGGGAGATGAAAGGGGTGATTAACGTCATCAAGCTGCGGGCAGAGCTGAACATCGCCGAGCACCGGCTGCCCCAGGGTGGGCGGTCCCGGCTGCAGCTCGGCGATATGGCCTACGATCTGCGGATACAGACCCAGCCTTCGCTCCATGGCGAACATGCCGTTATACGTCTGCTGCCGCAGACCGGCCGCGCCATGACCATTGCCGAACTTGGCATGTCATCCATGATCGGTGCCCGTTATCAGCGCTTGCTGGATAACCCGGCGGGACTGGTGCTGGTGGTCGGTCCGACCGGGTCAGGCAAGTCCACCACGCTGTATGCGGGGCTGCAGACCCTTGCCGATGACGGCCGCCGGAAAGTTATCACGGTGGAAGACCCCATCGAGTACTCCATCGACAACATTCAACAAACCCGGGTCAGATCAGAAATTGGCTTTGGTTTCGCCGATGCCATGAGGGCGTTTGTCCGGGAAGATCCGGATGTCATTCTGGTGGGCGAGATCCGTGACCAGGAAACCGCTCTGGAGGCGATACGGGCCTCCCAGACCGGCCACGTGGTTCTGTCCACGCTGCACTGCAACGACGCGGTGGATTCACTGCAGCGCTTGTATGATCTGGGTATCCACCCGAATTCCATTGCCGGTGAGCTGCTGGCTGTCATCGCCCAGCGGCTGGCCAAGCGCATCTGCAAGCATTGTTGCCAGCCTGCAGAGCCGGACCCGGTGATTCTGTCCGAGGTGTTTCCCGACGGCCCGCCCGCGGATTTCCGGTGTTTTCAGGGCGCCGGTTGTGACAAATGCAACGGCCGCGGCACCCAGGGGCGAGTGGCGATCGTCGAGTATATGGAAGTTGATTCGGACATCCGGAATGCCATTTCCAGCCAACCGCCCATCGGTGAGCTTCGCTGGCGCGCTCTCGATGCCGGACTGGTGACCATGCGGGACAGCGCCCTGGACCATGTGATTGAAGGCATTATTCCGCTTTCCGAACTGCCGCGGATTCTCCCGAGGGAGCGCATGGCACCGGAAGTTCGGGGCGGCCGCAGGAGTCAGGAATGAGCAACAAGCAATCGGTTACAAAGGCAGCCCAGCGGGAACCGGCAGAAGTGGTCTATGCCGCTGAGCTGGACAAGCTGAGAGGGATGGATCATGGCCCGGTGCCACCAGGCTGGCAGATGTCGCCGCGGGCGGTGGAAAAGTTCGTCATGGGGGATGAGAAACTCGGCATTGAGCGGAAGTTCGTTGCCGACCGGGCCATGGTGGTCCGGATCATCATTTCCCTGTGCACCAGCCGCGGCTGCCTTCTGGTCGGCGAGCCGGGTACCGCCAAATCCTGGTTGTCGGAGTTGCTGGCCGCCGCCATTTCGGGAAGCTCCACGTTAACCTTGCAGGGTGGGGCGGTGAGCAGCGTCGGGCAACTGCTGTATAGCTGGAACGAAGCGGTACTGCATACCGAGGGCCCCTGCCTGAAGGCGTTGGTACCCAGCCCCTTGCTGCGGGGCATGATGGAAGGGCAAATGGTCCGGTTTGAAGAGATCGCCCGCTGCCCACAGGCGCTGCAGGATGCGCTGCTCTCTGTGCTGTCCGACAGGGTGGTGGTGATTCCCGAGCTGGCGGGCGAGGACGGTGTGGTGCTCGCGCGGGAAGGTTTTAACGTTATCGCCACGTCCAACAGTATCGACGAGGGTGTGCACCGGATGAGCGCTGCCCTGAAGCGGCGAATGGACTTCGAGGAAATCCGGCCTATCCGTCATCTGGCCGACGAGATGGATGTTGTGCTCCGGGAGGTCCGCAGGGCCAACAGTCGGGCTGGCATCGAGGTGGCGCTGGAAGAATCGGTGGTCGAGATTCTGGTGACCATGTTCCACGAGCTGCGCAATGGCCAGACCCTGGACGGACGCAGCACCGATCGCCTCGCCGGTTCGGCTCTTTCCACCGCGGAAGCCGTGTCGGTCGCTCACGCGGCCAGCCTCAACGCCTGGTATTACGGTGGCGGAAGCATCACGGTTGAGCAGCTGATGCACCACATCATCGGCTCGGCCCTGAAGGACCAGCCGGAGGATCGGCGCCGGCTGCGTCATTACTTTGAAACCACGGTGGCGCCAAGGCGTGGCGACAACTGGCAGCAGGCCTGGGCGCTGCGCTCACTGATTCACTGAATCATCCGGTGCGCCGGGTTTGCGATCTTCTGGGGTGAGCCCGCGAATGTGGAAGGCAAACGCCAGGATCTCCGCAATTACCCGGTAGAGCGATTCGGGAATCTCTTCGTTCAGTGACAGGCGGGCCAGAATGCTGGCCAGCTCCGCATTTTCGTAAAGGGGAACGTTGTGCTCCCGGGCGATTCGGATGATCTCCTCCGCCAGCTCGTGGGTGCCAGTGGCGCTGATGGTGGGCGCTTTCTCACCGTCGTACTTGAGCGCAACGGCGGCCCTGCTTTGCTGTTGTGTTTCTGATGTCATGCCCGTGTATCCACCAGTCTGTGTTCGAGTCGGGTGACGCTGCTTTGCGGCGTGCCGCGGCGGCAATCCAGGTCTGTCACTTCCAGGCCCAGATCGGTTAGGCTCTGTCGCAACGCGGGAAGCTCCTGGTTCACCTGACGCAGGGTTGTCTGTTTTTCTGCCCAGACCCGGGCGCTCACTGCCTGTTGGCGAAGGGCAACATCGAAATGCAGGGAGCCAGCCTCATCCAGGTCCATGGTCAGTGAAAGCCGCCACTCGGCTGTGGTGGTTTTCGCGGATCGGGTTTCCGATTCCCGGTCTTCGGGATATTGTTCGATCCGGACCTGCGCCAGCCTCGGTTCATTCTGTGGCGTCAGCCATGGCAGATCGAGTACGAGGGTAGAGGCAGGTGCGGGCCCTGCTGCATCGCCGCCACCACGGGCAGTAAGTACCTGGCTGTGCAACTGGTTGACGGTGATCCGGTTGAGCATTCCGGCCAGCAGGCGGAGCATCTGCCCGACGCTGGGCGCTTCGCCACTGCCGGGGGCCTGGGGTGTGGCCAGCGGTTGGGGAAATTGCAGCGGCGCCTGCATGAGCTCTGGCGTCGAGATAGGTGTCAGCCGGTTGAAGTGTTCTGGTGTACTGCCCTGTTGGGCAAGCAAGGCGGTGATCACTCTACCGAGCGCCAGCTTGAGATCGGGCAACTGGGCAGAGGGTGCCTGGGCCAGTCGCGACTCGGCGAACAGGCCACTTTCTGAAAGCCATTGCCGGACCTGTTGCGATGTCGTGTCCTGGCTGCCAGAACCGGGAGTCAGACTGTTCCCCGAAGGCAGCCTCGCCATCATTTGTTCAATAGCCTGTCTGGCGGCCTCCGGCAGAGGTTGGGGGCCTCGCGATGAGGGCAGTTGGCCCGGTAGCGGGTCTTGCCGGAGGCCTTGTGTGAGAGTGCCCAGCAGCCTTGCCAGTCCACCATCCAGGGTTTGCTGCCAGGGCAGTCGCTGGGCCAGCGCTCGGGCGATACCGGCTTCGGGTGCGGGTGCCAGTTTGCCCATCAGCTGCAGCTCATTGCCGGCCCGCATCACTTTTACCCAGTCACCGGTTGCCAGTTCAGTCTTGCCGACGGCCGCCTGAACCAGAAGAGACTTGCCGCGAATGTCCAGTAACAGGTCCGCGCTGTTACCGCCCTGACGGTTGATGATCTCGGCCACCCGGGCCAGGGTGGTTTCCCGGTTCGTCAGCTGCAGCTGATCGAGCAGTTGCCGCGCTGATGCGGCCACGGGCTCCCGGGCCGCTTCGGTTGAGACTGAAGGCCGGGACGTCTGTGTTGCAGGCTGGGCTGGAGGTGTCGGGGGCTGTTGTCCGTTGGGTAGTTTCATCGTCACTGATTTGATGTTGGACAAGAGTAATCAGCCGGCGCTTTTGTTATAATACGCCGCGCCGGCAGGTCATGCGCGAACAATGTTCATGGTCGCCGCTGTCACGAATGCACCCGATGCCGTCTTCACGCGCATCGTCCTGGTTACGGGGTCCTGATGTCTGAGCCGTTATTACAGGCTGTCGATCTGCAGTGCGAGCGGGATGAACGGATCCTGTTCCGTGACCTGTCGTTCTCCATACTGCCCGGTACGGTCGCCCGTGTCGAGGGGCCGAACGGCTCCGGCAAGACCACGCTGCTGCGAATGCTGGCCGGCCTGAACGACGCCTGGTCCGGCAATCTGCTCTGGTGCGGCAAGTCCAGGTCTGCCCAGCGGGAAGAATTCCTCCGCAATACCCTGTATCTTGGCCACCGGCCTGGCATAAAGCCGTTGCTGACACCGATGGAGAATCTCCGGGCACTGACGGCCGGGCGGCGGCCGCTGCCAGATCCCGTTCTGCGTCAGGCGCTTGATGGCACCGGATTGACCGGGTTCCAGGATGTGCCCTGTCGCAATCTTTCGGCGGGACAGCAAAGACGGGTTGCCCTGGCGCGCCTGTTGATTGCCGACGAGCCGCTCTGGCTGCTGGATGAGGTTTTTACCGCCATTGATGCCAGCGGTGTCAGCGCCATTGAACAGCTGCTTCAACAACGGGCTGCCGAGGGAGGTGCGGTGGTAGTGACGACCCATCACGATCTCAGATTGCCCGGTATGCAACGCATTGTGTTGGGCGGAGGGTCGACCGATGAATGCTGATTGCAGGCCGGCACTGACTTTGCGGCAAGACACCGTCGGTGCGCTGGCGGCAATGCAGACCGTGTTTGCCCGGGATATGAAGGTGGCCTTCCGGCAGCGCCAGGATCTGCTCAATCCGCTGTTGTTTTTTGTCATGGTCGTAACCCTTTTTCCCCTGGGGGTTAGCCCGGAAGTGTCATTTCTGCGGGAGGCCGGGGCCGGTATCCTGTGGGTAGCGGCGTTGCTATCGGTGTTGTTGTCGCTGGACCACCTGTTTCGCCATGATTTTGACGACGGCACGCTCGAGCAACTTGTGCTTCAGCCCCAGCCCCTGTTTCTGCTGGTACTGGCGAAAACAGCGGCGCACTGGGTGTTAACAGGCTTGCCGCTGGTGGTACTAACGCCGGTTTTGGGCGTAATGGTCCATCTTGACGGGAACTCCATCGGAGTTTTGTGTCTAACGCTGCTGATCGGTACACCGGTGCTGAGTCTGATCGGGTCAATCGGCGCGGCGCTGACGCTTGGATTACGGTCGGCAGGGGTGCTCTTGTCCCTGTTGATCATTCCGCTGTACATTCCCGTCCTGATTTTCGGAACAGGTACGGTGGCTTCGGCCGCAGAGGGCGCTCCCGCGGGAGCCTATCTGGCCCTGATGGGCGCGTTTCTGGTGCTGGCACTGACCCTGGCACCCTTTGCATCGGCAGCGGCGCTGCGTATCAGCCTGTTCAACGGGTAAAACAAGGTAACGGTAGGACGGTAACCATCTGATGTGGCAATTTTTTCACAAGCTGGGTTCTCCCAAATGGTTCTTCGGGATTGCGGCCCGGCTGATGCCCTGGCTCCTGGCGGGCGGTATCCTGCTGTTGATGGCAGGCATTGTATGGGGGCTGGCCTTTGCGCCCAAGGATTACCTCCAGGGTAATAGCTACCGCATTATTTTTATTCACGTGCCCACGGCCTTTCTCGCCCAATCGGTGTACGTAATGATGGCTGTGGCAGGTGTTGTCACTCTCGTCTGGCGCATGAAACTGGCCGACGTGTTTGTAAAGTCGGTTGCGCCGGTGGGCCTGGTACTTACCTTTCTTTCCCTGTTTACCGGCGCTGTCTGGGGTAAGCCTACCTGGGGAACCTGGTGGGTATGGGATGCCCGCCTGACATCAATGCTGATCCTGCTGTTCCTGTATGGTGGCGTAATTGCCCTGGACAGGGCGATCAATGATGAAAAATCTGCGGCACGGGCGGTAGCCGTGCTTGTGCTGGTCGGGGTGGTAAATATACCGATTATCCAGTACTCCGTTGAATGGTGGAATACGCTACATCAGCCGTCGACGTTCAAACTGACGGAGAAGCCGTCCATGCCGGCGGAAATGTGGGTGCCGTTGCTCCTGTCCGTGTTGGGGCTTTATCTGCTGTTTGGCTGGCTCGCCTGTCTGCGTATGCAGACAGAGATTCTGTTACGCGAACAGAGAACGCGCTGGGTTAAAGATTACGTGTTGGCCGGGAGGGTCTGAAGTATGGCGTTTGATTCCTTTTCGGCATTTATGGTGATGGAAGGCCACGGGCCCTATGTGTGGTCCTGTTACGCTGCGTTTTTCCTGCTGATGATTGGCCTGATGGTCTGGTCCCTGCGCCGTCGCAAAGCGGCCATTGAGGCCTGCCGTCGAGGGTACGAGTTCCAGGCCGGGCGGAAGGACCAGCAGGCTGCCCCGGCTTCGGCAGCATCCTTCACCCGCGTCAAGGTTTCCCAAGACTGAAAGGCAGATAGCTGATGCATCCAATCCGAAAAAAGCGACTGACTATTGTCCTGTTCCTGCTGGTGGGGCTGGCCATCGCTGTGGGTCTGACCACCTATGCGCTGCGACAGAACATCAATCTGTTCTACGACCCCACCCAGATTTCCGCCGGCGAAGCGCCGGTGGATGTCAGAATCCGGGCCGGTGGTATGGTCGAGGAGGGCTCGGTTCTGCGTGATCCGGACAGCCTGATGGTTGAGTTCAAGGTGACCGACTTCAACGCGTCTGTGCCGGTTCAGTACACCGGTATCCTTCCGGATCTGTTTGCCGAGGGGCAGGGTGTGGTTGCCATGGGCAGGCTGAATGAAAGTGGCCGCTTTGTGGCCGATCAAGTGCTGGCCAAGCACGATGAAAACTATATGCCGCCGGAAGTCGCGGATGCGCTGGAGAAGGCCTCGAAGGGTCGGCATGCAGCCAGTGGCAGTGCGGAAACCGTGTCCTACTAACCGATTTATCTAACAGCCTGGTTTCTGGAGGCCTTTAATGTATCCCGAACTCGGACAGCTTGCACTGATTCTCGCACTGTTGTTGGCAGTGCTTCTATCCGTAGTCCCTTTGGCCGGTTCTTTGACCGGCAGAAACAATCTTCAGGCGTTCGCCAGGCCGCTGGCGTCCGGCGTGTTTGTCTTCGTGGGGCTTGCTTTTGCCGTCTTGACCCATGCCTTCGTGACTGACGACTTTTCGGTGGCCTATGTGGCCAATAACAGTAACAGCCTGTTGCCCTGGTATTACAAGTTCAGCGCTGTTTGGGGCGGTCACGAGGGCTCGCTGCTACTCTGGATACTGATGCTGGCGGGCTGGACGTTGGCGGTCGCTATTTTCAGCCGTCGCCTGCCGGCGGTGATGATCTCCCAGGTGCTCTCGGTGCTGGGCATGGTCTGCGTCGGCTTCCTACTGTTTATCGTGATTACCTCCAATCCGTTCGACCGTTTGTTGCCCAATGTGCCCGCCGATGGCGCAGATCTGAACCCCTTGCTCCAGGATTTCGGGCTGATCGTGCATCCGCCGATGCTCTACATGGGCTATGTCGGCTTTGCCGTTGCTTTCGCTTTTGCCATTGCTGCGCTGATCAATGGCCGCCTCGATGCCGCCTGGGCCCGTTGGTCGCGCCCCTGGACCACGGTTGCCTGGGCCTTTCTCTCTCTGGGTATCGCCCTCGGGAGCTGGTGGGCCTACTACGAGCTGGGCTGGGGCGGCTGGTGGTTCTGGGATCCGGTCGAAAATGCATCGTTGCTGCCCTGGTTGTCGGGGACTGCACTCATGCACTCGCTGGCCGTTACCGAGAAGCGCGGCGTGTTCAAGAGCTGGACCGTACTGCTTGCCATTGTCACCTTTTCACTAAGTCTGCTGGGCGCTTTCCTGGTCCGTTCCGGCGTGCTCACCTCTGTGCATTCTTTTGCGGCGGACCCGGAGCGGGGCACCTTCCTGCTGGGCCTGCTGGCAGTAACGGTGATCGCAAGCCTGGCGCTCTATGCGTTCCGGGCGCCGGTGGTTCACGTCCGGTCGCGCTACGGCTCGTTTTCCCGAGAGGTTTTCCTGCTTCTTAACAACGTACTGTTGGTTTCCGCCACGATTCTGGTGGTGGTCGGCACACTGTATCCGCTGGTTCTTGATTATCTGGAACTGGGCAAACTGTCGATCGGTGAACCGTTCTTCAATCTGACGTTCAGCCCACTGGCCGTCGCAACGGGCCTGTTGCTGGGCGCTGGTATCTTCTCCCGCTGGAAGAAAACCGATGGTGGCTGGCTGGCGCGCAAACTGCTGTGGCCCTTGGCAATCAGCATCGTTGCCACCACGGCGGTCCTGATCGGCTATGGTGGATTCAAGCCCTGGGCTTTCCTCGGCGTGTTTTCTGCCATGTGGGTAACCGTTGCTACTTTCTGGGATCTCTGGGAAAAATCATCGTCCCGAAAAGGCCGTCTGCACGGCCTCAAGCGGCAGTCCCGCAGCTATTACGGCATGGTGCTCGGGCATCTGGGCCTGGCCATTACCATGGCGGGGGCTACGGTGGTTTCCAACTACGGCATTGAGCGTGATGTTCGCATGGTGCCGGGCGATGTCGCGACCGTCGGCGATTATCATTTTGTATTCAGGGATATCGGCGCGCGCCAGGGCGCTAACTTTACGGCTCAATATGGCACCTTCGATGTCATGTTGGATGGCGAGCGTGTTTCCGTGCTTCATCCCGAGAAGCGCCAATACTCCGTGGGGATGAGCGTCATGACCGAGGCCGATATCGACGCCGGTCTGTTCCGGGACATCTTCGTGGCCATTGGTGAGCGCATCACCGACGAGGCTTGGGCCATCCGGCTGCAATACAAGCCGCTTGTTCGCTGGCTCTGGCTGGGCTCGCTGTTTATGGCAGCCGGCGGCTTCCTGGCTATCGCTGATCGCCGCTACCGCATCCGGGAGGGAGCTGACACGAAGGTGCAGACCGATACTGTCGCGCCTGAGCCAGGTTCTGCGACGTCCGCTGGAGTTACCTCATGAAGCGGTTCCTGCTCTTTCTGCCACTGCTGATTGCCCTTGTTGTTGGTGTCGTGCTGTTCGCGGGTATCGGCAAGGATCCGACCAAACTGGAATCGGCTCTGGTTGGCAAACCGGTGCCAGAGTTCAGTCTGAAAGATTTGCACAACGCTGATGTCGTGCTCGATCAGAGCCTGTTTCGTGGCCAGGTCACTCTGCTGAATGTCTGGGGCACTTGGTGCCCCGCCTGCAAGGACGAGCACGACGACCTGATGTGGCTGGCCGAAGAGAAAGGCGTCAACATCATTGGTCTCAACTACAAGGACAACCGCGAGGATGCGCTGTTGTGGCTTGACCGTTTGGGCGACCCTTACCGGAAAATCATCTATGACCCCCGGGGCACACTCGGGTTTGATCTGGGGGTATACGGCGCGCCGGAAACCTTCGTGATTGATGCCGAAGGCGTGGTTCGCTATCGCCATGTGGGTGTGGTCAATAAGGCGGTCTGGGAACAAACGCTGCTGCCTGTGTTCAATGACGCTCAGGGGAATGGCTGATGGTCCGGATCGTTTATTTGATGTTGGTGCTTCTGCTTTCCGGTGCCGCTGCAGCCGAGGTGGCCGACGTATACGATTTTTCGGATCGGGCTCAGGAGCAGCGTTACCAAAACCTGATCGCGGAATTACGCTGCCCGAAATGCCAGAACCAGAACATCGCCGATTCCAACGCGCCTATCTCCAAGGATATGCGCGATGCGGTCTACCGGATGATGAAAGACGGCGCCAGCAACGAGGAAATCGTTGAGTCTCTCGTTGGCAGGTTCGGTGAGTTTGTTCGCTACAAACCCGAGCTGGACAGCCGGACATTCCTGCTCTGGGCGACACCTGCGATTGCGGTGTTCGGCGGGTTTCTGGTGGTCGCCGGTGTGGTGATTCGTTCCCGGCGAGCGGGGCCGTCAGGCCCGGCGTTGAGCACTGAAGAGAAAGCCCGTGTCGACAAAATGCTGGCAGAGCAGGAAAGATCCTCCTGAAGCCGGCACTTTCCGGCATGTCCTGGCCGCAACCTCATTCTTAATTCTGAACCTGTGACTGAAACTCCATGACTGACACTTTCTGGATTGCCGCAACGGTACTGATTGTTCTTGCCCTGTTGTTTGTCTTGTACCCCGTCTTTTTCCATCGGCTCGGCACGAGGAAGCAGACGGACCTGAAAAACCAGAATCTGATGGCCTATCGCTCCAGGATGAAGGAGCTCGACAATGAATACGAGGCCGGTATTCTGGACGACGAAAATTACCGGCAACTCAAGGAGGAGCTTGCGGGAAGCATGCTCGATGACGTTCCGGAGCAGGACCAGGTGAGGCCCGTGATCAGTGGCCGCAGGAGTGCCATGGCAGTGGCCCTGGTCTCGATTCTACTGATCCCGGCTGCCACGGTTTATCTGTATGAGCGCTGGGGCGCGATGGACCGGGTTGAACAGTTCATTACCATGCAGGAAATGGGAACCACCGAAGGATCGAGGCAGGCCCAGATGACCGAGCTCTCAGGGCAGCTCCGGGAACGGCTGGAAGCCAGCCCGGATAATCCGGACGGCTGGGCAATGCTGGGACGCACCTACATGCGTCTGGAACGCTTCGACGATGCAGCCTGGGCGTTCCGGCAACTGGCCGGCAGTGTTAATGACGATAGTCGGGCGCGAGCCGTTGCTTATGGTCTGTCTGCCCAGGCGTTGTTCTTCGGGAGCCAGGGCGCCATGACGAAAGAGGTTACGGCGGCCATTGAGCAGGCCCGTGAGCTGAACCCGGATGAAGTGAATGCCCTCGGTTTGCTGGGGATCAACGCCTTCAGCCAGCAGAACTATCGGGAAGCCATCGAGTACTGGGAGCGAATCGAAACCGTAGCACCCGACCACCCCCAGATTGGCTCCATTCGGGAAGGTATTCGTGAAGCCTACACGCGTCTCGGCGAGGAACCACCGGCACAGGTGGCTGCAGCCGAAACCTCTGGTGCTGGGGTTACCGTTCGGGTAACGCTTTCCGAGGATTTCCAGAATCAGGTGCCTGCAGATACCACTCTGTTCCTGTTTGCTCGCCAGCCCAATGTCCAGCAGGGCCCGCCTCTGGCAGTAGCCCGGCTGACGGCAGATCAGTTGCCGGTGGAGATCCGGCTGGACGACCGGTACGCCATGTCACCGCAGGCTACCATTTCCAGTGTTGACGAGGTGGTTGTAACCGCCCGTCTCAGTCGTTCCGGCAATGTGGCCGCCCAGGCAGGAGACTGGCAGGGCAGCACCGACGTTCCTGTAGCCGTTAACGAGAGCCAGGAAGCGCCGGTAGCGGTTGTGATCGATCAGCAACTGATTGACTGATCCTCAGGAGAGACCCTCGGGATAAAGCGGAGGCAGATCGGCGTTTGCCCGCGTCTGTTTTCGCTTCCGAATGGCCTCAAGAGTCCGGGCCAGTGGCCGTCCATCCCAGTCTTCGTTGCCATGGTCTGGCGCAAAGAACCGGGCCTGGAGCTTGCCGAGCTCTGTTGCCATGGTCTCGTCCTGGAAGTGGTGCACAACGTCAGACGCGGAACGGAAGTGTTCGCCGGGTCTGTGCCGATTGGCCCATGCTACCAGCAGCTCCGGTGTCTGGGCTGAACCGCTTCTCACGGCCGTGATCAGGTGCTCAAAGGCGACATCTTCATCGTCATTGTGCTGAGTAAAGGCGGGGGCGTTCTTGGCGCCTTTGCGCGACCACCACCATGCCATCAAGGTTCCGGCCCAGAGTATGCCGAACGCCAGGGTGAGCCACTGCCACGGCCCGGCCTCCGGTGCTGTCCGGTCAGTCGATGATTCCGGGCTAATCGTGTCCGGTTCAGGGGCCGGTTCTCCATTCGCGGGTTGCGGCGGTTCGGCGGCGACGGTATTCGGGTCCGTCACCGTCAGGGTTTTTTCCGGGATGACGGCAACGCGTTCCCGATCCGCTTCGGTATCCCACCAGTAAATGCGAATGGCTGGCAACGTCATCTGTCCCGCCTCAACCGGTACCAGAGCCACGGATTGCTTCAGCGAAGAGGTCAGGCCTGCCGGCGTTGTTTCGGTCTGCCTCTCTGGCTCTTCCGGGTAACTTCTCAGTCCGTCCGGGACCGTATCGGGTAAGGGTGGCAGTGCCTCCCCGGGCAAGCCCGCCGCCGTCAGCCTGATCTCTCGGGTAATGTTTTCGCCGGTCGCGACTTCCAGTGACGGAGGAAGCCCGGACTCCTCAAGCGACAAGCCTGTTGCCGGCAGCCAGGTATCGCCACTGAACTGGGCCGGGACATCCTTGACCGGCACCTCAAAAAGCTCCTCACTGTCCCTCAGGAAACGGAGGCTGCCAGAGGCATCTCTGGCCTGTCCCTCGAAGCGTACGGGGGGCAGCTTCAAGGTTCCCGGTCGTTGGGGGAAGATCGCGTAGCGCCGCTCCACCACGCGGTATCGCACACCGTCGCGATAGCGTGAAAATTCCTGCTGCCTGCCCAGGGATTCGATAATCACATGGGGATGGGTCGGCTCAGACAGCTCGCCGCGAATGAGGTTGCCCCTGAAGAAAAGCCGTACTGTCAGGATCAGTTGCTCCTGCACATAGACTTCATCCTTATCGGCGGACAGCTCGATAAAGCTGTCCCTTCCAGGCGCGGCCTGGTCTGGCGGCGAGCCGTCGACGACTTCCACGGTAACCGGCTCCGAAACAGCATCCTTGAAGGTGAGTGCAGGAATGGTCAGTTCGCCGGTGGTTTTCGGTGCCAACTGGTAGGTCCAGGTGATTTCACCCACCATCTGACTGTTTACGGTGCGGATACTGTACTGCTGGTTCTGGGCCAGGATCTCAAAATCTGGTTCCACTTTCTCTATATCAGGCTTGGGCAGGCTCGACATGTCGAAGTCGAACAGGTTGCCGAGATTGATGTCTATCTCCATGCTGCCTTTTACGGTCAGGGTCAGAACCTCACCCTCATAGAGGCGGGTCCGGTCCGGCTCGACTGTCAGTTGCCGGGCCTGTGTATGGGGTTGTGCCTGGGCCGGCAGCCAGAGTGCCGTCAGAAGAAACAGACAGACGGCGGGAATCATCAGCCGTTTTACCATGGTGTATCGCCCTCATCGGATGGAGTCTGGCGTTGTTGATACTGCTGCAGAAATTTGCGCTGTAATAATCCGCCCGGATTGTCAGGGACGCGCCTGAGCCACTGCTCCTGGCTCTGGGTCAACGGCGTTTCAGAGATAGGGGCGGGTGCCGGGGACTGGCCGGACGGGGTTTCCTGCTCCCCGGAAGCCTGCTCGGGATCTCCGCGCTCGCCCGCCTGCTGTTGATTCTGCTCAGCCGTCTGGCCGCCTTGCTGATTCTTCGTGTCGGAAGAAGACTCGTTGTTTTCCGGGTTCTGCTGCTGACTGTTCCCCTGACTGCCGGGATTCTCGCTTTCATTGTTTCCGTTCTGGCCCTGACGGTTTTGTTGCTGATTACTGCTGTCGCCCTGGGAGTTCCGGGAATCCTGTTGGTTGTTATCCTGGTTGCCGTCCTGGTTCTGCTGTTCCTGATTCAGAAGTTCCTCGACAATTTTCCGGTTGTGAAGGGCGTCTTCCATGTCAGGCGCTGCGTTCAGCGCCGCATCATAGGCAGCCAGGGCCTCTTCCAGTTTTCCGGCACGGGCCAGGGCATTGCCCCGGTTGTAACTGGCACGGGGACCCTGTTTGCGCGCAAACGCTTCGGCGGCGCTGTCGAACTTGCCGGAACGATAGAGGGCGGAGCCCCGCCATTCCGGGTCTTCAAGCTGGCGGGCGGCTGATTCCGGGTTGTCCTGAATCAAGGCGGGAGCTCGCTGATCTTCCCTCTGCCAGAGCTCTTCCCAGCTTATGGCGGCTGCCGGCTGCGGCCAGACCGGCAGCAGGATCAAAGCAAGCGCACTGAGAGCCCCCCGGCGCCAACCCATCAAAACCAGCGGCAGCGCGAGCCAGAGCAACCAGTAACCGTCATCCTGCCAGCGATTGACCGTCAGGCCGTCCTCGGAATCCTGCCAGTCGTCACTGTCCCGCGGGCTCAGGTCGAGCGCTTCAATATCGTTGTCGTCCAGGGTCAGCTCATGGCTCTGGCCGCCGCTGCTGCGGGCGAGTGCCGCCAGCGCTTCGGGTTCAGCACGACTGATGACAATGTCGCCGTTCTCCCGTATGAAACCGCGCCGGGCGAGGGGAATGGGGCCTCCGTTCTCGGTGCCGACGACCAGGGTATTGAGCGCGTATCCGGTGCCGGAAAGCGTGTCCCGGATGGTACCTTCGTAGTCGTCATTGATGCTGTCGGTGATTAACAGGATGCGACCTTCGCCCGGTGCGCCTTGTTCCAGCAATGCCTTTGCGCGGGCAACGGCGAGATCGGCCCGGTTGCCTGTCGCCGGCATGATCACCGGGTCCAGCACGTTGAGCATGCCCTCAATCGTACGGCCATCATCGGTCAGCGGTGTCACCACGTGGGCATCGCCGGAAAAGACGAGCAGGCCGGTCAGGCTGCCTTCCCGAAGCTCGAGAATATCCCGGATCTTCCGTTTGGCCCGGGTCAGTCGATCAGGTTCCACGTCCGTTGCCAGCATGGACAGTGAAAGGTCCAGTGCGATCACGAGGCTGTCGCCGGGTTGTTTCAGCGGTGTCGGTGCCTCCCGCCAGGCCGGTCCGGCCAGGGCCAGGGACAGAATGATCAGGGCCAAAGAGGCCGGAACCAGAGGTGACTTGTTCGACTGGCCCGAGCTACCGTTGTGACGAATCAGGGGCGAGAGCAGACGGGCCGGAATAAGCCGGGACCATCCGCTGTCGCCCATGCGGAGTTGCCGGAATGCAAGATACAGTATCGGTATCAGCAGGATTAACAGCAGCCAGAGCGGGCGCAGGAAATGGAAGTCAGCCCACATGCGTTTCCTCCTCCTTGCTCCGGCGGGTTTCAGCAACAAGTTCCCGCCCGTGGCGGACGAGGAACAGCGCCAGCCACAGAATGACCGCGAGCCCGGCAGGCCAGACATAGAGCTCGGTTACCGGCCGATAGAACTTGCCTTCAAGCTCGATCGGTTCCAGTCGATCAATGCTCTCGTAGATAAGCTCCAGCTCGGGCAGGCTGCGCGCCCGGAAATACTCCCCGCCGGTCTGCTGGGCCATGCGGGTTAGCAGGTTTTCGTCCAGATCCCTGGATGGGTTGACCCGGCGCGAACCCAGCAGCCCACGCTGGACCATGGACTCGGCGCCAATACCAATGGTGTACAGGCGAATGCTGGCGGCCGCGGCGATTTCGGTAGCTTTGTCTGGGGTGATTTCGCCCGCAGTATTGGCGCCATCAGTCAGCAGGACCACAACGCGCTGATCCTGGGGCCGGTTTCTCAGGCGTTTCGTTGCCAGGCCCACGGCGTCGCCAATGGCCGTGGCGCGCCCGGCCATGCCAAGGCCCGCCTCACGCATCAGGGTTCTGACCGTCTCCAGATCGAAGGTGAGCGGCGCCTGTACGTAGGGCTCGGTGCCGAACAGGATCAGACCTAACCGGTCACCCTGGCGGCGGGAGATAAAGTCATCAAGCACGCGCTTGACCGCCTGCAATCGATTAATACTCCGGCCCTGAAGGACCATATCCTGTTCATCCATGCTGGGGGAGATGTCGACGACCAGCATGAGATCCCGGCCGGAAACGGGCATCTGGACCTGCTCGCCCACATGCTGCGGCCGTGCCAGAGCAACCACCAGAAGCGTCCACATCAGGAACAGCAACAGTTGCTGCCAGAGCGGTACGGCATTGCCACGACGACTGACACCGGGCAGGTCCGACAGCCAGTGGCCAACCGGCAACACGGGCGCGTCGACCGATTGCGCTCCGGGCTTGCGCCATTTGAGAATCAGGGGCAAGAGCACCAGAACCAGAGCCCAGGGCCAGGCGAGATTCAGCATTTCTGACCTCCCAGCCACAAACGGGCGAACGCCAGGGCGTCGGCCGGCTTGGTTGAAACCTCAGGTCGCCAGGCACTGTGAACCAGCGCTTCGGCGACCGGTCTGGACGCAACCCGGTCCTTCGGGGCGGTCTTTAACAGGAATTCCACCCAGGCATCGCCGGTCAGCGCTTCCGGGTGCTGTTCCGGGTAGCGCTCGCGGGCGGCCTGCTTCAGCAGGGTGTTCAGTTGTGTGAACCACGCGGGGGTCGTGGCTGCTGATCGTTCCAGTCTGGCGAGTTCGGCCCGAGCGGAGCGGAACCACCGGTTTCTTTGTCTCCGCCGGATAAACAGCCAGACCAGGGCAGCAAGCACAGCAATGAGCAAAATGGCCAATACCCACCAACCTGGCGCCGGAGGCCAGAGGCCCCCTGTTTCAGGCAGGTGAATGTCCCGAAGCTGGCTGAGTGGATCCTGCGGGTTCATCCTATGCGGCCTCCGGGTCCCAGCAGCAATTTGAGGGTCGCTGCGGGGTCATTCGCCGTGGACACTTCTGCCATGGTAACGCCGGAGGTACGGAAACACTCTGCCAGCCGGTGTTCATGGTTGGTGACTTTCTCGTGCCAGGCCTTCTGGAACCGGAGGTTTCCGGCATCGAACCACACCGGTCCGTCCGGGCCGGCCACCGCAAAGCGTCCGCTTTTCGGCAACTCTTTTTCCAATGGATCCACGATCCTCAGGGCGCTAACGCCGTTATGGCGGGCGAGCGCGCCGAGCAGGGTGCCCGTCTCCTCTGAGATATCCAGGAAATCGCTGATCACGAAAATCCGGCTACCGGTATGGGCCACCCTGCGAGCCTCGGTCAGTGCCATGTCCAGGCGGCTCTGGCCGGACGGCTCGTTTTGTTCCGGCCCTCGATTATCCCTTCTTTGCAGTTCATCGAGAGTATCCAGCAGTCGCAGCACTGATTTCTTCCGCCGCGCCGGGCGAAGCACTCTCAGGGCCTCGTCGTTAAAGACAATGCCACCTACCTGATCGCCCGACCAGAGTGCCAGCCAGGCCAGAATGGAGGCGATCTGTGCGCAACGAACCTGCTTGAAGGCGCCGGTACTGGCAAAAAACAGGCTTGGGCCGAGATCGCAAAGAAGAAGAACGGGCCGTTCCCGTTCCTCCTCATAAAGCTTGGTATGGGGCTCCTGACGCCGCGCCGTTACCCGCCAGTCGATGCTACGGATGTCGTCCCCGGGCTGGTACAACCGTACCTCGGCAAACGCCATGCCCCGGCCGCGTTGCGGCGAGCGCTGCAAGCCGGCCTGACGCGTCCGAACCGGGCGGGCAGAGGGCAGTTTCAGTGCCCGTGCGTCTGCCTGCAGGCGGATCAGATCCGGTAGGCCGATGTGCGTTATTGCGTCGGTGTTGCCCATGCCTGACGGCTCCCGTGTCTTGCTTCCGTCGATGGCTTCAGGCGCTCACCGGAACACGTTCGATCAGCCGTTCGATAACCGTGTCAGCGGTCATGCCTTCGGCCTCTGCTTCGAACGTGAGGAGGATGCGGTGTCGTAGCACATCGAAGGCCATGGCTCGGACATCGTCGGGTGTTACGTAATCCCGGCCGTCTAGCCAGGCCAACGCCCGGGCGCAGCGGTCCAGGGCGATGGTGCCACGGGGGCTGGCGCCGAAGGCTGTCCACCGGGCCAGTTCCGGGTCCAGTGCCGCCGGGTCGCGGGTTGCCAGCACCAGGGCCAACAAATATTGCTCTACGGGTTCCGCCATGTAGATGTTCGCGACTTCCGCGCGGGCATCAAACACCTGGTCTGGCGTCAGGCGAAGGTCCGTTTTCGGAAGGCCGTGACGATAATCGTTACGGGCCAGTTGCAGGATGGCCTTCTCCGCTTCCGCCGACGGGTAGTGGATAACCACGTGCATCAGAAAGCGGTCCAGCTGGGCTTCGGGCAGCGGGTAGGTACCTTCCTGCTCAATGGGATTCTGGGTGGCCATCACCAGGAACAGCCGGTCCAGCGGAAACGTGCGCATCCCGACGCTGATCTGGCGTTCACCCATGGCCTCGAGAAGGGCAGACTGCACCTTGGCAGGCGCACGGTTGATTTCATCCGCAAGCACCAGGTTGTGGAAGATGGGGCCGCGCTGGAATTCGAACTGCCCGGTTTCCGGGCGGTAGATTTCACTGCCCATAACGTCTGAGGGCAGCAGGTCTGGCGTAAACTGGATTCTGTGAAAGTCGCCTTCCAGATGGTCGGCAAGCGCCTTGATCGCCGTGGTTTTTGCCAGCCCCGGGGCGCCTTCTACAAGCAGGTGGCCGTCGGCAAGAAGCGCGATCAGCAGACGATCCACCAGTTTTTCCTGCCCGATTATCCGTTTGGCTAACTGTTCCCGTAACTCACCGAACGTATGCTGTAGCGACATTGGAAATGACTGCTCTCTGTATCTGAGGATTTTCCGGAGAAACCCGTATCGTGCGTAGGTAGTTGCCGAAGTTTTGGCGTCTGGCCGGCAAAAATCAAGGGTTTGACTATGCTTATGTGACGATACGCCGATTACGTTTATTTCACACTAACTGAGGTCGACCATGAATGCGCTGACAGTGGCCAGCAAGGATCAATTCTTTGAACAGTTGGCTGACGCTTTCGCTAAGAAGATTTCCAAAACCGAAGCCAAGAAAATCAGCGAATTTGCCAAGCAGCATTATGCTCATATTCCCCTTGAAGAGTTGGTCAGTCGACGATTTGCGGATACCTACGGCGCCGTTCTGGCCGCCTGGCAGTTTCTGCAGAAGCGGTCTGCCGAGGAAACTCCGGTTGCTGTTTTCAACCCCGACCTGGAGAGTGACGGTTGGCAATCGACCCACACCGTTGTTTTTATCCTGCATCCGAACATTCCGTTTCTGATCGATTCCCTGCGCATTGCGATCAACCACCGGGAGATCGGTACCCATTCTATCCAGCACTCGATCCTGCAGGTGAACCGCGACCAGAATGGCAAACTCGAGAAGCTGCACACGTCTAAAAAGAAAGCCTCCGGTTCGGACTACGAGGCGTTCATTGTCCTCGAGATTGATCGGCACAGTAATCCCGAGGATCTCCGTGATCTGGAAGATACCCTGCAGAACGTGCTTCATGAGGTGCGGATCGCTGTCAGCGACTTCCCGGTAGTTACCGAGAAAGTGAACGAGATTCTCGGTGAGCTGGACAACACCACGGCGGGCATTAACGAGGAGCAGAAAGAAGAGGCCAGGGCGTTTCTGGAATGGCTCGCCCGGGACCATTTTACGTTCCTTGGCTACGATGAGTACGACTTTGCCAAGGACAAGAGTGGCATGGTGGTGCGTCGGGTAGAGAATTCCGAACTGGGTATCCTCCGGGTCAATAACGAGCGCCCGGACCGGGTTCGCCTGAACGAACTGCCGCAGCGCACGCGCCACGAGATGACCCGAAGCGATGATATTTTCATCTTCGCCAAATCGGCCCAGCGCTCGCGGGTGCATCGGCCCGCCTACCCGGACTACATCGCAGTCAAGAAATTCAACAGCAAAGGCGAGGTAGTCGGTGAGCGGCGGTTCCTGGGCCTTTACACCGCCCGCGTCTATAACGAGCGGCCGGACGAGATTCCCCTGCTGCGCCGTAAATTCCAGAGCGTGATGAAACGGTCCGGTTTTCTGCGTGACGACTACGCCGGTAAAGAACTCGAACAGATCCTGACAGTGTATCCCCGGGACGAACTGTTCCAGATCGAGCAGGATGAACTGCTCAAGGTGGCCAAAAGTATCCTGTACATCCAGGAGCGTCGCCGGATCGAATTGTTCCTGCGGGAAGACGTTTATGGGCAGTTCGTTACCTGTCTGGCGTTCTTTCCGAGGGACATCTACAACACCGAACTACGGCTGAAAGTCGAGCAGGTGCTGGTTGACCGGTTGGGAGCGGAAGACGTCGAGTTTGTCACCCACTTTTCCGAGTCGGTCCTTGCGCGGGTCCAGTTCACCATCCGGGTACCCCAGGTCGAGAACCGCCAACTGCCCACGGCGGAGATCCGGGAAAAGGTTATCGAGCTTGCCCAGTCCTGGCGTGATGGGTTGTCTGAAGCCCTGAGTGAGGCCTGGGGCGAAGAGCAGGGCAATGAGCTCTATCGCTTGTGGGCGGGCGGTTTTCCGGCCAGCTACACCGATATGTTCTCGCCCAGGCGAGCGGCGATCGACCTGGAGCATATCGCTTCATCGGCGAACAATCATGACCTTGCCATGAGCTTCTACCGGGCTCTGGAAGAAGACGAGAGCACGCTGCATTTCAAGCTTTTCTACCCGGACGAACCGTTGCCGCTTTCCGATGTGATGCCGATCTTCGACAACCTCGGCTTCCGGGTTATCGGCGAACATCCCTTCGAGGTCATCGACCGGCACAACAAAACGGTGTGGATTCACGACTTCACGCTCCAGGCTCACCAGGGGACTGTTGTCGATATTCATCGTATCCGTCCGATCTTTGAGGAGCTGTTCCGCCGGGTGTGGTACGGAGAAGCGGAAAACGACGCCTTCAACCGGATGCTGCTCTCTTCCTACATGAGCTGGCGGGAAATCGCGCTGTTGCGGACCTACGCCCGGTATATGCGCCAGATACGCTTTTCCAACAGTCAGACCTTTATCTCCAACACGCTGGTGAACCACGTTGAACTGACCCGCCTGTTGCTGGAATTTTTCGAAATACGTTTCAATCCGGAGCGTTACCAGAGCCCCGGGAAGAGCCAGGCGGCCCAGCAGAAACTGGAAATCGAATTCAATGCCGGCCTCGAAAATGTGGAGAACCTCAGTGAGGACCGGGTGCTTCGGCTCTACCTGGAATTGATCCAGGCGACCCTGCGTACCAACTACTACCAGCATTGCGAGTCCGGTGGTCCCAAGCCCTACATCAGCGTGAAGTTTGATCCATCCCGGATTCCGGACATGCCATTGCCCATGCCAATGTTCGAGATTTTCGTGTACTCGCCGCGCGTCGAAGGCGTACACCTGCGGGGTGGCAAGGTCGCCCGCGGCGGCTTGCGCTGGTCAGATCGGTTTGAGGATTACCGCACCGAGATTCTGGGGCTGGTCAAGGCCCAGCAGGTCAAGAATGCGGTTATCGTGCCGGTCGGCGCCAAAGGTGGCTTTGTGGCCAAGCGCCTGCCGGATCCGTCGGACAGGGAAGCTTTCCAGGCCGAGGGCATCGAAGCCTATAAGACATTTATCCGGGGGTTGCTGGATATCACCGACAATCTGGTGGATGCCGGCATTGCGCCGCCGGAACGGGTGATCCGTCATGACGACGACGATCATTACCTGGTTGTGGCGGCTGACAAGGGTACGGCAACCTTCTCGGACATCGCCAATGGTCTGGCCGCGGAATACGGTTTCTGGATGGGCGATGCCTTCGCCTCCGGCGGAAGCAATGGTTACGACCACAAGAAAATGGGCATCACGGCCCGGGGTGCCTGGGTCTCTGTAGAGCGGCATTTCCGGGAAATGGGCATCAACCCCGGGCTGGACGAGTTCACCGCCATCGGCATTGGCGACATGGGTGGTGATGTCTTCGGCAATGGCATGTTGTGCTCAGAGAAGACCAAGCTGGTCGCTGCTTTCAACCACGTGCATATCTTTGTCGACCCTTCACCGGATCCGGAGAAGAGCTACAAGGAACGGATGCGTCTGTTCGGACTTCCGCGATCCGCCTGGACCGATTACGACAGCAAGCTGATTTCCAAGGGAGGCGGGGTTTTCAGCCGGAATTCAAAATCTATCCCGGTCAGCCCGGAAATGAAGAAACTGCTGGGTATCAAATCGGATCGGGTGCCACCAAACATGCTGATCTCGCACATCCTCAAGGCCCAGGTCGACCTGCTCTGGGTCGGTGGCATTGGCACCTATGTGAAGGCCGCCAGTGAATCCCACAGTGATGTGGGCGACAAGGCCAACGACGGTCTGCGGATCAACGGTTCGGATCTTCGCTGCAAGGTGGTCGGTGAGGGCGGCAACCTTGGGCTTACCCAGCTCGGTCGCATTGAATTTGCGCTCAAGGGCGGACGCCTGAACACGGACTTTATCGACAACTCCGGCGGTGTGGATTGTTCTGACCACGAGGTCAACATGAAGATCCTGCTCAACCGGGCCGTTGCCATGGGTGATCTCACTAACAAGCAGCGCAACATCATGCTTGAGGAGATGACCGATGACGTCGCGGAGTTGGTGCTCAAGAACAACTACCGGCAGACCCAGGCCATCAGTATTGCCAGCGAGGATGCAGCGACCCGGCTGGAAGAGTATCGCCGGCTGATGAATACCTTTGAGAGCGAGGGCAAGCTCAACCGTGCCCTGGAGTTCCTGCCCGATGACGAGACCCTGTCCGAGCGCAAGCTGGACAAGAAAGGGCTGACCCGGCCGGAACTGTCGGTTCTCATTTCCTATGTGAAGGGCGACCTGAAGCAGACCTTGATCGACAGCACCCTGCCTGACGATCCCCTGCTGGCCGGTGAAATGTACAAGGTGTTTCCCAGGGATCTGACCCAGAAATTCTCGAAGGAGCTGGGAGAGCATCAGCTGCGGCGTGAAATCATCGCGACACAGATTGCCAATGACATGGTCAACCACATGGGGATTACCTTTGTGGAGCGTTTGAACCAGTCTACGGGGGCCGATGCCGCCTCTATTGCTCTGGCCTGGATTATCGCCCGTGACGTGTTCCGCATTGATAACTGGTGGGACAGGATTGAAGCCCTGGATTTCCATGTCTCAGCCCAGCTACAGATGGAGCTGATGCAGGACCTGATGCGCCTGATGCGCCGTTCGGTGCGCTGGCTGTTACGCAACCGTCGGGCGGAGCTGAGCATTCAGCACCACATGGAGCGCTTTGCCGACAGCGTCTGGGCGATTACAGCGGGGCTGCCCGAGTATCTTGGTGATCAGGCGAAAACCACCTGGGAGAAACGGCATCAGGCTCTGGTGGATGCCGGGCTGCCATCAGAGCTGGCGTCCGTGGTTTCGGGTACCGGCCACCTGTACTCGTCTCTGGGTATCATCGAGGCCCACGAAGCCTCTGGCATGCCACTGAAGACGGTGGCCAATCTCTACTATGAGCTGGGTGACCGCCTGGATCTGAACTGGTTCGCGAGCGCCATTGCATCGCTGCAGCCCGGCTCACACTGGCAGGCCCTGGCCCGGGAAAGTTTCCGGGAAGATCTCGACTGGCAGCAGCGGGCGCTAACCACCGGTGTCTTGAAGCTGGCAGACAAGCCGGAAGACGTGCCGGCCTGCGTGGAGGCGTGGCTGTCCCGCCATCAGCAGATGATCGACCGCTGGAAATCCATGCTTTCCGAGCTCAAGGGTGTGCGGGAGCCGGAGTACGCCATGTTCTCTGTGGCCCTGCGTGAGTTGCTGGATCTGGCCCAGAGCACCATGCATCAGCCTCATGCGGAGGTGGAAGTGCAGACCAACTGAGTATTGCTTTGGGATGCGTATTCCCGTTCAATCGCCGGACGGGAATCATCAAACGGAGTGGGATAATGGGTCAGCTTGACCATCTTCTGGAAAAAAACCGGGCCTGGGCAGACGGTATCAAGGCCCAGGATCCGCAGTTTTTTACCCGCCTGTCGAATCAGCAGGCACCGGAATACCTGTGGATTGGTTGCGCAGACAGCCGCGTGCCCGCCAACCAGATCGTCGATCTTCTGCCGGGGGAGCTTTTTGTTCACCGGAACGTGGCCAACGTGGTTGTCCACACGGATTTTAACTGTCTGTCGGTACTGCAGTTCGCCATCGAAGTATTGAAGGTCAAACATGTCCTGGTGGTTGGCCACTATGGCTGTGGCGGCGTCAGGGCGGCATTGCTCAATGAAGGATTTGGACTGATCAGCAACTGGCTTCGACACGTTCAGGATGTCCGTGACCGGCATCAGCAAGTACTCGATGCCCTGCCGGGCGTTCAGGATCGGGTCGACCGTCTGTGCGAACTCAACGTGGTTGAGCAGGTGGGGCATGTTTGCCAGAACAGCATTGTTCAGGAAGCCTGGCGGCGGGGTCAGCCGCTCACGGTTCATGGCTTTGTCTACGATGTCTCGGATGGGGTTCTGCGGGATATGGGGTTGTCGGTAGCCTGCGAGGAAGATCGTGAGCGGGTACGGCAGAACAGCATCGATGAGCTGGTTCAGAGGCCGGTACGCTCTGGACGCCAGAAAATCATGCAGTGAAGAATGTAAAATTGCGTCAAAAATTCGTGAAGGGCGTCACTTCCTGACCCTCGGCGTCATCACAGTTGGTCACCTCCTGCTTTGCTAGAGTAGATACTGCAGTAAGCGAGGAGTGTGACCATGAAAGAATTGATGCAAAAAGCCCTGACAGTTCTGAACCAGAGGAAAGATGCCACGGCCAGCGCGGAGTCACGGGGTCGGGGGCGGAAATCGTCTGATGCCGGTCAGGCTGAGGACTGGGGTATGTCACCGGAGGACGCCCTGAGGGTTGGAACGGTTGCCCGTTACAAGTGATTGAAGATTTGATGGTATTTCCTCTCTGAAGGCCCTCCGGTCTCCGTCTTTC
This sequence comes from Marinobacter flavimaris, assembly GCF_002933295.1. Taxonomy (GTDB): domain Bacteria; phylum Pseudomonadota; class Gammaproteobacteria; order Pseudomonadales; family Oleiphilaceae; genus Marinobacter; species Marinobacter flavimaris. Next base: position 477,686 of record NZ_PSSW01000001.1, read on the forward strand.
AAGGGAGACGCGAGGGCTCATTCCGGTTAGCATATCCCGTCTTTGAACTACCCACTCGGGATAAGCCCATCAATGTCATTGCCCAATTCCCATGAAGTCCTGTTGCGAAACCGCCACCTTGTGCAGGGGAGGCTGGCCCTTTTGGGCGTATCCGCTGGTGAGCTGCTGACGGATTTGCCCGCTGGCGGTATGGCAATGAGTGAGCATGCCGGTGTGTGTGCCTCACTCAGCGGGCGCGACGGCTGGCAGATCTGTTTTGGCTACGACGATCCTGCTCTGGCTGCCGATACCTTTGACACACTCGTGGTTTTTCTTCCCAAGGCCCGGGCGGAGCTTGACCTGCGTCTTGCCCTGGCACGCTGGCTGGCAGCACCCCGCGCTCGACTGGTGCTGGTAGGTGAGAAGAAAGAAGGCATTGCCGGGGCCGTGAAACAACTCAAGGCCGTGGCGCCGCAGGCTACCAAGACCGATAGCGCCCGGCATTGCCAGGTCTGGTGTGCTGAGAATATCGAACCTCTTCCAGAATTCTCGCTTCGGGAGTGGATGACCTGGACCGGGATTGACTGCCAGTCGGTTCATCTGGATGTTGCCGGACTGCCCGGTATTTTCAGTCTTGGTGAGCTGGACGACGGTACCCGCTTGCTGATGGAAACGCTGGACAGGGCGCCTCTGCGGTCTGGCCCGGTTCTGGATTTTGCCTGTGGTGCGGGTGTCCTCGGTGCCTGGCTCCATCGCTGGCAAGAGCGGCAGGACCTTCCCCGGCTGACGATCGACGGGATTGATGTTCAGTCCCAGGCCGTTATCTGTGCAAGGGCCACCTATGAGCGCAATGGCGTTTCCGGGCGGATCATGGCTTCGGACGGCCTTCCGGGCATCGAGGGTTCATGGCCCGTTATTCTCAGTAATCCACCCTTTCACTCTGGTGTCAGAACAGACCTGTCGATGACTGAGCGTTTTCTTCGGGAGGTAGTGCGCCATCTGGCGCCGGGTGGTGAGGTGCGCCTGGTGGCGAACAGTTTTCTGCCCTACGAGCCATTGATGAAGCGCTGTATCGGCCCGGTTGAACGATTGCGGGAGAATCAGCGTTTTACCGTTTATCGCGCTTTTCGACGTTCCTGAACGAAAAAAGCCCCTGGGGTGAGGGGCAAGAGGTTCGCGTCCAGAACAACGGAGCCAACCGGAAAAGGGATGTTCAGCGTGAACACCTTCCACGTTAGGGTTAATTTCTAGAATAAACAGCCTAGAATGGCGCTTTTGTGACAAAAGGCCTCCAGCATGCCCGAAATGACAACCGCCCAACTTGATTTCTCCGGAGGCTCACTGATTCTTGCCCGGCCAGGCACTGGTGATCCGACGCTGAGGGCATGGGATGCGGCGGACGAGCTTCTGCTTGAGGAAGCCATTTGCGCGGCGGCAGCCCTGGGTGAGCCCCGTGTTCTGGTGGTGGATGATCAGTTCGGGGCTCTTTCACTGGGGCTGGCAGCGCTCTCTCCGACCGTGGTGGCCGACAGTGCTGTGTTGCCCGCTGCCCTGGCACATAATGCTTCTTTGAATCCGGAAGTCACGCCACCTGAATCTGTTTTCAGCTGGATTAATGCGCCCGAGGGCCCGTTTGACCTGGTGGTATTGAGAATACCCCGCCAGGCCGACTATCTGGCCTGGTTGCTGCGCTGGCTCAATCGCGTGATGGCGGATTCCGGCGTGTTGCTGGCAGGCGGCATGATCAAGCACCTACCGGCAAGAAGCGTTGATGTGTTCGCCGAAGCTGTACGGACAGAGCAGGTGCTGCCGGCGCGAAAGAAAGCGCGGGTGATTCGATGTAACAGGGGCGCTGCGACTCTCGCGGATTGGTCAGCGACCTGGAAAGGTTACCGATTGGGCGACCGAAAAGGTGATGTGGGCATAGAGGCATTGCCGGCGGTGTTTGCCCGGGAAAAGCTGGATATCGGCACCCGCCTGATGTTGCCACATGTGGTCAACGAGGTGTCGACGGCCAGGGCTGGCGATTCGGCGCTTGATCTGGCCTGCGGTAACGGCGTACTGGGCTTGGCGGCGCTGTCGGAGCGACGGGGTCTGCAGTTGGTTTTCAGCGATGTTTCAAGCCAGGCTGTGCTCAGTGCCCGTCGTAATGTTGAAAAAGCCTTTCCGGATGCCAAAGCCGCTTTTTCCCATCGCGACGGTGTTGAGTCCGATCTGGGAGCCTTTGATCTGATACTACTGAACCCGCCGTTCCACGAGGGTGGTGTGGTCGGTGATCACATCGCACTTCGGTTATTCGAGCAGGCGTCGCAACACCTGAGGCCGGGCGGTCGCCTGCTCCTGGTAGGAAATCGACACCTTGGCTATCACCGAAGCCTGCGCCGGTACTTTTCGTCAGTGCAGCAGCTGGACGCCAGCCCCAAGTTCGTGGTGTTTCGGGCTGGCAACCGCTGAATAACCTGTCAGATTACAATGTTGGCGCCGGGCGGTCATACCCGAGCCGGGCCAGGGTATCCACGATGGTCTGGGTCTGGCTGTCTACTTCAATATTCACCCGCTGGCCCTGTTCACAGGAGCCAAAGGTTGTGGCCCGCAGCGTCTCCGGGATCAGATGGATGTTGAACCGGTTGCCCCGTACCTCGCCAATAGTCAGGCTGGCGCCATTGATGGCGATGTAGCCTTTGGGGAAGATGTAGCGGGCCCATTCCTCGGGCACCTCAAACCATAGCGTGACGTTGTTTTCCGTGCGCCGTATTTCGACAATGTTGGCCGCCGTATGTATATGGCCAGAAAGCAGGTGGCCACCAATTTCATCCCCAATCCGGGCGGCGCGCTCGAAATTCACCTGGTCCCCGGTAGTCAGCTCCCCCAGCGTGGTAAGTCTCAGGGTTTCCTGCATGGCATCGAAATAAAGCACGCTGTCTTCCTGGCGTGTGACGGTCAGGCAGGTTCCGTTGATTGCCACCGAGGCGCCGATGGAAACGCCATCTGCCTTTTCTGCGGGGAGGCGAATGGCAAAAGTGCTGAGCCCGGGCTCTGCAGTGACGTCTTCGATGGTTGCAATGCCCTGGACAATGCCTGTGAACATAAGCCTGACCTCATTCAATGTGGTATGGGGCGCCTTTCCGGCAGGTGCGCCAAGGATAGCGAGCGGGCTGACTGATGCCAAGGCCCGACTGATGTCGGTATACCGGGGTAAACATTCAAGTATCCTGCATCATGGTCGATACCCTTCATAACCCCTGAATGCGGACAATCTGCCATGGCTGAAAATCAGAGTAAGGCCGCCACCCGGGCAAACAGTCCGGCGCAGGCTCCCGTGCTGCGCCCTGGTCGGGCGGCTGATCCTGTGCCCGCACCCGTGGAGGCGGGAAGCCAGCCTTCTGCGCCGGCTGCAGGTGCGGACGCCGCAAAAGGCGCGGAAACGCTGCCCGTTGATCAGGCGCCGGATACCGCAACCGGGTCGGAAGAAGCCTCGGGCAATGATCAGCATCGGGACGCTGGTAGCAGCAAGCCCGAGAGGATTCTGGCGGAATCCCGGCAACGCAAACTCCGTCTGATGCTTCGTCAATGCGACCGGGTGCTGCTGATGGACTTTGAGCTGCTGGCGATGAACGGTTGGCCGGACAACTTTACGATGGCCGAGGCGCGTCGGGGTCGGGACCTCTGGTTATTCAGTGCCTTGATTGCGGCAGCCATCTTTCTGAGTGGGCTGACCGGGTTTGTGCCAGCCTGGATTGCAGGCGGCGGCTTCGGTGCGTTTGTGATCATCCTGCTGCTCGGGATTCCGGCGGTGCGCCGAATCTACACAACAAAACCTTCCTATCTTGATCTGCTTATGACCCGGCAGCGGATGCTCCGCGAGGCAAGGCAGCACGTTGCCCACCTGGAGGGCTCTGATGGCCTTATCTGGCAATGTGCCAGGATGTCGGATTTTAACCCTGCGCTGAAGAACACGCGTTTTGGCCACCTGTTGCGACTGTCGGAGAACCGGGTCCTGGCACGCCAGTTGACTCGCCGGGAGCACGTGCGCCTTTACCTGATTTACCTGCTGGAGGCAGAGAAGGCGTACAGCCGCGTTCAGAAAGCCTTTTTCGAGGGTAATCAGGAAGCGATTGATCAGGGGTGGGAAGAAGTCGCCGCAGAGCCTGAGCCGAGAACTTGACACAGATGCGCTTCAAACGTATGTTTCAAACAGACGTTTGCTAGAGGCATTGATAACAAAATGGCGCAGTCTGATACCGTTGACCGGATTCTCGATGCAGCCGAAGAGCTGTTCGCCGACCGGGGTTTTTCGGAAACCTCGCTCCGAATGATTACCAGTAAGGCTAAAGTAAATCTGGCCGCTGTCAATTACCACTTTGGTTCAAAGAACGCACTGATTCATGCGGTGTTTGCGCGCTTTCTGACACCGTTTTCCGCCACACTGGAAAACGCGTTCGATGAGCTGGAAGAGCGGTGCAGCGGTAAGCCTCCAACCTTGAATCAGACGCTCTGGGCGCTTACCGAGAGTGCGGTGCGTATGCCCCAGCGTAACGAAAAGGGTATCTCGATCTTCATGCGCCTGCTTGGGCTTGCCTATACCCAGTCACAGGGCCATCTGCGCAAGTTCCTTGAGCAAGAGTACAGCGAGCCCTTCAGCCGGTTCATGCGCCTGCTCAAGGAAGCAACGCCTCAGCTTTCCTCGGTGGATCGCTACTGGCGTATCCAGTTCATGCTGGGGGCAACGGCGTTTACCATGTCCAGCAGCGATGCGCTTCGCGATATTCTTCAGAACAAGTTGGGCGTGGAAACCACCGTCCAGGAAATTGCTGCCCGCCTGGTGCCTTTCCTGGCAGCCGGCATGCAGGCCGAAGACGCCATGCTGATCCCGCCAGCTGGCAGCAAGGTCTCGGTTGCCTGAATTCCTCTCTCTCGGTTAGGCTTCCCTCTTAACCTCCAAGGGAGCCTGGCCGGTTTTGACGCACCCCGCATCTGTTCGAATCGATATTGACCTGACCCTTCAGCGCCTGCAGCTGAAAAGCGAAGGCGGAGAGATTGTTGCCACCTATCCGGTTTCCACCGGCCTGAACGGGCCGGGAGAGAGCGATGGCAGTGGCTGCACTCCGCGTGGTGAGCACTATGTCCGGGCCAGTATTGGCGCCGGTCTTCCTGTTGGGGCAGTATTCCGTGCCCGGCGCCCCACCGGCGAAACCTACAGCGTGGATCTCGCCCGGCTTCATCCCGAACGCGACTGGATACTGAGCCGGATTCTCTGGCTATGCGGTCGCGAGTGGGGCAAAAACAGGGGCCCGGGTGTCGATACTTTCCGCCGCTTCATATACATTCACGGCACACCGGACAGCGAGCCCATGGGCGTGCCGTTGTCCCATGGCTGCGTGCGGATGCGCAACGCAGACATTATTGATCTGTTTGATCGCGTCAGGCCGGGAACGGCCGTTTCTATTCGATAAAACTGTCTAGACCAGAGGAATCCGATGATCGGGGATGTTATGGCCATGGTGAATGGCTGGATCGAGAATTTCGGGCTGCTGTCTGAAGCCTGGCGTGTCGGAATTGTTGTCTTTGCGCTGGTTTTTGGAACGGCCACGGTCGCCTACATTGCCAGCCATATAATTGCGGCTCTTGAGCGCAAATTCAGCCAGACCAAAAACCTGTTCGACGATGCCTTGCTGCATGCGGCTCGCAAGCCGGTGGTCGCCTTTGTCTGGCTGCAGGGGGTCTATTGGGCTGCCGAAGTGGCTCACAAATACTCGGAAGCGGAGATCTTCAAGGCCAATGAGTCGGTGCTGCAGATTGGTTTCATCTTCGTACTGGTCTGGGCGATTCTGCGATTGATCAAAGAAGCGGAGGGGATTCTCGTATCTCCTCTGAAAATGAAACAGCCCATGGACTACACCACCGTCAACGCGGTGAGCAAACTGTCCCGGGCCGTTGTCCTCATTACGGCCGTGCTCATTGCCATGCAGTCCATGGGCTACAGCATTTCGGGGGTACTGGCCTTCGGCGGCGTGGGCGGTATTGCGGTTGGTTTTGCCGCCAAGGACCTGCTGGCGAACTTTTTCGGCGGTTTTATCATCCACCTGGATCGACCCTTCAAGGTCGGGGACTGGGTGCGATCGCCCGATCGGAACATCGAGGGTACGGTTGAGCATATCGGCTGGCGTCTGACGACCATCCGTACCTTCGATAAGCGTCCTCTTTACGTGCCGAATGCGGCGTTTACCACCATTGCGGTAGAAAACCCCTCGCGCATGAGCAATCGTCGGATCTACGAGACCATTGGCATCCGCTATGCGGATGTCGCACAGATGGCAACGATCGTTGACGATATCAGAGCCATGCTTCAGCAGCATGAGGATATCGAGAGCGATGAGACCCTGATTGTGAATTTCCTGGCCTTCAATGCCTCGTCACTGGACATCATGGTGTATTGCTTTACCAAGACAACCCAGTGGATTCCATTCCACGAAGTGAAACAGGATGTGCTGCTGAAGATCAGCGATATTATTGAAGGCTACGGAGCTGAGGTCGCCTTCCCGACCCGGACTCTGCACTTGCCCGAAGGGGTTCGGCTGTCCGGATCGCAATCGGACGACTCGGCAGATAAGCGTGGGGAAGCCTCCTCCGGGAAAAGTGCGCAGAAATCGCAGAATCGCCAGACCACCGGAGATGTAGAAGATTCAGGAGAGTCAGAATGACGTCACCGGAGAAAATGCACCCTGTCGGGATTATCGGGGGTACAGGCCTGACCACATTGTCTGGCCTGGAAATCACCGGCGAGAATAAAGCCGGAACGCCCTGGGGCATGCCTTCAGCGCCCTTGGTAGAGGGGCGCTTGGGTGATCAGCCGGTGATGTTCCTGTCGCGCCATGGTAACCCACACCGTATTCCACCCCATCAGGTGAATTACCGGGCGAACCTCAAGGCCCTTTACGATGCCGGTGTGCGAACGGTCGTTGGTGTCAACGCCGTGGGCGGTATTCATGCAGATATGGGACCTGCCCATGTGGTTATTCCCGACCAGATTGTTGACTACACATGGGGGCGTGCCAGCACCTTTTTCGGGGGCAGTCTGGACTCGGTGACCCACATTGATTTCACCTGGCCCTACGACGAGAGCGCGCGGCAGATCCTGATTGATGCCGCCGGAGCAGAAAACGTCCCGTTTTCCGGTTTCGGAGTGTATGGCGCAACCCAGGGCCCGAGGCTGGAAACCGCGGCTGAAATCATCCGGATGGAGCGGGACGGCTGCGACCTGGTAGGAATGACCGGTATGCCGGAAGCCGCGCTGGCGGCGGAACTTGGAATGCGTTACGTCTGTCTGGGTTTGGTGGTGAACTGGGCGGCTGGAAAATCCGACCATATCATCACCATGGAAGAAATTGAGGCGGCCATCGAGCAGGGAATGTCCGGGGTCAAGCGGATCCTCGAAGTCTCGATGGCTGGCCTTGGGGTGCTTACTCCGTTGCCTCAATCTTCTTGAAAAACACCAGCACGCCGATCGTGGGGGAATCGAGGAAGTGGATTTCCTCACTGCGCATCCGGCGGGTTTCCCGAATCCAGGTCAACAATTCCAGGGGCGCGGGTTCAGCCAGAACAGGTAGTTGCTGACCGGCTGTTTCTCCGGTTGCTGCTGACATTGGGGCGGAGTCACTTGCTCCGGATGCGTCCGGAGCGGGGGGTGTTTCTTCAGAGAGCTCGGTCGCAGCCTCTACAGGCGGCTCCGATGTCTCTTCTGCCAGTTGCCAGTGGTTCAGATGCACATTGACGTGCAAATAGCGTTGCCGGTCGATGGTGATGTGTCCCTCAACCTCCCGGGTGCGAGCCTCATTCAGCCAGTCACCTGCTTCAACCCGCAAGGGTGTCCCCTCGTAATCTGGTGGAAACGCCTCGTACCAACCGGCAGCCACAAGCACACGGTAACGGCCACTGCGTTCGAGTCTGGCGGCGGCACTGGCAAGATGGAGATCCTTTCGGGGCGCCAATTCCAGTGTGGTTTCCGTGGTGCCATTCTCCAGCGATGACCAGAGAACCTCTTCGGTCTCAAGGGGCGGCTCTACCGAGCGATCAGACATCCGTTCGTTCACAGCTTCCGGCTCTACGATCCGCTCAAGAATGACAAACTCCGCCCGGTAGTAGTCATCCGGAACCGGCGTGCCGGGCTCAAGAGGCAAGGTTGCCCTGTCAAGCTGCTGTGCGGCGCCTGTTAGAGAAAAGCTCATAAGCAGAGCTGCCAGGATGGCCCGGGTCGGGTATCGGCACCAGCGAATTCCATCAATTTGCAAGGGTCGTACTCCACTTGTTGGTCGGCCGTTCATGAGCCGGACGCGTCATTTTTTGCTGGCTCCAGCTCGCCAAGCATCCGGGAAATGCCGTCGAGTTTACCACCGGTTGTGGCATCCTTCAGCCGAAAACGGAAGCTGTTGGCGCCTTCGAGCCGGTACTGGTCAGGTGCGGATTGCACTTTTTTAACCAGAACCAGCGGATCCACCGGTGTCGAGCTGCCAAACTCGATCCGCGCCCACTCCTTGCCGGCATCGACTTTCACGATGCCCAGGGCTTCTGCACGCAATCGAAGCTCGGTCTGGCGGATCAGGTTTTTGGCCGGATCCGGTAATAATCCGAACCGATCGATCATTTCAACCTGAAGTTCTTTTAATGCTTCCGGGCTGTCCACGCTGGCAATCCGTTTGTAGAGCATCAGGCGGTTATGGACATCCGGCAGATAATCCTCGGGGATCAGAGCCGGGATTCTCAGGTTCATTTCGGTGCCGTGGCTAAGTGGCAGGTCGGCATTCGGGGTTCGGCCCTCGCGAATGGCCTTGACGGCCTCGTCCAGCAGCTGCATGTAAAGGGTGAAGCCGATGCTTTCGATCTGCCCGCTCTGTTCTTCCCCCAATAACTCCCCGGCACCGCGGATTTCCAGGTCGTGAGTGGCCAGCATGAAGCCGGCACCCAGGTCCTGCGCCTCCGAAATCGCATCCAGACGCTTTTTGGCGTCCGCCGTGATGGATTTCGGCGGTGGCGTGAGCAGGTAGGCATAGGCCTGGTGGTGCGAACGGCCGACCCGGCCCCGAAGCTGATGCAGTTGCGCCAGGCCGAACTTGTCTGCCCGCTCGATAATAATGGTGTTGGCGCTGGGAACGTCGATGCCGGTCTCAATGATGGTTGTGCACACCAGCACGTTGAAGCGTTTGTGGTAGAAGTCGGACATGATCTTTTCCAGATCACGCTCTCTCATCTGCCCGTGGGCGACGCCCACCCGCGCTTCCGGAATCAGCGAACGTAGATCCTCTGCCGTCTTCTCGATGGTGGCCACGTCGTTGTGGAGGAAGTAGACCTGACCGCCCCGGAGAATCTCCCGCAGTATGGCTTCCTTGACCATGGCGTTGTCTTTCTGGCGCACAAAAGTTTTCACCGAGAGCCGCCGGGCCGGAGGAGTGGCGATAATCGAGAGATCCCGCAGATGCCCCATGGCCATGTTCAGCGTCCGCGGAATCGGGGTGGCGGTCAGGTTGAGCATGTCCACTTCGGCCCGCAGTGCTTTCAGTCTTTCCTTCTGCTGAACGCCAAAGCGATGCTCTTCGTCGATGATAACCAGGCCAAGATTCTTGAATTTGATGTCGCCCTGTAGCAGTTTGTGGGTGCCGATGACGATGTCGGCCCGGCCGTTCTCCACCGCCTCCAACGCCTTGCTGGTCTGGCCAGCCGTGCGGAACCGGCTGAGCAGCTCGACCTGCACAGGGGTATCCGAGAAACGGTCCCGGAAGGATTCATAATGCTGCTGGGCGAGCAGGGTAGTGGGGACCAGAACCGCCACCTGCTTGCCCGACCAAGTAGCCAGGAACGCCGCGCGCATGGCAACCTCGGTTTTCCCGAAACCGACATCGCCACACACCAGGCGATCCATGGGCTGCTCGCTGGTCATGTCCTCGAACACCGACTGGATAGCAACCTGCTGGTCTGGTGTCTCCTCGAACGGAAAGCCGGCAGCAAAGGCACGATAGGCTTCCTTGGGATCCTCGAAGCTGAAGCCTTTGCGCGCCTCCCGGCGGGCGTACACATCCAGCAGCTCGGCGGCAGTGTCCCGGATCTTCTCAAGGGCTTTCTGTTTCGCTGTGCTCCAGCGGTCCGTCCCGAGTTTGTGCAGCGGCGCGTGTTCGGTGTCATTGCCGGCATAGCGGGAAATCAGGTGCAGGCTGGAGACCGGAACATACAGCTTTGAGCCCCCGGCGTACTCAAGCATCAGGAATTCGCTCGCTTCGCCCTCTACGGTGATGGTCTCCAGGCCCAGGTAACGGCCAACACCGTGGTCGATATGAACCACCGGCGCACCAATCCGCAATTCGGACAGATCCCGGAAGCCGGCATCGTCCGTTTCCGTAGGCTTCTCGCGGCGCCGCCGCTGTAGTACCCGCTCGCCGAACAGGGCGGTCTCGGTGATCAGGGCAACGGAATGCTCGGGCAGAACCAGGCCTTGCTCCATCGGGGCAATGGTGATGGCGACCGAGCTTTCCTTATCGTCGAGAAAAGCCTGCCAGCCGGACAGGGTTTTCAATTCAACACCCTGTTCGCCAAGATTCTCCATCAGCGCCTCGCGCCGACCGGACGATTCGGCGCATATCAGCACGTGGCCGTCGAACTCTCCCAGAAACCGCTTGAGGCGACCGGCAGGGTCTGCGGCCCGACCGTCCATGGCGATATCCGGCAAGGTTGTCGTGGGGCAGTTAACTGATCCCGCGGCATCCTTTGTCTCCGCGGAGACGGTTACCCTCGGGAAGGCCTTCAGTTGTCCGAACAGCTCTTCCTGCTGCAGGAAGAGAAGCTTGGGCGGCAGAATCGGCCGCAGGCGATCGTGACGACGATCTTCGTACCGGTTGCGGGTTTCACTGTCAAAGTGGCTGACCGCATCGTTCAGTCCGTCCGCAGTAAAAACGTGAGTGGCGCCTGGCAGATAGTCAAACAGGGTTGCCGTCTCGTCGAAGAACAGCGGCAGGTAGTACTCAATGCCCGGCGGGGTAATGCCGTGAGTCACGTCCTGGTAGATGGGGGTGTCTTTGTCGGCATCCGGGAACTGCTCGAACCAGCGGCTGCGGAATCCGGAGCGCGCCTCTTTGTGCCAGGGGAATTCAAAGGCGGGCAGCAGTTCGATGCGTTCGATCCGGTCGATTGAGCGCTGAGTCTCGGGGTCGAAAGTCCGGAGCGTTTCGATCTCATCATCGAATAGGTCAATCCGATAGGGCTGGCTGGCGCCCATGGGGAAAATGTCCAGTATGGCGCCCCGGACCGCGTATTCGCCGTGCTCGTAGACGTTCTCGGCATGCCGGTAGCCTGCCGCCTCAAGCTGCATTCGCCAGCTCTTGATATCCAGGGACTGTCCCACTTCCAGAAGCAGGGTGTTGCCCTGGAGGTAATTTACTGGCGGCAGCCTGTGCATCAGCGTGCGTGCAGGAACCACGAGAACCCCATGGCTGGTTGCGGGCAGGCGGTGCAGGGTCCGGATTCGCCGGGAAATAATGTCCTGGTGGGGCGAAAACAGATCGTAGGGCAGGGTTTCCCAGTCGGGCAGCGACAGCAGTTCCAGCCCGTCGTCGCTGACCGCCGGGCCGTCTTCTTCCGGGGGTAGCCCCAGGAAGAAGCGCATGGCCTGCTCAAGCCGGATGGCATCGGCGGTGCTGCGGGTAATGACCAGGGTCAGACCCTTGTGCGCGCGCGCACTTTCGCAGATGGCCAGCGCCTCACTGCTGCCGTGCAGTTGACCCCATGTTCGGTGATCGGCCGGCCGAGACGGAAATTCGGGGGCAATCAGGGGGAGGGGTGACGGGCGTGTGCTGGCACCTTGGCTCATGGGCGGTCAGGTTCTCCTGCTGTGGATGTCCGGGAGCGGTGAGGCGCGTATTCTAACGCTCGCGCCCCTCACTGTCATGGCGCCGGCGCCATGGTCGGCGTTTGCGTTATTAGCCGGCGCGACCTATACGAAGGTCATGGCCCGCCGTATTTGCGGTCGACCGGATTAAATTGGATAATGTGCGCCCCAATTTCCAAGTGCCAATTGCAGAGGTCCAAGCGTGAGTCACGAACAGATCAATCAGCACCTGTCCAACTGGACAGAAAGAGAATCCACCGCGGAAGCCATGATTCCGCTGATCGGCCGCCTCTACCGCAAAAACAATGTGGTTACTTCTGTATACGGCCGCGCCATCATCAACCAGTCGGTTATCGATATCATCCGTGCCCACCGATTTGTGCGCCAGGTTGAAGACAGCGAGCTTTCTGTTCACGACACCCTGCCGATCCTCCAGGCCATGGACAAACTTGAACTCGGTCGTGCCCACGTGGATATCGGCAAGCTGGCGGTCAAGTTCAAAGAGGAAGGCGGCGACCTGACCGAATTCCTGAAGCGTGAAATCGGCCCGGTTGTGGGGCAGTACGCTGCCCAGTCCGAGGAAGATGCCAACAATGACACCAAAGACGTCGTTCTGTACGGTTTTGGCCGGATTGGTCGTCTGCTGGCTCGTATCCTGATCGAGAAGGCCGGGGGTGGCAACAACCTGCGTCTGCGTGCGATTGTGGTTCGCCAGGGCGGTGCGGAAAATGATCTCGAGAAGCGCGCCAGTCTGCTTCGCCGTGATTCCGTGCACGGTCCGTTCGATGGCACCATTACCGTTGATGAGAAGGAATCCGCCCTGATTGCCAACGGCAACTATATCAAGGTTATCTACTCTGATGGGCCGGACAAGGTGGATTACACGGATTACGGCATCAACAACGCCATCGTGATCGACAACACCGGTAAGTGGCGTGATGAAGCCGGTCTTGGCCTGCACCTGAAATCAAAAGGCGTCACCCGCGTTATCCTGACGGCGCCGGGTAAGGGCGATATCAAGAACATCGTTTATGGTATCAACAACGACTGGATTACTGACGAAGACAGGATCCTGTCAGCCGCCTCCTGTACCACCAATGCCATCACACCGGTATTGAAGGCGATTGAAGACGAATACGGCATCGAAGATGGTCACGTGGAGACGGTGCACTCCTACACCAACGACCAGAACCTGATCGATAACTACCACAAGGGCAGCCGCCGCGGGCGCAGCGCCGCCCTGAACATGGTAATTACCGAGACGGGGGCCGCCAAGGCTGTCTCCAAGGCGCTGCCGGTTCTGAAGGGCAAGCTGACCGGTAATGCGATCCGGGTGCCAACGCCGAACGTGTCCATGGCGATCCTGAATCTCAACCTCAAGAAAGACGTTGATGTGGAAGGTGTTAACGAATACCTGCGGGATATGGCGCTGCACTCGGAGCTGCAGAAGCAGATCGACTTCGTGAACTCTCCGGAAGTGGTTTCCACCGACTTTGTCGGTTCCCGCCATGCCGGCATCGTTGATGCCCAGGCAACCATCACCAGTGGCAAGCGTCTGATCCTGTATGTTTGGTACGACAACGAGTTCGGCTACAGCGCGCAGGTGATTCGTGTGGTCAACCAGATGGCCGGCGTAAATTACCCGATCTTCCCCAAACGTGCGAGAGACTGAGCGAATCGCGCCGATCTGGTGAAGTAATGGTGTTCAGAACCCCGATAGCGATTGCTGTCGGGGTTTTTTGTTTTTACGGTCAGCTAAACGACTGGTTTGGCTGTCGACGCACAACCGGTTCCGGTTTCTGGTGGAAATAGGATTCCTTAATCTCTATAATTGGCGCGATTTTGGGTACGTCTGGCACTCCGTTTCTCATGGTTTTTCTGGGCCGCAGGTGTCGGGCGTTACGAATCCATTGAAAAGTTTCTGATGATTGGATGAGGCTAATGATCAAGATCAAAAAAGGCCTGGATCTTCCCATCAGCGGCGCTCCCGAACAGACCATTACAGACGGCAAACCCGTTCGCCACGTTGCGTTGATCGGTTTTGACTATATCGGCATGAAGCCGACGATGGCTGTGAAAGAGGGGGACCGTGTCAAGCGCGGTACGCTGCTGTTCACGGACAAGAAGACCGAGGGCGTTCGTTATACTTCACCCGCCGCGGGCGTTGTGAAAGAGATCAACCGTGGTGAGCGTCGGGTATTCCAGTCGATCGTTATCGAAGTCGATGGCGATGAGGCTGAGACCTTTGCGCGCTACAGCGAAGCGGATCTTGCCGGCCTGGAACGCCAGCAGGTAGTCGATAATCTGGTGGAATCCGGGCTCTGGACTGCGTTCAAGACGCGTCCGTACAGCAAGGTTCCGGAGATTGATTCCGCTCCCCACTCAATTTTCGTGTCGGTCATGGATACCAACCCGCTGGCAGCGGACCCGACGGTCATCATTGGCGAAAACAGCCAGGCGTTCGAGAAAGGCCTTGAGATCCTTACCAAACTGACCACCGGCAAGGTGTTTGTCACTGGCAAGCCAGGATCCAACGTCGCTGTTCCCAGGTCCGACGCCGTTGAGGTGCACCAGTTCGATGGCAAGCATCCGGCCGGCAACGTGGGAACCCATATCCATCACCTGGATCCGGTTTCTGGCAGCAAGACGGTCTGGAGTATCAATTATCAGGACGTTATCGACATTGCCAAGCTGTTTGAATCCGGTGAAGTCCCTGTTGAGCGTGTCGTGGCGATCGGTGGCCCCAAGGCCCTGAAACCCCGTCTCGTGCGTACTCGTCTGGGTGCCAGTCTTGAGGAGCTTCTCGACGGTGAAGTTGCCACAGATTGCGAGATCCGGGCGATTTCCGGCTCCGTGTTCGGCGGTCGCCGTGGCGATGGTCCCTGCGCCTATCTTGGCCGGTTTGCCAATCAGGTGTCCGTGCTTGAGGAAGGTAACAAGCGCGAGTTCATGGGCTGGCTGTCGCCGGGTGCGAACAAGTTCTCCGTCATGAATATTTACCTGTCCAAGCTGGTCGGTGGCAAACGGTTCGATATGACCACCACCACCAATGGCAGCGAGCGGGCGATGGTGCCGGTGGGTGTTTACGAAAAGATCATGCCGCTGGACATTCTGCCCACGCAGTTGCTGCGTTCCCTGATTGTCGGCGACACAGAGATGGCACAGAAGCTTGGCGCACTGGAGTTGGATGAAGAAGATCTGGCGCTGTGCACCTTTGTGTGCCCCGGCAAATATGAATATGGTCCGATTCTCCGCGAGAACCTGACCCGAATCGAGATCGAGGGCTAATACGATGGCTATCAGACAGTTTCTCGATGGAATCGAGCATCACTTTGAAAAGGGTGGCAAGTACGAGCGCTGGTATGCGCTTTACGAGGCGGTGGATACTATTTTCTACTCGCCGGCGAGTGTCACCTCCACCACCGCCCATGTGCGTGACGGGATTGACCTCAAGCGCATCATGATCACGGTTTGGTTGTGCACCTTCCCGGCAATGTTCTTCGGAATGTGGAACATCGGCTACCAGGCCAACAGTTTCCTGGCGTCCAACCCGGATGCCATGATTGCTGACGGCGGCCTGCGGACTGCCTTTATCCAGGCACTTGCCATCACCGGTTCCGGTGCGGGCGTATGGGACAACTTCGTTTACGGCATGGCGTACTTCGTGCCCATTTACTTCGTGACCTTCGTGGTCGGTGGTTTCTGGGAAGTGCTGTTTGCCACCGTGCGCCGTCACGAAGTGAACGAGGGTTTCTTTGTCACATCGGTCCTGTTTGCACTGATCTGCCCGCCCACCATTCCTCTCTGGCAGGTGGCCCTGGGCATCACCTTCGGCGTCGTGATCGGCAAGGAAGTGTTCGGCGGTACCGGCAAGAACTTCCTGAACCCGGCCCTGACCGGTCGTGCCTTCCTGTACTTCGCCTATCCGGCGCAGATTTCCGGCGACACCGTCTGGACTGCGGTTGACGGCTTCAGTGGCGCCACGGCGCTGAGCTGGGCCGCCAGTGGTGGTCTGGAAGCTCTGGAAGCTCAAATTGGCTGGATGAGCGCCTTCATGGGCACCATTCAGGGCTCGATGGGTGAGACCTCGACACTGGCCATTCTGATTGGTGGCCTGATCCTGTTGGGGATGAAGATTGCCTCCTATCGCATCGTCGGAGGTGTGTTGATCGGTATGATCGGCATGTCGCTGCTGCTAAACATCATAGGTTCCGAGACCAATCCGATGTTCGCGGTTCCGGCGCATTGGCATCTGGTCATGGGCGGGTTTGCCTTTGGCATGATGTTCATGGCGACGGATCCGGTGTCCGCCGCGATGACTGACACGGGTCGCTGGTGTTTCGGTATTCTGGTAGGCGTGATGACTGTGCTGATCCGCGTGATCAATCCGGCGTTCCCGGAAGGCATCATGCTTGCCATCCTGTTCGCAAACCTGTTCGCGCCATTGATGGACCATTACGTGGTTCAGGCCAACATCAAACGGAGGCTTGCTCGTGGCTAAAGCTAAAGAAACCGTCTCCCGCACGCTGATCGTTGCGCTGGTGCTGAGTATCGTGTTCTCTGTCGTGGTATCCACCGCGGCGGTCATGCTCAGACCTGCCCAGGTCAAGAATCAGCATCTTGATATGACAACGAACATTCTCTCTGCCGCAGGTATGCTGGATCAAGGCGATACTGCAGAGCAGATTTTGCAGAAATTCGAGAGTTTCGATGTTCGCCTGGTGGATTTGGATACTGGTAAATTTGTAAAGCCTTCCGCCGTTGGTGTTGCTGAGCCCATGAAATATGATATGTACAAGGCTGCCTCGGACCCTCAGTTGTCTACGGATATTCCTTCCTCGGAAGACAAGGCTGGCATCAAGCGCCGGCCGAATGTTGCCAGGGTGTATACGCTGAGCGAGAACGGAGAGCTAGTGCGTGTGGTACTGCCAATTCATGGTTATGGCCTCTGGTCTACATTGTATGGCTTCATTTCGCTGGAAGGTGATTTGAACACCATTGAAGGGCTTGGCTTTTACTCCCACGCCGAAACTCCGGGCCTCGGTGGGGAGGTAGACAATCCACGCTGGAAGTCGCAGTGGGTGGGGAAGAAAGTTTATGATGGTGATCGCACTGAACCGCAGATCAAACTGGTTAAAGGTGGCGTAAACGTTGATGCAAAAAAAAGGCAGCATAAAGTGGATGCTCTGTCCGGGGCAACGTTGACCAGTCGCGGCGTTGAGCAACTGGTTAACTACTGGATGGGCGACCGCGGATACGCGCCGTTCCTGCAAAAACTTCGTGAAGGGGAGGTCTGATCATGGCAGATGCATCAGCCAAACAGGTTCTCTTCGAACCGATCTTCAGCAATAACCCGATTGCCCTGCAGATCCTGGGCATCTGTTCAGCGCTGGCGGTTACCACCAGCATGAACGTTACACTTGTTATGTGCGCGGCGGTTATTGCCGTTACCGCATTTTCCAACCTGGCCGTGTCCCTGGTACGCACCCAGATTCCGGGCAGTATCCGGATCATCGTGCAGATGACCATTATCGCCTCCCTGGTAATCGTGGTTGACCAGGTGCTCAAGGCCTATGCCTACGAGATTTCCAAGCAGCTCTCAGTGTTCGTTGGTCTGATTATCACCAACTGCATCGTTATGGGCCGCGCGGAAGGCTTTGCCATGAAGAACGGCCCCTGGCTGAGCTTCCTGGACGGCGTTGGTAACGGTCTGGGCTACTCGGTACTCCTGATCTTCGTTGCCTTCTTCCGTGAATTGCTGGGCGCCGGCTCACTGTTCGGTGTCTCCCTGATGCCGGTGGTGAACGAAGGTGGCTGGTACATTCCTAACGGCTTGTTGCTGCTGCCGCCGAGTGCGTTCTTTATTATCGGCCTGGCGATCTGGGGTCTGCGGACCTGGAAGCCGGAGCAGGTTGAAGAGCCGGACTATAAAATGTCTCGCCATGTCGCCAAGGAGGCCTTCTGATGGAGCATTATATCAGCTTGATTCTGAAGGCTGTTTTTGTTGAAAACATGGCGCTGGCGTTCTTCCTGGGGATGTGTACCTTCCTGGCCATCTCCAAGAAGATCGAGGCCGCAACCGGTCTTGGCATTGCCGTGGTGGTCGTGCTGACGGTCACCGTTCCGGTGAACAACCTTCTGTACAACAGCGTTCTGCGCGAAGGCGCCCTGGATTGGGCTGGCCTGCCGAACGTAGACCTGAGCTTTCTCGGATTGCTGACGTATATCGGGGTAATCGCGGCGATTGTTCAGATCATGGAAATGGTACTGGACAAGTATATCCCGGCGCTCTATGCCGCTCTGGGTGTGTTCCTGCCACTGATTACAGTGAACTGCGCCATTCTGGGTGCCTCGCTGTTCATGGTGGAGCGTGACTACACCTTCGGCGAGAGTGTGGTGTATGGCTTCGGCGCCGGCCTTGGCTGGGCCCTGGCGATCATTGCCCTGGCGGGTATCCGCGAGAAGCTGAAGTACAGTGACGTTCCGGAAGGCCTGCGCGGCCTGGGTATCACCTTCATTACTGTTGGTCTGATGTCCCTGGGCTTCATGTCCTTCTCCGGCATCTCACTGTAACTCACCCGGTGATTCGGTTTAACGAAAAGGCGAGACCATGAATACAGAAATTATTCTCGGCGTGGTCATGTTCACCGTTATCGTTCTGGCCCTGGTCGCAGTGATTCTTGCGGCCCGGTCCAGGCTGGTAAGCACCGGTGATGTGACCATTGAGATCAACGACGATCCCGAACACACGCTGAAGACCGAAGCCGGCGGCAAGCTGCTCGGTACTCTGGCTAACAGTGGTATTTTTCTGTCCTCTGCTTGTGGTGGCGGCGGTACCTGCGCCCAGTGCAAGTGCAAGGTTCTGGAGGGCGGCGGTGCCATGCTGCCGACGGAAAAGACCCACTTCACCAATCGTGAAGAGAAAGAGGGCTGGCGCCTGTCCTGCCAGGTTCCTGTAAAACAGGACATGAAGGTGGAAGTGCCGGAAGAGTTCTTTGGCGTCAAGAAGTGGGAATGCGAGGTTGTCTCCAACCACAACGTCGCCACCTTCATCAAAGAGCTGGTGCTCAAGCTGCCGGAAGGCGAGGAAGTTGACTTCCGGGCCGGCGGTTACGTTCAGCTCGAGTGTCCTCCCTACGAGATCGACTTCAAGGATTTCGATATCGAGGAAGAGTTCCACGAAGACTGGGACAAGCACAACATCTGGCGCTACAAGGCGGTCAACAAGGAAGAGACCATCCGGGCCTATTCCATGGCAAACTATCCGGAAGAGAAGGGTGTTCTCAAGTTCAACATCCGTATCGCCACGCCGCCTCCGGGCACTGACCACAATCCGGGCATCATGTCGAGCTACGTGTTCAACCTGAAGCCGGGCGACAAGGTCACCGTTATGGGGCCGTTCGGTGAGTTCTTCGCCAAGAAGACCGATGCCGAAATGGTATTCATTGGTGGCGGTGCCGGTATGGCGCCTATGCGTTCCCACATCTTCGATCAGCTCAAGCGTCTGAACTCCAAGCGCAAGATCAGCTTCTGGTATGGCGCACGAAGTGTTCGCGAGATGTTCTATGTGGAAGATTTCGACGGGCTTCAGGAAGAAAACGACAACTTCGAGTGGCATGTCGCACTTTCCGATGCGTTGCCCGAGGACAATTGGCAGGGCCCGACCGGGTTTATTCATAACGTGTTGTATGAAAACTATCTGAAGGACCACCCGGCTCCGGAAGACTGTGAATACTACATGTGTGGGCCCCCCATCATGAACGCCTCCTGCATCAAGATGCTGAAAGATCTGGGTGTTGAGGATGAAAACATCATGCTGGATGACTTTGGAGGCTAAGCAGTTCTGATGACATTCAGCATGGTACGACCCGCCAGGGTGGCCCTGGCCAGCGCTTTTACAGCGCTGGCCTTTGCCGTTCTGGCGGGTTGTTCGTTTGAGCCAGAGGAAAAAATCTGGGAAATCTCCGGACCTGTCTTCGGCACCAGCTACCACATCAATGTCGTATTGACCGAGGATCAGGAGAGGCTTGAAACTCTGGCCAGCGGTATCGATGAGGTGCTCGAAGGGGTTGATGCGTCAATGTCGACCTGGCGCGAGGATTCGGAGCTGTCCCGTTTCAATCAACGATCCGATCAATCCGAGTGGGTTCCGGTGTCAGCGGACTTGCTCCGTGTTCTTCAGAAGGCTGAAGAGATCTCAACGATGACCGCTGGTGCCTTTGATGTGACCATCGGCCCGGTGGTAAATCTTTGGGGGTTCGGCCCCGAGGCGCGCCCGGAGCAGATTCCGTCAGAAGAATCTCTCTCCAGGGCTCTTGCCGCCACTGGCTTCGAGAAGCTCGAGCTGCGGGTCGATCCGCCCGCCGTGCGTGCGACACCACCGCAATATGTGGATCTGTCGGCTATCGCCAAGGGATACGGTGTAGATGCGGTTGCCCGTTTTCTTGAGAGCGAAGGCGTGGAGGCGTACCTGGTGGAGATTGGCGGAGAGGTTAGCGTCAATGGCCGTAAACCTGATGGCAGCACCTGGCGACTGGCCATAGAACAGCCGATGGCGGAAGGGCGCGCGGTAAACCGCGTGGTGGCGCTGGAATCACGTGCTATGGCAACATCAGGTGATTATCGTAATTATTACGAATCGGAAGGGCGTCGGTATTCCCATACAATAGATCCTGAAACGGGTGAGCCAATTGCTCACAAGCTGGCATCAGTAACCGTTATCGCGGACGATTGTATGACGGCAGATGCTCTGGCAACCGGTTTTAATGTGATGGGCTACGAGCGGGCAAATGAGCTCGCGGTAAGGGAAAATATCCCGGCCTATTTTATTGTCAGGACGGATGAAGGCTTCGAGACGCACCAGACGCCGGCCTTTTCGTCCTACGTGACTCAATGAGGGGAGGGCAACATGGGTACCTTTCTTTTGGTTCTTTTCATCGTGGTTTTGCTGGTTGCAGCCATGTCTATTGGCGTGATCCTCGGGCGCAAGCCCATCAGCGGAACCTGCGGCGGTATTGGCGCGCTTGGTATCAGCCAGTCCTGTGATATCTGCGGTGGTAATACCCAGAAGTGCGAAGAAGAAAACGAACGGTTGGCCAACGAGGGTAAAGAGCCCGAGGCTCTGGCTTACGACGCCAGCAAGGCCAGCAAGCACTGATCTGTTTTTGACAATTACAACCATCTTTTCACGACGTAGATAAGGAGTCACTGCGCGCATGGCAGAACATCATTACGACGTCGTCGTTATCGGCGCCGGTCCGTCCGGCGAAGGCGCGGCGATGAATGCGACGAAACACGGCAAACGTGTCGCGATCATCGAAGACAAGCCTACCGTTGGCGGGAACTGCACCCACTGGGGCACCATTCCTTCCAAGGCGCTGCGCCACTCCGTCAAACAGATCATTACGTTCAACACCAACCAGATGTTCCGGGATATCGGGGAGCCTCGCTGGTTCTCTTTCCCGCGAGTGCTTCAGAATGCCCAGAAGGTCATCGGCAAGCAGGTCAAGCTCCGGACGCAGTTCTACTCTCGCAATCGCGTGGATTTGATAAACGGCCGGGCCTTTTTTGTCGACCAGAACCGCATAGAAGTCCGGGGTAGCAAGTCCTCCGAGACGCTGCACTTCAAGCAGGCGATCATCGCCACCGGTTCCAGGCCCTACCTGCCACCCGATGTGGACTTCCGTCATCACCGTATCTATAACTCCGACACCATTCTGAACCTGTCTCACACGCCTCGCACACTGATTATTTATGGCGCTGGCGTCATAGGGTCAGAGTACGCCTCGATCTTTGCGGGCCTGGGTGTAAAAGTCGACCTGATCAACCCGGGTAGCCGGCTGTTGTCCTTCCTGGATGACGAGATCTCCGACGCCCTGAGTTACCACCTGCGGAATAATGGCGTTCTGGTTCGCCACAACGAGCAGTACGAGTCGGTTGTGGGCGACGACCACGGTGTGGTGTTGTCGCTTCAATCGGGCAAGAAAATCCGTGCGGATGCATTCCTGTGGTGCAATGGTCGCAGCGGGAACACCGAGAAGCTGGGCCTCGAAAATATCGGTCTGGAACCCAATGGCCGTGGGCAACTGGCCGTTGACGAGCACTATCGCACCGAAGTGGACAACATCTACGCGGCGGGCGACGTGATCGGCTGGCCAAGTCTGGCAAGCGCCGCTTATGACCAGGGCCGCTCTGCATCCTCGGATATTGTGGATGACGCATACTTCCGCTTTGTGTCGGATGTGCCGACCGGGATCTACACCATTCCGGAAATCAGTTCCGTTGGTAAAACCGAGCGCGAACTGACGGAAGCCAAGGTGCCCTACGAGGTTGGACAGGCGTTCTTCAAGGATCTTGCCCGTGCCCAGATTACCGGAGAAGCGGTAGGAATGCTGAAAATTCTGTTTCACCGGGAAACCCGTCAGATTCTGGGTATCCACTGTTTCGGTGACCAGGCGGCGGAAATCGTCCACATCGGCCAGGCGATCATGAATCAGGAAGGAGAGGCCAACTCCCTGAACTACTTCATCAATACCACGTTCAACTATCCGACCATGGCGGAAGCCTACCGTGTCGCGGCGTTGAACGGTCTGAACCGGATCTTTTAACGGGGCAGGCCACACCAGGGGTCAGAAGAAAGCCTACGACTGACCCCGGCTTAACCTTCCATATCCCGAATTCAGCCCGCTGACAGGGCCTCTTTACTGGCCGACACCCCGGCGTGACTCTGTGGCAATGACAGGGCTGACCTGGCCCTGTTGTCGAAGAATATGCGGGTGCTGGTGGGATAGTCAGTGATGATGCTGTCCACGCCCATTTCTTCCAGTTGCAACATGTCGTGAATCCGGTTCACCGTCCAGGTGGACACGTGCATGCCCTTTCGATGGGCTTTTTCAACCAGCGCTTTCGAGCAAAGCTTCCAGTTGATGCAGAGATACTCACAGCCGAGTTGGCCCGCAATGCTCAAGGGGCGCGGGAATTTGCGCTCTGCGACCAGGCCGATGCGGATGTTCTTGTTCCGCCGCCGGATCTGTTTCAGAAACCAGGTGTCGGAAGAGGTTATGGCCACCGTCTGATACAGATTGCGTCGCTGTATAACCTCTGTCAGGCGATTGCTGAGAATGTTCAGGCGCTGACGCGTGTCTTTTTTGACTTCCAGTTGCAGGTGTTCGAGGTCGTCGAACCGGTCCAGAAGGTCTTCCAGCGCGGGAATTCCCGTGGGTGTGGGCCAGGAGCTGGTGTTTCTTCGCGCATCCATGGCAGCCAGTTCGGCGGCCGTGTACTGACTGATACTGCCTTTCTGGCTGGTCGTGCGGTCAACCGAAAGATCGTGCACCAATACCGGCTTGCCGTCCTTTGACAATACGAGATCCAGTTCAAAATGCCGGATACCGTGCCGGTAAGCATGCGTAAATCCCGGAAGGGTGTTTTCGGGAGCTTCTCCCTTGGCGCCTCTGTGTCCGTAGACAATCATTCCGCTGCATCATCCTTCAGGCGTTGGTAAATGGCCTGGCGCTTCTTCCAGGTGTCGTGGCAAAGGCGTATGTCTTCGAGGTACGCCGGCAGCTCGTTCATCAGCAGGGCCTGGGGGCCGTCCACCAGGGCTCTTTCCGGCTTGGGGTGGAAATCCACGAGCACCATGTTGGCACCGGCGACGACGCCCTGGGCGGTCGCGTGCATGACATCAAGGATGCCGTCCGGAGACTGCTCGCGGCTGCCCACCGAATGGGAAGGATCCACACAGACTGGCATACGGGTAAGGCGCTTGACCGCCGGCACATGGGCGAAATCCACCATGTTCCGATGGGGCTGGCCGGCTTCGGTTTTCATGCCCCTCAGGCAGAAGATGACATTAGCGTTGCCTTCGCTGGCCAGATACTCGGCAGCGTTGAGGGATTCATTCAGGGTAATCCCGAACCCGCGTTTGAGCAGTACCGGATAGGTACTCTGGCGGCCAATGGCCTTGAGCAGCTCGAAGTTCTGGGTATTGCGGGTGCCCACCTGCAGCATTACACCGGTGGGACGGCCAAGCTTTTCGAGGCAGTTGTCGATTTCCTCAATGTGGCTCTCATGAGTGATCTCCATGGCGATAACCTTGATGCCGTGTTTCCCCGCCTTTTCAAACACCCAGGGGAGGCAGCCCTTGCCGTGGCCCTGGAATGAATAAGGGTTGGTGCGCGGCTTGTAGGCGCCCATTCGTGTGCAGACTTCCCCATGGCCTTCCAGGGCCTTCATCATCATGTCGACGTGTTCGGGCACATCAACCGCGCACAGCCCGGCAAAGATGTTCAGGTTGGATTGACTGAACTCGACACCGTTGTAGGTGAAGCCGCTTTGCCGTCGATCGTCCCGGTGGCGCCCAAGAATACGGTAGTCGTCCGAAATGCGTATGGCCCGTTCGACCGCAGGTAGGGCTTCGATCTCTTCCTTGTTCAGGGGCTTGGTGTCCCCGAGAAGATAGATTTCGGTCAGCCTCTGGGTGGCGCCCTGAACCTCATGAACCCGAACCGACACGTTCGGGAGATTCTCGAGGTAGTGCATGGTCTGTCGGTATTCTTCGCTGTCCAGAGCGGTATTCGGATGAAGAATCGCTAGCATGCTGTCTCCTTTTAAGAACCTGCGTCTTGCGCCCGGTGCCGCGCCTGCATGAACTCCCGATGATTAAGATGCAGCAGGTCTGCCATGCGGCGAATAAGGTGTTCTTCGTACTTGTCGATGCGGCCATCCGCAAAGGCCACGCGCCAGATACTTTCCAGCAGGGCCTGTTTTCCTTCCTGGTCCAGGTACTCGTTGATCTGGCCGGTAAATTCATAGAGCGACGTGGCATCGTCTGCGTGGCTAAGGGCGTCTTCCAGAATTTCCTCGGCTTCGGCCCGGGTTACCTGATGTGCTTTTACTGCGCCATCAACAATCGCCTGCAGTTCGCGCTCGTCTTCATCCTGGTCGACACGGGAAAGCTGAACCATCAATGCCGTGGCAGCCACTGCGAGCTGATGGTTATCGGGCTTCTCGCGTTCAGCTTCCGGTGCCGCAAACAATTTTTTCAGGCGCTCGATCATGATCGGACAGTCCCACTTCTGTGTTTGGTTTGAGGCGCCGCGTCAGGCCGCCCTGGCCAGCTGCCGGACCCGGTTCTCCAGTTCAATCTGGTCGGCTGTGAACCGGCGGATACCATCGGCCAGCTTCTCGGTAGCCATAGCGTCCTCGTTGGATTCCCAGCGGAACAGTTTCTCGTCGATGGTGCCAAACTGATCCGGTGAGCTGGCGGTGTCGGCGACCAGTCGACGCGGCAGATCGCCCAGGTCGTCCTGCAACTCCTGCAGCAGGGTAGGGCTTATGGTCAGGCGGTCACAGCCAGCCAGCATTTCAATTTCGCCGGTGTTCCGGAAACTGGCGCCCATCACCACCGTTTTAAAGCCGTTGGCCTTGTAGTAATTGTAGATACGGGATACCGAAAGCACCCCCGGATCCTCTGCAGCCGGGTAGCTGTCCCGGCCAGTGCTGGCCAGGTGCCAGTCCAGAATTCGACCAACAAAGGGCGAGATCAGGAATGCACCGGCCTGGGCACAGGCGGCGGCCTGAATGAAAGAAAACAGCAACGTCAGGTTGCAGTGAATGCCTTCTTTCTCCAGTTGCTCGGCCGCCCGGATGCCTTCCCAGGTAGAAGCAATCTTGATCAGTACGCGACTGGTGTCGACGCCCTGCTTGTCGTACAGCTCAACCAGGCGGCGGGCGCGCTCAAGCGTACCGGCGGTATCAAAGGACAAACGGGCATCCACCTCCGTCGAAACCACACCGGGAATCAGGTTCAGGATTTCTCGGCCGGCGAGTACGGCCAGCATATCAGTGGCCATGGTCAGCTGCTCGGCGTCTGAGCCGCCATGCCGCCGGGCTTCTGCCACAGCCTTGTCCAGCATCGGCCGGTAAGCGTCAGAAGCGGCAGCTTTGAGTAGCAGGGATGGATTAGTGGTGGCATCTTCCGGCCGCCACTTCGCAATGGCTTCGATATCGCCGGTATCCGCTACCACCGTGGTCATGGTCTTCAGTTGGTCGAGCTTGCTGGTCATTCGTCCTGTCGTCCCGGTTGATCTGTTATTGGTGCGCCCGAATCCCGGGCGCTGGCTATATGCCTACAATAACGGGCCGCTCTGACAGGAACAAGACAACAAAAGGTATGGTGGCAATTGCCTGCGATTAAGCTTCGGCAATCTCCGGCGCCGCCGGTTCACGAACCTTTTCCAGAGCGGTTTCGATCACTTCCAGGCCAGCACCGGATTTATGGGCGTTCTCGCTGATATAGCGACGGAACTGCCGACCGCCAGGTTGGCCGTGGAACAGGCCGAGAAGGTGCCTGGACATGTGAGTCAGGAATACGCCGCGCTCAAGTTCGCTCCCTATGAACGGAAGCATGGCCCGAAGTGCCTGATGCCGGGTTTCTACCGGCGCTGCCTCCCCGAAGAACTCCGGATCGACGCCTGCCAGCAGCCAGGGATTGTGGTACGCCTCCCGACCCAGCATCACGCCGTCGGTATGCCGGAGATGCTCGTGGCACTCATCGAAGGTCTTGATGCCGCCGTTGATGATGATTTCCAGGTGCGGGTATTTCGCTTTCAGCCGGTAGACCCAGTCGTATTTAAGCGGAGGGACTTCCCGGTTTTCCTTGGGGCTCAGGCCTTCAAGAATCGCGATCCGGGCGTGTACGATAAAGGTCCGGCAGCCAGCTTCCGACACTTTTTCCACGAATTCGCAGAGATCGTCCCAGGACTCCCGCCCATCAATACCGATTCGATGCTTCACGGTGACTGGCAGCTCGGTTGCTTCAATCATGGCGCGCACGCCCTCTGCCACCTTGTCCGGATGGCCCATCAGGCAGGCACCGATCATGTTGTTCTGAACACGATCGCTGGGGCAACCGACGTTCAGGTTAACCTCATCGAAGCCGTATTGCTGTGCCAGCCTGGCACAGTGGGCAAGTTCGCCGGCATCGCTGCCACCCAGCTGAAGGGCCAGTGGGTACTCGGCCTCATCGTGGCGCAGAAAGCGCGCGGTGTCGCCATGAATCAGTGCGCCGGTGGTGACCATCTCGGTGTAGAGCAGGGTATGCCGGCTAAGCTGGCGCGCCAGATAACGGTAGTGACTGGTGGTCCAGTCCATCATCGGGGCCACGCAGAAGCGGCGGGAGGGGCCGGAGTTGTGCAGCAGGGTGTCCTCAGATGGTATTCCAGACATTGCGATACCTGTTGTCGACGAAAAACGGGTGACGAAAAGAACTACGTTGAAACCAAGAGTCGTAGTTTAACAGGCATTGGTTTCCGATTTCCGTAAGGCTTTGGCGAAATCCATAACAGGCTTCAGGCTGCTCGTTTCAAATAGTTGCGGAGAAAATTGAAGTAGATTAGAGCGTCTCGAGTGGAGAACAGCTGGGGCTTGAATCCACCATAGAGTTTGTTGATGTAATTGCCCGGAACCTCGGGAAGCTTCGCCAGAGCCATTGCCCAATCGTCAAACTGGCGATGATCGATTTGCTCGTACTGAATCAGGCGAACATCCTGGTGGCGAGGATCGGCAGTGATGCCAAGGTAAAGTCTGTTGACAGCCTCTTCCTCACCTTCCAAAACCTGCATGAAATTGAACTGATCATAAGCCAGCAGGCCGGTGATGCCGTCCCGCTCGTTTCTTTTGATGGATTCCGCGAGGATGTCGTCTAAATCGGATTCCTGCAGATGCGAAGAAACGCTGCTGAAATAGATAAGCCTGCAAAGTCTGGGCTTCGATGCGTCGATAGCAAAAAACCTCCCTGAAGGAGAAGCACTCCTTCTGCTATGATCTCATGCTTGTTTAACTGTACTCCCATAAAACCCAAGTAAACAACCTTGCCCTGGAGTTTGAACGTATGCCCCTGATGGTGCAGGCTCTGCTGCCGGTATTTATCCTGATCATGCTTGGGCATGTGTTCCGCCGCATTGACTTTCCGGGCGGCGATTTCTGGCCCCAGGCGGAGCGGTTTACCTACTACGTGCTGTTTCCGGCCATGTTGGTCTTCAAGCTGGGGCAGGCCAGGCTGCCGGCTTCCGCTTATGGCGACATTGCATTGCTCATTGGCGCCATGCTGATCGCGATGACGCTGATCCTGGCGATTGCCCAATGGTTCTGGCGCTGGTCCGGCCCGGTTTTTTCTTCGGTTTACCAGGGGGCTATCCGGTTCAATTCCTACGTGGGCCTGGCGGCTGGCGGCATGCTGCTCGGCGATCAGGGCCTTTCCCTCACGGCGATTGCGGTTGCCATCATGGTGCCGTTGCTGAATCTGCTGTGCATACTGATGTTTTCACTGGTGGCCACGGAAGGGCCGGTGAGGCTGGTGCCAGTATTCAAGGCGATTGTGACCAATCCTCTTATAGTGGGCTCGGTGATTGGCGTGGTCTGGAGTTTCTTCGAAATCGGATTTCATCCGCTGATCGGCGGCATTCTCGAGCCGCTAAGCAATCTGGCGTTGCCGATGGGTTTGATGACGGTTGGCGCCGGGCTTCAGCTCAAGGCCCTCAGAGGCGCTTCACTGCCGTTTATTGTTTCATCGGCGCTGAAGTTGGTCGGATTTCCGCTGATGACTGCGGGGCTGGCCTTGTTGCTGGGTCTTGAGGGAATGATGGTTCAGGTGGCCGTGCTGTTGTCGGCGCTTCCCACGGCCACCTCTGCCTACATTCTGGCTCGACAGCTTGGTGGCGATGCCCCCCTGGTGGCGGGCATCATCAGTGGTCAGACCTTGCTGGCCATCGTCACCATACCGTTAATGCTCAGTATTCTCTGGTAGGCACTTGAGCACCGCGTCGACAATGCTGTGCTGGAAGTTGTTGTAACCTTCTGGCGTTGCCGCGATGTCAGTGGCCAGAGGGTCCCAGGTGCTGAAGGTCACGTCCAGGCTCTCGGTGATCGAGCGCCACCACTGCCGGTTGAACTGCGGTTCGGTCAGGAGGCAGGGATGGTTTGCGTTGCGCAGTTTTTCCTGCACTTCCGCGATATGCCGGGCCCCTGGCGACAGCTCCGGGTTCAGCGTCAGAACGCCCTCGAGTTTCAGTTCATAGTGTTCGGCAAATCGGGTAAAGGCGTCGTGATAGGCAAACAGGCTGATTTCGTGCGCCGGTGCAAGGCGGTCCCGGATATTGGCATCGGTTTCTCGAACGCTGGCTTTGAACTGCTCGAAATTCTCGTTTAACGCGCCAGCGTCAACACCTTTCAGTCCTGAGAGAGCATCCCGGATCGTCCCGGCCATTTCGATGGCCAGTTCGGGATCCAGCCAGATGTGCGGGTCTTCGCCGTCTCCGTGATCATGGCCGTGTCCGTGCCCCTCGTTGTGGTGTTCTTCCTCCTTGGCCTCCTCTTCGTGGGCATGGCCATGGTGATCGTCCGCGTGGTCGTCGTGCGCGTGTTCATCGTGGTTAACTTCCCCGGGTTCGTGCTCGGCATCCATGAGCGCGACCGTTCGACCGCTGAATTCCTGCCCTGCCAGAAGGCGATTAAGGAAGGTTTCCATGTCGGGCCCGACCCAGAAAATCACGTCGGCGTTTTCCAGGGCCCGGCGCTGGGATGGCTTCATGGTGTAATTGTGGGGGCTGGAGCCGGGCGGGACGAGACTCGTTGTCTGCATGTCTTCCGTGGCGATCGCACTGACGATCAGCTCAACCGGTTTGATGGAAGTAACAATGCGGGTCTCGGCCTGCAGGGCACTGTGAAACAAAAGGGTGCCGGCTCCGAGTGCAATAGAAAGTGCTTTTCCGGTAACGCGCATGATAAAAGAGATCCTGCGATGCTGATGTGTAATGTTATAATATAACAAACTCGGCCGGGGCCGGCAAAAGAAACTTCTTACTTAGTATTTCTGGTGTGCTCGTTAACTTCCTGATCATGCGAAACCTGCCGTTGGCCGGTATAATGCCCGCTTTATCAAACGGCCACCGATTTTTCAGGAAGGTTTCATGACTGTACGTACCCGAATTGCTCCGTCACCCACGGGAGACCCTCACGTTGGTACCGCCTACGTGGCCCTGTTCAACCTGTGCTTTGCCCGTCAGCACGGCGGCCAGTTTATCCTGCGTATCGAAGACACCGACCAGGCCCGCAGTACCGCAGAATCCGAGCAGGACATTCTCAAGGCGCTGCGCTGGCTCGGTCTGAACTGGGACGAAGGCCCCGACGTGGGTGGTCCTCACGGCCCCTATCGCCAGTCCGAGCGCAAGCACTCGTACCGGCAGTATGCCGAGGATCTGGTGACGGCCGGCCACGCATTTTATTGCTTCCGCACACCGGATGAGCTGGAAGCCATTCGGGAAGAACGCAAGGCCCAGGGCCTGAACCCGGGTATCAAGGGCGATCTGGAGCTGCCCGAGGACGAAGTGAAGCGCCGCCTCGATGCAGGTGAACCATACGTGATTCGTATGAAAGTGCCCGATGAGGGCGTCTGCGAGATCGACGACATGCTTCGGGGCACCATTGAGATCGACTGGGCTCAGGTGGACTGCCAGATTCTGCTCAAGTCCGATGGCATGCCCACTTATCACCTGGCGAATGTGGTTGATGATCACCTTATGGAAATCACCCACGTTCTGCGTGGTGAGGAGTGGATCAACTCGGCGCCCAAGCACAAGCTGCTGTATCAGTATTTTGGCTGGGATATGCCGGTGCTGTGTCACCTTCCGCTGCTGCGCAACCCGGACAAGAGCAAACTGTCCAAGCGCAAGAACCCGACCAGCATCAATTTCTATGAGCGCATGGGCTTTCTGCCGGAGGCCGTCACCAACTATCTGGGGCGCATGGGCTGGTCCATGCCGGACGAGCGGGAAAAGTTCACCCTGGATGAGATGATCGAGAACTTCGACATCCAGCGAGTTTCCCTTGGTGGTCCGGTGTTTGACGTGGAGAAGCTCCGATGGCTGAACGGCCAGTGGCTGCGCGAAGAGCTGACTGAAGAGCAGTTCATGGAGCGCATGCGCCAGTGGTGGTTCAATGAGGATGCCCTGCGTGCTCTGGTGCCCCACATCAAGGGCAGGGCAGAGGTGTTTTCGGATGTGGCGCCCATGGCCCAGTTCATGTTCTCCGGCATGCTCAACCTGAGGCCGGAAGACTTTGCCCACAACAAGCTGGAGGAAGCCCAGATCAAGCGGGTTCTTCAGTTCACGCTCTGGAAGCTTGAAGCGCAGCGACACTGGAGCAAGGAGACCATCTTCGCGGATATCAAGGCGTTGGCCAAAGCCATGGACCTGAAGATGGGTGACTTCATGTTCTCCATTTTTGTGGCGGTTGCTGGCACCCCGAATTCCTGGTCTGTCATGGATTCCATGGCGCTGCTGGGCCCGGACATGACCCGTTCAAGGCTTCGGCATGCCCTGGAAGTGATGGGTGGATTCTCCAAGAAGGAAACCAAGAAGGTGGAAAAGGAATACGCGGCTCTGGGTATTCATTAACCGCTTTGGTGAATTAATAAACGGCTTGAACAGGGATGTTCAGAAAACTGAAAAAAAGTGTGTTTCAGAGGTTGACGCCCATAGGGCGGATCCTTAATATACGCAGCCGTTGAGGGGCCATAGCTCAGCTGGGAGAGCGCAACACTGGCAGTGTTGAGGTCGGCGGTTCGATCCCGCCTGGCTCCACCAATTTCTAGTCCCCTTCGTCTAGTGGCCTAGGACTCCGCCCTTTCACGGCGGCAACAGGGGTTCGAACCCCCTAGGGGACGCCAATACGGCTTGACGGTTTAGTCCACCGGGAAGCCATCAAAAAAACCGCCTTCTGGCGGTTTTTTTGTGTCTGAATGTCGGGTCAGACAACAATGGGGTCAAATGAAATTTCCATCTGACCCCGGATTTATTCAGCGCTCGGCAATGGCACCCTTCCCAACACCCTCATAAGCCTTCACCCGGATGGTGTCTGTCGCGAACTCCACCTTGAGCTTGTCGGCCATGTGGGCGGCAATCAGCTCCACCGTGGTGTCGGTATCCAGCATGTACACGCGATCCTCTGGCAGGGTCAGTGCAAACTCGCCCTGGTTGGCCTCGTATTCGAAGGTCACATAGCGAACGCCGTCTTCGCCAACATGGCGACGCACCACATCCTCCTCGGACCCCACGTAGATATCCCGCCAGAGCTTGGCCCAGCGGCGCTCCAGATCGTAATCGCGGTGGCCGTTCCGGTCGATACGAATCGGTGATCGATGGCCGTGGGCGATGCGCTGGCAGTTGCCCAGGTGTTTCTTAAGGCCGTGGACATAGTGGTAGTAAGCACCATCGATTTCCTCTTCCCGGAGATTGATCTCCACGGAAATCACGTTGGCCGGAAGCACGGCCTTTATTTCCTGTTCCAGCAAAGAGGCCACGGCCGAGGGCACAACCCGGTCGGCGGACAACCAGACAATGGCCTCGTCCGGTGAGCGGTGAATGATCTGGCTGCCGTCCGTGAGAGCCCAGGTAAAAGTGTCTGGCTGCTCCTCACTCCAGGACAGCCCCTGGTAGCCGCGGGGAATCACCAGACGATGGTCAACACTCTCATCGATCACCCGCTTGATGGTGCGTTTTACGTTACTGAAGTCGAACACCATGCCCTGTTCGTCCAGCTCCCCGCCAAGCACCACATCCGCAATCCAGCTTTCACCCACCAGCCCACGGGTCGGGTCCAGGTAGGCAAAATCGATAACGGTCAGGTTGTCTACAAACAGATGGTTCATCAAATTTCCAGGCGGGTGTGGTTGATTGATGGCCGAATTCTAGCAAAAATCACCGAATACAGCAGTCTGGCGGTTGGCCACTGCTTCATTTCTTTTTGCTATCGGACTCATCATTTTAAACCTCGACTCGCACATTGATCAGCAATTTCCGGTACTGATACTGGCGGCCGGTGCCTCGAGCCGCCTCGGTCGGCCGAAAGCCCTCCTGCCGCTGGCTTCTGGTGACGGGACAGACACGGACTGCCGTAACCGCACATTGTTGGACGCCGCCATTGCCCAAGGCCGAATCCTCAGCCCGGAAGTTCGAGTGGTGTGTGGGGCCTGGTACCCGCTCATACGCTTTCGTTGTCGGAGGCAACCTTCTTCCTGGTTGCGGGCGCCGGATTGGCAGGAGGGCATCTCGGCATCTCTGTCAGCGGGACTTCGCAGCCTGGGGCCAGCGGTAAAGGGCGTATTTGTTCTGGTGGCGGACCAGCCGTTACTGGATCTGAACGCCCTCGAGGCCTTTGGCAAGGCGGCCCGCTGTGTACCGGAACAGCCCATCGCTGCAGATTACGGTGGCCGGCCGGGTGTGCCCGCCTATTTACCCAGATGGCTCTGGCCGCTGGTGTTGGATCTGGAGGGGGATAGGGGCGCCGGGCGACTGCTCGCAGAGGTGCGTGCAACCCGGGTAGATATTCCGGGGATCCACGATGATGTGGACACCCCGGCAGACTGGCACAGGATCAGGACCCTGCTCAACCGAACAGGCCAGACAGCCAGGCAATCCCGACGCTGAAGATGCCGAGACTTATGGCAAGACCAATGGTGTAGACCCGGGACGATGCCGAGCGCTGCTGCGCAACAAAAAGGTCGATTGTGCGCTGGGCTATGTCTTCAGCGGTTTCCCTCGAGATCTCGTGGGCTTGCTGAATAGCCTCGGACTGAAGGGTTTGCCAGAACTCGGTATCAATCGTCTGCACACTCGTGATGTGATCTTTCAGCTCGGCCATATGCTCGCTCGTGAAGCCGGAATTCTTTTTCAGCTCCTTCTTGAGCACGGCAAGTTCGCTGCCAAGGTTCAGGTTGACCTCCGCGGCAACTTCGTCCCGCAGATTTTTGGTCCGTTCGTCGACCATTTCGGTGACGGCGTTCAGGCGTTCCTCAATCACCGCGTCCTGTTTGCTTCGGGATTCATCCAGAGCCCGCTTCAGGTGATCGAACTGCTCGTCAAAGAGGGAACTGAGCAGTTCGTGGAGGCGGTTGTTGATGTGAGTTTTGACTGCGGAACGGGCGATCTGCTCAATCAACTCGCTGGTCAAGGGCACCACATTGGCTTGCGGGTTGCTCCGGCTGGCTGAATCGCCCGTCTTGGGCGACAGTTCCACCGACGCATCTGCAGGTACGTTCAGCAGTTCGTCCTCTTCCGCGGCAGCCGGCTCAGATTGCAGCGGTGGCTCCGGCAAGTTTCCGCCTGTGACGTCACTGGCCAGCTGGTCCAAAACCTCTTTGAGGCCCTCCGTTTGCGGCGGTTTAGTGAGGATGTTGTAAACACCGAAGTTCCTGGCCTCCTCCATGAATGATGACGATTTTTTGGATGTGCACATGATGATGGGGATGCCGGCGGTCTCCGGGTTGCCCTTGATGGCTTTGGTCGCCTCTACGCCATTCATCCCCGGCATTAGATGGTCCATGAAGATGACATCCGGACGCCCCTGGCTGTTCAGGAAATCGAGGGCCTCCTCGGCCGAGCCAGCCATATTGACTTCCATATCGCGACTTTCCAGCAGTTTGCTCAGGGCAAATCGGGCCACCTTGGAGTCATCTACCAGCAGAGCGTTCTTGATCGCCATGTCACTACCTCAATCGTTTACTGCAAACGCGTTTGTTATCGGGCCGTTATGATTACCAGCCTTCCAGTTTCGGGCACTCTGTGGCCCGGTAGCTCTTGTCCCGATAACAGACACCGGGTTCAGTGGTTCGGGCAGTGAAAATTTCCCCTGCCGCTGTGGTCAGGCGTACCTGTCCGTAGGGCTCGCCATGACGGAATGTCGCTTCGATCGAGCTGCCGTTGGGATTCTTCAGCAAGCCCTTACCGTGGAACTTTCCTTCAATGTATTCGCCCTCGTATTTCTTGCCGCTGGCGAAGACCTCTGCCCCGGTGCCATGGAAGGCGCCGTTGGAAAATTCGCCTTCGTAATGGCGACCGTCGGGGTAGGTGAGTGTGCCGGTGCCATGAAATTCGTCGTTCCGGAAGCCGCCGACGTAGAGCATGCCATCCGCGGTGGTCAGGGAACCGTGGCCATTAAGCTGTCCGTCCTTCCAGTGGCCGGTCAGTATGTCGCCGTTTGCCAGTGTAAGCGTGCCTTTGCCGTTAAACTGGTTGTCCCGGAATTCGCCGGAATAGCGCGAGCCGTCGGCACTGCGCCATTCACCGTCGCCCTCGCGGTTGCCTGCAGACCAGCCTCCCTCGTAACGGCCACCGTCGGGATACCACGCGGTGCCCTGGCCGTGGAATTCACCATCCACGAAATGCCCCTCGTAGCGCAGTCCATCGTTGTCCTGGTAGGTGCCATCACCGGTCTTCACGCCACCGATCCAGATCCCGTCACGGAAATTCACCGTGGTCAGAGCCTCCAGTTCGCCCACCAGAGTCACCTCATTGCCGGCTTTCAGGGCAATGGAGCGGTTCCAGGGTTTGAAACCTGGCTTGGTGATGGTGACCTCGTAGCGGCCCGGGTCCAGCTCAAGATCCAGGCGGGTCGCGCCATATTCCTTGCCGTTGATGGTGACCTGATCGCCGACAACGTTTGAGCGTAGTACCAGCAGCGCCTGCGTCGGTGGCTGGGGTTCCTGCTGTTTTTCCGGTTGTTGCGGATTTGCCGGGGCGGTGTCTGTTCTCGTTGCCAATACCGATGGCGGTTCAGCTACCGCCAGAACCTCCGGGTTCTCCGGCATGGATGGCACGGTAAACGGAGTGGCTTCCACCACGGGTGGGCGCGACTCCCGGGCAGCCTGTTTGGTTCTGGCGGATGCCTCCGGAACAGGCTCTGGGGCCGGCTCGGGCTCGGTAGTAATAGAGGCAACAGCTTGATCCGTCGAGGGTGGTTCGAAGGCTTCTGTTATCTGAAGGTCATCCCGAACCGAGGCAAACCCGGCGGTTACCAGCAGCATGAGCGCCAGGGCATTGACGAACAGAAGCGGTCTGAAATCGACCATGACGGAACCTCTTGATCCTGCATTCTTGGAATTCTGTCTACCGGTTCATCTTACCCAGTGAGTGCAACGCTATGTAACAGAAAGTGACGGGGAGTTACCGAGAATGCAGGCCAAATCACACTTTATCCGGAAGCTGATCATGGTTGAGCTGCTCCCATGATCTCATGTACACGTCGGCTTCGTATTGATAAGGCGATTTGAAAGGGGTTAGCACGAAATCGAAGACGAGAAAGAAAAACCCGATAGAAGCCCACGCGATGGCCAGGGTGCTAATGGTCGTTGCCTGTACCTCCGGGTTCGAGTCGACGAAATTCTGTAACACCGGAATCAGATCCGATGCCATCGCAACCGGGTTGAAGCTGGCCATCACCAGTGGCACCCAGAAGGCGATGAAGATCGGGAAGAATCCGAATGACCAGAGCAATCGGCGGAGCAGATAAAGGGCAACTTCCCGCCAGAAGCGCTGTCTGACTTCCGGTACTTTCCGGATCCGCTCGAGGTACCGCCGACGTTCTGCCCAGTAGGCGGCTACTTCCGGGGCCTCAACGGCCTTTGATTGAGGTGCAGGTGTTGTCATGTACGGCGCGGTACCCTATAGCTTCTGGAGTGATGCATGATAAGCGATACTACGTGTTACCCTACAATTCTCCAATTGTTTAAAGACAGGATAGTTTGAATGGCTGCAGTGATCGACAACGCAACTCATCCGGCCTTTGAGAAACTTCGCAGTCACCGGATCGATACACTCAATCTCGAGGTCGAGGAGTATCGTCACAAGAAGACTGGCGCCCGCCATCTGCATCTGGCAGCCGACAACGACGAAAACGTGTTTTTCGTTGCCCTGCGTACCTTCCCGATGGATTCCACCGGGGTGGCGCATATTCTGGAACACACGG
Organism: Marinobacter flavimaris; assembly: GCF_002933295.1. GTDB lineage: Bacteria > Pseudomonadota > Gammaproteobacteria > Pseudomonadales > Oleiphilaceae > Marinobacter > Marinobacter flavimaris. The sequence continues at coordinate 514,335 of NZ_PSSW01000001.1, forward strand.
CATTGTGTGGCAGCGAGCGTTTCCCGGTTCGTGATCCGTTCTTCATGATGATTCGGCGGTCACTGAACACGTTCATGAACGCTTTCACCAGCAGCGACTGGACGGCCTATCCCTTCGCCAGCATAAACCGAAAGGATTTCGACAACCTTCTGTCGGTTTACCTGGATTGTGTATTTTTCTCCAAGCTCGATCCGCTGGATTTTGCGCAGGAAGGTCATCGCCTTGAGTTCGATAAGCCGGAAGATCCGTCCACCGACCTGGTTTATCGGGGTGTTGTCTACAACGAGATGAAAGGCGCCATGAGTTCGCCCACGTCCCAGCTGTGGCAGAACCTCAGCAGCCACCTTTTCCCGACCACGACCTATCACTACAACAGCGGTGGCGAGCCCGACCACATCGTGGATCTGAGCTACGACGACCTGCTGCAGTTCTACCGCCACCACTATCACCCCAGCAACGCGATATTTGCCACCTACGGCGATATCCCGGCTCATGAGCATCATGAGAAGTTTGAAGAGCTGGCGCTGAAACGGTTCGACCGGCTGGACATCGATCTTCCGGTTCGCGACGAGAAGCGCATGTTCGCCCCGGTCAGGGTAGAGCAGGGCTATGCGGTCAACGAAGGCGAGGGGACCGACAACAAGACTCACATCGTTGTGGGCTGGTTGCTGGGCCACAGTTTTGATTTGCAGGAGAACCTGGAGGGTCAACTGCTCTCTGCGGTACTGCTGGAAAACAGTGCCTCACCACTGATGCGAGCCCTGGAAACCACGGATCTTGGTCATGCACCTTCGCCCATGTGTGGTCTGGAAGACTCCAACCGTGAAATGACCTTTGTTTGCGGCATCGAAGGCAGCGAGCCGGACAAGCACAAGGATCTGGAAGCCCTGCTCGAGTCCACGCTGCTCAAGGTCGTGGAGGAGGGCGTCAGCCAGGAACGTCTGGAAGCCATCCTGCATCAGCTCGAACTGCACCAGCGGGAAATTGCTGGTGACCAGTTCCCGTACGGCCTGCAGCTGATCATGAGTGCCATTGCACCCATGGTGCACGGCGGTGATCCGGTTGAATTGCTGGATCTGGAGCCGGTCCTGGCAACGCTCCGGGAGAAAATCCGGGACCCGCAATACGTGCCGGATCTGATCCGCCGCAAGCTTCTTGAGAACCCGCACCGGGTCACCCTGACCCTGCGGCCGGATGAAAAGCTCGAGTCCCGCCGGCAGGAAGCCATCCGTGAAGCGCTGGCCCGTCGCAAGGCCGAGCTTACCGATGACGAGGTCCGGATGATTGTCGACCGGGCCAGGGCGCTGGAAGAACGCCAGATGCAGAAGGACGATGACTCCATTCTGCCAAAGGTGGATCTGTCAGACGTGCCTCTGCAGATGCCAGAGCCGGAAGGGCGTTATGACGGCGACATTTCGGCAACCGTTTATGCCCGTGGTACCAACGGTCTGGTTTACGAGCAGATTGTTGTCCCGGTGCCGGCGCTGACCGAAGAGGAGCTGCTTCTGGTGCCTTACTACACCACGCTGATTTCCGAAGTGGGTTGTGGTGATCTGGACTACCTGCAAATGCAGGATCGTATCTCTGCGGAGTCTGGTGGTATCGGCGCAGCGTTCAGCGCCAAAGGCCGGATTGATGACGTTCAGGCGCTGTCCGGTTACATCATCTTCAACGGCAAGGCTCTGGCCCGTAATCGCAGTGAGTTGACCCGTCTTCTACGGGATGTCTACACCAGTGCCCGCTTCGATGAGAAAGAGCGAATCCGGGAGATCATTGCGCAGATCCGGGCCCGTCGCGAGCAGGCCGTAACCGGCAGTGGCCATGCACTGGCCATGGGCGCGGCTTCACAGGGTATGAGTCCGGGTGCCTGGCTTTCTTTCCGGCTGGGTGGTCTTGCCGGTATTCGCGGCACCAAGCAGCTCGATCAGGCCCTGAAGGATCCAGAGGAATTGACGGCGCTCTGTGACAAGCTTTCTGCATTGCACGAGAAAATCGGCAAGCAGGGTCGGGAGTTCCTGGTGATTGGTGAAGAGGATCAGCTCCCGGCGATGGTTGATGATCTGAAATCCTGCTGGCGTGATGCCTCTGGAGCGGGCATTGCAGGCTGGAAAATGGAACCGGTCAATTACACTACCCGTGAGGCGTGGCTGACTTCTACCCAGGTTAACTTCTGCTCCAAGGCCTACAGCACTGTCGCTGTGGATCATCCCGATGCGGCGGCACTGACCGTGCTGGGTGGTTTCTTGCGTAACGGTTATCTGCACCGAGCCATTCGGGAGAAGGGTGGCGCTTACGGTGGCGGCGCCGGGCAGGACAGCGTGAATGGCACGTTCCGGTTCTTCTCCTACCGTGATCCGCGCCTGGAGGAAACGCTGGACGATTTCGACGCGGCCCTTGCGTGGCTTCAGGACAATGACCACGACTATCAGGAGCTTGAAGAGTCGATTCTTGGTGTAATTGGTCAACTCGACAGGCCCAGATCGCCTGCGGGCGCTGCTCGCCATGCTTTTCACAACAAGCTGTTTGGGCGAAGTCCGGAGCAGCGTGCCAGGTTCCGGGAGCGGGTGCTGTCCGTCACCCTGGACGACCTGAAGCGTGTGGCCAGAACCTGGCTGGTGCCGGAGAAAGCCAGTACGGCCGTGGTAACCAGTCCGGAAAACCGGGCCAGGGCCGAGAAGCTTGGCCTGAACATTCAGGAACTGTAAAGCCAAAACAAAAGAGGCCAGATGAAGTGTTCATCTGGCCTCTTTTTGGTCTGGCCCCTTTCTTATTCTGCCCCGATGACGCCCTCCAGCCGTCTGTACCCCTAGCGTTGGCGCTTCAGACCGGTTGTCACCATGATTCGGGTGGAGATCTCCTCAACCGAATAGGCGGTGGTATTCAGGTACGGAATCCGCTCACGCCGATACATCAACTCGATTTCCTCGATCTCGTGCATGCACTGCTTGATGGATGAGTAGCGAGAGTTTGGCTTGCGTTCGTTGCGGATGGTTGCCAGCCGCTCCGGCTCGATAGTCAGCCCGAAAATTTTCTCTTTATAGGGTTTCAGGGCTTTCGGGATCTGCTGGTCTGCCAGGTCTTCTTCGGTAATCGGATAGTTTGCCGCTTTCACGCCATACTGCAGCGCCAGATAGAGACAGGTGGGGGTTTTCCCGCTTCGGGAGGCGCCAACGAGGATCAGGTCTGCTTCGTCGTAATGCCGGGTGCGTGCGCCATCGTCATTATCCAGCGCGAAATTGACGGCATTGATCCGGCGTTCATAGCTGCCTTCATTGTTGATGGCATGGGATTTACCGACGGTATAGGAAGAGGAAGACTGGAGTTCCTGTTCCAGGGGGCTGAGAAACGTACCGAAGATGTCCACCATGAAACCCTCGGCGGTGGCGATGATTTCCCGGATATCGCTGTTTACAATGGTGTCGAACACCAGCGGCCGTGCGCCGTCTGTCTCGGCCGCCTTGTTGATCCGTTTGACCATTTCCCGGGCTTTTTCTTCGTCCGCAATGTAGGGAACAGTAACCCGTTCAAACTCGATCTTTTCGAACTGGGCCAGAAGGCTGTGCCCGAGAGCCTCGGCTGTCAGGCCGGTGCCATCAGAAATGAAAAAAGCAGTGCGTTTCATGCTGTATTGTCCGGTTCCTTGGTTCTTGATTCCTGGCTCGGTGGCCTAGGTAATTTCCGCAGGTTACAGTATCATACACGCCAAGTTCGAGACTCCGCAGTGGATATTGTCTGCTTTTACCGCTTGATACCGCTGGCCCGATTTTGCTCTTAGCTTCACAGACTCAAGGGAGACATGCTTTGGAAGATTACATTATCTGGTTTGATCACCTGGGAATGTCCGATGTCGATCGGGTAGGCGGCAAGAACGCCTCACTCGGCGAAATGATCAGTAATCTCGCCAACGCAGGTGTTACCGTTCCAGGTGGCTTTGCCACAACAGCGCACGCCTATCGCGAATTCCTCGCTACTGACGGACTGAAAGAGCGTATCGACAACGCTCTCGATGCTCTGGACATCAACGACGTCAACGAACTGGCCCGGGTTGGTGCCCAGATCCGTCAATGGATCATTGAAACGCCATTTCCGGATGTCCTGGAGAACGCCTTGAAGGAATCGTTCGCCACCCTGCAGGATGGCAACGAACACATGGCGGTTGCGGTACGTTCCTCTGCAACGGCGGAAGATCTCCCGGATGCCTCCTTTGCAGGCCAGCAGGAAACCTTCCTGAACGTGGTGGGGCTGCAACAGGTGCGCACCTCGGTCAAGGAAGTGTTTGCGTCGCTGTTCAATGACCGCGCTATTTCCTACCGCGTCCACCACGGCTTTGACCACAAGATGGTCGCGCTCTCAGCTGGTATCCAGAAAATGGTGCGCAGTGAGACGGCGGCCAGTGGCGTTATGTTCACCCTCGACACAGAATCCGGCTTCCGTGACGTGGTATTTGTAACTGCCTCTTACGGTCTGGGTGAGACCGTCGTTCAGGGTGCTGTAAACCCTGATGAATTCTACGTACACAAGCCTACTCTCGAAGCCAGTCGGCCGGCCGTCCTGCGTCGCAATCTGGGCAGCAAGGCCATCAAGATGGTCTACCACACCAAGCCCGGTGAAGGTGAATTCGTTGAAACAGTGAAGGTGGAGCAGGAAGACCGCAACCGCTTCTGCATCACTGACGCCGAGGTGGAAGACCTGGCACGTCAGGCGATGATTATCGAGAAGCACTACCAGCGACCGATGGACATCGAGTGGGCGAAGGACGGCGACGACGGCAAGATCTACATCGTTCAGGCGCGCCCTGAGACGGTGAAAAGCCGTGCGTCTGCCAATGTGATGGAGCGCTACCTGCTGAAAGAAACCGGCAAGGTGCTGGTGGAAGGCCGGAGCATCGGCCACAAGATCGGCAGTGGCCCGGTGAAGATCATTACCAGCATCAAGGAAATGGACCGGGTGCAGGCCGGCGATGTGTTGGTTACCGACATGACCGACCCGGATTGGGAGCCGGTGATGAAAAGGGCTTCCGCCATTGTTACCGACCGCGGTGGTCGTACCTGCCACGCGGCCATTATTGCCCGCGAGCTGGGCATTCCGGCCGTGGTCGGATGCGGCGATGCCACGGAGTTGCTGACCGACGCACAGGAAGTGACCGTCTCCTGCGCCGAGGGCGATACCGGCATGATCTACGAGGGCTCCCTGGATTTCGAGCTGCGGGAAAATACCGTGGACTCCATGCCGAACATCCCGTTCAAGATCATGATGAACGTCGGCAACCCAGACCGGGCTTTTGATTTCCAGGCGTTGCCGAATGAAGGTGTTGGTTTGGCACGGCTTGAGTTCATTATTAACCGGATGATCGGTGTTCATCCCAAGGCACTGCTGAACTTTGATGGACTGCCCCGGGATATCAAGCAGACCGTTGAGAAACGCATCTCCGGTTACAGCTCGCCGGTGGATTTCTATGTCGACAAGCTGGTTGAGGGCATCTCTACCCTGGCAGCGGCGTTCGCGCCCAAGAAAGTGATCGTGCGGTTGTCGGACTTCAAATCCAACGAATACGCCAACCTGATCGGCGGCACTCTGTACGAGCCGGATGAAGAAAACCCGATGCTCGGTTTCCGGGGTGCATCGCGCTATATCTCCGATACCTTCCGGGACTGCTTCGAGCTGGAATGCCGTGCCCTGAAAAAGGTGCGTAACGAGATGGGGCTGACCAATGTGGAAGTGATGGTCCCGTTCGTGCGTACCGTGGGTGAAGCGGAACAGGTAGTGAACCTGCTGGCGGAGAACGGGCTCAAGCGTGGTGACAACGGTCTTCGGGTCATCATGATGTGTGAGTTGCCGGCCAATGCCCTGCTGGCGGATCAGTTCCTGGAGCACTTTGACGGCTTCTCCATCGGCTCCAACGATCTGACTCAGCTGACCCTGGGTCTGGACCGGGATTCGGGCATCATCGCGCACCTCTTCGATGAGCGGAACGATGCGGTCAAGGCGCTGCTTTCCAACGCCATTCAGGCGTGCAAGAAGGCCGGCAAATACATCGGTATCTGTGGGCAGGGGCCATCGGATCATCCGGATCTCGCCAAGTGGCTGATGGATCAGGGCATTGATACGGTGTCACTGAACCCCGATTCGGTACTGGACACCTGGTTCTTCCTGGCCGACGAAAAAATCGACTGAGTTTATTTCCAGGATAAGGAGAGCGACAACGTGACGACGATAATTACCCCGGACCTGTGTGACGAATTTCCGGAAGTGCTGGTTGTAGAGCCCGGCTTCAATAACTACGGTGGCAACAAGGCATTTGGCGGTGAGATTGTGACCGTGAAGTGTTTTGAAGATAACTCTGTGGTGAAAGAGCAGGTTGGCCAGCCCGGGAACGGTCGCGTGATGGTCGTGGATGGTGGCGCTTCAAAGCGCCATGCGCTATTGGGCGACATGCTCGCGGAGAAGGCTGCGAGCAACGGCTGGGCGGGCCTGATCATCTATGGTTGCGTGCGCGACGTGGATGAGATTGGCAACACCGCCCTGGGTGTGCAGGCCCTTGGCACCCATCCGAGAAAGAGTGAAAAGCGTGGCCTGGGCGACCTGAATGTGCCGGTCACCTTCCACGGCGTTACCTTCCATCCCGGACACTACGTCTACGCCGACAACAACGGTATCATTGTTTCTGAGAAGCCTCTGGTTTGAGGCTTTTCGAGGCAGAGACAAAAACGGCGGCCAATGGCCGCCGTTTTTCGTTCAGCGAGTGACTTCGCTGATATTCGTTCCAAGGAGGAACCCGTCTCCTTCCGGTTCGCAGCGAATGACTTCGCAGACAGTCTCCAGCGGCGGAAACTGATCACTGCTGGAGTGAAGAACCGTGTGAAGTTCCTCGCCAACGTTCACGGCCTGCTCAACGTAGAGTTGCATGCCGGTCGCGCTCAGATCACGGCAGATCCCTTTGAAGCGGTTGCCCTGGCTGTCGCTGATCTCAATCTCCGAGTTCACCTGCATACGGTGGAAATCGCGTTTCTCCGAATAATCCTTCATGGCATCAGGCCCAGTTGTCGGTTTTTCTTGTTGGTTTGAGCATTGGAATGATCAGTGCCAGCAAAACGCCACCGAGAACGAGGCCCGCGCCCAGCAACATGAAATCGTATTCCTTGCTGGCTTCCAGACGTTCGTTTTCAGCCGTGAGCACTTCAAGGTCGTTGCGAATCTTCTGGTTCTCTTCCCGCAGCTCGCGATTTCGACGTTCCAGATTGATGGAATCGGCGGCGATACTCTTGATCCGCTGAAGCTCTTCCTGGAGCTCCTGTGAACGGTCAGAAAGCGAGGCTTCGGAGCTTTCCAGCGCGTTGCGCTCAGTGACGACGTTAGACAGCTGCTCTTTTACCTGGGCGAGTTCAGCGCGCGTTTCTTCCAACTGACGGTTGGCCGTACGCAGGCGATCTGCAGCAATGGGTGTCTCGCTCAGGTATTGACTGGAAACCCAGCCCTCCGTGCCCTTGGGAGTGCGAACGAGGGTGTATCCGGAATCGGAGGCCTCGATGACTTCCAGCGGCGTGCCACTGGGAACCGCGTTTTCAATGATGCGGAACTGGGAACCTGCGCCTGACCTCACTGGCAGGTACAACTGGTCGTCAACCCAGACAGTCTTTGCCTGGGCAACAGCAATGGAGGACACTGCGAACAACACACTGATTGCTAGACGAAAAAGCGTCACTGGTTACGTTCCCTGAAATTCTGCGGTTGAAATCTGAGTCTGATTAAAAGCGCAATTTTGTCACAGATGCCCCGCCGTGCAAGCGTGCCATCATTACAATAAACTCATGGGCCCCCAACGCCCGCTTACGGGAGGACGGCTTTGAAGGGCTTTACCACAACCTTGTCATAAACGCCTGCCTCCACATAAGGGTCGGCATCCGCCCAGGCCTGGGCCGCTTCCAGAGAGTCAAATTCCGCGATTACCAGACTACCGGTAAAGCCGGCATCGCCGGGCTCTGGAGTATCCAGCGCCGGATGAGGGCCAGCGACAAGCAATCGGCCCTCGGCTTTCAGGGCCTGAAGTCGGTCGATGTGAGCCGGACGCGCGGACTGGCGCAACGGCAGACTGTTCTCGACATCTTCACTGATAATGGCGTAGTACATTCAGCTCTCCGAACTGGTTTTCAAAGACAGGATAGTTGATCAGACAATCAGCGGTCGTGTCGTGCAAGGGTTGGCTGGTACACTGTTAAACCCTGGCAAGCCGCCAGTTATCTGAAGATTCAGGATATTTTGTGACTATACCGCAAGACCCGCATTTGTGCATTGATCTGCATTGCCACAGCACGGCTTCCGATGGCGCGCTATCACCGGCGGCACTGGTCGAGCGCGCTGCCGGTCGGGGGGTTACCCACCTGGCCCTTACTGACCACGACACGATCGCTGGCCTTGCCGAAGCCGAGGTGGCTGCGCAGGCGCAGGGTATCATCCTGATTCCCGGGGTTGAGCTTTCCTGTCTCTGGAAAAGCCGGACCATCCACATCGTCGGTCTGGATTTTGATCCCGGGCAGGCCGGTTTCAGGCAGGCGCTGGAGCAGCAGAACGAGAATCGCTGGGCTCGTGCCCGCATGATCGCGGACCGCCTGGGTAAGCTTGGTGTTGATGGCCTTCTCGATAAGGCCTCCGAGGCTGCCGGTGGCGACGTGCCTGGACGGCCCCATTTTGCACAGGTTCTGACAGAGGCTGGCGTTGTTCGCAATGCTGCCCAGGCATTCAAGCGATATCTGGGTAACGGTAAGCCCGGTGATGTAAAAGCTTTCTGGCCGGAGCTTCCAGAAGTCGTGCGCTGGATCACCGAGGCAGGTGGCGTTGCGGTTCTTGCCCATCCCCGAAAATACCAGCTTACGGCAACCAAACTCAGGGAGCTGACCGCGGATTTCCGAAGGGCAGGGGGGCAGGCAATTGAAGTGTCTACTTCAGGTCAATCCAGTGGTGATCTGGGGTTTCTTGCAGAGCTTTGTCGGAAAGAAAAATTGCTGGCATCCCAGGGAAGTGATTTTCACTTTCCCGGCGCTCCCTGGTGTGAGCTTGGCCGCATCATGAAAATGCCAGACGGGCTTGAGCCGGTCTGGCATTCGTTCAGACAACCTGTTCCGGGTGCGGCGCCGGCTTAATCCGGCGCGTGGAACAGCAGGTACAGATCCGTCAGTGAGTCCGGGATGGCGTCGGCCATCTGCCGGGATAGCTTTTCACTGTTGCGAACCTTCTGGAAGTCCTCGTCATCGAACAGTCCTGAGAGTGTCAGCATAGGCACCATCAGGTCCGCTGCTTCTTCTTCGCTAGCTGCTTCGAGCCATTCTTCTTCGTGTTCCAGAAAGGTGTCCACGAACCCAGCGCACCAATTTTCCAGTGCGTTCATGGGGTCGCCATCCTCCGGCTCCGGCAGTTCCAGAGACTGCCCCATGTCCAGGGAATGGGCCATGTCATTGGCCAGCTGGGTCGAGCAGCGCCTGAACACCTCGGGAATCCCGGTGTCGGGCACCTGATCGGTGCCCGTGGCGAGGCGGAAGATTTCTTCCGCGCTCAGTTCAGCCGGGCCGACGACGCTGGCGCAGACCACCCCATGGAAACCGAAGAAATCCAGGGCTTCATCGCCCCAGGGCTCGGCAAAAAGGATGTCTTCCAGCGCTTCTATGTCGGAGTTCGATAGCATCAGTTAGTTACTCCCGGCCTTTTTGGCCTCTTCCGCGGCCTTCTGGCGCTTGCGGACTTCTCTTGGATCATTGTAAGCGCGGCCCGGTGTTACAGGAACGTCGACTGCCGGGGCATCGGCAGGCGTGTCCTTGGCTGTTGCCTCCGGAGCGGAAGGCGTCTCTTCCTTCACTGGCTCTGCGGTTTTGGCCTCAACTTTTTCGGGCTCGGCTTTCTTGGGCTCGGCCTTTTCGGGGCTGGCCTGGGCTGGTTCCGGCTGCTTTGGCTCCGGTTGAGCCTCGGGAGCCTTACGCTCTGGTGCTACCTTCTCCTCCGCTGGCTTTTCAGCCTTCTCGGGTTGTGGTGCCTCCTCCGGTTCTGCCTTGGCGGCTGGCGCTTCCTTGGGCTTCGCCGGCTGCTTCTTCGCCCGCGGCGCTTGTTCACCGTCGGCCGTGGCCCTGGACTCCGGCTTTGACCTCGGAGCTGCCTCTTTTTTCTCGGTAGCCTGGTCAGTCACCGGCTTTGGCTCATCAGTGGCCGCGGTGCTCTTGGCAGGCTCTTTGTCTGTGGCTGCGCCTTGCGCCTGCTCGGTAACGTTTTCGCTCTTTTCCTCAGGCTTCTCAAGGGGTTCGGAGCTTTGTTCAGCCTTGGCGGGCTCGGCTTTTTCAGGTTTCGCTTGAACAGCTTCCTGCTTTTCAACCGGGCTCTCTGCAACGGGTTTTGTTTCCGCTGCCGGTTTCGCTTCCGGCTTGCTCTCCGACGGCGCTTTGTCTGCGGATGCCTTCTCGGGCTTCTGCTCTTTCACTGGCTCTTTCTGAGCAGCTTCCGGTTTCGGTGTTTCGCTGGCCGCCGGCGCAGTCTCGGCCCTTGTTTCAGGCTTGTCAGACGCTTTGTTGACGGTTTCCTTTACCTGCTCGGTTTTCACCTCGGGCTTGGCATCGTCACGACCGTTTTCGGGCTGCGTGTCCTTCTGATGCTTCTCGCTACGAGCGGCTTTTCGATCAGCCGGAGCGGACGCCGGTGCTTCAGACGGAGAGCCGTCGCGGTTGCGCTGGCGACGTGGCTTTCTGCGTTTCTCTTCTGAACCGGTCTTGTCCGCTGGACCGGACTTGGCTGCATTATCCTGCTGGCCCTGATCCTTCTGGTCCTTCTGCTCGCGATTATCCTTCGGGTCGCGCTGGGGCCTGTTGCGGCCGCGGCCCTGGTTGTCGCGACGGTTGTCACGACGATTTTCAGAGCCTTTGTTGTCGGCGCTCTTGTTGTCGCCTCCGCGATTATCCTGGCCTTTGTTTTCGGATGCCTGGCGATTCTGGTTGCCACGGTTCTGGTCGTCGTTGCGGTTGCGGCCGCGGCCACGGTTGTCGTCACCACGGCCCTGCTGGCCGCCCTGGCGCCGTTCGTTGCCACTGCGGTTGCCACCTGCACGCTGGTCATCACCGCGGGCTACCCGGGATTTGCGACGGTCCTGACGGCCCTGGTTGCGACGATCTTCGCGCTGGCTCTGGCTCTGCTCGCGATTCTCGACTTTCTGTTCTTCCTCGCCACTAAAGAAGCCAGCGATCTTGCGTCCCAGCCGGCGGAAGAGGCCTTCTTCCTGCTCAGTGGTTTCATCAGCCTTCGGTGCGGCCGGGGCAGGCGCGGGTGCGGGTGCGCTCGGCCGGATTGCTTTTACCGCAGCCTGTTCGCGTACCGGCTTCTCAGGGGTGGGCGCCTCGAAGATTTCTTCTTCACGCTCGCTGTACTCCTGGGCCACCTGATGGCTGGAAATGTGCTCGGGCGTTGTTTCATCCTGGCGCATCCGGATGATTTCGAAATGCGGTGTCTCCATATGCGGAACCGGCACCACGACAACGCTCACTTCCTGGCGGGCTTCAATGTCGGCCAGCTGCTTGCGCTTCTCGTTGAGCAGGAAAGTGGCGACGGAAACCGGCACAACGGCTCGTACTTCGCCGGTCTTATCCTTTGACGATTCCTCGTAGATCAGGCGCATGATGCTCAGGGCGAGGGACTCGATGCCACGAATAGTGCCCTGACCTTCACATCGGGGGCACACTTCGCTGCGTGTCTCTCCCAGGGAAGGGCGCAGGCGCTGACGGGACATTTCCAGCAGGCCGAAGCGGGAGATTTTGCCCACCTGAACCCGGGCCCGGTCGATTTCCAGGGCCTCACGCATCTTCTGTTCAACTTCCCGCTGATGCTTCGCAGGCGTCATGTCGATAAAGTCGATGACAATCAGGCCGCCCATGTCACGCAGGCGCAGCTGGCGGGCGATTTCCTCTGCCGCTTCCAGGTTGGTCTGGAGCGCGGTTTCCTCGATATCCTGGCCTTTCGTGGCGCGGGAAGAGTTGATGTCGATGGAAACCAGGGCCTCGGTCGGGTCAATCACGATGGAGCCGCCGGAGGGCAGTTTCACTTCCCGCTGGAAGGCGGTCTCGATCTGGCCTTCGATCTGGTACCGGCTGAACAGCGGGATTTCATCCTTGTACAGCTTGATCTTGTTTTCGAAGGTGGGCATGACCGCACGAACGAAATTCAGGACGTCCTCATAGACGCCATTAGCGTCAATCAGAACCTCGCCGATGTCCTGGCGAAGGTAGTCACGGACCGCACGGATGATAACGTTGCTTTCCTGGTGAATCAGGAAGGGGGCCTTGCGCTCGCCGGCGGCCTGAGTGATGGCCTCCCAGAATTGCACCAGGTAGTCCAGATCCCACTGGAGTTCTTCAGTGGTACGGCCGATGCCGGCGGTACGAACGATGATGCCCATGGATTTCGGCACCTGAACATCGTTCATCGCTTCTTTGAGCTGCGCCCGCTCATCGCCCTCAATGCGACGGGAGATGCCGCCAGCACGGGGGTTGTTGGGCATGAGTACCAGATAGCGACCTGCCAGGGAGATAAACGTGGTCAGGGCTGCGCCCTTATTGCCACGCTCTTCCTTATCGACCTGCACGATGACTTCCTGGCCTTCGGAAACAACGTCCTTGATGTTGATTTTGCCTTCGATCTGGCCGGGCGACTTCTTGAAGTATTCCTTGGAAATTTCCTTCAACGGCAGAAAGCCGTGTCGCTCGGCGCCGAAATCCACAAATGCGGCCTCGAGACTGGGCTCGACCCGGGTAATGCGGCCCTTGTAGATATTGGCTTTCTTCTGCTCGCGGGAGCTGGATTCGATATCAAGGTCGAATAGACGCTGGCCGTCAACCAGGGCGACGCGCAACTCTTCGGGATGAGTTGCATTGATAAGCATTCTTTTCATGGAAAGAAAGAGTTCCTGTCGTTTAATTTGACAGAAAACCGGAGGGGATCGCATCAGCGAAGCAGGATTTGCGTGCCGCGGGCCCTGTTACATCAAGGGCGGACCGGCGGCCAGACGAATCAGACCCTTCTGGGGTTTGATCCTTTCGGTCTGAGACCAACGCCGACGATCCGGCTGCCTGTGGGCAGGGAGAGGTCGTGTAAGGTTCGTGTCTGTTGACGCATGTTATCCGTTTTCAGGTTCACTCAGGTGCCTGGGTCTCACGTCGTATTCGTATGCTGGACGGCCCGGCCCTGGGTGGCAGTGATTCTTCGCGATGTCGCCCGCGGTTTTCCGCGCGGTTTTTCTCTCTCCCGGGTACAGGATGCAGCCTTTCGAAGATCTGTCCTGGTCCTCCGGGAGCATTTCTCTCGCCGTTCCCGGTAGTGATTGGGTGCACGGCGTTCAAACTCTCGAATAGTGTCGGTATACTTCTGCCGCTCCGGCTTCTGACTTGAGTTGGTCAGGCCGTAGACAAACGGCAAAGCACGCCGGAATATAACAGTATTCATGCAGCCGTTCAATCCTGCAGTCACTCCAGTAGTCAAGGAACTCCATGTCTCGAAAGTCTGCGAGCAGAAAGCCAGCCCAAACGCGGCCCGAGAAGGCAAAAAAAACCAGCAGGGCCGGCAGTGAGAGTCAGGCTGTTCGTGGAGAAGTCCGTCAGGGCGTCCAGTGGGTTACCGTGGACGAAGACAACGATGGTCAAAGGGTGGATAACTTCCTTCTTGCCCAGCTTCGCGGTGTGCCCAAGAGCATTATTTATCGTGTCATCCGCAAGGGCGAGGTTCGGGTCAATAAAGGACGGGTCAAGCCGGATTCCCGGGTGAGAACCGGTGATCAGGTGCGTATCCCACCGATCACCCGAAAGGAAAAGCCGGATCAGGTGGCGCCCGGCTCCCGGGTGCAGGGCGTGATGGAATCCGCGGTTGTTTTCGAGAACGAGCAGATGCTGGTGGTCAACAAACCGTCCGGTATCGCCGTACACGGCGGCAGCGGCCTGAGTTTCGGGTTGATCGAGGTGCTTCGTTCCGCACGCCCGGCGGCAAAGTTTCTGGAGCTCGTTCACCGTCTGGATCGGGATACGTCCGGACTGATCATGGTGGCCAAGAAGCGGTCGGCGCTTCGGTATCTTCAGGATGAGCTGCGGCAGAAACGAATCCGCAAGCATTACCATGCGCTGGTCGCCGGCGACTGGCCGGCCAGCGTTGACCGGGTGGATGTGCCTCTGCTGCGCTACGAGATGCCCAATGGCGAGCGTCGGGTGAAAGTTGACGCTGCCGGCAAGGCCTCGCTGACGACATTCCGCTGCCTCGAGCATTACGCGGGCTACAGCCTTGTCGAGGCGTCGCCAATTACCGGTCGTACACACCAGATCCGCGTGCACAGCGCCTGGGCCGGTCATCCGATTGCGGGTGACGACAAGTATATGGATGATGTCAGCCTCAAGGCGTTCCGGTCCATTGGCGGGCAAAGGCTGATGCTGCATGCGCGGGCCCTGGAGTTTACCTTGCCGGTCTCGGGTGAGGCTATGCGCCTTGAGGCGCCTTACGACGATGCATTCAATGACGTGCTCAGGAAACTTTCCGGGCGTCTTAAAGGAAACGATCAATGAACGTCAGAGTAGTAATTTTTGACTGGGACGGGACCCTGGTGGACTCGGTTGAGCATATTGCTGACAGCCTGCATCAGGCGGCAACCGAGCTGGGTTTTCCGGCCCTGGAGCGTGAGGCGTACCGGGATATTATCGGGCTTGGCATGGTCGAGGCGTTGGAGAAGCTTTATCCCGGCATCAGTCGGGAAGAAATGAACAGGATTCGCGACGGATACGGGCGCTATTTCTTCAGTAAGGTGACAACGCCGCAAAACGTGTTTGACGGCATGGCCGATGTGGTCGCGGATCTGCGAGGATCCGGTCGCAGTTGTTCTGTGGCAACCGGCAAGAGTCGGCGCGGGCTGGACTTTGCGCTGGCTTCCAGCGGTCTTGGCGACCACTTCGAGATCACCCGTTGTGCCGATGAGACGCGCTCCAAGCCCGACCCCGCCATGCTCGAGGAGATTCTTCGTTTCTATCGCATTGAGCCCGAAGAGGCGGTGATGATTGGCGATACCCGATACGATCTTGATATGGCCCGGCGTATCGGCATGCCCTCCATCGGCGTTGAATGGGGTGTGCACAAGCGGGATGTGTTGGGTGATTATTCGCCCCATGCCATTGTTGAATCCGTGCCAGACCTCCGGCGGGTGCTGGGGTTGTAAACAGACCGAATTCATTGACGTTGCTGACAGGATGCGCACATGAGTGACTGGGAATCTGACAAGTCTGCCGATTGGGGTGACAAGCCGGTGGAGCCTGAAAAAGAAAGTAAGCCGTTTTTCGGGCGAAAGTCGCCGAAGCTTCCGCCCGAGTCCGGACGTGACTGGAAGCTCATCGAAAAACTCGTCATGTCACTGCAGTCTGAGCAGCGCAAGAGCCGGCGCTGGGGTATCTTTTTCAAGTTCCTGACGTTTGGTTACCTGATTGCCTTGCTGTTTTTGATCAAGTTTCCCCTGGGCGATTCACTGGAGGGTGTAACCGGCAAGCACACGGCCCTGGTAGAAATAAACGGTCCGATCGCTGCCGACGAACTGGCCAGTGCAGACAATATTGTAGGTTCTCTGCGAACAGCCTTCGAAGAGCCAAACTCGGTAGCTGTGATTCTGCGCATCAACAGCCCGGGGGGCAGCCCGGTGCAGTCCGGGTATGTCTACGATGAGATCAAGCGCCTGCGGGACGAATATCCCGAGAAAAAGGTCTACGCCGTGATCTCGGACATCGGCGCTTCCGGAGCCTATTACATTGCTGCGGCCGCAGATGAGATCTATGCCAACCGGGCCAGCCTTGTCGGCTCGATTGGGGTGGTAGCAGGCGGTTTCGGCTTTACCGAGGTTATGGAGAAGATCGGCGTGGATCGCCGTCTCTACACGGCCGGTGAGAACAAGGCGTTCCTTGATCCGTTTTCGCCGGAGCAGGAAGAGGAAGTCACTTTCTGGCAGAGTGTCCTGGAAAACACCCATCAGCAGTTTATCGAAGCGGTCAGGCAAGGGCGTGGTGATCGCCTGGCGGATGATGAGCGTCTGTTCAGCGGGCTGGTCTGGAGTGGCGAGCAGGCCGTTGAGCTTGGCCTGGCTGATGGGCTCGGCAGCGCATCACACGTTGCCCGGCAGATCATAGGTCAGGAGGAACTGGTGGACTACAGCCGTCGCAAATCGCCGTTCCAGGATATTGTTGATCAGCTTGGCGTCGCCTTTGGCGAGGGTTTTGCCAGTCAACTGGTCGAGTCCCGGCTCGAGCTTCGGTAATGCCTTATGAGGCAGGCCGGTTTTCCAGCAGGGGATTCCGGCCCCATTGCCTCAGCAGATCGTTCAGGGCAATAAGAGGGAGGCCCACCAGGCTGTTCGGGTCCCGGCCCTCAAGGGCCTCGAACAGAGTAATACCGAGGCCTTCCATCTTGAAGCTGCCGGCGCAGTCATAAGGTTTCTCCCGCAGTAGGTAGGCTTCTATCTCCTCATCAGCCAATTCCCGGAACTTGACGTTAAACGGCTCGCAAAGGCTGTCGATCTTGCCGGAATCGGAGTCGAGCAGCGACAGGCCTGTAAGAAACAGTACCCTGTGACCACTGCTCTGGCGTAACTGCTCTGTCGCCATTTCGTGGTTGCCGGGCTTGCTCAGTACCGAGCCGTCGGGCAGGCAGGCGACCTGGTCCGAGCCGATGATCCAGTGGCCGGGGAACCGGTCCGCCAATTCGCGGGCCTTGCTCTCGGCCAGACGTGTCGCCAGGGCCTCCCCGGTCTCGCCTTGATAGGGTGATTCGTCGATATCCGGGCTTGCGCAGGTGAACGGCAAGCCAAGCCGCTCCAGGAGCTCTCTCCGGTACGGTGATGAAGACGCCAGTAAAAGCGGTTTTGGAGGCATTGATAGAGTCCTTTAAGTACCTGGCCGGTGCATCTGTTGTGCGATTATCGTAAATTACACCTATCTGCACTGGAACCCCCGTGAAAAAGCAACGAAGTCTTTGACAGCGGCCGGCTGCGCCCCTAAAATTGCGCGCCTATGTCAAACGCGTCCAACGCCGAGTTGCCCAAATCTGTTGATCCTTACCGGTTAGCGGAACATAACAGCACACTGGAGGGAGTGATTCCCATCAGCGGGCTTGGCCGTTTTCGGGAATCCGTTCTCGGGTTTTCGGAAGGCGCTGCGTGCCGGGTCAAACTGTCTTTTTTTATGGATGGTGAGCGTCGTCGCGTTGTTTCGGGCGAGCTGGCGGCCCCGGTTGATCTGGAGTGTCAGCGGTGCATGGGCGCCATGAGCGTGACTCTGGTCTCCGAGTTCAAGCTGGGTCTTGTTACCAGTGACGAGCAGGCGCAACAGCTGCCGAAAGAACTCGAGCCGTTTTTGACCGATGATTTTACGGCGGACCTCTGGTCGATGGTGGAAGACGAGCTGTTGCTGGTTTTGCCGCCGTTTCCGCTGCACGAACGGGACCAGTGTCCTGCCCGGGAAGATCTGGAAGCCTGCGAGCCTGACAGCTCCGGGGCAGAGCCGGTGAGAAAGTCGGGTGAGAATCCGTTCAGTGTCCTGGCGGATCTCAAGAAGACAAAGCATTAACCGGGCGTGGGTCGTCCCTCGGGAGACCGGCGCACATTTAACGAACAGACGTTACTTATTCAGCAATTCAAGTTTACGTTAACAGGTCAGGAGCATAATCATGGCTGTACAGCAAAACCGTAAGACCCGTTCCAAGCGTGGCATGCGCCGTTCACACGACGCCCTGAGCGCCGCTGCTCTGAGCACCGATGCGACTACTGGTGAAGTTCATCGTCGTCACCACGTGTCTCCGGACGGCTTCTACCGCGGCAAGCAGGTAATCGAAGCACGCGACGAGTAATCTCGTTGCCGCTATGCACCGTCCCGAATCGGATGGCAGAACGGTGAAGCCGGTCACCATCACGATTGATGCAATGAGTGGCGACCGCGGCGCTGCCGTCGTGGTTGCCGCATCGCTGCGAGCGGTGCGTGAAAACGAAGCCTTGAGCATCGTTCTGGTGGGAATCCGGAGCGAGCTCGAGGCTTTGTTGCGTGAGGGGCACGCCCGAATTCGCATTGTCGAGGCGGCAGACGTTGTTCGGATGAACGAGCGCCCCTCCCACGCTCTCCGCCACAAGAAAAACTCTTCCATGGCCATCGCCCTGAGTCTTGTCCGCGATGGCGAGGCCCAGGGCTGCGTCAGTGCCGGTAACACCGGTGCATTGATGGCGTTCGGGCGCACCATTATCCGCATGTATCCGGGTATCGAGCGCCCGGCTATTGCCAAACTGATTCCCTCGCTCAGGGGGCGCTGTCACGTCCTTGATCTCGGCGCCAATGTCGACTCAACCGCCGAGAATCTCTATCAGTATGCCCTGATGGGGTCCCTGATGGCCTCTGCGATCTGCAGCCAGGCGGAACCAAGGGTCGCTCTTCTGAACGTCGGTGAGGAAGAGATAAAGGGCAATGAACAGGTCCGGCTGGCGTCTCATATGCTGGCCCAGTGCGATACCATCAACTACATCGGTTATGTGGAAGGTAGCGATCTGTTCCGGGACGTCGCCGATGTGGTCGTCTGTGATGGCTTTGTCGGCAATATAGCCCTGAAAACCGGCGAGGGTGTTGCCGGTCTCCTCATAGAGCTGATGGAACAGGCCTTCACACGAAATCTCTACGGCCGACTGGTCGGCCTGCTGGCCCGTCCGATTATCGGTCGGCTTCTGCAATTGATGGATCCTTCCCGACACAACGGTGCCAGTTTGCTCGGTCTCCAGGGCGTGGTGATCAAAAGTCATGGCAACGCCAATGAGCGGGCCATGTTGTCGGCCATTCGACAGGCCGTTCGGGAAGTTGAGCTGGAAGTACCCCGCCGTATCAACGAGCGTCTCGACGATCTCATGCTTTGAGTGCCTGAGACTAAAGTCTGTCCCGGTTTGGCCACGCATTCGCGGATAATTGGCCTAACTTGTACTATTGGCTAATCTCACGTAACCACCCAATGACGATAAGATCCCGCTTATGAAATCAGCCTTTATTTTTCCAGGACAAGGGTCGCAATCGGTGGGCATGCTTTCGGCTGCCGCTGAAGCCTGGCCCATCATCGACAGAACCTTTTCCGAAGCCTCCAATGTTCTCGGCTATGACCTCTGGGATCTCTGCCAGAAGGGGCCGGCGGAGGAATTGAATAAAACCATGGTGACGCAGCCTGCGCTCCTGACGGCCAGTATTGCCCTCTGGCGGCAGTGGTTTGTTGCCGGCGGTTCTTCTCCCGATTTTCTCGCCGGTCACAGTCTGGGAGAGTACAGCGCCCTGGTGGCGGCAGAGAGCCTCGATTTTGTTGAAGCGGTCAAGCTGGTTCGCCTGCGTGGTGAGCTCATGCAGGACGCTGTGCCGGCTGGAGAAGGGAAGATGGCAGCCATCCTTGGTCTTGAGGATGATGCCGTTGTGGCAGCCTGTCAGGATGCGGCACAGGGCGATGTGGTATCTGCGGTAAACTTCAATTCCCCTGGTCAGGTGGTTATTGCTGGCTCGGCAGCCGCAGTTGAACGGGCTATTGAAGCCTGCAAGGAAAAAGGCGCGAAGAAGGCCATGCCATTGCCTGTAAGCGTGCCATCCCATTGCGCACTTATGAAAGGCGCCGCGGAAGAATTGGCGAAAGCGTTGGAGGATGTTCGCTTTAATGATGCTGTCATCCCGGTTATACAAAATGTTAACGCTGCCGCCGAGACCGAATCCGCTACACTGAAGGCCAACCTTCTCAAGCAGCTTTATTCTCCGGTGCTCTGGACGGACTCTGTGCGTGCCCTCGTTTCCAATGATGTCGAAGTTGCAGTCGAGTGCGGCACTGGAAAAGTGTTGGCAGGGCTGGCCAAACGTATCGACCGGGCTTTGGCCGTTCACAGTATCGAAGACCCGGATTCGCTGGCGAAGGCGCTGGACGCTTTCGGTCAGCCCTGAAACGAAAGGGAGTTATTCATGTCTCTGGAAGGTAAAACCGCACTGGTCACCGGTGCTACCCGCGGTATTGGTCAGGCCATTGCCCGTGCGCTGGCCGCGCAGGGTGCCGAAGTTGTCGGAACAGCAACCAGTGAAGCGGGTGCAGAATCCATCACCAACGATCTCCAGTCGGCCGGTTACAAGGGTTACGGCATGGTCATGAACGTTGCGGACCCCGCCAGCATTGAAGCCGGTTTGAAGGAGCTGACGGAAAAATCAGGCGCGCCCCTGATTCTGGTCAACAATGCTGGCATTACCCGTGATAACCTCCTGATGCGGTTGAAAGATGATGACTGGGCCTCGGTTCTGGAAACCAATCTGTCCAGCGTCTATCGGACCAGCAAGGCCGTGCTTCGTGGCATGGCCAAGGCCAAATGGGGCCGGATTATCAATATCAGCTCCGTGGTTGCCGGTATGGGCAATGCGGGGCAGGGCAATTACTGCGCCGCCAAGGCCGGGGTTGAAGGGTTTACCCGAAGCCTGGCCAAGGAAATGTCCAACCGCGGTATCACTGCAAATTGCGTGGCTCCCGGATTTATTGACACGGATATGACAAAAAAACTGGACGACAAGCAGCGCGGGGCTATGCTGGAAATCATACCCGCGGGTCGTCTGGGTGAGCCGGAAGAAGTGGCAGCCGTGGTTGCCTTCCTGGCATCAGATGCAGCCGGATACGTGACGGGTGAAACCATCAACGTGAACGGCGGAATGTACATGGGATGAGCCCCTTTCGGGGCCTGTGCGCAACCCCTTGTCGCACAACATGTTTATCAGAATCCCTGCTTGTTTGCAGGTAGGGTTTAAACTAAACTGGCAGCACTAGAGTTGCTTGGTTGACACACAAAGTGAGGACATTATGAGTACAGTTGAAGAGCGCGTGAAGAAGATCGTTTGTGAACAGTTGGGCGTTAAAGAGTCCGAAGTTCAGAACTCATCTTCTTTTGTAGAGGATCTTGGCGCTGACTCACTGGACACCGTTGAGCTGGTTATGGCACTTGAAGAGGAGTTTGAAACCGAGATTCCTGACGAGGAAGCCGAGAAGCTGACAAGTGTTCAGGACGCGATCGACTACATCGTCGCGCACACCTGATACTCTGCATTTAAGAAAGCCAGGCAAAAAGCCGTCCTTGTGAAATAGCGAGGGACGGCTTTTTTATTGGCCGAAAATCAGGTTCAATCGGCGTTCAGATTCATTCGGACAAGATCAGGTGCAACAGGTTATGACTAAACGGCGAGTTGTCATCACAGGTATGGGCATGCTGTCTCCAGTCGGCAATAGCGTGGAGTCGTCCTGGGAAGCGATTCAGGCCGGGCGCAGCGGGATTGGAATGATCGACCGCTTTGACGCGTCTGCCTACAACACCAGAATTGGTGGGGCCATCCGGGATCTGGACATGGAATCCTACCTGTCCCCGAAGGATGCCAGAAAGCTTGATGCCTTTATCCATTATGGCCTGATTGCTGCGCAACAGGCAGTTGACAGCAGTGGCCTGGAGTCGTTTGAGAAGCTTGATCGGGAGCGAGTGGGTATTGCAATTGGCTCCGGGATTGGTGGCCTTGAGTACATAGAGAAAAGCGTCCTGACCATGGACAAGTCGGGGCCCCGAAAGGTTTCCCCGTTTTTCGTGCCTGCTTCTGTCATCAACATGATCTCCGGCAATGCCGCGATCCGTTTCGGATACCGTGGCCCCAACATTGCGATCGTTACAGCCTGCACTACCGGCACCCACAACATTGGTTACGCGGCCCGCACGATTGCCTATGGCGACGCCGATGTCATGCTGGCAGGTGGCTCGGAAATGGCGACGACGCGTACCGGTATGGCTGCGTTTTCGGCTGCGCGGGCTCTGTCTACCCGTAACGATGAACCGGAAAAGGCCAGCCGCCCCTGGGATAAAGACCGGGACGGCTTTGTGCTCAGCGATGGCGCCGGTGTCGTTGTGCTTGAAGAGCTTGAACACGCAAAGGAGCGGGGCGCCACCATATACGGTGAAGTTGTCGGTTTTGGTATGAG
The DNA here is from genome assembly GCF_002933295.1 of Marinobacter flavimaris. Lineage (GTDB taxonomy): Bacteria > Pseudomonadota > Gammaproteobacteria > Pseudomonadales > Oleiphilaceae > Marinobacter > Marinobacter flavimaris. Next base: position 536,364 of record NZ_PSSW01000001.1, read on the forward strand.
CGACGACGCCCACCACATTACAGCGCCGCCCGAAGATGGCGAGGGCGCCGCCCGATCCATGGCGAACGCAGTTCGTGATGCTGGCCTTGATCTGGAAGAAATCGACTACATCAACGCCCACGGCACCTCCACCCAGGTTGGTGACGTGGCCGAAGTGGCCGCAGTTCGTCGGGTGTTCGGCGCGCATGCCGAAAAGCTGGCCATGAGCAGCACCAAGTCCATGACAGGTCACCTGCTTGGAGCTGCCGGTGCTGTGGAAGCGATCTTCTCGGTTCTGGCGATTCGGGATGGTGTCCTGCCGCCCACCATCAATCTGGACAATCCGGATGAGGGTTGCGATCTGGACCTTGTGGCACACACGAGCCGTAAGGCGGACGTGCGGGTAGCCCTATCCAACTCCTTCGGGTTCGGTGGTACCAACGGCACCCTGATTTTCCGTCGCTACGAAGGCTGACCCTCGCCGTGTTTCGTCTTTTCTGGGCCGACGACGGTGGCTTGCCCGCCAATGACCGGGGTCTGGCCTATGGAGACGGGCTGTTCGAAACCATTCGGATGTCCGGTCAGAAGGGGGTTCTGTTATCCCGCCACCTGGAACGAATGGCGCGCGATGCCGACCGATTGGGTATCGAGGTGTCACGCAAAGAGCTTGCCAGCGTTTGCGTCGAGGCGGGGCAACGTTTTGCGGACCGCTTCAAGGGCGACGGCTGGGTTCTGAAGCTGACCCTGACCCGCGGCAGTGGCGGTCGGGGGTATCGCCCTGATCCGGGGATGGAGCCCAATTTGCTGGTTTCGGCATCGGCTTTGCCGCCGACACCGGACCCGGATGGTGTCGCCGTTGATTTCTCCAAGGTAACTCTGGCGGTTAATCCGTTATTGGCCGGGGTCAAGTCGCTGAACCGGATGGAGCAGGTCCTGGCGGCCGCCGAGCTCACGCCATCGCTGTTCGAGGTCATCATGGCCGATCGTGAGGGAAACCTGGTCGAAGGCACTCGTACCAACATCCTGCTGCGGCAGGCTGATGGATGGGTGACGCCTCCGGCATCGAGTCTGGCGGTTGCAGGTGTTCTCAGGCAGTGGCTGCTGGAGCGTCTGAGGCAGAGAGGTGAACCGGTAACAGAGCGTTCCGTCACTGTGCCCGATGTACTGGGTCCTGATTGTCAGGGAATGTTTCTCCTGAACAGCGTTCTGGGCATTGTTCCGGTTCTCACTATTGCCGGCCATCATTTGCCTGTGGATAGCGGACTTGCGACAATCTTCAATCCTCTCGAAACACTGGAATAAATCGTTTGCTCAAGAAGTTATTGCTTGCGTGCGTTTGTGTCGCCGTCCTTGCGTCTGCGGGATCCGGGCTGTGGGTATGGCAGGGGCTACAAGGCTTGAAAAAGCCGGTGGTGCTTGAAGAACCTCTACTGTTTGACGTTCCCCAGGGCAGTTCATTCATTGAAGTCGTTGGTCGACTCGAAGCTGAGGGGTTGGTTTCAGACCGGCTCTGGCTGAGGTTATACGGTCGGCTGGAGCCCGAGCAGACGCGGATCAAGGCCGGTCAGTACGAGTTTCTTGATGGCATGAGCCCCAGGGACATGATCGGTGTCATGGTGTCGGGAGACACCAAGCACTGGTACGTTCAGTTTATAGAAGGCTGGACCTTCAAGGATATGCGAGCCGCTCTGGCGCAGGCCGAGCGACTTCAGAAAATCACCGGCGAGTGGACCAGCGAGCAGGTCATGGCGGCTGTTGGAGCCGAGGGTGAGCATCCCGAAGGAAGATTCTTCCCCGATACCTACGCCTTTACCAGTAGCGAGACTGATCTGGATTTGTTGAAGCGGGCCTTCAACCGGATGGAGACAGTACTGGCCGAGGAATGGGCGGCTCGGGAAGAGGGGCTGCCCTATGACAATCCCTACGAAGCCCTGATCATGGCATCAATCGTAGAACGCGAAACCGGTGCGCCCCATGAGCGGGAGCAGGTGGCAGGGGTGTTCGTCCGCCGTTTACAGAAGGGAATGCGACTGCAGACCGACCCCACGGTTATCTACGGTATGGGTGACAGCTATCAGGGCCGGATCGGGCGTAAGGACCTGCGCACGCACACGCCCTACAACACATACCGAATCAATGGCTTACCTCCGACTCCCATCGCCCTGCCTGGCCGCGAAGCTATTCATGCGGCCCTGCACCCGGATGACGGTGATGCCCTGTACTTTGTTGCCCGGGGAGATGGCACCCACAAATTCTCGCGCACGCTCGCAGAGCATCAGAAAGCCGTACGTGAGTTTCAGTTAAACAGGCGTGAAGACTACCGCTCTTCACCGGCGCCAAAAAACAGTGATTCTGATGAGGATGCCGGATGAGAGTACGAGGGCAGTTCATAACCTTCGAAGGCACGGAAGGGGTTGGCAAATCGACCCAGCTGACGAATGCAGCCGACACGCTCGCTGGACTGGGCGTCGATTATATCGTCACCCGTGAGCCGGGTGGCACGCCCATGGCTGAGGCTGTTCGCGAGCTTTTGCTGGCGCCCAGGGATGAACCGGTCAACGAAATCACCGAGTTGCTGCTGATGTTTGCCGCCAGGGCCCAGCATCTGCATACCCGAATCCTGCCTGCGCTTGAGCAGGGCCAGTGGGTCTTATGCGACCGTTTCACCGATGCGACCTTTGCCTACCAGGGCGGGGGGCGTGGTGTTCCGGAGGAGCGAATTGCGCTTCTTGAAACACTGGTTCAGGGTGATATCCGCCCAGACCATGTTATTGTCCTTGATGCCCCCGTGGACACCGGGATGGCCAGAGCCCGAAAGAGGGGCGACCTCGATCGTTTTGAACAGGAAGATCTGGAATTCTTTCAGCGAATCAGGGAGACCTATCTCGCTCGCGCCATGGCCCAGCCCTCCAGGTATCACGTGATTGACGCTGCACGCCCGCTGGCCGAGGTTTCCGGGCAGGTTTCGGGATTGTTGAATCACTGGTTAAGCCGTTCACAGGCTGACTGAAACCTGTGAGTTTTCTCTCGAGTTTCAGTTCCATTCGTGCACTTTCTGTAATGTTCTGCTTTAATTGAGGAACATTCTCAGTTAAACGCTGGCAGTTTTAATGGTTAACGCGAAACTTCTGAAGCTTCCCATGGCCGCGCACCAGCACCGGCATGAACACCACCAGATTGTCATCGGGGTGCGTGGCGAAGCCGAGTTGAGCGTCGATGGCGCCGGGGCTCAACTGGACACTTGGAGAGCTTATCTGGTGCCCACGGAAGCCCGCCACGATTATCGCGGTAACGACAAGAATCATGTTCTTGTGATCAATCTTGATCCGCTTACTCCGGCCGTCAACTCGCCAGCACACGCCGATTACGAGCGCATGATGCGGGTTTTTGAAAAGCCGCGGACCCTCCAAATGGACAGTCGTTTGCACGGGCTGGTTCAGTTTGCCGCCGGCGAGTTCGACCGGGCACCGGATCATATTACGCTCCAGCAACACCTTGCTTCGAGCATTCTGTACTGCATGGCCGATCGTATTACCGAAGGCCGTTCGTTCTCCTCAAACCGGAATGCCATCAGCCCTGAGGCAGTCCGTCGTTACATTCTCAAAAATCTCCACAAAAAGATCACCGTCGAAGATATGGCAGGAGAGGCTTGCCTGAGTGTTAGCCGTTTCCATGAGGTGTTCAAAGAGTTGGCAGGCATAACGCCCCACCAGTTCCTGTTACAGACACGCCTTGATCAGGCCGCTACCCTCCTTTCCAAAACGACCCTTACGGTGTCTGAAATCAGTTACCGAACCGGTTTCTCATCTCAAAGTGCACTGACAAATGCACTGCGTAAATACAAAGGGACTACGCCCTCACGACTGCAGGTTGGTGACCGAGTGGCCTGATTTGGCATGCCGGTTTCCCAGTCCCGTAGGATTGTGCAAAAGAATCGTAGGATTTCGTAAGCCCGGAATCCGTACTAATACTAAGTTATAGCGACTGAGCCCCGGTCTCATGCATGCGTGCGGGGCGCGAGTCGCAAATCTTCTTTGTGTGCTCAGGTTCAAGAAGTTGTTACAAGGAAAATTCCTGCTTCATTCGAGATGGAACTTGGAAAGAAAAGAAGAATAGTGCAGCGAGTTGGCGTCAGGTCAGCCATGTGCTTTGCGAGCGGACCTGGTCCGACTCATTAAACCGGAGGAGCCCCTATGGCTATTGGTGTTTGGATAAGTCTCTTTTTATATTTCGCGCTCATGATTGCCATTGGCGTTTTCGCAATGCGCAGAGCGACGTCTTCCTCTGAGGACTATATGTTGGGCGGTCGCGCCCTGAGTCCAAAGGTGGCAGCGCTTTCCGCTGGTGCTTCTGACATGAGTGGCTGGTTGCTCCTGGGTCTGCCCGGGGCGCTGTTTGCGTCGGGTTTGGGATCGGCCTGGATCGGTATTGGTTTGCTCGTGGGGGCATTCTTCAACTGGACACTGGTCGCCCCGCGTCTTCGTGAACAGACGGTTCACTATGGCAATGCGATTACTATCCCGTCTTTCCTGGCGAACCGTTTTCCGACACAGGCCCTGTCCCTGCGTACGGTGTCGGCCATCGTCATCGTGATCTTCTTCGCGGTTTATACGGCATCCGGCCTTGTCGCCGGTGGCAAGCTGTTCGAAAGCGCGTTTTCCGGCATTTTCAACTTTGGTGGTTTGAGCGATTACGCCGTAGGTATTGTGATCACCCTCGGTGTGGTTCTGGCATACACCGTGGTGGGCGGTTTCCTGGCGGTGAGTCTGACCGACTTTGTTCAGGGCTGTATCATGATGCTGGCGCTGGTCATCATGCCGGCGGTTGTGCTCTTTGGTGAAGGCGGCGGGGGTTTTGCCCAGGCGTCGCAAACACTGAATGAGGTCGATCCCACCTTGCTGTCCTGGACGGAAGGGCTGACCTTCATCGGCTGGCTCTCTGCGGTTACCTGGGGTCTGGGTTACTTTGGTCAGCCCCACATCATTGTGCGTTTCATGGCTATCCGCACCCTGAAAGATGTACCGGTTGCCCGGAACATCGGTATGAGCTGGATGCTGATTTCCCTGATCGGCGCGATTTCACTGGGTGTGTTCGGTCGCGCGTACGCCATCCGAAATGGCATGGACGTACAGGATCCGGAAACCATCTTTATCATCCTGTCAGACATGCTGTTCCATCCGCTGATCACAGGCTTCCTGTATGCGGCTCTTCTGGCGGCGGTGATGAGTACCATCTCCAGTCAGCTGCTGGTATCTTCCTCTTCGCTGACAGAGGATTTCTATCGTCTGTTCCTGCGTAAGGAAGCAACTGACAAGGAGTGCGTAAATATCGGTCGCGTGTGCGTTGTCCTTGTTGGTCTGGTGGCAGCCGTCATCGCCTCCGATCCGAACTCTCAGGTTCTGGCCCTGGTTGCTAACGCGTGGGCAGGCTTTGGTGCTGCATTCGGTCCGCTGATTATCCTGTCGCTGATGTGGCGTCGAACTAACGGCGCAGGTGCCATCGCTGGCATGGTTGTCGGTGCGGCCACGGTCATGATCTGGATTTCAATGGGCTGGAACGGCTCGTTCATGGGTGGACCAGGTGTCTACGAGATTATTCCCGGCTTCATTGCTGCCTTCATTGCCATCCTGGTAGTGAGCTCGGTAACCGCCGATGCCGGAGAATACCAACATATCGAACGGTAAACAGAGAACGCGCAAAACGCGTTGTCAGAAGTGAAAAGGACTCCTCCGGGAGTCCTTTTTTTGGTCATAATGATTCCGGATCGGGGGCTTCCTCCTTTCGAATCCTCCAATCTTCGATGGGGCGCACTGAGTGACTGTTCTGGAAATCGTGGCTTTACTGTCGATCGGGGGCATTGCCGGGTTTATTAACGTTCTCTCTGCCGGCGGTTCCATGCTGACCCTGCCCTTGTTGATGTTTCTGGGTCTGCCGCCCCAGGTCGCCAACGGCACGAACCGGGTGGCGATAACCCTGCAGAGTATCACTGCCGTAGGCAGCTTCTACCGCATGGGGCATGGCAACCTTGTTGTCAGTCTGCACCTGGCGATTCCGGCGGTTCTGGGCTCTCTGGTGGGTGCCTGGGTCGCTACCTGGGTATCCGACACCGTGTTCGAATGGGTGCTGGTGTCGGCCATGATCGGCGCTTCCGTCTTCATGTTGTTGCCACAGCCGGTTCTCAATACCCGTCCATTGACGCCCGAGCGCCTTGGCCCGGCTGTCTACCTGGCGATGTTTGTTGTTGGCATGTACGGCGGATTCATCCAGGTTGGTGTCGGTGTGCTTTTCCTTGTGGTGCTATACCACATGCTCAAGATCGACTTGCGCCAGGTGAACGTGCTCAAGGTCTCGATCGTGTTGCCGTTTACCTTTGCTGCACTGGTGGTGTTTGCCCTCAACGACCAGGTGCGCTGGGGCGTGGGCCTCACCCTGGCACTGGGCAACGTTACCGGCGCTTTCATTGCTACCCGGGTCAATATGAGCAAACGCGGCGCACGCTGGATCAAGGGGATAACCCTTGTCATGGTGGCTGCGATTCTGGTGAGGCTGATTATCTACTGATTGGAGGGGCATCCCGGGTGGGTAATCAGGCATAAAAAAAACGCCAGCCCGGGGGCTGGCGTTTCCGTGGAGCTAAACCCTGAAGGTCAGTGCTCAGGCAACATTCGCCTCAGCAGCCTTCTTGGTGTAGTTCTCCATCTGGTCGAAGTTGAGATACTTGTAGATCTCTTTCGACATGCTGTTCAGGTCCTTCGCGTACTCCATGTACTCCGCAGGGGAGGGGAGTTTGCCCAGAACCGCACCCACAGCCGCCAGTTCCGCAGACGTCAGGTACACGTTGGCACCATCGCCGAGGCGGTTGGGGAAGTTACGGGTGGAAGTGGACAGGACCGTCGACTTCGGCGCTACGCGTGCCTGGTTACCCATGCACAGGGAGCAGCCCGGCATCTCGGTGCGAACACCGGCGGTGCCGTAGGTGTTGAAGTAACCTTCTTCCATCAGCTGCGCCTGATCCATCTTGGTCGGCGGCGACATCCACAGACGCGTGCTCAGCGGGCCTTTGTGCTGCTCAAGCAGTTTGCCGGCGGCGCGGAAGTGACCGATGTTGGTCATGCAGGAGCCAATGAATACTTCGTCAACCTTGTCGCCAGCCACTTCGGACAGGAACTTGGCATCGTCCGGATCATTCGGGCAGCATACGATCGGCTCTTTGATGTCAGCCAGATCGATTTCGATGACGTGTGCATACTCGGCATCTTTGTCGGCACGCATGAGCTTCGGATCAGCCAGCCACTCTTCCATCTGCTGGGCACGACGCTCCAGGGTACGCGGATCGCCGTAACCCTCGGCAATCATCCAGCGCAACATGGTGATGTTGGAACGCAGGTACTCGGCCACGGAGTCTTCAGACAGGTTGATGGTACAACCCGCGGCGGAACGCTCGGCGGAAGCGTCAGACAACTCGAACGCCTGCTCAACGGTCAGGTGCTCAAGGCCTTCAATTTCCAGGATGCGGCCGGAGAATTCGTTGATCTTGCCTTTCTTCTCAACGGTCAGCATGCCTTGCTTGATGCCGTACAGCGGGATGGCGTGTACCAGATCGCGCAGGGTGATGCCGGGCTGCATTTCGCCCTTGAAGCGAACCAGAACGGATTCCGGCATGTCCAGAGGCATAACGCCGGTCGCCGCGGCAAACGCTACCAGACCGGAACCGGCCGGGAAGGAGATGCCCATCGGGAAACGGGTGTGGGAGTCACCACCGGTGCCCACGGTGTCCGGCAGCAGCATGCGGTTCAGCCAGGAGTGGATGATGCCGTCGCCCGGGCGCAGTGAAACACCGCCGCGGGTACGGATAAAGTCCGGCATGGTGTGCTGCATTTCCACGTCAACCGGCTTCGGGTAGGCAGCGGTGTGGCAGAAAGACTGCATAACCAGGTCAGCCTGGAAGCCAAGACACGCCAAGTCTTTGAGTTCGTCCCGGGTCATCGGACCGGTGGTGTCCTGGGAGCCTACGGTGGTCATGTGCGGCTCGCAGTAGGTGTTCGGACGAACGCCTTTGCCTTCTTCCAGGCCACAGGCCTTGCCAACCATCTTCTGGGCCAGGGTGAAGCCTTTGGTGCCGGCTTCGGGATCTTTTGGCAAGCGGAACAGGTCGGTCGCGCCCATGCCCAGTGCTGTGCGGGCCTTGGCAGTCAGGCCACGGCCGATGATCAGCGGGATACGGCCGCCGGCCTGAACTTCGTCCAGGATCACATCAGACTTGAACTTGAACTCGGAGATAGTCTCGCCGGCCTCGTTCAGGATCTTGCCTTCATAAGGGCGGATCTCGATAACATCGCCCATGTTCATGTCGTCGACGGGGGCTTCGAACACCAGGGCACCGGCATCTTCCATGGTATTGAAGAAGATCGGAGCAACCTTGTTACCGATGCAGACACCGCCGGCACGCTTGTTCGGCACGCCCGGAATGTCGTCACCGAAGAACCACAGAACGGAGTTGGTGGCCGACTTACGGGAGGAACCGGTACCGACAACATCACCCACGAAGGCTACAGGCAGGCCTTTGGACTTGATCTCGTCGATCTGGCTCATGGGGCCGGTTACGCCCGGCTCTTCCGGCTTCAGGCCGTCGCGTTCCATTTTGTAGGCAGCGCGGGCGTGCAGCGGGATGTCCGGACGGGACCAGGCATCCGGAGCCGGTGACAGGTCGTCGGTGTTGGTTTCGCCAGTGACCTTGAACACCACCATCTTGGTGCTCTCTGGTACCTTCTTCTTGTTGGTGAACCACTCGCCGTTGGCCCAGGATTCGATAACTGCCTTGGCAACCGGATTGCCAGCGTCCATCTTTTCCTTCACGTCGTTGAAGGCGTCGAACATCAGCAGGGTGCGCTTCAGCTGCTCACCGGCCAGCTCGGCCAGCTCGGAGTCGTCCAGAAGATCAACCAGGGTCGCAATGTTATAGCCACCCTGCATCATGCCCAGCAGCTTGACTGCTGTCGGCTTGTCCAGCAGCGGAGAGGAGGCTTCGCCTTTTACGATAGCAGTCAGGAACGCGGCCTTTACGTAGGCGGCTTCGTCGACACCCGGCGGTACGCGGTTTTCCAGGAGATACACCAGGGTGTCTTCCTCGCCGGCCGGCGGGTTTTTCAGCAGATCGACCAGAGCAGCAGTCTGCTCGGCGTTCAGGGGCTTGGGAGGAATACCCAGGGCTTCACGTTCGGCAACGTGTTCACGATAGGCTTCTAACACGATATGGACCCTCATCAGTTGGAATGTCCCGCGCCGTTGGCTTCATGCCTTGGCGGGAGGTTTTGGCGGAAAGGCCGCAGGAGCCTCTGAATAATGCCTCAAATCACCGATGGGGTTTCAGGGTTTATTCAGAGACTCCTTTATCTGGCGCTGCATTCTATAGGAAACCCCTTATAAAGTTAAGTTGGACAGAGGTCGGAGGAATCTGTTAAGTGCGCTATACTCGCCGCCCGCAAATCAACAACTGTATTCAACCATGAACGACGCCCTGCAAGAGATTCACAACTTCCTGCCGTGCCGGACCCCTCAGCAATGGATCGACAATGCCCTGGCGAACCAGGACCTGATGCTGATCGATCACGCCCATTGCGAAAAGAAGGCCGCCTCCACCGCGCTCAGCCTGATGTACCGGTACGTTGACAACACCGACCTGCTGAACAAGATGTCCCGGCTGGCCCGTGAGGAGCTCCGGCATTTCGAGCAGGTGCTCGCGATTATTAAAAAGCGCGGCGTGGACTATTGCCATCTTACCCCGGCCCGATACGCGGCAGGATTAAGACAGGAAGTCCGGTCAGAAGATCCTGGCCGCCTGGTGGATGTGTTGATTGTGGGCGCCATTATCGAGGCGCGCTCCTGTGAACGGTTTGCCGCGCTCGCTCCGTTCCTGGATGAGAAGCTGGCGGATTTCTACACCAGTTTGCTGAAGTCCGAAGCCCGGCATTACCAGGACTACTTGACTCTGGCCGAGCAGGCCGCTGGTGAACCGATCGCGGCCCGTGCGGAGGATTTTCTGGCCCTGGAGCGGGCGTTGATTGAAGATCCGGATCAGGAGTTTCGCTTTCACAGCGGGCCCATCTCAGCGTAACTGCCGACAAAGCTCTATCCAGGCATCAATTCCGGCGCTACGGTATTTCTGCTTGTGCAGGATGAAATAGAACTGCCGATCAAACTGACGGTGTTCCGGTACCGTCAGTGGCACCAGACTTCCGCGCTTGAACGCGTCGGCCAGCACCACTTCCGAAAGGCAGCCAATGCCCAGGTCGGCTTCCACTGCCCGTTTTATGGCCTCGGTGTGTTCCAGCTCCAGCAGCACATTCAGATCCGGCAACAGGCCGTGCATGCCCCGCTCAAAACTCTGGCGGGTTCCTGACCCCTGCTCACGCATGATCCAGGTGGCGGTGCGCAGGTCTTCATCCGTCAGTGATGTTTTTTGGGCCAGTGGATGGGTGGGTGAACAGAACACCACCAACTCATCTCCCCGCCAGGGCAATACATCCAGTTCTGAAGACTGCAATTCCCCCTCGATCAAACCAATATCCAGCTCGAAGTCCCTCACTCGTCTTGCGATGGTGCTGGTATTGGCGACTTCGAGGGAGACTCTGGGATGGGTAGGGGTATTCATGTATTGGGCCATGACCCCCACGGCCAAATAGTTCCCGATAGTCAGGGTGGCCCCGACTTTCAGGGCGCCCACCTCCGTGTGTTTGCTGAAGGCCTGTTCCAGCTCATTGGCCTGGGCAAGGACGGCCTCCACCTTGGGGCGGTAAAGCCGCCCCAGCTCGTTTAACTGGAGCCGTTTGCCAACGCGGTCGAACAGCTGGATGTCGAACTGGTTTTCCAGTTCTTTCAGCGCACTGCTGGCTGCCGATTGCGACATGGCCAGCGATTCGGCAGCACGGGTAATGTTCTGGAAATGGGCGGCTGCCAGGAAAACTTCCAGCTGTCGAAAACTGTACTTCATAACTTTTCGCTCTTAATCGGCTCACTCGAATAAGGTTATGAGAATATCCCATTTTCCCGATAGGTTAGTGTCGGGTTAAACTTAGCGCAATCCAAAATTGAATCATTCGCCGTAAGAAAGCGTAACGAACAGGCAAGAGGTTTACATGAGCAACCTGATTAAAGAGAAAGTTACCAGCGTCCATCACTGGAACGATACCCTGTTCAGCTTTACCACAAGCCGGGATCCGGGCTTCCGTTTCAAGAACGGGCACTTTGTCATGATCGGCCTGGAGACCGAGGGTAAGCCTTTGATGCGCGCTTACAGTATCGCCAGTGCCAATTACGAGGAAGAGCTTGAGTTCTTCTCGATCAAGGTCCAGGACGGCCCACTGACCTCCCGCCTTCAGAAAATCCAGGTAGGTGACGAGATTCTGGTGAGCCGCAAGCCGACAGGGACGCTGATTCTGGACAACCTTCTGCCCGGAAAGAATCTGTGGCTGATCAGCACCGGCACCGGTTTGGCGCCTTTCATGAGCATCATCAAGGACCCGGAAGTCTACGAGGCGTTCGATAAGGTTATTCTGACCCATGGCGTGCGTTACGTCTCCGAGCTGGCTTATCAGAAGGAGATCGAGGAGCTGCCGGAGAACGAATACTTCGGCGAAATGGTCCAGGGCAAGTTGGTTTACTATCCGACCGTAACGCGGGAAGACTTCCGCAACCAGGGGAGGCTGACCGATGCCATGGAAACCGGCAAAATCACCCGTGATCTCGACCTGCCGGATTTTGACCCGGAGAATGACCGGTTCATGATCTGCGGCAGCCCAAGCATGCTCAAGGACACCTGCGCCATCCTGAACAACATGGGCTTCAAGGAAGCCCGGGGCGGCGATATGGGTCATTACGTGATTGAGCGGGCGTTCGTGGAGCAGTGAGCTCGCGGGCTGAATCCGCCTCGAAAAAAGCCGGAGCGTGATGCTCCGGCTTTTTTGTGTTTGTATCTGACAGAATGGGTCGTATAAACGGCAAAGGGCTTTGGAGGCGGAGCAATGGCAGGACGGCAGTTAACGAAGAGAAACGTCATCAGCTTTTTGGTGGCACTGGCGGTCGGGGTAATTCTTGGCACCGTGGTTCAGACCCAGCTAAATCTGTGGGCCCTTCAGGCTATGGGTGTAGCGGTTGGGCTTGACGCCCGCATTTCTGCCACCGGGCATGATCTGGTCTCTTTTGCGCCGCTCTACCTGCTCCTCTTTGGACTCAGTTTCCTTATTTCCCAGGGCGCTGCGGCCGTGGTTTCCCGTTTCGTGGGGCGCGGACTTCGGGTGCCACTGTTCGGCCTGGCCGGGGCATCCGGGCTGTGGGTTGCACTAGTGTTGGTTAATGCCCTGGCTCCCATGCCAACCCTGATTGCGGCGACCCGAACCGGGGGAGGTCTGCTTGCCATGCTGTTAACCGCGGCATTTGCCGGAGCCCTGTTCGCCAGACTTACTGCCAGGCCTGCCACCGGGGTCAGTAGCCACGCCTCGGGCACCCTGCTGGCCTTTTGCCTGGCGGTTGGCCTCGGGGCGCTGCCAGGTCCGACACAGGCCCAGTCCTTGAGCGACTACACCGTCGAGACGTTGACTTCCGGGCTGGAGCATCCCTGGTCCCTGGCGTTTCTTCCAGGTGGTGGCGCCCTTGTGACGGAGCGGGCAGGGCGGTTGCGGATGATTTCAGAGGAGTGGGAGCTCGGCCAGGCGCCGATTACCGGAGTTCCGCCGGTTTTCAATGATGCTCAGGCAGGTCTGTTCGATGTGCTGTTGTCGCCGGACTTTGAGAATAACCAACTGGTCTTTCTCGCCTACTCTTGCGGGACGGCCTCTGCGAATCACCTGTGCGTGGCCCGTGGTCAGTTGCAGGCGGAGGCCTTGACGGAGGTTGTCGAGATATTCCGTGCCAAGCCGGCCAAGGAAGGCAGCGCCCACTACGGTGGCCGAATGGCCTGGCTTCCGGACGGTACGCTGATCGTGACGCTGGGAGACGGATTTGACTATCGGGAGCAGGCGCAGAACCTGTCCAGTCATCTGGGCAAGATCGTGAGGCTGAACCCGGATGGCAGTGTTCCCGCCGACAACCCCTTCGTTGGCAGGGAAGGCGCTCTGCCGGAAATATACAGTTACGGGCACCGGAACGTTCAGGGGCTGGTGTTTGATTCCGTCGAAAACGTCTTGATTGCTCATGAACATGGCCCCCGCGGCGGTGATGAGATAAATATTATCGAGCCGGGACACAACTATGGCTGGCCCGTGATCACGCACGGCATCGATTACACCGGCGCCATGATCACGCCCTTTGTTGAGCGGGAAGGTATGGAGCAACCGTTGTTGCACTGGACCCCTTCAATTGCCCCCTCAGGCATGACCCGCTATCGGGGTGAGCTGTTTCCGGACTGGCAGGGAAACCTCTTGGTCGGCGCTCTTGCTGATAAAAGCGTTCACCGCGTCACACTGGAAGCCGGCGAAGCAAGCGACGTTGAGGGTTTGTTCGAAGCAATTGGCGAACGGATCCGGGACGTGGCTACCGGGCCTGATGGAGCGGTGTATCTGCTCACTGACAGTGCGGATGGACGGATTCTGCGTATCCTGCCTTAGTCTCGGCTCTGGGGTCTTTAGGCCCGGCCGGTGTATAGTAGGCGGTTTTCAGAAAGAGGGAAGCCGCTATGTTTCATCTGGAACTGGAACCACGTTTCAGCGATACCGATGCCCTCGGGCATATCAGCAATACCACTCTGCCGGTCTGGTTCGAGCAGGCCAGGACGCCGGTTTTCCGTATTTTTCACCCGACCCTTGAAGCCGAGACCTGGCCACTGATCATTGCACGACTTGAGATTGATCTGATGGCACAGAGCTACTGGCATATTCCGGTCAAGATCAAAACAGGTATCGGTAAGATCGGCAATTCCTCATTTCATGTGATTCAGGAAGCCTGGCAGGGCGACAAGCAGATTGCCCGGGGTGTCGCCGTGTTAATTCACTTTGATTACGAAACCGAGAAGGCACTGCCGATTCCGGATGACATAAAAGCCAGGCTGGCAGAACATGCGGTAGCGTGATCGCGCACAATTCTGACTTTCCCGGAGGCGCTGGTGTTTGGTAAATACCTTGTATTGCTCTCTCTGATGAGTGTTTTGGTGGTCACTGGTTGTGATTCCACTAATGAGGATAACGCGCCCGAATCAGATGGCCCACAGCTTACTTCACTGACTGGCCCGGATGTCGATGTCTCCCTGGCACTGACCTCTGCTCAGCTGGACTGGGTAGGCCAACAGATTTTCCGGAACGAGTGCGCAGGGCGTTTTCAGTGTCTGGTCCACTGGAACGACGGCGAGGCGTTTCCGTCATTGGGTATTGGTCACTTCATCTGGTATCCGGAGGGCGTTGAAGGGCGATTCGTGGAAAGTTTTCCGGCCCTTATGGAATACATGGAACAGCGTCAGGTCAATATCCCCGAATGGTTGCGAGCGCTCGAGCCTTTTGACGCTCCCTGGCGCGAAAAAGCAGACTTTCTGGCTGTAGACGATTCACCACGAGTAGCAGAGCTGCGAGAGTTTCTGGCGGGTACCCAGGGGATCCAGGCTGAATTCATATTCCGTCGCGCCAGGAAATCGCTTGGAAATATTATTGAGGCAGCCGCGGATGACCAAAAGCCAGAGATCGCTGCCCGGCTGGAGTCTCTGAGCCAGACGCCCGGTGGCGTTTACGCCATCATCGACTATGTGAATTTCAAGGGCGAGGGGCTTTCGCCTACGGAGCGCTACGAGGGCCAGGGCTGGGGGCTGCTTCAGGTGCTTTTGGAAATGTCTGAATCACCAGATCAGAGCGCCCTTGTTAAATTCAGGGAAGCAGCTGACACCGTTCTGACGCGACGGGCAGCAAACGCGGAGAATCCCATCGAGCGGGAGCGCTGGCTGCCGGGGTGGCGGAAGCGCCTCGAGACCTACGCAGAGCCCCCAGTCTTCAAAATTTCGAAATAATTTTGCATAAAAACTAGTTCATTTCCCGAACCTTGTTCTACTTTTAATAGGCGCGGCCCTTGGTCTGCCTTTTTTTGGCGCATGGGGTTGGAGCGAAAGCGCCGAACTGGTGCATGAAATGGTATTACTTCGTTCCAGATTCGCCTGAAACGCACCGGTGATTGATAAAAATAATATAAATCATCGGCTTACGCCGAGTGGCTTGCAAATTGCTGATTACACTCGTCGCGATAAAACCAACTGATGTTCGGAGAAAAGACAATGAGAAAGACGAAATCGATTGCCCTGGGGATTGCTCTGGCCGTAGGTACGGTCTCGGCCACTGGTGCCATGGCAGCTACAACTCTGGAGAACGTCAAGGAGAAAGGTCACCTCCAGTGCGGCGTGACCAGCGGTTTGCCTGGCTTCTCGCAGCCTGATGAAAAAGGTAACTGGACCGGTATCGACGTGGATACCTGCCGCGCGGTTGCTGCAGCCATCTTCGGTGACGCAAACGCGGTTGAGTTTACTCCACTGACTGCAAAGGAGCGTTTCACCGCCCTGCAGTCGGGTGAAATCGACATGCTCTCCCGTAACACCACCTGGACACTGACCCGCGATGCGTCCCTGGGCCTGAACTTTGCCGGCGTGAATTACTACGATGGTCAGGGCTTTTTGATCAACAAGGGTATCGGTGTGGACGATGCCACCCAGCTGGACGGTGCCACCATCTGTATCCAGGCCGGTACTACCACCGAGCTGAACCTGTCGGATTACTTCCGCGCCAAGGGCATGGAATTCAAGCCGATCGTGTTCGACACCTCCGAGCAAACCGTTCAGGGCTTTGCGGCGGGTCGTTGCGACGTTCTGACCTCCGACCGTTCGCAGCTGGCGGCACTCCGCTCGAAGCTGTCCGATCCGAGTTCAGCCAAGATCCTGCCGAACACCATTTCCAAGGAGCCCCTCGGCCCGGTTGTTCGCCAGGGTGACGATCAGTGGTTCAACATCGTCAAGTGGGTGCTCTCCGTGCAGATCAACGCGGAAGAGCTGGGCGTGACCAGCGCCAATGCCGACGACATGCTGAAGTCCGACAACCCGAATATTCAGCGCCTGCTGGGTACCGATGGCGACATGGGTGCCAAGCTTGGACTGCCGGATGACTTCGGTTATCAGGCCGTGAAACTGGTTGGCAACTACGGTGAAATGTATGACCGCAACGTAGGACCGGATACCCCGCTGGGACTGGATCGCGGAATCAACGCGCTCTGGACTGAAGGCGGTATCATGTATGCGCCGCCGGTCCGTTAAGACCTGAAGGCATACGGCGAAGTCTCCTGTGGGAGGCTTCGCCGTTATCTCTGATGCTGTAAACCACAGGGAAGCTCTTCAGGACAATCCATGAAAAAACAAACAATCGATACCCGACCTGCAGGGCCCAAGCCCTGGTACGACCCCCGGGTCCGCTCACTCTTTTTTCAGGCGATAGCCATTGCCCTCGTGTTCTGGGGCGGATGGATTCTCGTCGATAACACGCTTTCCAACATGGAAAGCCGTGGCATCAGCACCGGTTTCGGTTTTCTCGGTGAAACCGCCGGGTTCGGCATCATCATGAATCTGGTGCCTTATGATGCAACCATGTCTTATGGCCGAACCTTCTGGGTTGGTCTAACCAATACATTGCTTGTTTCCGCGATGGGTGTCGTTGCCGCCACCATTCTCGGTTTCATCATTGGTGTTGCGCGACTCTCGAGTAACTGGCTTGTGGCCAAAATGGCGCTGGTTTACATCGAAGTGATCCGCAACATACCGCTGCTTCTGCAGATTTTCTTCTGGTACTTTGCCGTACTCAGCAATCTTCCGTCACCACGCCAGAGTGTTGATGTCGGTGGAGCGCTGTTCCTGAACAACCGGGGCCTTTACCTGCCAGATCCAGTGACCCAGGAGGGTTTCGGAATTGTCTGGGGCGGTATTCTGCTTGCCATCGCTGCTGTCGTCGGGATTCGGATATGGGCGAAAAAACGCCAGTTGGCGACCGGACAGATCTTCCCGACCTTCAAGGTCGGCGTGGCAATTCTGGTGCTGGTACCGATAATCTCTTATCTCGTGGCCGGTCGGCCTCTTGAGTGGGATTTGCCAGCGCTCAGGGGCTTCAACTTTGGCGGGGGAATTACCATCATTCCGGAGTTGGCGGCTCTGTGGATTGCACTGTCGCTGTACACCGCCAGCTTCATCGCTGAAATCGTGCGCTCCGGTATTCTGTCGGTCAGCAAGGGACAAACCGAGGCCTCCAAGGCTTTGGGGCTGCCCAATGGTCTTACCCTCAGGTTGGTGGTGATACCGCAGGCCATGCGGGTCATCATTCCGCCGCTCACCAGTCAGTATCTGAATCTGGTGAAAAACTCCTCCCTGGCAACGGCCATCGGTTACCCGGATCTCGTGGCGGTCTTCATGGGCACCACGCTGAATCAGACGGGGCAGGCCGTCGAGGTTGTCGCCATTACCATGGCGGTATATCTGACCATCAGTCTGCTGATCTCGTTGTTCATGAATATTTACAACCGGGCTGTGGCCATTAAGGAGCGATGATGACCGAGTCAACCATGAAAGCACCCAAGAAGGCGCTCCGTCCGGTCAAGTGGATGCGGGAGAACCTGTTCTCCGGCTGGTTCAACACGGTATTGACGCTGGGTGTGGCCTATCTGCTGGTGACCAGTGTAGGGCCTTTGCTCAACTGGTTTTTCCTCGACGCCAACTTTGTTGGCAGTGATCCGAGCGCCTGTACGGGAGCGGGTGCCTGCTGGCTGTTTATCAGCCAGCGTCTGAATTTCTTTATCTACGGATTCTACCCGGATGAACTGCAGTGGCGGGTCGACGTGATGTTCCTGCTGCTGGCGGTTTCCTTTGTACCCCAGTTCATCGAGCGGTTCCCCGGCCGCAAGTGGCTCGGGCTGTTCGGTATCTTTGGTTTGCCCATTGTTGGCTACTTCCTGATTCCCGGAGGCAGTTTCGGCCTGGAAGAAGTGCAGAGCTCGAAATGGGGCGGCCTGATGCTGACCCTGATCCTGGCTTACATCGGGATTATTGCGTCCTTGCCCATTGGCATATTGCTGGCGCTGGGTCGTCGCTCCGAGATGCCGATCATCCGCGGGATCTGTGTGGTCTTTATCGAGGTATGGCGGGCGGTTCCGTTGATCACGGTTCTGTTCATGGCTTCGGTGATGCTGCCGCTGTTTCTCCCGGAAGGTGTGAACTTCGAGAAACTGGCGCGGGCGCTGATTGGTATAACCCTGTGGCAGTCCGCTTACATGGCGGAAGTGATTCGCGGTGGCCTGCAGGCCATTCCCCGGGGCCAGTATGAGGCTGCCGATGCTCTGGGGCTGGGATACTGGCGCAAAATGGGGCTGGTCATCCTGCCGCAGGCTCTGAAGATGGTTATTCCGGGTATCGTGAACACCTTCATTTCCCTGTTCAAGGACACCACGCTGGTGTTGATTATCGGCCTCTTCGATATCCTCGGCACAGTCCAGTCCACGGTTACCGATCCGGCCTGGCAGAATGTTGCCATTGAGGGCTATGTATTTGTGGCGTTCTGTTTCTGGGTCTTCTGCTTCGGCATCTCCAGATACAGCCAGAACCTTGAACGAAAACTAGACACTGGTCATAAGACCTGACGGGTAATCCTATGACAGAACAAACACAAACCTCAGAAATGCAGACCCCGCCGAAGGACCAGCCGGGAAAAAAACCGGGGATTATCCGGGTTGAGGGCATGCACAAGTGGTACGGGGACTTCCATGTTCTCAAAGATCTCAACCTGACCGTTGATCAGGGCGAGAGAATTGTCATCTGTGGGCCATCCGGCTCGGGAAAATCCACCTTCATCCGTTGCATCAACCGGCTGGAGGAGCATCAGCAGGGCAAAATCATTGTTGATGGTATCGAGCTGACCGATGATGTCCGCCACATTGATACGGTTCGGCGGGAAGTCGGCATGGTGTTTCAGCACTTCAACCTCTTCCCGCACCTGACCGTCCTGGAAAACTGCTGCCTGTCGCCGATCTGGGTGCGAAAAACGCCCCGAAAGGAAGCGGAGGCATCTGCGATGGAGTACCTTGAGCGGGTCAAGATCCCGGATCAGGCTAACAAATTCCCGGGGCAGCTTTCGGGCGGCCAGCAACAGCGTGTGGCGATTGCCAGGGCCCTGTGCATGAAGCCCAAGATCATGCTGTTCGACGAGCCAACCTCGGCCTTGGATCCGGAGATGATCAAGGAAGTGCTGGACGTAATGATTGAATTGGCGGGAAGCGGTATGACCATGCTCTGCGTAACCCATGAGATGGGTTTTGCCAAGACGGTGGCGGACCGTGTGATTTTCATGGACGGTGGCGAGATTGTGGAGCAGGCACCTCCCCACGAGTTCTTTACCAACCCACAGGAAGCCAGAACTCAGAAGTTCCTCCAGCAGATACTCGCGCACTGAAACCAAGACTAAAAAAGCCGGGCATTTGCCCGGCTTTTTTACAACGGCTCCTTGAATAGCTCGGGCTCCTTGCCTGGCTCTGCCTCAAGCCACCAAACGTTCTTGTCCCAGTCTCCCAGTACAATACGCTTTGCCGGCGACCCGTTGGCCGTCAGTTCATGAACCGCGGGGCGATGGGTGTGGCCATGGATCATTCGCTGGACACCGTGCGTTTCCAAGTCCTTGACCACTTCCTCGGGCGTTACGTCCATGATGAACTCCTCCTTGCCCTGATTTTTCGCCATGCTGATTTCCCGTAGCTGGCGGGCCATTTGCTGGCGGTCTTTCAGGGGGCGCTGGAGTATCATCTGCTGCCACTGCGGGTTACGCATGTTGGCCCGGAACTTCTGGTATTCCACATCGGCGGTGCACAGGCTGTCGCCATGCATCAGCAGGGTAGGGGTACCGTACAGATCAATCACCGTCGGATCGTCCAGCAGCGTTGCGCCGGCCCGGTCGCAGAAGTCCTGGCCGATCAGAAAGTCCCGGTTGCCGTGCATCAGGAAAATCCTGGTGCCGCTGTCCCGCAGTTTTCGAAGGGCAGTCGCAATCTGCTCCTGGAGCGGCGTGCGTTCGTCATCTCCTATCCACGCCTCAAAGAAATCACCGAGAATATACAGCTGATCAACACCACTGGCTTTCCCGTCGAGAAAGCCCAGAAATGCCTCAGTAATATCCGGGCGGGATTCCTCGAGGTGAAGATCTGAAATAAACAGCGTGGTCACGCGTCCTCCAGAACCTCGGCTTTTTCGATTACCACGTCATCGGCAGGCACATCCTGGTGGCCTGCACGCATGGTGGTGCGCACTGCTCGAATCGCGTTTACCGTGTCCATGCCGTCGGCCACTTTGCCGAACACGCAGTAGCCCCAGCCTTCCGCGTTTTTGGCGGTGTGGTCCAGGAAGCCGTTATTCTCAACGTTAATAAAGAACTGGGCTGTGGCAGAGTGCGGGTCCATGGTGCGTGCCATGGCAATGGTTCCCTGCATGTTGCTCAGTCCGTTATCGGCTTCGTTCTGAATCGAATCGCGGGTTTTACGTGGGGTCATGCCCGGCTCGAAGCCGCCGCCCTGAATCATGAAATTGCTGATCACACGGTGAAAAATCAGGCCATCGTAAAAACCGTCGCGAACGTACTGTTCAAAGTTTTTGGCGGTTTCCGGTGCCTTGTCGTAGTCCAGTTCCAGCTTGATGTCACCGTAGTTGGTTTTCAGCAGAATCATCAGGTTTTCCTGTTCAGAAAGGTTAGGTACGTTAACGGCCCCATTGTACTCAAGACTTTCCCGCTATGCATGAGTCCGGAAAGGATTTGTGAGTATAATACGCGGTTTAAGATTCACTCCCCTTTTAACAGAGATTGTATGAGCGCCGAGTCGAAGAAAGCCCACAACTTTATCCAGAGCCTGATCGAAGACGCCATCGCCAGCGGAGAGCACACCGGCAAGGTGGTCACCCGATTCCCGCCGGAGCCCAATGGCTACCTGCATATTGGTCACGCCAAATCGATCTGCCTGAACTTTGGCATCGCCGAGACCTTTTCCGGCGACTGTAACCTTCGGTTTGACGACACCAACCCGGAAAAGGAAAACCAGGAATACATCGACGCCATCAAGCAGGATGTGGAATGGCTTGGTTACGAGTGGGCCGGGGACGTGCTTTATGCCTCGGATTACTTTGATGCGCTTTATGAATTTGCCGAGGAACTGATTACCCGGGACAAGGCCTACGTGTGCGCCCTGACGGCCGATGAAATGGCCGAGTACCGGGGCAGCCTGAAAGAGCCGGGCAGAAACAGCCCCTACCGGGATCGCCCCGTGGAGGAGAGCTTGCAGATGTTCCGCGACATGCGGGACGGCAAGTATCAGAACGGCGAACTGGTGCTGCGGGCCAAGATCGATATGTCTTCTCCGAACATCAACATGCGGGATCCGATTCTTTATCGCATCCGCTACGCCGAACATCACCAGACCGGGAACAAGTGGTGCATCTACCCGATGTATGACTTCACCCATCCCATTTCGGATGCCTTGGAGGGGATTACCCACTCCCTGTGCACGCTGGAATTCGAGGACCACCGGCCGCTGTATGACTGGGTTCTGGATAACATCTCCGGCCCCTGCCACCCGCGCCAGATCGAGTTTGCGCGGCTGAATCTGAACTACACCATCACCTCCAAGCGGAAGCTCAAGCGTCTGGTGGATGAGAATGTAGTTGATGGCTGGAACGATCCGCGTATGCCAACCATTTCCGGTATGCGCCGGCGTGGCTACACGCCGGAGTCCATCCGCACCTTCTGCGACATGATCGGGGTGAACAAGGCCGGCGGCACTGTGGATGTGGGCATGCTTGAGCACGCCATTCGCGAAGACCTCAACACCCGGGCCCCGAGAGCCATGTGTGTGATGCGCCCGTTGAAAGTCACGCTGACCAATTACCCGGCGGATCAAAGCGAAACGCTCACCTTGCCAGTGCACCCGCAAAATCCGGATATGGGCGAGCGGGAAGTGCCCTGGACCCAGACTCTGTATATCGACCGGGAAGATTTCGAAATGGAGCCGCCGCGTAAATGGAAGCGGCTGGCCCCGGACCAGGCAGTACGCCTCCGTGGCGGCTATGTGATGACCTGCCGGGAAGTGATTCGTGACGACAGTGGCCAGATTGTCGAGCTCAAGTGTGAGTACGATCCCAACACCCTGGGCGTCAATCCCGAGGGCTACAAACCGAACGGCGTGATTCACTGGGTTTCGGCGAGTGACAGTGTAGAGGCAGACATCAATCTGTATGACCGCCTGTTTAACCACGAGTCGCCGGACAGTGACAAGGAAGGCGATCTGATGGATCACCTGAATCCGGAATCGCTGGTGGTTCTCAAAGGCGCGCGCGTCGAAAAGAGTCTTGTCGCGCCCCGTATGGATCTTCCATACCAGTTCGAGCGGGAAGGCTACTTCTTCTGTGATCAGGCCCATACCGAGGCTGCCGGTCGGCCGGTATTCAACCGCACTGTTACGCTCAGGGATTCCTGGGGCAAGGGGGGCAAGTGATCCGCATCTACAATACTCTGACCCAACAGAAGGAAGAGTTTCGGCCAATTGAGCCTGGCAAGGTCCGGATGTACGTCTGCGGTATGACAGTCTATGACTACTGCCACCTGGGGCATGCCCGGGTGCTGGTAGCCTTTGATGTGATTACCCGTTACCTGCGTCATCGCGGTTACGACGTGAACTATGTTCGCAATATCACCGATATTGACGACAAGATCCTGCGCCGTGCGGATGAAAACGGTGAGCCCTATGACGAACTCACGGACCGGATGATCAAAGCCATGCACGAAGACGAAGCCCGTCTCGGCGTGCTGTCACCGGATGAAGAGCCCCGGGCCACCGCGTATATCGACGAAATTATCGCGATGATCCACAAACTGATTGCCGGCGGCCACGCCTACGCAGCGGACAATGGTGACGTCTACTTTGCGGTCGATTCCTTTGATGACTACGGCAAGCTCAGCAAGAAAAAGCTGGAGGATCTTCTGGCGGGCGCGCGGGTGGATGTTCAGGAAGCCAAGCGAAGCCCTGCAGATTTCGCGTTGTGGAAAGCGGCAAAGGCAGGGGAGGTCAGCTGGCCGTCGCCCTGGGGCGACGGTCGTCCCGGCTGGCACATTGAGTGCTCTGCGATGTCCACCTGCTGTCTCGGCGACACATTCGATATTCACGGCGGTGGCCCGGATCTGTTGTTCCCGCACCATGAGAACGAGATTGCCCAGTCAGAATGTGCCACTGGCCACACTTTTGTGAACACCTGGATGCACGCGGGTGCCATCCGGGTGAACAAAGAAAAGATGTCCAAGTCCCTGGGTAACTTCTTCACCATCCGCGAGATCATGGAGAAGTACCCGGCAGAAGTGGTCCGTTACTTCCTGGTTTCCAGCCACTATCGTAGCCAGGTGGATTACTCTGAGGAAAATCTGGCTGAGGCCGGCCGAACTCTGACCCGTTTGTACCATGCGCTCAGAGGCATCGTGCCCGCCAAGGCCGCCGATGTGCCGGAATCCGAGCACGACGATCGGTTTGCCGAGGCGATGGACGATGACTTCAACACCGCGGGTGCAATTGCGGTCCTGCACGCTGTTGCCAACGAGATCAATCAGCATCGTCGCGATGGTCGTGAAGACGATGCCAAGCAAAGTGCGGCGATTCTGGTAAGGCTTGGTGGTGTTCTGGGGCTGCTGCAGCAGGATCCCGAGGCGTTCTTCCAGGCAGACACGGGTGGTGAGCTTAGCGCCGAAGACATTGAAGCAATGATCCAGGCCAGGGCTGATGCCCGCGAGGCAAAGAATTTTGCCGAGGCCGACCGGATCCGCGACGAGCTCCTCGAGAAAGGTATTATTCTGGACGATTCCCGAGAGGGGACGACCTGGCGTAAAGCCTGAATTTCCGGGAGCTGCCGGTTGGTCAGACCAGTTTTGCGCCTGCAGGAATGATCTTGTAAGGATTTTCCCTTACAATGCGGCGCTCAAATTAGAATGCCCCCTCAAGATGAAGGGGGAGTCGGGAAACGTAACCCACTGAGGCAGACAACGATGACAGAACGCGTACAAGTCGGCGGCATTCAGGTCGCAAAGAATCTGTATGATTTCGTGAACAACGAAGCGATCCCGGGCACCGGAATCGATGCCGATAAATTCTGGGCAGAATTTGACAAGATCGTGAACGAGCTGGCGCCACGCAACCGTGAATTGCTGGCCAAGCGTGATGCTACCCAGGAAAAAATGGACAGCTGGAACCGGGATCACAAGGGCCAGAAGCTCGACATGGGCGAATACAAGTCTTTCCTGAAAGACATCGGTTACCTGGTTGACGAGCCTTCCGAGTTCAAGATCTCCACCTCCAATGTCGACCCGGAAGTGGCAACCATGGCCGGCCCTCAGCTGGTGGTGCCGATCATGAACGCCCGTTTTGCTCTGAACGCTGCGAACGCGCGTTGGGGTAGCCTGTACGATGCGCTGTACGGTACCGACGCGATTTCCGAGGAAGACGGCGCTGAAAAAGGCCGTGGTTACAATCCGGTTCGCGGTGCAAAAGTTATCGAGTGGGCCCGCAACCTGCTCGACAGCTCGGCACCGCTGGCCTCTGGCAGTCACAAAGATGCTGCCAAGTATGTGGTTGAAGGTGGCAAACTGGTCGTCAAGCTGCAGAACGGTGAGTCCACCGGCCTGAAAGACGAAGCCGGCTTTGTTGGCTACACCGGTGCCGCTGATGCGCCCACCGGCGTGCTGCTGGTCAAGAACGGCATGCACTTCGAGATCCAGATCGATGCCACTCACCCGATTGGCAAAGACGACGGTGCCCACGTCAAAGACGTACTGATGGAGTCTGCACTGACAACCATCATGGACTGCGAAGACTCCGTGGCCGCTGTAGACGCCGACGACAAGGCGCTGGCCTATCGCAACTGGCTGGGCCTGATGAAGGGCGACCTGCAGGAAACCTTCGAGAAAGGTGGCGAGCAGTTGACCCGCAAGATGAACGCGGATCGCACCTACACCGCGGCAGACGGCAGCGAGCTGAGCCTGAAAGGCCGCAGCCTGATGTTTATCCGTAACGTCGGCCACCTGATGACCAACCCGGCCATCCTGCTGAAAGACGGTAACGAAGTGCCGGAAGGCCTGATGGACGGTCTGATCACCTCACTGATCGCCATTCACGACATGAAGGGCAATGGCAAGTTCCAGAACAGCACCAAAGGCTCCATGTATATCGTGAAGCCTAAGATGCACGGGCCGGAAGAGGTGGCATTCACCAACGAATTTTTCGGTCGTGTAGAGGATGCATTGAGCCTGCCGCGCTTCAGCCTGAAGGTCGGCATCATGGACGAGGAGCGTCGCACCACAGTTAACCTGAAAGCCTGTATCCATGCCGCGAAAGAGCGGGCTGTGTTTATTAACACCGGTTTCCTGGATCGCACCGGGGACGAGATCCATACCTCCATGGAACTGGGTCCGTTTATCCGCAAGGGTGCGATGAAGCAGGCGACCTGGATCAATGCCTACGAGCAGTGGAACGTGGACATCGGCCTGGAAACCGGTTTCCGTGGCGTTGCCCAGATTGGTAAGGGCATGTGGGCCATGCCTGACCTGATGGCCGGCATGCTGGAAGCGAAAATCGGGCATCCGAAGGCTGGTGCGAACACTGCCTGGGTTCCATCTCCCACGGCGGCTACACTGCACGCCACTCACTACCATCAGGTAAGTGTGGCTGATGTCCAGAAGCAGCTGGAAAGCCGCACACGCGCTGCGCTGGACGATATCCTGACAGTACCGGTGATGGATGATCCTGCTTCTTTGAGCGCCGAGGACATCCAGCAGGAGCTGGACAACAACGTCCAGGGTATCCTCGGTTACGTTGTGCGCTGGATTGACCAGGGCGTTGGCTGCTCCAAGGTGCCGGACATCAACGATGTCGGCCTGATGGAAGACCGTGCGACTCTGCGTATCGCCTCTCAGTTGCTGGCCAACTGGCTGCACCATGGTATCTGCTCTGAAGATCAGATCATGGAGACCATGAAGCGTATGGCAGCGGTGGTCGACAAGCAGAACGCCGGTGATTCGGCGTACCGCCCGATGGCCGGGAACTTCGATGACAGTGTGGCCTTCCAGGCAGCGCTGGATCTGGTTCTCAAGGGCCGCGAGCAGCCTAATGGCTACACTGAGCCGCTACTGCACGCTTACCGCCTGAAGGCGAAAGCCAAATACGGGCAGTAAGAGCTGCGAAATAAAAAACCCCGCTTCGGCGGGGTTTTTTGTAGCACGTCGGATCAGGCAGGGCCTGAACCCTGACTCCGGGCTCAGTCCCTGTGCAAGACATCAGTCGCATAGAGGGTGTTTTGCAGCAGGGTGGCGATGGTCATCGGCCCTACGCCGCCGGGAACCGGCGTTATATAGGCCGCGCGCTCCGAAGCGGCTGCGAAATCAACGTCGCCATGCAGTTTCCCGTCGTCCATCCGGTTGATGCCCACATCAATCACGGTTGCACCCGGTTTTACCCAATCGCCCTTGATCAGGCCTGGCTTGCCGACGGCTGCAACCAGGATGTCAGCCTCACGAACAAACTTCTCCAGATCCGGAGTGAATCGGTGACACACGGTTGTCGTGGCACCCTTCAATAGCAGCTCCATGCTCATGGGGCGGCCGACGATGTTGGAGGCGCCAACGATGACGGCGTGCTGGCCCTTGTAGGGCGTGTCGATGCTGTCGAGCAGGGTAATGATGCCGGCCGGTGTGCAGGGACGCAGGGTGGGCTTACGCTGCATCAGGCGACCGATGTTGTATGGATGGAAGCCATCAACGTCTTTATCTGGCCGGATTTTTACCAGAATCGGATCTGCATCGAGATGCGAGGGCAGGGGGAGTTGCACCAGGATCCCGTCCACGGTGGGGTTCTCGTTCAGCTCATCAATCAGTGCTTCCAGCGCTTCCTGGGAAGTGTCTTCCGGCAGATCGTATGAGAGTGAGAGGATTCCCGCCTGGTCGCACGCCTTCCGTTTATTGCCCACGTAAACGTGGGATGCGGGATCGTTGCCGACCAGGACTACGGCCAGTCCGGGCGCTCTAAGCCCCTGTTGGGTTCTTGCTTCCACCCCTGCGGCGACTTGCTGTCTTACTTCGGCGGCAATCTCTTTTCCGTTGATCAGTTTGGCGGTCATGTCTCGTCTTGTCGGTTGGGCATCGGTAAATTGAAGGGTCGGCATTGTCTCATGCTTCCGCCGGAACTCCAATTGGACGGTTGTCTGGGCGGCGCGCGCCGGAACTTTGGTCAGGGCGCTTTGTCACTGAAGAGACTGTTGTTTCAGGGAATTTGGAAATACGTGTTGACGGCACCGTCCGGCGCCGGTAATATGCGCGCCAACTTTGCTGAGGCACTTGTTGTTCAGTTCAGACGGGGTATAGCGCAGTCTGGTAGCGCGCCTGCTTTGGGAGCAGGATGTCGGGAGTTCGAATCTCTCTACCCCGACCATTTTCTGGATGTTCAGGTGGGCGAACGGTTAAGCGCCCGTAGCTCAGCTGGATAGAGCACCCGCCTTCTAAGCGGGTGGTCGCAGGTTCGAGTCCTGCCGGGCGCGCCATCAAGTCGTTGGCTTGGTCCGCGCCGGAGCGACCGTAACCAGCAAAGTTGAAAAGTAAAGGCATGTCCCGATGTGGTGGACGTAGCTCAGTTGGTAGAGCTCAGGATTGTGACTCCTGCGGTCGAGGGTTCGATCCCCTTCGTCCACCCCACTTTTCTTTCAGAGTAGATTCCGCGTTTGTTGAATAGATTAATGGCAGGCTTGCCATCGGGCATTCTTCATTCTGTTGTGCGCGAGTGGCGGAACTGGTAGACGCGCTGGATTTAGGTTCCAGTGGGGCAACCCGTGAGAGTTCGAGTCTCTCCTCGCGCACCACCCCTTTCTTTTTTCTCTTTCGTCCCCATCTCTGCCTTCAAGATTCGGCCGGTCCCGTGACTGTGCGGCATCAAACTGCATTGCAGGGTGATTCTCTCGGCGGTGCAAAGCATGATAAACTACCGGCTTTTAATTTTCGGTCCTTTTCCGGGAATCTCCCTTGGACCGGACTTTTAGGTTTAATTTCATTCACATACCGAACCTGTAATTTGAGGATCTTCCATGCAAGTGTCTGTTGAAACGACCTCCAACATCGAGCGTCGAATGACGATTGGTGTGCCCGCCCAGGAAATCGACCAGGCGGTCCAGAAACGCCTGCAGGAAACAGCGCGTACCGTGCGCCTGAACGGTTTCCGTCCGGGTAAGGTGCCCATGAGCGTCGTCAAGCGTCGTTTCGGTGACAGCGTCCGCCAGGAAATCGTTGGCGAGGTTATGCGCGACAACTACATCAAGGCACTGCAGGAACAGGATATCAACCCGGCAGGTTGGCCGAAGTTCGAGCCAAAGACCATGGAAGAGGGCAAAGACCTTGAATTTGTCGCCATCTTCGAAGTGCTGCCGGAAATCGAGCTGGGCGATCTCAGCAAGATTTCAGTCGAGAAGCTGACTTCCGAGATCACCGACAAAGATGTCGACAACATGATCGACAACCTGCGTCGTCAGCAGGCCACCATGAAAGAAGTCAAGCGCAAGTCCAAGAATAAGGACGTGCTGACCATTGACTTCAAAGGTTTTATCGACGGTGAAGAATTCGAAGGCGGAGCCGCTGAAGGCCATCGTCTGACTCTGGGCTCCGGCCAGATGATTCCGGGCTTTGAGAAGGCCATCGTTGGTGGTAAGGCCGGCGAAGACATGGAAATTGAGGTTACCTTCCCGGAGGATTACCACAACGAAGATCTGGCGGGTAAGCCGGCCAAGTTCGAGATCAAGATTCACAAGGTTGAAGAGCCGCAGTTGCCGGAACTCGACACCGAATTCTTCAAGAAGTTCGGTATTGATGCCGAAGACGAAGCGACTTTCCGCGAAGAAGTCAAAAAGAACATGGAGCGCGAGCTCAAGCAGGCGGTTTCCAACAAGGTCAAGAACGACGTTGTTGACGGTCTGCTGGAAACCACTGAGCTGGATATTCCGGCTGCCCTGGTTGATCAGGAAATCGATCGTCTCCGTCAGGACGCCGTCCAGCGTTTCGGCGGCCAGATTGATCCGCAGCAGCTGCCCAAGGAAATTTTCCAGGAGCAGGCTGAGCGCCGCGTGAAAACTGGCCTGCTGTTCCAGGAAGTGGTCAAGAAAAACGACCTGAAAGCCGACCCGGCCAAGGTAGACGAAAAGATCCAGGAGATCGCGTCTACGTATGAACAGCCAGAAGAAGTGGTTGCACACTTCAACAGCAACCCGGAGCAGAAGTCTCAGATCGAGTCTTCAGTCCTGGAGGATGCAGTTGTTGACCACGTGCTGGAGCAGGCCCAGGTCAAGGAAAAGAAAGTCAAATATGAAGAGGCCGTTCAGGCCGGTCAGCCCCAGCGCTGATTTTGCCCGGGATCGGAGTAGAAAGCCGGTCCCGAAGGCCGACCCCCGAGAACAGCCGGCATGCCCGGCTGTTTTCATCTGGGGCCGCTGCTGGCAAAGTATGGGGTGCAACTTTATTGAAACTGCCGTGGCGCGAGTCCACGACCCATTGTCCATAAGGAGTTCAGGCGCATCATGACGCAGAAACCAATTGATGGTCCCGCAATGGTTACCAATTCCGGACTGGTACCGATTGTTATCGAGCAGACAGCTCGCGGCGAGCGGTCGTTCGACATTTATTCCCGTCTGCTCAAGGAGCGGGTGATCTTCATGGTGGGTCCGGTTGAGGACCACATGGCGAATCTGATTGTGGCCCAGCTCCTGTTCCTTGAGTCTGAAAACCCGGACAAGGATATTCACCTCTATATCAACAGCCCCGGCGGCTCGGTAACTGCAGGTATGTCTATCTACGACACCATGCAGTTTATCAAGCCGGATGTAGCTACACTTTGTGTTGGCCAGGCGGCCAGCATGGGTGCCTTCCTTTTGGCGGGCGGTGCTGCCGGGAAGCGGGCGTGTCTGCCGAACTCCCGAGTGATGATCCACCAGCCGCTGGGTGGCTATCAGGGTCAGGCAACGGATATCGAGATTCACACCCGTGAAATCCTGAAGATTCGTCATACCCTGAATTCGATCCTGGCCCATCACACCGGTCAGGATCTGGAGACTATCGCCAAGGATACGGACCGTGACAACTTCATGGATCCGGCTCAGGCGAAAGAGTATGGGCTGATCGATTCAATACTTGATAAGCGCGTACCGAATAAATAATACTGGAAGTAATCGCATCATACTTGGCCGGCGTATCAGGCAGTGACGCCGGCAAAACGAGATCAGAGGTATTTCAATGGCAGATGAAAGAAACGGCAGGGGCGACGATAACGGCAAGTTGCTCTACTGCTCGTTTTGTGGAAAGAGCCAGCATGAAGTCCGAAAGCTCATTGCAGGGCCCTCGGTGTTCATCTGCGACGAGTGTGTCGACCTGTGCAATGACATTATCCGGGAGGAAATCCAGGAGAATGCACAGGAAGAGCCGAGCGATCGCCTTCCTACACCGGCCGAGATCCGCAATACCCTTGATGAATACGTGATTGGTCAGGATCGGGCCAAGGTCGTCTTGTCGGTGGCGGTCTACAACCACTACAAGCGTTTGCGTTATGGCGAAGGCAAGGGTGATGTCGAGCTAGGCAAGAGTAACATTCTGCTGATTGGCCCAACCGGTAGTGGTAAAACTCTGCTGGCCGAGACTCTGGCGCGGATGCTGAACGTGCCCTTCACGATCGCCGACGCCACCACGCTGACTGAAGCCGGCTACGTTGGTGAGGATGTCGAGAACATCATCCAGAAACTGCTGCAGAAATGCGATTACGATGTCGACAAGGCTCAGAGGGGCATAGTCTACATTGACGAGATCGACAAGATTTCCCGCAAGTCTGACAACCCTTCCATTACCCGGGATGTTTCCGGTGAGGGTGTTCAGCAGGCACTGTTGAAGCTGATCGAGGGTACCGTTGCATCGGTCCCGCCGCAGGGAGGTCGCAAGCATCCGCAGCAGGAATTCCTGCAGGTTGATACCGGCAATATGCTGTTTATCTGCGGTGGCGCCTTTGCCGGATTGGACAAGGTAATTCGCGAGCGTACTGAGAAGAACAGCATCGGTTTCTCTGCTTCGGTTGCCAGTCAGGACGATGCCAAGAATACCGGCGACGTTATCAAGGATGTGGAGACCGAGGACCTCGTGAAGTACGGCCTGATTCCGGAGTTTGTGGGTCGTTTGCCGGTAGTGGCAACCCTCAACGAACTTGATGAAGAAGCGCTGGTGCAGATTCTGACCGAGCCCAAGAACTCCCTGACCAAGCAGTACCAGAAACTGTTTGATATGGAAGGGGTCGAGCTCGATTTTCGTGAAGATGCGCTTCGGGCAGTTGCCCGTAAGGCCATGGAGAGGAAGACAGGCGCCCGTGGTCTGCGTTCCATTATGGAGGCGACGCTTCTGGACACCATGTACCAGATTCCCTCTGAGCATGACGTGACCAAAGTGGTGATCGATGAAAGCGTGATCAGCGGGGACTCCGAGCCCTTCAAGATTTACGCCAGCAGTGATCACGCCAAGGCTGTGCCCGAGGATTGAGTCTAGGTTAGCGGTTGAAATGAAGAGGGGCGGCAACGCCCCTTTTCGCGTTTTTGTATCGCGATATTCCTGCCCTGTTTCGTTTAGTAAAAAGATTGCAATTTTTGCGGGCGCCCCAATGAAGGGTGATATGCTGAAAGAAATACCGTCAGAGGATTCCCAATGACCCGTATACCCGAAGATGCCGTGCAAGAGTACCCGCTGCTTCCGCTGCGTGACGTAGTGGTGTTTCCGCACATGGTGGTCCCACTGTTTGTGGGCCGAGAAAAATCCATTCAGGCTCTCGAAGCCGCGATGGAAGGAAGCAAGGAAATCCTCCTGGTAGCCCAGAAAGACGCCTCTACTGATGAGCCGGGTCCGAAGGATGTGTTCGAGATGGGCACGCTGGCAACGGTTCTGCAGATGCTTCGCCTGCCCGATGGCACCGTCAAGGTGTTGGTAGAGGGCAACGCCCGAGCCACCATCAGCGATATCTCCGAGGGTGAGTACCTGTCCGGTGGCGCTGTCCTGATGGATGAAGAAGGGCTGCCCGAGCGCGAGCAGGAGGTCCTGATAAAGACCCTGATGGACGAGTTCGAGAAGTACGTGAAACTCTCCAAAAAGGTCCCTTCCGAGGTCTCCAATGCTCTCACCGGTATTGAGGAGCTTGAACGCCTGGCCGACACCATGGCTGCTCACCTGGAAATGCGTATTCCGGAAAAGCAGGAACTGCTGGAAGCGCTGGATATCCGCAAGCGGGTGGACTTGCTGCTTGGTAAGCTGGATGGCGAAATCGACCTGATCGAGGTTGAGAAGCGCATCCGTGGCCGCGTGAAAAAGCAGATGGAGCGCAGCCAGCGCGAGTACTACCTGAACGAACAGATGAAGGCTATCCAGAAAGAGATGGGTAACCTGGGCGAAGGCAACAACGACTTCGAAGAGCTTGAGCAGAAGCTGGAAGAAGCCGGATTGCCGGAAGAGGCCCGCAAAAAGACTGAAACGGAGCTGAACAAGCTCAAGATGATGTCTCCGATGTCTGCGGAAGCGACCGTCGTCCGTGGCTATATTGACTGGATGCTGGCGATTCCCTGGAAGAAGCGCAGCCGTGTCCGTCACGACATCGAAAAAGCCCGTGAAATTCTCGATCGGGACCACTATGGCCTCGATGAAGTCAAAAAGCGCATTCTCGAATACCTTGCGGTTCAGAGCCGTGTGAAGAAGGTCAAGGGTCCTGTGCTGTGCCTCGTTGGTCCTCCCGGGGTGGGCAAGACTTCGCTCGGTCAGTCCATTGCCCGTGCGACCAACCGGAAGTACACCCGGATGGCCCTCGGCGGCGTGCGTGATGAAGCTGAAATCCGCGGCCACCGGAAAACCTACATTGGTGCGTTGCCCGGTAAGCTTCTTCAGAAGCTGTCCAAGGTGGGCGTGAAGAATCCGCTGTTCCTGTTCGATGAAATCGACAAGATGGGCATGGATCATCGTGGTGATCCGGCCTCGGCGTTGCTGGAGGTTCTCGACCCGGAACAGAATCACACGTTCAACGATCACTATCTGGAAGTGGATTACGATCTCTCCGATGTGATGTTCGTGTGTACCTCCAACTCCATGGACATTCCTCCTGCCCTGCTGGACCGGATGGAAATCATCCGTATCCCGGGTTACACGGAGGACGAGAAGGTCAATATTGCGCTGCGTTATCTGTTGCCGAAGCAGATCAAGGCCAACGGCCTGCGCAAGGATGAGCTCAAGTTGCCAGAGGACACCCTTCGCGACCTGATCCGCTACTACACCCGTGAAGCCGGTGTACGTGGCCTGGAGCGCGAGATTGCCAAGATCTGCCGCAAGGTGGTGCGTGACCATGTGGAGAGCGGAGAGAAGGTCTCTGTCACTCTCACGCAGGACATGCTCGAAGATTACTCGGGGGTCAAAAAATTCAAGTACGGCCTCGCCGAGGAAAAGAACGAGATTGGTCAGGTGACCGGTCTGGCTTGGACCCAGGTGGGTGGCGAACTGCTGCATATTGAGTGCGCCCTCACGCCTGGCAAGGGCCGGGTCGTGAAGACGGGTTCCCTGGGTGATGTCATGCAGGAGTCCATCCAGACGGCATTGACGGTGGTACGTAGCCGGGCACCCGGTCTTGGAATTGCCGATGATTTCCACGAGAAGCACGATCTGCACGTGCATGTACCGGAGGGTGCGACACCGAAAGATGGTCCCAGTGCCGGTATCGGTATGTGCACAGCGCTGGTTTCTTCTCTGACCAAGATTCCGGTTCGCGCCGACGTTGCAATGACCGGTGAAATCACTCTGCGTGGACGTGTTCTTGCCATCGGTGGGTTGAAAGAAAAGCTTCTGGCAGCGCATCGGGGTGGCATCAAGACGGTGATCATTCCGGATGAGAATGTCAGGGATCTCAAGGAGATACCTGAAAACATCAAGGAGTCGCTGGAGATTCGTCCTGTGAAGTGGATCGACGAAGTGCTGGATATTGCACTGGCCTATCCACCCGAGCCCAGGGCTGAAGATTCATCTCCGGAAACGGGTTCTGGCAAGCCGCGTGACGAAGAAGGCGACGCGTCAGAGCGCATAAATACACATTAAAGCCTTGATGAGTTGTTGACATGCCTGAGAGCCCATTGGTATAACTGTTTGGCCGTGAAGCAGCCAATACCAAGGGCTCCCGCGCAGTCAGTCCCTATTCCGAATGCCGGTATAAAGCCGAAAGGAATAAGAAAAGTGAAGAATGGAATTCTCCGACCGCTTATGCGATAGTCGAGAACGTCCGAGAAAAAACAAACCAACCTATAACATCTTCAACCTGAAATCGAAGGGGTTTAGTGTGAACAAGTCCGAACTTATCGATGCAATTGCAGAGTCCGCAGATATCTCCAAAGCCGCCGCTGGCCGTGCTCTGGACGCAATGACCAACTCAATCACCGGTGCCCTGAAAAAAGGCGATCAGGTAACTCTGATCGGTTTTGGTACCTTCTCCGTAAAAGAGCGTGCTGCTCGTACCGGTCGTAACCCGCAGACTGGTGCCGAGATCAAGATTCCGGCCTCCAAAGTGCCTGGGTTCAAAGCAGGCAAGGCCCTGAAAGACGCCGTTAAGTAACGGTTCTTTCTCCGGTGGCTTCTGTCGCAGGAAGCCACCCAAGAAGAATTCAAGGCGCATTCCACACCGGGTGCGCCTTTTTACGTTAGGTCCGCCCTTCGCCGCGCGCTGAAACGAATAAAACTGCACTACCTTGAACAGGGATCCGGGAGAAACATGCTTCAAGATATTCGGAACAATGCCCAGGGCACGATCGCCAAGGTCATCATTGGTCTTCTTATTGTGTCGCTATCCATCTGGGGGATGGACGCCATTGTCGGCGGCTTCTCCGGCGAGCCTGAGGTGGCAACCGTCAACGGCGAGGATATTACCGAGCGGGAGTTTCTCCGCGTGGTCCAGATGGAGAGCCAGCGCCGGCTATCCAGAATGGAAAACCCGGATCCCTCGATGCTTGACGAAGACCAGATTCGCACAGACGTTCTGGATTCCCTGATCCAGGAGCAGGTCCTGATCCAGGATGCCAACGCTCAGGGACTGGAGCTCAATGATGCTGATATCGATGCGTTGATTACCCAGATGCCGCAGTTCCAGGTGGATGGCCAGTTCAATCGCGACCGCTTTGTGGCCACAGTCCGTAATATGGGCATGGGCGTGGGCGAGTTTCGGGAAGCCATGCGCAAGCAATATGTGGTGAACCAGATCCGTGCGGGTATCGTTCAGAGTGGCCTGGTGGCGGATGAGAATGCCGAGCAGCTGCTCCAGATTCAGAACCAGACACGCAGTTTCCGGGTACTGGATATTCCTGCCAGCTCAGTGGCGGACGCGGTATCGGTTTCTGATGCTGACGTTGAAGCCTTTTATGAAGAAAACTCGGGTGCGTTTCAGCAGCCGGAGCGTGTAGACGCTGCCTACATCACGCTTTCGCTGGGTGCCCTTGCTGAGAGCATTGAAGTTGACGATGCGGAGCTTCAGGCCTATTACGAGCAGCAGGCTGCCGATCTGGCCAGTGAGGAGCGTCGGGCGTCCCACATCCTGATCGAAGAGGGCAGTGACGCAGACGAAACCATGGCAACGATCCAGGAGCGCCTGGCGGCCGGGGAGTCATTTGCTGACCTGGCGCGGGAGTATTCCATTGATACCGTTTCGGCCGAAGACGGCGGCGACCTGGGCTATGCCGGTCGTGGCATTTACGCCGAGCCCTTCGAGGAAGCCCTGTTTGCCCTTGAGGAAGGCGAAGTTTCCGAGCCGGTTCGGACATCGTTCGGGGTTCATCTTATTCGCCTCGAGGATGTCAGGGAGTCCGAGGTGCCGTCTCTGGATGAAATGGAAGACCAGCTCCGTCGTGAGCTGGCCCGTGAAAAGGCTCGTGAGCAGTTTGCTGAAGTCCGGGCAGAGCTTGCCGACTCCGCGTATGCCGCCGATGATCTGGCCGGCCCTGCCGAAGAGCTCGGGCTTGAGGTGCGGGAGGCCAACGGCGTTACCCGTGACGGTGGTCAGGCGCCGTTTGACCACGCCGGTCTGGTACGACAGTTGTTTTCCGAAGATGTCCTCGACGCGGGTTACAACACCGAGTTGATCGATGTGGGTGACAACGTGTCTGTCGTTGCCCGGGTGAATAAGTATCATGAAGCCGAGCAGCTGCCCCTGGATCAGGTTCGCGATCAGATCCGGACGACGCTGGAGCAGCGCAAGACGCGGGAAGCTCTTTCTGAAAGGGCTGACGCGATTATCGCTGACCTTGAGTCAGGTGAGAGCCCCGAGGGTATTGGTGAGTGGTCCAGCTATGAAGGGCTGGCACGGAACGCCTCCGAGGCAGGTCCCGCCATTCTCCAGCAGGTGTTTTCTTTGCCGCGCCCGGCGGATGGCGCCCGGTTTGGCAAGGCTGTGATGGCCAATTCTGCCGCGGTGATCGCGCTGGACGAGGTCACGGACGGGCAGGTCTCGGAAGATGGCACCGAACTGAACCAGCTTCGGGAATTCCTGGCATCTCTCGAAGGCCAGAGGGAATACGCCGCGTACCAGCAGTTCCTTCGAAACCGGGCGGAGGTCGAGAGACCCTGATATCCGCCTCATGAAAAAGGCGCCGAATGGCGCCCCGCGATCAACGAAAAGCCCGGTGCGAATGCCCGGGCTTTCTTGTATCTGCTGACCTCTTCTATTGTGGCACTGAGGCTCAGGTCGGTGGGAAGCGGGTGGGCTTGAGGCTTTCCTTGATCTTCTTGAGGTGCCCGAGGAAATCCGCGCCGCGTTTGAGGGTTACGCCGGTTGCAAGAATGTCGATAACGCTCAGATGAATGATCCGAGAGGACATTGGCATATAGACCTCAGTGTCCTCCGGCGCGGTGACGCCCAGCACCACCGTGCAGCTTTCCGCCAGGGGGGAATCGGGGTTGGTGATACCGATCACCGTAGCACCGTTGGCCCGCGCAAGTTGTGCGATATCCACGGTTTCCCGGGTGCGGCCCGTGTAGGAAATGAGCACGATAACATCGCCCACGTTTGCTCCGGCCGCCACCATGCGCTGCATCAGGGCGTCGTCGTAGGACATGACCGGGATATTGAAGCGGAAAAACTTGTGCTGGGCATCCATAGCCACAGCAGCAGATCCGCCCATGCCAAAGAAATTGATCTGTTTGGCCTGGATCAGGTAATCAATGGCCGTTGCCAGGGCTTTCGGGTCGAGCGCTTGCCGAGCCTTGTCCAGGCTGGCAATGGTACTGAGCATGATCTTGTCTGCGAATTCGGCAACGGTGTCGTCGGGCTCCACGTTCTGGCCGATATAGGGGGTGCCGGTAGCGATACTCTGGGCGAGGCGAATCTTGAAATCCGGGAAACCTGTTGCCGAGAAACCCCGGCAGAAACGGTTAACGGTGGGTTCGCTGACGTCGGCGGCTCTCGCCAGGGCAGCTATGCTGTAACGGGTGGCCGCGCTTGGGTCACGGAGAATGGCCTCGGCCACTTTCCGCTCGGATTTGTTAAGGGTCTCCAGCCTGGACTGGATGTCCTCAAGCAGATTGTCGTCACGGTGCGCCTGGTTCGCGGCCATCAATGGTACTCCCTGAATCATGGGCGGTCGTTGTCTTGAAAACGCGGTGATTATACCGCTTTTTTACCGGTTTTTGGGTAGTAAAAGTATCACGAAACGCAGTTTTTTCTTGGAAAAACGATTTTTGGATGTCATTATTTGGTTAAAATTACTACATTGAGTTCTGTCGTCGAGTTTTTGCGACGGACTGCCCACCAGAGAGAAGGAACCAATGGTCAACAAGATCAATACCCGTTGTGACCTGATGCTCTTCGGAGCCTTGGGTGACCTTGCCCAGCGAAAACTGTTTCCGGCGCTGTACCAGCTTGAGCGCGCCAACCTCTTGGCGGAGGGGAGCCGGGTCCTGGCCATTGCCCGCTCAGATGCCGATACCGAGACCGTGCGCCAGCAGTTGTTTGACAAGCTGAAGCAGTACGTAAAGCCGGAAGAGTTCGATGCTGGACTGGCCGAATCCTTCCTTAAGCGGGTCGATTACCAGATTTTGGATTTTAACGAACCCGACGCTTTTGGTGTGCTCAACGAGTGGCGTGATGATGCCAATAATGAGCTTATTGTTTATATGGCCACCCCGCCGTCCATGTATGGCGTCATAGCCCGAAATCTGCGGGCCGCCAGTTGCTGCACCGAGAAGACGCGGGTAGTGGTCGAGAAGCCGATCGGTCACGACCTGGAGTCGTCGAAGGTGATCAACGATGAGCTTGGCGAGGTCTACAACGAGAACCAGCTGTTCCGGATTGATCATTACCTGGGTAAGGAAACGGTCCAGAACCTGATCGCTCTGCGTTTTGCCAACAACCTGTTTGCCTCCCAGTGGGACCAGAACCACATTTCCCACGTGGAGATCACGGTGGCCGAGAGCGTTGGCATCGAGGGACGGTGGGGCTATTTCGACAAAGCTGGCCAGATTCGCGATATGATCCAGAATCACCTGCTTCAGCTGTTATGCCTGATCGCCATGGACCCGCCCTCGGACCTGTCTGCCGACAGCATCCGGGATGAGAAGGTCAAGGTTCTCAAGGCCTTGAAGCGCATAACGCCCGATATGATGGACAGTTACGTGGTGCGTGGCCAGTACACCGCCGGCACCAGTAACGGCAGGCCGGTGCCCGGCTATCTGGAGGAGGAGGGGGCAAACAAGGGCAGCGCTACTGAAACTTTCGTTGCCCTGAAAGCAGAGATCGACAACTGGCGCTGGTCAGGTGTCCCGTTTTACATTCGCACTGGTAAACGCCTCCCCGAAAAGCTGTCCCAGATCATCATCCACTTCAAGCCTGCGCCGCATTACATTTTTGATCCGGACCAGAAGCACCTTGCCAACAACAAGCTGATTATCCGTCTTCAGCCTGACGAAGGCATGGCCCTGAAGATCCTCACCAAGGACCAGGGCCTGGATAAGGGCATGCGACTTCGTCAAGGCCCTCTGGAGCTCACCTTTTCTGAGACCTTTGTTACCGATCGGATTCCCGACGCCTACGAGCGTTTGCTTTGGGAGGTAATGAAGGGTAACCAGTACCTGTTCGTGCGCCGTGACGAGGTGGAGTATGCCTGGCGCTGGGTCGATCAGGTTATTCGGAACTGGAAGGATGGCGGCGAGCCGCCAAAACGTTACGCGGCGGGAACCTGGGGCCCCGTTGCTTCCATCGCCATGATTACCCGGGATGGCAGGAGCTGGTATGAAGATGTCTGATCTGCGTTTGCCCGAGGGTGTCAGTGATCGCTCAGGTGAAACCGCTGATGGCGTGGCCCTGGATCTTGCTGATGCCGTGGCGGGATTTCTGGCGGCCCGCCTGAGAGAGGTGCCCAGGGCGAGCCTGGTGGTATCCGGCGGTTCCACGCCGCTGCCATTTTTCAGGGCGCTGTCCGGCAAGGATCTGGATTGGGGCAGGGTAGACGTTCTGCTGGCGGATGAGCGTTGGGTGGAAGAAAACGATGACGCCAGCAATACCCGCCTGGTTCGGGAGAACCTGCTGCAGAATAAGGCGGCCTCGGCCCGGTTCCTGTCGCTCAAACAGCCTGGTGCGACACCCTCAGAGGGTCTTGAGCGAGTGAAGGCCGAGCTCGTGAACCTGGCCCTGCCCATCGACGTGCTGATTCTTGGTATGGGCAACGACGGCCATACCGCCTCACTGTTTCCCGACGCACCCGAATTGGAAAGTGCGATGAATCCTGAATGCCAGGAAATCGTTGCGCCCGCCACGCCCGCGTCGCAGCCGCAGAAACGCATCACCTTGACCTGGCCACCCCTGAGGGATGCCCGATTTACCGCGTTGCATCTGAAGGGCGAGGACAAACTGCAGACACTGGACCGTGCTATGTCTGAACCGGACAAGGTGCTCGAGATGCCAATCAGAGCTTTCCTGAAACCAGGCCTCCAGGTGTTCTGGAGTCCCTGAAACGCCCGACATTTGTTATGGAGAAAACCGTGAGCCAACTTTCCGATTACCATCGCGAGCGCGTCAGGGCAGTACTGCAATCCTCAGCCCTGGTGCCGGTCATCGCCATTCAGGACCTCGACGACGCCGTGCCCCTTTGCCAGGCTCTCGTTGATGGCGGCATCAACGTCCTCGAAATCACCCTGCGCACTGAGCACGGCCTAAAAGCCATCGAAGAAGTCCGCAAAGCCATCCCGGACGCCTGGGTGGGCGCGGGCACCGTTACAAGCATTGCCCAGTACCGACAGGTAGAGGCCGCTGGCGCCCAGTTCGTAATCACCCCGGGCGTAACCGAAGCCATCCTGGAATTCGGCCTGACCTCCGAAGCCCCGCTGTTGCCGGGCATTGCCACCATCTCGGAAATGATGATTGGCTATAACCTCGGCTACCGCGAATTCAAATTCTTCCCCGCCGAAGTCGCCGGCGGCATCCCGGCCCTCAAAGCCTTCAGCGGGCCGTTCCCGGACGTCACCTTCTGTCCCACAGGCGGCATCCGCCGAAACACCGCAGCCGACTACCTGGCCCTCGGCAACGTCCAGGCCGTTGGTGGCACCTGGTTGACCCCTGCAGATGTGGTGGCGGCCAAAGACTGGGCGCAGATTACCGAGATTGCGCGGGGGAGTCTGGCGGACCTCTGACTTTGGTCTTGTTCTCGTTCTTGTAGCCTGAAGGTTTCGGCGTTTGCGCGCTTCTGGGCGGGACTGACGGGAAACGCTACGAGCACATCCATGTGCGCTTGGCGCTGGCCATCCATGGCCAGCGACA
Source organism: Marinobacter flavimaris (assembly GCF_002933295.1). Lineage (GTDB taxonomy): Bacteria > Pseudomonadota > Gammaproteobacteria > Pseudomonadales > Oleiphilaceae > Marinobacter > Marinobacter flavimaris. The sequence continues at coordinate 577,227 of NZ_PSSW01000001.1, forward strand.
TTCCCGTCAGCCCCGCCCAGAAGCGCTTAGCAAAACTTCCGATAACGCGAGTATTCGTCGCAACCTTGTAGGTCTCAATACTCGAGAAACTGTCACGCCGAGAAAACTGCAACATTCTGAACGAGGGAGTGGGGTTCCCCTTTCCAAAAATGTCTGTGGCCAAGGATGGCCACAGCCAAGCGCACATGGATGTGCTCGTAGCGTTTTTTGGAAAGGGGAGCCCCACTGCCGATTCGCACATTGCCGCAGGCTACAAGGCCACGCACCAATCGACTAAGGGCTGGAAAGAAGGCTTACAGTCAGCGAATATCAGAACCAACCCGAACAATCTTCATGGTATTGGTACCACCCTGGGCATTCACATAATCACCCTTGGTAATCACCACCAGATCACCGTCCTTGACTGCTCCGCGATTCACCAGCTCCGACACCGCCAGCGCATTGGTCCGCTCGTTCGGAATCTTGGCTGAATCGAAAGGCACCGTCTGAACGCCACGGAACATAACGACCCGATGCTGGGTGGAGTGATGGCGCGAAAACGCAAAGATTGGCAGGCTCGATTTGATGCGAGACATCAACCTTGGCGTGGCACCCGTCTCGGTCATGCAGATAATGGCCGAGACACCCTCAAGGTGGTTCGCTGCGTACATGGCGGAAAGAGCGATAGCTTCATCAACTTCCTCCATGCTCTCGTGAATCCGGTGTTTGGACTGATGCATCGACGGATGCTTCTCTGCGCCCAGGCAAATGCGCACCATGGCTTCGACTGCTTCCTTGGGATAATCACCCACGGCCGTTTCCGCAGACAGCATCACTGCATCGGTATAGTCCATCACCGCGTTGGCAACGTCTGAGACTTCGGCTCGCGTTGGCATGGGGCTGGTGATCATCGACTCCATCATCTGCGTGGCCGTGATCACCGCGCGGTTGAGAACGCGGGCGCGGGAGATGATGTGCTTCTGTACGCCCACCAACTGGGCGTCGCCGATTTCAACGGCCAGATCGCCACGGGCAACCATGACCGCATCGGATGCTTCGATTACCGCGTCCAGGGCTTCCACATCGTCGGCAAGCTCTGCCCGTTCGATTTTGGCGACTAGGCCGGCGTCAGAGCCTGCTTCCTTAAGCAGGCGCCGGGCGATGTGCATATCCTCGGCGGTGCGAACAAACGAAACCGCCACGTAATCCGCGCCCAGTTTGGCGGCTGTGACGATGTCCTGCTTGTCCTTTTCCGTCAGTGCCTCAGCGGACAGGCCGCCGCCGCGCTTGTTCAGGCCCTTGTTATTCGAGAGCGGGCCTCCGATAAGCACGGTGGAAGTGATGCTGTGGTCGCTGACCGACTGCACTTCCATCTCAATGCGGCCATCGTCCAGAACCAGAATGTCTCCCGGTTCCACATCTTCGATCAGTTGCTCGTAGTCGATGCCGACCTTTTCCTCGGTACCCGCCTCCTTGTCCATGGCAGCGTCCAGGATAAACGTCTGGCCTGCCTTGAGGGTGACCTTGTTCTCCGAGAACCGTGCGATGCGCAACTTGGGGCCCTGCAAATCGGCCAGCAAAGCGACAAACCGGCCTTGGGCCGCTGCTGCTTCGCGAACCCGGCGAGCGCGGCCGATGTGCTCTTCGGCGCTGCCGTGGGAAAAGTTGAGTCGGGTGACATCCACACCGGCGGCGATAATGGCCGCGAGGGATTCCGGTGAATCGGTGGCCGGGCCGAGAGTGGCGACAATCTTGGTACGCCTGAGCATGGTTGGTGTCCTTTGGTTCTTCAAAATGGTCTCGAAAAGAGTAGCGGAATCAGCTGAAACGGCCAGATTTACTGGCCGGCCTCGAAGAGGGCGAGGGCATTATCCAGCATACGATTCGAGAAGCCCCATTCATTATCGTACCATGCCATGACTTTTACGTGACGACCCAGAACGCGGGTGTGGTTGGCATCATAGATGCTGGAAAGTGCGTTGTGATTGAAGTCGATGCTAACCAGTTTCTCGATATTATAACCAAGAACCGGATTTTTCTCGGCCGCTGTTTTTATCGCCTCGTTTACTTCGTCAACGGTCGTTTCGCGGCTGGCGATAAAGCCAAAGTCCACCAATGATACGTTGATGGTGGGGACGCGAACTGCGAGGCCATCAAGCTTTCCCTCAAGTTCCGGAATAACCTTGCCAATGGCGGCAGCCGCGCCGGTCTTCGTTGGAATCATCGATTGAGTGGCAGAGCGAGCGCGGTAAAGATCAGAGTGGTACACGTCGCTCAGTTTCTGGTCGTTGGTGTAGGAGTGGATGGTGGTCATCAGGCCACTCTCGATGCCGATGGCCTTGTGCAAAGCTTCAACAACCGGTGCCAGGCAGTTGGTAGTGCAAGACGCGTTGGAGATAATGTCGTGATTGGTGGTCAGGGTTTCGTGATTCACGCCGTAGACAATCATGGCATCCGCATCGGGGCTGGGTGCAGAGATGATGACCTTGCGCGCGCCGGCTTTCAGGTGAGCTGCCGCCTTGTCCCGTTTGGTGAAAAGCCCGGTGCACTCGAAAACAACATCGACACGGTGATCTTTCCAGGGCAGTTCTTCGGGGTTGCGCAGTGCTGTGATGGCAATGCGGTCGCCGTTCACTGTCAGCGATTCTGAGTCGTGGCTGACATCGGCCTCAAATCGACCATGAACACTGTCATACTTGAGCAGATGGGCGTTGGTTTCGGCGTCGCCAAGGTCGTTAATGGCAACAACCTGTAGCTGGCTCCGGTAGTTATTTTCATACAATGCTCTGAGAACATTGCGACCGATGCGGCCAAAACCGTTAATTGCGATACGGATTGTCATTGTCTGACTCCTTGGGTGGTCGTTTTTTGTTCGTTTTACCTCAGTAATGTAGTAAATATAACAACAAAAAAAGAAGAAATGAACGATAAAACGGTGGAAATGCCAAAAAAAGGAAGTAAAATTACGTCTAAAAACGACCACTCTAATAAATTACGCAATGGAGCCCACCATGCACCCGACCGTAGATAAGGTTACCCAGAGAATCATCGAGCGCAGTCGCCCAACGCGGAAGGATTACCTGAACCGCATGAATGCCCTCAAAGCCCAGTCTCCACACCGGAGCTCTCTGTCCTGCGGCAATCTGGCCCACGGTTTCGCGGCCTGTAATCAGGGCGACAAAGACACCCTGAAATTCATGAACAAGGCCAACGTGGCCATGGTAACGGCCTATAACGATATGCTTTCGGCCCACCAACCCTACGAAAAGTTCCCGGATATTATTCGGGAGGCGGCCCGTGGAATGGGGTCGGTGGCTCAGGTGGCCGGGGGCACGCCGGCCATGTGTGACGGCGTAACCCAGGGCCAGCCGGGTATGGAGCTGAGCCTGTTCTCCCGGGACACCATTGCCATGAGTACGGCCGTGGCCCTCAGTCACAACATGTTCGATGCCACGCTGCTTTTGGGGATCTGCGACAAGATTGTGCCTGGCCTTCTGATCGGCTCGCTGAGCTTCGGCTATCTCCCTACCATTCTGGTCCCCGCAGGGCCGATGCCTTCAGGGCTCCCGAACAAGGAAAAGCAGCGGATCCGCCAGCTTTACGCCGAGGGCAAGGTTGGCAAGGAAGAATTGCTGGAGGCCGAGAGCAAGTCCTATCACAGCCCCGGCACCTGTACGTTTTACGGCACCGCCAACAGCAACCAGCTGTTGGTGGAAGTCATGGGCCTGCATATGCCGGGGTCGGCGTTTGTGAACCCCAATACGCCGCTCCGTGATGAGCTTACCCGGGCGGCGACCGAGCAGGTGATCAGGCTGTCCAAGCCTCACGGTGGCGAGCTGGGTCTGGGCGATATGGTGGATGAAAAGAGCATCGTCAATGCTCTGGTGGCGCTGCTGGTTACTGGCGGTTCCACCAATCACACCATTCACTGGATAGCGATTGCCCGGGCGGCGGGGATCATCATCGACTGGAACGACTACGCCGAGCTTTCCTCCGTGGTTCCGTCCATGACCCGGATCTACCCTAACGGGCAGGAAGACGTGAATGCTTTCCACGAGGCTGGCGGAACGCCGTTCCTGATCAGGGAGCTGCTGAGCGGCGGATACCTGCATAACGATGTGAACACAGTGGTTGGCTATGGCCTTGAGCGCTATACCGAGATGCCGGAGTTGTCGGATGAGCAACTGGTGTGGAAGCCCGCGCCGGAAAAAAGCCTTCGCCCGGATGTGCTCAGCCCGGTTGCCGAGCCGTTTGCACCCGATGGTGGGCTGAGGGTGCTTGATGGCAACCTCGGTCGGGGCGTTATCAAGGTCTCTGCCGTTGCCCCGGAGCACCGTAAAGTTGAAGCGCCGGCCGTTGTGTTCAACGACCAGAACGAACTCAAGGCAGCCTTTGAGGCAGGGGATCTGGACAGGGATTGTATTGTGATCGTGCGTTTCCAGGGTCCCAAGAGCAATGGTATGCCAGAGCTGCACAAGCTTACCCCCTACCTTGGCGTGTTGCAGGATCGCGGATTCAAGGTTGGTCTGGTGACGGATGGCCGTATGTCCGGTGCGTCGGGCAAGGTACCTGCGGCGATCCATGTCTACCCGGAGGCGCTGGACGGTGGCCCGCTGGCCAAGGTCAAGAATGGCGACATGGTTTGTCTGGATGCCGAGAGTGGTGTTCTTGCCATCCGCGTGGATGATCAGGAGTTCGCCGGCCGGGAATCTGAAAAAGCGGACCTGACCGGGTATCATCGCGGCTACGGTCGGGAGTTATTTGGCTGGATGCGACGCGCTGCCAGCAATCCCGAGGAAGGGGCCAGCTTTTTCTGGAATCACGAGGCATGACAGCAACACGCTATTCACTGGTCGGTGATATTGGTGGCACCAATGCGCGTTTTGCCCTGGTAGAGCAGGGAACCGTGCAGCCTCGCGCCATCAAGATTTTGCCCTGCGGAGAATATGCGAACCTCGATGACGCAGTGCGGGATTACCTGGCTAGGGTTGGGGTTTCGGAGGTCGACGGGGCCTGTCTGGCTGTTGCCTCACCGGTTCGCGGGACCCAGGTTCGGATGACCAACAACCACTGGCTTTTTGATACCGAAGAAGTCCGAGCACAGTTTGGCTGGTCCAGGTTCAAGGTGATCAACGATTTTACCGCCATGGCCCTCGGCGTTCCTCACGTTGCGAACGACCATCTGGTGCATGTTTGCGGCGGCCCCGGTGACAGCCGGCGCCCCAGGCTGGTGATGGGTCCGGGAACCGGGCTCGGCGTTTCAGGGCTGGTGCCCATCGAGCATGGCTGGGTGCCGTTGATGACCGAGGGTGGCCACGTGGATTTCGCGCCCACGGACGATGCCGAAATGGCTGTGCTGCGGATTCTGAAGGCCCGGTTTGGCCGGGTTTCCGTGGAACGGATCCTGTGCGGTCAGGGCCTGTTGAACCTGTATCAGGCCCATGCAGAGATTCAGGGCGTTGCGGCGCCACTGGATGCGCCGGAGAAAATCACCGCGGCTGCGGTAGAAAACACCGACAGGCTGGCCCGCCACACGCTCAGCCATTTCTGTGAAATTCTCGGTCGGGTAGCCGGCAATGGCGTTCTGACCTTGGGTAGCACGGGTGGTGTCTTCCTGTGTGGCGGAATCCTGCCCCGTTTCCTCGAGTTCTTTCTCGAAAGCCCGTTCCGCAACGGCTTTGAGGATAAAGGAAGAATGCGCCCGCTACTGGAGTTTACACCGGTCTATGTGGTCACCGAGCCCTACACCGGCCTGCTGGGGGCTGCCGAGGCACTGGGCAATCCGGAAGTATGAGGCCGGATTGCCGTTACTGGATCAGAGGTAGTGCACCATCTGGCGCTGATCAAAACGGTACTGGCGGTTATAGACGCCGTTTTCAGCCCGTCGGCCGGCTGCCAGTACCATGGTTACCAATCCTTTTCCGGGCAGATTAATAAGCTTCTTCACGCGATGCTCGTCAAAACCCTCCATGGGGCAGGAATCATACCCGTGGGCGCGGAGCGCAAGCATGAGGTTCTGGGCAGCCAGGGCTGTGGATTTGGTAGCCCAGATTTTCATCTCGCAATTGGAGTAGGGCCCCCGGGGCACCGGCCTGGTAATTCCCACCGCAAGGCCTGCCGCTTTTTTGGCTAAACCCAGAATACCAAGCGGCCCCTGGTTGTAATGAATCGGGGCAACTTTGCGATAGTATTTTTCAACGATGGGCGGCAGTTTTTCTTCTGGCCAATCCTCAAGAGCTTGCCGTGCATGAGCCCGCCAGCTATCCGGTCGGGCAACCACTACGATCAGCGCAGCGGCGGTTTTCGCTGCATTCTGGCCAAGACAGGCGTGGGCGAGTTTTGCCTTGAGCTCCGGCGTGCGGACAACGAAAAATTCCCAGGGCTGGAGGTTACTGGAATTCGGAGCCAGGGTTGCCAGTTCCAGGCAATCTTCAAGCACGGCCTCAGGAATCGGCTCATCGGTAAAGCGCCTGATGGAGCGGCGCGTGCGAACAACTTTCCGGAACTCTTCGATATCGATTTCCGGCAGCGGGAGAGAGCCTGCTTTCGCATTCATGATGTGTCCTTCGAGACTTGTTGTGTCGTGATTGTGCCTCTATCGTTACGGGAAATGACGGTATATGCAATCACCCTGATAACGGAACGCTCATGACAGAGGATCTTTCCCGGCTTCCCTTCGATGACCTGGTTCGACGCGTGCGGGCGTGTACGATTTGCGCCGACGTTCTTCCACGCGGGCCGAGGCCTGTCATACAGATATCTGAAAGCGCCAGAATTCTCGTAGTCGGGCAGGCCCCGGGCAGGCGCGTGCATGAGACCGGGCTGCCCTTCAACGATCCCAGCGGCGATAGGCTTCGGCAATGGATGGGGGTTACCCGGGATACCTTCTATGACGAGCAGAAGCTCGCGATCCTGCCGATGGGGTTTTGCTATCCGGGTACCGGAAAATCCGGGGATCTTCCGCCGCGGCCGGAGTGCGCGCCAGCCTGGCGCAATTTACTGTTGGATCATCTGCCAGACATAGGTCTGACTCTTGTTATCGGGCAGTATGCGCACACCTGGCATCTGCCGGACTGTCGTCAGTCCGTAACGGCCAATGTTGAGCATTGGCAGAAGTATTGGCCAGAGATAGTCCCAATGCCTCACCCCAGCCCAAGAAATAACCTCTGGCTGCGTCGGAATCCATGGTTCGAAGACGAGGTTGTGCCCCAGCTGCAACAAAGAGTTGCCCTGCTTCTTGGGCCGGAGCAACAGTGACCGGAGGGGTTCAGGCGCTGTGATGGAGCGAAGTCTTGCGAGTGTCGGCACAAGCGCTTTTCATCAGGTAGCGGTCCAGTGCTTCCACATCCGCGTCGCTCGAATAAAGTCCCTGTTTAGTACGACGCCAGAGAATATCCTCCGAGGTCATCGCCCATTCGTTCTTTATCAGGTGCTCGACTTCCCGTTGATAGAGGGTTCCTGCGAAGTGTTCGCCCAGATCGTCCATTGAGTGGCAATTATGGAGAATGTCGTAACTGGTTGTGCCGTAGGTACGCACATAGCGACTGATCACCTTCTCGGAGAGCCAGGGAAAATCACGTCTGAGGGTTTCTTCCAGTGCTTCATGATTGGCAAAGTCTCCGCCCGGCAAAACACCAGTCTTGGTCCAGCGACCGCCGGCTTCCGGGAAGAACTGGCACAGCTTGTCCGTGGCGGCTTCGGCCAGTTTGCGATAGGTGGTGATCTTGCCTCCGAATACCGAAATCAGCGGCGCCTTACCTTTTTCACTATTGACCTCAAAGGAGTAGTCCCGTGACGCTTTCTGGGCATTCTCCTGTTCATCGTCCATCAGGGGCCGCACGCCAGAGTAGGACCAAATCACATCCGAAGGCTCCAGTTGCCGCTTGAAATGGGAGTTTACGATGTTCAGAAGATAGTCGGTTTCTTCAGGTGAGATCTTTGCTTTTTTCGGGTCGCCTTCATAATCGACGTCGGTGGTGCCCACCAGTGAGAATTCGTCCTCGTAGGGAATGACGAAAACGATCCGCTCGTCCTCGTTCTGAAGGATATAGGCCTCGGTGCCCTTGTTCATGCGCGGTACCACAATATGACTGCCTTTCACCATGCGAATCATCTTGGGCGCCGGCATTGAAAGAGTCTCACCGAACAGTTTGCTTACCCAGGGGCCAGAGGCATTCACAATAGCCTTCGCCGATACCGTTTTTTCGGTTTCGTTGGTCATATCACGAAGTGTGACCTCCCATTCCTTTGAGCCCTGTTCTGCCTTGACGCATTTGGTGCGGGTCAGTATCTGTGCGCCAAACTGCTGTGCTTTCTTTGCGGTCAGCACCACGAGACGGGCATCGTCTACCCAGCCGTCCGAGTATTCAAAGCCTTTGGTGATATCGGGCTTCAGAGGGTCCTTCTCATCAAATTTGATCGAGCGGGAGCCCGGAAGGATTTCCCGTTTTGCCAGATGGTCATAGAGAAACAGGCCGGTGCGAATCATCCAGGCTGGCCGCAGGTGAGGGCGGTGAGGCAGCCGGAAACGCATGGGCCACATGATGTGTGGTGAGTTGCGAAGCAGAGACTCGCGCTCGGCTAGGGCTTCCCGGACCAGGCGAAATTCATAATGTTCCAGGTACCGCAGCCCACCATGTATCAGCTTGCTGCTGCTTGATGAGGTGGCTGAGGCCAGGTCATTCATTTCGCAAAGCAGAACTTTCAGTCCCCGTCCCGCCGCATCCATGGCAATGCCCGTGCCGTTGACTCCGCCACCAACGACGATAACGTCAAACTGCTCATGCTCCATAGCCATTGTTGGTCATCTCCTGACGACTCTGAAAAGGCGCTTTGTTGCGATGCGCACTTTTCAGTGTTCAATATGCGGTATATCGCTATTATGCGAAAGGCATATATATTCGTAAAGGAAAAAATAGAAAAAAAACGAAAAACGTAGCGCGATCACCTTTTCGCAGAGGGGAACAAGCGAAAAACTATTAAACGATATGGAGCTGAGCGTTGTGTTCGTTCAGCAACTGACGGATTTCTACGGGAGGTTGCTGATCCGTAAACACATGATCGGCCTGGGAAATGTTACCGAGACGGACCATGGCATTTCGTCCGAACTTGGAGTGGTCGGCAGCAAGAAGGACCTGGTTGGAGTTGGCGATGATTGCCTGAGCGACTCGGACTTCGCGGTAATCGAAGTCGAGGAGGGAACCATCATTGTGAATACCGCTGATTCCAATGATGCCGAAGTCCATCTTGAACTGATTGATGAAGTCCATGGTAGCTTCACCGACAATTCCGCCATCACGGTTGCGCACCTCTCCGCCAGCGATGATTACATGGAAATCTTCTTTGGCCGAAAGAATGGACGCAACGTGCAGGTTGTTGGTAACTATCTGTAGGTTGTTCTTCTCAAGCAGAGCCTTAGCGATGGTCTCGGTGGTGGTGCCGATATTGATGAACATGGAGGAGTTGTCAGGGATGAGCTCCACCAACGCTTGTGCAATTCGTTCCTTGGCTTCCAGATCCATTATCTTTCGAGCCTGGTAGGCGGTGTTGACTGTGCTGGAGTCAATGCCTGCTCCGCCATGGTGTCTGCGGAGCTTTTTCTCCTTGGCGAGTTCATTCAGGTCCCGGCGGATCGTCTGGGGCGTTACCTTGAATTGGTCCACCAGCTGTTCGGTCGTGACAAAACCGTTCTGCTGGATCAGCTCCATAATAAGATCCTGTCGGCGACGCTGTGCCATGAAAGCCTCCTCCGCTTTATCATTTTTCTCATGCGAAATACTGTGCGTCCGAAAACAGTTTTAAAGCTTAGTAGTTTTCAGCGGGTTATGCAGCTTCTTTAAAAGGTTCGGCGAGTTGGACGCGCGCTTTAAGTGAAAACTACTTGGAATTTATGTTCAAAAAAGCAAAAATGCGAAAAAATAAGAAACCCAGGTCGAAATACCATGAGTCAGTACATACTTTCCATCGATCAAGGTACAACCAGTTCCCGTGCCATACTCTTTGACCTACTGGGCAACATACACGCTATCCGCCAACAAGAGTTTCCCCAACATTTCCCGGCAAGCGGCTGGGTTGAGCACAATCCGGAGGATCTCTGGTCATCGGTTCAGCAGACCTGTGACGCGGTAATGGCCGAAGAGTGTGGTGATTGCGGTAAAGTGGTTGCCGTAGGCATCACCAACCAACGCGAGACCACGGTAGTCTGGGATCGGAATACCGGAGAGCCCGTATACAACGCTATCGTCTGGCAGGACCGGCGAACCGCCTCCTACTGCGAGTCCCTGAAACGTGAAGGGCTCGAACCCTGGGTCAACAGCAAGACCGGTTTGCTGATTGATCCTTATTTCTCGGCCACCAAGATCCGTTGGATTCTGGAAAATGTCGACGGAGTGCGGGAACGAGCGGAGCGCGGTGAGCTCGCATTCGGTACCGTCGATAGCTTTTTGTTGTGGCGACTAACCGGTGGCCGAGAGCATCGCACTGATGCGACCAATGCCAGCCGTACGATGCTGTTCAACATTCACAACCAGAAATGGGATCCGGAGCTCCTGGAGCTTTTCGGCATTCCCGAATCGCTGTTGCCGGAGGTGATGGACTCTGCCGATCAGTTCGGAGAGATCACAGAGGGTGGAGCCCTTAACGGAACCTCGGTGCTCGGTATTGCTGGAGATCAACAGGCCGCTCTATTTGGTCAGACCTGCTTCGGCATTGGCATGGCGAAGAGCACCTACGGAACCGGTTGTTTCCTGATGCTCAACACTGGGGACAAAGCTTTGCAGTCGAAACACCGCTTGCTCACAACGGTGGCCTATCGGCTGAACGGTAAGCCTACCTACGCCCTGGAAGGCAGTATTTTTATCGCGGGCGCAACCATTCAATGGCTGCGAGACGGACTTCAGCTAATCCGGAATGCTTGTGAAACAGAGCCGCTCGCAGAGGGTACGCCCATGGACCACGGAGTATATCTGGTGCCAGCATTTACCGGACTCGGCGCGCCCTATTGGGATCCCAATGCAAGAGGCGCCATTTTCGGTCTTACCCGCGATACCGGTATAAAAGAGATTGTCACGGCGGGCCTGCAGTCTGTTTGCTATCAGACCAAGGATCTGCAGAAAGCCATGGAAAAAGACGGCATTCGCCCGGTCAACCTCAGAGTTGACGGTGGCATGGTGGCCAACAACTGGGTGCTCCAGTTTCTGGCTGACATTCTCGGTGCGAGGGTGGATCGCCCGTCGTTGGTTGAAACTACTGCGCTGGGCGCTGCCTACCTAGCCGGCCTGAAAGCCGGAGTCTATGGCTCTCTTGAGGAACTCTCGGATCTGTGGTGCTGTGACCGGAATTTTGAACCAGTCATGACGAAGCAGAACCGGGACAAGCTTTACGATGGCTGGATCCAGGCAGTTCAGAAGCTTTGACGATACGATGTTGCGGAAACGCGGTTTAGCGAACCCCTAATTCCCGAAGACGCTTGTATAGTGTGTTTCGGCTGATGGCCAGCTCTCTCGCTGCCTGTGACACGTTGCCAGTGCACTTGCGGTACACCTTGAGAGTTGTGGCGAGTGGATCCTCCTGTTCAACCTCAACGCCCGGGGCTCGTGGTTCCGCTATCCGTGGATCGGATTCCTCGCCTGCGGCGGTCTCGAATTCTGCAAGAAAGTCTTCCGGTAAATGCCATACCTGCACATCTTCCCCGTCAGCAATGGCGATCGCCACCCGCAACACGTTCACCAATTGGCGGATATTACCCGGCCAAGGGTGGTTCTCAAAGGCCGAAAGCACTTTAGGAGACAGCTGTTCCGATTGACCAGGGTCACGGTGTCGGGAATAGAGGTTCTGTATCAGCAGCGACCTGTCGGATCGGTTTCGGAGCGCAGGGAGTTCCACGCATAGCCCGTTGATCCGGTAGTAAAGGTCCGCCCGGAAATGGCCGCTTTCGATACGTGTGCCCAGTGGTTGGTTGGTTGCGGTAACCAGCAGAATATCAACGGGAACGCTGTCGGTAGAACCCACTGGCGTAACCAGCCGTTCCTGGAGTACCCGTAGCAGCCTGGATTGGGCCGACAGGGGCATTTCGCCAATCTCATCAAGAAACAGGATGCCTTTGTGGGCCTTTCGAATAAAGCCCAGCGAACCCTGCGCCCGGGCGCCGGTGAAGGCGCCGGCTTCGTAACCGAACAGCTCCGACTCAACCAGTTCCGGCGGAATGGCCGCGCAGTTAACCGCGACCAGTGGTTGATCCTTTCGGTGGGATGCCCGGTGAAGGGCCTTGACCAGCACTTCCTTGCCGACCCCTGTCTCGCCGGTGATAAGAACCGGGACACCCCGCTGAAGTACTTTGAGACTTTGTGTAGCGCAACGCTTTACTGCCGAATCACCGAACTCCAGGTTGTCGATACCCAGCAGCTCATCTGAATAGCAGCCCTCGTTCGACTGAGATAACCGATCGATCCGATTCGGGTTTTCGTTAACCCTTGTAGGGCGTTTGATCCTGGCGCTCAGTCGCACCTTGCTGCGAGTGGTCAGTTGCAAGGTTTCAGTTTCTGGATGCTCAAGAATTTGATGCCGGCGGCTCGTAAATAACTCATCCAGGCGGGCCTCGACGGTATTCATTCCCAGTAACTGGTCCGCTCGCTGGTTGCTTGCAATGATCTTTCCGAAATCATCGCAAACCAGGATGCCCGACCAGGGGCTGTCAAAGTTATCCGCCGTGGTGTTCAGGGTAATCTGAAAATGATCGGGGCCAAACTGACGTTTGATGAGACGATTTTCGACAGATTGTGAAAGTAGCCGAACCATGCCGAGGGTGTGGGCCTGTGGCAGGTAAGCGTCGCTGAATACGCTGAGAACCCCTGCAATCTGCCTGTGAGCACCGAAAATGGGTGCCGCAGAACCAATGATGCTCCGGTTCGTTTTCAGAAAATGTTCGTTTCGCTGAATCTGGACGGGCGCACTAACAGCAATAGAGGTGCCAATGGCGTTCGTACCGCAATTCTGTTCTTGCCAGTTCGCACCCGCCTGGAACCAGGGTTTCAGGCGGGTCTCGGTGATACGTTCATCACCCCAGCTGTTCAGTACCGTGGCATGCTGATCGGCAAGCAGAATGAGGCATCGGCTGCTGGAAAGTACGTTCCGGTAGTAGGGGAGAACCTCAGCCTCGGTCACCGAGAGCAATTCGCTGTACTGGCGGTTTATTTCCTCCAGTCGGGCAGATTCCGGCATAAGCGGTGTTGGCTCATGGTCGTGTTCAAGGCCCCAGGCAATACAACGGTTCCAAGAATCGGCAATAACGCTCCGGTAATCCGCATATTCGTTTTTTCTCATCAGTCGTCACTCAAGCATTCGTTCGTTGTTTTGGTCGACATTCGAGCAGCTTACGCGGGCAATTATGCTAAAGCTGATGCTCAATAATCTGTGCAAATGCTGTTCAGGTCAATGTTCAGTTTGAACACAATATTGCTAAACGAACATTTTGGTTTTCGAATGAGAAATTTGCATGTAGAGAAAAAGCTTTTTAAAACAACGTTATAAGCGAATCAATTTCTTTGCTTGCGCAATGTGGTATGTCCTTTGCGTAGAGAGTTCGAAATCGAATTTGCGCGGCTGATTTACGTCGGTCTCAAAGCGCGTTTCCACAAGAACAAAAAGGAAAGCCTATGTCCTTAACACTGGAGAATCTCTCCCGTGAGGTCGACGGCGTCGACTACATACGGGATGCCAACCTCACCTTCGAGGCAGGCTCTTTTAATGTTCTGCTCGGCCGGACACTGGCCGGAAAAACCTCGCTGATGCGATTGATGGCTGGGCTGGATAAGCCCGATACCGGCCGTCTGATCTACAACGGTGAGGACGTTACAGGGCTGAGCGTGCAGAGCCGCAACATATCGATGATCTATCAGCAGTTCATCAATTACCCCAATCTGACCGTCTACGAAAACATCGCCTCGCCACTTCGGCTGGCGAGGATGACTGATTCTGAAATTGACCGCCGGGTGAAAGAAACGGCGTCGATGCTTCGGATTGATCCTTTGCTGAAGCGTTACCCGTTGGAACTGTCAGGTGGTCAGCAGCAGCGAACCGCCATGGCCCGGGCCCTGGTGAAGGATGCCACCCTGGTGCTATTCGACGAGCCCCTGGTAAACCTCGATTACAAGCTACGGGAAGAGCTTCGGGCGGAACTGCGAGACCTGTTCCGCGAGCGCCAGTGCATTGCGGTGTACGCCACTACGGAGGCCAATGAAGCCCTGGCACTCGGTGGCACAACCACACTGTTACACCAGGGCCAGGTGGTTCAGAACGGGCCAGTGATGGATGTCTATCGCGCACCTGTGAACACCCTTGCTGCACAGTTGTTCAGTGAACCCCCGATGAACATGATTCGAGGCCGGGTGTCTGAAACCGAGGTGACGTTCGACGAGTACTCCCACCATGCACTTACGCAGGAGCTGTCGAAGCTGGAACCTGGCGATTACTGGTTCGGAATTCGTCCCAGCCATATTGGTCTGGTCCCCACCAGCGACGATGATCTGGAAATGTCCATGGAGGTAGAACTCAGCGAAATCAGTGGTTCTGAAACCTTCATGCATGTGGAGAACAGTCACTTTGAAATGGTGATGCAACTGATGGGAGTGCATCAGTACCACACAGGCGCACCGATCAAGGTATATCTGCCGATCAATAAATTGTTCGTCTTCGACAATAACGAACAACTGGTGCACACCCCGTCTCAGGTTTCAGGAGGGTCTGTCTGATGGCTGAAATTCAATTGAAATCACTCGCCCACAGTTATAGTGACATGCCCGAGGGACCAGACGATTACGCAATCCGTCAGCTCGACCATGTCTGGCACAAGGGTGGGGCTTACGCGCTGTTGGGCCCTTCGGGTTGCGGAAAAAGCACCATGCTGAACATTATTTCCGGTCTGGTTCAGCCTTCCGAGGGCGAGGTACTTTTCGACGGAAAGCGTGTTAATGAGTTGTCTCCGAGGGACAGGAATATCGCCCAGGTCTTCCAGTTTCCTGTCATCTACGACTCAATGACGGTCTACGACAACCTGGCGTTTCCGCTGAAGAACAACAAGGTTCCAGCCTCCAAGATCAAGGCCCGCGTTCATGAGATTGCCGAAGTCCTGGAGATCCAGGACAAGCTCTACAAAAAGGCAAAGAACCTGACCGCGGATGAAAAACAGAAGGTATCCATGGGCCGCGGCCTAGTGCGGGAAGACGTGACGGCGATTCTGTTCGACGAGCCGCTGACGGTGATCGACCCGCAGCTCAAGTGGAAGTTGCGCCGCAAGCTCAAGCAGATTCACGAGCAGTTCGACATCACCATGGTGTATGTCACCCACGATCAGCTCGAAGCCTCCACCTTTGCCGACAAGATTGCCGTGATGTATGGCGGACAGATCGTCCAGTTTGGTACCCCAACCGAACTCTTTGAACAGCCCAACCATACCTTCGTGGGTTTTTTTATCGGAAGCCCCGGCATGAATCTTATCGAGGTGCAGCGCTGTGCCCGGGGCGTGTGCTTTGGGAACACGAATGTGTCGCTTGAGCCCTGGCAGGTTGATGTCCTGCAGCGGACCAGGTCTACCAACATCAAGATCGGAATTCGTCCGGAGTTTGTGGAAGTGTCCTCCGTCGCTTCAGACGACACCTTTGAGGCTGAGGTGATGGATGTCGAGGATCTGGGTACCTACAAGATCGTTACCGTTCAGCTTGACCACGAAAAAATGAAGGTTCGGGAGAGCGAGGACTTCGCCGCATCAATTGGCAGTCGAGTTTATCTCTCGTTCCCGAAGCAGTGGTTGAAGCTGTATATGGATGAATTCCTGGTACAGGAGCAAGACTGATGCAAAAGGTACAAAACAATAAAGCCTGGTGGCTGGTGCTGCCTGTATTTCTGCTCGTTGCCTTCTCGGCTCTCATTCCACTGATGACGGTCGTGAATTATTCGGTCCAGGATATTTTTGGTCCGGGCCAGGCGTTCTTCGTGGGTACTGAATGGTTCAAGGAAGTGCTCACCAACGAGCGCCTTCAGGATTCCCTTATTCGGCAATTTATTTTTTCCGGCGCGGTATTGCTAATCCAGATTCCGCTCGGAATCGGGGTCGCACTGATGATGCCAAAATCTGGCATAAAGGGGTCGCTCTGCCTGATTCTGCTGGCGATTCCGTTGCTGATTCCCTGGAACGTGGTTGGCACCATTTGGCAGATCTTTGCCCGTGGCGACATCGGTCTTTTCGGCTGGGGGATCAATCAGCTGGGGTTTGACTACAACTATACCGGAGACACCCTTGATGCGTGGTTGACGGTTCTGTTGATGGATGTCTGGCACTGGACTCCGCTGGTCGCCTTGCTCTGCTACTCCGGGCTGAGGGCGATTCCGGAGGCCTTCTATCAGGCGGCGGAAATTGACCGTGCCTCGAAATGGGCGGTGTTCCGGTATATCCAGCTGCCCAGGCTCAAGAGTGTTCTGATCATCGCAGTGCTGTTGCGGTTCATGGACAGCTTCATGATCTACATTGAGCCGTTTGTGCTTACCGGTGGCGGCCCGGGCAGCTCCACAACCTTCTTGAGCCAGACACTGACAACCATGGCAATCGGGCAGTTTGATCTGGGTCGCGCGGCTGCGTTCTCGCTGATCTACTTCCTCATTGTATTGCTGATTTCATGGCTCTTCTTTACCGCCATTACGCACGCCGACAAAGAAAAATAAGGAGAGTGTGATGAGACAGACACGTTCAAAAAACGTCGGGATTACGCTGTTTATTCTGCTGCTCCTGACTCCGATATACTGGTTGTTGAACATGTCGTTCAAGACCAATCAGGAAATTCTCGGGGGGCTTACCCTCTGGCCCCAGAATTTCACCCTGGATAACTATGCCGTGATCTTTACGGATCCCAGCTGGTACAACGGTTACATCAATTCGATGATCTACGTGTCCATCAACGTGGTGATCACGTTGCTTGTGGCCTTGCCTGCCGCCTATGCGTTCAGCCGTTACAAGTTCCTGGGTGACAAGCACCTGTTCTTCTGGCTGCTGAGCAACCGGATGGCGCCGCCGGCGGTCTTCCTGCTGCCTTTCTTCCAGCTTTATTCATCTATCGGCCTGTTCGACACCCATATTGCGGTGGCGCTTGCTCACTGCCTGTTCAACGTGCCCCTGGCTGTCTGGATTCTGGAAGGGTTCATGTCCGGTGTCCCCCGTGAGTATGACGAGATGGCCTATATTGATGGCTACAGCTTTCCGAAATTTTTCGTGAAGGTGTTCCTGCCGATGATTCGTTCCGGGATCGGGGTGACGGCTTTCTTTGCCTTCATGTTCTCCTGGGTGGAGCTGCTGCTGGCCCGGACGCTAACGTCCGTGGATGCCCAGCCGATCGGGGCGATCATGACCCGAACGATAGGGGCGAGCGGTATCGACTGGGGTGTTCTGGCTGCCGCCGGTTCGCTAACCATCATTCCCGGCCTGCTGGTGATCTGGTTCGTTCGTAACCATGTTGCCAAAGGCTTCGCCCTCGGACGCGTGTAAGGAGACGTTTTATGATTGCCTGGATGAACTGGACTCCGACCGTCGCCATCTTCTTTGCCGTGATTGCGGGAATTCTGGCGGTAATGACGGTTTACGAAATTGTCTCCCCGTGCACCGAGAGGAAGGGGTTTCTGCCGATAGCCACCACCCGCGGGGATCGGTTGTTTATTGGATTGCTTTCGGCAGCATATATACATCTGAGCTTCCTGGCGGTCAGCGATATCACCCTTTGGGTGGCGCTCGCTGTCTCTGTGGTTTGGCTCCTGGTTTTGCTGCGTTGGGGGTGAGTATCGACAAGGGATGTTCGTATGGTGTTTTTTCGAAAATCCTGGTCCTAAAAAAGATTCAGGACTTCTTGTAATGATTTCGAAAACGAACTAATTTTGTTTGAATGATCGGAATCGATCACGATAGATTCCGGCAAAAAAGAATAGCGACCAGAAAGAGCGCTATAACTGCGGACACGAAACACGGCTGTTTCGTTCCATTCATTAAATGTCGAACGAGGTTGGATATGTTCAACAACAACAAATATCCGAGGACCCTGTTGCTCAGCGCCGCCGTTGGTGTCGCCTGCATGGGTTTGAGCCTGCATGCCAGCGCCGATCAGTACAGTGAAGCGGCTGAGAAGTGGGTCAATGAAGCGTTCAAAAACTCTACCTTGAGCAGGGAAGAGCAGCTCAAGGAAATGGAGTGGTTCATCAAAGCCGCTGAGCAGTTCCGTGGCATGGATATCAACGTGGTTTCCGAAACCATAGCGACTCACGAATATGAGTCCAATGTCCTTGCCAAGGCATTCTCCGAAATCACCGGGATCAACCTGACTCACACGCTGATTCAGGAAGGGGATGTCATCGAGAAGCTCCAGACCCAGATGCAGTCTGGAAGAAATATCTATGATGGCTACGTGAATGATTCAGATCTGATTGGTACCCATTTTCGCTATGGAAAGGTGGTGGCCGTTGAGGACATCATGAACGGTTCCGGTAAAGATCTTACCCTGCCTACCCTGGATCTTGATGATTTCATTGGGCTCGACTTTACGACTGGGCCGGATGGCAAACTCTATCAGTTGCCTTCGCAACAGTTTGCGAACCTTTATTGGTTTCGTGCCGACTGGTTTGAACGTGAAGATCTGCAAGAGCAATTCAAGGAAATTTACGGCTACGACCTGGGTGTGCCGGTTAACTGGTCTGCCTACGAGGATATTGCCGAGTTCTTCTCGGTTCACGTGAAGGAAATTGATGGTGAGCGAGTATACGGCCACATGGATTACGGCAAGAAAGATCCGTCTCTGGGCTGGCGTTTCACTGATGCCTGGTTCTCCATGGCGGGTGCTGGCGACAAGGGCCTGCCCAACGGCTTGCCGGTGGACGAATGGGGGATTCGGGTTGAAGAGTGTCACCCGGTCGGCTCCAGCGTTAGCCGTGGTGGTGCAACGAACGGGCCTGCGGCTGTCTATGCCACTACGAAATACGTGGATTGGCTGCGTGAGTACGCGCCCCCCGAAGCTCAGGGCATGACCTTTTCAGAGGCCGGTCCCGTTCCCGCACAGGGCAACGTTGCCCAGCAGATCTTCTGGTATACCGCCTTTACCGCGAGCATGATCAAGGACGGCCTGCCCGTTGTAAATGAGGATGGCACCCCCAAATGGCGGATGGCACCGTCTCCCCGTGGGCCCTACTGGGAAGAAGGTATGAAGCTGGGCTATCAGGACGTAGGTTCCTGGACTTTCCTGGACTCCACGCCTGAGAAACGTCGCCTTGCAGCTTGGCTGTACGCCCAGTTCACCGTATCCAAGACCGTCTCTCTGGAGAAAACGATTGCCGGCCTGACGCCGATTCGCGAGTCCGACATTGAATCTGAGGCGATGACTGAAATGGCGCCGAAGCTCGGCGGCTTGGTGGAGTTTTATAGGAGCCCGGCTCGTGTGCAGTGGTCACCGACCGGTACCAATGTGCCAGACTATCCGAAACTCGCCCAGCTTTGGTGGCAGTACATTGCCCAGGCGGCCAGTGGTGAAGCCACTCCTCAGGAAGCCCTCGACGGCCTCGCTCAGGCTCAGGATCGGGTCATGGAGCGCCTTGAGCGTGCCAATGTTCAACCGACCTGTGGTCCGAAGCTGAACGAACCGCGCGACCCGCAATACTGGCTGGATCAGCCCGGCGCACCCAAGCCGAAGCTGGCTAACGAGAAGCCACAGGGCAAAACCGTTGCCTACGACGAGCTGTTGAAGACCTGGGAAGAGGCGCGCTAAGGCAAGTCGCTTTTCGGAATCACAATGCCTGCCGCAACGCGATCCTCAAGTTGCGGCAGGCGGAGTCATGTTTTTCCAGACATTTTTCTCCAGTTCCCTAAGGGACTGTTTAGAGCCTGAGCGGTTTTCCAGCCTCCCGGCGCCGCTCTTCCCATTCTTCCCGGGTCTGCGCCGCCTGGTCACCCGGCATTGAATCGATGATGCTGAAATAATCGGAACTGTATTCGTCAGCAATGATTGTGTTGCGCGGTTTTACCTTAACCACATACACCGTCTGGACATTCTGGTGATCGAATTCGCGCCAGTACTGTTCGTCTTTTAGGAAAGTGTACCTGTGTCCCTCCAGGGCCCGGATCAGGCTGGCGGTATTGGTGGTACCGGCACGTTCCACCGCATCCTTGTATTGATAAATAATGCTGTAGGCCGAGGCCGCAGCGGTGGATGGTCGCATTTCATATCGGTTTGAGAAGGCTTCTACAAACTCCTTTCCTCTCGGATAGTTCAGCTCGTAGGGTACGTTCCATACCCAGGGCGAGCCGCCGATAACGCCCTCCATAATGGTGGGACCTACCTGCCGAGCCATGCCCAGGGTCAGGTTGGGCACAACAATCTGCATTTTCTTGGTAAGGCCCATTTCGTAGGCAACATTCAGTGCTCTCACCATGTCGTCGCCGAACAGGACCATCATCAGAACCTTGGCGTTACTGGCCTCTGCCTGCTCCAGCGCCTCCCTGAAATCGGTAATCAGTGCCCGGGGGAAAGGGGTTTTCACGCCCTGATGGCGGTCAGTGTCTTCGGTTCCCGAGAACTTGCGAACAGACTCCTCCACAGACCAGCCCCAGGTGTAGTCGGCGGTAATGTAGAAGTAATCGTCTTCCGCATGATTGGTGGTCAGATACTGACTGAGCGCCTTTGCAGTCATCCAGGCGTTGTAGGGCTCACGGAACATGTATGAATGCCCTTCGGCGCCGGTGGTGGCGTTCGAGTAGGTCAGCGTGCCGAAGTAGATCCGGTTGCGATCGCGAGCAGCTTTGCCTGAGGCAATGGCAACGGCGCTGGACACACCGCCGAACACCATCTGGACGCCTTCACGGTCGATGAGTTCTGCGGTGTTCTTTGCGCCCTGGGCAGGGTCACCGCGGGTATTTCTGATCACCAGCTCCAGCTGACGCCCCATCACGCCACCGGCTTTATTGATTTCATCAAGCGCCAGAAAGGCGCCCAGACGTTGTTGCAGACCCTGATCCTTGTAACGACCGGTCTGCGGGTAGTTCAGGCCGATTTTAAGGGTTTCGGCATACACAGTAGTGCTCGCCAGCAACAGCAGACAAGCAGAAAAGAGTACTTTTCTGACGTTCATTCAGGTTGGCCTCCGGAATTGCAGCGCCAATGGGGAAAAGGGCTGCCAATCATTGTTTTGATTATTTGTTAAGCAACGCTAGTGTCTCTGCTGATTATGAGGCCAACAATGGGACAAAAGTGGAATTTTGGGTAACAAATTGTAGGTTAGTGATCTGCATCTTGTCTGGCCTATGTTGTTCCCATGAATCGGTTCGGCTGCAGCCGAAGAAATGGATATACTTTCCGGAATTGCCCGGTGTGGGCTTCGCTGCAGCCAATGGAGTTTTGTGGGTCTTGGTAACTATAAAGCGCAGGAAATTCGGACTTGGATCGACTCTCTCGTTTCTTTTGGCGGCAATGGGGCTTGTCATCGTCCCGATGTCGGCCAGCGCCGAGTGGTATCGGTTTTCGGATACTGCAATGACCACGCCTATCGAACTGGAGTTCTGGGCGGAGGATAAAGAGCTGGCGAACCGGGTTGGCAAAGAGGTGCTGGCGGTTTTTCATCAGGTTGATGAACAGATGAGTCGCTATCGGGAAGAGTCGGAGGTCTCCAGGCTCAACCTCAATGCACCCGACGGGCCAGTAGAAGTCAGTGACGGGTTGTTCGAGGTGATTGAAAAAGCACGGGAGGTTTCTCTACTCAGCCAGGGCGCCTTCGACATCACCTTTGGCTCAGTGGGTTACCTGTATGACTTCAGGGCCGGCAAAAAGCCCACGGACGAGGAGCTTCGATCCGGCTTGCCGCGGGTGAATTTTCGGGATGTGATTCTTGATGAGGATGATCAGACGGTCGAATACCGGCAGGCAGGGATTCTGGTAGACCTCGGTGGCATCGCCAAAGGGTATGCAGTGGATCTGGGAATCGAGCGTCTGGTCAGTTTTGGCATTCGCCATGCCCGGCTGAGTGCTGGCGGCGACATGCGACTGTTAGGGGACAAGCGGGGCCGGCCCTGGTACGTGGGCATTCGGGACCCCCGTTCAGAAGGGCGCAACGCGGTGGTTTTGCCGCTCGAGGATGTGGCAGTGTCCACCTCCGGCGACTACGAGCGGTTCTTCGTGGATGAGGCGGGAGAAAGGGTTCATCACATCCTGTCGCCTGAGACCGGCAAATCGGTCCAGGGTGTCCAAAGCGTGACCATTATCGGCGAGGATGCGTTAACAACCGACGGCCTCTCCACGGCGGTTTTCGTGCTCGGGCCCAAAAAGGGACTGGAGATGATTGAGCGTTTGAAGGGTATCGATGTTGTGGTTATCGATGATCAGCGCATGATGCATGTTTCAGAAGGCCTCGTTCCGCCCCAATCAGACTAGGGGCGGAACGAGCAGTTTCTGTCAATTTCCGATAGTGCCGTTCACGACATTCGAGAACGCAATCAGGCTGTCCTGAGATGTCCCATTGCCCAGCCCGTGGCCGTTGAAGCGGGTTCCGAACTGGTTTTGTTCTCCGTGCAATGCCATGTAGTTGAGCAACACGGTCTGGACCAACTGGTTGACATTGTTGGCCGCCGGGCTGGATGCAGTTTCTACGGACGCATCGGAGCGCATGAAGCCGATCTGTCTGCGAATCGGGGTAGGGCGACCAGCCGGGTTGTATACCATAAAGAACGAGGCGGCTGTCTGCTGGTTGTCGCCGGTCCATTCGCCCTTGCCACGACCGTCCATGGAATCGTCGATTCGGCCGTTGCTCGACACCGAGCCGTCACTGAACACATAGAGCATCAATGGCATTCCTACCCGGGCTGCGTATTCTAGGCAGGCGCCCATACACCGACCGGCCTGTTCATCACGACGTTCGCCGGTTCCGCGCTCACCCGTATGGTAGTCGTAGCCGCCCATGGTGATCGTGCCGGCGCCAGCGTAGCCGTTCAGCACCAGCTTCATGACAGACGCAGTTTTGCGGAACTCACGGTTATTATTGAACTCATCGCGGGTAAAGATGCCGGTAGGGCCCACGATTTCGAGGTCCAGCTCTGGATCCAGTTCTGCCGGATCGCCGAAGCGGTCTGCCAGGTCTGCACTCTTGATGTAGCCGCAGCGAACCAGATCCTTGACGACGTCGTCTGTAGAAATGCCGGTGTTGACCTGATTCATCTTGGCGTCGCTGATGCGCTGAATGGATTCCATCACGGCGACCGCGTCTGATTGATCCAGAATGCCGATCAGGTCGCCCACATCTACCAGGCCGGTAACGTCTGAGGGCCGGTCAATCTTGGTGGGGCGAACCTCCGGATTGATCAGATTCATCGGTGCCAGCGAGTTACCGCCGGATTCCGAACTCTGGGACCCTATGAGGGAGAGCAGGGAGCCGTCGGCACCCGCGTGATGGATGCCGTACATCGGGTTGTGGGGGTTGTTTCCGGTGTCGTTTTCCGAGCGGGCCGCAATAATGGCGCCGTCGATTCCTGCTCGGGTGCCGGCACTCGTGCTTTGGAGAATGCCCCGCAGGAAACCACTGTCCGAATGGAACGCCAGGCCCAGCTCAGTGTTCACGAACGCCGGGTCGTTCGGCAGCATGTCACCTGGTAACCCGAGTTTGTTGTAGCCCGCGGTGCTCAGGAAATCCATTTGCCCACCGGATTTGCCCATCAGCACGTTAGAGCCGGCAATGTTGGCGCCTCCTGCCAGGTCAAAGCAGATAAACGGAATCTTGCCGGCGCCCTGAACCGCGATGCCACAGCTTGCTTTCAGCGTTTCCAGGTCTGAAGAGAGCGCCGCGGATGCTGTTCTCGGATTACCGAACAGGCTGAACAGGGAAGCACCGAACACCGTCGCTGAGCCTGCCATCAGGCCCTGTGCGATAAATTCGCGGCGGGTCCGTGGCTTGCCGTGATCGTCGTGGAGCAGTGGGCTGCCGTTGGCCAAAGGCTTTTTACGGGATTTGCGTATAAACATGATCGGCTTCCTCTACTGAACCAGGGTGGTGGCGCTGCCAAGCACGGCGGCACAGCTTGCTTTCACGACTGTTTCTGTGCGGTCAGGCTCACACCCTGTATCACAGCTGGTCAGTCTATCCATGAGCTCGCTGAGCTCCGTTTCGATTGCGCTGTCACCAGGCTGTGATGCCAGGTTGCTGCCCACAAAGCGCGACAGCAATGGCCCGGTAACCAGGCTCTTGCCACCGTGGTCGAAGGCGGTGCTGGCCGGGGCGGAGAAATCGAACCCTGGGAACATCTGGTCCCGAAGCTGCGAATTTGAGACCAGGGCATCGCAGTACTGGATGGCCATCTGGGTAACGGCCATCTGATGAGAGGACAGGAAACCCTGAATAGTCTCTACCGTAGGCAATTGCTGCTTCACGGTGGTGTATGTGTTGAATACAGCCTGGTTGGTTGTGGGAACACCGGTCATCCTCGACATGGACTCGTTTATCTCGTCAAAAGTCTTCAAGCCGATCTCCGATGACGGTGGCAGGTCAGCGGGTTCCGGCTGCGGCGGCAGCGAGGGTTCGGAGCGGGCAAAGTTGTTTCCGCCCAGTTGGTCGAACGTCAGGAAGAACTCATCGTTTCCGGGCCCATTCTCAAGAGCGATGATGGTGCCCAGGGAGGAGAGAGGTTGCCCGGTTCCCGGTTCATAGCTGCCACTGTCGAGGGTAACGTCCAGATTGGCCCAGGCCTGTCCCACCGTTGCCTCCTTGCCGTTAATACCCAGTCGCATGCCACGCAGCGGAATATTTGATGGCTCGACGGAGTCATCAAGGCTGATGAAGAAGGGACTGGTGAATCTGTAGGCGTAGCTGTCGAACTGGCTGACTTCGAACACGATGAAGCTCTCGGGCAGGTCGATCAGGTGAGAGACCCCGAACAGCAGGTAGAACTTCTGGCCAACGCCCACCTCAAAGTTGGCCTGGACCTGTTCCGGTGTCAGCGCCCGATTGTGGATGGCGACCATCCGGATCGCGCCCTGCCAGGGCGAGTTGCCATCGGTCTCGTTGCCCAGGACCAGGGCAAAACTGTCGTCCCATTCGGTCAGTAGTCCGCCGTCGTCCGGATCAACATCGCCGGTTGGAACGCCATTCACAAAGATCTGGCGACCGGTCGCCGGGGTGTAGTTAACCACTACGTGCTGGAGCGTTGCCTGCAGGAGCATGTCGGCGTCCTGGGTTGCGAAAGGCGTGTTTTCGTCACTGGTGGTGCTGCGATGCAGTACCTCGTAACGCTGGAGCGACTGGCTCAGGGTGACGTTGCGGGTGGTGGATGAGCCGGAGTAGGTCACGATCCGGGCATCTTCCTGGGTAATGTTGCCCGGGGCGACCCAGGCCTCGATGCTGTATTCGCCGGAGGCGGTCAGCAGGGTGTGCAGCTTCCGGCTGGCGGTGGTGCTGCCCTGGGCCTTGCCCGCGGGGATCATGAAGCCCTGCTCGTTTTCGCCCGCCGGGCCAAGGTCGATGCCCCAGCCGCCAACCCAGTCAACGTTTCCGCTCAGGGTCAGATCCAGCGCTGGCGATACGCCGCTGGTATCAAAGGCAGTCTGGCCTTCACCAAACTTGAATTCGTACAGGGCAATCACGTTGTCTTCAAACCGGCCGCCGGAGTTTGCGAGCAGGCCGTCTGCCTGCAGGTTGAGTGCCTTGCTGGCAACGATTGCCGGGTCCACGGGTTGGGCGCTCAGATCCTGGACCATTTCAAGAATCTTCAGTTCCATCAAATCGGCTGAGGCTTCGCAGTCGTCGTCCCAACAGTTGTGGAAGTCGTAGCGCAGACGTTCAACCAGTCGGGATGCGCCCGGATTCATAGGATCAATACGGCTTTTCGCCTGATCGTAGGCGGTGGTGACATCGGCACTGGCGATGTAGGGGGTCTGGCCTCCGTCCCCGTGGCAGTCACTGCAATACTGTGTGAGTACTGGGTATACGGTGCTAGAGAACAGGCCAGGGTCGCCGGGCAGAGCAACCGTGGCACCCGGCTCTTTGAGGGCCGGTGCGCGGAGTTCGACAGTTTTTGCAGAGCCTTCAGAGCCGCCGGCCCAGTTGGAAATATAGGTGGTAAGAATGTCCACACAGGCTGACGTGCTCTGGAGCCAGCAATTGTGGCCACCTGCCACCTTTGTCACCATCGTTGACTGGGATGGATCTGAAAGATTAACAATAGAGTTCGCCTGTGCGTAAGCAAGGTTAACGTCAAGCTCATTGACGAACGTGGGCGCCTGGCCATTGGAGCCGTGGCACGCGCCGCATTTATCCTGGGTGACCAGGTTGTCCCACACGGTGCGTTTGAAGTTGGCTACATCATCCGTCGAGGGGGGAGGCCCGTTGTAGGTAACCGTGCCGGAATTCTGGGAGGTATTCGGCAGTTGTTCCGTGGATTCGCCACCACAGGCTGACAGCAGAAGGGCCAGGGCAGTGATGGCAAGGACCGATTTGAGGGAGCTCATTGAAATTCCTTTAAATGTTTTCATAGCGTCCTCACTCCCCCATGCAGTACACGGCGGATTCTGCAAATACCCGCTTCAGGTCGTACCCCTGACTTGCGAAGCTGGCAACCATACTGCTTACCTGCGAACGGTCTGCGCTGTCGGAGGGAGGTCGCAGGCAGACATTCTCGAACACCTTCTTGACCTGGCACTCTGCGAAGGCCTCGGAATTCGCGAATTCCATACCCAGGCTCTTGGCACCGCTGCCGGAACCCGGGAGTGAGGGATCCCATCCCAGTCGGCGATTGGCGCCCTGGCGCCAGTAGTTATCCCAGCTGTCGTCAGGTGTGACATAGCCCTGCTCGAAGGTTGCAGAGTTGATGTGGTACTTGGCCTGAACCCTGGAGCCGGTTTCTGGATCTGTTTCGCCAATGGCGTTGTAGACCAGCCTGCCCAGCTCTCCATCGGGGTCGGTGTTGGCATCATACTCGTAGTCGTAATAGGCAAACGCCTGGGTCATGGGGTCCATGCCGGTGTGGCACCCCACACAGTTGTTCAGGAAGACCCGGCTGTCACCACCCGGGCTGCGGGAAACATCCTGGCGAATGCGGTCCGTGGGCAAGGTAACGTCCGCAACCTGCTCCAGGTCGTTGCACATATGATTGATCAGTGTGAAGCGGAACATTGCCCGGTTGGTGCCGGCACTGAAGAAAGCCCGGGCGGAAGCTCTTGATGTGATGACGCCGGCGGTGGCCGAGGGAGGAAGGCCCGTATAGGTCGACTGGTTTACCCGCTCCAGGTTGTCCTTAAGGCTGGCTCCACTGTTCTCGAGGGATTCATAGTGGTTGTTGTTGCTGGTGGAGTAGTTTGGCAGGTTCAGGGATGGATTCCCGATGTAAAGAACATCGTCATACAGAACTTTTCGGAAGTCTTCCCCGTCCCGCACCAGGCCGATCACCGTGGCAATGTAATCATTGAGGGGCACGAACTTTGACATCGCCTCGTTGGTCCAGGGGGCTGCAAAATTCTTCAGGGTTACGTCGTAGAATGCACTGTCCTCCATGGCAGTGAACGCGGCGTCAATTGTGTTGCCCGAAACGATGTCACTTTCCATAGCGTTGAGAACATCGGCGGAAGGCGGAACGCCGGCAATCCGGTCGTAGATTCGTTTGGCCTGCTCCCTGGGACCGGCCTGAACAAGACTGGTCTGCCCAAAAACCAGTGCAACGAGAACTGCGGTACTGCAAGCCTTTCTGATCAGGCTTCTGATCCTGTTCCGGCCGGTCATGTCCTATCCCTCGGTGATCGTTAGCAATCGCACATTAATGCCTTTTGACATTTGTTAAAAGTTTACGGCTTGCTATATCCTTCGTTTTGAGCTGTAGGCCACGTTATTACATTAGGTTACGTAAAAGCCTTGGAGCCTACCCTCGGAACCGACTTAATTTATGTCATGGAATGTCATCCGAAACAGGGTTTCTCACGTTGGAAATTAAGTCGCCCACTCTAAACATCTCCCGCAGTACTCGCCTGGCTGTCGCACTCGGCTCGCTTGCAGCTCTGTCTGGCTGTCTTTCGAGCAGCGACAGTCAGCAGGCCGATCCGGTTGTCGTCGAGAACCCTGTGGCTTATGTCGAACGGGCTCTGCTTTTTGACGAAAACACCGGGGCCCTGGTCGAGGACAACCTGGCCGACCCGAGCGCTTTTCGCCCCGGAGCGCGGCTGTTTCTGAAGGCCAGTGCCACTGCGGACGCCGAGACGCGGGATATTGCCTCAAGAGCATTCGCGGGGCCGCAATTCCTTGATGACAATGGTCAGTTGCGTTACGACGTGAAAGATCTCCACGTTTCCCACGATGGCTCCAGACTGCTGTTTGCCATGCGTGCGCCGGAAATCGAGGACGCAGACGACGAGGATCAGCCAACCTGGAATATCTGGGAATACGACGTTAGTACCGACATCCTGCGCCGGATCATCGATTCGGACGTTACCGCCGGGGCCGGGCAGGACGTTGCGCCAGCCTATCTGCCTGATGGCAGAATCGTTTTCTCGTCAACCCGTCAGCGGATTTCCAAGGCGGTGCTGCTTGATGAAGGCAAACCCCAGTACTCCGGTCTGGACGAGGAGGGTGATAGCCCCGGGTTTGTTCTGCATGTGATGGACGACGATGGTCAGAACATTGAACAGATCACCTTCAATCAGAGCCACGACCTCGACCCCATGGTGGCGGATGATGGCACCATTGTGTTCAGCCGCTGGGATAATGCCGGCCAAACCCGGAACAACGGTGTGAACCTCTACCGCGTCAACCCTGACGGCACTGGCCTGAGTTATCTTTTCGGTCGTCACTCCCACGATTCGGTTCCAGAAGCGAACGACATACAGTACCTGCAGCCACGCAAATCAGACAGCGGCAATCTGCTGGTGCAGCTAAGGCCGTTTGAAACGGATGATTACGCGTCTGTGTTGGCGGAAGTCGATGTTGACCAATTTGTTGAGGCCAATCTTCGTCTCGATGGCACCGAAGGTTCGGGCCAGCGCTCGCTAGTGCCCGGCGTGGGCCTGGATGGCCAACTGTCGCTGAAAGGCAGTTATGCATCGGTTTCACCACTGCTTGATGGTACCAACCGCTACCTGGTCAGTTGGACGCCCTGCCGGTTGCGTGAAACAGCGACGGACCGGATTGTGAACTGCACGGAAGATCGCCTGCAATCCGAAGACTATCAACCCGCAGAGCCCGTCTACGGTTTGTGGCTTCTGGATATCAACAGCGAAACCCAGCGGCCGGTGGTTCCGCCGGTAGAGGGCGTTCAGTTTGATGAGGCGGTCCTGATGAAGGAGCGGCCTCTGGAAGGGTTCATCCCGGAATCCCAGTTCACGGGTGATGAGGGGGCCCTCGGCGATGCCGGCTACGGCGTCCTGCACATTCGAAGCGTCTATGATATCGATGGAGTGGACACCACGCCGACTGGTATTGCTGCAATGGCTGATCCGCTGCAAACGCCGCCGGAAGATCGCCCGGCCAGATTCCTTCGACTGGAAAAGCCCGTGGCCATCCCCGATGAGAACGTCCGGGATTTCGACAACAGCGCCTTTGGCCGCAGCCGGGCTCAGCTAATGCGGGAGATTCTGGGCTACGTGCCGATAGAGCCTGATGGGTCAGTGAAGGTGGCGGTGCCCGCCAATGTTGCTTTTGCCATCAGTATTCTCGATGAGAAAGGCCGGCGTGTTGGTGGCGCTATGGGCAACCGGCACCAGAACTGGCTCACGGTGCGCCCCGGCGAGACCCTTGAATGTTCAGGGTGCCATAACCCGAGCAGTCCGACACCCCATGGCAGACCGGATGCCGGTCCAGCGTCCGTGTGGGGTGGGGCCGCAACCACCAGCCTTCCGTTCCCGAATACCGACCCGGCTCTGTTTGCCGACATGGGTGAAACCATGGCTCAGGTGTTTGCCCGCATCAACGAGATTCGCCGGCCGACGCCGGATGTGGTCTATGCCGATGAATGGTCTGGTGATGCCGTTAACCCCAAACCTGACGGCTTTGCCTACGCTTATGCCGATTTGCAGACGCCATCGCCTATCTCGGGTGTCTGCGCGACCGAGTGGGCGCCGAATTGCCGGATTGTGATCAACTACGAACAGCATATTCATCCGCTCTGGAGTCTGAACCGGGAAATCTTGGACCCGGACACTATGGCGGTGCTTGATGATGCCACTTGTACTAGTTGCCACAGCAATAGTGATGCGGCAGGTATGGCCAGGGTCCCCGAAGCCCAATTGGATCTAAGTGATGGTCCTTCGCCGGACGAACCTTTGCACTTCAAGGCTTATAGGGAGTTGCTGTTCCCTGACAACGAAGAAGAGTTGGTCGGGGGAGCTATCTTGGACAGGCGAGTAGATTCCGGAGAGATCCTGAGGGACGAAGAAGGCAATCCCATTCTGGACGCCAACGGAGATGAACAACCCATCCTGGTAACAGTGCCGGTGCAGGCTTCAATGACCGTCAACGGTGCTCTTGCCAGTCGTTTCTTCGACGTATTCGCCGACGACGGTTCACATAGGGATTTCCTCTCGCCCGCCGAACTGCGACTGATTGCAGAGTGGTTGGATATTGGCGGCCAGTATTTCAACAATCCGTTCGACGCTCCGGAAGACTGATCCAAGGACTGAAATTCGCACCATGCCCATCGCCATTCTTATGTTTCTTTTGTTGTTGCCGGCGCAGAGCTGGGCCGGCTGGCTGTGGGGGCAGGCTGAAGACGATGCATTGAAAGTGCAGGTGGCGGAGCCCTATGTGTCCTGGCGAACCGGACCGGCAACGGGCTATCCGGTTTTTCATACCAGCGAAAAAGGGGAATGGCTGACCATTCTCCAGCGCAAGACAAGTTGGATCAAAGTGACGGATACCCGTGGCCGGGAGGGTTGGATAGCGGTTGCGGATATTGCGCAGACGGTGGATGCCACGGGTAATCGTATGGATCTTCAGGTGCCGGATTTTGAGGCTTTTGAAAGCCGGCGGGTGGAAGCCGGATTGATGATGGGGGAGTTTGACGGTGCCGCTGTCACGGCAGGCTACGGAGGCTTCTGGATGACCAGAAACCTGTCCGCCGAGCTTTGGGCTTCTCAGATTCTGGGCAGCGCCTCGGAAATTAGGATGGTTAATGCGAATCTGGTGCATCAGCCATTTCCTGACTGGCGGGTATCACCCTTTTTTACCCTGGGGGTCGGGCATATCTGGGTTGATCCCAAGGCCACTCTGGCTCAGCCCGAAGAACGGGATAACAGCATTGGCCATGCAGGGCTTGGCATCCGCGCCTACATCACCGATCGATATTTCATCCGTGCCGAAGTGAAGGACTACAAAGTGTTCACTACCCGGTCCACCAACGAAGAAGCGACAGAATGGAAAATCGGACTAAGCATCTTTTTCTGAAAACGCTGTGTCTCGGGGCAGGGCTATGCATAGCCACAGCAACCCAGGCCCAGGATGATCGGCCGCTGATCGAGCCGGATGTTACCCCGGTGCCGGTCACCGAGGCGCTGATTGACACCGAGAACTTTGAAATTGGCGCTTTTGTGGGCGTGCTCAATATTGAGGACTTCGAGTCGTCGCTGCTTTATGGCGGCAAGCTCACCTACCACCTCAGCGAGTCCTTCTTTTTCGAGGCCGGAGTCGGCTTCGCGGAGGGTGGAGAAACCAGTTTCGAGAAGCTGGCCGGTAACGTGGAGGTGCTTACCGACAGCGAGCGGGATTACAGCTATTACAACATCAACCTGGGTTACAACGTGCTTCCGGGCGAGGCCTTCCTCACCGAGAACTACGCATTCAACACCAATTTCTATCTGATTGCGGGTGCCGGCGCTACCGATTTTGCGGGTGACACCCGGTTTACCCTGAATGCCGGCGCGGGCTATCAGGTTCTGTTGACGGACAGCGTTGCAGTTCAGATTGGCGTAAGACAGCACTACTACCGAATAGATGTTCTTGGGGCCGAGAAAACCTCCATGAACACAGAGGTCAGCACTGGCCTGTCGGTCTTTTTCTGATTACAGGAGCAATGGTAATGAAAGCATCCATAAAATCACTGGCGGTGGCGGGCGTCCTGGCCTGTCTTAGCCCCATGGCGGGCGCCGAGGCCATCAATGTGCCAGCTCCGGATTTCACCCTGGAAAGCCGTTCCGGCGAAAACCTGAGGCTGGAGGACCATCGTGGTGAAGTGGTGATGCTGAACTTCTGGGCATCATGGTGTGGTCCCTGCCGCCAGGAAATGCCGCTGATGGATGAGCTTTACAGCCAATACAAGGATCTCGGCTTCACGATTCTGGCGGTCAATGTGGATGAGAATCGGGAAGAGGCCCATCGCTTCCTGGACAAGGTACCCGTGAATTACCCGATCCTCTACGATCCGGAAAGTTCGGTGAGCGAGCTTTATGAAGTGCAGGCCATGCCAACGACCGTGATGATCGATCGCGATGGTAATGCCCGGTATCTCCACTACGGCTATCAGCCGGGTTACGAAGACGAGTACGAACAGCAGATTCGCGAGCTGGTGCGCGAATAATTTTCGGACGGAACGTTTATGCGTAATTTGTCGATCTTCACTGCCTCTGCTCTTTTGGTCGTGACCTTCACGATCTCTGGATGCAGCTCAATCAAGCCGTGGGTAAAACCCTATGAACGGGACAATCTGGCGGATCCGGTCATGAGTCTCAGCCGTCATGGCAAGGCGGATTCCTATATGCATCACGTCTATCAGTCCCGGGAGTCTGCGCGGGGAGCAGAAGGCGGTTCTGGGGGTGGCTGTGGCTGTAACTGACGGCAAAAGGTTAGTACGCTCCGTCTGCGCTCTGTTCGTGCTGATGTTGGCCGGGCAACAGGCGATTGCGGCGACCTTGCCAGTGGATAACGTGGATGTTCTCTACCACCGCTATGACGGTGGTGGCATGGTCATCGATGGCCCCTCAGTTTTGGTGCGCAAGGGTATTGGCTCGTCGGTTTCGTTTTCCGGCCAGTACTATGTTGATTCCGTTTCGGCTGCCTCTGTGGACGTTCTGGCCACGGCGAGCCCTTACGAGGAAGAACGCAACGAGTACACCTTTGGTGTCGATTACCTGCACGATAAGTCCATTTTGAGTCTGGGTTTCACTAACAGTTCCGAAAACGATTACGAAGCCAACACCGTTTACTTCTCGCTCAGCCAGGAGTTTTTCGGGGGCATGTCCACAGTAACCATGGGCTATGCCAGCGGCTGGGATGAAGTGGGCCGGGTTGGCAACGATTCTTTCAGCGAGGAAGCTGATCGTCGGAACTATCAGCTCGGACTGAGCCAGGTCGTTACCCGCAACAGCCTGGTAGGCCTGGATCTTGAGGTGGTTACGGATGAGGGCTTCCTGCAGAACCCTTACCGACAAAATCGCTACATCGACCCGAACGATTCCACAGCGTTCCTGTATCAACCGGAGCGTTATCCGGAAACCCGAACAAGTACCTCCGTGGCCATGCGAGCGCTTTACTATCTGCCATATCGCGCCTCAATTCGCGGTGAATACCGTTATTTTTCCGATACCTGGGGCATCAACGCCCACACGGTCGAACTGGGATACGTGCACGGATTGAACCAGCACTGGACCCTTGAAGGTTCCATTCGTTACTACAGCCAGAGCGAGGCGGACTTTTACAGCGATCTTTTCCCATTCGAGAACTCCCAGACACACCTGGCACGTGACAAGGAACTCAGCTCCCTATCCGGGACAACCCTGGCGGTGGGCGCGGTCTACGAATGGAAGCAGACGTCGCTTCCCGGCATCGATCGCCTGCAGTTCAGCTTACTGGTGGACTGGCTGAATTTTGAATATGACAACTTCCGGGATGTCACCGCAGCAGGTGACTTTCTCCCCGGCGAAGAACCCCTATATTCCTTCGATGCCTACGTAACCCGGGCGTCGTTGATTCTTGAATACTGAGCATGCAGGAAGAACGACCATGGCCACTTGCTTGAACTCCCGATTTCCGGTGCTTTTAGCGGCATTGACCCTCGCCCTGACAGCCCCCGCATTTGCCCAGACCAATCCCGGGGCGGAGAAAGATGATACAGCCGTCGCCGAGCAGGTGGAGGCGCTCAAGAAGAAAGTGATACGCCTGAATCGTGACCTGTTTATCCTTGAGGAAGATCTGCTTTTTCCAGCCAATACCCAGGTTGCCGTGTTTCTCAGCGTTGATGCCGGGAAGTTTCTGAAGCTGGATGCGGTCAAACTGAAAGTCGACGACGAGATTGTTGCTTCCCACCTGTATACGGAGCGACAGGTGACTGCCCTTGAACGCGGTGGCATGCAGCGGCTATACGTCGGCAACCTGAAAACCGGCGTCCATGAGATGACGGCGTTTGTTGAGGGAATCGGCCCGGATCAGCGGCCTTACAAGCAGGCGGCCTCCCTGGAGTTTGAGAAGGGCACTGGAACGGCCGCTCTGGAAATCCGCGTTGAAGATCGCTCCTCCAACTACCAACCCTCCGTATCCATTGTGGAGTGGGAGTAAGCCGCGTCGTGGGATTGAAAGCAAGCCAGTCCTCAGGTCGACGCCCGTTCATTTACGCGGGTGCCCTATTGTGGCTGATGATGACCCCGGTCCATGCCGATGAGGCGCAACCCGAGCGGGCGAAGGACCTTCGTTATGGTTGGGCGCTGTACGAATACCATCAGGGTAACGCCTTCGAGGCTTTGACCCAGCTGGCCGTGGCACGCGAACGGGGCGGCATCAAGGGACACGGAGATCATCCGGCTCTCGTCGAGGGCGGGCTCATGCTGTCCTGGGGGATGACCCGAGAGGCGAGCAGGTTGTTTACGCAGCTACTCGGGGCCGATGGCGCCGGCAGCAATCTGTCGCCTGATGTGCGCAACCAGGCCTGGTTCTATCTCGGTAAGGTGTTTTACCTCGAGGGGAATCAGGCGCTCGCACGTGAGAACCTCAATCGTGTGGATGGCGAGATACTGGCCGAGGCCGACCACGATCTTTTCCGCGAATGGATTTATCTGCGCTCCCGGCTGGTCATGATGTCTGCCCGCCCTGATGATGAACCCGAACTGGCTTCGCTTCGGGAGCAGCTGGACGAAACGGACATCTGGTCCCTTTACCTCCGGTACAATTCCGCGGTCTCCGCTCTCGATGCGGCAGACGGAGCTGCCGCCGAAGAGGCACTGAAAAAGCTCATCGCCATCCTCGACCAGTCCATTGACTCCGTCGAGCCAGATGCCGAACGGGAGGGCCTGCTGGGCCGCGCTCGCCTCTCGCTTGCGGGCCTGTACCTGCGTGACAACCAGTTTGAGGCAGCTCTGGAGGTCCTGGGAGCCATGCCACTGACCGGCGTGTTCGCCGACCAGGCTCTCTTTGACTACGCCGTTGCCGCGGCGGGCCAGGGCAGGCCAGAGAGGGCTCTCGACGCCCTTGATACTCTCGCGAACCGTGAACTGTTTTTGCCCTGGCGCCAGCAGGTTCCCTTTGCCCGCGCCTATGTTCTTGAGCAGATGAACGCTCCACAGCGAGCATTGCCTGCGTTTAAAAAGGCGGCCGACCATTACCAGGCCCGTATCAGGGAGCTCGACAACATCCGGGATCGGCTGAATGAAGAAAACCTTATGGCCCAGCTTGAGTTCAGCCGTGACAGCGACGGGATTCTTACAGATTCCTATGGCCGGCTGCGCGTGCAGCCCCTCGATTCTGGTATGGCGGAAGTGCTGGCTTCGGAGACGTTCCAGCAGGCGCTTGCCGAATTGAACGAACTCTACCGAATGCAGTCCTTCATCGCCGAGCGGCAGTCCAGGTTTGAATCGTTCCGGATCATGCTGGAGACCCGTGAGCAGCAACGGCAGATTCGTATTGCCGAGACCCGTCGGGCACTCGAAACCCAACAGGCAGACCAGTGGCAGCAGTTGCACGAGGACTTCACGGACAGAATTTCCTCGGCGCTGGCAGACGAAGATGCGGGATTCTTCATGACCTCGCAACAAAAAGCGCTCAGAGACAAGCTCGCTGAGGTTGAGAAAACTCTGGCGGATTTGCCTGACGACGCGACGACCGCCAGGCAGCGTGCGACGTATCGGCGGATGCGTGCCTACTTCGATTGGTGGATTGCGGATGACTATGGAATCAATCGCTGGGCGGCGCAAAAACAGCTCATGCAACTGGATCGCGAGATGCAAAGCTTTCAGGCCCAGCGGCAACGGGTTGAAAGCCTGATGGCCGATGATGCCCGCCATGCGGAACTGGCTCGGCGGATCGCTGCCAGCGAACGGGAACTCGCGACTCTTGGAACAGAGGTGTCCGAGGCATTAGGCAGTGCCCGGCAAACACTCCTGGCGCAGGTTGATCGGATGCTGGCTGCCCAGCAACAGGAGCTTAATGGATACCTGCTGGCCTCTCGCCACGCCCAGGCGAGGCTGGCGGACCAGTTGTTCCGCGCATCGCAAAATGCAGGTGCCGGTGATGAATAATCGGATGGCCGGCAGGACTGTTAAAGGCCTCCTCATGGTTGGGGCCCTTGTCATGGCGAGTGGCTGCCAGATGTTGCAGTCGATGATGCCTGCCGGTGGCGAAGAAATGCCGCGAGTCCGTGAGGGCACACTGGCTGCGCTTCCGACGATCGAAACGCGGCAGGAAAGTGCCGATGCAGCGGCGGTCAGCGACCCCGCAGAAGATGTTTCCATTGAAACGGTAATGGACAGTTACAAGGCGCTTTTGCCACTCGTAGAGGATCCCCGCAAGCAGGTTACCATCAGGCATCGGTTGGCCGATCTGGAATTCCAGCGTGCGGAGCGGAAAATGGCGGATTCGGCTGTCGATGAACTGTCTGGCGCCATCGATGCCTACCAGCGCCTTCTGTCGGAATATCCAGAGCGTGAGGGCAATGACCAGATCTATTATCAGCTTGCCAGAGCCTGGGAGCTTCGAGGCGCGACACCGCAGCAGCTTGATGCACTGAATACTCTGGTCCGCCGCTACCCGGATTCAGAATACTGGGTTGAGGCTCAATTCCGCCGCGGCGATCTGTTGTTTATCGATGGCCGATACGGGGAAGCGGAACAGGCTTTCGACGAGGTTACCCTCGCGAGCCAGGAACGCATGGCCGATCCCTCGTTCCTGGTGAACGCGCATTACATGAAGGGCTGGAGTCTTTTCAAACAGGCGCAATACCAGGAAGCGCTCTTCAGTTACGTTGAAGTGCTTGATCTCGTCATGCCCGAGGGCAGGCCGGTGGCGGACGTGGATCAGCGAAGCCAGACACTGATCGAAGATCTGTTCAGGGTGGTAGGGCTGTCCCTGTCGTACCTTGACGGAGCGGAAACCCTCCAGGCGCTTTTCCGCCAAACGGGTGGTCGCCCCTACGAAATCCTGGTCTACGACCGCTACAGCGAGCTCTTGCTCGAGAGAGAGCAATACAGTGATGCCATCGATGTCTTCGAAGCCTACATAGAAGACCATCCGGAGAGTCCCTGGGCGCCGCGCTACCACATCCGGATCATTGATACCCTTGAGCTGGCCGGTTTCACCCGTACGATCCCTGAACGAAAGGCCGGCTTTGTCAGCCTTTACGGAATCTACAGCGATTACTGGCAGTCAGCGGGCCCCGATGCAATTGGCTTTATCGAGCAACAACTGGAACAACTGTTGCCGGAACTGGCGGACCGCCAGTACCTGCTGGCAGGGGAGGCGGAGGATGATCAGCAGGCGGACGATCATTACCGCAAAGCCGCCAGTTATTACGCCGAATTTGCGGCTACCTTTCCGGACCACCCCCGTACACCGGAGCGGCTGTTCCTTCTGGGTGAGACTTACCTGGAGCTGGAAGACTGGCCGGCAGCAATCGCAGCTTTCGAACGCGTGGCCTATGACTATCCGGAAGACACAGTAGCCGATCGGGCAGCTGAAGCCGGGTATGCCTCGGTGCTGGCATTCCGGGAGTACTCGCAAACCTGGGAGAGTGAACCGGTATCGGAGCGGATGGCCTATCAGGAGCTGCAACAACTGAACCGGCTGCGGTTCGCAAATGCGTTTCCCGGCGACGCCCGGGCACCGGCGGTGTATTACATTGCGCTGCAGCGTGAATTTGACCTGAACAACTGGGAAGAGACCGTCAATATGGCGGCCCGACTTGTTACCTGGCAACCCACGCCCCCGGATGAATTGACGACGGAAGCTTTGCTGTTATCCGGGCACAGCCTCTCCGAACTGGCCCGATACGCCGAGGCGGAACAGGCTTATCGTGACGCCCTGGCAACAATGGCCGAAGACGATGAACGCAGAAGCGGCGTTCGTGAAAATCTGGCAGCCGCGGTCTATCGACAGGCGGAGCAGTTAGCTGATGCCGGAAATGTGGAGGCTGCGGTGAGCGAATTCCTGCGAGTCGGCACGGCCGTTCCAGAATCCGCTCTGCGGGCAAACGCCGAATACGATGCTGCATCACTTCTTATCACTGCCAATCTCTGGGAGCAGGCCATCGGTGTGCTGACCAGTTTCAGGCGGTCTTTCCCCAATCACGAGCTGATTGACACAGTCCCTGCAAAACTGGCGTTGGCCTACCGTGAAACGGAGCAGTGGGAGCGAGCCGCCGACGAACTCCAGCAAATGGTCTCCCTCGCCAAGACGCCGGAAGAGCGAAGGGAAAACCTGTTGATTGCAGCAGAACTGTACGATCAGGCCGGTAACCGGGAGAAGGCGATTGATACCTGGCGAAATTACGCCAACAGCCACCCCGAGCCGACGGACGTCTACATGGAAGCGGCCAATCGGCTGGCTGAGCTCTATCAGGAAGACGGGGATGCCGAAAGCAGGGATTACTGGTTGCGAAAGCAGATGGAAACGGTGGACCGGGACCCGGACGCCGCAGACGATCGCATGCGGTACCTTGCGGCGTCAGCCTCTGCAATCCTCGCCCGCGACGCCCTTGCCAGGTATGACGGCATCAGGCTGACTCTTCCACTCAATCAAAGCATGACAGCGAAGACCGATGCGCTTGAACGAGCGGTCAACGCCTACAAGAAGACGGCCAGCTATGGCCTTTCATCATTTGCAACCGAGGCCGGTTACCAGATCGCCCACATCTATGCACGCCTAGGTGCCGATCTCATGGACTCGGAGCGGCCCACCGGATTGAGCGAGCTTGAACTGGCTCAGTACGAGCTTCTCCTGGAAGAGCAGGCCTACCCGTTTGAGGACAACGCCATCGATATCCACGAGCAGAATATCCGGCGGGCCCGGGAGGGCATTTTCGATGAATGGGTCAAGCGCAGTTACGAGGCCTTGAAAGCCCTGTTGCCCGGACGTTATCGGAAAGAAGAAGTTACCCAGGGGGTTGTCTATGAGCTCGATTAAGGCCTGTGGACTCTGTCTTTTCGTGATGTTTTCGCTTTCGGGGTGTGTAACGGCGCCGGCGCCGCCGGAGTCTGAGGCAGAAGTTGAGCAAGCTGTACTGGAAGCGTCATTCGCCAAGGCCGTGAGTGCCATGGAGGAGGGAAATCTCGCCGAGGCCAAAACCCGATTCGAGCAACTGGCGAGCGACTACCCCGGAAGAGCCGGCCCCATGGCCAACCTTGGCATTATTGCGTTCCAGGAAGAGGATACCGAGACCGCGAAAAGTTGGTTTGAACGCACGCTGGCGGTGAATCCGGAACATGTGCAGGCGCTGAATCATCTGGGAGTAATTGCCCGGAACGCAGGAGAATTCGACGAAGCAGAACGGTATTATCGCGCGGCACTGTCTGCTGATCCGAATTACGCGCCTGCTATCCTTAATCTGGCCTTCCTGCTTGATATCTACCTGGGTAAACCTTCCGAGGCGGTCGACCTTTATGAGCGTTATCAGTCCGCGGCCAGTGAGCCGCACCCCAGACTGGAAGACTGGATCTTCGATGCCAAAAACAGAATCTAATGTGGACTATGTGATATGAAACGTCTCGCGCTAATCGCTCTGGCAGTTTCCGCCCTGTTGCCCACGGCGCCGATGGTCTTCGCCCAGGACGCCCCGGGTGTGGTTACCATTGAGGGCACGCGAATCCGTGGCGATCAGGAAGTGCCTACGGTGATGTATCTGGTGCCCTGGCAGCCACCGGAAGTGGACGAGTTGCGTGCGCCAGAAGAACGCCTGATGGTTGATCAGGGTCTCCGGCCATTGGAACGCTATGAGTTCCAGCGTTTTATCAAGTACCACGAAGCGTTTATCAAACAGACCCAGGCCAGCACAGGGCAGTAGAGTGTGATGCCTGTCACGTCATGAGTGTGTTCCTGCGCAAGATTAAACAAACCCTCACACAGACTTTCGCGAACTTACCCTTGCAGGGGAGTGACGCGCTTAGACTGATCTGAAAACCGGACCATGGAGTGCCCAGAAAATGATCGATACCGCCGTTCGCTTCTTCCAGGAAGGTGGCTTTTTTATGTTTCCGATTGCAGTTGTGCTGATTGTCGGACTCATTGTTGCCATTGAACGTTACGTTTACCTTTCCGCCCAGAAACTGACCAACCGTCGGGACTTCAACCGCCTGCATCAGATGATCGCCAAGCGTGACCTGAAGGGCGCCCTGAACTACACCCAGGAATCCGGTAGTGCCATGTCGACCATGATCGGCTTCGGCCTTCAGCGCCTTGCCCGCCGCCAGGGTCGTGAAGAGATCGAATACGCGATGGAAGAGGGGTTACTGGATGTGATGCCGCGTTTGGAAAAGCGCACCCAGTATCTGGCAACGCTGGCCAACATTGCCACGCTGCTTGGCCTGCTGGGTACCATTATCGGGTTGATTGCAGCATTTACGGCGGTAGCTGCAGCGGATCCGGCCCAGAAGGCGAGCCTTCTGTCCCAGAGTATCTCGGTTGCCATGAACACCACCGCCTTCGGCCTTATGTCTGCTATTCCCATGCTGCTGATCCACTCACTGCTGCAGACCAAGACCAATGAGATCGTCGACAGCTTTGAGATGGCGGGCATCAAGGTCCTGAACCTCCTCAGCGATGGTTCCGGGAGTAAGACCGCCGCTCAACCACAGGGACAGAATGCCGCTTCGCCGGCACAGGCAGCGACTCCGGCCGGTAGCCCGGCCTGATAACCAGCCAGAAGGATGTCAGGCCATGAGACGGAAGCATCGTCGCCTACAAAGTGAGGCCGATCTCGACATCACGCCCTTCATGAATCTCATGATTGTGCTGGTGCCGGTACTGCTGCTGAATATGGTGTTCGCCCACACCAGCGTTCTGGAACTCAACTTCCCGACCGGTGACAGCCTTTCGGCCCAGCAGGCGGAAGAGCTGCAGATCCAGGTGGTGATCTATGAGGATCGCCTGGTCGTTGCGGATAACCAGGGCGGCGTCATCAAGAACATCCCCCAGCGCGAGGGCGAGTATGATTTCGTTCTGCTCAAGGATGTCATGAAGGAAATCAAGAGCCGTGTGCCCGACAAAAAGGATGTGATTATTATGCCGTCCCGGCAGACGTCCTATCAGTCTCTGGTCTCGGTGATGGACACGGTGCGCTCATACGAGGCAGTAGTGGCTGGTAGTGTGGTTGAAGCGGAGCTGTTCCCCGAGATCTCTCTCGGCGATGCGCCCGCACAGCCTTCGGGATCCGCGGAGGTGAGTTCATGAAAGAATCTGCCAAGGCCCGCCGCCAGAAACGCCATTACCGGCGCAATAAAAGCCAGGGAAAGATGAACCTGGTCTCGTTGATGGATATCTTCACCATCCTGGTGTTCTTCCTGATGGTGAACTCCTCCTCCGACGTACAGGTATTGAACCAGAACAATACTATCAAACTGCCGGATTCCACCGCTCAGCAACCCCCTGGTGACGTCCTGGCCCTCACCGTCACAGACCGGGATATCCTGGTGAACGGTCGGCTGGTAGTGAAACGCGACGCCTTCCAGACGTTTGACGGACAGGTGGAGCCTGCCCTGAAGCAGGAACTGGACTATCAGGCCAGTCGCTCGTCGGCACCTGCCCCGGATGCGGGTCGACCAATTACCATTCTTGCAGACCGCGAACTGCCCTACGAGCTGCTGAAAAAAATCATGTCCACCTGTGTGGACGCCGGTTACGCCAGTATTTCCCTGGCGGTTAATCAGCGTGCGGAACAGGGAGCCTGACCATGATGGATTATCGGTACGGATTGCCCTGGAATCAGGAGCGTGGTGAACGTAAGCGGTTGTTGGCCGCCGCTGTTTTTGTGATGCCATTGTTCCTTGCATTTGCAGGTTATGTCAGTTGGGTCGAGCTGCCAGAACGTGACAGGCAGGAACAGGAAGCTCTGCCGCCTCAGCTGGCCAAGCTGATCATCGAGAAAAAGGAGCCCCCAAAACCGGTGTTGCCCGAGCCGGAGCCCGAACCGCCGAAGCCTGAGGAGAAGCCGGTGGAACAGGCCAAACCAGAGCCCAAGCCGGAGCCGGTTCCTGAACCGGTGATGCCGGAACCCGAGCCGGAGCCTCAGGTAGCCGAAAAACCGGAGCCCAAGCCAGAACCCAAGCCTGAAGAGGTCGCCAAGGCGCGGGAGAAGGCAAAGAATACCGGTATTCTGGCAATGGGGAACGAACTGAAAAAACTCAGTTCGCTGGCGGAGTCGGTCAAGCTGGATGGCCCGGTTGCCAATACAGCGGAACCTATTGCCCGCAAAACCGGTGATACTTTGGCCTCGCGCGCGACCGCGAGCGCGAAGAGCAGTGGGGTGAACGAGGAAGCGCTCAATCGGGAGGCCGGTCAGGTCGCCCTGGCCGAGCGTCAGCGCGCGGAAGTTGCCGAAGCAGAGAGAGTTGCTGCGGTGAAAGAGGCGGCACGCAAGGAACAGCAGGAAACTGCGGCCAGAACCCGGAGCAAGGAAGAGTTGCGCCGGACCATGGATGCCAACAAATCCGCGATCTACAGCATCTACAACCGGGAGCTTCGTCGCAAACCGTCGCTGCAAGGAAGTATTACCCCGGAGTTGGTCATTGAGCCGAACGGTGCAGTATCGAGTTGTTCGGTGGTGGAATCTACACTCAATGAGCCG
Organism: Marinobacter flavimaris; assembly: GCF_002933295.1. Lineage (GTDB taxonomy): Bacteria > Pseudomonadota > Gammaproteobacteria > Pseudomonadales > Oleiphilaceae > Marinobacter > Marinobacter flavimaris. The sequence goes on from NZ_PSSW01000001.1 coordinate 620,209, forward strand.
GCGCTGGAGAGCAAGATCTGCAATCGTCTGAGGTTGGTGGATTTCGGGGCCCGACCGGGCGTTGATCAAACCAAGATCCGTTATCCGATCGAATTGCTGTCCAGCTAGGGCGCTGGACAGCAAGGATGCCGCTTAGCGTTTCCGGGTTGTGGTCGCGATCACGACACTGACCAGTCCGGAGCCTACCAGGGCACCAACGAAAGGCATCAGGGTGGGAATGCTGCCGGGGAAGCTGGCAGCTTCCAATCCGGCCATCAGGCTGCCACCGGTAATCCATCCGGGCAGAATCGCGCCGAAAAGTCCCGCCAGACAGCCCAGGATCGCCGCCCTCGTGGTCATCTTTCCCCAGAGCCCCATCAGTACAGGCAGAACCGCCGTGGCGCAAAGCAGGTCTGCGATCAAAAATAGCCGCAGCACGGAAATCCCCTGAAGTGCCACCAGAACCACAGGAATCATCAGCAGCACGGTAAACCATCGGGCACTGACAATGGACAACCCCTGTTTTTCGGTAACCGCCAGCGACGCAAGTGCGTTCTGCAGGGTATCCACCGAGGATGCCACGAGTGTGATGGCCAGGATCAGGGCCGGTAAAGCGAGCCAGGCCGGCGCATCAGCAAGCAAGGCAAAAAACGGAATCGGCGGGCTGCCCAGGTCGGCGCCGCTCATGGCCGCCAGTATTCCCAGCCCGCCAACCACGGCGACAACGGCGATGGTGACCACGCCGCCCAGCAACGCGCCGCGGCTCAGGGCGTCCGTATCACGAGCCGACCATAAACGCTGCCAGTATCCCTGGTGGAAAAGGTTGGCGGCGGTGACGGCAATCACCAGAGTCAGCGCCACGCTCAGGGCTGCCGACGCAGGGATATCCGGTAGCGCTGCGGGTGCTGCGTCCGGAAGCTTGCCTACGGCAACAAAACTGACGATAGCCAGCAAGCCGATCAGTAACAGTGCCTGCCATTGGTCGGTAACGATGCTGGCCCTGAGACCACCGACAGCGGTGTATACCAGCGTGGTTATGGCAACGCCAATGACCACAATGCCGCCATCAATACCGGAAAGCAGCGACGTTATGGCACCAATGGCAGTAAGCTCCGCGGTGAGAAAGCAAAGCATGTAGAGCACCGAGATCGTCGAAACGTAGCGGCGTACGCCATTGCCATAACAGGCGTTGGCGAATTCGCCGATGCTGCGTCCTTCCGGAAGGAAGCGGCGAATAGCGGGGCCACAGAAGGCGAACACGATAAACGGCAAGGCGGCGCCCAGGGCATAGCCAGCCAGAGCCAGAGGGCCGACCAGTGCGCCAACCTCAGGCGGGGCAAACAGTATCCAGCCGCCCATGCCGGAAGCGAGGAAAGACAGTCCGAGGGCCCTGGCTCCCTGACTGTTTCTTGCCGTTACATAGTCATCCAGTCCGCCGTCGGCGAGACGGGCTCTCAGTCCGAGCCAGGCAAACAGGATCATGGCGACCACGATCGCCGCGAGGGTGGTATAAAACATCGGGAGGTTCTCCGCCGTTCATCAAGCGGGCCATAGTGCCACAACGGCGGAAGCGGGGCGAGATACGTTGGCCCGCAGGAATGCGGGCCACGCAGAGGTCTACTGCTTCACGGCCTCCGCAGCTTTGACTTTGACGTAGCTGCCGGGTGCGTCCTCAATCGCAGGAAGTTTCCCTTCGCCGGGGATGCGAGCCGGCACGTCGCCGTCTGAAAAACGGGCAATCCACTCGAGCCAGTGGGGCCACCAGGATCCCGGATGGTGTTCGGACTTCTCGAACCAGGCGTCTGCATCCGGCACCAGGGTGTCATTGGTCCAGTAGCCGTACTTTTCCTTGTAGGGCGGGTTGATAACGCCAGCGATATGGCCGGAGCCGGAGAGCACAAAGCGGACATCACCGCCGTGGGCCAGCGCCCCTTTGTAGGTGGTTTTCCATTTGGCGATGTGATCCTGTCTGGCGGACAGGAAAAAAGAGGGTACATCGATTTCGGACAGGTTGATGGACTCGCCGAGCAGATTCAGGGAATCTGGCTTCACCAGACGATTATTCAGGTACATCTGGCGCAGATAGTAACTGTGCATTCGAGCTGGCAGGTTGGTGCCGTCGGTGTTCCAGTAGAGCAGGTCAAAAGCCGCGGGCTTCTGGCCTTTAAGGTAGTTATTGGTCCAGAACGACCAGAACAGCTCGTTTTCTCTCAACAGGTTAAACGTGAATGCCATAGCGCGACCGTCCAGGTAGCCCTTGCGCTCCAGCATTTTCTCAATACCCCGGATCGAGTGATCGTTGATGAAGACACCGATTCCGCCAGGGTCCGAGAAGTCCAGAAGTGTCGTCAGATAGGTAGCACTGGCTACCGGATTACGGCCTTTTTTCTTGAGCCAGGCCAATGTTGAGCCCAGCAGGGTGCCACCGATGCAATAGCCGATCAGATTCATCTGATCTTCGCCGGTGGCTTCGGTAACCGCATCCATGGCCGCCAGTGGCCCGAGTTCCATGTAGTCTTCCCAGCCTTTGTCCCGCAGGGAGGGCCCGGGATTTCGCCAGGAAATAATAAAAACAGTCTGTCCCTGGTTGACCAACCACTGGATAAAGGAGTTCCTGGCGGTGAGGTCCAGGATGTAGTACTTGTTGATCCATGGCGGAACAATCAGCAACGGGCGTTTGCTGACGGTCTCTGTTGTTGGCGAGTACTGGATCAACTGCATCAGTTCGTTCTGGAACACGACCTTGCCAGGGGTAGTTGCCAGATTACGTCCTACCTCAAAGGCAGAGCGATCTGTCATCCCAACATTGAACAGGGAAGGATTCTGCCGCAGGTCTTCGATCAGCTGCCGTCCACCGTCAATCAGGTTCATCCCTTTGCGTTCCCACGTAATCCTGAGCACTTCCGGATTCGTGGCGGGGAAATTCGATGGCGACAGTGCGCTGGTCAGGTGTCGGGCGTAGAACAGCATCTGGTCCCGTCCTGCCGGGGGAATCCCTTCCATGCCGGCCGCCCAGTTCAGAAAGGCCTGTGAGTTGATCAGATAGGCCTGGTGGAGGACATCAAAAGGCAGATGCTTGTGCCACTCCTCGGCCTGGAAGCGTCGGTCGTCGGCCTCTGGTTCGACAACGGGCTGCTTATGCTTGCCCACGAGCCGTGCAAGGGTGTAGTGCCCCAGCGCGGCATGTTTGCGGGCCAGATCCAGTTCCGCTCCTGCAAACCGGAGCGGGTGCAGGAGCAGGTCCTCGGCCATTGTGCGGTAGGCATCGGACATTTCCGTTATCGTGGAGAGCGTTGCCGCATCCAGGACGCCAGCATCTCCCAATGCTTTCTCCAGTTGCTGCTGTCCCTGGCGGACGTTGGTTTCGAAGCCGTTGACGAGCTGACCTACGGCTTTCCCGAGCGTATCGAGACCGAACATAACTATCCCTTATTTGGCGGTTTTCGGGCCGGGCTTGGCCGATGCCTCGGGTGCTTTCTCGAACACCTTCTGAATCTGCTCCCTGCTTTCGTTGAAGTAGTCCTGCCAGGCTTTCCAGTCTGCGGTGAACTGCTCGCTCAGTGATTTCAGGGTCTCCGCCTGATCGCCAGTCAGGCTTTTCAGGCTCTCCAGATCACGGACCTCAGACACCTTTTTAGCCTGCTCCATGGTGACATCGGCATAACGTCGGAAGGCGTTCATCTGCATTTCTGCAGCCTTGCCAAATTGCTCGAACAGGGTTTCGTTCAGACGGGTCGCTTTTTCGAAAAGCTCGGTGTTCATGGTCACAACTCCTTTGCGTATGGATTTGATGGAATTCTATTCTGCCTCATCCTGCGTGACGCAATTTTGACAAGCATCAATCCCGGGTTCAGCTTATGCTTTACTGTAGGAACATGTTTTCCCGGCAAGGCAGGAGGCGCCATATGACCAACCGGAAATCCGAACTTGAAACACTGAGAGCCGACCTGACGGCCAGACTTTCCCGTTATGAGGCGCATCAGCATCGGGAAGGGGGTGCGTTAGACAAGGATTTCGAGGAGCAGGCTACCCAGACCCAGAACGACGAAGTGGTCGATTCGCTGGAAACCGAAACCCGTTCCGAACTCGCTCAGATTGAACATGCACTGGCTCGGATTGATAACGGTGTGGGTGACGAATGCGAATCCTGCGGCGAGGCCATTGACCCACGCCGCTTGCAGGTTCTGCCCTATACCACGGTTTGCGTGGATTGTGCCGAAGACTGAGTGACACCATGGAGCCACTGCAGGCATCCACGACCGGCTCGGCCGTATTCCAGACCCGGGGCCTGACGAAAACCTATGATCAGGGGGAGGTTCAGGTTCATGCCCTCCGTGGCGTAGATCTGGATCTCTATGGCGGCGAACTGGTCGTCATGCTGGGCGCTTCCGGTTCTGGCAAATCCACACTCCTTAACATTCTTGGCGGGCTGGATGTGCCATCGACCGGCGAAGTCCGGTATCGGGATTTTGATCTCAGTACTGCCGGCGACCGCGAACTCACCCGTTATCGCCGTGAACACGTGGGTTTCGTGTTCCAGTTCTATAATCTCATTCCCAGCCTCACCGCCAGGGAAAATGTGGCGGCAGTGACCGAGATAGCGACCAATCCAATGACGCCGGAAGAGGCACTTGAACTGGTTGGGCTCAAGAGCCGCATTGACCATTTTCCGGCCCAGCTTTCCGGTGGTGAACAGCAGCGCGTTGCCATTGCCCGGGCCATTGCCAAACGACCGGATGTACTCCTGTGCGACGAGCCAACCGGCGCCCTCGATTCCGCCACCGGCGTATTGGTGCTCGAGGCACTGGACAAAGCCAACCGGGAGACCGGCACGACTACCGTCATCATTACCCACAATGCTTCCATCGCCGGCATGGCGGATCGCGTGATAACGCTCTCGGACGGCAACATCAGCGGTGAGCGTCTTAATGAGCGTCGCCAGGATCCCCGTACACTGTCCTGGTAACGGTACTGAAGAGTAACAGCGATGTCCCCGAAGGGATTGAACACGGTTCTGAACGTAAAGTTACGGCGGGAACTCTGGCAGATGCGCGGTCAGGTACTGGCCATCGCACTGGTTATTGCCGGAGGCGTGGGCGTGTGCGTGATGTCTCTCGTGAACTATTCATCGCTGTTGGCAACCAGAGCCCAGTATTACGAACAACACGAATTTGCCGAGGTCTTTGCGCCGGTCAAACGGGCTCCACGCCATACTCTCAAGGACACCGCTGCGCTGCCTGGTATCGCCAGGTACGAGGGGAGGGTCGAAGGCGCTGCGAAACTGGAAATACCCGGGTTTCCGGATCCGGTGTCGGCTCGCCTGGTGTCTGTTCCGCCGGAAGGTCAGCCTGACGTCAACCGCCTTTTTATTCGCCAGGGACGGCTCCCGGCTGCTGGTCGAAGCCAGGAGATCGCAGTTATCGGAAGCTTTGCCGAAGCGCATGAGTTGGTTCTGGGAGATCAGTTTGAAGCCATTATCAACGGCCGCCGGCAGGCTCTTACGATAACCGGCATTGTTGAGTCACCGGAATTCATCTACGTCATTCCTCCGGGCGGTATGCTGCCGGACTATCAGCGGTATGGTGTTCTCTGGATGAACAGAGAGTCCCTGGAATCCGCCATGGATATGCGGGGCGCTTTCAACAGCCTGGTGGTGACGCTCAAACCTGGCCATTCTGCTGCCTCCGTCATTGATGCTCTGGATCGATTGCTGGCCCGGTATGGGGCAACGGGGGCTTTTGGCCGGGACGACCAGTTTTCCCACCGTTTTCTGAGTGACGAGCTCAATCAGTTGAAAACCATGGCGACGGTTTTCCCCCTCATTTTCATGAGTGTCGCCATGTTTTTGTTGAATGTGGTGATTGGCCGTCTGATCAGCACCCAACGGGATATCGTCGCGGTACTCAAGGCCTTCGGCTATAGCAACCGTCAGATCGCCTGGCATTACAGCAAACTGGTCATCGTGATTGCCGTCATCGGTTTGCTGGCGGGGCTTGGCCTTGGCCTATGGCTTGGACGCTCTCTCGGCGAACTGTACATGGATTATTACCGCTTTCCGGGGCTGTTGTTTCGCATTGACCCCGCATGGGTTGTGCTGCTGGGGTTGATGACAATTGTGGTCGCCTGGCTCGGTGCCTGGCGAGCCATCAGGCAGGCAGCGGCACTGCCACCCGCTGAAGCCATGAGGCCTGAGGGGCCCGCCAGGTACCGGGTGACCATAGTGGAAAAGCTGCTCTCGGGAATCCGTTTCGCCCAGCCCTCCCGAATGATCGTGCGCCAGCTCTCCCGTCGTCCGGTTCGGACCCTGTTATCCATGACTGGGGTCGCTATGGCCACTGCCATCGTGATGGTGGGAAACTTCCAGTTCGACTCGGTGTCCCTGATGGTCCACACGCAGTTTGCACGGGTTCAGCAACAGGATCTGTCCGCGACCTTTATTGATCCGGTGAACAGCGCGGCGTTGTTCGGCTTGCAGCGGCAAGCCGGGATACGTTACGTGGAGGGGCGACGCTCGGTCCCGGCACGTCTTGTTTCCGGCCATCGGGAGTGGCGAAGCGCAGTCACCGGAATACCCTCCGAGGCGCGCCTGCAATTTGTCATCGACAGTGACCTGCAGCCGGTTCCGCTCCCCAGGGAGGGGTTGTTGTTGACCGATTTTCTGGCCGATGAACTGGGTGTCGGTCCGGGAGATGTTCTGCAGCTGGAGCTCCTGGAGGGCGACCGCCGAACGGTTATGGTTCCGGTCGCCGGTATCACCAGCGAGTTTCTCGGGGTTGGTGCCTACATGGATCTGGATGCCCTCAACCGGGCACTGGGGGACGGGCCCCTGATCAATCAGGCCCTGATCAACCTGGACCCGGACAAGGCTTCGGAAGTTTATAACAGTCTTCGCGAAACCCCGGGAGTGCTTGGCCTGAGCATCCGGCAGGCCATGCTCGACAGCTTCTACGACACCCTGGCGAGAACCTTCCTGACGTTCACCTTTTTCAACAGCCTGATGGGCGGAATCATCGCTTTTGGAGTGGTCTACAACATGATCCGGATTTCACTGGCGGAAAAAGGTCGGGAGTTGGCGAGCCTGAGAGTGCTGGGATACACCCAGAATGAAGTTGCGTATATATTGTTGGGAGAGGTTGCGCTCTTGCTGTTTCTGGGTATTCCCCTCGGTTGGCTGATTGGCCAGGGTCTGGCGCTCATGATCGTTACTGCCATGCAAACCGAACTGTATCGGGTGCCCTTGACGATCACCAGCCAGACACTTGGCATGTCCGCGTTGGTCGTGGTGGTATCGGCGATCGCTTCCGGGGTTATTGCCTGGTGGCGCCTGAAACGGCTGGATCTTGTAGCGGTGTTGAAAACACGGGAATAGGTGCGAAAGCAACCGGGGAGTGAACTGAGGTTATGGCGAAAAAAGGGTTTGCCGGAAAATGGTTGTTCTGGGGGGTGTTCGTAATGCTCGCCAGTGTTGCAGTTGTGGTCACGATCCGACCCGATCCGGTCTGGGTGGATCTGGCGCCGGTAACCCGTGGCCCCATGGAAATCACTATCAAGGAGGAGGGCAAAACGCGGGTGCGTGACCGATACGTGGTTTCATCACCGGTTGCCGGCTATCTGCACAGGGTATTGCTGGAAGTGGGGGATCCGGTGATTCCGGGAGAGCTGCTGACGGAGGTTGACCCCATGCCTGCCAGCACCCTTGATGCCCGAAGTCGGGCCGAAGCGGAGGCCAAGGTGCAGTCGGCCCGCTCGGCGCTGAACTCCACTCGTCAAAAAGTGGCGGCGGCCGAGGCTGAAGCAGACCTCGCCGTGCGTGAGCTGGCCCGCCTCCAGGCACTCAGTGATGATCGTTTTGTTTCCGACGAGCGTTTGCAGCAGGCCCGGGCCACTGCGGCCAGAACCCAGGCCATTCTGCGTTCCGCGCGCTTTGACGAAGAAGTGATGGCCCACGAACTGGCAGCGGCCCGAACGCGCCTTGAGGTGTCTGCCGCGCGTGCGAACGGCGATGGAGCGGTTGAACGTGTGCCGGTCAGGTCCCCTGTAAACGGCTCTGTTTTGGGAATTGTTCGAAAAAGCGAGGGTGTGATTCAGGCCGGTGAAGCCATTCTGGAACTGGGGGATCCCGGGGCGCTTGAGGTGGTTGTGGATGTATTGAGTTTTGATGCCGTGAATCTCCAACCCGGTATGGTGACGCGCCTCACCGGGTGGGGTGGCGGCACCCTGGACGCTACTGTCCGGCGCGTTGAGCCGGTTGGATTCGAGGACGTGTCGGCCCTGGGTGTGGAAGAAAGGCGGGTACAGGTGGTTGCGGATATCACCAGTCCTGCTGATGCCTGGCAAAGCCTGGGGGACGGCTATCGGGTAGACGCCGAGTTTCTGCTCTGGCGTTCCGACAATGTCCTTCAGGTTCCGGAATCCGCCATCTTTGTCACTGATGGGCAGCACCAGGTATTCCGCGTTGTCGATGACATTGCGGTTCTGACAGACGTGTCGGTCGGTCGCACAAACGGATTTCATACAGTTATCCAGGAAGGATTGACTGAGGCAGACAACGTCGTCCGACACCCGGATCGTCAGCTTGAAGACGGCAGCCGTATCCGTCTTCGTTAATGGCCTGCATTGCACGGTCCGCCGGCTAAAATGAGAGGACATATCACGTTTGGCTGGCTAGACTGACGGCACATAAAAACAAAAAGGAGACTGGCACGGTGAACCAGTTCGATACGCTTATTGTCGGCGGCCGCTACTTTGACGGTACCGGCGGCCCCTCACGCATCGCCCATGTTGGCATCAAAGATGGGCGGGTTGCCGAAGTCTTTGACCAGCAGCCCGAACCCGGCCTTGCGACGCGCACGATTGACGCCAGCGGTTGCTGGGTAACGCCGGGATTTCTCGATACCCATACCCATTACGATGCCGAGTTGCTGGTAGCGCCGTCCCTGTCTGAATCCGTGCGTCACGGTGTCACCACGGTGCTGATCGGCAGTTGTTCCCTGAGCATGGTCTGTTCCGATCCGGAGGACGCCTCGGATATTTTTACCCGGGTGGAAACGGTCCCGAGGGAAAAAGTGCTGCCCATTCTGAAGCAGCACAAGTCCTGGCAGACACCAAAAGAGTGGGTGGCGTTCATGGACCAGCATCCACTGGGGCCCAATGTCATCAGTTTTCTTGGCCACAGTGATCTGAGAACCGCCGTGATGGGTCTTCATCGCGCCACCGACAGGAACGTGACGCCGACTCCCGAAGAACAGCAAAAAATGGAGGCTCTGCTGGAGGAGGCGCTGCAGGAAGGATTCCTCGGTCTTTCCACCATGTGCCTGAAATGGGACAAGGTGGACGGTGATCGGGAGTGGTCCAAGAGCCTGCCAAGCACTTACGCCCGCTGGCGGGAGGTCAGCCGTCTGAATGCACTTTTGCGCCGGTACGGGCGGGTGCACCAGGGCGCACCGAATGCGGCCAATCCGTTGCAGGTGACCCAGTACCTGAAAGAGACCCTGGGCTGGTTGAGAAAGCCGCTGAAAACAACCCTCATTGCGATGATCGACCTCAAGGGTAACCCCACGGTCAAACCAATGGCAAGTCTGGTCGGATGGCTCGCCAACAGCTTTGGAGGTAATTTTCGCTGGCAGCTGCTCCCGACGCCGTTCACGGTCTATGCCGATGGCATGGATATCGTGCTGTTCGAAGAATTCGGTGCCGGTGAAATGGCCCTGGATATTCGGGATCAGCTTGAGCGCAACGATCTCCTCAAGGACGAACAGTACCGCCGGAAATTCCGGAAATTCTATAAGGAAAAGCTCTCTCCGCGCGTTTGGCAGCGGGATTTCGGTGATGCTGTCATTCTCGATTGCCCGGACAAGAGTGTCGTCGGGCGAAACTTCGCTGAACTGGCGGCAGACCGCGGCATCCATGTTGTCGATTTCTTCCTCGACATGGTGGTGGCCCATGGACGTTCGCTGCGCTGGTTTACCACGGTGGGGAATCACAGAAAGGATAGGCTCCGAAAAATGGTAACCAATCCGGGCGCGCTGATCACCTTCTCCGATGCCGGCGCCCACATCCGGAATATGGCCTTCTACAACTTGCCGCTTCGGTTTCTGAAGCTGGTGAATGAAAGCCACGGGGAGGGCGAGCCGATCATGTCCCTCGAACGGGCCGTGCACCGATTGACCGGCGAACAGGCAGATTGGCTTGGCGTTGATGCAGGTCATATCAGGGCAGGGGACCGGGCCGATATAACGGTACTTGATCCCCGTGGCCTTGATCAGGATCTGGAGCAGGTTGAATGGGGCGAGATGGAAAACTTCGGACTGGAAAGAATGGTTAACCGTGTCCCTGGTTGTGTCAGAGAGGTGCTGATCAATGGCCGGCCTGCGGTAACGAATGGTGAGGTGCAACCTGCGTTGGGCAGGGAATCTGGATACGGACACTTCCTGCGCGCCGGGGCGTCTGGATAATCACGGACAAAAGGAAACTTATGAGCCAGCGATTTGCACCCGCAGTCTGGGTGGTGGTCTTCCTTGCTGTATTTGTCTGGTCTGCCATCGAGCCCACGGATCGGGCCACATGGGTTCTGGAAGTGCTGCCTGCCGCCGTTGGTTTCGCAGCGGTTGTCTGGTGTTTCTTCCGTTATCCACTTACGCCGCTGGTTTATGTGTTGATTCTGGTGCATGCCATCATTTTGATGGTTGGCGGGCACTATACCTATGCGGAAGTACCTTTGTTCGACTGGTTTCGGGAATGGTTCGACTGGGAGCGTAACAACTACGACAAGCTTGGCCATCTGGCGCAGGGTTTTATCCCCGCAATGGTCGCCAGGGAAGTGGTTATTCGTTTCGAGGTGTTCTCCAGTCGCCGCTGGGCTGCGTTTTTTATTGTCTGCTTCTGCCTTGCGGTAAGCGCCTTTTACGAGTTGATTGAATGGTGGGTAGCCTTGCTCAGTGACGAAGCCGCCGAGGCATTTCTGGGCACCCAGGGTTACGTCTGGGACACTCAGTCGGATATGGCCTGGGCATTGTCCGGGGCCATCCTGGCGCTTATCCTGCTTGGGCGTTTTCATGATCGCCAGCTTCAGGAGCTATGACGCTGTGCCGCGAGCCGGAGTGGAATGTCTGATTAATGGAACAGGACTGTATGTCGGAAGAACTCAATGCTGACAACCAACCGGAGGGAATGCCCCGCAGCCAGGTGATCGGGCTCATCCTCGGAGCCGCGTTTCTTCTGGCGACTATTCTCCTTCCACCTCCTGAAACCATGTCTGGGCAAGCATGGTCCGCCCTTGGATTGATGCTGCTCATGGCGACCTGGTGGTCCACCGAGGCCATTCCGATCCCCGCCACTGCCCTGTTACCGATCGTGCTGGTTCCCGCGCTCGGGCTTGGAACCGTTGGTGAAGCCACCGAGCCCTATGCCAATCCAATCATTTTCCTGTTCCTGGGGGGATTTACCCTCGGGCTTGCGATGCAGAGGTGGAACCTGCACCGGCGAATCGCCCTTATGACGCTGAAGGCTGTGGGTAGCAAGCCCCGACGCCAGATTGCCGGATTCATGCTGGCCACGGCCTTTCTGAGCATGTGGGTCAGCAATACGGCAACCGCCATTATGATGCTGCCGATTGGTCTGTCGGTGGTAGCCATGATGGATACCAATGATAACCCTGAGGGCGTTCGGCGTTATGCCACGGCCCTGCTGCTGGCTATCGCTTATTCTGCCAGTATCGGTGGCATTGCCACACTGATTGGCACACCGCCAAATGCCTTGCTGGCCGCCTACCTGAGCGAAAACCAGGGGGTCTCCGTGGGCTTTGCCCAATGGATGCTTCTTGGCGTTCCGGTAACGATCGTAATGCTGGTTCTGGCGTGGTGGTGGCTGACCCGCCGGGACTTCGGTCTTGGCAAGTCTGGCGACGGTGGCAAGGCTATTCGGCAAGAGCTTGAGGCGTTGGGCTCGCTCGGAAAGGGCGAAAAGCTCGTGGCACTGGTGTTCCTTGTTACGGCAAGTGCCTGGATCTTCAGGCCTCTGTTATCCGACAGATTGATGCCCTGGCTAAGCGACACCGGCATTGCCATTGCTGCGGCCATCGCCATGTTCCTGATCCCGGTGAATACCCGCAACCGTGAATTTCTGCTGGACTGGGAAACCGCAAAGGCTATTCCCTGGGGCGTACTGCTCCTGTTTGGCGGGGGGCTGGCCATGGCCGGCGTGATCAGCAGTTCGGGCCTTGCGGAGTGGATCGCTCAAAGTCTCGGAGTGGCCGGCGCCCTGCCGATGCTCGTCATGATCCTGCTGGTGGTTGGCGTGATCATTTTTCTGACCGAAGTTACCAGCAATACAGCGACTGCGGCGGCGTTTCTGCCGTTGCTGGGGGCGCTGGCCCTTAGTCAGGGGGTGTCGCCGTTGCTACTGACAGTACCGGCTGCAATTGCCGCCAGTTGTGCCTTCATGATGCCGGTAGCTACCCCGCCCAATGCCATCGTGTTCTCCAGTGGCCACATGCAGATCGGCGACATGATCAGAGCCGGATTCGCCCTGAACCTGCTCGGCATTGTGGTGGTGACTGTCCTGAGCTATCTGCTACTCGGAGTGGTCTTTACCCTCTGACCCTCATCAGGCCCGGCAACCGGGCCTGCCGCCTTATTCCTCCCGATGTCTTGAAGCAGTTCTCAATTCGCCTCCGTAAGGCCCCTCCTGCAGCGACAGATTTGAGGCACAGTTATCTTTAAGGGCGCAGGCTTTTCGGTATCTTACCGTAACAACATGTAACCCGATGAATAACGGGGCCAATAAAAACAGGGACTTCGTCTGACATGCTGCTGGTGCTCGCTGGATCCATTCTTACATTCACCATGGTGCAGGAAGCCACCGTGGTGGAGCCTTTTGAGAAGGGTCAGATTGTTATTGAGCAGGACGTGGATTCGAGCCCGATAAAGTTGCGATCGGATGTCAGGGTCGAGCCACTGGTGGAGCAGAAGTTCCGCAACATCGTTCGTCAGGCCTATGACTACAGCTGCGGAAGTGCAGCGCTGACCACCGTGCTGAACTTCTACCTGGGTCGGACCCTGTCGGAACGTCAGGTCATGGAGGGGCTGCTTCATTACGGCGAAAGCGAACGTATCGTGGAACGTCGCGCCTTTTCCATGCTGGATATGAAGCGACTGGTGACAGCGCTCGGTTATCCCTCAGGCGGCTTCCGGGCAACGATTGATGACCTCAAGGATCTTGATCACCCGGCGATCGTGCCCATCCATCACGCGGGTTTCAAACACTTCGTGGTGTTGAGGACGATTCGCGACGGGCGTGCCTATCTGGCAGACCCCTCGGTAGGGAATATCTCCTTCACGCTGGCTCAGTTCGAGGAAAAGTGGGACGACAATGTGCTCTTCATTGTCTTCCCGGGCAGCGATAAGCCACTGGACAACCTCGAGCTGAAGGAAGAAGACCTTCGCTTTGTGGATGACCAGACAATGACCCTTCTGGCGCTGGAAAGGATACCGGCGTTTCACGAGTCCACCCAGCGGCGGATCCAGAATCTGCTTGAACGCCAGAAAAACAATCCCGACGGCAGTGTGGAGAACACCCGCAAGCAGTTGCACTACCGTCGGAACTAATTTACCGGGTAGTCCCGGGTCAGGAACACTACAAATAAAATAAGGGAGTCAGGATGAATCGTTGGTTTGTGCGAGGTTTTATCCTTGTTTCCACGGCAGGTCTGCTTCCGGGCATGGCCCTGGGGCAGGAAGGGAGTGTGGATCAGGCGCGGGAAGCCCTGGCCAAACAAGAGGGCGACGAAGATGCTTCGCAACAACTGGAGGAAGTGTTCCAGGCTGCCGAGAAGAACTATTCGTTGCAGAAAAAGGGCTCTCATTCCCTGAATTACTCGTTCGATTATTCCTACACCGCGGACCAGCGTCTTGACCTGGCCATTACCAATGGATCGGTGAGAAACCTGGATGTGGTGCCATCGGCGACCCACAGCTTTACGAATTCCTTTTCCTACGATTATGGCCTGCTGGACAACCTGACGGTCGGAACCCGAATTCCGCTGGTGGTCAAATACGACACTCAGGATGAGCTCAACGTCTATGACTTTGGCGATATTTCATTTACCGGGCGCTGGCAGCCGTTCGCCTATGTGCCCGGAAAGATGTCGACCACGCTGTTTGGAACCCTGTCCACCAAGACCGGCGTCAGTCCCTACGAGATCGATATCAACGAGCAGCTGTCTACTGGTAGCGGTTACTATTCGATCGGCGGCGGCGCAAGCCTTTCCAAAGTCCTCGATCCGGTGGTGATCTTCGGGTCCGTCAGTGCCACCTATAACTTGCCGGCTGAAAACCTGCAGCAGGTAAGGGGTGCGCGGCTTCTTGAAGAGGTGGATCCAGGGTTCGGGCTGTCCGGCTCGGCGGGTTTTGCCTATTCCCTGTCTTACGATATTTCACTGAGTATTTCCGCTCAGCTCAGCTACAGCGATGAAACCATCCTCACTTTCTCCAATGGCGATCAGGCCGTTGCCCAGGACCAGATGACCGGTTTCCTTAGCATGTCATTGGGAACGCGCATCAGCGATACCACTATCGTGAATACCAGTCTCGGGATTGGTCTCACCGAGGACGCCCCGGACTTTTCTCTTGGGGTCTCCCTGCCCATTAACTTCTCCGGTCTCAAAGAGTGATTGGTGTCGTTGACGATCTACGGGAAGGGAAGGACTTCATGGGACAGAAAATCCACAACCGTCAGATTCTCGCGGCGCTGATTGCCACGACCCTATCGTGTGGTGCCCAGGCCCAGCTGGCGCAGAACCTGACCATTCACCCCAAGGCGCTGGCGCTCGGCAATGCCGTGACTGCCGATCCGCCGGGGATCATGGCCATTCACTACAATCCAGCGGGCCTGACCAAACTGGATGGGCGCCAGCTGGAAGTAAACCTGATGAGCGTCTATCTCGACATTGACGCAGACTTCACAGCGCCGGAAGGGTATGAGATTTTCGGTATCGACGGCCTCGAAACGGATCCGCTGACCGGAAAGCAACGGGATCCTGTTGCCAATACTCACAGCCACACCAACAACGTGGCCCTGTATTTGCCCGGATACGGTATTCTTCGCGCGCCTCCGGGGCCGGCGCTGGCCCCTTCGGCGGGGATCAGTATCAACCCGCCGGGCTCGAAACTGACCTTTGGTAATGCGTTCTACCTGCCGCTGGCGGCCGGCTTTTATCGCGACAAGGACGACCCTGGCCGTTACCAGCCCCAGGCCACGGCGCTGCAGCGCACGACTTATCTCTCACCCACGGTCGGTTATGAAATCAATGACGACTGGTCCGTGGGTGCCGGTATCCACCTGTCCCATATGGGAATCGCGGCAGACCAGTACATGCGGGCGCCCAACCTGCTGCTGGGGGTGGCTGAAGTTCTGCAGGACGCATTCAACTGCGAGAGTGGTGACGAACCCCTGCAGCCCTGGCTAGCGCTTTGTGGCGGTAATGTCGGTCCCTGGGATGACATTGGTGCCCTGAACATCAATGTTCAGGAAACCCTGTCACCCACCTATGCACTAGGGGTGATGTGGGAGCCAACTGATTGGTTCAGCTGGGGGGCGAGCTATACCTCTGAAGCTGAAATGAACATGAAGGGCACCTTCGAAATCCAGTACACCGATGACTGGTCCGGCTTCTGGCAGAGCGTTAACGGATCCGTGCTGGGTGCGATTACCTCGGCGATCCTGAGTCTTCCGTCAGGTGCGCCCAAGGAATCCGGCAACGTCAGTATGGATCTGGTCTACCCCCAGCACTTCCAGACCGGCATCAGCGTTGATGTGCACCCAAAGCTGACCCTCAACGCTGATATCGGCTGGACCGATTATGAACAGTGGGATGCCTTCGTTTTCCGGTTCGACCGCAACCTGGAGTTCCTCAATGCGGCGCGGATCCTGTCACCGGACAATGCCACTCCAAACACCCTGAGGCTGCCTCTGGGGTTCAAGAGCCAGTGGAACTGGGCGTTTGGTATGGAGTTTCATGCGTCTTCCCGTCTGGACCTGCGTGCCGGCGTGGAAATACGGGATTCCGTTATCCCGGATGATCAGCGACAGGTCATGGCGCCGTTTGGTGGGGCGAATCTCTACAGCATTGGTATGGGGTACCAGTGGGACAAGGACACCGAGATTGACATGAATCTCAGTTACCTTCACTCGGTGGAGTCGATTCCCGCGGACACCAGCTGTAACGTAAACTGCGACAACATCACCAACATTATTTATAACCCGTATGCGGGGCTCGATATCAAGACATCGCTGCGGGTCGTCATGGCTGGCTTGAGTTTCCGGACCAGGTTCTGAGTGGTGCCATTAACCTGAAGGTAGTCATTTGCAGTGATGAACGCTTCGCTATTGAAACCCGCTTCGTGCCTTTTCCTGGCCGCCTTGCTCGGAGGCTGCCAGATAGGGGGCTCCACGATCACCGAAAGGGAAGGCTATTTTACCTGGGTAGACGAGCAGGGCAGGGTTCGATATTCGCCGATCGTTGAGGCTGCAACCAGGGGGACGGCTGACCATGCCGGGGCGTCCCGTGATCAAGCGTCCGCCGAGGGACCGGCCCGCTCAGAGAGTGACGCGAGCCCCGAGACAGGGCTGAAAGAAGAAACCGAGTACACGCTTGAAAACTATCCGGATGCCGAAGCGCTTGCGAAAGACGGTTACGTTCGGCCGGGCGAGCGGCAGCCCTATTTCACCTGGCGCGACGCCGAGGGCAATGTACGCGTTAGCTATTACCGACCAGATACCCGCTCTGACCTTGAGAAAGGGCTGGTTGAACCGCCTGTCCAGATCACTGAAGCCAGCGTTTACCAGACAGGCCCCGCTGTAGCGGGCGCTGCTCCCGTAGAGGGTTATGATCCGGACGCCTTCGCGATATTGGGTCTTGAAGCTAAAACCGATGATTATTTTGCCCGGTTTTCAGCCAGCTGTTGTGAATCCATGGATGTTTCTGATCGGCAAAGCTGGCAATCGGGAAGGGAATTCGGCGTTACCGTCGCTGACGACTCAGCCACCCATCCGTTTCTCACCGGCACCAGCCCCTATCAACTGATTGAACTCCCGGACCCGGGCGCGCATCGCAGTCTGGTTATCCGCCTGCGCTCCTATGCCAAAGACGGCGTGTTCGTGCCCTCGCTGGTGTTTCTCGATGAGTCGATGGCACCGTTGAGGCTGGTAACAGATCTGGTGATGGATTTTACCCCGGAGAACTGGCATCGGCGCGGTTACCTGGAAGCATGGGTGCCCGCTTTCCCGGGACAGGACGAGCGTTGGCTGGTCCTGTTTACACGAGATGAAGACCTGAACGGTCAGACTGTTATCGAAACCCCCGCCGGCCCCCGCAAAATCCCCCACATCAGGCACGGTGAAATCGGCCTGATGCAGGTGGAGGAATGAGGTTTCAGTCCTCTGGCCTGTTAAGATCCAGCCACTGTTGCGACAGCCAGTAGTAGCTGCCATCGCTTGCAGGGTGGGTGCAGTTGTAACGGAATCTCCTGCTATTGAAGGCTTTAGGGGCCTCTACCGCTACATTGCCATCAGTCACGTTAAAGTCGATGCGTCCCTGGCCGGAGGCAAAGCAGGTCAACCTGTTGGCATCAATGGGATCAACCAGCGGGAAAACCAGGGTCGGCGGATTCTCCGAAATCACCCCGTCCGGCAGCATGCCGGTATCAACAGGGAAGGCTTTGCTGCGAAGCTTGTTTTCAAGGCTTCCCAACTGGCCGTAGGCGTTTGCCATCGGGAAACGCGGCAATCGGGTTTTCTCGGTTTGTTGGCCGATGGCGCCAGATTGCTGGCCAAAACCGTACCAGCCCCGCTCAGCCACTTTGCGCTCCAGTGCTTCGTCGAACTCGCCATAAGGGTACGCAAACATGGGGGCAGGCGCCTTCAATTCCCTTGAGAGGGTCGCCTGGGCTGAGTCGAGACTGCTGGTAACCCTGGCTTGCCAGTCACTCTGACTTTCGTTCGGTTTACGGGCAAGATGCCCATGGTCAGCGCTGTGGTTGGCAATGGTTACGCCCGGTCGTTCGGCCAACTCCCGAATCTGATCCCAGGTCATGTAGCCGGTTCGGCCAACGGCTTCCGTATTTACAAAAATCGTGTAGGGGTAGGCCTTTTCGGCCAGCAGTGGTGCCGCCGTATGGTAGACGGAGTCGTAGGCGTCATCAAAGGTAATGGCGATGCGATTGCCTTGTTCATCGGTACCGGCCAGCGTTGTTTCGGTGCCTTCCTGTAGATCCACAACGTCCAGCTCCAGATCCGAGATCATGTCCAACTGGCCCTCGAACAGGGATACAGACGTGCTGGTGGCGGGCGGCGTTGAATCACTGACATGATGATACTGCAGAACAACGAGGTCTGCCCGGGCCGAGGTTGCGGTCGACATAACCGCGACAGCCAGGGTAATTTTCAGGAATGCTTTGAGCGGCATATCGTCTCCTGTGTTTCTTCGCTCCGACGCGATCAAACCGGCCGGTCAGATGTTGTGACGGAAGTGTGCTTTGAGTACGGCAAAGGCCTGATTCAGATCCTGAATGGTTTCGGTCTTGCCTCCGCGATCCGGGTGGGCGTTCATAACCGCCCGACGGAAACGCTTCTTGACGGTCGGGAAATCAGAAGGGACAGCCTGGAAGCCCAGTATTTCCGCTGCTTCCCGTGTTTCGGCCTGGGCCGGTGCCTGCCCGGGCGCACCGGCCCAGAAATCATTCATCATCCGTTGGATCGCTTCCTCCGGCAGACGGTATTGGGAGAGATCCAGATAGAATTGACGAAGCGTGTCGACACTGTCCGGAACGCCCTCGCCACTGACCACACTCTGCTTTTCGATGCGTATATTGAGAGGCGATATCTGGAGGCTTTCGCCGGCCTCGGACAACTGGTCCCGAAGACGGTAGAGTACGTGGAACAGCAGAAAATGAACCGGGTAGAGTTTTTCGGGTTCGCTGAAAACAACGTCTCCAAGCAACTCCCACGGTTGCCCCTGGATCGCCTTGATCAGCGACAGCTCATTCATGCCCGCCGGTGTTGACCGGATTTCATGCTCAACAGCCACCAGCAGGTGTTGAATCTGCTGCTCCAGGCAGTCATCTTCGTTCACCGCTCCAGGGTAGGACATTTTGATCGGGGCTTGGCTTTCGGTCATGGAGTCCATGGTAGGGTACTCCCGGCCATCAGGGAAGTGCAGCCAGCCGCGGAAGCCCGCCCATGAACAGGGCGGTCGAGAATCGGGTTGCGGTCAACGCTTCAGCTTCCGCTGAATCCGGGTTCCTGTGGGCCCGCCTGGCAAGCGTCAGGCTGGTCTCATAGGCGACGCCGAAAAAAGCGGCACACAGGTATTCATGATCGATCTGCGGAAGCAGTCCCCGCGCCATCGCCTCGCGCACATCGTCTTCCAGGGACAGCATGGTCAGACCGAGAATATCCGAACCAAACAGCTCCCGTAGCGCTCGATCATTTCGGTGCGCGAGCTCGTAAACCAGTGGATCCCGGGCGGTCGCAGTGAATAAAGCCATGTAGGCGTAGTGGATAAAATCTTCTGTGGTGTCCGCAGCGCGCCGATGGCGCGTGAGGTTGTTATTCAGGTTGGTCAGGAAGTCAGTGAGCAGGGCGGCGAAGATGTCCTGCTTGCTGGAGAAATAATTGTAGAAGGTACCGGCGGCAAGACCGGTGCGGCGGACGATGTCGCGGATGGTCGATTTTTCATATCCCCGCTCGCGAAAACATTCCCTCGCCGCGAGCAGGATAGCCCTCCGGTTCCGGATGCGGTTCTGTTCCCGTTTACCAGCGGCTTCTTCACTCGATTGCAACGTATCCATGTTGGTATCCTGTCCCTGAATCCATGTGACGCGTATAATCCCACGTCCATTTAACCTGTGAACGTAGTTGGTATGTCCGAAGCAATGATCGCCAGTGCCGAACAATCCCTCAACTCAGAGCGGGAGCGCCGCCAGAAGCTGGAGTTGAACAAGCTGCAGAAACGTCTGCGCCGCGAAGTCGGGCAGGCGATTGCCGATTTTTCGATGATTGAGGCCGGTGACAAAGTCATGTGCTGCCTCAGCGGCGGAAAAGACTCTTACGCCATGCTCGATATCCTGCTTAACCTGCAGAAGAGCGCGCCTGTCTCGTTCGAGCTGATTGCCGTCAACCTTGATCAGAAACAGCCCGGTTTCCCGGAAGAGGTGTTGCCCGAATACCTGTCCTCCATGGGTATCGAGTACCACATCATCGAAAAGGACACTTACAGTATTGTTAAGGAAAAAGTCCCCGAAGGGAAGACTACCTGCGGTCTGTGTAGCCGGCTACGTCGCGGAATTCTCTATAATTTCGCCGAAGAGCACGGAGTAACCAAGATTGCGCTCGGTCACCATAGGGACGATCTGCTGGAAACCCTGTTCCTGAACATGTTCTATGGCGGCAAACTGAAATCCATGCCGCCAGTTCTGCACAGTGATGATGGCCGCAATACCGTTATCCGGCCGCTGGCTTACAGCCGCGAAAAGGATATCGCCCGCTACGCCGGTCTGAGAGAGTTTCCCATTATTCCCTGCAACCTGTGTGGTTCGCAGGAGAACTTGCAGCGCCAGGTTATCAAGGACATGTTCCAGAGCTGGGACAAGCAGCACCCCGGCCGGTTGGAGACAATGTTCCGGGCCATGTGCAATGTGGAGCCGTCGCACCTGGCTGATACCAGCCTCTATGATTTTCGGGAAGGAAAGCGCCTCGGCGGTAAACGCCAGGCCGTTCACACTGCCGAACCTGAGGCCACTACTGACTTCGGTCGCCTGGACGTGTTGAATATCTAGGTAGCTAGCATATGCAGGAATGGCAGGGTCCATAGCCCGAAGAGGATAAGCAGTCCACCAGTGACCTTCCGGAACAACTGGTGGCTCTGCAAGCCTCGGATCCAGTTGGCCGCAAAACCTGTTGCGAGCATGGAAGGAAGGGTACCAAGCCCGAAAAACAGCATGGTTAGTGCGGCCGAGCCCACCGTCGGTTGTAGCGCTGCCCATCCGAGAGTGCTGTAAACCAGCCCGCAGGGCAGCCAGCCCCAGAGTGCTCCGAGGGCAAGCGCCTGTCCCCCGTGATTTACCGGCAGGAAGCGACGGGTCAGGGGAGAGAGACGAGCCCAGACTGGAGCGCCGACCCGTTCGACGTAACGAATACCCTGCCACCATTGCCCCATGGATAATCCCATGAAGATCAGCAAAACCCCGGCCAGGCTGCGAAGCACAAGACCGGCCGTGCTCCACTGACTGGCCGCCGTGGTACTGGCCAGCGCGACCAGTGTGGCGATCAGCACATAGCTACCGATGCGCCCAAAGTTGAATGCCAGCAGCATGACCGTCTGCCGTAGTCGGAAACCCCGGCCTACAGGCAGTGCCATTGAGAGGGAAGCGCTGATGCCGCCGCACATGCCAAGGCAGTGCGTGCTGCCAAGGAGTCCTATGAGGAAGGCGCTCGGATAGCTGAGGTAAAGTTCCGGGCTCATCCTTTTTGAGGTTTATCCTCATCCGGATTGCCAGTCTCGCTGACCTCAACGGCTTGCTCTGGGGGAGAAGCCTCTTTCGCGGTCTTGTCAGTGCGGGCGTCGTCCGGAATCATATCTTTATCGTCATCGTAAAGTATCCGATGGGCCGGGCCTTCCAGGTCATCGTACTGGCCGTTCTTGACCGCCCATGAAAAAAGCGCGACACCCAGAGTTACCAGGATGAGCATCACCGGAACGAGGAACATTACGATTTTCACAGCGAACCCTCAAAAAACGAGTATAAAGCTACGGTATCAGGACAGCGCCTGTGCGCCAACCGGGGGATTATCCTGATGCGGTTGTGCAGGCGCTTTGCCAAGCCGAAGTGCATTTAACACCACCACCAGGGAACTGAGGGACATCCCGATCGCTGCCAGCCAGGGTGGCACCATGCCTGCGGCAGCCAGGGGCAGCGCACAGACATTGTAGGCCAGGGCCCACCAGAGATTCTGGCGGATGATGCGCCGGGTCTGACGGCTGGTTTTCAGGGCCTCAACCAACTGCAGCAACTGGCCATTCAAAAGTACCGCATCGGCTTTGAGCTGGGTCAGGTCCGCAGCAGTGCCCATGGCGACCGAGATTCCCGCTCCGGCCATAGACGGAAGATCGTTCAGCCCGTCGCCGACCATCATGATGTGCCTGCCTTCAGATTCAAGTTTCTGCAGTACCGCCAGTTTTTCTTCCGGAGAGGCCTGCCCTATCGCTTCGTCAATGCCCAGCATGCCTGCTACCTGCTCAACATGTCCGGACCGGTCGCCACTCAGGAGCAATGTGCGAATACCAGCGTCCTGAAGAGCTCTGATCGCCGCACGGGCATCGGCTCGGGGTTGGTCGTCCAACCGAAAGCAGGCCAGCCACTCGCGATCCGAAGCGAGCCAGATCTCCATGCCCTGGCGAGGTTCGGCGCTGGGCGCGGGTGTACTGACATGCTGTTGGACAAAACCCCGGTGGCCGATGAACAACGGCCTCTCTCCCAGCTGGCCAGAGAGACCCCCACCGACGTGGTTTTCCACGTTTTCGACGGCTGCAGTGTCACGCCGATTGAATACGCGGGCGATGGGATGCTCGGAATATTTCTCGAGCCCGGCGGCGAGCTTCAGGCAGGTTGTTTCATCCATGCTGCCAACAATATCGACGCCGGTCAGGCTGAGTTCTCCGCGGGTCAATGTCCCGGTTTTATCGAACACCACGGTATCGATGGTGTTCATTGATTCGAGGGTGTGGCCGCGAGTGGGCAGAAACCCGAGACGACGCAGCCTGACGGTGGCGGAGGTGATCGCGGTGGGCGTTGCCAGCGACAGAGCACAGGGGCAGGTGACCACCAGTACCGAAAGGGTGATGTCGAAGGCATTATCAGCGCCTGCCAGCCACCAGCCAATCCAGACAACGGGTGCCAGTATCAGTACCCGTCCCACAAATTTCCCCGCCATCCGGTCCGCCATCATTGCGACCTGGGGCTTTTCGGATTGCACCCGATCCAACACCCGGAGAATACCAGACAGCCGCGTTTGAGCACCCGCTTTCACCACCCGGACATCAAGCGGGTTCTCGCCGTTCACACTGCCGGCATGAACCGTATCCCCGGGGTAACGGGTTTCGGGCAGATACTCTCCCGTCAACGCGGCTTCGTTCAGGGTGGACTCGCCCCGCACGATTTCTCCATCCACTGGCAAAGTTTCACCGGGTCGAACCCGAACGATATCTCCCGGGCGAATCTGATGCGCCGGGACTATGTCCGTATCGTCACCGCTCACCAGTGTGGCAACGGTCGGCTGGAACCCCGCAAGGGCGTTTCCGGTCAGGCCGGCTCGGTAGCGGGCCTGCACTTCAATATAACGACCCAACAGCAGGAAGAATGTAAACATGCACACGGACTCGAAGTAGACTTCGTCCCCGCCAACTATCGTTACCCAGGCACTGGCGAGGTAGGCCAGTCCGATTGCAATGGCAACCGGTACATCCATGGTCAGGTGTCGGCTCTGGATGTCCCGGCGAGCGTTCCGGAAAAAGGGGGCGGCGCTGTAGAGAACCACTGGGGTCGCGACCAGCAGACTGAACCAGCGGAAAAAACTGACAAACTCCGGTGAGAGATCATTGACCAGTTCAAAGTACAACGGAAATGCCAGCATCATGCTCTGGAAAGAGCCGATGCCCGCTATGGCGACCCTGATCAGCATGGAACGGTGTTCCGCCTTCAGGGCCTGTTCTGCCTCGTCTGCCTGGTAGGGGCGAGCCGTATAGCCAAGCTCATGGATGGCAATCAAAAGGTCGCTCAGAGGCGCTTGATCCTGGGACCAGACCAGGCGGGCACGCTGTGTGGTGTGATTCACCGAAAAAGATACGACACCAGTTTGCTGCTTCATGTGATTTTCAAGCAGCCAGATACAGGCAGCGCAGGTGATGCCGCCAATCAGCAACTGCGCTTCCTGTGCGCCTTTTACAGGCGCCACGAAGGACTCCTGAACCAGGGGGTGATCCAGTTCCCTCAGGCGGTTCACTTCGGCGTTGGTCAGTTGCTTTGGCGTGACTGCCGGCTCAGTCCGGAAATCGTAAAAACCGGTCAGACCCTCGCTGTGAATCGTCTGGCAAACCGCTTTGCAGCCCTGACAGCAGAAGTGGTGGGTTGTGCCATCAAGCTCGAGGGTAATGGGCGGCTCACCGTCAGCCGGCTCACCGCAATGGAAGCAATCCAGGTGCGTCAACCTTGGGCAGACTCCCCGGCCTTGATGGTAATGCCGCTTTCAGAAGGTAACCAGGTTTCACCCTTAAGGCGCCACTCATTGGCGGGACCTCTGAGGTCATAGTACCAGCGACCATCGATGTCACTGTGCAGTTTCCCGGCAAACCGGCCCGGAGCGATCTGCTGGAACTGGACAGTGCGGTCTTTGTCCGAGAGGGTCGGATGGAACAGGTTGAGAATCAGATACGGGAAGTCCGCGGGACCTTCCACGGTACTCAGGTTGACCGTGACGTTTCGGTTCTGAAAGTCAATCTGGGCTTCCATGCCAAGGTCCGCGGCCTTCTGGTCCCTCGCGATGGACATGTTGATCCCACGGCCTTCCTTGGACCAGTCGTCTGTCACCATTGAGTTTTCCGTGTTGATAGCGATGGTAATCGCAACGGCGCAATAAATGATGGACGCACCCGGGAAAATCAGGAGGAACCAGAACCAGGGCTGGCGATACCAGGGTGCAACGGGTGTTTCAGTAGTCATATATCTCTATCTCATTTAGACGTTCGGATGCGCACGCTGATCAATGATCAGCGCGTTGGACCGACGAATCGACTTTCGGTTTCCAGGCTCAGTGAAGAATCTGACTCTGATTGAGCCCTGAACAGAATGTCGTTATTGGATTCGGTAATGGATTCCGGCGGCACATCGACAACAGTGGGCAGCGCGCGGTTCTCGCCACTCTCTACGGTCACCGAGCTGTCAGTCAGGATACGAATTCCCTCCATTCCGGTCACCGACAGGGAGAAGGTTTGAGGAACCTCTGTCATGTTGGCGATTTTGAGGGTGTAGGAGTTCTCGATACGACCCTCGCCATTGAAGCTGAACAGCGCGCCGCGATCACGCAGAGCATCCATCTGGGCCGGGACCCGGGTGGCAATCGTGAATATGATTGCTGCAATCATCAAAGACAGCACGGCGCCGTAGCCAAAGGTTCTGGGCCGCAGGAGCTTCGAGGTTTTGCCCTCCAGCTCGTTTTCCGTGGTGTAGCGGATCAGGCCCCTGGGGTAATTCATCTTGTCCATGATCTCGTCACAGGCATCGATGCAAAGGGCGCAGCCGATACACTCGTACTGGAGGCCATCTCTGATATCAATGCCGGTGGGGCAGACCTGAACGCACTGACCGCAGTCGATACAGTCCCCCAGGCCCGCTTCCGCAGGATCCACGCCTTTCTTTCGTCCGCCCCGGGGCTCGCCGCGGTTGGGATCATAAGAGACCACACGGGTATTGGGATCGAACATGACCGACTGGAAGCGGGCATAAGGGCACATGTACAGACAAACCTGCTCACGCATCCACCCGGCGTTGAGGTAGGTGGCTACAGTGAAAAAGGCAACCCAGAAATAGGCCCAGCCATTGGCCTGCAGGGTAAACAGATCGGTAATCAATTCCCGAATGGGGTAGAAATAGCCGACAAAGGTTAGCCCGGTAGCCAGGGCTATGAGCAACCATACCGCGTGCTTGGCGGATTTCTTGGCGATTTTGTTTGCTGAGCTGGGAGCTTTATCCAGCTTCATCCTTTTGTTTCGGCTGCCTTCAATACGCTCCTCAACCCACATGAATATGAAGGTCCAAACGGTTTGGGGGCAAGTGTAGCCACACCAGACCCGGCCAAATAGCGTGGTAATGAAAAACAGACCAAAAGCGCTGATAATCAGCATTCCCGAGAGCAAGATAAAATCTTTCGGGTAGAAAGTCGCCCCGTAAAGGTGGAATTCACGGGCCGGGAGATCGAAATGAATCAGTGGTTGTCCGTCCAGGGTGAACCAGACAAACGCAAAGTACATCCCCATCAGCAGCAAAAGACTGACATTACGGATGCGCTGGAAGAAGCCTTTGACTTCCTTGACGTAAATTTTCTTACGGCTGGCGTATAGCTCGACGGTTCCGGATTTATTGTTGTTGTCGGAGGGGTCAGAGGATGGGTCAACCTGTTTGACCGGAATCTCACTGCTCATCGTTACCTCCAGGAAAGTGCTAATGCGGGGCAACAGGCCGTTAGGCTGCTGATCTTTTCAAGCCTGTGCCCGCATCGCAGACACAGGGTTGAAAAGACCGGGCCGGGGCTTGACCCCGGCCGGCTGACTCAGTTCGAGAGGCTGTAGACGTAAGCCGCGAGAATCTGAATCTGATCGTCCGAAAGCAGGCGATCCTGAGCGGGCATCATATTCTGACGACCGTTCACGACAGTTTCCTTGATCCACTCATAGGTAGAACCGTAGAGCCAGGTGTTGTCTGTCAGGTTGGGTGCGCCAAGGGCCTGATTACCCTTGCCGTCTGCGCCGTGGCAAGCAACGCAAGCCTGGGCAAACACCTGTTCTCCGGCTTTGGCTGCTTCGGCATCCTTTTCCCGTCCACTGAAACTGAGAACATAGTTAACCACCTGGTCAACTTGTTCACTGGTCATATTTGGCATCGTTCCCATGGCAGGCATGGCGCCCATACGGCCGTTGTGAAGCGTACTCAGAATAGCCTCGGGAGTTCCACCATAAAGCCAGTCGTCGTCCGTCAGGTTGGGGAAGCCCACCTGGCCGCGAGCGGCCGAGCCATGGCATACCGCACAGTTGTTGGCAAACAGGCGCTGGCCGATTTTCATGGCATCGCTGTTTTCCGCCAACTCGGGCACCGGGGTCTGTCCGTACTGGGCGTAAATCGGCCCGTACTTCTCTTCAGCCTCGGCTACCTCGGCTTCCCATTGGTTGGTCGACGTCCAGCCCAGCAAGCCCTTGAAGCTGCCGAGACCCGGATAGAGCGCGAGGTATCCCAACGAAAATATGCAGGTAGCCAGGAACAGATAGAACCACCACTTGGGGAGTGGATTGTCATATTCCTCGATGCCATCAAAGGAATGGCCCATGGTGCGGTCGGTTTCGGTATCGCTCGTCTGGCTCTTGCGGGTCGCCCAAAGCAGCCACCAGCAGCCAAACACAGTACCCAGCGTGATCACGCTGATCCAGATGCTCCAGAAGGTACTCATTGTTTTTTCTCCGCTTTTTCCTGTTCGAGCGTACGCTTTTCCACGTCGTCATCATCGAAGGGCAAGTGTGCGGCCTCGTCGTTGGCTTTCTTGCGGTGGGCGCTGTACGCCCACCAAACGATGCCGAAAAAGGCTGCCATCACCAGAAGTGTGTGAACTCCGCGTAACTCATTGATATCCATTAAATCACCGTGTTTCTGAAATCACTGTGCCCAGTTGTTGCAGGTAAGCGACCAGAGCCTCGATTTCAAATTTGCCTTCCACTTGAGCGGACGCCTCGGCGATCTGCTCATCGGTGTAGGGCACGCCAAGTGTTTGCAGTGTCTCCATCTTCGCAGCAGTCTTGGTGTGGTCTACCTTGTCCTCAAACAGCCACGGGAAGGCCGGCATGTTTGATTCGGGAACCACGCTGCGCGGGTTATAGAGATGCTGGCGTTGCCAGGCGTCCGAATAGCGACCGCCTACACGGGCCAGATCCGGACCGGTGCGCTTGGATCCCCACAGGAACGGGCGGTCATAGACAAACTCGCCCGCAACGGAGTAGTGGCCATACCGCTCAGTCTCCGCACGGAACGGACGGATCTGCTGGGTATGACAAACGTGGCAGCCTTCGCGAATGTAGATGTCCCTGCCTTCCAGCTCAACAGCACTGAGGGGCTCAAGGCCTTCGACAGGCTCATTCACACTCTTCTGGAAGAACAGCGGCACTATTTCCGCCAGAAAGCCGCCACTGATGACCAGGACGATCAGTACGATCATCAGACCAAGGTTCTTTTCGACTATTTCATGTTTCATTCTGATTCTCTCCCGTTACGCCGGCTGTGTTGCCGCGTTGTCCTGCGCAACCGCATCTTTCTGGCGAACGGTCATGTAGACGTTATAAGCCATGAGCAGCATGCCGCTCACAAAAATGGCGCCGCCGATGAAGCGAACAAAGTAACCGGGGTAGGAGGCCTCCAGGGCTTCAACAAAGCTGTATGTCAGGGTGCCGTCTTCGTTGACAGCGCGCCACATCAGGCCTTGCATGATGCCGTTTACCCACATTGCGACGATGTAAAGTACGACACCGACAGTGGAAAGCCAGAAGTGCACGTTGATCAGGGCAGTGCTGTACATCGCCTGAACACCCCAAAGCTTGGGTACCAGGTGATAAACCGCACCGATACTGATCATGGCAACCCAGCCGAGAGCACCGGAGTGAACGTGGCCGATGGTCCAGTCAGTGTTGTGGGAAAGCGCGTTGACTGTCTTGATGGCCATCATCGGGCCTTCGAAAGTGGACATGCCGTAGAACGACAGGGAGACCACGAGGAAGCGCAGAATAGGGTCAGTGCGCAGTTTGTGCCATGCGCCTGACAGAGTCATCATGCCGTTGATCATGCCGCCCCAGGAGGGTGCCAGCAGAATCAGAGACATTACCATGCCTGCAGTCTGTGCCCAGTCTGGCAGTGCAGAGTAGTGCAGGTGGTGACCACCAGCCCATACGTAGGTTGCGATCAGCGCCCAGAAGTGGACGATTGACAGGCGGTAGGAGTAAACCGGGCGGTTGGCCTGCTTGGGAACGAAGTAGTACATCATCCCGAGGAAGCCGGCGGTCAGGAAAAAGCCAACGGCGTTGTGGCCATACCACCACTGCATCATGGCGTCGGTGACACCTGCGTATGCAGAGTAGGACTTGAAGGCGCTCGCTGGCAGGGCCAGGTTATTGCCGATATGGAGTGCCGCAACCGTAATAATGAAGGCACCGTAGAACCAGTTGGCCACGTAGATGTGCGGGGTGCTGCGCTTCATTACGGTTCCGAAGAACACGAGTGCGTAGGTTACCCAGACAATGGCTATGGCGATATCGATCGGCCATTCGAGTTCGGCATATTCCTTGGAAGAGGTAAGGCCGAGCGGCAGGGTAATGGCTGCCGAGACAATGATCGCTTGCCAACCCCAGAAAGTGAACGACGCCAGTCCATCTGAAATCAGACGGGCCTGACAGGTGCGTTGCACAACATAGTAGGAGGTAGCGAAGAGGGCACTTCCACCAAAGCCGAATATGACGGCGTTGGTATGCAGCGGCCGGAGACGGCCGAAGTGGGTGAAGGGCAGGTCGAGGTTGAGGGATGGCCAGACCAGCTGCGCTGCGATCAGCACACCCAGGGACATACCTACAATACCCCATACCACTGTCATGATGGTGAACTGCCTTACCACCTTGTAGTTGTATGTCAGGTTTGCATTTACTGTGCTCATAGCCTTACCAATGGGTTTAAAGTGGGGAAATATGCGGGCGCAAGTATGGAGAAACGATTAGCTGTTTGCAATGACTCAGGTCAAGTCCTGACATCCGTCAAATGCGCCGAAATCAGCAACATGGCTTCCTTTTCAGTGCCGTTATTGGAGTTGTTTCAGCGAAGGGAATGTGTGTTGCCTGAGTGCAATGATAGTCGCTTAACTGAATGAGGTGAATTCTGTGGAGTTGATTAAGACCAAAGGCTATGAGGGTGAGCCGAAAGTTGTACTGATTTTGGCACACGGCGCCGGCGCGCCGGCCGATTCGAGCTTCATGGAGGAGCTTTCGGCAGCGCTGGAGCAAGAGGGCATTGAGACAGTACGTTTTGAGTTCCCGTATATGCAGAAAAGGCGTCTGGATGGAAAGAAGCGACCGCCCGACAGAGAGCAAGTGTTGCTGGACTGTTTTACCCGGGTGGTCGACCAGGTTCGATCAGATTGCGGATCTGGCAGCAGGGTACTGGTGGGTGGCAAATCCATGGGTGGACGCATGGCAAGCATTCTGGCGAGCCGTCGGGAAGGTATTGATGGTGTCGCCTGCTTTGGTTATCCCTTCCATCCGCCCGGTAAGCCCGACCGCTGGCGTACCGGGCACTTCCAGGATGTGAGCTGCCCTATGCTGGTGCTTCAGGGGACAAGGGATCCGTTCGGGAAACCGTCCGAGATGGCTGGCCATGAGCAGGAGTTGGAGGGAATCCGTTTGCTCTGGCTGGAAGGGGGTAATCATGATTTCCAGCCGCTGAAAAGCCAGCCACAGACCCAAAAGGAGCTGATCGTGGCGGCTGCCCGGGAAACCCGGATCTTTGTGGACGAGCGGCTTTGAGCCTCATCTCTACTGCACCCCGACAGCCTCAGAGAGCTCAGCGCGGTTGCGGCCTTTGCTTTTTGCACGGTACAGGGCCTCATCGGCCCGCTCGAACAGTTGGTTCTGGGTCTCTCCGGAGTCGAGTGATGCGATACCTGCGCTGAGGGTTATTCTCACTTTGGTGCCGTCTGGGGAGAGTAGTGGCGTCCTGGCGATGTCTTGCAGCAATGCAGAACAGACATTCAAAGCTCCGTTTGCATCGGTTCCGGGCAGCAGTAACGCAAACTCCTCACCACCGAATCGGATGGCAACATCCCGGGGACGTTTCACGTGCCGGGTCAGCATTTCGGCGATGAACTGAAGGCAGCTGTCCCCAAAGCCATGGCCCCAGGTGTCGTTAATGTTCTTGAAATGGTCGGCATCGACCAGCGCCAGGGTCAGTGGCTGGGACGTGCGCCGCGCTTCGGCGCACAATTCCGGGAATATGTTGTTCAAGTGCCTTCGATTGTAAAGGCCGGTCAGGGCGTCGTTCAGGCTCAGTGTCGATAGCTTGCGGTTGGCCTTTTCCAGTTCCCGCATGGTATTCCGCAGCTGCGCGGTACGTTCATGCACTTTGAATTCCAGTTCTGTCCTCGCATTATGTTCCACGTCCAGAAGCTTCTGGTTCAGCAGGCGCCACCTCTGCACCATCGCATAGTTCAGCAGGATCACCTGTCCTCCCACTGCTGATTGCATCAGCGCCTCCCGTGCAAGAAAGTCATGCAGATAACCAAAAGCCGCCAGAGCATAGATCAGACCACCAACGAGCATGATCAGCCAGGCCAGCAGGTACCACATGGCCGGCTGATACCCCTGTTTCCAACGAACCGCTGCGATGATGAACAGGCTTGAAATAACCGTCAGTGCTAGAACGGTATTGAGCAGAATGGTTTTGTTGTAGGGCAGTATCAGTGTCAGTGCCAGGAAGCCAATGCAGAACCAGGCCTGCCCTTTGAGGACCGTTTCCGAGATGGTTCCGCGGTCTACTTCCAGGAAGGACCGGCCGAAAAGGATCATGGCCAGGGCGCAAAGGGACAAAGACAGGGGGATGGATGTATTGGCAAAGCCCGGGTTGTCTGGCCAGAAGTACTGGTTCGCGAAGCCGCCCATGGCGAACAGAAACAGTCCGAGTGCTGCCAGGTAAAACGCGTTGTAGAAGTAATAGCCGGTGCCGGAGCTGAAAAACAGCAGCAGGTTGAAGACCGCAAATACCAGGAGCGCGCCGTAGAATAGCCCGTGGGTCAGTGTCAGATGATTACTGCGGGCAATGACTTCCGCCGGGGTTTCAAAGCTGAGCGGCACGTTCAGAGCGCCATTGCTGTGGATCCGGATCGTCAGGGACCGGGTTTCACCGCCATCCAGTGTGACGGGAAGCAGAAAGTACCGGTAGTCTACCGCCCTGGACCCGAAAGGCCGCTGATCTCCGGTAACCAGTGTCTCTGTAGTATCATTACCCGCCTGCCAGAATGTGACTTCGTCCAGCAGCGGGTAGTTGAGTTTCAGGTACCAGGCGGCCCGCTCAGCGCCGGAGTTCCTGACGTGCAGGTGTACCCAGTAAACGGATTTGGTGTGGCTGAATACCAGGTCCCGGCCGTTTGCCGGGGTCCAATCGATACTTCGGGGGAGTTGGTCCGGATTCCTTGCTTCATGTCCGGGCGCGCCCGGCGGCGCACTGTAATAGCAAACGTATTGCATCAGGGAAGCGCGGGCAGCAGTATCGGTGGCCTCGAGGACAGGGCAGTCCGACGCCATCGAACCCGTGTCTGGCAGCGCCAGGGCAGGGGCCAGCAAAAGGCAGAGAATGGCAATCAAACGCAAAACGGACGACATTCATGGCTTCCCGCGGTTATCAGAGCGGGAAGTGTAGCCAGAGAAGACAATCTAAGCTGTTAAACAGTTTCAACTTTTACGGGTTGGTCTCCGACCCTGATTCAGGAAATGCATGGAACAGATTCTTGTGTTTTGCCGGCCAGGCTTTGAAACCGAAGCCGGCCGTGAAATGACCGACTCAGCCACGGAGCGAGGTATTTTCGGGTATTTCGAGCCCCTGAAAGACCAGGGGCTGGTGCGCTTCTACCCGGCAGCTCCGGAAACTGCCGATGATGTGATGGCTCGTCTGTTTCTTGAGGAGCTGGTCTTCGTCCGTGACTGGATTGTCGTTCTCGGGCAATTCAGCCTGCCAGAGACTGACAGGGTCGGTGCTGTTATCGAGGGAATCCGTGGACTTGGGCGCGGTTTTCCGGGTTGTGCGCGGCTGGAAGTCCGGTTACCCGAAAACAACGCGGATGGAGACCTTGGAAACTTTGCCCGAAAGTGGGTGTCTCCGCTCTCCCGCGGTTTGCGGGGAGCCGGTCTCCTGAAGGCTGACCAGAATGCTCCTGCGCCGGCGCGTCTGGAGGTTTTCCTCCCCGATTTTACGTCGGCGGTCGTCGGTTTCAGTCTGGCGGATAACCGGGCACGTTACGTTGGTGGCATCCCGCGCCTGCGGCTGCCGGCATCAGCGCCCAGTCGCTCTGCCCTCAAGCTCGAAGAGGCCTGGAAGGTGTTTCTGCCTCCGGAACAGGAGCTGGACTACCTTGGTGGTGGCAAGAAGGCCGCGGATCTTGGCGCCGCTCCGGGCGGATGGACCTGGCAGCTTGTGCGTCAGGGGATGATGGTAACCGCAGTGGACAACGGCCCAATGAACCCTGAATTGATGGCCTCTGGGCAGGTGGAGCATGTTGAGGCGGATGGTTATGGTTGGCGGCCCAGGCGCGGCATCGACTGGATGGTCTGCGACATTGTGGATCAGCCCCGGAAAACGGCAAAATTGGCTGTGACCTGGCTAGGTGAAGGCCTTTGCCGTTACACGGTGTTCAATCTGAAGTTGCCTATGAAAAAGCGCTATGACGAGTGGCTGATTTGCCGGAACATTCTCGTTGATGGCTTGAAAGAGGCGGGCATCGGTTTTCGCCTTAAAGCCCGCCACCTTTACCATGACAGGGAAGAAATAACCTGTTTCATCGAGCGGACGGGTTAAAAGGCGCTTTGCTCCAGCACTGTAATGTGCTCTTCTTCGTCCATCATGGGGATAAGCTCCAGCATGAGTTCACGGCGCTCATCGGAGTGAAACCATCGATCCCAGTCTGCTTCGGAGCGCCAGTTCGCCAGTGTTATCCGGTGATTGGGGTCGTGGCTATCGAGCAGGGTTTCGCCAGAAATGAAACCGGGGGCACTGACAGCCTGCTGCAGAACCTTGCGCGACCGTTCTTCGTAGGCTGTTTCAAGGGTTTCGGCAATATGGCGTTCGATCAGAACCCGGATCATGAGAAACCTCCAAGTGGTTTAACTGTTATAAACAATAATTTAGCAGGTTTTTACGAAAAATCAGGTTCATTGACAGGAGACGACGTGTGACCGCAACTGACTACGACCTTGAGCTGGACGCCCGGGGCCTTTTCTGCCCGGAACCGGTCATGATGCTTCATAATCGAATCAACGATGTCCAACCTGGTGGCGTGTTGCGGGTTTTGGCGACAGACCCCTCTACCACCCGGGACATACCGAGGTTCTGCCAGTTTCTCGGCCATGAACTGGTGAAACAGCTGGAAGAGGACGATCTGTTTATCTACCTGATACGCCGGGGACAATAGCGATTTGTCAGTCAGACTTCCGGCTGCAGCGTCTGCAGGTGGCCAAGGAATTCCTCCCGATCCATTTCTCCGAGCACCCTGTGCTGGGGCAGTTCCTGGCCGTTACCGCGATAGAACAGAATAGCCGGGGGGCCGAAGAGGCCGAGTTCGTCCAGCATTGCCTGCTGTTCAGGGGTGTTGTCGGTCATATCGATCTGCAGCAGGGTGTAGGGGCTAAGCGCCTGGATTACATCCGGCTTGCTGAAAACATTGCGTTCCATAACCTTGCAGGAGATGCACCAGTCGGCGTAGAAGTCCAGCAGAACGGGCCGTCCCTGTTCGCGGGCCTGTTGGAGCATCGCCTCGATTTCACCGGGCTGTTTCACGCGCACAAAATCCGCGTGCTGGACACCGGCATTGCCGGCCCCGCCGAATGACGCGGAGGCGACCGTAAAGGGCGCTAGAGGTTTCAGCGGGTCATTGGCCCCGGCCACAGCACCGGCAAGCAGAGCCAGGCCATAGGCGAAAAGAACCAGCCCCAGCCCCTTCCGGGTCCGTTCCCAGCCGGCCCTGGCAGCATCAAAGGCGCCAAGCTGCACGCCGGTTATGGCGATAAGAAGGCCCCAGAGCGTCAGTGCCAGCCAGCCAGGTACCAGTCGCTCCACCAGCCAGATCGCCACGGCCAGCAGCATCACACCATAGAAGTGCTTCACTGCGGTCATCCAGTGGCCGGTAGTCGGCAGCAATTTTCGCCCCCCGACCGCCACAAGAATCAGCGGAATGCCCATGCCAAGGCCGAGCGCAAACAGCGCCACCCCGCCGATCACGGCGTCCTGGGTTGTGGAGATATACAGCAGGCTGCCGGCCAGAGGCGCCGAGACACAGGGCGAGACGATCAGGGCCGACAGGGCGCCGATGCCGAATATGCTGAATACCCGGCTGCCGGTGAGCCGGTGACTGGCATCATTGAGGGGCTCACGAATGAAGCGTGGCAGCTGGATCTCGAAGAGATCGAACATGGACAGGGCAAAGACGACGAACAGCAGGGCAAAGACGCTCAAAACCCAGGGAGATTGCAGTTGTGCCTGCAAATTAAAGCTGGCTCCGAGCAGACCCGTCAGCACGCCGGCCGCTGCATAGGTCAGTGCCATGCCCAGCACATAGCTACCGGACAGGAGCAGGGCATGGCCGGTTGTCCGGGTGTTTCTGCCGGAAACCAGTGAGGAAATAATCGGGACCATGGGCAACACACAGGGGGTGAAGGTGAGTCCCAACCCGAGGAGCAAAAATACACCGGCAATGACCAGGGTGGATTGCTGGGCCAGAAAGCCGGCGAGGCCGGTGGCGGTTTCCGTGTCGACGGGAACACTGTCGCCTGACGCAAAACCAGGTGTTGCGGCGGTCTGTGAGCCGGATCCGCCGCTACCCTGGTAGAAGAGCACATCCCGGGTCTGGGGCGGGTAACACAAGCCTGCTTTGGCGCAGCCCTGGTAGGTTACCTGAAGTTCGGCTTCCCGAAGGCCAGCAGGCAGCGCGACAGGCACACGGGCGTCAACGGGATCAAAGAAAACGGTGGTTTTGCCGAAGAATTCGTCCTCGGTCACCGTGCCTGGCGCCGAGAAAGCGGGTTCGCCCAGGCTTACCTCGGGATTTGTCGCGGTGATGCTGATCCGGTCGCGATACAGGTAGTGCCCGGGCGTGATATTCCAGGAGAGAACCACGGTGTCAGCGTTGGTTGAAAAACTGAAGGGCAGCGCTTCGTCGACGGGCAGAAAGTCGCTACCCTGGCCACCGAAAAGCGAGCCTCCATTGCCGCCGAGTGCCCAGGCGGAGGGGGAACTCAAACACACAAGGGCGAGTGCCAGAATCAGGCCCAGAGGATTTGCCCATTGGCGTTTTATCGTCGTTACTGCAGCAAAAGCCATCATTGATTGTAAGATTTCCCGGTTGGTGTCTCTCTGTTCAGAGTCTTTTCAATTGCGACTGTTACACCGCAATCGGCGCCGGTGCACGCCAGCCATGGACACGACGTGACTGTCAAAGTTCCCTCTGGTATTGGGGGCGGTAAAGTCGCACAATAGCCACCCAATGAATCACAGTCCAAATGATCTTATCATGCTGTTTAATGACCTTTTCCGGGAAGCATACCGGACAGTTCTGGTCAAAGGCAGTGATGAACCTGAATACTTGCCTGCCAGCGATCCGGAAGGTCTCGCACAGGTCGTTTTCGCTCACGGCTATTATGCCAGCGCTTTGCATGAAATAAGCCACTGGTGTATTGCTGGTGAGCACCGGCGCACACTTCATGACTATGGTTACTGGTATTGTCCGGATGGCCGGACACTGAAGCAGCAACAGGCGTTCGAGCAGGTTGAGGTCAAGCCCCAGGCCATTGAGTGGTTGTTTTCGGTGGCCGCAGGGTCCCGTTTTCACATCAGCGCGGACAACCTCTCCGGCGTTGGCGCCGCCGATGAAGAGCGGTTTCGGCATAGAGTCAGAGACCAGGCAGGTGAGTATCTGGAACAGGGGTTGCCGCCCCGGGCCCAGAGATTTTTTGATTCGCTGGCCACATTTTACGGTACCGGAGAAATCCTAGAAGAACGCTGGCATGAAGATGCCCGACGTATCGCTCCGCTATATTCTGAATCAGGACATTCCCAGGAAAACTGAGACTTTATGACATCTGACCCAAAACACACCGGCGATCTGAGATTCAGCGATCTGAACCTCGACAAACGTTTGCTGGATGCCATTACGGCCATTGGTTTTGAATACTGCACACCCATTCAGGCCGAAACACTGCCCTGGACACTGGCCTGCGAAGATCTGATTGGTCAGGCACAGACCGGCACCGGCAAAACCGCTGCGTTTCTGATTACGGCGATCCAGAGTTTGCTGGAAACCCCGATTCCCGAAAAGGACCGTTTTGCCTCCGAGCCGAGGGTTCTGGCCCTGGCGCCAACCCGGGAACTGGCGATGCAGATCGCGAAAGACGCTGAGCAACTGTGCCAGCATACCGGCCACAACGTAGTAACCGTTGTCGGTGGCATGAACTATGACAAGCAGCGCGATCAGCTGCAGAATGAGATCGTCGACATTCTGGTTGCTACCCCGGGCCGTCTGATCGATTTTCTCGGATCCCAGGACGTGTTTCTGGACCAGCTCGACATCCTGATCCTTGATGAGGCTGATCGCATGCTGGACATGGGCTTCATTCCCGATGTGAAGCGCATTATCCGCAAATGCACACCCAAAGAGGAGCGCCAGACCCTGCTGTTCAGTGCCACGTTCAACCAGGACGTGCTGAACCTCGCCTCCATGTGGACCAGCAACGCGGAGTTTGTCGAAATTGAACCGGAGCAGAAAACGGCGGAGCGGGTTGAACAGACCGTCTACCTGGTGGGCGACGATGAAAAGCTGCCGGTGCTCGTCAATTTCCTGAAGCGGCCGGAAGTGGAAAAGGCGCTGGTATTTGCCAACCGCCGGGATCAGTGCCGCGACCTGGAAGAAGATCTGAGGAACCAGGGGGTCAAAGTTGCCCTGATGTCAGGCGAAATAGCCCAGAACAAGCGCCTCAAAACCCTGGACCAGTTCAAAAAAGGCAGCATCCAGGTCCTGGTGGCCACCGATGTGGCTGGACGTGGTATTCACGTCAACGGCGTCACCCACGTTTTCAACTACAATCTGCCTGATAATGCCGAAGATTATGTGCACCGGATTGGCCGCACAGGCAGGGCTGGCAAACACGGGGTTTCCATCAGTTTTGCCGGTGAGGATGACTCGTTCGCGCTTCCCGCCATCGAAACCTACATCAGCCAGAAGCTGAAGACTGCCGTGCCCGATGAGGCGCTCATGGCGCCGATGGACAATCCGCCAATTACCCGCAAGCGCGGTCGTCGCCCGCAGGGTGGCGGTGGACGTGGTCAGGGTGGGCGCAATCAGCGTCAGCGCAGGAACTGACAGGGCCGAATATCATCATGTTGATCGTAGCAGACGAAAACATTCCCTTACTGGATTCCTTTTTCGGCGATATCGGAGAGATTCGCCGGGTATCCGGCCGTTCCATGTCGAACGAGGATGTCCGGGATGCCGATATCGTGCTGGTTCGTTCCGTCACCAGGGTAAATCGTGAGCTCCTGGAGGGCAGTCGGGTTCGGTTTGTCGGCACAACCACCATCGGTACCGACCATGTCGATCTCGACTGGCTCGAGGCCGCGGGTATTCGCTTCTCGGCGGCGCCCGGCTGCAACGCCAACAGTGTTGCCGAGTACGTGTTGTCTGTGCTTTCGCTGCATGCCGAGCGGCGTGGCCTTGCTGACTGGTCCCAGCTCAGTGTTGGTATTGTCGGGGTCGGCAATGTCGGTGGCGAACTGGCCCACAAACTGGAACGCCTTGGATTTGATGTGCGCCTCTGTGATCCGCCCAGGGCGGATCGGGAAGAGGACGACCAGGAATTTGTGTCGCTGGAAGAGGCCATGAAGTGTGATGTGGTGTCCCTTCACACACCTTTGACACGAGAAGGCGACCATCCCACGCTGCATATGATTGGTCATCCCGAGCTTGAGGCTCTGGGCGCAAATCAGCTCCTTATCAATGCTGGTCGTGGAGAAGTCATCGACTCGTCAGCATTGCTGGCCCGGCTTGACCAGGGTAACGCGCCGACCGTGGCGCTGGATGTCTGGGAACAGGAGCCGAGGATTCACCCCGAACTGGTTGACCGGGTCTGGTTGGCGACACCGCACATCGCCGGATACAGCCTCGAAGGCAAGGTTCAGGGGACGGAAATGATCTACCAGGCGCTTAGCCAGTTTCTGGGCTTGCCGGTTCGCAAGAAAGCCGGCCAGTTTTTACCCGAGCCGGCGCTCAGCAAGATTTCCTTTACCAGCTCGGCCGACGAAGACGATGCCATCCGCATTGCGCTGAGGGCTTGCTATGACCCTCGTCCCGACGATGCCCGGCTGCGGAATGCCATG
This sequence comes from Marinobacter flavimaris, assembly GCF_002933295.1. Taxonomy (GTDB): domain Bacteria; phylum Pseudomonadota; class Gammaproteobacteria; order Pseudomonadales; family Oleiphilaceae; genus Marinobacter; species Marinobacter flavimaris. The sequence continues at coordinate 659,163 of NZ_PSSW01000001.1, forward strand.
ACCGGATCCGTTGAAGAGCGAGGTGCGGCTTTTGACAGGCTCCGTCGTGATTACCCGGTCCGTCGGGAGTGTTCCAGTCTCAAGATTCAGCTCAAGGGCACCAGCAAATCGCTGCAGGACAGTTTCCGGGCCATTGGGTTCAAGTTGAAAATCTGAACGAGTCTCACCTGTACAACAAAAAACGGGGCCCTCGGGCCCCGTTTTTTTACAGCTTGGCGTGCTGCAATGCCTGTATCCGGTCTTCCAGGGGCGGATGCGTCATAAACAGGGCGCTCAGGCCGCCCCGGGCTCCGCGATTGATGCCGAATGCCTGGAGCGAATCCGGCATCTGATCCGGCACTTCACTCTCCTGTTTCAATCTTGCCAGCGCGCTGATCATGGCTGTGCGCCCCGCCAGTTGGGCGCCAGCGATGTCGGCCCGGAATTCCCGCCGGCGGGAGAACCAGAACACGATCGTGCTGGCCAGAATGCCCAGGACAATCTCGGCAACGATGCTGACGGCGAAAAAACCAAGGCCATGCCCACTTTCGTTCTTGAATATCACCCGGTCAACAAACGAACCGATGACCCGGGAGGCGAAGATCACGAACGTGTTCACCACACCCTGAATCAGAGCCAGGGTCACCATGTCGCCATTGGCCACGTGGCCGATTTCGTGGCCCAGAACTGCCCGGATTTCGTCCTTGTTGAAGCGATGCAAAAGGCCCTCGCTGACGGCAACCAGGGCATCGTTCTTGTTCCAGCCCGTTGCGAAGGCGTTGGATTGGGACGCCGGGAAAATAGCCACCTCCGGCATCCCGATACCGGCGTTCTTCGCCAACTCGGCTACGGTATCCACCAGCCAGCGCTCGGCAGGTGTTCTCGGGGAATCAATAACCCGGGCCCTGGTGCTCCACTTGGCCATTCGTTTGGATATCAGCAGAGACACGATGGCGCCGGCAAATCCGAAGACCGCCGCGAAGGCCAGCAAAGAGCCATACTGAATACCATTCTGGGCGAGGTAGCTATCCACGCCCAACAGCCGCAGTGTAAAGCTCGCGACAAGGATGACAGCAAGGTTGGTTGCCAGAAACAGCAGAATACGCATGTTGGTGCCCTGATCAGTTCGTCAAAGAAAATAAAGCCGCTATTCAGACCGTTATATGCGGTCGCGGTTCAATCAATCAACGAGCTTACGGTGATTTAATAATTGCCGCGGTCGGCAAAAAAGGTTGCCTGCATGATCTGGCTGATTCGGGCGGAGTTCCCCCCGCGCAGCGCCCTGCGAATCAGGTGGATGTGAGTGGAAAGATCCTCCTGAACGGAAGGGGGCAGATTACCGGCAGCCGTTTCCTCGGGGATTCCGAATTCACTAGTCAGAGTCTCCGGCGCCGGCGCGCTCAGGCGGATAAAGGCGTCTCTGGTCAGAACCGCCTGGTCCAGAGCCTCCTGGCGGATGGTGTCGACGTACCGGAGCAGACCTTCCTCTGCGAGCCAGAGCAGGGCGCCGAAACAGGCCATGTGTCGCTTGCTGTGCAGGCCAAATTCGTCCGGCTCATCCGGGCCGGCAATGTCTTCGACAAACAGGTTGATGCGCCTGGGAAAGGCGCCGTACAACTGCACCAGGGCAATGGCCGCATCTTTGTAGAATTCCTCGACGTGAATATCCGCCATGGTTTTCCCCGTTATTGCTGGTATTGGCCAAGGAAATTGCCGAGCCGGCCCATAGCATCCTCGAGGGTATCTTCCCTGGGCAGGAACACGACTCTCAGGTGCTGCCTGTCATCGATATTGAAGGCCGACCCCTGCACCAGGAGGATCTTCTCCTGCAACAGCAGGTCCAGAACCAGTTTCTCGTCGTTCACGATAGGGAAGTGCTTGGGGTCCAGTTTCGGAAACAGGTAAAGCGCACCCTGGGGTTTGACGCAGCTCACGCCCGGAATGTCGTTAAGCATGCGCCAGGCGGTTTCCCTTTGCTCGTAGAGCCGCCCGCCTGGCGCCACCAGATCGTTGATGGACTGGTAGCCTCCCAGGGCTGTCTGAATGGCCAGTTGGGCCGGAACGTTGGCACACAGGCGCATATTCGAGAGCATGTCGATGCCTTCGATCAGATCTTTCGCCCGGTGTTTTGCTCCACTGACGATCATCCAGCCCGAGCGGTAACCCGCAGCCCGGTAATTCTTGGACAGGCCGTTATAGGTAAAGAACAGCACGTCGTCGGCCAGCGAGGCGGTCGAGATGTGCTGGGTACCGTCATAGAGGATCTTGTCGTAGATCTCGTCCGACAGAATAATCAGGTTGTGCTTGCGGGCCAGTTCGATGACCTGCTCGAGAAGCTCCTTTGAATACACGGCCCCGGTCGGGTTGTTGGGGTTGATCAGAACAATGGCACGGGTCCGCCGGGTGATCTTCTTGCGGATATCGTCAATATCCGGAAACCAGTCCTGCTGTTCGTCGCAGCGATAGTGCACGGGCTTGCCGCTGGAAAGTGTGACGGCTGCGGTCCACAAGGGGTAGTCGGGGGCCGGGATCAGGACTTCGTCGCCGGTATTCAACATGGCCTGCATCGTCATAACGATCAACTCGCTGACGCCGTTGCCCAGGAAAATATCGTCGATATCGACCTTGTCGATACCCCGCTGCTGGCAGTAGTGCATGACCGCCTTGCGGGCGGAGAACAACCCCTTCGACTCCACATAGCCCTGGGCCTGGTGCATGTTGTAGATGACGTCCTGCTGGATTTCTTCCGGGACATCCAGTTCGAACGCTGCAGGGTTGCCAATATTAAGCTTGAGTACCCGGTGACCCTCTTCCTCTAGCCGGCGTGCCTCCCGCAGAACCACGCCACGGATTTCATAACACACGTTATCCAGCTTGGCGGATTTGTAGTAGTTCTGCATAAGACCCGGACGTCCTTCTTTTGAGATCGAAAAATGGCACCTGCCAATACGAGAGGCCTTTATTCTAGCGGAGCGAGGCCCGGCGGCAACAGGGGAATTATGATGAATTGTGTCGTGTTAAGGCAGATTTAGCACACAAACCTGAACCGGTTTTTAAAAATGATCGCCGTAGAGCCTGCATTGCCATGGTTTTTTGGTCTGTGTTGTGAACAATGGAGTCACGACGAACACAAACATCGAAGGGAGAGCTCCATGGCAGGCGAGACGGTCTACGATTTTACGGTAAGGGATATCAAGGGTAATGAACAAAGCATGGCAGAGTACCGGGGCAAGGTGCTCCTGATCGTGAATACCGCGAGTAAATGTGGTTTCACACCGCAATTCGAAGGCCTGCAGTCCCTGCACAACGAATTGGGGAGTAAGGGGTTTGAGGTTCTGGGTTTTCCCTGCAACCAGTTCCTTAATCAGGACCCGGGCGACGAGGATGCAATTAGCCAGTTCTGCAGTCTCAACTACGGGGTCGACTTCCCCATGTTTTCCAAGGTCGAAGTCAACGGTGATGGCGCACACCCACTGTTTCGTTTTCTCAAGCATGAAGCCAAGGGACTGATGGGGTCGGAAAAGGTCAAGTGGAACTTCACCAAGTTCCTGGTAGCTCCCGATGGCAAGGTAGTCCGTCGCTATCCGCCTACAACCAAGCCGGAGGATATTCGGGCCGACATCGAGAAACTGTTACCGGCCTGAAGGCCGCGGTCAAATCGCGGGGCGCCAGCGGTCGATGACCGTCCTGAGCTCTTCGCGCTTGTACGGCTTGGTAATGTAGTCGTTCATGCCTGAGGCGAGGCAGTCCTCGCGGTCGCCCTGCATCACATTTGCGGTAACAGCGATGATCGGCAGGTCTTTCCATTCGGGGTTTTGCCGAATCCTCTGTGTTGCTTCGTAGCCGTCCATAACCGGCATCTGGCAATCCATCAGCACCAGGTCATAGTGGTTGTTTTCCAATGCCTGTATGGCCTTGAGGCCGTTCTCTGCGTGATCTGTGCGATGGCCGAGTTTCTTGAGCAGGCTGACGGCCACCATCTGGTTGACCTGATTGTCCTCCACCAGAAGGATTTTCAGGGAAGCCTCCGTGCCGGTTTGCTCATCGTCTTCCACGGCGTTGGCCGTTTGTTCCTCGCTGTCCAGCAGCCCTGCGGCCAGAAGCAGGCAACGTAGCAATTCATCCCGACGCAATGGCAACGAGAGCAGCTGTTGCTGCCCCAGGGCAGGGGGCAGGGTGCCGGAAGAGTCCACCAGTACGACGCCGGCGCCTTGCCAGTTGTCGGCGAATGCCAGGGTTTCTTCGTCTCCGGCGTTGGCAAGGGCAAGTAGAATTCCATCCGGGTGTCTGCTCGCGCCGCGTATCGGGATGCCCCATTTGCGAAGTTGGGCTTCGATCGCAGACCGGTGTGGGTTGTCCGGTGGTATTGCCATCGCTATGCCAATGTCCTTGAGCCGGGAATCCACGCGGGGCAGATCATAATCTTCGCTGGCTTCATGAACCGGCAGGGGCAGGGTAACGGTGAAGTGTGTGCCGCTGCCCTCCCGGGAGTCCACCAGAATCTGGCCATGCATACGTTCGACAAGTTGACGGCAGAGCGTCAGGCCGAGACCGGTGCCCCCATAAAGCCGCGTGGTCTCTGCATCAGCCTGGGAGAAGGGTGAGAAAATCCGGTGCAGGCCCTCAGTAGACATACCGATCCCGGTATCCACGACATCGATTCTCAGGCTACCCCCGGAGTAGGCTGCCTCTAGTTTCACGCTGCCTTCGTCCGTGAATTTGATGGCATTGCTCAGGAGGTTGTTGAGCACCTGGCGTACCCGTGTCGGGTCTCCCAGGAAGTCTTCAGGGAGATCCGGATCGATTTCGGTGACCAGGTGAATACGCTTGCGCCGCGCCTGTTGGGCATGGAGTGTCGCGCACTCTTCGATCAGGTGCCGGACACTGAAGGGGATGTTTTCCAGACTGAGTTTGCCGGCCTCCACTTTCGAGATGTCCAGTATGTCGTTAAGCAGCCCGAGCAGGCTTTCACCGGCGTTCAGGGCAATTTCTATCCTGTTGCGCTGGGCAGAATCCAGCTCGCCCTCGAGTGCCAGGCCGAGCATCCCGAGAACTCCATTGAGCGGAGTCCGGATCTCATGGCTCATGCTGGCCAGGAAATTGGCCCGTGCCCGCGCCCGGCGAACTGCATCTTCCTTGGCTTTGACCAGGGCGCGATTACCACGCTGCAAAGCATCGTTCTTTTCGGAGATCTCCCGGGTCCGGTCCGCCACCTCCTGCTCAAGCTGGGTGGAGTAGTTTTTCATGGCACTCTCGGCGTGCCGGAGTTGTGCAAGGCTCGAATCGATGGTTTCCAGGTGTTGGTTGATGATGCCAACCATGGTCCCGATCTCGTCTTCCCGATGGTTTGCCGGGATCGGAAGCCTGACCTTTTCCGGAGAGGTAGCCCGCACCTGGCTCAGTGCGCTGATCACATTGAGCATGGGACGGGTCAGCACAAAATAGAAAATGGCAAGGAGAGCTGCAGACAGGATCAGGCTTTTCAGTAGCCCGCTGATCAGCGTGTATCCGGCTCGTTGGAGGAAGAGCGCCCCATAGTGATAGGTGTCAATGGTGACGATCAGATGCCCAAGTGGCAGATCCTCAAGTTGCGGAACCCGGAGCTCCTGTCGAAATACGCGATCCGGCCCGAACAGCAGATCGCTGACCCAGCGATAGGGCGAGACCGGGCTGCTCTTGCTGGATGCTGCCATGGTCTCGTCGTCATTATCGGTAATCCGGGCATCAATGGTCGCGGGATGGCGAAGCAGGCCGTCGAGCAACTCTTCCGCCAGGCGGACGTCGATGTTGTAGGCAATCTGGGAGGCCGGGCTGTTGCTGATATCGATCAGCGCATGGATTTCCTTCTCCATGGAATCCTTCGCGCTAAAGTAGTCCAGGGTAATCTGGACCACATTCAGCACCAGCCCGAGGGCCATGGCAACGAGGACCGTGTCTCGAGTCAGTCTATAGGAAAGCCGTTGTTTGAAGCCGTTGCTCACGGGTTTGCACTGTCCCTGTTGACGGGCCTCTCACAGCGACCCGTTCGGTACCTTCAGTCGTCGTAATCGGCCTTTTTCTTCCACTCATCGTCGTGGAGAAAAGTATCCCACTCTCGGTCCAGTTTGGACTCTCCCTGCGGGCTTTCCTTACCCTCTGCACTCATGGCCTCAAGTTCCTGAATGCGCGTCCGGAAGCTCTTCACTGCTTTCATGGCAAGTGGATTGTCGCGGGATTTACCCATTTCGGTACTGGCCAGGTGATAGGCATGAATGGCCTTCCGGATCTGGTTCTGGCGAACATAGTCCCGGGCCTGAAACACATGAAGATCCGCGTGGGTCTTGTGGACAAGGAAGAGCACATACTTGAGGTTTTTCTTGGCGGTGGCCGAATCAATCCGCCCGCTCTTGTGCATGGCTTCAATCATCTTGAACAGATTCTGAAGCAATTCCTTGACGTAATTCGATTTTTCCGCGGAATCAATCTTGACTGGCGTGGTGGTGTCGCGCTTTTCAACGATCTGTGTTTTCAGTTCTGCAGCGGACTTCTGCCATTCCTTGACCGGCAGGTTCGACTTCAGGCCGGCCAGCTCCGCGCAAGCTTCTTCCATGCGTTTAATCAGAAGCAGTTTCAGATCGGCTGTCAGGTATTGGCCTGGAATTTCGGTCAGCAGGCGATTGGCCCTGTTATAGGCGTCTTCCTGAGCGGTAATCTTGCGCGCCCGTTCAATGCGGGCGCGTTCCCGCATCTGGCTGAGCACAATAATGACAATCGAGACGGTAACGATGGCCGCCAGCAGAAGGACGATCGTAGTGGTATCCATTTTGTCAGTAACGACTCCGGCTTCAGGATCAAATGATGGCGGGTGTACAAACCGGCCTCAAAACACCGATATTATTCAGCAAGTATCCGAAAGACTAGCAGAAATACCGCTCCAGATCCGTTTTCAAATGTGAAAGTTCGTGTTGCTGATTGATTACGTGAATCCTCGCTATCATGTATATTGCTCTCGTGAATGAGCCTCGCTTTTCCTGTTGTTCTGGTGTTCCGGAGTTTTTGTGGATATTTCCCGTGTTGATCTGAACCTGCTCGTGTACCTGGATGTGTTGCTGCGCGAGCGGAATGTGACCAAGGCAGCGAACCACCTGGGTATTACCCAGCCTGCCATGAGCAATGGTTTGAAGCGGTTGCGGGATCTGTTCAGTGATCCGCTCCTGGTGCGAACCAGTGAGGGTATGACGGCCACGGAGCGCGCGCGTGAATTACAACCGCTGGTGCGTGGAATCCTGTCGGATATTGAGCAGGCCGTGCAAGATAAGACACCGTTTTCGGCTCTTGAAAGCCAGCGCGTGTTCCGGATTATGGCCAGTGATTATGCCGAATCCTGCCTGATGCCCCGGGTTCTGAGGCGGATCCGTCAGGAAGCGCCGCACGTCACCCTGGATGTGCTCACGCCCAGTGACGTCAGCTTCCTGGATGTCGAGCAGGGGCGGTTGGATATGGCGATCAACCGGTTCGACAAGATCCCCCAGTCTTTCCATCAGAAGACCCTCTGGACCGAGTATTTTGCCTGCCTGATGAACGCCCGTAACCCGGTATTGAAGGAGCCCTTCACCCTGGACACCTATCTGGACGCCAGCCATATCTGGGTCAGCAAGACCGGGTTTGGTGTTGGTGTTGGTGTAAACCCAAAGGATGTCCAGCGACTGGGCTGGGTTGATGAGGCGCTGTCGAGAATGGGGCGCAAGCGACAGATTTCCGTTTTCACCCGTCACTATCAGGTTGCGATGCTGCTGGCCGAGCAGCATGACCTGATTGCCACGCTGCCATCCCGGGCAGCCTGGCTGCAGAAAGACAACCCGAATCTTGTGGTCAAGGTGCCTCCGTTCGAGATTCCACCGTTCGAGCTGAAAATGGCCTGGAGCCCTCTGTTGCAGCACAACGCGGATCATCAATGGCTGCGCAAACTGATTGCTGAGGTGGCTACTGAGGTGGATACCGAGTTTGCTCCGTTCGGGGCCAGGTTCGAAGCGCCGGACGCGCCCCAGGCCCATCACTCAGAGCGGTAGCTCCCGAAGCTCCAGGGAAGGGCGGGCTGCATCCCACATGCGCTGGAAGTTTTCCGACAAGAGCTTTACGCGGCCGCCGTCCGAGAACTTGGCGAAACCCTCTGGCTTGTAGAAATCATGTCGGTACACCACGCCTTCACGGTCCGCAATAATGAAGGGCTGGTCCTCAACCGGGTAGTCCTCGTTGACCAGTCGAAGTTCCATGCGGCTCGGCAGCCGGCGCATCAGTTCGACCAGTGTGTGTCGACGTTTCACCAGCGGCTTATCGTCATGGATCAGCAACCTGACTTCGCTGAGCCGATGCCGACGAGCCAGGGCGGAGATCAGCTCCCGGAAACGATGCCGGTCATACAGATCGTGTTCTAGCAGGCGGTCATACAGCCAGATGCGCTGGCCGGCCTGGCCAACCACCGAATCCATTAGCCCCAGTAGCCTGGCCTCGGTATCAAACAGCCAGGAGTCTGTGTCGCTGCCCAGAATCATCGGCCGGTCCCGGGAGCCAAGGCCCTCGGCCGCGAGTCCCGGTGCCAGGCTACGCATGTCAAAGTGGGGAATGCCGGCGTCGTCGTAAACGCCCGAACAGACGTGGAAGCCTGACCGTTGATAAAAAGGAATGGCGTGCTCCTGGGCAGACAACCTGAGCTCGGCAAAACGGTCAGCCGATTCTGCGATCAGGTGCCGGAGCAATGCTTCCCCGATACCCTGTCCGCGGTATTGGGGCAGGATCGCCATACGACCGATGTGGCCGGTCTCTTCAAGGGTTGAAAACAGTCGTGCCACGCCTGCCGGGGTATTGTCTGGCAGCACTGCCAGATAGTGATCGGCAATTTCGTCGGTTTCATCCCACTCCAGCTCCGGCGGGACTTTCTGTTCCTCAATAAACACCTGCTGGCGGATATCCCGGATGGATGCCGGGGCCAGTTGCCAGCTGTATTTGCGAAACCGGATGCTCATAAAGCTTATTCGAAGTAAATCGAGCCTTGATTGTAGAGGGTGGTCAGAAGCCCAAGCAATGCTTCGTCTTCGGAGAGCCGGGCGAGGGTCGGCATATCGACGCGGGCCCCCGAGCAGAGAAGCGGAGCAAACGGTTGGGCATCGCCCTTGAGCAGGAACTGCTCGCCGTCCACAAACAGGGCGGTTTCGCTGGCAAACTCGTAGTACGCGAAACGTGAGCCTTCGTTCCACCGCAGCTGCTCGCCCGCGTGTATTGCTTCGGCGACGTCTCCGGTGGACGCAGGCTCCTCCGCGGGCACGACAATATCCATGCTCTTGGGCGCCGTTGAGAACTGGCCAAACCAGAGGGCCAGTTGCCGGCGGTCCTCAAGTTTTTCCCGGATAACGGTCTCGAGGCGGTCAACCACATCCGGCTGAATCGTGCCCGGATTGTCCTGTATTTTCAGATCCGGATCGTTCAGGTGATCTGAGGCGTCAGACTGGCTGCAGAGGAAATCGGTAAATCCGGTCAGAATGTCATCCACGGTGGGTGCACGGAAGCCAACCGACAGCGTGATACAGTCATCCTCGGCCACTCCATGGTGGCCAATACCCGGCGGCAGATACAGCATGTCACCGGGTGCCAGAGTAACGGTTTCTTCGCCATCCCAGCTGCTCAGAACGCGCAGCGGAGTGCCCTCCACGCGGGGAGAGGTATGATCGCAATGGCCTCCAAACGTCCACCGGCGGTGGCCCTGGGCCTGGAGGAGGAATACATCATACTGGTCGTAATGGGGGCCAACGCTGCCGCCTTTCGGGGCAAAACTGGCCATAATGTCATCCAGGCGCCAATTGGGGATGAAGCGGAAGTGTTCCAGCAAATCTGCAATATCGGGCACCCAGTGGTCCAGCCCCTGCACCAGGAGCGTCCAGTCTTGTTCGGGCAGGCTGCTGAACCGGTCCGGCGAAAAGGGGCCGTTGTGGAGCTGCCAGGGCTTGCCATCGTCATTTTCGATCACAATCCGGGACTCGACGCCCTCCTCACAGGCCAGGCCGGCCAGTTCATCAGCGCTGACCGGGCACTGGAAGTCGGGAAACGCCTGACGGATAACCAGCGGCTTTTTCTGCCAATAGTCCCGCAGAAATTCAGAGGGTGTGAGTCCGCCAAGCATGTCCATGGGTGTTACTCCCGGTTTCAGATGTTTTGTGCCTGATCGACTGCGTTACCGATGTAACGGCCCGGCGTCAAAGCCATCAGTTCGGCCTTGGCCTGATCTGGAATGTCGAGGCTCTCAACGAAATTCTTGATCACTTCCGGCGTCATTGCCTTGCCACGGGTCAATGCCTTGAGTTTTTCATAGGGCTTTTCGATATTGTAACGGCGCATCACCGTCTGGATCGGCTCGGCAAGCACTTCCCAGGCATGGTCCAGGTCTTCAAACAGTCGGGCCGGATTGATTTCCAGTTTGCCCAGGCCTTTTAGGGTGGCTTCGTAGGCAATCAAGCTGTGCGCAAAGCCAACACCCAGGTTACGCAGTACTGTGGAGTCGGTCAGATCCCGCTGCCAGCGTGATATAGGCAGTTTGGCAGAGAGGTGGCTGAACAGCGCATTGGCGATGCCAAGGTTGCCCTCGGAGTTCTCGAAATCGATGGGATTGACCTTGTGGGGCATGGTCGAAGAGCCTACTTCGCCTTCTACCGTTTTCTGCTTGAAGTAGCCGAGGGAAATGTAGCCCCAGACGTCACGGTCCAGGTCGATCAGGATGGTGTTGAAGCGAGCGACGGAGTCATACAGCTCGGCAATGTAATCGTGCGGTTCGATCTGGGTGGTGTAAGGGTTCCAGTCGAGCCCGAGGCTCTCGATGAACTCCCGTGCGTTCTGGGCCCAGTCGATTTCCGGATAGGCGGAGAGATGGGCGTTGTAATTACCCACGGCACCGTTGATCTTGCCCAAAAGCTCGGTTTCCCGAATCTGTTTTACCTGGCGACGCAGACGGTGAACGACGTTTGCCAGCTCTTTGCCCACGGTCGTGGGCGAGGCGGTCTGGCCGTGAGTGCGCGACAGCATCGGCTGTTCGGCGTGGTCATGAGAAAGCTGCGCCAACTTGTCGACAACACGGTCCATGGCCGGCAGCAGGCCGTGGTCCAGGCCTTCCCGCAGCATCAGCGCATGGGAGAGGTTATTGATGTCTTCAGAAGTGCAGGCGAAGTGAACAAATTCCGTGACAGCGTGCAGCTCAGGAACGCTGGCGATCTTTTCCTTGATGAAGTACTCCACCGCTTTCACATCGTGATTGGTGGTGCGTTCGATGTCCTTGATACGCTCTGCGTCTTCCAGGCTGAATTCGCTCACCAGACGGTCCAGGAAGCCGTTGGCGTCGGCGGAAAACGCAGGAACCTCGGCCACGCCAGGGTGAGCGGCCAGTTTCTGTAGCCAGCGGATCTCGACGGTCACCCGGTTCCGGATCAGGCCATACTCACTGAAAATTTCACGGAAGACGCTGACCTTGTTGCCATAGCGTCCATCGACCGGGGAAATGGCGGTCAGGGCGGTGAGTTCCATCGAAAACCTCTCAAGTCATCAAAGAATCGGATCAAAAGAAAATAGGGGTGCATATCATACACCACCGCCGGCTCTGAATCAGCGCCGTCAGTGGTAGAGGGAGCGATTGGCTTCTTCGGCAAGCTCTTTGGCAAGCCCGATCACTTTCTTGCGGGCAAAGATCAGTTGCCAGCGTCGGCCGCCGGTCTGGCGCCAGAGCACGGCGGAACGGATACCCGCCAGCAGCAGTGCCCGCACTTTCGCGGCATTCTCCTCGCGTTGGAGCACAGAGGGGTTACCGCTCACCTGGATACGCTGGCGAAAGGTGCTGATGGTATCGGCGTAGACGGAAGCCAGATTGCTGATCAGGTTCGGGTGTGTGTACCCGAAGTGGCTGGCGGTGTGCCTGGCCTGATCAATGCGACTGCCAATTACGTCCAGCATGTCAGAGCGGCGATTCAGTTTGGATTCGAGCTGGATCAGGTTGAGGGCGTAGCGCAGAACTTCGATGTCCTGCTGCCGTGACTGCTGGCTGAGCACCGAGGACAGGGTGACTAGGCCTTCGCGGATATCGCGAAGCTCGCCTCCGTAGACGTCCAGTGTGTTCTCGGGGTTGGTGGCAAACAGGGAACGGATAGATGTTTCCAGGCTGGCCTCGTTGCACTGGCCATTGTGGGCAATCTGCTGGACCAGGTTGGCGGCCTGGAATACCCCGGCCAACGCCAGGGTCTGATCCTTGAGTGAGCGGCTCATGCGGTCTGTTCCTCGGAACGTGTGCCGGTCAGACGGTCTGGAAGTGGTTCGTCGTCACGCCAGGTCTGCTCAATAACGCCGCCACCAAGGCATACCTCGCCGTCATAGAAAACCACGGATTGCCCTGGTGTGACAGCCCGCTGGGCGTCGTCAAAATCGACGCGGACACCGCCGTCGATCAACAGAATCTGGCAATCCTGATCCGGCTGGCGATAACGGGTCTTGGCCTTGCAGCGGAAACGTCCAGCAGGTGCCTCTCCGGCAACCCAGTCGATCGGACCGGATACGAGGCCACGGGAAAAGAGCAGGGGATGGTGTTTGCCCTGAACCGCAACAAGCACATTGCGGCTGAGGTCTTTCTCCGCCACATACCAGGGCTCGTCCCCGAATTCACTGAGACCGCCAATGCCCAGGCCCTGTCTCTGGCCGATGGTGTGATACATAAGGCCCTGGTGCCGGCCAATTTTCTGGCCGTCCGGTGTTTCAATGTCGCCGGGCTGGGCCGGAAGGTATTGCTTCAGGAAGTCTTTGAACTTGCGTTCGCCGATAAAGCAGATACCGGTGGAGTCTTTTTTATCATGGGTAACGAAACCCTGTTGCTCGGCAATACGGCGGACTTCCGGTTTTTCCAGCTCGCCGACCGGGAAAAGGGTCCGCGCAATGCGGTCGCCGGAGACGGCATGCAGGAAATAGCTCTGGTCCTTGTTCGGATCCAGTCCCTTCAGGAGTTGGGCCTTGCCCGTTGAACCAGCAATCGGCCGTTGCCGGGCGTAGTGGCCCGTTGCAATATAGTCGGCACCAAGGGTGATGGCATAGTCCAGAAAAGCCCGGAATTTCACTTCTTTGTTACAAAGAATATCCGGATTGGGTGTTCGTCCGGCCTGATATTCAGAGAGGAAGTGCTCAAAAACCCGGTCCCAGTACTCGGCCGCAAAACTGGCGGTGTGCAGTTTGATGCCGATGGCATCGGCAACGGCCTGGGCGTCGGCCAGATCTGTCATGGCTGTGCAGTACTCGGTGCCGTCATCCTCGTCCCAATTTTTCATGAACAGGCCTTCAACCTGATAGCCCTGGTCTTTCAGAAGCCAGGCGGCCACTGAAGAATCCACGCCGCCGGACATGCCGACGATCACACGCGTGTTGGCGTTACTGTTTGGAGAGGAGGCTTCGGGTGCGTTGGTCATGACAGCTTCGTTACCGACTAAAAAACCGCGAGTTTATCATCTTTCCGAGGGTGGCGTCTGCGCGTCCACCACCACGTCCAGCGGGTATCGCCGGCCGTTTCGGTAATCTTCTATGCACTGGATGACCAGCGGACTGCGCAGTTTGTCCCCCAGCGCGCGGATTTCATCCAGGGTGAGCCAGTGGGCGGCGATGATGCCATCGTCCAGCTGTTCAGTAACCCGGTCGCCAGCCCGCGCAGCGTAGCAGAAACGATAGTAGGTAACGCCGTTGGCCGGAGCCTTGTAGGTGTAAATGCCAAGGAAGTGTATGGGCTCTATGTTCCAGCCTGTCTCTTCAAGGGTTTCCCGTCGAACGGCATCCAGAATGGCTTCATCTTCTTCGATATGGCCAGCCGGCTGGTTGAAAACAACCTTGCCGCCGCTGATCTCTTCAACCATCAGGTAACGGCCGGCTTCATCCTCGACTATGACGGCCACGGTAGCATGGGGTGTCCAGGTCATGATTTCCGGTTTCTCCTGGTTCGGGCGCCAGCGGCGTTGCCGCGGCGGGTTGGTTTTGGTGAAGCGGGTAAATTGACGGTGACCGTTCGATGGGCTCCGGATTCGAGGCCGTCAAGGGTCCAGTCACCAATCCGATACCGGATCAGGCGAAGTGTCGGAAACCCGACGGCAGCGGTCATTCGACGTACCTGCCGGTTCTTGCCCTCGGTTATCGTCAGTTCAATCCAGCTCGTCGGAATGTTATCCCGATGACGCACCGGAGGCACTCTCGGCCAGACCGTCGGGGCAGGCATTCTGTCGGCTTTTGCCGGCCGGGTCAGACCATCCTTGAGCTGCACACCGCTAGCCAGGTGTCTCAGTGCTTCTTCAGAAATGTTTCCTTCTACCTGCACCCAGTAGGTCTTTGGCATCTTCAGTGATGGTGACGCTATGCGGTGTTGCAGGGAGCCTTCAGCGGTCAGAAGGAGCAGGCCCTCGGAATCGTAGTCCAGACGTCCGGCCGGATATATGCCCGGGATGTGCACGTAATCTGCCAGGGTAGCGCGAGGTGGTTTACTTCCGGAAGCGCCATCGTCTGTGAATTGGCTCAGAACATGAAAGGGTTTATTGAAAAGCACGAGTTCGGCCATGCGCAGGTCTTTCCCGGATATCCGCTGTCTTTGAGCAGTGCAGCGTACTGCAAACAGGAAGGCTGGCAAAGTAGGGCGGGCGCCACCGCCCAGGGGGACCTGTCACCCGACGTTTTTTGAAGGACAAAAAAAGAGACCCCCACCAGCAGACGACCGGTGGGTGTGATTTTGCGTTACCAGAACAGGTCAGGCGTTGACTGCACGGGGCGGATAGCCGTCCCTGCCTGATTCCTGCTGGCCGGATTGTCCGGCAGAGTCGCTGCTGGCGTCAGTTTGCGCCTTGCTGGCAGGCAGCTCGTCGGGAACGATGTTGACTGCGTGAATGCCCTTGTCGCTGGGCTTTTTGTCGAAGGTTACGGCCTGGCCGGCTTTTAAGGTCTTGTAGCCGTCCATTTGCACCGAAGAGAAGTGCGCAAACAGGTCGTCACTGCAGCCATCCTCGATGATGAATCCGTACCCTTTGGCATTGTTGAACCACTTGACCTTGCCTCTTGGCATGATGAACTCCCCTGTTCTTTTGCTGTCTCTATTTTTGTTAATTCTCTGTGTGCCTATCGGCGCCGTCGCACAGTCGGTCCGAATCCTGTTACACAAACCTTGCATGGATTTACATTATTTTACATTGCAACTTAACTTTCGGCCAATCATTGCGGTGAGTCAATAGTTTCTATGCCTGGAATGTGTGGTTGAACGCAGTCTGGAAGCGGTATCATGTTCGTATTGATAAATATCTCATGCCCCGCTTGAAAACCCCGGGGCGGACATCCACATTTAACAAGGGCACCGATAAACCGGTAAGGAATGATGCGGACTATCGAAAATTCTCTACTAGTATTCAATCAGGGGGAGGACGAACAACCGGGGCGACAGGATGACCTCAGCGTTGCTCCCGAGAAGCCCGCTCTCAAGCGCCCGGCGCGATACAGGGTGGTACTTCTGAACGATGATTACACGCCCATGGATTTTGTGGTCGATGTGTTGATGAAGTTCTTCGGAATGAATGAAGAAAAGGCGACGCAGGTGATGCTGCTCGTCCATACACAGGGAAAAGCTGTATGCGGGGTATATACCCGGGACATCGCGGAAACAAAGGCGGCACAGGTGAACCAGTATTCTTCGGAATGCGAACATCCGCTCCTTTGCGAGATTGAACGTGCGGACTGATAGACGTTGGGGTGGCCCATGCTGAGCAAAGATCTAGAAATTACGCTGAATACGGCCTTCAAGAATGCCCGGGACAAGCGTCATGAGTTCATGACTGTGGAGCATTTGTTGCTGGCCCTACTGGATAATGAATCGGCAGTGGGCGTCCTGAAAGCCTGTGGTGCAGACCTCAAGCGGCTTCAGGAAGAGCTTGTCGAATTCGTGGACTCCACCACACCTTTGATTCCGAGCAGCGACAGTGAGCGCGAGACCCAGCCAACACTGGGGTTCCAGCGAGTCCTGCAAAGGGCTGTGTTCCATGTGCAGTCCTCGGGCAAGAAAGAGGTAACCGGCGCCAATGTGCTGGTGGCCATTTTTAGTGAACAGGAAAGCCAGGCGGTGTATGTGCTCAAGAAACAGAGCATTGCCCGCATTGATGTGGTCAACTTTGTTTCCCACGGTATTTCCAGGGTTCAGGGCGCCGAAGATCAGGAGAGTCACGATCAGGCGTCCCACGAGGAGGCTGGCGAGGAAGGCGGACAATCCAAGCCGCTTGAAAGCTACGCCACCAACCTGAACGAGCAGGCCCGTCAGGGCCGCATTGATCCGCTGATCGGCCGTGAACACGAAGTCGAGCGGGTGGTGCAGATCCTTGTACGCCGCCGGAAGAACAATCCGCTTCTGGTCGGCGAGGCCGGGGTTGGCAAAACCGCCATCGCAGAGGGGCTCGCCAAGCGTATCGTCGACGGACAGGTCCCCGATATTATTTCCGATGCGGTGGTCTACTCGCTGGATCTGGGTGCCCTGCTGGCCGGAACCAAGTACCGCGGCGATTTCGAAAAGCGTCTGAAAGGTCTGCTTGCCGAACTCAAGAAAGAAAACCACGCGATCCTGTTCATCGACGAGATCCACACCATCATCGGAGCGGGCTCTGCCTCCGGCGGCGTGATGGATGCGTCGAATCTGTTGAAGCCCATGCTCAGTTCGGGTGAAATCCGGTGCATTGGCTCAACGACGTTCCAGGAGTTCCGGGGTATTTTCGAGAAAGACAGCGCCCTGGCGCGCCGTTTCCAGAAAATCGATGTGAACGAGCCCAGTGTTGAGGACACCTACCAGATCCTGAAGGGCCTCAAGCCGAATTTTGAAAAGCACCACGATCTCAAATACACCGACAAGGCGCTTCGGGTGGCTGCAGAGCTGTCCGACCGTTACATCACCGATCGGCACTTGCCGGACAAGGCGATTGACGTCATTGACGAGGCGGGCGCGCGCCAGCGGCTGCAGCCGGAAGGCAAGCGAAAGAAGACCGTTGATGTCACCGAGATCGAGGATGTGGTTGCAAATATTGCCCGTATCCCACCGAAGAACGTGTCTACCAGCGACAAGGATCTGCTGCGGAATCTGGAGCGGGATCTGAAGATGACGGTCTTTGGTCAGGATCCGGCCATCGAATCGCTGTCCACTGCTATCAAGCTGGCTCGCGCCGGGCTCAAGGCCCCCGAGAAGCCTGAGGGTGCCTTCCTCTTCGCAGGGCCGACCGGTGTCGGTAAAACCGAGGTTACCAAGCAGTTGGCGAAGGTTCTGGGTATCGAACTGGTACGCTTTGATATGTCGGAGTATATGGAGCGGCACACCGTATCACGGCTGATCGGTGCGCCTCCCGGCTACGTTGGGTACGATCAGGGCGGCCTGTTGACCGAGTCGGTAAACAAGCATCCGCACTGTGTCCTGCTGCTGGACGAGATCGAGAAGGCCCATCCGGAAGTGTTCAACCTCCTGTTGCAGGTCATGGATCACGGCACGCTGACGGATAACAACGGCCGCAAGGCAGATTTCCGCCACGTGATTCTGGTAATGACCACCAACGCTGGTGCCGAGAGCATGGCTCGTCGCTCTATTGGCTTCAGCGAGCAGGATCACAGCACTGACGGCATGGAAATTATCAGCAAGACTTTCACGCCGGAATTCCGCAATCGTCTGGACGGTATCATCCAGTTCGGCGACCTGCAGATCGATACCATCACCCACGTGGTGGACAAGTTCCTCACCGAGCTGCAGGCGCAGCTGGACGAGAAGCATGTGGTTCTGCATGTGGATGACGAGGCGAAGGCCTGGCTGGCCGAGAAGGGCTATGACGTCACCATGGGCGCTCGCCCGATGTCCCGCCTGATCCAGGACAAGATCAAGCGGCCGCTGGCCGAGCAGATCCTGTTCGGGCGCCTTTCAGAGAAAGGCGGGGATGTCTTCATCCACCTGCGGGATGACGAGCTGGTATTCGAGTACGAGGACGAGCCTGCAGAGGCGGTCTGAGGCAGACTCGATTAAAGAAAAACCGCTGTCCGGGTAACCGGCAGCGGTTTTTTTGTGCCCTGACGAAAAAAGCCCCCGAAGGGGCTTTCAGATGTCATGGGAGCATCAACGGGCGCGATATACGATCCGGCCCTTGCTCAGGTCATAGGGAGTCAGCTCAACCTTGACCTTGTCACCTGTCAGGATGCGGATGTAGTTCTTGCGCATCTTTCCGGAGATATGGGCTGTCACAACATGACCGTTGCTCAGCTCAACGCGGAACATGGTGTTTGGAAGGGTATCGATAATAACGCCTTCCATTTCAATGGCATCTGATTTCGGCATTCAGTAGAAACCTCGTTTGAATATGCTTCTGGTGATTCTAAATTGCGCAATTCTGCCTGATTTATCGGCGTTTGGCAAAGTTAGCCTGCGTCCAGTTCACGCCAGTGCCCGTCTCTCAGTGCTTCGATGGGTCGGAAGCGTGTTTTGTAATTCATTTTTCGGCACTGCTTGATCCAGTAACCGAGGTACAGGTGAGGAAGCCCCCTGCGGCGGGCTTCCTCAATTTGCCAGAGGATTGCGAAGGTGCCGAGGCTGCGGTCCTCCAGATCAGGATCGAAAACTGTATAGATGGCCGAAAGGCCATCGTCCAGAAGATCGACTGCTGCCAGCCCTACCAGCCGTTCGCCCTGGTGGATTTCCAGAAACCAGGAATCGGTTGCGCCTTCTACCAGAAACGAGGTGAACTGTTCCCGGGTCGGCGGGTACATATCGCCGTCCTTGTGCCTTTGTTCGATGTAATTGGCGTAGAGCTGGTAATACCTCTCCGCAAAGGTGGCGGGCACCATGGTGCAGTGCAAATCCTTGTTTTTGCGGAGAACCCGCCGCTGGCTTCTGTCCGGCTTGAAATCATCAACTTTCAACCGAACCGGTATGCAGGCATTGCACTGCTCACAGTGAGGGCGGTAGTAGTGGGATCCGCTGCGGCGAAAGCCAAGAGCCGTGAGTTGGCTGTAAAGCTTTTTGTCGATATAAGCCCGCGGATCCACAAACATGGTGGTGGCCTCGCGGTCTGGCAGGTAGCTGCAATCGTGCGGTGGTGTCGCGAAGAACACCAGGGTTCTGAGATTGCTCATTCACTCCTCCGGCCCGGGCCAACGCCATCGGAAGGTCCAGTCGGTCTGATCCGGTTTCTGATCGATGCTCATCCTGAGTATAGATAAAAACTCTTCCCGTGGAATAGTCCGTGCGCCCATGGTAAGCAGGTGCCGGCTCTCTACCTGGCAATCCATGATCCGGTAGCCCCAGAGCTGTAACTGGTGCGCCAGGTGAACCATGAGAACTTTGGACGCGTTGGTTTCCAGAGAAAACATGGATTCACCGAAGAAACACCTGCCAATGGCCAGTCCGTACATGCCACCGGCCAATTCACCACGCTGGTTCCAGATTTCGATGGAGTGGGCGACGCCCATGCGATGCAGCTCTGAGTAGCTGGCAATCATTTCCTCGGTAATCCAGGTACCTTCGGCACGGGTTGAGGCGCAAAGGCGGATGATTCGTCCGAAGTGTCTGTCTGCGGTTACCTGGAAGCGTTGTTGGTTCAGGGTCCGGCGCAGGCTCCGTGAAACGTGGATTTCGTTCGGAAAAAGGACACACCGCGGATTCGGTGACCACCACAAAATGGGCTGGTCGTCGCTGTACCAGGGGAAGATGCCGTTCCGGTAGGCCAGTATGAGTCGCTCGGTGGAAAGGTCGCCGCCGAGGGCAAGAAGGCCGTCCGGGTCGTCCAGGGCTTCGTTGGCGGGGGGGAACCAGAGTTGGTCCGGGTCTAGCCAGGGTAGTGAGGTCATCCTTCTCCGGCAATTACTGCAATGTTTCGGTTCTATTTTACAGAGTACCGGCCGGTGGGAGCCGCCTTCTGAAACACGCTGTGAATACGTCCTTGTACGCTTGGCTCCGCCATCCATGGCTCCGCACAGTTTCAGAAGGCGGCTCCCACCGACCTTCGCAAACTTTTGAGTTCGCGTTCCTTTTCTTTACTCAAGCATAATCAGTCTTGCTGATCCAGAAACTTTTCCGCATCCAGGGCGGCCATGCAACCGAAGCCGGCGGAGGTGACGGCCTGGCGGTAGACGTGGTCGGCTACGTCGCCGGCGGCGAATACGCCGGGAATGCTGCTCTGGGTGGCCATGCCTTCGAGGCCGGAGCGGATGCGGATGTAGCCGTTCTCCATGTCCAGTTGGCCCTGGAACAGGTCGGTGTTCGGTTTGTGGCCGATGGCGATGAATACGCCGGCCAGGTCCATTTCCCGGGTGGAGTCGTCTTTGGTGCTTTTGATGCGCATACCGGTGACACCGGTGCCGTCGCCGAGGACTTCGTCGAGGGTGTGGTCCCAGACGATCTTGACGTTGCCGTTTTCGGCTTTTTCAAACAGTTTGTCCTGGAGGATCTTCTCGGCACGGAGGCTGTCGCGGCGGTGCACCAGGGTCACTTCGTCGGCAATGTTGGAGAGGTACAGAGCCTCTTCGACCGCGGTGTTACCGCCGCCAATAACGGCAACTTTCTGCTTCTTGTAGAAGAAACCGTCGCAGGTGGCGCAGGCGGAGACGCCCTGGCCTTTGAATTTCTCTTCAGACTCGAGTCCGAGATACATGGCGGAGGCGCCGGTAGCAATGATCAGGGCGTCGCAGGTGTACTCGCCGCCATCGCCCTTGAGGCGGAATGGGCGGTTACGGAGGTCGGCTTCGTTGATGGTGTCGTAGACGATGCTGGTTTCGAAGCGTTCGGCGTGCTTGAGCATGCGCTGCATGAGCTCCGGGCCCTGAACGCCGTCGTTGTCGCCGGGCCAGTTGTCGACGTCGGTGGTGGTGGTGAGCTGGCCGCCGACTTCAATACCGGTAATCAGGGTCGGGTTCAGGTTGGCGCGGGCTGCGTAAACGGCAGCGGTGTAACCTGCGGGGCCGGAACCGAGGATGATCAGTCGGGAATGTTTGGTGTCGCTCATTGGGAATTCTCTCACTGAAAAAGCCGTACGTTGCCGGGCCCCGGTTTCAGGGCCAGACGCTTCGGGGAAAGGAGCAAAGGCTAACATGAAAGGCGCGGTCTGCCATTCGTTTTGGCCAATTCCGCTTATAAAACCTTGCTATTTACTCAAGCACAGAAACAGTTGCCAACAGCTGACGAACCCTTTCCGCGCTTTTGCCGGACTCGCCCTGTTCGAGACGGTGGGCCGCCACTGCAGGGAACACGGCCTGGATGTCGTCAGGCAGCACGTGATGACGCCCCTCCATCAGAGCCCAGGCCTTGGCGGCCCGCACCAGTCCCAATCCCGCCCGGGGCGAAAGCCCGTAGAGAAGGCCGGGCATTCTCCGGCTCTGTTCCAGCAACCGTTGCACGTAATCCAGAAGAGCCGGGCTGGCGGTTATCCGGGTGACGCCTTCCTGCAGGGTTTTCAGGTCGGCCTGGGAGAGCAGGGTCGGCAGCTTTTCGGTCATGGCACGACGGTCTTCGCCCTCCAGCAGCTCCCGCTCGGCCCGTGGGTCCGGATAGCCGAGGCGAAGACGCATAAGGAACCGGTCCAGTTGGGACTCGGGCAGGGGATAGGTGCCGCCCTGCTCAATGGGATTCTGCGTGGCAATCACGAAGAACGGATGGGGCAGTGGCCGGGTCTCGCCCTCGATGGACACTTGCCGTTCTTCCATGGCTTCGAGCAGAGCGCTCTGCGTTCGCGGTGATGCCCGGTTGATTTCATCAGCCAACACCACCTGGGCAAAGATCGGGCCGGGGTGGAATACCAGGCTGCCGGCCTGTTTGTCGTACATGGAGTAACCCAGCACATCCGCCGGAAGCAGGTCGTTGGTGAACTGGATGCGCTGGTACGTCAGCCCCATCACCTTGGCCAGGGCATGAGAAAGAGTGGTTTTGCCCATGCCGGGGATATCTTCGATCAGCAGGTGCCCCCGGGCCAGAAGCCCGCAGAGGGCTAGGCGTACCTGTTGGTCTTTGCCCAGGAGTATCTGGTTCAGTTCACTGACTACGGTATCGACCAGTCTTTTCATTCGGGGCTCAGTCTCTTACGCGTTTGAGGATGTCGCCGTAGGCGTCTATTCGGCGATCTCTCAAATACGGCCAGATACGGCGAACCGATTCACTGCGGTTGCGATCCAGGGTGACGGCAAGGATGCATTCGGAGCTGTCATCGCCCCGGGCCAGCAACTCACCCTGCGGGCCACAGATAAAACTGTTGCCCCAGAAACGGATGCCGTCGCTGTGCCCGGACGGGTCGGGTTCGGTGCCTACC
Source organism: Marinobacter flavimaris (assembly GCF_002933295.1). Lineage (GTDB taxonomy): Bacteria > Pseudomonadota > Gammaproteobacteria > Pseudomonadales > Oleiphilaceae > Marinobacter > Marinobacter flavimaris. The sequence continues at coordinate 681,467 of NZ_PSSW01000001.1, forward strand.
CGGTTCGGAGCCACGACTGGCAGGTTGTTGGCAACGGCATGGCCCCTTTGCACGGTGACCCAGGCGTCCAGTTGACGCGCCTGTTCATCGGGGTCATCCGTTACATCCCAGCCGATCGCAGTGGGGTAGATCAGGATCTCGGCGCCAGCCAGAGCCATCAGCCTTGCGGCCTCGGGGTACCACTGGTCCCAGCACACCAGCACGCCGAGCCTGCCGACAGACGTATCGATAGGCGTGAAACCGCTGCGGCCATCGTTGAACTGGGCGTCACCGGGCGTGAAGTAGAATTTTTCATAGAAACCCGGGTCGTCCGGAATGTGCATTTTCCGGTACAGCCCTGCCAGGGAGCCGTCTTTCTCAAATACAACCGCCGTGTTGTGGTACACACCGTTCATACGACGTTCGAAAATGGATCCAACCAGCACAATACCCAGTTCCCGGGCCAGGTCAGACAGGCGCTTGCTGGTAGGGCCGGGAATCGGCTCTGCCAGCTCGAAAACAGACGTTTCCTCGGTCTGGCAAAAATATAAGGTGGCGTGAAGTTCCTGGAGGATCACCAGGTTGGCGCCACTGGCTACGGCCTCACGAACCAGTTTCTCGGTAGTGGCGAGGCTGGCGGCCTTGTCGCTGCTACAGGCCTGCTGGATGGCGGCAACATTGATTTGGCTTTTGCGCAACTCACTGCTCATCAACTGACTACTCCGGCGGGCATTTGCATGGTTACACAGTGAAGGCTGCCATGCTGACGAATCAAGGGCCGGCAATTGATCGGCACTATTTCTCGTGTCGGAAAGATCTCTTTCATGACAGCGATGGCGTCCTGATCCTGATCAACGCCGTAAACGGGAAGCAAAACCGCCTCGTTGATGATCAGGAAGTTGGCATAGGTGGCCGGAAGACGCTCACCATCCTCATCATGGATGGCATCAGGCCAGGGCAGAGGCGTCAGCTTGTAGGGGGCGCCGTCGGCCTGGCGGAACTCCTGAAGTTCCTCCTCCATGGCTGCCAACGCGCTGTAGTGTTCATCCGCCACATCTGGGCAAGTCACGTAGCAGATGTGATCCGGGGCGCAAAATCGGGCGAGGGTATCGATGTGGCTGTCGGTGTCATCCCCGGCAAGATAGCCGTGGTTGAGCCAGAGAATCCGCCGGATTCCCAGCACCTCGGAAAGCAGCTGTTCAATCGCCGTGCGATCCATGGCCGGGTTTCGGGTGGGCGTCAGCAGGCACTCGGATGTGGTCAGCAGGGTGCCCTCACCATCCGATTCAAATGAACCCCCTTCCAGCACAAAACCGACCTGCTGCATCCTGGTTGTGCCGAAGACGCCAGCATTGAAAAGGTGATTATTTAACGCATCGTCCTTTTCCCAGGGGAACTTTCCGCCCCAGGCGTTGAACCTGAAATCCAGCAGTGTCGGCCCTTCATCGGTGAGAATGGTGATGGGTCCATGGTCGCGGGCCCAGGTGTCATTCGCCGGTGCCGGAACCGATCTCACGCGTCCCGGAAAGCCATTGTCCTCGGCGTACCGATTGAGGTCCCGTTCTAGCTCCTGCAGGCGGACTACGTGTTCGCAACTGATGACAAGGTGTTCGTGTGGGAGTACGGCTTTCGCGATGTCGAGGAACACCGGTTCAACTTCGTCGATCAGGCCTGCCCAGTCGGTTCCCGGGTGGGGCCAGGTCAGCATGACGGCACTCTGGGGCGCCCACTCTGCGGGCAACACTCGTTTGGTTGTCACTACGTCACCTTGAATCATAAAAGACGCCATTCTAACCAACGATTGGTTGAACGTCAGGACATGGGAAGGGAATTTCCAGCCTGGAAAGGCCCCTCGGGCCTTCAGCGATTCGGCTTGAGAACGGTATGGATAACCCGGTCGCCTTCGAAATACACGATAAAGCCCTGATAGTGCCACTGAGTAATCGGTGGCTGGCCCACGGGACCTTCAATTTCCACGGGTGCACCCCAGGAGGCGCGCACTGATGACTGGCTCATGCCAGAGCCGGGGAAGCTGGCCTGGTCGCGATCGGCCTGGGTGCCAACTGGCACGCGGACTTCTTCAGCTACCGCGGACATCATCGGGAAAAGGGCCAGTGTGGCAGTCACTGCCAGTGCGCCGAACAGGGTAGTTTGCTTTCTCATTGATGGGTCTCCATGAAAACTGATGCCCTCGGGAGGACATGGATAAAGCGTAATATCCGAAAAAGATTAGCAAAAGTCACTCGTTTTTCCCCAGTCTACTCCTTTTGACGCTGTCGAATCTGCCACCGCATCACATGTCGTGCGATTTGCTGGCGATCGCTGTCCTCAATCCGGGCGAATTCGGTGTGGACCCTTGCTCCGCCTGACGAATCGGGGTGTACCTCGATAACTCGGGCAACTGCGCGGGGCTGGAAAAGTTCGGGTGGGAGGGTCATTCGAACGGCGAGCCGGTCTCCCGGCTGCCAGGCAGGGGTGCTGCTCGAGAACGACAGCCCACCCTCGCTCAGGGTTACTTCCTGCCAGTCCTCAGGTTGCAACGGATTTTGCTCAAAGGCCATAATGCGCGCAAGCGTGTCCAGCTTGCCGTTCAGGGATTTGATCAGTCCGGTAAGCAGCCGGTCTTTTTCGGCAAGGCTGGCAAGCTGGGATTTAACGTCCTGATCCAGCCGCCTGAATTCAGCTTTCAGGCTCTCAAGATGGTCGCCGTCGAAGGCATCTTCTTCCATTGCGGTGCCAGGCGCCAGCTTGCGGATCTCCAGGCCGATCCGGTCTTCAATGCGGAAAAAGTCCCGCCGTTCGGGTGAATAGTCCACCGGTTGGTTGGGGATGTCGGACGACTGCATCGCGGCTCCGGAAGGCTGAATTTTTATTTGGTACAGAACAGTTTAGCAGTTTCCCGTCGTGCTGGAAGGTACCCGGGAAAACCAGACCACGACAGACCGGAAGGTAGCAACAGGCACCTCTCAATGTTCAGACCCTTATCACTCTATATTGGCTTGCGTTACACGGCCGCCAAACGCCGCAATCACTTCATTTCCTTTATTTCCCTGACCTCCATGATCGGGCTGATGCTGGGAGTTGCGGTTCTGATCATCGTGCTCTCGGTCATGAACGGTTTCGATCGGGAGCTCAAGCAGAGAATTCTCGGGATGGTGCCCCACGCTACCATTCAAGGCGCCGGGCCGCTTGACGACTGGCAATCAATCGACGCGAAGGTGCAGCAGCACCCCCGCGTGCTGGCTGCTGCGCCTTTCATACAGGGGCAGGGTATGGTTACCGGCGGTGGAAATGTTCGCGGGGTCGTGCTTAACGGCATTCTCCCGGAAGAGGAGCGCACGGTTTCTATCATTGAAAACCACATGGTCGAAGGCAGTCTCAACGATCTGGTTTCTGGCGAATTCGGCATCATCATCGGTCGGTTGATGGCGGCCAGCCTGCGTCTTCAGATCGGTGACAAGGTAACCGTGGTCCTGCCGGAAGCCTCGGTTACGCCGGCCGGGGTCCTGCCCAGGCTCAAAAGGTTCACGGTCAAAGGCATCTTCAGTGTCGGGGCAGAACTGGATGGCAATTACACCCTGATTCACATGGATGATGCCGCCAAGCTCATGCGGACCGGGGGCAAAGCCGAGGGTATTCGCCTGCTGGTGGATGACCTTTTTGCGGCTCCCAAGGTGTCGCAGCAGGCTGCTGAGTCGCTGGGCGGCCGGTATTACGTATCCGACTGGACCCGAACCCACGGTAACCTGTTCCAGGCCATCCGCATGGAGAAAACCATGATCGGCCTGCTGCTGATGTTTATCGTGGCTGTCGCTGCATTCAATATCGTGTCCACGCTGGTGATGGTGGTTACCGACAAAACCGGTGACATCGCCATCCTCAGGACCATGGGGGCAACACCGGGACGCATCATGCGGATCTTTATTGTTCAGGGGGCGGTCATCGGTATCTTCGGAACCATTGTTGGCACGGCGTTGGGCGTTTTCGGAGCGCTCAACATCAGTGCCTTTATTTCCTGGCTGGAGGGAGCGCTTGGCCACCAGTTCCTGAGCGCGGACGTTTACTTCATCAGCTATCTGCCTTCCCAGCTGCAATGGCAGGACGTGTTTATCATCAGTGGCGCCGGCCTCGCCATGAGTCTGTTGGCAACGATTTATCCGGCCTGGCGGGCTTCCAGGGTGGATCCGGCGGAGGCGCTTCGTTATGAGTAAGGAACAATCCGCAATGGCACACTCTGCCCTGGTAATAGACTGCCGTCAGGTGACCCGGACCTATAACGAAGGTCTCGGCAAGCTCACCATTTTTTCGGATATCTCGCTCGAAGTCGCACAGGGGGAGACGGTTGCCATAGTGGGCAGCAGTGGTGCCGGAAAAACCACGTTGCTCAACTTGTTGGGCGGGCTCGACAAGCCGTCTTCCGGCCAGATTTCCATTTGTGGCGAAGACATTCACCGGCTTTCTGAGGGACGGCGTGCCCGGTTCCGGAATGCCCATCTCGGGTTTGTCTATCAGTTCCATCACCTGTTGCCGGAGTTCACCGCTCTGGAAAACGTGATGATGCCGTGTGCGTTGGGCGGTATGGCGGTATCAAGGTCGAGGGAAAAGGCAGCCAGCCTGCTGCAGCGGGTTGGGCTTGCCGAGCGGCTGGATCACAAACCCGGTGAGCTGTCCGGTGGCGAACGCCAGAGGGTGGCCATTGCCCGGGCACTGGTCAACGAACCGGACTGTGTTCTGATGGACGAACCGACGGGCAACCTGGATGAACATACTGGAGAAGGGGTGCAGGCGCTGATCGAGTCATTGAGGGATCAGCTGGGTATTGCCTTTGTCATGGTCACCCATGACATGAAAATGGCCAGAAGCCTGGGGCGTGTTATGCGGCTTGAGCAGGGTCGCCTGATTCAGGAAGCCTGATCAGCCTCACGACGGCGTCTGAGTCGTGCGGTGCGTCGCACCTGCCAGTCAGAGCGAATTTTCCGGCGCCACAGATACTGGATAATCAGGTAGGCCACGCAAGCGGAGACCGTTGCGACCACCAGGGACCCGAGATAGAGGGGAATGCCGATATCCAGCAGCCGCTCGCTGATCCAGGACCACGAGAGCTCAAAATCAAAACTGAGTACAGGCCGATCCAGAGCCCAGGCGCCAATCTTGTAGTTGAAATAGAACATCGGCGGCATGGTTACAGGGTTGCTGATCCATACCAGGACTACTGAAAGCGGCAGGTTGGCATTGAACCAGATGGCAAAAAAGGCCGCCGCGAGCATCTGGAAGGGCATGGGAATAAAGCAGAACCAGATGCCGACGAGAAAGGCCCGCGCAACACTATGACGGTTGATGTGCCACAGGTTCGGTTCATGAAGGATATCGCCCAGAAAGCTCAGCGACTGCATCGCTTGCACCTTCTCTGGTGAGGGCAGATAGCGTTTCATGAACTTCTTTGGCATTGGAAGTTCTGCCTTTAGACGGAGTTAGTAGACCGGCTCATCGGATGTTGCCGGTGTTTGTGACATACAGGAGGACAAGGATTGTCCGGAAGTATCAACAGACCGGTGGGCCCTTCGGGCGACTCCGGTTCCGCAGCGCTGGGCGTTATCGCCTTCTCTTGTGGCGTTATCTTACTGTATTGGTTGTCGATACTGCCACCTCCCACGTGGTTGATAGCCGCGATACCACTGCTGGCCTTCGGCCGGATCTGCGTTTCCCCGACCTTTGCCAGCTCCGCATTCGTATCTGCTCTTGGCCTCATCGTCGGACTCTCCTGGGCCTCGTGGCATGCCAGTGACCGGCTTTCAACGGTTCTGCCGGCAAGCCTGGAACGCGAGCGTCTCTCTGTCTCGGGATACGTATGTGATATTCCTTCGCCCGGTAGCTTCAACAGTTTACGTTTCAGTTTCTGTGTCACCCAGTGGCACAACCTTCCCATCCCGACCCGAGAGGAAGCAAGGATGCCGGACCTGCTCAGGTTGTCCTGGTACGGTCACGGAATGGAGCGGCTCCCGGGCCAACGTTTGCGGCTGGAAGTCGTGCTCAAGCGCCCCCACGGCTCCCTGAACCCCGCGGGCTTTCGCTACGAGGACTGGCTGTTTCGCAAGGGCTACCGGGCCACGGGCAGCATTCGTAGCGTGGAGGTTGACCGGGATGTCGGGTGTTTCGTCCATTGCCAGTACAGGAAGCTGCATCGTTTGCTTCACCAATGGACCATCGAGCAATTTGGCGGTGCCCGTCATTTTCCGCTGGTTTCTTCGTTACTCATAGGGCATCGCGGCCACATGGAACAGAAGCACTGGGATGTGCTCAAGGCGACCGGCACCATTCACCTGGTTGCCATATCGGGCCTGCACCTGGGTCTGATCGCCCTGGGGGCAGGGTTTCTGTGCCGGCGACTGTTGCTGACTGTTCCGGCACAAATAGTCAGCGATAGCTCAAGGCGTTGGTTTGCCTTCCTGGCGGTTATCCTCTGCTGTCTGGTTTATGCCCTGGCGGCGGGATTTACCGTTCCAACCCAGAGGGCTCTGGTGATGGTTGTGGCCGGTGGGTGGCTGGTACTGATGAGTCGTCAGGCCCCGGTCTGGAACGTTTTCCAGGCCGCGTTGGCTGCCGTTCTTGTGCTGGACCCTTTCGCGCCCCTGGACCAGGGATTCTGGCTTTCGTTCGCTGCGGTTGCCACCCTGATCACTGTATTCTCGTCGCGACTGGCTGGAACCGGTTGGCTGAGAGGACTCGTCCTGGCCCAGCTCGCGGTTTTTGGCGGATTATGGCCAATCCTCGAAATACTGGGGCAGGGCCAGCCCCTGGCAGGTTTGTTGGCCAACCTGGTCGCGATTCCCTGGGTATCCCTTGTGGTTATGCCAGTGCTTGTCGCGGGTGGGTTGCTTGCCGCCGTAGTTCCAGGCGCCGCCCAGCTGTTCCTGCCAATATTCGATCTAACCCTCGGTGTTCTGTGGCAATGGCTCATGTGGCTTGCGCAGTGGCAGGCGCCGGACATCCGGGCTGGTGTCCCGGAGCTGTTTGGCTGGGCGTTGCTGAGCGTCGCGGTATTGTGTATGCCTTTCGCCATGTTCCGGCTTGTGGCGGTCCTTTCTGCGGTGTTGTGGCTGGTGTATCCGGCCCCTTCTTCCGAACGGAATTCGTACGCTGCAGAGCCAGTTGTAAGGGTATGGGATGTTGGGCAGGGTCTTTCGGTTCTGGTCCGACACGGGCGCGAGGTTCTTGTCTACGATACCGGTCCTGCCGTGCCCGACGTGTTTTCGGCCGTCGAATCCACGCTTTTGCCCAATATGGCGGCTGAAGGAATCAAGCGAATTGACACCCTCGTGATCAGCCACGCCGACAGCGATCATGCCGGTGGCATCTCGGAGCTTTCCCGGAACGTCAGTGTCGGCCGTGTCATTGCTGGTGAGCCTGCGGCGGTCAGACAGCAGGTTGGCGAACTGCCTGTACAAGCCTGCAAACAGGCTGAAGAAAGGCTGGGAGGATTGGTCCTCGAGTTCTGGCAGGGTGAGGGCGCTCAAGAGGGCAACGACGCTTCCTGTGTGTTGCGTATCTACCACCCTGACTCCGGAGCTGAGTGGCTCTTGCCGGGAGATATTACCGAACCCGTGGAGGCAGAGTATCTGGCTTATATGGCTGGCCGAGAGGACGTTCAGGTCCCTTCGACTCGCGTGCTCGTTGCGCCCCACCACGGGAGCCAAACCTCATCTTCCGAATCCTGGGTGCGCGTGCTGAGACCAGATCGGGTCATCTATACCGCTGGCTATCGCCACCGGTACGGTCATCCCCACCCGACGGTAACCGCACGTTACGCGGGGGTCGGAGCGGTGCCGCTGAACACAGCATGTTCAGGCAGCGTCGAGATGACCGTTGTCGATAAAAAGCTGGTATTAAAGGAAATGCGGCATGGCTCGTCGTTCTGGATCGGTGGTTCGGGGCTTGCCCGTGACCAATGTAAAATACCGTGACATTGCAGGTGTGGCCTCCACGGGTAGCTATGCTAAAGTAGCGCGGCTTGCAAACAATCAGGGAGACCAAGCGTGTTCGAGCTGTTGAAAGCCGGTGGCATTCTGATGGTGCCAATTGTTGCCTGCTCCATTCTGGCGCTAGCCATCATTCTGGAGCGTTTCTGGACCCTTCGCGCCTCCAGGGTCGCGCCCCCCCAGACCATCAATGAGTTATGGCGCTGGATCAAGAAGAAAGAACTCAATGGCCGGAAACTGAAAGCCCTGCAGGGGTCATCACCCCTGGGCCGGATTCTTGCCGGTGGCCTGCTTAACGCCAAGCATGGCCGCGAAATTATGAAAGAAAGCATCGAACACGAGGCAAGCCAGGTCATCCATGATCTGGAGCGTTTCCTTAACCCGCTGGGTACCGTTGCGACGATCACCCCTCTGCTGGGACTGCTTGGTACCGTCATTGGCATGATCAAGGTATTTGCCGAGATCCAATTGGCCGGGGTTGGCAACGCCGGCAACCTCGCCGGTGGTATCTCTGAAGCGCTTATTACTACGGCCGCTGGCCTGAGCGTCGCCATCCCGGCACTTATCTGCCACCGCTACTTTATCCGGAGAGTGGATGAGCTGGTCGTCGGCATGGAGCAGGAAGCGATCAAGCTGGTTGAGGTAGTGCACGGAGACCGCGAAATCGACGTGGAAGGAGCCTGAACGCCGTGAAGTTCAAGCGCCAGAGGAGCCAGGAAGTCGGGGTAGACCTGACGCCACTGATCGACGTGGTGTTTCTGCTGCTGATTTTCTTTATGGTTTCCACGACCTTTACCCGCGAGAGCCATCTGCAGGTTGAATTGCCTGAGGCCAGTGGCGAGCCTGCGCCGGCATCTGAAGTGCAGCAGATCGACGTGGTGATTAATGCCGAGGGGCAGTACATCCTGAACGACCGCACATTGGTCAATAATCGGCGGGAAACCCTTGAGCGGGGTGTCCGTGAACTGGCTGAAGGCAATAACTCGCTTCCGTTCATCATTACCGCTGACGCTCGCACACCCCATGAATTTGTGGTTCGTGCCATGGACGTTGCCGGACGCCTGGGGTTCGCCAAGCTCAGTATCACCACTGAGCGGGAGGCTGAGAGCCAGTGAAGGTACCCGAGCCTTTACCAGACCCTGCGGCCGGCCTGCCGGCGGGCAGCTGGGAAACCTACAAACGCCTGCTCGCCTATGTGAAGCCCTTCCTGCTGGCCTTCTCTCTGGCGGTCCTCGGTAACATCATCTATGCCGCCGCATCGACGGGCATGGCGGCGGCCATGGAATACGTTATTGCGGCTATCGAGAATCCGACCGAGCAGAATCGTCTGATGCTGACGCTGGTTATCGTTGGCGTGTTCGCATTCCGTGGGCTGGGCACCTTCCTGAGCCAGTACTTCATCAGCTATGTCGGTCGCCAGGTCATCAATGCGCTCCGTAACGATGTGTTTGATCGACTGATGACACTGCCTTCCCGCTATTTCGATGACAACGCGGCGGGACGGCTGGTGTCGAAGCTTACCTTTAACGTCGAGCAGGTGGCGGAGGCGACAACCAACGCCGTGACTATCACGCTCCGCGAAGGTCTGACCATCGTCGGTCTGCTGGGTTACATGTTCTACACCAACTGGAAACTCACGCTGATTTTCCTGGCGGTAGGGCCGCTTATTGCCGCGGTTGTAAGCTATGCCAGCAAGCGCTTCCGCAAGATCAGCAAACGTATCCAGGGCTCCATGGGTGATATTACCCACGTGGCCTCTGAATCCATTACCGGCTACCGGGTTGTTCGTACGTTCGGAGGTGAGGATTACGAACGCCAGCGTTTTCAAGAGGTTAATAACAAAAACCTCAAGCAAAGTCTGAAGATGGCGTCGACTCAGGCGATCAGTGTTCCGGTGATTCAGGTGCTGGTGGCCATCGCGATTGCCGGGCTCGTCTGGATGATGCTGGCGCCGGAAATTCGTGGTGAGATGACCACCGGCCAGCTGGTGGCATTCATCACGGCAGCGACGACCATGGCCAAGCCCATCCGCCAGGTCACCTCTGTTCACGCCAAGATCCAGAAGGGCGTTGCCGCGGCTTACGATGTGTTCGAAACCATCGACGAGTCGCCGGAGCAGGATCCGGGCACATATTCGCCGGATCGCGTTGAAGGCGACATCGAGTTTGACGAAGTGGCGTTTCGGTACCGTGACCAGTTGGACAATGTGCTGGAAGGCATATCCCTCAGCATTCCTGCCGGGCAAAGTGTGGCTCTGGTTGGGCGTTCCGGCAGCGGTAAATCCACCTTGGTGAGCCTGTTGCCGAGGTTCTATGAGTACACCGGCGGAGATATCCGAATCGACGGGCACTCGTTGCGCGATTTCTCCCTCAAGGCCCTGCGTAAACAGATCGCTCTGGTAACCCAGAACGTTGTCCTGTTCAACGACACCATCGCCGCCAATATCGCCTATGGTGCTTTGAGAGACTGCACACCGGAGGAAATCCGCGAGGCCGCCGCCAAGGCTCATGCGCTCGAATTTATTGACCGTATGCCCGAGGGGCTGGATACCATGATCGGTGACAACGGGGTCATGCTTTCCGGTGGGCAGCGACAGCGGCTCGCCATCGCCCGGGCGCTGCTCAAGAACGCCCCGATTCTGATCCTTGATGAGGCGACATCGGCGCTGGATACGGAATCTGAACGCCATATCCAGGAAGCGTTGGAAACGGTTATGCAGGGCCGTACCACTCTGGTTATTGCGCATCGCCTGTCCACCATCGAGAAAGCGGACCGAATCCTGGTGATGGACAATGGCCGCATCGCCGAATCCGGCCGCCACGACGAACTCCTTGCCGCTGGCGGCGCTTACGCTCAATTGCACCAGATGCAGTTCAGCGAGCAGTCATGAGCGCGGTGCAATCTGCCATGAGTTCGCTGGTTGAGCGTCTCTGGTATGGAAGGAAGCGCCCTCTGGCTTTTCTGGCACCGCTGTCTTGGCTGTACCGGAGCATCGCGGAAGCCCGCCGTCGGGCCGCCTGGGATGCGAGAGATGTGTCGCTCCCGGTTCCGGTCATTGTGGTTGGCAACATCACTGCCGGTGGAACCGGCAAATCGCCGCTCACCGCCTGGCTGGTTTCCGCACTGGCATCCGATGGCTGGCGGCCGGTTATTCTCAGCAGGGGTTATGGTGGCGATGCTGGCCAGTACCCGCTGGAAGTTGCGGCGGAGACCAGTCCTTCCGAAGCCGGTGACGAGCCTGTCATGCTGGCGCTGAGCACCGGTTGCCCGGTTGTTGTTGATCCGCGCCGCCGACGGGGCGCCGATTACGCTCTTGAGAAAAACCTGGGTGATGTGCTGATTTGTGACGACGGCCTTCAACACTACAAGTTGCCCAGGGACCTGGAGCTGTCGGTATTTGATGGGCAAAGGGGCATCGGTAACGGCGCCTTGATCCCCGTTGGCCCGCTTCGAGAGCCGGTTTCGCGACTGGCTTCTGTGGACTTTGTTATTGTAAATGGCAAAGAGCTTTCAGAGCAGGCCATGGAAAGCTTTGTTGGCATTGACCACCCTGCGATATTTTCCATGATTCTTGAGCCTGCAACCCTTGTTCACCTGAAAACAGGGGAGTCGAGAGCCGTTGGCGATCTCAGGGGCAAGGCCGTGAGGGCTGTGGCCGGGATCGGAAACCCGGCCCGGTTTTTCGATACACTCAGAACCCTTGGCGCCGATGTTACCGAAGCGGCCTTTCCGGATCACCATCGTTTCCGTCCCGAGGATCTGAACAGTGATACCGATGAGTTGATAGTCATGACGGCAAAAGACGCGGTGAAATGCCGGGAATTTGCACCCGATAATGCCTGGAGCCTCACTGTTGAGGCCAGATTGCCGGGACCGTTCCGGGACGCGTTTCTGGCCCGGGTTCGCCAATGTTCCGAGCCGTTAACTTCCTGATATCAAGTGAGTAAGCAACATGGATAAAAAACTGTTGGCGCTGTTGGCCTGTCCGGTGTGTAAGGGCGATCTGAAACTCAACGAGGACAGAACCGAGCTGGTCTGTTACCAGGACGCCATGGCGTTCCCGATCCGCGAGGGGATTCCTGTGATGTTGGCTACCGAAGCCCGGACGCTCTCTACTGATGAGCGTCTGCACAAGCGCTAAACCCAAGTCAGCCAGGTGGTTATTACATGTCTTTTACCGTTGTGATTCCGGCCCGCTATGCGTCCAGCCGCCTTCCGGGCAAGCCACTGGCAGACATTGCCGGCAAGCCGATGATCCAGCATGTCTGTGAGCGTGCCGCGGAAAGCCGTGCAGACAGGGTCGTTGTCGCCACGGACGATGATCGGATCCGGACCGCATGCGAAGGCTTTGGTGCAGAAGTGGTCATGACATCACCCAATCACGCTAGCGGCACAGACCGCCTTGAGGAGGTTGCACGGGTGCTGGGTTTCGGTCCGGATCATCGGGTCGTTAACGTGCAGGGTGATGAGCCCCTGATCCCGCCCGAACTGATCAACCAGGTGGCCGACAATCTGGAGTTTTATCCTGAAGCCGCCATTGCCACACTGTGTGAGCGGATCCACGATCCGGAGCACGTGTTCAATCCCAATGTGGTCAAGGTGGTGTTCGATCACAGGGGGATCGCCCATTATTTCAGCCGTGCGCCGATCCCGTGGGCCAGGGATCAGTGGCGGGAAGGCACACCTCTGACGGGGCTGGACACCGCCTTGCCGGATAATATCGGATATTTCCGGCATATCGGCATCTATGGTTACCGTGCTTCCGTCCTGGCCGAGTTTGTCAGCTGGGCGCCTGCGCCGACCGAGGTAACCGAATCTCTGGAACAGTTGAGGGCGCTCTATAACGGTGCCCGTATTCACGTGGATGTGGCCGCCGTCAACCCGCCGGGCGGCGTTGATACCGACGCCGATTTGCACAGGGTCCGAGGCTGGCTGGAGAAGAGGAATAGCGAGAATGGCTGAACCGGTAAACGTTCTTTTCGTATGCCTGGGCAACATCTGTCGATCGCCCAGTGCTGAAGGTGTGTTTCGCTCACTGGTGGAGCAGGCGGGCCTTGCAGAGCAGGTCCACATCGATTCCTGCGGCACCGGTGACTGGCACATTGGCAAGAGTCCTGACGCCCGCGCCCAGGAGGCTGCCCGTCGGCGGGGTATCGACATCAGTGGATTACGGGCCCGCCAGTTCAGTCCGGAGGATCTGGACACCTTTGACTACGTGCTGGTGATGGATCGCCAGAACCTGGCGGACATCAAGGACGTATGGCATCAGAATGGCGGCACCCGGCCAGCCCTGTTTCTGGAGTTCGGTCAGTCGGCCCACCAGGAGGTGCCAGATCCCTATTACGGTGGTGACGCAGGTTTTGAAACCGTGCTTGACCTGATTCAGGAAGCCGGCGAGGGCCTGCTGGCGGACATCCGGGGGCGCCTGGCTTGAGTCAGCAGCCGGAAATTCGGGAAAACATAGAGCTGGAGGCGCTGAATACCCTGCACGTGCCGGCCAAAGCCCGTTTTTATGTCGAAGTTCACACCTCAGATGAGTTGGTCAGGTCTCTGGACTGGGCCTCATCAGAGGATCAGGAAGTCCTGATTCTGGGGGGCGGCAGTAACCTGGTGTTCGCGGGTGACTTTGCGGGGCTGGTGGTGCGTCTGGCGATTCGTGGCCGCCGTTGGGAGCACATTGAGGACCACAGGGCGACCCTGGTGCTTGGTGCGGGTGAAAACTGGCATGAGGCGGTCCTATATGCTGCCCGGGCCGGTTATCGCGGTATCGAGAATCTGGCGCTTATCCCGGGCACGGCCGGCGCGGCGCCCGTCCAGAATATTGGTGCCTATGGTGTTGAGCTCGGCGATTGCCTGGAATCCGTCACCGCACTGGATCGCAATTCGGGTGAGCTGGTTGTTCTCAATAACGCCCAGTGCCGTTTTTCCTACCGCGACAGCCTGTTCAAACAGACGCCGGGTCGCTATGTGATCACCGAAATCCGTTTGGGCCTGTCCCGCTCACGTCCTCTGGTGCTCGGATATCGGGATCTCCGGGAGTACCTCGGTGATACAGCGGAAACCGCCCTCGACCCTTTGCATGTGGCAGAGGCCATAATGGCCATTCGCCGACGAAAGTTGCCGGACCCGGATATGATTCCGAACGCCGGAAGTTTCTTCAAGAACCCGGTGGTTGACGGAGAAACATTCGAGGCACTCAGCGAGCGGCACCCGGATATTGTCGCTTATCCTCAGGAGCAGGGGGTTAAATTGGCAGCGGCCTGGCTGATCGATCAGAGTGGCTGGAAAGGCTTCCGGAATGCCCGGGTGGGCGTGCATAACCGACAGGCGCTGGTTCTGATTAACCACTCGGGCGGCACAGGTGCCGACATACTGGAGCTCGCCAGAGAAGTTCGTCAGTCAGTGGTTGACCGGTTCGGTGTCACCCTGGAAATGGAGCCAGGGATTGTGGGTGGTTCGGGAAGGGAAAATCCCTGACGGCACTGCTTTATGCAAGTGCCGTCAGAGGCTTGTCCGCGCATGCGGACAGCGATCAAAGCCCTTTTCGGGGCGATGCGTTGACCAGGAATGGCAGCGCTTCAGCCACAGGTACATCCTGTTTTTCCGCATCCTTTCTGCCCTTGTACTCCAGGGTTCCGGCTGCCAGACCACGCTCGGAAACCACGAACCGGTGCGGGATACCAATCAATTCCATATCGGCAAACTTCACGCCCGGGCGCTCTTTGCGGTCGTCCAGAAGCACATCGTAACCGGCCTGGCGTAGCTGTTCATAAAGCTTTTCGCCGGCCTCGGCAACGGTCGGTGACTTATGGGCGTTCAGAGTAACAATGGCCACCTGGAAAGGCGCAATGGCATCGGGCCAGATGATGCCGTTTTCATCGTGGTTCTGTTCAATGGCTGCGGCAACAACCCGGGAAACACCCAGGCCGTAACAGCCCATGTCCATAATCACGGTTTTGCCGTTTTCATCGAGAACCGTGGCGTTCATGGCAGTGCTGTACTTGTTGCCAAGTTTGAAGATGTGGCCCACTTCAATGCCGCGCCGGATCTCCAGAGTGCCCTTGCCATCCGGGCTGGGGTCGCCCTCAACCACGTTGCGCAGGTCTTCCACCCGTTCAAGCGCAGCATCTCTCTCCCAGTTCACGCCGGTAAGGTGGAAGCCTTCCCGGTTGGCGCCGCAAACAAAGTCCGCCAGATGCGCGGCACTGCGGTCCACAATGACGGGCACGTTGAGGTTTACCGGTCCGATAGATCCGGGCTTGCAGCCGACAGCCTGTTCGATTTCCTCATCGGTGGCCATTGTCAGAGGCTCGGCAACGCCGGCCAGGTTTTCGGCCTTGATCTCGTTCAGGGTGTGATCGCCCCGCAGAACCAGTGCAACCAGCCCGGAGCTGCCGTCTTCGTCGGCTTCCGCCTTCACCAGCAGGGTTTTGACCGTGCGGGTGGCGTCAATGCCCAGCAGCTGTGATACCGCGTCGATGGTTTTCTGGTCCGGCGTGGCGACTTCCTTCATTTCCTCGACCGGAGCAGGGCGGGTGCCGCTCGGGGCTACTGTTTCTGCTTTCTCGATGTTGGCCGCGTAATCGCTCCCGGTGCTGAACACGATGTCATCTTCACCTGAAGATGCAAGCACGTGAAACTCGTGGGATGCGCTGCCACCAATGGCCCCGGAGTCCGCCTGTACCGCACGGTAATCCAGGCCGAAACGGTCGAAAATGGCGCAGTAGGTGCGGTGCATCAATTCGTAGGTTTCGTTCAGGGACTCGGCGTTCAGATGGAAGGAATAAGCGTCCTTCATCAGGAATTCCCGGGCGCGCATCACGCCAAACCGGGGGCGACGCTCGTCCCGGAATTTGGTCTGAACCTGGTAGAAGTTGGCTGGCAACTCCTTGTAGCTGCTGATCTCATTCCGGATCAGGTCGGTAATGACCTCTTCGTGGGTCGGTCCGAAACAGAAATCACGGCCATGACGGTCTTTCATTCGCAGCAGTTCGCCGCCGTACTGGGTCCAGCGTCCGGATTCCTCCCAGAGTTCGGCCGGCTGGACCGCAGGCATCAACACTTCCTGAGCGCCACTCTTGTCCATTTCTTCGCGAACGATTCGCTCGACCTTGCGCAGGGTACGCAGGCCCATTGGCAACCAGGTGTATAGCCCGGCGGCCAGTTTGCGAATCATGCCGGCACGCAACATCAACTGATGACTGATGATCTCGGCGTCGGCGGGGGTCTCTTTCTGGGTGGCAATCAGGTAGCGGCTTGCTCGCATCGTGTCTTCCGTTTGTAATAAATCTGAAGTGTTAGACTAATGGACAGGCGGCGGTTGGCCCGCCGGAGCCTTTATTTGTCGTAAAGTGGCCATTATTGTACGGAGCCTGTTGCACAAGGTACAGATGATGACCGACGAATCTATTGATGTCGCCCCGCGGCGCCGGCCGGTTCAGGCCCGCAGCCGGGAGCGCGTCAACACCATCCTTCGCCATGCCGCCGCCATTTTTCATGAGACTGGTGTCGATGCTGCGAGCATGTCAGCCATTGCCCGACAATCGGGCATGTCGCTGGCTTCTCTCTACCGCTACTTTCCCAACAAGGCGGCCATCGTCCATGCCATTGCCGAACAGCACGTGGAGAAGATGGAGCGGGCTCTGCGGGAGCGGTTGCAGGAACTGAACCTCAGCGATGCGGTAGACGTTCTCATCGATCAGTTTTATGAGTTCTATCGCCACGAGCCTGCCTACTCGGCGATCTGGAGTGGTGTAGAGGCAATGCCTGAGCTGAGGGAGCTGGATCTGAGAGAGCTGTACACCAACGCCCGCGATCTGGACCGGAAACTCAAAGAGGAGTGTCCCCGGATTCCTGATGATCGGCGCTGGACCGCAAGCCTTTTGCTGCCAAGGTCCGCCGGCACTGTCCTCCGGCTGGCGGTAACTCTGCCCGACGCCCAGGGTCGACAACTGGTGGAGGAGCTCAAATGCATGGCAAGGGCTTACGTCCGCGAGCTCGTCGCCTGAGTCAGGAAAGGTACCCCAATGGCAGGGCAGTACTGTCGATCACTCGCCGGAGCACGAAGCTGGAGTGCACGCCGCTGACGCCCTGAATGCGGGTAATGCGGTTCAGCAGGAAATGGTGGTAATGGTCCATGTCCGGTACCACCACCTTCAGCATGTAATCGGCGTCCTGGCCGGTAATTAGGTAGCACTCCTGCACCTCCGGGTACTCGGCAACCTGCTCTTCAAACGCCGCGAAACGCTCGGGTGTATGCCGATCCATGCCAATCAGGATGATTGCCGTCAGAGAAAGGCCAAGTTTCTTGTGGTCCAGAATGGTGACGGTTCTGACGATGATACCGGCATCCTCAAGGGCCCGTACACGACGGAGACAGGGCGAAGGGGATAGCCCGACTTTCTCAGCCAGCTCCTGGTTGGTCAGGGAGCCATCCTGCTGGATCTGTTCGAGGATTCGGCGGTCCATCTTGTCAATTTTGGCGAGGGTTTTCTTGTTTTCGGTCATAAAATTCCAAGAATGGCGTTTATCAGGCAATTTATAGGTTAGAAAATACGCTTCCTCGCTCAAGTTCGCAATCAAATACCAGCTTTTTCGCGTTAACCTGTACCCATCAAAGAATTCACTTCTGAAACCGCAAGGAATTACACGCATGGCTTTCGATCATCGCAAATACGTTGCGTTCAAACCTGTTGCCAAAACCGATCGTCGCTGGCCGGTCAAGGTCATCGAGAAGGCGCCAACCTGGTGTGCCGTAGATCTTCGGGATGGTAATCAGGCACTGGTGAAGCCCATGTCTGTTGCCCAGAAAACGCGGATGTTCGAATTGCTGGTGAAGTTGGGTTTCAAGGAAATCGAGATTGGCTTTCCCGCTGCCAGCCAGCCGGATTTCGATTTCTGCCGCAAGCTGATTGAAGAAAATCGCATTCCCGAGGATGTGAAGATACAGGTGCTGACCCAGGCCCGTCCTGAGCTGATCGAGCGTACCTATGAAGCATTGGCCGGCGCCCGAAAGGCAATCGTGCATGTCTACAATTCTACTTCCACGGTTCAGCGGGAGCAGGTGTTTGGTTTGGATCGTGACGGTATCAGGGACATTGCCGTCAACGGAGCCAAACTGGTTCGCGACATCGCCGCGCGCCACCCGGAGACCGAGTGGACGTTCCAGTATTCACCGGAGAGCTTTACCGGTACCGAGCTGGATTTTGCCGCGGAGGTGATTGATGCCGTGAGCGAGGTCTGGCGGCCGGAGGAAGGGCAGCCAATGATTATCAACCTGCCTGCCACCGTTGAGATGGCGACACCGAATGTGTTCGCCGACCAGATCGAGTGGATCTGCGACCACATCCAGCGCCGTGAACATATCAGTATCAGCGTGCATACCCACAATGATCGCGGCTGTGCCGTAGCCGCCGCCGAACTGGCGGTAATGGCAGGGGCCGATCGGGTCGAGGGCACATTGATGGGGAACGGTGAGCGCACCGGCAACATGGATCTGGTGACCATGGCCATGAACCTTTACTCCCAGGGCATTGATCCCACGCTGGATCTGTCGGGCATGGCGGAGATCACCGAAGTGGTTGAGGCCTGTACGGAGATTTCCACTCATCCACGCCATCCCTACGCCGGCGAACTGGTGTTCACCGCGTTCTCCGGCAGCCATCAGGATGCCATTCGCAAGTGTCTGGCGCGCCGCAAGGATGGCGAAACCTGGAATGTGGCGTATCTGCCCATCGACCCGTTCGATGTTGGTCGCCGCTATGAGGAAGTGGTTCGCATCAACAGCCAGTCTGGTAAGGGCGGTGTCGCCTATGTACTGGAGCGGGATTACAACATCAGTCTGCCTCGCTGGTTGCAGATCGAGTTCAGCAAGGTGGTCCAAAGAGAGGCGGAAACCAACGGTGGCGAGATTGACTCGCTGACCATTCATCGCCTGTTCGAGGATCGCTATCTGAAAGTCCACGCCGACTGGGCGCTGCGCTCCTACGACCTGCACCGGGACGAAGAGGGTGTGCATGCCGAGGTGTCGGTGGGTCGCGATGCATCGCCGGTTCGTCTGGATGGCCATGGGCTGGGCGCAGTGGAGGCTGTATCTGAGGCGCTGGAGAAGCGCTTTGGTATCTCCATTGCTGTCGAGGCTTACGACGAGTTTGCGCTGGGTGAGGGCACCAATGCCAACGCACTGGCCTGTATTCGCTTGACCGCAAGCGGTATGCATTGCAGCGCTGCGGCACTGGCCGAAGACACAACATCTGCTACCTTGCAGGCCTTGTTCTCGGCAGTCGCCCAGGCAGTGGGTATCGAAATGCCTGAGACGGAAGCGGAACCTGAAACGGCGGGTGCCTGAAAAACCTGCCGTCCTGACGACACAAGCCGGCACGAATGCCGGCTTGTTGGTTTTCCGATGCCCGTGAGGGGCAAAGGACGGAGCGTATACCCTTAGACCGGGGTAACGTTTTCCGCCTGCGGGCCTTTCGGGCCCTGTGTTACGGTGAACTGCACCTGCTGGCCTTCGGTCAGGGTGCGGAAACCGCTTGCATTGATTGCGCTGTAGTGAACAAACACGTCGCTGCCACCGTCCTGAGCAATGAAGCCAAAGCCTTTGGACTCGTTAAACCACTTAACGTGGCCGGTTTTAGTATCGGACATTGATCTTTCCTGTCTTTCTGTAATTTGCCCTCACGGGACCTTCAAAATTCCACATGGAATCGTTGCTGAGAAATCCAGAGAGTACTGAGGAAGGGGCAACGAAGAGCACTTCGGCAGGACGTTGAAACGCATTCACCAAATACCGCTGTATTTTCACAGCAATTTCAGTATAGACCGACTTTGGGGGGCGTCAACGAAATTTTTGCAGCTTTCGTGAAGGTTTTATTGCCGGCAAAAACAACAGGTTGGGATTTGATTGGGTAAAAATTGCCCGCCCCCGGTTCGGGCGGGGCGGGCAGCATTCACGGTGGCTCTGTCAGCGGCGGAACTGCTCGCTGATTTCTTCCAGAATGGCAGGGTCATCAATGGTGCTGGGCACCGAGTATTCCTCGCCATCGGCAATCTGGCGGATGACCCGTCTGAGGATCTTGCCGGAACGGGTCTTGGGCAGGCGATCAACCACCAGGGCGCGGCGGAAACAGGCGATGGCGCCAATCTTGTCTCGAACCATCTCCACCAGCTCGTCTTCCAGTTCGTCATGGTCGATGGTTGCGCCGTCCTTGATCAGAACCAGCCCTATGGGGATCTGCCCTTTCATATCATCGTGCGCACCCACGACGCAGCACTCTGCTATGGCCGGGTGGGAAGCGACGACTTCCTCCATCTCACCGGTAGAGAGCCGGTGGCCAGCGACATTGATAACGTCATCGGTACGACCCATAACGAACACGTACCCGTCATCGTCAATAAAGCCGCCGTCGCCGGAGCTGTAGAATCCCGATATCGGTTCCAGGTAGGTTTTGCGGAATCGCTCATCGTCGCCCCAGACTGTTATCATACAGCCGGGTGGCAGTGGCAGTTTTACAGCAATCTGACCCTGCTCGCCGGCGGGCATCTGGCTGCCGTTCATGTCCACTACCTGCACGTTGTAGCCAGGGGAGGGAACGGTTGCCGAACCTGGTTTGGTCGCCATTAACTCTATTCCCACCGGATTACAGCAAATGGCCCAACCGGTTTCGGTCTGCCACCAGTGGTCGAGAACCGGCAGGCCAGTGTGCTCTTTCAGCCACTCATAGGTGGCGGGATCGAGTCGCTCGCCGGCCAGGAACAGTCTTTTCAGTGAACTGATGTCGTAGCGTGAAAGTTGGTCTGCTTCCGGATCTTCCTTGCGGACGGCCCGGAATGCGGTCGGGGCAGTGAACAGCATGTTCACTTTGTGATCCTGAACCACTCGCCAGAAGGCGCCGGCATCCGGTGTTTTCACCGGCTTGCCCTCGTACATGATGGTCGTGCAACCCGCAAACAATGGCGCGTAGACGATGTAGCTGTGGCCGACGACCCAGCCAACGTCAGAGGCAGCCCAGTAAACATCGCCGGGTTTGGCGTCGTAGACCAGCTTCATGCTGTAGTTCAGCGCAACCGCATGACCACCGTTGTCGCGCACCACACCTTTGGGTTTACCGGTGGTGCCTGAAGTGTAAAGAATATAGAGCGGGTCTGTTGATTTGACGGGCACCGGGTCGGCTGGTTCGGCCGTTTCCATCAATTCGTTCCAGTCGTGGTCACGGCCAGCCTGAAGTTCGGCCTGTACCTGTTGGCGCTGGTAAACGATGCAGGTTTCCGGCTTGTGGCTGGCCTGATCAATGGCCTTGTCGACCAGGGGCTTGTACTCGATCACACGGGTGACTTCGATGCCACAGGAAGCGGTAATCACAGCCTTCGGTTTGGCGTCATCGATGCGAACCGCAAGCTCATGGGCTGCAAAGCCGCCGAAGACCACAGAATGAATGGCGCCAATTCGCGCGCAGCCGAGCATTGCAATGACGGCTTCCGGAATCATCGGCATGTAGATGATGACCCGGTCGCCCTTGGTGATGCCACGGTCTTTGAGGGCTCCAGCGAACCGGGCCACTTCATCGGTCAGCTCGTTGTAGGTGTAGGAGCGCTGGGTATTGGTAACCGGAGAATCGTAGATCAGGGCTTTCTGGTCGCCACGCCCTGCACGGATGTTGGCATCCAGTGCCACATCGCAAGTGTTCAGAGTGCCGTCGGGGAACCACTGCCCGTGCCCATTGTCGGTTGGCTGCCAGATGGTTTTCGGCGGTTCGATCCAGTCAATTTTTTCCGCCTGTTCACGCCAGAATTCGTCCGGTTTGTCTATCGACCGCCGGAACTCTGAGTGGTAGTCCATACATTCCACCTCATCCTGCCTGTTGTTGTTTTAATACGTTTCCTGACAACTTTAGGCCGTTTTAAATCATGGACTAGTAGACCATTGGCTTAGTCTTGGGGCTCTAGGGGCCAGTTTCTTCTGCAGATTTGACCGAAGTCACCTTCGCAGTCATTTCACCCCGTGCAACGTGGGCTGAGATGGTGTCGCCGGGATTAACGTTTGTGGCATCCCTAATAATGTTTCCGTTGTTGTCGCGCACGATGGAATAACCCCGTCCAAGGGTCGCAAGGGGGCTGACCACATTCAGAGTCTGCGCCGCATGTTCCAGGTTGTCGCGACGCTGTTTCAGGTCCTGCTGCATGACCGAAACCAATCGCTCGCTCACGCGCCGCAGCGCGTCCTGGCTATCCGAGAGCTGGCGGTGTGGCGACTGCATGACCAGTCTCTGGCGCAGGTGATCATTGCGCACGCCAACGGTTGTCAGGCGCTGTCGAATAGCTTTTCGGAGGCGCAGTTCGAGCTCATCCATTCGCTGGGCTTTCTCCAGAAGCTCCCTTCTTGGGTCGCGCAACCGGGCGCTCAGATGTCCGAGCTGGGTGCCCAGGCGCTTCAGGGCCAGGCCCATGGCGTTGGACAGGCGGAATTCCCGGTCTCTTAGCTGTTTAAGCCAGTCTGACTGGTCCGGCGAAATCTTTTCGGCGGCCGCGGAGGGCGTCGGGGCCCGAAGATCAGCCACGAAATCGGCAATGGTTACATCGACCTCGTGACCAACCGCACTGACCGTGGGGATCCGGCAAGCGGCAATCGCGCGGGCGACCGCTTCTTCATTGAAGCACCAGAGATCCTCCAGAGAGCCACCGCCACGGCCGATAATCAGGACATCGGCAACGCCGTGGTTCTGTGCGGCTTCGATGGCTCGTACGATGTCAGCGGTCGCCGCCTTGCCCTGAACGGCAGTGGGGTAGAGCGTTACGGGTATAGCGGGGCACCGCCGGGCGAGAACGGTGAGTATGTCGTGGATCGCGGCGCCGGTGGGTGAGGTGACGACACCGATGTGCCTGGGCAGTGAGGGCAGCGGTTTCTTGCTGGCCTGTTCAAACAGTCCTTCGGCCAGCAATTTCCGCTTGAGCTCCTCGAAGGCCTGTTGGAGGGCGCCGAGCCCCGCAGGTTCGACGTGTTCAACGATAATCTGGAAGTCGCCGCGGTTCTCGTAAAGAGTGACCTTGCCGCGGATCCGGACCTGATCGCCCTCTTTCGGTGGTGTGCGGATGCGCTGGTTCATGCCCCGGAACATGGCGCATCGCACCTGGCATTTCCGGTCTTTCAGGGAAAAATACCAGTGGCCGGACGAGGGGCGAGAAAATCCGGAGAGTTCACCTTCCACCCACACCTGCATAAAGCTCGATTCCAGAAGATGTCTGGCCTGGTGGTTGAGCTCGCTGACGCTGAGTGCCCGGGGGCGGGTGTCCTGAAGATGCGGCGTCGCCGGTCCTGATCCGTCGTTATACATACGCAATAGCCGAAAAGAGGGAGGGTAAAAATAGCGAAATTTCAAAAAGATGCAATCGAACCTTAAAAAAGGGCCGGTTTACTGTCTTCGAGAGCCCCATTATAATAGATCGATTAAGGATTTTGCTTTGTCGTACCGCCGCGGGTACGGCACGGAAATTCCCAACTTAGCACGATCAAAAGGCGGATCCCAATGCTGCGAATTGCCGAAGAAGCCCTCACATTTGATGACGTTCTGCTGGTTCCCGGATATTCAGAAGTGCTGCCCCACGAGGTTAGCCTGCAAACCCAACTGACCAAGGGTATCACCCTCAACATTCCTCTTCTGTCTTCCGCCATGGATACCGTTACCGAGGCAGAATTGGCTATCGCCATGGCTCAGGAAGGCGGTATCGGCATCATGCACAAGAACATGACCGTTGAGCAACAGGCGGCAGCCGTCCGCAAGGTCAAGAAGTTCGAGAGTGGCGTGGTGAAGGATCCGATTACAGTTTCGCCCGAGACAACGGTTCGCGAACTGGTAGATATCACCATGGCGAACAGCATCTCCGGTCTTCCGGTGGTGGACGGCCACGACCTGATCGGTATCGTCACTGGCCGCGACATCCGTTTTGAAAGCCGGATGGACACGCTGGTTCGGGATATCATGACGCCGAAGGAAAAGCTGGTTACGGTCAAGGAAGGCGCCTGTCTCGAGGAAGTGAAAGAGCTGCTGCATCGCCATCGGATCGAGAAGGTTCTGGTCGTTAACGATAACTTCGAGCTGCGCGGCCTGATCACGGTCAAGGATATCCAGAAGGCGAAAGATTACCCGCTGGCGTGTAAAGACGATCAGGGTCGTTTGAGAGTTGGCGCGGCCGTGAGCACCGGTGGCGACACCGAAGCCCGCATTACCGCACTGGCCGAAGCCGGGGTCGACGTGATCGTGGTGGATACCGCTCACGGTCATTCCCGTGGTGTGATGGAGCGCGTGCGCTTTATCAAGAAGAATTTCCCCGATGTGCAGGTGATTGGCGGCAACATCGCCACGTCACACGCGGCGCTCGCCCTGGCGGAAGCCGGCGCGGATGCAGTAAAGGTAGGCATTGGCCCCGGTTCCATCTGCACCACCCGTATTGTGGCGGGTATTGGTGTGCCCCAGATTTCTGCGGTTTCCAACGTGGCCGCAGCGTTGAAAGAGCATGGAGTCCCGGTAATCGCTGATGGCGGTATCCGTTTCTCCGGTGATATTGCCAAAGCCATTGCCGCAGGCGCCCATAGCGTCATGATCGGTAGCCTTTTGGCAGGTACCGATGAGGCACCTGGCGAAGTGGAGCTGTTCCAGGGCCGCAGTTACAAGGCCTATCGTGGCATGGGTTCCATCGGCGCCATGGGGCAGGGCTCCAGCGATCGTTACTTCCAGGACGCCAGTAAGGGTATCGAGAAACTGGTTCCTGAAGGCATCGAAGGCCGCGTTGCCTGCAAAGGTCCGATGCGTAACATCGTTCACCAGCTGGTTGGTGGCCTGCGGGCTGCCATGGGCTACACCGGTAGCGCCACCATGGAAGAAATGCGCACCAAGCCTGAATTCGTGCGCATCACCAACGCGGGTATGCGTGAGAGCCATGTGCACGACGTGACCATCACTAAAGAATCGCCCAACTACCGTATCGGTTAACCATTGCCCTACCAGACGCGGCCCCCAGAGGGCCGCGTTGTTTATTCAGCCCCGAGGACTCCATGGCCCAGAACATCCACGACCACCGCATCCTGATTCTCGATTTCGGTTCCCAGTACACCCAGCTGATTGCCCGCCGTGTTCGCGAGATCGGCGTTTACTGTGAGATCAAAGCGTTCGATATCACCGATGACGAGCTTAATGAGTTCAATCCGAAGGGGATTATTCTTGCTGGCGGTCCGGAGTCGGTAACTCAGCTGGGCGGTCCCCGGGCGCCGGAAGGGCTGTTTGACCGCGGTATCCCGATTCTCGGCATCTGCTACGGCATGCAGACTATGGCGGAGCAGCTTGGAGGCCGCGTTGCCAGTTCCGAGAAACGCGAGTTCGGTTATGCCCAGGTGAAGGTTCGCGCCAAGGGTCCGCTGCTGGCGGATATTACCGATCATCTGACGCCGGCTGGTGAGTCGCTGCTGGACGTGTGGATGAGCCACGGTGACAAGGTGGTGGCGATGCCTGAAGGCTTCGAGTTACTGGCCTCCACCGAGAGCGCGCCAATTTCCGCGATGCAGGATCTCAGCCGGAACCTTTACGGCGTCCAGTTCCACCCCGAAGTAACCCACACCCTTCAGGGCAAGCGGATTCTCGAGCATTTCATCCTGACTATCTGCAAATGCGAAGCCCTCTGGACGCCGGCCAAGATCGTCGATGATGCGGTTCAGCAAATTCGCGAGCAAGTCGGCAGCGACAAGGTATTGCTGGGCTTGTCGGGTGGCGTCGATTCCTCGGTGACGGCAGCATTGCTGCACCGGGCAATCGGTGATCAGCTCACTTGTGTGTTTGTGGACAACGGTCTCTTGCGTCTTCATGAAGGCGACCAGGTGATGGACATGTTCGCCAGCAACATGGGCGTAAAAGTGATTCGGGTTGATGCCGAAGACCTGTTCCTGTCGAAGCTAAAAGGGGTCAATGATCCAGAGCAGAAACGCAAGATCATCGGCAATACCTTTATCGACGTGTTCGACGATGAAGCGGCCAATATCAAGGACGTGAACTGGCTGGCACAGGGCACGATCTATCCGGACGTGATCGAGTCTGCTGCGTCCAAGACCGGCAAGGCGCACGTTATTAAGTCCCACCACAATGTGGGCGGCCTGCCGGAAACCATGAAAATGAAGCTGGTGGAACCCTTGCGTGAGCTGTTCAAGGATGAGGTGCGCCGGATCGGCCTTGAGCTCGGTTTGCCATACGACATGGTGTACCGTCACCCGTTCCCGGGGCCGGGTCTGGGCGTACGTATTCTCGGTGAAGTTAAAAAGGAATATGCCGATATCCTGCGCCGCGCCGACGCCATTTTCCTGGAGGAACTCCACCGTGCGGATTTCTACCACAAGACGAGCCAGGCCTTTGCAGTATTCCTGCCGGTCAAGTCGGTTGGCGTGGTAGGTGACGCCCGTCGCTATGAATACGTGGTGGCTCTTCGTGCTGTTGAAACCATCGATTTCATGACCGCCCGCTGGGCGCATCTGCCTTACGATCTCCTTGAGACCGTTTCCAACCGGATCATCAATGAGATCACCGGTGTATCCCGGGTAACCTACGATGTTTCGTCCAAGCCGCCCGCAACCATCGAGTGGGAATAATCGACGGGTGAGCCGGTCCGATGTCTGAGGCGACGCCGGAAGACAAGCGCTGGATGAATCGCGCGCTCCAGCTGGCTGGTGAGGCTGCAGCAAAGGGCGAAGTGCCTGTCGGTGCCGTGGTGGTTCTGGATGGCAAGGAAATCGGCGCGGGTTTTAACGCGCCCATTTCCGGTTGCGATCCCACGGCCCATGCCGAAATCAGGGCGCTGCGCGATGCCGCCGCCCGGGTGGGCAATTATCGGCTGCCGGATGCCACGCTTTACGTTACTCTGGAGCCCTGTACCATGTGCGTGGGTGCTATCGTCCACGGCAGAATCAGTCGGCTTGTCTATGGGGCTCGTGAGCCCAAGGCCGGTGCAATAGAATCTGCACGCCGGACACTCGAAGAGCCCCATCTGAACTGGGACGTGACCGCCGTTGGCGGCGTGTTGTCAGATCAGTGCAGCCAGGTGATCAGTGAGTTTTTCAGTCGGCGACGGGCAGAGATCCGGCGTCTGCGCAAACAGAATTCAGGGAAGGAGTAGTTTTCGCCTATGAAAGTCCTCGTTACCGGCGGAGCCGGATATATTGGCAGTCACGTGGTCCGTCAGCTGGGCCGGGCCGGTCACGATATCGTTGTTTTCGATAACCTCTCCACTGGCTACCGCTGGGCGGTCACCGCCGGCGAACTGGTGGTCGGGGATCTGGCCGATGAAGCGGCAATCGAAGATCTGTTCTCCCGTCACCGGTTTGAGGC
This sequence comes from Marinobacter flavimaris, assembly GCF_002933295.1. Classification (GTDB taxonomy): domain Bacteria; phylum Pseudomonadota; class Gammaproteobacteria; order Pseudomonadales; family Oleiphilaceae; genus Marinobacter; species Marinobacter flavimaris. The sequence continues at coordinate 708,786 of NZ_PSSW01000001.1, forward strand.
GGTTCTGCATTTCGCTGCCAATATTGTGGTGCCGGAGTCTGTCGCCAACCCCCTGAAGTACTACAGCAACAATACCCGCAATACCCTGAACCTCCTGAAAGCGGTCGAAAAGCACGAAGTGCCGTACATGGTGTTTTCCTCCACCGCGGCCGTCTATGGTATGCCCGAGCAGACGGTGCTCACTGAGGATCTGCCGCTGGCCCCGATCAACCCCTACGGCGCGTCCAAGATGATGAGCGAGCGGATGATCATGGATCTGGCCGCAGCCTCCAGCCTCAATTATGTGATTCTCCGTTACTTCAATGTAGCAGGCGCGAATACGGAAGGGCTGCTGGGGCAGGCCACACCTGAAGCCACGCATCTGATCAAGGTCGCCTGTGAGTGCGTGACGGAACAGCGGGAAGGCATGAGTGTCTTCGGCACCGATTACGATACCCGGGACGGCACCTGCATTCGCGACTACATCCACGTGGAGGACCTGGCCAAGGCCCACGTGATGGCGCTGGACTACATGGCAGATGGTGGTCATTCGAAGGTCATGAACTGCGGTTATGGTCGCGGCTTTACGGTCCGGGAAGTGATTGATGTGGTCAAGTCGCAATCCGGCGTTGATTTTCCGGTCACCGAAACCGGCCGCCGCGCCGGCGACCCGGCAGCATTGATGGCTGACAACACACTTATCCGCCAGACCCTGGGCTGGCAGCCGGACTACGACAATCTGGATACCATTGTCGGCACAGCTCTGGCTTGGGAAGCGATCTGGCAGAAGAAAAAAGCTGACGACACCCCATAACTTTTCTTTACTTGTATCGGGATTTAAAGGATGAAAATAACGATTTTTGGAACCGGTTATGTTGGCCTGGTTACTGGTGCTTGCCTGGCGGATGTTGGCCACGACGTTCTCTGTATGGACGTGGACCAGGGCAAAATTGAAAAGCTCAAGAATGGCCAGATTCCCATCTATGAGCCGGGCCTCGACAATATCGTAAAGCACACCGTTGAGGCAGGCCGCCTGTCCTTCACAACCGATACCGAAGAGGCCGTTCGTCACGGCACACTCCAATTTATCGCCGTGGGCACGCCCCCGGACGAAGACGGTTCTGCCGACCTCCAGTATGTAACCGCGGTAGCCCGTTCCATCGGAGAGTTCATGGAGGACTACAAGGTAGTCGTCGACAAGTCCACGGTGCCGGTCGGCACCGGCGACAAGGTCCGGACTGCGGTTCGTGCCCAGCTCGACCGTCGTGGCCTGGAACTGGATTTCGACGTGGTGTCCAACCCCGAGTTTCTCAAGGAAGGGGCGGCTATCAACGATTTCATGAAGCCTGACCGCATTGTTGTCGGTACCGACAGCGAGCGGGCTGCGGAACTGCTGCGGGAGGTCTACTACCCGTTCAACCGGAATCATGACCGCATGATCTTTATGGACCTGCGGTCTGCCGAGCTCACCAAGTACGCGGCCAACTCCATGCTGGCCACCAAGATCAGCTTTATGAACGAAATCGCCAACCTGGCAGAGCGACTGGGCGCTGATATCGAAGCCGTGCGCCGGGGCATTGGTTCCGACCCGCGGATTGGTTATCACTTCATCTACCCTGGTTGCGGTTACGGCGGTTCCTGCTTCCCGAAAGATGTTCAGGCCCTGGCCCGAACTGCCAGCGACTGCGGTTACGAAGCACGCTTGCTGAATGCGGTTGAATCGGTTAACTACGCCCAGAAACACGTGTTGTTCGACAAGATCAGCCACTATTTTGGTGGTGATCTCAATGGCAAGGTCGTTGCGCTTTGGGGGCTGGCGTTCAAGCCGAATACCGACGATATGCGCGAAGCTTCTTCCCGCACATTGATGGAAGATCTCTGGAAAGCCGGCGCCAGAGTGCAGGCTTTCGACCCGGAGGCTATGGAGGAAACCCAGCGAATCTACGGTGATCAGGAAGGCCTGACTCTGTGCGGCACGAAAGAGCAGGCGCTTAAAGGGGCAGACGTTCTCGCTATCTGCACCGAGTGGAAAGAGTTCCGGTCCCCAGACTTCGAATCCATTGCTGCGACCATTCGTGAACCTGTGGTCTTTGATGGCCGCAATCTCTACGAGCCGGAAATGCTGGATCGCTACGGCCTCATTTACTACGCCATTGGCCGTGGCCGCACCCAGTTCCACTCCGAGTAAACCCAGATAATCGAAGGATGAGTATGAGCGAACCGGCAGTTTTCCGGTTACACGAGCGACTGAAGGCTGACACGATTGGCCTTGGAAGCACCTCGCTTTGTGAAATCCGACTGATGAATGACAGCACCTGGCCCTGGGTGCTGTTGGTACCAGCTGTCACCGGCATCCGTGAGATCTACCAGTTGTCGGCGGACCAGCAGCACCAGCTGGTCCGCGAGTCCTCCGCGCTCAGCGGAGCCATGATGGATGTCTTCGGCGGCGACAAGATGAACGTCGCAGCCCTTGGCAACATGGTGCCCCAGCTTCATCTTCATCATATCGTGCGGTTCGAAGGCGACCCGGCCTGGCCGGGCCCTGTGTGGGGCAAGCAGGCGCCGGTTGCTTATTCCGATGAGGAGCTGGAGCAGGTTCGCTCAAGACTGGCCCCGGTTCTTACTGAGCTTGAGGCCGGTGTCTAGTTCGAAAGTGAGGTCAGTTGCGTTTCGCCAGAGTCTGGGAGCCGACCAGGATCATTCTTAGCTCGGTTTTCAGCTTGGCCTTCAGCTCATCACGTTCGGAAGCGGTTGCATCCAGCGCTTCTGCCCCCTGGTTGAATACGAGCGTTACCATGGCCTCAGCCACCAGCCTGGCTTCTGAGAGGGGCTTGTTCTGCTCGTCGGCGATCCGCCGCAGGTCATCGGCCAGTTCGGTCACAAAGTGGTCAATCTCGGCCTTTACGGCTGTCCGAAAAGGCTTGGAGACTCCGGTTCTTTCCCGAAGCATCAGCCGGAACAGGTTGGCATTGTTGCCGAGGTACTCCATGAAGGTTTCTACAGAAGTGGAGATGGCGCTGCCACCATCGCGGGCAATCCGCTTGCGGGCCTGACGCATTAGTTGTCTCAGGGCAACGCCGCCTTCGTCTACCAGAGCCAGGCCCAGTTCATCAAGCTCGGCAAAGTGCCGGTAAAAAGACGTGGGGGCGATGCCGGCTTCCCGAGCAACCTCCCGCAAACTCAGACTGCCAAAGCCCCGGTCCGCACTCAGTTGCGAGAGCGCCGCATCCATCAGTGCCCGCCGGGTTTTCTGTTTTTGCTCCGCTCTGGTGGCCAAGTTCAGACTCCATCTGCTGGTAAAAAAGAAGCATTCTAGCCGGCTGCCAACCTGCAGTCATCCGACCGCTTGATTTGCGTGCTCGCACGCCTGATTTTCACCGCCATTGTGTTTATAATGGGCGGCTTTTCCGCTATGGTCGCACCATTTTTCAAGCGATCCAGAACACGCACCATATTTGAACACATTAAACGTAACGGGAACCGGTATGCGCAGTCATTATTGCGGTGGGATCAACGAATCCCACATCGATCAGGAAGTCACACTTTGCGGATGGGTACACCGCCGTCGTGACCACGGTGGGGTTATCTTCCTGGATCTGCGGGATCGGGATGGTATGTCTCAGGTGGTTGTGGATCCTGATACCCCTGAGAGCTTTGCGCTTGCGGAAAAAGTCCGTAGCGAGTTCGTGATCAAGGTCACCGGCCGGGTGCGTCGTCGTCCTGCCGGAACCGAGAACAACAACATGCCGACCGGGCAGGTTGAGCTTCTGGGCAAGGAGCTGAGTATCCTGAACGCCGCGGCAACGCCGCCGTTCCCGCTGGATGAGCATGTCGACGTTGGCGAGGACGTGCGTCTGCGCTACCGGTTTGTGGACCTGCGTCGTCCGGAGATGATCAACCGCCTGCGTTTCCGTTCCCGTGTAACCAGTTATATCCGTAACTACCTCGACAGCAACGGCTTCATGGATGTGGAAACTCCTATCCTGACCCGTGCCACGCCGGAAGGCGCGCGGGATTACCTGGTGCCGAGCCGTACCCATGAAGGCTCCTTCTTCGCGCTTCCCCAGTCTCCCCAGCTGTTCAAGCAGCTGCTGATGGTGTCTGGTGTTGACCGCTACTACCAGATCGCCAAGTGTTTCCGGGATGAAGACCTGCGTGCGGATCGTCAGCCGGAGTTCACCCAGGTAGACATCGAGGCCTCTTTCATTGATGAAGAGACCCTGATGAAGCTGAACGAGGACATGATCCGGGCGCTGTTCAAGGACGTGCTGGAGGTTGAACTGCCGTCCTTCCCGCAAATGCCGTATGCCGAGGCAATGCAACGTTACGGCAGCGACAAGCCGGATCTGCGTATCCCGCTGGAGCTGCTGGATGTAAATGATCTGGTTGAAGGCGTGGACTTCAAGGTCTTCGCAGGTCCTGCCAAGGATCCGAAAGGTCGTGTGGCGGCTCTGCGTGTGCCGAAAGGCGGCGAGCTGACGCGCAAGCAGATTGACGACTACACCAAGTTTGTTAGTATCTACGGTGCCAAAGGTCTTGCCTATATCAAGGTCAATGACCTGTCCAAGGGCGTTGAAGGTCTGCAGTCCCCGATCATCAAGTTCCTGGGTGATGATGTTGCTCTGGCTATCATGGAGCGTGTGGGTGCCGAAGACGGCGACATCGTGTTCTTCGGCGCGGACAAGACCAACGTAGTCAATGAAGCCCTCGGCGCACTGCGGATCAAGATCGGTCACGATCTCGACATGCTGACTTCCGAGTGGGCGCCGCTCTGGGTTGTCGATTTCCCGATGTTCGAGGAAACTCCGGACGGCGGCCTGACCGCGATTCACCACCCGTTCACCGCGCCGTCCTGTAGTCCGGAAGATCTGGCCGCAGACCCCGCCAACGCGTTGTCCCGCGCCTACGATATGGTGTTGAACGGCACTGAATTGGGCGGCGGTTCTATCCGTATTCACGATGAGAAAATGCAGGAAGCGGTGTTCCGTATTCTGGGTATCGGTGAAGAGGAAGCCCGCGCCAAGTTCGGCTTCCTGCTGGATGCCCTGAAGTTTGGTTGCCCGCCCCATGGTGGTCTGGCGTTCGGCCTGGATCGCCTGGTCATGCTGATGACCGGCGCTTCGTCCATCCGTGACGTTATCGCATTCCCGAAAACCCAGAGTGCCACCTGTCTGATGACCCAGGCGCCGGGCGAAGTGGATGAGAAGCAGCTGCGTGAGTTGCATATCCGTCTGCGCAAGCCGTCAAAGCCGGTTGAAGGCAACAAGGCGGAAGCCGGTGAGGGCAACGAGTAAGTCAGTGATTTAAGGGAGGAGCTGTATGGCGGGTCACAGTAAGTGGGCCAACATCAAGCACCGCAAGGCGGAACAAGATGCCAAGCGGGGCAAGATCTTCACCAAAATCATTCGTGAGCTGACCGTGGCCGCGCGCCAGGGCGGGGGGAATCCCGATGATAATCCCCGCCTGCGCGCCGTCATCGACAAGGCGCTCACCGCCAATATGAAAAAAGACACCATCGAGCGCGCGGTTGAACGTGGCGCCGGTGGTGGCGATGATGACAACTACGAAGAGCTGACCTACGAAGGCTATGGCCCCGGTGGTGTGGCGATATTCGTGGAAGTCATGACCGACAACAAAAACCGGTCTGTGGCTGAAATCCGCCACGCGTTCAACAAGATGGGTGGCAATCTCGGTACCGACGGATCGGTTGCCTACCTGTTCAGCAAGCAGGGAATTATCAGCTACGGTCCGGAGTGGGAAGAGGACAGGCTGGTGGAAGCCGTACTCAGCGCCGGTGCCGAAGACCTTGCGGCCCAGGACGACGGTTCCTGGGAAATCGTAACCACACCCGAGCAGTTTCTGGACGTCAAGGAATCTCTGGTCAATGCGGGACTGGTGCCGGACAATGCTGAAGTAACCATGGTTCCATCCACGCGGGTTGAGCTGGATCGGGACGGCGCGGAAACCATCCTCAAGCTTATTGATATGCTCGAAGATCTGGACGATGTTCAGAATGTCTACCATAACGCGGATATCTCCGGCGACATCATGGAATCGCTTTGACCAGTCAGGAGCATTGATGTGGCGATAATTCTGGGCGTTGATCCGGGGTCACGAATTACCGGTTACGGCGTCATTCGGGCAGATGGTCGACACATCGAGTACATCGACAGTGGTTGTATCCGGGTGGGCGAGAAGCCCATGGCTGAACGCCTTCAGACCATATTCCAGAGCCTTGCCACCCTGATCGGAGAGTATCGGCCGGAAGAATTTGCCATCGAGCAGGTGTTCATGGCCCGCAATCCTGACTCGGCTCTGAAGCTCGGTCAGGCCCGCGGCGCGGCCATCGTCAGTGCCGCCAACAGTGGCTTGGCGGTTCATGAATACTCGGCGAGGCAGGTAAAGCAGGCGGTGGTCGGCAAGGGCGGCGCTGACAAATCCCAGGTTCAGCACATGGTTCAGGTGTTGCTTTCGCTTTCACGCAAACCCCAGGCAGACGCGGCCGATGCGCTCGCCATCGCCATGTGCCATGCCCACATGAGTCAGAGTATCCTGCGGGTGGCCAGTGGCGCGGGAAAAGTCCGAAGCGGTCGTGTGCGACAACAATAAACCGCTCCCAGGAGCGACAGGAGATTCAGCTTGATTGGTCGTATCCGAGGTATTCTGGTCGAAAAGGCTCCGGGCCAGGCGCTGGTTGAGTGCGCGGGCCTGGGCTATGAAGTCGACATCCCCTATACCACCTTCTTTCATCTGCCGGAGACCGGCGATGAAGTCACCCTGCACACCCATTTTGCCGTCCGAGAAGACGCCCAGAGCCTCTACGGCTTTGCTTCCAGCCTGGACCGGGACCTCTTCCGCCTGCTGATCAAGGTCAATGGGGTTGGCCCTAAGCTGGCCGTTGGCATTCTTTCCGGATTGGACGCACAGCAGTTCATTCGCTGCGTTGAGAATCGTGACTCCGCCTCACTGGTCAAGCTCCCCGGCGTTGGCAAGAAGACAGCAGAACGGCTTCTTATTGAAATGGCGGACCGGATAGGGCAACTTGAAGGTCAATTTGTGCCAACGTCGCCCGAGGCGACAGGCGTGGGGCAGCCGGGCGGACAAGGCCCCGCTGGCGGGCCGGCGGCCACTGAAGAGGCGGAAGCCGCACTGATCTCTTTGGGTTACAAGCCCCAGGAGGCTGCCAAGGCCATCAGCAAAGTGGCCGAGGAGGGGATGAGTAGTGAAACGCTCATCCGTCTGGCCCTGCGAAACATGATTCCGGCCTGATCGTCAGAACCTGTCGCGAACCTGTAGAGAGCGTAACGTGACACCTGCTAACCCCTTTGTACAATTGGGGCTGCGCTGGAATAGCGGGCAAACGTGAGGCACGATGTTGATTCCCACACTATGGGTGATGCCATGATCGAATCCGACCGGTTGATCTCGGCCCGGGCCGGTGAATATGAGGAAGTACAGGACAGGGCCATTCGCCCGACCCTGCTGGCCGAATATGTTGGCCAGCCCACGGTCCGTGAGCAGATGGATATTTTCATATCCGCGGCCCGGGGTCGTCAGGAAGCGCTGGACCACGTTCTGATCTTTGGCCCGCCCGGTCTGGGCAAAACAACCCTTGCCAATATCATCGCCAATGAGATGGGCGTATCCATCAAGACAACGTCTGGTCCAGTGCTTGAAAAAGCCGGCGATCTGGCCGCCATGCTGACTAATCTCGAAGAAGGTGACGTTCTCTTCATTGACGAGATCCACCGTCTCAGCGCGGCAGTGGAAGAAGTGCTGTATCCGGCGATGGAAGATTACCAGCTCGACATCATGATCGGTGAGGGCCCGGCCGCCCGCTCCATCAAGCTGGACCTGCCGCCGTTCACCCTCGTCGGGGCGACCACCCGGGCAGGCTTGCTGACTTCGCCGCTGCGTGACCGCTTCGGCATCGTGCAGCGGCTGGAGTTCTATAACACCGAAGATCTTACCAGCATCATTCTGCGCTCCGCGCGATTGTCTTCGGTAGCCGTCGATGAGGCAGGCGCGTTCGAAATTGCCCGCCGGTCCCGGGGTACCCCGCGTATCGCCAATCGCCTGTTGCGCCGTGTCCGCGATTTTGCGGAAGTCCGCTCAGACGGTCGTATAACCTCTGATATCGCCGATCAGGCACTGAACATGCTGAAAGTGGATAACCAGGGTTTCGATCACATGGATCGGCGCCTGCTGCTGGCCATGATCGAGAAATTCGACGGTGGCCCTGTTGGGGTCGAGAGCCTTGCTGCCGCGATCAGTGAAGAGCGCGGCACCATTGAGGATGTGCTTGAGCCCTTCCTGATCCAGCAGGGTTATATGGTCCGGACTCCCAGAGGGCGGATGGTGACCTCCAACGCCTATCAGCATTTCGGCGTGATTCCGCCGAAGTCGGGCAGGGAGGACGATCTTTTTGGTTGAACAGGCGCCAGAGGGAAGGTTCGAACTGCCGATTCGGGTCTATATCGAGGACACCGACGCTGGTGGCATCGTATTTCATGCCAAATATCTCCATTACATGGAGCGGGCCCGAACCGAATGGGTGCGCAGTTGCGGCGTTGGCCTCAGGGCGGGGCTGGCGGACAATATCAGTTATGTAGTGCAGCGGCTGACCATTCATTATGCGGTACCGGCCAAGCTTGATGACGAACTGCTGGTTACTGCGGAACCCGTGGCTTTTGGTAGAGTCTGGATGGATTTCCGTCAGCGTGTGATGCGGGCCGAAGACCGAAAGTTGCTGAGTGACAGTGATGTGCGGGTAGCCTGCGTAGCGCTTGATTCCGGTCGTCCCCGCCGGTTACCGACGAATATGCAGGAATTGCTGGCCAGGAATGTCCAGCCCACCGAAACGATAAACAGAACGAGCCAGGAGTAAGAAGTGGATTCAGAACTTTCAGTCTGGTACCTCATTGCCAATGCCGGTGTCTTGGTTCAGCTGGTCATGCTTTTGCTGGCCCTGGCGTCAATCATGTCCTGGGCCTTGATTTTCCAGCGCCTGCAGGTGTTCCGGAAGGCCAAGAGGGCGCAATTGGCGTTCGAGGAGCGTTTCTGGTCAGGCATGGATCTGGGGCAGTTGTACCGGGAGGTGAACGCCGATCCAACACCGTTTTCCGGCATGGAATCCCTGTTCCGGGCCGGTTTCAAGGAGTTTTCCCGGTTGCGCCAGCAAAGCCGGGATGCCGATGCGGTCATGGAAGGTACCCAGCGCGCAATGCGGGTGGCCTTTTCCCGGGAGCACGAGCGGCTGGAGGCCAGCCTGCCTTTTCTGGCGACGGTCGGCTCCACCAGCCCTTATGTGGGTCTGTTTGGTACCGTCTGGGGCATCATGAACTCGTTCCGGGGGCTGGCACAGGTTCAGCAGGCGACACTGGCGACGGTGGCGCCCGGCATCTCCGAGGCCCTCATCGCAACCGCCATGGGTCTGTTCGCCGCAATACCGGCGGTTATTGCCTATAACCGTTTTTCCGCCATGTCCGATGCCCTGTTGAAGAACTACGAAACCTTTGCGGATGAGTTTTCCAGCATCCTCCATCGCCGCGTCCATCAGAGCGACAAGGGCGCCGCATGATGTGGTTGGTAATTAGAGGCAGGAATCAGCCCTGGAGCACAGTTCTATGAAAGGCATGGGAATGATGCCGGAAAACCGGCGCAAGCCAATGTCGGAGATCAACGTGGTTCCGTACATTGATGTAATGCTGGTGCTGCTGATCATCTTCATGGTAACCGCCCCGATGCTGACGCAAGGGGTGAAGGTTGATCTGCCCCAGACCACTTCCGATCCTATTCAGTCTGACAAGGATGTTGAGTCCATCATTGTTTCGGTTGATGCAAATGGAGCGTACTACGTCGAGATCGGAGAGGAAGGTAGTGACCCCATGACGCTGTCCGACCTGCGTGCCCAGGTTTCCAAGATCCTCTCGCAACGGGCCTCCAGTGAGATTCTGGTTCGCGGCGATGAGAATGTTACTTACGGCACAGTGGTTCGGTTGATGGCCGAGTTGCAGGGTGCCGGGGCGAGCAGTATCGGCCTGATCACCGAATCACCGCGGGACGACAATTGATAGTGTTGCGGGCAGGAGTGTTGTGAGAGATCACCAGCGCGAAGTAACCACAACAGGCGTGCCACCATGGAAATCACCGGTGGCGCTCTCGGTCACGTTGCACCTGTTGATTCTGGGCATTGCGCTTGCGGGTTGGTCTTGGACCAGCACCGATCATGAGCCGCCACCCAGGAGCATATCGGCCCGGCTGATTACCCAGCAGGAGCCGGAACCGAGCCCGGTGGTAGAGCCGGTCGATCAGCAAAAGCGGGACGAAGAACGCCGGGCCGAAGAGCAGCGTCGCAAGGAAGAAGCTGAACGACAGAGGCAGGAAGAAGAAGCCCGTCGCATTGCAGAGCAGAAGCGACAGGAAGAACAAAAACGGCTCCAGCAGCAGAAAGAGCAGGAGCGACAGGAAGCAGAGGCGAAAGAACGCGAAGCCCGGAAAGCCCGTGAAGCGGAGTCTGCCCGTCAAAAGGCGGAAGCGGAAGCCAAGGAGCGGGCCAGGCAGAAAGCTGAGGAAGAAAAACGCCGTCAGGAAGAGGCAAAACGAAAAGCCGAAGAAGAGAAGCGGCGCCAGGAAGAGCAGCAGAAGCGGGAAGAGGCCGAACGAAAGCGCCAGGAGGAACTGGCTCGCCAGGAAGCTGAGCGCAAGCGCCTCGAGGCAGAGCGCAAGCTCCGGGAACAGCAGCTTGAAGCCCAGGCGGAGGCGGCTCAGAGGGCCCGGGAAGAGGAAGCCCGTCGCCAGAGAGAGGCGGCCGCTGCGAAAGCGCGAGAAGCCCAGATGCTGTCGGAGAGTGAGAAGTACCAGGCTCTGATCCGTGAGCGTTTGAGCCAAGCGTGGTATCCGCCCAGTTCGGCTACTGAAGAGATGACCGCGCGGCTCCAGATTACGCTGTTACCGACGGGTGAGCTTGCCGGGGTGCGGCTGGTCAGTAGCAGCGGGAATACAGCGTTCGATAACTCCGCTCTGGGGGCGGTGCGTTCCCTGAGTCGTTACCCGATACCCAATGATCGGGATACCTTTGAACGGTATTTCCGACAGTTTACGATTGAATTCAACCCACGCCGGTTGAGATAAGGATGCGGATAACACCATGACACATCGGATTTGGCACAAACCGTCCAGAACGCTTCTTGCCGCCACGGCACTGATCTTTTTCGCGGTTTCGGCAGCCCGGGCTGAGCTGTTGATCCGGATTACTGAAGGCGCGGATTCGGCCATTCCTGTTGCAGTGGTGCCTTTCGCCGAGTCTGGACAGATGCCCGCTGGCGACAAGGTCAGCAGCATTGTTCAGGCGGATCTGACCATGACGGGCGAATTCCGGACTCTGCCTCCCGAGAAGATGCTGAGCCTGCCATCCAGGCGGGAGGAAGTGTATTTCCGGGACTGGCGCCTGCTGGGCCAGCGCTATGTCCTTGTGGGGGCCCTCAGCCGAAGTGGTGACCGTGTTCAGGCCCGGTATGAGTTGTTCGATGTAAACCGCGAGGAACGGATTCTCGGTGAAACTGCGGCGGCACCTGCCTCCAATATGCGCTCGCTCGCTCACCACATCAGCGACAAGGTATATGAGGCCATCACAGGCGTGCCGGGTGCCTTCTCAACAAAGCTTGCCTATATCACGCTTGATACCGCCAACGGCAAACCCCGTTACCGACTGCAGGTCAGTGACGTGGACGGCAAGCGCGCCAGAATCCGTCTTGAAAGCCAGGAACCCATCCTGTCACCGGCATGGTCGCCAGACGGGGAAAAGCTGGCCTATGTGTCGTTCGAAACAGGGAAACCGGTGATTTTTGTTCATGAGCTTGCAACCGGCAATCGCACCAAAGTGGCCGACTTTCAGGGGCTCAACTCGGCGCCGGCCTGGTCCGACGATGGCCGATCGTTGTTGATGACCCTCTCGAAAGACGGAAATGCCGAGATCTACCGGATGAACCTGGATACCCGGCAGTTGACCAAGCTTACGAACCACTGGGCTATTGATACCGAGCCGAGCTATGACGCCACTGGCAAGGGCATTTTCTTTACGTCGGACCGGTCCGGAGGTCCGCAGATTTACCACATGGATACACCGGGTGCGGAGCCTCGTCGTATCACCTTCGGCAGCCGTTACAACGCTCGGCCAAGGCCCGACAATGACGGTAACTATGTGTATTACGTTCACCAGCGCGATCGGGCATTTCACATTGCCCGTACCGAACTGAAAACCGGGGAGGAAACGATCCTAACCCGCACCGAGTCTGATGAGTCTCCCAGTGTTGCGCCCAATGGCCGGATGCTGATCTACGCTACCCGGCAGAATGGCAGCAACGTGCTCACGGTTATTTCCGCGGATGGTGGAGCAGCGTACAGCTTGCCGGCATCCGAAGGCGATGTTCGTGAGCCCGCCTGGGGACCTTTGGTTCGCTGACTCCCGGAGCTTTCCGGTGTTGGCCATTGTTCAAGCAATAACGTCACTCAACTGAAAGGAAGAAAACATGAATTTTTCAGCTCAATCAAAAGCGTTCGCACTGTTGTTGTCCGTCGGTCTGGTAGCGGGCTGTAGCTCTACCGGTGGTACCTCCGAAGAAGGCGGCGAGTATGGTTCCGATGTGGCTGCTGTAGACCAGGAAGGTGGATCCACTGTTTACGGAGGTGACGACCAGGGCGGTGTTTCTTCTTCAGCCATGACCGAAGAAGAGCGTATGGAAGCTCGCAAGCAGGCCGAACAACAGGCCCTGCGTGAAATCACCACCTTCTACTTTGATTTCGATACGGCTGAAATCAAGCAGGAAGCCCGCGATGTCCTGGTGGCACATGCCCGTTTCCTCGCCAACAACCCGGGTCAGAACGTCCGCATTGAGGGTCACGCCGACGAGCGCGGTACCAAGGAATACAACCTGGCCCTTGGCGAGCGTCGTGCTAACGCCGTTCAGCGTTTCCTGATTGTAAACGGTGCTTCACGTGGCCAGCTCGAGACCGTAAGCTATGGCGAAGAGAAGCCGGCCGTGATGGGTTCCAGCGAGAGCGCCTGGGCCCAGAATCGTCGTGTAGAACTCGTATTTGAGTAATCACACAGGAACGACCATGAGAAAAATCCTCATGGCGACAGTGGTGCTTCCGCTTGCCCTCGGGCAGGCGGGAGTGGCCCTGGCGCAATCAGCCCAGGACAGTCAGCGTAACGCCAACAGCAGTCAGGCGACGTCGGAACTGTTCTACATGATCCAGCAGCTTCAGGGTGAAGTCAGACGGCTCCAGGGCGAAGTGGAGGAGCAGCGGCACCTGATTAACCGCCTGCAGCAGCAAGGGCGCGACCGTTATATCGATCTGGATCAGCGTATTCTGGATCTCTCGGAAAAGGTCGCATCACAGCCGGCTCCCGAAGCCAGCGAAGGTGGTGGCTCTGCTGCCTCAGGCCAAGCCCGGGAGGCCAGGGTATACCGCCAACCCGATGCGGAAGAACGAAAGGCCTACGAGCAGATCCAGGACCTGATTCGTAATCAGAAAAAATACGATGAGGCCATTAGTCGGATATACGAATTTATAGATGAATATCCGGAAGGTGATCTGACGGTCAACGCCTATTACTGGCTCGGTGAGGTCTATCTGGTCAAGCCGCAGCTCGAACAGGCAAAACAGGCGTTTACGATTGTCGCTACCCGTTTTGCCGACCATCGCAAGGCTCCGGATGCGGTCTATAAGCTGGGCGTAACTCATGATCGCCTGGGCGAAAAGGAGCAGGCTCGGCGCAGCATGCAAACTGTGATTGATGATTACCCGTCCAGCAGTGCTGCTGACCTCGCACGGAAGTTTCTCGAGTCCCAGAACGGCTGATTGTCTGGCGCGGCAAAAATGTTGAGAAACCTGAGAAAAAGGGGTTGATCAACGGCCAAAAATCATTACTATATGCGCCTCGTTTGGGTCGTTAGCTCAGTTGGTAGAGCAGTTGGCTTTTAACCAATTGGTCGAAGGTTCGAATCCTTCACGACCCACCAAACACGAAATACCGGGTGGGCTGAGTCATTCGGTATAGATTGAGGTCAAGGCTTCGGTCGCCAGTTACGGGTCGTTAGCTCAGTTGGTAGAGCAGTTGGCTTTTAACCAATTGGTCGAAGGTTCGAATCCTTCACGACCCACCAAATAACAGAAGCCTGCGGGTTTTTGTGAAAAAAGAGCCTCCGGGCTCTTTTTTTTTGCGTATACGTTCCTACCTAGGTAAACAGGGAACAGGCAAAGCGATCACAAGTGTATGATCGCACTGTTTCAGAAACATTAAGCCTGGGGCATGAATGTTATAATGTCCGGGTTCACGCAATACAGAGACGCAGTAATGACTTACGCTGAAGACCGTATCCTTGTTCAAGAGCACCTGGCGCATGCTGCCGAGCCGAAGCCGCTCAGTGCGGACGAAAAGTCCGACCTGGAGGCTCGTATAAAATCGGCTCTGAAGGAGCAGGATGCGGTGCTTGTGGCTCACTATTACACCGATCCCGATATCCAGCGGCTTGCCGAGGAAACCGGTGGCTGTGTTGCGGACTCCCTCGAGATGGCCCGTTTTGGCAACCAACATTCGGCCTCCACAATCGTTGTTGCCGGCGTGAGGTTCATGGGCGAAACCGCCAAGATCCTGAATCCTGAAAAGCGCGTTCTGATGCCAACGCTTGAGGCGACCTGTTCCCTGGATGTGGGCTGTCCTGCCGATGAGTTCGCCGAGTTTTGTGACCAGCACCCGGATCGCACGGTCGTGGTCTACGCCAATACGTCTGCGGCTGTGAAGGCGAGGGCGGACTGGGTGGTTACCTCAAGCTGTGCCCAGGCTATTGTTGAAGATCTGGATGCCCGCGGCGAAAAAATCCTCTGGGCGCCGGATAAGCACCTCGGGCACTACGTCCAGAAAACGACGGGTGCTGATATGCTGCTCTGGGACGGTTCCTGCATCGTTCATGAGGAATTCAAATCCCGCGGGCTGGAGGATCTGAAGGCCCTTTATCCGGACGCGGCGGTACTGGTCCACCCGGAATCGCCCGATGCCGTTGTTGAGATGGCGGATGTTGTGGGTTCAACCTCGCAGCTGATTCATGCTGTCCAGACCATGCCTAACGAAAAGTTCATCGTTGCCACTGACAACGGCATTTTTTACAAGATGCAGCAACTGGCTCCGAACAAAACGCTGATTGAAGCGCCCACCGCAGGCAATGGAGCTACCTGTCGTAGCTGCGCCCATTGCCCCTGGATGGCGATGAACGGCCTTCAGAATCTGCTACAGGTACTGGAGCGGGGTGATCAGGAAGTGTTTGTGGATCCGGAACTGAGAGAGAAAGCGCTGCAGCCTCTGCAGCGCATGTTGGATTTTACCGCCAACATGAATCTCAAGGCTGCTGGCAACGCCTGATCAGCTGTTGGCCCTGGCGTGCAGGCGGCTGGTGATTTCTGCCAGCCGCTCGGTCACAATCTGCCTCTGTGGCGCCCCGGCCGGCAACTTCTCCTGAGCCTGCCTTAGCTGACGCTGGGCAGACTCCAGATCGCCCATCAGAACATCGTACTCTGCCCGGGCACGATGCACGCCCACAATATTCCTTGCCATGCCCTCCGCCTCGGCCAGTTTCAGCCAGAGATGCTCCTGTCCCGGTAGCTGACGGGTCAGCTGTTTGAGATGCTCCGCCGCAGCGGCGCCATTACCATCGGCTATTTCCGTGAGGGCGAGGGTGTGGGTGATTGGATAGTTCCCCGGATTCCTCGCCAGTGCGTCTTTCAGAATGGATCGAGCCTCGTCCACACGATCTTGTGCAAGCCTGACCTCTGCGAGGGTTACCTGGAAGGTGATTCGGCCCGGATTCGTGGCCAGCAGATCGTTCAGTATATCCACTGCCTTCTCGTATTGCCGGTCCTCGAGGTAGGCCACGGACAAGCCATACCGGATGGCTTCGTTTCTCTGGGCATCCGGCCGATCGAGGTAGGCTTCAAAGGTTTCGACGGCTACGTCGGGGGAGGGCGCGTAATGCACTTGCAGCCGGCTGCGCATCAGATGGTATTCCTGGCCGTCCCGGATGTTTTCATCTGGATACTGTTCGGCACGATTCCGGGTGTCGGCCACGCGGCTCTGGGTTAACGGGTGCGTAGACAGATACTCTGGCAGTCGATTTCCCTGCATGCGGTTCTGGCGCATCATGATTTCAAACATTTCCGGCATGCCACGAGGGTCCATCCCGGCGCTGGCCAGAATGTCCAGACCGACCCGGTCGGCTTCCTGTTCGTGGGAGCGGCTGTAGGCGAGCATGTTCTGGGCGGCCAGGGCCTGGGTCCCGGCAATGGCGGCAAAACCGATGTCAGACTGGGTGACCGCCGACAGGACAATGCCGGCAATCATACCGGCGAGTGTGAGCGGAGCGCTGGTTTCCTGCTGCTCCATGCGCCGTGCAAAATGCCGCTGGCTGAGGTGAGCAAGTTCGTGGGCGAGAACGGACGCAAATTGTTGCTCGGTCGCAGCATTGAGAAACAGACCGCCGTTAACGCCTACAATGCCACCGGGCACCGCAAATGCGTTGATAGCAGGACTGTCGATCAATGCCAGGGTCAGGTCCCGATTCTGGAGTGGGGCCGAGGGCACCAGGCGATAGGTAATGGCGCTGAGGTAGTCATACACCAGGGGGTCGCTGATCCTCGGCGCGGATCGGCGGATAGATACCATTACCTGCTGGCCAATATCCGATTCCTGCTGGCCCGCGATCAGGCCCCCACCGGAACCGCCAATGCTCGGCAGCCTGCTCTCCTGAGCGTGGCCCGGCATTGAAAAAAGCAGCAGGGCCAGCAGGGCGGTGATGGCCATGGCCGGTAGCGTTCGGGATCTGGGTTGGATAGCAATCATGTAAAGCCGGGTGCCTGTGGTCTGAATCGCCGGTTTGACAGCGGTTTGCGATAAAAAGTTCTGATCCTCTGGTTAACGAGGATTGTGATGCAATACATTATCACTGTCGGCATAATGCCTGCTTGTTAAATCCGCTTATTATTTTGTGATGGTGTATCGCTAGTATGGTTGATCGAACGCTTGATGCCTCAGGGTTGCGCTGCCCGATGCCGCTGCTGAAGACAAAGCTGGAACTGAACAGCATGGCGCCCGGTGAAGAACTCGAGGTGATTGCTACAGACGCAGGTTCTGCCCGGGATATTCCAGCCTTTCTGCAGATGTCCGATCACAAGTTGATGAGCAGTTCTGAAACCGCCGGGCAGTACCGGTTTGTGATAAAGTGCGGCGGTTAAGATTTCGGAGCTGTAAATGATCAGGACATTACGCGGTCTCGCGCACAAATACTTCTCGGATGAAGAAGCGGTCATCCTGTTCCTGATACTGGTGACAGGAACCATTTTTGTTATCTGGTTCGGTGCCATGCTTGCGCCGGCCATTGCCTCGCTGATTGTGGCCTTTATTCTGCAGGGTCTGGTCACCAAGCTCAACAAGCTGGGCGTGCCGGAGACGGTTTCCATTATTGGGGTTTTCCTGGTTTTCCTCGGCGTGCTTGTTGGCTTCCTGTTTGGCCTGCTTCCGCTGATCTGGACGCAGTTGAGCAACCTGGCCGGCGAGGCGCCACGCATTATCCGGGAGCTGCAATCCTATCTTGAGCTGCTGCCACAGCAGTATCCCCACCTGATTTCCGGAGAAGCTGTCAGCACCGTTTACAGCCAGGTGAGTACGGAAGTGGGGCACATGACCCAATGGCTGGTGTCGTTCTCGCTGTCCAGTATTCCAGATCTCGTGGCGTTGCTGATCTACATGGTGCTGGTGCCTATCCTGGTGTTCTTTTTCCTGAAGGACAGGGAGGTGCTGCTCAACTCAATCGCCCGGCTGCTGCCACCCCAGCGCCCGATGATGCTGCAGATCTGGCACGAGGTGAACCTCCAGTGCGCCAACTACGTGCGCGGCAAAGCCGTCGAGATCCTGATTGTGGGCGGCGCCACCTACATTGCCTTCAAGCTGCTGGGCATGCCTTACGCTGCGCTGCTCTCGCTGTTGGTGGGGCTGAGTGTAGTGATTCCCTACATTGGCGCGGCCGTCGTTACCATCCCTGTTGCGGTGATTGCCCTGTTCGCCTTCGGCTGGGGCAGCCAGTTCATCTGGGTGATGGTCATCTACGGTGTCATTCAGGCGCTTGACGGCAATGTTCTGGTGCCCATTCTGTTCTCGGAGGTGAACAATCTGCACCCGGTGGCCATTATCGTCGCGGTGCTGTTCTTCGGGGGAATCTGGGGCTTGTGGGGTGTTTTCTTCGCAATTCCACTGGCTACCATGCTCAAGGCGGTGTTTGCTGCCTGGCCAGTGAAGGAGTCGGCGCCGCCGGCGGAACCCGGAAGCGCCTGACAGGCGCTTAAAGTGCCTTGACAGCCTCTAGCACCTCGTCGGCGTGGCCTTTCACTTTGACGCCGCGCCATTCAGCCCGCAGCACGCCATCCTTGTCGATCAGGAAGGTGCTCCGGTCAACGCCCATGTACTCCTTCCCGTAAAGCTTTTTCAGCTTGATCACGTCGAAGAGGGTGCACAGGGCCTCGTCCTTGTCTGAAATCAGGTGAAAGGGAAACTCATGCTTGGCCCGGAAATTCTCATGGGCTTTCAGGCCGTCCCTTGATACGCCGAGAATCACCGTATCAAGCTCCTCAAACTGCTTCATCCGGTCCCGGAAGTCCTGTCCCTCAGTAGTACAGCCAGGGGTGTTGTCTTTCGGATAGAAATAAATCACCACGTTCTGACCTTTCAGATCGTCCAGGCGAACAGTCTGGTCTCCGGTAGCGGGTGCTTCAAAATCCGGTACGGGTTTGTTTAACTCAACGGATGGCATGACATCTCCTTTAATTCCCTTGTGTCAGTTCGTGCCCAACATTACCATATCGGTTTTATTCGGACGGAGCTTTTATGATTACGGGTAGCCTTGTCGCACTGGTCACGCCCATGCATCCAAACGGTGACATCCACTGGGAGGATCTGGACAAGCTGGTAGACTTTCATATTGAAAACGGCACACACGGCATCGTTGCTGTGGGCACCACCGGCGAATCCGCAACGCTCGACCCGGAAGAGCATTGCCAGACCATTGGCCACATCATCAAACGTGTTAATGGTCGCATCCCGGTTATTGCGGGCACCGGCGGCAACAGCACCCGTGAGGCCATTGAACTGACGGCCGAGGCCCATAAGCTTGGCGCAGATGCCTGCCTGCTCGTTGTTCCCTACTACAACAAGCCGACCCAGGAAGGCCTGTATCAGCACTTCAAGGCGATTGCCGAAGCCGTCCCCGGCATGAACCAGATGCTGTACAACGTGCCCGGCAGGACAGCGTGCGACATGCTGAACGAGACCGTGCTCCGGCTTGCCGATATTCCGAATATCGTGGGCATCAAAGACGCCACCGGCAACATTCCCCGGGGTGCCGAACTGATTGAAGCGCTGGACGGCCGTCTGGCTGTCTATTCAGGTGATGACGCAACGGCAGCGGAACTGATGCTGGCCGGTGCCAAGGGCAACGTGTCCGTCACCGCGAACGTCGCCCCGAAGGCAATGTCCCAGCTGTGCGAAGCCGCTGTTGCCGGAAATCGTGAAGAAACCGAGCGTTTGAACGAACTGCTCATGCCTCTTAACCGGAAGCTGTTCCTCGAAGCGAATCCTATCCCGGTGAAATGGGCGCTCCATCATATGGGAATGATTGGGGAAGGCATCCGCCTGCCGCTGACCGTGCTCAGCGAAAAGTTCCATGGCGAAGTGGAAGATGCCCTCAAGGCCTCAGGTGTTCTCTGAGTTTGCTTAAATCATCCCATCACCGGAGTAACCTGATGCAGGTTCTAAAAGGAACCGGTAGTACCCTGATGTTCAAACCCGTTGTTGTCGCATCCGGGCTGTTGCTTCTGGCAGCAGCCTCGGGCTGCAGTCTGGTTGAAGACCGCTCCGAACGCTATGTGAATGCCACGGAAGGAAAACCACTGGAATTGCCGGAGACCGCCGACGATTCCCGTTTCAGTCAGACCATGCCCATCCGTGATGTCCAGCCGGCCGACGCCAGCAAAATGTATCCGTCCGATATTCCGCGTCCGCCGGACATGACATCGGACATCCTTGATGAAAACTACGTTATCGAAGAGCTGGATGGTCGGCTCTGGCTCCTGGTCAACGACGTGCCGGGCAGAATCTGGCCTGCGGTAAACAGCTATCTGTCCGAGCGGGGTCTTGGCGTCGGCTTCGACAGTCCCCAGTTGGGCATCCTGCAGACCGAACTTGCCAATTTCAGCAAGCGTGCCCGAAACCTTGTAGAGCTGTCGGATAACCCATCTGCCGGCGAACAGAAAGTCGTTCTTCAAGTTCGGATGGCTCCCGGTGTGCGACGCAAGACCACAGAGGTGCAGGTACGCCGGCTTGATGTTGAAGGTCAGCCGGATGAGCTGATCCCCTGGACTGGCGTTTCTGATCCCTCCGAGCAGGCTCTGGAATTGCAGAGACGCCTGCTGTCCGATCTGGGTGACTTTCTCCGGGCGCGTGAAGAAACCAAGTCCTTTTCCCGGGCGGCATCCGGGATGGTCAGCGATCCGTTGGTTCGCCTGATCTCGGAAAACGATGAAGCCGTCGCGATCCGCATGGAGCTTGATTATGGTCGTTCCTGGGCGGAAGTAAGTCGGGCACTTACAGATTCCGGCATTCCCGTTGTCGATCTGAACCGCAGTGAAGGCTGGTTCCATGTCGATTTCCGCACCGAAGAAGAGCGGGATCCGGGCTGGTTCAGCTGGTTCAGTGACAAGGACGCACCCCAGCATACCCACACAGTCAGCCTTAGCCAGCAGAGCGACGCCATTGTCATCTCTGCCGAGGACGTTCCGGGTTACACTGGCAGCCGGACGACGCCGGATCTGCTCGAGCAACTGTTCGATTACCTATACTGATTCAGGAAGAGGCCGCCAGAGGCGGCCGCTTTTCGGAGACCCCAATGGAAAAACGCGAAGAACTCTACGCCGGCAAGGCAAAATCCGTCTACCGTACCGACAACCCCGAACGTTTCGTGCTGGTATTCCGTGACGACACATCCGCCTTCGATGGTGAGAAAAAGGAACAGCTCAATCGCAAGGGCATGGTGAACAACAAGTTCAATGCGTTCATCATGGAGAAGCTGGAAGCGGCAGGTGTGCCGACCCATTTTGAAGGGTTGCTGTCGTCCACCGAATCGCTCGTCAAGAAGCTGGATATGATTCCGGTTGAATGCGTGGTTCGCAATGTTTCCGCCGGCAGTCTCTGCCGTCGTCTTGGCGTGGCGGAGGGGCAGGAACTGAATCCGCCCACCTACGAACTGTTCCTCAAGAACGACGCACTCCACGATCCGATGGTCAACGAATCCCTGGCCGTCAGTTTTGGCTGGGCCGCGGCGGATGAGCTGGAGCAGATGAAATCGTTGACCTATCGGGTTAACGACGTGCTCAAGGCCCTGTTTGATGAGGCAGGCATGCTGCTTGTGGATTACAAGCTGGAGTTTGGTCGCTGCGAGGGCAAGATCGTTCTGGGTGACGAATTCAGTCCGGACGGTTGCCGGATCTGGGACAAGGAAACCCGCAGGAAAATGGATAAGGATCGTTTCCGTCAGGGGCTTGGCGAAGTGATCGAAACGTACGAAGAAGTCGGGCGCCGTCTGGGAATCCAGTTCGACTGACTGAAACTGACAACAAATTCAAAAGGTGTGTCATGCGTAAACTGATGCTTGCTGTAGGTGGTTCACTGTTTCTGGTGGCGCCTGTGTCACAGGCAGATGTGGTTGGTCTTGGAGCCAGTGTAAGTTACTGGGATTCGGATCTGTCCGGCCAGGCTGCTGACAACGGTGATGTGGTTGATGTAGAAAATGACCTCAACCTAGACAGCGATTCGAATGCGAATGCGTCCCTGTATCTTGAGCATCCGATTCCGGTGCTTCCCAATGTTCGATTGAACTACACTCTGGTACAGCAGAGTGGTCGTGGCCAGGTAAATGGTAACTTTGGCGGCGTGAATTTTGGTGGCCTTGATGTTCAGTCTGATCTCGATTTGGAGCAACTGGATCTGACTCTTTACTACGAGGTGCTTGATAACTGGGTGAACCTGGATCTTGGCCTTACCGCACGGGATCTGTCCGGAGAGCTTATTGTTAAAGAGGCCTTAACAGGCACGCCTTCGAACGAAACCACGGTCGATGCGGTCATACCCATGGGCTACCTCGCCGCTCGTTTCGACCTGCCACTAACGGGTGTTTCCGTAGGTGCTGAGGGCAACTTCATCAGCTTCGACGGTGACTCTCTGCACGATTTCAACGCCTACGGCCAGTACGAGATCTCATTGATCCAGTTCCGCGCAGGCTATCGTCAGATGTCTATTGATTACGAAGACGGCAATGACCGGCTTGATGTCGAGATAGGCGGACCGTTCGTGAGTGCCGGGGTATCGTTCTGAGACTGGCAGTCTTTTCAGGGAGAGACACGTGAAGATTCTTGTTACCGGAACGGCCGGTTTTATCGGCTCACACCTGGCTCATCGCCTGCTTGATCGGGGCGATGAAGTCATTGGCGTTGATAACGTCAATGATTACTACGATGTGAACCTGAAGGAAGCGCGGCTGAAACGCCTGACCGACAAAGCCGGTTTCACCGAAGTCCGGCAGGATGTGGCTGACCGCGCCGCCATGGAAGCGCTGTTCGCCGAGCATAAACCCGAGCGGGTAGTGCACCTGGCGGCCCAGGCGGGTGTCCGGTATTCCATCGAGAATCCTCACGCCTATGTGGACGCCAACCTCGTTGGTTTCATGAACATCCTTGAAGGGTGCAGGCACAATAAGGTCAAGCACCTGGTCTATGCGTCCAGCAGCTCGGTGTACGGTGCCAACGAGACCATGCCGTTCTCGGTGCACGACAACGTGGATCATCCGCTGAGTCTCTACGCGGCCTCCAAGAAGGCCAACGAGCTCATGGCCCACACGTACAGCCACCTGTATAACCTGCCGACCACAGGCCTGCGGTTTTTTACTGTCTATGGTCCCTGGGGTCGTCCGGATATGGCCTTGTTTATCTTTACCAAAAAGATCCTTGCCGGGGAGCCCATCGACGTCTTCAACCATGGCCACCACCGCCGGGACTTTACCTACATCGACGACATCGTCGAAGGCGTGATCCGGACCCTGGACCATGTCGCCGAACCAAACGGGGAGTGGAGCGGATCAACCCCGGATCCCGGCACCAGCAAGGCGCCTTATCGCCTTTACAACATCGGGAGTAACAACCCGGTTGAGCTATCTCGCTTTATCGAGATTATCGAGGAGCGAGTCGGGAAGAAAGCCCAGAAAAACCTGCTTCCGTTGCAGCCGGGCGACGTGCCGGCCACCTACGCCAATGTTGATGATCTGATCGACGATGTGGGCTATAAGCCAGCTACCCCCGTAGAGGAGGGTATTGCGCGGTTTGTGGACTGGTACCGGGACTTCTACAACGTATAAAAGAGGGCCAGCAACTGCTGGCCCTTCTCGTATCTGGGACTCGACAATGGAGCATTGTAGATGATGGCAGTGTTAAAAAGATGGTTTCTGGTAGCCGCGCTTATCGGCATGGCCGGCTGCACCGCTCTTCCAGAGGGTATTGAGCCAGTCTCCGGTTTTGAGAGTGACCGTTACCTCGGTACCTGGTACGAAATCGCCCGCCTGGACCATTCCTTTGAGCGCGGTCTCACCAATGTTCGCGCGGAATACAGCCGTAACGACGACGGCAGCATCGGGGTAATCAATCGGGGTTATAACGTCGTAAAAGAAACATGGGAGGAAGCTGACGGCCGAGCGGTGTTTGTCGAGGATGAGAGCACAGGCCACCTGAAGGTGTCTTTCTTCGGACCTTTCTACGCCTCTTATGTGGTGTTTGAACTCGACAAGGAACACTATTCATACGCCTTTGTGACGGGATACAACCGTGACTATCTCTGGTTTCTCTCGCGTACCCCCGAGGTCAGTGAGGAGGCGATTGAGGCGTTCAGGAGACGCGCAAAGGCAGAGGGCTTTGATCTGGAAGAGCTGATCATAGTGGAGCAGGGCAAGAATCGTTCGTAGCGATTGAAGTGCCTGAGGATGATGAGCGGGCACAAACAAAGCCAGTTCTTACAGGGAGTAAGCAACTGACTCTTTCGGCAGGAGTGGTAGGACCACCCAGATTCGAACTGGGGACCTCTACCATGTCAAAATCGCGATTTAGGGTACATAAATACCTTAAATTTCATGAAAAAGCGCGAAAGTGCGACGTATTTACCGCACCCAACGTGGCCACACGAAATCAATAACTTAAATACTGTATATTGAGAAGGATAGTTATTGGAATCCGCCGGATTGGTAATTTCAGTTTTAGTATGAGCTGAAGGGCTTGCCGCATCTTCGTTTGGAAGCCGGATTGAAGAGGCTAAATCTGCTATTCACTTAGCTCCGCCTGGAACTTTATTTAGCACCAAGAAAACACCGACTGTCATCACACTTAACCCGGCGAGCCGCCTCAGGCTCAGGGTGAACTTTTGTACGCCCATCAAGCCAAAGTGGTCGATGAGGCTCATTGCGATGAGCTGTCCCAGTAAAACGAAAGCAATTGCATTGGATATGCCGAATCTAGGCGCTACCCAGGTAATTGTCAGAATATAGAAGAGGACAAAGAAGCCTCCGAAGTAGAAGTACACGGGAACATTGGCCCGAAAAATTTTTTCGGGAAAACCCTCCGTGGTGATCAAATAAGAAATTGCCAGAACCAGGGCAACGAAAAAGAGAATCGCAGCGGCCAAGGCCGGGCTCTGAAGTCTCGCGCCGAGTCCGCCGTTAAGCGTTGCCATCACAGGTATTCCGATTCCTGCGACCAACATGAGCAGGGCATAGGCGAATGAACTGTTCATTTTTGATCCTCAGCAAAATTCTAAATTTCTTCAGCACTAACTTGAGGGATGATGATTTCCTCAAGACAGTGGCGAATTTGTGCAGGCATGGGTACAGAGCGATTTTGGTCACGGTCCACGAAAACGTGCACCACTTGACCATGGGCTGCGGCTTCTTCTTCCGATTCTCTGAAAATACCTAACTCATAAGTAACGGAGCTGTTTCCAAGCTTCGAGACCCTGAGACCGACCGAAATTGAATCGGGATATGCAACGGGACGTCGGAATTGGCAGGATGAGCTAACGACATAGCCCACTATGTTGGCCGAATGAATATCGAGGCCACCTTGTTCAATGAGGTATCGATTAATCGTTGAGTCGAAATAGGAGTAATAAGTAACGTTGTTCACGTGTCCGTATACATCGTTGTCCATCCAGCGGGTGTAGACGGGGTAGAAAACCGAGAAGTCCTGTCGATTCACCTTGGCCCTCCAAGAGTATGACTTTAAGCGCCTCGATTCCTGACATCGGGGCGCCTTGGTTTATGTGAGATTTATTTCATTCCGCCCAGGCACAGGTATTTAAGCTCCATGTACTCGTCCAGACCGTAGTGGGAGCCTTCCCGGCCAAGGCCGCTTTCCTTTACCCCGCCAAAGGGAGCCACTTCTGTAGAGATAATGCCTTCGTTGACGCCAATCATTCCTGATTCCAGTTCTTCCGCTACGCGCCATACCCGATGGATATCCCGGCTATAGAAATAGGCCGATAAGCCGAACTCTGAATCATTTGCCATAGCGATTGCCTCGTCGTCGGTTTCAAACTTAAACAACGGCGCAACCGGCCCGAAGGTCTCCTCTCGGGCGATCAGCATTTCCTGAGTAGCGTGAGTGAGAATTGTTGGTTCAAAGAAGGTTCCGCCTAGGGAGTGAGCTCGGCCACCCAAGGCAACCTTTGCACCTTTTGATGTAGCGTCTTCAATGTGCCGCTTCACCTTCGTGAGCGCCGCATCGTTGATAAGGGGGCCCTGCTGGGTTTCGCCTTCGAGGCCGGGACCAACCACCATTTTGCTGACAGCAGCCTTCAGCTTTTCGGTAAAGGCGTCGTACACGCCTGCTTGAACGTAGACTCTGTTTGCGCAGACGCAGGTCTGGCCGGTATTGCGGTACTTGGAGGCCATAAGGCCGGCAACAGCTGCATCTAGATCCGCGTCATCGAAAACAATGAAGGGTGCATTACCTCCGAGTTCCAAACTGACCTTTTTGACGGTATCGCTCGCTTGTCGCATCAGAAGCTTCCCGACCGGCGTAGATCCGGTAAACGAAACTTTCCGCACGATGGGATTGCCCGTCAGCTCATTACCGACAGAGACAGCGTTGGGTTTGGAGCAGGTGATGATGTTGATTAGACCTGCCGGTACGCCGGCTTCCTCTGCCAGTGCGGTGATGGCCAATGCGGAGAGAGGTGTATCTTCGGCGGGTTTGACCACGACCGGGCAGCCTGCTGCGAGCGCCGGAGCAACTTTACGAGTAATCATTGCTATCGGAAAGTTCCAAGGGGTGATAGCCGCAACTACGCCAACCGGTTGTTTGATCACAACGATGCGTTTGTCCTTTCCATGGCCTGGTATGACATCACCGTAGGCTCTCTTGGCCTCTTCGGCGAACCATTCGATAAAGCTGGCACCGTAGCCAACTTCACCGCGCGATTCGGCCAATGGCTTTCCCTGCTCAGCGGTCATCAGACGAGCAAGATCCTCCTGGTTGGCCATGAGTAGATTGAACCATTTGCGCAGAATGTTAGCGCGCTCTTTGGCGGGAGTAGAACGCCATGCTGGCCAGGCGGCTGACGCGGCCTCAATCGCTGCACGAGCGTCGGTGTCATCCATGTCTGGCACCGTTGCCAACTGCTCACCGCTGGCCGGATCGGTCACGGCAAACGTCTTTCCCGACTTCGCCGTTATCCATTGGCCGTTGATATACGCCTGTTCGCGCAGAAGTTCGCGATTCTTCAATTCAAGAGACATGAGTAACCTCAATCAAATAAGAGCATGGCCAAATTAGAAAGCGGCCTTGTAGATTGCCAGAGCGTCAGTTTCAGACACTTCCCGGGGGTTGTTTACAAGCAGTCGAGTTTGCTTCATGGAATCCGAAGCCAGGGTGGCCAGATCGGCCTCACCAATTCCGACTTCACGCAGGGTTTGTTCAAGCCCCAGATCAGCACTCAGGGCTTCAAGACGGTCGATGAATTGATTGGCCCTCTTAGCGGCAGGTGTGCCTGCCAGGTCTGGGAAAACATCGGTAGCCAGAATTGAATAGGCTTCACCGCAGATCTCCGTGTTAAACCGCATGACATGAGGCAGCACCAATGCGTTGGAAAGACCATGGGGTACATGGAAAATTCCGCCGATTGGGTAGGCAAGAGCATGCACTGCCGCTACGGGTGAGTTAGCAAAAGCCTGACCTGCTAGCATGGCTCCGAGCAGCATGTCAGAGCGAGCTTTGACATTACTGCCATCCTTTACGGCTGTCTCAATATTAGCGCCGAGCAATCGCAGCGCTTCGCGAGCCAGGGCCTTTGAAACCGGATTGTTATTTGCGGAAGCTGACGTATAGCTTTCAATAGCATGAACCATGGCATCAATGCCGGTAGCCGCGGTCACGTGAGCTGGCAGCCCGAGAGTCAACTCGGCATCGAGCAAGGCGATGTCGGGAAGCAGCTGAGGCGCAACAACGCCTTTTTTCTCGGTTTCACCAACAGTAATGATCGATATCGGTGTGACCTCTGAGCCCGTTCCTGCTGTCGTTGGAATCTGGATCAGAGGTAAACGTTTGCCTTTGGCTTGTCCAACACCGTAAACGTCGTCTAACTTTTCCTCTCCGCCAATAAGAAGTGCAATCAACTTGGCAACATCCATGGATGAACCGCCACCAAATCCGATAACACCATCCACTCCGGCTTCTCGTGCGTCGGCTAACGCGGCTTCTACGACTGACACAGGCGGATCGGCAACGACGCCATCGAATAACTCGTACTTAACGCCTGCCTCGTTGAGGGAATTTGTAGCCACGTCAAGCAATCCAGCCTTGACGAGCCCGGGATCTGTAACGAGCAGTACCTTTTTACCCATGTGCTCTTTCACGATTTGCCCAAGACGATGGGTTACGCCGGGTTCGCAAATAACGCTTTTGGTTGTGTTAAACGTAAATGCAGTCATTTGTACCTCCTAGGTCAGCGACGCAATCGGTTCGACGCTGCCACGTTCGATCTGAAAGGCTTTGTCGACTAGATCTGCGGAATGAGATTGGTCTGATTCAGACAGCAAGACTGTCAGGCCTTCATCTTTAAGTGTGCTCAAAACACTGGCGAGTCGTCTGGAAAGTGCGGGTGCCACTCCCTCGAATGGTTCGTCCAGTAGCAGCAAGTTGGTTCCAGTCATCATTGCTCGGGCCAGAGCAACGAGCTTTTGCTGACCGCCAGATAACTGCAGTGCACGGCGATCAGAGAAAGACTCTACCTCGGGCATCATTTCGTAGATCCAGGCAAGTCTGGCTTCTGCGTTACCGAGTTGGCAGGCCCATGCTGGTGCCATGATGTTTTCTTCGACCGTCAGATCAGGTACGAGACGACGATCCTCTGGCATATAGCCAATGGACATACCTGCGCGCTCATAAGAACCCTGATTGGTCATGTCCTCGCCATTGATCAGTACCTGGCCCGCTTTCGGCTTGATGAGGCCCATAATTGATCGGAGTGAGGTCGTCTTTCCGGCGCCGTTGCGCCCAATCAGCCCGACCA
Organism: Marinobacter flavimaris; assembly: GCF_002933295.1. GTDB lineage: Bacteria > Pseudomonadota > Gammaproteobacteria > Pseudomonadales > Oleiphilaceae > Marinobacter > Marinobacter flavimaris. The sequence continues at coordinate 737,470 of NZ_PSSW01000001.1, forward strand.
TGGAACCCTTGCTGACGGAAAAGCTGACGTCACGGAGAATAGTGGTACCTGCAATCTCCGTAGTGACATTTTTAAGTTCTAACATGGGCAGACTCCTTGCTGGTGCTGGCCTCGTTTTCGCTAAGATCGAGGTGATGCCCAACCACCAATTCCTGGACTTTGGCGTCAGACAAAACGGTTTGGGTCGGACCATCCGCGAGGACCCGGCCATCGTAAAACGCGAGAACTCGGTCGGCGTAACGCAGAACGACTTCCATATCGTGCTCGACGAACATTGTTGCAGCATCACTTTTCCGGACAGCCGCCATGACGGTATCCATCAGTAAGAATTTATCCTCGATGGCAACTCCTGAGGTTGGCTCATCCAGCAGCATCAGCCCGGGCTCAGCGAGCATTGCCATTGCAATGTCCAACAGCTTGCGAACTCCCTGGGGCAGAGTAGATACAACCTCCTCCGCGTACTGCTCGATTTCATATTCGCGGAGTACAGCATGGGCTTTTTCGACTTTTTCCTTGGATCTGAGAGGCTTCAGAAAGCTCAATTTGCGGTCGACGGAGAAACCGAACGCAATCAGCATATTCTCCAAAACCGTCAGTTCCTGGAATAGTTGAGGCACCTGAAAGGAGCGACCAACGCCCGCCAACGAGACGTCCCTGGGAGACTTCCCTATGATGGATTTACCACGCACGAGAATGTCGCCACTGGACGGCTGGATATAGCCCGTTACCATATTGATAAAGGTGGTTTTGCCAGCCCCGTTGGAGCCGATAACTCCAACTACCTCGCCTGTATTCAGTTCAACATTGATGTCAGTGGCGGCAGTGACTGCACCAAATGTTCGTTCCAGATTGACCGTTTTCAACAAAGCGCTCATGACGTTTTCCTCGCTTTCTTGTTTTGGAATCGTTCAACCAGGGACCACAGACCGGACGGCATGAACAGAATGATTGCCAGCAGTGCAAAACCCAGAATCATTTGCCAGGTGTAGGGCGAAACGGCGAACGCATAAGTGCGCAGAGCTTCGAATAGAACGGCTGCAACGATCGGGGCTGCAACATGAGCAGTCCCGCCCATTAGGGCTATAAATACAAACTCGCCAGAAGTGGTCCAATACGCCATTTCTGGATCAACGTGACCGCTTACCAGAGCGGTGATAGTGCCACCAATAGCCGCCAGGCCCGCCGCGATTATGTACTTTACGTACACCACACGGAACACAGACCCGCCCAGATACTCCAACCGAATTTCATTTTCTCGAACAGCCTCACCTGCGTAACCTGATAGAGATTTCAGATACCGCCATGCGACAGCTCCGAGAACGATTACAAGGAATACTGCGACAATCAGAACCAGGTCTGATGAAGCTTCAGCACCCGGAGTCCAACCCAATAAGCTCGGATTGGCAACGTTAAAACCATCGGTAGATCCAAGGAACTGATTGCGCACCAGCAAGCCATAAAGAATCATCGAGAACGCCATCGAAAACATTGCGAAGAAGATCTCTCGATACCGACACAGTAGCAGGCCAATGATGGCTGCTATGGCAACGCTGACGGCGACGGAAGCAAGCATGATGACCAGAATGTCAGTGACTCCCACGAACTGGGTCAGCATGCCGGCAACGTAGGCGCCTACGCAGTAGTACAGGCCCTGGCCAAAGGAAACCAGGCCAGCCCGCATAAGAAGGACTAGACCGAGCACCACAAGGCCTTTGCCCATCGCGATGGTAAATAGGTAAGACATCCACTGCGGAAGCAGGAGGCCGCCAGCAATGACTACCAACCCGAAAACAAATAAGAGCGCTAGGGATCTCGTTTTCATTAGATTTTCCTCGCGTTGGCAACGGCAAACAGGCCTTGCGGACGAAATGCCAGCACAAGTCCCATGACCGCGTAGATAACGAACAGCTCAACATCGGGATAAAGGTGGACAGCTGCAGCTCGGGACATACCCACGATCAGAGCGCCGACAAGGGCGCCAGTGATGCTGCCAAGACCGCCAATAACTACCACGGCGAATGCAAGAACAATCACCTCAATACCCATCCCCGGTACAACAGACAGACCTGGAGCAGTCAGGGCTCCAGCGAGTGATCCGATACCGGCTCCAATCAGAAATGTAATGGTGAAGATTCGGGCAACGTTGATGCCGAGTGCGCTGGCTATCTCACGATCGTGAATGACTACTCGAAGCAGTTTTCCGTTGCGTGTGCGGTTCAGGCCATACCAGAGTGCGAGACCGATCAGTATGCTCACGCCGATAAGCATGAAATCGTAATTAGCGAAGGATAATCCAGCGAACTTGGTTCGACCCAGTAGGGTGTAGGGTTGGTAAGCAAAGTAGGGCTCAACACCCCATATTAGCTTGATGGCATCTTCCATGATGAGTAGGACGCCGTAAGTGACCAGAATCATGACGACCTCGTCCCGGCCATACATGAATCGCAGAAGGCCGCGCTCAACCAGGAGCCCCACGGAAATACCGGCGACAAGGGCGGCGGCGATTAGCGCGACGAAGCTGAACCAGGGAACAGAGCCGGTAGAAAAATACCAGCCAACCATGGCAGCACCAGAGTACGCGCCAAGGGCGTAAAAGCTACCATGAGACATATTGAGGATTCGCATGACCCCGTAAATTAGGGTCAGACCGGCGGAAATGATGAAGAGCCATGAGGCGTAGACCGAGCCATCCACCAGTATTGCAAGAAGTTGTTTCATTGTAAGACTCCCGATGCTTTGCACAGACCTTGCCTGCCGACCGGGCCATCTTCCGGTCGGGGAGGGGTGAAAGATCGTTGGAAAGTCTCACCGGGACCGGATGATCCCGATGAGCATGTTGCTGGGTCAGTGGGCTCAGTTACACTCGGCACCTGGCATGCCGGCTTTGATCCACTCTACAGTCTCTGCGCCTTCCGGCGGGTTGACGCAATCTGCCGGGTAGCGGGTAATGTCGGTAAAGGTGATTTCACCGTCCACACGTTTGAGGCGACCATAGACCATCTCTGTTGCAGCCTGATGGCCCTTACCGCGACTCATTTCAACCCGGCCGCCCGGGCCGTCAAATTCGAGACCTTCAAAGGCGGTGATTACCTCCTCGGTAGACGCACCAACACCAGCCTTATCTTGAGCCAGCTTTAGGCCAATTAGCGCATGAGCCATGTGGTAGGCAGGGAAAGTCGGCGGTGTGCCGAAACGCTCGGTGAATTCGGTCTGGAACCAAGTGTTCAGTTCACTTTCCGGAGCGAATGGACCGAAGGGACCACGGGCACCGATGATGGCACCGTCGGGCAGGTGTTCGCCAAGACTGTTGAGTGCAGTCTCGCCAGCAGTGAAGATTACCTGGTTGTCCGCCAGCAGACCACGAGCGGCTGCCTGGAGTACGAATGCGTCTGTGTCACCACCCCAGAAAGATGTGTGAATAACGTCTGCGGAGTTCACTTGCAGGGCAGAAATTTCGGCACCGTACTGGCCCGCGAACAATTTGGGGAACTGTTCCGTAGTGATTTCAATATCCCCGCCGCGAAGGACCTTTAAAGTCTCGGTAAAATCGCGCCAGCTGTCGTGACCCCAAGAGTAGTTCTGGTTTATGCCTGCGACAGATTCCAGGTTGGGAACGTTTTCGTGAACATAGCGGGCCGCCGCGATGTTGTCCATGCTGGCGGTAGAGTGGGTGCGGAAAACATACTCGTAATCAGCTTCCTCGAAGACCCGAGGCGTGCCACAGTCGAACAAAACGGTCAGCATCTTGAGTTCTTCAGCGACAGCCGGGATGGCAAGACAGTCGCCGGAAGAGATGTAACCTACGACCGCATCGACGCCGTCGCGCTCAACAAGATTTCGAAATTCTGAGGTTTGTTTTGTCGCACCGCCAGCCTCGTCAACGTAGACAGGCGTGATCATTCGACCGTCAATTCCCTTGCCTTCAATTGGGGCCGGCAGGGTGCCGTCATTTATAGCATCGATTACCAGGTCAGCAGCGTTCTTTGCAGGAATTCCGAAAGGCCCGGAAGCTGCGCCTGAGAGAAAGGTTACAAGGCCCAGTTTGTACTCTTCATTGGCGTAGACGTTGAGGCTCATGGCACCTGTCGTCATTGCACAGGCAACCGTCGCTGCAGTAAGCAGGGGACGTTTCATATCAGATCTCCAGACTGTTGTTCTTGTGTCATTTGGTTGGACAACCAGTGTTATTTTTTTCCGGTGTCCTGCCCGATGGCTTTTCAAGCCGGCCTGTGTCTAAATGCACGCCCTATGCCAGAAATTCTACATTCCTAACTAGCTGTTTTTTATAAATATATATTTTTGCGTAAGGTTTTCTTGAAGTCGATGAGCGAAATCCGCTCATGTCGGGTGAGCAAAGATGAGCGGTTTTCGCTCATTCTGTGACAGGGTGAACTTGCTCGAAATCAGACGGGTAATAGATTCGCCAATTACCGAGCATTACCTTCGCTGGAGGGTAGCGAGGGTCCTTTACAGTCTCTCCAATCGCCATTACTTGTCGGATTTGATGAGTCACTGGATCCATTGAGGATTGGAAACCCGGCGGATCCTCAGGCGTAGTCAGACTCAACTGCTCAAAAGCTCGCTCGATGCCTTCTAGATCCTTGTAATTCCCGCTTGCTTGGCTTGCTGCTTTGGCAATTGCGAGTATGCCGGTGAACGCGCCTTGCGCCCCGGAGGAGGGGTAGTAACCGGCTTGCCGGTGGAACTCCTGAACAAACCACCGATTGAAATCAGTTTCCGGCCAGTTGTTGTGATGGCGCGATGCTAGTAACAATCCCAGAGGCATGCGATCGCCTAAGTGAGCAAAAATCTCGTAATCGCCACCTTTTTCAAAGTTCGCGAAGCGGGAAACATCAAACAGCCGGGTGTCAGTAGCCTGGGTGACGAAAGCGACGAAATCCCCTCCCCACAGGCTATTCACGACCAAGTCTGGTTCTTGTCTGATCAGCTCATTAATGTAGTGGCTGTAGTCTGGCTCACTTAACCGAGGCCAGAGTGTGCCGGCAATCTCGTAATCCACGCCCAATTTATTCAGAGCCTCGCGAAAATCGGCCCACACCTGATAACCGTATTCGTAATCGGGACCCAGGTACGAGATTCGAAGCGGTTTTTTCTTCAAGTGGTCATCAAAGTAATCTCTGATAAAGAGCGCTCCCGCAGTCATCGATTGACGCGTGTCGTTCGTCACACGGAAATAGCGATCGTGGAAAAATTCATCGGTGAGCCTGGACGAGGCGTGGTCCGTACCGATGAAAAACGCATCTGCGGAAGCTGCGATTTCGGTGACTTGAATAGCAACCGATGAGTTGACAACGCCACAGAGAAATGTGGCTTGCTCTTCCTCGACGAATCGTTTTGCAATCGTAACGGCGGTTGACCGTTTGGATTTGGTGTCTCCAAGCAAAACCCTGAGGCGTGGTAGTGTCGGCAACCCCTGCTGTTCAATGTATTGAAGCGCGAGTCGTATGCCCACTACCGAATCTCGCCCCAAGACACCTGCTCGTCCGGACATGGGGTAAAGGCATCCAACGATAATATCCGCTGTATCCTCGCTTGCACCCAAAGACTCCAGCGCCTTCGAAGGCATTGGAAAAGTGACGAGGACCACCAGACAGATTCCAAACAGGATACCGATGAATCGGTTGTGGGAAATTGGGATCACAGCTCATCTCCGGTGAGCCCCAGCTTCTGCATCCTTCTTTTCAGTGCGTGTCTGGATATTCCGAGGGAGTTTGCGGCATCACCCTTCCGGCCGTTGGATTGAGCCAATGCGTCCAAAATGCATTGAGCTTCCCGTTTTGCAATTTCACTGGTCAATGATCCATTTTTTTCGTTGCGTTCAACATCATTATCCGCAATCGAAGTTTTTATTTGAGGAGCTGACTTCGTAATTTCGGGGGGAAGCTGATCGACATTGATGCTCTCACCAGCGTGCAAGATGGTCAGTCTCTCGATGGTATTGCGCAGTTCCCTAATGTTTCCCGGCCAATCGTAATTGCAGAGTGTGGTGAGGGTTTCGGAAGAAAGGTTGATCGGCCTGCAGCCTTCTTGCGCTGCAAGTTCTGTTGCGAAATTCGAAGCCAGCATGGGGATATCATCCCTACGCTCGGCAAGAGACGGAATGGTAAGTGGCATAACGTTTAGACGGTAGAAGAGGTCCTCCCGAAAAGCTCCTGTTTGAGCCTCGGTCTGTAGATCCCTGTTACTGGCCGCTATAACACGCAGATCAGCCTCTATTTCTTTCTGGCCGCCGACCGCGCGGAAGCGGTGGGTTTCAAGGAAGGTTAATAGCTTTGCCTGAAGAGGTAACGGCAGCTCACCAATCTCATCCAGGAATAAAGTCCCCCCGTTTGCTAACTCAACCAAGCCAGTTCGGCGCTTATCGGCGCCCGTGTATGCGCCTTTTTCTGCGCCAAAAAGTTCGGCCTCTAGCAGGTTTTCTGGTAGCGAAGCGCAATTTACAGATACGAACGGTGCGGCTCTGTCTTTTGTGGCGTGCAAAGCTTTCGCGATGAGGGTTTTCCCGCTGCCTGATGGCCCCTGGAGAAGTACCGTGCGCGCAGAGCTCTTACCGATGCGCTCGACTTGATCGAGTAGCTTGCGCATGGCCGAGGAGTGGCCAACAAGGCCGTGAACGTCCGCTTCCCGCTCTCTCCGATAGGCCACTTCCTCTGTAAGTTGGCGATGCTTGTGATTGCGCTGAATCAGAAGAATCAGTTCGTCCAGGTCAAACGGTTTGGTGATGTAGTCTTGTGCGCCTTTTTTGACTGCCTCGACAGCAGCACGAGTATCGCCATGGGCCGAAATCATGATCGTGATGGGCGGGGCCGGGAGTGCCTGGACCTGGTCGAGAACCTCAAAACCAGATTGGTCGGGCAATTTAAGATCGAGCAAGACCACGTCTGGTGTCCGTTTTTCAATCTCGGTGAGTCCGCTTTTTCCGTCATAGGCGGCGAAAACCGTCATTCCTTCTTCTTCGAGCGAAAACATCAGACTACTAACAAGGTTTTTCTCGTCATCGATGATAAGGACGGTAGGCGTTCGCATTAAACGGATCCCTGGTTTTCGTTGTTCAAATAGAGCGGTAGTTTCAAAGTTACTTTTAGGCCTTCGCCAGAAACGCTTTGGAAACGAAGGTTACCTTGATTAGCTTGCGCGAGCTGTCTGCAAATGGCCAGGCCGAGACCGGTGCCATTGGTTTTCGTTGTGAAGAAAGGCTCGGTTAGGTGGATCAGGTGGTCAGCGCTTACGCCGGGGCCGTTATCGCTGACAGAAACATAAACTGCTAAGCCTTGCTGTTTGGTTCGAATTGTAACCCGGCCCCCAATACCCTCCATTGCCTGAATGGCGTTCATCACCAGATTCATAACGATCTGTCGGACCTGGGAAGAGTCGGCCCATGCGTAAACAGATTCGTGCTCGACTTGTACCAACTCAATCCCATGGCGATGTGCCACTGCATCGGCGAGAATTTTCACTGTTTCAACAACGTCGATGATGTTGACCTTGCTTGCCTTGGCTTCTCTCGGGCGAGCGTAATCCAAGAGCAGTTGGACAACATCGTTTACTCGGTCGATCTCATGGTCAACTGATTCCATTAACTTTTGGCGTTTGGGATCCGACTCCTTCCGCGATAGGGCCTGAATTGTAGTCTTTATGGTTGCGAGAGGGTTTCTAATCTCGTGTGCAACGCCCGCGGAGAATTGCCCGAGTATGGCACGGCGTTCTACGTCAACCATGCTCTTTACCAGCCGCCGAAGACGAAGGCGCATACGTTCGAGGGCAAAGGCCAGATAGCCTATTTCCGCTGTACCCTCCGTGTGTAGCGGAGTATCAAAATCGCCTCCAGCAACTCTGTCAGCTCCTTCAATCAAAGGAGTGACCTGTTTTTCCAACCTTTTTGAAAGGTGACGTGACAACAAAATAACGGCCAAGGCCGCTCCAGAAGCCAAAAGGATTAACCCGAATCTGGCTGACTCCAAAGGGCCCAGCAGAGGGTCACCGAGCCATTGAAGGCGTATGTGCCAGCCCTCGATAAAATCGTTCGAGTTAATGTCCTTGGCGGAATAGGAAGGTTTTCCGGGTATATTTCCTACGGCGGTAATGGGTACGTTTTGAGGCGTTACGATAAGAGGGCTCTGCAAGCCCGTGAGGCTCAGATCTTTTACCTGATCGGTAAGGCTCGCAAGGCGCACAACCAAGCCAACCCAGGCTTCAGGGGCGGGATTAAGCCCTGTAGGGCTTAGTCTGAGAACAAACCAACCGGGCCTGCTATCAGTTGGTAGGGCCGGACCGATTATTTCTCCGTTGGCAAATGGAGTTAAAGGCAGTTCGTCCAACTCCACTTGCTGCAGCAGCGTTTGAGTTAGATACCACAAGGGCGCCTCGTATCGGGATGGCTTGACCACTACCCCATACAGATGGGGACTATCGAGAGCCTGGCGCAGCTGTGCCATGACCTCGGCATTAGGTTTCTCTTCGGCGTTTGCAGTGGTCAACCAATCGAAAACCTCAGGTACGTCGGCAAGAGCCTCAAGCTCATAGATTCGCTCCTGGAGGAAAGTTCTTAAGAGGTTCTCTGCGCCCGCAAGTCGAGCATTCGTCCGACTTTCTGTCACCTTTTCCAGCGCTTTCACATACTGTGTGTCGTACATGAACGCCAGGACAACAAGTGGGATCAGGGCAATTAAAAGTGCGCTGAATAGATATCGTCTCGCTAACCCATTCCGACGAAGGACCCTCAAGCGAGGTGGAGCAGAGGCATCATGTTTTATTATGCTTTTCATGCAGAGATCATATCGGGAGTTGCGCGGTCTTGGAATATTCCGCGGCGGTGCTTCGTTTTGATTCTGCGATAAGCGGCCTGGGAAGGTCTCTGAATGGACGGGCATAAAAAAAGCCACTGGGCGTTAGCCAAGTGACTCTTTTCAACAGGATTGGTAGGACCACCCAGATTCGAACTGGGGACCTCTACCATGTCAAGGTAGCGCTCTAACCAACTGAGCTATGGTCCTGTGTCCTGCAACGGGGACGAAATATACTGATTCAGCCGATGCTGGTCAACCACTTTTATGCGGTTTTCCGCTTGCGGAGTTTTTCCTTGATGGCTTTGCTCAGCACAGCCCAGCGGTTGACGATCAGGGCTGCAAAGATGAGGCCACAGCCGGCCAGTTGAATGCCGGTCATAGACTCGCCAAACCATCCTGCCGCGAACAGAGCAACCCACACCGGCTCAAGTACCAGAATCACCACGCCATGGCTGTTCGCAGACAGGCTCTGGGCGAACGTCTGAAGAAGGAAACGACCGGCCGTGCCAATCACGGCACTGGCCACCACCCACCAGACCAGCATTGGTGAGAGATTATTCAGGGTAGGCCGCCAGGGCTCCATAATCATGGATTCAACCAGGGTGAGCAGGCCGACCGTCAGCAGCGCAATGGCTGTGAGGGGCAGGGCGGGTACGCGGTGCTTTTCCACCGTTCTGCCGAGCCGGTTTATCACGGTTCTCTGGTTGGCTGCCCGGGTATTGAGATTGAAATACAGGGCGAAAATCGTCGCTGCCATGACAAAGAAAATCTGGCCCGCTTCGGGGCGAAATCCGTTCTCAAGGGAGAGCAGCGCGAGCCCGGCAACGGCAATGGGAATGGCCAACCATGTGCTCGGCGGTTGGGCTTCCTTGAACACCAGGCGTGCGATAATCGGCACTATTACGACACCCAGGCTGGTCAAAAAGGCGCCTTCACCCAGGCTCGTTATATGAACCAGTCCCATCACCCAGCAGGTCATGGCCGTGCCAAACACCAGCCCGACACCCACACTTCGGCGAAGCTGATCGACGCTCAGTTTCATCAGCGACCGACGGGCGAAAAAGGCGAGCACAGTCCCGGCGATCAAAAACCTGGCCGCCATGAACATGAGAGGCGGCATCAGCAGTACTGCTTCCTTGGAAAACATCCAGCTGATGGCTGCAAACAGGGTGACAACAACCAGTAGAAGATCGGATTTGTGAGTGTCAGACATCGGATATCGCTTGGCGGCAGTGGTTGAATCGAACGGCGAAAGCGAACCAATGTATAGTTTGCGAACTAAAAAGAAAAGATGGGTAAAACTACCGAGGTGAGAGGCGGCTCTTCCCTGAGCCCTTTACAGTATTCGTAGGTTTAAGGTCAGTTATTCAGGGTTGTGTAAACCAGATTCGACATATCCGTCTGATCTGAGCCGGGCACTTCAATGTACCGGTCACCGGAACCCCACCATTGCCACCAGGCGCGCTTGTTGTAGGTGCGGCTGGCGAAATCCACCTGCAAACCGCCGAGAGTGGTGTTGTTGACCACCGGAACGGAGATGTTGCCCGTCTCGGAGCCGAGCACGCCGCTGTGGGTGACTCCCTCGTTCATCAGTACCGGATAGTGGTTGAAGTAAAGAGCGGCCGGGCCATCCTGGCTCGTTACCTTGCCCGCCAGGCTGATGCTGGAAGAGCAGGAATCGATCCCGGCGGCGGAGGTGGCACCACAGGCCGAATGGGTGGGTACCACGCCATCGTCCGTGCCGGCGATGAATGGCTTGGTGATACCGCCATAGGACGACCCACCAGCCACGAAACGCAACCTTGGGATTCCATTCGGGCTCACCGCCAGGTTACGCGCTGCGTTGGTTTGCAGGTCGTTTACCACGCCCAGCTTGCCGGGTTCCGGCTCAATGCCGGTGAAGGCTTCTACTGCGGCCCGGAGGGGCCAGTTGTACCAGCTGTCGTTGTAGGCAAGGCTGAGTGCCAGGTTGGCCAGTTCAGTGCCACCGCCGGCGCCGGAGTAATCCAGGGTTGCCAGGATTTTCAACGGCTGAAGGCCCTCGGATTGAAGCCAGCGTGCCTGGTTTTCCAGCAGATACCGGGTAACGAGATCCCCGGTAGAGTGAGAGACAATGATGCAAAAGTCATTGCACAGACCTTGCTGACTGATCTGACGCATCTGTTCATAGGCTTGCTGGGCAATACCACCTTCAACGCGCCCGTCACTGCCCCAGTCGATACGGGCCTCGGCCCGGGAGAGCCAGAAAGTACGCCAATAGTCCTCGCCGGCGTTCTTCACCTCCTGCAGATTGGCGGGAGGGTTGGCCAGGTCTTGTTGCTGGAATCCGTGAACCAGGATCACGTTGTGCCCGGCCAGTTGGGCCTGGGCGGTGCCGGCAAACAAGCTGCCGGTGATAGCGACCGCCAGGGCGGTCTTACAGGCATTTCCGATCTTTGTTGTTTTCATAGTTGCTCCGTCTTTGCTGCTTTATTGTTGTCACAAGACGTTTATCCGCCACTTGTAGCGGTACAGCCCGGCGTTAGCCGGTGCAGAGCCTGCGCCCTGCCATCAGAACTTGTCGGCAAGCTGCCGCAGCAGAGCCGCGCGCTGTTCTGATTCGGGATTCACCGCCGGTGTATCGGTAAGACTGCCGAGATCCGGCGGTGTGAAAGCGTAGCCCTCGTCGGGGCCGAAAGCGTAATTAGTCCGGTCACCTGGCCGGGCGGGAAGCTGCCGAATCTGCAGGTTTTTCAGCTGTAGCTGGCCGTCCACCGTCTGATTGGCCAATACCGTGCCGTGTGCCTTCAGATTGATCGTGTTTGAGGTGCTGTCCAGCCTTTTCTCCATCTGCAATTGAGCAACCGGGCGTTGGCCAACAAACAGCTGGGCCGAAAGCGCGTAGTAGCCGGAATCTTCCGGCGAGAAACGAACGGGAATTATCAGATTGTTACCCTGGATACGGGCATCGCCAAGCCCCTCGAATTCGCCCAGGTAAGGTTCAATGGCCAGTGTTGAGACATGGCGGACTGGTTTGCCATCAAGCCGGGCCTCGACGATTAGCCGATATTCACCCGGTGATTCGTCGGCGGACAGAACGCCCTCGAAGTAACCCGGGGAACCCGCCTCTTCCAAGGTGGTGCCAGCGATGGCATCCCGGCTTTCCGGCCTCTCCAGCGTTGCAGACAGCGAGCGACCGACCACCTGAGAGCCCCGGATAGCCGCTGCAACAAGAATTTGTTCCCCTGCAGTAAACCGGTATTTCTCCAGCGTTACGGTGAACTGCCCGTCACCTTCGAGGGGCAGACTGACCGGCTCGTAGTGATTGCCACGGTAGGCGTTCGCCTGTTCCGGGTAGAGAGGTATGGACCACGGAGGGTATCGGGTAGTTTCAGCGTATTGATCGGCAACGCTGGCCAGCATGAACCCGAGGGCATTATCCGAGGGTGGTTCCGGCTCAGCCGAGGGATCGGTAGAAGACTGCCTTGCCAGCCCTGCGTTTTGGACAGGCGCCGTCTTGGCCGAGTCGGCCACCTTCGCAAACCAGCTGAAATCTGTGCGGTTGTCAGCGGAGAGCAGATACCCAGTGCCAACCACGCCAGCCGTTACCAGTGTAAGAAGAAGAGCGACCTTGCCCGGCATGAGGCGGCTCCCTTGATTATTGTTGTAGCTCTAAAGATAACGGGATTTCCGCCGCACCCCAAAAATTCGGACTCTTTGTGTAACAGAACGTGTCCGTGTTGTGCGGCGGTTCACATTCCGATTCGCCGGTAATCAGAACATGCCGGATTCCCGAATGGCCTCGAAGCCAAAATGCAATTTCACTTCATCACCGACCATCGCGCCATCAAGGCCGTAGGTCATGCCCCATTCACTGCGTTTCAGAGTGGTGGAGGCGCTGATGCCCAGTGTGTATTCCTCATGGCCAAAGGGGTAGACGTCTGCCTTGTTAAGGGTCACATCCAGCACCACGGGGCGTTTCTGGCCAAGTAACTCCAGATCGCCGGTTACTTTGCCCGTGTTTTCGCCAGTCGTTTCGAAGTCGGTAATAGTAAAGGTAATTTCAGGATACTCGTCGGCGTCGAGGAAATCCTCGTTGCGAACGTGTTCGTCACGCTTCTTGTGATTGGTGTACACACTGTCGCTCTGGAACACCAATTGACCAGATTCGAGCTCCCTGGCTTCTTCGTCGTAAACGAATTGTCCCTCTACTTCGCGGAACATCCCCATCACCGGGGCGTAGCCGATGTGCATGATTTCGAAGAACATTGAAAAGTGTTCGTCGTCGACAACAAAGTTTCTCGGCTCGGCCATGGCTGCCGGGCTCAGTGCGATAGCAGCAGGCAGGGCAATGGCAGAACGGGTAAGGGTTTTCCGTTTAATGAACATCATGGTGATGTCTCCTCTGATAAAGCCAGTGAATATCCAGGAAAAACGACCACACAAGCAGTGCGAGAGCAGTTGCAAGCGTGATACTGGCGAATAGCGCATTGACCGGCGGCAACACGGCCACCAGCAGGGTAACGATTTGCCAAACGCAAACCGTCTTGCGTCTGAAGCTCTCCGGCAGTGGGGCATTCAGCCAGTCCAGGATGTGAGTCGCAATAACGAAGGCATAGCGAATAAGGCCCAGGGCCAACACCCAGGGACCAGCCTTGCCCAATGCCAGGACAGCCACGCTGAGGCCGAGAATAAACAGGGCATCCAGTTCCATGTCGAAGCGGGCGCCAAATTCGCTCTGGGAGTCGGTAGCCCTGGCGACTTTTCCGTCTACGCCATCCAGAACCAGTGCCAGCAATGCCATCCATCCGTAGAGCCAGAGGCTGTCAGAGAGGTGGTCGGCAAAGGGGGCCAGAGCCACCAGGACTATCACCAGACTGCCTCTCAGCAGCGTCGCCCGGTTTGCCCATCCGAAATCCCGGGTTTCGGGCCAGAACCGGATGATCAGGGCACAAACGGCCAGGTAAAGCGCCGCTGCCAAGAAGTAGAAAAGGACGGGGGGCTGGGTTAACCAGCCGGTGGCTGCGCAGAACAGGGCGACAAGCCCCGAGCCCCAGACGAGATCCAGGGAAAGTGGCATCCTTTGCGACGCTGAATGGCCGTTAGAATCCATCAATGAACTCCAGCGTATAGGTTTGCAGGCATCAAATACCCCGGATGCGCTGTACACTGACTATAGTTGGTATAACTGATCATGCTTACGAGCATAGACCGTGTTCAGACCTGAAGGTTCAGCCCGTGCAGGGCGACGACCAGCACGTTTGAAAAACTGCCAAAAAGGAGATCCTTTTGCATCGCGACCCTGATGAGCCGAACACCGAATCGATGGCACGAGCCTGGTGGGTAACCGGCGCCGGCAAGGGCGAGATTCTGGAAACGCCACTGGTTACCTCTGATGACGAGCAGAAGGACGAATTGGTCACGGTTCAGGCGCTGTATTCGGGTATCAGTCGGGGCACGGAATCACTGGTTTTCCATGGCCGGGTACCAAAGAGCGAATACGCAGCCATGCGGGCGCCGTTTCAGGAGGGAGATTTTCCCTGTCCGGTAAAGTACGGCTACGCCAGCGTCGGCAAAGTAGTGGAAGGGCCTGCAGAGTTAGTGGGCCAAACGGTGTTCTGCCTTTATCCGCATCAGAATTGCTACCGGGTGCCGGCGTCGGCGTTGACGCCGTTGCCCAAAGACTTGCCCGCCGAGCGAGCAATACTTGCCGCCAACATGGAAACCGCTGTAAACGGCCTCTGGGATGGAGCGCCAGCAGTCGGTGACCGCATCGCCGTGGTTGGTCTTGGTGTTGTTGGCCTGCTCGTCGCCTGGCTGGCGAGTCGTATCCCGGGAGCCCGTGTCACCGCGATCGATACGAATCCAGAGAGACAGGCCGTTGCCGAACAGCTCGGTTTGACCTTCAGCAGTGAGTCGGCCCCTGATGATCACGACCTTGTTATCCATGCCAGTGGCCACCCCTCGGGCCTGGAGACCGCTCTTGGGCTGGCAGGGCAGGAGGCGACCATTGTGGAAATGAGCTGGTACGGGGATCAGCTGGTATCTGCACCGTTGGGGGCCGCATTCCATCCGCGGCGTCTGACCCTGAAATCCAGCCAGGTGGGCCAGATAGTGCCATCTCGAGTTCCACGGTGGGACTATCGCAAACGCCTGGCGCTCGCATTGGAATTGCTCCAGAACGAAGCGCTGGATGTGCTGATTACCGGCGAATGCAAGTTTGATGATCTACCAAAATCCATGGCGCGAATTCTGATCGATGGCCGGGATACTCTGTGCCATCGCGTTGTTTACTGAAAATCCAAAATTGCCTGCTAAGGAGAGACTATGTTCGGTTTGACGGTCCGGGACCACATGATGATTGCCCACAGCTTCAACGGAGAGATCTTTGGTCCTGCGCAGAAGGTTCATGGTGCCACCTATGTGGTCGACGTGACCTTTGAGCGTCACCAACTGGATAAGGACGACCTGGTCGTCGACATAGGCCTGGCTTCCGAGCTTCTCAAAAGCATTCTCTCCGAATTCAATATGCAGAACC
The DNA here is from genome assembly GCF_002933295.1 of Marinobacter flavimaris. Lineage (GTDB taxonomy): Bacteria > Pseudomonadota > Gammaproteobacteria > Pseudomonadales > Oleiphilaceae > Marinobacter > Marinobacter flavimaris. The sequence goes on from NZ_PSSW01000001.1 coordinate 752,794, forward strand.
TGGACGAGCTGCCGGAACTGCGTGGCCGGAATACCACCACCGAATTCATGGCCAAACTGGTTTTCGATCGTATGGCGGCAGCCATTCACGGTGGCCGTCTTGGCGAGACAGGAGAAGGGATTGTCAGCCTGAAAGTCACCCTCTCGGAATCCCACATTGCCTGGGCAAGCTACCATGCCGGAATCTGACAAACCGGGCTTCCTGGAGTTTATTGTTCCGGGTGATCCGGAACAGAACACGGGCGGCTACCGGTATGTCCGCAAGCTCGTGGAAGCCCTGGGCGACGCCGGTTGCAGAGCCCGGGTCAGTGGGTTGCCCGGGCAGTTTCCACGCCCGGACAGGGTTGCCCGTAATGGGATGGATAAGAAGCTCGCGAGTCTGCCTGATGGCGCCTCTGTGGTACTCGATGGTCTTGCCATGGGGGGGCTGCCGGAGATTGTTGAAAAGCATTCTCCACGCCTCAATCTGATCGCGCTGGTACACCACCCCCTGGCTGATGAAACGGGGATCAGCGAAGCCAATAGACAGTGGTTTTTTGATTCAGAAACGCGTGCGCTCGGATTTGTAAACGGGGTGATCACCACCAGCCAACACACCGCCGCTCGCCTGGCGGATTACGAGGTGCCGGCTGAGAGGATCAGGGTTGCCGAGCCGGGCGTCACCCGAGCCGCGAACCCCAGAGGCTGTGATCAGTCGTCGCAAACTGGTACCCCTCACATTCTGTGCGTTGCTCATCTGTCACCCCGAAAGGCCCAGCATCAATTGGTGGAGGCGCTGGAAAACCTGAAGGGCGTGTCGTGGCAATGCACGTTGGCAGGGTCTTACAGTCGTGATCCGGAATACAGCCAGCAGGTTCGCCAGGCGATTGCAGAAGCGGGCCTTGAAGACAGGATTGCGCTGGCAGGGGAAGTCGAAGAAGCCGGGCTGGCCGAGCTCTACCGCAAGGCGGATCTCTTTGTACTGCCTTCCCTGTACGAGGGCTATGGCATGGTGATTGATGAGGCGCTGGCGGAAGGGCTACCCGTTATTTCCTCCGATGGCGGCGCCCTTGCCAACACCTCCGCCAGGCCTGGTGTGGTTCAGTATTGTGCGGGCGATGTCAGGGCCCTTGAGGCGCGCCTCAGGAACTGGCTGGAACATCCGGAACAGCTTGAGCACGCCCGTAAACTTGCCGCGAGGGAATCCCGCCGAATCCGCTCATGGGCGGATACCGGCAAAGATGTCTTAGAAGCGCTGCACTATTTCAGTGGCCTTTCCACGCATCTGCACCAGCATTCGGAATTCGAGAGCACATGGCTGGCAGCCCGGGAAGCAGCGGATCACCGGGCTCGCTCACAAGGGCTGACCGATCAGCTCAATCAATGGTTGCTGAATCGTTATGATGGCTTGTCGCCCGAGAGCCACTACCCGATGCAAATTGTCGACATTGGAACCGGTCGTGGCTCAAACGCGCTTTTCCTGGTGCCTGCGCTGCAGGTGCCTCAAACCTGGCTGGCACTGGATCAGGATTCTGCATTATTGCGGGAGGCCGGACAGCGTGTGGACCGCCTGGATGTGCCGTTTGAAACCCGCACGGTTCAGTTGACGTCGGAAAACATGGAGCAACAACTGCCCCGTGAGGCGGACCTGATAACAGCGTCAGCACTGATTGATCTGGTTTCCGAGCCATGGCTGAATGCGTTAGCCCTGGCAGCCGCAAGAAGGAAGTCCGCGATGCTCATTGTGTTGAGCTACGCCGGTCACTTTGAGCTGGCTCCCGAGCATCCTGATGATGAGCTGGTAAAGACTCTGGTGAATCGGCACCAGCACGGCGACAAGGGAATTGGTGCCGCGCTGGGGCCGGAGGCCAGCACTGTGTTGCAAGACCTGCTGGTTGCCGAAGGTTACCGGGTTGAACTGGCGGAATCCCCCTGGATGCTGGATGGCAGGGATCACGCATTGGCCAAAATGCTGATGCAGGGCTGGATCGACGCGGCCATTGAGCAGTCACCTCACGAGGCGGACCGATTGTCACGCTGGCTGGAGAGACGCAATCACCAGTTATCCGAAGGGGATCTGACGATTGTTGTGAGACATCTGGATCTGCTGGCGTTGCCACCTGAGGCATTGCCTTGACCGAACTGCGTCAAAGGCAGGTGAAGTTGGCTGCCCGTTGGTTATTCACGGTTCTGGTGATCGGATTCGTGATCCGCTCTATCGATGCAGGTGAGCTCTGGCAGGAGCTTGCCCGCTTTTCTCCTTATGTCCTGGTTCCCGCACTGGCGCTTACGGTCTTTCAGGTGGCGTTGTCCGCCTGGCGATGGCGTTACACCGTCGAACGGCTCGGGCTGCCCCTGGCCTATGGTGTAGCGGTGCGGGAGTACTATCTGGCGACGTTTCTGAACCAGGTGTTGCCGGGAGGTGTGCTCGGCGACGTAAACCGGGCCTGGCGACATGGCAGCGGCGCCGGAGAGCGCCTCTCCGCGGTGCACGGGGTGGCCATCGAGCGACTTTCAGGCCAACTGGTTTTGGCGCTGGTGGTTGTCATATCGGTCAGCTGGTTGCTCGGTTCCGGACGGGTAACGGCTGGTCAATGGAATGGCGGGTTCTGGCTGGGCGTCGGCGTTATTGCGGTGTTTCTTGCACTCTGGTTGGCCCTGAAAACCGGGCTGGCGGCTTATCTTCAGCGGCTCAGACAGGATCTCTACCAGTCTTTGCTAAACCGAACGGTGTTGCCGGTACAGATCGGTTCATCTTTACTGGTGCTGGCGAGCTATCTTGGGGTGTTTCTCTGCCTGGCCTGGGGCGCAGGCTATATCGAAAGCACAGAGTCGGCGGCCATCATTGTCAGTCTGGGCAGTATTCTGCTGCTGAGTATGGTAATACCGCTGACGGTTGCCGGTTGGGGCATCCGCGAGGGCGCTGCAGCCTTGTTATGGCCAATGGCGGGATTGCCCGCGGAGCAGGGCGTGGCACTGAGCGTTGGGTACGGGGCGTTGGTGTTGGTGTCCAGTCTGCCAGGGGCTGCTTTTTTTCGACCTACACATCACGGGTAAAATCGAGGTCGAAGAGCATATCGCTGCCGAGGTTTATAAGTTGGGCGCGAGGTCGCAAGGCATCATCCAAAAAATCGATCTCGGGAAGCGAGAAAGCTGGCCTGCCGCTGCCAATGATCATGGGCGCAACCATCACGTGCAGGCGGTCCAGCAAGCCGGCGTTCAGGAAGCACGAAACGGTAACACCGCCCCCTTCCACAAAGACTTTTTTCAGCCCCAGGTCTGCGAGAACCTCGAGGATCACTCTCGGATCGACGGCATCTTCGGATTCGGCATCCCCGAGACAGGGAATCTCAGTAACTCCGGAACCGATCGATGGATTCTTCGCTTTCTCGTAAGTACCCGCCACCAACCGCAGGGTGGGAGCTTCGCCATCGGTGAACAGGTCATGGCTGTCCGGTACGCGATGGTGACGGTCAATGACCACGCGCACGGGGTTGCGGCCACTGGTGCGGCGAACGGTCAACCGGGGATTGTCTGTAGTTGCGGTTCCGGCTCCAACAACAACCGCATCCGACACTGCTCGGATCCGGTGCAGATGGGTAATTCCATCGTCGCCGTTGATGAAACGGGAGCGACCGGTAACCGTGGCAATGCGTCCGTCCAGGCTCTGGCCCAACTGACCAATAACTTTGGGGCTGCCGTTATCTGGCACGGGCCGACAAAGGGGTAGGAATACCGCGAGCAGATCCTTCGCCTCACCCGTCGCCGGTTGCATCAGGTGCCAAGCCCCGTGGCCGTTGAGTTTTACCGCTTCTTTGTCGGTTCCCGGCAATGGCAGTGTCACATTGCTGCGGTTAACTGCGCTAAGCACCAACTCCCATGCCGAGTCGATATCCAGAGTTCTTGCCGCCATAATTAGCCTGTTTGGTTGTTGCCATCTTCAGTATAGGCAGATTGTGTGCAAAGCTATATGTACGTTACATTTCTGGATTGATTCACTTCGCAGGGCATTATCGGGACGAGTATCCCGGCTTGGATGACGAGGTAAGTGGCCATGCAGCATGCGCAACCCATTCAGCACTGGGAGCCAGAAAAGCCTGAGGACCATGGGCAACTCGAGCTGCCCGGTATTGCCCTGGATAAGAGCGACGAACTTCTGGAGTCGCTGGATGAGCTGGAACAAGTCCTTGATAAGGTCCAGTTGACCACGGAAGAAGCGGAGCTTCTTCGCCGGTTCCGCAGGACCAGTGCGGAAAACCGGCGAATGATTCTGCAAATCCTGGGCAACTGATCCCGCCCAAGATGCCTTATTTGCCTTTTTTGTAGATATTCTCGTAAACGTAGTTGGTGGCTTCCACGAAGCCATCAATGCTGCCGCAATCGAACCGGCGCCCTTTGAACTGATAAGCCAGTACGCAACCGTTTTTCGCCTGCTCGAGAAGGGCATCGGTGATCTGGACTTCACCGTTCTTGCCCGCCGGGGTCTTCTCAATAATTTCGAAGATATCCGGCGTGAGAATATAGCGGCCGATAATGGCGAGGTTGCTGGGCGCATCTTCCGGAGCCGGCTTTTCTACCATGTCTGTGATCCGGTAGAGGCCATCTTTCATGGATTCACCGGCGATCACCCCGTACTTGTGGGTTTCATCAGCCGGCACTTCTTCTATGGCTACAATAGAGCAGCGGAACTGGTTGTAGAGCTTCACCATTTGCGCCAGGACGCCATCTTCACCATCGGGGCCAATGCAAAAGTCATCCGCCAGCACGACCGCAAACGGGTTGTCACCCACCAGATTGCGACCAGTCAGTATGGCGTGGCCGAGGCCCTTCATCTCATTCTGCCGAGTGAAGGCAAAACTGTTGTGGTCGATCAGTTCGCGGATGGAGGTCAGCAGCTCTTCCTTACCCGAGCCGGCAATCTGTTGTTCGAGCTCGTAGCTGATGTCGAAATGATCTTCGATAGCGCGCTTGCCCCGACCGGTCACGAAGCCGAATTCGTGAATACCTGCTTCGGAGGCTTCCTCAACGCCGTACTGAACCAGGGGTTTGTTCACTACCGGCAGGATCTCCTTGGGCATCGCCTTGGTGGCCGGAAGAAAGCGGGTGCCGTAGCCGGCGACGGGAAACAGGCATTTTTTGATCATATCGTTCGTCCTTTGATGGTCGGTTTCACGCCCTGTGGGCTGCTTAACGCCTTTGCGTAAGCCTATTAACAAGTGTTCTATCACAAAGTGTGCCGAGTTTACCCAAGTTGTAACGACAAATGCAGGGGCGTGATGGAAATTGTACGTTCTAGCAAAGAGCTATGGCCCTTTAGAGGAGGGTTCTTCAGGTTTACCATCACCAAAAATTTCTCTGATCAGAGGTCTCTTAGTGCGATCCTCCTTGCCTGATTGCACTATTTTGGTGCGCTTCCGGCGGCGTGGGTTCCTTGCCCGGATAGGCTCTCTACCTTTTATTGTTCGTACATAGTCCACGTGATCTTCTCTATGGCAATCTATGGCCCGGCACAGGAGGGGCGAGAACAATGGACAGACGAACGCTGATCAAGGGGCTCGGAGCACTGGTAAGTGCCGGCGCGTTACCACTGTCGCCTCTGGTGAACGGTGCCGGCCTCCAACCAGTTGCTGGTAGCAGTCCCCGTGCCTTCAACTACGCCTGGCTCAAAGGTCGGGCCCGGGCACTGGCAGCTGAGGCGTATGTCTCTCATAAGGATGAATTGCCCCAATCACTGAAATCCATTTCCTGGGATGACTATCAGGCCATCGCCTTCAGGTCCGACCGGGCGCTCTGGCGCGACGACGACACTGCTTTCCAGATTCAGCTCTTCCACCTTGGGCTGTATTTCCAACAACCCGTAAAAATCCATGAAGTCACTGATGGCGAGGCAACGGAACTGGCCTATCGACAGGATCTGTTCCGGTACAACGGCGATCAGCCCCTGGGCGATTTGCCAGAAGACCTGGGCTACGCCGGTTTTCGGATCCACTACCATAAAAACTTTGCCCTGGATCTCGCCGCCTTCCTGGGCGCCAGTTACTTTCGGGCGGTGGGCTCGGAGATGCAGTACGGCCTGTCGGCCAGAGGGCTGGCCATTGATACCGGCATGGATCGCAAAGAAGAGTTTCCCCGGTTTTCCGAGTTCTGGCTGGAGAAACCGGCCCCGGGCAGCCAGCAACTCAGGGTATGGGCTCTGTTGGATTCCCCCAGTACCACCGGCGCCTACTCGTTTGTGCTCGACCCGGGGCGCAACATGGTCATGGATGTGGATGCGGCACTCTATCCGAGAACAGAAATTACCCGGGCGGGCATTGCACCGCTGACCAGCATGTACCAGGTGGGCGAAAATGATGATCGCATGGGCTACGACTGGCGTCCGGAAATACACGATTCTGACGGCCTCGCAATTCGCAACGGCAACGGCGAGTGGTTGTGGCGGCCGCTGGTGAATCCCGTCAATCTCCGGTTCAACACTTTTCAGGACAACAATCCCGTCGGCTTTGGCCTGCTCCAGCGGGACAGGGATTTCGACCACTACCAGGATGATGGCGTGTTTTACGATCGCCGGCCCAGCCTCTGGGTGGAGCCCCGGGGAGACTGGGGGCGGGGCAGTGTTGATCTGGTGGAAATCCCTACCGTGGATGAAACCTTCGACAACATCGTCGCCTTCTGGCGCCCGCAGGAACCTCTGTTGCCAGGCCGGGAATACCTCTACAGCTACCGCCTGCACTGGGGCGAGCAAGCTCCGTTGCAACCATATGAATTAGCCACTGTGCAGGCAACCAGGACCGGGCTGGGCGGTGTTGTGGGTCAGGAGCGCACCTATTTCTCTTGGCGCTTTGCCGTTGATTTCGCCGGCGGCGCGCTTCAAATGCTCGCCAAGGATGCAGGGGTAGAGACGGTCATAAGCGTGAGCCGCGGAGACGTCGAAATCACTTCCGCAAGACCATTGTCTGCAATCAATGGCTACCGGGCCATGTTTGACCTCGTGCCAGATGATTCCACTGAACCTGTCAATATCCGCCTGTACCTCAGGCTGGGCGGCGAGCCGCTGACGGAGACCTGGCTATATCAGTACACTCCGCCACCGGTCGACGAACGCCAGATCTACTGATTGGCTCTGCCTATTGTAAACAATCTGCAGCTCAATTTAGCCAATATTGTTGACAATATGATCGCTCAAGCGTAGCTTTGCTCAAAATCAACCCGGTTTTGTTGACAAACTATGGCTGAGTTACTGTCTACTACCTACACCCGCGCCGACGAGGCTTTCGATTGTCTGCAAACGGCAATCGTCAAAGGGGAACTGGCGCCCGGCGAGAAGATCGGCGAACTGGAGCTTTGTTCCCGTTTTAACCTCACGCGTGGCCCGCTCCGGGAAGCGCTGGGCCGTCTTGAATCCCGCGGCCTTCTGGTGCGCCGTCCCCACGCCGGCGTCAAGGTGGTTTCAGTCAGCGCATCCGAGTTAATGGAGCTCTACCGCATACGCGAAGTCATGGAGGGGCTGGCCGCTCGACAGGCCGCCGAGCGCATGACCGACCAGGAAATTGCCGACCTTCAGGCCACCCTCGACACCCACGAACGCATGATCGATGAAGCCCAGGGCCAGGCCTATTACCAGGCCGAAGGGGATTACGACTTCCACCACAGAATCGCCACCGGTAGCCGCAATACCAAACTTGCCCAGATGCTGCTGGGTGATCTTTATTACATGGTACGGATGTACCGTTACCGTCTCAGCACCTCCACCGGGCGCCCCCAGCGGGCACTGGGTGAACACCGCCGTATCGTCGAGGCCATCGCCCAGCGCGATGGGGAACTCGCCGAATTTCTGATGAAACGCCATATCAACGCAGCAAGACAGAACATCGAGAGAAAGATCGAGGAAGGCGAGCTCACAATTTGAACAAGGGGTCAGACCCCGATTTCACGCACAAATTTACGAATAACCAAGAGAGGCCAACACCATGTCCAACAAACTCAGCCCCGGCGCCCGCTTCCGCAAAGCGCTCAAAGACAACCAGCCCCTTCAGATTGTCGGAACCATCAACGCCTACGCCGCTATGATGGCCGAGAAAGTGGGTCATCAGGCCATTTATCTTTCCGGTGGCGGCGTCGCTAACGCCTCCTACGGTTTGCCGGATCTGGGCATGACCTCCATGAACGATGTGGTCGAGGACGTTCGCCGAATTACCGCAGCTACCGACGTACCTTTGCTGGTTGATATTGATACCGGCTGGGGTGGTGCTTTCAACATCGGCCGCACCATCCGCGAGATGGAGCGTGCCGGTGCAGCCGCTGTCCACATCGAAGACCAGGTTGCCCAGAAACGCTGTGGTCACCGCCCGAACAAGGAAATCGTGTCGCAGGAGGAGATGGTCGACCGCATCAAGGCCGCCGTGGATGCCCGGGAAGACAAAGACTTCTTTATCATGGCCCGTACCGACGCGTTCCAAAAAGAGGGCCTCGAAGCCGCTATCGAGCGCGCCAAGGCCTGCATTGAAGCCGGCGCCGACGGCATCTTTGCCGAAGCGGTTACGGAACTTGAGCACTACAAGGCCTTCTCCGAAGCTCTGGACGTACCCATCCTGGCCAACATCACCGAATTTGGTGCCACACCGCTATACAACCGCAAGGAACTGGCCGAAGCCGGCGCCGACATGGTTCTGTACCCGCTCAGCGCCTTCCGCGCCATGAACAAGGCCGCTCTGACTGTTTACCAGAACATCCTGGAGAAGGGCGACCAGAAAGACGTGGTTGATATGATGCAGACCCGTATGGAGCTGTACGATTTCCTGAACTACCACGATTTCGAGCAGAAGCTGGACCAGCTGTTCCAGCAGAGCAAAGGCTAACGACTGCGATTGGGGTCAGATGACCGTGTTATCTGACCCCATTGTCCAAACAAGATAAAGATGGGAGACAACAATGGCTGAAGCAAAACAACTGAGTGGCGCAGGCCTCCGTGGCCAGGTAGCTGGCGAAACGGCTCTGTGCACCGTCGGCAAAAGCGGCGCCGGCCTGACATACCGCGGCTACGACATCGCAGATCTGGCTGAAAAAGCCCAGTTTGAAGAAATCGCTTACCTTCTGCTTCGGGGCAAACTGCCGAATCGCCAAGAGCTGGATGCCTATACCAAAAAACTCCAGAGCCTGCGTGGCCTGCCGGCTGCCCTGAAAACCGTGCTTGAGCAGATCCCCAAAGACGCGCACCCGATGGACGTGATGCGTACCGGCTGCTCCATGCTGGGTAACCTGGAAACCGAAGAAGATTTCAGCGAGCAGGACGACAAGATCGACCGTATGCTGGCGGTGTTCCCGTCCATTATCACCTACTGGTATCGCTTCGCCCACGAAGGCGTTCGGATCGAAACCGAGAGCGACGTGGATTCCATCGGCGGCCATTTCCTGGAGCTGCTTCACGGCAAGAAGCCCAGCGAACTGCACGAGCGCGTGATGAACGTCTCTCTGATCCTGTACGCAGAGCACGAGTTCAACGCCTCCACGTTCACCGCCCGCGTGTGTGCCTCCACACTTTCTGACATTCACAGCTGTGTGACCGGTGCGATCGGTTCACTGCGCGGTCCTCTGCACGGCGGTGCCAACGAGGCCGCCATGGCGCTGATCCAGAAGTTCAAGACCCCGGAAGAGGCCGAAGAAGGCCTGATGGGCATGCTTGAGCGGAAAGAAAAGATCATGGGCTTCGGTCACGCGATTTATAAGGAGTCCGACCCGCGGAACGCCATCATCAAGCAGTGGTCCAAGAAGCTGGCGGAAGAAGTGGGCGATACCGTGCTGTATCCGGTATCCGAGCGCTGTGAAGCGGTTATGTGGCGCGAGAAGAAACTGTTCTGTAACGCGGACTTCTTCCACGCATCCGCCTACCACTTCATGGGCATTCCAACCGAATTGTTCACCCCAATCTTCGTGATGTCCCGGGTATCCGGCTGGACCGCCCACGTGAAAGAACAGCGTGAGAACAACCGCATCATTCGCCCAAGCGCCGATTACACCGGCCCGGCGGATGCCAAGTGGGTTCCGATTGAGGAGCGGCCATGAACACTGAATACCGCAAGAGTCTGCCAGGTACCGACCTGGACTATTTCGATACTCGCCAGGCCGTTGAAGACATCCAGGCCGGCGCGTACGACAAGCTCCCGTACACCTCCAAGATCCTGGCTGAGCAACTGGTTCGCCGGTGCGATCCTGAGGTGCTGACGGATTCCCTGAAACAGCTGATCGAACGCAAGCGCGACCTGGATTTCCCCTGGTATCCGGCCCGCGTGGTATGCCACGACATTCTTGGCCAGACCGCTCTGGTGGATCTCGCAGGTTTGCGTGACGCCATTGCCGAGAAGGGCGGTGACCCCGCCAAGGTCAATCCTGTGGTTCCGACCCAGCTGATCGTGGATCACTCGTTGGCCGTGGAGCACGCCGGCTTCGAGAAGGACGCGTTCGAGAAGAACCGTGAGATTGAAGACCGTCGAAACGATGACCGTTTCCACTTCATCAACTGGACCAAGACCGCGTTCAAAAACGTGGACGTGATCCCTCCCGGCAACGGCATCATGCACCAGATCAACCTGGAGAAGATGTCTCCGGTGGTACAGAACCGCGATGGCGTAGCCTTCCCGGATACCTGTGTCGGTACCGACAGTCACACCCCGATGGTTGATGCCCTGGGCGTTATTTCCGTGGGTGTGGGTGGTCTGGAAGCCGAGAGCGTTATGCTGGGGCGTGCCTCCATGATGCGCCTGCCGGATATCGTTGGTGTAGAGCTGACTGGCAAACTTCAGCCCGGCATCACCAGTACCGACATGGTACTGGCCATCACCGAGTTCCTGCGCAAGGAGAAAGTGGTCGGCGCATACCTGGAGTTCTATGGTGAGGGCGCAGACAGCCTCAGCGTGGGCGACCGTGCCACCATCTCCAACATGACTCCGGAGTATGGCGCCACCGCAGCGATGTTCTACATCGACGGTCAGACCATCGACTACCTGAAGCTGACCGGCCGCGAGGACGATCAGGTGGCCCTGGTCGAGAAATTCGCCAAGGAAACGGGTCTCTGGGCCGACAGCATGAAAAACGCGGAATACGAGCGCGTGCTGAAGTTTGACCTGTCCAAAGTCACTCGCACACTGGCAGGCCCCTCCAACCCTCACGCACACCTGCCTACCTCCGAGCTGGCAGCGCGTGGCATTGCCGGTGAATGGGAACAGGAAGAGGGCAAAATGCCGGATGGCGCCTGCATCATCGCCGCCATCACCAGCTGTACGAATACCAGTAACCCCCGCAACATGGTGGCTGCAGGCTTGATTGCCCGCAACGCCAACAAGCTGGGCCTGACCCGGAAGCCCTGGGTGAAAACTTCCCTGGCGCCGGGCTCCAAAACCGTCAAGATGTACCTGGAAGAGGCCAAACTCCTGCCTGAGCTGGAGCAGCTCGGTTTTGGCGTGGTGGCTTTTGCCTGCACGACCTGTAACGGCATGAGTGGCGCCCTGGATCCGAAGATCGCGCAGGAAATTATGGATCGCGACCTGTTCTCCACTGCCGTGCTCTCCGGTAACCGGAATTTCGACGGCCGGATTCACCCATACGCCAAGCAGGCATTCCTGGCGTCGCCGCCGCTGGTGGTTGCCTATGCGATTGCAGGCACCATCCGTTTCGATATCGAGAAAGACGCCCTGGGCTACGATCAAGACGGCAACCCCGTCACCCTGAAGGACATCTGGCCGGACGATGCGGAAATCGATGCCATCGTGAAATCCAGCGTGAAGCCGGAGCAGTTCCGCAGCACCTATATCCCGATGTTCGACATTACCCGGGATGCCCAGGCCAACACCAACCCGCTGTACGAGTGGCGCCCCCAGAGCACCTACATCCGTCGCCCACCTTACTGGGAAGGTGGCATGGTAGGTGAGAAAACCCTCAAGGGCATGCGTCCGCTGGCGGTGTTGCCGGACAACATCACCACCGACCACCTGTCGCCCTCAAACGCGATCATGATGAACAGTGCCGCTGGTGAGTACCTGCACAAGATGGGCGTGCCGGAGGAAGACTTTAACTCCTACGCCACCCACCGCGGTGATCACCTGACAGCCCAGCGCGCTACGTTTGCCAACCCCAAACTTTTCAACGAAATGGTTCGGGATGAAAACGGCAACGTGAAGCAGGGCTCCCTGGCCCGCATCGAGCCGGAAGGCAAAGTGGTCCGCATGTGGGAAGCCATCGAAACCTACATGGAGCGCAAGCAGCCGCTGATCATCATCGCCGGTGCCGACTACGGTCAGGGCTCGTCCCGTGACTGGGCCGCCAAAGGCGTCGCGCTGGCAGGCGTAGAAGCCATCGTGGCCGAAGGCTTCGAGCGGATTCACCGCACCAACCTGATCGGTATGGGCGTGATGCCCCTGCAGTTCGAGGACGGCACCACTCGCAAGACCCTTGGCATCGACGGCACCGAAACCTACGACGTGGAGGGCACCCCTGCGCCTCGCGCAGAGCTCACGCTGGTCATTCATCGGAAGAACGGCAGCACCGAGCGCATTCCGGTCGTCTGCCGCCTGGACACCGCTGAAGAAGTGTCTATCTACAGCGCTGGTGGGGTGTTGCAGCGGTTTGCCGAGGATTTCCTGCAATCGGAAGGTGCGGCATGACACACAAGCCACAAATAAAGATCCCCGCCACGTACATGCGTGGCGGCACCAGCAAAGGCGTGTTCTTCCGGCTGAAGGATTTGCCGGAAGCCTGCCAGAGCCCGGGCGAAGCCCGGGACAAATTGTTGTTGCGGGTGATCGGCAGCCCCGACCCCTACCAGAAGCAAATCGACGGCATGGGCGGTGCTACCTCCAGCACCAGCAAGACTGTGATCCTGGCAGAACCCACCCAGCCGGATCACGACGTCGACTACCTGTTCGGCCAGGTCTCCATCGACAAGCCCTTTGTGGACTGGAGCGGTAACTGCGGCAACCTCACTGCCGCCGTAGGCGCTTTCGCCATCAACGGCGGCTTTGTGGCCAAAGACTGTATTCCGGAAAATGGCACCTGCACCGTGCGCATCTGGCAGGCCAACATCAAGAAAACAATCGTTGCCCACGTGCCCATCACCAACGGTGAAGTGCAGGAAACCGGCGATTTTGAGCTCGACGGCGTGACCTTCCCGGCCGCTGAAGTGCAGGTGGAATTCATGGACCCGGCTGATGGCGAAGGCTCCATGTTCCCCACCGGCAACCTGGTGGACGACCTGGAAGTGCCTGGCGTAGGCACCTTTAAAGCCACCATGATCAATGCCGGCATCCCCACCATCTTCGTGAACGCCGAGGACATCGGATACAAAGGCACCGAGCTGCAGGACGACATCAACTCCGATCCCGCGGCCCTGGCGATGTTCGAAACCATCCGGGCCTACGGCGCGGTAAAAATGGGGCTGATCCAGAACATTGAAGAAGCCGTCAATCGACAGCACACCCCGAAAGTGGCCTTTGTGGCGAAGCCTTCGGATTACGTTTCTTCAAGCGGCAAGAACATCGGGGCAGGGGATGTGGATGTCCTGGTCCGAGCTCTGTCCATGGGCAAGCTCCACCACGCCATGATGGGCACCGCGGCGGTGGCCATTGCCACGGCGTCGGCCGTTCCCGGAACCCTCGTAAACCTCGCTGCTGGCGGTGGCGACCGTACCCATGTGACCTTTGGTCACCCATCAGGCACTTTACGTGTGGGGGCAGAAGCGAAGGAAGTGGATGGTCAGTGGACCGCAACCAAAGCCATTATGAGCCGTAGTGCGCGGGTCTTGATGGAAGGTTGGGTGAGGGTTCCTGGCGATAGCATTTGACGGAAACTATAGTGGAGGCAAGGAGGCTTCCCCTATGTCTGCAACATTCGATCTCAATGAACGTCCTGATTATGACGAAGTCCTTCAGAAAATCGCGGATTACGTTCTTACCTATGAAATAACCAGCGAAGAAGCCTGGAATATCGCCCGATATTGTCTGATGGATACACTCGGTTGTGGTCTTCTGGCTCTGCGCTTTCCCGAATGCACCAAACATCTTGGTCCAATCGTCGAAGGCACCATTGTTCCGCACGGTGCCCGTGTGCCCGGAACGCCTTACCGGCTGGACCCCGTAAAGGCTGCGTGGGACATTGGTTGCATCGTTCGCTGGCTGGACTACAACGACACATGGCTGGCGGCTGAATGGGGGCATCCATCGGACAATCTGGGTGCCATACTGGCTGTTGCAGACCACCTTTCGCAGAAACGGGTTGCTGAAGGCAAAGAGCCGTTAACAATGCGAACCGTTCTGGAAGCCATTATCATGGCTCATGAGATCCAAGGCGTCCTGGCCCTCGAAAACTCTTTTAATCGCGTTGGGCTGGACCATGTGGTGCTTGTTAAAGTGGCCTCAACGGCGGTGGCCTCCCGATTAATGGGCGCGGATCGTGATCAGCTGCTTTCGGCACTGTCCCATGCCTGGGTAGACGGGCAATCCCTCAGGACTTACCGCCATGCTCCCAACGCTGGCTCCCGGAAGTCCTGGGCAGCGGGTGACGCCACATCACGGGCGGTCCGGTTGGCGGATATTGCAATGCGAGGTGAAATGGGCGTTCCGGGAGTGTTGACAGCGCCCCAATGGGGCTTTTATGACGTTCTGTTTAGTAAAACCAATAAAGATCAGAAGCTCAAACCCGAGGATAAACGCCAATTCTCGCTCCCACAGGAATTCGGTTCCTACGTAATGGAAAACATCCTTTTCAAAATCTCCTTCCCTGCCGAATTCCATGCTCAAACTGCGGCAGAAGCGGCTGTTATCTTGCATCCGGAAGTTAAAGACCGACTGAACGAGATAAATAAGATCGTGATCACCACTCATGAATCTGCGATCCGGATCATTTCCAAGGTCGGGAAGCTGGCAAACGCCGCAGATCGTGATCATTGCCTGCAATATATGGCTGCCGTTCCGCTTGCCTTTGGTAGCCTCACCGCGGAGCATTATGAAGACAGTTTCCACCGGGCTAATCCGATAATTGATGAACTTCGGGATAAAATGGAAGTTGTGGAGGACGAGCGGTATACCCGGGAATATCTGGAACCGGAAAAGCGCTCCATCGCCAATGCGATTCAGGTGTTTTTCAATGATGGTTCGAACACGGACAAGATTGCGGTCGAGTATCCGATAGGTCATCGTCGTCGTCGGAAGGAAGGTATGCCGCTTCTGGAAGAAAAGTTCGTTGCTAACCTTGCAACCCGCTTCCCCGCAAGGCGATGTAGCGCTATCTTCAATCTATGCAAGGAGCAGAAAACCCTGGAGAATACCGCGATTCAGGGGTTTGTGGAGTTGTTTGTCATCTGAGTAGGGAAGCGTGCCAAAACGTACCGACATCCAAAGCATCCTGATCCTGGGCGCCGGCCCCATCGTGATCGGGCAGGCGTGCGAGTTTGATTACTCCGGAGCCCAGGCCTGCAAGGCGCTGCGCGAAGAGGGTT
>NZ_PSSW01000010.1 GCF_002933295.1 Marinobacter flavimaris
TGACCCGGCTTACTGCTTGTTTCGAGGCGCGCATTCTACAGTGAATCGCTTGCCTGTCAACTGCTTTCTGAAGAATTTTGAAACTCATTTTCTTCAGCGCTTTCAAACAGTTATCTTTCGATTTCTGAGCCGCCTCAGCGGTGCTCCCCTCGAAAGAGATGCGCATTCTACAGACCTGCCCGTGGGTGTCAACGGCGATTCTGAAAAAAACTCAAAATCGCCCAAAATCGATCAGACAGTAATCAGAACCCGGGCGATCTTCTTCTTGCCAGCTTGGATGACGCAATCATCGCCTTCCACAAACATCCGGTCGCCCTCGAATTTCTGGCCATCAACAAAGACCGCACCACGCCCCAGGACATCCCGGGCTGCCGCGCCGTTCTTTACCAAACCGGCCAGGCGAAGCACCGCCGCCATCGGAATCTCGGACTGGCCTTCCAAAGGCACCTCAACAGTTGGCACATTGTCCGGGATCTCGCCGAGCGCCACCCGGTTACCCGCGGACTTGTGAGCGGTCCGGGCCGCCTCTTCATCATGGAAGCGGGTAATAATCTCTTCCGCGAGCAGCTTTTTATAATCCTGGGGGTTTGCACCACCAGCAACCGCCTTACGGAACTCGTCTACCTCGGCAAGCGGCCGGAAGCTCAGCAGTTCAAAGTAACGCCAGAGGAGATCATCCGGCATGGAGAGCAGCTTGGTGTACATTGCGCCAGGCGAGTCGTTGACGCCGACATAGTTCCCCAGAGACTTGGACATCTTCTGGACACCATCGAGCCCTTCCAGAATTGGCATGGTGAGGATCACCTGGGGCGACTGGCCGTAATGCTTCTGCAGAATACGCCCCATCAGGAGATTGAACTTCTGGTCGGTACCGCCCAGCTCAACATCCGCCTCCATGGCCACGGAGTCATACCCCTGGACCAGAGGGTAGAGAAACTCGTGAATCGCAATCGCCTGCTCGGCACGGTAGCGCTTGGTGAAGTCATCCCGCTCCAGCATGCGCGCGACGGTGTATTGTCCCGCCAGCTTGATCATATCGGCGGCACTCATCTTACCCATCCAGTCGGAATTGAACATGACGCGCGTTTTCGCGGGATCAAGAATCTTGAACACCTGCTCTTTATAGCTGACTGCGTTCTCGGCGACCTGCTGCTCTGTTAGAGGAGGACGTGTGGCGCTTTTACCGGTGGGGTCACCGATCATTCCGGTGAAATCTCCAATCAGAAACATCACCTCGTGACCAAGATCCTGAAACTGCCGCAGCTTGTTAATAAGAACGGTGTGACCAAGATGAAGGTCCGGCGCAGTGGGGTCGAAACCCGCCTTAATCCGCAGCGGACGACCTTCCTTCAATTTTTCGATGAGCTCATCTTCCGGAATGAGTTCGTCTACGCCTCGCTTGATTATCGCCAACGCTTCATCAATGGATGCCATGAACAACACGTCCCCGCTTTGATCTTGGAAAGATTCTGTCAGTTACAGAGTTCAACAAAAGAAATCTGTGAGTTACCTGTTCCCCTGCTACAGTATGCTGACCAGATTTTGACCAACACCGACTTTGCAGGGCGGCGTATTATAACAACGCTGTCAAAAGAAATCCGGAGGATGGAGCAGCAACCGTAATGTTCCACGCTGTCCCGCATGCATTTTATACGGTAATCTGTTGGACTATACTTGAACAACAGCTTTAATTAGGTAGTACAAGCTGCCGTAATACCGATTAAAACGGGTGCGATACGTGCTGAAAATGTTTCCTAAAACTCACATTACCATTGCTGCCGCGGCTACCGTTGTTGTTACCGCTGCCATTCTCATGAGCCCCAGCAGCAACGTTGAAGCCAAACGGATGTCCTACGCCCTGGACCTGGAGCAAGGCACCGTTTCCGAAACCGGCGCAGCGCCTGAGCAAGCAATGCCTACAGAGGCTCCCGTTGCGGACACCCAGCCGAAAGCGCCTGAATCCGATGTCGCGGCAGAAGGCACGCAGCAGGCAAGCGTTTCCGCTCCCGAGCAACCTGTCGCTCCGAAGTTGCCGGAACTTGAATGGCAAACCTTCGCGATCAAGTCTGGTGACACGCTGTCCTCTCTGTTCAAGAAAGCTGGCTTTAATGACGGCATCATGCTCTCGGTTATTCATGGCGACGGTGAGGCCGAAAAACTCCAGCGCCTGTACGCCGGCGAAACCATTCGTTTTGCGACAACCGAAGACGGTGGGCTTGCTGCCATCGACTTGCAGAGAAACCGCCTGGAAACCCTGAAGATTACCAAAGAAGGCGAAAGCTTTACCGGCGAAACCGAAGTTCGCAAACCGGAAGCGCGGCCAGCCTTTGCATCAGGCACCATTGACGGCTCCCTCTATCTGGCTGCGCGCGAAGCGGGCCTTAACGACAGCCTGACCATGGAGCTGGCAGGCATCTTCGGCTGGGATATCGACTTTGTCTACGACGTCCGGAAGGGCGACCAGTTCGAAGTGGTTTACGAAGAACTCTACCTTGACGGCGAAAAGTTCGACACGGGCCGGATCCTGTCTGCACGATTCGTTAACCGCGGCGAAGAAAACCTCGCACTGCTTTATACCGACAGCAATGGCGACAGCGATTACTACGCTCCCGATGGCAAAAGCATGCGCAAGGCATTCCTGCGAACCCCCATCAATGCCCGGATTTCTTCTCCGTTCAACCTTCAGCGCCGCCATCCCGTTCTGGACGTAGTACGTCCGCATGAAGGCACCGATTACGCAGCGCCTCCCGGAACTCCCATCAAGGCGGCAGGTTCCGGTCGGGTGAAATTCGCCGGCTGGAAAGGTGGTTACGGACGAACTGTCATCCTCCAGCACGGCGACAACATCACCACGCTGTATGCACACATGAGCCGCCTGGGTAAAGGCATCAAGAATGGTACCCGAGTCAAGCAGGGCCAAACCATCGGGCATGTTGGTTCATCGGGCATGGTTACCGGACCTCACCTGCACTACGAGTTCAGGCTGAACGGGTCGCCGCGCAACTCCCGCACGGTCAAGTTGCCGGACGCCAAGCCCATTCCATCTTCCGAGATGGCCCGATTCAAACAATTCACCGAACAGCGAATCGCGCAGTTTGACGTGTTCCGCGAGAGCTATCAGCAACTCGCACTGGCTTCAGACGACTGAGAAACAAATGGAAGCCTGGATTGGATTGATGTCAGGCACCAGCATGGATGGCATTGATGCCGTGCTGGTGTCTTTCAATCACAGCGCCGTAAAGATCCACGCATCGCACACGATCCCCTATCCCGATCAGATTCGCCACCGACTCATTGCCGCCAGCCAGAACCAGGCCGAACCCGACGAAATCGGCGAACTGGATACTCTGGTCGGTCATCTGTTTGCCCAGGCCGCGGACGCGGTCATCCAAAGATCGGAATTCGATCGGGCGAAGATTCGGGGCATTGGCAGCCATGGACAAACCATTCGACACCAGCCTTCTGGCACCGCACCTTTCTCCATACAGATCGGCAACCCTTGCGTGCTGTCCGAAGCCACCAACATCACAACAGTTGCGGACTTCCGACGACGGGACATGGCCGCCGGAGGCCAGGGCGCACCGCTGGTCCCGGCCTTCCACAAGGCCTTTTTCAGCTCAGATGAGGAGAACCGGTGCATTCTCAACCTCGGGGGAATCGCCAACATTACCTGGCTCCCCGCCAGTGACGAGATACCGGCAACCGGTTTTGACACGGGCCCTGCCAATGCGCTGATGGATGCCTGGTGCCTCGACCAGACCGGGCTGCCTTTCGACAGCGACGGTCATTGGGCCATGGAGGGTTCGATTAACCAGGAACTTCTTGATGACATGCTCTCCGATGCCTATTTCTCGAAGGCACCCCCGAAAAGCACGGGCAAAGAGCGGTTCAATCTTGATTGGGTAAAAACACTGGTAAGCCGCCACCGGGACATTCCAGCCGAAGATATTCAGAGGACCCTGCTCGAATTAACCGTCAAAAGCGTCGTGCAGCAACTGCCCGAGATTTCGGATCTCAGGATTTACGTGTGTGGTGGCGGGGCACGCAATCCGCTGCTGATGGAGGCGTTCGCCAAAGCACTTCCCGGCGTTTCGCTTTCACTTACAACGGAGCTGGGATTAGACCCTCAACTGGTGGAGCCTGTCGCCTTTGCCTGGCTGGCAAAGCAGGCACTGGAAGGAAAGCCCGGCAACCTGCCGGACGTGACCGGAGCAGCTGGCCCTCGTATTCTGGGTGCCATTTACCCGGCCTGAAAACCACTGCCAATCAGATAGAGAAGGAGCTACCACACCCGCAAGTGGAGCTGGCATTGGGGTTCTGAACCACGAACTGTGAGCCCTGCAGGCCTTCCTGATAATCAATGGTAGCGCCCACCAGATACTGGTAACTCATCGGATCCACCAGAAGAGAAACGCCATCACGCTCGATCACGGTGTCTTCCTCATCCTGGCTTTCATCAAACGAGAAGCCGTACTGAAATCCGGAGCAGCCCCCGCCCGTCACAAAGACGCGGAGTTTGAGCTCGGGATTTTCTTCTTCCTCGATCAACTCACGTACTTTGGCAACGGCACTGTCACTGAAGAACAGCGGTGTAGCTATTTGTTGCTGAACTGCGCTCAAGTTCGCCTCCGGATAATTATGAACAACTCAGGCGATTATGGTATTCCTGACTAAAACAATCAACTATTCGGACTTTCCACCATCGTCCGAACCGCTGGGCTCCCCTGCCGAATCGCCAGCGGAAGCCTGCTTTTCACCGGACACGGCGGCTTTGGAATCCTGAGAGAGCAACCCTACCGGCTCCCGCTGATGCACCAGATTTCCGTTTACAGACGCCCCCATCGCCATTTCAATGAGGTTGTAGTAAACGCTTCCATTGATAGAGGCTTTTTCCGCCAGTTCAAGATGTGCCGAGGCGTAGACATCACCATTCACGGTTCCGTTGATAATGACGTGCGGCGCATTGATATCACCCGTCACTTCGCCAACTTCTGAAATCCTCAGTACCGCGTCGGTGCCCTCATCGGCAACGACCTTACCTCGAATCCGGCCATCCACGTGAAGCCCACCGCTGAAATGCACATCGCCTTCAACCGTCGTACGGGAAGAGATCAGGGTGTCAAAATGGCCCGTGGGCCGGCGCGGCTTCTGCTTTTTCTTGCCAAGCATGTCAGTTCTCCGTTAAATCGTCCCAGTTAAAGGTGCGCTCGGCTTGCGAGGATTTTTTTCCCTCTGCCTGGGCAACCACCTGGATCTCAAGCGGCTCAAATTGTTCCGGCAGTTTCAGGGAGCCTTCGACATCCTGAAAGTACCGGAAACGGAATTTCACACCGAGATCGGCTATGTCCTCCGAGAGATCACGCAAGGCGATGACCTCTTTTTCCTCATCCCGCAAACCAATGACATTGACTGCCACTACACCGGAAATGTAGCTCTTGTTGTTGCCGACCTGGGTCAGCACCAACTTGAAGTCATAACTGTCCTGATTGCGAGCCCGAACCAGTGAAAAGCTGTCTACCTGAAGCCCCTTGCTGGTTTCCGACGGAGCCATGATGTTTTTATAGAAAGTCAGGTCCGATTGCAGTGACACAATGCGGGTTTCCAGATCCACAATGGTTTTTCGCGCCTGGTTCAGGGCCTGCTCGTCTATCGCCTGCCCACGCTCAAGGTTGATCAGCTGTTGCCGGGCCTTGCGATAATCATCCCGGAGCTTCTCGACCTCGTTTTCCAGCACCTGGTTCGACTCCTCGGCACTGGAAAAACGGAACCCGCCCTGGGCGAGCCCGGCGGCATACCCCACGACCGCAGCTACCACGGTAAAAACCAGAAGGATGGCGGTTCTGCGCAGGCGATAACCCGGTCGATGCCGGATGACCACATACTCTTCAGCCGGCTTTCGCTGTTCGCTCACAATCTTCCCTTGGGTATCAAGGCAAAAGCGCCGGGGCCTCAAGCCCCATGGTTTCTTTCAGGCCAAACATGATGTTCATATTCTGGATCGCCTGCCCGGCCGCACCCTTCACCAGGTTATCAATGACGGAAGAAACAATAACAATGTTGCTCTGTTCCTGCCTGTGCAGTGCCATGCGACACTGGTTCGCCCCGCGCACGCTCCGGGTTTCCGGATGGCTGCCGAAAGGCATCACATCGACAAAAGGCTCGTCATCAAAACGCTGCTCGAACAGGGCCTGGAGCCGATCAAAGTCCGCCGGATTCCTCAGCTCGGCGTAGAGCGTCGCCTCGATGCCGCGGATCATCGGAATCAGGTGGGGCACGAACGTCACACCCACATCCCCGCCAGCAGCACCGCACAAACCCTGGCGGATTTCCGGCAGATGACGGTGCCCCGAGGCGCCGTAGGCCTTGAAGCTTTCACCGATCTCCCCGTGGAGCATGCCGATCTTGCCCTGCCTGCCCGCGCCGCTGGCGCCGGATTTGGCATCGGCGATCAGGCGCTTTGGATCCACCAGTCCCTGCTCCAGCAACGGGAGGAATCCCAGCTGAACTGCAGTCGGATAGCAACCCGGATTGGCCACCAGTTGAGCAGTGCGGATTTCATCACGCACCACTTCCGGCAAACCGTAAACCGCCTTCTCCGCCCACTCCGGGCTCTCATGGGCCATGCCATACCAGTTGGCCCAGACATCCAGATCTTTAAGACGGAAATCGGCGGACAGATCCACTACACGCACGCCGGCGGACATCAGTTCCGGCACCATCCTCATGGCCACGCCATGGGGCGTGGCGAAGAACACCAGATCGCAGGCCCCAAGCACATTGACGTCCGGCTCTGAGAACGCGAGGTCATAATGGCCTCGCAAATTGGGGTACATCTCCGCAACCGGCATACCCGCCTCGGAACGGGAGGTAATGCAACTGACCGAAACTTCAGGGTGAACCGCAAGAATTCTCAGCAGTTCCACACCGGTGTAGCCGGTGCCACCAACGATGCCTACTTTAATCACCATTTTCTCCAGCGACGTCGTATCAGAATTAAGAGCTTTAACGTCGTAGTCTACCATGATAAACCAATGACTTATTGCAGCCCTCAGGGCGACCGTTACAATGTTGTCAGAATCCTTCTGGCAGTCCATTCAAATCCACCGGAACTCTGGCCTCATGCAGAAAATCTGGCACCAGATTACCGAGCATCTGATTCCTGTTTTCCGGCGCCGACTCTCCGGTGTTGATGCTTTGCCGCAACTGGCCGTGCTTGGCCTGCTGTCCGGTTTGATAACCGGGGGCGTGATCCTGCTTTTTCGGCTGGCTATCGAATGGCCGCTTGAGCATTTCCTGCCCGGGGATGGCTCCGAATCCTTCGAACAACTGGACCTGATTACCCGCGGGCTCCTGCCCCTGGCTGGCGCCCTCAGTCTGGGGCTTTTGATGCATCGTCTGGCCACCCATGACCGCAAGGTCGGGATTGTGCATGTGATGGAGCGCCTGAACTACCACCAGGGCTACATTTCCATGCGCAGCGCGATCGTGCAGTTCATCTCGGGCGTTGCCACCGTGGTCAGTGGTCAGTCGGCGGGTCGTGAGGGGCCTGCCGTGCACCTGGGAGCGGCTTTTTCCAGCCTGATGGGCCAGTGGATGCGGCTTCCGAACAACAGCATCCGGACACTGGTGGCCTGCGGTTGTGCGGCCGCCATTTCAGCCTCTTTCAACACGCCGATCTCCGGCGTCATCTTCGCCATGGAAGTGGTGATGATGGAATACACCATTGCGGGTTTTACACCGATCATCCTGGCCTCTGTCAGTGCTGCCATCGTTACCCAGGCGGTCTATGGCACAGAGCCGGCCTTTAACGTGCCGGCGCTGACCATGAACTCGCTAACGGAAATCCCCTGGATACTCGCCATAGCGGTGATTATCGGCATTTCGGCCGCGCTGTTTATCCAGCTGGTTGACACTATGGGCAAGCATCACCATCGCCCCGTTCTGTTGCGCATCACGTTTGCGGGTCTTCTGATGGTGCCATTCGCCATTTTTATTCCGGAAACCATGGGTATCGGTTACGACACCGTCAACGAAACCATCAACGGCGAACTCGGGTTCTGGCTCCTGCTCGGAGCCGGCGCCGCCAAACTGGTGATTACATCGCTCTCCATCGGGCTGGGCATGCCAAGTGGCGTGATCGGCCCCACCCTGTTTATGGGGGCAACCCTGGGCGGCGCCATGGGGCTGATTGGCGCCCAGATCATGCCGGAGCAGGCTTCCTCTGTTGGCTTCTACGCCATGCTCGGCATGGGAGCCATGATGGGCGCCGTACTGCAGGCGCCACTCGCGGCCCTGATGGCATTGATGGAGCTCACGCGTAACCCCAACATCATCCTCCCGGGCATGCTGATCATCACCACCTCGAGCCTGGTGACCAGCGAGGCGTTCGGAAAGAGGTCACTGTTCCTGACCATTCTCAAGAACCAGGGGCTTAGCTATCAGAATTCCCCGGTGATTCAGGCGCTGCGGCGGGTATCGGTTGGCGCAATCATGGATCGCAGTATATTGCGCACCGAACGGCACCTGACAGTAGAAGAAGCGCGGAAAGTACTGAAATCCGAGCCGAAGTGGCTGGTGGTTGAGGGCAGCAGCGGGCCGACCGCCCTGTTGCCGGCGGTGGATCTCGCCCGATATCTGGAGGACACCGAAAAGCTGGTGTCCGAGGAAGAGATCGAACCGCCCGAGTCCATTGACCTGATGGACATACCTGCGAACCGTCGCGACGTGGCCCCCGTGCAATATCAGGCCACCCTCGAGGAGGCATTAAACGAGTTCGATGCAACCAATGCCGAGGCCCTTTACGTACAACGTCACGTCGCGCCAATGATCCAGCGGGTATACGGCGTGGTGCTGAAAGCCGATATCGAGAGTTACTACCAATACCGACGGAGCTGACGAATGCTGTGGGTGAAAGCCTTCCATATTATTTCACTGGTGTGCTGGTTCGCCGGCATTTTCTATCTGCCCAGACTGTTCGTCTACCACGCGGCCTGCGAGGACGAGCCCGGTCGTGAGCGCTTCAAGATCATGGAACGCAAGCTTTACCGGGGCATTACCACCCCTTCAATGGTCGCCACCGTCGTCTTCGGTGTCTGGCTGATCAGTTACAATGCCTCCGGCTATTTCAGCCAGGGCTGGATGCATGCCAAGCTGTTTCTGGTGGCCATTCTGATCGTTTACCATTTTTATTGCGGGCACCTTGTAAAGGTCTTCCGGGACGACCGGAACACCAGAAGCCACGTGTTCTACCGATGGTTCAACGAACTGCCGGTGCTGATTCTTCTGGCCGTTGTTATCCTGGCTGTTGTCAAACCGTTTTGAGGAGCTGAGTCATCAAACGCTACACCCGACCACAGGTTCTGATTCTTTCCGGCCTTGATCCGTCCGGCGGCGCCGGCATTCAGGCCGACATCCAGGCCGTCACCTCCCTTGGCTGCCATCCCTTGCCGGTTCTTACCTGCCTCACCGTGCAGGACACCCGTAACGTGTATGGCGCCGAGCCCGTATCGGCAGACCTGATCCGAAAACAACTCCAGTGTCTCGCCGATGATTCCCCGATTCATGCCATCAAAACCGGTGCCCTGGGCAATGCTGCGGTGGTGGATGTGCTCGTGGATTTCATCCGTGAACATCCGGGCATTCCCGTGATTACCGACCCGGTGATCAAAGCCGCAGGGGGCGGTGATCTAGCCGACGACGAACTGGTCAGCGCGATGAAGGAGAAGCTCTTTCCCGTGGCCGAAATGATCACGCCCAATGGCGTCGAACTGGCCATGCTCGGCAACAGTGAAGACGCCGATCAGGCCGCCGACAATCTGCTGAAGGGCGGCTGCGAATCCGTGCTGGCCACTGGTGGACACGGCACCGGCATTCACATTATCAACACGCTCTATAACCACGCCCCGGAGCCCATGCGCTGGGAAATTGAACGAATCGGTGGTGAGTACCATGGCACCGGCTGCACCCTGGCAGCGGCCATTTCTGCCGGCAGGGCCTCCGGGCTGTCGCCCCGAGCCGCCATTTCCCAGGCCCAGAACTACGTTCATCGCGCCATACTCCACGCCCTGGAAGTCGGTAAAGGCCAGCCGGTGCCGGATCGAGGTATTCTGTGGGAGCGATGAGTAAAGGGCTGCGCCCGGGGCTCTACGCCATTACCGACAGCGTACTGACACCACCCGAAACACTGATCGAATCGGTTGAGGCTGCGCTTCGGGGCGGCGCGGTCATGGTACAATATCGCGAAAAGAGCGCGCCGATGGCTGAACGGATTTCCCAGGCGGTCAGTTTGCAGGCTGTATGCCGAAATGCGGGCGTTCCGTTGCTGATCAACGACGATCCTGATCTCGCGAAACGGGTCGGGGCTGCCGGGGTACACATGGGTCAGACGGACGGCTCAGTGGCAGCGGCCCGCCGCCTTCTCGGTGATGAGGCCATAATCGGCATAACCTGTCACGCCGATCTCGCACTTGCACAGGCTGCTCTGGGGGCGGGCGCGGACTATCTGGCGTTCGGGCGATTTTATACGTCGTCGACCAAACCCGGCGCCCCGGCAGCGCCTCCCGGTGTCCTGACCGACGCGAAGCGTTTCGGCCTCCCGATCACCGCCATCGGCGGGGTAACCACAGACAACGGCGAACCTCTTATCCGTGCCGGGGCCGACATGCTCGCCGTGGTAGGCGGCCTTTTTGGCGGCGACACAACTGACATTGAGATGCGAGCCAAAGCGTTTAAGCGCCTGTTCGCAAGCCATCATCCACTTTTTTCACTTCCGGAATAACAGGAGCCCAGATCCATGACGCACTCCGAAACCCTGTTCGAGCAGGCCCAGAAATACATCCCCGGTGGCGTGAATTCTCCGGTCCGGGCCTTTCGAGGCGTTGGCGGCACGCCGATTTTCTTCAAGCACGCCCAGGGCGCCTATCTTTACGACGAAGACGATCAGCGCTACATCGATTACATCGGCTCCTGGGGCCCCATGATTCTTGGCCACGGTGACCAACGCATCAAAGACGCCCTGCATGCGCAGGTTGATCTGGGCGTTGGCTATGGTGCGCCGACCGCCCTCGAAACCGAGATGGCCAAGAAAGTGTGCGAACTGGTGCCATCCATCGAACTGGTCCGCATGGTGAATTCGGGTACCGAGGCCACCATGAGCACTGTCCGCCTGGCGAGGGGCTACACCGGTCGCGACAAGATCGTGAAGTTCGAGGGCTGCTACCACGGCCACGTGGATTCACTGCTGGTCAAAGCAGGCTCCGGCGCCCTCACCCTGGGCGTGCCGAATTCCCCGGGCATCCCCGCCAGCCTGGCTGAGCACACCATCACGCTGACCTACAACGACATGGACAGCGTTCGCGAATGCTTCCGGGAGATGGGCGACCAAATCGCCGCGATTATCGTAGAGCCGGTCGCTGGCAATATGAACTGCATTCCACCGGTCCCCGGCTTCCTCGAGGGGTTGCGGGAAGTGTGCGACGAGCACGGCACCGTGCTGATCTTCGACGAAGTAATGACCGGGTTCCGGGTTTCCCTTGGCGGCGCGCAGGGGCTGTATGGCGTAACCCCGGACCTCACCGCACTGGGCAAGGTGATTGGTGGCGGACTTCCGGTCGGCGCCTTTGGCGGCAAACGGGAAATCATGGAACACATCTCACCATTGGGACCGGTTTACCAGGCAGGCACCCTGAGCGGTAACCCCCTGGCCATGTGCGCCGGCCTGACGACACTGAACGCAATCTCCGAGCCCGGTTTCCACGACCGGCTGACCGAGAAAACCAATGCGGTTCGCGACGGCCTGAAAGAAGCCGCTGACGCCACTGGCATCCCTTTGACGGTCCAGAGTGCCGGGGCCATGTTCGGATTCTTCTTCACCGAGGAAAGCTCTGTTACCCGCTTTGACCAGGTGATGGGCTGTGATGTCGAACGGTTCAAGAAGTTCTTCCAGGGCATGCTTAAAGAAGGCGTATACCTGGCACCATCCGCCTTTGAGGCTGGTTTTACGACAGCGGCATTGTCCGAACAGGACATCGCCGATACGGTAGCGGCGGCCAAAAAGGTCATGGCCACGCTCTGATATTTCCGCTGTCCCCATCGCTGCCCCGCAGGTCGGAACATGTCCTGCGGGGCCACCGATGTGATGGGCATCACAGTTCCACGGCGAACACACCTGCCTGGCCTCTTGTGCCGTTGACTTACCATCCCGCCTGATCAAATGTTGATCTAATCTCTACCGAGATGCTCTGACGGCACCAATCTAACAAACACAAAAATCAAGTCAGCGCACGGAAGCACTCGGTCTGCCTACAGGCAGATGCAGTACGAGCAGGAAGTCTCTGGAGCAACCCGTTAGGTTGAGCCGCAGTTTGAATAACAAACACAACATCAAACTGTAGGAACGACAATGAAACTCTGGATCCAAGCAATGGCCCTGGCCCTGACTGTGGCCTGGTCGGCCCCCTCCGCCGCGTGGTGGTGGGACTCTACCCCTTCAAACTATACGGATACTCGCTACCCGGTTGTGCTGGTGCATGGCATGTTCGGCTTTGATTCCATTGCCGGCGTGGACTACTGGTACGGCGTCGCCGAGGATCTCCGCAAATATGGCGCTGATGTCTACACCACTCAGGTGCCCGCCCTGGACAGCACCATTGCTCGCGGTGAAGCGCTTCTGCCGCAGGTACAGGCGATCGCCGCGGTGCACGGCAAGGTCAATCTGATTGGCCACAGCCACGGGGGCCCCACGGCCCGTTACATCGCCAGGGTGCGGCCGGATCTGGTCGCCTCAGTGACGTCCGTCGGCTCGCCCCATAAAGGCTCGCCGGTCGCCGACCTTATCTACGGATCCCCCGCCGAAAGCCTGGCGGCCAGTCTGGGGAATGCATTGGGTGGGCTTATCGATCTGCTGTCCGGTGGCGGTTATAACCAGGACCTGCGGTCAAGCCTGGAATCCCTCACCACCCAGGGCAGCGCCGAATTCAACAACTTCGCCCCTGCCGGGATTCCAACCACTTCTTGCGGTGAAGGTGCCTACTCGGCAAACGGCGTCCGCTTCTACTCCTGGGGTGGCACCGGTGTTCTGACCAACGTACTGGATCCGTCCGACGCGTTGTTGGGCACCACCAGCCTCGCCTTCGGCTTCAGCCAGAACGACGGTCTGGTAGGCCGCTGCAGCAGCCGGTTTGGCAAGGTTATCCGGGATAATTACTTCATGAACCATCTGGATGAAGTGAATCAGGCGTTGGGCCTGCATAGCCTCTTCGAAACTGATCCAAAAGCGGTTTTCAAGCAACACGCCAACCGCCTGAGAAACGCAGGACTGTAACGGGTAGCCGGCCTTCTGGCTTTGCCTTGCAGAGCTAGAAGGCCCCTTCCAGGGTGAATATCAGCGTCTGGCGCTGATAGTCATACTGCGACAGACTGCTTCTGTTATCCCGAACCAGCCACTCCCCCCGGACCAGCCAAAGGCTGTCCAGAGACTTCTCCGCAAGCAATCCGATCTCCAGACGGTTATCTGTTCTGCGACCGCTCTCGCCTTCCCCGGACACCAACTGATGGGCGTCCCGGTATCGACTGTAGCGTACAGAGCTGGTTGTTCCCAATACGATATCTGGCCGCCAGCGGTAGCGACCGGCAAATTCCAGTGTGTGGTGGGTAGGTGAGACACTGATAAACTCACTGGTTGTTTGCAGATCCCGCCGGTCATTGATTTCCAGTGAGTAGTCGCCGTCCAATCGCAAGGGTCCCAGGTACTTCCGCGCATGAACGCGTGCCCGATACCACTGTCCGTCATAGGCCTCGAAGCCTGAACCACCATTCACGGTAGCCGCCGCCAGGGCGATTCCGCACTGATCCGGGGCTACGGGTAGCGAACACTCACGCCAACGATAAAACCCCTCGATGCCGTATCGGGTTTCAAGGGATTCGCTGCCAAACCAGGACTTCACCAACGACACCAGAGCGCCGCGTTCACCTGCAGCGAGGGTCTCAGACCAGGCCAGTCGTCCCTGCAACACCTGAGTGTCGTACTCGTCATCGGACGGATGTTCCCGGGTATAGGCGGCAGCATCGAGGGCAAGCCGTGAGCGGGTACCGACTGGCCGCTCGTAGGTTCCGGCAGCCAGCGCTTCGAGGAACACCCCACCTTCACTCGACGCCGTATCCTCGGGCAGGCCGGCAATATTGGAATCATAACCGCCAGAGATACCCAGATAGCCGCGAATAGAGGGCTGGCGGGCCAACCGGGGCGATCCACCATCCAGTTTATTCAGTTGCGCCCGGGCCAGTGCCCGGATTTTATCCGGAGCGCTCTCGGCCGAGGCCTGCTCGAACCAGCGACGGGCTTCGGCAGACTCCTCCGTGGCAAGCGCGACCAGACCGAGGTTATAACGCGCCAGGGCGCCATTGGAGCCGTCGAGCAAGGAACGGAAGGCAGATTCAGCGGCGCCATAATCGCCCAGCTGGTAGCAGACAACACCGAGGTTATAGAAAAGCGAGGGAGATCTCAGGCCAGCATCAACGGCCCTCTGGAAGCGCTGTTTCGCGGCGTTCAGGTCTCCAGCTTCAAAGGCTTCAACGCCGGCACGGAAATCCTCCATGCCGGCTTCCGTTTCAGCCGCCTGAAGAATCATCGTGGGCATTAACAACAGGATCAGGGACAGGGCGCGCCAAAATA
Source organism: Marinobacter flavimaris (assembly GCF_002933295.1). Lineage (GTDB taxonomy): Bacteria > Pseudomonadota > Gammaproteobacteria > Pseudomonadales > Oleiphilaceae > Marinobacter > Marinobacter flavimaris. The sequence continues at coordinate 14,672 of NZ_PSSW01000010.1, forward strand.
CCAGCAAACAGGTTTCTCCGGATTAATCCACGCGGGGCAGGACCGGTTATATATCCGGTTTCAGCGATCCAGCCCTGGTGCATCCGGCAGCTCTGGGCGTTCCGGGCGCTCCGGTAACTCAGGCTTACCCTTGATCAGCTCCCGGGATTGCCTGGCTTTTTCGGACATGGACTCACCAAACTCGCGCCCCCTTTCTCGGGCTTCACTCGCCGCATCCAGCCCTCGAGAGCCAGACTCACCCGGATTCTCGGGTTTTTCGATAGCGCGGGGCAACTCGATTTCCCGCACGACCGAATCGGTGAGTTCTGCGTCGTCAGTCACCATGCGCATGGTAACATCCAGATCATCATTAGCCAGTGTTGTCGCCGGGACCCAAAACCCCAACATCAGCAATCCGACCAGCCTGGCACTCAATTCGAACCTGCAACCTGTCATGATTCGGGATCCTCGACCGGGCGTTGTTGATATTCGGGAATCGGGGCCCGAAAGGTTTTCTGGCGATCTCCGGTGTCCAGTCGGGCCACCAACTCCCCGGCACCGGGAAAGAGGAGCTTCAGGGGCAGCGACAGGACGTTCTCCCCAGCATTCAGGCTCACCTGCCAGCTAAGCTCCCGATGCCCCGGCCAGGAAGCCAGTTCCACATTCGGTGGCAGCTCAAGGGTAAGCGTAACGTTTTCCAGAGCCTCACCCGAACGGAAGGCAAGGCGCACGGTTTTCTCAACAGGTTCGGCAATCCCGTTTGCCGACTCTTCAGCGGCACTCTCCGAGGACGCCGAGGACGCGACAACAGGCTGGGCGCTGTCAGTCACATCATCGGGCTGGAACAGAAAGCCCAGGCCGATACCCAGGGCAAGAGCCGCCGCAATGGCGCCACCCAGTGCCCCGTGACTCCATCCGGACTCCGGTCTGGCTTCGCCTCGGGCAGAGGACAAAACACGGCTGTGAAAATCAGGGGAAGGCCCAGGGACTCTGAATTGCTCCTGCAACGCCCGGTTCAGAGACCGCTCCGAGGCAAGCCTCTCTCTGCACGACGTGCAGGCAGCAACGTGCTCCTGCACCCGGTCACGGGCGGGGGCGGAAAGCTCATTGTTGATGTAGGCGGGTAGATCCACCCGGATTTCATTGCAGGACATTGTCTTCACCTCACTCCCCCACACGTCCGGCCGGCTCGGTTGGTTCCAGCTCCCGCTGCAATTTCTTTCGCAGGGCGGCCCGACACCTGTGCAATCGCGATTTCACGGTTCCCAACGGGATGTCCAGCACCTCCGCGATGTCTTCCTGGCGCCAGCCGTCCACATCATGAAGCAACAAAAGAGTTCGCTGATCGGGCGTCAGAGTCATCATGACCCGATCCAACGCCGGTCCAAGGCGCGACTGCTCCAGTTGCAGATCCGGGCCAACACTGTCGGACTCGAGGCTGTCCAGCCAATCGGCCTGGCTTTCACTGCCAACCAGCTCCGTCAACGGGCGGTCACTCTGTCGGTTCTTACGCCGAACCTGATCAATAAACTGCCTGTAGAGCACCCGATTCAGCCAGGGCCTTAGCTGGTCAACGCTTTCCAGCTCATCAAGCTTTGGGAACAGTTTGACCACGACATCCTGAACCAGATCCTCAGCATCCTGTTGCTGACCCGCCAGACGGTAAGCAAACCGGTACATCGCATCCAGATGGGGCCGCACCAGAGCGTCAAAACGCCGGGACTTGGAAGGCTTGAAAAAAGAGAGTGCCAAAGCCGTTGTTTACCTGAGTGGGTTTGTGCCAGCGGCGCAGTCTATATCAAATGGCCGGACTGATGCATTTGCCAGTGTCTCAGAATGTTCTGCCAGTTGGCCCGACCTCATTAAGACACGTTAACAAAAAGTCGGGAACTATGCTGCCCAAGTCCTCGTGATAGTGGTGTTACGTGGCGTTTCAACTCGCTACAAATCTATCGAATAAACCTTGGAGGTTTATATGAAACGTTCGATCCGCCTTTTCACCGTATCCGCTCTGGCTGCAGGCATTGCTGCGTGTGGCGGTAGTGGCGATGGCAGTAGTACTGGTTCAACAGGCACCGTTTCATTTGACGTGACTGATGCTCCTGCAATGGAGTTCTCTGACGTCACCGTCTCATTTACCGGTATTTCCCTGAAGCCAGTCGACGGAGAATGGGTCAAGTTCAGCTTTGATGAACCAAAGACGTGGAACCTGCTAGAACTTCAAGGTGGCATAAGTGAACCGCTAATCACGGAAGAGGAAGTGCCCGCAGGCGACTACTCGCAACTTCGGCTGCTGGTTAACACTGAGGAACTAGCATCTTACGTGGTGCTCAAAGATCAACCAGATGTTAAAAAATCGCTAGCCGTTCCCTCCGGCACTCAGAGTGGCCTCAAGCTGAACGGTGATTTCGTGGTTGCAGCAGACACCCAAACTGATTTCACCATCGATTTTGATGTCAGAAAATCCATCGTAAACCCTCAGGGGCAGTCGCTGGCAGATTATCTCTTGAAACCATCCCTGCGCTTGGTAAACAACCTTGAGGTGGGTTCGATTACGGGCGAAGTCGACTACGCCACTATTAACTCTACCCGGCTTAGTAATGACGAACTCGCAAACTGTTCCGAAGACTACGCAGGCGCAGTTTACGTCTATCAAGGTACAGACGTAACACCGACCGACCTGAACGTGGATAGCGATGGAATTCAGCCGATCATGGCCGTTCCTGTAAACGACGAAGACCTCGACGGCATCTACAACTACACAGCAGCATTTCTTGTGGCAGGCGACTACACCATCAGCTATAGCTGTCAGCTCGACAACAACGAAACTGATGATGATCTCGACTTTGAAGGCACTCAAAATGTGAGTGTTGTCGCTGATACCCAAACGGAGGCAGATCCAATTCCCCTGCCTCAGTAATAGCTGAATGAGTAGGTAGATTGAAAAGCCCCTGTTTTCACAGGGGCTTTCATTATAAAGAGGCCGCCCTTTCCTCCGCCTGATCCGCACCCGCCACATTACCTCGAGCCCGGCGAATATCCGCCAGCAACAGCCAGCCGGCTCTCTGCAGCCGAATATCACTTCCCGCCAGGGACAACCCCTTCAGGGTGAACTGCTCCGCTGAGCCCAACTGATTACCCGCCACATAGGCCTCGGACAATTTGAAATACACCTCCGCAGATCGGGGGGCGATCCGCTGTGCGCGCTCGAGGCGTGCGATAGCGCCAGAGATGTTACCTTGGGCCAACAGCTGATCGGCCTCACGTACCAGGCTGAGCGCCGCCGGTGAGAGCCCATCCCCGGTTTCCCGATAGCTAGGGGAGCTGGACCGGGCCGGTTCCCGGGTTTCCGAAGCCGCCTCTGGCTGTTCGCTCTTGCGCCACACGGGGGCTTCGCTTTCTTCGCTATCAGTACTGGTTCTGGGTGGTTCGGGCGCCTTGGCCGGCTCACTGCCGATCGGCACGTAGATTCCGCCTCCTGGCCCGGAAGCACAACCAGCCACGGATAGCAGCGTGGCGATCAGGGCAGTCCTTAACGAAAGTCGGTCAATCATTGAAACAGTCCTTCAAACCAACCCCGGATTCGACGTTCCAGAGTTCCGGAGCATGAAATTGTCTGCGTGGGTTCACTGCCAGCAATGTAGGGCAGCAGGCGGGCATTGTCGCAGTATTCGTCTGTGAGTGCCTGCCGCTCCGAATTCACCCAGTGATAACTGACCCCGTCGGGTACCACCGGCGAGAAGCCGTGCTGGGGAACCTGCGCCATAAACCTCGACCACACCGGCAGAGCGCCACTGGCCCCGGTCAGTGAAGTTGGCCCGTTATCATCCCGCCCAACCCAGGCCACCGCAAGCAGGTCGCCACTGAACCCGGCAAACCAGGAGTCCCTACCATCATCGGTGGTGCCGGTCTTGCCGGCAAGACTGAGCTCTTCAGGCACGGTGTAATAGGCAGAGCGTCCTGTCCCCTCCTGCATGGTTTCCTGCATTGCGTATTGCACCAGGTGCACGGCGGCGGGATCGGCCACTTGCTCAACTTCAAGACTGTAACGGGATAGCGCCTCACCGCCGGCGTCCGTGACTTCACGGATCGTGCGCAGCGGCGTATTGAAGCCGGATGTCGCCAGCCCCTGATAGATCTGCGCCACGGTCACCGGGCTCATGGAAACCGAGCCCAGAAGCATCGACGGGTAACGTGAAATCGGGGTATCGACGCCGAACGCTGTCAGCGTCTCCTGCACCCGATCCACTCCGATATCCAGCCCGACACGCACGGCAGGCAGGTTGTAAGAGTGGGACAGGGCCTTGTGCAGGGGTACTTCGCCCCGCTCCTCGCCATCATAGTTCTTGGGCTGCCAGCGTTTGCCATCGTCGAATTCCAGGGTAAAGCTCTTATCCAGCACCGGTGTGGTCAGGGTATACCTCTCCGGCTCCTGCAACGCCGACAGATAGATAAACGGCTTGATCAACGATCCGATGGGACGGTTGGCATCCAGTGCCCGGTTGAACCCGGCAAATTGCGGGTCGCGGCCACCCACAAGTGCCAGCACTTCCCCGGAATCCTTCGCAGTGACTACCAGAGTCGCTTCCAGCGCCTCGGCATTCTGCCCACCGCCCAGCCTCGGGAGGGTATCGGTTACCGCATACTCTGCCGCGTACTGGATCGCCGGGTTCAGGGTCGTGAAAATCCGCAAACCTTCACTGCGCAGATCCTCTTCCTTGTAATCGCGGGCAAGGTGTCGCCGAACCAGATCGATATAGGCCGGGTACCGATTTTCCGAATACGACGGGCGCTCACTGACGCCCAGCGGCAATCCACGAGCCCTGGACGCGCGCCCCGGCTCAATGAGGCCGGCCTGTTCCATTTCAGAAATCACCAGATTCCGCCGCTCGGTTGCGCGCTCCGGGTGGCGGCGCGGATTGTAGTAACTGGGGCCTTTGACCATGCCCACCAGCAAAGCGATCTGGTGCACATCCAGATCCTTGAGGGATTCGCCAAAATAGAACTGGCTGGCAAGACCGAAACCATGAATGCTGCGCGTACCGGCTTGTCCGAGGTAGACCTCGTTCAGATAGGTTTCGAGGATATCGTCTTTTTCATAGTGCAACTCCAGGAGCACCGACATCAGGGCTTCGTTGGCCTTTCTCACCAGCGTCTGCTCTCGAGTCAGAAAGAAGTTTTTCACCAATTGTTGAGTCAGCGTGCTGCCACCCTGAACGATGCGCCCGGCCTGGATGTTGGCAAGCATGGCCCGGCCAATAGAAAGTGGCGCGATGCCGAAATGGTCGTAGAAGTTACGATCCTCCACCGCCATCAGAGTGGTGGGCAACAGGGCCGGCACTTCATCCAGCTGAACCAGCACCCGGTCCTCCTTGTGCGCCGGGTAGATGCCGCCAATCTGCGCCGGCTCAAGCCGCACAATCGGGGCATTATCGCCTTCAATCACCGAAAAGCCCTGAACCCGATCGCCAGATATCATCAGTGAGATCCTGCGCCTGGGTTCATCGCCGTCCGGGAAGGAAAAGCCCCGGGTACTGATCACAAAGCGATTGCCCGTGCGCTGGTAACTGCCGGATTTCCTGCCGTCACCCTTACGGAAACCGGAGAGGCTCAGTTCCCTCTCCAGGGCACCGGCACTGACGCTGGCGCCATCGAAAAGCTCCAGAGGGCGCGCGTAAACCCGGGACGGAACCTCGAAACGCCGGCCCTCGAAACGGGAGGTCACCACGGCATCGAGGTAAACCATCCATCCGGCCAGCAAAACGAGACCGATGGCACATAACCGGAACATGAAACGCCAGAACCACGGCCGACGACCGTTTTTTGAAGAGCGTCTGGTGGGCTTTCGCCTGGGGCTGGAGGATGCTTTGGATTTTTTCATGGCGCGATTATAACGAAGGGAACGGTGAGGAAGGCAGGCCATCCGTGTGTTATTTCTGTAATCTGCCCGTTATGATAGAGCAAGAAAAATCAATAGGTTCAGGGAACGCGAGGAGAACATGGTGAGTGAGACATCCCCAGGCAATCTGATTCTGTCGATGCAGAATCCGGACCTGTACGACCATCCTGTCGATGGCTTTCAGGTTATCGAAACTCACATCTCACAGGTGATCCTGACCGGTGACTACGCCTACAAGATCAAGAAGCCCATGGATTTCGGCTTCCTGAACTTCTCCACTCTCGATCGCAGAAAACATTTCTGCGAGGAGGAGCTGCGACTCAACCGGAGGCTCGCGGAAAACCTGTATCTGGAGGTGGTGCCCATCACCGGGACACCGGAAGCTCCTATCCTTGGCGGCGAGGGCGAGGCTTTCGAATACGCCATCAAGATGCGGCAGTTCGGCCAGGACCAGCTTTTCGATCGCCTGCAGGAACAAGGGAAACTGGCGCCCGAATTGTTGACCGATCTTGCCCGTCAGGTCGCCGCCTTCCACGAACAGTTGCCGCCCGTGCCTGATGAAAAGCCGCTTGGAACCCCGGAGGCTGTGTTTGCCGCCATGCAGGAGAACTTCGACCAGATCCGTCCGATGATTGACGACTCGGATCTGCTTCTGCAGCTGGATAACCTCCAGGCCTGGACCGAATCCACCTTCGAGCGGCACCGGGAGCTGATCGCCGAACGCCGCGCCAGCGGTATGGTGCGGGAATGCCACGGCGACCTCCATCTGGCGAATATCACCCGCTTCGAGGGTGAGGTCACCGTTTTCGACTGCATCGAATTCAGCGAGCCGTTCCGCTGGATTGATGTCATCAACGATCTCGCGTTCCTGCTGATGGATCTGGAGTCCCGCGGGGAAAGTGCCCTCGCCAACCAGGTGCTGAATACTTACCTGGAATACCGGGACGACTTCGAGGCTCTGCCGTTGCTGCCACTCTACAAGGCGTACCGCGCCATGGTCCGCGCCAAGATCGCACTGTTCACCATGGGCAACCCGGGAATCACGGACGCCGAGAAAGCCGATCTGATGCAACGTTATCGCGACTATGCCCAACTGGCAGAGGATTACGGCACCATCCCCAACCACTACCTGTTGGCTACAACCGGCCTGTCCGCCAGCGGCAAGACCTGCGTCAGCGCCGCCATGGCAACCGAGCTGGGGCTGATCCGCCTGCGTTCCGATGTCGAGCGCAAGCGCCTGCACGGGTTGGCGCCACTGGAGAGTTCCCGCTCACCGACCGGTGGCAACCTGTACACGGAGGAAGCAACAGAGAAAACCTATCAGCGGCTGGCCGAGCTCGCCGGCCACGTTCTGGCAGCCGGGTTCCCGGTGATTGTGGACGCCGCCAGCCTGAAACAGAAGGAACGGTCCTTGTTGGCATCCGTAGCCGAGGCCCAGGGTGTGCCCTTTACTCTGATCCATTGCGAGGCACCGGAAGACCTGCGCCGGGAGTGGATCCGCAATCGCAAGGGCGATGCCTCCGAGGCAACCGAGGAATTGCTGGACGCCCAGCAAACCTGGTTTGAACCGTTAACCGCGGAGGAGAAGAGCCACACCATCCACCTTCACACTGACCAGGAGCATGTGGCAGAGGCGGTGGCCGACCGGATCCGCCAACATCTGGGTATCCCCGGCGGCAAGGCCGACTAAGAACAACAACTGGCTCCCACTGGCGAGCGCGAGGTTCGATATGGACGATAAAAGCGAACACGAAGTACATCAGATCAGTCACCCGCTCTACGATATTCTTCGTAGCGAAGACATGCAGGCGTTCAATGCTGAAAAGGCAAAGCTTGCAGAGTTACCCAGTTTCGCCCATGGCGATTTCCGGGGTCTGGATCTCAGGGGAATGGATGCCAAGGGGCTGGATTTCCGCCACGCCTACTTCCGGGGCGCCGACCTGCGAGGTGTCGACTTCTCGAAATCCCGAATGGAAGGCTCCAGTATTGCCAGCGCCAAGATTTCCGGCTGCTATTTTCCGCATCGTCTGGACGCCGATGAGATCGTCATGTCCCTGAATCACGGGACCCGCATGCGATACACGATCTTGCCGAAATGAGCAGCGTCCCGCATACCTGGCAGCCCGTCTGTCCGGCCTCCGAGCTGACACCGGGCCAATTCGTGGAATTCCGGCTCCGGGAAAAGGCCCGGGAGCCGGCAGGCATGCCGCTGACCGGGTTCCTGTTTCTCGACGGTGGCACGCCCCGCGCCTACCTGAACATCTGCCCGCATCTGGGCGTTGAACTGAACTGGATGCCCGGCCGGTTCATGGATTCCGACAACCTGTTTATCCAGTGTTCCACCCACGGCGCCCTGTTCAAGCCCTCAGACGGCGAATGCATTGCCGGGCCCTGCCAGGGCGATGCGCTCACCCAGCTGGACCTGCGGGAGCGGGACGGCCAGATTGAGGTCAGACTTCCAGAATAACGGGCACCGATTCGGTCAGGGTCAACACACCTGTTGGCGTGCCGTCGCTCTCGCTCAGATCGGCACGATAGGCGATCACTTCCACGCCAGAATCGCAGGCCTCCCGCAGTAACTCACCGTATTTTCGATCAATATGGTCCGCCGGGCGAACGGTTTGAATACCGGTGTGATTCACCACGAAAAACAGCACCGCGCGATCGCCCTGCTCAACCTGGGCAATCAGCTCCCGCAGATGCTTCTGGCCGCGCTCGGTCACCGCATCGGGGAAAAAACCCTGAGCATCTTCCGCCAGCGTGACATTCTTGACCTCCACCCAGGCATCGGCCGCGGTGTCATGGCCGGAAAGCAGCAGGTCGATCCGGCTTTTCTCCGAACCGTACTTAACCTCGGCGCGGCACTCGGAATAGCCGGCCAGCTCCACCACGGTGCCGGCCTGCACGGCCGCCCGGGCCTGGCTGTTCGGCCGGGCGGTGTTCACGCAGGCCAGTTGCCCGGGCGAGGTTTCCACCAACTCCCAGGTGTACTGGAGTTTGCGCTTGGGGTTATCGCTATGGCTAAGCCAGACTCGCGCGTCCTCCGGCTGACAGCCCAGCATGGAGCCGGTGTTCGGACAATGGGCCGTAATTTCTGAACCATCCGGCAGACGCACGTCTGCCAGAAAGCGTTTGTAGCGGCGGATAAGCCGGCCTTCAACCAGCGGTTCTGGAAACTTCATGTGATCTCCGTACAAAAGTCGATGTCACAAGGCTGGCACCCCCGTGACTAATCTGCTATTTTCCGCAAATTCCCGTTTCAGGACGAATGCTTCATCCAGGGTACAACCGCGCAGCCACGGGGGCTCACGCGGAGGGAAGCAAACCGTTCTTGTGAAGTACAAACAAGAGGCCGGGTTCAATGGCAACTACTGCAGAACAACCACGCGAACGTTTTACCAACTTCACCCCCTATGAAATGAAGAAGGGTGAAGAGTACATGAGTGCGGAAATGCTCCAGCACTTCAAAGATCTGCTGCTGCAATGGAAGCAGGAGCTGATGGAAGAAGTCGACCGCACCATGCACCACATGCAGGAAGACGCCGCAAATTACGCGGATCCCAGCGATCGCGCAACCCAGGAGGAAGAATTCAGCCTGGAGCTGCGTACCCGCGACCGCGAGCGGAAGCTGATCAAGAAGATTGACCAGACCATCGACCGCATCGACAAAGACGACTATGGCTTCTGCGATCAGTGTGGCGTGGAAATCGGTATCCGCCGTCTGGAAGCTCGACCAACAGCCACCCTGTGCATCGACTGCAAGACACTGGCCGAGATTCGCGAACGCCAGACCGGCATCTGAGCCTACTACGCAACAGCTGCCGGTTGGGGCTCTTCCCAGCCCCGCCGGCTGACTGACCGCCATGAACAACCCTCACTACCGGGGCCGGTTTGCGCCCTCTCCGACAGGCCCGCTGCACTTTGGCTCCCTCGTTACCGCACTTGCCAGCTTTCTGGAAGCCCGCAGCCAGGGCGGCCAGTGGTTTATCCGCATTGAAGACCTGGATCCTCTGAGAGAGCCGCCGGAGGCGACCGGCCAGATCATTGCCAGCCTTGACGCCCACGGGCTGTTTCCCGACGAGCCGGTACGCTTTCAATCCAGACGTCACGACGCCTATCAGCACGCCGTTAACCGGCTGCTTGAAAGCGGCTACGCGTATCGTTGCCAGTGCTCGCGCAAGGAATTGCAGGCCAATGAGGGGCGCCACCCGAACCAGTGCCGCACTCGCACAGAAATCGACGGTGACCGGCCATTCGCAATCCGCTTTGCCCTCGAAGACGAAGACTGCCACTGGCAGGACCAGCTGCTGGGACCCCAGCACCAGACGGTGCAAGCAGAGCTTGACGATCCGGTCATCCTCCGCAAGGAGGGGTTCTACGCCTATCAAATGGCGGTGGTGGTCGATGACATTGATCAGGGCATCACGGACGTGGTGCGTGGTTCGGATCTGCTGGACATGACGGCGCAGCAGCAACAGATTTATCGTGCCCTGGGTGCTCTTCCTCCACGCTGGCTTCACATCCCGGTCATACTCAACGCGCAGGGTCAGAAGCTGAGCAAGCAGACCCATGCGCCAGCTCTTGATGATGACAAGCCTGTCGACAACCTGTTCATGGCGCTCGTTGCTCTTGGTCAGAACCCGCCTGCCAACCTTGCCAGCGGTTCGCTGGATTCGCTGCTGGAGTGGGGCCGGAGTAACTGGCGACGGGGCGCCATCCACCTGACATCCCGGTGAGGGACATGGTATAAAGCCCTTCTCACACCTCAGCGCGGATAGCATGCCTGATGTATATCTACCGTCTGGTCTTCCTGTTGGTACTGGCCATCTATATCTTTTCTCCCAACATCCTTGACTGGTGGACTTCGCCGGGAAACGTCTGGTATAGCCCCTACCTTATCTGGGCCGGGCTGATCGCCATCGGTTTCTGGCTTGAATGGCGGCGGGACCCCAATGAGTTTTAGTCCCTCCGGCCTGCTGCTCGCCAGCCTCCTGTATCTGATTCTGCTGTTCGGCATCGCCTGGTTTACCGAAAAAGGCATGGTCCCCCGGCGCTGGGTTCGCCACCCCCTGGTTTATGTGCTCAGTCTGGGTGTCTATGCCGGCATATGGGCGGTCTACGGCGCGGTTGGTATGGCCGCCGAATCCGGCTACGGCTTTCTGGCTTACTATCTCGGCATCAGCGGCGCTTTCCTGCTGGCGCCTGTGCTTCTGAACCCGGTCATGAGGATCGGACGCGCCTATCAGCTCACGTCCCTCGCCGATCTGTTTGCCTACCGCTACCGAAGCCAGTGGGCTGGCACCCTGGTCACCCTCTGCTCCGGCGGGGCCATTCTGGCCTTGCTGAGCATGCAGATACAGGCCGTCGCCACCTCTGCCAGCATTCTTGCGCCGGACACATCGCCTGCGGTAATCAGCGTGATGTTCAGCTTGATCGTGGTGCTTTTCGCCATGCTATTCGGGGCAAGGCGCGACCAGAACTCGGAAAACCATCAGGGGCTGGTGCTGGCCATTGCTTTTGATTCGCTGGTGAAACTTGTGGCATTGCTGGTGCTCGGGGGCGTCATTCTCTTCGGGGTCTTTGACGGCATGAGCGGACTGGAAAGCTGGCTGGACAACCGGACGTCGCCAGCCACAACCATGACCCTGAGCATTGACGACGGCAGTTGGCGGGCACTGATGCTGATGTCCTTTGCTGCTGCTCTGGTACTGCCACACATGTACCACATGACCTTCAGCGAAAACCCCTCGCCCAAGGCCCTGGCAAAAGCCAGCTGGGGCCTGCCACTCTATCTGTTGCTGCTCGGCCTGCCGGTGCCCCTGATTCTCTGGGGAGGCCAGGAGCTGGCGGTGACCACAGGGCCCGGATTCTTTGCCATCGGGGCAGCCCAGGCCATGGAAAGCCCGGCACTGACACTGCTGATGTACATTGCCGGCCTGTCAGCGGCCAGCGGCCTGATGATCGTCAGCACCCTGGCACTGGCGGGCATGGCGTTGAACCACGTGGTGTTGCCCCTGAAAACCCCGAAAGACCAGGGCGATATCTACCGGTGGCTGCAGTGGATCAAGCGCCTGCTCATCGCCGTGATCATTTTCCTGGCGCTGCTGTTTCATGAAGTTGTCGGCAAAAACCTCGACCTGTCCATTCTCGGCGCCATTTCCCTCTCCGGCACTTTGCAACTGCTGCCCGGCGCCCTGGGCGTGATTTACTGGCCCGAGGGCAATCGCCGCGGCCTGATCGCCGGCCTTGTTGTCGGGCTGGCCATCTGGGTGGTGACGCTCGTGCTGCCATTCTCGCACACGGCCAATCTGCTGGCCTGGCTGGATGCGCCACTGATACCGGACTACAGCAACTGGCATATCTTCACGTTCGTAAGCCTGACTGCCAACATTACCGTGTTTGCGCTGATTTCCATCCTCAGCACCAGCACCAGTGAGGAGAACAGCGCAGCCCAGGCCTGCTCACTGGGCGCACTGTCCCGTCCGCAACGCCGTGAATTGCTGGCCACGTCCTCCAGTGACTTTGTGAGACAGTTAGCGGAGCCGCTGGGCTACGGTGTGGCGCGGCGAGAAGTGGAGCGGGCACTGGGCCAGTTGAAACTGCCCAATGTGGAGTATCGGCCGTACCAGCTCAGGCGACTGCGCGACCAGGTGGAAATAAACCTGTCTGGCCTGCTCGGCCCCTCCGTGGCCCGGGACATGGTCAAGCGCCATCTCGGCTTCAAGCCCATGGCCCAGGGCGGCACTGCCCAGGACATCCGCTATGTAGAACGCGCCCTCGGCGACTACCAGAACCGATTGACCGGCCTGGCCGGCGAGCTGGACAACCTGCGCCGGCATTACCGCCAGACCCTTCAGAACCTGCCGATTCCTGCCTGCTCCGTGGGCGAGGACGGTGAAATCCTGATGTGGAACCACGCCATGGAGGCGCTCACCGGCATCACCGCCGATGACGTGGTCGGTGCCAGGCTGATGGCACTGCCCGAGCACTGGCACCTGCTGCTTGATGACTTCAACCGTGGCCCGGACCTGCATCGCTACAAGCATCGCCTGGACCTGCGTGGCAAACCCCACTGGCTGAACCTCCACAAAGCGGCCCTGAGCGGACCGGACCACACCGAAGGTGGCAGCATTATCCTGGTCGAGGACCAGACCGAAACGCGGCTGCTTGAGGACGAACTGATGCACAGCGAACGGCTGGCATCGGTGGGAAGACTCGCCGCCGGTGTCGCCCACGAGATCGGGAACCCGGTCACCGGTATCTCATCCCTGGCCCAGAACCTGAAACTGGAAACCGACAACCCGGACATCCTGGACACCGCTGACCAGATCCAGCAGCAGACCCGGCGCATCTCTACCATTTTGCAGTCGCTGATGAACTTTGCCCGCACCGGCAATCATGCCCAGGCCAACCGGTACGAGCCGGTAGCGATTCATCGCTGTGTGGAAGAATCAATCAACCTGCTGTCGCTCAGCGACAAGGGCCTGGGCATTCACTATGTCAACGACTGCCCGCCCTCTTTGCAGGTGCTGGGAGATGAGCAGCGTCTGGTCCAGGTATTCGTCAACCTGCTGGCGAACGCCCGCGATGCCTCACCGGAAGGCGGTACCATCCGGGTCAGTGGAAAGGGCGATGGCTACTCCGCTATCATCGAGGTGGTTGATGAGGGCTCCGGTATTCCCGGGGATCAACTCGATCATATCTTCGAGCCGTTTTACACCACCAAGGCCCCCAACAAGGGAACCGGTCTTGGCCTGTCGCTGGTGTACAGCATTATTGAAGAGCACTATGGCAACGTTCAGGTGGAAAGCCCGGCTAATGCCGACACCGGCCGCGGAACCTGCGTGAGGCTGAGATTGCCAGCCTACGAACCGGAAACCGGCACTATTGCCATCAGCCAGAACCAAAGGTCTTGAGACTGTTATGCCTCGCATTCTGATCGTGGAAGACGAAGACATTATTCGCTCGGCAGTGCGCAAACTGTTGTTGCATGCCGGCTATGAGGTCGCCGATGCGGCCTCCGTTGAGGAAGCCGAACAGAACCACGAACCCGATCAGTTCGATCTGATCATTTCCGACCTGCGTCTGCCAGGCGCTGCGGGCACCGAACTGATCAATCGCGCACCCAACACGCCGGTGCTGATCATGACCAGCTATGCCAGCCTGAGATCAGCGGTGGACTCCATGAAAATGGGCGCCGTTGAGTACATCGCCAAACCGTTTGATCACGATGAAATGCTGGCCGCGGTCGAAAACATTCTGGCCCGGAAACCCGCCGGCCGGAACTCGGGTGACGACTCGGCACCAGCCCTGGAAACGCCGGAAAGCAGCGATCCTGCCAACATCATGTTCGGCCAGTGTGAGCCAATGCAGCGGGTGTTCACGCTGATCCGTAAAGTAGCACCGACAGAAACCACTGTCCTGATCCAGGGCGAATCAGGAACCGGCAAGGAGTTGGCGGCCCGCGCCCTGCACCTGCTCAGCCCGCGCGCTGCCAAGCCGCTGATTTCGGTCAACTGCGCGGCCATCCCCGAAAGCCTGATTGAATCGGAACTGTTCGGCCATGAAAAGGGCGCTTTCACCGGCGCGGTATCGGCCAGGACCGGCCTGATCGAGGCCGCCGATGGCGGCAGCCTGTTTCTGGACGAAATCGGCGAACTGCCGGCCGAAGCCCAGGCACGCCTGCTACGGGTTCTGCAAGAGAGCGAGATCCGGAAAGTCGGCTCCACCCAGAGCCGTACCGTCAACGTGCGGATGATTGCCGCCACCCACCGAAACCTCAAGGCCATGACGCGTACCGGGGAATTCCGGGAAGACCTCTACTACCGGTTGAACGTCATGCAGATCCGTATCCCGCCGCTGCGTGAGCGCCAGAGCGATATTCTGGGACTGGCCCGCCGCTTCCTGAAACGCCAGGGCGAGAGAATGGGCAAGCCCGATCTCAATCTAAGCCCCGAGGCGATGCGCGCCCTCGAACGCCATCGCTGGCCGGGAAACGTACGGGAACTGGAGAACGCCATTGAGCGCGCAACCATCCTGTGTGACGGCGACGTGATCACGCCCTCATTGCTGGACCTGGACAGCGAAGGCAGCGACGAATACATCCCCGAGACTCTCGTGGACGGCAACAACGAGCAGACACATACCCGGGAGGTGGACGCGTCCAACGATCTCTCCCTCGAAGATTACTTCCAGCATTTTGTTCTCGAGAACCAGGACCGCATGAGCGAGACAGAATTGGCGCAGAAACTGGGCATCAGCAGAAAATCGCTCTGGGAACGTCGCCAGCGTCTCGGCATACCCCGGAAAAAATCCTCTGGCAACTGAGTCCGGCATAGTATGAACCCGGGCTCAGTTGTTACCCCATGTTCCTGTCGGTAACACTCCTCACGAAAGTAACGTGACCTCAGTAACACTTAGGTTGAATACGGGGTAACACTTATGACCTACAAAATCGTAAGGCCCTGTTAATAAAAGAAATTCAAAAACTGGCACATGGACTGCAACCTATTTGGCGCACAACAACAAAAACAAGAGTGACAAAGCAGCGCCAACAACAAGAACAAAAAGCTGCAGGATGCGTTCGGTAACAAAAACAACAACAGAACGTAAGCGAACTGAGTGTTTTGGGTACTTTGCTTTTTAGTGGTCCCACGGCACGTGCGAGTTGTAGATGTAGAGAAGAATCACCTTCCAGGTGACGCTGCAGCTACCCAAGGCCCGCTCGATGTCTCTGACCGCTCTGTGTATTCAAAGCTTTCCGTTTGCACTGCTGAGATGCCCCTGAAGTGGGGATATGCAGTGGGGTACAAAAACCAAGAAAAATCCCGGCAAAAACAAAAACAATGCAGATCGTCAACGCTTTGAGGGCGGATTCGTGAAAACGGATCCGCCTTTTGATTATCTGGGCTCCAAAACGGTAATCCACGGCAAACGTGTGCAAATCCTGCTCAAACCGTTAAACTCTCGGTTTTTGCTCATCGCAACCACGGATTTCAATGCCTAAACGACTTGTCGACAAACTCCGTTCCTTCATGCCCGGCAACGGAAAAAAGAAAGCCCGCACCTACCAGCGACGGGAAATCCCCAGGGACCAGCACAACGTCTCCCGCTCGGTTATCAGCGAACCCGCCAAGAAAGTTCTGCATCGCCTGAACAAATCAGGCTATGAAGCATACCTCGTGGGCGGCGGCGTAAGAGACATCCTGCTGGGCGGCAAGCCCAAGGATTTCGACATCGCGACCAATGCCACCCCCGAGGAAGTGCACGACCTGTTCCGGAACTCCCGGTTGATCGGACGGCGATTCCGGATTGTCCACGTGGTGTTTGGCCGCGAGGTCATCGAGGTGACCACCTTCAGGGGCAACGCTGCCGAAGCAGACACCGACACCGATGATGACGATCGCAGGACCAGTGAACACGGCCTGCTTCTGCGTGACAACGTATACGGCAACCAGGAAGAAGACGCCCTGCGTCGGGACTTCACCGTCAATGCGCTTTACTACTGCATCCGCGACTTTACCGTAATCGACTTTGCCAACGGGATCGAGGATCTGCGCAACCGCCAGCTGCGACTGATTGGCGATCCCGAGACGCGGTACCGGGAAGACCCCGTGCGCATGCTTCGCGCTATCCGTTTTGCCGCCAAACTCGGCTTTGACATTGAACCGGAGACCGAGGCCCCGATCGGGGAACTGGCCCCTCTGTTAACCCATATTCCGCCGGCCCGCCTGTTTGATGAAGTGCTCAAACTGTTTTCCGCAGGCCATGGCGAAGCCACTTACGACCTTCTGACCCGTTACAATCTGCTGGAGCCTCTGTTCCCGGAGACGGTCAGAGCCATTGAGTCGGGTGAGCCGGACGAGCTGATCCGCCAGGCCCTGAGAAACACGGATGCCCGGATTGCCCAGGGCAAATCGGTCACGCCCTATTTCCTGTTTGCCGCCATGCTTTGGCCGGCACTTCAGGCAGAGTGGCATCGCAGGCAGGACAACGGTGACCCGGTCCAGCCCGCATTGCACGGCGCCATTGGAAAGGTGATTGGCCGTCAGGTGCAGGCAACCTCGATTCCGAAACGATTCTCTGGCCCGATGAAGGAGATCTGGGAACTTCAGATGCGACTGCCCCGACGCCAGGGCAAGCGGGCCTTTGCCACCATGACTCATCCACGGTTCCGGGCCGCTTACGATTTCCTGCTGGTTCGCGAGGCGTCTGGTGAGATTGAGCCCGGGCTTGGCCAATGGTGGACCGAGTTCCAGCAGGAAGATGAACGGGGCCAGGAGCGAATGCTCTCACAACTGAGCACCGACGCCCCCAAGAAGCGGCGGCGCCGCCGCAAACCGGTCAAACGCCCAGCCCAGTAATGATGACAGACGTCTTTATCGGTCTTGGCAGCAATCTGAAAGACCCTGCAGCCCAATTGGCCCGGGCAGTCTCGGCCCTGGCCAACCTGCCGGAGACGGTACTGGTGGCCCAATCGCCCTTTTATGCCAGCCGCCCGGTCGGCCCCCAGGACCAGCCTGACTTCGTCAACGGCGCGGTATGGCTTAGAACCTCCCTACTACCACACCAACTGCTTGACGAACTGCAGAACGTCGAACAACAGCATGGCCGGGAGAGACTTCGCCACTGGGGACCCCGAACGCTTGATCTGGACATACTGATCTTCGGCGATCAGATGTTGGACGACGAGCGCCTCACCGTACCTCATCGGGAACTGCGGAACCGGGACTTTGCGCTCCAGCCTCTGCTGGACCTGAAGGCCGGCCTGACTCTGCCCGACGGCACACCGATTGCCAAACTGCGTCGCCAATGCCCCGACAACGGCTTGCGCAAGCTTCCACCGGCGGATTACCCTTAACACTTCAATGCCGACACCCCGGCACGCCCAGGCCCATCCACCCAAAAGGCAAGGATTCTATGGCTGTTACCATCAATACCCTGCGTGAGTTCAAGCAGAAGGGCGAAGCCTTCGCTGCCCTTACCTCCTATGACGCCACCTTTTCCCAGGTGGTCAGTGAAGCGGGCGTTCACGTAATCCTTATCGGCGACTCCCTCGGGATGGTGCTTCAGGGGCATGACAGCACCCTGCCGGTGACCATGGACCAGATGGTGTATCACGTCAGCTGCGTGGCCAAAGGAAACCGTGGGTCCCTGATCATGGCCGACATGCCCTTCATGAGCTACGGCACGGTCGAGTCTGCCCTGGAGAACGCAGCGGAACTGATGCGCGCGGGCGCGCACATGGTAAAACTCGAGGGCACGGACTGGATGAAAGAAACCATTACTGCTCTGACCGAGCGCGCCGTGCCCGTGTGCGCACATCTG
Organism: Marinobacter flavimaris; assembly: GCF_002933295.1. Taxonomy (GTDB): domain Bacteria; phylum Pseudomonadota; class Gammaproteobacteria; order Pseudomonadales; family Oleiphilaceae; genus Marinobacter; species Marinobacter flavimaris. Next base: position 32,877 of record NZ_PSSW01000010.1, read on the forward strand.
GGCCTCACGCCGCAATTCGTCAATAAATTTGGCGGCTACAAGGTCCAGGGCCGTGACGAGAAAGCGGCGGAGATGATGATTGAGCACGCCTGCGAACTGGAAGCCGCCGGCGCCGATGCCATCCTGCTGGAGTGCGTTCCCGCGCCGCTGGCGGCACGCATCTCCCAAGCCGTCAAAGCACCGGTCATCGGGATAGGTGCCGGGCCAGACACCGACGGACAGATTCTGGTATTGCACGATATGCTGGGCATTACCACTGGCCGTAAGCCACGATTCGTCAAGAACTTCCTGGCTGAAACAGATTCGGTACAGGAAGCCCTCCAGGCCTACGTGAAAGCCGTAGGCGAGCGCTCATTCCCCGCTGAGGAGCATACGTTCAAGGCATGAGAACTGTACATTCTTTGAAAGAATTGAGAACCATCCTCCGCGGCTACCGGCAGCAGGGCAAAACCATCGGCCTGGTACCCACCATGGGCAACCTGCACGAGGGCCATATCTCCCTCGTGCGCAAAGCAGCGGAGATGGCGGATGTGGTGGTTACCAGCATCTTCGTGAACCCGATGCAGTTCGGAGCCGGCGAAGATCTCGAGACCTACCCGAGAACCCTGGCTGAAGACCAGGACAAGCTCGCCTCGGCCGGTAACACACTGGTATTCGCGCCTTCCGCCGAGGAAATCTATCCGGAAGGGCTGGCAAGTCAGACCCAGGTGGTCGTGCCGGATGTCAGCGACGGCCACTGTGGCGCCAGTCGCCCGGGTCACTTTGAGGGCGTAGCCACGGTGGTCACCATGCTGTTCAATATGGTGCAGCCGGACTTCGCTGTATTCGGCGAGAAGGATTTTCAGCAACTGGCCGTGATCCGGAAAATGGTCCGGGATCTGATGATCCCTGTTGATGTGGTGGGCGGCCCCACGGTGAGAGAGGACGACGGCCTGGCGAAAAGCTCGCGCAATGGTTACCTGACGCCCGAGGAACGGCAGATTGCGCCAGCGGTCTACCAGACTCTGCAGGCCACGGCGGCCAAGATCACCGATGGTCGTACAGACTTCCAGGCCCTGGAAAGCGAAGCTGAGCAGAGTCTCGGGGACGCAGGGCTCAGGCCGGACTACTTCAATATCGTCAACAGTCAGACACTCAAACCGGCCACGGCTGAAGATCGGGAGATTACCATCCTGACGGCAGCTTTCCTGGGCACCACCCGCTTGATCGATAACCTGTCCCTGACCCGATAAGCCAACAGAAAAGGAACCTCTGATGCCCGCACATCCTGAAGTACTGACCTCGAAACCCGAATGGCAGACACTGAAGGAACATCGGCAACGCCTGGACGGCGTTCTCATGAAGGACCTGTTCAACCAGGATCCCGGGCGGGCAAAGCGTTATTTCATTGAAGGCGCAGGGCTGTCACTGGATTTTTCCAAGAATCGGATCACTGACGACGTGCTCGACGCGCTTCTGGCACTGGCCAGCAGCTGTAACCTGGAAGCACGGCGGGAGGCCTTGCTCAGCGGAAAGAGAGTCAACGTTACCGAAGATCGCCCTGCCCTGCACACGGCATTGCGCAACCCGGGAACCGACGCCATCACCGTTGACGGCGAAAACGTGGTCGCCGAGGTGCAGCGCACCCTGCAACGCATGGAAACCCTGGTGGAGGAGGTGTTGGGCCAACACCGCACCGGGTACACCGGCAAACCTTTCACCGATGTGGTAAGCATCGGTATCGGCGGCTCCTACCTGGGCCCGAAGCTGGTTGGCGAAGCCCTTCAACCTTACGCCCAGGCCGGCATTCGCTGCCATTACGTGGCCAACATTGATGGCACCGAGATTTGCGAGGCTCTGCGCCAGGTCAATCCGGAAACCACTCTGTTCCTGATCCAGTCCAAGTCATTCCGCACGCAGGAAACCCTCGAGAACAGTAAAGTCGCAAAACAGTGGTTTCTGGATCATTGCGGGGATGAACAGGCCGTCTCGCAGCATTTCATGGCCGTGACGGCCAATGTGCCGGCGGCGCAGGACTTCGGTATCGATCCGGAGAACGTCTTCCCGATGTGGGACTGGGTCGGCGGCCGTTATTCACTGTGGTCAGCCATCGGCCTGCCCATTGCCTTTAGCGTTGGCATGACCAACTTCCGGGCCCTGCTGGCCGGCGCCCATGCCATGGACCAGCACTTTCGTGAAGCGCCGCTGGCAAAGAATCTGCCGGTGGTTATGGCCATGCTGGGCATCTGGTACACCAATTTCTGGGCAGCCGAGACCCACGCGATACTGCCCTACGATCATTACCTGCGCAGCCTGCCAGACCACCTCCAGCAGCTGGATATGGAAAGCAACGGCAAGAGCGTTACGCAAGCGGGCACCCCACTCGCCTGGCAGTCCGGCCCGGTGATCTGGGGCGGCGTCGGTGCCAATGGCCAGCACGCCTATCACCAACTGATCCACCAGGGCACCCGCCTGATTCCGGCGGACTTCATCATACCTCTGAAAACCCACAATCCGGTGGCCACCCATCACGCCGACCTGTTTGCCAACTGCCTCAGCCAGTCCAGGGCCATGATGGCCGGAAAATCACTGGAAGAAGCCAGGGCCGAGCTGAAAGCCGAAGGACGGGATGAAAGCGAGATTGAACAGCTTGCGCCACACAAGGTGATCCCAGGCAACAAGCCAAGTAACACGCTGACCATGGAGAAGGTGACACCCGAGACTGTGGGCGCGTTGATCGCGCTCTACGAGCACCGCACCTTTGTGCAGGGGGTTATCTGGGACGTGGATTCGTTTGACCAATGGGGTGTGGAACTCGGCAAGCAACTGGGTAAAGGCATCCTGCCGCGGCTATTGGGCGAGGAAGATGGCACCCAGGCCAGCGACAGCTCGACCGATCACCTCATCGAGCTGTTCCGCTCAACCGGCAGCGTGTGAAATCTGCCGACCCTGCCAGCTGAAGCCCACCGGCCAGAGCTTCTGGCCAGTGTCGTACTCCCGCCATAGCTGGCCATAGGTTTTGCCGCACACCGGGTGCTCTGCTTCAGGCGCTATGTCGGCCAGTGGCCGAAGCACGAAAGCGTTTTTCAGGATTTCACCCCTTGGCAGTTCAACGCCATCGATGCGCCCGACGGCACTGCCATAGGTGAGAATATCGAGGTCCAGCGTTCGCGCACTGAATTTAGGCACATCCCGACGCCGGCCGTTGTCCGCCTCCAACTGTTTGAAACGCTTCGAAAGCTCGGCAACCGACAGGGACGTATCCACGCCCACTACGAGGTTCAGGAAGGGCGAGCCATCAAACCCGACCGCTTCGCTGTCGTAGACCGGGGAGATAATCAGCTCGCCAAACCATGCCGAGAGCGCATCGAGCGCTGCCCTGACGTAGCGTTCCCTGTCGACATTGCTGCCAATACTGATGTAAACCCGAACGGCCGCTGCCATCACCGGACTCCCCTCTCGATTTGCACACCCACCGCCTGTGCCGTAGGTACGGCCCCCGGCTTGCGTATCGCCAACCGAAGCCACGTGATGCCAAATTCATCCTGCAAGGCTCTGGCGAGCACCTCAGCGCCGTGCTCAAGCAGTTGCGGCCTGAGTGCCTGCAGACAGGTCTCCACCCGAGCACTGACGGCCGCATAATCCAGGGCATCGGCGACATCGTCTGTTCGACCCGGCACCCGGTTATCCCAGGCCATTTCCAGATCGACCACCAGGTTCTGGGTGACTTCCCGCTCCCAGTCATAAACGCCGACCACAGTTTCCACAACGAGGCCTTCGATCAATACAGTGTCTGCCAAGGGTACTCCGGAGTTCTTCCACTCTTTGGTGATTGAATAACGCACAACCAGGGGATACTGTGAAGAGCATGGCCCGCGTTTTCAGGGCGGGCATTTTCGCACATATTGGTTGTATACGTCTTTGCTTCCGAGCCCACAGCATGTTTCCCAGTGACCCGGTTTTAACGGTTTTACTCTGCGCCGCCGCTTACCTGGCAGGTTCAGTGCTGTTTGCCCTGCCGGTCTGCCAACTCTGGAAACTCCCGGACCCACGGGCGCAGGGTTCAGGCAATCCCGGCGCCACGAATGTCTACCGAACCGGCGGATGGCCGCCAGCGCTACTCACGCTTGCGCTGGATGCCGCGAAAGGCTGGTTACCCGTTTGGCTGGCCCATGCCGCCGGTCTTTCCGTAATGGTTCAGGCTGTCGTTGCCCTGTTCGCCGTCACCGGCCACATGATCCCGATCTTCTATCGATTCAAGGGTGGAAAAGGGGTCGCGACGGCGCTCGGGGCCGGTCTTGCGCTGGCGCCGGTCACAACGCTGCTGATGGCCGCTATCTGGATGCTGGTAATCTGGCGCTGGCGAATATCCGCCCTCGCCTCACTGATAGCCATTGTCTGCGGCCCGCTGATCAGCGCCTTCCTTGAACCGGAAACCCTGCCACTGTTCGGCCTGCTCGCACTTTTGATTGTGGTTCGCCACCGCAACAACCTCATCCGGCTCGCCCAGGGACGGGAAGCCGGACTTTAACGATCAGTCCACCAGACCGGTTGAACGAGGTTCGTTAATGGGCGGCAGCGTGTTCATTGGCCACCGGGGCACTGCTACAATCCGCTCGCCGTCCTGCTGGCCGGCCTTCATGCGCTGGGCACCGGCGTAGGCGATCATTGCACCGTTATCCGTACAGAATTCCGGCCGGGCGTAGAAAACGTGGGCTTTGAGTTTGTCGGCCATTTTTTCCAGGCCCGCCCGTAACCGTTTATTGGCGCTCACCCCTCCGGCTATGACCAGCCGCTTGCAGCCTGTCTGCTCCAGGGCCCGGCGGCATTTGATAGTGAGCGTATCGACCACGGCAGCCTCGAACGCCAGGGCAATATCCGCCCGGGTCTGGTCCGTCAGCCCCTCCGCCTCACGAGCAGCATTCACGGTATTGAGCGTGAAGGTTTTCAGGCCGCTGAAGCTGAAATCCAGGCCGGGACGGTCGGTCATCGGCCTCGGGAACCGATAACGGCCCTCTGTGCCTTTTTCCGCCAGCGCTGCCACCCGCGGGCCACCCGGGTAGTCCAGACCGAGCATCTTGGCGGTCTTGTCAAAGGCCTCACCCGCGGCGTCGTCTACTGATTCTCCCAGCATTTCGTATTCGCCAATACCATCAACCCTTACCAACTGGGTATGGCCACCCGAAACAAGCAGTGCAACGAAGGGAAACGCGGGTGGATTATCCTCCAGCATGGGCGCCAGAAGGTGGCCCTCCATGTGATGCACACCGAGCACCGGCACTCCAAGGGCAAACCCCAGCGAATGGGCAACCGCGCCCCCAACCATGAGCGCGCCGACCAGGCCCGGACCCGCGGTGTAGGCAATTCCCTCTATATCGGCACGGCCTTTACCGGCATCCGAAAGCACCTGATCGCAGAGGGGCAGGAGCTTGCGAACGTGGTCACGGGACGCCAGTTCAGGGACGACACCCCCGTAATCAGCATGCATGTCGATCTGGCTGAACAGGGCGTGCCCCAGAAGGGCCGCTTCCGTGTCGTAAAGCGCTACACCAGTCTCGTCGCAAGAGGTTTCGATACCTAGAATCAGCATAATTTCGGGCCACATTGGTTGGCAGAAATGAAAACGACGCGCATTTTAGCAGAAACCCGAAACCCACTGGCAGATTCATCGAACAAACATTGACCTTGCCATAACGCAGGCGCTATCATTGCCGCCCTAAAATATGCACTGGTCGAGTTTTAGCCAATCTGACCAGGAATCGAGAACCGGTCTGGCCTCGCCAGACGGACAAAATTGAAACCGAATCTATCAGGTAGGTGATTTTCGAATGCCAGCTGTTAAAGTGAAAGAGAATGAACCGTTTGACGTAGCACTGCGTCGCTTCAAGCGTTCCTGCGAGAAAGCGGGTGTACTTTCCGAAGTACGTCGTCGTGAGCACTACGAGAAGCCGACCGCTGTTCGTAAGCGCAAAGCAGCCGCTGCCGTTAAGCGTCATCTCAAGAAGCTTCAGCGGGAACAGCGCAAGTTCGAGCGTCTGTACTAAGTTTTATCTGACGCCGCTTGACTGCAAAGCACTGATTGCCTGTACAGCCGCAGGCTGCACAGAGCGACTCAAAAATGCCGCCGAGGCCTGGCTTCGGCGGCATTTTTGGCTATTGGCCAACTCCGATGAAGGCCTGATGTGGAGCCCCCATGAGCGGACTGATCCCTCAACAGTTTGTTGAAAACCTGCTGGATCGTATCGACCTGGCGGAACTGATCGGTTCACGCATCACGCTCAAGAAGGCCGGCGCTAACTACAAGGCCTGCTGCCCGTTCCACGACGAGAAAACACCCTCGTTCAACGTTCGGCCAGACAAGGGCTTTTACCATTGCTTCGGGTGCGGCGCCCATGGCGATGCCATCAGCTTTGTCAGGGAGTTTGAAGGCCTGGGTTTTACCGAGGCGGTAGAGGAACTGGCCAAGCGGGTTGGTCTCGAAGTGCCCTACGACCGGGCGGCAAAACAGGAAATCCAGCAGGCGCGAACGCTGACCGATGCACTGGACTTTGCCAGTCGCTTCTATCAATCAGCGCTCAAAGGTCAGCAAGGTGCCTACGCACGGGACTACCTGCAACAAAGGGGTCTGGATAACGCCATCATCGAGCAGTACCAGGTGGGCTATGCGCCCTCCACCAGCACGGCGCTGTTTGATGTTGCCAGCAAGGACCTGCAGGGTCCGCTGATTGAAACCGGCACGGTTTCCGACAAGTACGGCAAACCCAGGGACCTGTTCCGCAACCGGGTGATGTTCCCGATTCGCAATAGCCGGGGCAGAACCGTGGCATTCGGCGGCCGCACCCTGGGCGACGACAAGGCGAAATACATCAACTCCCCGGAGTCGGATGTGTTTCACAAGAGCCGCGAGATTTACGGGCTTTTCGAGGCCAAACAGGCCATCCGGCAGCTGGACAAGCTGCTGGTGGTTGAAGGCTACATGGATGTGATCGCCCTCGCCCAGCACGGCATTCACTATGCGGTTGCGACGCTGGGCACAGCAACGAACCAGGACAGTCTCACAGCGTTATTGAAGCAGGTCAGACACATCGTGTTCTGCTTTGACGGCGACCAGGCGGGCTTCCGGGCCGCGGACAAGGCCATGGAAAACGCACTGGAACTTATGGCCGATGGCCTTCACCTCCAGTTCCTGATGCTGCCCCAGGGCGAGGACCCGGACACCCTCGTGCGCAAGGAGGGGCCGGAAGCGTTCCAGAAGCGCATTGAAGGGGCAACGCCTCTGTCCCGCTATCTGTTTGATCGGCAGAGTGAAGGGCTGGACCTGCAACTGCCAGAGCATCGGGGCGAATTGCGAGCCAGGGTCGAACCGCTGCTCAACAAGATGCCCAGAAGCACCCTCCGGGATGCCATGTGGCACGAAATGCTCCGCCTTTGTGGTGGCCGGAACCAGTGGCAGAGCCGCCAGCAGGGGCAGAAAGGGCGCTGGAACGGCGAGCGACGGGATCGGGTGTCCGAGGATCGAATTGATGTGAAACTCAGCAAGGACAGCATTCTGTGCCTTGCCCTACTGGAAGCACCGGACCTGGCTACCGAGGTCACCGAGCTGGCCCGCAGCTCCCGACAATTCAATCAGGCCCGGAATTTTGCCGAGTGGATTCTGGCAAACGACATCCGGGACAGGAAAACCCTGGTGCGTACGCTGGCACTGGACAGGGACGCTCGTGAGCGCTTCTACCACCTGTTTGACGGGATCGAGCATATTCCTGCGCGGGAAAGCACACTGGCCGCCGCCCGTGAGCTTCTGAGCCCGAACGAAGAGGCATCCCGCCAGCAGCGGCTTGCCACACTATTGAGAAATCTGTCGAACCTCACAAGCGAGGAACGACAGGAGCTGAGGGCCCTGAGCAGCGGCACCGGGGACTAGCAGCACTTGAAACTTGAGGCACTGATCACCATCTAACCTTTGAGCCTAGGCTCCTTGGTGGCAGAGCAACTAAGCGACAGCTATAATGGCTGTTTAACTTTTTTCCTTCTAAAAGCGAGTTTACAGGGTGTCTATGTCAGGCAATTCGCAAAAATCACGTTTGAAAGACCTCATTGCACGAGGCAAGGAACAAGGTTACCTGACTTACGCCGAGGTAAACGACCACCTCCCGGAAGACATCGCCGATCCGGATCAGGTCGAAGACATCATTCGCATGATTAACGACATGGGTATTCAGGTGTGCGAAGAAACACCGGACGCCGATACCCTGCTGATGACCGAGGGCGACTCCACCGCTGACGAAGCCGCCGCCGCTGAAGCCGCTGCCGCTCTGGCAGCTGTTGAGACCGACGCCGGCCGCACTACGGATCCTGTTCGCATGTACATGCGCGAAATGGGCACCGTAGAGCTGCTGACTCGCGAGGGCGAAATCGTCATTGCCAAGCGCATCGAGGAAGGCATTCGCGATGTGATGGCCGCCGTTGCCCACTTCCCGGGCACCGCTGGCACCGTTATCCAGGCCTACGACCGCATTCTCGAAAACGAAGGCCGTATCAGCGACATCGTAACCGGCTTCCTGGATCCGGACGACGCCGAGCCGTTCATGGGTGAGGACACCACACCCGAAAGCTCTGATGATTCCGACTCGGATTCAGACGATGACGACGATTCCTCGGAAGAAGAAACCGATAACGGCCCGGATCCGGAAGAGACCCGACTCCGGTTCGAACTGCTCAACGAAAAGCTGGAGGCCGCCAACAAGGCCCTGGCCAAGCACGGTCGGTCCGACAAGAAGACCCAGGAAGCCCTGAACGAGCTGGGTCAGGTTTTCGCACCGTTCAAACTCGCCAACAAGGCCTTTGACGAGCTGGTGAACGTGGTTCGCTCCACCAACGACCTGGTTCGCGAAAACGAGCGCGCGATCATGCAGATCTGTGTTCGCGAGTGCAAAATGCCCCGCAAGGACTTCATCAAGTCGTTCCCGGGCAACGAGACCAACCTGGATTGGGCCGACAAAATTGCCAAGAGCAAGAAGCCTTACGCAGCGCCCTTGGCCGAGCGTATAGACGAAGTCGTTCGCCTGCAGAAGCGCATCCAGAACGTGCAGACTGAAGTGGATCTGGACGTTGCCGACATCAAGGAAATCAACCGTCGGGTTTCCATCGGTGAAGCCAAGGCCCGCCGCGCCAAGAAAGAGATGGTTGAGGCCAACCTGCGTCTGGTTATTTCCATTGCCAAGAAATATACCAATCGGGGCCTGCAGTTCCTGGACCTGATCCAGGAGGGCAATATCGGCCTGATGAAGGCCGTCGACAAGTTCGAGTACCGTCGGGGCTACAAGTTCTCGACCTACGCCACCTGGTGGATTCGTCAGGCCATCACCCGCTCTATCGCGGACCAGGCCCGCACCATCCGTATTCCGGTGCACATGATCGAGACCATCAACAAGCTCAACCGCATCTCCCGCCAGATGCTGCAGGAGATGGGCCGCGAACCCACTCCGGAAGAGCTGGGCGAACGCATGGAGATGCCCGAGGACAAGATCCGCAAGGTACTGAAGATCGCCAAAGAGCCGATCTCCATGGAAACACCGATCGGCGACGACGAAGACAGCCATCTGGGCGACTTCATCGAAGATATCCAGGCCCTCTCTCCGGTGGATTCCGCCACCGCTGAAGGCCTGCGCGAAGCCACCCGCTCGGTACTGGCCGGCCTCACCGCCCGCGAGTCCAAGGTTCTGCGGATGCGCTTCGGTATCGAGATGAACACCGACCACACCCTGGAAGAAGTCGGCAAACAGTTCGACGTAACCCGGGAGCGGATTCGTCAGATCGAAGCCAAGGCCCTGCGCAAACTGCGCCATCCTTCACGCTCCGATCACCTGCGTGGCTTCATCGACGATCAGGGCAATCAGGGATAATTTCCCAAACAGTAGCGGGCGCCACACCTCACCGGTATAATGGCGCCCGCTTTGTTTCCCCCCCAGGAAACACCTTTCAAAACAGCATTCGCTGAACGGGCCTATAGCTCAGTTGGTTAGAGCAGGGGACTCATAATCCCTTGGTCGCTGGTTCGAGTCCAGCTGGGCCCACCATATCTTACCGGTTTCGACTACACCTCTGCTCAAACGAAAAAACAGATCTATCCGTCAACTTTATTTACACAAAAATAAAAGCGGGACCTATCCACAAAGCCAACCAGCTAAAAATAAAAGCTTTTCTTATGCTGGCCCAAAAAGTGCTTTCACGTTAAGGAGCATAACGCAAGGAAAGCATCGGGAGTGAAAAGCTATGAAGTTAAGTAAAATGAAAATTGCTGCGGTGAGCACGATGGCTGGCCTGATGTTCAGCGTCAGTGCACATAGCGCCTTGATTTCCTGTAACACCGATCCAACAATCAATTACATGCAGATTTCCGACACACAGGCATCAGCATGTCTTGCATCAGGGGTTGGCAACCTAAACGGGAATCCCGCTAGCGACCTTTTCCTGACTGGAGCTGGTAGCGACTACGAGCTTGCAAGCAAATCAGATAGCAGTAATCCATACAACCTATCCTATGGTAGTGATCCTAATACTTGGGAATTCGACTCCAACTTCTGGAACGATTATTCTGAAGCAGCGCTTGGATTTAAGTTTGGGACTGGCAACCAGCCGGATGAATGGTTCGTCTTCTCCCTTCAATCGCTCGTTAGTTCTGGCCAATGGAGCTTTATCACTGGTTCTGATATCAGACCTACAGGTGGTGGCTTATCCCATATGAACTTATATGGGAAGAAAGGGGACTTTACAGTGCCCGAACCGGGTGCAGTCGCTTTGCTCGGTCTTGGCCTCGTGGGCTTGACAATTGCACGTAGAAAAAAGAAAGCTGCTTAGAAACTCGTCAGATTTCTTTACAGTTTATCTTGAGCTCCTCCATGAGGAGCTTTTTTATTTCTTGATAAAATCGCCGCTTCTAACAAAATCCTCATCTATCTGCCCAGCGAACAATTGAAATGTTCGATTGAGTACGGCCCAAAGCATACGTGGTTTTACCGACATCAATTCTTGTCAAAAAAGCCAACGCCCACAAAAGACAAGCCGAATACACTACCTCCTGAACAAAAATACCAGCCGTCCTTTCGCGGCCCGAGTATAAAAACAACGAAGTAATGGAGTGTATCAATGGCTTTTTCCTCCCGTTCCCGGTCAAGGGCACTTTCTCTTGCGATCGCCACCGCCTCTGTCGGTTTCTCCGTTTCCGTTCATGCCAGCATGGGCAACATCGGCACCACCTATGGCGTAATGCCCGTGGATGTTGCTACTGCCCAGTCACTGTCCATGTTCAATGACCAGGTGTCAGCCACCTATTACAACCCTGCCTACCTCACGAAAGACGAGCGGGGGGAACTGACTGCGGGCATTCTGCACTCCGAGCAGGAGCTGCGGTCTGCGAATCCGAATGCCAACGGCGACATCCTTGCCAACTCTCCCAGCCAGCACGTGCTGATCGGCATGAAAACCAATCTGGGTTCGTTGACTCGTTTCAAGCACCCGATCTATCTGGGTTTCATTGCCGGGGTCGAGAAATATGGCAAGGAAATGCTGGCGTTCGATTCCCAGACCTCGGAGAACGGGCAGTTTCTCAAGTATGGCAAGGAGCCATTGTTCCTGAACATTGGTGGTGCAACGCCACTCTGGCGCGGAATCTCGGCCGGGGCGTCGGTGCGCGTCACCCTGGATGCCCAAGCGAACCTTGATGCGGTCTCTACTCTCGGTGGTGAAACCAGCCGCGAGCGCCTTGCAGTCAATGCCGAACCTTCGCTCAAAACGATTCTTGGCACCAACATCGATCTTGGAAGCACCTTTTGCCCTGAAAGCGACTGTTTCCTGAATGGTTGGGAAACCGCGTTCACCTATCGCACCAAATCAGCAGCCTCCACGTCGGTGGACTCCAACATCATTGTTACCCAGACCATTCCTGATCCCGGCCTCAGCCTGGCGGTATCGACCATTGATTCCTTCCAGCCGGAAACTTTCGGCTTTGGCGCTCAATACAAGGGCGAAAACTGGCGGATTGGTGGCAGCGTCGAGCAGCAAAACTGGTCCGAGCTGGAAAACGAATTTTCCTCCGATACGATCAAGGACCAGCAGTCCGTTGCACCGGGCAGCCGGATCAAATTCGACGACGTGCTCGTTCCACGAATCGGCGCCGAGTATGCCCTCAACAAGAACTTTTCCGTGCGGGGCGGCGTTGCCTATGAGGAATCACCGCTCAAGTCTACCCGCAACCCCGAGATCAACTACCTCGATACCGACAAGATTGTCGTGGGCCTCGGCCTGAGCGCCACGTATGACCGCACCCGTCTGCTGGCCTACCCCGTCCGCCTGGACATCGGTTACCAGTACCAGCAACTGCAGGAGCGCGATTTCACACTGGTGGATTTTGACGGCAACGAAACGCCGGTTACTGCAGACGGCGACGTTCACGTTGTCAGCGGCTCCATCACCCTGAAGTTTTAAGGAGGGCACGCCATGAAGTACAACAACACACTGGCACTGATACCCGCCCTGTTACTGGCCGCCTGTGGTGGCGACGAACAGACCATGAATGAGAAAGTCTCCCCCGGCTCGGTGGTGTATTCCTACCCTGCCGATGGGCAGGCAGATGTCAGCCCGAAAGCCGACATTGTTCTGCGCTTCAGCCATGCGTTGACCGATGAGGATGCAGATCTCCAAAACAAAATTCTGCTGCAATCTCAGGAACAGTCACTGCCCTTTTCTATCAGCCGGATTGACGGCGGTAAAAGCCTCATGCTGTCGCCCTCGTCGGAACTCGACACGCTCGGCGACTACACGGTGAAGTTCAGCGAACCTCTGGCTGCAGAGGGCGGTCGCCAGATCGACACCCCCAACGCGGTCGGCGATGCCGGCATCCAGTTCGAGACTCGGGGAAGTTTCTCCGGACCCGCAAGCATAACCAACTCAGCCGCGGATTTTGATATCGCCTGGCAGGTTCCGGCAAACAACAGCCCGTTCGAGGCCATGAACTTCTCCACATTCCGCCTGGCCATGACCCACCCGATCCATCCTGACTGGAAGGCTCTGGGCGGTTCCATCCAACTGCTGGATGGCAGCGGAGAGGTTGTTCCAGCGATGGTTCTGGTGAAAGGCAACCGGATAACGGTGGACCCTTGTCTGGTCGAGGATCCCAGGGACTGTGGCAGCAAGGACGATGTCCTGGACACCAGCCAGACCTATACCCTGCGTCTGGAAAACCTGGCCAGCCTGACCTCGCCCGAAGCGGGCCGGTTCAGTGAGGAGATCGCATTCACGCCCCGCGAGACAGGCCCGACGGTCGTACTTCAGCAGTCTGCTGTTGATTCCGGGCTGGCCGCAGATACTGCGGAACAGGACGTCACCCGATCCGTCCTGAATGGCCAGGTCATTAACGGCGTCACGCTCAACTCGGTGCTCCAGGGAGAAGCAGGCCCCTCCCAACAGACCGGCGATCTGTTTGCAGAGCTGGCTTATGCGCCAGCATTCGAGGCTGATGAGGCGCTCCCGTTGCGTATCGCCCGGGGCAGCGTGCTGAACAGTACCAGTCTGGATGTTCTGGTGGGCGGCGAGGTTCCTGTGCTGGACGCCGCTACCGGCCAACTTCAGACCACCGGCAACATCAAGGTCACCATGTTGTCAGACGCATCCGGCTACCTGAGCCCCAACCCCTACACCGATAACATCAACGCGCCCAGACATATCACGCTGTTTATGGATGTCTCCATGAACACCGAAAATGCCCAGCCCAACGCAGCGCTCTCCCAGGATCTGATGGGGGTCGAGTTGCGCGGCATCGCGCTGGTCCAGGATGGCGTATTGACCATCGATGCCATCGGAATGGTGGAACCAAACCTTCTCGGCCAGGAGTACACAGACTCGACCATCGCGTTCCATCTTCAGGCGGCCACCGATGCCGATTCGGTTCTCGACGCCGAGCTACTCCGCGAGCTGGACAGCACTTCGCCCAGCCTGGTCAGCTGGATGCCCGGACCGGACAACGCCATTCCGGATACGCGCCAGTCCATGCAGCGCCCCGGGGATCCGGTCATTCTGTTCTTTGATGAGCCGCTTGCCGCGGACTCCATTGATACCGGAATTTCACTGTTCGCGGATGGTGTTCCTGTTGAGACACTTGAGACACAACTGGACGGAACTGCCGTTATCCTGAATCCGGGCGATGGTCTGCGACATGGCGTTGACTACGAAGTCGTCATCGATGGTTTGACCGATCTGGCCGGCAACCCAGCCACCGTGGCACCGTTACAGTTTTCACTGGATGATATTGGCGGCTCCACTGTAACCCGGCGCCCTGCCCTGGCCCTGACCACGTATCCAGGCTACCCGTGCGAAACCGATCATAGTCTGCTGGATCTCTCCGCCGGCGTACTGGGACAGTGCTATTCCGATGGAGGTGTGGGTGACACTCTACCGGTCAGCACCATGCCGTCAGATCGTCCCATTACCGTTGTCTTCTCCAAGTCCATGGACCTGAATTCCATTATTCAGGGAGACACATTCATCGTTGAGAAAGTGAGGCAGGAACCCAATGGTTCGGTCACGGTTGTGGAAAGCAACGTACCTGGACGGCTTGAAAAGAATCTCCAGCGGATCCGGTTCTACCCGGACCAGCCCTGGGAAGCCGACGCACACTATCGGTACACCCTGAAGTCATCGGAGGATGCAGGAAGCTGCTCGACTGGAAGCTACACCTCGATTTGCGATTCCGATGGCCTTGCGCTGAAAACCGACCTGCTTGAAGGGCTTGATGACGGAGGTGGCAACAACGGACCGGACGACATGGTGATCTATTTCACCGGAACCGAGCCTCTGGACAGCGTTTTCACGCCTCTGCGAAACCTGCCAGTTCGCGACACCAATGCCAACTTCATTGTGGACTGTGACTCCAACACCAACCCGGACTGTCTTGAGCCGTTTGACCATCAGGGCAGCGACGCTGATGGCTGGGCCGCTTCAGCCAATTCAACGAAACTGAGGGTCCGCAATAACGAAGCATCAGCCTCTCCGCCCGTGATTGTGGCCAGTACCGCCGATGCGCGGGTTGGCTGCGAGACCGGCGAGCGTTGCCCCAAAGATAAGTTCATCTACCAGACCTACGCCCTCAACACGGAAGTTATTGGCCCTGGCATTTATGAGCCAACCGGCGATGAGGGGATTCTGGTGAACCTGTATCCCACACAGTTGGCGACCACATCGATCAGTGTGTTCACAGAGCTTAGGGTTTTTGGATTTATCCCACTCCAGGAGGAGTCCATTACCAATACCCAGGTCCTCCGCATGCGCTATGCCAAGGACGACCCGGCGTGTTCCGGCCCGGGCTGCAGCCGCTCTGGCCTGATACCCGGGGTTATAACAGAGGGTGAAAATGGCCAGCCGGTCTTCAAGACCCGGGCCGAATTGATGCTCGATGCGCCCGATATGGAAATCCCGCTGGGGGGCCGCCACGACCTGTACGGTAGGGAGTTTGTGCTTGAACTGGAGGGCAATATTACCTTCTTCGATGACGGCCGGATGCAGATTGAGCAACGCAATTCAAACCTGGTCGACATTAATGTCCGGGCGCGGGCGCTTGGGGTGCCTGGCGGCGAAATCGTGACGATTGATCTGCCGCTACAAATCCCCGAACAGGGCGTTTACCTCAACTTCATCTCCAACCCGGTCAAAGAGATCCCGGCAGAGTATTAAAAGCTCTGAAACCACTGCAAAGGGCCAGCCTTCGGGTTGGCCCTTTTTGCACAGGGTACAAACGGTGGTTATTTCCCCATCCAAGCCATTTGCTGCTAATCTGGTTGCAGATTGAAACTTCTATAGCAAGACAACAACCTTTCAGGAGAGCCCCTTCATGGAAAACGGCACCCACTATCGTACCTGTCACCTTTGCGAGGCCATGTGCGGTGTCGCGATCGAAATGAAGGACGGCCGGATTGCTTCCATAAAGGGCGATGAGAATGATCCGCTCAGCCAGGGGCATATCTGTCCGAAGGCGGTTGCGCTTCAGGATCTGCACGAAGATCCGGACCGCCTGAAAAAGCCGATACGCAAAACCGGGACCGGCTGGCAGGAAATGGAGTGGGCGGAGGCGTTTGACCTGGTCGCCGAAAAGCTCCACCAGACCCGCCAGGACCACGGCCACAACAGCATCGGCGTTTACCTGGGCAACCCAAACGTACACAACCATGGTTCCCTGGTTGCCACCATGCCATTGCTGCGAGCCATCGGAACCCAGAACCGGTTTTCAGCAACGTCCAATGATCAGCTGCCTCACATGCTCGCCAGTCTCGAGATGTTCGGGCACCAGGTTCTTTTCCCCATTCCCGATATCGATCACACGGATCTGTTTATCTGCATTGGCGCCAATCCCATGGCGTCCAATGGCAGCCTGATGACGGTTCCGGACTTCCGCGGGCGACTCAAGGCCCTGAAGCAGCGCGGCGGCAGAATGGTTGTGGTGGACCCCCGCCGCACCGAGACCGCAAAGCTGGCCGACGAATTCCACTTCGTCCGGCCCGGAAGCGATGCCCTGCTGATGATGGCCATGGTGCATACATTGTTTGAAGAAAAGCTGGTGGATCCCGGTCCGGCGGAAAGGCTGGTGAAAGACGCAGACCTTCTGCGCCTGGCGGCTCTCAGCTTCACCCCGGAAGTGGTCAGCGCACACACCGGTATTTCCGCGGAGGACATTCGCGCCCTCACCCGACAGCTCGCCACCACGCGAAAGGCGGCTCTTTACACGCGCATGGGGACAAGCACCCAGACCTTTGGCGGTGTGGCAACCTGGCTGGCCTATTGCCTCAACATCCTGACCGGGAAACTGGACCTGCCCGGCGGCGTTCTGTTCTCGCAGCCGGCGATTGATCTGGTAGAGCTTGGTGCCATGGCCGGTCAGAAGGGTCACTTCGGCAAGCGCCACAGCCGCGTGAAGGGGCTGCCTGAATTCGGCGGAGAATACCCGGCCAGCACCATGGCCGATGAGATGTTAACCCCTGGCGATGGGCAGATCAGGGCTTTTGTCACCGTTGCCGGCAATCCCGTTCTCTCCAGCCCCAACGGCCGACGTCTGGAGGAAGCCCTGGGCGGCCTCGACTTCATGGTCTCGGTGGATTATTACCTCAACGAAACAACCCGGCATGCGGATATCATCCTGCCCCCGACCGCGGCGCTGGAACGCAGCCACTATGATCTGATTTTCAGCATGTTTGCGGTGCGCAATTTCGCCAAATACAGCGAAGCACTGTTCGATGCCGGCCCGGGAGCCCGCCATGACTGGCAGATTCTACTGGAGCTGGCCCACCGGTTGGAAAAGCTCCGGAAAGGTGGGCAACTGGCCCTGCGGGCGGAACTCGGCTGGCGCGCCTTCAAGCAGATTGGGCCAGACCCGATTCTTGATCTGCTCTTGCGATCCGGCCCCTATGGCGCTGATGCCGGGCGTGCGCGGGGCTTGCTGCAGCCTGCGGTCGATCTGGTGATGGATATCCTGCCGAAACGACATCCGCTTCGTGGACTGGCCAAGCTCAGCCCCCTGAACCGCCACTGGCAGGAGCTACCGAAAGGGCTTTCCCTGAGTGCCCTGAAGGACAACCCGAACGGCGTCGATCTGGGCCCTCTCCAGCCGTCCCTGCCTGAACGCCTGTTTACCCGCGATGGCAAGATCAACCTTGCGCCAAGGCGCTACCTGGACGACCTTGGCAGGCTGCATGAGGCCCTGGCTGCACCGGCCGGCGAGTCTCTGCAACTGATTGGCCGGCGCCACGTTCGGAGCAACAACTCGTGGATGCACAACAGTCAGCGGCTGGTTAAGGGCAAGGACCGGTGCACCCTGATGATTCATCCCAAAGACGCCAGCCGCCTGGGTTTGCAGGCCGCTGACTCTGCAGAAATATCTTCGGAATCCAGGCAGATAGTCTTGCCGGTTGAAATTACCGAGGATGTCATGCCCGGCGTGGTATCCATTCCCCATGGCTGGGGCCATGACCGCGACGGCACTGGCCAGTCAGTGGCGGCTGCCCATGCCGGTGCCAGCATCAACGACTTGCTCAGCGACGGTCGAATTGATCCGCTCTCTGGCACTTCCGTATTGAATGGACAGCCCGTTGCTGTCAAAGTCTGGCGCCCGGAGCGCCAACGCAAACGGGCCTGATTCATAAAAGGAGCTGAAAATGCCCCAGTGGCTGCAGTGGAGTCTGATTATTGCTGGTCTCATCGCCATCGTTCTGCTGGCGGTCTTCATCCGGCGTCAGATGGGGTTGCTTTCGGAAAATCGCAAACGGCAGGCCAAAGCCGAGGCGTTCCAGACCAACCGCAGACAAGACATGATCCGCAGTGTTCATGTTATTGCGATGGCGGTTGAAGAGGATCAGATCGAATACTCGGAAGCCTGCCTGAGACTCAAGGGCCTGCTCGATCACATTGCTCCGGAGTTGCTGGAGCAATCACCTTTCAGTGTATTCCAGGAAGTGCATGACCAGTTGCAGCACATGCCCACGCACCGGGCACGGCAAGCAACGGAGACAAAGTTCGTGGACAAGATGGACAAGGAACGTTTCGAAGTGGAACAGAAGCATGCCGATGCGATTCGCCGGGCCGCAACCGCTATCCGACACCACTCCTTTTCAGGTTAGAGTCAGCTATACAAGCATCCAGGAACTGGTCAGACCTTATTTTTGTAACATTTTGTAACTATTCGGTCGACAAAAAGAATAATTTAGCTCATCAAATCAAAAGGTTCTGACGCGGTGAAAAACTGACACGACGATCATTCCTTCCAGGTTACAACTGTTGACTTTTCTTTTTTCCATCAGGGTCTAAATTATAAGCAAGGGGGCACCGACCATCTGCGGCAGGTGCCACCTAACGTTGTTTTCTCCTGATAAGTTTGGACGACTCTGCAATAAAGCGGGTGAGCTTGCCGGCCTCTGAGCCGGCTTTTTTTGAATCAAAATATGGGGATGTAGACCTTACTGGCTCATCATACCGGCCATTGCCATAACGCTATCTTTATTGTGAACCAGTTCATCGAACTGTTCCTCAACCTGCCCTCGATCAAGACCCAACTCATCGAAGACTGCCTGATCAACCTCTTCACCGGCGCCGAGAGCTACACCTCGTGCCGTTAGCAACTGCCGGCCGAGCCAGAGCAAACGGGCGTAAACGCTGTTCGATCCACTGTAGAAGCGATTCTTTTGATAACGGATTGCCAGTGTGACCTCGTCGGGCATGCCCCAGTTTTCCATGAGCTGGGCTGCAATCTGCTCTCGGGTAATGCCAAGTAAATAGTGTTCAGTAACGGAGGAATCAATATCAGGATTCACTTCCAGCGAACGGCATACCAGCTTGAAATGTGGCGGAAACACTTGCGCCAGAACCAGGTGGCCAAAGTTGTGGAGAAGGCCTCCCAGATAGGCAAGACCAAAGACAGGACGCTCTCCGCGGGGCATCATGCTGGCCAAAATACCGGCGGACTGGGCTTGCCAGATAGCCTGCTGCCAGTAATCCACATAACCTTCGGGATGATCCTGAGGCTGCTTTAATGCCCGCCCCAACGAAAGGCCCATGGCCAGGTTCATGACAAGGTCGAATCCGAGAACTCGGGACACCGCATCATGGACTGATTTTACCCGGCCGGCGGCGGCATAGAACGAAGACGACGCCCAACTGACCACCTGCGCTGCCAAGCTTGGATCGCTCTCGACGATATCAACGAGGTCCCCCATCACAGCATTGGGATTTACTCGTAAATGGATGATTCTCTGCGCGGTTTCAGGCAGTGGTGGTAACTCAAGCGTATCTTCAAGTCTCTGCTGTATTCTTAAACCGGTGAATTTTTTGATGGCCGAATGGAATTGATCCCGATCTCTGTCGTGGTCATCATAATTAACCGAAATGGATTCCAGGGCGACTGCAAGAGAGTGTCGATCGGCGTTGGCTGTCAGAGCCTGAAAGTCCTCTGCAGGCATGACCATCGCGAGATTCTGTTCGCCAAGCTCCAACGCAACCGCAGAAAGTTGATCCACACGCTCATCAACAAGCGTCGGCCAGCCGGTCAATGAAGGCAGTGCTGGAAGCGCTTTAAGGCCAGCCCGCTCTCTCACCCGCACTTGCTCGCGGCGCTTCATCAGACGCAGATCACGCCCGAGTTCCTTGTTCATCTGTTCTAAATCAATCAGATCGTCCTTGCGACAAATCACCTGAAGGTTACCTTGCTCATCAGTCAGCAAGACCATGCGTAACAGTTCTTTTCGGCTGGCGGTGCTGACATCCCTCAAGGATACACCCGCTGCGGTCTCACCCAGAGCCTGCTGAACTGCGACAGGTAATTCCATAAATTTCTCCCGAATATTGCTGTTTCCCGCCGGATAACCCGAACCCGAAAATCATACTAAACCCAGTATAGGGCAAAGAAATGACTCTGACGTTGACTGAACTCTATTTCCAGAGCGTTTTCATACGCTTTCAGTGAATAAACGGACGCCTTTACACATCGCCGTAACGCGTTCTCTCACCGAGCCATCGTCGCACCAGAGCGCGGACAGTCTCCGGATGAACCATCAATCCCGGCGCCATTTTCCGAACTGGCTCAATCCAGCCCTTGTCGCGTTCGAAGTCCGCCAGACGAAACTGCATCATACCGGTCTGCCGGGTACCCAATACTTCGCCCGGCCCCCGAATCTCCAGGTCTTTCTCGGCAATAAAGAAGCCATCCTGGCTGTCCCTGAGCGCCTGCAGCCGGGCCTTGCCATTGGCGGACAAAGGCGGGTGGTACATCAGGACACAGAAACTTGCCTGCTCGCCCCGGCCAACACGACCACGGAGTTGATGCAACTGGGCCAGCCCCAGGCGTTCCGGGTTTTCAATGATGATCAGCGACGCGTTGGGGACGTCCACCCCAACCTCAATCACCGTGGTCGCGACCAGCAGGTCCAGCTCGCCAACTTTGAACTGCTCCATCACCGCCGCCTTTTCCTGAGCCTTTAGCCGGCCATGCACCAGCCCCACTTTCAGGTCCGGCAATCGCTCGGCAAGCTCCTGGGCAGTCACCTCCGCGGCTTGACACTGCAGAGCCTCGGACTCCTCGATCAGAGTGCACACCCAATAGGCCTGTCGACCTTCCCTGCAGGCGCCCCGAACCCGTTCAATCACATCTTCCCTGCGGCTGTCGGGAATCACGATGGTTTCGATCGGCTTCCGTCCTGGAGGCAGTTCATCAATCACCGAGGTATCGAGATCGGCATAGGCGCTCATGGCAAGCGTACGGGGAATGGGTGTTGCGGTCATGATCAACTGGTGAGGTGCCAGTGAGCCACCGACACCCTTTTCCCGCAAGGCCAGCCTCTGGTGTACGCCGAAACGATGCTGTTCATCGACGATGACCAGGGCAAGACGATGGAACCTGACGTCGTCCTGAAACAGGGCATGGGTGCCGATCACCACGGCGGCATCCCCTGACTGGACCGCTTCCAGCGTTTCCGTCCGGGTCTTTCCTTTTACCTTCCCGGATAGCCACGCGAGACGGATGCCCAGAGGCTCCAGCCATGCCCGGAAATTCTGAAAATGCTGTTCGGCAAGGATTTCGGTGGGCGCCATCAGGGCTACTTGTGCACCGGCGCCAATAGCCTGCAACGCCGCCAATGCCGCGACGACGGTCTTGCCCGAGCCAACATCGCCCTGAACAAGCCGGAGCATCGGCAGTGGCTGGCTCAGGTCCTGACGGATGTCGGCCAGCACATGGCGCTGGGCACCGGTGAGTGCAAAGGGCAGGGAACCGAGGAAACGCTCGGGCAAATCCCCCGTGGGCAGGAGCGGGAGCGCTTCACGGGCCTGAATCTGTTCACGCACCTGGAGCAAGCTCAGCTGATGGGCCAGCAGTTCTTCCATCACCAGGCGCTGTTGCGCCGGATGGCGCCCTTCCATAAGCAGGTTGACCGGCGCGCTGGCTGGCGGGGAATGCACCAGCTGGACAGCTTCGGTGATTCCAGGCAGCTGATACTCGGCCAGCAGGTTTCCGGGCAACCAGTCACGGATCGGGAACCGGTCAAGATAGCCCAGAGCCTGCTGGCAGAGCGAGCGAACGCGTGGCTGCTGGATGCCCTCTGTCAGCGGGTAAACCGGGGTCAGGGTCGCATCACCTTCCGCCGGCATGGGCGGCGGATTGGTCTGGTACTCCGGGTGGTAGAACTCATAACCTGCGCGCCCGGGCCGGACTTCGCCAAAGCAGCGAACCCTGGCGCCCTCGCTAAACTGGTTTTTCTGGGCCGCGTTGAAATGAAAAAAGCGCATCACCAGAAACCCGCTGTTATCCCGGAGGGTTACTTGCAAACTGCGTCTGCGACCCATGATCAGGTCCGCTTTCATAACCTCCCCTTCCACCACGGCCACGTCACCGATGCGAAGACTTCCCATGGGTATTACCCGGGTTCTGTCTTCGTATCGGTGAGGCAGGTGAAACAGCAGGTCCTGCAGGGAGGTAATACCCAGCTTGGCGAGCTTTTCTGCCAGGGCGTTTCCTACGCCCTTGAGCTGGGTGACCGGTATGTCATCCAGTGACGTCATAGTCAGGCTCAGGCGCTTTCGGCCACAACCGGTGTGTCTGTTTTCGCCTTTTCGATTACCCGGCACTGGCTGGCAGCCAGGGAGAGCACATCAATAGCCTTGGGCCGCGGGAACGTGACCCGCCAGGCCAGAGCCACCGTGCGGAACGGCACCGGGGACGCAAACGGTCGAACGGCCAGAATGTCCTCGTGGTACTGCATGGCGGTGGCCGCCGAGAGTGGTAAAACTGTGATGCCCAGGCCGGAAGCGACCATATGGCGAATGGTTTCCAGAGAACTGCCTTCGGTCACCAGCGCCGGTGAGCCGTTGTTTGCCCGGTGGGTTACGGCTTCTACCAGGGGGGGGCAGGATTCCAGAACCTGATCCCGGAAACAGTGTCCGGGCCCGAGCAATAGCAATTGCTCCTTGGCCAGCTCGTCGGCAGTCAACTGCTCCTTGCTGGCCAGCGGATGTCCCGCGGGCAGCAACACAACGAACGGTTCGTCATAGAGCGGCAGGGTAACCACTTCCGGCTCCTCGAACGGCAGGGCAATAATAATGGCATCCAGCTCAGACTGCCGGAGTTTCTGCCTCAGGTTGGCGGTATAGTTCTCTTCGATATAGAGCGGCATTTCCGGGGCCGCCCGCCTCAATTCGGGGAGCAGGTGCGGGAACAGATAGGGACCGATGGTGTAGATCGCACCGACCTTCAGAGGCGAATTGAGCTGGTTCTTGCCATCCTGAGCCATGTCTTTGATTAGGCCGACCTGATCGAGCACCCGCTGGGCCTGCTCGATGATGCGCAGACCGGTTTCGGTCACGCGGATGCTGCTTTTGCTTCGCTCGAATAGAGGGATACCGAGCTCGTCTTCCAGCTTTTTCACAGCAACACTGAGCGTTGGCTGGCTGACATGGCAACGCTCTGCAGCCCGGCCAAAATGCCTTTCGCGGGCCAGCGTAACGACGTATCGTAACTCGGTGAGAGTCATGGTGAGCTCCGGTCAGATAGATGCGGGTCGAAGTTTCACGAATTTATGAGGTAAAGCATAAGGATTGAAATTGTCTATGGCAATCACTGAACGTCGTAAGACGCCCCGAATTCTCGTTGCCGGTTGCGGCAAACTCGGTGGCGCCATTGCCAGCCGGCTGACAACCTCGGCCACCGTGTTTGGCCTGCGGCGAAATCCCGGGCTTGTTCCCGAGGGCGTTCACGGCATTGGCGCCGATCTGACCAGGCCTGAGACCCTGGCCCGCAAACTTCCTGCTGATCTCGATATCATCCTCTATTGCCTGACGCCCTCCAGCTACGACCAGCAGGGCTATCGCGATGCCTACGTGACTGGCCTGGAAAATTTGTTGACGGCCCTCGGCAGTCAGTCTCTGAAGCACCTGTTCTTTGTGAGCAGCAGCAGTGTCTATTCACAGGATGACGACAGCTGGGTGGATGAATCCAGCCCCACAGAACCGGCCCGGTTCAGCGGCCAGCAGGTCCTGGCCGGTGAACAGACCGCATTGGAAAGCGGCCATCCGGCGACAATCATTCGATACAGCGGCATTTACGGGCCTTCACGGCGTCGTTTTCTCGAGGAGGTACAGGAGGGGCGCATGAATCCGGCGAAGCCAGCACCGTTCAGTAACCGGATTCACGAGGAGGATGCAGCGGAGGCGGCTGCCCACCTTGTGAAGCTGGCACTTTCGGGAGCGTCACTGGAGACCTGCTACCTTGCCAGCGATTGCGAGCCGGTAAGACTTGATGAGGTAGTAGATTGGGTGCGGCAGCAAACGCCCTGCGCCGATCCGCAGCCTGATGCCCGGAAAGGTGGCCGGGCCGGGAGCAAACGCTGCAGCAACAAGCGACTGCTGGACACCGGCTTCCAGTTCCGCTACCCGGATTTCCGTGCCGGCTACCGCGACATGATTGATCAGGGGTGAGCCTTCGGCATTAAAAAAGGCGGCCAAGGCCGCCTTTTCTCAATTCAGGTGTTTTCAGGTCTTAGCTGAGCACCATCACCGCTTCCATTTCAATGGGCACTCCCTTGGGCAGCGCCGCGACACCTACCGCCGCTCGGGCCGGATACGGTTCCTGGAAATAGGTGGCCATGATCTCGTTGACCGTGGCGAAATTGGCCAGGTCTGTCATGTAGATGTTCAGTTTCACAATGTCCTTCAGCTCGCCACCGGCGGCCTCGCAAACGGCCTTGAGGTTATCGAATACCTGCCGGGTCTTGGCAGAGAAATCGCCGGCGACCACTTCCATGGTTTCCGGCACCAGCGGAATCTGGCCAGACAGGTACACGGTATCCCCTGCCTTTACCGCCTGGGAGTATGTGCCGATCGCCTGGGGCGCATTCTCGGTCTGAATTACGGATTTGTTGGTCATGACCCTTGGTTTCCTCTCTTCCAAAACGCCAATCCTCGCCCTTGCGTGGCGCGCCTGTCAACCGGGCTTTGGTCGGGGTCAGTGCCGCACACGGCTGATGTGGGTAATCGCACGAATGTTGCGGATCCGGCGCATCACCCGGGCCAGGTGCCGGCGACCATTAACGTGTACCACTAGACTGACAACGCCAAAGCGGGCGTTCTGCTCTTCCACGTTAATGCGCTCGATGTTGCCGTCCGCCATGGCAACCGCATTGGCCATCTCGGCAATCACACCGCGCTGGCGCTCCAGCTCTACCCGGAGCTCCACGGAAAATTCGTCGGTAATGTCCTTGGCCCATTTAAGATGCGTGAGGCGAGCCCGCCCCTCATCGTCCTCGGGCAACCGGGAGCAGGTATCGGAATGAATCACCATACCTTTGCCGGAATCCATCACCCCAACCACCGGGTCTCCCGGAATCGGTTTGCAACAGCTGGCGAACCGGACCAGAAGGCCTTCCGTGCCACGAATGGTCACCGGGCTATGATTGCCACCCTCGATATCCCTGGGAGCCTCAATGGCTTCGGCAACCTCTGAGCCGCTCGCGAGCTGACGAGCCACCAGATAGGCCATCCGGTTGCCGAGCCCGATGTCACTGATCAGATCATCAAAACTGTTCACCTGATTGTGGTTCACCACGGCTTGCTTCTGGGCGTCGCTGATCTCGGAAAGTTTCGCACCAAACCCTTTCAGGGATTTCTTCAGCAGGGTGCGACCGAGCTCCAGCGATTCCGCGCGCTTCTGGCTCTTGAGCACGTGCCGGATACTGCTCCGGGCCTTGCCGGTCACCACGAAACTGAGCCAGGCCGGGTTGGGGCGGGCGCCGGGCGCAGTGATGATTTCCACGGTCTGGCCACTCTGCAGAGGCTGGCTGAGGGAACCCAGGTTGCGGTTGATTCGACAGGCTACGGTGGCGTTGCCGATGTCCGTGTGGATGGCATAGGCAAAGTCTACTGGCGTTGCCCCGCTTGGCAACTCCATGATGCGGCCTTTCGGGGTGAAAACGTATATCTCGTCCGGGAACAGGTCTACCTTTACATGCTCGATAAACTCCATAGAGTCATCGGCCCGTTCCCGCATTTCCATCAGCCCCTTCACCCAGCGGTCGACCCGGGCCTGGTTGGCGCTGGTCACGCTGCTGGGTTCATTCTTATACATCCAGTGCGCCGCAATCCCGTTATTGGCGATATGCTCCATCTCCTCGGTACGGATCTGGATCTCGATGTTCACATGCATCCCGAACAGAGTGGTGTGGATGGACTGGTAGCCATTGGCCTTGGGCATGGCTATGTAGTCCTTGAAGCGGCCCGGGAGGGGTTTGTAGAGGCTGTGTACGGCACCAAGGATCCGGTAGCAGTCGTCTTCGGTATCGGTGATGATCCGGAACGCGTAAACGTCCATGATTTCATGGAAGGATTTCTGCTTGAACTTCATCTTGTTGTAGATGCTGTTCAAGTGCTTTTCCCGGCCCAGAATCCGCCCCGGCAGGCCGCGCTCTTCAAGCTTCTCCTGCAATTTGCCACGAATATCCTCGATGATTTCGCGGTGGCTGCCCCTGAGCTTGTCCACCGCTTTTGAAATGTATCTCGAACGCATCGGATACAGCGAGGTAAACCCCAGATCCTCGAGCTCGGTGCAGATCGAGTGCATACCCAGGCGGTTCGCGATGGGGGCGTAGATATCGAGGGTCTCGGTGGCAATGCGCTGGCGCTTCTCATAGGGCATGGGGCCCAGGGTGCGCATATTGTGAAGGCGGTCCGCCAGCTTCACCAGAATGACCCGAATATCTCTGGCCATGGCCAGAGTCATCTTCTGGAAGTTTTCAGCCTGGGCTTCCGCCCGGGACCGGAATTCGATCTGGGTAAGCTTGCTGACGCCATCCACCAGTTCCGCAACATCGTCGCCGAACTGCTCCGCCAGGGCATCCTTGGGAATGCCGGTGTCTTCGATCACATCGTGAAGCATCGCCGCCATCAGGCTCTGATGATCCAGACGGAGATCGGCGAGAATATGGGCGACAGCCAGGGGGTGAGTAATGTACCGGTCGCCGCTCTTACGCATCTGGCCCTCATGGGCCTGCTCGGCATAATAATAGGCGCGTCGCACCTGATTGATGCGAGTGGTATCCAGATAGGAACTTAGCTCTCGAGCCAGTCCTTCAACCGTAGCCTCTGCCGACACCGCGCCTCCACGACTTCATGAAATTCAGGGACAAAAAAACCCGAATGCACGCATCCGGGTCCTTCCAGAGTCCTTCCAGCAACGTTCTATAGCTACACTATAAAACCGCGGGGACAGATTTCAATGCTTCTCGCTTGCGGACAGATACTTATATACCTGGCTCCGCAGCTGGGTCACTCGTCGTCTTCTTCCTTGAGGAGATCACGAGTAATCTTGCCTTCGGCAATCTCGCGCAGAGCGATAACCGTGGGCTTATCATTTTCTTCAGCCACCATCGGCTCGGCACCCTTGGTAGCGAGCTGACGGGCACGCTTGGTTGCCAGCATTACCAGCTGGAAGCGGTTATCAACGTTTTCCAGACAATCTTCAACGGTAACTCGTGCCATAACTTCCCCGACTCATAAAATGACTGTTTCAGCAGACCGCACAGTTTACTGTGGCCGGTTCAATTTGTATATAGGAAAACCCCGTATCACGCCGGGCCGGACAATCCCGCCAGCAACGCTCGATGCCTTGGCTGCTGCACTTCCATGCGAAGGCGCTGGGCCCGGACAATCGCGAGCAGATCTCCGAGGGCCGCTTCGAAGTCGTCATTGACCACCAGAAAGTCGAACTCCACTGCGTGACGGCACTCTTCCTCAGCCTCGGCCAGGCGCCGCTCCACTATCTCCGGCGCATCGGTGCCACGCCCGACCAGTCGGTCGCGCAGCACTTCCGGAGAGGGTGGCACGATGAAAATACTGACACACTCGGGAATAAGCCGTCGCACCTGAGCGGCACCCTGCCAGTCGATCTCCAGGATCACATCCTGGCCTGTTGCCAGAGTTTCCCGAACCCATGCCTGGGAAGTGCCGTAGTAATTGCCGAAGACATCGGCGTGCTCCAGAAAGTCGCCCTCGCCAATCATCGCCTCGAACACGGTCCGGCTGACAAAGTGATAGTTCACCCCGTTCTGTTCGCCCTCCCGCATCGAGCGGGTCGTGTGCGAGACGGAAACACCGAGCTTCTCGTCATTGCGGAGCATTTCCGCCACAAGGCTGGTCTTGCCGGCACCGGATGGCGCGGAGATAACGTACAGAGTACCCTGCTCAACTGCCTGACTCATAACCCGAGAACTCCAAACCTGGACACGGCGGCCGCGTATTCCGGCCAGTAAAGCACGGAATTATACGGACTTTGGCAAAACACCGCACCCCACAAGGGCGTCAGCTGATACCATTTGCCTATCCACTGTTCAGCGACTGCAAGAACCCATGCGAACCACCATCGACATCACCGTGAAGCAGCCAGGCAAAGCCATCGACGCCCTGAGCGAGGCGGCCCCCGGGCTTTCGCGTCAGAAAATCAAGGACGCCATGACCAAAGGCGCCTGCTGGTGGACTCACAAAGGCAAACGCCTTCGGCTACGCCGTGCCACAAAGGAGCTGAAACCGGGTATCCGACTACAGCTTTACTACGACGAGAAGGTGCTTGAGAGGAAACCGGAAAAGCCGATTCTCCTGGAGAATGCGGGGCGCTACACCGTCTGGTTCAAACCTCATGGGCTACTGGCCCAGGGCTCCCAGTGGGGCGACCACTGCAGTTT
Organism: Marinobacter flavimaris; assembly: GCF_002933295.1. Taxonomy (GTDB): domain Bacteria; phylum Pseudomonadota; class Gammaproteobacteria; order Pseudomonadales; family Oleiphilaceae; genus Marinobacter; species Marinobacter flavimaris. The sequence goes on from NZ_PSSW01000010.1 coordinate 61,604, forward strand.
GCTTCGCCTGGCCGAAATCCAGCTTGAGCAACCATGCCATCTGATCCACAGGCTCGACGCCGACGCTGCCGGGCTGATGCTGATCGCCCATGACTCGAAAGCGGCCGGCGCCCTTTCCCAGTGTTTTTCGGGGCGGACCATGACCAAACACTACAAGGCGCGAGTGGCCGGCCTCATCGACGCTCGGGAGCAGCTCGTTGATGCGCCCGTCGAGGGCAAGGCGGCCGTCAGCCGTGTCTCAACGCTCGAGCTGGACGAAACCGGGGAAACTTCACTGTTGGAAATCAGTATCGAAACCGGACGAAAACACCAGATTCGCCGGCATCTGGCGGGCCTCGGCCATCCGATCATCGGTGATCGCCTTTACGGGCGACCGGCCGGCGTACCCTTGCAGCTCCTCGCCTTTTACCTGGAATTCGACTGCCCCCTGAACAAGCGCAAGATGACGTTCGAACTGTCGGCGGAACTGAGCGACCTCACACTGAATTGACCACCGGCGTAGAGATCCGGCTTATTCCAGATTCTGCACCTGCTCTCGCATCTGTTCGATCAGAACCTTGAGATCCACTGCAGTACGGGTAACGCCGGCATCAATGCTCTTGCTGCTCAGGGTGTTGGCCTCTCGATTGAGCTCCTGCATGAGAAAATCCAGCCGCCGGCCAATGGCATCTTCGCTTTTCAGAGTATCGGACACCTCACCGATATGGGCATCCAGCCGGTCCAGCTCCTCGGCCACATCGCTTTTCTGAGCCAGCATCACCATCTCCTGGGCAACCCGCTCGGCATCCAGTTCCACTTTGGCTTTTTCGAACCGATCTCGCAGCGCTTTCTCCTGCGCCTCGAGCAATTCCGGCATACGCCTACGGACGTCGGCAACGAGATCACCCATGGTTTTCAGGCGATCTTCGAACAGTGGCCGCAGGCGCTCCCCCTCCCGCTCGCGCACCGATGCAAGTTCGGCCACGGTTTGCTCGAACAGTCCGACGGCAGCCTCTTTTGCAGGGCTATAATCCTGTTCCGGCACTGACAGCACGCCCGGCCACCTGAGTATGTCCAGGGCATTGATGTGGGCCGGATTATCCAGAATCCGGTTGATGTGGTTGGCCGCCTCATTCACCGCCTGGGCCATGTCTTCGCTGATCTCGAAACTTTGCGAGCCTTTCTCTGCCGACTGCAAGCGCATGGAGACATCCACCTTGCCCCGCTTCAACTGCTTTCTCAGTTCCTCCCGGAACCGGTTCTCCAGCTCACGGAACGCTTCCGGCAGGCGGAAGGAGGGTTCGAGATACCGGTGATTCACGGTCCGGATTTCACAGGTCAACGTTCCCCAGTCTCCCTGGACGTCCTTGCGGGCAAATGCAGTCATACTTCGGATCATGTCAGCTCCGCTTCGATAGTGTTGTATTGATGAAGTTTAACAGGCTCTTAACAGCAACGGCGAACCGGACAAAAGGCCAACCCCAACGTGATATACTGACCGGCCTTTTCGACAAACGTTCGCCCGGGACTCGCTCCCGGACATTCAAAACTGACTTCAGGAAAAACTATGCGTCCAAGCGGCAGAACGCCCGAACAACCCAGAGATGTTCGAATCACCCGCAACTACACCCGTCACGCCGAAGGCTCTGTGCTGGTGGAATTCGGGGACACAAAAGTCATCTGCACTGCCTCCGTCGAAAACAAGGTCCCTCCGTTTCTGAGGGGTGAAGGCAAGGGCTGGATCACCGCCGAATACGGCATGCTGCCCCGCTCTACCGGCAGCCGAATGGGCCGTGAAGCTGCCCGCGGCAAGCAGGGTGGCCGGACCGTCGAAATCCAGCGCCTGATTGGCCGCTCCCTGCGTGCAGCGGTGGATCTGACCGCTCTCGGTGAACACTCCATCACCATTGACTGCGATGTCATCCAGGCCGATGGCGGCACCCGCACCGCAGCCATCACCGGCGGCTGCGTGGCACTGGTTGATGCCCTGAACCACCTGGTTGCTGACAAGCGCCTCAAGAAATCTCCGCTCAAGCAGATGGTCGCCGCGCTTTCAGTCGGTGTTTACAAAGGCACCCCGGTGGTGGATCTGGACTACCCGGAAGACTCCGAGGCCGAAACCGACATGAACGTCATCATGACGGACCGGGGCGGTTTCATTGAGATTCAGGGGACTGCGGAAGGTGCACCGTTCGACCAGTCAGAACTGGACAGCATGCTGACTCTGGCCAAACAGGGTATTGAGCAGTTGTTTGAGATTCAGAAGGCGGCGCTGGCAGATTAAGTTTGTTGCCCGCGTGTCCGGAGGGGGAAACCTTTCCGGGACACGCTACAAGCACATCCATGTGCGCTCGTCTCCGGCCTTCCCTGGCCGGAGACGGTCCCGGAAAGGCTTCCCCCTCCGAACCCGCTACTATTCCGGTAAGATCTCGCCTCAGAAGCCGATTTCGATGTCGTAATCCATGATCACCGGGGCGTGATCAGAGAAGCGGGTTGAGTCGTCAATCCAGCCATCTTCGATGGTCTTGCGGATTCCTGGTGTCAGCAGCTGGTAATCCACCCGGATGCCGGCATTCTTGCGGGAACCCTCGGCCTGCTCGGGCCACCAGGTGAACTGATTGCTCTGCTTGTTGATCTCCCGGAAGCCGTCAACGCAGCCCATCTCATCGAACAGACGATCCAACCAGGCACGCTCGTGGGGCAGGAAACCGGAGAAATCCAGTTTGTGGTACAGCGGGCTGGCGTCGGTTACGTGATGGGCAGTCTGCAGGTTGGCGCAGAAGATGAACTGACGGCGCTTACGAAGGGTCTTTTGCATGTGCAGACCGAAGGACTCCATGAATTCGTCCTTGTGGTCGAGAACCGTCAGGTCGTCCTCGCCAATCAGCTCGTCCTCACGACCCAGCGCACAGGGCGCCAGGACGCAGGCAACCGAGACCTTGTCAAAATCGGCCTGAATGAACCGGCCTTCCCGATCGGCCTGTTCGTTGGCAAATCCATACATGATGGCCTTCGGGAAATGACGGGTGTATATGCCGACACCGCCATCTTCATTCTTTTCGCCATCAATAAAGTAGGCCTCGTAACCTTCCGGAATCAGGTTATAGTCCTCAATCTCGTAGGCCCGCATGCGATGGTCCTGAACGCAGACCACGTCAGCGTCCTGCTCCGCCAGCCAGTCGAAAAAACCTTTTTCAACAGCCTGGGCGAGGCCATTGACGCTGATTGACACTACCCTCATACGTGTTCCCTGATTCGGTTTGTGTGTATGATACCGTTTTTACGAGCTAATTAAAGATCAACACCCGCCAGAAGCCTTGTCATGCACGACTATCAGCAAAAATTTATCGAATTTGCCATCCGCCGGAATGTACTACGCTTTGGTGAGTTCACGCTCAAGTCGGGCCGAACCAGCCCCTACTTCTTCAATGCTGGACTTTTCAATACCGGGGACGACCTGCTTCAGTTAAGCAAGGCCTATGCCGCCGCGATCGCGCGCAGCGGCCTGGATTATGACATTATTTTCGGCCCTGCCTATAAGGGCATTCCGTTGGCCACCGTCACAGCAATGGCGCTGGCTACAGACGGTAACAGCAAACCCTTTGCGTTTAATCGTAAGGAAAAGAAAGATCATGGTGAGGGCGGCAACATTGTTGGCGCACCGTTGCAGGGCAAAGTACTGATTGTCGATGATGTGATCACCGCCGGTACCGCGATCCGGGAATCCATCGATATCATCCGGGCCGCCGGGGCTGAACCTGCAGGCGTGCTGATTGCTCTGGATCGCCAGGAAAAAGGCAACGGCGAACTGTCTGCCATCCAGGAAGTGGAAAAGGAATTCGGCATTCCGGTGGTGAGCATTATTCGTCTCGAGCAGGTTTTGGACTATCTTAAAGCCAACCCGGAGTTTGCCGGGCATGCCGAAAAGGTAGCCAGTTATCGGGATCGTTACGGAGTCTGATTGATGGCCAATCGTCTGACCGCACTGTCTGTTAAAACAACGGCGCTGGCGCTTGCCCTGGGGTTTTCTGCCCAGGCGGCTGCCAATATGTACCGTTACACGGATGAGAACGGCCAGATCGTAATCAGCAGCACCATCCCCCAGGAAGCCACCAAGCGGGGCTATGACATCCTGAGCAACAATGGCCGCGTGATCGAAACCATTCCACCGGCACCAACCGAAGAAGAAATTGCTGCCCGGGAAGCGGAAAAACAGCGCCAGAAGGAACTCGCAGAACAGCGCGAGCAAGACCGCGCGCTGCTGAAACGCTTCAGCCATCCGGATCAGGCCGTGAAAGCCATGCACCGGAAAATCCGCGAGCTAGAGGGTCTTATCCAGCTCAAGCGCGGCAATATATCGGTGATATCGAGCCAGCTGGATAACGAACAGAGTCGGGCCGCCAACATGGAGCGGGCCGGTCGCGAGATTCCCGAGGGCACGCTGGAGAAGATCCGGCGGCTGGAGGCCCAGATTCGCGACATTGAGCGGGAAATTGCCTCACAGACCCAGGAAATCGACGAACTACGAAAGGCTTTTGAGGACGACATCGAACGCCTGGAAGAAGTTACCGGCGAGGCACGAACTCTGCCACTGGATCACACCAAGACCGACAACTGATTCTGCACTGAAATTTCCGAGACCAAAAAAAAAGCCACCGGTGTTAGCCGGTGGCTTTTTCATTTCACTCACCTACCGATGAGGTGCTATCCACAATTCAGGCGGATGCAGTGCTCTTCTTGGCAGTGGAAGTGGTCTTGCGCGCAGTGGTCTTGCGTGCAGCCGTCTTCTTCGGCTCAACCGTTTTTTTCGCATCCTTCGCAGCGTCAGACACATCTTCCGCGGCTTCTGCAACTGCATCAGCGCCTTCGGCTGCTTCTTTTTCCAGCTTGGCGACCAGGTCACCAGCAAAGCTGCCAAAACGGCTGTTCAGGTTGCGCAGCTGATCGAACAGGCTATCGCTGTAGCCGTTGTAACGCTTGCGCAGGGTCTTCACGCTGTACTCGCGCGCTTCAGACTCGAGCTTCTCGGCGTAATCGAACGGCTTGGAAGCCAGCTTCTTCTGCTGCTCTTCAGCGGCGTTGATACCCTTGTCCACGATTTCCTGGAGCTGTTCCTGATAAGACTTGAGTTTACCCATGATAAATCCCCTTGGTTTCCTGAAAGTTCCAAGGCCCTGTCGAAACCAGTGCAACGAAGGCCTTACTTCAATCTCACCACCCAAGTTACGCCTTAAAATTAGAATGTTCATACTAAAAGCAGGAAGTGAACGAATAAGGGCTTTTACGGATTATTCACTTGATCCTGAAAACCCGGCTGGCATAATGCCGTGCTTTCACAGAAGCCCGTCTCCCCGTTTTATTCAGGCTCCATACGCTTAATCACCAAAGGCCTCGATCAGGCCCGTATGCGAGTAACCATGACCACCAGCAAAACCCGACAACCGCATTTCTTCATATTTCTTTTACCAGTGATTGCCGCCTCTTTCCTCCTTGCTGCCTGCCAGGAAGATTCCCGCGCCGTCAGCACCAGCTCTGACAGGGCCAGTGAAATCGCAAATTCGCGGCTGAACAAGGCGACCGACGGGCTCATGACCACACTTGGGCAGACTCGGGAAACCGGATATACAGCCACTGAGCCGAAGGAGTTGACATGGACAGCTCCACTGACCCGTGAGGACGGCTCGTCACTGGCACTTGGAGAGATTGCGGAATTCAGGGTCTACTATCGGTTCAGACACCAGGACAACTTCAAGGTTATCCACATTGAGAGTCCTGCAACCACAAGACTCTCTCTGGCGGAGATGGCGCCAGGCGCTTACGAGTTCGCCATCACCACCGTGGATATTCAGGGGTTGGAGAGCCGGCGCTCAACTCCGGTCAACGTCGATCTGATCTGACTGAGGTTTACCAGCGGAAAATCACCCAGCTAGGCACCAACATGTCGGACTCGGTTTCCCGGATCCAACCGCCGCCATCCGCCGGCACCAGGTAATACTCCGGTCCGACTTCCGGTACAACCTTGATTTCCATCAGCTGTCCGTTGACCCGGTATTCATAGAACACTTCCTGCTCACCCGGGCGAATAACAATCTCGGGGCCCTGGCTTGCAGGCTGGTAATCCGAGATCACCACTGGCTCGTCGGGAGTTGTCACCGGCGTCTCATCCAGAGCGCCTTCTTCCTGGGCCAGAGCAGCCAAAGGCAGACAGGCGAGCAACAAAGCCGGGCAGGCGATTCGTTTCATTTTCGTGATACCCTTTCGTCCATCGATTTCAGTACAGAGTTGCATAAGCCAACCCACGCTTCAATCAGATTCCGGACCTGTTTTGACATGACCAGCAAAAACACACCACCTGTGGTTCTTGTGGACGGATCGTCCTATCTTTTCCGTGCTTATCATGCACTTCCACCGCTCACCACAAGCAAGGATCATCCGACAGGAGCCATTAAAGGCGTGATCAGCATGCTCCGCCGCCTGGAGCAGGATTTTCCCGGGTCCAAGATGGTGGTGGTGTTCGACGCCAAGGGCAAAACCTTCCGGCACGATCTCTATGAAGAGTACAAGGCCAACCGACCTCCCATGCCGGAGGATCTCGCCTGCCAGATCGAGCCTATTCACGAGATCGTAAAGGCCATGGGGCTGCCGCTGCTAACGGTGACAGGCGTTGAGGCCGACGACGTGATCGGCACCCTTGCCAACGAAGCAACCAGCAAAGGCATCGATGTGGTGGTCTCCACCGGCGACAAGGACATGGCGCAGCTGGTCAGCGATCACGTTACGCTGATTAACACCATGACCGAGACCCGGATGGACCGGGACGGCGTGGTGGAGAAATTCGGCGTTACTCCGGAGCAGATTGTCGATTACCTGGCCCTGGTGGGCGATAAGGTGGACAACATCCCCGGCGTCAACAAGTGCGGACCGAAGACCGCGGTCAAATGGCTTCAGAGCTACGACAACCTGGACAACGTCATCGAACACGCCGACGATATCAAAGGCAAGATCGGTGAATACCTGCGGGACGCAACGGAGACCCTGCCCCTGAGCCGTGAACTGGCGACCATCCGCACCGACGTGGAACTGGATTTTGGCCTGGAAGACCTGAAACTCCGGGAGCAGGACGACCAGCAATTGCTTGAGCTGTTCAGGGAGTATGAATTCCGAAGCTGGATCGCCGAACTCGAAGAGGACGAAAGTTCCTCTTCCAGCAATGCCAGAGCCGGCGATGAAAACCCCAAACCGGAAACCGGCGAAAAAGACTACAGCATCATCACCGACCAGAAAGAACTGGATCAGTGGATGGAGCGCCTTGGGGCGGCGGAGCTGTTTGCCTTCGACACAGAGACCACCAGCCTTCGCTACATGGACGCCGAAATCGTCGGTGTCTCCTTTGCCGTAAAGCCGGGCGAAGCCGCCTATGTCCCGCTGGGGCACGACTATATGGGCGCGCCCGAGCAGCTGGACCGTGATCAGGTGCTGGACCAGCTTAAACCACTGCTGGAGAACCCCGACGTGGCAAAGGTCGGCCAGAATCTGAAGTACGACAAAAACGTACTGGCCAACCACGGCATTACCCTGGAGGGCATTGCCGAAGACACCATGCTGGAATCCTACGTTCTGAACTCTGTGGCCACGCGGCACGATATGGACAGCCTCGCCATGTACTACCTCGGCGAGAAGACCACCAGCTTTGAGTCCATTGCGGGGAAAGGCGCGAAACAGCTCACTTTCAACCAGATTGACCTTGAAAAAGCGGCGCCCTACGCCGCCGAAGATGCGGACATTACCCTGCGCCTGCACCAGACCCTGCGACCGAAGCTGAAAGAGACCGGAAAACTGGCCGCTGTGTACGAAGATATCGATTTACCCCTGGTGCCGGTACTGTCGCGAATGGAGCAGCGTGGCACCCTCATCAGCGCGAGTACTCTGCGCCAGCACAGCCAGGAACTGGCGGAGCGCATGGCGGAGCTGGAAAAAGAGGCCCATGAAGTGGCCGGGGAAACCTTCAACCTGGGCTCCACCAAGCAGCTGCAGGCGATCTTCTACGACAAGATGGGGCTGCCGGTCATCAAGAAAACCCCAAAGGGCGCGCCGTCAACAGCGGAGCCGGTGCTTCAGGAACTCGCCCACGAACACGAACTGCCGCGTCTGATTCTTGAGCACCGAAGCCTGAGCAAGCTGAAGTCGACCTACACCGACACGCTGCCGGAGCTGATTCACCATCGTACCGGCCGGGTACACACGTCCTACCATCAGGCTGTCACTGCTACCGGTCGACTGTCCTCGTCGGAACCCAACCTGCAGAATATCCCCATCAGGAGCGAACAGGGACGCCGTATAAGGCAGGCCTTTATAGCGCCCGAGGGATACAAGCTCGTCGCTGCCGACTACTCTCAGATCGAGCTTCGGATCATGGCCCATCTCTCGGGAGACAAAGGGCTGCTCAAAGCGTTTGAGAAGGGCGAAGACATTCACAAGGCAACGGCATCGGAAGTATTCGGGGTCAGCCTTGACGATGTGTCCTCAGACCAGCGTCGGAGCGCCAAGGCCATCAACTTCGGCCTGATCTACGGCATGTCCGCCTTTGGCCTTTCCCGGCAACTCGACGTTGAGCGCAAACTCGCCCAGGAATACATCGATCGTTATTTCGAACGCTATCCCGGCGTTCTTAAATACATGGACAACATCCGCAAACAGGCCCATGACGACGGTTTTGTGGAGACGCTCTTCGGCCGGCGCCTGTACCTGCCAGAGATAAACGCCCGCAACAAACAACTGCAGCAGGCTGCGGAGCGAACCGCTATCAACGCCCCGATGCAGGGTACTGCCGCGGATATCATCAAGCGGGCCATGGTGGATGTAGAGAACTGGCTGCTCAAAGAGCACGCCGATGAAGCTCGCATGACCATGCAGGTGCACGATGAACTGATTCTTGAGGTCAAAGAATCGGCACTCGACAAGATCCGATCAGGACTTGAGAAGCGTATGTCGGCAGCGGCCGAGCTGGACGTTCCCCTGCTGGTGGAAGCCGGCGTCGGCGACAACTGGGATGAGGCTCACTGACGCTCCCAAAAACAGGGCATGGACGCCCTTGCACGCACCGAAAACGCTCATACTTGCAAGCACTGAACCTGCCCTCAGCTTTCGCGGCTTGCCGCCAGGCCGCGGAGGTGCCAAGGCCGGCCGATTCTATCGCCTTTACGGCACGATATTCGCTACGATTCCAGAGTCGGCGCCGCCCCATCAGACACTCCGGGCTGCGCCATGTTGTGACACCCATCTCCGAGGCTCATACCATGACTTCTCTGGCATCTGAACGTAGCTGGCTGCTGGACCCCAGCGTGCTGAAACTGGTTCACCAGTGCCGCCGCCTGATTCACACGGAATTCGGCGTCAAACTGCACCTCACGGAAGAGCATCTGGAACAACAACTGGCCGATTACGCGCGGAAAACCCGCTCCAGTCAGCTGACTCGTGTTTGGGAGACCCTCAAAGAACGGGTTCCGCAGCTCAATATTGAGCCCGAGGAAGAAGATGACGGCCTCAAGCGTAACTACAGAGGCCAGGTCATTGCCGATGCTCCGCCCGCATCAGCGGAACAGGACGAGGAGGGACAGATCGACCCGCCACGGAAGAAAAAAGTCATCTACCGTGGCCAGGTGGTTGGCTGACCGGCCTTCAGCCGGCCAGATTCTCCGGATTTTAGAAGGACTTGCTTACTTCGAACGCAGCGCTCCAGGCGCTCAGATCGTACTCAGCAGCGTAAAGGCTTGGATCCTCGACACCAGGCGCCAGTTGCGCGATCTCGCTCGGGTTTTCATGCTGGTAATTCCGATCGTTGACTCGTGGATCGTCCGTGAACAAGAGCGTTCCAACCGCTACGTCGACCGTCCAGCCACTTTGGGCGTCAGCCCATTGGGCACCGAGAGTCAGCCAGTGACGATCACTGGAGGGAATTCGGGCGGTAACATACTGATTCACGGGCGACTCATCCCAGGCATATCCGGCTTTAAACGCCCATTCAGGCGAAGCCTGCCAGATAGCACCAGCGTTGATCTGCCAGCTGTTTTCCCATTGTTCGGTAACATGAGAAATCACAGCGCCTTCTTGCGGCGCACCACTAACGGCACCACCAGCTTCGGTGCTGACGATATCAAGCTCCTCGAATCGGCTCCAACGAGCGTAAGTTGCTCCAGCCAGAAGAGTAACGTTATCGGTAAGGCTGTGACGAAGCCCCAGGGTCGCGCTCTCAGGAATCGCAAGAGGCACCTTGATACTCTCTGAGGCGGACAGCGTCGGCCCCATCGGGTTGGACGGATTGGTTATGCCAGAGATTTCCAGGTCACCCTCCAGCTCGAGTTCCGTACCCGTCTGAAGCGTGAGGCCAATCTGAGTAGCGCTGGTCAGCTCATAAAGAAAGCCAACACGGAACGTCATGCCAACATCGTCACCCTCTGCATCCGCATAAGGCTCCTCAAGTGCAAGCGCCGCTGTCCCTACTTGAGCACTGATGTCCTGGTAGCGGCTCAAGCGTCCTTCCGCGTATAGGACATTCAAACCAACACCCATTGACAGGCCCTGGCCATTGTTAAGAGAAACCGAGGGCGTGAATGCGATCGCCGTGAGCTCTGTCTTGTCAGCGAAAAAACGCCCTGCAAAGTCGTTATCGTAATCCGCCGCCAAACCATAGGGCGCATGGATTCCAAAACCTACATCTATCGACTCGTTGATTTCATGACTTAGATAAAAATTCGGCAGCACCGCAGGGTCTGCAATATCCCCTCCGCTACTGGCCGGGCTTACAGGCACCGAGGGATTGTTTCTGGAGGTCCGGATACTACTTTCCTTGGCCTCAGCATCAATATCCAGAACCGCAGCACCAAACGAAATATTTGTGCCCGACAACTGGCTCATACCGGCGGGGTTAAAAAGAACGGTGGTCGCATTTTCGGGGTTGGCAGCGGCGCCTGCGTTGGCGGTGCCCATGGCGCTGGCGCTCTGCTCATTCAGGGAAAAGCCGCCTGCCAGCGCGCTGGCTGGTGCGGCGAGCGCCGCGAGGGTGGTAAAACGTACAGCTCGTGTAAGCATTGAAGATCGGTGTTGCATGGTATCTCCTTGTTGAATCGCTCGGAGTATACGCACCACCCCTTACTGGCCTCAAATGCCATTCCTAACGGTTTGGGGCGCTAACTTTCTACGACCAAAGTCTAATTATGATCCAGCCGTCAGTCATCCTGGATTGAAAGCTTATCAACCGAGGAAGACAGTTTATCGGCCCCCTGGGCATCCGCCCCCAGCTTGATCATCAGACGCAGGTCGTTGGCAGAATCGGCATGAGCCAGGGCGTCCTCGTAGGTAATCGACCCTTCTGCATAGAGCTGATAAAGCGCCTGATCAAAGGTCTGCATGCCGGATTCGTTGGATTTGGACATCAGCTCTTTCAGCCGGTGTACCTCGCCCTTCCGGATCAGGTCCGACACCAGCGGGGTATTGATCAGCACCTCGATAACCGCCTTCCGGCCCTTGCCGTCCGGCGTTGGCACTAGCTGCTGGGCCACAATGGCCTTGAGGTTCAGGGACAGGTCCATCCAGATCTGGTTATGCTGTTCCGGAGGGAAGAACTGGATAATCCGGTCCAGCGCCTGGTTCGCGTTGTTGGCGTGCAGGGTGGCCAGACACAGGTGACCGGTCTCGGCGAATTGCACGGAATATTCCATGGTCTGCCGGGTACGCACCTCACCGATCAGGATCACGTCGGGCGCCTGACGCAGCGTGTTCTTCAGCGCCACTTCGAAGCTCTCGGTGTCGATACCCACCTCGCGCTGGGTGACGATACAACCCTGATGCTGGTGCACGAATTCGATCGGGTCTTCGATGGAAATGATGTGGCCACGGCTGTTGCGGTTACGATGCCCGAGCATGGCCGCAAGGGACGTAGACTTGCCGGTACCGGTAGCGCCCACGAACATGATCAGGCCACGCTTGGTCATGGCCAGTTCCTTGATTACCTCCGGCAACGACAGATCATCGATTTGCGGGATCTTTACCTCGATCCGACGCAGCACCATCCCGCACAGGTTGCGCTGGAAAAAGGCAGAAACACGGAAACGGCCAATGCCACGGGCACTGATAGCGAAGTTACACTCATGGGTTTCCTCGAATTCGGCGCGCTGCTTGTCGTTCATGGCGCCGTAAACGAACTCCCTGGTCTGCTCCGGCGTCAACGCGTTCTTGGTGACCGGTAGAACCTTCCCGTTCACCTTCATACTCGGCGGCACACCCGCTGTAATAAACAGGTCCGAACCGCCCTTCTCCACCATCAGCCGTAACAGTTTTTCGAATTCCATTTTTGTACCCAGTCTTCTTTGTTTGGTGCCTGACTTCCAGGCACCAGGAACCTACCAGTTAAAAATTATCGGGCATCTTGGCCTTGGCCCGCGCCGCTTCACGGGAAATAAGCCCTTTCTGCAGCAGCCGCTCCAGGCACTGGTCCAACGTCTGCATGCCCAGTGAACCGCCGGTCTGGATCGACGAATACATCTGCGCGATCTTGTCTTCCCGGATCAGGTTCCGGATCGCAGACGTACCGATCATGATCTCGTGCGCCGCAATCCGGCCGCCGCCCATTTTCTTCATCAGGGTCTGGGATATAACTGCCTGCAGGGATTCTGACAGCATCGACCGCACCATGGACTTTTCCTCCGCCGGGAACACGTCGACCACACGGTCAATGGTCTTGGCGGCAGAGGTGGTGTGAAGTGTGCCGAACACAAGGTGGCCCGTTTCGGCCGCCGTCAGCGCGAGGCGGATGGTTTCCAGATCCCGAAGCTCACCCACCAGAATGATGTCGGGGTCTTCCCGCAGTGCTGAACGCAGTGCTTCGTTGAAGCCCAGGGTATCGCGGTGAACTTCACGCTGGTTGACCAGACATTTCTTGGAGTCGTGTACAAATTCAATGGGGTCTTCAATGGTAAGAACGTGTTCGTAGCGGGTGTCGTTGATGTAATCGATCATCGCCGCCAGCGTGGTGGACTTACCCGAGCCGGTCGGGCCGGTCACCAGAACCAGCCCCCGGGGCACTGAAGACACGTCCTTGAACACCTGCCCCATACCCAGATCTTCCATGGTCAGTACTTTGGAAGGGATGGTCCGGAACACGGCGCCTGCGCCACGGTTCTGGTTAAAAGCGTTAACACGGAAACGGGCGACGCCCGGAACTTCGAAGGAGAAGTCGGTTTCCAGGAATTCCTCGTAGTCCTTACGCTGCTTGTCATTCATGATGTCGTAGATGAGCCCGTGGACTTCTTTGTGCTCCATGGGCGGCAGGTTGATGCGGCGTACATCACCATCAACACGAATCATCGGGGGCAAACCGGCAGAGAGGTGCAAGTCAGACGCACCCTGTTTCGCCGAAAAGGCAAGCAGTTCAGTAATATCCATAGGAATCCTCGGAAGGCTTTTTCTTTTATCCCGGTAGCTTCCGCCCGGCGGGGCCCCGGCGCGGTTCACTTGGCATTTCAGTGACCTGCGGGTAACGTGTCACCGTACAAGTGACAGACCGAGCGTGGCATTCTCACACTATGAGCAGCATAGCAGACAACATCGGGAGCGTAACCCGACGCATACAAAAAGCAACATTGCAGGCAGGCCGTGCGCCCGGGTCTGTGCATTTGCTCGCCGTCAGCAAAACCCGACCACCGGAAGACCTGCGGGAAGCCTTCGCTGCCGGGCAGCGGGCCTTTGGTGAGAACTACCTCCAGGAGGCCCTCGAGAAGATCGAGGCGCTTTCAGATCTCGAGGGCGTCGACTGGCATTTCATCGGGCCGATCCAGTCCAACAAGACGCGACAGATGGCCTCCGCCTTTGCCTGGGTGCACAGCGTCGACCGACTCAAGATTGCCCGTCGCCTGAGCGAACAGCGCGATCCTGCGCTGCCGCCATTGAATATCTGTCTTCAGGTCAATATTAATGAGGAAGAGAGCAAATCCGGCTGCACTCTGGATGAGCTGCCGGATCTGGTGGCCGAAATCGGCGAATTGCCGAACCTCATCTTGCGAGGCCTGATGGCCATTCCGGACCCGGATCAGCCTGAAGCAGGATTGAGAGCCAGTTTCCGGAAACTTGCCAATACTCTGAAACAGCTGCGGTCAGACCATCCCGACGCCGGCCCACTCGACACACTGTCGATAGGCATGTCCGGCGACCTGGAAGTCGCGATTGCGGAAGGCGCCACCTGGGTACGGGTCGGCACTGCCCTATTCGGCAAACGCCCAGTAAAGAGCTGAACCGGCCGGTTCCTGCTATGATCAGGGCCGGACGTTTAACCGATCAACCGGGGAGTTAACCTTGAGCACATCACCAACCATTTCTTTTATTGGCGCCGGCAACATGGCCAGCGCCATCATTGGCGGTATGCTGGATAACGGCTATAAGGCCGGCAATATCTGGGTCAGCGCGCCGGATGACGCGCACCTGCAGACAATCCGCAAGCGCTTTGGCGTAAGCGTCACCACAGACAACCGGTACTGCGCCCAGCAGGCTGACATGGTAGTTCTGGCGGTGAAACCCCAGGTCATGGCCGATGTCTGTCGCGACATTGCACCAGTGGTCCAGAACACTCGCCCACTGATGGTATCCATCGCCGCCGGCCTGACAGCGGATACCCTCGATGGTTGGCTTGGTGGCGGCCTGCCGATGGTTCGGGTAATGCCCAACACACCGTCCCTGGTCGGCAAAGGGGCTGCAGGCCTGTTTGCCAACAAAGAAGTGAAAGACAAACAGAAGAAGATGGTGGAATCGGTGTTCGAAAGCATCGGGTCAGCGCTCTGGGTTGAGGACGAAAACCTGCTGCACGCGGTTACCGCCCTCTCCGGCAGCGGCCCCGCCTATTTCTTCCTGATGCTTGAGGCGCTTGAGGAAGCGGCCACCGAGGCTGGCATCGCCGCCGGAACCGCGAGGGAACTGGCTATCCAGACCATGGCGGGAGCCGCGGAAATGGCCGGTCGAAGCGAGCACGATCCCGGCCAGCTCAAGCGTAATGTGATGTCTCCTGGCGGAACCACCGAACAGGCCATCAACACGTTCGAGGAAGGTGGTATGCGCGATCTGGTAGCCAAAGCGTACAAGGCCGCCTTCAAGCGTTCGGAAGAAATGGCCAAAGAACTGGCAGGCAAACAGTAACCGATAACGGAGACACGGCTTCATGCTGGCAGATATTCTGATTACCATCCTGCTCATCGCATCCACCTTTTACCTGACCATTGTGCTGCTTCGGTTCCTGCTTCAACTGGCCAGGGCCGACTTCTACAATCCCATCACTCAATTCGTGGTCAAGGCCACCAATCCACCGCTACGCCCGCTACAGCGGGTTATTCCTGGCCTGGGCGGTTTCGATGGAGCTTCGCTGGTTCTTGCAGTCATCATTCAGGGCATCACCTTCTTCCTGATCCTGGTGGCGCTGAACGGCGGCATTCCGGCCATAAATCCGATTACGCTGCTGGTGTGGGCGGTACTGAACGTACTGGACCTGATCGTGAAGATCTATTTCTGGTCGGTAATTGCAGTGGTCGTCGTCAGTTGGATCGCGCCGGGCAGCGGCCATCCGGCCATCCAGCTGGTCGCCCAGATCACCGAGCCGGTCATGCGCCCGGTGCGCAATATCATGCCCTCCATGGGCGGCCTGGACCTGTCACCCATCATCGTTTTCCTGATTCTGAACGTGATCTCAGTGGTGATTGAACACATGAAAATGGCCGCAGGCCTCGGCTCCATCGGGCTCGGTATGTAAACCCCGTCTCAAATATACACTTTGTAACACTTAGCCACGAAATCCATCATTCCCGAGCTGCAAATTCATGTGACTGATTTTGCAGCTTTTTTATTGAATTTCCGGCAAGTTTGGCCACTTCTTCCACTCCGGCCCAGCCACAAACTTGGAAATAACAGGATAGTATTAACGGTAATTAATCCGTCACCCGTGAGCACCCCGTTCTGAGCGGGATACCAGGAAGTCGCGCAGAAGGAAAATCCGATGAACCAACAGGGAACTCTGTCGCAGCAGGTAGAGGCTTATCACAACTGGAAAAAAGAGCTGATCCGCCAGATCGGCAGGTATCGGTTGTGGCTGCAGGACAACAATCTGTTCTCCGACGATGTCAGCACCCGCATACGCCACGGGCTGGAGCTGCTCATTGAGGATGAACTGACCATTGCGTTTGTCGGCGAATACTCCCGCGGTAAAACCGAACTGATCAACGCCCTGTTCTTCTCCGAGTATGGCCAGCGCATGCTCCCGTCTCAGGCGGGGCGCACGACCATGTGCCCCACGGAGCTGTTCTTCGATCGCAGCGCCAATGAAAACTACCTGCTCCTGCTTCCCATCGAGACCCGAAACGGCGAACTGTCCCTGCAGCAGTTGCGCAAGCAGCCGGAACGCTGGGTCAAACATGAGCTGGATGAGCGCGACCCTGAGATCATGCGGGAGGTGCTTGCCGAGGTTGCCCGCGTCAAGAGTGTGCCACCTGAGGAGGCTCGCGCACTCGGCTTCGACGAAGGCATGCTCGAGAATGATCGCAACAACCCGGGCAATGTACTTGTACCTGCCTGGCGGAACGCACAGATCAGCATCCGCCACCCCCTGTTCGAGCGCGGCCTGCGGATCCTCGATACGCCGGGCCTGAATGCTCTTGGCTCCGAGCCGGAGCTGACGATCAGCATGCTGCCCCGCGCCCATGCGGTGATCTTTGTGCTGAGTGCCGACACCGGTGTGACTGCCAGCGACATGACCATCTGGAAAGAGCACATCGACACCCAGCACGCCGATCATCGCGCCGGCCGCTTTGCCGTGCTGAACAAGATCGACGTGCTCTGGGATGACCTCCAGGGCGAGCGCCACACCAACGAGGCGATTGAGCGGGTGCGCGGTTATACGGCCGACCACCTGGGCATGCGCCAGCACGATGTTATCCCGGTTTCTGCCAAGCAGGGGCTGGTCGCAAGGGTAAAGAAAGACAACGACCTGTTTGACCGTTCCAATATCAATCAGCTTGAGCAGCTGATTATCCAGCGCATTCTCATGCACAAGGAACAGCTGATCACCCAGAGTCTGATCAACGACCTGCTAGGCATGCTCCAGAACAGCCAGGCAGCCATGCAGTACCGCCTCGAATCCCTGGAGGAAGAACTCCAGGCGTGCGCGGGCGTTACCATGGACAAGGCAGCGCTGGGCCGCCTCGCAGAACGCGCCCAGAAAGACTACGACTTTTACTACAAGAAGCTGATCACCCTGCGCTCCAGCCGTCGCCTCATGGACTCCCAGGGCGACCTGCTGAAGAAGCTGGTGAGCGAGGACCGCTTCGAAGCCCACGCAGAACGCGTGCGTACCAGCATGTCAAAGAGCTGGACCACGGCCGGCATGAACCGCGCCATGGACCAGTTCTTCGAATTGCTTGAAAGCGACCTGACCAACCTGTTGAGCGAAGGGCACCTGGCCGAAAAAATGGTGGGCGCGATTTACCGTCGCTATAACGAAGACAACCGGGCCCGTCACCTTGAGCCCATCCCGCTGCGGGCCGGGCGCCATGTCATTGCCATCCGCGAGTTGCGCAAAAAAGCGAGACGCTTCCGCATCAGTCCGAAGAATCTGCTCACCGAGCAATCGGTTCTGGTTCGCCGTTTCTTCAATGTCATGGTGGGCGAAGCCCGCACACTGCATGCCCGTGTACGCCAGGACGTTGAGCGCTGGCCATCGGAAGCCCTGCTACCGATCATGCAGTATTCCATGGAGCAGAAGCAGCTTCTGGAGCACCAGATCCGGCGCCTTCGCGATATGGTCCGCAACGACAAGGACAGCCGCACCGAGCGCCTGCGCCTGACCAACACCATTGCCGACCTGCGCAGGCAACTGGAACTGGCCGACGCGATGCAGCGCCAGATCCGCAAACCGGCCCCCACCCTGATCCAGCAAAAAGTGGTGAACATCTCCGGCGCTGTGTAGTGTCCCGTCTGGCTCATGCCGAGCCCTTCGGCTTTTCAGAAGCTCAGTAGGTTAAGGCATGAGCCAGACGGGACACTAAGCCCCGCAAGCGCGACCATTCAGGCGGTTGCAGCCATCACGCCCCGGCTTTAAACTGCTGGGCTGGCGATGGCTTTGTCATTGCTTTTCCAGACACTTACGGATCGAACCAGGAACCATTCGCGCCGATGCCTGATACCCTGCCTGCGGATTCTGTCGGGATTGTCTCCCCGCAGACCTATCATTTCGACGCTCCCATCGATCTGGCCTGCGGCCAGTCCCTGGAAAACTACGACCTGGTGGTGGAAACCTACGGCACCCTGAATGCCGACGCCAGCAATGCCGTTCTTATCTGCCACGCCTTGAGCGGCCATCACCACGCGGCCGGCTACCACTCTGCCGAGGACCGCAAACCCGGCTGGTGGGACAGCTGTATCGGCCCCGGAAAACCCATCGATACCGATCGTTTTTTTGTTGTCAGCCTGAACAATCTGGGCGGCTGTCACGGCAGCACCGGCCCCAACAGCATCAATCCCGAAACCGGAAAGCCGTTTGGCCCGGAGTTTCCGGTTATCACCGTGGGCGACTGGGTCAAGAGTCAGGCGCTGCTGGCAGATCGGCTCGGCATTCAATGCTGGGCGGCCGTTGTTGGCGGCTCCCTCGGCGGCATGCAGGCCCTGCAGTGGAGCCTGGACTACCCCGATCGCCTGCGGCATGCGGTGGTGATTGCGTCCACTCCGCGATTGACCGCCCAGAATATTGCCTTCAATGAAGTGGCACGCCAGGCAATAACCTCTGATCGGGAGTTTCACGAGGGGCGCTATTACGACTTTGATACGGTTCCCAGGCGTGGCCTTATGCTGGCGCGGATGGTTGGCCATATCACGTATCTGTCTGATGCCTCCATGGGCGAGAAATTTGGCCGCGAACTCCGTGACCAGGCTTACAAGTTTGGTTATGACGCGGAGTTCCAGGTCGAGAGCTACCTCCGCTATCAGGGCGAACGCTTTTCCGAATCGTTTGACGCCAACACCTACCTGCTGATGACCCGTGCCCTGGACTACTTTGATCCGGCCTACGAGTTTGGCGGCGACCTCTCGAAAGCACTGGCAGCGGCCAGTTGCGAATACCTGGTGTTGTCATTTAGCACCGACTGGCGCTTCACGCCGGCCCGCTCGGAAGAAATGGTCAATGCCATGATTGGCGCGCGCAGAAAGGTCAGCTACGCCGAGGTGGACGCACCCTGGGGACACGACGCGTTTCTGATTCCGACCCCGCGGTACACTGACATCTTTAACGCCTACATGGACCGGGTAGCACGGGAGGTCGGCGCATGAGACCGGATCTCGAAATCATCCAGCAGTGGGTTCAGCCCGGCCACCATGTTCTGGACCTGGGCTGTGGCGACGGCACTCTGCTTGATTTCCTTCAGCGGGAACGGGGTGCCAGTGGCTTCGGCCTGGAGATTAACCCGGACCACATCACCGCCTGCATGGGCCGCGGAGTGGCGGTTATCGAACAGAACCTGGACACCCAGGGGCTGGGGAACTTTGAAGATGGCAGTTTCGATATTGTTCTGATGACCCAGGCGCTTCAGGCGGTCCGGCGCCCTGACAGGGTACTGGATGAAATGCTGCGGGTTGGCAGCGAAGGCATCGTGACCTTCCCCAACTTTGCTCATTGGCGATTGCGCTGGGGACTGACTTTGAGCGGTCGTATGCCCGAATCCGAGGCACTGCCGTATAAATGGTATAACACGCCCAACATAAGGTTGTGCACCTTCAAGGATTTTGAGGCACTGTGCCGTCAGAAAGGCATCAGGATCAAAAGCCGCCGGGTGGTTGACGGCCAGCACCAGAACAGCTGGCTGGCTCGTCTCTGGCCGAACTTGTTGGGCGAAATTGCCATTTACCGAATCACACGGGAGACCTAGCAATGATCGCAAAAACCTTTTCCACATTCCGTACGCTGCTGGCAATTACGCTGATTGGCCTGTTCAGCCTGCAGGCACAGGCCGGCTCGAAGGATTTCGGAGACTACAAGGTACTCTGGAGTGTCCTGCCCAGCACCTTCCTGGCTCCGGAAGTCGCCCAGGCCAATAATCTTCAGCGGAGCAAGGGCATAGGCATCGTCAATATCTCCATCATGGAGGAAAACGACGATGGCTCAATGTCCCCGGTGAGCGGCCAGGTGGAAGGCAAGGTAACCAACGATGTCCAGCAGGTGCGCTTCCTGGCGTTCCGCCGCATCCAGGAGGGCGACTCCGTGTACTTTATTGCCGAGTATCAGTATTCCTCCGGCGAACTGATGACTTTCAATATTACCGCACGCCCTACCGGACACCAGCAGGACCTGGCGGTACGGTTTGCTCACACACTGTTCAGCGATTAAGCCTCTATGACCAACCGACTTGTCATCGCCAGCAATAACAAGGGCAAAATCGCCGAGTTGACCGAGCTCCTGGCACCTCTTGGCATGACGCCGATTGCCCAGGGCGATCTGGGCGTCGGTGAAGCCGAGGAGCCGGCGGTCACCTTTGTAGAAAACGCGATTCTCAAAGCGCGCCACGCGGCCCGGGAAACCGGGCTGCCAGCACTCGCTGACGACAGTGGTCTGGCGGTGGACGCGCTTGAGGGCCGTCCGGGCGTGCGCTCTGCCCGCTTTGCCGGCGATGATGCAACCGATCAGGACAATGTGGACGCGCTGCTCGACGCCATGGCGGGCGTGCCGGACGGGCAGCGGGGCGCCCAGTTTCACTGTGTGCTGGTATACCTGCGCCATGCCGAAGACCCGACCCCGATCATCTGCCATGGCCGCTGGCCGGGCTCGATCCTCAGATCCCCTCAGGGCGATGGCGGCTTCGGTTATGACCCGGTGTTCCTGGCACCAGAGCACGGCTGCAGTGCGGCGGAACTGTCTCGCGCCGAAAAGGGCAGCATCAGCCACCGCGGACGCGCCCTTAAGATTCTGCTGGATCAGCTGAAGGCCGAGGCCTGAAACAGTTGAGTAATACCAGCCCCGGGGACGATCAGCAGCCAGCGGCGGTTAGGCCGCCGTTGAGCCTCTATATTCACGTACCCTGGTGCGTGCGGAAGTGCCCCTACTGTGACTTCAACTCCCACGCTTTCACCGGGACAATCCCGGAATCCGCCTATCTGCAGGCTCTGCTCGAAGATCTCGACCAGGACCTGGCCTTTGCCACCGATCGACCAATAGAGACCGTGTTCATCGGAGGCGGCACTCCGTCCCTGATGAGCGGCGACTTCTACGATCGCCTGTTCAGGGAACTGCGGGCACGCCTTGCCTTCGCCACAAATGCCGAAATTACCCTGGAAGCCAACCCCGGCACGCTCGAAGCCGGCCGGTTCGACGCGTTCCGGGCAGCGGGCATCAACCGTCTGTCCATCGGGGTCCAGAGTTTCAATCCCGACCATCTCAAAACGCTGGGGCGCATTCACGATGCCGATGCCGCCCACCGGGCCATACGCGCCGCTCGCCGTGCCGGGTTCGATAACTTCAATATCGATCTGATGCACGGTCTGCCGGGCCAGACGCCCGGGCAGGCACTTGAGGACATCCAGACTGCCCTGGACTACAAACCACCGCATCTCTCCTGGTACCAGCTGACCCTCGAGCCCAATACCGAGTTTTACAGCCGTCCGCCAGAACTGCCCGACGACGATCATCTCTGGGACATCTATCGCCGGGGTTCCGATTACCTGCACCAACACGGCTACGAGGATTACGAAGTCTCGGCCTGGAGCCTCCAGGGAAGGGCCTCCCGTCACAATCTGAACTACTGGACGTTCGGGGACTACCTGGCCCTCGGGGCTGGGGCCCACGGCAAGATCAGCCTGGTGGACGGGGGTATCAGGCGATACTGGAAGACCCGGCAGCCGGACGCTTACCTGAACCGGATCGGCAGCCGAACGGCCGGTTCTGATGCGATTGCCGTGGACGATCTGCCGCTGGAATTCCTGATGAACGCCCTCAGACTGAAAGAAGGAGTGGATGAAAGCCTTTTTTCTGAACGAACGGGTTTACCCCTGACAACAGTTGGAGTAAAACTTGAACAACTGCGGAATGAAAAGCTGCTGGTAAGCGATCGACTCCAGGCAACCGACCTGGGCCAGAGATACCTTAACAGCCTGTTGGAGCGTTTTCTGTAATGGACCCTGCACACGGAGTGGCAGCATTTCCCAAAAGCCTGAAAGCCAGCCTGGTCGTGGCTGCCGTGCTGCTGTTCGCTCTGCTTATGGTCAACCAGCCTCTGCAGACGGCATCAGCACCCCAGGGTATCGTGAGCTATCAGCTGGCCGGGACTGCCGATCAGGCCCACGCCATTTTTCGCAGCTGGGGAAGCGAAGGGGTTGCCTGGGCGAAGGTTTCGCTGTGGCTGGACTTCCTGTTCATTCCTGCCTACATGCTGGCCCTGATTCATCTTACCCGGCACTTTACCCGTGATCGCCCCGGCATTCGCGAGCGGGTGGGTGCCCGTTGGGTACGGGCCCTGTTCGCAACTGCCGGCCTGAGCGACGGTGCAGAGAACATTCTGTTGCTGAACAATTTCAACCCGCCCACCGATGAGATGAGCCTGTCCGCAACCCTATGCGCACTCATCAAATTCACGGCGCTCACGCTCGGCATCGCCGGGCTGGTCATCATCCGGGCGTCACGGCGCCACCCGCTCGCGCATCACTGACCCCCGATCAACGCCTCTTAATTGGTGCGATAGAACAACAGGTCCCAGACACCGTGACCGAGGGTTTCGCCCCGCTTCTCAAACTTGGTAATTGGACGGTCGTCAGGGCGCGGTGAATAGCCACCGGTCTCCTGGGTGTTGGCAAAGCCCTCGGACTCGCTCATCACCTCGAGCATATGCTCGGCATAATTCTCCCAGTCGGTCGCCAGGTGCAGAATGCCGCCTACCCTCAACTTGTGACGAACCCGCTGGACAAACTCGTGCTGGATCAGCCGGCGCTTGTGATGCTTTTTCTTGTGCCAGGGATCGGGGAAGAACACCATCACGCGATCCAGGCACGCATCCGGAAGGCAGAGGTCAATCACATCGTTGGCATCAATACTGTAAATCCGGACGTTTTCCAGGCCACGGTCCTCGATCTCCTTGAGCAACGCGCCAACACCGGGCTGATGAACTTCAACCCCGATAAAATCCTGTTCGGGAGCGGCCTCAGCCATGTCGGCCAGGGACCGCCCCATACCAAAACCGATTTCCAGGTTCAGCATGTTGTCGCGGCCGAACACTTCCCTGGGATCAATCATTCCGTCCTCACGGGTCAGCCCGTACTTCGGCCAGCTCCGCTCGAACGCCTTTTTCTGGCCTTCCGTCATCCGGCCCTGGCGCAAAACAAAGCTGCGCACACCGCGACGGGTGGTGACCGGCGAATCGGCGGCCTCTTTGGGATCTTGCGGTTCTTTATGGTCTGTCATCTGCAATCCTTAACCGCAGGCAGCGGGTCATGGTTAACGGGATTTGCCAACAGTTTACCAGAGTGTTGTCGCTCAGGCGGAGACCACCGAGTTGCGGCCCTGCTGTCGGTCGAGCTGCCGGTAACCCAGAGCCTCAACCAGATGGCTCTGTCGTAGCTCCTCGCTGCCTTCAAGATCGGCAAGCGTTCGGGCAACTCGCAATATGCGGTGCAGTGCACGGGCCGAAAGCCCCAGCTTTTCCATGGCACCGGTGAGCAACTGCTCGCCCTGGCGATCCAGCCGGCACGCAGCCTGCAACGCACGCCCGGACAAGGCCGCATTCAGGCAACCCCGCTCTGATTGCCGGGCTCTGGCAATCAGGACACGCTCCCGGACGGTGGCGCTGGTTTCGCCATCCCCGCCCGACTGCATCAATACGTCGCCACCCTGCACAGGCACCTCCACATGCAGATCAAACCTGTCCAGAAGGGGGCCGGAAATTTTCGACCGGTAACGGGTAACCTGTTGCGGCGTACACTGACACTCGATGGTGGGATGACCACTGTAGCCACAGGGGCAGGGATTCATTGCAGCCACGACCTGAAATCGCGCCGGAAAATTCACCTGCCGTGCTGCCCGGCTGATCGAGATTTCGCCGGTTTCCATCGGCTCACGCAGGACCTCCAGCACCCGGCGTTCAAACTCTGGCAACTCGTCGAGAAACAGTACGCCCCGGTGAGCCAGTGAGATTTCTCCGGGCTTGGGGCTGCTGCCGCCGCCCACCAGGGCCACCGCTGAAGCGGTATGATGGGGCGCCCGGAAAGGCGGCTGGCGCCAGCCCCCGGCCCGAATCGGCAGCCCGGCCACCGAATGCACGCTGGCGACTTCCATGGCGGAGCCATCATCCAGCCCCGGAAGAATGCCGGGCAAACGACTGGCCAGCATACTCTTGCCGGTTCCCGGTGGGCCGAAGAACAGCAGATTGTGGCTGCCTGCCGCAGCCACTTCCAGTGCACGGCGGGGAACTCGCTGACCACGGACATCCGACAGGTCCGGCACTTCCCTGTTGCTGCCCGGCGCCTGTTCCAGCGAGGACCTGGGCACCGGCACCAGGCGGGCGCGGCCACTCAGGTGCTCGCACACGGCCAGCAGGTGGCCGGAAGCCAGAACGTCACCCTGGCTGGCCAGGGCCGCCTCCTCGGCATTGCCCTGGGGAACCAGCAGGTTTCGTTGCTCCTGCCGGGCGGCTAATACCGCCGGCAGCACGCCTTTAAGCGGCCTCAATGCACCATCAAGGGACAATTCGCCGAGAAATTCGCAGTCCGAAAGGCTCTCGGCCGGAATCTGGCCCGAGGCCGCCAGAATGCCCAGGGCAATAGGCAGATCAAAGCGACCACCCTCTTTGGGCAAGTCGGCAGGGGCAAGATTAATGGTGATTCTCCGGGCGGGGAACTCGAACCCGGCGTTCAGAAGGGCACTGCGAACACGCTCTTTGCTCTCCCTTACACCGGTTTCCGGCAGCCCCACAATCGAGAGCGCAGGCAAGCCGCCTGAGAGATGGACTTCAACGGTAACGGCGGGCGCCGACACGCCAATGGTGGCGCGGGAATGAACGATAGCAAGCATGACAACCTTCCATGGTAATGACCGGAACTGCTTGCCCGGCGTCCTGCCGGGCGTGTCCGTGGTTTACTGTTTTGGCAGGGAATTTTCCAGTTCGGCTACCCGCTTCTCGAGTGCGTCCACCTTTTCACGGGTCTTCAGCAGGACCGCCTGCTGGGCGTCGAACTCTTCCCTCGTTACCAACTCCAGGCGGGACAGGACGGACATCACGGTGGCCCGGGCCTGGGTTTCAAAATCTTCCCGTGCAGCGCGGGCCATGTCCGGTACAAACTGGCCAAACTGGCCCTGCAGCTGAGCAAAAATATCCTGTGGACCTTTCACACATCACCTCACACATTTCTGAAATATCCGGCTTCGACTAAAAGAGAGGGCCTGTTACCGGTTTGCAGGAGTGTATCACACCGCAGCCCCTGCCATACTGTAGGCGGTCGGCCCTATAATAGCGGTCGAACGGTCAGGCAGCCCGCTCCAATTTGGCTCACTGGCCGGCTACCCGCTTCATTTTGGTGCACAACTTTGCGCCATTCTGGTACGCGGATATCGTAGCCTGTTGTTTTAAATATATTTTTTTGCGTTGGCATACCCGATGCTAAAGCTCTCGTACGCAATCCGCACGATTGGTGTGCGAGGTGGCAGCATCCCGAGCTCAACAACCGGCCGACGGGCCCTCACTGTTGAGACGGCTTTACCAAGGAGAAAGCAATGAAACTTGTGACAGCGATCATCAAGCCTTTCAAATTGGACGATGTCCGTGAGGCATTATCCGAGATTGGCGTTCAAGGCGTAACCGTCACTGAAGTCAAAGGCTTCGGTCGGCAAAAAGGCCACACAGAACTCTATCGTGGCGCGGAATACGTGGTGGATTTCCTGCCCAAGGTGAAGGTGGAAGTTGCTATCGGCGACAACCTTCTGGACCAAGTTATCGAGTCCATCACCAAGGCGGCCAACACCGGCAAGATCGGTGACGGCAAGATCTTCGTGACTGAACTGGCTCAAGCCATCCGGATCCGGACTGGCGAAACCGGCGAAGAAGCGGTCTGAACCAGCTCTGATTTTTCGATCAGCCAACGCAAAAAAATTTATAACCTGAAAAGCCTCGTGCGGAGGGCTTCATATGGAAAGCAATCTTAATCACATTTTTGAACTCCAGTATGCGCTGGATACCTTTTACTTCCTGATTTGCGGTGCCCTGGTCATGTGGATGGCCGCTGGCTTTGCCATGCTGGAAGCCGGCCTGGTGCGTGCCAAGAACACCACTGAAATCCTGACCAAGAACGTGGCCCTGTTTGCGGTCGCCTGTACCATGTACCTGATTGTCGGCTACGACATCATGTACGACGGCGGTATCTTCCTGAGCGGTGTAACAACCGTTGCCGAGATGGACGACGCAGCGATCGCGGGCGTTATTGCAGCCTCCACTGAAGCCGGCTTCGGCGACATGGGCGAATACAGTGGCGCTTCTGACTTCTTCTTCCAGGTTGTTTTCGTTGCAACCGCCATGTCCATCGTTTCCGGCGCCGTGGCTGAGCGCATGAAGCTCTGGGCCTTCCTGGCTTTCGCCATCGTTATGTGTGGCTTCATCTACCCGATGCAGGGTTCCTGGACCTGGAACGGCGACGCGGTATTCGGCATGTACGAGCTGAGCTACAGCGACTACGCCGGTTCCGGTATCGTTCACATGGCAGGCGCAGCAGCGGCCCTGGCAGGCGTTCTTCTCCTCGGTGCCCGTAAAGGCAAGTACGGCGCCAAAGGCGAAATCCGTGCCTTCCCGGGCGCCAACCTGCCCCTGGCAACGCTTGGTACCTTCATCCTCTGGATGGGCTGGTTCGGCTTTAACGGCGGCTCCACCCTGAAGCT
The DNA here is from genome assembly GCF_002933295.1 of Marinobacter flavimaris. Lineage (GTDB taxonomy): Bacteria > Pseudomonadota > Gammaproteobacteria > Pseudomonadales > Oleiphilaceae > Marinobacter > Marinobacter flavimaris. The sequence goes on from NZ_PSSW01000010.1 coordinate 88,506, forward strand.
GGGTGGCATCGGTGTCGCCAACGAAGTTGCCAACGTGTTCCTGAACACCAACGCAGCTGCAGCCGGTGGCCTGATTGCCGCCCTGATCGTGGCACGCCTGATGTTCGGCAAAGCGGACCTGACCATGGCCCTGAACGGTGCCCTGGCTGGCCTGGTTGCCATCACTGCAGAGCCGGCGGATCCTTCTCCCCTGCTGGCCACCATCATCGGCGCCATTGGCGGCACCCTGGTTGTCTTCTCCATCGTAACCATGGACAAGCTGCGCATTGACGACCCGGTCGGTGCCATCTCTGTCCACGGCGTGGTGGGTATCTGGGGTATCTTCGCGGTTCTCCTGTCCGACGCAGACGCTACCTTCATGGGTCAGCTGGTCGGCATGCTCACCATCTTCATCTGGGTGTTCGTCACCAGCCTGATCGTCTGGGGCATCCTGAAAGCCGTCATGGGCATCAGGGTTTCCGAGGAAGACGAGTACGAAGGTGTGGATCTGTCCGAGTGCGGCATGGAAGCCTATCCGGAGTTTGTCAGCGGCAAGCAGTAATCGTTGACACGAGCAACGAAAAAGGGCGCCATCTGGCGCCCTTTTTTTGTCTGCTTTGTCTGCCCGCTTTCCCCTTAACCTTCTTCCGGACGGACCTCATCTTCCAGTGCATCCACCATGAACTGGGGCATCGCCAGGGCACCGTGATGAACCCCGGAATTATAGTATCGGGTCACGAACGGCCGGTTGTTGGCATCTTCCTCGCGGAAGTATTTGATCGGGTTTTCCTTGCTGGCCATGGTGCAGCTCCACCAGCCGGTGGGGTAGACCGGTTGCGGGAATGGCATGGTCTGCACATGCTCGAATCCGGCCTTACGCATGTCCTCGTGAATGCCCTTGATGATGCTGTCGGTGTGCAGCAGCGGTGATTCGCTCTGCTGGACAATAATGCCGCCTTCTCGAAGCGCCAACATGGCATCCCGGTAAAAATCCAGGGCAAACAGGCCTTCGGCCGGGCCGACAGGATCGGTGCTGTCGATAATAATGAGGTCGACACTGTTCGGCTCAATGTCCCGCATCCACTGGATACCATCTCCGAAGAAGAAATTGGCGCGCGGGTCACTGTTCGCTTCGCAAAGCTCCGGAAAATATTTTTCCGACATGCGGGTTACCCGCTCGTCGATTTCCACCTGCCAGGCTTCCTCAACGCCCGGATGCTTGAGCACCTCTTTCAGGGTGCCACAGTCACCGCCGCCGACAATCACCACCTTTTTGGGGTCCCGGTGGGTGAACAGGGCCGGATGGGTCATCATTTCGTGGTACAGGAAGTTATCGCGGGTGGTCAGCATCACGCAGCCGTCCAGAACCATCAGGTTGCCGAAGGTCTCGGTCTCGTAGATCTCCAGTTTCTGGAACGGTGTCTGCTCCTCGTGGAGCTTCTTTTTCACCTGAAGGGAGAACGCTGTCCCCTGATCCTGGAATACCTCGGTAAACCAGCCGTCATTGAGTGCTGTCATGTCTTGCCTCCCGATGTGGGCCATGGGCTGTGTTAAAAGGGCGTATTGTAGGGACGCCTTACCGTGAGCTAAAGCGATAATCGCGGCAACCGGCCAGATATTTTCCCTGCCCGGTTCTTTTAGCCCGTGGCGGGAATCCATACAATGTCGGCCAGAAGCCGGCTGCCGAACAATTCCCTGCCGGCCAGTGTTTCCTGACAGGATAGCAAGCATGAGCGAAGCCAGCGCCACCCCGGCCCACAAGGTTTACAACATTGCCCACTGGAGCGATGGCTACATAGGTGTCAACGACCAGGGACAGGTACTGATTCGTCCGGATCGGGGCCAGAGCCCGGCACGGATCAACCTGCCGGAGCTGACCCGAACACTGACCGACTCCGGGATTCAGTTGCCGGTGCTGGTGCGCTTCGTTGATATCCTCCACGACCGCGTCAACAAACTGTGCAATGCCTTCAACAAGGTCGCAGAAGAACATGCCTACCAGGGCCGTTACACAGCGGTCTACCCGATCAAGGTCAACCAGCAACGCCGCGTGGTCGAGGAACTGCTGGCCGCCGAGCCCGCTGCCTCTAAAGGGCAGATAGGCCTCGAAGCAGGCAGCAAGCCGGAATTGATGGCGGTGCTGGCGATGTCACAGCAACCGGGATCGGTGATCGTCTGCAACGGCTACAAAGACCGGGAGTACATCCGCCTGGCCCTGATCGGCCAGACCCTGGGTCACCGGGTGTTCATCGTGGTGGAGAAAAAATCCGAACTGCCACTTATCCTGGAGGAGGCAAAAAGCCTGGGCGTTTCGCCCCTGATCGGCGTGCGGGCGCGTCTGGCAACCATCGGCAAGGGCAACTGGCAGAACACAGGTGGTGAAAAGTCGAAATTCGGACTGTCTGCCAGCCAGGTCCTGGATGTCGTCGACACCCTGCGCGAGGCGGGTGCCCTGGACACCCTGCAACTTTTGCACTTCCATCTTGGCTCCCAGATTGCCAACATCCGTGACATCCAGACCGGTCTCCGGGAATGTGCCCGCTTCTACAGTGAACTGCGCCAGATGGGCGCTCCGGTGGGCACGGTGGATATCGGCGGCGGCCTGGGTGTGGACTACGAGGGCACCCGCTCCCGCAGCAGCTGCTCCATGAACTACAGCGTTTACGAATACGCCTATAACGTGGTGCATGTTCTGCAGGCGGAGTGTGATCGCCACGGCATTCCCCACCCGGACCTGATCAGCGAATCCGGCCGGGCCCTGACCGCCCACCATTCGGTGCTGGTAACCAACGTGATCGACCGCGAAGCACCGGAAAACCGGACGCCGGAACAACCAGACGATAACGCCTCCGCGCCACTGCACGACCTCTGGCGCGATCTCGACAGCCTGCAGGATACCAACACGCCGCGTTCATTGGCCGAGATCTACCACGACGTCCTGCATGCCATGGCCGACGTCCATGCGCAGTTTGCCCACGGCGTGCTCTCTCTGCAGGAACGGGCAGATGCGGAGACGCTGTACACCCGCTGTTGCCGCCTGCTTCGCAATCAGTTGGACAGCAGCAACCGGGCCCACCGGGAAATCATCGACGAGCTCAATGAGAAACTGGCCGAGAAGCTGTTTGTGAATTTCTCCCTGTTCCAGTCACTGCCGGATGTCTGGGGCATCGACCAGATCTTCCCGGTGATGCCGATCAACGGCCTGGACCGGCCGCTGAACCGCCGCGCCGTCATCCAGGACATCACCTGCGATTCGGACGGACGAATCGATCGTTACGTGGATGGCCAGGGCACCGAGACCACCCTGCCTCTACCTGAAGAAAAGACCGGCGAACCGCTGCTGATGGGTTTTTTCATGACCGGTGCCTATCAGGAAATTCTGGGGGACATGCACAACCTGTTCGGCGACACTCATTCCGTGGATGTCCGCTTGACGGCAGAAGGTGGCTACGAGATCAGCGACCCCATCACCGGCGATACCGTAGCCAAGGTGTTGCGCTATGTGAACTTTGAACCGGATGCCCTGGTGGAGGCCTACCGACGCAAGTTCGCCGCCTCCACCCTGGCGCCGGAGACCCAGTCAGCGCTGCTGGCGGAGCTGGCCGCCGGTCTTGATGGCTACACCTACCTGGAAGAATAGCCAGAGTCAGGGTTTCTGGTGCGTCCGACGCCAGGCGCTGGGCGAGAGGCCTTCCCATTTTCGGAAGGCCCGGCCAAAGTTGGAAGGGTCGCTGTAGCCGAGGGCGTCGGCAATCTCGTCGATGGTCAGCTCATTGCGCCGCAGCAGCTCCAACGCTCGGCGGTGGCGCAGGGAATCCTGCAACTGCTGGAAACGGACCCCTTCCGCTGCCAGCTGCCTGCGTAGTGTCCTCGTGGATATTTGCAGGTGCTCGGCCACGTCTTCCAGAGCCGGCAAGCGTTGACTCCGTCCCGTCTCAAGCAGGCGCATCACCCTGTCGGCTACCGATGTTGCTCCTTCGATAAATCGCATTTCCTCTTCGCACTGGGCCTCGGCAATCCGGCGTGTCACCGGATTCGACAGGGACATGGGCGAGTCCAGAAACACCCGCCTGAACCTTAACTGGTTCACACCGCTGCCAAACGAGATCTGACTGCCAAACAGCTGCCGATAGGCTGAGACATCTCCGGGCTCCGGAAAGTCTAAGAGGCAGCGGCCGCCGTCCAGGAGTCGTTGACCGAACAGTAAAAGGTTTACATCCATCAACGACGCCATCACCACGTCAACATTGAAACGGTATAGCTCCTCGATTCCGTGGGCCAGATCCAGCTGGATGACCGCCTCACGATCCTCCACGAAAAAAGACAGCCTCATGTAAACAAAACGGATCTGGAAATACTTGATCAACACGGTGAGCGCCTGCTCCAGGGTGTCGCAACTGATGGCAGCCTGGGCGAGGGAACCGTGGGTGGTAAACTTCAGTCGTTTGCCGAACTCCAGCCCCAGGGCAGGATCACCGCTTTGCGCCAGGCTTTCCCGACACAGGGCGCTGAACTGATCAACCGTGATGAAGTTGTCCGGGTGTCCAAGCATGGACGGACGGATTCCGGCGGCCGACAGCAACCGCCCACGCTGCAGGCCCCGATCCTCCGCCAACTGGCAGAGGATATCCGCATAGTGCGCCCGGATAACGGGCAAATTTCCGGAAATGCCGGGTGCATTCATGGGGATGGTTTTCTTCCGGTCTCGGTTTATTGCTCAGACTAGACCGCTCGGGCTGTTCCGGCAATTACCGGCGAGACGACCGGCAACCGTCTCTGGCGCCAGCTTTTTTGCATTTTTTTCGGACCGGCAGATCCAACGCGTAAACCACTCCGTAAATCTTGCGACTGACAAAACCGGGACGAGTGCATAGAATGATGACCAGAACAAGCTCAAATCATGCGACTGTCAAGGAGCGTCCGGTGACCACACTGGATCAGAAGCCAGCCAGTTCCGAGGGCCGAAAGGACCCGTGGAGCCAGATGCTGCAGAAAGTGGGCAAGCACCAGGATCGCGAGGCGTACCACGCGCTGTTCGAGCATTTTGGCCCGCAAATCAAGTACTACGCCATGGCGAACGGTCTGGCGAGTCATGCGGAAGAGCTCGTGCAGGAAGTATTCGTGTCGATCTGGAGACGCTCATGCCTCTACGACTGGCGCAAGGCGGCGGCATCAACCTGGATTTTCACCATCGCCCGGAACCAGCGAATCGATATGCTGAGAAAGATGCAGCGTACCAGTGCTGAAATGCCGGTCGAGACAGAAGACCTTTGGCAGATTCCGGGTGAGAACGAAAACGAGCCGGTCACTTCTTTGCACCGTCTCATGTCCGAACGGCGAATCAGGGAATCCCTGAGTCATCTGCCGGAAGAACAGATTACGGTCATTGCCAAAGTGTACATGGAAAACAAGTCGCACCAGATGGTTGCGGACGAGTTGGACATTCCTCTTGGCACCGTGAAAAGCCGGGTTCGCCTGGCATTGAATAAACTGAAAGTGATTTTGCAGGACCAGAACGTATGACACGGCACCATCCCGACAGCCTGAGCCTGATGGAGTACAGCGCAGGTAACCTGAGCGAGCCCCATGCCCTGTGCATCAAGCTCCACCTGGACAAGTGTTCCCACTGCCGCAGCCGTGTGGACACGCTTGATAGCCTTGGGGCTGTGATGATGGAGCAGCAGCCAAAGGTGACTGTCTCTGAAAGCATGTTCGACAGCATTCTTTCAAAGATCGACAGCGAGCCGGCAGCTGAGCCGGCAGCAGCGGCTGCCCCGAGGGTCAGCGCCCTGCAGAAGCTACTGGGTGAAGATCTCAACAGCTTGCCGTGGAAGCGCCAGCTGGGTGATGTGAGCGTCCTGGACATCACCGACCGGTTCCCCGGTCAGAAAGAACAGGTTGTACTCCAGAAACTCGCTGCCGGCGGCAAAGCGCCTGCCCACACGCATCGCGGCGAGGAAACGACCATCGTCCTTCAGGGTGCGTTTGCAGACCAGAAAGGGGTGTTTAACCAGTGGGATTTCGTGGTCCTGAACGATGAGGACGAACACAAGCCCGTAGCGGTTGGTTGCGAGGACTGTATAACACTCTCCGTGTTGAGTGCTCCGGTGAAGCTCACGGGCACCTTTACCCGGATGCTCAATCCCTTTATTCGGTAACCTTCCGCCGAATGACGGACACGAAAAAGGGGCGATGGAAATCGCCCCTTTTTTGTAGCCGACACCAGGGTTGCCCGAACTACCAGGGCAGCTCTGTACCATCCCAGCTCAGAAACTTTCCGTTATCGTCTTCCCCCAGTCCATCGAGCACCTCCAGAAGGTTGGTAGCCGTCTCCTCTGGAGTATGCACGTTAAGCTTGGCGAGAGATTGGCTGAACGGTTCGCTCAACGCCGACTCAGTGGTGCCCGGATGCAACGAAACACAAGCTATCGGTTTGCATCGCCGGGGTAATTCGATGGACAGGTTACGCACCAGCATGTTGAGCGCCGCCTTGGAGCTCCGGTAGGCATACCAGCCGCCAAACCCGTTGTCGGTTATCGAGCCAACCTTGGCGGAAATAGCCACCACCCGTTTGAATGCCCGATGTCGCAGCCATGGCAATAGCGCCTGGGTCAGCAATCCGAAACCGGTTGCGTTGACGGCAAACGCACGCGCCATACTCTGCGGATCGAGGTCTTCAAGGCGCTTCTCCGGGAACATATCCGGCCCGTGAAGCAGCCCCGCGGCATAAATAAAGCTATCAATCCCATCCTCCCTGTTTAGCAGCGATTCCAGTGCCTCGGCAATCGCACCGGGCGCGGCACTGCTTTCGGCATCCCAGGGCAGCAAAGTGATGCGCTGATGGCTGCGCAAAGCGTCCGGCGCATTCTCCGGATCACGGCACAACCCGATCACCCTGGTTTGGGAATCACGCTCAAGCAACCGGCTTGCCAAAGCGCCACCGATTGCGCCGGAAACCCCGGCTATCAACACTTGTTTCATTTGATACCTCCTTGGTTCGGGAGGACATACGAAAATTCTATCGTCCAGACTGCCAAAACGGTGAACCAGCGCATTAAAACGGGCGTATGAAACCAGTGTTCAAATTATCTTCGGGTCGCTGCCGAATGCTGCAGCGCTCCCGTTAAAACGGCGCACCTAGGAGAGTATCCATGCAATACCAGGCTCCGGCGAATGACCTTCGCTTTCTGTTGTTTGATGTATTGGGCGCAGACCGGCTGCATGAGCTGGAAAAATACGCAGATGCCACCCCGGATCTGATTTCCGCGGTTATTGACGAGGCTGGCAAGCTCGCCGCAGAAGTCATCCAGCCCACCAACCAGGTCGGCGACCGGGAAGGCTGTACCTACGATCCCGAGACCCGCTCGGTGAAAACGCCCGAAGGATTCAAGGATGCCTACAAGAAGTTCGTTGAGGGCGGCTGGACAGCGCTGGACGCACCGCTTGAATACGGCGGCCAGGGCCTGCCCCACACCCTGAAGTTCGTGGTGGACGAAATGGTCTGCTCCACCAACCTCTCCCTGGGCATGTATCCGGGCCTGACCCATGGCGCCATCAGTGCCCTGCACGCACACGGGTCGGACGAACTGAAAAACATCTATCTGGAAAAACTGATCTCCGGCGAGTGGACCGGCACCATGTGCCTGACCGAACCCCAGTGCGGCACAGATCTTGGCCTGATTCGCACCCGCGCCAACCCGAACGATGACGGCAGCTACGCCATCGAAGGTACCAAGATCTGGATTACCGGGGGCGAACACGACCTGGTGGACAACATCGTGCATCTGGTTCTGGCCAAGCTGCCCGGCGCGCCGGATACCACCAAGGGCATTTCCCTGTTTGTGGTACCCAAGTTCCTGCCGGAATCCGGGGAGCGAAACCCGGCCTTCTGTGGCGGCCTTGAGCACAAAATGGGCATCAAGGGTTCTGCAACCTGCGTCATGAACTTCGAGGGCGCCAAAGGCTGGCTTGTCGGCGAGCCGAACGATGGTATGCGTGCCATGTTCACCATGATGAACGAGGCGCGCCTGATGGTTGGTATGCAGGGCCTGGGCCTGGCCGAAATGGCCTACCAGGAAAGCCTCGGCTTTGCCCGTGAGCGCCTGCAGAGCCGTTCACTGAGCGGCCCGAAGAACCCCGATGGTCCCGCTGACCCGATCATCGTGCATCCGGATGTACGCCGAATGCTGATGCGCCAGAAAGTTCTGAACGAGGGTATGCGTGCTCTGGCCCTGTTTGCTGGCCACCAACTGGATCTCTCTGTCGCCCATCCAGACGAGACCGTCCGGGAATCCGCGGACGATCTGGTTCAACTGCTTACCCCGGTGGTGAAGTCGTTCCTGACAGACGAAGGCTTCAACAACGCCAACACCGGGCTGCAGGTACTGGGTGGCTCGGGCTTCACCACCGACTGGCCGCTGGAGCAGCTGGTTCGTGACGGCCGGATCGCCAGGATCTACGAGGGCACCAACGGCATTCAGGCCATGGACCTCGTGGGCCGCAAGCTGAGTCTGAAAGGCGGCCAGCTGGTGCGCACCCTCTTTGGCACCCTGAGCGGATATCTGAAGGACAATCCGGAAGCGCCGCACCGTGAAGAGCTGAAAAACGCCATGAAGGCGCTTGAGACAGCCACCATGTGGCTGGCCAGCAACGCACCGAAAGATCCGGAGCAGGCGGGCGCCGCCGCGACACCGTATCTGCGCCTGATGGCGCTGACGGTCATCGGTTACCTCTGGTCCAGGATGGCAAACGTTGCCAACGAACAGCTTGCCGCCGGCGAAGGCAACAAGCCCCTGCTCGAGAGCAAGGTTGTCTCTGCCCGCTTCTACTTTGAAAGGCTGCTTCCGGAAGTCGACTGGCTGCTGGGTGACATTCAGAGTGGCAAGGACAGCCTGATGGCGTTCTCGGACGACCACTGGGCCGCGTGATCCGCTATCCGGCCAGTGCTCCCAAGGCCTGGCCGGAAATGACCGATCAATGACAGCTTGTGACCTTCAGGTGAATGCACTGGCCATTGATAATGATCAAGTTGATTAGTGTCTCTGAACTAGTCCCGCCCAGCTCCCCGTCGGACTGGGCACTTTGAAAGCCACGCCCTGCGTGGCTTTTTTTATGGTCCTTTTTTGTCTGTGCGGTCACTGGGTTACAATTGCGATCTTTGATTCTGTCCGGTCTGCGACCGGACCTGCACGGGGACATCATGAACGCCGACGATTACGCTTTCCGCTTTGGTGGCATCGAACGACTCTACGGGCGCCGGGCCCTGGAAGCCTTTCGTCACGCCAATATTGCTGTGGTCGGTCTTGGCGGGGTCGGGTCCTGGGCCGCTGAAGCCCTGGCCCGAAGTGGCGTTGGTACCATCACCCTGATCGACATGGACGATGTCTGTGTGTCCAACACCAACCGCCAGCTCCACGCCCTGGAAGGCCAGTACGGCCGTACCAAAACCGACGCCATGGCAGACCGGTTGCGGGCGATCAACCCGGAAGCCGACATTCGGGTGCATTTCGGCTTCCTGACCACGAAGAACGTCAGCGAGCTGATCACCGAAGACATGACCGGGGTAATCGACGCCATCGACAGCGTCAAAGCCAAGGCCGCCCTGATTGCCCACTGCCAGCGCCGGAAAATTCCTCTGGTCTGTGCCGGCGGCGCAGGCGGACAGATCGACCCCACTCAGATCCAGGTGGCAGACCTCAGCAAAACAACCCAGGACCCACTGCTGGCCAAGGTTCGAAACCTTCTGCGGCGGGAATATGGCTTTTCCCGGAATCCAAAGCGGCGCTTTGGCATTGAGGCCGTATACTCCCTCGAGCAGCTGACGTATCCTGCCGGAGACGGGGAAGTGTGCCTGCAGAAACCGGCCACCGACGGTCCGGTGCGCCTGGATTGCGCCTCCGGCTTTGGCGCCGCCAGCCCGGTGACCGCCAGCTTCGGTTTATTTGCGGCTTCCCGACTCCTGAACCGGATTGCCCGGCGCGCCAACCAATAGATCAACGGAACTGAAACCATTATGCCAGTCAGCACTGTCCTGCTTCTTGCCAGCATTGGCGTTTTATCATTGTTCTGCCAGTGGCTTGCCTGGCGCGTGCGTATGCCCGCCATCCTTTTCCTGTTGGCGGGTGGCATTGCCGCCGGGCCTGTTCTGGGTTTTCTGGCACCGGAAGTGGTGTTCGGCGATCTGCTGTTTCCGGTTATTTCCCTGGCCGTTGCCATCATCCTGTTTGAGGGCAGCCTGACCCTGCGCTACGAGGAGATACGGGGCCATGGTAAAATGGTTCGCAACCTCATTCCGGTCGGTTCTATCGTCACCTGCATCATCGGCACCCTGGCTGCCCGCTGGCTTCTGGATGTCTCCTGGGCAGTCGCCCTGCTGTTTGGCGCCATCTCGATTGTCACCGGCCCGACGGTTATCGCGCCGCTGCTGCGCTCCGTGCGACCCGATTCGAAACTGGCCAACATACTGCGCTGGGAAGGCATCATCATTGACCCCGTTGGCGCTCTGCTGGCGGTTCTGGTATTCGAGGGGATTGTCTCCTGGGGCCAGGGCAACGTGTTTGGCCACTCGTTGTATATCTTTGGAAAAACCCTGGCTGTGGGTTTTGTGATCGGTGCCGTGGCCGGGTATCTCAACGGCATCGTATTGCGCAAGCACTGGATTCCGCAGTACCTGCATAACGCTGGCACACTCACTTTCATGCTCGGCGTCTATGCCATTTCGAACGAACTGGCCCATGAGTCTGGCCTGCTGACCGTGACCATCATGGGCATCTGGATGGCCAACATGAAGCAGGTGCCTATAGAGAGCATCCTCGAGTTCAAGGAATCCCTGAGCGTTCTGCTGATATCCGCCCTGTTCATTATTCTGGCGGCGCGAGTTGAGTTTGCGGCGATTGCCGAATTGGGTTGGGGCCTGGTGGCTGTGCTGGCCCTGCTGATGCTGGTAGCCCGCCCCCTGAGTATTTTCCTGTCGGCCATCGGCACCAACCTGAACTTGCGGGAAAAGCTATTTCTGAGCTGGATCGCCCCCCGGGGCATCGTCGCGGCCGCGGTGTCAGCGCTGTTCGCTTTCCAGCTGCAGAAGTTGGGTTATGAGAGTGCCGGCGCCCTGGTACCCCTGGTGTTTATGCTGATTATCGCCACCGTTACTCTGCAGAGCCTCACCGCACGGCCGGTTGCCCGCCTATTGAAGGTCGCGGAACCAGCGGAATACGGCTTCCTGATCCTGGGCGCCAATCCGGTGGCCCGTATGATTGGCATGGCCCTGAAAAAGTATGAGGTGCCCGTGACCCTGGCGGACACCAACTGGGAAAACGTCCGTCAGGCCCGCATGGAGAACCTGCAGGTGTACTTCGGCAACCCGGTTTCCGAGCATGCATCGACCCATCTGGACCTGACAGGCATCGGTAAGCTGCTGGTGATCTCCCCGTACAAGCACATGAACTCACTGGCCACGTACCACTTCCTGGACTGGTTCGGAAACAAGTGCGTGTTCAGCCTGGCCGAAGGTGATCAGGACCAGAAGGCCCGGCATCAGACGGCTGAAAAAATACAGATGACCCGGGGCCTGTTCGATGGCGTCAGCTACGCCAAGCTGGCCAGTCTGGTGAGCCAGGGCTACACCGTAAAGACCACCCAGTTGAGTGAGGAATTCGGTTACGAGGAGTTCCTGAACAAATACCAGAACCAGGCCCTGGTGCTGTTCACGTTCGACAGCAAGGAACACGTCGCCCCGGTTTGCAGCATGAAAGACCTGAAACCGGAAAACGACTGGATCCTGATCAGCCTGGTACCGCCCCAGGCCCGCAAGGAGCGCAAGGAGAAAGAGGGAGGAGAACCATCGGCCAGCCAGGATCAACCGGCCGATCAGGAACCCTCATCGACAATCTAGCACCAGCTTGCCGCGCACGTGCCCGCCTTCCAGCAGTTCGTGGGCCTGCGCGACATCGTCCAGCGCGAACGCTTTTTCGATGTGCACCTTGACGTCACCGTCCTCAATCAGCTCGGCAATCTCATCCAGGTGAAATACGTCGGGACGCACAGTCATGCCATGGGCGCGTAAACCCATTTCCTCGGCAGCACTGATGATTTCGTCGGCGGTAACCGTCGGGATGGTCACGAGGACTCCATGTTCGCCGAGGGTGTGCAGGGAGCGTTTGCCGGTATCACCCCCAACAAGGTCCAGTACCACGTCCAGACCATAGCACTCTTCGGCGATATCCGTGTTGCGGTAGTCAATCACCTCGTGGACCCCGAGTTCCGCCAGGAAATCCCGGTTACCGGCCGAGGCCGTTGCAATGACATGGGCACCGCGCTCCAATGCAAACTGCACCGCAAAATGGCCCACGCCACCGGCGCCGGCGTGGATCAGGATTTTCTGCCCCGACTCCAGTTTCGCCATCTCAAACAGAGCCTGCCATGCGGTCAGTGCCGCCAGGGGCAAGGCACCTGCAGACACCAGGTCCAGTTCTTCCGGCACGATAGCCAGTTCATCGGCCGCGGCCAGGGCATACTGCGCATAACCGCCACCGCCGGCCGGGAATCCGACCATGCCCATGACACGGTCACCGGGCGCAAGGGTGGTCACGTTGGCACCTACTCCGACAACCTCTCCGGCGACATCGTAACCGGGCGTCCACGGCAACGAATTCTCGATCTGCCGCGCCGCGAAACCAAGCCCCTTCCGGGTTTTCCAGTCGATCGGATTGAGCCCCGCACCGTGCACCCTGACGAGCACCTGATCGTCTCCGGGGACTGGCACATCGGCCGAGACCACTTGCAGGACGTCACGCTCACCAAAGCGATCGTAGATCACATGGCGCATCGTGGCTTCAGCGTTCTGATCGGCAGTATTTTCCATGAAGATCTCCGGACAACAGGTTAAACGGGATTGGCTTTGAACAAGATTAGCTGAAGTAAAGCACAAAAGACCTCGGGTGACCTACAGCCCTTTGCCTCCGGCTACCACAGCGGAACCGAGAATCTCAGCGAACTCTTTGGGCGCACGGGCAGGCCGCTGGCTTTTCAGATCAACACAGGCGTGAGTGGAAACGGCCCTGACCAAGGTTTTGCCATCCGAGGGACGAACGAGCTGGAACTGCCGTGCAGACCGGAACCGACCATCGTAATCGGTGAGCCAGGTCCCAAGAACCAGTTGATCGCCGGCGTTCGCCGAGGCCAGGTAATCGATTTCCGTTCGGGTAATGGCCATCGCCTTGCCGGTTTTCTCGTGCAATTCCCAGGTCATACCCAGGCTTTCTATGTGGGCCCAACTGACGTCTTCCAGCCACCGTACGTAAACAACGTTGTTGGCGTGCCCAAGCCGATCGGTATCCTCGGGCCGTACCGCTATCTCGATCGTGAAAGGCGCCGGCAGATCCCAGTCAATATCGTGTTGCTGCATCAGTTGCTGTCCCCCAGACCCGGAATGGCCTGCAACGGTAGCCGACCAATACGATCATTGTGAAGTGAACCAAAGTACAGGTTGCCATCGTGAGGATTCACCGAGGTGATTTCCTGCAAATGGGTCCCCCGAGTGTCGTGGAGACTGGTAATAACCTCACCGTCCCGGTCGAACGCAATCACAAGACCATATTCTTGTGGCGCAGGTTTCAGGCTGCTCGGGAGTTTAGCCACCAGATCCTTGAGCCAGGGCCGGGGGTGCATGGCGTCCATCCTCGAATCTCTAAGGGTAGGAAACGCCACCCAGTAGCGCCCCTGATCATCCACCGCGAGGTTATCGGGAAAACCGGGCAGATTGTCGGCAAAGACTTCCGCCTGGCCGGCTTTGGGCCCGTGAATCCAGTATCGAAGGATGCGGTATTTCCAGGTTTCGTTAACCAGCACGTAGTCGCCCTCCGGAGATACCGCAACACCATTGGCAAAATGCAGGTTGGCCAGGAGAACCTCGGCCTTGCCGGTTTTTGGAGAGTAGCGGAGCAGGCGGCCATGGGGACGCATTTCCAGAAGATCCAGCATGTATTCCGGCTGGTGGAACTTGGAGCTGGCGTCGGTGAAATAAATGCGCCCGTCATCGGCGATGTCGACGTCATCGGTGAAGCGGAACAGCGTTCCCTCCGCCTCGCGGGCCAATACGGTGATCTCGCCCTCAGGACTGATAGACAGCAGCCCCCGCCAGGAATCTGCAACGATGAGATTGCCCTGGCTGTCAAACACCATGCCCAGAGGCCGACCATCGGTGGACAACCAGTTTTCAACCCGGCCATCCGGGAACACCCGCACGATGAAGCCATCCTGGGTGCCGGTATAAAGCACGCCATCCTCGCTCACGGCTGTGTCCTCTGGGCCGTATACCTGGCCCCTGGCGATCAGGTCCGCAAGCCTCAGGCGCTCATTTGGCGCAACCTCACCGGTCAGCGGAGGTGGCGATGGCGGGTTCCAGGCTTTGCTGTCGACGGGCGACGGAGTCAGCAGGAAACTGCCAAGCAGCAGGAAGACAACCAGCAAACCCACCATCAGCCATTTCATACACTCTGCCCGCCTGTTGTTATGTCCATTCCGTATGTCAGCGATTGGCCCACCTTAGCAGACGGGCCGGTGAGCAGGAAAATGCCCTACGCAGGGCACCATCATTCATCGGCGCTGAGGAAACGGCGGCACAGGGCAGCAAAGGAGTCGGCTTTCTCAGCGTGCAGCCAGTGGCCGGTCCCCTGGATAATACGCAGCTGTGCCTGCGGGAACAGTCGCTGGATATCATCCCGGTGTTTTTCCTGGATGTAGGCCGAATCCGCGCCCTTCAGAAACAGCACAGGACCATCAAACGGGCCATCACCCTCCGGCGCCCTGGCCAGATGCTCATAGCAGGCATCGATAACCGGCAGATTGAGCCGCCACCGGAACATTGGCCCGCCCTCCTGCTGGTCTTCGCGGGGAATCCGTTCCAGGTTTTTCAGCAGGAACTGGCGAACACCCGGCTCTTCGACAAAATCTGCCATCAGCCTGTCTGCGTCCTGACGGGAACGCACACCGGTCAGATCCATGCTGGTCAACCCTTCCAGAATAGCATCGTGCCGGGGTTTGTAGTTTACCGGGGCAATGTCGGCCACGATCAGTTTTTCCACACGCTCCGGCGCCTGTAGGGCAACCTGCATCGCCACCTTGCCACCCATGGAATGACCCAGCAGGCTCACCTTGTCCAGGGCCTGGGCGTCCATGTAGGCGATGACGTCGGCGGCCATGGCCGGATAGTCCATGGTATCCGTGTGGGGCGAACTCCCGTGGTTGCGCTCGTCCAGTGCGTGAATCTGCCACTGGTCTTCCAGACGGCGGGCGATCCCCCCCAGGTTGTCCAGGGAGCCGAACAGCCCGTGCAGCAGTATCAGGGGCGGGCCTTCGCCGGTAATGCGGTGGTTCAGCGCAACAGTCATGGGCAGTCAGTCTCCGGATTGGTCTGCGTTCTCAGACCGGATACATTACCACTGCCAGTCTTGCGAGCAAGTGCCGGTATTAGCGGTCATTTTCCGTGGACGAAAAAAAGCCGGGCAAAGCCCGGCTTGAAGGTCATAGACGTGACGTCTGAAGGATCAGCAGTAGAAGATGCTGTTCAGATACTCGGCAAGCTCAATCACGTTTTTACGCTCAAGCTCGGTATGAGGTACGAAGATTTCCTGTTCCATAAAACACCTCCTGATTGCTTTTCCATTGCTCCAACCTGATACCCTGATGCTATCGTTAAAGCCACGGGTAACCCTTGACAGGCCGTTGCACCCACTTGACATTTTGTATCAGTCATCATGACAGGTCGTTAACTATCAACGTGACATCTGCCCAATCAGACTCCACCAGCGCACCCCTGGTCGCTGCCTCCAGCACGCTGGCGCTGGTTCACTATCTGGAACGCCAGGGTGTTCTCAATGCGCCACGGGTGGAACAGCTGACCGGGCTGGCCATGTCGGAGCTCACCGACCCGGACCGGCGCGTGCCCGCCGATGCCCATTACCGGCTGTGGGAACACGCCGAGCTGGTAACGGGCGATCCCGCTGTCGGGCTGCACGCCGGAAAAGTGGTGGATCCCGAGCGGATGGGACTGGTCGGGCATGTGTTTTTCAACTGTGACACCCTGGGTGAAGCCGTTACCCAGTACGTGCGCCTGCATCGGCTGATCAACGAGTCGGTATTCCTGAGCTTCGAACAGACCGCCGACCAGGCCATTCTCTGCTGGCAACCGGACATGGCCGAACATTACTGCCGGCAGGATATGGACCGGACCCTGGCTGCGGCCATCACCCGCACCCGCCACTTCATTCATCCGGGCATCCGGGCGGAATGGGTGGAGATCGCCCATCCGGCGCCGGTGTACGCCGACGAGTACGAAAAGCTTCTCGGTGGCCCGGTGCGGTTTGATTGCGGTATTACCCGGCTGGCGTTCAACAGCCGGCATCTGGGGCACCCGATACCACGCCGCAATCCCTACGTGTATTCGGCAGTACTGAAGCAGGTCAATACGCTGCTGGCGAGGCTTCAGAGCCGCCGCTCGTTCGGCCGCAGGATTCGCCGACTGATCTCGAAGCAGATGGCGACCGAAAGAATCGATGCCGACAGCCTTGCCCGGCAATGCCATATGAGCCGCCAGACGCTCTACCGCAAGCTCAAGAAGGAAGGCCTGAGCTTCCATGGCCTGGTTGAGCAGGTTCGCCAGGACAAGGCGCTCAGGTATGTTGCGGCCGACCAGTACGCTCTGGGTGAAATTGCTTTTCTGCTGGGTTTTTCAGAGCTCAGCGCCTTCAGCCGGGCGTTCAAGCGCTGGACCGGCACCTCACCGGCAGAGTACCGGGCAAGGCATCTGGCCACATCGGGGCCCTACGGCCACCAGGCAGATGAGGGAGCGCAATGATGGACGAGCTGTCTCTCGTTGCACTGGTGGTCGGGGCCGTTTACCTGGGCGCATTTGCCTGTATTTACCGTATTCTTCTGACCTATCGGACAACACAGGGTGCCATTGCCTGGGTCATTGCCCTGATCGGCCTGCCCTACCTGGCTGTGCCCATGTTCGTGCTGTTCGGGCGGCATCGGTTTGGCGGCTACGTGAAAGCCCGACGGCTTGGCGACGAATCCCTGACCAATCTGCTGAACCGGTTCGAGCAGCAAACAACCTCCATACCCATCCCCGCCAGCGAACGGTTCACCGACGAACTTCAGGTGCTCTGCCGACTGGGCCGGCAGCCGTTCACCGATGGCAACCGATGTACCCTGCTCAGGGACGGTGAGGCCACGTTCGAGGCCCTGTTCGAAGCCATGGAAGACGCCGAGCACTATATCCTCCTGGAGTTCTACATCGTGCGGTCAGACCGGGTTGGCCGCCGGATCAAGTCAATTCTCGAGCGCAAACTGGCCCAGGGTGTGGAAGTCTGGTTTCTGTATGACGACATTGGCAGCGTCTGGCTGCCGCGCAAGTACCTGAACCAGCTCGCCGCCGCCGGCGCCCGCGTGGCCTCGTTCGGTAACGGCAACATCCGCCGGAGGCGGTTCCAGATCAATTTCCGGAACCACCGGAAACTGCTGGTCTGCGACGGCAAGATCGGCTTTGTGGGTGGCATCAACCTGGGGGACGAATACCTGGGCACTGCCATGGACCAGGAACCCTGGCGCGATACCCACTGCCGGATTGAGGGTCCGGCCGTCACCGGCCTGCAGCTGGCATGGCTGGAAGACTGGAACTGGGCCAGCAACGATTTTCCCAGCCTCGACTGGGCGCCGGTCGACAACCAGCCCGGCGACGACGAGGTGCTGATGCTGCCAACAGGACCCGCGGACAGCTGGGAAACCTGCACACTGTTTTTCCTCAATTGCATCAATAATGCCCGCACCCGGCTCTGGATCGCCTCGCCCTATTTTGTTCCGGATTTCCAGATCATGAACGCCCTTCAGTTGGCGGCGCTTCGGGGCGTGGACGTACGAATCCTGATTCCGGAGAAATCGGACAGCCGCCTGATTGGCCTGGCGGCTTACTCTTACCTCGTCCAGGCCTGCAAGACCGGCATCGGCATCTATCGCTACCAGCCTGGCTTCATGCATCAGAAAGTGATCCTGGTGGATGATCGATACGCGGCGGTGGGAACCGCCAACATGGACAACCGCTCGATGCGACTGAATTTCGAGATCACCGCCATAACCACCGCAAGGCATTTCATCCGGAGTGTGGAATCCATGCTGGAACACGATCTGGACAATTCCCGCCTGATGATCGAGAGCGACTACAAGGATCGGTCGATCCTGTTCCGCCTGTGTTGCCGGGCCGTCCGCCTGCTGGCGCCACTGCTATAGGCCATCCGCCCACTGGCTCCGGAATAGCCGATGTGCGACTATGCCAGGACGATTCAGCCAGTATGCAGTAGCGACAGATCACCATGAATGCCTTCAAGCCCAGAGAAACACTGACCGAACAGGTCGCACGCCACATCGAAAACCTGATTGCCTTTGGCCAGCTGCGCTCCGGTGAACGGATCTACGAGGGCGCCATGGCGAAACAGATGGACGTCAGTCATGGATCCATACGGGAGGGCTTGCTGCTGCTGGAGAAGCGGCATCTGGTCCGCAACGTACCCCGCAAAGGCGCGTTCGTGACTCCGCTGGATGAATACTTCGTTCGCAGCCTGTACGAGACCCTGGAGCTCTACCTCACCCACACCGGTCGCAAGCTGGTGCGTCACTGGCAGCCCGAGGACATGGCCCGGCTGGAGAGCCTGTATGAGCAGATGCAGGCCTGCTACAGGAAAAACGATCTTATGGCGTTTCTGGAGCTGGGCATTGAGTACACCAAGGCATCGCTGGCCTATGCCGACAACTACTTCATTGTCTCTGCCATTGATGACCTCTGGCCTTCGGCAAAGCGCTGTGCCTTCGTCGCCTTCCAGGAAGGAGGCAATCGTGTCATTGAGGACAACCTGTCCCACATGGAACAGTCAATCAGTGCCATCAAGGATCGGGATGAGGATCGCCTGGCAGACATCCTGCACCGCTATGCCCTGCAACAATGCCAGCAGGTTCTCACTGCCATTGAAAAGACCGGCAGCAGAACGGCCTGACGGCACTTAGTAAAAGAGCTGGGTGAACGAGAAACCAATGTTCAGGTAGGCCGTCCAGTTGTCTTCGTTGTTGTAGGCTGCGGCCACCTGAACCGGGCCGAGGAAGGTATCCACGCCGGCGAATACGCTGGACGATTTCACCGAACTGTCCCAGCTCGCCTCATCCAGAGAGGGCCAGGCATTACCCGCCTCGAACCCGGCGCCAACGAACCAGGGCAGCAGCGGGCCGCCAAAGGTCTGGCTGGCATAGGCTGAAACCATTAACGCGTTGTCTCCGGTAATCTCACCCGGCGCGTATGCCGATAGCCGGCGGAATCCACCCAGGCGGACGGCATTTTCAATTCCGGGAGTGCCCCGGGTTACCGCATGGCCGAAGACCAGTCCGGTCAGGGTCAGGCCTTTCCAGCTTCCGGTTCCCAGCGCCAGGCCGGTTACCGAATCGAACTCCCGGTCGGATCCCAGGCCCTCCCGTTCAAAACGTCCACGGAGGCCGGCAAAGCCACCGTCGCGAGGATAGAAAGTATCGTCCAGAGAGTCGTGTACCAGTTGCACGGCCAGCCCACCCTGGTGCACCGACCCCTCCGGCGCTACCGGTTGCCCGATCTGCTCGTCAACCGTCGCATAGCCCCGCGCATAGATCAGGCGAACTTCGGCATTGCCGCCGATTTCCATGCCCAGTGCCAGATCCGCTTTCCGGAAGGTCACATCCACCTCCGTAACGCGGGTTCCGGCGGCATCAAACAGGCTGAAGGTATCCCGGGAGTACTCGCCACCGAGCACCAGAAAACGCTCATAGCCGTAATCCAGCGGCTGATACCACTGGCTGCGAACCCAGGGCTCGGTGCCCAGCTGAACACCGGTCTGCCACTCCCCGCCCAGGGCATTGAGCTCGGTCATTCGAAGGGAAGAGGCAAGATTGAACCGGGTTTCCCCGTCAAAGTTATCCTCATAACTCAAACCGAAAGACAGGTAGTTCGGCCCCCAGCTCTTCTCCTGGACGCGGATGGTCAGAACGGTTCCCTCGGGCAAAGACGAGGTCGAATAGGACACAATCTCGTAATAGCCAAGCCCGTAGATCCGTTTGAGGTCGGCTTCCAGGCGGGCGGTGTCCAGTGGCTCTCCGATTCTCTGCCGGATTCGTTCCTTGAGGAAGTCCCGGGCCAACCGACGACTGTCTTCGATCTCGATGCGTGACACGATACGCGCACCCGCGTCCTGCGCTGACACGCTGTCGCGCCAATCGGCCCAGGCCTTGCGGGATAATGCCAACGGACGCAGTTCGACGCCGTGTTCCCGGGCCGAGCTGGCGCCCAGCTCAAACAGAACCGGCGCATCGTAAAAATCAGCGGAGGTGTAGCCTTCGAGGTCGGGGCGGATCAGAACATCGTCTTCGGCGAGCAGATCCAGCTGCTGGTCGGTGTTCCGACGGGTCATGATGGTTGTGAGTTGACCGACAACGGAAAACGCGCCCCGCAGCTCGTCGGTTTCCATCAGACTGTCGGTAATATCCACTGCGATGATGATGTCGGCGCCCAAATCCCTGGCAACGCTGATGGGCAGGTTGTTGGCGACGCCCCCATCCACCAGCAACTGGCCATCACGTTCCACCGGCGCGTATACCCCGGGAATACTCATGCTGGCACGGATGGCCTCGGAGAGGTTACCGTCACCGATGACCACCTGCTCACCGGTCTCGAGATCGGTGGCAACCGCCCGGAAGGGAATGGGGAGCCGGTCGAAGTCTTCAACCAGGGCGGCGTTGTGGGTCAGCTCGTTGAGGATAAAACCTAGATTCTGCCCGGCAATCAGCCCGCCGCCGACACGCAGGCCATCGGCGCGAACACCGATGCCCGGGACCACCGGAAACCGCCAGTCATCCTGCTTGCGCCGAACCGGCTTGTAGACCCGGCCGGGATCGTCGCGAAAGCTGGAAAGCCAGTCCATCTCGATAAAGCGCTGCTCGATGTCACTGACCGGCATACCACTGGCATACAGGGCACCGACTGCGGAACCCGCGCTGGTGCCCACCACCAGATCAACAGGAACCCGCATTTCCTCCAGAACCCGCAGCACGCCAACATGGGCCATACCCTTGGCGCCGCCGCCACTCAGAACCAGCCCTACCTTGGGACGCTCCTCAGCCGAAGCCAGTGGTGCCAAGAGAATCATGATGACGGCGATCAGTCGAGGGGCATTCCGGCCCCAGGGGTTGCACTGGCTCACAATTGGGTTATTTCCGCTCGGAGGAGTCGTCCGCCAGTGACAGGTGGGATACGTCAGGTATCATCGGCGGCGGCAGGTCACGCTCGACACCCAGATCACTGCCAGCCGGAGCAAGGCTCCACTCGTCCAGATGCTGAAACATCGGTGGCTCCACTTCGGTCTTCTCTGTCAGGTTGACCCCGACCGGATCCAGACTCAGACCGGAGCCGGAAAGTATCGTATCCACCTTCTCGCCCGCCACCGGCAAACGATCGCCAGGCTCGGTTTCAGGAACCCCACGGCGCTGCCCTTCCGCCGGCGGGGCAGAGGGCGCCGGCTGCGGACGGGGCTGACTTGCGGGGGCCGACGGGGCTGGCTGTGGTGCCGCACTGGCAGCAGGCCGGGCGTCAGCCATCGGCTGGACATAAGCTACCATGCCGTGCTTTTTCAACACCGCCCGGTATTTTTCAGCCTGAACCTCTTCCAGCTTGTTGCGAATAACCACCGGCTGACCACTGAACATGCGATCAACCTGATCAAGAGACGCCTTGAACAGGGTTCTGGCATTGTTGCGCGCCGTTTCCAGATCCGTTCCGGGAACGCATTCCCCTTTAAAGACAAGCTGAAACATGCGTTTTCCTCTCTAAGTCCGTCTTACCCACATCATAGTTGATCGTGCACCGGACCGGGAGCCCGAAAGCCCGGTCGTCACTGTATCGAGACTGCAAACAATTGAAAAATTAATGTCACATATCACGCAAAATGCGACAGACTCTGCAATAATCAACGGTAACCAAACTTTACACTTGGTTACAGATTAACCGGAATGTCACCAGGGAGTGGCCTCCAATGACGATCACACGCTCACTTCGCCTCGCTGCCACAGCCCTTTTGCTGTCGGCACCGCTTGTTCATGCCGAAAATCTTGATGTACTCATGAGCCAGGTGTTTCCGGAAGCCCAGGCGACCTATATCGGGTACGAGAGCGTTGAACGACAGGATATCCCCGCCAGCGCGGCGGTCGAGCGCAAATACCTGATTGTGGATTTCCGCCTGGCTTCTAACGACATGGCATCTGAACAGCTTCAGGCCAGCGTGCACAAGGTCTGCATGACTCTGCTGAAAGACCGCGACCTGATCCGCCAACTCTCGGATTCCGGTTACGACATGGTCTCGGTCGCTTTCGACCGTCGCTCGCAGTTCGATTGTCTGTAACCCACCCGGCTCTTACTCTTCGCGGCCGAGCAACTTCGGGAAAGCCTCAAGAGCACTGTTGACCGCGTCCAGGTTGAATGCCTCGACATCCGCAAGCAGCTTCTCCCCGTAACGGGTAACGGAACGTGACCGGAATCGCTGGCCCCAGGCCAGCACCCGGCGTGCAAAGTCTTTCATCTGCTCCGGATCGCCACTCTCTCTCACAGCTTCCCACTCGTCACCGAAATCCGCCGCGAGCTGTTCCCTGAGCCAGCCCCGCTCCTGCATGCTGAGAGTCTGGGCCAGCAGCCGGTCGGATTCCTTGGGAACGCCCTCGTCTTCCGCCTGTTCCACCGTCGCCTCAACCCGGGGCAAGGTCACCGTAAAGACCGAACCGGAACCTTGCTCACTCTCAACTTCCAGCTCACCGCCCATCATACGGGCCAGCTTCCGGCTGATGGCCAACCCGAGACCGGTTCCACCATAGCGCCGCGTATTCTGCCCCTCCTGCTGCTCAAAGGCATCGAAAATACGCTCCACCTGATCCGGCGGGATACCGATACCGCTATCGCTGACCGTGACGATCAACTTGTAATACTGGCGTTCCGGCGCTTCCGGGTTCTGTTCCGCTTCTGCCGACCGCTTCTTGAGCGGCTTCGCGGTTGCCCGAACTGTGACACCACCGTCGTGGGTGAACTTGATGGCGTTGCCGACCAGGTTGAACAGAACCTGCCGAAGACGGGTTTCATCCAGCATCATGGCGCCGGGCATTCGCGAGTCGACACTCACTTCCAGGGTTATGCCCTGCTCCCGGGCCCGCAGATCGAAAATGTGGCGAACATCATCCAGGAGACGACGGACCGATACGGCGGAATAGTCCAACCGCATTTTCCCCGCCTCGATTCGGGACAGGTCCAGAATGTCGTTGATCAGCATCAGCAGACTTCGACTTCCCGCCCGGATGGCGTCCAGGTAATTGCGCTGCTGCGGGTCGGTAACACTGTTGCTGAGCAGATCGCTATAGCCGATCACCGCGTTCATCGGCGTTCGTATTTCGTGGGACATATTGGCCAGGAACTCACTCTTGGCCAGGCTGGCGGCCTCCGCCTCCCGGGCCAACCTCTCGGCTTCGAGCTTGGCGGCCCGCAACTCGTCTTCGCTCCGGCGCAGGGCATTCTCCGACCGGATACGCTCATCCACCTCCCGCGACAACTTGCGGTTCCAGTACAGAAAGATCAGCACGACCAGGATGGCGATCAGCACCACCCGCCGCACTACGGTGTAATCGGTCTCCTGCTCGATATCCAGATGAATCCACCTGTTGTAGATGGATTCTGTCTCGCTGGCTTCGAGGCTGCCCAGCGCCTTGTTCAGCACCCGGTGCAGCTCAGGGTTGTCCTTGCGTACGGCCAGTCGCAGGTCGTACTGGTAGGGAGTAATGCTGGTAATCCTTAGGTTCGACAGTCCCAGCCGGGCGACTGTGTAACTGACCGCCGGAATATGGGTAACCATGACATCCAGGTCGCCGTTGGATAGTGCCAGAAGCCCCTCCTCCACCGTATCCATCGGGTAAAGATCCAGGTTCGGATGATTGATCAACAGGTAATCGTGGGCCGCATGCCGGTTCACCACACCCACCCGTTCCGTGCGGAGTTCCCGGAGATCGCCGATAAAGCGACCGTCGTCCCGGATGGCAAGGGCGATGGGCACGGTCAGATAGGCCCGGGTAAACAGAAATGCCTCTTCGGTGCGCGGCGTCCGGGACAACCCGGGAAGAATATCCACCTCGCCCGAACGCAGCTTTTCTTCAGCATCCATGCGGCTTCCAGCGACAGTGCGCGTAAACCGCACGTTCAGCTCGGTTTCCAGCCGGGTCAGCAAATCTGGAACCAGGCCGGTGGGCCGGCCGTCCTGGGTGTATTCAAACGGCGGCCAGTCCGCGCGAAACGCGACTTTCAGATCCGGATGCTGTTTGAGCCACTCCATATCCGATCCGGACAATTCCAGGCCACTTCGTTCAAGGGACGGCTGATCGGCCTGCAGCCATGACTGGCGGATGGTGCGGTGTTCGTTATGGCCGATTGCGGCAATGGCCTTGTTCAGCACCTGGTAAAGCAGGTCCCGATCGGTATCCACCCGCAACACCACATCTACCGGGCTGTTATCGAGCAGTACCGACAGACCGATCCCATTCACCATCGCCGACTGGAGGTAATCGGACACCACGGGCACCGGCGCCAGAAACGCATCGGCCTGCCCCGAAAGAATCTGGCCGACGGCTTCGCTGACGTTGCTGACCGGCACCGGCGTAAACTCCTCGACGGGGTCCAGCATGGGATACTGGTTGGGGTCACCGGCAATAACCGCAATCCGGCTGCCCTCAAGATCGGCAAGGGTCCGGATAGCCGCATCGCCGGCGCTGACGAACACGCCATAGGTAAGAGACATCAGGGGATCGGTGAAACGCTTGCCGGGCACCACCGGCATCCCCGGCATTCTTGTGGTCAGAACCGCATCGGTTGCCAGCTCACTCCTGACCGGGCCGCTATCCTGCCCGGTCTCGAGGACGATTGGCTCCATGGCGACGCCCAGTTTGTCGGAGAGCCGGGCAAGGTAGTCAATGTAGGTGCCCGCAAGCACGCCATTGCCGGTATCGAAAACCAGCGGCACCTGATCGCTGCGGAGACCGATACGAAACCGGTCCTGCCCTTCCAGCCAGGTCAACTCCTCTTTGCCTAGCACGGGGGCCGGCGATGCTTGCGGCGGTTCCGCCCGCAGGGGGGATTGAAACAGCGCCAACAGGCAGCATAGTAGAAAGGCAAGGGTAACCTTCACTGGATATCCTTAAGGGTTCCGCTACATTTCAGGGAACAATACCTGCAAACGCCATTGATTTCATTCAGGCAAACGGCCAACGGGAGACGAATGTCCATGGACACCAGCAAACACACCCTCAGTACTCTGTTCGAGCAGCTAGGCCTGGCGTCCGACGCCAAAAGCATTGAGGATTTTGTCGCCAGGTACTCGCCCCTGCCGAGCGAAGTTGCGATCCAGGATGCTCCCATCTGGTCCGAAAGCCAGTCTCACTTCCTGGAAGAAGGCCTGGAGGAAGACAGCGACTGGGCGGAGGTGATCGACGAGCTGGACGCAATGATGCGTCACTGAACGTCGGCACTGTCGCTGATCATCACCTGGTCCCGGCCGGCGTCCTTGGCCTGATAGAGGGCCCGGTCGGCCCGGTCGAACACCGACTCCTCGGTGTCGCCGGCAATGAATCCCGCGAGGCCGGCTGAGAAGGTCACAGTGACCGGCTCGCCGCGGAAGTGGAACGGCAGCTTGCCGACATGTTCCCGCAACTTGTCCACCACTGCTCGCGCGTCCGAAGGTTCGGTTTCCGGGAACAACACCACGAATTCCTCGCCGCCAAAACGAGCCACAAAATCCGTGGTGCGCAAGCGATCCCTGAATTCCCTCGCAACCAGCTGCAGCACCCTGTCGCCGGCCTTGTGACCATAGGAGTCGTTGATCCGTTTGAAAAGATCGATATCCAGCACACCGATGGTCAACGGATGGCTGTAGCGTTGCCAGCGGTTGTACTCGAATGACAGTCGCTCCTGCCAGGCTTCACGATTGGGCAACTCGGTAAGCAGGTCAGTCATGGCCCGGAGCCGCTCCTTACGGACCTGTTCCTGCATCTGCTCTGAGTGGGCCTCCATGGCCGCCACTTTCTCCTGCATGGCCTCAAGCTGCTCGGAGAGCGCACGCTCGCGCTCGGATTCCTGGGTACGGAAACGGCCTACCGCCTGACCAATGGACTCAAGATGACGACTGACCGACTGTTTGAGATCCTGAAGGTCATCGCTCTCCTGCAAACGTTGCCCGACCCGCTCAATTTCCTCGCGGATCTCGCGATCAAGGTGCTCTGAGGCATCCAGCCGGCCGCACTGGGCCGAGGACTGGGCCGAGAAGTGTTCCTTCAACAGCTCCAGACGTTCATCAAGGCGTTTGAGAAAGGCTTCGAATTCTCGCTTGCTCCGGGTAACTGCAGCGATGACCAGCTCAGCCACGTGGTTCAGGCCTTCGCGCAATTCGTTCCAGTCGTTACTGGCAAGCAGAGATTGCTGCAGCGCCCGTGCCCGGGCCTCGGCGGCGGGCTCAAGGGAGACCTGGGTAAGCATCTGACCCAACAGCTGGCCCACACGGCGGGCAATGCGCAACCGCTGGACGTTGTCCTCGATATCCTGTTCATTGCCCGGGAGGGACTCAGGCTGCTCGCTGCTTTCCGGTAAAGGTTCCGCGCTGACCTGTTGCTGCTGTTGCTGGGACTCTTGCTCTGGCTCTCGCGCCAGACGGGAGAAAAAGGAAGGCTTCCTGTCGTTGGCCGACTGGCGCTCATCGAGCAAGGCGACCTGGCGATCAATCTGATCCTGCAAGTCCTTCCAGGCGTCCACATCTACCCGGTTCTTCCGCAGGTCCTTCCGGATGCGAGCCAGCAACCGATCCAGCTCCGGGGTCTGGCCTTCGGAGGCGAGACTGGTGCGCACCAGCATGCGTTCAAGGGTATTCCGCTCCGCCTTCCACTGCTTTTCCCGATTGTCTGCAGACTCGAGTTCCTGAAGGTATTTTTCCTTCCAGGACTGATCCGATGCCATGGAGCGCTCCCGCCTATCCTTGCTGTACTGTTGATGTGTGAAAAACCCCTAGATGACCCGTGCTGGTCTCAGGAACTCTCGTCACTGGTTTTACCATGATACCGATCGCGTCGTGCTCTGGGGTGACTCTGGTCATAAACCCGGGCCAAATGTTGAAAATCAAGATGAGTATAGACCTGGGTCGTGGCAATGTCGGCATGGCCCAGAAGTTCCTGTACGGCACGAAGGTCACCACTGGATTCAAGCATGTGGCTGGCAAACGAGTGTCGCAGCAGGTGCGGATGGAGCTTCTGGTCGGCACCGCGGCTGATTCCCCAGCGGCTCAGGCGGGCCTGGATACTTCGGTGGCTGAGTCGTTCGCCCCGCTGGCTGACGAACAGAGCAGCCTCACCGTCATTGGCCAGCGCCGCTCTGTACGGTAGCCAGGCCTGTATGGCTGCAATGGCTTTTCGTCCGACGGGCAGCAGCCGTTCCTTGCCACCCTTACCCATCACGCGAACCTCACCACTGCGCAGATCGACGGTATCCAGATCCAGGCTTGCCAGCTCCGCCAGCCGCAGCCCGGAAGAATACATCAGCTCGAACATACATAGATCCCGCACTTCCAGGGGATCGTCCGGCTGTCCGTCCAGTAGATGATTCAGTTGATCCACATCTGCAACGCGAGGCAGACGGCGGCCACTCTTGGGGGCCCGGATATCCAGCGCCGGATTATCCGATGCCAGCTTCTCCCTGAGCAGGAACTGGTAGAAACGGCGGGTCGCCGAGAGATGTCTGGCAATGCTCCGGCCTGACAACCCCTCCCGGCTGAGCGTCGCGACGTAGCGGCGCAGGTCGTGGTTGGTCACCCGTTGCCAGGCAACGAATCCAGTGCGGCCCAGCCAGTCCGCCAGACGCAGCAGGTCGCGCTGGTAGCTGTCGCAGGTTCTTGGAGAATGGCGTTTCTCAGAAGCCAGGTGCCGGATAAATTCCGCCAGCGGCCCGGTCAGCTCATTGGGCACTGCCGGACTCTCCGGGGCTTCTGACACGTTAGCGGGACTCCGTCGCCATGTCGGTGACCGGAGCAGCCGCTGTGTGGCGCTGCACCATGGGCGGCAGCAGGCGGCTGAGTGTGTCGCTGATGTAGCTCAGGAACAGGGAACCCATGCTCTGGTCGAAATAGCCGGGCTGGCAGCTACCGACCGCAAACACGCCCGCCAGCTCGTCATGCCTCAGCGGCACCAGGGCGACCGAGGCAATGGGTTCTTCACGGTCCGGGAACAGAAACTCCCGTTCGCTCTCCCGGAACTGGCCGCACACGGCACGCTCACCTTCCAGCAGGCTGCCCAGGCGCTCACGGGCCGCAGAAGGACTGACCACATGCAGGGCGCCTTGAGAGGCCTCAGGCAGCTCAACATCGGTAAACAACAACACGGAAGCGGCGTCGAGACCGAAATCACCACGGATACTGTCATCAATGGCAGCAGCCATATCGTTGAGCGTCCGCGCTTCAATCACCTGCATCAGCAAACGCTTGCTCTTCTCGAACAACCGGTCGTTATGGCGGGCGATGGATACAAGCTCTACCAACTCCCTGCGCAGGGTGTCCCGCTGCTCCCGGAACAGATGCACCTGGCGTTCGACCAGCGAAATGGCCCGGCCACTGTCGTGGGGCAGGGTCAGGCTGCGCAGCAGCTCGTCCTGGTCGATGAAGAAATCGGGGTTGGCGCGCAGGTAATCCGCCACCTCTTCCCGGGTGAGCTCACCGGCCTTCTGGCGGGCCGTTTGTTCTGTCATGGAGTACTCCTGGCTGTCAGGATCGTTGTTTATGGGGGCGAGCGCTCCTGCGTCGACGACCACCAGAATCACCCGGCAGCCTCAACTGCCCCTCAAATACGCTGGTTGCAGGCCCTTCCATCATAACAGGGGTCCCTTCACCCTGCCATTCAATGACCAGAGGGCCACCCCGCAATTCCACTTCCACGCGGGCATCCAGCAGGCCTCGCAGGCAGCCGGCCACCACGGCGGCACAGGCACCACTACCGCAGGCGAGGGTCTCGCCCGAGCCACGCTCAAACACCCGCAGGCGGACATGGGTACGATCCAGAATCTGGAGAAACCCGATGTTGGCCCGTGCCGGGAAGCGGGGATGCCGCTCGAGCTTGGGCCCCAGCGTTTCCACCGGCGCCTGGTCTACATCCTCAACCAGCAGCACACCATGGGGGTTACCCATGGACAAGGCGCTCAGTTCCACTGTCTGGCCGTCCACATCCACGGTGTAGACATCCTTTCGACGGTCGGCGGCGAACGGAATGGCCGGCGGATTGAACTCGGGCACGCCCATATTGACCATCACCATGCCTTCCCGGCCGACACGGAGCTCGATCACGCCCTTGGCGGTCTGGACGCGGATGACCTTTTTGTTGGTCAGTCGCTGGTCCCGGACAAACCGGGCGAAGCAGCGGGCACCGTTGCCGCACTGCTCCACCTCGGACCCGTCCGCATTGAAAATGCGGTAGCGGAAATCGACATCCGGCAGCCCGGGCGGCTCCACCACCAGCAACTGATCGAAGCCAATTCCGAAATTCCTGTTGGCCAGTTCGCGGATCATCTCGGGGCGCAGACGAAAAGGCTGGCTGATGGCATCCACCACCATAAAATCATTACCCAGCCCATGCATCTTGGTGAATCGAAGCATGGGGCCCTGGGTCCGGCGTTGCTGTGTCATCTCCTCGCTCCCGCTCATTCCGGAAGGCAGCTCTCGGGTGCGAGCTGGTCTTCGAGAGTTTCACGGCGGCGGACCACATGCACCTGGTCGCCATCGACCATGAGTTCCGGCGGCCGGTTCCGCGTGTTGTAGTTTGAGCTCATGACAAAGCCATAGGCTCCCGCAGAGCGAACCGCCAGCAGATCCCCGGCCTGCAGGCGCAGGTGACGGTCCTTGCCCAGGAAATCGCCGGTTTCACAGACCGGACCAACCAGATCCCAGGCCTTTTCCTCACCATTCTGATGTGGCTTGACCGGGATAATCGCCTGCCAGGCGCTGTACAGGGCCGGCCGGATCAGATCATTCATGGCGGCATCAATGATGGCAAAGTTCCGGTGCTCGGTGCACTTCAGGAATTCGACTCTGGTAATCAGGATGCCAGCGTTGGCGGCAATGGATCGGCCGGGCTCCAGAATCAGCTCCAGTTTGCGGTCACCCAGGCGCTCGGCCAGCGCCTTCACGTAATCCGACGGCTGTGGTGGCTGCTCCTGGTTGTAGGTAACGCCCAGGCCACCGCCCATATCCAGGTGATGAATGTGGATGCCCTGGTCCGCCAGGGAATCAATCAGGGCCAGCACCCGGTCCAGTGCGTCGAGGAACGGTGACACACTCGTCAGCTGTGAGCCGATGTGACAATCCACACCCTTCACGTCGAGATTCGGCATACCTGCCGCACGGGCATAGACCTGCTGCGCTTCGGCAATATCAATCCCGAACTTGTTCTCTTTCAGACCCGTGGAAATATAGGGATGGGTACCGGCATCAACATCCGGGTTCACCCGCAGAGAGATCGGCGCCTTTACGCCGAGTTCTCCCGCCACCGCATTGAGCCTGTCCAGTTCGGTATCGGATTCGACGTTGAAGCAGCGCACGCCCACTTCAAGGGCCCGCTTCATTTCCCATTCCTGCTTGCCAACGCCGGAGAAGACCACCCGCGACGGATCACCACCGGCCCGCAGTACCCGCTCCAGCTCACCGGCCGACACGATATCAAAGCCGGCACCGAGCCGCGCGAGAACGTTCAGCACCGCCAGATTGCTATTGGCTTTAACGGCGTAGCACACCAGGTGCGGGTGATCCCGAAGAGCGTCATCATAGGCCCGGTAATGTCGCTCAAGTGTTGCCCGTGAGTAGACATAGGCCGGCGTGCCAAAACGATCGGCAATGGCAGAGACAGGGATATCCTCGGCGTACAGCTCGCCGTCGCGGTAGTTGAAATGATCCATGAGTTTCCTGATTCGTTTAACGGGGCCGGGAGGCCATGGCGCTAGTCGCGGGTTTCTTCGCGATCGGGCTGCTCCTGGGCCGAATCCGGCCCGGACGTTATCGAAGCGGCCTGACTGTCACGGTACAACGGACCTTTCTGACCGCAACCGCTCACAACCAGAGCCAGCATCAACGTCATGATCGACAGAGTCCACGCTCGCATATCGGCTACCTACCCCTGAGTTCACTATGGGCGCAGTATACCTGACACCCGCCCCGGGCCGCGAGGTCAGCGAGTCCTCGCGAGGTGGCGGTTCAGGGAATCTTCCAGCACAGACCGGTAATACAGGTATTGGCTGGTCTGGATATCCTGCTGATACACCCGGGGGTCGAGGTCGTGGGGCAGGTGGATATCGGTCAGGTACACCGGGTAGACCTCATCGCTATGTCGGAGGGAGCGGATGTAGTGGGCCACTGCCGGAATCAACTGGTCGCCGTACTCCTGGACGCTGAATTCCTGGTCACCACAGAAAATGTCAAAGCGCAGGCGACTGTCGCCCTCGTGGATGCCCACGGCCTGCACCTCAAATCCGGGCAGAGGCACTCCCGAATCCGACTCCGGCCGGTACTCGGCCCGCCAGGCCCCGTCCCGCCGGACAATCTCGTAGCACTGGACGCCGGCCACAACGCCGGCGGAATCGGTATGGCGCAGCAATCGCCGCTCGATCAGGTTATCCAGGAAACGCAGTACCGGCACCAGCAAATGCCGTCGACTGGTCACCGCCTGTTCCCAGCTGAACACAGAACCCAGTTCGTCAACGACCCAGAGCCGGGCCTGATCGCCGAGAATACGATAAAACACCTGGATGTTGTCCGGTTCGCTGGCCAGGCAAACCGCCCGCAAGGCCGGCTCGTCCTGCAACGCGTAACGATCGAACACCACCGGCAGGTACCGCTCCTGGGGCAGCGCCAGATGCTCCATCAGCGCCTCAAAGCTGTCGAGTGCCACAAACCCCGGTTCCAGGCCGTTGAACTGGAGCAGGAAGTAGCGACGATCCATTTCAATCACATAGCGCAGCGGATGCGGGCCGGTACCTCCGGCAAAAAAGGGCCGGAGGACATCGGCAAACAGCTCCTGAACCCGGCGGGCAATGGCAGAGCCATGACCACGGTTGTGGCAGTGCACCTGAACGGCCGGCAATTCGTCGGGATTGGCTGCCACCGAGGCGAGAACATTCTTCAGGCACTGGATCAGTGTATCGCCCGCTGCGTAATGCTGGAGACTGACTTCATGCCAGCTGTTGAAGGTAATCTGGTCGATGCTGATGACCAGATTCTCCCGCCCGCCGCTAAAGCCCAGGGAATCGTGCCGGGAACTGAGCTTGTGAAGGCCCTTTTCCGTGAGGTGGGCCTGAGGGTCAATGCCGACGTTCACCAACAGCAGATTCCTCAATGGCCGGACGCCCCGGGACAACGCTTCCCGTTCCGCCGGGGCAATCGGAAATGGCAGGAACGCAGACAGGGCATCAAGCATTTCACGCAACTCGCTGACGGACGCAATACTGTTGCCCGACCGCACATTCAGCCGAGTCGAGCGGGTCAGCAGACCGTTGCAATAGCACCAGACCATCAGTTCCGCCAGATTTCCAGAGCGACGGATAACCGGCTGCCAGAAAGCGTCTGCCGGGTCTTCGAGGTCCCGGTACAGCAGCCAGCCGTCGGCGTCGCCGCCCTGCTCCGACTGATGATGAAATGCCAGGTTTTCCTCCGCCAGCGACGGGGCCAGCCCGGGATTGATCTGCTCGATCTTGCCCGCCTTGCGCTGAAACGCGGCATAAAGCTTGCGGCCGAGGAGATTGATATCGTTGGCGCTGATGGCGGCGCGTTGGCCATGCTCCCTGGCCATTTTCGACAGCAGGCGGTAACCGTGGGTCAATTCGTTGACGATGGTGCGACGCAGGGTGGTGACATCCTCTGCCCGCCAGCGTTGACGATCATCCAGCTCCGCCAGCGTGTTTTCACTCCAGCCCCAACCTGTCACCATCTGGCGCAGCAGGCGGGCACGCCACTGCTCACCGGAGACCTCGGACCGTGTCAGTGGCAAACCGGCTTTCAGATACAGGCTCCGGCGAATCAGGTCCAGCCTCGACGCCACTTCCGGCCCGGTCAGCCAGCCCTCCAGCCGATTGTAGAGCATGACGTAAGGGTCCAGACGGTCGGCATCGGTTTCGCCGCGGAAAACGGCCCGCTTGAACTGGCTGGACAACAGAGCCTCACCGGTGGTCCGCGCATAACATTCGATCAGAAGGAGTTTCAGAATCGACTTCCAGGGCGCATCAATCCCCTTGTACAACTGCCAGACGCCCGCACCAAGAAATTCTTCCTCCGGAATCGCCGGCACCGGGCCAAAATCGATATAGTCCTCGGCGCGCACAAACCGGTAATCTACCAGCTTGCGCATGCAGTCATCGTAGGTTTCCTCCCGCTCCGCAGGAATCAGCCACCACATGGGCCAGGCACCGGCCAGATGGATGCTGGTCCGATAGAACTCGTCCAGCAGCAGGAAATGCTGGGCGCTGCCACAGTTCTCGCCGGTCACCTCTACCCGTTGCCGACCGGCACGCCAATCCGAAGCACAGAAGACGAATACGTGCAGTTCGACACCGAAAGATTCCGCCCAGCGGGCCAGCTTCTCGGCTTTGCGCTCAAGACAGCGGATGCCCCGCTCGGGCAGGTCACTGCGGTGACAGAGCCAGACGTCGAGGTCACTGGCCACGGAATGGCCAAGGGTTCCCGGGCTGCCCATCAGGAACATGGCGTCCAGATCCGGTTTGCGCTTGCCTTCATCCTTCAGCGAAAAAGTCCGGGCCAGTCGACGAGCCGCATTGATGGTGGCCGGTGACGGCTGATAGTTGCTCAGGCCATAGGGGCAATCGCTGTCCAGGTAACCGGGCAGGGCCGGATGGTTGAGATGAAACACCAGCGGCAGAATTTCCAGCACCATCTGCTGGCGATAGGACAACGCAGAATGGGCACGGTCCCAGCGCTGCTGATTGACCAGCAGAAACCGGTCCCTCAGGCGACGGAGGGTCTTGCGATCTATTCCCTCCTCAAAGTCGAGGGAAATCGGGGCAACGTGGGCGGTCAAGGCGGCTCCGCAGAGAGGTTCTTTTCAGCATCAGTATGAGTATGATGTCGGCATCGTGGCAAAACCTTTAAAAAAATAAAAGCTGCAGGACACGCGAGGCTTACCCGCTGTGAAAGAATTCATCATTCGCCGCTACCGTTCGGACCAGTCCGCGACCTCCGGGCGCCAGACCGTTTTACGCATCGACGATGAAGGAAAAGTACTGTTCGCTGACCACCAGGCCGAGGCAGTGCTCGGTTATGAGAGTAGTGAACTGGAAGGCCAACCGGTGCACCGGATCCTGGCATCTCGCCAGGATGATCCTTTTGCACCGGCAAACCGCCACCGGATCGAGCGTGGCCAGAACGTCCTGGTGACCTTCCGGCACAAGGAAGGTTTCTTCTACACCGCCTGCCTGAGCCTGCGACTCGACGTTCGGGATTCCGACAAGGCGGCGAGTGCCACGATTGCCCTGTGCGACAGCTCAAGCAGGGATTCCCGCCTGTTGCGAGCAGCGGAGAGCATTGCCGGTTTCGGGATCTGGGAACTGGACACCCGCACGAATGAAATGACCTGGACCGAGGGAATGTTCCAGCTTCTTGAGCTGAGACCGGGCGCCGAAATCACGCCCGAACAGGCGCTTTTCTACTGCCAGACCGGCCAGGCCAGGGTCCGGGCCATGTTCCGCCGTTGCCTCCGAACCGGAGACGCATTTTCCCTCAATCTCGATATTGTTACCTCGCAACAGAACCATCGGCGGGTGACCCTCAGTTGTCGGGCCCTGAAACAGGGCGGCCGGATTACCGGGCTCGGCGGCACCCTGGTAGACCGGACCGCCGATATGAAACTCGACAGGGCTCGCCAGCACGCAAACACCATGCTCGCAGCGGTCACCAGCGCCACCTCCGATCTGGTTGTGGCAGTCGATCTCTCGTTCAACCTGCTCCACTTCAATGACGCCTGGGCCAGACAGTTTGCTGAAACCTTTGGCGGGCGCCCGGAGGCAGGCGACAACCTGAGCGACCTGCTTCAGGAGTTCCCGAACGAACGCAGGCTGATGGAACGGCTCTGGCACCGGGCTTTCGAACGTGACAACTTCGTGGTCGAGATGCCCATGGCCCAGCAGTCGCGCCAGCTACCAGTGCATGAGTTCCATTACCAGCGCCTGACCAACGACCAGGGCGAAATCACCGGCGCGGTGCACGTGGCCCGTCGCATTGAGCCCAGGCTGAATCACGCCTCCAGTGAGGAATACCGGATACGTCACGATCCGGTTACCGGCCTGATGAACAGAAAGGCATTCATCGCTCGGGTATTAAGAACCCTGGAGCAGAAAACCCATCGGGAATCCTGCGACAGCCTGCTCTACCTGGATCTGGATGAATTCGAACGCTTTAACGATCTTGCTGGCAGCGGCACCTGTGACCGCTACCTCAGGGAGCTGGCCGGCAACCTCGGCGTGCGCGTCCGGCAGCGTGACGCCCTCGCCCGCCTCGCTGGCGACACCTTCGCCCTTCTGATCGAGAACTGCCCGGAAGCGCGGGCCCGCAAGATTGCCCAGGAAACCCTTGATTTGATCGGCGACTTTGTCTTCGACTGGCAGGGTCACAGCCTCCAGACCACCGCATCGGGCGGCCTGTTGATTCTGGACAACGACGTCCCTGCGGATCCGGAGCAGCTTCTGGGCCAGGCTGCGGACCTGTGCCACACCGCCAAAACCTCCGGACGCAACCGGGTTCACGCGGCCAGGGCCATTGCCAACCAGACGGACGATTCAGTGGCCAGCAAACGGGTCGAGCAGATCCGCGACGCGCTGGACAAACAGTCGCTGATTCTGAAATACCAGGCCATGAGGCCGGTGGCCAGCCCCACCTGGGGCGATCACATCGAAATCCTCTGTCGGATTCCAACAACGTCGGATGATGAGACGACACTCCTGCCCGACGATTTCCTGCCCATTGCGGAACGGTTTGACCTGGCAAAGCGCCTGGATCGCCAGGTGATCCGGCAAACCCTGGAATGGCTCGGTAACCAGCCCTTGCTGGAACCCCGATTGAAGTACTGTGGATTTAACCTGTCACTGGCAACTGTGTTGGATGACACCTTCGCCGACTTCATGGCCGATGCCCTGAACCAATCCCCGTTTGCCCCGGACTGTTTCTGCCTGGAAATCCGTGAGGCCCACGCCACCCAGTATCCCGACGACGTGGCCGTGCTTTGCGACGCCCTGCATCGGGCAGGCTTCCGCGTCGCCCTGGACGGTGCCGGCGCATCGGTGGAAAGCTACAGCCTGGCGGCGAGATTACCCGTGGATATCATCAAACTGGACCGGAGAATGGTTCAGCAGCTGGAGGAAGACCCGGTGCAGCAGGTGATGCTGGAAGCACTGCACCGGATTGCCGAGGCCGCCGGCAAAGTGACGGTGGCCACGTTTATCGAAAGCGACGATGCCCTTCGCAAGGTACGGACTCTGGGCATTCACTACGGACAGGGCTACCGGCTATGCCGACCTGAGCCACTGGACGAACTCACGCCGGCGGCGGTAGACCTCGCTACGGGGCGAATCGGCGGTTAACCGTTTCGCCCCGCTGAGTGCGCCGGCTCAGCCCAGCTGGTTGCGGGCCCGACCGACCGCCGCACGCACCTGATCCGGCGCCGTGCCGCCGAGATGATCACGGGCCTGGACCGAACCTTCCAGGGTCAGCACATCGAAAACATCGGCGCCGATATGATCGGAGAACTGCTGCAGCTCTTCGAGGGTCATATCAGACAGGTCACGACCTTCAGCCACACCGAACGCCACGGACTTGCCCACGATCTCGTGGGCGTCCCGGAAAGGCACGCCTTTCTTGACCAGGTAATCCGCCAGATCGGTAGCGGTCGAGAAACCGCGCTTGGCTGCCACT
Organism: Marinobacter flavimaris; assembly: GCF_002933295.1. Taxonomy (GTDB): domain Bacteria; phylum Pseudomonadota; class Gammaproteobacteria; order Pseudomonadales; family Oleiphilaceae; genus Marinobacter; species Marinobacter flavimaris. Next base: position 125,561 of record NZ_PSSW01000010.1, read on the forward strand.
CTCATGTTATCGGCCTTGGAGCGAATGGCCGGAATCATGTCGGCGTAGGCTTTCAGGCAGCCCTTGATGGTATCGACCGTGTCGAACAGTGGTTCCTTGTCTTCCTGGTTGTCCTTGTTGTAGGCCAGCGGCTGGCTTTTCATCAGGGTCAGCAGGCTGATCAGGTGGCCATTGACACGACCGGTCTTGCCCCGGACCAGTTCCGGCACGTCGGGGTTCTTTTTCTGGGGCATGATGGACGAGCCGGTGCAGAACCGGTCCGGCAGATCAATGAAGTCGAACTGGGCGGAGGTCCATAGCACAAGCTCCTCGCTGAATCTGGAAAGATGCGTCATCAGCAGTGCCGCAAAGCTGCAGAACTCGATGGCAAAATCCCGGTCGCTGACAGAGTCCAGGCTGTTCTCGGTGGGCCGGTCGAAGCCCAGCAGTCGGGCGGTCATTGCCCGATCAATGGGATAGGTAGTGCCTGCCAGGGCCGCTGCGCCCAGGGGCATTACGTTCACCCGCTTGCGGCAATCCTGCAGACGCTCGGCATCCCGAACCAGCATCTCGTACCAGGCCAGCAAGTGGTGCCCGAAGGTCACCGGCTGGGCAGTCTGCAGATGGGTGAAGCCGGGCATGATGGTGTCCGCCTCGCGCTCGGCGAGATCCAGCAGGCCAGATTTCAGGCGATTCAGTTCCTCGGCAATCACGTCGATCTCGTCCCGCAGGTACAGACGGATATCGGTGGCTACCTGATCGTTGCGGCTTCGGCCGGTGTGCAGCTTCTTGCCCGTAATACCGATACGGTCGGTGAGGCGTGCTTCAATGTTCATGTGCACGTCTTCAAGGCTGACCGACCACTGGAAGTTGCCGGCCTCGATGTCTGCCTTGACGCCTTTCAGGCCCTCAATGATCTGGTCCCGCTCGTCGGCGGTAAGCACGCCAACCTCGGCCAGCATGGTGGCATGGGCAATGGAACCGGTGATGTCGTGATGGTACAGGCGCTGGTCAAATCCCACAGATGCAGTAAATTTTTCAACAAAGGCATCGGTGGGTTCACTGAAGCGCCCGCCCCAGGGTTTTTCAGAGCTTGTGGTCTGGTCAGACTTTTTCTGATCCGTCATGGTCTATCTTTCCTGCTGACAGCCCGGCATCATCTGGCGGGAGCTGGGTACATTGAACGTGGCGGGAGTATACCATTCTGACCCGGGTAAAGGAGACACCCCGTAACGGGGACAAAGGTGTGACAGAGAGCGAGTTCTTCGTTCCGGACCTGTGCCGGGTACGGGCCGTGTTCCTGTTGCTGGTCACCAGTGAACTGCTGGTTCTGGTGCTTGCCATCGTGCAGGCGGAGCGGGGCTGGATCGACTGGAATTACTTCGGGCTACTGTCGCTGTTCGTGCAGTGGACCACCCTCACCAGTGCCGCGCTGATCTGCCTTTTGCGCACCCGGCTTGCACGGATGTCCGTTTCCGGTGCGACAACCACCATCGTCGCCATTGTGCTGCTGGATGTGCTCGCCTTCAGCCTGTTTGCAGACAGCGTCCTGCACCCCCAGGACGGCGTGGCTGTCTGGCAGGGCGTGGCCAAGAAAATGCTGCTGGCGTTGCTGATCGTGCTCATGGTGCTGCGCTATTTCTACCTGCAGCACCAGTGGCAACAGCAGCGGGAAGCGGAAATGCAGGCGCATCTGGCATCACTGCAGGCCCGCATTCAGCCGCACTTCCTGTTCAACAGCATGAACACCATTGCCAGCCTGATTGCCATCAATCCGGAACGGGCCGAAGAAGCCGTTCTGGATCTTTCGGAACTGTTTCGCGCCAGCCTTCGCACCGGCGACCAGCTGATCCCGCTATCGAGGGAACTGGCGTTGTGCCAGCGTTACCTGGCCATCGAGGCACTGCGCCTGGGCGACCGCCTGAAACTGGAATGGCAGATTGAAGAGGGCCTTGAGCAACAGGCCATTCCCCCGCTCACACTGCAGCCATTGGTGGAAAACGCCATCTATCATGGCATCCAGCCGCGCCCGGACGGTGGCACCGTCAGGATTGAAGCCCAGGCCAAAGGCGAGTTTGTCTACCTGCTGGTACAGAATCCAAAGCCGGACCAGAATAACCAGCAACATGACGGCAACCGAATGGCGCTGGCCAACATTCAGTCACGGCTACGGGCGCTTTTCGGTGAGCCGGCGGTGCTCAAACACAGCCACCAGCACGATGTGTACACGGTTACCCTGCGACTGCCGCGACGGAAGGCCGGCGAGCAGAGCGCCCGAAAACAATAAACCCCTGACCAACGGAACCGAGACAAGACATGACTGATACCCGCAGCGTCCTGATCGCCGATGACGAACCCCTGGCCCGGGAACGCATCCGCCGGTTGGTGGAGGCCGTTCCGGGGTATCGGGTCTGTGGCGAGGCTGCAGACGGCGACAGTTGCTTGAAACAGGTGGCCGAACTGGAGCCCGACATACTGTTGCTGGATATCCGGATGCCGGGCATGGACGGCATGGAGGCTGCCAGCAGACTGAGCCAGCTGGCCAATCCACCGGCGCTGATCTTCTGCACGGCCTACGACCACTACGCTATCCAGGCCTTCGACGTGCAGGCCATCGCCTACCTGCTCAAACCGGTTCGCAAAGAGGCACTGGCGGAGGCCTTGGCCCGGGCCGGCAGGGTCAACCGGGTACAGTTGCAGGCGCTCAACGGCCAGGCTGCCCACAGCCAGGAACAGTTGGCGGTGCGCACTCACCGCGGCACCGAGCTGATCGATCTGTCGGAAATCCTCTACTGCGAGGCAGATCAAAAATACGTCACCATCCATCACGCCCGGGGCGAAACCGTGTGTGACTACACGCTGAAGGAACTGGAAAACAGCTACCCGAGCATCCTGCTCAGGATCCACCGGAACACCCTGGTGGGGGTTCGCTTTATCCAGGCACTGAGACGGACGCCGGATGGCCACAACCTGGTCGCCCTGAGGGAAGGCCGGGGCGAGCTGCCGGTCAGTCGCCGCCATGCCAGCAATGTTCGCCAGTGGCTTCAGGAGCACCAGCCGGGCTGAATCAACATGGCCCCAAAAGGTGGTAGCCACGGGACTTTTCTGCCGCCACAAGGTAACCTTGGCGGACATTTTTCCGAACCGACAGTGAGTGTCATGTCCAAACGTACCCTTCGCATTGCAACCCGCAGCAGCGCCCTTGCGCTGTGGCAGGCGGAATTCATCAAGGCCGAGCTGGAAAGGCTGCACGACAACATCACCGTGGAACTGGTCAAGATAAAGACCCAGGGCGACAAGATCCTGGACGTGCCTCTGGCCAAAATCGGCGGCAAGGGCCTGTTCGTCAAGGAACTGGAAGAAGCCATGCTGGACGGCCGCGCAGACCTGGCCGTCCACTCCATGAAAGACGTGCCCATGGAATTCCCGCAAGGACTGGGACTGGTGGCGATCTGCGAGCGGGAAGACCCGACCGATGCCTTCGTAAGCAACCACTATGACAACGTTGACGCCCTGCCCCACGGCGCCGTGGTTGGCACTGCGAGCCTGCGCCGGGAGGCCCAGCTGCGGGCCTACCGCCCGGACCTGGAAATTCGCGTGCTGCGGGGCAACGTCAACACCCGGCTGGCCAAGCTGGATGCCGGCGAATACGAAGCGATTGTACTGGCCAGCTCCGGGCTCAAGCGCCTGGGCTTTCACGAGCGCATCCGCTACTGCCTGCCCGACACGTTGTCGCTGCCGGCGGTCGGCCAGGGCGCCCTGGGCATTGAATGCCGGGTCGATGACCAGGATCTGCTAGCCATGCTTGAACCCCTGAAGCACAAAGACACCTGGGATCGCGTCACCGCCGAAAGGGCTCTGAACCGTCGGCTGGAGGGTGGTTGTCAGGTACCAATCGCGGCGTACGCGCTTCTTGAAGACGACGATACAATCTGGCTGCGAGGCCTGGTGGGCGCTGTTGATGGCACCCAGATTTTCCGCGTCGAAGGCCGCGCGCCACGGGCCGAAGGCGAACGTCTGGGCCGGGAACTGGCCGAGGATCTGCTGGCTCTCGGAGCCGACAAGGTGCTGGCTGAAATCTATGGCCATACACCAACCTGAGCCCGACCTGAACGGCCGGCGGATTCTGATCTGCCGGCCCGAACCCGAGGCATCGCGCCTGGCCAGCCGGTTTCGTGCAGCCGGTGCCGATGTACATATCCTGCCACTGATTGACCGGGAACCTCTGCCGGAAACGCCCGAGCGCCGCACACTCATTCTGAGCCTGGATGAATTTTCCCATGTGATCGCGGTCAGCCCGTTTGCCGCCCGACTGCTGCTGGAAGAGGTGGACACCTGGTGGCCCCAGGTTCCCATGGGCATCCGCTGGTATGGCGTTGGTGCCGGCACCGCATCCGTGCTTGCGGAACACGGTCTCAGCCCGCGGCGGCCGCCCGAGGGCTGGACCAGCGAGGCACTGCTGGCATTGCCGTCACTGCAAAACCTCCAGCATGAGCGGGTTCTGCTCGCTCGCGGGGAAACCGGACGCGAACTGATCCGCGAAACCCTTGAAGCCAGGGGCGCCCGCGTAACCCTGCTGCCCCTGTACCGCCGCTTTCGCCCTGACCACACGCCGGAGCGGATCCGGGCCACCCTCGATACCTTTGCTCCGGAGGCCATCGTCGCCCTGTCGGGCGAAACCTTGAACAATCTCATCGCACTATGTGCGAATAGCGGCCATAATCTATACGATAGGTTATTGATTGTTCCCGCAGATCGGGTTGCCGAACAGGCCCGGGCAGCGGGATTCCTAAATCCGTGTATACCAGGAAGCCTTGCCGATAACGACATCGTGGCCACGGTTGCAGCGCAACTTGCCGGCCGGGACGGTGGCTCCGGAAAAGCCAAGTAAGGACGCCCGTGACAGAGACAACGAATCAACTGCCCGCAACCGTTTCCAAGGAACCGCCTGCTCGCCAGAAACTCTGGCCGGTATGGCTGGTTGCCATTCTCGCCCTGATCATCGCAATCGCCCTGGCGCTCTGGAGCTGGCAACAGTGGAACAACCACCAGGCTGTCATGCAGACAATCGAGAGCCTGAAGCAGGACACCGCCCAGCTTGAAGATCTCTATGGCGACCGCGGCAGCCAGCAAAGCCAGCGCCTGCAGTCCCTCGAAGAGAAACTGGCGAGCCAGCGAGAACTGATTGCCACCCAGCAGCGCCAGATCGACCACAATGCCCGTGAACTGCTGGAAGCCGGAAACCGCACACGCACGGACTGGCTGCTGGCCGAGGCGGAATACCTTCTGCGCATTGCCAATCAGCGGTTGATGATCGAAAAAGACATCCGCGGAGCCATGTCGGCCCTGGAAGCGGCAGACGAAGTGCTGAATGAATCCGACGACATCGGTGTCTACCCGGTTCGCCAGCAACTGGCTCGCGAAATCCTCGCACTCAAGGGCCTGACCGGCGTTGACCGCACCGGACTCTACCTGACACTGGAAGCGGCCATCGACAGCATTCACCAGCTTACCGACCAGGCCCTGATCAGTGAGAACGCGCCCGGCTTTGTGGTCAACGCTGCACAGGGAGAAAGCGCTGGAACCGACGAAGAACCCGGCGCTGTGGTACAGGCCTGGAACAAGGTGAAAGCAACACTGATGCAGGTGGTGGTTGTGCGCCGCATGGACGAGCCGGTCAAGCCGCTGCTCTCTCCCGACCAGAGCGCCTATGCCCGACTAAACCTACAGCTGATGCTGGAAGAGGCCGAGATGGCGGTATTGCGGGGCAACCAGCCGCTGTATGAGCGCGCCCTTACCAAGGCCCGAACCACCATTGACGACTGGTACAACGCAAGCAATCCCCGGGTCACCGCCCTGAGTGACACCCTGGCTGAGCTGGCCGGCAAGAACGTGGACCCGGAGCTGCCGGATATCAGTCAGTCCCTGGACCTGCTCAAGGAGCGGCTGGCCGGACGCCTAAATGCCAACAATGATAATGGCGAGGACAACGCCGACGGCGGTAATGGAGGCGATGATTCATGATTCGCCTGTTACTGATCGTTCTGCTGGCGCTGCTGATTGGCACCGGCCTTTCCCTCGGATTGCAATATGATCTGGGCTACATCCGGATCAGCCTTGGCCATTACCTGATCGAAACCAACTTCTGGGTGGGGCTGGGCCTGATCGTGGCCCTGATCGTGCTGACTGTCCTGACCATCAACCTTATCCGCCGACTCAGAACCAGCACCGGCCTGGTGGCGGGCTGGATTGCCCGCGGCAATGAACGCCGGGCCCGACGCCGGACCACCCAGGGTTTGCTGGCGCTGGCCGAAGGCAACTGGCCCAGGGCCCGCAAACTGCTGACATCCTCCGCCAGCCATGCCGACACGCCCCTGATCAATTATCTTGCCGCCGCCCAAGCATCGTTCGAAACCGGTGATCACGAGGCCGTGGATGATCTGCTGCGCAAGGCCTTCGACAGCACCCCCGGTTCTGACATGGCCGTCGGTATTACCCAGGCCCAGCTGCAACTGGCAGGCAACCGCCTTGAACAGGCCCTGGCCACGCTGGTTCGCCTTCGCAAACAGTCGCCCCATCACCCCTTTGTGCTGAAACTGCTCAAAAACACCTATCTGCGCCTGGAAGACTGGCGCGAACTGTCCAGGTTATTGCCTGAACTTCGCAAACGCAGCGTGCTCTCGGAAGCGGAACTCAATGATCTGGAACGCCAGGTCTGGCATAACCTGCTGGAGCGTGCCGCGGAAGATTGCCGGCGCCAGCAGAAACAGGATCCCGATGCATCCCTGGAACCGCTGACCAGGCTCTGGGACGAATTGCCGGGCTTCCTGCGTCGCGACGAATACACCATAAGGGACTACGCCCGCCTGCTTGCCAGCCTTGGCGACGAGGTACAGACCGAAACCCTGTTGCGCAAGGTGCTGCGCAACCACTGGAGCGATGAGCTGATCAATCTGTACGGGCGGGTGAAGGGCCAGAAACCGGATGAACAGTTGTTACTGGCCGAACAATGGCTGAAAGACCGGCCCAACAACCCCGAGCTTCTGCTGGCCCTGGGCCGGCTGAGCCTTCGCAACGAACTCTGGGGCAAGGCCCGTGAATATTTCGAGACCAGCCTGCGGCTGAAGCGGAGCCGGGAGGCACTGGCAGAGCTAAGCCGCCTGAATGCCCACATGGGCGAGGAAGAAGCCAGCGTCAAATTGCTGATGCAGGGGCTGGCCAAGGATAATGGGCTGCCGGAACTGCCGATGCCGAGGGCCTGATTCAGGTCCTCGGTGCGTATTCCAGCACGTCAGAAAAGAACGCCTCTTCGGGCAGGCCCGCATCCACCAGGGCATCCATCAGGGTGTAGACCATGGTGGGCGAACCGCTGGCATGGACTTCCACATTGTTCCAGTCCATGCCGGAAGCAAGAACCGCACGAACCAGCTGGTCGTGATGGCCGGCCCAGTCGTTATCCTCATCATCTCCCACTACCGGCAGGAAGGTGAAGCGGGGCCACTCGTCCTGCCACTGCTGTGCCAGGGCGCGAAGATACATGTCCTCGTGTCGACGAACTCCCCAGTACAGCTTGACCGGTTGGTCGTAGGACGTTTCCCGGAGGTAATCCACCAGGCTCTTCATCTGGGCAAAGCCGGTGCCGGCAGCCACCAGCAACAGCGGCCTGGTCGGCACTGACGCCAGGCAGGCTTTGCCATGGGGCAGCTCCACGGTTACCTCGCCACCGGACGTCAGGGCATCAATCACCTTCTGCGCGGACACCCACTCGGGGGTCGCCTGGATATGCAGCTCGATATTCTGGTCCGATGGACTGCTGGCGATGGAAAAGTAACAGGGGTCAGCATCAGGCAGATTGACCGACAGATATTGCCCGGCATGAAACGACAGCTCCCGACGCCGCGGAAGCTGTAGCTCAACGCGATAGACATCGTGACTGATCGACCTTACGTCCACGACTTTTGCCTGAAACTTGCCAGGCTGATTGTTTCCAGCTGCCATAACGGCGGATATCTCCAGTTCCAGATCCGTGAGCGCGATGCTACGGCACATCATCAAGCGCTCACCGATCTTTATAGTCTGTTGGTTTCGGGTATTAAGCGCGGCGCCCTTCAGTAACCGGGCCTCGCAGATTTCACATACCCCGTTGCGACAGGCTGCCGGCACAGCTACGCCAGCCCGCGCGGCAGCGCCGAGCAAGTCTGCCTCCGACGCCGCAATGAAGGCGATACCAGAGGGCCAAAGCCGCACCGCCCGATGTTCACTGCCCATATCAGTCGGGGCGCGATGCCGGACTTTCAATACCCAGGGTATCCCACAGCTCGTCGACGCGTTTTTTCACATCTTCGGTCATGGCGATCGGCTCACCCCACTCCCGGGTGGTCTCACCCGGCCACTTGTTGGTGGCATCCATCCCCATTTTGGAACCCAGGCCGGATACCGGCGAGGCAAAGTCCAGGTAATCGATGGGCGTATTCTCCACCAGCGTGGTATCCCGGGTTGGATCCATCCGGGTAGTGATCGCCCAGATCACGTCTTCCCAGTTGCGGGCATTCACGTCGTCATCCGTGACAATCACAAATTTGGTGTACATGAACTGCCGAAGAAACGACCATACCCCCATCATCACCCGTTTGGCATGGCCGGGGTACTGTTTCTTCATGGTCACCACTGCAAGGCGATAGGAACAGCCTTCCGGTGGCAGGTAAAAATCCACGATCTCCGGGAACTGCTTCTGCAGAATCGGAATAAAGACCTCGTTCAGGGCCACCCCGAGAATCGCCGGCTCATCAGGCGGGCGACCGGTATAGGTACTGTGATAGATCGGATCCCGGCGATGAGTGACCCGTTCTACGGTGAATACCGGGAAGTGGTCCACTTCGTTGTAGTAACCGGTGTGATCACCGAACGGTCCTTCCGGCGCCATGTCATCCGGGTAGATGAAACCTTCCAGCACGATTTCGGCGCTTGCCGGCACCTGCAGATCGCTCAGCCCCGCCTTGACCAGCTCGGTCCGGCTGCCGCGAAGCAGCCCGGCAAAGGCGTATTCCGACAGCGTATCCGGCACCGGCGTCACCGCCCCCAGAATGGTCGCCGGATCGGCACCGAGGGCCACAGCCACCGGATAGGGTTGGCCGGGATTGCTCTTCTGGAACTCCTGGAAATCCAGGGCACCACCGCGATGACTCAGCCAGCGCATGATCAGACGGTTGCGACCGATGACCTGCTGCCGGTAGATGCCCAGGTTCTGGCGTTCTTTATGGGGCCCACGGGTAATCACCAGTGGCCAGGTCACCAGCGGCCCGGCATCGCCAGGCCAGCAATGCTGCACCGGAATCTGATACAGGTCCACCTGATCCTTTTCGATCACGACATCCTGGCAGGGCGCGGAACGCAGTACCTTGGGGCTCATGCGCATCACCTGCCGGAACAGCGGCAGTTTTTCGATGGCATCGCGGAAACCCTTGGGGGGATCCGGTTCCTTGAGAAACGCGAGGAGCTTACCGATGTCCCGAAGCGCCGTGACGTTATCCTGCCCCATGCCCAACGCTACCCGCTTCGGTGTCCCGAACAGGTTGGCCAGCACCGGCATGTCATAGCCCTTGGGGTTTTCAAACAACAACGCAGGACCACCTGCCCGCAATGTACGGTCGCAGATTTCGGTCATTTCCAGATGGGGGTCGACTTCAACGCTGATGCGTTTCAGCTCACCCAGCTTCTCCAGCTGGTCAATGAAGTCTCGCAGGTCGTTGTATTTCATCGGTTACTCCGTTCAGATATGCCAGTACTACGGAGATCGGTGGTCGCTGGACTGCTTTAAAGCAGTTGGAACAAACTGCGCGCACGTGGCATGAACGGCGGAGCCGGGGAGAACCTCCCCGGACCGTGCATTGCCAGGGATGGCAATGCCGAGCCCCCAGGGATGGGTTCACGGCGTGTCCGGGGAGGTTCTCCCCGGCTCTGCCCGCCCCCAAAACCAGAGGCGCTAGTCCTAGCTAGGAAGAGATCAACGACGCTTCATGGACTGGAAGAACTCGTCGTTGGTCTTGGTGTCCTTGAGCTTGTCCAGCAGGAACTCGATGGCGGCGGTGTCATCGTCCATGGAGTGCAGGAGCTTGCGCAGGATCCAGACCCGCTGGATATCCGCCTCGCTCATCAGCAGATCTTCGCGGCGCGTACCGGAGCTGCGGATGTTGATGGCCGGGTATGTACGCTTCTCGGCAATCTTGCGATCCAGGTGGATTTCCATGTTGCCGGTGCCCTTGAACTCCTCGTAGATAACCTCGTCCATCTTGGAACCAGTGTTGACCAGCGCCGTGGCAAGGATGGTCAGGCTTCCACCTTCTTCCACGTTACGGGCGGCACCGAAGAAGCGCTTGGGTTTTTCCAGGGCATGGGCGTCAACACCACCGGTCAGGACCTTGCCGGAGGACGGGATCACCGTGTTGTAGGCACGAGCCAGACGGGTGATGGAATCCAGCAGGATGACCACGTCCTTCTTGTGCTCTACCAGACGCTTGGCCTTTTCAATCACCATTTCAGCAACCTGCACGTGGCGGGCCGGCGGCTCGTCAAACGTGGAGGCGATGACCTCGCCGCGCACGGTGCGCTGCATCTCGGTCACTTCCTCTGGCCGCTCGTCAATCAGCAGTACCATGACATGGCACTCTGGATTGTTGCGGGTGATGGACTGGGCGATGCTCTGCATCAGCAGTGTCTTACCGGCCTTGGGCGGGGAAACGATAAGCCCGCGCTGGCCTTTACCGATGGGCGCAACCAGGTCCAGGACCCGGGAGGAGAGATCCTCGGTACTGCCGTTACCGGCCTCGAGCATCAGGCGCTCGTCCGGGAACAGCGGCGTGAGGTTCTCGAAGAGAATCTTGTTTCGGGCGTTATCCGGCTTGTCGAAATTGATCTCGCTGACCTTCAACAAGGCAAAGTAGCGCTCACCATCTTTGGGCGGGCGAATCTTGCCTGCGACCGTGTCGCCCGTGCGCAGGTTAAACCGGCGGATCTGACTCGGAGAGACATAGATGTCGTCAGGCCCTGCCAGGTAGGAGGCGTCAGCGGAACGGAGGAAGCCGAAGCCGTCCTGCAGAATTTCCAGTACGCCGTCGCCGTAGATGTCTTCGCCGCTTTTTGCGTGCTTCTTCAGGATTGTGAAGATCACATCCTGTTTGCGCGAACGAGCCAGGTTATCGAGGCCCATCTCTTGCGCAATATCGAGCAATTCGGGCACGGATTTCTGCTTGAGTTCAGTAAGATTCATAGTTTGTTGGATTTTCAGGAATGGAAGTAAACGAGTATTGGAATGACAGGGGTGCCCCTGAACGTATTGATCGTAAAAAAACGCTGAACTTGGTGCTGGCCAGTTGGAGCAACCGGTGTAGATGGAGTCCGGAATTCAGGTACTGAAGCCAGAGAGTGGGAACAACCGTTCGCCGGTCAAGAGCGATCATCGGCCACCTGACTGGCGAATGTCAAGTGCACTGCACAAATTAACAGCAATTTCACGCCAAACCGGCCACAACCGGCCGCTGGCGCCTCCCCCTGATGGGTTACTCCCTTCCATTAAAAGCCCGTGATGGCGATACTGGCGTATAACAACTTTTCAACGATTATGGAGCCCATCCATGAGCAGTGTACCCAGTACCGAAATGAAACCCCTGAACGTTGCCCTGCTGACCGTCTCCGATACCCGTGGGCCTGAACAGGACACGTCCGGGCAATTTCTGGAGGACAGCGTGGTCGAAGCCGGCCACAACCTGGTCGCCCGCCGGATCCTGCCGGACGACGTCTATCTGGTGCGGGCCTTGTTGTCCGGCTGGATTGCCGATTCACAGGTGCACGCAGTGATCATTACCGGTGGCACCGGCCTGCTTGAACGAGATAGCACACCGGAGGCGGTAAGGCCTTTGCTCGACAAAACCATCGAAGGCTTTGGTGAGGAATTCCGCCGCCTGTCAGCCGCCGAAATCGGATCATCAACCGTGCAGTCACGGGCGATGGCGGGAATGGCAAACCACACGGTGATCTTCTGCCTGCCCGGCTCGACCGGCGCCTGCCGCACCGGCTGGGAAGGTATTCTCCTCAGTCAGCTGGACAGCCGTCACACACCATGCAATTTCTCGGGGCTGGTCTTGCGCAAACCCGAGAAGCCAATGTCGCGGCTCAACGAAGTCATTGGACAGCGCGCCAAGCGCTGAGGCAGAAGACATCCCGATCGGAGTTAAGACTTGATGGCCAAGCCAAACCTCACGCCCCTGGAAGATGCCCTGGACCACTTGTTGTCGGAAGCACCGGTGGTTGCGCAGATTGAAACCGTCGCACTGGCCGACTCCCTGGGCCGGGTACTTGCCGAAAACCACTATGTGCCGGCCGACGTGCCGCCGGCTGACAACAGTGCGGTGGACGGATACGCCCTGCGCAAACAGGATCTGCATGGAGACCGGCCAATACCGGTCTCGGCCCGGATTCCGGCCGGTGAAGCGCCGAAGCCCCTGGAACCCGGCACCGCTGCGCGCATCTTTACCGGCTCAGAGATTCCCGAGGGCGCCGACTCGGTGGTCATGCAGGAGCGGATTGAGGTGACGGAATCCGGCATTCTTGTACAGGCGGAAGTAGACGAAGGGCAGAATATTCGCCGCCGGGGGCAGGATCTCACCCGGGGCGATCTTGCTCTGGCAAAAGGTACACAGGTACGTCCCAATGAGATGGGACTACTGGCCTCCATGGGCGTTGCCCGGGTTGCCGTCCTGGCGCGGTTGAAAGTCGCCATTCTCTCCACGGGAGATGAGCTGGTAGACCCCGGCACGCCCCTCGGGCCGGGCCAGATCTACAACAGCAATCGCTTCACCCTGATGGGGCTGCTCACCGAAGCCGGTTGCGAGGTCGTTCTGTGCGAAACACTCAGGGACAAGCGCGAGGCGACCCGCGAAACACTGCAGCGTGCGGCCGAGGCCGCTGACCTGGTTATCACCAGCGGTGGCGTATCCGTGGGCGAAGAGGACCACGTGCGTGCAGTGCTGGAGGAGTCAGGCAGTCTGTCGCTCTGGAAGATGGCCATCAAGCCCGGGAAACCGGTGGCTTTTGGTGCCATCGGGGGGACCCCGGTGCTGGGACTGCCCGGCAACCCGGGGTCTGTGCTGGTCACTTTCCTGATGGTGGGCATGCCCTATATCCGGAAACGCCAGGGGCGCAACCCGAAACCTCTCTCGGGCGAGCGGATACCGGCAGACTTTACCATTGACTCGCCGTCAATACGCCGGGAGTTCGTCCGGGCCCGCAAGGAATCCCGGGGATCCGGGCCGGTGGTGGCCGCCTATCCCAACCAGAGCTCCGGCATCCTGAGCTCTACCTGTTGGGCTGACGGCCTGGCCGTGGTGCCTGAAAACAGCACCGTCAGCCCCGGCGACCTGCTAACCTACTACTCGTTTGCGGAACTGTTGAGCTGACCATGAGTGATAACACGATTACAGTGCGCTTCTTCGCCCGTCTGCGCGAAGACCTGAAAACCGACCAGCTGGCTATCGACGCCAGGCCTGGCCTCACAGCGGGCGATGTACTTGCAGAGCTGGCCAGCCAGGGCGGCCCCTGGGATCAGTTGCAGGGCGACCAGCCGGTTATGATTGCGATCAACCAGGCCATGGCGAAACCGGGCTCTGAGGTGAAAGCCGGCGACGAGCTTGCCTTTTTCCCGCCGGTCACCGGAGGTTGAGATGATTTCGGTCCAGTCTGACGATTTTGATGTGGCCGCTGAGTACGCGGCGCTGCGTGACAGTGGCGCCGGCACCGGCGCCATTGCAACGTTTACCGGCCTGGTGCGGGACAGCGGTGACTTGCAGGGCGTTACCGGGCTCTACCTGGAACACTACCCCGGAATGACCGAACAGGTGATCCAGGGGCTCATTGATGACGCCTCGAAGCGCTGGGATGTGCGCAAGGCCCGGGTGATTCACCGGGTGGGCAGGCTGGCGCTGTGCGACCAGATTGTCTTCGTCGGGGTGTGCAGCGCCCACCGTGGGGACGCGTTCGCGGCCTGCGAGTTCATCATGGACGCCCTGAAGACATCCGCTCCGTTCTGGAAAAAGGAAATCACCTCAGACGGGGAGCACTGGGTGGAACAGAAAGAATCCGATCGGGCGCGCTCCGAGGACTGGAAGTAACTGGCCATAAAAAAACCGCCCGTGAGCCTGGGCTCAGGGGCGGTTTCTGGTGACCTGCCTGCAATCAGAGATTGCTGTCCAGGAAAGCCGCCAGCTGGGATTTGGAGAGCGCGCCGACTTTCGTGGCGTCCACGTTGCCGTTCTTGAACAGCATCAGGGTGGGGATACCGCGGATGTTGAACTTCGGCGGGGTCTGCTCGTTCTCGTCAATGTTGAGCTTGCAGACTTTCAGTTTGCCGTCGTATTCGTCGGCAATCTCTTCAAGCACCGGGGCAATCATCTTGCAGGGGCCGCACCACTCTGCCCAGTAGTCCACCAGAACGGGGACGTCGGACTGCAGTACATCCTGCTCAAAAGAAGCGTCGGTTACATTTACGATATTTCCGCTCATTACCTTTTCCTGATTCATGCACTACTGCTGCACATCGGCATGTCCCTTTCAGGGAATAACCTGCCGGGCACAGGTGCTGTTGACTGTCGCTGAAGGCTGTCCGGGTTATACGGACAACCTTTCACCCAAATCACGGTAAGACATACTTTACGCGATTGATCAGCCGGATGTGAAGCGGTAAGAACCGATCCAGGCCTGACCGTCGTCAAATGCGCGGTTTTCCGGTTACTGACAGGCCTGAGGGATTTCGCTTATAGTACCCCGCACGTTCATCTCAAAAGGATTCCGACCACGTGACGGCCGCATCCACCGCCGAAAACGCTGCCGCCTCATCCGAGGTACTCGCAGCCATCGACATGGGCTCGAACAGCTTCCACATGGTGGTTGCCAGACTAGTGCATGGGGAAATCCGGACCCTCGAGAAGATGGGAGAAAAGGTTCAGCTCGGAGCTGGGCTGGACCAATACAACCGGCTCACTGAAGACGCCCAGGAGCGGGCCCTCGCCTGCCTGGGACGCTTCGCTCAACGGCTCAAGGGCATGCCGCCAGAGGCGGTGCAGATTGTCGGCACCAACGCGCTTCGCGTGGCGCGCAATGCCCATCAGTTCATGGCCCGGGCCGAAGAAGCGCTGGGCTATCCGGTAGAGATCATTGCCGGCCGCGAGGAAGCACGCCTGATCTATCTGGGGGTTTCACATACCCTCTCCGACGACATCGGGCGTCGACTGGTTATCGATATTGGCGGTGGCAGCACCGAATTCATCATCGGCCAGCGGTTTGAACCCCAGGAGCTTGAAAGCCTGCACATGGGTTGCGTGTCGTTCCGTAACCGGTATTTCCCGGACGGCAAGATAACCAGGCGGCAGATGGACAAGGCAGTGACCCACGCAGAACAGGAACTGCTCAACATCCGCCAGCATTACCGCTCCGTGGGATGGCAAAGTGCGGTGGGCTCATCCGGCTCGATCAAAGCCATTGCCAGCGTATTGGCGACCCTGAAGATCACCGACGGCACCATTACCCTCGCCGCCATGCAGGAACTTCGCAAGCGGCTGGTGGACATGGGTAAAACAGAAAAACTGGGAGATCTGGGCGTACGCTCGGACCGCCAGAGCATATTCCCGGCCGGATTTGCCATCCTGATGGGGGCATTCCAGTCCCTTGGTATCAAGGACATGGCGTTCGCCGATGGTGCTCTGAGGGAAGGTCTGCTTTACGACATTGTCGGGCGAATCCAGCACGAGGATGTCCGTGAGCGAACCATTTCCGCGCTTCAGGAGCGTTACCACGTTGACCAGGCACATGGCGCTGCCGTTGAGGAAACGGCCGTGGCAGCATGGCGGCAGGTTGCCGACGCCTGGGCCCTGAACACCCCGGCAGATGAAGAAGTACTGCGCTGGGCCTGCCGACTGCATGAGATCGGCCTGACCATTTCCCATAGCCAGTACCATAAACACGGCGCCTATCTGTTGCGCTACTCGGATCTGCCCGGCTTCACCCAGCAGTTCCAGCGCGACCTGGCAACTCTCGTGCGCGGCCACCGGAGAAAATTCGCCTCGGCAATCTTCGAGGGCCTGGACCCGGAAGACATTGCCAGGCTGCGTTACCTCTGCGTGCTGGTGCGCCTGGCGGTTCTGATTCAACACCCACGCAACATGGAGCCGCCTCCGGCCTTCACCCTGACGGCACACAAGGACAAGTTGGTGCTGGAGTTTCCGTCAGGTTGGCTGGATGACAGGCCACTGACCCTGGCCGACCTGGAAAACGAACGGGACTATCTCGCCAAACAGGACTTTGTTCTGGAACTGAACGGCGGCTGAGCGCGCTCAGCCAGCCAACTCGGCCTCCAGGGACTCCACCTCTTCGCTGACTTCAAGCCACTGCGCCTCCACCTCTTCCAGGCGGGCGGTTGCGGTGGCCTGCTCCGCCAACAACTCTTTCAGACGGGTCTTGCCGCTGTCGTCGTAAAGGTCGGGTTCGGATAGCTGCTCTTCCAGAGCTGACAGCTTCTGCTGAAGCTGGTCCATTTCCTTTTCCAGCGCACTCTGTTTTTTACGGTAGGGGCTGAGTTTCTGGCGAAGAGCCGCCTCTGCCCGCTTGCGCGCCTTCCGATCTTCGGCACTCTCGCCCACCGCCTCAGCGGCCTCGGGCACCCCCTCCTGGCCGACCGGCACTCTCCTAGGTGCCTCGGTTTCGTCTTTCCGGCGGTCCGCCAGCCAACGCTCATAGTCTTCCAGATCGCCCTGGTACTCCGTTACCCGACCATCATTGACCAGCCAGAACTCGTCCACGGTGTTCCTTAGCAAGTGCCGGTCGTGAGAAACCACCACAATAGCGCCTTCAAAGTTCTGCAGCGCCATGGTCAGAGCCTGGCGCATTTCCAGATCCAGGTGGTTCGTGGGCTCGTCCAGCAGGAGCAGGTTGGGTCTCTGCCATGCGATCACGGCCAGCGCCACGCGGGCCTTTTCGCCACCGGAGAATGACCGGACAGCGCTCAGGGCCTCATCGCCGTGAAAATCAAACCCACCGAGGAAGTTCCGGATACTCTGCTCTGACGCTTTCGGCGCCAGCCGCTGCAGGTGCAGAAACGGGCTGGCATCCAGATCCAGCGACTCCAGCTGATGTTGGGCGAAAGAACCGATGGCCAGATGCTCGCCGCAGGTTCGATCTCCGGACAACAAGGTACCCTCGCCCCGAAGCGCATCCATCAACGTGGACTTGCCCGCGCCATTGGGGCCCAGCAGGCCAATCCGGCTGCCGGGCAGCAGAGTCAGATTGATGCCGTCCAGGATTGGAGTATGACCATGCCCGGCCTTGCCGTTGCGGATCGACAGCAGGGGGTTGGAGACCTTTTCGGCCACCGGAAATTCAAAACTGAAGGGCGAATCGATGTGGGCCGGGGCAATCCGCTCCATCCGCTCCAGAGCCTTGACCCGGCTCTGGGCCTGGCGGGCCTTGGTGGCTTTGGCCTTGAATCGGTCAATAAAGCGCTGAATTTCGGCGATCCTGGCCTGCTGGCGCTCGAAACCGGCCTGCTGCTGGGCCAGACGTTCACTGCGCTGGCCTTCAAAGGCTGAGTAATTACCCGTATATAATTCCAGGTTTCGCCGGTCAAAATGCACCACATGGGTGGCGACCCGATCCATGAAATCCCGGTCGTGAGAAATAAACAGCAGGGTCCCGGGGTAGCGGCGCAGCCAGTTCTCCAGCCACAGACAGGCATCCAGATCCAGGTGGTTGGTGGGCTCATCCAGAAGCAGCAGATCAGATGGTCGCATCAGGGCCTGGGCCAGGTTCAGCCGGATCCGCCAGCCACCGGAAAACGCAGCCACCGGCCGGTCGGCGTCTTCGTCGGAGAATCCCAGCCCACGCAGCAACGCTTCCGCCCTGCGAGCTGCAGACCAGGCCTCGTGCACATCCAGCTCCCCGTGTATGCGGGCAATGGCATGGTCATCACCGGCGCCTTCTGCCCTGGCAAGCTCGCCTTCCAGGCGACGCAGGTCCAGATCGCCATCAAGCACAAAATCCCGGGCACTACGGTCGGTTGCTTCGACTTCCTGCGCCATGTGGGCAATGCGGCAACCCCCGGGCAGGGAAACCGTTCCCTGCTCCGGGGCCAACTGGCCCAGCAAGAGCTGGAAAAGACTGGACTTGCCGGCACCATTGGCACCGACGATCGCGACACGCTGGCCGGGTTGCACCGTCAGGCTGACGGATTCTAGCAACCAGACGCCGCCCCGTTGTAAACTGAGATCGGTTATCGTTAACATGCTTTCATTTTATCAACGTAAAGTGTTCAGGGAAGGCACAGCGCCTATGTCGGTCCGCTCGGCGACCACCCCGGATTTTTCGACACCGCCGCTGGAACTTCCGGCAGATCTGGAACCGGACAACCCGCTCTGGCGTTTTGCCCTGGCGTTCTGGAAACGTCCGGATGTCCAGAACAGCTGCCTGGCGCTTCAGAATCAGGGCTGGAGCGTAACGCGGATTCTCGGTGCGGCCTGGCTTGCACTCTCTGGCAGGGTCTTCGCCGGGGTCGAGGACGCTACGGTAACAGAGTGGCGCGACCGTGTAACCGTTGCCCTCCGGAGCGCGCGGAAATCGCTGCCCGGCAGCGCCGACAACTGTCAGAAGCTTCGCACCGGCATCGCCGGCCTGGAGCTTGAAGCCGAACAGATTGAACTGGCCCTGAGCTGGCGAACGCTAATGACCATTAACCCGGAACACGCAGACATGCAGGGACGCGACGCACTGATCATCAACAATCTGTTTGCGGCAGCACCGACCTTACCCGTTGAGGACGATGCAAGGCCCTTGCTGAATACACTGGCCGATACTCTGGCCCACTTTCCCAAGGGAGACCATCAGCCATGATGATGAAATGGCTCATACGGCTCTCGTTCCCGGCTCTCGGGTTATTGCTGTTGCTGATTTTCTTCGGTCTGAACGACCCGGAGCAGGTCTCCGAACCTGTGGCAGAGCACGAGCAGCCCGAGATTCCCGCGTTTGAAGGACTGGTCCCGTCCCCGATTCCCACCGAGGGCCCCGAAATCGTGTTCAAATGGCAGGATACCGACGGCAACTGGCACTACGCTGACCAGCCGCCCGAACAGGGCCGCTGGAACACCCTCGCTATCGAGCGACGTGACAAGGTCTTCCCCCGGATTCAGCCGCAGGAGCCGGAAACAGACTGGCAATCTCCCTACAGCGCACCTTTCTCCCTGGGTCCCTCAGCTGCCGGTACCAACGGCAGCTGAGCTGACACGTCCGGTTTCTTAACACATGTTCAGTGGCATCTGATGCCGGAACCCGTTACCTTCTGCGTTCTGACAAACACAACGCGGGGCCCTGCCCCAAGCACCGACGTTAAAGGATAATGCAATGAAGAAAACGCTCCTTGCACTGGCAGTGACCGGCCTCGTGGCCGGCTGTTCCACACCCCCCGAAGCCCCGGAACAACCGAAACTGGATTCCACCGATCAGAAGGTGAGCTATGGCATGGGCCTGGTTCTCGGTGAGCGCATGGGTAACGACCTGCCGAATCTGCAGATGGACCAGTTCCTCCAGGGCATCCAGCACGGCCACGCCGGCGATGAAGAAGCCAAGCGCATGAGCCGCGAGGAAATCCAGCAGGCTCTGATGACCTACCAGCAGCAGCTGCAGGAAGAGCAGGGCAAGCAGATGGAAGAATTGGCCCAGAAGAACCTGGATGCCGGCGAAGCCTTCCTTGCCGAGAACGCAGAGCGTGAAGGTGTGGAAACCACTGAATCCGGCCTGCAATACGAAGTACTTGAGCAGGGTGACGGCGAAAAGCCGGCAGCAACAGACACCGTTCAGGTGCATTACACCGGTGAACTGCTGTCCGGTGAAGTATTTGACAGCTCCCGCGAGCGCGGTGAGCCGGTTACCTTCGCCCTGAACCAGGTGATTCCCGGCTGGACCGAGGGCCTGCAGCTGATGAGCGAGGGTGCCCGTTACAAGCTCTACATTCCGTCCGATCTGGCCTACGGCCCCGGCGGCAACAGGGCGATCGGCCCCAACGAGACCCTCGTGTTTGATGTCGAGCTACTCGAGATCAACCCTGGCTCCGGAGACTAAGCGCCAGAACAGGCAGCTGTCAGTTCTGAGGCTGCCACACGAAAAAGCCCCAGCCGGCGATGCCGGACTGGGGCTTTTTTTGATTCAGGGATTTCTCAGGCAGAGGCTACTTTGCCGGCATGGGCATTGTGCAGATGCTCGATCAGGAAATCCTCCATCTCGAACCGGGTCTCCAGAGTTTCACCCAGCTTCGACAATTCACCGAACAGTTCTTTGACATCCTCTTCGGACAAATCCCGGCCATCCAGCCGGTCATTGAAGTTAAGGGCAACCTCGGTGGTTTGCTCAATACGGGGATAAACCTTGGCAGCCAGCTCCAACCCGCCATCGTTAAATTCCCGGGCCTCTCGCACCAACTGCTCGTAGATCTCGAAATGACCGGTAGACACGTAGTCCACCAGAACTTCACACAGGCGCACGAATTTTTCTCTCAATGCTTCGGTCTGCGAGAAGTCGCTTTCTCCGGACAGGTCGCAGTAATGCACCAGAAGCTCCTGACGCTCCTTGAGCCAGCGATCAATCAGCTCGCTGACGCCGCCCCAGCGCTCCCTGGCATTTCGGCAATTTTCCAACATGACGCCTGTTCTCCGCTTGTCTTGACTACTTCTGTTTCGGTTTTGATTTTTATTAGGTTTGGATCAAGTTACCCCATGGCTGCGGTTCCCCGCAACCGTTTCAGCCTCGAATCCATTCCCGGGGTTTTTGCCGGCGAAACATCAAAACCAGACCGGTGATGACAAGCAGCGAGAAAAAGACAGCAGTCCAGCCGGGAATGCTCAAACCCAGGAACCGCCACACCACTTCAGCGCAGTCCCCGGTGCCCTGGAGCGCGGTAGACAGAACTTCGAACCACGGCAGAACGTCCAGCATGTAGTCCACCGAAGGCCCGCATGCCGGCACCTGGTCCGCCGGCAGGCTCTGCAGCCACAACTGCCGCCCGGCGACACCCAGCCCTGCTCCGGCGGTCAGCACCAGCAGGAACCCATAGATCCGCACGCCGAATCCGGTGGGGCCATGGAGAAAGGCCAGGAAACTGACCAGACCGGCACCCATGAAACCGAAGCGCTGTAACCAGCAAAGCGGGCAGGGCTCGAGCCCCATCACATGCTCCATATAAAAAGCCACACCAAGGAGTGCGGCACATACAAGGAAAATAAGCCCGAAAACCCATCTGCTGGTCAAAAGAACACCTCGAATCGTGAATTGAAACTGCAAGCGGCCACAGGGCCTGCTATTCTCGTCACTTAACCCTAAACCACGATCAACTTCAAGCCTATGACACGCCAGCCAAAATCTGTTCTGACGCTTCTTTTTCTGTTGTTTGCAACGATCTCTTTGCCGGCCGTTTCCCAGGAAGAGGAAAATGCCGACGAGGACGTGGCTGAAGAAGAAAACAGCTTTACCGACTACATCAGCATGGATCCACCGTTCGTGACCCACGTGGGTACGCCCGGCAACAAGCCAACCTATCTGAAAGCCGCGGTCAGTCTGCGGGCAAACAGCGCGAGCGCACGGCCTGCCGTGGATGCTCACATGCCCCGATTGCGACACGAACTGGTCATGCTGTTTGGTGAGCAAACGGATACCGATCGCCTCACCTCAATGGAGGGCCAGGAGGCGCTGCGCGAAGAAGCCAAACAGCGAATCAATGCGGTACTGGAAGAGCAGCAGACCGGCGAAAGCATAGCCGGCGTGCTGTTTACGGAGTTTGTCGTGCAGAAGTGAAGCTGGAACCGGCCAGTGGTTCAGGCGATCCGCGAGAACAGATCATCTGACTGGTCGCGGTCATCACGGGCCACCTGATCGGCATCATCCCAACCGGCTTCCCAGGCCGCAATAACGACGTCACCACGATAGGGGCAGCGGGATTTGTCCATGCCCATGTTGGCCGCCATATAGCCCTGTCGGTAAGCCTTGTTCAGGGCTTCCACGTCCCAGCCGAGTTTGATATCCCTTGCCATCGCAATCCCCTCCCGATCCTGATGTTACAAAAATTAACAGCCGGACCGGAGGGAGACAAATCTTTGTTCAGTTTCTGTGCGTCAGGTCCGCAGACTCCTGCGACGCCTCCCGAACCCAACGTTCAAGAGCGCAGGTACTGTTCCAGAAACTCGCTGAACGACAGGGTATCGGCGCTTTCCATGTCGGCCTGCTCGGTCAGGGATTCTGACGTCATAGCCTCAAACGCGCGGCGCACATCATCACCAAGACCTTCCTGCCTAAGGCTCTGCTGATGCTGCCGCGCCATTTCCATACCCCACTCCCGGTGACCCAGGCCAGAGGAACGCATGGCATCGAGAACCCGGGCAGACGGCACGGTCCATTCACCGGTCAACACTTCGCGCTGGGCGGCAAGGGCGTTGCGGTAGGTGTCATCACCCCGCCAACTATCGAGCAGTTCCGCAAGGGGCTCCAGCTGCGACAGAATGTCGTTCGCAGCGTCGGATACCGGGGTACGATGCCCACCACGGCAAAGCGCCAACTCTCGATAACGCCCATTGGCGACCACATCCTTGTAGTTGTCATCCAGGCGTTCACATTCGGCATCGCCAATTCGGGGAGAGTCTGCTAGCAGGCAGTCCAGCAGGAACAGATCCAGAAAATCGATCTGGGCCTCGTTCACACCAACCGGCGAGAAGGGATCAAGGTCCAAACATCGCACCTCAATGTACTCCACACCCCGGGCTTCGAGGGCCTGGATGGGCTTTTCCTCACGCTGCGTCGTGCGTTTGGGGCGCACCGCGCTGTAATACTCGTTCTCGATCTGCAGTACGCTGGTGTTGATCTGGATGAACTTGTCGCCCCGGCGGGTGCCGATCGACTCATACGCCGGCCAGGTGGTGTGAATGGCCCGATCCAGAGTCTGGGTGTAGGTGCTCAGCTCGTTGAAACAGATATTCAGGGATGCCTGTGCGTTGTTGTGGTACCCAAGATCGCCCATCCGTAACGAGGTTGCGTACTCACCGAACCAGGTGCGTTCATCAAATCGCGAGAGATCATGGTTCACGCCGGCTACAAAGCTGGCATCCAGGGCGGGCGAAGCACCGAACAACAACATCAGCAGCCAGCTGCGGCGGCGGAAATTGCGAATCAGCCAGAAATACTGGTCCGACTTGAAGTCTTTCAGGCTTTGCTCGTTGCCCAGCAATTCCTGCCACTTGTGCCAGAAACTGTCGGGCAGGGACAGATTGTAGTGGGCGCCCGCGATGCTCTGCATCATACGGCCGTAGCGCACGGCCAGTCCCTGCCGGTAAACATGCTTGAGTTGGCCAATATTGGAGCTGCCATACTCGGCGATGGGGATACTCGGGTCACCATCCAGCTCACAGGGCATGCTTGTCGCCCAGAACACTTCGTCACCCAGGTTCTGCTGCACAAACGTGTGGATATCCCGCAGCGATTTCAGCATGCCTGCCGTGCTGTCGAACACCGGCGTGATCAGCTCCAGCAAGGCCTCTGAATAGTCGGTGGTAATCCTCGGATGGGTAAGCGCCGACCCCAGGGCTTCGGGGTGCGGAGTCTGGGCGATGAAGCCGTTGCGATCCACCCGCAGCCCTTCTTTTTCGACACCCTTGAGGAAACCATCCCAGTCGCTGGCAGCGAACTGACGAAATACGGAATGGCGGGATTCAGCCATGGTCGACTCCTGCTGCGGCCGGCTTGCTCTTGTGCATAACCGGCCGGTGAAAAGATTGTAAACCCGTCAGCTGTCCTTGCGCGCCGAGGCAAGTGCCTGGGCCAGCGCACCAGCCATGGCGCCCTGTGGGGATTTCTGACCGGAACCGCCATTACCGGCATTCCGGTTTCCGCCCTTGCGGCTGGCTCCGGAGCGGTTGGCAGCCATTGGCTTGCCTTCGTTTTTCTCGCCAGGCTGATCGTCCATACGCATGGTCAGGGCAATTCGCTTGCGCGGGATATCCACGTCCATCACCTTAACCTTGACGATATCCCCGGCCTTGACCACTTCTCGGGGATCCTTGACGAAGGTGTGGGACAGCGCGGAAATGTGCACCAAGCCATCCTGATGCACACCAATATCCACAAACGCGCCAAAGTTGGTCACGTTGGTCACCGACCCTTCCAGCACCATGCCGGGTTTGAGATCGCTCAGGGTTTCGACCCCTTCCTCAAAACTTGCGAACCTGAATTCCGGTCGCGGATCCCGCCCCGGTTTCTCCAGTTCCGAGATGATGTCCTTGATAGTCGGCAAACCGAACTGTTCTGTTACGTAATCCTGGGGATTCAGACCACGCAGGAACGAGGAATCGCCGATGATATCGCCCACTTCGCGATTATTTTTCCGGGCGATGGCCTCGACCACGCCATAGGCTTCCGGGTGCACGGAGGACCGGTCCAGGGGGTTCTCGCCGCCGGCAATACGCAGAAAACCCGCCGCCTGCTCGAACGTGCGGTCCCCGAGACGGGTGACCTTGAGCAGCTGTTTCCGGTTGCGGAACATGCCGTTCTGGTTGCGGAACTCAATGATGTTCTGGGCGATGGTCTGGTTCAGGCCCGAGACCCTTGCCAGCAGTGGCGCTGACGCGGTATTCAGATCCACACCCACGCCGTTTACGCAGTCTTCCACTACGGCATCGAGGCTTCGTGACAGCTGCACCTGGGAAACGTCGTGCTGGTACTGCCCCACCCCGATGGATTTCGGCTCGATTTTCACCAGTTCGGCCAGCGGATCCTGCAACCGGCGGGCAATGGACACCGCGCCGCGAATGGTGACATCCAGATCGGGCAGTTCTTTTGAGGCGAACTCGGAGGCTGAATAGACCGAAGCACCGGACTCACTGACCACGATCCGGGCCAGCTTCAATTCGGGGTAACGCTTGCTGAGGTCGCCGACCAGCTTCTCCGTTTCCCGGGAAGCGGTGCCATTGCCAATGGCCACCAGTTCAATCTTGTACTCCCGACACCAGGCCGCCAGCTGCTCGATGGAACGGTCCCATTGGTTCTGCGGCGCATGGGGGAAGATGGCACCGTGGCCGGCCACCTGGCCAGTGCCATCGATAACAGCCACTTTCACCCCGGTGCGTAGCCCTGGATCCAGGCCCAGGGTCGGACGTGGACCGGCCGGCGCAAGCAGCAGAAGATCCTTGAGGTTGGCGGCGAACACGTTGATGGCTTCGGTTTCTGCCGCTTCGCGGACCTGTGCCATGAGATCGGTTTCAATCTGGGTGGAGAGTTTCACCCGCCAGGTCCAGCGAACCACCTCCGAGAGCCATTTGTCGGCAGCACGACCATTGTCCCGGATATTCCAGCGAGCGGCGATGCGCTGCTCGGCCGGGTGGGGCGCACGGCGGTCATCCTCGGCATCACCAACAACAATCGTGTAACCAAGAACGCCCTCGTTCCTGCCCCGAAGGATGGCCAGGGCACGGTGGGACGGAACTTTCTTAAGCGGCTCAACGTGGTCGAAATAATCACGGAACTTGGCCCCCTCGTTTTCCTTGCCTTCCACCACGGTGACGTTCAGCTGGCCTTCCTGCCAGATAAAGTCCCGCAGGCTGCCCAGCAGCTCGGCATCCTCGGCAAACCGCTCCATCAGAATGTAGCGGGCGCCATCCAGGGCAGCCTTGGTATCTTCCACGCCGGCTTCTTTGTTCAGGTAGCCCTGGGCAGTGGTTTCAGGATCGAGAGTCGGATCATCATAGAGGGCGTCAGCCAGCGGCTCCAGACCCGCCTCGCGGGCAATCTGGGCCTTGGTCCGGCGCTTGGGCTTGTAGGGCAGGTAAAGATCTTCCAGACGGTTCTTGGTGTCGGCGTCCTGGATGGTGGCCTTGAGCTCGTCGGTCAGCTTGCCCTGCTCCTCAATGCTCTTGAGGATAGTGGCACGACGGTCTTCCAGTTCCCGCAAATAGCGCAGACGTTCTTCCAGGTTCCTCAGCTGGCTGTCATCCAGTGAGCCTGTGATCTCTTTCCGGTAGCGGGCGATAAACGGAACGGTCGCGCCTTCGTCGAGCAGTTCGACGGTGGCATTAACCTGTTGCTCGCGGACACCGAGTTCCTCGGCGATACGCCTGGAGATACTGTTCATGCAACCTCTGTCTGATGCTTTGCCAATAAACCAGCAAAGGTACAGCGGCTTACTGCTGCAGGCAAGCGGCCTGTCCCCGCTTGTTCAGGAATTGCACAAGATCCGCCCAGGGCATGGGCCGGGCGTAGTAATAGCCCTGGATTTCATCGCAATGCTGCTGGCGCAGAAACTCCAGTTGCCCTTCGGTTTCCACGCCTTCGGCGACGACGCTGATCTGCAGGCTGTGGGCCAGGCTGATAATGGCCCGGATAATGTGTTCGGCGTCTGCGGAATTACCCAACTCCTGCACAAACGACTTGTCGATCTTCACCAGCGAGATGGGCAGATGCTGGAGATTGCTCAACGATGAAAAGCCGGTGCCGAAATCGTCCAGGGCAAAACTGATACCCAGCTGGTTCAATTCCCGCAGGCAGCGCTGGGCGTACTCCGGGTCGTGCATCATGGCACTCTCGGTCAGCTCCAGCTCCAGCAGACTGGTATCCACGTTGGCGTTAAAGATGATGCGGAAAATGGTTTCGGTCATCTTGCGATCGTGAAACTGCCTGAACGACAGGTTGACCGCGAACACCAGCCCGGGGAAACCGAGCTCGGCGGACTCCTGCAGGCGTTTGCAGGCCTGCTCGATGACCCAGTAACCAATGGGCACGATCAACCCGCTGCGCTCGGCAACCGGAATGAATTCGTCCGGCCCCACCAGCCCGCGCTCCGGGTGATTCCAGCGCAACAGGCATTCGACACCCCGTACTTCTTCCGTGGCCAGATCAATCCGGGGCTGATAGTAAAGCTCCAGTTCCTTGCCTCGAAGGGCGTTGCGGAGGTCTGCCTCCAGACGAAGCTGGTAACCGGCGGAAATGTGCAGCTGGCGGTCGTAAAAACGGTAGCTGGTGCCCGGATCCCGTTTTGCTTCGAACATGGCGCGGTTGGCCCGGCGCAACAGATTCTCGGCGCTGTCTCCGGCTTCCGGGTAGGTTGCGACACCAAGGCTGGCACTGACCACGACCGTCTGGCCATCAATCGTAACCGGCTCATCAAGGGCGTTGACCACCTTGCGGATAATCTGGGTGATATCGAGGGAGTCCTCGACCTTTTCAACAATAATGGCCAGTTCGTCACCCCCGATACGCATCAGCGAATCGACGCGACGAAGAGAATGACGAAGACGCTCTGCCAGCTTCATCATCAACTGGTCGCTTTTCTGGTAACCGAAAGATTCATTAATGCTGCGGAAGTCATCGATATTGAGGTGCAACAAGGCCAGCCGATGGCCTGCACGCTCAGCCCGCAGCAAGGCCTGCTGGAGACGATCGAAGAAAAGGTCCCGGTTGATAAAACCGGTGGCGACTTCGCGGCCCAGCTGACCATGGGCGGACTCGGACAACTGGTCCCGATACCAGAGGCATTTCACGGCCCGACGGAACGTCCAGTGGTCCAGGGTTTGACGACAAAGGTAATCGGCAGCTCCGGCAGCCAGCAACTCTGGCGCGCGCTCCATCGGCGGCTCGGCACTCAGGGCCAGTACCGGCTTTTCATTGCTGGCGACGGCCAGGTACTGCAGGAAGGAGGCTTCAGACCCACCGTGGAACACGCAATCCCATACGATAAGATCAAAACTGGCGTTCCGGATCAGATCATCGCAATCCACCAGATCCGGGCACCAGGTTGCGTCCGCACTGATTTCGACGTCACCCGCCAGGAGAGCATTCAGCCAGAGAAAATCAGCGTAATCTGGTGTCAGAACCAAAAGGCGCAACTGTCCGGGCCTCACGGTTTCCAGTGGCAGTGTCATCTAGCAGGATCCATTTATGCGTGAACAACCAAGTCCGTTCTATCAATCATAGTCGATAGATCGTCAAGGTACAGCAACTCTGTCTGGTGTAGAATAAGCCCACGTCCGTTATCCCCATTTCGTTCCATTCTGGCCATTTATTTGTGAACAAGCTCAACCCGAGACAAAGCGAAGCAGTCCGCTATGCCGATGGCCCGATGCTGGTGCTTGCCGGGGCAGGCAGTGGCAAGACCAGCGTGATTACCCGCAAGATTGCCTACCTGATCGAGCAACTTGGAATACCGGGGCGTCATATTGCCGCAGTCACCTTCACCAACAAGGCTGCCCGTGAAATGAAAGAGCGGGTTGGCAGGATCGTTGACCGGAAGCTGACCCGGGGCCTGATTGTATCTACTTTTCACAATCTTGGCCTCAACATGATCCGTGAGGAGCACACGCATCTTGGCTACCACCCCGGCTTCTCGATCTTTGATGCCGAGGATGCCAAGGCCCTGTTACAGGATCTGATGCTCCGGGAAGCCAGCGCCGAGGCCGGGGACGAACTCAACGACATCCAGATGACCATCTCCTCCTGGAAAAACGCCATGCGGGGGCCCGCCGAGGCCCTGAGCAAGGCTGCCGATGAGCGTGAACAGCGTATTGCCATTATCTACAAGAAATACAACGAGTACCTGAAAGCCTACAACGCGGTCGATTTTGATGATCTGATCCTGCTGCCCGTGATGCTGTTCCGCTCGAATCCGGACGTGCTCGCGAAATGGCGGCGGAAGATTCGCTACATGCTGGTGGATGAATACCAGGACACCAACGTGTGCCAGTATGAACTAGTCAAGCAGCTGGTGGCCGAGCGGGCCGCGTTTACCGTGGTTGGAGACGACGACCAGTCCATCTATGCCTGGCGCGGTGCCCGGCCCGAAAACCTGGCCCAGCTAAAGGAAGACTTCCCTAGCCTGAAAATCGTCAAGCTTGAACAGAATTACCGGTCCACTGCCCGGATCCTGCGCAGTGCCAACACAGTAATTGCCAATAATCCCCACGTGTTCGAGAAGGCGTTGTGGAGTGATCACACCATCGGCGAGGAAATCCGGATTGTCCGATGCCGCAACGAAGACGCGGAAACCGACCGCGTTGCCACCGAGATCCTCGACCAGAAACTAAAAAAAGGGCTCGATTTCCGGGACTTTGCCGTGCTGTATCGGGGTAACCACCAGGCACGACTGCTGGAAATGAAACTGCAGGCCTACCAGATCCCCTACCGCATCTCCGGCGGCCAGTCGTTTTTCTCGAAGAACGAGATCAAGGACGCCATGTCCTACCTGCGGCTGTTGATCAATCCGGACGACGACGCCGCGTTTCTGCGGGTGGTCAATGTGCCACGCCGGGAGATCGGTCCGCGCACGCTGGAGCAGCTCAGTCACTACGCCCGGTCCCGCAACGTCAGCCTGTTCAAGGCCCTGGGTGACATGGGCGCAGAGACCCACGTGACCGAGAAGGGGCTGGATCGCCTGCGGCGTTTTGCCCACTGGGTGGATGCCACCTGCGAGCGGTTGCACAGCGAGAACCCGATACCCGTGATCAAACAGCTGTTCACGGACATCGAATACGAGGAGTGGCTGCACCAGCACTCCGGCACCCCCAAACAGGCCGAGCGGCGGATGGAGAACATCTGGTACCTGGTGGAGTCCATCCAGCGCATGCTCGACGATGGCAAGGGCACGGCCGATGAGCTCGGCATCGAGGATGCCATCACCAAACTGATCCTTCGGGACATGATGGAACAGCGGGAAGAGGACGATGACAGCGACAAGGTTCAGCTGCTCACCCTGCACGCGTCGAAGGGCCTGGAGTTTCCCCACGTGTTCATCATGGGGCTTGAGGAAGAAATCCTGCCCCACCGAAGCAGTATTGAAGAAGGTAATATCGAGGAAGAACGGCGACTGATGTACGTGGGCATTACCCGCGCCCGGGAAACGCTGACCCTGACTTACGCGGCGACCCGGAAACAGTACGGCGAGAAACTCGAAACCATCCCGAGCCGCTTCCTTGATGAGCTGCCCGAGGAAGACCTCAAATGGGAGGGGACTGGCGACCTGGATGTGGAAGCCAATCAGAAAAAGGGAAAAGCGACTCTCAGTGCCCTTTTGGGCGATCTCGGCCTGTAAATTTCAAATTTTTTTACAATCACTGCAACTTTTGAAGACCTGATCCGTTTCTGCAAGTGGGATACCTCATCCCGCTCCGACAACAACAAGATCAGGAGGACTTCATGTCCAGAAATTCCAATCGCTTGTGTCAGCTTACCGGTTCGCTCTTTCTCATCACGGCAGGAGCCACCCCAGCCAGCGCGGGGCTCCTTGGCGGGCTACTCGGATCATCTACCGATGATTCAATAGTGCAGACGAACCAGGACAGAGACCCGGCAAAAGGCTACTTCAGCGAACCTTTTGCGGAACCAACCATCATCGTCGACGGTGAAGCTGTTGAAACCGATGAGAAATGCATCACCCGGGCCGATGGCATGGATGAGTGCAAACCGGCCGCAGGTACCATGGCCCTGCTGAAAGACGGTCGCCTACTCTACCTGAATGCGCTCGAGGGTACCGAAAACGTCGAGCTGTCAATCGTCGCCGAATTCGGCGAAGTCTCGGTCAACGATCAGACCCGTGTATTGTCGCTTGATGAAAGCGACAACCCGTCCTGGCTCAAACCGTCCCCATTGGATGCCGGTGCCAATCCGGACGGCAATGACAGCGAGACCCTCCTCAACGGCACCGAACTCGACGGCTTGATTGATACTGCAGATAACACCAGTAAAAACGACGGTGCGCTGTTCTGCTCGGATGTTATTGGCCTCGCAAACGGCGATGTGATGGCTGTCGGTGGCACCGACTACTACTCGGAGCCCGGCATAGACGGCCTGCCACTCGGCGTTGCAGAGCTGGAAGGCATCAAGAATTCGCGGATATTCGATGAGGCGACCAACACCTGGCGCCAGAGCGGTGATATGACCTACGGCCGCTGGTACCCGTCGCTGGTCACTCTGGGCAATGGCGACGTCTTTGTGGCGAGCGGCGTCACCAAGCTTTTGAAGCCCGTCTATCCGGACGAGCCTCTGAATAGCGGACGCAACGTCGTCCAAACGGAAACCTACAACCCTTGCGCAGGCGTGTGGACGGAGAATCCTTCGACCGCAGACAGGTCACTGCCGCTTTACCCGCGAATGCATCTCCTGCCCAACGGTCACGTGCTCTATAACGCGGGCGGCCAGGCGTTCAATCCATTTGGCCAGGGGTATGACCAGGCCTTGTGGAACATTGTCGCCAGCTACAATCCCGCAACCCAGCGCTGGAACGACATCGGCTATGCCGGACTGCCCCTGAGACTGGATGAAGTCGGGCTGGACCAGCTCAGCAGCACACTGAATATCACCAATCTTTCCCTGGACCAGATCGGCTCATTGCTGGGCGATGTGCTGGAAGCTCCGTCTGATCTGCTGGAGAGCGGCGCAGAGCTGGGCGTTTCAGAGGACGACCTTCGAATGGCCATTGCCGGTGGCATGCGCGGCTCCACGTCCTCAACCAT
Source organism: Marinobacter flavimaris (assembly GCF_002933295.1). GTDB lineage: Bacteria > Pseudomonadota > Gammaproteobacteria > Pseudomonadales > Oleiphilaceae > Marinobacter > Marinobacter flavimaris. Next base: position 157,102 of record NZ_PSSW01000010.1, read on the forward strand.
GTTACCTCTCAAGCCAAACGCCAACGGTGAGTACACGGACGTCGAGCTTCTGACTGCCGGTGGTGTTCCCAGTTACGCTCTACTGACCAATCCCGGCGGCTACCTGCCCACGGATCAGAGCCGGATCGACCGCATAACCACGAATGGCGATGACATCGGCTACGAATCAAGACTCACTGGCTCGCTCAACCAGCCACGCTGGTATGGCACCAATGTTCTCATGCCTGACGGCAGCGTCATGGTATTCAGTGGCGGCAACCGCGATGGTGTCGTAGCACCCGGCCTTGAGGGCCCAATTCGCACGGCCGAGCGCTTTGATCCGGAAACGGGCACGTGGACTGAAATGGCAACGGGCCACAGGGCACGGACTTACCACAATACAGCGGTACTTATGGAAGACGGTCGTGTGATGATTGCCGGGCATTCGCCGATCAATACCGCCTACCTGACCTTCGTCGATCTTCAGGACTTCGGTTTGGCGCCGTATGACGGACGGGATCCCAGCTTTGAAATCTACACACCACCCTATGCCATGCGTGACGACCGCCCGGAAATCCAGAGCGCGCCGCGCAACCTGAGCATTGGTGATCGCTTCAATATAAAGGTTGACCAGGCCGACCAGATCGACAAGGCGCTGCTGATTCGCCGGACGGTCATGACCCATGTGATTGATGGCGACCAGCGCGCCATTGAACTGGTCATGGAAAGAGGCAACGGCAACAAGCTGACCCTGAAAATGCCAGACAACCACAACGTGGTCCCCGCCGGCGAGTACATGCTGTTCGTGAGCAAACAGACGACTGAAGGAAGGGTGCCATCAATATCGGCTCCCATCACCGTGGTCAACGAGAACCTCGAATGCATGGCGCCAACCCAGATGGCGGGCGACACCACGACCGCCGACGGAATTATCGAATCAACACTTGAGATTCTGTAACCAGGCAACGGGAGTACATTATGAAAAACGGACGGATCAGTACTGGCGGCTTGCCACTGGTTTTGTTCGGCCTGATGCCCCTGCTGGCTTCCTCGCCAGCGGGGGCGCATGGGGCACCCGACGCAGAGGGCGCTCCCTCTGAGATCGTGCAGGCCCGCATTACCGAGCAGCCGAACATTCAGGGATTGAACGCGATGATTCTGGATGCCCCACGCCCGGGCATCCTGTTGAGCTACCGGGGCGACACCCCTCTGACAGTATTGGGAACCCAAGACGAGGCATTTCTCAGGTTTACTGGCAAGACCGTCATGGTCAATACCGAAAGCCCGAGCTGGCGGTCTCTGCCAAACGCCCCCACTCTCTCGGGAACGCCCGTTGAGGAGAGTGACAGATGGGCAGTGCTGTCGCAAAGTGCCAGTTTTGGCTGGCTAGACCCACGCCTGGCAGCGATGGAGAGCATGCATCACCAGGAACCAGAACATCAGAGCTGGTCGATCAGCCTGCAAACCGCCTCCGGCGAAACAGCGATTATAGTCGGCGAGCTGAGGCGTAAACCGCTCCCCTGACCGCCTAAACCGGAAGGCCGAAAGGCCATAAGAAAAAGCCCCCGAATATCGGGGGCTTTTCTTTTACTCAAAATAGCCTTACTGACTTTCTGCCACCAGGTGCTCGACAGCCGCCTGAATTTCTTCATCCGGACAGCTTGCACAACCGCCCTTTGCAGGCATGGCATTGAAGCCATTGATCGCGTGACTGACCAGAGTGTCCAGCCCTTTATCGATGCGAGGAGCCCAGGCATCGGCATCACCAATCACAGGTGCACCAGCAGCACCGGTGGTGTGACACGCCATGCAAACCGCGTCATACACTTCGCTACCTGAACGAGGACCAGAGCTGGCGGTCTCGGTCGGAGCAGCAGCACTGCCACATTCGTCACCCTGCAGACACACTTCGCCAACCGGCTGGATACGTGCACGGATTTCATCTTCGACGCTTGCCATTACGGCGCTAGCTGTCAGGCCTGCAACGACCAACACAGCAGCCAGGACTCTCTTCATCTTCACAATGCACCTCGCATTTGAGCGTTATAATCTTCGGTCGCCGCATTATAGCGACTGAAACCCGGCAAAAAAACCAAACAGCAAAATCATAAATTGATTTCAACCATTTTAATTGCGATTTCGTAAGTCAGAGGGTGTTTCGCGAACAATCCGGTTACCATGGTGTTCGCCGACGTTTCATCATTCAGGACCTGTTTCCATGACCAATTCGGAACCGACTTCACCCCACCCGTTGCGCAAACCGCTGCTGATTGCCGAATTTACGGCGCTTGCCGTTTTGCTGGCTTCCATGGGGTGGTTTTCCAGCCAGACCAGCGACGGTCAGACCATCAGCGCCGGCTGGCTGCTGATTCCAGCCTTCGCCAGCCTCGGGGTCTTCATCAGCTTTATCGGCCTCATGTACCTGCGCTGGGTAGCCTCGGCGGAAAGTGGCAACCGGTTCAAGCACAAGGTTATTTTCTCACTTCTGGCCGTCACCCTGATCGGCGTCTGGATCTATGGCATTGCCAACACCTGGTTCAGTCTGACCGCCAGCTAGGAGAGCACCTGATGACATCCCCACACCTGTTGGCGCCGCCCACGGCCATCATTACCTTCTCGTTGATGCTGTCGGTGCCTGTAAACGTGTCGGCACAGACTGAGGAAGCGCCCTCCATTGATTCACCCGAACAGTGCGCCCTGATTGACGATGGCATCAAGCGACTGGCCTGTTTTGACAGCCTCTACAAACCCACTGAGAGCCAGGCCCAGGCATCGGAAAGCGCCAAGGAACAGGCCGAGAAGAGCGCGGAGCAACTGGCGCCCAATGGTAAAGATCTCGATGCCGTTGCCGGCAGTGCCTTGGAAGGCGATTCCGACGCAGGCGTTATGTCTGCCTTGGTGGACCGCTATGTGGCCGCCGAGAAAGCCGTGTTTTCCTTTTCCGGCAGCTTTGTGGGGCACCGGCCCACCTACATCCTGCCGGTGAGCTGGGTGAAAGACCCGAACGAATCGCCATCCAGTCCCCGGCTAGGGTCCATCGGTTATGACTACGACCTGGAACGGGAAGAAGCCAAGTACCAGATCAGTTTCAAGGTCCCACTGCTGACGGGAATTCTGGATGACCGCACAACACTCTGGTTTGGCTATACCCAGACCTCGTTCTGGCAGGTGTACAACCAGGACGACTCCGCGCCTTTCCGGGAAACCAACTACGAGCCGGAGATATTCGCCCGATACCAGACCGACTGGGATATCGGACCGGGCCGACTGAATGGCGTGACCCTCGGATTCAATCACCAGTCCAACGGGCAGTCTGAACCGAAGTCCCGGAGCTGGAATCGCATCATGGGCTCAGCCGCGTACAGTTATGATCGCTGGCTCTTTATGGTCCAGCCCTGGTATCGGATTCCGGAGAACAATGACGATGATAATGCGGACATCCAGCGCTACCTGGGGTATGCCAATTACCATGCGGTATACAAGCTGACCGAGGATCGGACGTTTTCGTTGCGGCTGATGAATAACCTGCGGTCGGATGATAACAAGACGTCGGTGGAGTTCGGGTACAGTTTCCCAATGGGGGATACGGTTAAGGGGTTCTTCCAGTACTACAACGGGTATGGGGAGAGTCTGATCGACTATAACCACCGGATTCAGCGGTTCGGTATCGGGATTATGCTGAACGACTGGCTCTGACTTCAGGTGCAAGACCGACTGGGACGCTTGTCCTCCTGAAACACGCTCCTAACGGCACATCCCTGTGACGCTTGGGCTCCGCCATCCCTGGCTCCGCACAGTTTCATGAGGACAAGCGTCCCACTCGGCCCCAAAAAAAGGAGTTACCTCTCCTCGTTCAATCTCTGCATTTCTGCCAGCAATTCTTCCGTCTTCTCTTCCATCAACGGAATATCCGCCCGCGATTCTACGTTCAACCGTACAACCGGCTCGGTGTTGGACATTCGTAGGTTGAAGCGCCAGTCGTCGAATTCGATGCTTACGCCGTCCACGTGGCTGACGCTTTTGGCGCCAACGCTGTATTTGGCTTCAATCGCAGCGATGACCTTGGGGGGATCATCGATGGTGCGGTTGATTTCGCCGCTGGCGGGGTAGGCTTCGATTCGGGCATCGATGAGCGACGACAGGGTCTGGCCGGACTGGCAGAGGCGTTCGGCAACCAGCAGCCAGGGGATCATGCCGCTGTCGCAATAGGCGAAGTCGCGGAAGTAGTGGTGGGCGCTCATTTCGCCACCATACACGGCATCTTCGTCACGCATTCTCTGTTTGATGAAGGCGTGGCCGGTCTTGCTCTCGATGGCTTCGCCACCGGCGGCTTTCACCAGATCAAGGGTGTTCCAGGTCAGACGGGGGTCATGGATGACCTTGCCGCCGCCGGTTTTGCGCAGGAACTGGTCGGCGAGCAAACCAACAATGTAGTACCCCTCTATGAAACGGCCGTTTTCGTCGAAGAAGAAGCAGCGGTCGTAGTCGCCATCCCAGGCGATGCCCATGGCAGCGCCTTCCGCGATAACGGCGTCGGCCGTCGCCGCCCGGTTTTCCGGGAGGATCGGGTTCGGTACGCCGTTGGGAAAATGGCCGTCTGGCTGGTGGTGCACTTTCACGAATTCAAAGGGCAGGTGCTGTTCGAGTTCATCGATCACCAGGCCGGCGCCGCCGTTACCGGCGTTGCAGACAATGGTCAGCGGGCTGAGCGAACCGGCATCGATATACCCCAGGAGATGGTCCACGTAGGCGCTCATCACCTCAAGTGGTTCGTAGCGACCCTGCTGAGGTGCATCACCGAATGGCTCCAGCACCCGGTCGCGGATCTCGTTCAGACCGTTATCGGAGCTGATAGGCCGGGATTCAGGGCCGACCATTTTCATGCCGTTGTGATCTTTGGGATTGTGGCTGGCAGTCACCATAATGCCGCCGTCCATCTTGTAATGGCTGGTGGCAAAATACACCTGCTCGGTGCCGCACAGGCCGATATCAAACACATCCGCGCCGGCGGCCATGAGGCCGGAGCTGAGTGCCTCGGCAATGTCGGGACTGGACAGCCGGATGTCGTAGCCCACGATGACTTTTTTCGCGCCAGTGATTTCCACGTAAGCGCGTCCGATTTTTTCAGCAAGGACCGGATTCAGTTGATCCGGCACCCGGCCTCGCAGGTCGTAGGCTTTAAAACAGGACAAGTCCATTGTCTGAAATTACTCCGCGGCGGATGACTGAAGCTGGATGTAGTTCTGGATGCCCATCTGGGAAATCATTTCCAGCTGGGTTTCCAGCCAGTCGATGTGCTCTTCTTCACTATCGAGAATGCTGCGGAACAGTTCACGGCTGGTGAAATCCTGCACTTCCTCGCAGTAGAGGATCGCTTCTTTCAGGTCGGTGTGGGCAATTTCTTCCAGTTTGAGATCGCAGGAGATCATTTCCTCGACGTTTTCGCCGATCAGCAATTTGTTCAGATCCTGGAGATTGGGCAGCCCTTCGAGGAACAGGATCCGCTCGATAAGCTGGTCTGCATGCTTCATCTCGTCGATGGATTCTTCGTATTCCTTGGCGGCCAGCTTGGTAATACCCCAATCCTTGTACATGCGGGAATGGAGAAAGTACTGGTTGATCGCGGTCAGCTCGTTGCCGAGGACCTTGTTCAAGTGCTGGATGACCTTTTTATCGCCTTTCATGGTCGGGCTCCCTGATGGCCGAATGAATCAGTGTCTTAGGATAGCCCCTTATGGCGCAGGAGAAAAACAGAACCGGCCAATCGTGCCGGTCAGGCAGGCTGGGCGAGCATGTTGGCCATGGCCAGGTAATCGGGCGTGCGGCTCTCGCGCAGGATTTCGCGGGCGGTGCAGGCACAGCGTCCACACTGGGTGCCCACACCCAGCTCTTTGCCAAGCTGGCGCATGGATGACACGCCGTTATCGGCAGCTTCGCGAATTTCCCGGTCGGTTACGCCGTGGCAAAGGCAAACGTACATAGCAGTGACTCACCAATGACAATAAAAGTTAGTGATAATTATTGTCATTGGCATCTAGAAATGCAAGCCTTCTGGCTTAAATTTGTGCAACTTTTGTGTTGCGAGACTCACAAACCCCGGGTCAGATTCCGCGAACCTGCGTCGGTAACCACCACGTTGTCCTCGATACGGATTCCGCCGCAGCCTCTCAGCCGCCCAATCAGCTCCCGGTTTAAATATTGCCCCAGCTCGCCTTCCAGCAGTGGATCCAGCAGCGACGGAATGAAATAGAGACCCGGCTCGATGGTTACCACCATACCGGGTTCAAGCCGGCGGGTGAGACGGAGAAACGGCGCGTCGTCCGGAGGCGGCGTTGGTTTTCCAGCCACGTCGTGCACCTGGACGCCCAGGAAGTGACCGATGCCATGGGGGAAGAATACACGGGTGATGCCCTTTTCGACGATACCCTCGTCATCCAGGCCGGTAACCAGACCGGTGGCCGACAGCAGGGCGGCAAGCCCCTGATGGGCCTTGCGATGGATGTCGATGTAGTCCACCCCGGGCGCGACCATGTCGCAGAGCCTGACCTGGAGCCGGTCGAGACCGTGGATCAGCGCTGCGAAGTGCGACTCTTCCGGACCTGCCGTGGTACGGGTGATATCGGAGCAGTAGCCCCGAAAACGGACCCCGGCATCGATCAGCAGGCTACGGGTCTGCCCCGGCGGCTGCGTATCGTAATACTGGTAGTGCAACGTCCCGGCGTGCTCGTTCAGCCCGATAATGCTGTGATAAGGCGCTTCGGCTTCCCGCTGACCGGTTGCCTGCTGGTAGGCCAGGTTGATGCCAAACTCGCTCTCGCCGGCCAGGAACGCGTCCCGGGCCGCCGCGTGGCCTGCCAGAGCCAGTCGGTTCGCCTGTGCGAGACACTCGATTTCGTAGGGCGTTTTGCACACGCGGGTCTCGTCCAGATCCCTCAACAGAGCCTCCGGGTTTTTCTCACCCGGAATATTCGATATCAGGGCAGGATCCCCGATCACCGCAAGACTTTCCGGATCATCCAGCAACGGGGCCTCGGGTGAGGCACTGCTGCGAACCTCGATGAATTGCTGCCAGGGCTCTTCCGCCAGTGGCGAATTGGCGTGCCAGAAGTCGACCGGTTCGAACAGCCAGAGCACGGGCTTGTGCCCGGCCCGGATCCAGAGCCAGCAGTGTTCGCGACCGGCCAGCCCGGTCCAGTGCAGAAACGGACCATAACCCTGGAAATGCCAGGCCTGGTCATCTCCATAACGGTAAGGCGCGGCGCCGGAAGCAATAAGCAGGCTGTCGTAGCCATGCTCTGCCAGGGCCGATTCGTATCGGGCCTGCAGTTCTTTCAGGTGATCGGTCTGCAGCGACAACAGCGCATCATCAGGCATGGCCATCTTCCAGTGTTTTCCAGAGCGTTAAAAGATCGTCCGACCGGGTGTCACGGAGACGGATCAGGCGAATTTCCAGGGGGACATCCCAGCCTTCGTCACCGGCTCGCACCAGACTGCCGAACTGTTCGCTTTTTTCTGTCATGCGCCGGGGCAACCACCCCATACCGAACCCCTGCTTCACCAGCGCCTTGATGCTGGCGGACTGGGTGTTCTCGTTCAGGGGTAACAGATTGGCCGTCAACCTGTTGCGGGCAAGATGGCCCTCAATCGCCGATTGCAGGAAACCACGACTGTGATAAGCGATCAGCGGTACCGGCTGTTCCGGGCTGCCCGGCAAGGCAAACCGCGGATGCCCCTGATCGCCAGCAACACTGACCGGAACCAGGGATTCGCGAGCCAGCACCAGCCAGTCGTAACTATCGGCAGTCAGCCTCCCGCCCCAGGGCAGATCGGGATGCCAATAGCACAGCACCAGATCACACTCGCCACTGTCCAGCGCCTCCAGAAACTGCTCCCCCACCCAACTGGTGGCATTCAGATTTAGCTGCAAACGCTCGGCAATGCCCGCGTCTTTCGCCCAGCCCTGGTAAAAGTGCGAAAACAGACCCTGCGTGGAACCCACACTGATCCTGGCAGACACCTCGGCTTCAAGGGCGCTGATTCGATCACGGGTATCCCGGACATCCCGGGTGATTCGCTCGCACAGCTCCCGGAATATCTCGCCAGCAGGCGTCAGCAAGAGCGGCAGCGTCTGGCGGTTGACCAGCGTGCTGCCCATGGCTTCTTCCAATAATTTGATCCGGCGGCTGAACGTAGGCTGGCTCACGTGCTGCAACTCGGCAGCACGTGAAAAATGGCGCGTTCGGGCCAGCGCCAGAAAATCTTCCAACCAGCTTACTTCCATGGAGTCCCCTGAGGGTATGTCGTTGTATCGATGCGAGTTCTGCTGCTGGCATCATAGCCTATCGCAGCGGCGCCGTTACAACCGGCCCTCTTCCACCGCGTGGCAGGCCACCTGGGTACCGCCATCCGTGGTGATCAGCTGCGGAATTTCCTGCCGGCAGCGCTCGTTGGCGTAGGGACACCGACCGTGGAAGACACAGCCCGACGGCAGGTTCACCGGCGTGGGCACCTCTCCTTTCAGGCGGATGTGGTTGGGGCGATCATCCTCCAGTTTCGGAATAGCCGACAACAGCGCCTGGGTGTAGGGATGTCGGGGCGCGGAAAACAGCGTTTTTGTATCCGCCAGCTCACAAACCCGCCCAAGGTACATGACGGCAACCCGGGTGCCGAAATGCTCCACCACCGCCAGATCGTGGGTAATAAACAGGTAGGTCAAGCCCCTGCTTTCCTGGGCGTCCATCAGAAGGTTCAGCACCTGGGCCTGGATCGAGACGTCCAGGGCCGAGATCGGCTCGTCGGCCACGATGAACTCCGGATCAACTGCCAGGGCCCGGGCAATGGCGATCCGCTGGCGCTGGCCACCGGAGAATTCGTGGCCGAAGCGGTTGCCCCAGTCCTGATCAATGCCCACCGAATGCATCACCTCATGGATCTTGTCCCGCACCTGCACCGGGGACCAGTCCGGATGATGGAACCGGATCGGCTCCTCCAGGGTCTGCTGGATGGTCATGCGCGGGTTCAGGGACGCATAGGGATTCTGGAAGATCATCTGCATCTTGCGCCGGTACGGCAGTGAATCCTTGCGCTCCAGATTGTCGATGCGCTGGCCGTCGTAGTGAATCTCGCCGGCGCTGGGCGAGAGCAACCCCATCACGGTTCGGGCCACGGTCGACTTGCCACAGCCGGATTCGCCCACCACGCACAGGGCCTCGCCCTTCTGCACTTCCAGGTCCACGCCGTTGATGGCGTGGACAGCCTCCTGTTTGCGGCGGAAGCGTCCACCCTCAAAGGTGATCTGCTCCAGCAGGCTGCCGGACAGGTCAAAGCGTTTCTCGAGACCGCTGATACTTACCAGAGGGGAGGTCATGATTCGGCCTCCTGCATGCGTTTCTCCTGTTCAATCAGGTTGGCAACTTCGTAACAGGCCACATTCACATTGCCCGAGCGCACATACTCCGGCATGGCCTGCTTGCACTGCTCGGTGGCGAAGTTGCAGCGGGGATGGAACGGACAGCCGGAGGGCACGTTCTTCAACGATGGCATGGAGCCGGGAATCTGGAACAGCCGCTCGCCGGGCTCGCCCATCTGGGGCAGCGCGTTGATCAGCCCCTGGGTGTAGGGGTGCTGGGCATCGTTGATAATTTCCCGGGTCGGCCCCTGCTCGATAATCCGGCCGGAGTACATGACCAGCATTCGCTGGGTCACCTGGGAAACCACGCCCAGATCGTGGGTAATCAGCATCAACGCCACGTTCTCCTGTTCGCACAGGTTCAGTAGCAGATCCATGATTTCCGCCTGAATGGTGACATCCAGAGCCGTCGTGGGCTCATCCGCGATGATGATTTCCGGATCCAGCAGCAGGGCGATGGCAATGATCACCCGCTGGCGCATGCCCCCGGACAGCTCATGGGGGTATTGATCGAGACGCTTCTCCGGAGAAGGAATCTGCACCTTCTGCAGCCGGTCCAGAGCAATGGCACGGGCTTCTTTTTTACTGATTTTCCGATGGGCAAGGAGAGCCTCCACCATCTGGGTTCCGATGGTGAGGACCGGGTTCAGGGTCATCATCGGATCCTGGAAGATCATGGCGATACGGTTACCACGGATTCGGCGCAGCTCCCGCTCGCTCATGGCGGCGAGGTCCCTGCCCTCGAACAGGATCTGTCCGCCGGCGATGTAGCCCGGCTTGGCAATCAGGTTCAGGATGGAAAAGGCAGCCACCGACTTGCCGGCACCGGACTCCCCCACCAGGCCCAGGCGCTCGCCCTTGTCCAGGCTGAAGCTGATGCCGCGCAGCGCTGTCAGGTCGCCACCACGCACGGCAAAACGTACATCAAGATCTTTTACTTCCAACAGTGCCATGGTGTTACCCCTTGTACAGCCGTGGGTTCATCACATCCCGCAACCAGTCACCCAACAGGTTGATGACCAGCACGAGCACCACCAGCACCAGGCCCGGGATCAGGGTGATCCACCAGGAACCGCCCTGGATGTAGTCAAAGCCGGATTTGATCAGCGAGCCCAGCGACGGCTGGGTCTCCGGCATGCCAAGCCCCAGGAACGACAGCGCCGCCTCGGAGATAATGGCGTTGGCGATCTGGACCGTGGCGATAACGAAGATGGGCGACAGCGTATTGGGCAGGATGTGCCGGAACATGATCCGACGGGTCCCGAAACCCATCACCTTGGCCGCATCCACGTACTCCTTCTTCTTTTCCGCCAGCACCGAAGCACGAACGGTCCGGGCAATCTGGGGCCACTCGGCAACACCGATGATGAAGATCAGCATGTAAATGGCGATCTCACCGAACATCAGGTTACCGAAGCTGGCCTTGAACACTGCGCCCACGATGATGGCAACCATCAGAGTGGAGAAGGACAGCTGCACATCGGCAATGCGCATCAGCACCGCATCGACCTTGCCACCCAGGTAGCCGGCGAGGAGACCGAACAGAATGCCCAGAAACGCCTGCAGGACCACCGCCCCGAAACCGATCATCAGGGACACCCGGGTACCGTAAAGAATCGTGGACAGCAGATCCCGGCCCTGGGCGTCGGTGCCCAGAGGAAATGCCGGATCGGCTCCGCTCATGCCCACCGGGGGCAGCTCAGAATTCATAATGTTGATCTGCGCCAGATCGTAGGGATCGGCGGGCGCCAGCAGGGGCGCGAACACCGCCGCCAGCACCATCAGCAGCAGCACGGCAAAGCTGACAATCGCCACCTTGTCGCGCTTGAAGCTGTACCAGAAGAAGGACTCGCGGAAGCGGTACCAGCGGGAAACCGTTGCCGTTGTCATGCTTTCTTTCCTGTCAGTTTGACGGTGGGATTCACCAGACCGTAGATCAGATCCACCAGGGTATTGGTAACCACGAAAATCAGGCCCACCACCATCAGGTAAGCCACGATCAGCGGAATGTCACTGCGGGTAATGGCCTCCAGGAACATCAGGCCCACGCCCGGCCACTGGAACACGGTTTCCGTAAGGATGGTGTACGCCACCATAATGCCGATCTGCACGCCACCCACGGTGATCACCGGAAGCATGGTGTTCTTGAGTGCGTGCAGGAAGTTGATGCGGCCGGCGCTCAGGCCCTTGGCCCGGGCGTAACGCACATAGTCGCTCTGCAGCACTTCCATCATCTCGGCCCGGATCAGCCGGATAAACAGCGGCAGCATGATCGAGGCCAGCGACACCGACGGTAGGATCAGGTGCATCAGACCGGTACCGGTGAAGAAGCCCGATTCCCAGGTGGCGAACAGGTGAGTCAGCTCATCACCACGCCCGTAAGAGGGCAGGCCGCCCTCAGTGGAAAAGAAGTCGTTCAGCCACTGCCCCCACCCGGTATCGGACGGAAACCAGTTCACCGTCACACCAATGGAGAACAGCTGAATCAGCACAATGGCCGTCAGGAACACCGGGATGGAAATACCCACGGTACTGACGCCCATAAAGAATTTGGATAACCATGCCTGGGGCCGGATAGCGGCATAGACACCAATCGGCACGGAAAGAAACACAATAATCAGACTGGCACCGATGACCAGCTCCAGCGTCGCCGGCAGGTGCTCGGCGATCACTTCCAGGGTCGGCTTGCTGTAGAAATAGGAGTTGCCCAGGTCGCCCTGGAGCGCATTGCCTGCAAACCGCAGGTACTGCACCACCATCGGGTCGTTCAGGCCAAGCTCCTCTCGAATGGCTTCCCTCTCCTCTTCGGAGACGGACATCCCCACCATTTCCTGAAGCGGGTCCCCGAGGCCATCCTGAATGGCAAAGGCAATCACGCTGATCACAAACATGACCAGAAACGCCTGGGAAATCCGCTGAACCAAAAACGCTAACATGGAAAGCTTCCGGATAAGGCTTGCAAACAAAAGGCCGGCGCCGGATCACTCCAGCGCCGGCCGGCCATCAAAGGCAGTTACTCAACAACCAGATCACCCAGGTACGGGAAGTTCATGACATTGAGCACCGGCTCAATATTCACGTTCTTCTTGGAGGCCCAGGCCAGGTCCTGCCAGTGCAGCGGAACAAAGGCGGCATCATCGTACAGACGCTGTTCCACTTCCTGCAGCATGGCGGCACGCTTGTCCAGGTCGGTCTCGACGTTGGCCTTCTGTACCAGGGCGTCGATTTCCGGGTTGCAGTAGTTACCGGCGTTGTACTGGCCAGCGCCAGTGTCGGCATCCGGGCAGAAGGTCAGGAACTCGTAGAAGTTGGCGGAGTCCTCGGTATCCGCGTGCCAGCCGATCATCATCATGTCAGCGGCGCGGTTGTCATACTCCGGCCAGTACTGGGCCTTTGGCAGGGTTTTCAGATCCACCTTGATGTTGATGCGCGCCAGCATGGCAGCCACTGCCTGAGCGATCTTGTCGTCGTTCACGTAGCGGTTGTTCGGCGCCATCATGGTGATTGTGAAACCGTCCTCGTAACCGGCTTCCTTCATCAGCTCCTGGGCCTTGGCCACATCGAAGCGCGGTGTCAGGGACTCGTTATAGCCCTGGTAGCCTTCAGGCGACATCTGGGCAGCAGGGGTGGCGAAGCCTTTCATGATCTTGGCGGCAATGCCTTCCTGGTTGATGGCATAGGCAATCGCCTGGCGAACCTTCGGGTTCTTGAAGGCTTCCACTCGCTCCTGGTTCATGTGGAACAGGATGATGCGGGTGCCACTCATGGTGACCAGGTTGGCGTTCTTGTCGTTGCGGATCCGCTCCAGATCATTGGGCGGAACCGGGGCGATAAAGTCGACACCACCGGACAGCAGCGCAGAAACCCGGGTGTTGTTCTCTTTGATCGGAGTCAGCACGATCTTGCCGACGTTACCCGGGGACTCGGTATCCCAGTAGTCGTCGAAGCGCTCGAACTCGACGCGGACACCCTGCTTGCGTTCGGTCACGGTGTAAGGGCCGGTGCCCGACAGATTCTCGGATGCGAACGAGTTGCCATGTTTGAGGATGGCGCTCTTGTCTTTGCCGTCTTCGGTCTGGCCGCTGTAGAACTCGCTGTCGAACGGGAAGATATAGGTGGCGGTGTTCAGCAGCAGCGGATAGGGCTCACTGGTGACCAGCTCGAAGGTGTAATCATCGATGATGTTGATGCCGCTGAAGGGCTTGAAGATGGCCTTGAAATCCTGGCTCTGCTTCAGGCGGTCGAAAGTGAACTTCACATCCGCGGTCGTCAGCTCGTTGCCGGAATGGAACTTCACGCCCTAACGGAGTTTGAAGCGCATGGTGTTTTCATCAACCCGGGTCCAGCTCTCTGCCAGGCGCGGCTCGAAACCAAGATCCTTGGTCCAGCGCAACAGCGGATCAAAGGTCATATGAGACAGCTGGAGAATGCCACCAGACAGCTGCTCATGAATGTCGAGGGTCACGGGGTCGGCGTCGTACGCCATCTTCAGTTCCTTGGTCGCCTCGGCAGACAGGGCTACCGGCGCCGCCGCCAGGGCCATGGAACCGACAAATGCTGCAATCAGTTTTTTCATCGCGTTTTCCGTCGCTGTTTTAGGAATTTTCACGGAACATCGGCGCAGAACGGCGCCGAATGCCTGGCCAACAAGCTAGTCTCGGAAAACACTTAGGGCAATCGAAATTGCGACATGGGGCTATACGCCAGGTGAATGACCTGATTTGGCGCAGACTTACAGCCGGAAAACCAGAGGCAGGATCAGGGCAGTAAACACACCGGTAAGTCCCATTCCCAGAGACGCAAACGCGCCGGCGCTATGGCTGATTTCAAACGCCCTCGCGGTTCCGATGGCATGGCCATTCAGCCCCAGGGCAAAGCCCAGAATCCGTTCGTCCTCAACAGGCAAAAGCCGCGCGAGCAGGTCAACGAAGAGGGTTGCCACCACGCCCGTGATCAGGAGCCCGCCCATCATCAGGGGCACCGAACCGCCCAACTGCTCGGTAATACCGATGGCGATAGGCGCAGTAACCGACTTGGGCGCCAGCGATGCCAGGACCTCCGGTGTGGCCCCCAGAGCCCAGCCAATCACCACGGCGTAAACCGCCGCCATGGTGGCGGCAATCGGCAGCGTGACCACAATCGGGCGCCACATGGCACGGATATGGTGCATCTGCTGGTACAAGGGAATCCCGAGTGCGACGGTGGCAGGCCCCAGCAACACCGTCAGCCACCGCGCGCCCTGTTGGTAATCCTGGTAATCCACCGCCAACGCGATGAAGCCAGATAAAAGACACGCAGACAAAACAACCGGCGGCAGCCAGATAGGCCGGCCAATGCGGGAGAACAGCCAGTTGCCGGCAAAAAAGGCACCGAGGGTCAAACCGATCGCAAGAATCGGGGTGGCGGCAAGCGACTCCGGCAGGGCCTGGAAGCGCGCAAGGAGCTCACTCACCATCGCTAACGCCTCTTTTCGTCACCGCCTTCATCAACAACAAGGTAGTCAGCACACTGAGAAAGGTGCCCACCAGCAATGCCGCCGCAACCGCCAGCCACTGCCCGGAGAACTGGTTCGCCGTGAAAAACACACCCACCACCCCCGGCATGATCAAGAGCACCAGCACCGATATAAGCCCCTGGCTGGCCCGAGCAAGATCATCACTCACGTTGCCTTTAAGCATCAGCGTGAAGGTAATGACCACCATCCCCAGCACGCCGCCACTCACCGGCAACGCCAGCAGCAGGCGCACAGACTCGCCAAGAATAAAAAACAGCACCAGAACCAGAAAACCACGCAACATCGGCATGCGCTTACACTCACCCGGGAAAGAATTGCATTACACTAGCCCAAACCCCTATCCCGATACCAATGCAGGAAGCCCATGGCGCTCAAAGCAACCATCCTCAAGGCGACGCTCAACATCGCCGACATGGACCGTCACTACTACGCGGATCATCAATTGACCATCGCCCAGCATCCGTCGGAAACGGACCTGCGCGTGATGATCCGGCTGCTTGCCTTTGCCCTGAACGCCGGCGACACCCTCGAATTTACCAAAGGCCTGAGCACCGATGATGAGCCAGAGCTGTGGCAGAAAGACCTGACGGGCGAGATTGAAGTGTGGGTTGAATTGGGCCTGCCGGAAGAGGATCGACTGAGAAAGGCCTGCAACCGCGCAGAAAAAGTGATCCTGTACACCTATGGCGACCGCGCCTTCCCGGTCTGGTGGGACAAACATCATGGCAAGCTGGAGCGTTTCGACAACCTCACCATCATCCACCTGCCCGGCGATGACACTGAGGCGCTGGCCGCCCTCGCGGACCGGTCCATGAGCTTCCAGGTGACCATCCAGGATGGCGAGGTGACCTTCAGCAATGACAACAATCTGGTAACGATCACCCCCGAGCAGCGCCTGCCCCAAAACTGATGGCAGGACTTGCCTTCCGGGACTGGACAGCGACCTGCTTCGCACGTAAGATTGCGCACTCGAAATCGGCGAGCCATCGTCGAGCTCGAAGCGCCCGTAGCTCAGCTGGATAGAGCGTTGCCCTCCGGAGGAGGGCCAGAGAAAAAATCCGGAACCGAAGGCAACGGTCAAACATGCCAAACTTGTTGAAATCCGCCCGTAGCTCAGCTGGATAGAGCGTCGCCCTCCGGAGGCGAAGGTCTCAGGTTCGAATCCTGACGGGCGGGCCATTAACTTGGCAAATCAATAAGTTATCACCAAGAAAACACCCTCACCTGTATCGCTCACGCCTGACCAGTCCGAACACCTCCGACTCAATCAGTGACCTTTGCACGGGAAGATTAAAAGCGGGAATTTTTCTCGATTGTTGCGCCTGTGCCCAAATGGTGCCCTAGCAGTGCCCAGTTAATTTAGGTGAATGCATCGCAACCTACCGACGTGACCTTTGCACTGTCTTCACCTGACTCTCTTCATGGCACAGCAACGTTGCGCCATCCAAGCAGACATTTTCAGCTTTGGTCGCAAAGCGGACATTCAGATCGACCACAAAGCGGACCTTTTTCGCTTTCCAAAATGGGTTGTCCGGAATTAGTTGACCACACCACTTACCTACAACAATTGAAAAGCTGAATTACGCTGTGCCGGAGATTGAGAACAGAGGGTCGTGGCGGGAAAAATTATTGGTTGAGTAGTAGCGTTAAAAATGTGAGGATGATTTGAGCATGGGCGTAAACATCCGCCCAGCGAGTGTGCGAATAGACCTTACAATAAAGCGGGAAGATGAGCATTTTTGCTCGACTGCATAGCAGTCCAACCGGGATCTGGCGAAGCCTAGAGCTGAACCTAAACTGCGTCCCGAGGATTGGCCTTGCTCCTCCGTTTCTCGCTTACGCTTTATTTTGGTTTGCTAGCTCACTCGGAGAAGCGGTGGCCGGTGTCCCGGGGAGCAGGGTCAATACATTTACGGGCGTACGAATGGAGTCTTCGCTATTGATCATTACAAAGCTAGCTCACCACGAGGAGCTATAACTTCCATAGACAAACTGGCGTCCGCACTCACTACGTCGGTGGCACACCTCCAAGACCTCGCTCAGCCGTTTGATGGAAGATATTTTGAGCTCAGAAAGCCCAAAAGAAACGGCGGGACTCGAATAGTTTATGATCCTCATCCAGACCTGAAGGCTATTCAAAAGAAAATCAATTCACGGATTTTTCGAGCTGTATTATACCCGCCGTACCTCTACGGTGGCATAAGAGACACGCTTGATTCGAGAGACTACATCAAATGCGCCACCGTTCATTGCCCTTCAAGCGTTGTCGCACAACTAGACATAGATAGCTTTTTTGACAATATATTGTTCCATCAAATTTATGAGGTCTTTACAGAATTCTTCCACTATTCACCTGAAGTCTCCGATCTTCTAACCAGAATTTGCGCAAAAGACGACTTCAATCTTCCTCAGGGCGCCCCGACCAGTGTGGCTTTATCAAATCTAATTTTCTTTAATGATGAGCCAAGTCTGGTCCGGCACATTTCGGACTCAGGAGCGAGATACACCCGCTTCATTGACGATATTACGATCTCTCACCCTGATTCAAAATTTCCCATCGAGAAATACGCAAAGGCAGCCATTAGAATAATAGAGCGCAATGGCTTTAGGATTAATGAGTCAAAGTCAGGCACTCTTCGCGACACCGGCTTAATTGATGTATTTGGAATTCGGGTAAATGGAGCGGTAATCCCCCCATTTTTAGCGGGGTTCAAAAGTAGACCTCAGGCCATCATGGCCAACTTCTGTTGAGGAGTAATCCCTCCGAGTCCCATATTGGGTCGTTCGTGATTGTAGTGCCAGAGCCA
>NZ_PSSW01000011.1:0-164477 GCF_002933295.1 Marinobacter flavimaris
ACAACGTCAAGATGAGTGTTACCCTGATTGCTCCGATCGCCATGGAAGATGGCCTGCGCTTCGCGATTCGTGAAGGCGGCCGTACCGTTGGTGCCGGCGTAGTCTCCAAGATCATCGAGTAATCTGCTCGTTTGATCAGGAAAAAAGGGGCTGATTCTTCAGCCCCTTTTTCTGTTTCAGCCGCAAAGCCAGCCTGACCCGGTCAACCAGTATTGCTGTTGACAGGGTTGGGTATTATGCATACAATGCGGCTCCTTTTTTTGAAGGTCGGCTAACTAGTAGCTGCTACGAGTGGAGTTTGGTGCATCATGCAAAGCCAAAAAATTCGAATCCGGTTGAAGGCGTTTGATTATCGCCTGATCGACCAGTCCACGCAGGAGATCGTCGATACCGCCAAGCGGACCGGCGCTCAGGTGCGTGGCCCTATCCCTCTGCCGACGCGGAAGGAAAAGTACACCGTATTGATCTCTCCGCACGTCAACAAGGACGCGCGCGATCAGTATGAAATTCGTACGCATAAGCGTTTGCTCGACATCGTTGAGCCGACGGAAAAGACAGTAGATGCTCTGATGAAACTGGACCTGGCAGCAGGTGTAGACGTTCAGATCAGCCTCGGCTAATACCGCCCGGTATTAGTCTGTGTAACTGTCATAAGGCCATAGAGGGTGAGAGCCCCGTACACTTAAGAGGTGAAACATGGCAATTGGTGTTGTCGGTCGTAAGGCCGGTATGACCCGTATTTTTACGGAAGATGGGCAGGCGCTGCCCGTAACGGTAATTGAGGTTGAGCCCAACCGCATTACCCAACTGAAAACTCTTGAAAGCGATGGCTACCGCGCCGTTCAGGTGACTGTCGGTACTCGTCGTTCCTCTCGTGTTACCAAGAGCGAAGCGGGCCACTTTGCCAAGGCGGGTGTTGAAGCCGGTCGTGGTATGTGGGAATTCCGTCTTGCCGATGGCGAAGGTGAGGATCTGGCCGCCGGTGGCGAGATTACGGCTTCTGTATTCGAAGACGGTCAGGTGGTAGATGCCATCGGCCAGTCCAAGGGTAAGGGCTTCCAGGGCGGTGTTAAGCGCTGGAACTTCTCCATGCAGGATGCCACTCACGGTAACTCTCTGTCTCACCGTGCTCCGGGTTCCATTGGTCAGAACCAGACTCCGGGCAAGGTATTCAAGGGCAAAAAGATGGCGGGCCAGATGGGTAATGCTCAGGTAACTGTGCAGAACCTGAAAATTGTCCGTGTCGACGCCGAGCGCAACCTGCTGCTGGTAAGTGGTGCCGTTCCCGGCGCAACTGGCGGCGATGTTGTCATCAAGCCTGCAGTTAAAGCCTGAGGAGCGGTGCGATGGAATTGACTATTACAGGTAGCGGCAAGGGAATTTCTGTTTCCGACGCTGCATTCGCCAAAGATTTTAACGAGTCGCTGGTTCACCAGGTAGTGACTGCCTACATGGCAGGCGCCCGCCAGGGTACCAAGGCTCAGAAAACGCGTTCCGAAGTAAGCGGTGGCGGTAAGAAGCCATGGCGCCAGAAGGGCACCGGTCGTGCCCGTGCCGGTACTATCCGTAGTCCGATCTGGCGCTCCGGTGGCGTTACCTTTGCAGCCAAGCCTCGCGGCTTTGAGCAGAAGGTAAACCGCAAAATGTACCGCGCAGCGATGCGCTCCATTTTTTCCGAGCTGGTTCGCCAAGAGCGTCTGGTTGTTGTTGACGACATGAACGTTGACAGCCCGAAGACCAAGGCATTCAACGCCAAGCTGAAGGATATCGGTGTGACCAATGCGCTGATTCTGTCCGACAACGTCGAACAGAACCTGCATCTGGCCTCACGCAACATTCCGCACGTTGACGTGCGTGATATTGCCGGTCTGGATCCGGTTAGCCTGGTTGCCTTCGAGAAGGTCGTTGTGACCGTTCCCGCTCTGAAGAAGATCGAGGAGATGCTGGGATGAATCAGGAACGTATTTACAAGGTCCTGCTTGGGCCGCACGTATCGGAAAAAGCGTCTCTGGCAGCAGAGCGTGGTCAGGTAGTGTTTCGTGTAGCACCTGATGCCACCAAGCCCGAGATCAAAAAAGCCGTTGAGCAGCTGTTCAACGTCACCGTAGAAGGTGTTCAGGTTCTGAACCGTAAGGGTAAGCTCAAGCGCACTATCCGCGGGTTCGGCAAGCGTAATGACATTCGTAAGGCTTACGTAAAGCTGGCAGAAGGTCAGGACATCGATTTTCTGGATGTGGAATAAGGTAAAGGGGTCGTAATATGCCGATCGTCAAAACCAAACCAACATCTGCCGGACGCCGTCACGTTGTAAAGCTTTACAACCCGGATCTGCACACTGGGCGCCCCTACGAGCCGTTGGTAGAAAGAAAGAACAAGACGGGTGGTCGTAACAATGTAGGCCGCATCACAACCCGTCACACGGGTGGTGGCCACAAGAAGCACTACCGTGTCATCGATTTCAAGCGGACCAAAGATGGTATCCCGGCGACTATTGAGCGCCTGGAATATGATCCGAACCGCTCTGCGCACATTGCACTGTTGAAGTATGCCGATGGCGAGCGTCGTTACATCATCGCTCCCAAGGGTATGCAGATCGGTGATCCTGTGCGCTCCGGTATCGACGCGCCAATCAAGGTGGGTAGCACGCTGCCGCTCCGGAATATTCCGGTCGGTTCTGTGATCCACTGCGTCGAACTCAAGCCTGGCAAAGGTGCACAGCTGGCTCGCTCTGCGGGCGCATCCGTACAGCTGGTTGCCCGGGAAGGTGCTTATGCCACCATCCGCCTGCGCTCAGGTGAAATGCGTAAGGTGCTTGTTGACTGTCGCGCAACGTTGGGTGAAGTGTCCAACAGCGAACACAGCCTCAAGCAGCTTGGTAAAGCGGGTGCATCACGTTGGCGCGGCAAACGGCCAACAGTACGTGGTGTTGCTATGAACCCAGTTGACCACCCACATGGTGGTGGTGAAGGGCGTACCTCTGGCGGGCGTCACCCGGTTACTCCGTGGGGTGTTCCGACCAAAGGGCATAAGACTCGTAAGAACAAGCGTACTGACAAAATGATAGTACGTCGTCGTTCGGCCAAGTAAACGACTACATAGAGGTAATTGCTGTGCCACGTTCTTTGAAGAAAGGTCCTTTTATAGACCTGCATCTGTTGAAGAAGGTCGAGGCAGCTCTGGAAGCTAACGACAAGCGGCCGATCAAAACCTGGTCCCGCCGGTCGACAGTCTTTCCGGAGATGGTAGGCCTGACCATTGCAGTCCACAACGGCAAGCAGCACGTGCCGGTTTATGTCACCGAAGATATGGTTGGACATAAGCTGGGTGAGTTCGCGGCAACGCGTACTTATCGTGGTCATGCGGCCGACAAGAAAGCTAAACGCTGATTCTGAGGTAATCAAAATGGAAGTAGCAGCCAAGTATAAGGGCGCTAACCTCTCAGCTCAGAAAGCACGTCTTGTCGCTGACCAAGTACGTGGCAAGGCTGTTGAGGATGCCCTGAACATTCTGACTTTCAGCCCGAAGAAGGCGGCGGTCGTGATCAAGAAAGCTCTTGAGTCCGCCATCGCCAACGCTGAGCATAACGAAGGTCTGGACGTTGACGAACTGCGGGTTTCCACCGTGATGGTGGATGAGGGTCCGACGCTCAAGCGAATCAAAGCTCGAGCCAAGGGGCGCGCTGACCGTATTTTCAAGCGCACCTGCCATATCACCGTCAAGGTCGCCGACAAGTAGGAGATGCTCAGATGGGTCATAAAGTAAATCCAACCGGCATTCGCCTGGGTGTGATCAAAGAGCACAACTCAGTCTGGTATGCCGACAAAAAGGAATACTCCAAGAACCTGCTGAATGATATTCAGGTTCGCGAGTTCCTCGACAAGCGTCTGGTTAAGGCGTCTGTCAGCAAGATTGTGATCGAGCGCCCTG
This sequence comes from Marinobacter flavimaris, assembly GCF_002933295.1. Lineage (GTDB taxonomy): Bacteria > Pseudomonadota > Gammaproteobacteria > Pseudomonadales > Oleiphilaceae > Marinobacter > Marinobacter flavimaris. The sequence continues at coordinate 3,928 of NZ_PSSW01000011.1, forward strand.
CTCAGAACGCCCGTATCACGATCCATACTGCCCGTCCCGGTATTGTTATCGGTAAGAAGGGTGAAGATGTTGATCGTCTGCGTCGCGAAGTCAGCGACATGATGGGTGTGCCTGTGCACATCAACATCGAAGAAGTCCGCAAGCCGGACCTCGATGCCCGCCTGGTAGCGCAAAACGTTGCCGGCCAGCTGGAGCGTCGTGTGATGTTCCGTCGCGCTATGAAGCGTGCGGTCCAGAACGCCATGCGCCAGGGTGCCAAGGGTATCAAGATCCAGGTTGGCGGTCGTCTCGGGGGTGCTGAAATCGCGCGTTCCGAGTGGTATCGCGAAGGTCGTGTTCCGCTGCACACACTGCGTGCAGATATTGATTACGCAACCTACGAAGCGCATACCACTTACGGCGTAATCGGCGTCAAGGTATGGATCTTCAAAGGTGAGATTCTTGGTGGTATGGAGCAGGTCCGTGCTGACAAGAAAGCCTCTGGGAAGAAAGGTTCTAAGTAAAGGGGCACTCTTATGCTGCAACCAAAACGCACCAAATTCCGCAAGGTAATGAAAGGCCGTAACACCGGTCTTGCTCACCGCGCCAACAAGGTGAGCTTCGGTGAATACGGATTGAAGGCTACGAGCCGTGGGCGTATAACTGCGCGCCAGATTGAGGCAGCGCGTCGTACCATGACTCGTCGCATCAAGCGGGGCGGTAAGATCTGGATTCGGGTATTCCCGGACAAGCCGATCACCGGTAAGCCGCTTGAAGTTCGAATGGGTAAAGGTAAGGGTTCTGTCGAGTATTGGGTGGCTGAAATCCAGCCTGGCCGTATGCTCTACGAGATGGAAGGTGTTTCCGAGGAAATCGCTCGTGACGCATTCACTCTTGCGGCGGCCAAACTGCCGGTACAGACCACCTTTGTAACGAGGACGGTGATGTGATGAAAGCAACAGAGCTGCGTGAAAAGTCAGTCGAGGAGCTGAACAAAGAGCTGATCGACCTCCTGAAGGAGCAGTTCAACCTGCGCATGCGTAAGGCGACAGGTCAGCTGAATCAGTCTCACCTTCTCGGCAAGGTGAAGCGCGACATCGCTCGCGTGAAAACAGTATTGAACGAAAAGGCAGGACAGTGACATGACCGAAGCTACCCAAACTGCCAGAACTCTGAGCGGCAAGGTCGTGAGCAACAAGATGGAGAAGTCCATCGTGGTGCTGGTCGAGCGTCAGGTGAAACACCCGCTGTACGGTAAGTACATGAAGCGTTCAACCAAGATCCACGCTCACGATGAGAGCAATCAGTGCAACATCGGTGACACTGTGACCATTCAGGAAACCCGTCCGGTCTCCAAGACCAAGAGCTGGGCCCTGGTGGAAGTCACTGAACGTGCATCCAAGGTGTAATTCGCCCGGAGAACAACCATGATTCAGACTCAAACAATGCTTGAAGTCGCGGATAACAGCGGTGCGCGTCAGGTGATGTGCATCAAGGTCCTGGGCGGTTCACATCGGCGTTATGCCAGCGTAGGGGATATCATCAAGGTGACCGTCAAGGAAGCCATCCCCCGCGGTAAAGTGAAGAAAGGCCAGGTCCTGAAAGCTGTCGTGGTACGCACCCGCAAGGGTGTTCGCCGTCCCGACGGTTCGCTGATCCGTTTCGACGGAAACGCGGCGGTACTTCTGAACAATCAGGACGCACCGATTGGTACCCGTATCTTCGGACCGGTTACCCGTGAACTGCGTAATGAAAAGTTCATGAAGATTATCTCACTGGCACCCGAAGTACTTTAAAGGACCAGAGGCCGGTTATGAAAAAGATCAAACGAGATGACGAAGTAATCGTCACCACGGGGAAAGATAAAGGCAAACGTGGTAAAGTCCTGAAGGTTCAGGACGATGGCCGCATGGTGGTTTCTGGGATCAATATGATCAAGAAGCACACCAAGCCGAACCCGATGCTGGGCTCCCCAGGTGGCATCGTCGAAAAAGAAGCACCTATCCAGGCTTCCAACGTGGCTATTTTTAATCCGCAGACCGGCAAAGCCGATCGTGTAGGCTTCCAGATCAAGGAAGACGGCGCGAAAGTGCGGATCTTCAAGTCCACGAATGAAGCTGTCGATAACCAGTAAGCGGTGGTGGTTACGATGCTTAACATGAAAGAGCAGTACAGTAAGGAAGTGGTACCCGCCCTGCAGAAAGAGTTCAGCTACAAGAACATCATGCAGGTGCCGCGTATCGAAAAGATCACCCTTAACATGGGTGTCGGCGAAGCGGTTGGTGACAAGAAGCTGATTGAGAATGCTGTGGCGGATCTCGAGCGCCTGGCAGGTCAGAAAGCGGTTGTTACCAAGGCTCGTAAATCCGTCGCGGGTTTCAAAATCCGTGAAGGTTGGCCTATCGGTTGTAAAGTTACCCTGCGCGGCGAGCGTATGTGGGACTTCTTTGATCGTCTGGTTCACATTGCGGTTCCCCGCATTCGTGACTTCCGCGGTCTGAATCCCAAATCGTTCGACGGTCGCGGTAACTACAGCATGGGTGTGCGTGAGCAGATCATTTTCCCCGAGATCGAGTACGACAAAGTCGACAAGATCCGTGGTCTGGATATCACCATTACCACCACTGCCGGTACCGACGATGAAGGTCGCGAACTGTTGAAAGCCTTTGGCTTTCCGTTCAAGAAATAAGGAACGAGTGTAATGGCTAAGGTTTCCATGAAAAACCGTGAGCTCAAGCGCGAAAAGACCGTTGCGAAGTTTGCAGCGAAGCGTGCCGAGCTCAAGGCGATTATCAAGAACCCGAATACCAGCGATGATGACCGTTGGGACGCACAGATGAAGCTTCAGCAGCTTCCTCGCGATGCTTCTCCTTCGCGTCTTCGTAATCGTTGCCAGGTGACTGGTCGTCCCCACGGCGTTCTGCGCAAGTTTGAGCTGTCACGGATCAAACTCCGTGAATACGGCATGCGCGGTGACGTTCCGGGCCTGACCAAGGCAAGCTGGTAAGATAGGCACCCTGACCTCGGTCGGGTGCCTGTTGGTAAGCGGTGCGGCAAGCCGCTGCACAACTAAAAAGATCAGGAGCCTCATACCAATGAGTATGCAAGACACGCTTGCGGATATGTTTACCCGTATCCGTAATGCACAGATGGCATCGAAAGCAGACGTTACGATGCCGTCTTCAAAAATGAAGATCTCCGTAGCCCAAGTCCTCAAGGACGAAGGTTACGTCGACGATTTCTCCGTTTCAGCCGACGCGAAGCCCGAGCTGACGATTACTCTGAAATACTTCGGTGGCAAGCCGGTTATTGAAGAGATCAAGCGGGTCAGCCGTCCGAGTCTGCGCCAGTACAACGGCGCTGGGGAACTGCCGAAAGTATCCGGTGGTCTGGGAGTCGCGATTGTCTCAACGTCCAAGGGCGTTATGACAGACCGCGCCGCACGAGCTGCTGGCGTGGGTGGCGAAGTCATCTGCACCGTATTCTAGGAGATACACATGTCCAGGGTTGCCAATAATCCTGTCGTGCTGCCTTCCGGTGTTGAGGTTAAGCTGAACGGACAGGAAATTAGTGTGAAGGGCTCCAAGGGAGCGCTTCAAATCACCATTCACCAGGCGGTTGAAGTAAAGCAGGAAGAAAATGTTCTGCGCTTTGCGGCCCGCGATGGTGCTACCAAGTCCCGCGCTCTTGCTGGTACTACTCGTGCACTGGTCAACAACATGGTGACCGGTGTTTCCACAGGCTGGGAACGTAAACTCCAGCTGACGGGCGTAGGTTACCGTGCCCAGGCGCAAGGTAAGAAGCTCAATCTGACACTGGGTTTTTCACACCCGGTTGAATATGAGCTGCCCGAGGGGATTACCGCAGAAACTCCGTCCAATACGGAAGTTGTAATTCGCGGTATCGACAAGCAACAGGTTGGCCAGGTCGCTGCGGAAGTCCGCGCGTTCCGTCCGCCCGAGCCTTATAAGGGCAAGGGTGTTCGTTATGCGGATGAGCAGGTCAGACGCAAAGAAGCCAAGAAGAAATAAGGCGGGACTATGAGCGCGAATACTGAAAGATTGCGTCGCGCACGCAAAGTGCGCATGAAGATCCGTGAACTGGGTACCAATCGTCTGTGCGTTCACCGCACACCGCGTCACATGTACGCCCAGGTCACAACTGCAGACGGCAGCAAGGTGCTGGCTTCTGCCTCCACGTTGGATAAGGAACTGCGCCAGGGTGCAACCGGTAACGTGGACGCTGCCAAAAAGGTCGGTCAGCTGATCGCTGAGCGTGCCAAGGCAGCAGGTGTAGAGCAGGTTGCTTTTGACCGCTCCGGTTACCGTTATCACGGCCGTATTCAGGCTCTGGCCGACGCAGCCCGTGAAGCTGGCTTGCAATTCTAAGAGGTGGAGAAGATGAGCGTTAACGAACAGAAGGCGCCTGAGCTCCAGGAAAAGCTGGTTCAGGTCAATCGTGTCGCCAAGGTTGTTAAAGGTGGCCGTATTTTCGCCTTCACCGCACTGACTGTAGTGGGTGATGGTAAAGGTCGCGTTGGTTTCGGTCGTGGCAAGGCGCGTGAAGTGCCGGTTGCCATCCAGAAGGCCATGGAAGCTGCACGCAAGAACATGGTAGAAGTTCCGCTTGACGGTACTACCCTGCAATACCCGGTCAAGGCTCAGCATGGCGGCTCCAAGGTCTACATGCAGCCTGCGTCCGAAGGTACTGGTATCATCGCCGGCGGTGCGATGCGCGCAGTACTGGAAGTGGCGGGTGTTCAGAACGTACTGTCCAAGTGTTACGGGTCTACCAACCCGGTGAACGTGGTACGTTCCACCATCAAGGGTCTCCAGGCAACTCAAGCGCCTGAAGATATTGCAGCCAAGCGCGGTAAGACCGTGGAAGAGATTCTGGGTTGAAGTCATGGCGAACGCAAAAACGATCAAAGTAACTCTGACCCGCAGCCCCATCGGCTGCCAGCCCAAGCACAAGTTGTGTGTGAAGGGCCTGGGTCTTCGTAAAATCGGTCACACCGTGGAAGTGGAAGATACCCCTTCCATCCGCGGCATGATCAACCGGGTTGATTACCTGGTTCGGGTTGAGGAGAACTAAGATGCGTCTGAACGAACTTAGTCCGGAACCCGGTTCACGCCAGGCCCCCAAGCGGGTCGGTCGTGGTATCGGTAGCGGTCTCGGTAAAACCGGCGGTCGTGGTCACAAGGGTCTGAAAGCCCGCTCCGGCGGCAGTGTAGCGCCCGGTTTCGAGGGTGGTCAGCAGCCGTTGGCCCGTCGTCTGCCGAAGTTTGGCTTCACCTCCCGTCAGCAGCGCTACGTTGCTGAAATTCGCCTGAACGAGTTGGCGAAGGTTGAAGGCGATGTGGTGGATCTGGAAGCCCTGAAAAAGGCAGACATTATTCGCGGAGAGATTCGCGAAGCCAAGGTTATCATGTCCGGCGAACTGAGCCGCGCGGTAACTGTGAAGGGACTTCGGGTAACCAAAGGCGCGCGCGAGGCAATTTCTGCCGCGGGTGGTAAAGTCGAAGACTAAGGCGAGTCGAGGACTAAATGGCCAAGAACGCATCATTGCCTGCGGGCGCGGGTAAAGGACTGGCAGAGCTGCGATCGCGGCTCTGGTTTGTCTTCCTGGCATTGCTGGTGTACCGGATTGGTGCCCACATTCCGGTGCCGGGTATCAACCCCGACCGTCTGGCGGCACTGTTTGAACAGAACCAGGGCACAATCCTGAGCATGTTCAACATGTTTTCCGGTGGTGCGCTTGAGCGCATGAGTATCTTCGCTCTCGGTATCATGCCGTACATTTCGGCCTCTATCATCATGCAGCTCATGACTGCGGTTAGTCCGCAGCTTGAGCAGCTGAAGAAAGAAGGTGAGGCTGGCCGTCGAAAGATCAGCCAGTACACACGGTATGGTACGGTTATCCTGGCCCTGGTTCAGGGTTTCGGTATTTCTGTCGGTCTGGCATCTCAGGGTGTCACTTTCAATGACAGCTTCAGCTTCCACTTTGTGGCGGTTGTGTCATTCGTGAGTGGTGCCGTGTTCATGATGTGGCTTGGCGAGCAGATCACCGAGCGGGGTGTTGGTAACGGCATCTCCCTGCTGATCTTCGCCGGTATCGTCGCCGGGCTTCCCGGTGCGATCGGTCAGACGCTCGAGCAGGCCCGAAATGGTGAGATGAGCCTGCTTGTCGTACTCGGTATTGGTGTTCTTGCGGTTGCTGTTATCGGCTTCGTGGTCTTCATGGAGCGCGGGCAGCGCAGGCTGACAATCAATTACGCCAAGCGGCAACAGGGTCGCCGGGTGTTCGCCCAGCAGTCCAGTCACCTTCCCCTGAAGGTAAATATGGCCGGTGTTATTCCGCCCATCTTTGCGTCTTCCATTCTGCTCTTCCCGGCTTCGCTGGGGCAGTGGTTTGGTCAGGGTGAGGGTATGGAATGGCTGAGCGATGTATCCCAGGCCCTGGCGCCGAGCCAGCCGTTGTACATTATCCTGTTTGCAGCAGCAGTGGTTTTCTTCTGCTTCTTCTATACAGCCCTGATGTACAACCCGAAGGAAGTTGCGGATAACCTCAAGCGCTCTGGAGCGTTTATTCCGGGCATTCGTCCTGGTGATCAGACTGCCAAGTATATCGATGGTGTTCTGACCCGTCTGACGCTGTTCGGTGCAATGTACATTGCAGCAGTTTCCCTGTTCCCTCAGTTCCTGATGGTGGCCGGGAATGTACCGTTCTATCTGGGTGGTACCTCTCTGCTGATTGTTGTAGTCGTGGTGATGGATTTCATGGCGCAGGTTCAGTCGCACCTGATGTCCCATCAGTATGAATCACTGATGAAGAAGTCCAATCTCAAGGGCTATGGTCGGAACGGTTAATCCCGTTCCCCTTGAAAACTGGAGTCGACAATGAAAGTACGCGCTTCGGTAAAGAAAATTTGCCGTAACTGCAAAGTAATTCGTCGCAATGGCTCGGTACGAGTCATTTGCTCGGAGCCTCGTCACAAGCAACGCCAGGGTTGATTCCGAGAGGAATCGTTCCTGACATTGTAGGGTTTCGGAATGATGGCGCTTGACTCCATGCGGGGTCAGGCGCTATTATTTCGCGCCCTTTTTGTGGCGGAAAATTCACACAGCAAAGCTTTGAACGCGGAGTAATTTGGATGGCACGTATAGCCGGTGTCAATATACCCGATCACAAACATGCTGTTGTCTCGCTGACCTACATCTTTGGTGTTGGCAAGACCACAGCCCAGAAGCTTTGCGATGCAACCGGCGTCAAGCCGGACGTCAAGGTCAAAGACCTTAGCGACGAGCAGCTTGAAGCACTTCGTACTGAAGTGGGCAAGGTGTCTGTCGAAGGCGATCTGCGTCGTGAAGTACAGATGAACATCAAGCGTTTGAAGGATCTCGGATGCCACCGTGGTCTGCGTCATCGTCATGGCCTTCCGGTCCGTGGCCAGCGCACCAAGACCAACGCACGCACCCGTAAAGGTCCACGCAAACCTATTCGTAAGTAACAGGTAGGCAAACATGGCAAAGCCAGGTACACGTACCCGTAAAAAGGTGAAAAAGACGGTTGTTGATGGCGTCGCGCACATTCACGCGTCCTTCAACAACACTATCGTGACCATTTCTGACCGGCAGGGCAACGTCCTGTCCTGGGCCACTTCTGGTGGTTCCGGTTTCCGTGGGTCACGCAAGAGTACACCTTTTGCTGCGCAGGTAGCAGCTGAAAGAGCCGGTAATGCGGCTGCTGAATACGGCCTTAAAAACCTGGACGTAGAGGTTAAGGGTCCTGGGCCCGGACGTGAATCTGCAGTTCGCGCGCTGAATGCGTGTGGCTACAAGATCACCAACATCACAGATGTGACGCCGATTCCCCACAACGGCTGTCGTCCGCCCAAGAAGCGCCGCGTCTAACACAGGAGACAGTGAATTATGGCTCGTTATATAGGCCCGAAGTGCAAGCTGTCTCGTCGTGAAGGGACAGATCTTTTTCTGAAGAGCGGTGTTCGCGCGCTCGATTCCAAGTGCAACATCGAGACTCCGCCGGGTATGCACGGCGCGCGTCGCGGTCGTCTGTCCGAGTACGGCGTACAGCTTCGTGAGAAACAGAAAGTTCGTCGTATCTACGGCGTTCTCGAGAAGCAGTTCCGCAACTATTACAAAGAGGCCGCCCGAGGCAAAGGTGCAACTGGTGAAAACCTGCTGCAACTGCTGGAAGGTCGTCTCGATAACGTTGTATACCGCATGGGCTTTGGTTCTACCCGTGCAGAAGCCCGTCAGCTCGTCTCTCACAAGGCGATCCTGGTCAACGACAAGACGGTTAATATTCCGTCCTACCAGGTCCGGCCGGGTGATGTTGTGAGCGTGCGTGAAAAGGCGAAGAACCAGCTGCGTGTGAAAGGCGCACTGGATCTGTCTGCAAGCCGTGCACCGGTGAGCTGGGTAGAGGTCGACGCCAACAAGATGTCCGGCGTTTACAAGTCAGTACCCGAGCGTACTGAACTGCCGGCCGACATCAACGAGAACCTCATCGTCGAGCTTTACTCCAAGTAAAGCCCAGTTAGCAACGATAGCAGATAGGGGCGTCTATGCAGCGTTCAGTACATGAGTTATTGACACCTCGTACCATTGACGTGAAGGAATCAAGCGCCACACGTGCCAAGGTTACGCTTGAGCCTCTGGAAAGGGGCTTTGGCCATACTCTGGGCAGTGCACTGCGCCGGATTCTCTTGTCTTCGATGCCGGGCTGCGCCGTGACTGAAGCGCAGATTGACGGTGTCCTGCACGAGTACAGCGCCATTGAGGGTGTCCAGGAAGACGTCATCGAGATTCTGCTGAATCTCAAAGGCGTTGCCGTAAAAATGAACGGTCGGGACGATGCCGAGCTCACGCTCAGCAAGAAAGGCCCGGGCGTTGTGACAGCCGGTGATATCAAGCTGGATCATGACGTCGAGATTGCCAACCCGGAGCACGTGATCTGTCACCTTAGCGAGAATGGTGAAGTGAACATGCGTCTCCGTGTTGCACGCGGTCGCGGCTATGAGCCGGCGGACCAGCGCGGTCTTGACGAGGACGAAACTCGCGCCATCGGACGCCTGCAGCTGGATGCAACATTCAGCCCGGTTCGTCGTGTGGCTTACGCCGTGGAAAGTGCACGGGTAGAGCAGCGGACCGATCTGGACAAGCTGGTTATCGACCTGGAGACCAATGGCACCATCGACCCGGAAGAAGCAATTCGCCGGGCGGCCACCATCCTCCAGCAGCAACTGGCGGTGTTTGTCGATTTCGATCATGAGAAAGAGCCCGAGCGCGTTGAGGAAGAGGAAGAAATTGATCCTATCCTGCTGCGTCCGGTTGATGATCTGGAATTGACAGTGCGTTCAGCTAACTGCTTGAAGGCTGAGAACATTTACTACATCGGCGATCTTATCCAGCGTACAGAAGTTGAGCTGTTGAAGACGCCTAACCTTGGTAAAAAGTCGCTGACCGAGATCAAGGACGTTCTGGCGTCCCGTGGTCTGTCACTGGGCATGCGTCTTGATAACTGGCCGCCGGCTAGCCTTCGTGGCGACGACCGGGTTCTGGGCGGTTAATCGCCGATTAGTTTAAGGTAAGGAATCAGAGCAATGCGTCATCGTAAGAGTGGTCGTAAGTTCAGCAGGACCAGTGCGCATCGCAAGGCCATGTTCCGTAACATGACTGCGTCACTGGTTGAACACGAGCTGATCAAAACAACGCTGCCGAAAGCCAAAGAGCTTCGTCGGGTAGCTGAGCCTTTGATCACGCTTTCCAAGAATGATTCGGTCGCGAATCGTCGTCTGGCGTTCTCACGCCTGCGTGACGATGCAGCGGTTGCCAAGCTGTTTGACGAGCTTGGTCCTCGCTACAACGAGCGTCCGGGTGGATACCTTCGTATCCTGAAGTGCGGCTTCCGTGCTGGCGACAATGCCCCTATGGCATTCGTTGAGCTGGTCGGTCGTCCGCTGGATATCGAAGCGGAAGAGGTGGACGAAGACGAGGATTAATTTCTTCGGCTTTGGCCAACCACAAAAAAACCGGGTTCCGTGAGGTTCCCGGTTTTTTTGTGCCTCGGTTGTAGATAACTCCTAGCCTGGAAGTATGGGGGCTGGCAAGGGGGTGGAGGTTTATTTTCTTTGGAAAAATAACTCGCTGCGCTCAGACATCTTTTTCCGGCAGAAAATAAACCTCCACCCCCTCGCCGACAGAGCTATTCCTTGCCCGCCAGTTACTTCGTCAACATTGGCTTCAGATAGCGGCCTGTGTGAGAAGCGGGGTTCTCGGCGACTTCCTCCGGCGTTCCCTCGGCAATGATCTGGCCGCCGCCAGAGCCGCCTTCGGGGCCCAGGTCGACAATCCAGTCGGCGGTCTTGATCACGTCCAGATTGTGTTCGATGACCACGATGGTGTTGCCATGGTCCCGCAGCCTCTCCAGAACGTTGAGCAGTTGCTGGATGTCGTAGAAGTGCAGGCCGGTGGTTGGCTCGTCAAGAATGTAGAGTGTCTTGCCTGTATCCCGCTTGGAGAGCTCTTTGGCCAGTTTAACCCGCTGGGCTTCGCCACCAGAGAGGGTGACCGCGCTCTGCCCCAGTCGGATGTATGAGAGGCCGACATCCATCAATGTCTGTAGTTTGCGGGCCAGGAAAGGCACGGCATCGAAGAACTCGCGCCCTTCCTCAACGGTCATTTCAAGTACTTCGTTGATATTCTTGCCCTTGTAGCGGACTTCCAGAGTTTCCCGGTTGTAGCGCTTGCCCTTGCAGACGTCGCAGGGCACGTAGACATCCGGCAGGAAATGCATCTCTACCTTGATCACGCCGTCGCCCTGGCATGCCTCGCATCGTCCACCTTTGACGTTGAAAGAGAATCGGCCAGGTTTGTAGCCCCGGGAACGTGCCTCCTGTGTTCCGGCAAAGAGTTCACGGATGGGAGTGAACAGGCCGGTGTAGGTGGCCGGGTTCGAGCGGGGGGTGCGGCCGATGGGGCTCTGGTCAATGTCGATGACCTTGTCCAGGTGGTCCAGTCCTTTGAGCGACTGGTAGGGGGCATGGTTGAGGCTGGTGGCCTTGTTGAGTTTGGCGGCAGCTACCGGATACAGGGTGCTGTTGATCAGCGTGGACTTGCCAGACCCGGATACACCAGTGACGCAGGTCATGATGCCCAGGGGCAAATCGAGCGTAACGTCTTTCAGGTTGTTGCCAGTAGCACCTGACAGGGTCAGTGCTTTTCCGCTGCCTTTGTTGCGCTGTTTCGGGATGGCGATTTCCCGGGTGCCGTTGAGGTATTGCCCGGTAAGTGAATCGGGGTTGTCGATGATCTGTTGCGGGGTGCCCTGGCCGATAATCTTGCCGCCATGAACGCCAGCACCCGGTCCGATATCAATGACATGATCTGCAGCGCGGATCGCATCCTCATCGTGTTCGACAACAATCACGGTATTGCCCAGATCCCGGAGATGGGTGAGGGTGGCCAAAAGCCGGTCATTGTCCCGTTGATGCAACCCGATGGAGGGTTCGTCAAGAATGTACATGACGCCTACCAGCCCGGCGCCGATCTGGCTTGCCAGGCGAATACGCTGCGCCTCACCCCCGGAGAGTGTATCGGCACTTCGTTCAAGCGTGAGGTATTCCAGCCCGACGTTCACCAAGAACTGAAGGCGCTGCCGCACTTCCTTCAGAATTTTTTCGGCTATCTCACCTTTTCGACCCGGTAGCGCGAGGGTTTCGAAGTAATCATGTGCGTCACCCACCGGGAGATGGGTGACATCGGAAATATTGTGCTCTTCGATAAAGACGCGGCGGGCGCTGCGGCGCAGTCGTGAGCCGCCGCATTCTTTGCACGGCTGGGTGCTCAGATTGCGGGCGAGCTCCTCACGCATGCTCTGTGAATCGGTCTCGCGGTAGCGCCGTTCAAGGTTTGGCAGAATGCCCTCGAATGGATGTGCCTTCTCCATGATATGGCCACGTGAATTCACATAACGGAATGGGATATCCTCATCGCCCGAGCCGAACAGCAGCACGTTGCGAAAATCCTCGGGGAGATCCGCCCAGGGCGTTTCCAGATCGATGCCGTAGTGATCTGCCACGCTGCCCAGCATCTGGAAGTAATAGACGGCCCGGCGATCCCAGCCCTTGATGGCGCCGGATGCCAAAGTGGCTTCCGGGTGCTGGACAATTTTTTCGGGATCAAAGAACTGTTTAACACCCAGTCCGTCGCAGGTAGGGCAGGCACCCGCCGGGTTGTTAAAGGAAAACAGTTTCGGCTCGAGCTCGCTCAGGGCATAGCCGCACTGGGTGCAGGCATAACGGGCGGAGAAGGTCTGTTCTTCTCCCTCACCACTCATGGGCGCCACAAGGGCAATCCCGTCCGCCAGGTCCAGGGCGGTTTCGAAACTCTCGGCAAGCCGCTGCTCCAGGCCTGGCTTGACCTTGAACCGATCGACGACCACATCAATCTGATGTTTGCGTTTTTTGTCCAGGGCCGGCACATCGTCGATGTCATAAACCGTGCCGTCCACGCGCAGGCGGATAAAGCCCTGGCTGCGCATGGTTTCGATAACCTGCAGATGTTCGCCTTTCCGATCCCGGATTACCGGTGCCAGGATCATGAGTTTGCTGTCCTCTGGCATGGCCACCACCTGGTCTACCATCTGGCTGATGGTCTGCGCTTCCAGAGGTTGGCCATGGTCAGGGCACCGGGGCTCCCCGGCGCGGGCGAAGAGCAGGCGCAGGTAATCGTAGATTTCCGTGATGGTGCCAACGGTGGAGCGAGGGTTGTGGGAAGTGGACTTCTGCTCTATGGATATCGCTGGCGACAGGCCTTCGATATGGTCCACATCCGGCTTCTCCATCATCGAGAGAAACTGGCGGGCGTAGGTAGACAGCGACTCCACATAACGTCGCTGCCCTTCAGCATAGAGCGTATCGAACGCAAGGGACGATTTACCGGAACCGGAGAGGCCGGTAATCACAATCAGTTTGTCCCTTGGCATATCCAGGTCGATGTTCTTCAGGTTGTGGGTTCGTGCCCCTTTGATCTGGATATGGTCCATAACACCTCGCTCGGATAAAAACGAAAATTATACCGCGTTGGGCCCGCTGCGGCGAAAATGATACCGGGGCCAGCATCACGCGGGTTGTCCCCCGTCAGCGCCCCTTCTGTTACAATGCGCCGCCTGCGATGGGTATCTGCCCTCAATCTGACCGCTTTCAACCCCGGCTGAGGTACGTAATTGCCATGAATGCGCTGGAAAAACGCTCCGTATTCGCCCTGGCGTCTGTTTACGCCATGCGCATGCTCGGACTGTTCATGGTGCTGCCGGTATTCATGTTGCTGGGCGAAGATCTCAAGGATGCAACGCCCGCACTGCTGGGTTTCGCTATAGGCGCCTATGGACTCAGTCAGGCCCTGTTGCAGATTCCCTTCGGCATGCTGTCTGATCGGGTTGGCCGAAAGCGCATGATCTATATCGGGCTGGTACTTTTTGCCGCAGGCAGTTTGCTGGCCGGAGCCACGGACTCCATATACGTTGTAATTGCCGGTCGGATTCTTCAGGGCGCCGGTGCGATCGCCAGTGTGCTGATGGCGCTGCTCAGTGACCTGACTCGCGAGGAAGAGCGGACCAAGGCCATGGCAACGGTGGGGATCACCATCGGCCTGTCGTTTTCGGTATCGCTGGTTCTTGGGCCCCTTCTCGGAGCCTGGTGGGGACTGTCCGGGATCTTCTACGCCACGGCAGCACTGGCGGTGGTGGCGCTGGTGATCGTCAACCGCGTGGTTCCGACGCCCCATCAGCACAAGACCAGCCCCGACACGCATCCTGCCCGGGAGATGCTGGGGCGCGTGCTTTCAGACGGTCGTCTCCTCCGCTTGGATTTCGGTATCTTCGCACTGCATCTGGTGCTGACCGCCCTGTTTCTGGTGTTTCCCTCCATGCTTCAGGAGCAGTTTGGCCTTGCCAGCAGTTCACACTGGTGGTTTTACCTGAGCGTGATGGTCACGTCTTTCTTCGCCATGGTGCCGTTCATCATCATTGGCGAGAAAAAGCGCAGGATGAAACCCGTGCTTTGTGGGGCAATTGCCTTGCTGACATTGGCTACTGCCGGGTTTACCGGTGTTTCCAGCAACCTGGTTGCGGCCTGGGCTGTGCTGTTTTTCTTCTTCATGGCCTTCAACCTGCTCGAAGCCAGCCTGCCGTCATTGATCAGTAAGGAGGCGCCGGCTGCAAGCAAAGGCACGGCAATGGGGGTGTACTCCACCTCCCAGTTCATGGGCGCGTTTCTGGGGGGCGCATTCGGCGGCTACCTCCTGGAGGTAGCCGGGCTGCAGGGCGTGCTCTGGTTCATGGTGGTAGTGCTGGGCCTCTGGCTGCTGATAGCGCTCACCATGCCCGCGCCCGGTCACACCACAAGTTTCGTGGTACAGTTGCAGCAGGTAATGAACGACCAGTACGACGACATCGATGACAATCTCCGCCGCCTTCCGGGCGTTCAGGATGTGGTGATTGTGGAAGACGCTGCCACCGCCTATCTTAAGGTGGATCGTCAGCAATTTGATGAAGCGTTACTTGCGGACTTTTCCTTTGTCCGGCAGGCTAACCATTCTTGAAATCCGGAGGCTCGCACGGAACGCGGGCGTCCCTGAAAACAGAGTCAGGAGCAGAACATGGCACGAGGCGTAAACAAGGTAATCCTAATCGGTAATCTGGGGCAGGACCCAGATACCCGCTACACCCCCAACGGCAATGCCGTAGTAAACCTGAACCTTGCAACAGACGAAAGCTACAAGGATCGTCAGACCGGTCAGCTGGTGCCGAAAACCGAATGGCACCGGGTTGTCATGTTCGGCAAGATCGCCGAAGTTGCGGGACAGTACCTGCGAAAGGGCTCGAAGGTTTATATTGAGGGCAAGCTTCAGACCCGCAAATGGCAGAACAAGGAAGGGCAGGATGTCTATACCACCGAGGTTGTGGTGGATATCAATGGCCAGATGCAGATGCTGGACAGCCGTGGCGGCGAAGGCGGAATGAGCCAGGGCGCGCCGGCAGGACGGCCTCAGCAGTCCGGCTACAACGCGCCGGCTGGACAGCAGAACAATCCGCCACCGCAATCCGGTGGCTACAGCAGCCAGCCTTCGCAGGGCAGCATGCCCGAACCGGTTGACGACTTTGATGATGACATTCCGTTCTGACTCTCCCCACGAGGCAAACGGGATTTGAGCATCCGAACTCTATAAAGCCTCCGCATTGCGGGGGCTTTATTGTTACTGACTTGCAAAAACGGTGTGAAATCAGCCAAAAAAACGTGGAGTTACGTTCGCTTTCTCATCTATTATGTAATCCATTGCGAAAAATGCCGGTTTTTTGGGCAATACAATAGTCACGCGAGGCTGGCGAGTGGCCTTCGGATCCTTTTTGCGGACCCCATGACAAAGACACCGATATTACGAAAATTGACCGGCCTATTCAGGCACTCCGGGGCACGTCTGCGGGTATGTCTTGAGATTCGTCCGGACGGCATTGCCTGGGCGGAATCAGCAGGACGATCAGGCTTCAGTGATTGTCTGCCTGCCAGGCGTCTGGAAACCCTCGCCGCATTGGTGGAAAGTGAAGGTTGGTCCGGCGCAGCGACGACGCTTGTGCTGCCTCTGGACCAGTATCAGGTGTTCCAGATGGATCGCCCTGAAGGCATCGAGGAATCGGAACTGGGCGATGCTCTCAAGTGGAAGTTGAAAGATTTTCTGGACTTCAGTCCGTCCGAAGCCGTTTCCGATGTGTTTCCCTTTCCCCGGGACGCATCCCGTGGGCGAGGTGAGCTGGTTAATGTAGTCGCGGCCAGGAAAGTTCTGGTCTCGGAACTGGTTCGGCTGGTTCAGAAGGCGGGCCTGGAGCCTGAGCGCATTGATATCGCCGAGCTGGCATTGCGAAACCTGGTGTGCCGGCTGGATGAGAATCGACGCGGGGCAGCACTGGTTCATCTGAAAGACAATTACGGCCAGATGGTGATCTGCAGAGACAATACCCTGTATCTGTCGCGCAAACTGGATGTGACCTCCGAAGACCTGCGTGATGCGGCCCGTCAGGAATCCGCCGTTCAGTCGTTGGCTCTGGAAATGCAGCGTTCCCTCGACTACTACGAAAGCCAGCTGGGCCAGGTGCCGCCGGCGATGATCCGTCTTGTCGCCCGCGACAGTGTCCTGCCACTTGCCTCCATGTTGTCCTCCTATGTAGCCGCTGGTATCGAAACCCTCGACTGGAACGCCCTGGGCCTCCAGGCCGATCTGGACAGTCGTTGCCTTCCTGCCTGGAGCGCATGCTTGCCAATGCCGGAGGACGGGCGCCCATGATCCAGCAGGTCAATCTGTACACAGACGAGCTTCGCCCGCACAAGGAGAGGCTCCAGGCGGGGACGGCGGTTGGTGTTCTGCTCGTGGGGTTGCTGCTGGTGGCGTTCGTGGCCGGTTTCCTGACTTACGAGAACTCCGTGATGGCCAACAAGGCCTCGCGTCTGGACCAGCAGAATCAACAACTTGAGCAGGCCGTGGCGGAGCTCTCAGCGGCGGTTCAAGCTCGCCAGCCGGATGCGGAAGTGGAGGAAGCCCTGAACCGCGTAACCCAGACTCTTGCTCGTCGCCAGCGTTTGCTGGAACGGGTGGAAAGTCTGGTGCTCTCGGAAGGCCGCAATTTTTCGCCGCAACTGTCAGCTCTGGCCCGGCAGATCCCGAAAGACGTCTGGCTAACCGACGTAATTCTCGAGTCGGGCCCGGACAAAGTCACCATTGAGGGACGTAGCCGTGATGGCGCTCTAGTGCCCCGATACCTTGAAAATCTGGGCGACGAAGCAGCTTTTGCCGGAAAAACTTTTGGTGCGTTCCGGTTGTCACGGTCGGACGAGGGCCGGTGGATCGATTTTCATGTGTCCAGTAAACGCGACGGGGAGGCCAACTGATGGCGGATGCGTCCAACACCTCCCTGGCACGAGCGGCGCAGTGGTATAACCTGCGCCCGATTCGCGAGCGGGCACTGATTCTGCTGACGGCGCTGGTGCTTGTCCTGGTTGTCGTCTGGGAGCTTGCGGTTACGCCGTTGCAGCAACGGCATCAGAACCTGGAGAATCGCCTCCAGATGCTGTCCAACAGTCGGGATGACCTGCTTGCGCAGCAACAGACGCTTAATGCACAGCTCGCGACCGATCCCTCCCGGGAGTTGCGCAATCAGCTAAACGCCCGGCAACAGAGATTGGAACGGCTCGATCAGCAGATCGCGGATACCACGGGGCAACTGATCGCGCCCACAGCGATGGTGGCACTGCTCAGGAATATTCTGGCGGCCCAGGAATCGCTGGAATTACAGGCACTCGAGTTACAGACTCCAACCCCGGTTTTCGCACCGGATGCACCGGAGCAGTCGTCTCAGGAGTCGCAGGCTGCGCCTGAGCCACTGCTGTATGCCCACGATGTCGAGCTCCGGATCAAAGGGAGCTACCTCGATGTACTGAATTACCTGCAGCGGCTGGAGGGAATGGATGAGCGCCTCGGCTGGATCAGGCTGGAATACAGCGCGGGAGACTGGCCTTCGGGAGAGGCGGTCATCAGGGTGCAAACACTGAGCCTGGATCAGGCCTGGCTGGGGGTATGAGATGAGCAGACGCCTGAATAAGACAGCAAGTTGGTGGTTTGGCATGGCGCTCGGCTCTATGTTTTTTTGTGCGGGCCCGGCCCATGCACTGCAGGATCCGACCCGCCCGCCCGGTCCGCAGGCCACAGTTGCCCAGCCGGCGCCAGAGCGGTCACTGGCTCTGGATTCCATTCTTTTCAGCAAGGACAGGCGAGTCGCCGTAATCGAAGGTGAGGCCCTCAGGGAAGGCCAGGGTTTTGACAACGTGCGGGTTATCCGGATCTACGCCAATCGGGTTCTGGTCACGGATAACGGGCGTGAACGGGTGTTGTACCTGGAGAGACTTCCGCAGGTTCGGGGAACTCAATGACAGACAATCGGATACTCATGACAACCATTAAAATCACAGGTGCACTGGCGTTGAGCCTGGTATTGGCGGCGTGCAGCAACAATCCGTTGATGCGGTCGGCAACGGCTACCTCAACCGATGCTGCGGACGCTATTGACCAAAGCCTTGAAGAGGCCACGCAACCAGAACCGGCGGCGCCAGCATCCACCGAGGCTTCAGCACCTTTACCTGCGGACGTAAGCGCAGCATTGCTGCCGTCACTGTCCGGCGGCGCGGATCTGGACGAACGTTTTGACGTCAATGCCCGGGGCGTGCCTGCCGCAAGCTTTTTTGAATCGCTGGTCGAGGGGACCCGCTACAACGTGGTGGTCCATCCCGATGTCACTATCAGCATCGATCTCCGGTTGGGTGATGTCACCGTACCAGAAGTTATGGATATAGCCGTTGACCTGTATGGCCTGGATATCCGCCGCAATGGCCGGCTGTTCCGTGTTCAGGCGGATCAGGTCCAGACGCGGATGTTCCCCATTGATTACCTGCATTTCAAACGCAAGGGCGGCTCTGAGACCCGCGTAAGTTCCGGGCAGGTGACGGGCGCGCGCAGTGGCAGTTCCGGTAACTCCAATAGCAATGGCGACAGCACTGGTTCCGGCGAGACCCGCAACCTGGTGGGAACCACCATTTCCACGGAAACGGCGTCGGATTTCTGGAAAGACATTCAAAGCGCCCTGAGCATGATTGTCGGTGGCGGTGATGGCAAACAGGTGATCGTCAATCCGGGTGCCGGTCTGGTAATGGTCCGGGCCGGTTCCGAGGATTTGCGCATGGTTGAGGAGTATCTGCGCCGCACTGAGTTGATTATGCAGCGTCAGGTGATCCTGGAAGCCAAGATTCTGGAGATCGCGCTTAACGAGGGCTACCAGCAGGGCATTAACTGGTCGGATATTCAGAGCGCGTCCAGCATTACCGCCTCGGATGGTTTACCGAAGGATTTCACCGCGCAGGCTTTGGCGGGCCAGGTCATTCAGACATCCGATATCGGGGGCCTGTTTTCTGCCAGCGTGCGCGCCGGCGATTTTACCGGCCTGATCGAGCTGCTCGGGAAGCAGGGCAATGTGCAGATTCTCTCCAGCCCACGGATTTCAACGGTGAATAATCAGAAGGCGGTCATCAAAGTCGGTACCGACGAGTTTTTTGTCACCGATATTGATTTTGATGACAACAACTCCGCCGTTACAGCCACAGATTCAACATCAACCTCCGTGGAGTTGACCCCGTTCTTCTCGGGCATTTCGCTGGATGTCACTCCCCAGATTTCTGAAAGCGGCGTGATCACCCTGCATGTACACCCCTCCGTGAGTGAGGTGACCGATCAGGAAAAGGTGATCACCATTGGCGAGCGGGACGTCACGCTGCCCCTGGCCAGCAGCACCGTTCGCGAAACCGACAGCGTGATCCGCGCCGAGAGTGGCCAGATCGTTGTGATCGGTGGTCTGATCCAGAACTCCAGTGAGGACAACAATTCCGCGGTTCCCTTCTTCAGCGAGATCCCGCTGGTGGGCGAATTGTTCAAGCAGCGGAGATTCCAGTCGCGCAAGAGTGAGCTGGTCATCCTTCTGCGACCGGTTGTGGCCGGAACGCCGGAGATGAACGCGGACGTGTCCGCCAGCCGGGAGCGCATGAATGTGCTGCGCGAGTTGCTGCAGTCATCTGAATCCGTCACACCGGAACCGGAGAAAGCCGTTCGATAGCATGTACGAAGCCCATTTCGGACTGCAGGAAGCACCGTTCGCATTGACGCCCAATACCCGCTATTTTCTGCGGGCGCCCAGCCATGGCGATGCGCTGGAACTGTTGTTGGTGGCTCTGAAAGAGCGTGAGGGCTTCATCAAGATCTCCGGAGAGGTCGGCACTGGCAAGACCCTGCTGTGTCGGCTGCTGCTTAACGAACTCGAGCCTATTGCCCTCACTGCGTATATCCCCAACCCGCAGCTTACCCCGGATACCCTTTACGAGGCGGTAGCCGAAGAACTGGGTGTGGATATGTCCGGATGCGCCAATGCCCACCAGGTCCTCAAGGCCATCAACGAAAAGTTGATCAGCCATGCCATGGAGCAGAAGCCGGTCGTGTTGGTGATTGACGAGGCCCAGGCCATGCCGGAGGAAACCATCGAGGCGTTGCGTCTGTTAACGAACCTGGAAACCGAGAGTGTCCGGCTGCTTCAGGTGGTTCTGTTTGGCCAGCCGGAACTTGATGTACTGCTCAAAAAGCAGAGCCTGCGCCAACTGAATCAACGCATCACCTTTCACTACCGCCTGACGCCTCTGGACCGGAATTCGGTTGCCCAGTATCTGCGGCATCGCCTGGCGCAGGCCGGCTATAACGGCGCTGATCTTTTTGCGCCGGGAGCGCTTCGTCTGATTACCCGGGCTTCCGGTGGTATTCCGAGGCTGGTTAATATTCTTGCCCACAAGTCCATGTTGGCGGCCTGGGGCCGAGGCGACCGTCTTATCGAGCGGGGCCATGCCATGCAGGCCATTCGCGACACCGAAAGCGTACGGGTGCCGGGCCTGATCGGGAGGTGGTTATGAGCCTCCTGAACGATGCCCTGCGTGCTGCAGAACAACGTCAGCACCGACCGGAGGTTGCCGCGGCCTATGCCGGGCAGTCGCAATCGCGGGGCCGCCCACGTTCCGGATTCTGGGCGGTCGTATTGCTCTTCGCCGCGGGTTTGGTTGGCGCGTCTGTCTTCTGGTTCATGACTCGGACCGGCAGTGAAGAGAGGCCTGTTGAGGTGAGCGCCTCGCCAGCGCCGAAAACCGTCATGGCACCGCCAATTGATCAGGATGCCGGAACCGAAAAGAGTTCAGCTGATTCTCAGTCTGTGGATGGTGGGCAAGATACCATCGAGCCAGCTTTGTCCGGGATCGAGAATGAGCCGGTCAGCCAGCTGCCACCAGCTCCTGAGCCCCCTGCCGTGGTACAGCCTGAACCCAAAGCCATGGAAGCAGCCGAGACGGTCGTGTCAGAGCCAACGCCCGAACCGGTTAGACGCCTGACTTCCGAGCCTGAAGATGCTGTCAGTGAGCCCGTGGTGGCAGAGAGCAAACCTGCCCAGGAGACAGAGGCACCAACGCCGTCGGTGAAGCAGGTCCGTGAGACGCCCGAAGCTATCGATCGCCGGGTTAGCCGCGAACTGGCGTCTTTACTCAGAAGCGGGGATACCCGGGAAGCCGAGCAAAAATTGCAGGAACTGGCCGCGACTCAGGCGGCGATTGCCAGCCGGGAAGTATTCGCGCGTCAGATGTTGGTTCAGGAAATGCCGGACAGGGCACTGGCATGGCTTCCGGAATCGGTGACGAACGGTGATGCCGGTCTGCGGCTTCTCAGGGCCCGGGCGCTTCACGCCAAGGGCAGGTTGCCTGACGCAATCACTGCCCTTGAGCTCAGTGTGCCCACTGTGCGCCAGAACGTGGAATATCGGGTAACCCTGGCAACCTTGCTGCAGCAGGCAGGCCGCAATACCGAGGCAGCCCGACACTGGTCGGCCCTGATTGCCGAGGACGACAGCCGCGCGGCCTGGTGGGTGGGCCTTGCGATTGCCCTCGAGACGGGCGGCGAGATCAATAGTGCGGTTCGGGCCTACAGCCAGGCCGCCCAGTTACCCGGGCTTTCGCCTTCCCTGGCGGATTATGTTCGTGAACGACTGAAATCTTTGCAGGCGGGATGATGACGACAGAGCCAAAAAAGAAAGTCCGGTTAGGCGACCTGCTGGTTCAGAATGACGTTATCACTGAGCAGCAGCTGATGACGGCCCTGCGCGAGCAGAAGAGTACCGGTCGCAAGCTTGGCAAGACGCTGACGGATCTTGGCTATGTGGACGAAGACAGCCTGCTCAATATCCTGTCCCGTCAGCTCGATGTACCTTTTGTGCAGCTGCGTCACTACCAGTTCAACAACGAGCTGGTGAAAAAACTCCCGGAAGCCATGGCCCGTCGGTTCCGCAGTATCGTGCTGGCGGAGCATAGTGGCGAACTGCTCGTGGGCATGGCCGATCCTCTGGACATCTTTGCCTACGATGAGCTGGTCCGCATTTTGAGGCAGCCCATCAAACAGGCCGTGGTTCGGGAAAGCGAGCTGCTGAACACTCTGGACCTGGTGTACCGGCGTACCGATGAGATTGCGTCGCTGGCGGAAGAGCTGGAAGACGAACTGGGCGACGATGCCTTCGACCTGGCGGATCTTTCCGCCGAATCCGAAAGCGCTGAAGCACCGGTGGTCAAATTGCTGCAAACGCTGTTCGAGGATGCTGTTCAAGCGCGCAGTTCGGACATCCACATCGAGCCCGACGAGACCGTGGTCCGTATCCGGCAGCGGGTGGACGGTGTGCTGCAGGAACAGGTGATGAAGGAAAAGCGGGTCAATGCCGCGCTGGTATTGCGCCTGAAGTTGATGGCAGGCCTGAACATCTCTGAGAAGCGGATGCCCCAGGACGGGCGCTTCAACGTTCGGGTGAAGGGCCGCAGTATCGATGTGCGGGTCTCCACCATGCCCGTTCAGTACGGCGAATCCGTGGTGATGCGTTTGCTGGACCAGAGTCAGGGCATGTTGAACCTCGACGGAACGGGGATGCCAGGTCAGTTGCTGGAACGGTTCCGCCGGATGATCAAAAAACCCCATGGCATGATCCTGGTGACCGGTCCCACCGGTAGCGGTAAAACGACGACGCTCTATGGTGCTTTGACCGAGCTCAACCGCCCGGAAGTGAAAATCATCACTGCCGAGGATCCGGTGGAATACCGTCTGCCCCGGATTACCCAGGTACAGGTGAACCCGAAGATCGGTCTGGAGTTCGCCAATGTACTTCGGGCCGCCCTGCGACAGGACCCGGACGTGATCCTGGTGGGCGAGATGCGGGATCGCGAGACCGTGGAAATCGGCCTGCGGGCGGCCATGACTGGCCACCTGGTGCTCTCCACCCTGCACACCAACGACTCCATCAGCAGTGCCATGCGGCTGATTGATATGGGCGCAGAGCCTTTCCTTGTGGCCAGCTCCCTGCTCGGTGTTGTCGCCCAGCGCTTGGTGCGGCGGGTCTGTGACAACTGTGCCGAGGCCTACAAGCCCACGGAACAGGAGCTGGTCTGGCTGCGCAGCTTTGATCTGGATCCCCTGGATATGGAAGCCGGATTCGTTCATGGCCGTGGTTGCTACCAGTGCAGCAACACCGGCTATAAGGGCCGGATCGGCGTTTACGAGATGCTGGAAATGAACGAGGCGATGCTGGATGCTCTTCGACGCCAGGATGTCTCGGAGTTCACCAAAGCGGCCCGCCTGAGCCCCCTGTACCGGCCGCTGGGGCAGTGCGCCATGGACTTTGCACTGCAGGGCACGACGACACTGGAAGAGGTGGCGCGGGTGGCCGCCACATCCGAGGGCGAGTTCTCGCCCGAGGATGATATTCCCCTGCCAGATGAGCCGATCGGGGGAGGCGCCTGATGCAGTTCAGCTACCGGGGCAAGGATGATCGTGGTGGTGTCCAGCAGGGTTTGCTGGGCGCTCCGAATGCCGATGCTGCTGCCACCGAACTGATGCGCCGGGGTATTACTCCGCTCGCTATCCGGGAGGTGCAGGAAACGGAATCGGTCATTGATCGATTGAATCGCCTGCCGATCTTCCGGAAGAAGGTCACCCTCGATGAGCTGATTGTGTTCTGCCGCCAGATGCATGCGCTGACCAAGGCTGGCATCCCCCTGATCCGAACCATGCGTGGCCTGGCAGAGACCACGCGCTCGCCGGTGTTAGCGGAAGTGCTTGAGGATGTGACCACACGTCTTGAAGGCGGCACCACCATGGCGACGGCCATGCAGGCGCATCCCAAAGTGTTCTCGGAGCTGTTCATTGCCATGATCCACGTAGGCGAGAACACCGGGATGCTGGACGACGCCTTCCGGCGCCTATCGGAAATTCTCGAGCTGGAGCGGGATACCAAGCGGCGCCTGAAGCAGGCGATGCGTTATCCGATGTTTGTCATCATTGCCCTGTTATCGGCTCTGATGATCGTGAACTTTCTGGTTATCCCCAAATTCGCATCGGTGTTCAACAAGCTGGGGGCAGACTTGCCGTTTCTGACCCAGGTGTTGGTTGGCACCTCCAATTTTCTCCTGGCCTACTGGTACGTGATGCTGTTTGCGGTTGCTGCTGGCGGACTGTTGCTGCGGCAGTGGAAACAAACGGAACAGGGACGGCTGACCTGGGATCGTTACAAACTCAAGTTACCGATTATCGGACCGCTGCTGGAACTGATCACACTCAGCCGATTTTCGAGGAACTTTGCCACCATGCTGTCCGCGGGTATGCCCGTGACAACCGCATTAACTGTGGTGGCAGACACAACCGATAACGCGTGGATCTCGAGCCACATCAAGGATATGCGGGCCGGCATCGAGCGAGGCGAAAGCCTGCTCCGAACCGCCCGGCACAGTGAAATGTTCACGCCGCTGATTCTTCAGATGATTGCCGTGGGTGAGGAAACCGGTTCTGTGGACGACATGCTCAACAACGTGGCGGATTTTTACGATGAGGATGTCGACTACGGCCTCAAGAGGCTGGCTGAGTCGATTGAGCCAATATTGATTGTGGCCATGGGCATTCTGGTTTTGATTCTGGCACTGGGTGTGTTTCTCCCGATCTGGGACCTGGGGGCCGCCGCCATGGGACGGGGCTGAGTGCCAGCGGCAAAACAGGCGGACGCCAGCGGGTACGCGCTTTCCCGCAAGTTTCGTCTGGCAGTCGTGGTCATCGTGTTGGGCGTTCTGTGGTGGTTTCTGCTCGGTGTGCTGGAACGGGAAGCACGAAACGCCGAGGAACGGGCCGCCAATATGGTGATCAGCCAGCTCGGATCGGCGCTGGTGATCAAGGGTGCAGAAGTGATGCTGAGCCGTGGCGGGCGGCTTGCGGAGCACCGGGGCATCAACCCGTTTGAGCTGGTGGAACACCAGTGGGGCAATTACAAAGGGCAGTGCCAGGCCGAACAACTGGCAACGGCCACCTGGTGCTTCCGGGTCAGAGAACAAAAAGAAACAGAAAACGGGCCCAAAGGCTGGTTAATTTATAAACCAGGGCAGCCAATAACCATAGATGGTCGGCACGCCAATGAAGAACAGCCTCTGGCCTGGGCAGTGACAACGGAATTTGCAGACCGCAACGGGAATGGTGCGCGGGAGCAGGAAGAACGGCTGACGGGGTTAAAACTGGCCCCGGTGTCGTTGACAGAAGAAGCAGCGCAAACGCAGGATGCGCAACGCTGACCAGACGGATGAAGTAACCGTAAAGAGGCCGATGCTATGAAGCGGGATACGAGAACGAAAAAACATCAGGGTTTCACCCTGATTGAGCTGGTGGTTGTCATTGCCATACTTGCAATTTTGGCAGCGTTTGCATTGCCACGATTTGCTCAGCTTTCCGAGCAGGCGCATCAGTCCAGCATTCGCGCGACTGCAGGAGCCCTGGCAGCGGGTGTGGCGCTGGCAAAAACCCAGTGGGTATCCAACGGATTCACTGCGGCGGAAACGAATGTGGTGGGCTTTGGCAACGACAATGTGGATGTCAGTGATGATGGCTGGCCGACCTCTGTTGCTTCAAATGATACCGGTACAACAATGGATGCCACCAAGTGCGAGGAAGTCTGGCTGGGTGTTCTGCAATCCAATGCACCCACCGTGAACGGCACCAATCCCGAATACGCAATATCGATCACCGGTGGTAACTGTGTATTCACCTATCAAGCAGACAACCAGGGCAGCACCATTGCGTACGATGCTGATACTGGCGAAATAACTACAACCATTAACTAATAAACCTCAAAGCCAACTGGCGATAAAAACGGAGTACGACCATGAAAGCGATGACAGCCATTGCGGCAAGAAAAGAGAAAGGTTTCACCCTGATTGAACTGGTCATGGTGATTGTAATTCTGGGCATTCTGGCGGCGTTTGCTTTGCCGCGGTTTGCGGACTTGGGTGGAGAAGCTCGCGCATCGACGGTCCAGGGCGCGTTCGGAGCGATCAAATCGGCTTCGGCAATTGCCCACTCGAAGGCACTGGCCGTTGGAAACAACCCCGCATCAGTCGAACTTGAAGGCTTAACTGTCAACATGGTGAATGGTTACCCTCAAGCTCTGGACGCTGGTGGCGATGGCATTCTAGATGCGGCTCAGATTTCGACTGGAGCAGATGGCGATTTCAATGTTGATGCCACCAACGCTGGCGCAGCGGCCGGAGACGCTATCATCATTCAGGCCAAGGGGGCAGCGACTGCCGCGAACTGTCAGGTCAGTTATACGGCAGCGGCGGCAGATGACGTGCCAACGATTACTATTGATGTGAGTGATTGCTAGGTCTGGTATCTGCGGCACTCGTGGTGCGGCATAGGATAGGATTGTGTGCAGCTACCACGGGCTATGTTTCGGAGAATTGGAGGGCCATGAGAACTACAAGCGTCCTGAGGTCATCGGGATTCACTTTCGTAGAGCTGGTCATGGTCATCATCCTGATCGGAGTCCTCTCCGCTCTGGGCATTGGCCTGTTCGCCAGCCGCTCGGCCTTCTCCCCCTTGCTGGCCACCCAGCAACTTGCCTCCGCCACGCTGCTTGCCCAGCAGGCAGCGTTGGCGGGAAATTCCGCCAGAACGGTGACTATCGAACAAACCTCCGATAACTTTCTGTTTACAGTTGGCGCGGGCACCGGCAATGCCCGTACCTTCAGTGTTGAGCGTGCTGGCACCAACCTTGGTGGTTTGGCCCTCCCGCTGACCCTCACGTTCACCGCGGAAGGAACCTTATCCAGCGGTAGCAACGTTGGCTTGACCTTCACAGGCGACAGCACCTATCAAACATGTATCAGCTCCCTCGGCGCTGTTTACCGTGGGGGTTGTCAGTCATGAACCGGCGCTATCAGGGTGCAACGCTGGTAGAGCTGGTAATCACCATCGTTATCATCAGTGTCGCGATTGCCGGGGTTATTGGCGCCTTCGCTTTGCTAAGTGGCCGAAGTGCCGACCCACTTAATCAAACGCGTGCAGTAGCGCTGGCACAGCTCTACATGGACGAAATCATTACCCAGAAATACGACGACCAAACACCTCAGGGTGGCGTCCCACGGTATTCCGGTAGTTGCTCGATCGGTTCTGACGGCTCGGAGACGCGATCAACGTTTGATGACGTAGACGACTACGATGGATTGAACGACGCCCCGCCTGCCAGCGCCGTGTCGGCCTTGCCCGGTTATTCAGGGTTTTCAGTATCCGTGACAGTGGTTTGTGCTGGGGATGAAGTGGGATTGCCGGTCTCTCAGGCCAAACGGATTGACCTGGTTATTGTTGCGCCGGGCGACGGCCAGTTTGTTTTCTCTGCGTACAGGGCGAACTTCTAATGAACGCTAGCCGGGGCTTTACGTTAGTCGAGCTGATAATGGTGATCGTTCTGCTCGCGATTGTGGCCACGATTTCGGTCCGTTTCGTTGCTTTGTCGACAACCGGAGCGATCGATCTGGGATCAAGGCAACTCCGCTCTTTTTCGGCCGTTGTCATCAGTGAGCAGATAAGCCGTGCCCTGCGGGAAGCCCTACCGGGTTCCGTTCGTGTTGACGGTAGTGGATCCTGTATTGAGTGGATGCCGGTTGTTGCGGTATCAAACTATCTTAACCTGCCTCTGGGAGCCAACCCTGATTCGTTCGAGGCGGTTCCTCTGGCTGGCGGTACCAGTGCCAGTGGGCGTGTCGTTGTGTATAGCTATGGCAACAACCTCTATTCGACCGGCAGTCCCGGGCCTGTATCACCTCCTGCAACAATGCCGAGCGGTCCCTCTCCGGTAACCGTGACGTTTGATAGTGGCGCTAACCACCGCTTCTCTACTCAATCCCCAGAGCGTAAATTCTTCATAATTGATGAGCCCAGGACCTTTTGTCAGCAAGGCAGGTTTCTGTTCCGTTACCGCGATTATGATATTCAACCCTCGGTGGCGACGGCCTTGCCCTCGGCGATGCCTCGCAGAGAAGTCCTTGCGGCGGGGCTGGTGGCTGGTTCTCTGCGTTTCGAGGTTGTTCCTCCCTCGTTACAGAGGAACGGTGTGGTGTCTTTCGGCTTCGAGCTGGTCAGCCCGGAAACAGGGGAAGTAACTAGCGTTAGTCAGGAGGTGCAGATTCGTAATGTGCCCTGACAATCTCTTGAACAGACAGGCTGGCGCTGGTCTGCCGGTAGCGCTATTTGTAATCACTGTTTTGGCTTTACTCGTCGTTGTCATGGCTCAGCTGCAGCAGAGCAGCGGCGAAGCGATCAGCCTGCAGGTTCAGTCCCAACGCGCCCTGTTTGCGGCAGAGAGTGGCGCCCAGGTCGCAGTGCGGGAGGCTCTTGAGGGAGGCGCGTGCAGCTCGGTAACGACGCCTAAAACCTTCTCGGTCAGCGGCCTCTCAGGTTGCCGCGCAGTTCTGGCCTGTGAGTCGGTTACCGCTGAGCTGAATGGTAGCGCTCCGCTGGAGGAGATCTTTACCCTGACCAGTGCCGGACAGTGTGGTACCGGCATTGATCGTGCGGAGCGAGTGGTGGAGGTTAAGGTTCGATGAGAACTAATTGTGGTGCCCCTCGAAGCGGATTAAAAAAACCAGCTTCGATCGTCTTCCTGTTGCTGATGGTGGCTGCGCCCCAATGGGCTTATGCGGCTTGTTCTGAGTTTGCGGGTCTGGCGACCATTAACGAAATATCGGAAAAAGATGGCTTTATAGAGATTAAGTTGCTCTCTTCCAGCGTCGAGCCATCTGAGTATTCCTCCTGGCAGCTTCAGTTTTGTTCAACGGACGGCAAAAACAATCCTACGATTTCCTGCAGCGGCGCGCGGTCTCTCTCATTGGCGGACCGCGGCGATTCACCGTGGTTGATCATGGGTGGTAGTGCGCTCGGAAACACAGACATAAATCTGGCGGGCATGGATGCGAGGCTTTCCGATGCAGCCGGTAACACCATTGATTACGTACAGGTTGGCAACTCCGTCTCTGGCTCACAGGATACCTCCTGTGCTTCCAGTCCTGACCACCTGCCTTTTGATACCTATTTGCCTCTTGTGGGAGGGGAAAGTGGCAAGTATGCCCGTAGGCTTCCTGATGGTACCGGGGCCTGGAGCCTGAGCTCCGGGGCTTCTGATGGAAAGGATACGGAAGGGGATACCAATGAGGGTGCCATCCCAGGGCCTGACATCAGCGTTGAAAGCGCGACTGTGTTTCAGGGGCAGACCGCCAGGTTTAAGGTTACCCTCGATGCCGTTGCCGGCCAGGATTTGTCGATTGGTTATCAGACGCGAGACAGCTCCGCGACCGCTGGCACTGACTACAGTGCACGCTCCGGAATCGTGGCAATTCCAGCTGGCCAGGATCAGGCCATTATCAATGTGCCAACATTGCAGTCCGGAAGTCTTGAAGAACGCCAATTCTTTCTGGAACTCACGTCGGCGCAGGACAGCTCTGGAGATCGCTATGGCGTGTTCAGATCCCAGATTGGGGTTGGCACCATTCTCCCCGCGTCGGTTGCCGATTGGCATCTGGACAATGGCCCCTGGAATGGATCCGCCGGTGAGGTTCTTGATGCTTCCGGAAATGGACTTCATGGACGAGCTTCAGGCCCGCCAAATTTTTCCACACAAAGTCCAGCGCGTCCTGGAAGCCCGGGAACCTGCGGATATGCGCGTTTTGACTCTACCAACAATGACTATATCGAGATCGGTGACCAGCCTGCATTGGATCTTTCAGGACCCCTGACCATCAGCGCCTGGATAAATCCAGCGAGCTTCCCGCGTTCTGGCATTCGAACCATCGTCTCCAAAGACGAGAACTTCGAGTTCCACATCGATTCCAGCCGCGAGATCTACTGGTGGTGGCGAACCGACAATGGTCGCACCTATTCGTTCACCACAAACGGCGCCAATCTGACAGACAACCGTTGGTACCATGTTGCTGTTGTCTACGAGGTTGGGCGTCAGGCCATATATATCGATGGTGTGGAGTCGGGATCAGCCAGTTGGTCGGGAAATCTGATGACCAACAATGACCCCTTCCATATCGGGCAGGATCAGTTTTTCGGAGGGCGTTACTTCGATGGACTGATTGATGAGGTTACGGTTTTCAGTGCTGCTTTTGACAACGAAGGAATCGAGCAGCTATACCGTCGGGTGCGGCCTTGTGGCTTCAATCAGCTGGATCGTTTTGAGGTGTCGGTGCCAGCAACGGGCAGTGTTTGTGAGGGGGCCGAAGTAATTGTCAGGGCTCTGGACCAGCGTGGCGATCTGATCACAGGGTATGAAGGTACTGTCTCTCTGAGTACTAGTTCTGGCCGTGGGAATTGGGGCGGCAGCTCTGCGCAACTGACAGATCCCCCCCTGGGGACCCTCTCGCCAAGTCCAGATACGGATAATGACGGCCGGGTAGCCTACAGTTTCTCCAGCGCAGATAACGGTACGGTGTCTTTGCTTCTGGAAAGCGCGTCAGCAGATGAACTGACGGTGCTGGCGGAAGATCTGGCAAGTGGTCGAGGTGGTCGTTCCGGGCCGGTACAGTTCCTCGAAAATGCCTTCGTCATTGAGACCAACGATACCAATAACCTCGATATCGTGGCCGAAAGGAATCATGACTTTTTGGTCCGGGCGGTTCGCAGGGACCAGACCACCGGCGAATGTGGACTGGTAACGGATTATGATGGTTTGATTGATCTTAAAGCATGGCTCTCACGAACAGGCGATGATCCCGGCGGGGCTGCACCAGAGATCCAAAGCAGCGCGGGTGCTGGGGTGCCTGGGGATTCCTGGCCCGCCACCGACAACGTTACGCTTGCTTTTAGTAGCGGTACCGCGGGCTTTTCACTTTTAACCAGCGATGTCGGCCAGTATCGACTGAACCTTTTGGACGACACGTCCGGGACTTTGGTCGATGCATCCGGAGACCCGCTGCCTGTGTCTGGAGTCGGGGGGCAGTGGACGGTCAGACCCGATCGATTCGCTCTTGTTGTCACGGGTAATCCTGCGGCTAACTCTGCTACGGGAGATGTTTTCAGGGCAGCAGGAGAAACATTTGAGCTGGGTATGTCCGCATTGGGAGCTGCTGGCAATGCCCTCGTCAGCTACGGGCAGGAAGGTTCGTCGCAGGGGGCTGAGCTGACTCACAATCTGCTCCAGCCTGTTGGTGGCGAGAGTGGAACCTTGTCAGGATCTCTGCAGGTGCCAGGTAACGTTTTCAGTGCCGGAACTGCAACGATCAGTGATCTGAGCTGGAACGAGGTCGGCATTCTGGAACTGGTGGCGATTAACCAGTCCTACCTCGGTGTGTCCCCGGGTTTCAACGGAGTTTCCGGGAACGTGGGACGTTTTGTGCCGGATCGGTTCGAGATTACCGTTTTGTCGGGAGAGCTGGATCCTTTCTGCGACTCAGGCACGCCTTTTCTTTATGCAGGTCAGCCTACCGGTTGGCTGATCCCGCCGGAATTATTGATCGAGGCCAAAGGTCCCGGAACCTACACTGCCCGGAACTACACCGAAAGCGGTTTCATGAAGCTGTCCCCGGGTTCCGTCCTTCGCAGCGGCCCCGTCAAAGACAACAGTGCCACAGATAGCACGGGTGCAGACTACCCGATCACGTCATCAATTGAGGCGGGCTTGGTTTCAGTCGCTGCACCCGGCGTGGTTTCGTATGCCTTTTCAACAGCAGATCAAATCCGGTACCAAAAAACCAACGCGTCGCGAATTGCTCCCTTTGCCCCGGATCTGACCGTGTTAGTGGATTCGGTACAGGATTCAGACAGTGTGTCAGCATCTTCAGTGCCCGTTTCGGTGAACCCGTCGGCGCCTATGGAGCTCAGATATGGCGCCTGGAGCATGGAAAACGTCTATGGCCCCGAGAATGTAGCGGCCCTCTCAATGCCTTTCAGCGCAGAATTCTGGAATGGAACTCGTATGGTGACAAACCAGGATGATAACTGCTCTGCCTGGTCGACGGCATCGATATCGGATCTTGAGGCGCACCATACGCTGGTCTCCGGGGCCGGCACCTTGTCCGGAGGTATCGGTGGTCCGCTCACCCTGCAACCGAACGGTACGCAAGGCACAGATACCCTTGTTTGGGACATTCCGCTCTGGCTTGAAGAGGACGAGGACGGTGATGGCGTGTTGGATAACCCCAGCGCCCTGGCAACCTTCGGCGTCTATCGGGGCCACGACAGAGTGATCTACTGGCAGGAACGATAAAAAAGGGCAGGACCTGAGTCCTGCCCCAAAGCATCAACGAACCCCGGCGGCTCGCCAATCGTCAGTCGTCTTCGTGTTCCGGATGATCCATCCCCAGTTCGTTGATCTTCCGGGTCAGCGTATTCCGTCCCCAGCCCAGCAGTATTGAGGCATCACGGCGTCTGCCGCCGGTGTGCTTCAGGGCAGTCTCGATCATGATTTTCTCGAACTCGGGCACGGCCGTATCGAGAATGCCTTTCTTGCCCCGCTTGAGTTCCTGTTCGGCCCAGTTTTTAAGGCCTTCCTGCCAGGTTGTCCCGGTGGTCGGTGTTTCTGCCTGGTGCAGCAATTCCGGGGGCAGGTCATCAATGTGGATCTCGCGACCGCTGGCCATGACGGTCAGCCAGCGGCAGGTGTTCTCCAGCTGGCGGACGTTGCCCGGCCAGGGCAGGGTGGTCAGGTATTCTTCCGCTTCTTCGCGCAGGATCTTCGGCTCAACGGCCAGCTCTTTTGCGGCCCGTTTCAGGAAGTGCTGCATCAGGCGGGGGATGTCTTCCCGGCGCTCGGCCAGCTTGGGCAGGTGCACGCGAATAACGTTCAGGCGGTGGAAGAGGTCTTCACGGAAGGTGCCCGCCTGGACCAGCTTTTCCAGATCCTGGTGCGTTGCCGCGATGATGCGCACATCCACCTTTATCGGGGTGGTGCCACCTACGCGGTAGAACTCGCCATCGGCCAGAACCCGCAATAGTCGGGTCTGGGTGTCCGCGGGCATGTCGCCGATTTCATCGAGGAACAGGGTGCCGCCGTTGGCCTGTTCAAAACGACCCTGTCGGGCGGCGCCGGCACCGGTAAAGGCGCCTTTTTCGTGGCCAAACAGTTCGGATTCAATCAGATCTTTGGGGATGGCGGCCATGTTCAGGGCAATGAACGGGTGGTTGGCCCTGGGGCTGTGGTTATGCAGTGCCTGAGCCACCAGCTCCTTGCCTGTACCGCTCTCGCCGTTGATCAGCACGGTAATATTGGAGTGGGACAGCCTGCCAATGGCGCGGAAAACTTCCTGCATGGCCGGTGCTTCACCAATAATTTCGGCGTTTCGCTGGGCCATCTCGGCCTGAGGCTCACCACTGGCCCGCTTCTCGTGGCTATGGGCCACAGCGCGTTTGACCAGCGCCACGGCGTCATCCACATCGAAGGGCTTGGGAAGGTATTCAAACGCGCCGGTCTGGTAGCTGGTCACCGCGCTCTCGAGGTCCGAGTGGGCGGTCATTATGATCACGGGCACGTCCGGGTGAACGTCGACAATCTGGGAAAGCAGGGTGATGCCGTCAACGCCGGGCATGCGGATATCGCTGACGATGGCATCCGGCTGTTCGTGCTCCAGCCGCATCATGATGCTTTCACCACTGTCAAAAACTCGGGGCTGCATACCGGCCTGGTTAAGGGCGCGCTCCAGCACCCAGCGAATACTGCGGTCGTCGTCTATGATCCAGACGTTCGCCGGTTGGCTCATGGGGTGTCCTCCAGAGGCAGGAAGATTATGAAGTCGGTTCGGCCTGGTTCGCTTTCGCATTCAACCAGTCCGCGGTGTTGACCGATGATGCTCTGGGTGATGGAAAGCCCCAGACCGGTGCCACTGGCACGGCCACTGATCATCGGATAGAAAATGTTCTGCACCAGCTCCGGCGGAATTCCGGGTCCGTTGTCGATCACGTCGACCCGACACACCAGTTTGTGGCGGCGGTTGCCAATGGTGAACTGACGCAGGGTGCGGGTGCGGAAGGTAATGGTCGGAGGTTCTTCAGAGCTGTGACCGCCCTGGTTTTCAAAAGCCGCCTCCATCGCGTTCCGGGCAATATTCAGGAACGCCTGAATGAGTTGTTCCTTGTCGCCCTTGAACTCGGGAATGCTGGGGTCGTAATCCCGTTCGAAATTCAGTCGCCCTTTGCTTTCCGCCTCGAGCAGGGTGCCCACTCTTTCCAGGATTTCATGGATGTTGGTCGGCGCCAGCTTCAGTGCCTTGTTGGGGCCCAGCATCCGGTCAACAAGGCTTCTGAGGCGGTCCGCCTCGTCAATGATGACCCGCGTGTACTCCCGCTGGTCTTCACTGCTGAGTTCCCGGTCAAGCAGCTGGGCTGCGCCCCGAATGCCGCCCAGCGGATTCTTGATCTCGTGGGCCATGCCCCGCACCAGAATACGGGTGGTCTCCTGCTGGGAGATGATGTCTTCCTCACGGCTGATCCGCATCAGCCTGTCCCTGGGCTGGATTTCGATCAGCAGTTCCGTCGGCTCCAGGCTGATAGGCGTTACGGAATAATCCACAGTAAGTCGTGAACCGCTCGTGAGCAGAAACTCAGCTTCTCTGCGAGTGTAGGATTGCCCGTTCCGAACGGCGGCGAAAAGGGTTTTCAGGGCGTCTTCGGATTCGACCAGAATATCCTGGAAAGGTTGGCCCTGGCTGCGGGTCATGCTGGTTTCGAACAGGCTTTCTGCGGCCGGGTTGAGGTACTGGATAGCCAGGCTATCCTCGAGCACCAGAACAGCCGTGGTAAGGCTGTCGAGAATGCTCTTGTATCCCGTTTGATGGGCCGAGGGCAGTGCCATGCGTGAATCCCGTTGGTTCGACATAAAGTGACTTCCGGAGTTTTGCAAAAAGCGAACCACTTTGAGCCAGGTTCACAAATGAGTGGGCAAAGTGCGGGCAGAGGGGCCTATTGGCGCTGAAAAGTGCCGTAAGCTGGTGCAAATCGGGAGCATGCCTCTGAGCAGCCCGGTATATTCGCCCCGTTGCTGATCAGAGTATGGCTTTTTTCTGGTGCGCGCGCACCACAATAGTGCGCGTAGCCGGTTGGCAGGGTCAGTTCAAAGCGGAAGGGCGGTGAACAGTAAATGTGATCGGAGAGCCGGTTTTCACCTGAACCCCGTTTTCATCCACGATGTGTGCGCGAGCTTCATGGGTTCCACGGAACACGTTGTTGACGGTAATTGAGCCGGAGGAGCTCTGACCGACAGGCTGGCCGTCGAGGGTCACCTCGTATTTGTGGCCTGGCTGCAGGCCAGGGGTGCTGCGAACTTCGAACTGAACATCGCCGCTGCCACTGTGGAACGCCTGGTTGTTATCCGGATAGACGAAAGAAACGCTTTCGTAGGCAGCGCCTTCCCGCTGAACTTCTTCCCGGAGCTTGTCGGTTTCCTGGACCACCTCTGGCTTGGGCAGGGTGATTGTGGTGACCGGCTTGACCTCTACCGTTTCAGAGCCTTCGCTGGGCTCGTCAGAGTAGGTCACGTTGCCGTAGGAATCGACATTGCGGTAAACCTCGGCAAAAACCGGAGTTACCAGAAAAAACAGAAGGCCGGCACACAATCCAGACTTTGGATTCATAAGCTCACCTGTTATTGGGTTTCCCCGATTATCGGCGGGGCCCGGGGTGTTTTCAACGCCTGTCGCCCGGATGTTGGTTACATATCGTTAAGGGCTGCAGGCACTGTGCTTTCGCTCACAAAAAAGCCCCGCACAGGGGCGGGGCTTGTCTGCTGGTCCTCTGGGAAGAGGTTATTAGCAGGAGTAGTACAGGTCGAACTCAACCGGGTGAGTGGTCATATTCAGTTTCTCGACTTCACCGCGCTTCAGATCTACATAGCCCGCGATCATGTCTTCGGTGAATACGCCGCCGCGAGTCAGGAACTCGTGATCTGCTTCCAGGCAGTCCAGAGCTTCGGACAGAGTCTCGGCAACCGTCGGGATGCTCAGCGCCTCTTCTTTCGGCAGGTCGTACAGATCCTTGTCCATGGCATCGCCAGGGTGGATCTTGTTCTGGATGCCGTCCAGGCCGGCCATCATAAGCGCTGCGAAGGCCAGGTACGGGTTGGCAGACGGGTCAGGGAAGCGAACTTCGATACGACGCGCCTTCGGGCTGTTCACGTACGGGATCCGGATAGAGGCTGAGCGGTTACGGGCAGAGTAGGCCAGCATAACCGGCGCTTCGAAGCCCGGAACCAGACGCTTGTATGAGTTGGTGGAGCTATTGGTGAAGGCGTTGATGGCCTTGGCGTGCTTGATAACACCACCAATGTAGTACAGAGCGGCTTCGCTCAGGCCAGCGTAGCTGTCACCGGCGAACAGGTTCTTGCCGTCTTTGCTCAGGGACATGTGAACATGCATGCCGGAACCGTTGTCGCCGACAACCGGCTTGGGCATGAAGGTGGCAGTCTTGCCATAGGCATGAGCAACGTTGTGCACGCAGTACTTGAGGATCTGAACTTCGTCAGCCTTTTTGGTCAGCGTGTTGGCGCCAACACCGATTTCACACTGGCCGGCGGTGCCGACTTCGTGGTGGTGTACTTCGATGTCCAGGCCCATGGATTCCATGGCGGCACACATGGCGCCACGCAGGTCGTGCAGGCTGTCCACCGGGGGAACCGGGAAGTAGCCGCCTTTTACGCCCGGGCGGTGACCGATGTTGTTGCGGTCGAAATCTTCGCCGGAAACCCAGGCAGCTTCTTCAGAGTGGATGTGGTACATCGCGCCCTGCATGTCTACGTTCCACTTTACGGAGTCAAACACGAAGAATTCCGGCTCCGGGCCGAACAGCGCGCCGTCGGCGATGCCGGTGGACTTGAGGTATTCTTCTGCACGACGGGCAACAGAGCGCGGATCACGCTCGTAACCCTGCATGGTAGAAGGCTCTACGATGTTGCAGGTGATGTTCACGGTGGTTTCTTCGGTGAACGGATCGAGTACAGAGGTCTCGTCGTCCGGCATCAGGATCATGTCGGATTCGTTGATGCCTTTCCAGCCCGCAATAGAGGAGCCGTCAAACATTTTGCCGTCTGCGAAAAAGTCTTCATCTACTTCGGTGGCAGGCAGTGTTACGTGCTGCTCTTTACCGCGGCTGTCAGTGAAGCGCAGGTCAACCCATTTGACTTCGTGTTCTTTGATCAAATCAACTGTCTTGGACATTGTGCATGCTCCGTAAGTTATACCGCACAGGCGGCTGTATTCATGTTCGTGGCGCCGGATCGCCCGGGCTAACGGGTTCCGATCTGTTTCTCAGGTTCGCGCAGCTTAGCAAATGCTGTTGCGTCTTACCTGTAAATTTCGGCTGATTTCGATAAAGCAAGGCGCTTGCCAATTTTTAGGGCATGCTCCAGAACAGCGCAACTGCAAGGGTTTGGGGCATATTGGAACGAGAATGCTCGCCCTGTGGCGAAAACCTGCACTCAAATGGTGCACCTTGTTGGTGCGTTTATTGGATTTTTGCCCTGATCAGGTGCATCCGTTCCGAATATAGAATAGGCGTTTTTCTTCATATTAACGACACCGACTTTTCGCTATACTGCGCGCCGCTTCATTTTTTACCCTGTCATTTCTTGATCGTGGATCGGAAAGCACCATGCAGGGTGCCGGGCAGCCAGCTCCGGTGAATGAGTTCATTTTACGGATTTGAGACGGCATGTGCTGGGATTCTCCCTGCGATAGACCTTCTCAGGTCATTGAGTGCATGCCGCAGGAATATTTTTGTGATTGAAAAACTTCGTAATATCGCCATCATCGCCCACGTTGACCATGGTAAGACTACCCTCGTAGACCAGCTCTTGCGCCAATCCGGCACCCTGGATCGGAAGGAGCTCGATAGCGAGCGGGTCATGGATTCCAACGATCAGGAAAAAGAACGGGGCATTACCATTCTGGCCAAGAACACGGCCCTGAAATGGAACGACTACGATATCAATATTGTGGACACCCCGGGCCACGCTGATTTCGGCGGTGAGGTTGAGCGAGTCATGAGCATGGTCGATTGCGTGCTGCTGGTGGTTGATTCCATTGACGGCCCCATGCCTCAGACCCGGTTTGTTACCCAGAAGGCATTTGCCGCGGGCCTGCGCCCGATCGTCGTGGTTAACAAGATTGACCGTCCCGGCGCTCGTCCAGACTGGGTCGTGGACCAGGTATTCGACCTGTTTGACAACCTGGGAGCCACTGATGAGCAGCTGGACTTCCCGATTGTGTTTGCCAGCGCTCTGAACGGCATTGCCGGGATGGATCACGAAAACCTGGATGACAACATGGATGCCGTGTTCCAGGCGATTGTTGACCACGTGCCGGCGCCGAACGTGGATCCGGATGGCCCGTTCCAGATGCAGATCTCCCAGCTGGACTACAACAGCTTCCTCGGTGTGATCGGTATTGGTCGTATCATGCGCGGTAAGGTCAAGACCAATTCGCCGGTAACCGCCATTGGCGCCAACGGCAAGAAGCGTAACGGCCGTATCCTCAAGATCATGGGACATTCCGGTCTTCAGCGTGTTGAAGTCGAAGAAGCTCAGGCTGGCGACATCGTCTGTGTCAGTGGCATGGACGAGCTGTTTATCTCTGACACTCTTTGTGATCAGGCCAACGTTGAAGCTCTGCCGGCACTGACGGTGGATGAGCCGACCGTGTCCATGACCTTCCAGGTCAACGATTCGCCTTTTGCCGGCAAGGAAGGCAAGTACGTCACCAGCCGGAACATCAAGGAGCGCCTTGAAAAGGAGCTGCTGCACAATGTGGCGCTGCGTGTTGAAGAGGGCGACTCCGCGGACAAGTTCAAGGTATCCGGTCGTGGCGAGTTGCATCTGTCTGTACTGATTGAAAACATGCGTCGCGAGAACTTTGAGCTGGCGGTTGGTCGTCCGGAAGTTGTTATCCGCGAAGTTGACGGCGTGAAGCAGGAGCCTTACGAGAACGTCATTGTTGATATCGAGGAGCAGCATCAGGGTGCCGTCATGGAGCAAATGGGGCTGCGTAAAGGCGACCTGACCAATATGGTTCCGGATGGCAAGGGCCGGATGCGTTTGGACTATACCATTCCAGCCCGGGGCCTGATTGGTTTCCGGAACACCTTCCTTACCATGACTTCAGGCACTGGCATTCTGACTTCGACTTTCAGCCACTACGGCCCGATCAAAGTTGGCGATGTAACCAGTCGCCAGAACGGTGTCATCGTTTCTATGGCTACGGGTACCGCTTTTACCTACTCTCTGGAAACCCTGCAGAGCCGTGGCAAGCTGTTCCTGGATCCGGGGCAGGAAATTTATGAAGGGCAGTTGTGTGGTATTCACAGCCGGGACAACGACCTGGTGGTCAACCCCACCAAGGCCAAAAAGCTCGACAACATGCGGGCCTCTGGCAAGGATGAAGTCATTGGTCTCGTGCCGCCGATCAAGTTCACCCTTGAGCAGGCGCTTGAGTTTATTGATGACGACGAGCTGGTTGAGGTAACGCCGAAGTCCATCCGGCTGCGCAAGAAACTTCTGACCGAAAACGAGCGCAAGCGCGCCAACAAGAAGTAACCGCCCGGCTCTTATCGAGCATGGGTAACAAGGGCTGGATGAATCTTTCATCTGGCCCTTTTTTTATGGTGTTAAGCTAAACTCCGGTTAAATCCTTCACGCGGAGCGTTTCATGCTCACCCTCTACCCGGAAATCAAGCCCAATGCCCAGCATCGCATAGCCGTTGATCCTCCCCATGAACTCTACGTTGAGGAAAGCGGGAACCCGGACGGGATACCTGTCCTGGTGGTCCACGGCGGCCCCGGTGGCGGCTGTGAAGACTACCATCGGCGCTTTTTCGACGCTGAGAGATTCCGGATCATTCTGATGGATCAGCGCGGCGCCGGGCGGTCCAGCCCCCTGGCAGAGCTCGAAGGCAACAGCACGGACAAGCTGGTTGAAGACATGGAAGTGGTACGTTCGTTTCTCGGTATCGACAAGTGGCTTCTATTTGGTGGCAGTTGGGGGGCGACTCTCAGCCTGGTATACGCCGAGGCCCATCCGGAAAGGGTGTCGGGACTGGTTCTTCGTGGGATTTTTCTCTGTCGGCCGCGGGATATTCACTGGTTTTATCAGGAGGGGGCGAGCCGGGTGTTCCCGGATTACTGGTCTGACTTCGAGGCGCAGATTCCGGAAGCCGACCGGGCTGACATGGTTTCGGCCTACTATCGCAAGCTGACCAGTTCCAACGAGCTGGAGCAGATCCAGGCGGCCAAGGCCTGGTCGGTCTGGGAGGGCAGGTGTGCGACGCTGCACCCGAACCCGAGGGTCGTTGAGCACTTTGGCCATCCTCATGTGGCCATCGCCCTGGCCCGCATTGAATGCCACTATTTCATGAATTCGGCCTTTCTCGAGCCGGACCAGATCATTCGCGATGCAGGCCGCCTGGCGGACATTCCCGGAATAATCGTCCACGGCAGATACGATATGGTCTGCCCTCTGGAGAATGCGCTGGCACTCAGCAAGGCCTGGCCGGAAGCGGAATTCCAGATCATTCGCGACGCCGGCCACTCGGCTTCCGAGCCGGCGATTGTTGATGCCCTCATTCGCGGTGTTGAGTCCGTTGTCGCGAAAACTGAAAAAAGTGCTGGCTGAATCCCGTTTTCAGGGTTGCGGCCCGTAATGGCCACGGATACACTCTTGCCCGATCTTAATGTTCGCCTGTTCAAACGTCCTCAAGGCAGTGAATGAAAGGATTGATCCAGCGAGTGTCGCAAGCCAGTGTTACCGTGGACGGTGAGCAGATAGCCTCGATCGACACAGGCCTTTTGCTGTTGCTGGGTGTGGAAAAGGGAGATAGCGAGCACGAGGCAAGGGAGCTTTGCCGAAAAATTCTCACTTATCGTGTGTTTCCCGATGAGACTGGCCGGATGAATCGTAGCCTGCTGGATATCGGTGGTTCCCTTCTTGTTGTTTCCCAGTTTACTTTGGCGGCGGATACGTCCTCCGGAACCAGGCCGGGCTTCTCTCTTGCAGCGGGGCCGGATGCCGCCAACACGCTGTATGAACGGTTTGTGGTAGAAGCACGTTCCGGTTTGGGGCCGGAAAAGGTGGGTGAGGGCAGATTTGGCGCAGATATGAAGGTCGGGTTGGTGAATGACGGGCCCGTCACGTTCATGCTCGAGACTCGATAACAGAGTGTATAAGTATTTGCGCTATTGTAGTGCGCGGGTGGTCATGCCGGCCTTTAATGGTGCGGAAATGTCCTCGGAGTCGTTGCGATCCAAGGGTTTTTTCAGTCTAAGTTTTGTTGATAAGGGGTTTGTTAAAATCTGGCCTCGGATTTGATATGCAACTGTAACGCAGCTCACGAGCACAAAATTGCATAAATGATTGCGTTTCTGGTGCCAAAAGAGCTAAAAACGCACTGCAGTTAATTTGCAAAATGAGAATGATTGTATTAAAGCATTTTCATCATCCAGAACTTTAAGAAAGTTCGATAAGTGATTGAGCTGTATAGATCTGGAATCTGCAAGATTTATTCGAAAAAGAAGAAAAGTTACTCCTTTGTCATAAAACTGACATAGGGTGATGCAGAATCGGCCTCATCCAGCCTGACTGGTGAAGCCTTACAAAATCGGGATAAGAACCCGTCGCTAAAACCTGAGTTAACTCAAAAAGGAAGGCGCAACATGAAAAAAACGCTCCTCGCATCTGCTATCGCAGTCGCAACGTTCTCTGGCTCCGCGCTGGCCCAGGAAACCATGTCTGCTTCCGAGCTGGCAGCCAAAATGGATTCCATGCCGACCGTGTAAGGTAACATCCAGTACGTTCTGTACCATGACAGCGTCAAAGGCGGAAGCTCTGAAGTTGAGCACGCTGACAACGGTTCCACCATCGGTGTTTAGCACGACCACGAATTCGCCCCTGGCTGACGACGCCAACGACACTGAAACTTCTACCGTAACCTTCCAGGCTCTGCACAACCTGTCTGACCACATGTATGTGTACTTCGAAGGCTACCTCGGTGGCGGTGACGACGGTGTATACGGCGTTGCTGACGAAAGCGAGCGTTCTATCGCTTCCGTTGGTGGTGTTTACTACTTCTGATCAGCCAATCGGCTAATCCTGTAGTATGAAAACCGGCGACCTCAGGGTCGCCGGTTTTTTGCGTTTATGAATCCCGAAAAATAAGGCATTGGCATGGCAACCGAACTGGAAATCAAGCTCAGTGTTTCTGAGGCCGCACAGGCACAGGCTTTAAAGTGGCTTTCCTCACTTCCTGAAGTCCGAGCTGGAAAAACCAAATCCCTGATCAATCACTATTTCGACACGCCCAATGCCGATCTGAATCGAGCCAAAGCTGCGCTGAGGGTTCGCAAAGCAGGTGATGACTATATCCAGACCCTGAAAACCCGGGGCGAATTCGTTGATGGCGCCCACCGACGCGAGGAGTGGGAGTGGCCTGTATCCAGTCCTGAACTGGCTTTGTCGTTACTGGAAGACACACCGCTGAATGCCGGGTTGGACCTCAGCCGGCTCCAGATTGTGTTTGAAACCAACT
This sequence comes from Marinobacter flavimaris, assembly GCF_002933295.1. Classification (GTDB taxonomy): domain Bacteria; phylum Pseudomonadota; class Gammaproteobacteria; order Pseudomonadales; family Oleiphilaceae; genus Marinobacter; species Marinobacter flavimaris. The sequence continues at coordinate 46,459 of NZ_PSSW01000011.1, forward strand.
TTCAGCGCCAGGTGCTCTGGCTGGAAGAAGGGCAGACTTCCATTGAGATAGCAGTCGATTCCGGCACTGTGGCCGGCAATGATGCCAGGTGGCCGCTCCACGAGGTGGAGTTTGAGCTCAAGAGTGGGGACGACAGCAAGCTGGTGGCTTGGGCGCTCGAGCTGGCCAGGGAAGTGCCGGTTTTCCTGAATCTGGTCAGTAAGGCCGAGCAGGGCTATTTTCTGGCGGGCCTGTATCACCCGGAGCCGGCGCGTAAAAGCGAGGCGCTTTCCATTACCGAATTCCTTCAGGCCTTGAGTGTCTGTTGGTTGCTGGATCAGCCGTTTCCTGCACAGGAATACGACCTGTCGCGCGTCGCAAATGCGGCTGGCGCCGCAGGGTGCGGTGAACTCTGGGAGTGTGTGATGTCTGATCTGGCCACGGGCGCTGCAATTCGTGATCTCGCTGAAGGCTCCACGACGTTGGGTGTCCTCCAGTTACAGCTTGCCACTGCCGGTCAGTAATCGCCGGTTTCCTGATCCGCGGAATGGGCGCGCCACTGCTTCAGGAATGCCCGGTACCGCTCCAGTGCTTCCTGCACCACAGAGACCTCCGGTGTTTCAGAAGATTTAACCAGTACTATCAGCCCCTTGCCTTCGATTTCTTCGTTGGTTGGCGGATGACAGATAACCTCGTCATCTTCATCAATGTAGGCGAGAGCGGTGCCAATGCCATGGCGTACCAGAGCGCTTACGATGTCGGCCCAATTCAGGTCGTCCAGCTGCAAGTCATAACGATGAGGGTGGTCATGCTCGTAGTTGAACATATCTTCCAGCACTTTCTCGGAACCGGGTGCAACCACAGAACGAACCATAATCTCCGGGTATGTTCTCACTGGGCGGAGCACAATGCGCACTCCGAGGGATTTGAAGCGCCCACGGTTCTGGTCGTTTACACACTCGACAATGGTGCGATGGCCCAGATTGATTTCTGTGAGGCGGTGGGCAATATCGAACGTCAGGCTGTCTGAAAATGGGTCCGCTTCGTCTGCGGCCAGCACAATGATATGCCTCGCGCTGCCTGCATGGACGGCCTTCAGCGCCTCTGGATCAAAGCCTGCTCCGTGGTGATGCACCACCCCGATGTCCGAGAGCTCGGTGGGTAGCCCCATTGGAAACTTCCGGGTCAGAATCATGATTGGAATGGTTTCGTACCCTGGAATCTCCCGAATCTGGGAAGCAAATCTCATAAAATACTGGTCGCCGCCGTGCTGGGGCGTGTTAATGATGATGATGTGGTTATTCATTTTATAGATCCACCTTCCCGACAAAATACGTTCCCGGCGGTAGAACCGGTATTCGATATAGTCGCTGACGATCAGTGTCAGCAGCGTAATTGAGGCGATAAACATCAGCACAATGGTGCTGAACCGCCCGATCATCGTCTGGGGTGCGTAATCGCCATAGCCGACCGTTACCAGCGTGGTCATGGTCAGCCAGGCGGCTTCGAATAGTTCCAGGTCCTCGACCGCCCAGATGATCAGGACCTGCACCAATAGCAGTGTTCCCAGGATCGCAAAGAGGCGCTTCATCCGGCTCCGAATCATCCCGCCCATGGGCAGGTGAGTTTGCTGATGCTCCGGATTCAGTGGGCGGCGGTTTCGTTGCATCCGTGTCTGCGGCCTGTTCAGTTGCGGGTAAGTTCGTTATACAGTACCCGAAATATAACAGAGAGACAGGGGTTTGCATTATGTCCGAGCCATGGCACAGCCTTCCGAAACCGCTGGCGGATGATGTCGCCGGGTGCTGGGAATCAGTGTTCCCGGAAGGGGGTCCGGCCTGGTTGACCTCACCGGAGGGTATGGATGACACCTTAGTGGCTACGGCGATCTCCCGCAGTTTGTTCCTTCGCCAGACTCTGGAACGCCATGCCGATCAGGTAGAGGCATTGATGGCCTCTCGTTCGCTGATTGAGCCAACTACTCCGGACTATCTGGAAAGTCGATGGCAGGAGTACCTCTCTGAAGTTGACGGTGAGCCTGGCCTGCATTCGGCCCTCAGACAATTCCGCATGGAGACCCAGTTCCGGATTATATGGCGGGATCTGATGCGATGGGCGGACCTGGCTGAGACCATGGCGGCGACGAGTGTATTTGCCGATATCTGTATTGATGGAGCGCTCAGCTGGCTATACCAGGACGCCTGCGAGCAATACGGTACGCCTCGAGGGGCCGACCCGGTAACCGGCCAGGAAACCGACCAGAAAATGGTGGTGCTGGGTATGGGTAAGCTGGGTGGTCGGGAGCTGAACGTCTCCTCGGACATTGATCTTATCTTTGCCTTTCCGAGCAAGGGGGAAACCGTTGGCGGGCGGCGCTCACTGGATAATCAGCAGTTCTTCGTTCGCCTTGGCCAGCGGCTGATTCAGGCTCTGGACCAGATTACGGCAGACGGTTTTGTGTTCCGGGTGGACATGCGTCTCCGGCCTTATGGCCAGAGTGGCGCGCTGGCGCTGAGTTTTGCTGCTCTGGAAACCTACTATCAGGACCAGGGGCGGGATTGGGAGCGGTACGCCATGGTCAAGGCCCGGGTGGTGGCGGGCGATCAAAGGGCGGGTCAGGTGCTCATGGAGACGCTGCGCCCCTTCGTGTACCGCAAGTACATCGATTTCAGCGCGTTCGAGTCCCTGCGTAGCATGAAGGCCATGATTGGCCGGGAGGTGCGCAGAAAGGGGCTCGAAAACAATATCAAGCTGGGTAGCGGCGGTATCCGAGAGATCGAGTTTGTGGTTCAGGCATTCCAGCTCATTCGCGGTGGCCGGGACAGGGAGCTTCAGCAGCGGGAGCTGCTGGTCATCCTGAAAGAGCTGGAAGAGCTCGAGCTGTTGCCGTCGCCGGTGGTTGGTGAGCTTCGCGACGCCTATGTGTTTCTCAGAAACCTGGAGCATGCGCTCCAGGGTATGGAAGACAAGCAAACCCAGTTGCTGCCGGAAGATGAGCTGTCCCGGGCACGGGTCGCCACAATTATGGATTTCGAGAACTGGCAGGCGTGCGAACAGTGCCTCAGAGAACACCGGGAGCGGGTCGCCACGCATTTTTCCAACATTATTACCACGGAAGATGACGAAGATGAGGGGCAGGGGGCCCTCGAAGAAGGGTGGTTCGAGCTCTGGCTTTCCGAAATGGAAGAGGCGGCCGCCGCCGACTGGCTCAAATCACGGGGCTATGAAGACCCCGGTGCTACGTTGGCGGAGCTGGCTGAACTTCGTGAAAACAGGACTGTTCAGAATCTACAGACCCAGGGGCGCCGGCGACTCAATCAGTTCATGCCCATGCTGCTTGAGGCGCTCACCCAGGTTGATAACCCGTCCGAGACCCTGTCCAGGGTGTTGCAGCTGGTGGAAGCCATACTGCGTCGCACGGCCTACATGGTGTTGCTGCTGGAAAATCCGGGCGCCTGTACCCAACTGGTGCGGTTGTGCAGTGAGAGCCCCTGGATTGCCAGGCAGCTGGCGGAAACACCGCTCCTGCTTGATGAGCTGTTGAACGCCGAGAGCCTGTACAGCCCGCCCGCGAAAGAAGAATTGCAGGATGATTTGCGCCAGCAGATGCTTCGGATTCCGTTTGAGGATCTGGAAGAGCAGATGGAGTCACTGCGGCATTTCAAGAAAGCCCATATCCTGCGGGTTGCGGCGTCCGAACTGAAAGGCACATTACCGTTGATGAAGGTCAGTGACTACCTCACCTGGATCGCCGAGGTTGTTCTGGATCATGTGGTGGACGTAGCCTTCGCCAACCTGGTCAGCCGCCACGGCTATCCGCGCCGGGAAGATGGCTCCGCCTGTGAAACCGATTTTGCCATCATTGGCTATGGCAAGCTGGGCGGGATCGAACTGGGCTATACCTCCGATCTTGACCTGGTGTTTGTGCACAAAGCTGATCCGGAGCTGGCCACCGACGGTGAAAAGCCCATCGACAATGCGGTTTTTTACACGCGGCTTGGGCAAAGGATCGTCCACATCCTCAACACCCAGACGCCCTCGGGGCAGCTTTATGAGGTTGATATGCGCTTGAGGCCGTCCGGTAACTCCGGGCTGCTGGTCAGTACTCTGCAGGCCTTCGAAAAATATCAGCGCGAGGACGCCTGGACCTGGGAGCATCAGGCGCTTGCCCGGGCCCGGGGTGTTGCCGGATGCACGGAGACCCTTGAAGCTTTTGAATCCATACGCCACGAGATCCTTTGTCAGCCCCGTGACCGTGAGAAACTCCGGAACGAAGTGGTCGAAATGCGGGAGAAGATGCGGGCCAGTCTGGCCACGCCGGAAAGCCGGCAGGACGAGGTGTTTCATATCAAGCATGATACCGGCGGCATCGTTGATATCGAGTTTATCGTCCAGTACCTGATGCTGGCGTGGTCCGCTGAGCACCCGGAGCTGACCCAGTGGTCCGATAACATTCGCCAGATGGAGGAGCTGGGGCGCGCCGGGGTGATGGCTGTGGAAGATGCCGAAAAACTCAGGGAAACCTTCATCGCCCTTCGCTCCACCATCCACCGACGGGCGCTCCAGAACCTCAATAGTCAGGTGGAGGGTGATGCCTTCTCACAAGAGCGTGACTACATCCGCGCCATGTGGAAAAAAGTGATGATTGAGGCCTGAGGCAAATTCAATTCCGGCAGATTTTCCTGCTAGAATGCCGGTTCCCCCGAAAAACGCTTTTTTAGGAGCAATGAAGAATGTCGATGGCTGATCGCGATGGCGTTATCTGGATGGATGGTGAAATGGTTCCCTGGCGGGATGCCAAGACCCACGTCCTGACTCACACCCTGCATTACGGCCTGGGCTGTTTTGAAGGTGTGCGGGCCTACAATACCGCGAATGGCCCGGCCATTTTCCGCCTGAAAGAGCACACAGATCGTCTTTTCCGTTCCGCCCACATCCTGAACATGAAGATGCCGTTCAGCAAGGACGAGATCAACGAGGCCCAGCGTGCAGCGGTACGGGAAAACAATCTTGACGAAGCCTACCTGCGCCCAATGGCGTTTCTCGGTTCCGAGGGTATGGGGCTCAGGGCTGATAACTTAAAGGTGCACGTAATGGTTGCGGCCTGGAGCTGGCCTTCCTATATGTCACCGGAATCGAAGGAAATGGGGATCAAGGTGCGCACGTCCTCCTACACGCGCCACCACGTCAATATCACCATGTGCAAGGCCAAGGCGAACGGCAACTACATTAACTCGATGCTGGCCCTGAACGAGGCCATTTCCGGTGGTGCCGAGGAAGCCCTGCTGCTGGACAACGAAGGGTACGTTGCCGAAGGCTCCGGAGAAAACATTTTCATCATGCGTGATGGTGTGCTGCATACGCCTGAACTCACCTCCTGCCTGGAGGGTATTACCCGTGCCACGATCATGGATTTTGCGCGTGAGCTCAACATTCCGATCAAGGAGCGCCGGATTACCCGCGATGAGGTCTACATCGCCGACGAAGCCTTCTTCACAGGCACAGCGGCCGAGGTGCTGCCGATCCGCGAACTGGATGGCCGTGTGATCGGTGCCGGCAAGCGTGGCCCGGTGACCGAGAAGCTTCAGTCTATGTACTTTGATGCAGTCAAGGGCAAGCTGGCCGAGCACAGCGGTTGGCTGACCCACGTAAAAGGCTGATTCCAGAATAACCGCAGGCCGCCGTTTGCTGTTTCAGCCCGGCGGCTTTGTTGTTTAACACACCCTGTTTACTGGCGGGACGAGCAAATGGCAGACGTTATCAAGGTACCGGTATCTTTTGGCGAGGTGCTGGACAAAATCACCATTCTCGAAATCAAGTCCGAGCGCATCAAGGATGAAACGAAGGTCAAGAATGTCCGGCTTGAGCTTGATGAGCTGAGCGCTACCTGGGACCAGGCGGTAAAGGACAAGGCTGCTGAAATCGCCGATCTCCGCAAGCAGCTGAAAGCGGTCAACGAAGAGCTGTGGGTGATTGAAGACGATATTCGGGATCAGGAAGCCGCCCAGGACTTTGGCGCGAGATTTATTGAGCTGGCACGCGCTGTATACGTCACCAATGACAAGCGCGCTGCGATCAAAAAAGAGGTCAACCTGGCCCTGGGGTCTCGTTTCGTGGAAGAGAAGTCCTACCAGGACTACACCGCACGGAAGTGAAATTTTGGGTCAGATGAACGCTTTCATCTGACCCCGCTTTCAGCTTTGGCCACTGGGTTAACTTCAACCCAACGATCCAGCATATCCGTGGCATCTGCAACCGTGATCAGGTCCATCGCCCCCTCGAACTCTGCTTTCGCCCCCCACCGGGCCTGTTCCACCGTTTTGCCGGTAAACTTCTCCAGTGCTTCAGGATACAGGTTCACACACCAGTCCAGAGAATTATAGGGCCCGGAGCGGTAAGGATTGCTTGCGGCAAACAACCCAAGGACATCGGTGCCCACCGCACTGGCGATATGTGCCGGCCCAGTATCGGGCGCTACCACGAGGTCGGCATGGGTCATTAACGCTGTCAGTTGCTTCAGGGTGTCCTTGCCGCAGATGTTGTGCGCTTTTTCCTTCATTGCGGCTTCGATGGCGGCGCAGTACTCTGCCTCGAACGGGGCGGGGCTGCCCACCAGAATCACCTTCATGCCGTGCTTCTGAATTGCGTGATCGGCCAGCTGTGCGTAACGCTCAGCGGGCCAGTTACGCAGTGTGTGGCTGGCACACGGGCTTATTACAAGGTTTTTGCGGTCATTAGCCAGTTGCTCACGCGCAAACTCATGGTCTGAATCCTTCAACGGAATCTGCCAGCGCGGCGGCGCGGCCTTGAGGTCCAAAGGTTCGAGGAAGCTGGCAAGGCAGTCTCGCACGTGCTGCTTCGGTGCCGGTTTGATCCGGTGGTTGATAAACAGGCTGTGAAGATCCTTGCTGCGGGCCTTGTCATAGCCAATCCTGACTCTGGCCGGAATGCAGGCAGCGGCGAGGTTGGCTCGGAAAGCCACCTGCATGTGAAGCAGCGCGTCAAACTTGCGCCCCGTCATTTGTCTGCGAAGCTCAGCGTAGCCTTTGCGACCGGCCTTTTTGTCGAAAATAATGAATTCAACGCCGGGCAGATCGCCAACCAGCTTGGCTTCGATCTTGCCGATAACCCAGGTGATCTTCACGCCGGGAAGCTGCTCCTGGAGGCTCAGCACGACAGGTATTACGTGAGTCACGTCGCCGATGGCGGACAGGCGAAGAATGCAGATGGAGTTCATCAGATATTGATCCGGTTCAGGTTGTGGCCTGGTGCTGTGGAGCTTTGTCGGCATTCATTGGTAAACTGGCCGCCATTCTAACTTACTCGCGCGTTTCCGTCCCGGCGTGAGTGGGTAGTACGTGCCTTCTTTCAATTTCGGTGACCGGGGACCCAGCATGGTGGAGTCTGAAATCTGTATCCGGGAAAGGTCTTCGGCAATGCTGATTCACCCGGATTACGAGGGCAGGGTTACCGAGGACTGGTTCAATTCCGCCTCTTGGGGCAATCAAGCCCGCCCGGTAAGCAGCGGGGGCCGCGGCGGCGCCTGGTTTTTGCAGGCCGGAGAGGACAGACTGGTGCTTCGAGAATATCGCCGGGGCGGGTTGATGGCGAAATTTGCGCGATACGCCTATGCCTTCACCGGCGAGGAGCATGTGCGGTCCTTTGCAGAGTTCCGGTTGCTCAACAAGCTGGTTAGCCAGGGGCTTCCCGTACCCTGTCCTGTTGCGGCCTGGTATCGGAAACTGTCGCCAATTCAGTATCGGGCCGCCATCATCATTGAACGGTTGGAGAACACCACGCCCCTGGCTGACCTTATCTCGGAGCTGGGCAATGAGGCGTGGACGTCCATTGGAGAAACCATTCGTCGATTTCACGACGCCGGCGTCATGCATGCGGACCTGAACTGCTTCAATGTACTGGTCCGGGGCAACGAATACTTTCTGATTGATTTCGACAAGAGCAGGTTGATGACTGGCAGTGCCCCGGCGCGCTGGAAAGAGGCCAATCTTGATCGCTTCTCGCGATCGCTGGTAAAGGTGGCCGGAGAAGACGCACGGGCAAAAGCCTGGAGTTATTTCATGAACGGATACAACAGGGGAATGGCCACTTGACCAATCCACAACAGGGCGGATCGCTTCCGTCGATACTTTGTCTTACGGATGCCTGTGATCGTCCGGAGACTGAACTCTTTATCGGGCTCAGAAAGGCCGGGTTCGACGTCGACGTCATGTGTAACCCCAAGGGCCGGAACTATCGGCGTCTTGTTGACGAGGGCATGGTTGCCTGCCCCATGGCCTTGAAGAACCGCTTTGACAAAGAGGGCACCGAGTCCATCCGCCAACAACTGGCCAAGAAAAACTACGAGGTCATTCATGCTTATAATCCCCGGGCCCTGGCCTGCGGATTACGGGCTTCCCGGGGCACGGATATCAAGATCGTCGCCTATCGTGGTGTGATCGGTAACATCAGTTTTCTCAATCCGGAATCCTGGATTACCTTCCTGCATCCTCGCGTCAGCAAGATTGTCTGTGTCGCTGATGCCATCAAGGATTACCTGGCCAGCCTCCGGTTTCTGTGGATGCACATTCCTGAACGGAAGCTTCAGAGAATCTACAAAGGGCACGACCTGGACTGGTATCAATCGCCCAAGGCCGACCTGACACAGTTTGGTGTTCCGGAAGATGCCTTCGTGGTGTGCTGCACCGGGAGAAATACCCCGAGAAAAGGCTTCGATGACCTGATTGAAGCGATCGATAAGCTGCCTGAGGATGTAGATATACATTTGCTGCTGGTGGGAGACGTTATTGATAACAAAGAGATTCAGGCGCAGGCCGCTGCCACCTCTCACCCCGAGCGGATTCACTTTACGGGTTACCGCAACGATGCGCCGGCCATAGCGGCGGCCAGTGATGTGTTTGTGCTCCCCTCGAAGGAAAGGGAAGGTCTGCCCCGTGCGGTCATCGAGGCGATGGTCTACGGAGTGACGCCGGTAGTGACCAGTGTTGGCGGTATGCCGGAGCTGGTGGAAGATGGCGTCAGCGGTATTGTGGTTGAACCGAAAAATGCTCCCGGGCTTTCAGCGGCTATTGAGCGGCTTTACAGCGATCGTGAATTGGCGGCCTCTCTTGGGCAGGCTGCGAGGCAACGGATAGCCCGGAATTTTCACACCTCACAGACCGTCACTGAGACGGGTGAGCTATACAAATCGCTGACGGGCAGGGCTTGAATGCGCCGGTACCTGTTTTTTGTAAACCAACCCTATTCCTATTCAATACTGCGACCGCTGCAGGAAGAGATACGGCGCCGGGGCGATGAGGCTGCCTGGTTCGTCGCCGGGTGCTCAACAGCTCCACTTCAGGCCGATGAGCGCCGTCTCGTTTCCGTAAAAGAGGTCATGGATTACAACGCGGATGCGACCTTCGTTCCCGGTGATTGGGTGCCCTACTTTTTTCCCGGAATCAAGGTTGAGGTATTCCATGGCATGGCGCGCAACAAGCGGGGCCATAGCAGCGAAGATGAAAGTGACCATTACCGAATTCGGGGATGGTTCGATCTTTACTGTACGCATGCCCTTAAAGACACGGAAAAGTTCCGTGAACTGGCCGAGCGGTACCAGCATTTCGGGGTTGCTCACACAGGTTGGCCAAAGCTCGATCCATTGCTGTCGCGGAATGAAATCGGGAAGAGAAACCGTCTGGAAAATGAGTTGCCGGTTGTTTTTTACGCTTCAACGTTCAGCCGGTCCGTTACGTCAGCTCCGGATTTGGTGGAGAAGATCGGCGAGCTCTCCAGAAGTGGTCGCTGGAAGTTCATTGTAACGCTTCATCCGAAAATGGATCCCGCGGTAGTGGATCAGTATCGCAAGCTGAGTGGCGAGAACCTTCGTTTTGTCGAGAGCGATGAAGATCTGCTGCCTCTGCTGCCGCAGGCTGATGTGATGCTCTGCGACACCTCGTCCATCATGTTCGAGTTCATGTTCCTGGATCGCCCGGTGGTCACATTCAGAACCAAAATGCCGGGGCCTTATCTGATCGATGTTCAGGAAGTGGCGGGCGTTGAGAAAGCTCTGGAAGAGGCGGTGCAGTATCCCGATCCGCTGATGAAAGAAACGCGAGCTCTTTGCGACCAGTTGCACAGTTTCCGGGATGGTCGTTCCAGCAAGCGGGTTCTTGATGCGGTCGAGGATTTCCTGATCAACAAGCTTAGCCAACTCAAGCCAAAGCCGATAAACCTTTTACGCAAACTGAAAGTCCGACGTCGGTTGCGGAAGGAACTTGCACGCATGGCACCTGAAAGCTCAGGATAGACCAAGCGAAGATCCCGGCCAGGAAAGGAATGATTTGATCAGCGCCGCAAGCCCAATCAATGTCTTTGTTGCGAGTACGCCCCTGCAACTGATCAGTTGCTCCGAGGCTCGTTACCACTATGGCTGCGACTCCGAAAAAACACTTCTCATCATTGCTAGACCTGATAACCGCGAGACCGAGGGGCAAATGGCTTTCCTGGCCGAGGCGTTGGGCTGGCAGGGCATCGAAACCATTTATCTTAAAAAGAGTTCCTTTTACCTTCGTCTGGGGTCAGTTGCCAGGAGTCTCTCAAAGCGAACTATTGAGAGGTTGTTTATCGGAAACAAATCCAGCTGGATTCACGAAGTGTTTTATCGGGGGTTCGACAGCGAACAGCTGATTTTCGTGGATGACGGCTTGGCAACAGTAACCTATTACCATGCCATTCACGACGAGGGCATCGCCTCCCGGATTTCACCGGCCAAGAAGCGACTTTTGCGAACCATGGGGATCAGGATCCATCGTGTTGTTCCGGAGGTGATCGCATTCTTCTCCTTCTTTCCGTTACCGAACTCCGAGCTTGTCCAGGTGCGCGTTCACGATTTCCCGGTGTTTCGTAAAACTTTCAAAAAAACGCCCTGTGACAATAGCCAGATGCCCATGGTCGGGTTCCTTGGCCAACCCTTTGGTGGTGAGGATCGGCTTCAGCAATTGAAACTGCAAATCCAGCACGTGGTGGAGCGTCATCCTGATAGCCGCGTGGTGTACTTCATGCACCGAAAGGAAAGCCGGGAAGAGTTGGAGGCTTTGCTGGCAGAATTTCCGCTCGAGATACGGCAGGCCGGTCGTCCGATCGAGGTCGAAGTGGCTCTGTCCGGGGAAATCTATCTCGCTTTCTACAGCTTTGCTTCAACCGCTCTGTTTACCCTGAAAAAGATATTCCCGGAAATCCGGGTGTTCCAGATCGATGATGCCGCTCTGGGCGCCCGGCTCCCTTACTATGACGAATTAAGGCGTATGTTCGGGAGCGTCGGCGTGGAAACGACGCTCCTTCGGGGGTCACGACTTTTCAAAGCGGGCCGGCCGGTCCAGAGTCCATAACCCGGCATACTTGTTGAAAGTCACCTGTGCGTACGTCACAGCGGTAAGATAGCCCACAGCACCGTCCAGAAACCCGAACCGAATAAAGTACACCTGCACGAACGTCATCAGGCCCCGCAGGGTGGGGTAGATCATGGTGCGGGTCTTCTTGCCTTTGCGATGTTTCTCCAGTGAGCCAAGCCAGGCGTACTTGGCGCTTTTTTCCAGCGAGTGGCCGAAATCCCTGTGTGTATAGTGTGTCAGGCGGCCCCTCAGGGTTTTGATCTTGCGTCCGGACGGAATCAGTATCCGCTCGTGGACGAGGGCGTCCGAAAAGCTTACTCCCTCGCGACGGAACAGCCGGAGCGGGGCTCGGCCGCTGCGCCCGAAATCCAGGCGGCTGCCGTAGATTGTTACCGCCCAGGGGAGCTTGTAGGCGTCTGCATCGGGATCAGCCAGGTGATCATTGATTTCCCTTGCCAGCTCTGGTGTGACACGCTCATCGGCATCCAGTGACAGTACCCACTCACCGGTCGCTTTCTCAAGTGCGCGCTGCTTCTGGATGCCAAAACCCGGCCAGTCGGTGACTTCAACGACATCGGCCAGCTGTCTGGCCAGTTCGACAGTTCTGTCAGTACTGCCGCTATCCAGAACGATGATTTCGTCGGCGACCAGCCTCGCTGACTTCAGACAGTCGGTAATGTGGTCTTCTTCATTTTTGGTGATGATGGTCGCCGAAACCTTCCGCGCCCGGGCTCGAACATAGGACGCGCTCAACTCTGTGAACATAGCGGAGGCGATCGATGCAACTGCCAGAAGGTAGAAAGTTAGGAACAAAGTCCGATTGAAGGTGGCTTCTGTGAGGCCAAAGAAGAAGTAGCCAATAGAAATCATGCAACCGGCTGCCGCAAGGTGGGCCGTTGCTGCGTGGCGGCTGGACAGATTTCTGGCAAAGATGGCCAGTGGAATGAAAATGAGCAGGGCCCAGCTGAGAATGCCCGGAATGCCACTGGTTGCGGCGTTGTTCAGCAGATCGTTATGGGCATGCCCGGTGCAGCAGTCCAGGAAGTACTTCGGCAGATTGCCATCTGCAACTTCTGCTTCAATTTTATGGGTGTACCCGCCGAGGCCTGCGCCGGACCAAGGATTCTCTCTGAGCATATTCAAGGCCTGCCCCCATACTTCCAGGCGGATTTCCATGCCGGAGTCCAGCTGGCCATCATGGAGCAAGCCATTGAGTGAGGTGGACATGCGGTCGCTGGTGATAATCGCGCCGGCCACGATAAGTGGCACAACAATTAATCCGGCAACTCGAAGTTTTTTGCTGAGCAGCGGCACCAGCGCGACCAGAAGAAATGGCAGAGCAACCAGGTTGCTGCGGGTTTCAGACAGCATGGAGATCAGGGCCGCAGCCGTTCCACCCGTGAAAAACAATATCGCCAGGCCTACCCGTTTGTCCCGGATAAAAAACATGGCAGCAACGATCGTCAACATGCCGCCCAGGAGGGCGAGATTGCCAAAGCTGATAGGGTTGATTCCACCGCCAAAACGGGAATTCAAGACCTGACCAAGCGCGCCCTGGCGGGCAGCAATGGTCACCAGAAAAATCCCGATGACAGACACGGCCACCAGTCCGATGGCGGCGAAAGTCGTGCGGGCGCCAATCCGTGCATAGCTGATGGCAACAATCAGGGGCCAGAACAGGATGAACCGGGCGTGCGTGCCAAGGGTTTTTCCACCCTCGTAATCAAACCCTTCAAGGGCCCAGGACAGAAAACTCACCAGCACGAAGAACCAGAAGGAAAAGTGAAGCAGCCTGAGCTCTTTGGGTTTGTCCCAGCCGTCTTTATACAAAGATTTGCGGGCACTGAGCACCATTCCGGCAATCGCAAGCAAGAGAGTCGCGCCGGCCAGGATGCTTGAGGACAGGAGCGCGCCGCCGAGCCCGATGATCAGCAGCGCATGAAAGGCGAGTCTGGGGTTCAACATACTCGGTCCGGATTATAGGGGTTGATTTCGCCGGGCGGCCGATGGCGCATACGCTTGTATTCCCATTGATACTGCTCGGGGATTTCTCGCACGCATTGCTCAATCGCGTGATTCATGGCATTGGTCGCGGCAACAGGATCCTTGTCACCGAGGCCCGGGCCGGTCTCACGTACAACGATCCGGAACCCGGAAGCGTCGGGCAGGCGCTCGGCATAAGTAATCAGCACGTTGGCACCGGTGCGCTGAATCAGCTTGGATACCAGGGTCATGGTTTTCACTTCCATGCCGAAGAAAGGCGCAAAGGCGTTGCCCTTTCCGCGGGGCGACTGGTCCGGCAGGATTCCGGCAACCCCGCCTTCCCGAAGAATCGAGGCGAGCCTGGCCAGGCCGCGGCGGTCGCCCCGGACCAGCTCTGAGCCAAGTCGCCCGCGTACCTTGATCATGTAGTCCTCGAACTCGGGCATATTCGGCGGACTATAGAGCGCTGCCATTTTGTAGCGTGAGGAAAAGAACAGCCCGGCCAGTTCCCAGTTACCGAGGTGCGGCGCCAGGAGAATCAGGCCTTTGTCGCCGGCCATGGCCTTGTCGATAAGATCCAGGCCTTCGGTTTCCCGGATCAGGCCAAGGCATTTCTCCACCGGCCACTCCCACATCAGGGGCACCTCGAGCATGGTCATGCCGGTCTGGGCCAGGGATCTCTTTGACATAACCGCGCGTTCGGTGTCTGAAAGTACGGGGAGGCAAATGGACAGGTTAATGTCGGTTACCTGGCGAGATTTGGTGGGCAATCGCCATACCAGATAACCGACGAAACGACCTACCCTCTGGGCGCCGGCAAGGGATAGCCAGCCGGCAATCCTGAGCAGCCCGGCGATGATGAAATACTTGAGCTTGCTCATTTCCTACCGTACCGATCCTCGTAACGAACAATGTCGTCTTCACCCAGGTAAGAGCCGGACTGAACTTCGATCAGTTCCAGGTCGATGACGCCCGGATTCTCCAACGAGTGCACCTGACCAACCGGAATGTAGGTGGACTGGTTCTCGGTGACCAGGTAGGTTTTCTCGCCGTTGGTGACCCGGGCCGTGCCGCTTACCACGATCCAGTGCTCGGCGCGATGGTGATGCATCTGCACGGAGAGCTTGGCGCCGGGTTTCACAGTGATGCGTTTGACCTGATAGCGGGCACCGTTGTCGATGGAATCGTAGACGCCCCAGGGCCGGTAGACTTCCCGATGGTTCATGTGTTCGTGGCGGCCATCGGTTTTGATCCGTTCCACCACGGTTTTGACGTCCTGAACACTGTCTTTATGGGCGACCAGCAGGGCATCCTTGGTTTCGATAACCACCAGGTTGTCCACACCAACGGTGGCCACCAGCCGGCTATCGGCACGGATCAGCGTGTTGGCGGTGTTATGGGTAATCACGTCGCCGGTCAGGCTGTTGCCGTCCGCGTCCTTGTCACTGACTTCCCATAGCGCGGACCAGGAGCCAATATCGCTCCAGCCGGCATCCAGGGAAACCACGGCGGCCTTGTCGGTCTTCTCCATGACGGCGTAGTCCACTGAGTCCGACGGGCATTCGGCGAAGCGCTCGGCGTTGATTCGCGTGAAGTGCAGGTCATCGGCGGTGTCTGCGATGGCGGCACGGCACGCGGCCAGGATATCAGGGCGATGGGCTTCCAGTTCCTCGAGGTACTGACGGGCACCAAACAGGAACATTCCGCTGTTCCAGAGGTACTCGCCGGAATCGAGGTAACCATTGGCGGTCGCCTGGTCCGGCTTTTCGACAAACTTGTCCACCAGGTAGCTGTCAGGGCCCAGTTCGGTGCCTCGATGAATGTAGCCGTAGCCAGTTTCAGGATGGTTAGGGACAATGCCGAAGGTGACCAGCTTCCCTTCCCGCGCCAGCGGAATGGCTTTCTTCACCCCTTCCTGAAAGGCGGTGACGTCCTTGATCAGGTGGTCGGCTGCCAGCACCAGCATCAGGGGATCATCGGCACCGCTTTCTGCAGCCTCGGTCAGCTGCAGCGCTGCCAAGGCAATCGCCGGCGCCGTATTCCGGCCACAGGGCTCCAGAATGATCCGCGTATCCTCGTGGCCGGATTGCCGCATTTGTTCCGCAGCCAGGAACCGGTGTTCCTCGTTGCAGATCAGAAGAGGGTTTGCTGCGTCCATGCCCTCAAGCCGCGCAACGGTGGCCTGCAACATCGACAGGGGGCCGTTGGTCAGTTTCAGGAACTGCTTCGGATTCAGCTGGCGCGACATCGGCCAAAGGCGTGAGCCGGTACCGCCAGCCATAATGACGGGGTGAATCATCTGTACACTCCGGGCTTGAGTTAAAGAATTCCAAGAAAAACATCAAAATCAGGCGCGCCATCTTATCATAAGGCAACCATGATATTGTTTTGACCAGTCCGTAAACTGATTGCCCGATACCAGGAATTTTGATGAAGCTACCGTTATCCGTTTATTACATCACCCAGGATGAAGAACTGCGATTGCCGGAATCCCTCGCAAAGGTTTCCGGCTGGGTTGATGAGATTATCGTAGTCGATTCCGGAAGTATTGACCGAACCCGTGACATTGTTGAAGCGGCGGGTGCCCGTTTTGTTCATAACGACTGGCAGGGGTTTGCCTGCCAGAAAGCCTTTGCTGCAAGCCTTTGTCGTAATGACTGGGTGCTGGACCTGGATGCGGATGAGGTGCTATCGGACGAGCTTGTGGCCAACATCCAGGACCTGTTTTCAAAGCCGATTGACCCGGCCATTGCGGGATTCCGGATGCGCTGGGTGCTGTCCCAGCCGGATCCCCGGCATCCGTTCCGCCATGATAAATCGAAGAAGATCCTCAGGCTCTACAATCGTAACAAGGCAGTGATTGAGCCCGAAAAAGACAGCAACAATGACCGGCCGCAGGTGAAGGCTGGCCGGGTTGTGGATTTAAAGGGCGATGTGTTGCACCGCACGCTGATTTCTCTGGAGCAGATGGAGCGCAAGTACTGCCAGTTGTCGACGGAGCAGGCCCGCTTTATCGCCGCAAAGGGACGGCGAATTTCCAGCCCCCGCCTGTTTGCCGAGTTTCCCCTGAAGTTCCTGAAATATTACCTGCTGCACCGCCAGATCCTGAACGGTTGGTTTGGTCTAAGCGTTGCCATTACCGCAGCCAACAGGAACTTCATGCGCTTGGCCAAGGCTCGGGAGATGCAGATGCTATCCGAATTTGAGAGGGAAAATACCCGGTAGGTCTCTGCCGAATACAGCGGACATCAGGTGCCTCGTTGCTCGCCCATTGCCCTCAGGTACAGCGCTTCCGTTTGCTCCCCCATGGCGTTGATCGTGAGAGTTTTACGGGCAAAATCCATGGCGGGCTGCTCGCTCTGTTTCAGTGTTTCCAGATCAGAGAGCGCTCGTGTTATCAGTTCGGCAAGGTCCCGATCCCGATGCCCTGCGCTGAGAGACGATTCTGGAAGAATATCCCGCGGTCCGGACACCGGAGTGGAGACCACTGGGCAACCACTGAGAAGGGACTCCGCCAGTACATAGGGAAAGCCTTCCCGTTCGGAACTGATCACCGTCAATTCGGCCTTGTCATAGACGGGCGCCAGATCCTCCCTGAACCCTGCCAGAGTGACCGACTGTTCCAGTTTAGACTGACGGATGAACTTTTCCAGCTGTGACCGTTGGCTGCCCTCGCCGAAAATAGTGAGATGGCAGCGATGAGTGGAGTCGCCGAGCATGGCCCATGCTCGGATCAGCGCATCAAAACCTTTAACGGTTTCGAGTCGTCCCACGGCGATGACATTGGTGACTCCTGACGGTAGCTTCGGGCCGTCGTCAGTTTTAATTCCTTGGCCCTTGCAGTTCACGCCGTTATAGATCAAGTGTTTTCGGGGATGTCGCAGGGCTGCCAGAATTTGGGGGCTTACGGCAATGACCTCATCAAGTCGATCAAATGCCTTATGGTTGGACTTGGTGCCGTGCACCGTGCCGATTCGCACGCGGACAAGGTTTCCGGTTTTCGCCGCGAGTTGTGCAGCCTTGTTGCCTTGGGCGTGCAGAATATCAGGTGCTATTTCTCGAAGTCGCCGGCGGAGGGCCAGTTGGAGCCAGAGGTTCCGTCGCCCCAGTTGAACGGGCAGCGCATGAAAGTGGATGCCGGAATGAAATCTATCCCGGTAGTCTTTGTGAGCCACTACATGGACGCAATGCCCCCGTCTGGCCAGGTTGGCTGCCAGATCGGCGGTGTGTTTTTCCATGCCGCCCCAGGTTGTGCCGGGCGTGGCAATCAGAAGGGCGATCGTAAATCGGGGCGGTGAGGTCATGATCGACTTGCGGCATTCTGAAGCACCGTCTCGTAAACGGCCAGGCTCGCTTCTGTTTGTGCCTCCAGGCGGAACCGGTAGGGGATCTCAATGGCCGGAGGCCCGGCATCCAACATCCGGGAAACGGCCTTTGCGAACTCCTCCACGTTATCCGGCGCCACCAGGCCTTCCCGGAAGCACGCCTGCAGTGTTTCCGCCGCCCCGCCACGATTATAGGCCACGACCGGTGTTCCCGAAGCCAGGGCTTCGGTCACTGTCCGGCCAAAGGGTTCCGGTTTGGTGCTCATATGGCAGACCACATCGGCGAGCAGGTACAGCGTGGTCATGTCATTGCGCTGGCCGAGAAAGCTGACCTTGTCGGTCAGGTCCAGGCGTGCCCGCTCCTTTTCCAGTTCATCCAGGAAGTGCTCTTTGCCGGGCTCCGCGCCACCGACAATGATGCCATGGCAATCGGGCCGCTCGCGCACCAGCTTCGCCATCATGGCCAGGAAATCCAGTTGGCCTTTCCAGCGGGAAATCCGTCCGGGCATCATGATGATTTTCTTGCCGGCAAGCTGCGGATACTGACGGAACCAGCGGTCCAGCCATTGCTGGCTAAGTTCACGTTGGTGGAACGCATCCACATCGACACCACGCTGAATAACCGTCAGCTTCTCCGCCGGAACGGGGTAGTTGTTCATCACGTAGTCCCGCACACACTGGGACACAGCAATGATGTGATCGGCGCGGGTCATGATGGCGCTGTAGGGTGTTACCGAATACATGCCGTGGAATGTGGACACAACCGCCGGGCGTTCCCGTTTCGGGATGCTTTTCAGAGCCAGGAAGATAATCCAGGCGGGCATGCGCGAGCGGACATGAACGATGTCCGGCTTCAGTTCAAGAAGCAGTTTTCGCATCGGCAGGATTTGCCCGAAGGACGCCGGATTTTTCCGGTGAATCGGCATGAAAATATGCTTTGAACCCTGTCCCCGCAGTTGTTCCGCCATGGGTCCGCCCTTGGAGACGACAAAGGATTCGTGGCCGCGTTTGACGAGGTCTGCAGCGAACTCTACGGTACCTCTTTCTACACCGCCGCTGTACAGCGCTGGAAGTGCCTGAAGAATTCTCAAGGCTGGGCCCCCTTGGGCAGGCGTTGATTGGTTTTGTGGCTCTTTGGCAGTAACCCGTTTTCGATGACCCATAGGGCTGCGCGATTGGCTTCCCAGAGCGACTGGTTGTGGTCGGCCCTGCCGGCCATGACGCTGGCGTGATCCGTCCACTTGGCAACATAGCCGTCCCGGACCAGCCGTTCCACTCCGTCCACGACCCGGCTGCCGGGTCTCGCCGCCAACTCGAAAAGGCCCGTTGGCACTCCGGAGGTTGCCGCCTCGCAAACCATGGACATGCTGTCGGGAGTCACCCAGACCGCCCGTGAGGCGGAAAGTTGATGGCTTAGCCAATCCTCGTGGGTCTGCTGGGGGTGAACAACGGTGATCCGCACTCCGGCCATGTCGTCGAGGCGGTCCTGCAGGGGCTCCGGTGTTCGCCGTGAGGTGCTGATGGTCCAGCGCCAGTCAGGGTACTGACCGATCAGGTGGGATATCTGGCCCAGGACGACATCGTCGTCCCAGTCGAAGTGCGGCGAAGGCCCGCCTATGAGTAATAACGCTTCCCGTTTCTCGGTGATTCTGGCCAGGGGTGTGATGGTGTTCAGAACGCCTTCGGTTAACAGCACCCGCGGGCCTGGTTGGACGCGATCATGGGCTGGAATCAGGGCGCCGCTGACCAGAGACAGCGGAAACGCGGGCTTCATGATGACCAGCGTTCGGGTCCCGCGACGTTTTCGCAGCGCAAGCAGTAATCGATGCGTGCCGGACCCTGCCGCGACGACAAGATCGGGGCGAGGCAGTGACGCCTCCATACGTGGCGAAGAGGCCAGCAATGCCCGCCACAGAGGTACCTCTACGGTGGAGGCATCAACCCAGTAGGTGCTTGCTCCCGCCAGGACGCGAAGCCGGTTGCCAAGCCCCTTCAGTTGATTCCGGTGACCCGGCTTGTTGTCGGTCAGAAGCCACACCACCGGAGTGGATGCATCCTGCGTTCTGGGCTCGGGTTTGGCCATGGTGTTCCGGCATGTATTGCCGGCCTCCGTGTTGCCTGAGTTCGTTATTACCGGCGTTTGTAGAATCCCGGATCGTTCTCATCAGGGCGGGTCTTGAAGCGCCGGTGCATCCACAGATATTGATCCGGGGCGCGCCGCACTTCTCGCTCGATAGTCTGGTTGATCAATGTTGCATCCTGAAGATCGTCCCCGCTGGGAAAGCTCTCAAGGGCAGGATGGAAGTAGATGTCGTAACCCGGACCATCGTCACGTCGGAAATGACTGAACGGGACGACCTTGCAGCCGCTGCGCTCCGCGATCCTGGACGTAGCGGTAATCGTGCCCGCCGGTATTCCGAAGAAGGGCGCAAAGACAATATCCTTGCGGCCGTAATCCTGATCGGTGGCATACCAGACGGCCCGGTTTTTCTTAAGGCTGCGAAACAGGCCCCGGAGGTCCTTGGCGCCGAGCACGTTGCCATACCGGCGTTCACGGGCTCTCGTCATCACGGCGTTCATCAAAGGGTTGTTATGGTCCCGCTGCATCACGTCTGCTTCAATGAACTCGGTCACCAGGCTCCCGCCCAGATCCAGAGTGCTGTAATGGCCTCCCAGTAATAAAACGCCTTTGCCCTGCGCCAGAGCATGCTCGAAATGCTCAAGGCCATGGACCTGTGTGATGCCTGTCAGTTTGGCTGGATCGCGGAACCAGGCGATGCCAATTTCCAGCAAGCCAATACCATTGGCAATAAACGCTTTCCGAACCAGCGCAGATTGCTGAGCGGCCGTGAGTTCCGGGAAGCACAGCCGAATGTTCACCTCGGCGATGTGCCGACGTTCCCGGGCAAGGCGGAACGCCAGCAGTCCCGCCAGTTTGCCCAGCCACCACTGAACGCGTATTGGCAGCCGGGACACACACCACATCAAAAAGACTCCCAGCCAGGTGGGCCACCATCGGGGATGGCGGTAGGCCGAGTAATCCGTGTTTCGCGGTATTTTGCGGTATTTCGTTTTCACGTAAAGCCGGTCCTGCAAAGTCTGAATCGATTGATGGTGGCACAATGGCCCGAGCCATCAATCGGAAGCAAATCAATAGGTTTTGCGCTATGATAGCGCACTGTTTTGCCCGGAGTCCTGTGTGCTGCAATTTATCTATTCCCAGCTTATTAGGCTGATTCTGCCGTTCATTCTGCTGCGCCTGTGGTGGAACGGACGTCGAGCTCCGGAACTCAGGCGCAACTGGTACCAGCGCTTGGGCATTGTGCCCCGGGCTAGCGGCACGGTTGTGTGGGTTCATGCTGTCTCGGTGGGTGAAACCATAGCGGCAGCGCCCATGGTTCGACGATTGCTGGCCCGGAACCCGGGTATCACCATCCTGATGACAGCCATGACCGACACCGGCCTGGCCCAGGCACGCAAGATGTTTGGTGATCAGGTGCAGTACGCCTACGCACCCTATGATACGCCGGGCGCCATCCGGCGTTTCCTGGATCGCGCCAGCCCGCGAATACTGGTCATCATGGAAACCGAAATCTGGCCGAACATGATTCGTCAGTGCCGGGCTCGCCGGGTTCCGGTGTTTTTGATCAACGCCCGCCTGTCAGAACGATCCGCCCGGGGCTATGAGCGTATTCGCGGCCTCGCAGCCCCAATCATGCGCAGTATCAGTTGGGTGGCGGCCCAGGCAGAGAAAGACGCCGAGAGGTTTCGGCGAATTGGCGTTGCGCCTGAGAAAGTGGCCGTAACGGGTAGTGTCAAATTTGACGTTGATATCCCTGAAGATGTGCGAGCTGCGGCTATGGCGCTCCGACAGGAGCTGGCGGGGCGGCCAGTCTGGATTGCCGGCAGCACCCACGGCAGCGAAAACGATCAACTGCTGGCGGCTCATGGAAAAGTTTTGGCAGAACATCCAGGCGCTCTGCTGATCCTGGTTCCGAGACACCCCGACCGCTTTGAGCCTGTGGCAGAAAAAGCGGTCAAGGAGGGGCTGACTCTGGCCCGTCGCTCCCTTGGAGAGGGCCCTGCCCAGGCCCAGGTGTATCTCGGAGATACCATGGGGGAGCTGATGATGCTTTACGGCGCCAGTGACCTGGCCTTTGTAGGCGGCTCACTGATCGAGCGCGGCGGCCACAACCCCCTCGAACCCGCCGGATGGGGTATTCCGGTGTTTTCAGGCCCGCATATCTTTAATTTCGAAACTATATACCAGAGCCTGCTGAATGACCGGGGCGTTAAACTGGTTACCGATGCAGATGATCTGGCCGCTCACGTGTCGTCTCTTTTTAGTGACGGTCAGGAACGTGAAGCGATTGGTCAGCGAGCCCTGGAAGTGGTGAACAAGAACCGCGGGGCGTTAGACAAGGTGGTTGATGGGATTATTGAGCGGGTGTGATACATCCGCCCAAAAGATGCGGGCGAGCCTTCGGGCCCGCCCTGGTGGTTACTGGGTAGGATCGTCCAAGGTTTTCTTCTCGTTGGCCAGCGCCTCGATGCCGGGTGCAGCGGCGCTCAGCCAGTTGTTCAGGTCGATCAGGTCCCGAGGGGTCAGGGTTCCGGCGGCCTGTTTGAGCTGAAGCGAGTTGATCAGGTAATCATAGCGGGCGTTGGCGTAATCTCTCAGGGCTACGTAGTAGGCCCGTTCCGCATCCAGTACTTCCACAATATTGCGCGTTCCAACCTCATAGCCGGCGCGGGTGGCGTCGAGGGCGCTGCGGCGAGAGATGATGGTCTGTTCCAGGGCGGAAGCGGTCTCTATATTGTTGTTGACCGTCAGGAACAGGCTCCGGGTATTCACCCGTACGTCCCGGCGCACCGTATTCAGGTCCTGTTCGGCGGCGGTGAGCAGCGAGCGCTGTTCCCGGACGCCGGCCTGGGTGCCGCCGCCCGTGTAGAACGGGATGGTCAGTGACAGTGAGACAATCGATTGGTTGCCTTCTTGCTGAGTAAAAAGGGCGTTCTCCAGACTGGATTCCTGGTAGGAGGCGCTCAGCTCAAGAGTTGGTAAATGATCAGACTTTGCCGCTTTCAGGCTGGCTTCGCTGGCACTGAACTGTCTCTGGGCCGCCTGAATGGACCAGTTCTGCTCCACGGCGGTTGTTTCCCAGGAAGTTGGATCCATAGGCTCCGGGCGCCCGAGCGGAAAATTCTGCCTGAGATTTTCCATGGCGTCCGGATATTCTCCGGTTAACCGGGCCAGTTGTTCTTTGGCCACATTGAGGTCGTTGTCGGCGGCGATGCGCTGGCTTCTGGCATCGTCGTAGCTGGCACGCGCCTCATAGACTTCGGTGATGGCAATGAGCCCCACGTCAAACCGTTCCTGGGCCTGTTCGTACTGGCGCTGGATGGCCGTTTCAGTTGCTTTGGCGGTTGTGACGGTGTCTTTGGCGCGCAAGACATCGAAGTAGGCGGTTGCTACATCAAGAATCAGCTGTTGCTGGGCCAGGTTGTACTGGGCCTCGGCCGCCTCGGTCTGGAACTGGCTGGCCTCATAGCTGAACCAGTCTTGAGCCCGGAACAGTGGCTGAGTCAGTTCGATTCCGTAGCGGTAGGTGCGATAACTGTCTCCCGAGAAGAGTTGCCGCGTCAGTTCATCGGCGTTTGCCCCCCCGGGTATATTCCTGGGCTCGAAACTTGTGTAGCTTGCTGACCCAACCGCCGAGATTTTGGGCAGCAGGGCGCTCTTGCTGACATCGCTGGTTGCCTGCTGTGCCTGGAACTGCGCCAGGGACGAGGCAATGCCGGAGTCATAGGACAGTGCCTTTTCATAGGTTTCCATCAGATCCAGAGAGAACGCAGGCTGGGCTGCGAGCAGGCTGATCAATCCTGGAAGTAAACGCTTATTCATTGCTTCTCCTGACAAACTATCTCCGGGTATCCCTGATCTGGATAGGGGGTTCGGAAGGCATGTATTCAAGGTATGGGCCGGTGCCGACGGTGACCCAAAGGTATTGGTTGCTCATTATGGACAATAAACGCCTCCGCCTCTACACTTGCAGAGTTCACTCATTTTGTGAGCAGTTCGCGTCTTGACGGGGTGCTGATACACCGAAAACCGGTGGTTGGCTGAGATTGCAGTGCGGAACCCGCAACCTGATCCGGATAATGCCGGCGTAGGGATTAAGACCATTCAAAACGTGCTGGTTCCAGCCTCTTCCGTACCGGAAGGCCCGTCATACGCGACCCGACAACCCTCCAATACCGGGAGCAGACCATGACGGACTTGCCAGCCTATCTCAGTGAATCCGCAGCGGCGGATTCCGCCGCCATCAAACCATTATCAGGCTCACGAAAAGTATACGTGCAGGGTAGCCGATCCGATCTGCGGGTACCTATGCGGGAAATTACCGTGCAGGACACGCCCACGGAGATGGGCGGCGAGCCGAACCCTCCGGTGGTTGTGTACGATACGTCCGGCCCGTACACAGATCCTGAAGCTGCTATTGATCTTCGTAAAGGTCTCAAACAAGTCCGCGCCGCCTGGATCGCCGAACGCGGTGATGTGGAGCAGCTTCCGGACTACTCTTCCGGGTTCACCCGCCGCCGCATGAAAGACCCCCAGCTTGACCCGCTGAGGTTCATGGACGAGCGAAAACCGCTACGGGCCAAACCTGGCCAAAACGTTTCCCAGATGCACTACGCCCGGCAGGGTATCGTGACCCCGGAGATGGAGTACATCGCCATCCGTGAAAACATGAAGCTGCAGGAGGCCCGGGAACAGGGTCTGCTGAAAGACCAGCATCCCGGACAGTCCTTCGGTGCGGGCCTGCCGGACCAGATTACCCCCGAATTCGTCCGGGACGAAGTGGCTCGCGGCCGCGCCATTATCCCCGCGAACATCAATCACCCGGAATCCGAGCCGATGATCATTGGCCGTAACTTTCTGGTGAAGATTAACGGCAACATTGGCAACTCAGCGGTCAGCTCCTCCATTGAGGAAGAAGTCGAGAAACTGACCTGGGGCATCCGCTGGGGCGCCGATACCATCATGGACCTGTCTACCGGCAAGAACATTCACGAGACCCGGGAATGGATCATCCGCAACTCCCCGGTACCCATCGGCACCGTGCCGATTTACCAGGCCCTGGAAAAAGTCGGCGGCGTGGCCGAGGACCTGACCTGGGAAATCTTCCGGGATACCCTGATCGAACAGGCCGAGCAGGGCGTGGATTACTTCACCATCCATGCGGGCGTCCGCCTGCACCATGTGCCTATGACTGCCAAGCGCACCACAGGCATCGTCTCCCGGGGTGGTTCGATCATGGCCAAATGGTGCCTGGCTCACCACAAGGAAAGCTTCCTGTACGAGCACTTCGAAGACATCTGCGAAATCATGAAAGCCTACGATGTCTCTTTCAGCCTTGGCGACGGCCTGCGCCCCGGCTCCATCGCCGACGCCAACGACGCAGCCCAGTTCGGCGAACTGGAAACCCTCGGTGAGCTCACCAAGATCGCCTGGAAACACGATGTGCAGTGCATGATTGAAGGCCCCGGCCATGTGCCCATGCATCTGGTGAAAGAGAATATGGACAAGCAGCTCGAATGTTGCGACGAAGCGCCGTTCTACACCCTGGGCCCGCTGATTACCGATATTGCGCCGGGCTACGATCACATCACGTCCGGTATTGGTGCCGCCATGATCGGCTGGTATGGCTGCGCCATGCTTTGCTACGTCACACCCAAGGAACACCTGGGGCTGCCCAACAAGGACGATGTGAAAACCGGCATCATCACTTACAAGATCGCCGCCCACGCCGCGGACCTGGCGAAGGGGCACCCGGGTGCCCAGATTCGCGATAATGCGCTCTCCAAGGCCCGTTTCGAATTCCGTTGGGAAGACCAGTTCAACCTCGGTCTGGACCCGGATACGGCTCGCGCCTACCACGATGAGACCCTGCCGAAGGAATCCGCCAAGGTGGCGCATTTCTGTTCCATGTGCGGACCGAAGTTCTGCTCCATGCAGATTTCCCAGGAAGTTCGGGATTATGCGAAGGAGCACGGCCTGGATGAGGTGTCGGCAGTGGATGCCGGCATGCAGGAGAAATCCCGCGAGTTCGTGGAGTCCGGGAGTAAGC
Organism: Marinobacter flavimaris; assembly: GCF_002933295.1. Lineage (GTDB taxonomy): Bacteria > Pseudomonadota > Gammaproteobacteria > Pseudomonadales > Oleiphilaceae > Marinobacter > Marinobacter flavimaris. The sequence continues at coordinate 72,268 of NZ_PSSW01000011.1, forward strand.
TTTACGACAAGGTTTGAACTTGAAGTAATACCCAACTAAAGGCTATCGTTCCAAGTCGATTCAACGACCGGACAAAAAATGGCCAAACCGTTCCAGTTCAACGCCGACGACGTCAACGTCGAAAAACGTGAAACCGTCTTCCAGGGCTTCTTCCGCATGGATAAGCTCTGGTTGACCCATCCGCGTTTTGACGGCCGGGACATGCCGGTGTTTACCCGAGAACTCTTCATTCGTGGCGATGCCACCTGTGTACTTCCCTACGACCCGGAACGGGACGAGGTAGTCCTTCTTGAGCAGTTCCGTCTTGGTGCCCTGGGTCGTGATCAGTCGCCGTGGCTGCTGGAGCTGGTGGCTGGTATGAACGAAGACGGCGAGAGCCCTGAAGAAGTCGCTCAACGCGAGGGCCAGGAAGAGGCCGGACTTACCTTTGAGCCGCTGGAAAAAATCTGCGATTACCTGGTGTCACCCGGCGGCAGCACGGAAATGATTCACCTTTATTGCGGGTGTGTCAGCACCGCGGATGCCGGTGGTCTGTATGGTATGGAACATGAACATGAGGATATCCGTGCCCATGTGGTGTCATCCGACGATGCCATAGCGATGATCCACGATGGCCGTATCAACAACGCTGCCGCCATTATTGCCCTTCAGTGGCTCGAGCTGAATCGGGCCCGCTTGAGAAAAGGGTGGTAGTAATGGGTGAGTGGACCATGAAACCCAGGCGGTATGTTCCGGATCTCAGACAGCTCGGCGCCTTGTGTGACGGAAACTATCAGCGGCTCCGTAAGCTGAGGCAGCTGGAGGTGGACGGCAAGCCCGTGTGCGAGTTCGAGCTGCATCGGGAGAACCACTACCTGGGGCGAGTCCGGATTCAGGTGCTCCAGACAGCAAAGTTCACCGAAACCCTGTTGCTTGAGCAGGTCCATAATTCCGGTCGTTGGTTAAACAACCCTCAAATGACCGTACGGGTCTACCACGACGCCAGCATGGCGGAAGTGATCAGCTGCTACCGTGATCGCCAGATTGCTCCCGTCAACGATTACCCCAATCGCTTCATGCACCATCCGGATGAAAAGGTCCAGGTCAACGGCTTCCTCGCCGATTGGCTGGATTACTGTCTCAGGTTTGGTCACCTGCCCATGGAACATGCAGCCTGGTCTGCCGGCGAAGGCGTCGACTGAGGCGGTTCGATACACGCTTATCCTGTACTAAAGTGGTGTGGCTATGGCGCACCGATGTGCCATAGTTGTCAAAAATTGCAATATATCGTCTAAGCCTTGCCAGAATGTGACCCGGGTTCGATTCGAAAGTGATAAATCTGTGAATCGGCGTCGTACACTTGTTATCAGACCACGTATTGCCAGCGAGTAGATCCAGAACGCCATGACCACGAAGGAAAAAAACCGGCCACTGCGGGTACTGCAGCTGACTGATCCGCACCTGATGGCGCGTGCCGACGGAGATCTGTTGGGCGTTAGAACCCGGGAAAGCCTGCAGGCGGTTATTGCAGAGGTATTGAAAGTGCACGGTCAGCCGGATCTGATTCTGGCTACCGGGGATCTCGCTCAAGACGGGTCGGTGGAAGCGTACCGAGTCTTTGGTGAGAGCCTGAAGTCTTTCTCCTGTCCCTCAGTCTGGATCGCTGGTAATCACGATCATATCGATAACCTGCTCCAGGTTTCTCGCGAGTACAACGCTTCTGATCGTCACGTGATTCAGGGTGGCTGGCAGTTTGTGATGCTGGATTCCTCTGTGCCCGGCAAGGTTTTCGGCGCTTTGGCTGAATCCGAACTGGCGTTCCTCTCGGAGACGCTTGAGCAACATCCGGACATACCGGCAGTGATTGCACTCCATCATCATCCGGTGGATATCGGCTCCGACTGGATGGAGAAAATTGGCCTAACCAATCGCGATGCGTTCTGGCAGGTGCTAGATCGATTTCCTCAGGTCAGGATCGTGTTGTGGGGGCATATCCATCAGGAGCACGAGCGCGAGCGCAACGGCATGCAGCTGTTGGCCACGCCGTCCACCTGCATCCAGTTTACTTCCGGTTCCAGCAAGTTTTCGGTTGAGGATTTACCGCCCGGTTACCGCTGGTTCGAATTCCACGATTATGGCGACTTCGCAACGGAAGTCCGCCGGGCCGAGGATTTCCAGTTCGAGCTGGATCAGAACAGTTCCGGTTACTGAATACTTTCTCTGAGTTCCCGAGCGGCGGCGACCATGCCTTTCAGGGCAGGGCGGACCTCCTCCCACTGACGGGTCTTCAGGCCACAGTCTGGGTTCACCCATAGCCGCTCTGCTGGTATCCGCTCTGCCGCCTTTATCATCAATGATCGAATCTGCTCGCTGTCGGGAATATTCGGCGAGTGTATGTCATAGACACCGGGCCCGATGTCGTTCGGGTAATGGAAACCACGGAAGGCATCGAGAAGCTCCATGTCCGACCGGGAGGTCTCGATGGTAATCACATCAGCGTCCATCCGGGCGATGGCTTCGATAATGTCGTTGAACTCCGAATAGCACATGTGGGTGTGGATCTGGGTTTCGTCTCGAACGCCGTTGGCAGATATCCGGAATGACTCGATGGCCCAGTCCAGATAGTTCTTCCAATCGGCTTGCCGCAGCGGCAAGCCCTCCCGAAGGGCGGCTTCATCGATCTGGATAATTCGGGCGCCCGAGGCCTCCAGATCCAGCACCTCCTCCCGGATGGCCAGTGCCAGTTGAAGGCAGGTCTCTCGCCGTGGCTGGTCGTCCCGCACGAACGACCAGTTGAGGATGGTGACAGGTCCGGTCAGCATGCCCTTCAGAGGCTTTTTCGTGAGCGACTGGGCATAGCGGATCCATTCGACGGTCATGGCTTTCGGGCGAGATATGTCTCCGAACAGGATGGGTGGTTTCACGCATCGCGAGCCGTAGGACTGAACCCACCCGAACTGACTGAAGGCATAGCCGTCCAGTTGTTCGCCGAAATATTCGACCATGTCGTTTCGCTCGGCTTCGCCGTGAACAAGCACATCGAGCCCCAGGGCCTCCTGCTCGACAATGCAGCGACGAACCTCTTCGCGAATCCGGGCGTTGTATTGCGGCTCCGTTAGCTCACCCTTTCGGAACTGCAAGCGGGTCTGGCGGATATCCCGTGTTTGGGGAAAGGACCCGATGGTGGTTGTCGGGAAGCGGGGTAGGCCAAGCTTCCGTTGCTGTATGGCGATGCGGTCCGGGAAACGGCTTTGCCGCTGACCGAGTGCCGGGCTGACGTCGGCGAGACGGGCCTGCACAGAAGCGCTGTGAACTTGTTCGGATGTTGCCCGACTGTTGACGGCTACCGTCGATTCCGCCAGTTGTTCGCGAACGGCCGCTCTTCCATTACTCAACGCTGTGGCGAGAGTCTTCAGTTCATCCAGTTTCTGGACGGCGAATGCCAGCCAGCTGCGGATTTCCGGGTCAAGCTTGTCTTCACTCGTTAGATCGACAGGCACATGAATCAGTGAGCAGGATGGCGCGAGCCAGAGACGATTCCCCAACTTTTCATAGACCGGTTCGAGCCAGTCGAGGGTCTTCTCCAGATCCGATCGCCAGATATTCCGGCCATTGATAACGCCCAAAGAAAGTTGCTTGTGGGGCGGTAGCCAGTCGACCACACGGGGGACTTCCTGTGGGGCACTGATGGCATCGAGGTGCAATCCGGCCACGGGTAATTCACAGGCCAGCTGCAGATTTTCTCGCAATTCACCGAAGTAAGTGGTTACCAACAACTTCGGCGTGCTTGTCTTGAGGTGGTGATAAGCGAGGCTGAAGGCGTGGCGCCAGTCCGCATCCAGGTCGGTCACAAGCGCGGGTTCGTCTACCTGAACCCACTCAACGCCACGGTCTGCTAACAGTTCCAGAAGCTCTGAGTACACGGGCAGTAAAGACTCCAGCAGCAATAGTCGGTCGCTGTCGTCTTTGGCTTTGCCAAGCCAGAGATAGGTGACGGGGCCGATAATCACCGGCTTTGGTGTTAATCCTTGGGCTCGCGCCTCGTCGATCTGATCGATTAGTCGGTTGCCATTGAGTCGAAAGCGGGTGTTTTGGTGGAACTCGGGCACGATGTAGTGATAGTTGGTGTCGAACCATTTGGTCATTTCCCCTGCCTGAACACCACAGCAGGCTGATTCCTGCCCGGAACGCCCCCGGGCTACCCGGAAATAACGGTCGAGTTCGCTGCCTTTGGTGTCGTTCACCCGCTCAGGCAGGTTGCCCAGGGTGACACTCATATCCAGTATCTGATCGTAAAAGGAGAAGTCTCCGACGGGCACTCGGTCCAGTGGGCGTTGGTTCTGCCAATGCCTGCGCCGGAGATCGGCACCGGTAATCTGCAGATCCTCCTCGTTTATCCGGCCTTTCCAGAAGGCTTCCTGGGCAAACTTCAGCTCGCGGCGGGCCCCGATTCGTGGGAAGCCGAGATTGTGGGTGGTTACCATGGTGTGTCCTCTGCTTGATTTCGTGATTTTGAAGAAAGTGCAGAATATCCACCTGGCGGAATGAAAAATAATGGTATTATTTCAGAGATCAATGAATATTGCTCATGCGAAGGGTGATAATGATCGAGCGAAGCCATCTGGAAATTCTCCGGGCAGTGAATCAGCAGGGGTCTTTGACGGCGGCCGCCGAGTGCCTGCACTTGACGCAATCTGCCCTCAGCCATTCCATCCGTAAGCTGGAACACCAGTTTGGTACCGACATCTGGGTGCGGGAAGGGCGGCAGTTGCGACTGACCCAGTCGGGGGAATACCTGCTTTCGCTGGCCAACAGGCTGCTGCCGCAGATGGAGCACGCGGAGATGCTGATCGGCCAGTTTGCCAGGGGGCAGCGTGGCACGCTGCGTATCGGAATGGAGTGCCATCCCTGCTATCAATGGCTGTTGAAAGTAGTCGGGCCCTATCTGGAGGGCTGGCCCGGGGTGGATGTGGATGTAAAACAGAAATTCCAGTTTGGCGGCATTGGCGCCCTGTTCGGTCACGACATCGACATGCTGGTAACTCCGGACCCCCTGCAGCGCCCGGGCCTGGTTTTCGAGCCGGTGTTCGACTACGAGCAGGTGTTGGTGGTGGCAGCGGACCATGCTCTGGCGGACAAGGCCTGGGCTGAACCCGGGGATCTGGAGAAAGAAACCCTGATCACCTACCCGGTGGAAATCGAACGTCTGGATATCTACACGCGGTTCTTGCTTCCGGCCCACGCCAGTCCCGCGCGGCACAAAACCATCGAGACCACCGATATCATGTTGCAAATGGTTGCGGCAGGGCGCGGGGTGGCCGCGCTCCCACGCTGGCTGGTCGAGGATTACGGTACCCGGATTCCGGTTCGGCCGGTTCAGCTCGGGGAAACGGGGATTCCGAAACAGATCTTTTTGGGACTTCGTGAGCGGGATCGGGAGGTGGATTACCTGAATTCGTTCATGAAGCTGGCACGTGAGGTTCGCTGGAATTAACCTCTTCAGTTAAACTGCGCAAAAAATTCGTTCAGGAAACCAGACTATGAGTGAGATACCCGCAGACCTGAAATACATTGAGACCCATCAATGGGTTCGCGTGTCAGACGATGGCACGGCGACTGTCGGTATTACGGATTTTGCCCAGGAGCAACTGGGTGATGTGGTATACATCGGTGTTCCGGATGTGGGCGCAACGGTTAACGGTGGAGAGGAAGCCGGAGTCGCTGAGTCTGTGAAGTCGGCTTCGGATGTGTTCAGCCCGGTGACCGGTGAGGTTGTCGAGGTGAATGAGAGCCTTGAGGACGAGCCGGAGAAGGTCAACGAAGATCCCTACGGTGACGGCTGGCTTTACAAGGTGCGGCTTGAGGATGCTGGTGAGCTGGATGGCCTGATGGATTCTACAGCTTATGCGGAGCATGTGGCGGCCGAGGAATAACACTTCCGCTTGGGAGGCTGGCCTGACGGGGCGGGCCTTCCAAAACACGCTGTGAATACGTCCCTGTACGCTTGGCTCCGCCATCCCTGGCTCCGCACAGTTTTGGAAGGCCCGCCCCGTCAGCCCGTCATACATCGGTATCAGTTTCAACTCATCTTGTATAATCCCTGTCTTTCCTTTCCAGGTGGTCTTTATGAATTTTCCGGTTCTGTATCTTCGAAAAGGCGCAGAGCGCCGTCTCCGTGCTGGCCATCTATGGGTTTACAGCAATGAGGTGGACACCCGCCGCAGTCCGCTGACGGAATTCGAGGCCGGTGTTCAGGCGGAGCTTCGGGCGTCGAACGACAAGCCTCTGGGTACAGTGTTCGTTAATCCCCATGCGCTGATTTGTGGCCGGCTGATCAGTCGGGATCCGGGCCACGGTATGACGCCCCAGCGGTTGACCCAGCGGATGGAGGCTGCGCTTGCGCTCAGAGAACGGCTTTTCGACAAGCCGTTTTACCGTTGGGTGTTTGGCGACAGTGACGGGCTTTCGGGGCTGGTGATTGACCGGTTTGATTCCACGGTGGTGGTGCAGATTTCCACGGCCGGTATGGAAGCGATGAAGGAGGCAGTTGTTCGGGCAGTCCAGCGGCTGGTGCACCCTGAGGCGATCATCCTCAAGAACGATGGCAAGATGCGCAAGGTGGAGGGGCTGGATACCTACGTGGAGCAGGCCCATGGCGCTGCGGTGAGTCTGCTGGAGGTGGAGGAGAACGGTGTCCGGTTCGAGGTGCCGTTGGAAGGCGGCCAGAAGACGGGCTGGTTTTACGATCATCGGATGAACCGTGCCCGTTTGCAGGCCTATGCGCCGGGCAAGCGGGTGTTGGATGTGTTCAGTTATGTCGGTGGCTGGGGCATTCAGGCCGCTTGTGCCGGGGCCACCCAAGTGACCTGTGTCGACAGTTCGGCCGGTGCCATTGATTCGGTTCACCACAACGCCAGGCTCAATGGCCTCGACAATGTGGAAACCATTGAGGGAGATGCCTTCGAGGCCCTGAAGGCGCTGGCGGATGAGAAGGAGAAGTTTGATGTGGTGGTTCTCGATCCGCCGGCACTGATTCCCCGGCGCAGGGACCAGAAGGCGGGTGAAGAGGCCTATGCCCGGCTGAACCAGCTCGGTCTGCGGTTGCTGGAGCGCGATGGGATACTGGTTTCCGCGTCCTGTTCGATGCATCTCTCGCAGGAGAAGCTGGTGGACATCATTCGAGGCAGCGGCCGCAAGATCGACCGCTTTGTCCAGTTGCTCGAGCAGGGGCATCAGGCTCCGGATCACCCGGTGATTCCGGGCATCCCCGAGACCGATTACATCAAGTCCTGCTTTGTACGCTCACTAACAGGCTTCTTCTGAAGCATTTGAAGTCGGGGTCAGATGAAAGCTTTCATCTGACCCCATATTCACATTTCAGCCTCTCAGTGACATCACTTTCCAGCCGTTGTCCCGGGCAAATTGCTCCAGGGTCGGGTCCGGGTCGACGGCTACCGGGTTGTCCACTTTTTTCAGCAGCGGCAAGTCATTGTGGGAGTCGCTGTAGAACCAGGCCCCCTCGAGTGTCCTGTTATGGGCACTCAGCCAGTCATCCAGTCGCGTGACCTTGCCATCCTGAAAGCTCGGAGTGCCGGCCACTTCGCCTGTATAACGGCCGTTGACAAGCTCGGGCTCGGTGGCAATCAGATGTTCGATGCCGAGGGCCTCGGCAATGGGTTCAGTCACAAAACGGTTGGTGGCGGTGATGATCATCAGGGTGTGACCCTGCTCCCGGTGGCTGTCCAGCAGCGTATTCGCAGTGGCCTGCATCATGGGGCGTACTTTTTTCTCCATAAAGGCTTCCCGCCACGCCAGTAGCTCTTCCATGTTGTGACTGGCCAAAGGCTGAAGGGCAAACCCCAGGTAGTGCAGGATATCCAGCTCGCCGTTCAGGTATTCCTGATAGAAGCGGTCGTTGGCAAGGCGGTATTCCTCGGCATCGACAATGCCTTCCTCCACCAGAAATTCGCCCCAGGCGTGGTCGCTGTCTCCGGCTAAAAGGGTGTTGTCGAGATCAAAAATTGCGAGCGTCAAGCGGCTACCTCCGGTGATCACAGGGCTTGCAGTAAAACGCCAAGTCTATCATGACCTGTCCCCAACGGCTCCGTTTGCCGAACCCTTGGGATTCTGTAAGAATGAGAGCAACTTGGACAAATCCGACCGGTGAATTTTTGTACCGGTCAACCGACTTTTGAGAGGACTGTGCCGTGATCGATTCAGACGGTTTCAGACCCAACGTCGGAATCATTCTGGCCAATCACAGAGGAGAAGTTCTCTGGGCAAGGCGAATAGGGCAGGACTCCTGGCAGTTTCCCCAGGGTGGCATCAAACATGATGAATCCCCCGAGGATGCGCTGTACCGGGAGCTTGGAGAGGAAATCGGCCTCTGTGCAAACGATGTGGAAATCATCAGCTGCACGCGAGGCTGGCTGAGGTATCGACTCCCGAGGAGGATGGTACGCCAAAACTCCCACCCCGTTTGTGTGGGCCAAAAACAGAAATGGTTCCTGCTGAGGATGTTATCGCCGGACGCGCAGGTTTGCGTGGACGGTACGGATTCACCGGAGTTCGACGGCTGGCAGTGGGTAAGCTACTGGTATCCGTTGGGGCAGGTGGTTTCATTCAAGCGAGAAGTGTATCGACGCGCGCTGAGAGAGCTTGCGCCGCGACTGTTCTACAACATGGAGCAGTGGCACAGGGCGGAGCAGAATCGGCGTTTACAGGAACACCAGAAATGACGGACTGACACCGCCATGCTGAGCATTCTGCGAAGTCTAGTACAAGAGGTAAACAGCGCCCGCGATCTGCAGGAGGCGCTGGATATCATTGTATCGCGGGTGCAGAAAGCCATGGGAACCGAGGTCTGTTCCGTCTACCTGCTTGACCCTGCCACCAACCGCTACATTTTGATGGCCACCGAAGGCCTTTACCGCAAGGCGGTTGGCCAGGTGAGCCTGGCCTATTCAGAGGGTCTTGTCGGCCTGGTGGGCTCTCGTGAGGAGCCTATCAACCTCGAGGATGCGCCCTCCCATCCACGCTATCGTTACTTCCCCGAGACTGGTGAGGAGCGCTTCCGCTCGTTCCTGGGTGTTCCGATCATTCACCATCGCCGGGTGTTGGGTGTGCTCGTTGTCCAGCAGAGGGAGAGTTCCCGGTGCTTTGATGAGGGCGAAGAGGCATTCCTGGTAACCGTTTCCGCTCAGCTGGCGGGGGTCATAGCCCATAGTGAAGCCACCGGCGCCATCAGTGGCCTGTCCCTGACCGGTGAGGAGGCACACGATGTCAGTTTTAACGGCGTGCCGGGTGCTCCAGGTGTTGCCATCGGCAATGGCGTTGTCGTTTATCCATCCGCTGACCTTGATGTGGTTCCGGAAAAGCCGACTGACGATATTGATCAGGAACTGGCCCTGTTCGGAGCGTCGGTTAAAGCGGTGAGGGAAGATATCGAGCGGGTTGCCAAGCGGTTGGCTTCGCAGCTGCGTCCTGAAGAGCAGGCCCTGTTCGATGTCTATCTGAGAATGCTGGGCGACGATGCCATGCCTGGTGAGGTGTCGAACAAGATCAGGGAAGGGATCTGGGCCCAGGGCGCTCTCAAGCAGGTGGTCCAGCAGTACATCCGTCATTTCGAGATGATGGACGATCATTACCTGCAGGAACGCGCTGTTGATATCCGGGACCTGGGCCGCCGTCTGCTGTCTCATCTGCAGGAAGGCGAGCAGAAACACCTGAACTACCCCGAGCGCACGGTCCTGGTCAGCGAAGAGCTGACACCGGCCATGCTTGGCGAGGTCCCCAAGGGGCAGCTGGTGGGTCTGGTGTCGGTCAAAGGCTCCAGTAACTCTCATGTCGCCATTCTGGCACGCGCCATGGGCGTGCCGACTGTTATGGGGCTGGTCGATATTCCCGTAAATCAGCTCGACGGCAAGGAGCTGATCGTAGACGGCTTTGAGGGCCAGATTTTTGCTTCGCCATCGGCAGACCTCCGCTCCTACTACCAGGCGATCTGCGACGAAGAAGACGAACTTATTCGCGGGCTTGAAGTTCTCAAGGACAAGCCCTGTGAAACCACCGATCACCATCGGGTCTCACTGCTGGTGAACACCGGGTTGATGACCGATGTGGTGCGCTCGCTCTCGCACGGTGCCGAGGGTATCGGTCTTTACCGGACCGAAGTGCCCTTCATGATCAAGGACCGGTTCCCCTCCGAACAGGAACAGCGTGAGTATTACCGGGAGCAGCTTGAAGCCTTTGCGCCCAGCCCGGTTACCATGCGCACGCTGGACATTGGCGGCGACAAGGCGTTGACCTACTTCCCGATCCAGGAGGAAAACCCGTTCCTCGGCTGGCGGGGGATTCGGGTAACCCTGGACCATCCGGAGATCTTCCTGGTGCAGGTCAGGGCCATGCTCAAGGCCAGCGAGGGTCTGAACAACCTCCAGATCATGTTGCCGATGATCTCCAACATCTCGGAGGTGGAAGAATCCCTGCACCTGATTTACCGGGTGTATCACGAGGTTCGCGAAGAAGGCTACGACATTCACATGCCCAAGGTGGGCGTGATGGTCGAAATCCCCGCTGCCGTTTACCAGATCCGGGAGCTGGCGGACCGTGTGGACTTCCTGTCGGTGGGCTCCAACGATCTGACCCAGTACTTGCTGGCAGTGGATCGTAACAACCCCCGGGTTGCCCAACTCTATCATTCTTATCATCCGGCGGTGCTCCAGGCGCTGGTCCGGATTGCCCAGGACGCTCACTCTGTCGGTAAACCGGTTGGTATCTGTGGCGAACTGGCGGGTGATCCCGGCGGTGCGCTGCTGTTGATGGCCATGGGTTACGATTCCCTGTCCATGAACGCCGCCAGCTTGCCCAAGGTCAAATCGGTGATTCGCAGTGTCAGCCGTGAGTGGGCCATTCAGCTATTGGAGGATGTGTTGTTACTGGACTCGCCTCACGTGATCAAGAGCTGTGTCGACCTGGCGTTGCGTAATGCCGGCTTCGGCCGTTACCTGCGCCCCGGCAAGTCGACGGCTATGGCGGTATCAGAGGCCGCCGTTTCCTGATCGCAGGTACGGGTTTGGGCAATATAGGGTGCGCACTCTAAATACGGTTGTTATCTTGAAACTGGAATTATCCGGCGGTCTGCCTGAAGGACCCGCATTCTTAATCCGGAAAAGGGAAGGCTATGAGCTCGCCAATTGACCATAAACCCGCTCCCCGCATCGGGCTTGCCCTTGGTGGCGGTGGTCCTCTGGGCGGCATTTATGAAATCGGAGCGCTCCGGGCGCTGGATGAGGCACTTGATGGTCTCGATTTCAACAACATCGATGTCTATGTTGGTGTTAATGGCGGCTCTTTTGTGGCGGCGAATCTCGCCAACCAGATGACCACGGCGCAACTTTGCCGAATTTTCGTGCGTAACGAGGCGGAAGTACACCCGTTCCATCCGGAAGTATTCTATCGCCCGGCTTTCCGGGAGATTGGCAGTCGATTGCTGGCAATTCCCGGGTTGGTTTCGACGGCAGTGAGTCGCTTCGTCAACAACCCCTACGATCAGAGTCTGCTGGAAGCCATGACCATTCTGGCCCAGGCAGCGCCGGCCGGGCTGTTTGATAACGAAGGCCTGCATGAGTATCTCAAACGGGCCTTCACCATGCTTGGGCGCACCAATGATTTCCGTCAGCTCAAGCGCAGCCTCTACATCGTGGCTGCCGATGTTGAGAGTACCGAAGCGGTCTGCTTTGGTGCTCCCGGTTTTGATCATGTGCCCATTTCCAAGGCTATTCAGGCCAGCACTGCCTCACCGGGGTTGTATGTGCCAGTGGAAATCGATGGGCGGTATTATGTGGACGGTACGCTGCGCAAGGGTTTGCACGCCTCCGTGGCTTTTGAAGACGGTGCCGACCTGGTTTTCGCCGTGAATCCCCAGGTGCCGATTGACGCCAGTGCGGCGGTCCGGGCCGGCTCCATGAAGCCGGGCGAGCTGACCCGCTCAGGTATGCCAAACGTTCTGTCACAGACCTTCAGGACCATGGTGTACTCAAGGATGCAGTCGGGCATTGCCCAGTATGCCCGGGATTATCCCGACAAGGATATTCTGCTGTTTGAACCCACCCGAGACGACGCCAAGCTGTTCTTCTCCAACGTATTCAGCTTCCAGTCCCGTAGAATGGTGTGTGAGCACGCCTATCAGATGACACGGCGGGATCTTCTGAGTCGCGCAGACCAGCTGGAGCCCAAGCTGGCGAAATATGGCATCAAGCTTCGCCGGGATCGCCTTGAAGACGAGCAGCGGACGATCAGTACCAGTCTATATGGCGAAATGCTGCCACTGTATGTGGCCAAGGGCAGGAAGAAAAAAGCCGAGAAGGGCCGGTTGGCGGGTGGCTTGACTAACGTGTCGCACCTCTTTTCAAAGGCGCAGTAGTGTTCAGTAGGTGAGGGGGGCAGATGACTGTGTCATCTGCCCCGTCTCGCTCACGCCTACAGGATGTACCGGCTCAGATCCTCGTCTTCGGACAACTCTCCAAGTTTTTCATCCACGTATTCGGCGGTTACCTCGAAGCCATCGGTAACCTTGTCACCGGCATCGAAGGAAAGGGTTTCAAGCAACCGCTCAAGGACGGTATGCAGCCGACGGGCACCGATGTTTTCAGTGCTCTCGTTCACCTTCCAGGCAACCTCGGCGATACGTGCAATGGCATCCTCCCGGAAGGTCAGTTTCACACCTTCGGTCAGCATCAGCGCTTCGTACTGCTGCACCAGGGAGGCATCCGGTTCGGTCAGGATGCGTTTGAAGTCCTCGGGTGTCAGTGCTTGAAGCTCAACGCGGATCGGCAAGCGGCCTTGCAGCTCCGGAATCAGATCCGAGGGCTTGGACAGGTGGAACGCGCCGGAAGCGATGAACAGAATATGATCGGTGCGCACAGATCCGTATTTCGTGCTTACGGTGCTGCCCTCAATTAACGGGAGCAGATCGCGCTGGACGCCCTCGCGGGAAACATCCGACGAGGTATTCTCGGATCGCTTGGCGACCTTGTCGATCTCGTCCACGAACACGATGCCATTCTGCTCGACGGCCTGAATGGCTTTCTGCTTGATCTCTTCTTCGTTGACCAGCTTCGCAGCCTCTTCTTCCTTGGCCCGCTTGAGGGCGTCAGAAACCTTCATCTTCCGTGTTTTTCGCTTGTCGGAAGACAGGTTGGAGAACATGCTCTGCAGCTGATTGGTCATCTCCTCCATGCCCGGAGGCGCCATAATTTCGACTCCGGCGTTGGAATTACGCAGGTCGATCTCGATTTCCTTGTCATCCAGTTCGCCCTCCCGGAGTTTTTTCCGGAACAGCTGGCGAGTGGAGGAGTCGGAACTGCGTTGGCTGTCTTCACCGAAATCCCGGGGCGGCGGGATCAGTGCATCAAGGATGCGCTCTTCCGCCGCGTCCAATGCCCGTTCTTCGTGACGCTTCATTTCTGCTTCGCGCAGCATCTTGACGGCCATATCCGCCAGATCACGAATGATGGATTCCACGTCGCGGCCGACGTAGCCGACTTCGGTGAATTTGGTGGCCTCCACTTTCAGAAACGGGGCATCGGCCAATTTTGCGAGGCGCCGGGCAATCTCGGTTTTACCCACACCCGTGGGACCGATCATCAGGATGTTCTTGGGAGTGATCTCATCGCGCAGGCTGCTGTCCAGCTGCATCCGGCGCCAGCGATTTCTCAGGGCGATAGCCACCGCCCGCTTGGCTTCTTCCTGGCCCACGATGTGTTTGTTGAGCTCGTGGACAATCTCACGGGGAGTCATTGCAGACATGGTCGCTCCGGATCAGTCGTTTTTGGAGAGCACTTCAAGGGTGCGATTGTGGTTGGTGTAGATACAAATATCGGCGGCGATATCCAGACCTTTCTCGACTATCTCGTGGGCGGACAGGTCTGTGTTTTCCAGCAAGGCCCGGGCTGAAGCCTGGGCAAAGGGCCCGCCAGACCCGATGGCAATCAGGCCCTGTTCCGGCTCGATCACATCCCCGTTGCCGGTGATGATCAGCGAGGCGGTTTTGTCCGCTACAGCCAGCAAGGCCTCGAGCCGGCGCAGCGCACGGTCAGTTCGCCAGTCTTTCGCCAATTCCACCGCAGCCCTGGTGAGGTTGCCCTGGTGTTTTTCAAGCTGGGCTTCGAATCGCTCGAACAGGGTGAAGGCATCGGCGGTACCGCCCGCGAAGCCGGCGATCACCTGGCCGTTGTAGAGGCGGCGAACCTTCCGGGCATTGCCTTTCATTACGGTATTGCCGAGGGAAACCTGGCCGTCGCCACCCATGGCAACTTCGTCATCGCGCCTGACGGAAAGAATGGTAGTCATTTGGGCTCCAATTGCCTGATTGAAATTGGTATCCCGTTGTTATGGAGGCTTCTGGTGCGAATTCAAGGTGTTCGCAACAGGCCCGAAAGATCAGCCTTCCTTGGGGATCTTCCGGACCAGTGGCTGGATATTCAGGGAAACCAGTTTGTCGATAGCGGAATTCATCTGGCTTCTGGATGTGAAAGGGCCAACGTTGACACGGTACCAGACGGAGCCGTTGTCCAGATCAATCCTCTGGGTGCTTGCCCGCAAACCCTGGAAAGCGATCTGGGCCCGCTGTCGTTCCGCGTCTTCCTTGCTGCGGAAGGAGCCGGACTGAAGCAGATAATTGAAATCTGTTTGAGTCGGTCCAGGCGTGTATTCTTCGACTTTCGGCGGCACCACCTCGGATTCCGGCAGCATTTCGTAGAAACGGAAGCCGGGTTTTTCCTCTTCCTTCGCGGTCTCTGCGGGCGTCTTCGCAGGTTTCTGGACCGGTTTCTCAGTGACTGATGGCTGCTGCGAATGCGGACTCGTTGGCAAGGAGTTCAGGTAGACGATAAACCCGATAAAGCCGCCCACGGCCGCCAGGGACAGTATCCACTTGAGCGACAGGCCACCGTGCTGGGAGCGGGCACTGGCCGCCGGTTTCGGCCGGGCAGCCTTCGGCTTTGCCTGTTTCGCAGGCTTTTTGCGTGAAGTGGCCGACGCTTTGGCGGGTCTGTCCTTACGGGCGTAGTCTCGGGACATTCGTCTTACATCTCTTCCGGTGCGCTGACGCCCAGCAGGTCCAGACCGTTGGCGATAACCTGCCTTATGGCAAGGTAGAGGCTGACCCTGGCGTCACGAACGGCGGTATCTTCAATCAATACCTTATGGGCGTTGTAATACGTATGGAACTGGCCCGCCAGGTCCCGCAGGTAGTGCGTGAGATGGTGCGGTTCACGTTGCACGGCGGAATTGGCAATGAGCTCAGGATACTTGGCCAGCTGGTTGGCCAGATCCTTTTCCTCGTCAAGCGTTAGCAGTGACAGGTCGCCGACGCATTCGTTGCGGCCGCGCTCTACACCTTCCTCGGCCAGTTTTCGAAGCACGCTGCAGATGCGCGCATGGGCATACTGCACGTAATAAACCGGGTTTTCATTGGTCTGGGAACGAGCCAGATCGATATCGAAGGTCAACTGGGAATCCACCCGGCGCGCGGCCAGGAAGAAACGGGTCGCGTCGCGGCCAACCTCATCAATCAGGTCCCGGACGGTCACGTAGCTGCCTGCGCGTTTGGAGATTTTCACCTCCTGGCCGGAGCGGGTCACCATCACCATCTGGTGCAGTACGTAGTCTGGCCAGCCTTCCGGAATGCCGGCATTCAGTGCCTGCAAGCCGGCGCGGACGCGGGTAACGGTAGAGTGGTGGTCGGCACCCTGTTCGTTGATAACGGTGGTAAAGCCCCGTTGCCACTTGTCCAGGTGATAGGCGACATCCGGCAGGAAGTAGGTGTAGCCACCGTCCTTCTTGCGCATGACCCGATCCTTGTCGTCGCCGAACTCGGTGGTTTTCAGCCACATGGCACCATCTTGCTCGTAGGTGTAGCCATTTTCCTGCAGGCGTTTGACCGTGGCTTCAACCTTGCCATCCTCGTACAGGGAGGATTCCAGGAAATAGACATCAAACTGAACGCCGAAGGCTTTCAGGTCCAGGTCCTGCTCCCGGCGCAGGTAGGCGACGGCGAATTCGCGGATGGCGTCGCGGTCTTCCGGGTCCGCCTTGGCGGTCACTTCCCGATCGTCTGCAGTAACGGTGTCGCCGGCAAGGTAGGCCTTGGCGACATCAACAATGTAATCGCCCCGGTAGCCGTCCGCCGGCCAGCTTTCGTCGTCCGGCGTCAGACCTTTCACCCGCGACTGGACTGAGAGCGCCAGGTTATCAATCTGCGCCCCGGCGTCGTTGTAGTAGAACTCCCGGGTTACATCGTAACCGTTTGCTTCCAACAGCCGGCAAAGGCAGTCGCCGATCGCAGCGCCACGGCCGTGGCCAACGTGGAGGGGGCCTGTGGGGTTGGCCGAGACAAACTCCACCTGAACTTTTTCGCCCTGGCCCTGATTGTTGCGGCCGAAACGATCGCCTTCATCCAGTATGGTATTGACCACTTCGAAGGCACTCGCAGTGCTCATAAAGAAGTTGATAAAACCGGGCCCGGCAATCTCCACCTTCTCCACCGCACTGCTCTCAGGCAGGTTCTCGATCAGAGCCTCCGCCAGTTTGCGGGGCGCGCAGCCAGCCGCTTTCGAGGCAACCAGGGCAATGTTGCAGGCATAATCGCCGTGGGACTTGTCCTTGGTATTGCCCACCTGTGGAGTGAAGGACTGGTCCGCAGGCAGCGTGCCATCGGCTTGGAGTGCTGCCAGTGCAGACTGGAGCAGATCGGAAACGGTCTCTTTCATGCTGTCAGATGACTCGGTTTACAGGAGAATTGGATTCGGGGCAGGAGGCCCGTTGAAAACAGAAGGCGGCTATTATCGCGGAAAGTTTGGCTGCAAGCAAAAGGCTCGGGATTCCGCAGTCTCGGCTCAAATTATCCTGTTTCCTGCGGATCAACATCAATCATCCATTTGACCCCGGCAGGCAGCTTTCTCTGGTCCAGTTCCTGACAGATTCCGGTAAGCAGGCTGTTCAGCTTTTTCCGGTTGCGGGCGTTGAGGATCAGTTGCGCGCGGTGCTTGTCGGCGCGCCGGGCAATCATGGCTGGCAACGGTCCCCAGGTTTCGATGCCTGTGGTATTCGCGAGGGGCTTAATTGTATCCAGCACTTGCAAGCTTTTCTCCATGGTGTCGCCTTCTGCCCTGAAGATAGCCATGGCGCGGAATGGCGGGAATTGGCCTTCTTCCCGCTCTTTCAGGAGTTGGTCGGCGATGTCGAGGTAGTGGCCTTCGCACAGTGTCTTTAACAGCGGGTGGTCGCTGTGGCAGGTTTGCACAAGCACTTTGCCGGGCTTTGTGCCCCGTCCGGCGCGGCCACTGACCTGCAGAAGGGTCTGTATGAGTTGCTCGGGGGCGCGAAAGTCCACGCTGAACAGCCCACCATCCGCGTTTACCACCACCACGAGTGTGACATTCGGGAAGTCGTGTCCTTTCGCCAGCATCTGGGTGCCCACAAGCACGCACGGTTTGCCGGTGTTTACCTGGTTCAGGATGCCCTGGATGCTGCCTTTGCGCTGCGTGCTGTCGCGATCCACTCGCACCACCGGTGTATCCGGGAAAGCCGTGGCAAGAATGTCCTCCGTTCTCTCGGTGCCCTGCCCAACCGGTTTGAAGGCCTCACTCTTGCACTTTGGGCACTGCTCGGTCGCCGCCGTCTGGTAGTCGCAGTGGTGGCATCTCATCGCCCGGTCCCGGCGGTGGTAGGTCAGGCGAGTGTCGCAGCGCGGGCATTCAACCATGTGGCCGCAGTCAAAGCACATCATGACCGGGGCAAACCCTCGCCGATTGACGAAAACCAGCGCCTGCTCACCTTTTGCCAGAATCTGTTCGATGGCATTCAAGGCAGGGCGGGAGAGGCCGCCCTCCAATGGGCGACTCCGGATATCCAGCAAGCTGATGACCGGGGGCGCAGCATTGCCGGCGCGCTCTTCAAGCTTTACCAGATGGTATTTGGCCTGCTCTGCATTATGAACGGATTCCAGCGACGGAGTGGCGGATCCCAGAATTACGGGGCATTTGTTCAGGTGTGCGCGGTAGACGGCCAGGTCCCGGCCGGAGTACCGAAAACCTTCACCCTGCTTGTAAGAGCTGTCGTGCTCTTCATCGACAATGATGGTTCGCAGGTTGGTGAACGGTAGCAAAGCAGCCGATCGCGTACCTACAAGGATAACGGGCTCGCCGTTCCGCACTTTCAGCCATGTCGTCAGACGTTCACTGTCGTTCAGCGCTGAGTGCCATACGACAATCCGTGCGCCAAAATAGCGCTGGAATCGGGCGACCGTTTGGGGCGTCAGATTGATCTCCGGAACCAGTACCAGGGCCTGATCCTGATTTCCCAGGTGTTCTTTCAGGTAATGAAGGTAGATCTCGGTTTTTCCACTACCGGTGATGCCGTACAGAAGGAAGGCGGAAAACCCTTCGTCCGGGGTAGCCAGCTGCTCGGCGGCAGATGTCTGCGCCTCGGATAATCTGGGTCGGCGGGCCAGCAGCTCGGGGGCTTCATTGAAATCCGCCGGTCGGGCTGGCGAGACAACCTCGATCAGTTGCTTCTCCTGCAGTGCCTTGAGTTGCGCCCGGTTGAATCCCGCCCTCAGAATATCGGTTGTCGGGGCGCCGTTGGATCGCTGGTTCAGCCAATCCCAAAGGGCTTTTTGTTTATGCGCATTCGCGGGAATCGTCGAGCCGCTGTCGATTGCCAGCCACCACTGATCCTTTTTTTCCTCTGCAATGCGCCCTCGTCTGAGTGCTGGGGGCAGGGCAGTGAACAGGCATTCGCCGAGCGGATGCTGGTAATAGTCGCTTGCCCAACTGAGAAGCTTGAAGGTTTCCACGGGCAATGCAGGCCAGTTTTCCATTGCCCCTGCCACAGCCTTGAGAGTGATGCCGGGAGGAGGCTCAACGCCCACCTGAACAACAAGACCCGTTGCCTGCTGCCGGCCAAAGGGTATTCGCACCCTCTGACCAGGCGTCAGTTCAAGGCCTTCCGGGATAATGTAATCGAAGAGTCGACGCAGGGGACGATTCAAGGCAATGCGTGCGATCAACGGCACTGAGTGCTCCACGGGATGACGGGTGTCACGGTTTTTCCTTATCCTGTCTAGTCGGCGGCCTGCCGCGAAATCCAAGGTGGGCGAGTCCGGAAGTCAGTGTGGTGCTTGCCTGCAGAACTAATTGCAAGTAAGATTCGCGGTCTGTTTCCGGCAGGGCATGATTGTGCCCCGTCTTCTCAATTGATTCAAACGTGCGGTGCCTGGCGCCTGGGCAGATTCGATGCCCCGTGATCAGGTAGCGGCATGACCTAACGAGGTTCGCCATGAAAGAAGGTATCCACCCGAAGTACGAAGAGATTACTGCGACCTGCTCTTGCGGTAATACATTCAAGACTCGTTCTACCTACACCCATGATCTGCAGCTGGATGTGTGTTCCCAGTGCCACCCATTCTACACCGGCAAGCAGAAAGTTATGGATACCGGTGGTCGTATCGACCGTTTCCAGAAGCGTTTCGGTGGTCGCATCGGCGCCAAGAAAGACTGATCGAGCTGGATTCGGGAAAAGCGCCTTCGGGCGCTTTTTTTGTGCTCGGTTGTCAGAGTGTATCTATAAGATACATACGCAATTAGCCCTATTGACTGTTCACAAAATGTTCATGAGGCACTTGTCGTTTCCGGGCTGGCGGGCCATAATGGCGCGCTCCGCCGAGTAGGGGCCTTCGATTCGGAGTTGATCTGAGGCTCTCTGGCTTCGGCGGTTCACTACCTTTAAACGTGACAAACGGAACAGTGGCAATGTCTCAAGATCTGAAAGAAGCAGCCCTTGAATATCACGCCAAGCCGCGGCCTGGTAAGCTGAGTGTCGAAATCACCAAGCCAACCAAGACCTCCCGCGACCTTTCCCTGGCGTATAGCCCCGGGGTTGCCGAACCGGTCCGCGAGATCGCAAAGGACCCGGAGAACGCATACAAGTACACTGCCAAGGGCAACCTGGTGGCTGTCATCTCTGATGGTTCTGCGATTCTTGGTCTGGGTAACCTGGGTCCGCTGGCAAGCAAGCCGGTTATGGAAGGCAAGGGCGTACTGTTCAAGCGCTTTGCCGGAATTGATGTCTTCGATATTGAAGTCAATTCCGAGAGCCCGCAGGCGTTTATCGAAACAGTTGAGCGTATTGCAGATACCTTCGGTGGTATCAATCTGGAAGACATCAAAGCGCCCGAGTGCTTTGAAATTGAGCGCGCGCTGATCGAAAAGTGCAACGTGCCCATCTTCCACGATGACCAGCATGGTACTGCCATCGTAACTGCAGCCGGCATGATCAATGCCCTCGAGCTGCAGGGCAAAAAGATTGAAGAGGCGAGGGTGGTCTGCCTGGGTGCCGGTGCTGCCGCCATTGCCTGCATGAAGATTCTGATTAGCTGCGGTATTCGTTCTGAGAACATCTTCATGCTCGACCGCAAGGGTGTGATCCACTCTGGTCGTGATGATTTGAATCAGTACAAGGCAATGTTCGCCAACGACACGGACAAGCGCACTCTGGACGACGCGATTGATGGTGCTGACGTATTCCTGGGGCTGTCCGGTCCGGATCTCCTGACTGCTGAACAGCTCAAGAAAATGGCTCCCAAGCCGATCGTTTTCGCCTGCTCCAACCCGGATCCGGAGATTAGCCCGGAAATTGCCCTGGCAACCCGCGATGATCTGATCATGGCCACCGGTCGCTCTGATTATCCGAACCAGGTTAACAATGTGTTGGGTTTCCCGTTCATTTTCCGTGGAGCGCTGGACGTTCGTGCCACCGCGATCAACGAGGAAATGAAGGTGGCGGCCGTCAATGCAATCCGTGAGCTGGCCAAGGAGCCTGTGCCTCAGGAAATTTGCGAGGCATACGGTGTGGAGAGTTTCGAGTTCGGGAAAGAGTACATCATTCCCAAGCCGATGGACGTCCGCTTGCTGGAAGTTGTGCCGGCCGCCGTTGCTCGCGCTGCCGTGGATTCCGGCGTTGCACGTAATCCATACCCTGCGCACTACCCGCTGAAGTCAATGGACGACATTATCTGATCTGTCATCCAGGGTATAAAAAACCGGCGGTGATCCCGCCGGTTTTTTTGTGCCTGCTCCTGATGTCAGAAGATTCGTCTTGACAGGTCGTCTTCCTCGGAGCCTCCATTACGGTCGTTCTCGGTTTCGGATGTCAGGGGCGGTGGCGCATCCTCTTCCCGGAAGACCTCGAAAATGCCATCCTCGCCCGGTCTTGCGCGCTGTCCGGTTTCGGGGTTGATCCGGATATTGACGATGCCATTGGGTCGAGGCATGAAGGAAGAGGGTGCCCCTTCGAGCGCTAATTCCATATAGTTCAGCCAGATGGGGAGCGCGGTGCTGGCGCCAAACTCGCGTCTGCCCAAAGGTGCCGGTTGGTCGAATCCGACCCAGGTGGTTGTGGCCACTTCGTGATTAAAGCCGGCAAACCAGGTGTCTTTCTGTTCGTTGGTGGTGCCGGTTTTACCGGCGATGTCATCCCGGCCAAGGGTTAGCGCCCGTCTGCCGGTACCGCGACGAATGACGTCCTGCATCATTGAATGCAGAATAAAGACCGAGCGTTCGTCCGCCAGTCTGGGCATAACCCGAACCTCGGGCGAGTCCTCACTTGTTTCAGAGACATTGGCGCCGGTGTTTGGCGAGCCTTCTTGCTCGCCCGATGGTTCCTGTGCTGTATCGTCGTCGCAGTCTTTGTCGCACAGAACGGTTTTCGGCGCCTGGTAAATGGTCTCACCGCTAAAGTCAGTGATAGTCTCGATGAGGTAGGGTTCAACGTCGTAGCCTCCGTTGGCAATCACGGCCATGCCTCGGGCAAGTTCCATGGGAGTAAGCTGCCCGCTGCCCAGGGAGAGTGACAGATCGTCCGGCATGTTTTCTACCGGGATTTCCAGTTGTGCCAGGTAATCCAGCGTGTTCTGGATGCCCAGGTCGCGCAGCAGTCGGATTGAGACCAGGTTGCGTGAGCGATAGAGTGCTTCCCGCAGGCGGGTTGGGCCATAGAACTGTCCGGAGGAGTTCTGGGGGCGCCAGGCAGTCTCCAGTTCCGAGTCATCGAAGACAATCGGCGCATCGTTGTAGATGGTCGCCGGTGTCATGCCGCTTTCCAGAGCGCTCAGATAAAGAAAGGGCTTGAAGGTGGAGCCAGGCTGTCGTCTTGCCTGTATGGCACGGTTATATTTGCTCTGACCAAAACTGTAGCCTCCGCTCAGTGCCTCAATGGCGCCGGTTTTGGCTTTCAGTGAAATGAGCGCGCCTTCAACCCTCGGGATTTGAGCAAGCGCAACAGAGGCTTCAGCGAGCTGCTCCGACTGCTCATTCGGGGATTCGTTCCCGTTGGCTTCTGGCTCTGGCGAGGCCGATTCCGGGTTCTGGGCGCGCACATAGATAACGTCGCCGGGAGCCACAACATCGGAGGGTTTCTCAGGCTCAGGGCCTGTGAGATTTTCAGTTTTGTAGCGCCTCGCCCAGGTCATGGTTTCGAAAGCCATGGTGGCGGGGCCGATGCGGCGCGCGTGCACCGCCACTTTGCCGGATTCGTCGTCAACCTCTGTGACGATTGCGGGAAGCAGGGACTCCACGCGAGGGTAGTTCAGGATCAGATCTGATGGCTCACTCTCGGCGAGGGTTTCCTGATCAATCTGCCCAATGGGGCCCCTGAAGCCGTGGCGCCGATCATAGGCTTCAAGGCCGTCTCTTAATGCCTCTGTGGCAACCTGCTGTTTCTTGCCGTCAACTGTGAGGGTGACGGTGTAGCCATCGGTGTAGGCGTCCTCGCCGAACCGCCGAACCATCTCGGATCTCGCCATTTCGGCAACATAGTCGGCGTCGACTTCAGTCTCCGTGCTGTTGTAGCTGGCAGTAATGGGGGCGGAAACAGCAAGTTCGTGGGCATCCGGAGTGATGTATCCCAGGTCGCGCATTCGTCCGAGAATCCAGTTGCGCCGGATCATCGCACGGTCCGGATTGGCCAGGGGGTTGAATGCCGAGGGCGCTTTTGGCAAGCCGGCGAGCATGGCCATTTGGGCCAGGGACAGTTCCGAGACCGGCTTGTTGTAATAAACCTGTGCAGCGGCGGCAATTCCGTAGGCCCGATTGCCCAGATAGATCTTGTTCAGATAGAGCTCGAGAATGCGGTTTTTATCCAGTTCACGTTCGATCTGAAGAGCCAGAAGTATCTCGTTGAACTTCCGGATAAAGGTTCTGTCCCGTGACAAAAAGTAATTTTTTGCAACCTGCATTGTGATGGTACTGCCCCCGGACTGGATCTCGCCGGTAGAGACCAGTTCGATTGCAGCCCGCGCCAGGCCTTTGATGTCGACCCCGAAGTGCTCGTAAAAACGCGAGTCTTCAGCTGCCATAAAGGCTTGTAACTGAATTGTTGGGATCTGTTCGATTGTGATGGGTGCCCTTCTCTTTTCACCGAATTCTGCTATTAATCTGTTGTCTTTGCTATAGACCCGTAATGGCGTCTGAAGCTTGATGTCCAGAAGCTGATGTACCGGCGGAAGGCCAGGGCGAAGGTAAAGATAGAAGCCTGAGGTTACGATAACGGCGACACTCAGTCCGGTAAGAAACAACCAGGCAAAAAGGCGAGATGTGCGCAACAAATGAGACATTTTTTTCTGACAACTGTTGGATATAGGTCTATCATTTGAGAAATTGCTTTAGGATGGAAGAGGTGCTTCACCGCTGCAATAGTTCTCAACTAAAGAAGAACACGCATTGTAGACGGAATGGTGAAGAAATTCTCTTAAATAAAAAACACATAAGTTACGTAACCGGGTGCATCTAACCAGGTATAGGGTGAGCGCGTGTTTGGATTAGGAAAGAAATCCAGTGCAGTGCTGGGCGTGGATATAAGCTCCAGCTCGGTCAAACTTCTGGAGCTATCGAAGCAGGGCGACCGTTATAAGGTCGAAAGCTACGCGGTGGAGCCTTTGCCGGCCAATGCCGTGGTGGAAAAGAACATTACGGACGTAGAAGCTGTGGGCGAGGTAATGAAGCGCGTAGCTTCCAAGTCCCGTTCTGGTGTCAAACAGGTGGCTGTTGCGGTCTCTGGTTCTGCGGTTATTACCAAGCTTATCCAGATGGATGGCGGCCTGAACGAATTCGAGATGGAAGATCAGATTGCCCTTGAGGCCGATCAATATATTCCATACCCGCTGGATGAAGTGGCGATCGACTTCGAGGTTCAGGGACCTTCCGAGAACAACCCCGACCAGGTGGATGTGCTTCTGGCTGCTTGCCGGAAGGAAAACGTCGACATTCGCGAGGATGCACTCGAGATAGCTTCACTGACTACCAAGGTGGTTGACGTTGAAGCCTATGCCCTTGAGCGTGCCTATGCACTGATCGAGCCTCAGCTGGACTCTCAGGGAGAGGAGCTGGTGGTAGCGATCGTGGACATTGGCGCGACCATGACCACGCTGAGTGTTCTGGCCGGTGGCAAGACCGTTTACACGCGAGAGCAGATTTTCGGTGGCAAACAGCTGACCGAGGAAATCCAGCGCCGATACGGTTTGTCGCTCGAGGAAGCCGGTCTTGCGAAAAAGCAGGGCGGACTGCCTGACGATTACGAGTCAGAAGTGCTTACGCCGTTCCGCGAGGCTGTCGTGCAGCAGGTTGCCCGCGCGCTTCAGTTCTTCTTTGGTGCCAGTCAATACAATGCCGTCGATTACGTGGTTCTGGCCGGAGGCACGGCCTCGATTCAGGGGCTCACTGAAATGGTCGAAGAAAAAACGGGAACGCCGACCATGGTCGCGAATCCTTTTGCAGATATGGCGGTAGGTTCAAAGGTGAACGCGTCGGCACTGAGTAATGATGCGCCTTCCCTGATGATTGCCTGCGGCCTGGCAATGAGGAGCTTCGACTGATGGCAAAGATTAACCTACGACCATGGCGCGAGGAGCTTCGCGCCGAGAAACAGAAACAGTTCGTGGTCATGATTCTGGGCGCTGCGATTATTGCTGGCGGCCTGGTCTTCCTCTGGAAAACCGATATGGATAGCCGGATTGCCTACCAGCAATCCCGCAACGCCTACATCGAGACCGCCACCAAAAAGCTGGACCAGCAGATCAAGGAGATCGAAAACCTCAAGCGCAAGCGGGATGAGCTCCTTGCCAGAATGCAGGTTATTCAGGATCTCCAGGGCAAGCGACCCGTGATCGTGCGCGTCTTCGACGAACTGGTGCGGACATTGCCCGATGGCTTGTTCTACACCGATCTCAAGCGAACCGGCGAGCGCGTTGATATTGTAGGGATGGCGGAGTCTAACAGTCGGGTTTCCACGCTTATGCGCCAGTTCGAGGACTCCGAATGGTTCACGGATCCCAACCTCTCGAATGTCTCTGCAGCTGATAGTCGCCGGGCCGGTTACAGCCAGTTCAATCTCTCGGTTAAACAGAAAACGCCCGAGCCCGAAGGGGAGGATAAGTAATGAGCCTCGCGGACTCTCTGAAAAGTCTCAATGAATTTGATATCAACGACCTTGATGTCAATAACGCGGGTATCTGGCCTGCTCCAATCAAGTTCATCGTAGTTCTGATTATCTTCGGGCTGATTGCCGGAGGTGGTTACTGGTTCTTTATCAAGGATCAGTATGCTCAACTTGAGCGTGTAGAGCGCACCGAGCAGGAACTCCGGAAAACTTATGAAGAGAAAGCCTATCAGGTTGCAAACCTTGAGGTTTTCAAGGCCCAGATGGCGGAAATGGAAGAAACCTTTGGCGCCCTGGTAAGACAGCTGCCAAGTGAGACCGAAGTGCCAGGATTGCTTGAAGACATTACGAATACGGCTTTGGGTAGTGGTTTGGCACTTCAGGAAGTGAAGCTGCAACCGGAACAGCGTCGGGACTTCTATTCCGAGCTGCCAATCAATATTCGGGTGTCCGGTTCTTACCATGAGCTGGCATCATTTGTCAGCAGCGTTGCCAGCCTTCCACGGATCGTAACGCTACACGACTTGACGATAAAACCAACTGGCGGAGATGCGGACCGGCTTGATATGCAGGTTTTGGCTCGTACTTACCGCTACCGGGCTGGAGAATGAGCATGACAGGAAAGCATGCGGTAAAAGCCTGGCTGGGTGTGTGTCTGGTGTCTCTCCTGACAGCATGCTCCCAGGGCAGCGGATTTTCAGATCTTGATCAGTTCATGGCCGAGACGCGGGCAAAACCGAGAGGGTATGTTGAGCCCTTGCCGGAGTTCAAGGCGTACGAAGCTTTCAGTTACTCAGCGGCAGATCGTCGGGCGCCCTTTGAGCCGCCGATTGATGTCCAGCTCACTATGGTGGACGAACAGCCGATCAGTGATGTGGAGCCGGATCTGGATCGTCCCAGAGAGGTTCTCGAGAATTTTGACCTGAAAGCACTTCAAATGGTCGGCACGCTTCAGGGTGCATCGGGTAATCTGTTTGCTCTGATTGAAGACGATACCGGCGGGATCCATCGAGTCCGCACGGGAAATTACATGGGGCAGAACTACGGTCGCATTGTGGGCGTTAGTGAAACCCGTATCGAGCTCATTGAAATCGTTCCCAATGGCCGGGGTGGCTGGGTAGAGCGTCCTCGCTCCCTGACCCTGGAAGAGGGCGCAGGCTAAGGAGCGGCTGGATGAAAGTTGAAAGAAACATGCACGTACAAAAAAGTTTAGGGTCGAGGCTAGCGATGTTCAGAAAACTCAATGTATACGTCAGCGTGATTGCTTTTGGGTTGTTATCCGGCCTGGCCAACGCGGTCACGCTGGAAGACGTGTCGTTTTCGTCGCTACCGGGCGAGCGGCTTGAGGTGACACTGCAATTTGATGGGGCGCCACCGGAACCCTCCGGTTACACCATTGAGCGCCCCGCTCGGATCGCGGTGGATCTTCGGGATACGACCAGTGGTCTTGATAGCCGAAGCGTGCCTCTGGGGTCGGGTAATGCCCAGAGCATGACCGTGGTCGAAACCAAGGATCGAACACGGTTGATTTTCAACCTTGTCGAGCTGGTGCCCTATGACACAGTTCGTTCTGGTAACTCCCTGGTCATGACGATTGGTGGGCAGTCTGAGGGAGTTGTTGCCAGCGCCTCAACCTCCTCTTCACAGAGCAGTGGAACAACCAACGCGGCACCATCTAATACTCTTGCCGGCGTCGATTTCCGTCGTGGCAAAGACGGCGAAGGCCGTGTGCTTGTGGATCTTGGCAGCTCCAGCACGCCAGTCGACCTGACAGAGCGTTCCGGCAAAATCCGTCTTACGATGAATGGTATTGCGGTGCCTGCAGATCTGCGGCGCCGGCTCGACGTGACGGATTTCGCCACGCCGGTTACTCGCATTGACACCTTTGTGGAAGATGGCAATGCCGTTGTTGAGATCAGCCCTCAGGGCAACTACGACTACATCGCTTACCAGTCTGGCACTCAGTTTACCGTCAGTGTCGAGGAGCTGAGTCAGGAAGAAGCGGAATCCCGCCGGGAAGAGAAGTTCCCGTATACCGGCGACAAGCTGTCCCTGAATTTCCAGGATATCGAAGTGCGCTCGGTGCTCCAGTTGATCGCCGACTTCACCGGACTGAATCTGGTGGCCAGTGACACCGTAGGTGGCAGCATCACTCTGCGACTTCAGAATGTACCCTGGGATCAGGCGCTTGATCTGATCCTGAAGACCAAAGGTCTTGATAAGCGTCAGATCGGTAATGTGTTGCTGGTAGCCCCTGCCGATGAAATTGCAGCTAGGGAGAAGCTGGAGCTCGAGACCAACAAGCAGATCGCCGAATTGGCACCGGTTCGCCTGGATATTATTCAGGTAAATTACGCAAAGGCAGCCGATATCGTTGGGTTGATTCAAGAGGACGAAGAACTGATCTCTGATCGCGGTTTCGTTTCCTCGGATGTCCGCACCAACACCATCAGTGTTCGTGAGACTGCAGAAAAGCTTGATGAAATCCGCCGCCTGGTCTCTACATGGGATGTGCCGGTACGGCAGGTCTCTATTGAGGCCCGGATTGTGCGTGCCCAGACCAACGTAGCTGAGAACCTTGGTGTTCGCTGGGGTGGCGCAGCATATGACATTAGCGGAGACAACATCTTTTCGGTCGGCGGTGGTCTTGATGGCGTGCAAGATGCCCGTGATTCCGCCGCGACTCCGGGATCTTTCCAGACGTCTTTCCCCGGCGCACTTGCGGTAGATCTGGGAGTGAGTGGTGACGGAGCGTCCTCCTTCGCAATCGGTTGGGGCAGCGACGACTTCCTGGTGGATCTTGAACTCTCGGCCCTTGAGAGCGATGGTCAGGCTGAAGTGGTCTCCCAGCCACGCGTTGTAACTGCCGATCGCCAGACGGCGTCGATCAAGTCTGGTGAGGAGATCCCTTATCAGGAAGCGTCCTCAAGCGGTGCGACGTCTGTTTCATTCAAGGAAGCCGTGCTCTCGCTCGAGGTCACGCCGCAGATTACACCAGATGACAAGATCATCATGGACCTGGTGGTCAATCAGGACTCCCGAGGCGAGGTAACTGCAGGTATCCCGTCCATCAACACCAATGAAGTCACCACACAGGTTCTGGTCGGCAATGGCGAGACAGTGGTTCTTGGCGGTATCTTCCAGTCGGAAGTGGCGACCCAGACCACCAAGACCCCATTCCTGGGCGATATCCCTTACCTGGGGCGTATCTTCAAGCGCACCGAACACATTGACGAGCGCAGCGAGCTGTTGATCTTCATTACGCCGAAGATCATCAAGAACGATCTGCTTCGTTAATCTGTGCAGTAAAAAAGCCGCCGCTTGAAACCGGCGGCTTTTTTGTGTCCGAAATTGGCCCGATACGGGTCCTGAACTTATGCAAGCACGGGCCCTGTGATATTCTCACCCGCCTGAACAAAACTGAGCGGAAGTTATGTCTTTGCCGAAACGCGTTGTCCTGGTTGGCCCCATGGGAGCAGGTAAAAGCACGATTGGCCGGATGCTCGCCAAAGAGCTCGGCTATCGTTTTCTTGATTCTGATCGAATCATTGAAGAGCGGTGCGGGGCTAACATTCCGTGGATTTTTGATGTTGAGGGCGAGGATGGATTCCGTTTGCGGGAAACAGCCATGCTGGACGAGCTGTCCCACGAGGACCGAACCGTGCTGGCTACTGGTGGCGGAGCTGTGATGCGCCAGGAAAACCACCCGATTCTCAAGAGAGATGCAACGGTCATCTATCTGAAAACATCCATAGAGCAGCAGGTAGAGCGTACACGCAAGGACCGCAATCGGCCTTTGCTACAGAACGACGACCCTGAGGCGGTCTTGCGGAAACTTTTCTCAATCCGCGATCCGCTGTATTCAGGTCTCGCGGACATCATCATGTTCACGGACAGAAAGAGTCCCCGGCTGGTGGTGCGTCAGCTGGTCAATCGGCTGAACCCGAAAACGCCGCGTCACAAAAGGCAGATACGTAAGGAAGGTCGCAACCATGTCTAATCGGTATCGGGAGCTCTCGGTAGAGCTCGGTGAACGCAGCTACCCCATATTTATCGGTGAGGGGCTTCTCGGCACTCAGGATCTGTCAGCTTTTGTTTCCGGGGCGCAGGTCATGATCGTTACCAATGAGACTGTGGCACCACTCTATCTTGAGCGGGCGAAAGCCAGCTTTCCGGGGAAGCGGGTTGATACCGTCGTACTTCCGGATGGCGAGAGGTTCAAGGATTGGCAGACTCTTAACAGCATCTTTGACGGTCTCCTTGAACATCGCCACACCCGAAAAACCCTTCTGGTTGCCCTCGGTGGAGGTGTGGTCGGGGATATGGCTGGTTTTGCAGCAGCCTGTTATCAACGTGGTGTACCGTTCATCCAGATTCCAACGACGCTGCTTTCCCAGGTCGACTCTTCTGTCGGTGGCAAAACTGGCATTAATCACCCGCTTGGCAAGAACATGGTTGGGGCTTTCCATCAGCCGCAAGCGGTGTTGATAGACACGGCAAGTCTACAGACTTTGCCCGCAAGAGAGGTGTCAGCGGGGCTGGCGGAAGTTATCAAATATGGGCTGATCCGGGATCAGGGCTTTCTTGGCTGGCTTGAAGAGCATATGGATGCATTGGTCAGTCTTGATCCGGAGGCGCTGGCAGAAGCCATCTTCAGGTCCTGCGCTTGCAAGGCCGAAATTGTTGCACTCGACGAGCGCGAAGGTGGCCTCAGGGCGATCCTGAATCTTGGTCACACCTTCGGCCACGCGATCGAAACCTATGCCGGTTACGGCAACTGGCTGCACGGGGAAGCAGTAGGCACCGGTATGCTGATGGCCGCCGAATTATCCGCGCTTGAAGGGATGATCAGCCGTGACGATTGTGATCGTATAAACCGACTGATCCTCCGGGCCGGTTTACCGGATAAGCCCCCGGTTGCAATGACGGCCGATGACTTTATGGGGCTGATGGCTGTCGACAAGAAGAACGTGGATGGCCTTTTGAGGCTGGTCCTGCTTCGGTCGGTTGGAGACGCCGTGGTCACAGCCGAAGCGAGTCCTGAAAACCTTGCTCTCACCTTTGCACGTTTTTGCAGCTCGACATGATGACGGCCCGAAGGCATCAATGATTTGGTAGCGGACCAGAAGACAAGGAAGACCCGTGACTGAAGAAAGCTTGAACAGTCTTGATGGCGGAGGCCTGTTCCCCAGGTTGCAGCAGCGCTACAGCCTCCGTGCCAACCCGCTGGAAATGGAGACGCCGTTCTTTCCGGATGCCATGCGTCATCACGCTCTGGAAGCGTTGCGCCATCTATGCGGCTTCGGTGATATGGCTCTGTTATTGACCGGAGCTGCTGGCTCGGGCAAAACCCGAATACTGGCGGAGCTGGTCCGCAGCGAATCATCCAGACTCGACTTTCACCGTATACCGGCGGCAGCGCTGACCAGCGCCCAGGCCCTTGCCCGGGACCTGAAAGCGGTTTCCCGCTCAAATCTCGGCCCGGAAGACAGCCCCCGAGACCTGGTTTATGGCTTTTTCAAGTGGTCTGAATCGCGGGTCCGAAAGGGCCAGCGTATGGTCCTTTTGATTGACGATGCCGACCGGGCGCCGACGGAGTTGCTAAGGCTTATCCTGTCCGCCTATCTGGCTTCAGAGCGTGGCTCTTCTGCCGTTCCGGTGTTTGCCGGAACGGATAGCCTGGTCCAGTCGATGGGCCTGGATGATGCGAGCACAAGTGTCCACCAGATACATCTGCGGCCTCTCACCAGGGATGAAATCGTTGCCTATCTGGAACCACGGGTTCACGCTGCCGGCGGCAAGGCAGGGGAACTTCTGAGTCCGGCCCGGGTCTCCAAAATTCACGCCCTGAGCCAGGGTAGCTTTGCGCGACTCAAGCGTGTGACTCCGGGCGTTTGGCTGGACATGGTGGCCTCGCGGAGTGTCGATCGCCCTAAGCACGTTCCGTGGAAGCGGTTCCTTTTGCCCGGGCTGGCCCTTGTGCTCCTTGCGGGCTCCTGGTGGTTTGTGTCGCGCCAGTATGATGAATCCGTGGCCGGCGAGACTGTAAAAGCACCGGAGCCGGTGAGAAAGAGTATAACCATTGGGCCTGAAACAGAGAATTCAGTGCCATCCCCGGAAGAGCCGTCGCAGGACCAGCCTGCCGTGGAGCCTGAAACGGTATTGACAGAGCCGGTAACCGAGCCGGAAGCTGACCAGCCAGAGCCAGAGCCAGAGCCAGAGCCAGAGCCAGAGCCAGAGCCAGAGCCAGAGCCAGAGCCAGAGCCAGAGCCAGAGCCAGAGCCAGAGCCAGAGGCCGCGCCGGGCTTCACTCCAGCAAACCCGGCGTATTTTTCGGCGATTGATCAGGTTCGGGCGCGTGGAGGCTGGACCATTCAACTGGTGGCCGGCAATCTCGAACAGACTGCTCTGAACGTTATTTCCCGCTATTCACAGCTTGGTGATCTGGTCTACACCCGCGGGGAAAGGCAAGGCCAGCCCTGGTTTATGGTATTCTATGGGGAGTTTCCTACCCGGGAGGCGGCAAATGCCGCGGCAGCTGGTTTGCCAGAGGAGCTGGCTTCCAGGTCACCCTGGGTGCGTCCGGTCGACAATTTATAGCGCCGCTGTTTCGGCGCTAACTCGTTGTTCCATAACCTTGTCGACTGGTAATCCCGGTTTCGGCTTCCCACAATAACGTCACGCCGATTTGAGTACGTATTTCTACGTGTGTAAAATAGCCAGCCCCCATTTTCAGTGTCGAAGGGTGGTTGTTTGGCTGTGCGCCAATTAACTCTTTGATTGAAAAGCATTTCTACGCGAGAGAACGCTTATGATGACAGGTTTGTATCATCCCGATGAATTCAGGGACAACTGCGGATTCGGTCTGATTGCCCACATGAAGGGCGAGGCCAGCCACAAGTTGTTGCAAACTGCCATCGAGTCTCTGACCTGCATGACCCACCGAGGTGGTATCGCTGCAGACGGAAAGACCGGCGATGGTTGTGGCCTTCTGATCCAGAGCCCGGATGGCTTTCTGAAAAAAGCCGCCAAGGCATCGTTTGGTAAGGAGCCGGGTGATCTTTTTGCTGTCGGCCAGGTCTTCCTGAACCCCGACGAAGCCAAGGCCTCGGCTGGTCGTGCGGCCATCGAGAAACGGTTGACCGAGCAGGGCCTGGAGATTCTCGGCTGGCGCGAAGTGCCAGTCGATGACAGCTGTCTCGGTCCTATGGCGCTTGATTGCCTGCCCCGTATCGAGCAGGTCTTCGTGGTGCCTGGTGGCAAGGCGGAGCGTGATTTTGCGATCAGTCTGTTCGTGGGCCGTCGCCACGCCGAAAGCGATATGGCCGACGATCCCGAGTTCTACATCTGTAGCCTGTCACACCGCACCCTGGCCTATAAAGGCCTGATGATGCCGGCAGATCTGGCCAACTTCTACAAGGATCTGGGTGACCCCGATCTCGAGACCGCCATCTGTGTTTTCCATCAGCGGTTCTCCACCAACACCATGCCACGCTGGCCGCTGGCCCAGCCGTTCCGGTATCTGGCTCACAACGGTGAGATCAACACCATCGACGGCAACCGTAACTGGGCCATCGCCCGGGCCGCCAAGTTCAGCTCTCCGGAATTGCCAGATCTGCAGACCCTGCAGCCTCTGGTGAACCTCACCGGTTCTGACTCCTCAAGCATGGACAACATGCTGGAAGTGCTGCTTGCCGGCGGTGTTGACCTGTTCCGCGCGGTCCGCATGATGATTCCGCCAGCCTGGCAGAATGTCGACAGCATGGATTCAGAGCTGCGTGCGTTTTACGAGTACAACTCCATGCACATGGAGCCCTGGGATGGTCCTGCCGGTCTGGTCATGTCGGACGGCCGCTATGCCGTCTGTATGCTCGACCGGAATGGTCTGCGCCCGGCCCGGTGGGTCATGACCAAGGATGATTTCATCACGCTGGCCTCAGAGATCGGAACTTACGGTTATCAGCCGGACGATGTGGTAGCCAAAGGCCGTGTCGGACCGGGTCAGATGCTGGCGATCGACACAGAGTCCGGTGAAGTCCTGCACACCAAGGACATTGATCAGCGTCTCAAGACCGCTCAGCCCTACAAGCGCTGGCTGCGGGAAAACGCTCTCCGCGTCGAGACCACTCTGAATCAGGATACCCCGGATTTCAGGCTGATGGATTCCGGCGAGCTTCTGGTGCACCAGAAGATGTTCATGGTCTCTTTCGAAGAGCGTGACCAGGTACTGCGTCCGCTTGCGGAGAACGGCCAGGAAGCGGTTGGATCCATGGGCGACGATACCCCGATGGCCGTGCTCTCGAGCAAGGTACGCCACGTGGCGGACTACTTCCGTCAGAAGTTCGCCCAGGTGACCAACCCGGCGATTGACCCGTTGCGTGAGTCGATTGTCATGTCCCTGGAGACCTGTCTGGGTGCCGAGCGTAACGTATTCGAGGAAACCGCCGATCACGCAGACCGCATTATTCTGACAACACCGGTTCTGTCGCCTGCCAAGTTCCTCAAGATTGCCAACAATGAGCGCCCGGGCTTCGAAGTCGCGCGTATTTCCATGAGCTACCGCCCGGAACAGGGATTGGAGCAGGCGATTCGCCAGGTTTGTGAGGAAGCGGAACAGGACGTCCGGGATGGTAAGGTGCTGCTGATCCTCACCGACAAAGATCTGAAGGAAGGTGAACTGCCGGTCAATGCCCTGATGGCAACCGGTGCGGTCCACCACCATCTGGTGAAGAAAGGACTGCGCTGCGATTCCAACATCGTTGTTGAAACCGGTTGGGCTCGCGATCCTCATCATTTCGCCGTGCTCTTCGGTTTTGGTGCAACGGCGGTCTACCCGTACCTGGCTTACCAGGTTCTGAACGACCTGATCCGTACCGGCGAACTGCTGATGGATCCGATTGATGCCAAGAATAACTACCGCAAGGGCATCAACAAAGGGTTGCTGAAGATACTGTCGAAGATGGGAATTTCCACCATCACTTCCTATCGTGGCGCCCAGCTGTTTGAGGCGGTCGGTCTGGCCGATGATGTCGTTGACCTGTGCTTCAAGGGTGTGCCCAGCCGAATTCAGGGTGCCGGGTTCTACGACTTCCAGCAGGATCAGGAGCAACTGGCGTCTGTGGCCTGGAAACCGCGCAAGCCCATCATTCAGGGTGGTCTTCTGAAGTATGTCCATGGCCAGGAGTACCATGCCTTCAACCCGGATGTGGTCGGCAAGCTCCAGGAGGCGGTAACCAGTGGCGACTATGGCCACTACAAGGAATACGCGGGTCTGGTTAACGAGCGTCCGGTTGCGACGCTCCGTGACCTTCTTGTCCTCCGGAAAGACATCAAGCCGATTGATATTTCGGAAGTAGAGCCGGTTGAAAACATCTTCCCCCGCTTTGATTCGGCCGGGATGTCACTTGGTGCCCTGTCACCCGAGGCCCATGAAGCCTTGGCGGTGGCCATGAATACCCTGGGCAGCCGGTCCAATTCGGGCGAGGGCGGTGAAGATCCCGCTCGCTACGGCACTGAAAAACGCTCGAAAATCAAACAGATCGCGTCCGGACGTTTTGGCGTTACAGCCGAATATCTGCGTAGTGCGGATGTCATGCAGATCAAGGTGGCCCAAGGTGCCAAGCCGGGCGAAGGCGGCCAGTTGCCCGGTGGCAAGGTCAATGAACTGATCGCCCGCCTGCGTTATTCGGTCCCGGGCGTAACGCTGATTTCACCGCCGCCGCATCACGATATCTATTCCATCGAGGATCTGGCCCAGCTGATTTTCGACCTCAAACAGGTCAATCCGCAGGCTCTGGTGTCTGTGAAGCTGGTCTCTGAGCCCGGCGTCGGTACGATTGCCGCAGGTGTGGCTAAGGCGTACGCCGACCTGATCACGGTGTCCGGGTACGATGGCGGTACAGCGGCGAGCCCGCTGACGTCGATCCGCTACGCCGGTTCTCCCTGGGAGCTGGGGCTTACCGAAACCCAGCAGGCGCTGCGAGCCAATGACCTGCGTGGCAAGATTCGCCTGCAGACTGATGGCGGCCTGAAAACAGGTCTGGACGTGGTAAAGGGCGCGATCCTTGGTGCCGAGAGCTTCGGTTTCGGTACCACCCCGATGGTGGCGCTGGGCTGCAAATACCTGCGTATCTGTCACCTGAACAACTGCGCGACCGGTGTGGCTACCCAGAACGACCACCTCCGTGAAGAGCACTTCAAGGGCACGGTGGAAATGGCGATGAATTTCTTCCGCTTCGTGGCCGAAGAGACCCGGGAGTGGATGGCCAAGCTGGGCGTGCGTACCCTGGAAGAGCTTGTGGGTCGCGTTGACCTGCTGGAGCGCCTGCCCGGTGATACCGAACGTCAGAAGAAACTGGATCTGAGTCGCCTGCTGTCTAACGACCATATTCCTGCAGACAAGCCGCAGACCTGTCAGGTCGAACGGAATCACCCGTTTGATGAGGGCAGGCTCGCGGAACAGATGGTTCAGGATACCGCTGCGGCGATCAAAGAGAAGAGTGGAGGCGCGTGGTCCTATCGAGTCACCAACTGTGATCGCTCTATTGGCGCCCGCCTCTCTGGCGAAATCGCCCAGATCCATGGTAACCAGGGTATGGTGGATGCACCGATCACCCTGGACCTGACCGGTACCGCTGGCCAGAGTTTTGGTGTCTGGAACGTGGGTGGTCTCAACCTGATCCTTGAAGGGGATGCCAACGACTACGTCGGTAAGGGCATGACCGGTGGCAAGCTGGTTGTGAAGCCGCCCCGCGGCAGCGCGTTCAAGACTCAGGAAACCTCTATCGTCGGCAATACCTGTCTCTACGGCGCAACCGGCGGCAAACTCTTTGCTGCCGGAACCGCGGGTGAGCGATTTGCAGTTCGTAATTCCGGTGCCCATGCCGTTGTGGAAGGCGCCGGAGACCATTGCTGTGAATACATGACCGGTGGTCTGGTGACGGTGCTGGGCTCTACTGGCCACAACTTCGGTGCTGGTATGACCGGTGGCTTTGCTTACGTCATGGATATCAACAACACGTTCGTGGACAAATACAACCACGAGCTGGTGGAAATTCAGCGGATTTCCAGCGAGGACATGGAGTCCTACCGCAATCACCTGCGTGGTGTTATCCGGGAGCACATCTCGGAAACCGGCAGTGAGTGGGCAGAGCACATTCTTGAGAATTTCGACGACTACATTGGCCGCTTCTGGCTGGTGAAACCCAAGGCTGCGAATCTGCGCAGTCTGCTGGCCAGCACCCGGGCGCGTCCGGAATAAGAGGCTGAGAGGGTTTGGGGCGAGCAGCCTGGCTGCCGCCCTTGTCGAAATCGAGTTGATGAGAGCATCCAGATGAAAGAACGACTGAGTAATGACTTCCAGTTTGTCGAGGTTGGACGTGTCGACCCGAAAAAGGTCCCGGCCAAGAAGCGGAAGAAAGAGTTTGGTGAAATTTACCACCCCTTCACAGCAGATAACGCGGCGTCCCAGTCCCATCGCTGTCTTGAGTGTGGTAACCCCTATTGCGAGTGGAAGTGCCCGGTTCACAACTATATTCCGAACTGGCTCAAGCTGGTTTCCGAAGGCAATATCATGCGGGCCGTCGAGTTGTGTCACCAGACCAACTCCCTGCCTGAAGTTTGCGGCCGGGTTTGTCCGCAGGATCGCCTGTGTGAAGGTGCCTGCACGCTGAACGACGGGTACGGTGCGGTTACCATCGGGTCTGTCGAGAAGTACATTACCGACACCGCCTTTGCCCTGGGCTGGAAACCGGATATGTCCGCCGTGAAGTGGACAGACAAGAAGGTTGCAGTCATCGGCGCTGGGCCTGCGGGTCTGGGCTGCGCGGACGTTCTGGTTCGCAATGGCGTCAAGCCGGTTGTATTCGATATCTATCCGGAAATCGGTGGCCTGCTGACCTTCGGCATTCCCGAGTTCAAGCTGGAAAAATCCGTTATGACCCGTCGCCGCAAGGTGTTCGAGGAGATGGGCGTGGAATTCCGCCTGTCTACCGAGGTGGGCAAGGACGTTCAGCTGCAGGAGATCATTGACGAGTACGATGCCGTTTTCATGGGCATGGGCACCTACACCTACATGAAGGGAGGTTTCCCGGGTGAGAACCTGCCGGGCGTGTACGATGCACTGCCGTTCCTCGTTTCGAACGTCAACCGTCGTCTCGGCTTCGAGAAAGACGAAGCAGACTTCATTGACATGAAAGGCAAGCGGGTTGTTGTCCTCGGTGGCGGCGATACGGCGATGGACTGCAACCGCACCTCGATCCGTCAGCAGGCCGAGAGCGTCACCTGTGCCTACCGCCGGGACGAAGCCAACATGCCGGGTTCTCGCCGGGAAGTGGCCAACGCCAAGGAAGAGGGCGTTAAGTTCCTCTTCAATCGTCAGCCCATCGCCATTATTGGTGAAGACCGGGTTGAGGGTGTGAAGGTGGTTCAGACCCGTCTGGGCGATCCGGACGAAAATGGTCGTCGCCGTCCGGAAGTGGTCCCGGGTAGCGAGGAGGTTATTCCTGCGGACGCGGTTCTGGTCGCCTTCGGTTTCCGTCCGAGCCCGGCCGACTGGTTCGATGAGCTGAAAGTGAATACCGACGATTCGGGCCGGGTAACTGCTCCGGAAGGCGCAGAGTTCATGTTCCAGACCAGCAACGAGAAAATCTTTGCGGGCGGGGACATGGTCCGCGGTTCGGATCTGGTCGTAACCGCTATCTGGGAAGGCCGTCAGGCTGCCGAAGGCATCATGGATTACCTGGATATCTGATTGCACGGTTGATCCTGATGAGAAGGGCGGTTTCCTAAGGGAAAGCCGCCCTTTTTTATTCCCGCAAACCGGGTATTATGGCCTCCATCCAATTTTCCCCTTTGTACAGAACACGCTGGATTTTCTATGACCGAGCTGAAGAATGATCGTTTCCTGCGCGCCCTGATGCGCCAGCCCGTGGACCGCACACCGGTTTGGATGATGCGACAGGCAGGGCGATACCTGCCGGAGTACCGTGCGACCAGGGCAAAAGCCGGCGACTTTCTCAGCTTGTGCAAGAACACGCCGTTGGCCTGCGAGGTAACTCTGCAGCCTCTGGAACGTTTCCCACTGGACGCGGCGATCCTGTTTTCAGACATCCTGACGATTCCGGACGCTCTGGGTCTTGGTCTGTACTTCGAGACCGGTGAAGGCCCGAAATTCCGGAACACGATCCGCTCCGAAGCCGATGTTGCGGCTTTGCCGAAGATCAACGCCGAGGTGGATCTGGACTACGTTATGAACGCGGTTTCTACCATCAGGGGTGCCCTGAACGGCAGCGTTCCCCTGATCGGTTTCTCCGGCAGCCCCTGGACCCTGGCGACTTACATGATTGAAGGTGGCTCTTCCAAGGATTTTCGGGAGGCCAAGAAGCTCATGTACGGTCAGCCGGAGGTTATGCACCGCTTGCTGGATCATCTGGCGGATGCGGTCATTGATTACCTCAACGGCCAGATCAAGGCCGGTGCCCAGGCTGTACAGATTTTCGATACTTGGGGCGGCGTTTTGAGCAGCTGGGCGTACGAAGAGTTCTCGCTCCGCTACATGAAGAAGATCGTTGACGGTCTGATTCGCGAGAATGATGGTCGCCGGGTACCGGTGATTCTGTTCACCAAGAACGGCGGCCAGTGGCTGGAAACCATTGCTGATTCCGGTGCAGATGCCGTTGGCCTGGACTGGACCACCGATATCGGCAATGCCCGCGCCAGAATTGGTGACCGTGTGGCACTCCAGGGCAACATGGACCCAGCCATGCTGTATG
Source organism: Marinobacter flavimaris (assembly GCF_002933295.1). GTDB lineage: Bacteria > Pseudomonadota > Gammaproteobacteria > Pseudomonadales > Oleiphilaceae > Marinobacter > Marinobacter flavimaris. Next base: position 111,513 of record NZ_PSSW01000011.1, read on the forward strand.
CGCCGCCAGAGCGGATTCGCCAGGAAGTGGCCGATATCCTGAGGCGCTTCGGTTCCGGCTCCGGCCATATCTTCAACCTTGGTCACGGCATTACGCCGGATGTGGATCCTGAGCATGCCAAGGCGTTCATTGAGGCCGTGGTAGAATTAAGCCCGGAATATCACCGCTGAGTGTTGGAGTCCGTTCTCTTCTAGCCTTTAAGTAAGTGCCTTCGGCCGCCGAACGGGCCCTTCCAAAAAACCGCTACGAGCACATCCCTGTGCGCTTGTCCTCGGCCATCCTTGGCCTCCGACATTTTTGGAAGGGCCCGCTCGGCGGCCTTGATCTGACTCTGGGTTAGGTCGCTATATATGTGATGAATGGGTAAGTCCCGTAGGTCGGATTAGGCGCGCAACGCGCGCCGTAATCCGACATCCGAGGCCCCCTTAAAAACTCCTCTGGATGCAATCTCCTGTCCGGTCTATAGTCAGGTAAAACAAGACCGGTAAACAGGAGTAACCCGTTGCCCACCAAGACCCCCGAAAAACGCCGGTTCCACCGGATCGAATTCGATGCGCCTTGCGAGCTCCATTGCCAGGAGTCCGTATGGACGACGGAGGTGCTGGATATTTCGCTGAAAGGTGTTCTGGTAAAGCGGCCGGAGGGGTGGCAGGTGCCGTTAAAACAGCCCTGTGAGGTGATTGTCCACCTGAACGACCATGAGGCGGGAATCGTCATGGCCGTGGAGCTTCGGCACGTGGAGCCGCACCGGTTGGGTTTCAAATGCCAGTACATTGACCTTGATAGTGCCACGCATCTTAAACGTCTGGTCGAATTGAACCTTGGTGATCAGGCCCTTTTGGAAAGAGAGTTTGCCCACCTGATTGATTAGTCGGCCCCTCCTGCCAACCACTCCGTGAGCTCAAAACCACGAGGGCCTAGAGCTCTTCGAGGGCAGTGAGCGCATCACTCAGTTTGGTCACCGGAATCACCTTCATGCCGTCGATGGCCTTCCTCGGGGCATTGGATTTTGGCACCAAGGCCCGGGTAAAGCCGTGCTTGGCGGCTTCATAGATGCGTTCTTGGCCGCTGGGCACCGGGCGGATTTCGCCAGAGAGGCCCACTTCGCCGAAAATCACCAGGTCCTGGGGCAGGGCGCGGTCGCGGAAGGAGGAGACGATGGCGGCCAGCAGGGCCAGGTCGGCGCTGGTTTCGTTGACCTTTACGCCGCCAACCACGTTCACGAACACGTCCTGATCGGACACGTGCATGCCGCCGTGGCGGTGCAATACAGCAAGGAGCATGGCCAGCCGGTTCTGATCAAGGCCAACCGCGACCCGTCTCGGGTAGCCGCCCTGAGCCATATCGACCAGAGCCTGGATTTCTACCAACATGGGGCGGGTACCTTCCCAGACCACCATCACCACGCTTCCCGGGGCCGCGTCTTCGCCGCGGTTCAGGAAGATCGCGCTGGGGTTCTTCACTTCCTTCAGGCCCTGCTCCAGCATGGCGAACACGCCCAGCTCATTCACCGCACCGAACCGGTTCTTGATGCCACGGAGCGTTCGATAACGACTGTCGCTGGAACCTTCCAGCAGGATCGAGCAGTCAATCATGTGTTCCAGGACTTTCGGGCCGGCCAGGCTGCCGTCTTTGGTGACATGGCCGACCAGGAACAGGATGGTGCCCGTCTGCTTGGCGAAACGGGTGAGGTAGGCGGCGCTTTCGCGTACCTGAGAGACACTGCCGGGGGCGGACTCGATATCTGCCATGTGCATCACCTGAATACTGTCTACCACCAGAATCCGGGGTTTTTCTGCCTCGGCGACCTGCATGACTCGTTCGACACTGGTTTCAGACAGCATCTTCAGGTCTTTGGTCGGAAGGCCGAGCCGTTTGGCGCGCATGGCCACCTGCTGGAGGGATTCCTCACCGGTGACGTACAAAGCGGGGACGCTGGCAGCCAGATGGCAGACGGCCTGGAGTAGAAGGGTGCTCTTGCCCGCGCCCGGGTGGCCGCCCATCAGAACAGCCGAGCCCTCGACGAGGCCTCCGCCCAGAACCCGATCAAACTCCTGCATGCCGGAGCTGATACGGGGCTGCTCTGCCAGGCTGACATCATCCAGGCTCTGGACCTCGGACAGGCTGCCGGCAAAGCCCGCAAAGCGGCCACCGCGGGCGCCTTTGCTGTTGCTGCTGACGCCGCGGACTTCGCTGATGGTGTTCCAGGCCTGGCAGGCCGTGCACTGGCCCTGCCATTTGGAATAGTCTGCACCGCATTCGGTGCAGACGTAGGCGGTTCTGGTTTTCGCCATCAGGCCAGCTTCTTGTACTTCATGCGCTGCGGCTGCATCGCAGAATCACCCTTGCGCTTCTTGAAGTCCTCGTCGTACTCGGTGAAGTTGCCTTCGAAGTACACCACTTCGCCATCATCTTCGAACGCCAGAATATGGCTCGCTACGCGGTCGAGGAACCAGCGATCGTGTGAGATCACCAGGGCAGAGCCCGGGAAGTTCAGCAGGGCTTCTTCCAGGGCCCGGAGGGTTTCCACGTCCAGATCGTTGGTCGGCTCATCCAGCAGCAGCACGTTGCCGCCCTGTTTCAGCAGCTTGGCCAGGTGCAGGCGGTTGCGCTCACCGCCGGACAGGTCGCCAACCCGCTTTTGCTGGTCGCTGCCCTTGAAGTTGAAGCGGCCAACGTAGGCCCGCGATGGCGTCTCGTAGTTGCCAACCTTGATGATGTCATTGCCGTCGGAGAGTTCCTCCCAGACGGTTTTGCTGCCGTCGAGGTCCCGCATCTGGTCCACGTAGGCCAGTTCCACGGTTTCGCCGACGGTAATGTCACCGGAGTCCGGCTTGTCGAAACCGGCAATCATCTTGAACAGGGTGGATTTACCGGCGCCGTTACCACCGATAATGCCCACGATGGCACCCGGCGGTACGCTGAAGGACACGCCTTCATACAGCAGGCGGTCACCGAAGGACTTGCTGATGCCGTCCACCTCGATCACCTTGTTGCCCAGCCGTGGTCCGGGCGGAATGTAGAGTTCGTTGGTTTCATTTCGCTTCTGGAATTCCTGGGAGCTCATCTCCTCAAAGCGGGCCAGACGGGCCTTGCTCTTGGACTGACGGCCCTTGGCGTTGCTGCGTACCCACTCCAGTTCCTGCTTGATGGCTTTCTGGTGAGAAGCCTCCTGCTTGGACTCCATCTCCAGGCGCTTTTCCTTGTTCTCCAGCCACTGGCTGTAGTTGCCTTCAAACGGAATGCCGTGGCCACGGTCCAGTTCCAGGATCCAGCCGGCGACGTTGTCGAGGAAGTAGCGGTCGTGGGTGATGGCGACCACGGTGCCTTCGTAGTCGTGCAGGAAGCGCTCGAGCCAGGCCACGGATTCGGCATCCAGGTGGTTGGTGGGCTCGTCCAGCAGCAGCATGTCCGGGCCGGACAGCAGCAGGCGGCAGAGGGCTACCCGGCGGCGCTCACCACCGGAAAGAACGCTGACTTTCTGATCCCAGGGCGGAAGACGCAGGGCGTCCGCGGCAACTTCCATCTTGCGCTCGATATCGTGGCCGTCAGTGGCCTGGATGTAGGCTTCCAGCTCGCCCTGCTTCTTGGCCAGGGCATCAAAATCCGCATCCGGTTCGGCGTAGGCGGCGTACACCTGGTCCAGTTCGGCCAGGGCGTCGTGGACGCTGGAAACCGCCTCGTCGACGATTTCCTTGACGGTTTTCTCTTCGTCCAGCTCCGGCTCCTGGGGCAGGTAGCCCACGTTGATGCCGGGCTGCGGGCGGGCTTCACCGATGTAATCCTGATCCACGCCCGCCATAATGCGGAGCAGGGTGGATTTACCGGCACCGTTGAGACCCAGAACGCCGATTTTGGCGCCAGGGAAGAAGCTCAGTGAAATGTCCTTCAGGATCTCGCGCTTGGGCGGGACCACCTTGCCCACGCGGTTCATGGTGTAAACGTATTGGGCCATGTTGGCGTACACCTCTTGATATAACAGGTTCGTGAATTCGGAAACTGACGGCTCGGGCTAATTGCTATTGATCCGGTAAGGTATCGAAACCTACCTTTGATAGCAATTGAGCAGAAACCGGAGTTGGCCGCATGCCGGTATCTGCGGACGGTATAAAGGATGATTTTTCACCCGTTTGTAAGATAGAATAGCGGCCCAATTTTTCAGGGAGCCTGCGGAGATCGCCAAAGCTCTCCGGGCCAGCCAAGCACACAGGGGCAGCGCATCCATGTTTAATCGTGAAATGAAAATCGCCGGCTTTGACGACGAACTCTGGAACGCCATGCAGGCGGAAGAGAAGCGTCAGGAAGCTCACATCGAGCTGATCGCGTCCGAGAACTACACCAGCCCCCGGGTGATGGAAGCCCAGGGCAGCGTGCTGACCAACAAGTACGCGGAAGGCTATCCGGGCAAGCGCTACTATGGCGGCTGCGAGTTCGTGGATATTGCCGAAGACCTGGCGATTGAGCGTGCCAAGGAGCTGTTTGGTGCTGCCTATGCCAACGTCCAGCCACATTCCGGCTCCCAGGCCAACTCCGCTGTCTTCATGGCCCTGCTCAAGCCCGGTGATACGGTTCTGGGCATGAGTCTCGCCCATGGTGGACACCTCACGCACGGCGCCAGTGTCAACTTCTCGGGCAAGATCTACAATGCCGTGCAGTACGGTATTAACACCGACACCGGCCTTCTCGACTACGATGAGATCGAATCGCTGGCTCTCGAGCATAAGCCAAAAATGATCATCGCCGGCTTCTCCGCTTACTCCCAGGAGCTGGATTTTGCCCGCTTCCGCGAGATTGCCGACAAGGTGGGTGCCTATCTGTTCGTTGATATGGCCCACGTAGCGGGTCTCGTAGCCGCCGGCGTTTACCCGGATCCAGTTCCCCATGCCCACGTTGTTGCAACCACGACTCACAAGACCCTTCGCGGTCCCCGTGGTGGTCTTATCCTGGCCTGCGATGACGCTGATCTGCAGAAGAAGCTGAACTCTGCGGTATTCCCGGGCGGCCAGGGTGGCCCGCTGATGCACGTGATTGCCGCGAAGGCGGTGTGCTTCAAGGAAGCCATGAGCGACGATTTCAAGACCTACCAGCAGCAGGTTGTGAAGAACGCCTCCGCCATGGCCCAGGTGTTTGTGGATCGTGGCTATGATGTAGTTTCCGGTGGCACCAGGAACCATCTGTTCCTGGTCAGCCTCATCAAACAGGACATTACCGGAAAAGATGCGGATGCGGCGCTGGGTCGTGCCCACATCACCGTTAACAAGAACGCGGTTCCCAATGATCCGCGGTCTCCGTTTGTCACCTCCGGTCTTCGCATTGGCACCCCGGCAATCACCACCCGTGGTTTCGGCGAGTCCGAGTGTCGCGACCTCGCTGGCTGGATCTGCGACATCCTCGATAACCTGGACGACGAGGCGGTCAACAGCCGGGTTCGTGAGCAGGTAAGTGCACTCTGCGCCCGTTTCCCTGTCTACGGCTAATCGTTTTATAGCTAGACTACAGGCATGACCTGCCGGGCCGACTTTTCGGCCCGGCTTCCTCTTCGGAGCTCCTGACTATGCATTGTCCCTTCTGTGGTGAAGCAGATACCAAGGTGATTGACTCCCGGCTGGTGGCCGAGGGTGATCAGGTGCGTCGCCGCAGGGAATGTCTGTCCTGTCGGGAGCGTTTTACCACCTTCGAATCTGCCGAGTTGGTGATGCCAAGGGTGGTCAAACAGGATGGTACCCGACAACCGTTTGATGAGGAAAAGCTGCGCGCCGGGCTGATGAAAGCGCTGGAAAAGCGCCCCGTGAGCATTGAACAGATTGATGCGGCTCTCAATCGGATCAAATACCGGTTGCGGGCGACCGGAGAGCGGGAAGTGAAGTCCATGCAGTTGGGTGAAGAGGTGATGACCGAATTGCGCCAGTTGGACAAGGTTGCCTATGTCCGCTTCGCCTCGGTATATCGCAGCTTTCAGGATATCAACGAATTCAAGGAAGAGATCGAGAGGTTGTCGGCCAGCAACGGTGAGGCAGCCGTGGATGTTGCCAAAGCGCTGGCGGATAACCACGCCCCGAAAGGCAAGGCATGATCGAGAACCGCGACAGGGCCATGATGGCGCGGGCTGTCCAGCTTGCGTGGCGCGGTCGGTACTCTACCCACCCTAATCCACGGGTTGGGTGTGTCATTGCCCGGGGAGATCTGGTTCTTGGTGAGGGGTGGCATGAGCGTGCCGGAGAAGCCCACGCCGAGACCCGTGCCCTGAGCCAGGCCGGTCCGGATGCCCGGGGTGCGACAGCGTATGTAACACTGGAGCCGTGCAGCCATTTTGGCCGGACGCCGCCCTGCGCCAGGGCGCTGATTGATGCTGGTGTTGCCCACGTCTACGCCGCAACCAAGGACCCGAACCCCTCGGTGTCTGGCCGTGGGCTGGACATGCTCAGGGAAGCTGGAATCCGGGTTACTGAAGGCCTGCTGGCGGAAGAAGCTGCCCGCCTGAATCCGGGCTTCATGAAACGCATGAACACCGGCCGACCCTGGGTGCGGCTCAAAATGGCGGCAAGTCTTGATGGCCGTACCGCCATGGCTTCCGGCGAGAGCCAGTGGATTACCGGTCCTGAGGCACGTCGGGATGTCCAGCGTCTTAGAGCGATCAGTGATGCCATTCTGACCGGTGTCGGAACCGTGCTCGCCGACGACCCCTCATTGACGGTCCGGCGCGAGGAACTGGGGGATATTGGTGACGCGACGGAGCCGTCCAGGCAGCCGCTTCGGGTGATTGCCGACCGCGATGCGCGCACACCGTCGTCTGCGAAGATCCTCCAGGGCGGTAACGTGCAGGTGTTCTGTGCGTCATCAACGCTGGCCACTGCGCCAGCCCAGGACCTCGCGGCCCTGGGCATCAGCCTTACCGGTGTCGCCTGGAAAGATAACGGGATCGACCTGGCCGAGCTGCTGGACTCGCTCGGCGAGCTCGGAATCAACGAGCTGCTGGTGGAGGCGGGACCCACTCTGGCCGGCACCTTTATTAACGAAAATCTGGTCGACGAACTCTGGCTCTATCAGGCGCCGGTTTTCCTCGGCAGCACGGGACGTCCGACCGCACATCTGCCGCTGGAGACCATGGCAGATAAAGTACAATGGAAGGTGCTGGACCGACGTCAGGTAGGTGAGGATCAGCGTCTGATCCTCACCCGCCGGTAATCCATAAACTCAGGTTGTTCCGGCAGCAATTATTTGCCGGAGCGCCGCAAGGGTGCAAAACCATATGGCACTGAACAGCATTGAAGACATCATTGAAGATATCCGTCAGGGCAAGATGGTCATACTGATGGATGACGAAGATCGCGAGAATGAGGGCGATCTCGTGATGGCTGCTGAGCATTGCACGGCCGAAGCCATCAATTTCATGGCTCGTTTTGGTCGTGGCCTGATCTGTATGCCGATGACCCGGGATCGCTGCGAGCAACTGGGTTTGCCGTTGATGGTCCAGCAGAACGCCTCCGGCTTCGGAACCAAGTTTACCCTCTCGATTGAGGCTGCCGTGGGTGTGACCACTGGCATCTCGGCGGCAGACCGTGCACGCACGGTGCAGGCAGCGGTAGCACGCAACGCAAAGGCCAGTGATCTGGTTCAGCCTGGCCATATTTTCCCGTTGATGTCTGATCCCGGCGGTGTTTTGAGCCGCGCGGGGCACACCGAAGCATCCTGTGACCTCGCCGCACTGGCAGGTTGCGAGCCGGCAGGCGTGATCTGCGAGATCATGAATGACGACGGCTCTATGGCCCGCCGCGAAGACCTGGAGCGATTCGCCGAAGAGCACGACCTGAAGATTGGCACCATTGCCGATCTGATCCACTACCGCACCATCAACGAGCGAACCGTTGAGTGTGTGGAAGAAAACGACCTCGACACCGAGTACGGCGTGTTCAAGCTTCGGACATACCGTGACAATATCCAGGGAGCCACCCATCTGGCGATGTTGATGGGAGACATTTCTCCCGATGAACCGGTCTATGTCCGGGTCCATATCACGGACACCCTTCGGGACCTCCTCGGTGCGCGCCGCAAGGATTCTCGCAGCTGGCCCCTGCATCACGCCCTTGAAAAGGTGGCAGAGGAAGGCCGGGGCGCGGTCGTCCTGCTGAACAGCGCCGAGGACAGCTATAACCTGGAAGACCGGATCCAGGAATTCTTTGATGAGGGTAAGGGCTCCTCCGGCAAGGGAAGCTCCGGCGTTTACTTCACGGTTGGTACCGGCTCCCAGATTCTCCGGGATATTGGTGTTGGAAAAATGCGCCTGCTGAGCCCGCCGATCAAATTTTCCGCCATTTCCGGTTTCGATCTGGAAGTGGTCGAATACGTTCCCTACACCCCCGAATGATAAACCCGGTCGTGGCCCCGATGCCGCGACACGTGAAGGAGCCATCGATGGCAGATATCAGAGTAATTGAAGGTGATTTTACCGAGTGCAGCGGGCGCTATGCGCTTGTAGTGGGCCGTTTTAACGGCTTTGTTGTGGAAAGCCTGGTCGAGGGCGCGCTGGATACCCTGCGCCGTCACGGTATTTCCGATGACGACGTCACCATCGTCCGCGTGCCGGGAGCCTATGAAATGCCCCTGGCCGTCAAGCGCGTTGCCGAAACCGGTGAGTACGATGCGATTATTGCCCTGGGTGCAGTTATCCGTGGCGGCACTCCGCATTTCGAGTATGTTGCCGGCGAGGCCTCCAGCGGCCTTGGCGCGGTCAGTCTTGATACCGACGTGCCGGTAACCTTCGGTGTGCTGACGGTGGATTCCATCGAACAGGCCATCGAGCGTTCCGGAACCAAGGCCGGTAACAAGGGTGCCGAAGCGGCAATCACCGCCCTTGAAATGGTCAGCCTGTTCAAGAAGCTGGGTGAGTAATGAGCGAAACTGAAGGTACATCACCGCAGCCGGCTCCGTCTGGCCAACCGAAAGCCGGTGATCGACGCCGTGCCAGGGCCCTCGCCATGCAGGGGCTCTATCAGCGCCATTTCAGCAAGACGGCGATTTCTGACATTGAAGCCGAGTTCATGGTCGACAACGACATGAGCAAGGTCGACCTGCTGTATTTCCGGGATCTGCTCCGTGGGGTACATCGCGAGCAGGGCGAACTGGACAAGCTGATTGAGCCGTTCCTGGATCGGCCTATAAAAGAGGTTGATCCCGTGGAACTGGCGATTGTCCGCCTGGGAGCCTATGAGCTCAAGCATCGGCTTGATGTGCCCTACAAGGTGGTCATTAACGAGGGCATTGAAATGGCCAAGCGCTTTGGTGGCACCGAGGGTCATAAATTTGTTAACAGCATTCTCGACAAGCTGAGCGGCCGACTCCGGCTTGCCGAGACCCGCGCTCGCTAGTCGATGGGCGAATTCGAGCTGATTCGCCGTTACTTTCTGCCGCTTGCCGGGCGGCAGGAATCCGGATCCCTGATCTTGGGCCCAGGTGACGATTGCGCGATTCAGCGTATTCCCGCAGGCCGGGACCTTGTCTTTTCTGTGGACGCCCTCGTGGAGGGTGTCCACTTTCCCCGAAACTACCGTCCCGATTATCTGGGCTGGCGGGCACTTGCCGCCGCTGCCAGCGATCTTGCTGCCATGGGTGCCGACCCGGAATGTTTCACGCTTGCACTGACGCTGCCAGCCGTGGATGAGCAGTGGCTTGAAGACTTCTCGATGGGATTGCGAAAGGCTAGCGAGGCGTTTGGTCTGGAGCTGGCCGGCGGGGATACCACCTCCGGGCCTCTCACCCTGAGCCTTCAGGTGCATGGCACTGTAGAGCAGGGAGCCGGGATTCGACGCTCCGGCGCCCGTCCCGGAGATCTGATTGCCGTGTCCGGAACCCTGGGGGATGCCGGCGCCGCTTTAGACTATCTTTCGGAGCCTGCCCCTTCCGCTGACATGCTTGCCGTGCTCGAACGCTATCACCATCCCTGGCCGAGACTGGATCTGGCAGGTGCTATACGCCAATATGCCACTGCGGCGGTTGATATCTCTGATGGCTTGCTGGCAGATCTCGGGCACATTCTTTCCGCATCAGGGGTCGGTGCCCAGATCGAGAGTGCCAGGATGCCTCTTTCGCCAGCGCTTGTTCGGCTAAAGGGTGAGAAGGCCCTGGACTGCGCACTGCGCTCCGGAGACGATTACGAACTGTGCGTGTGTTTCTCGCGAGAAAACTGGGAGCGTGCCCCGGAATCACTGAAGCGCCAACTCACCGTGATCGGCTTCGTTGACGCTGAGCCGGGCCTGTATCTCGACGGTGTCGATTGCGGTTTGGAAGCGGTGCCCGCCGGGTTTGACCATTTCAGGAGTGAACTATGAGTCAGGAAGGCGAGACCCCGGAACCGGAGGCGCCGGCAGTCATACTCCCGCCGGGATTCTTGCGTAACCCGGTGCATCTGCTCGCTTTTGGTTTTGGCAGCGGTGCAACGGCGAGGGCGCCCGGCACCTGGGGCAGCCTGGCCGCGATTCCGCTGTGGTATGTCTTCGCCTGGTTACCGCCCGTGGGCTACTGGCTGGTGGTACTGGCTGCTTTTATCGCAGGTATCTGGCTCTGCGGAAAGACCGCTGAAGACCTGAAGGTTCACGACCACGGCGGCATTGTCTGGGACGAATTCGTCGGGATGTGGATTGCCCTTGGCCTCTTCCCCGACACTATCTATGGGGTTCTGGGGGCGTTCGCTCTGTTCCGGCTTTTTGATATTGCAAAACCGTGGCCCATCAGTTGGCTGGACCAGCACCTGCCTGGCGGTTTGGGTATTATGGTTGACGATGTTATTGCCGGCGTCATGGCCCTGATCTGCCTGTGGGCAGTAGACGTGTGGCTTGTGCCCGTCATGGTTTAGACGGGCACGAAGGCCTGTCAGTGAAGCTGTTGTTCTTCCGGCAGCATACGGACCACGTGCAGAAAGCGCTTGAGGCCTGTTTCCGCCCGCTCCCGTGAAGCGAACGGGCCACTGTCAAACCCTTCCCGGGTGGTAAAGTACCATTTGCTCCCTACGCAGAAGAATCGACTACTGCGAAAGGGAACCGGCCCTTCTTCTCCGGTCCTGCGATGGGTGTCCATGGCGTCTCCTGTACTGCCCGCTTTTTGTTCTTGCTTCTCGGGCGCCGCGTTAATATCAGCCGATCTGTTTAAAATTAACCCAATTCGGGGCGAATTCAACATTTTTTTACAATTTTACGGGTTGGGTCTCAATCGGGATCTGCGTTGAAAAAGCCGGAGTGGGTCAGCGAAGCCCGCCGTTGTCTTGCACTCGTCAGAATGCTACCAAAGCGGCAGAAGCCGGTGAAACCTATCGTTTCGACTTTGATCAGCCGGAGTCTCGTCAGGAAGCCGAGCAGGAAATGCCGGAGTTCTCCGCTGCTATCGTTTCTTCTGCCGGAATGACCGTGGCAAGCTCAACCGTTTGGGATGGGAAAGAGCAAATGGCCGCTTCCCGCACGCCGATTCCGGCGTCTTCTTCCGACGGCACGCCGGTTAGCGGTGATAATGCGCTTGAACAGCTCAAAACCATCTGGGAAACAGCGAGTGATGAGGAGAAGAAGGCGTTTCTTCGTTGGGCGTTCGAATAACCTGGGACGTGCTTGAGCGTTTCCGGGGCCCGTTCAGGCCCGGAAACGTTTCAGGGCTTTCTTGAGAAGGCCCTCCATCGCGGTCATGGCATCATCTGCGAGGGTCTGTGTTGGGGAGGCTGCGGTGGGTTCTTTGGTTTCCTCTGTTCCGAGCCGTTCCATGGCCGCTTCAATGGCGTTGAGGCTTTCATCCACGTGAGCCTGCAATGACTCTCCGTGGGCCACCACATCGGGGCAGGTGGTGAAATTCAGTGTCAGCCTTCCCTCATAGCTCACCGCTACAATCACCAGTCCCATACTGTCGAACAGCGGCGCCGTATTGTATTGCTGAACCAGGCGTGCACCCTGCAGATACAGTGGAACCTGTGGTCCGGGAACGTTGGTGATTGGCAGATTGAATACCGGCTGGTAACGCTGGGCAATTTGCAATTCCGAATAAAGCCTCGCGGACAGCGCCAGCATGGTTGAAGGCAGCAGTTCCGTCAGCCGATCTGCAGCAATAGCCTCCCGGTAGGGCTCCGAAGCAACCGCGTTCCAGTGTATGCGCCGTATCCGCTGGGCGGGATTGGTTTCATCGGTCGCCAGATCCAGCAGCATGGCAGACATCTGGTTCCCGGTGGCTCGGCGCAGGCTGTTGGAACGAACCGAAATCGGTGTCATTGCCACCAGGGACTTGTCGGCATTGGCGCCCTCGCTGATCAGATAGCGCTTCAGGGCCTCGGCACAAAGGCCCAAAACCACATCGTTCAACGTTACGTCCCCGAGAAACGCCTTGATCGCCTTCAGGCGCGAAAGCTCCACGCTGGCGGCGACAATCTGCCGATTTGCCGTAATCTGCCGATTGAAAGGGCTGTTTGGGGCGGAAAACAGGGGCAGCGGGAGTGGCAGTTTGCGTAATTGCTTCTGGATCAGTCCCCGGGCTGTAGCCTCGGCTGCGTTGAACGCCAGAGAGGTGAACTGCAGTGGCGTGCGAATGATGTTCGCACCGGCCTGGAGCATGACCCGTTCTTCCGAGGGTTCTGGTCTGGGCTGCCAGGGTCGAGGTGGCGCAATCGGGCTGGGCTCGGGCGTATACTCCAGCAGTTTGCCAATAATCTCCTCACCACTGAATGCGTCGATGGCAGCGTGGTGCAATTTGACGATCAAGGCGAAGCCGTCACTGCCGGTGTCCTCCTCGTCCAGTTTGAAACCGTCTACGAAGGTGATGTGCCACAGCGGGCGGTCCCTTTTCAGAGGTTCTTCCAGAATCCGTGAGGCCAGCGTCATCAGGCTTGCCTTGCGGCCGTGTTCGCCCAGATTAACATAGGCAAGGTGGCGCTCGATGCTGAAATCGGGGTCATCAATCCAGTAGGGGCGGCCCAGGCGCAGGGGAATTTCTTTCAGGCGTTGCCGGAAAACCGGCACAACATGCAGGCGGCTTCGAAGGTAGGCGACAAAGGTGCTGAAGGCCAGCGGTTTCTCCCGTTCGGAAGCATCGAAGAGGTAGATGCCTCCGATGTGCATCGGTGTGGTTTCCGACTCGAGATACAGGAACGAGGCATCCAGTTCCGACAGTTGCCGCATCAGAGAGCTCCCTTCGGCGTTGGTTTCAGCTGCAGTATAAACGAAGTGCCCGCGCAAACGGTTGACTCATTTGCCTGGTATGACTTCGAGTTGGAGTCATACCATTTGCTTTATTTTCAGCCTGTTAGCCAGTCTGAAACGGCTCCCTCCGCGCTGAGTCGGTCCCAGAACCACATCAGGGCCTTGCCCTGGTCCTCGGCATGCCTGGCCAGGTGCAGTTTGATTGGCTGGCGAGATTCCTGAACTTCCTTGATGACCAGTTTGCCTTCCTTCAGTTCTGCGCTGATTCGTGCCCTTGGTAACCATCCCACGCCGAGGCCGGCTACCTGTATGGCGATCTTCTGGTCAATGTTGGCCACCGTCAGGGTTCGCTGGCGGTGGAATATGCCGGCGTGGCCCGGAGGCAGGGACCTTGATGTATCTGCAGCGACGGCTGCTGGATAACGTGAGATATCTTCCTCGGAAAGCGGGGCTTGGGCATCGGCCAGGGGGTGATCGGCGGCAACGGCGAATACGAATGTCATCTCGCCCAGGGATTGGGTTGTGTAGTTTCCCGCAGGCTTGCTGAAATTATCGGCGCCGATGATCAGATCCACGCGGCGGCTTTGCAGAGCATCCCAGGTTCCGGCAAAGACCTCTTCCACAATTTGTACATCTACCGGTACGCCGAGCTCATAGAATTCCTGGATTGCCGGAAACAGGCATTCCGCTGGCAGCAGTGAGTTGAACCCGATCCGCAACCGCGTTTCCCAGCCCTGGGCGACCTGGCGTGTGGTGTGCGCGAGGTTTTCTGCCGCCTCGAGCAGTGTGCGACCCTCTTCCAGAAGGTAGCGGCCGGCCGGTGTCAGTCGGGCGCGGTGACCGGTTCGGTCGTAAATGGCGACATTCAGGTCCTCTTCCAGCTTCTGCACGGTGTAACTGATGGCGGAGGGAACCCGGAACAGTTCGTTGGCGGCACCGGCGAAACTGCCTTTGCGGTCAATGGCATCAAGGACTTTGAGGGCGTCAATGGTGATGGCTGTATGCATGTTCGAATTATCTGAGGTTGTTGGCCAGAAATGCTTGTTTGAGAGCGTAGCAGGGTCCCCGGTATTCTGCCTGTATTGATTTCATCATGTTCAGGAATTTTAACGGGAGGGCTTTATGGGCCTGCTGATTGATGGCAAATGGCACGACAAGTGGTATGACACCGACAAGACCGGTGGCAAGTTTGAACGGGAAGCAGCGCGTTTCCGGAACTGGGTGACCGCCGATGGCTCGCCGGGGCCGGATGGCGAAGGCGGTTTCAAGGCGGAATCAGGGCGCTATCATCTCTATGTTTCAATGGCCTGCCCCTGGGCGCACCGGACGTTGATTTTCCGGAAGCTTAAAGGTCTGGAGAAGCACATTTCGGTGTCAGTGGTGCACCCTGACATGGTTGAAAACGGCTGGGAATTCCGGCCGGACAGCGAGCAGCACCGGGACCATCTCCATGGATTCCGCTTCATGCATCAGGTCTATACCAAGGCTGCCCCGGAATATTCTGGGCGGGTAACAGTGCCGACCTTGTGGGATAAAAAGAAAGAAACGATTGCGAGCAACGAGTCGGCCGAAATTATCCGGATGTTCAATTCGGCATTTGATGGCCTTGAGGGTGTTCGTACCGATCTGGATTTCTATCCCGGAGAGCTGCAAGAAGAGATTGATACTGTGAACGCCCGGGTTTACGACACGGTTAATAATGGCGTTTACAAAGCGGGCTTTGCCACTGCCCAGGATAAGTACGAGGAAGCCTACAATGCGCTGTTTGATTCTCTCTACTGGCTTGAGGAGCGGTTGTCTTCTCAACGGTATCTGGTCGGTGGCCGGCTGACCGAGGCTGACTGGCGGTTGTTCACCACGTTGATCCGGTTTGATGCAGTGTATTACAGCCACTTCAAGTGCAACCGCCAGCGGATCAGCGATTTCCCGGCGCTTTCAGCCTATGTTCGGGACCTCTACCAGGTGCCAGGCGTGGCGGAGACCGTGGATATTGGTCAGATCAAACGCCACTACTACGTAAGCCAGAGAACCATCAACCCGACTCAGATAGTACCGGTTGGTCCGGAGCTGGACTTTGACTCACCCCACGGGCGTGAGTCGCTTAGCTAACTCTTGCGACTGCGACCTCGGTCAGCAGTTCCATGGCTTCTTTATGGCCTGAGTCTGGCAGGGGTTGAAGGCAGGTCTGGGCCAGTTCCGCCTGCTCCCGCGCTTTTGCCATGGTGTATTCGATTGCGCCTGAGCGCTCAACAATATCGAGGATGCGGGGCAGATCGTCCAGGCCGCCCTTGCGGATGGCCTGACGGATCAACTGCCGTTCTTCCCCGGTGCCATGGCTCATGGCGTGGATCAGCGGCAGGGTGGTCTTGCCTTCAGCCAGATCGTCGCCCACGTTTTTGCCCATGGCTTCGGCGTCGCCGCGGTAATCCAGGACATCGTCCACCAGCTGGAAAGCCAGGCCCAGATGCTTGCCGTAGTCTTTCAGGCCCAGCTCCTGCTCTGCATTGGCGTTGGCAAGCAGTGCGCCGGTGTGGGAGGCGGCTTCGAACAGCATGGCAGTCTTGTTGTGGATGACCTTCATGTACTGCTCTTCGGTGAGGTCCGGGTTTTTCACGTTCATCAGTTGCATAACCTCGCCCTCGGCGATTACCGCCGTGGCGTGGGACAAAACGTCCATGATTCGCAGGCTTTTAAGCTCCACCATCATCTCGAAAGCACGGGCGTAGAGGAAATCACCTACCAGAACGCTGGGTGCGTTGCCCCAGCGGGCGTTGGCGGTGCTTCGGCCGCGGCGCATGTCCGAGGTGTCTACTACATCATCGTGCAGCAGGGTGGCGGTGTGCAGGAATTCGATCACGGCTGCGAGCTTGAGGTGGTCGTTTTCCTCGTAGCCGGCGGCCTGGCTGGAAAGCAGAACCAGTAGCGGTCTCAAGCGCTTGCCGCCGCTTTCAATGATGTACTGGGCGATTTTCTCCACCAGGGGAACATCTGAGGAAAGCCGCTGGATGATCAGATCATTAACGCGGCTGAAGTCGTCGGCCACGGTGTCGTAAATGCGCTGGGCTGTCATGCGGCTTGTGGATCCCTTGCTGGTGTTATCGTCGTTACGATCGTTGATATTAAAGGCAGGTCGCGGCAATGCTAGGTATTGCCGAAGGTAGTGTCAACTTGGCTTGTGTTGCGGTGCGTCTTTTCGTACAATCACGCGCCCAACTCATCCCAACCTGCGCTCCCTGCTATAGGGTCGCCAGAGCGCCTCCCTTAGAACCAGGTGGATAAGAGCAGGGATGGGTCAATCGTGGAGAACGAGTGAATGTACGCAGTTATTGTTAGCGGTGGCAAGCAGCACCGTGTAAAAGAAGGCGAAACCCTGAAGCTGGAAAAGCTGGAAGTTGAAACCGGTGGCAACGTTGAGTTTGATCGCGTTCTGCTGATCGCCGACGGCGACAAGGTTCAGGTAGGCGCGCCGGTAGTTGATGGTGCCAAAGTGACCGCAGAAGTGGTTAGCCACGGCCGTCACGACAAGGTTCAGATCATCAAGTTCCGTCGTCGTAAGCATCACATGAAGCGTCAGGGCCACCGTCAGTGGTTTACTGAAGTCAAGATCACGGGTATCAAGGGCTGAGGCTCTCGAATTACCCCTTAAATAAGGAGGCTGGTAATGGCTCATAAAAAGGCAGCAGGTAGTACCCGTAACGGTCGCGATTCCGAGTCGAAACGACTTGGTGTGAAGCGCTTTGGCGGCGAGACTGTATCTGCAGGCAGCATCATCATCCGTCAGCGTGGCACTCGTTTCCACGCTGGTAGCAATGTTGGCATTGGCAAGGACCACACCCTGTTTGCGAAAGCAGACGGCCAGGTGAAGTTCGAAACCAAAGGCCCGCAGAGCCGTAAGTTCGTGAGCATCGTTCCGGCTGCGTAAGCAGCGGCGATCCGGTTCTGTCGAACCTTGGGTGGCGCTGATATCCTGATATTATCAGGTGCTCAGAACCATCCGGAGCCCCGCAAAGCTTCCTAGAGGCTGCGGGGCTTTTTAGTTTATGCGCATGGCGCAAAGGGTTGATTCATGAAATTCGTAGACGAAGCCACCATCATTGTGGAAGCCGGCAAGGGCGGTCACGGCTGCCTGAGCTTCCGGCGAGAAAAATACGTTCCCAAGGGTGGCCCCGATGGCGGCGACGGGGGCGATGGTGGTTCCGTGTATCTGGAAGCCGAGGAGTCGCTGAACACGTTGATCGACTACCGGTTCCAGCGCAAACACAAGGCCCAGAATGGCGAGCCGGGCTCCGGCCGCAACTGTACCGGCAACAAAGGCGAGGACCTGGTTCTGCCGGTTCCGGTCGGCACCACGGTGGTCGATATGGATACCCACGAGGTCCTGGGGGATCTGACCCATGCCGGTCAGCGCCTGAAGGTTGCCCAGGCGGGTTTTCATGGTCTTGGTAATACCCGCTTCAAATCCTCGGTGAATCGCGCCCCGCGCCAGACTACCAAGGGTTCCGAGGGCGAGTTGCGTAACCTGAGGCTGGAGTTGAAGGTGCTGGCGGACGTGGGTTTGCTGGGCATGCCCAATGCCGGCAAGTCTACCTTTATCCGTTCGGTGTCGGCGGCTCGCCCGAAGGTTGCGGACTATCCGTTTACCACGCTGGTACCCAATCTTGGTGTTGTCAGTGTACAGGCGCACCAGAGTTTCGTGATTGCCGATATCCCGGGTCTGATTGAAGGTGCCGCCGAAGGTGCCGGCCTGGGTATCCGCTTCCTGAAGCATCTCGTGCGCACCCGTCTACTGCTGCACCTTGTGGATGTGGCACCGTACGATGGCTCATCGCCCGCCGATGCGGTTAGAGCAATCGAGCATGAGCTTGAGAAGTTCAGCGAAACTCTGGCCAACCGTCCGAGATGGCTCGTGCTGAACAAGGTCGACATGGTGGCCGAAGAAGATCGCGATGCTCATTGTCAGGCCATTGTCGATGAGCTCGGATGGGAAGGGCCGGTTTTCTGGATCTCTGCGCTCAGTGGCGAGGGCACCAAGACCCTGGCTCAGGCCGTTATGCGCTGGATCGAAGAGCAAGCTGAGGAAGAGGCCCAGAATCCGGAATTCGCGGAGCGGGAGGCCCAACGTCGCCGGCAGATGGACGACGAAGCTCGCGCCCGTATTGAAGCCGAGCGTCAGGCACGCCGCGCGGCCCGCGAAGAGGACGATGACGACGACTTTGACGATGATGATTACGATGTCGAAGTGGTCTACGCCCCGGAGTAAACCAAGGACTGATACCAGAGAGATCGCTCAAGCACCATGACTGAACGCCTACAGTTGCGCCAGGCCCGTCGCCTGGTTATCAAGATCGGAAGCGCTTTGCTGACCAACGATGGCCGTGGCCTGGATGTGGCGGCCCTGGGTTTGTGGGTGGATCAGATCGCCGAGCTTATTGAAGATGGCGTGGAGGTGGTTGTCGTTTCCTCTGGTTCCGTCGCCGAGGGAATGAGTCGTCTTGGCTGGACTGTCCGGCCAGAGCAGCTCCATGAGTTGCAGGCTGCTGCGGCGGTTGGTCAGATGGGTCTGGTGCAGACCTGGGAGGCCCAGTTCAAACGGCACGATATCCATACCGCCCAGATTCTGTTGACTCATGACGACCTCTCCGACCGCAAGCGCTATCTGAATGGCCGGGGAACCCTCAGGGCCCTGCTGAACCTGGGTGTCGTGCCCATTGTGAACGAAAACGACACTGTGGTTACCGACGAGATCCGGTTTGGCGATAACGACACCCTGGGCGCCCTGGTTGCCAATCTGATTGAGGCGGATGGCCTGATTATCCTCACTGACCAGCTGGGCCTCTTTGACAAGGATCCCAGGAAGCATTCGGATGCCTGTCTGGTGACCGAGCGCAGGGCCGGCGATCGCGAACTGGATGCCATGGCGGGTGGCGGCGCCGGTGTTCTCGGGCGCGGCGGCATGCAGACAAAGTTGCGTGCTGCGCGGCTTGCTGCCCGGTCCGGGGCTTTCACCGTCATTGTTGGTGGTCGCATTGAGGGCGTGATTGGTCGCCTGCGGCAGGGTGATGTAATCGGTACTCTGTTATTGCCGGAGCAAGGCCGGATTGCTGCCCGAAAGCAATGGCTCGCCAGCCACCTGCAGACCCGTGGCAGGCTGACTCTGGATGATGGTGCGGTGAAAGTGCTGTGCCTGGGTGGCCGCAGTCTTCTGCCGGTGGGTGTTAAAGGTGTGTCGGGGCAGTTTCGCCGTGGCGAGATGGTGTCCTGCTTCGACCAGAGTGGTCGTGAAATCGCCCGGGGGTTGGTTAATTACGACGCCGACGAAGCCAGGGCTATTGCCGGCCGCTCCAGTGACCGGATTACCGAGATCCTTGGCTATATGTCAGGCGAGGAGATGATCCACCGGGACAATCTGGTGATTGTGTGATAATCGCTCGTCCATAAAAAAACCGGCCAGATGGCCGGTTTTTTTTGCCTGAATCGAGCTGATTAGGCGCTCTTCAGGGCCTTGATCTTGGCGCTCAGGCGGCTCTTGCTACGAGCAACCTTGTTCTTCGCGAAGATGCCTTTGTTGACCATGCTGTCCAGAATCGGCTGAGCCTGCTGGAAAGCGGCCTGGGCTTCTTCGTAGTTGCCGGCTTCGATCTTGGATTGGATCTTTTTCACATAAGTACGAGCCATGGAACGCAGGCTTGCATTGTGCTTGCGGTTCTTCTCGTTCTGACGTGCGCGCTTCTTGGCTTGCGGGGAATTTGCCACCGTAAAACTCCTGAAAATCTCAAATTCGTTGCTGAATGATTCGTTACATCGCGGGCGCGCCAAAACCAGCGCGTCGAAATAAATGACGCGGAACTATGCCGCTCAAACCTTCAAATGTCAAGGCTAAAACCCATTTCATGCCCCGACACAGAAGGCCTGTGGTAAACTCGCGGCTCACTGAACGCGGGCTTGACCGGGAAGCAGGTAATTCCCGAAATACGAGCGCCAAAAGGATATCCAGAATGCCAAGCAAGGGCCTGCATGTCGTCGGAACCTGAATCAACGCCTGAACAGAAGCAATTACCCAAGCCGCCAGGACTGCTCAGATCGTCGGGGCTCGTCGGTATCATGACCATGCTGTCCCGGGTGCTGGGTCTGGTTCGGGATATGGTCATCGCTCGCTATTTCGGTGCCGGTGCCGGTGCCGATGCTTTTTTTGTGGCTTTCAAGATTCCGAATTTCCTGCGTCGGCTATTTGCAGAAGGCGCCTTCTCCCAGGCGTTCGTGCCGGTATTGTCCTCCTACCGGGAAAATCAGTCGCTCTCGGACGTTCAGCGGCTGGTCAATGCGGTGGCTGGCTCCCTCGGCTTGGTGCTGTTGGGCGTCACGCTGGTGGCCATTCTCGGGGCGCCGGTGCTGACGGCGGTCTTTGCCCCTGGTTTCCTGGATGATGAGGTGAAATTTGCGCTGACCAGCGATATGTTGCGCATCACCTTTCCGTACCTGTTGCTGATATCCCTGACGGCCTTCGCCGGCGGCATCCTCAACAGTTACGATCGCTTTGCGGTACCCGCGTTTACCCCGGTTCTTCTCAATCTGGCGATGATTGCGGCAGCCATCTGGTTGACGCCGCTGATGGATGAGCCGGTGATGGCTCTGGCCTGGGGTGTTTTCATTGCCGGGGCCCTGCAGTTGTTTTTCCAGTTGCCGTTTCTGATGCGATTGGGCTTGCTGCCACGGCCTCGTGTGGATTATCGCCACGAAGGTGTCAGCCGGATTCTCAAGCTGATGGCGCCTGCGCTGTTCGGGGTATCCGTCAGCCAGATCAATCTGCTGTTGGATACGGTTCTGGCGTCCTTTCTCCAGACCGGCAGCGTTTCCTGGTTGTATTACTCCGATCGACTCTCGGAATTGCCCCTCGGCGTGTTCGGGATAGCCATTGCGACGGTTATTCTCCCGAGCCTTTCCCGTAAACACGCAGCGGCGTCAGCGGACCAGTTCGCGGCCACTTTGGATTGGGCGGTTCGGGCGGTCCTGTTGATTGGTCTACCGGCTGCCCTGGCGCTTGCGCTGTTGGCCGAGCCGCTGATAGCCACCCTGTTCCACTATGGCGCCGTTACCGACCGGGATGTGGCCATGTCGGCCCAGAGCTTGCGAGCCTATTCCGCAGGGTTGCTGGCGTTCATGCTCATCAAGGTTCTGGCGCCGGGGTTTTTCGCAAGAGAAGACACCAAAACCCCGGTCAAGATCGGCATCATTGCCATGGTGGCAAACATGGTGTTCAACCTGATTCTCATTTTCTCGCTGGCCCACGCCGGTCTCGCGCTGGCTACCTCCATATCGGCCTGGTTGAATGGCTACCTTCTTTGGCGCGGACTGCGCAAGGAAGGGGCCTGGCAGAGCCAGCCCGGCTGGTCCCGTTTTCTGCTACAGCTGCTTTTTGCCAACGGTGCCCTGGCGGCTGTCATTGTCTGGCTCAACGCCCCGGTGTCGGTGTGGTTGGCAAACGGAGGCTATCAGCGTGCAGCGGACATGGCGATGCTGGTAGGGGCGGGCGTCGCCGTCTACTTTGTTGCACTGGCGCTGGCCGGGGTTCGGGTAAGACATTTCCGCCACAGGTAAGGTATAATCGCGCGTTTTCTCACCAGCGTTGCGGTAAAAGTGAGCGCTGAAAGCTAGCTGGCAATTGAAGGTTCGCATTGCATGCGTCTGATCCGGGGCCTGACCAACCTGAAAATGCTTTCCCGTCGGGAGGACTCACCGCTCGCCAACGGGTGTGTCGCCACCATCGGTAACTTCGACGGTGTGCACCTTGGGCACAAAACCATTATTGATCAGGTCAAAAGCAAGGCCAAGGCTCTGGGCGTGCCCTCGGTGGTGATGATTTTCGAGCCCCAACCCCGGGAGTTTTTTCAGGGCAGGGAGGCGCCGCCGAGGCTGATGGGGTTTCGTCAGAAGTTCGAGGCCCTGCTGGCGGAAGGCATCGATATTGTGCTGTGCCTGCGCTTCAACCAGGCGTTCCGTAGTTATTCGGCCATGGGCTTTATCGACGATGTTCTGATCCATGGATTGGCCGTTCGTCATCTGGTGGTCGGCGATGATTTCCGTTTTGGCTGTGATCGGGCGGGCGATTTCGCGCTTCTCGAGAAAGTTGGATACGACGCCGGATTTTCCGTCGAGAATACCCTGACAGTAACCGTCGACGGCGAGCGAGTAAGCAGCACACGTGTCAGGGATTTACTCACGGTGAATGGGCTCGAGAAAGCCGAATCGCTGCTGGGCCACCCCTACCGAATCCGGGGGAGGGTCGTGTATGGCCGCCAACTGGGGCGCCAGATTGGTGCGCCAACCGCGAATATTTTGTTACATCGGACACCCGCCCTGCGCGGTGTCTATGTGGTTGCCGCCACCCTGGACAATGGCGCCCGATTCGATGGTGTTGCCAATATTGGTGTACGTCCGACCGTTGACGGCAAGCGGCCCTCACTGGAAGTGCACCTGTTTGACTTTGCTGGCACGCTTTATGGCCAGCACCTCGAGGTTGTGTTCCGGCATGGCCTGCGGGACGAGGAAAAATTCGGTTCTGTGGATGAGCTGAAAGATCAGATTGCCCGGGATTTTGACCAGGCCCGAGCGTGCATTGCCGAAAACGGCTCTGTGAAAAGCGCGGATTGAAACGCCCGGCTGCGCCCCAATGAATAAATGACTGACTCAAACTGACCAAGACCAAAAGAGTACGCACACAAACCATGAGCGACTACAAGCACACCCTGAATCTGCCGGAAACCGCCTTCCCCATGCGCGGCAACCTGGCCAAGCGCGAGCCGGAAATGCTCAAGCGCTGGCAGGATCTCGACGTCTACGGCAACCTGCGCAAGCAGCGTGAAGGGCGGGAGAAGTTCATCCTTCATGATGGCCCTCCTTACGCCAACGGCAGCATTCACATTGGTCACGCGGTCAACAAGATTCTCAAGGACATGATCGTCAAGTCCCGCAGCTTTATGGGCTACGACGCGCCTTACGTGCCGGGCTGGGACTGTCATGGTCTGCCGATCGAGCACAAGGTGGAGCAGGAGATTGGCAAGGCCGGTGTGAAGGTGGATTACAAGACCTTCCGCCAGGCCTGTCGCGACTACGCCACCAAGCAGATCGCCGGTCAGAAGGCCGATTTTATCCGTTTGGGCGTCATGGGGGAGTGGGACAAGCCCTACCTGACCATGGATCCCAAGGTTGAGGCGGGTATTGTTCGCGCCCTGGGCAAGATCGTTGCCAAAGGGCATCTGGTGCGTGGTTACAAGCCGGTTTACTGGAGTGTGGTGGGTCAGTCCGCACTGGCAGAAGCCGAGGTTGAATACCAGGACAAGACCTCTACCCAGATCGATGTGCGTTTTACCGCGGTTGACCAGGAAAAAGCCCTGTCACTGTTCGGCACCGATAATGGCAATGGCGATGTGTCGGTGGTTATCTGGACCACCACGCCCTGGACCATTCCGGCTAACCAGGCCGTTTCCCTCAATGCCGATCTGGACTATGCATTGGTACAGACCGATGTTGGGCACGGCCCGGAGCGGATGATCCTGGCTGCCGACATGGTCGATGGCATCATGGCCCGCTGGCAAGTTGAGAGCTACGAAGTGCTGGCAACCTGTGCTGGCGCGGCTCTTGAGAATCTGGTTCTCCAGCACCCGATCTACGACAAGCAAGTCCCTGTTATCCTGGGCGACCATGTGTCCACGGACGCCGGTACCGGCGCTGTTCACACGGCTCCCGATCACGGCATGGAAGACTTTGAGGTAGGCAAGGCCTACAACATCGGCACCATCAACCTGGTTCAGGCGGATGGCACTTACACTTCGGCCGCCGGTGAGCTGGCCGGTATACACGTTTACAAGGCCGATGAGCCGGTTTGCAGCGCCCTCGAGCGCGAGGGCAAGCTGGTCCGCTCCGAGAAGTTCCGTCACAGCTATCCCCACTGCTGGCGTACCAAGACCCCGCTGATCTACCGGGCCACACCCCAGTGGTTTATCAGCATGGATAAGGAAAACCTGCGCGCTGATGCCCTTGAAGCGATCCAGGGTGTACGCTGGGTGCCATCCTGGGGTAAGAACCGTATCGAGGCCATGTTCAACCAGTCGCCGGACTGGTGCATCTCCCGTCAGAGGACCTGGGGCGTGCCCATCACCCTGTTTATCCACAAGGAAACCCAGGAGCTGCACCCGGACACCCAGAACCTGATTGAGCAGGTGGCCCAACAGATCGAAGAGGGTGGTATCGATGCCTGGTACGAACTGGACGCGTCGTCCCTGCTGGGTAGTGATGCCGAGCAGTACGAGAAGGTAACGGATACCCTGGATGTCTGGTTCGATTCCGGTGTGACCCACGAGTCAGTCCTGCGGGTTCGCGAGGAACTGGGGCAATTCCCGGCGGATATGTACCTCGAAGGCTCAGACCAGCACCGTGGCTGGTTCCAGTCGTCCCTGAAGACCTCCATCGCCATGAATGGCGTGGCGCCTTACAGGCAGGTTCTGACCCACGGCTTTACCGTCGATGGCAAGGGCCACAAGATGTCCAAATCCCTGGGCAACGTCATCGCGCCCCAGGAAGTCATGAACGAGCTGGGCGCCGACATCCTCCGCTTGTGGGTGGCCGCAACCGACTACAGCGGCGAAATGACCGTGTCCAAGGACATCCTGCGCCAGACCGCCGATGGTTACCGCCGGATCCGGAACACCTCCCGCTTCCTGCTGAGCAACCTGACCGGATTCGATCCGGAGCAGCACATGGTCGCGCCGGAAGACATGATCGCGCTGGATCGCTGGATGGTGGACCGTGCCCTGCAATTGCAGGAAGAGCTGCATGAGGACTATGGCAACTACGCCTTCCTTCGGATTTATCAGAAGGTGTACAACTTCTGTGAAGCCACCCTGGGCGGCTTCTATCTGGATATCATCAAGGATCGCCAGTACACCACCCAGGCCGACAGTCTGGCGCGTCGTTCCTGCCAGACGGCCCTGTACCATGTGGCCGAAGCGCTCGTTCGCTGGATTGCCCCAATTCTCAGCTTCACCGCTGATGAAATCTGGCAGCATCTGCCGGGTAAGCGCAGCGATACCGTATTCTATGAAACCTGGTACGAGGGCCTCACGCCACTGCCGGAAAACGCTGAGCTTGGCCGCGACTACTGGCGCGAGATGTACAGCGTGAAAGAGGCCGTCAACAAGTGCCTGGAGGAAGCCAGGGCACGGGGTGAAATCAAAGGCTCTTTGAGTGCCGAAGTCACCCTGTTCTGTGAAGGCGATCTGGCAGCTGATCTGAAGCATCTTGGTGAAGAGCTGCGCTTTGTTCTGATCACTTCAGAGGCCAGCGTTAGGCCAGTTTCAGAAGCCGGCGATGCGGAAATGACTTCCCACGAGGGGCTTCGGGTCAAGGTGGCACCGGCTGCCCATACCAAGTGTGAGCGTTGCTGGCACCACCGGGAAGACGTCGGCCGCAATGCCAAGTACGACGATCTTTGTGGTCGCTGTGTGACCAACGTGGAAGGGCCCGGCGAAGCCCGCGCCTACGCCTGATGGACGCGACCATGACGGAGCAGGTCACCGGGAGCAAACTGAAGTGGCTTTGGCTGGCGGTACTGGTGATCGTTCTGGATCTCGGCACCAAGGCCATGGCCACCGCTATGCTGACCTATGGCGACCCTGTGCCGGTCATGCCCATGTTCAACCTGACGCTGCTCCACAACACCGGCGCAGCGTTCAGCTTCCTGGCTGAAGCTGCCGGCTGGCAACGCTGGTTCTTTGTAACCCTGGCGCTGGTGGTCAGCGTGGTACTGATCTACTGGCTGAAAAACCTTCATCGCCATGAGACCTGGACCGCCATTGCCATCGTACTGATACTCGGCGGCGCCTTGGGCAACGTCTACGATCGGGTGGTGCACGGCTACGTGGTCGATTTCCTGCACTTTTACTGGCAGGACTGGCACTTTCCCGCCTTCAACCTGGCCGACACCGCGATCACCATCGGTGCCGCCATGATGATACTTGATATGTTCCGCAAACCCGCCGATTCGGACGGGGATGCGCAAAGGAGTGAGTAACTCTTATGAATGAACTGCCTGTCGACAAGGGTACCCGGGTAAAACTGCACTTCGCCCTGAAGTTCCCGGATGGCGAAGTGATTGACTCGACCTTTGACAAAGAGCCGGCTTCCCTGGAAATCGGCGATGACAATCTGCCGGAAAACTTTGAAGCCTATCTGATGGGCATGAAGGCGGGCGACAAGGACAGTTTCCAGGTGCCGCCGGAGAAGGCCTTTGGTCAGCACAACCCGAATAACGTGCAGACCTTCAAACGCCATGAATTCAGCCCCGACATGGTGCTGGAACCCGGCGTGATGATCTCCTTCGCCGATGCGCGCCAGAGCGAGTTACCCGGTGTTGTCAGCCGTGTAGAAGGTGACGAAGTGGAGGTGGATTTCAATCACCCCCTGGCAGGGCGTACACTGACGTTTGAAGTAGAAATCATTGATGTGGAGCCGGTCGGCCCGGCCCACTAACCAGAGCAGCAGGTTGATATGCAGATCCGACTCGCCAATCCCCGAGGTTTTTGTGCCGGCGTGGACCGCGCCATTGAAATTGTAAACCGGGCGCTGGACGTGTTCGGGGCGCCTATCTACGTTAGGCACGAGGTGGTCCACAATAAATTCGTGGTGGATAACCTGCGCAACCGTGGCGCCATTTTCGTGGACGAGCTGGACGAAGTTCCAGACGACAAGCTCGTTATCTTCAGCGCCCACGGCGTTTCCCAGGCGGTACAGAGCGAAGCCGCCCGCCGCGGCCTGAAAGTCTTCGACGCCACCTGTCCGCTGGTCACTAAAGTGCACCTGGAAGTCATGCGCTACAGTCGCGATGGCAGGGAATGCGTGCTGATCGGCCACCACGGCCATCCGGAAGTAGAAGGCACCATGGGGCAGTACGACCATAGCAATGGTGGCGAAATCTACCTCGTGGAAAACGAGGAAGACGTGGCGAAGCTGGAGGTTAAAGACCCCGGTAAGCTCTCCTACGTTACCCAGACCACCCTGTCCATGGACGATACCGCCCGGGTTATCGACGCCCTGCGCGCGAAATTCCCGGACATCCAGGGCCCTCGCAAGGACGATATCTGCTACGCCACCCAGAACCGCCAGGATGCCGTGAAGCAGTTAGCGGGCGATTGTGATTTGATGCTGGTTGTGGGTTCTCCGAACAGCTCCAACTCGAACCGCTTGCGTGAGCTTGCCGAGAGGATGGGCACGCCGGCCTATCTAATTGATGAGGCCTCACAGATCGATCCCGCCTGGCTGGAAGGAAAGACTTCGGTTGGGGTTACTGCAGGAGCTTCTGCCCCCGAGGTTCTGGTGAACGACGTTATTACCCGTTTGCGAGAGCTTGGCGGCAGCGTTCCGGAGGAAATTGCCGGGCGTGAGGAGAATATTGTGTTTTCTATGCCGCGGGAGTTGCGGATTGATGCGATTAATGTCGGGTGAGTGGTCTTGGTAAAGCTCATCGATTAACAGTAACCCCTAATCCTCGCAAGGCTCCCTTTAAAATTGAGCTCTGGCTCGGCCCTCCGTTTGAAAGCTACCTTCTTTGAGAAATGGATCACGCTGTAGTGATCCAGAATACCACTTATCAGGCAACTTTTGCCGTTTGTCGCGACGTGCTGGAGTGCCAGTCGCCATGTTCCTATTCTTTAGAATATCCAATGAAGGGGTTGAATTATGGCTGAGCTCCGACGCAACTCGGGCTTCACACTTCTTGAGCTCATCATCACGATAGTCATTCTTGCTATCGTGGCATCCTTTGCTGTCCCATCTTTTAGAGAGACTGTTCTCAACAATCGCCTTACGGCGCAGATCAACGAAATTTCCAGCCTTATCAGCTACGCACGAAGTGAAGCTTCTAAGCTTCAGGGTGGAGTTGTGACCGCCTGTGCCTCAACCGACAGTGCTTCCTGTAGCGGAAACGCCTCTTGGGAAACTGGCTGGATAATTTTCCGCGATATTGACGGGGACCGTTCCGTCGATGGCGGTGATGGTGATGAGGTGCTCAAAGTCGGCGGGGCGCTCTCTGGAGGTAACAGTTTCCGCATAGAAGGATTGACTAGCGATGGTGGAGGGTTTGTTCAATTTGCCAGCAACGGTTTTCCCATACCTTCCTCATCTGGCAGTAACGCGGGGACATTTATCGTTTGTGATGAGCGTGGTGCTTCAGAAGCCAGAGCAGTCGTTGTGAACGTCTCGGGCCAGACCCGTTTAGCTCGCGACACCGGAGGAACAGCTGGCGTTTTGAATGATCATAATGATTCGGATATTACTTGCCCGTGAGGATGGAAAGAAAAATGTCTAAACAACCGTCCAAACCAATGTTTTTAAGCTTGAGCTCTGGCGAGAGCAGGCAAAGTGGTTTCACTATGATTGAGATTCTAGTGACGCTTTTTATTCTAGCCATCGGATTGCTGGGACTTGCCGGTTTGCTCTTCGAAGGCATGCGAAACAATCAGGGTTCGTATTTGAGAACTCAAGCCAGCATCCTTGCTTACGATATGGCTGATCGTATGAGAGCCAACAGTGCTGAGGCTCAAGGTGGCAGTTATGGGGGCTTTTCCACCGCCACTATTCAGTCCACGACGCTCCCGGCTTGTACTGGGCAGACAGCAGGATGTACTCCCTCAGATCAGGTGACTGTTGATCAGGTTGAATGGACCCTTCAGGTTCAGGGCACGGGTGGTGACATGGCGATGCTTCCCGGTGGCGTGGGAACAATCGCACATGATGCAACTTCCGGAATCTACACTGTCACGATCCAGTGGGACGAGGCGAGCCGAGCTGGTGATGCAGGTGAAAGTATAGCGGGAGATAACTCTTACGCCGTGAGGTTTTCGTTGTGAGGTGCTCTATGAGAAAGACTAAAGGCGTCACAGGACTGTCGAAAAAACCGATGCGGCAGAAGGGGCTTTCTCTTGTAGAGCTGATCATCGCCCTGGCGCTCAGTGCAACACTGATACTGGGCGTATTTACGGTTTATATGGATTCGAACCAGACATCTCGTCTGGCAACTTCCCTGGCCAGAATTCAGGAGTCCGGCCGTATTGCGACGGATATTATGGCCCGGGATATGAGAATGGTCGGTTACCAGGGGTGTGCAGATCCCGATGATGTTGCCCTGAATGTAATCGCTGAGAATCCCCCGACCTCTGATTTCTTTTCCACTACATTGCGCGGATGGGAAGTTGACGACGCGAATTGGGCTAGTGGCACGGAGTTCGACGGCCATTCAATCGAGTCCAGGGCTTTGATTGGCAGTGATGTGCTCGCGGTGCAGCGGGGCGAGTCTGTTGAGGTTGAGATTACGGGCAACATGACTGCGGATAATGCCAATATCCAGGTTGGCGGCTCAGAAGTCGGTCTTTTCTCTCAGA
Organism: Marinobacter flavimaris; assembly: GCF_002933295.1. Lineage (GTDB taxonomy): Bacteria > Pseudomonadota > Gammaproteobacteria > Pseudomonadales > Oleiphilaceae > Marinobacter > Marinobacter flavimaris. Next base: position 141,106 of record NZ_PSSW01000011.1, read on the forward strand.
ATGATATCGTCCTGATTTCCGATTGCGAAGCGGCTGACCTCTTCCGCATATCCAGTCAACCGACCTCGAACACTTGGGCGCATGCGAATAACGTTAACACCGACAATCGTCTGAGCCAGGCTTACACCGAGTCAGCAAGGATTATGCGTTTTTCAGCCACAGTCTATTTTGTGGCAGACACCGGTCGCGATGATGCACAGGGCAACGATATCAGAGCGCTTTATCGGGGCACTAACAACCTACTTAATCAGGCAACGCCAGACTTCCAGGTGGACGAAATCGTTGAGGGTGTGGAAAGTCTCCAGATCGAGTATGGAGAGCTGCTCGCGACCAATAATATAAGGTACACGACTGCCGACAATGTCGGTGATATGGCGAACGTCGTGGCTATTCGTATTGGCTTGTTAATCAGCGACTCTGATGGCGCCCGGAACAGCGCAGACACGGCAACTTACGCTATGCCGGGGGAGCAGATTGTTGGAACGACGGGAGCGGGTGCTTCTGCTGTGACCCATCCTGAGGATCGGCGATTGCGACGTGCTTTTGTTTCAACCGTTATGTTACGCAACCGCGACTAAAACGAGCGAAGGGTAGTTTGATGACAAACAGAGCGAAGCAGTTCGAGAGTATCGACCGACAAGACGGCGCTGCTCTTATTGTGAGTCTCATTGTGTTGTTGGTGCTCACTCTGATTGGTGTGGCTGGAATGAATACTTCCGTCATGCAGGAGCGTATGGCTGTTAACTCGCAGAATGCGAATCGTGCCTTCCAGGCGGCTGAAAGTACTGTAAGTGCATTAACCAATCAACTTTACGCAAACGATTTAACCTTGCTGCGCGAGTCGATGCAGAACGCTAGCGAAGAGAGCAGCGTCGTTACGGTTACCACGCTGGACTCAGGGAACGGGATCACTGGTAGCTATCAGGCAAGGTTCCTCGGGGAAATCATTATAACGAGTGGCAGCTCAATGAATGCCGATGAAAGTTCAAACCAGCTGAAAGGCTATAGGTATGAGTTGATTGGCGAAGCAACGATGGCGAATACCGGCGCTGAGGCGCGTGTTTTCAAAGGCATTGAATATTACTGATTCCCGATTATTCGGGAGGGAGAGAGCGATGAAATCCTCGTTGGTGTCTTTGCTGCGGATTAGCGCAGCTCTATTTCTACTTGGCGTGGCCGCCGGGACGGCCAATGCCGAAACTGCTCGGTCGATGCTAGATGGTGATGTTTTCGCTGCAGAGGCAAATCACGTAGAGCTCGTTTCCAATGCATCGGGAGAAGTGGTTCAGGTGAGAGTCGAGGGCTGTGAGTCTTGTGTGAAGTCCAGCTACTTGCCAGCCAGGGATCTGGTGATTTCCCGGCAAGGAAAAGCGATTGATGTGCGTGGGGCCAGTGGCCTTGTTGGGAATTCCGCCACCTTGGTGATAGGAGTTGGCTCCGAATTGGTAGAGCAGGTGGACTTTTGGGTGCCGCGTGGCGATGGAGGTGATCAATGAAAAGTTTCAGTCGCGTTCTCACTACTGTACTTTCCGCAGCATATTTCTCCATGGCCGGTACAGCGGCATTGGGTGATGACACGGAGATCTTTTTCACCAATGCGCAACAGGTAGTCCAGCCAAACATCATGCTCATTCTGGATGCCTCGGGGAGTATGAGCACCCAGGATGTCGACGGGGACACACGCCTCAACGTAATGAAGCAGGCTGCCAAAGACCTCGTGAACAAGCTGAACGATGTGAACGTTGGGCTTATGATTTTCGGGGGCAACGAGGGCGCCTACTTCAAGGCTCCTGTGGCTGATATTGATACCCAGAGGTCTTCGTTGATCACCAAGATCGATGGTCTTTTCGCAGGCGGTAACACTCCGTTGTCCGAGAGCTTGTTTGAAACCATGCGTTACTATCAGGGCGAAGATGTTTTCATCCGAAGCACCGATGAAGATGGATCGCAACGAAGTGGTGTTGTCTCGTCAACAGATTCATCAATATTTGACAGCCCCGTTGAATACTCATGTCAGCCGAATTATGCACTGCTGTTGACAGACGGTGAGCCTACGTCCGACACAAACTGGCAGACTGACATTGAGGCCGAAGTAGGAAGCTGTACTGGTAACTGCCTTGATGAAATAGCGGAACACATGTGGACGGAAGACATGATCCCTGCCGCGAGCGATCCGAACGATAAATTTCCTGGGCAGCAGAAGGTGGCCACTTTTACAATCGGTTTTAAAACTGACCAGACGCTTCTCAGTGACGCAGCGACCAAAGGCGGAGGCCAATACCTGCTTGCCGACAACGCAAGCCAGTTGACGACCGCATTGCAGCAGGTGTTCGATGAAGTGAATGCGCGTTCGACGACCTATGTTGCTCCCGGCATCGCGGTAAATACATTTGACCGTCTGAACCATCTGAACATGCTGTATTACGCGCTTTTTCAATCCCAGAAAGGTGCTATCTGGAATGGGAATCTGAAGCGTTACAAGCTTGAGATCCGAAAGAACGCCTCGGGAGAGGCAGAAGCGGTCATCGTCGATGAAAATGGCAACCCGGCAATCGATCCGGCAACCGGATTTTTTAAAGATACGGCGCAAAGTTGGTGGAGCCCTACCGCCGATGGCCCCAATGTGAAGCTCGGAGGTGCGGCGTCTCAACTGCCGGATACGACCTCAAATCGCAATGTTTTCTCAAACCTTGACTCGAGAAAATCTCTTCTTTCCGACAACAGTAATGCTGTTGTATCGACCAATAGTAACCTGACGAAAGCGCTGTTTGGCGACGCTAATATGTCAGATGCTGAGTTCGCGAAGCTTGTTCAGTGGACGCGAGGTGTGGACGTCACGGATCAGGACGGCGATAACGACTTGACGGAAGCACGTAAATTGCTGGCAGATCCTCTCCACTCGGTGCCGCAACTGGTAATTTACGATGGAACCACTGCGACCAATCAGGACATCACGATCTATTATGGTGACAATCAAGGCTATATTCATGGTGTAGATGGAGAGACTGGCGAGAGCTATTTTTCTTTCATTCCCAAGGAGTTGTTGAAGAAGCAGCCGGCAATGATGAACAGCACCGAAAAATCCAGCAAGGAGTACGGTATGGATGGCACCGTAGTCAGCTGGGTACATGATGATAATTTTGATGGTGCAATCAAGGCGGCGGACAACGACTTTGCCTACATCTACTCGGGAATGCGTCGAGGTGGAAAGAGCTATTATGCACTGGATGTGACCAATCGTAACTCGCCGTCTTTGCTTTGGCAGATCACGGGAGGTGTTGCAAACACCAGCTTTGCGGAGATGGGGCAAACGTGGTCCAAGCCCGTCAAAACTAAGGTCAACATAAATAACAAGTTGTACGAGGTGCTGATCTTTGGTGGCGGATATGACGCAAACCAGGACTCTGTTACAACCCGGACGGCTGATAGTGTAGGGCGTGCGGTTTATATCGTTGACGCAGAGACTGGAACTCGACTCTGGTGGGCCGGGCCAACAGGGAGTGGTGCAGATCTGGAACTGCCCGAAATGAAATACAGTATACCGGCGTCGCCAAAGGTGTTAGACGTAAACGGCGATAAACTTGCTGACCAGATTTATGTTGGTGACATGGGAGGACAGATTTTCCGATTCGATCTGAGCAATACGGCAAAGCTAACAAGTTTTGCCACTGGTGGACGAATTGCTGATCTGGCAGATTCCACGGAAGCTGGCAATCGGCGTTTTTACCACAGTCCTGATTTGTTTGGGGTTAAAATCGGTGGTGCCCGCTATCTTGGGTTAATCATTGGTTCAGGCTATCAGGCACACCCTCTCGATACTGACATTAAAGACCGGATTTACATGTTGAAAATCCCGGCTGTGAGTTCTGCGCCTCTGGATCCGAATGATGCAACACAGACTCGTGTTCTCTATGAAACCGTCACTGAGTCGAACCTCTTCGATACGACGGATAATCTAATTCAACAGGGTACTGATACGCAGCGCACCACGGCTGCTCAGGATCTGGCGGCATCCAAGGGGTGGTATATCGATCTGAGCAGCAATCCTGGTGAAAAGGTATTGGCAGAGAGTGTAACCGCCAATAATGAGGTATTCATCACGACTTACGAACCTAAAGCGAGTTCCGATCCGTGTTTGCCGCCAACCGGGACATCAAGGCTTTATCACCTGTCCGTGCTTGATGGACGGGCCGTGCGTAACTATTACACGAGCGATGGCAAGCCCGCTGATGAGCTGACCCGCGAAGATAGGCCTGTGGAACTTGGGATTCCGCTCCCTTCAAGCCCTCAAAGGATGCGGGTTGATGATACCGACGTAATCTGTGTTGGTACGGATTGCCAGACCATCGATACAGTTCAGGGTGTTGTGGAAACTTATTGGTATGAGGATTGACGATTGAAACTCTATGATATTCGGCAACGAGGCTTCACGTTGATAGAGTTGCTTATAGTTGTCGTCATTGTAGGCGTCATCGCGGCCTTTGCTTACCCCAGTTACGTCGAGTACGGGGAGCGTACTCGACGCGCTGACGCTCAGGGAGCCTTGATGGAATTTGCAGCGGCGATGGAGCGCCATTATGCATCTCAAAACACTTATGAGGGAGCGGCAACCGGTGGCAGTGATACGGGAAGTCCTGGTATCTTTCCAGACGAAGCGCCACTCGAGAGCGGTAATAAGTTTTATGACTTAACTATCAGCGCCGCGACTGGCAGCTCTTATACACTGCGAGCCACTCCAAAGAGTGTCCAGGCTGGCAATGGTATTCTGGAACTGGATTCTACCGGAGCCAGACGCTGGGATGAGAGTGGTGATGGCAGTTTCGGCGCTGGAGAAAATGATTGGCAATGATTGGGATGGGAGGCCGCTATGGGGAATGTTACGACCTCCCAGTTTGTCGAGATCTAGCAATTAAGCTTTGATCCCCAAGCTAGCCGTATTATACCATCGCCATCTTCGTCGTGCTCGACTCGAAATCGCCCGGCTATGTTTACGGGCATATAGCTCATCATTCCATTCTTGGGGTCCTGGGGACAAAGTAACAGGCTTCCCATGGCACCATGCGTCATGCCCTTGCTGTTGAATTGAAAGTATCCGCGTCCAGCGGTACGTGATCTCATCCTGTAACTTCCCAGATCTACGGTGAGTTGTTTCAGTATCTGGCCGCCGTCAGGGGTTTTGTCATTGTCTGAATCCAAAAAAACCGATACAGGCAGTTGCCAATCGTCTAGGCACCGACCCTTTTCAGAAAGAGGGCATACGGTCACCAGTTTTTCACGGCTAGCGGCGGTCCATCGGGCGAAGGCGAAGAGGGTGTAATAGTTCTCGAGGATTACCCGGTGTCTGGTCTTGCTGATCCACCATCCCCATGCCTGGCTCGTAAAGCCGGCAGCGATGGCGAGAATGACAATGGTTATAACAAGTTCAAGCAGGCTAAAGCCTGCCTGATATTTCAGTTTGGGCATGCGAACGTTCCCTGTCCGTTAAGTTGCGAAATTCTCTGGCATCCTGCCGGAGTCAAAATCCTACTATAACCGAATCTGTCCCGCACTATATGCGAACCGTGCCAAAAAGAAGGTATTACTCCATACCCAATTTCTTTAACCGATACCGCAGCGCCCTAAAACTGATTCCCAATCGTTTCGCCGCCGCCGTCTTGTTCCACCGCGTTGCCTCAAGCGCCTTTTCTATGGCCTGGCGCTCAATGCTTTCAAGATAGCCTTCCAGGTCGATTTCACCATCAGGTACAGATATGCCTTCTTCGCCGGCCTCGCCTTCGGCAATGATCTGCGAGGCGGAGGCTGCATGTTGAACTCCATTCCCAAGGTGAAGATCCTCCGCGTCAATCTGATCGGCATCACATAGGGTAAAAGCCCGTTCCAAGACGTTTTCCAGTTCTCGGACATTGCCCGGAAAATCATAGCCTCGCAGTCTGTCCACGGCCGCTGGCGTCAACGAGGCAGGGTCACACTCATACTCTTTCGCAATCCGTTCAAGAATATGGTTCGAGAGCAGGGGAATATCATCTGGCCGGTCTCGCAAAGGCGGTACGGCCAGTTCGATCACGTTGATACGGTAGAATAGATCCTGGCGGAAACTGCCCTCCTGGACCAGGTCCGGTAGGTTCTTGTGGGTGGCGCTCAGTACCCGAATGTCGACGGGTACTTCCTTGGTATCCCCGACAGGCCGAACGGCTTTTTCCTGAATAGCCCGGAGCAGTTTTACCTGCATGGCGAGGGGCAGGTCAGCCACTTCATCGAGAAAGAGCGTGCCACCGTTTGCCGAACGGAAAAGGCCGTCTTTGTTCTCCACGGCACCGGTAAAGCTGCCTTTCTTGTGGCCGAAGAATTCGCTTTCCATTAACTCCGAGGGAATCGCACCGCAGTTAACCGCGATGAAGGGGCCTTCGCAACGGGGCCCCTGGAGGTGGATCATTCGGGCCACCAGCTCTTTACCACTGCCAGACTCGCCACTGATAAACACGGGTGCCTGGCTTCGGGCCAGTTTTCGGGTCTGGTTCCGGAGTTTTCGAATCTCTGGTGATTTGCCGAGTAGCAGGCCTGGCTCATCAGCGGCTTCCTCTTCCTCCGGCTTGGGTTCCGAGAGCTTGAGGGCACTATTGACCAGTTCCCTTAGTCGCGGGAGCTCGACTGGCTTGGACACAAAATCAAAAGCGCCGGCTTTGAGCGATTCAATCGCAGTATCCATATTGCCGTAGGCCGTAATTACAGCGACGGGCGTGGCCGGAGAGTGCTTTTGGATCCATTGGACCAGCTCGATGCCATTTCCGTCTGGCAGGTTCATGTCGGTCAGGCAGAGGTGTGGCGAGTGCTCCTCCAGCATTCGTTTGGCGCTAGTGACGTCGGGCGCCGTGAAGGTTTTTATCCCCATCCGGGTCAGGGTTATTTCAAGCAGTTCCCGGATGTCAGGTTCGTCATCAACGATCAGCGCTGTGTGTGTGGTCATCTTGTGTTGTCGGTTCCATGTCGATGTTCAAGCGCCCGATATCCGCCGGCGCCAGTTCAGATCATTCGCCCCGGGTGGGCAAATGTAATGCGAAAACAGCAGCCAGGTTTGTTGTCTTCTATCAGGGAAAGATGCGCTTGATTAGCCTCGCACAGTTCCCGGGCCAGATAAAGCCCGAGCCCGGTGCCCGTCTTGTCTGTGGTAAAAAAGGGTTCGAACACAGAATTTCTGTGGTCGGATGCAATGCCAGGGCCTTGGTCGCGGACATCAATATAGGTTCGCTCTCCGTCCTCAGTTGCCCCCGCGTGGATGCCGATCCTTCGTTGCCCCGACTGCTGCTCGCTGTAGCGTAACCCGTTGTCGCAAAGATTCACCATTACCTGTTCGATCTGGCTCTTGTCGAATCTCGCAGATGGCAGTTGGGGATCGATTTTAAGAATGATTTCGGCATCACTGCGGCCTTCATTCTGCGTTTGCAGAAAGTCTTCTTTGAACTCCTGTAGCCATGGAGCAACTTCGATCAGATCAGCGTTGGCAGCCCGACGCCTGGAAAGATCAAGTACGTTCTCGATAATGCCATTCACCCGCCGCGAATGGCGCCGGATGATCTCGAGCATTTGATGATCACCGGGGTCCAGATTAGGGGATTCCTCCATGAGCTGGGCCGCGTGGCTGATCGCCCCCAGCGGATTGCGGATTTCATGGGCAATGCCGGCCGTGAGTCGGCCCAGCGATGCCAGCTTCATTTGCTGGGCCTGCTGGGTGACTTTGCTCATGTCCTCAATAAACACGAGGATCTGGTCACCTCTTTCCTGATCCAGTTGGGTAAGGTTGGCCTGTAGAAGCGGAGAGGTGGGGGAGGGTTGGAACGGCTCAATACGCTGCGTCGGGTCCTTTAACCATGCATCCAGACCTCGTTTGAGGGGCTTGGGCAGGACAGTTGCGCGTTGGTTAATGGGTGAAGAGGTTTTAGGCGCGCCGTACAGAAGCTCTTCGGCGGCCGCATTTGCAACCCGGATCTGGCCAAAGCGGTCGAGTACCAGAATGCCGGTACGCATGCGCTGAATAATCTGCTGATTGATCTGTTCCAGTTCGACAATGCTACGCGCGCGGCTGCTGGCCAATGCCTCGCTTCGCATCATTCGCCGGGAGATGCTTTGAAGGACGAAAGCTGCGGCGAAGTACAGTATGCCTAGCGACCCCGCACGAACAATATCGTCGGCGGACTCTCCCAGAGCCAGAACTGCCCATCCTGAGATCCCAAGGGAGCAGATGGCCGCGAGAGCTGCATAGAAGGTGCCCATGCGGCTCGGTGTCAGGATGTTACCTGCTGCCACCGACACAATCACAAGGTTGGCAAGGCCATTGGTAATGCCAGTGCTGGCGAGCAACAGGCCATGCATGATCAGAATGTCCAGCAGGATTGAAAGCGTAATGTGGCGCTGGCTAGGGTGGAATCCAGCCACCAAAAGCAGCGCAATAAACGCATTGAGGCCGAGGTATGCGGACACTCCCGCCTGGTAGTAGTCCTGAAATCGAAAGCGCATGTCAAAGTTGACGGGATCCACGAATAGCAGTGCCACCAGCATCAGACTCACCACCAGTCGGTAGTGGTTGTAGATCCTGAACAGCTTGGCCTGTTGGATTCCGGATGGTGTCGAAGGGGCCGGGCCGAGCGCCTCGGCCGATCGTACTGGTGTATCTGCTGCCATGATTTACAGGAATCCGCTGTTGGTCGGAAGAAATCCACGCCTATGCGGGGTTATAATAGCCTTTTCATGGCAATGAGTTACAGGAGCCGATTTATGTCCGTGTCCGGAAACCAGGCAGCGTCCGGGGAGTCTCCAAGAAAATTGCGGGTGGTGATGGCCCAATTGGATTTTCTGGTAGGCGATATTCCTGGCAATACCGAGCTAGTTCTGGACGCAGCCCGCCGGGCATCGTCCGAGCATCAGGCGGACGTGGTGGTGTTCCCGGAGCTTTGCCTGACTGGCTATCCACCTGAAGATTTGCTCTTGCGGCCCAGCATGGAAGTTCGCGTTAGTGAGGCGCTGGAAAGGCTGCAGGCGGAAAGGCTGGATCCGGTGATCGTTATCGGTGCTCCCCTTCGCCATGGCGCGCTGCTATACAACGCGGCGGTGGTCATTGATGGAGGCGAAATTACCGGTCGGTACTTCAAGCGTTTCCCACCCAACTATCAGGTGTTCGACGAAAAGCGTTACTTCGCCGAGGGCCGGGATGTCCTGACTCTGGATATCCGGGGCGTTCCGGTGGGAATTACTGTGTGTGAGGATCTCTGGAAGGAGGGGCCGGTGGAGGACTGCGCCGCTGCAGGTGCCCGTCTTATTCTGAACCTCAATGCCTCGCCCTACGATATCGATAAACAGGCACGCAGGAAGGCGTTGCTTGAGCGGAAGTCCCGGGAGAATCTGGTCAGTATTGTTTATGTGAATCTGGTGGGCGGTCAGGACGAGCTGGTTTTTGACGGTGGCTCCATGGTGTTTGACCATTCCGGTGTGCTGACTGCAGAGGCCCCTCAGTTTGGTGAAGGATTATATCCGGTCGACTTTCTGTGCGAACACCACTGTCAGCCGGTATCCCAGGCGTTGCCGGAAGAGCCGACATTGGAGGCTAATGTCTACAGCGCCCTGGTGACCGGTGTACGGGATTACGTAAACAAGAACGGATTCAAATCGGTGGTTCTAGGGCTTTCAGGCGGTATCGACTCGGCAGTGACTCTGGCGGTTGCCGTCGATGCACTGGGCAAGGATCGGGTACGCGCGGTGATGATGCCGTTTCGCTACACCTCCAGCATGAGCCTTGAGGATGCCGAAGCGGAGGCCGTCGCCCTGGGCGTGCAGTACGACGTGTTCTCGATTGAGCCCATGTACGACGCCTTTATGGAAACTCTGGCCGGGCCTTTTGAGGGCACGACGCCGGATACAACCGAGGAAAACCTGCAGGCGCGACTGCGTGGCGTCTTATTGATGTCCCTATCCAACAAGTTCGGTTCCCTGGTCCTGACTACCGGGAACAAGAGCGAGATGGCGGTGGGCTATTCAACGCTCTATGGCGATATGGCGGGCGGCTTTGACGTTCTAAAGGATGTGCCTAAAACCCTGGTGTTCCGTCTGGCCAAATACCGCAACACGCTTTCGGAGGGCGAAGTGATCCCCGAGCGGGTGATCACCCGTCCACCCTCGGCAGAGCTGGCGCCGGATCAGAAAGACGAGGACAGCCTGCCCGGTTATGACGTGCTCGATCAGATCCTGAATCTTTATGTAGAGCGGGATTTCAGTGCCGATGCGATCGTTGCGGAAGGTTTCGAGCGAGTCGACGTTGAGCGGGTTATTCGCCTTGTAGATATCAACGAGTATAAACGCAGGCAGGCACCGATCGGCGTCCGTATTACGGAGCGCGGGTTTGGGAAAGACCGGCGCTATCCGATCACAAATGGCTGGAAAAGCGGGAAGTAGACGCGGGAGTTTGGGGTCAGATGGCATTACCACCTGGCCCCGATTTCAGACTTTATTCGTCGCCCATCAAACCAAAGGTTACGACGTTCGTCAGTGACCGGTTTTCGCCCTTCAGCAGGTCCACATCAAACTCGCCGTCGGCATTGAAGGCGTCACTCTCCGGAAAGTTGGTGCGCAGCATGGCAATGGCATCCTGCGACCCTTTTCTCAGTTCGAGGAAGCGGAAGGTTTCCGCGAGGATAATCAGGGCCTCTTCGGTGACCGTCGCTGTCGGGTAATTCTCGATGATGTATCTTGCCCGGTTGTTGGCTGCGACATAGGCCTGGCGTTTCACATAGTAGCGGGCCGCGTAGAGTTCCAGTTCGGCCATGCGATTGCGCACCGCGATCATTCGCTGGCGGGCATCCGCGACGTACTGGCTGTCCGGATAGCGGTTCAGCAGTTCAGAAAAATCGCGGAAAGACTGCAACTGCTCGCCCGGATCCCGAGCCGCGACATCAATCGGGAAATAGCGGGCCGCAAGGCCGATATCGAGGTTATAGGAGGCCAGGCCGCGCATGTAGAGTGCGTAGTCTGCATGATCGCTTTGCGGATTAAGACGCAGGAACCGGTCGGCGGCCGCACGGGAGCCTTCGAGGTCGAGGTTCTGGTAGCGGGCATAGATCAGGTCAAGTTGGGCCTGCTCTGCGTAGCGACCGAAGGGGTAATAGGTTTCCAGGGCGTCCAGGTTCTGCTCTGCCTCATTGAAGTTTCCAGAGGTCATGGCCTCGCGGGCGTTCTCGTAATAGGTCTTCTCCGGAAGCACTTCCTCCTGCTTGTTGGAGGCGCAGGCACTGACCAGAACAACCAGTGTGGAAAGTAGGAGCAAACGAAGACCTGATCTCATTCCGGAATCCCGTATAATGTCGATTGATTCAAGGGCAGTCATTGTAGCGGGGAAGTGACGCCATGTGCAGAGCAATGCCCCGCTGTTTCCAATAATCTGACCGAAACGTAACACACACAGGCCCTGGGGGCTTAATGTCATCTGAAAAACGAATCCTCGCCAACTTTGTTGTGCCGCCGGAATTGAGCGACAGGCGCCTGGATCAGGCCGCAGCAGAGCTGATGCCCGAACACTCCCGTTCCCGCCTGCAATCCTGGATCAAAAGCGGTGCGCTAACAGTAAATGGCGAGGTGCGAAAGCCTCGGGACAAGGTGATGCTGGACGATCGCCTGGCGCTGGATGCCGAGCCGGAAGCTCAGGTGAGCTGGCAGGCCGAGGAAATCTCGCTCGATATCGTCTATGAGGACGAGCACTTGCTGGTCATCAACAAGCCCGCGGGCCTGGTGGTGCACCCGGCCGCCGGCCATGCCGATGGAACCCTGGTCAATGCCCTGTTGAACTACGCCCCGGAGGTCGAGAATTTACCGAGGGCGGGCATCGTACATCGCCTCGACAAAGACACTTCGGGCATCATGGTCGTTGCTCGCAGCCTGATTGCGCATACGTCCCTGGTCGATCAGCTGCAAACCCGAACCATGGGTCGTGACTACGAGGCCGTCGTCGTTGGCACCCTCACCGGTGGCGCAACGGTTGATGCGCCCATCGGCCGGCATCCTCGGGAGCGCAAGAAAATGGCGGTCGTCGCCTCCGGCAAACCGGCGGTCACCCATTATCGCCTGGTGGAACGTTTTGCCGCCCACACTCACGTCCGCTGCAAACTGGAAAGCGGCCGAACCCATCAGATCCGGGTTCATATGGCCCATGTAAAACACCCGCTGGTCGGAGATCCGCTCTATGGAGGTCGGCTGAGACTGCCCAAGGGAACCACTGAGGAGCTTAGAGAGGCCCTCTCGGCGTTCAACCGTCAGGCCCTCCACGCCCGGCAATTGACCCTGGAACACCCGGAAACCGGTGAAATCCTGACCTGGGAGGTTCCCTTGCCTGAGGATATGGTTGCGTTGATTGAAGCTCTGCGCAAACACGCCCGGGAGCTGGAAACCCGTGACTATTGAAAGTGACGCCCTGAAACCAGACTGGCCTGCGCCCGACAGAGTGCGGGCGATCAGCACAACCCGCGCCGGTGGAGTCAGCGGTCGACCCTGGAACAGTCTTAACCTCGGTGTTCACGTCGAAGACGCTCCAGATCACGTGCAAGAGAATCGGCGAAGACTCGCCGAGTCCTTGAAGCTGGATAGCGCCCGTATTGGTTGGCTCAACCAGGTACACGGTACCGCGGTCGTTGAGCTAACCCCGAACAACGTCGGACAAACGGCCGAGGCTGACGCCAGCTACACCCGTCATCCGGGCATCGCCTGCGCCATCCTCACTGCTGACTGCCTGCCCGTTATCCTTGCCGATCGCGAAGGAACAGTTGTTGGCGCCGCCCACTGTGGCTGGCGAAGCCTGTGTGGCGGTGTTATCGAGAATCTGGTGAGCGAGATGGCCGTTGCGCCCGAAACTCTGCAAGCCTGGCTCGGCCCGGCCATCGGTCCGGACAGCTTCGAGGTCGGCCCGGAAGTGCGTGAAGCCTTCCTTGACCATGATCCCAAAGCGGTCCACGCCTTCACAGCCGAAGGTGCTCGGCCGGGTCATTTCATGGCAGATATCTATGCCCTTGCCACTTTGCGGCTAAATCATCTCGGTGTTTCCAACGTGACTGGCGGTGCCCTGTGTACCGTTCAGGATTCAGATCGGTTTTTTTCATACCGCAGGGATGTCCGGACCGGGCGGATGGCCACGCTGGTCTGGCTAACAAGTTAAATGTCCAGCTTGAATTGGCGGCGGCGAGGCGGTTACTGAAAAGTCCGGTGGCTGGTGCGAGGCTGCTTTCCAGAACTGTCTGCAGCATGGATGCTGCAGCCAAGCCTACAGGGATGTATTCACGGCGTGTTCTGGAAAGCAGCCTCGCGCCAGCCTTGCACCCAGCACCAAACTCAAACCTGACGGCCGTCAATTTTCTGACGAATACATCGCAGCCCCGCTTGAAGTCGCTCTACTTGCCCCTACATTAACTGTCAAAGCAATCGAATATCCGCCACCCAAGGCACCATGGTATTCGCAGAAATTTGGGGAAAGTACACATGAGAATCGACAAGCTGACCAGCAAGCTGCAGACCGCCCTCGCGGACGCACAGTCCATCGCGGTCGGAAAAGATCACAACTTTATTGAGCCGGTGCACCTGATGCAGGCACTGCTTGATCAGGAAGGCAGCGCGATCAAGCCGCTGCTCAAGCAGGCCGGCGCAGAGCCCGGACGCATTCGCCAGGCGATCGCCCGGGAAATCGAAAACCTGCCGGAAGTGCAGGGATCGGCCGGCGACGTCTCCATGTCCAATGACATGGGCCGGCTGTTCAACATTGCCGACAAGCTCGCCCAGAAGCGCAAAGACCAGTACATCTCCAGTGAGCTCATGTTGCTGGCCGCTCTGGAAGACCGGGGTACCCTTGGCCGGGTGCTCAGGGAGCAGGGCGTTGATAAAGCTGCCCTCGAAAAGGCCATTGATGACGTTCGCGGCGGCGAAGCCGTCAACGACGCCAGCGCCGAAGAAAACCGTCAGGCTCTGTCCAAATACACCATCGACCTTACCGAGCGAGCGGAGGCCGGCAAGTTGGACCCGGTGATCGGTCGCGATGATGAAATTCGCCGCACCATTCAGGTATTGCAGCGTCGCCGGAAGAACAACCCGGTCCTCATCGGTGAACCTGGCGTTGGTAAAACCGCCATCGTCGAAGGGTTGGCCCAGCGTATCGTCAACGGCGAGGTGCCCGATGGCCTCAAGGACAAGAAAGTCCTGTCACTCGATATGGGTGCCCTTATTGCCGGCGCCAAGTTCCGGGGTGAATTCGAAGAACGCCTGAAAGCTGTTCTGAACGAACTGTCCAAACAGGAAGGTCAGATCATCCTGTTCATCGACGAGATTCACACCATGGTCGGTGCCGGCAAGGCCGAAGGCTCCATGGATGCCGGTAATATGCTCAAGCCGGCCCTCGCCCGCGGTGAGCTGCATTGTGTCGGTGCGACCACCCTGGACGAATACCGTGAAAATATCGAGAAGGACGCGGCTCTTGAGCGTCGCTTCCAGAAAGTGCTGGTGAGCGAACCCAGTGAGGAAGATACCATCGCCATCCTGCGGGGCCTGAAAGAGCGTTATGAGGTTCACCACGGGGTTGAGGTGACAGATGGCGCCATCATTGCCGCCGCCAAGCTTTCTCATCGTTATATTGCCGACCGTCAGCTGCCGGACAAGGCCATTGATCTGGTAGACGAGGCAGCTTCCCAGATTCGTATGGAAATGGATTCCAAGCCTGAACCCCTGGATCGCCTTGAGCGTCGCCTGATTCAGCTAAAAATCGAGCGCGAGGCTCTGAAGAAAGAGACTGACCCGGCCTCGAAAAAGCGCTTGTCCGAGCTTTCCGACGTGATCACCGGTGTCGAGCGTGAATACGCCGATCTGGAAGAGGTCTGGAATACCGAAAAAGCCGCTCTGCATGGCTCCCAGAAGATCAAGAGCCGTCTGGAACAGGCCCGCATCGATCTGGAGAATGCCCGTCGTGCCGGTGATCTCGGTAAAATGTCCGAGCTCCAGTACGGGCAGATTCCTGAGCTGGAGCGTCAACTGGATATGGCCAGCCAGGCAGAGATGATGGAAATGAAGCTGCTTCGCAACCGGGTAACCGACGAGGAGATCGCCGAGATCGTCTCCAAGTGGACTGGCATCCCGGTGTCCAAGATGCTTGAAGGTGAGCGCGACAAACTGATGCGCATGGAGGAGGCGCTGCATGGGCGGGTCATTGGCCAGGATGAAGCCGTTGAAGCTGTGTCCAACGCGGTGCGTCGTTCACGTGCGGGCTTGTCCGATCCCAATCGCCCCAACGGTTCGTTCCTGTTCCTGGGCCCGACCGGCGTGGGTAAAACCGAGCTGTGCAAGGCCCTGGCGTCCTTCCTGTTCGATACCGAGGAAGCCATGGTTCGTATCGACATGTCCGAATTCATGGAGAAGCATTCCGTGGCTCGCCTGATCGGCGCGCCTCCGGGCTATGTCGGCTACGAGGAAGGTGGCTACCTGACCGAGGCGGTTCGTCGCAGGCCGTATTCCGTGTTGCTGCTGGATGAGGTGGAAAAAGCCCATCCGGATGTGTTCAATATCCTCCTGCAGGTGCTTGAGGATGGTCGTCTAACCGACGGGCAGGGCAGGACCGTCGACTTCCGGAACACGGTCATTGTCATGACCTCCAACCTCGGCTCGGACATCATCCAGCAGAAGGCCGGCGAGGAGAACTACGAGGATATGAAGAATGCGGTCATGGAAGTCGTCGGCACCCATTTCCGCCCCGAGTTCATCAACCGCGTGGATGAAGTGGTGGTGTTCCACCCGCTGGCGGAGAGTCAAATCCAGGGCATTGCCCGGATTCAGATCGAGTCTCTGAGCAAGCGCCTGAAAGAACAGGATATGAATCTGGAGCTGGATGACGCTGCGATGGAGTTGCTGGCCGAAGTCGGGTACGACCCGGTATATGGCGCGCGGCCTTTGAAGCGGGCTATTCAGCGAATGATCGAGAATCCGCTGGCCCAGCGTTTGCTACAGGGAGAGTTTGTGCCGGGGGATGTCATCAAGGGTACGGTGGAGGACCACCACCTGGCATTCGCCAAGGCTTGAGCTTGAAACCGGGGTCAGATGAAGGCTTTCATCTGACCCCTTTTTTTCTTCTTACTGTTCTTCTGGTCCGCAGTTCTCTTCCGCAATTCGCTCAAATTCTGCCCGTTTTTCGGCAATTTCCTCTGGGCTGAGGTAGCGTTGCTCGCCATTTTCTTCAATGCGGATTCGTGCGTTACGGTCAATCACGTCCAGGTTGGAGCGTGCGGTCGCGCAGTTCGCCTCCCGCTGTTTTCTGCGGGCCTCCTCAACTGCCGTTTCCTGGCGCTGTTCCGCCTGCTCGTTCTGCTGTTCCTGCATATTCTGCAGACGCTCCTGAGGGCTCTGCCGGTTGCCAGAAGCATCGGTAGAAGTGCCGGAACGCACATTGACCCGCTCGGCCTTCGAGCCCGTGGGTTGTCGGTCGCCAAAGTGGGTAACTCCGTTTTCATCGGTCCATTTATAGACAGAGGCGCTCGTGGCGACACCTGGTACAACGGCCAGCAATAAGGTCAGCGTCAGGATTTTTCTGTTCATGGCTCAACTCGCGTATGTTCACTGCTCCCGGGCAGGCAGACAACCTGGATAGACCGGGCCCGTTTTTTTAATTTCAATGTTGCCTATCATGCCATCGCTATTGCGGATTTTCTTCTGTCTGGTTCAAATCTTTGTATCGGATTTGTTCCAAGTATGGCAGACCTTCGGCCAGTATAGGCACAGAAACCTGCAGCGGCTATTGACAGGGAGTTTCGCGCTGTCAGAATTACCGATTGCCTGAAGACTGGGGTCAATACGGCAGGCAATCCCGAGCGAGTATCCCCCATCAATTACCACACTGAACGCGCCGCGCATCCGTCGCGGGATGGTTGTTGCTTACGTGCAACCCGTTGATTGGCCGTTCTCCGCAACCCTCAGGAGGGCGGCTGGCCAGGAGACAACCTCTTAACAAGGTGTGGAGGAGCAGCCGGTTCCGCTTTCAAAAGAAGCATGGACACCGTGAATCCAGGCAACCGGGAGCCTTCCCGGCTCATTCACTCGTAGAAGAGGGTAGAAAATCGTGGAGTTATTGTCTGGCGCCGATATGCTGATCCGGTCCCTTCAAGATGAAGGTATCGAATACATATACGGCTATCCGGGTGGTGCAGCCCTTCATATTTATGATGCGCTGTTCAGGCAGGACAAAGTCAAACACATTCTGGTAAGGCACGAGCAGGCGGCGGTCCACATGGCCGACGGTTATGCCCGCGCGACCGGAAAACCAGGTACCGTACTGGTGACCTCGGGTCCTGGAGCCACCAACACCATCACCGGCATTGCCACCGCATTCATGGATTCCATCCCGATGGTGGTTCTTTGCGGCCAGGTTGCGTCCACCCTCATCGGCGAGGACGCGTTCCAGGAAACCGATATGATGGGTGTCTCCCGTCCGGTGGTTAAGCACAATCTCAGTGTCCGTCATCCCGAGGAAATCCCGGAGATTATCCGCAAGGCGTATTACATTGCCGCGACCGGTCGCCCCGGTCCTGTGGTCGTGGACATTCCCAAGGATATGACCACGCCGAACGAGCGTTACGAGTACGCCTATCCCAAGAAGGTCAAACTGCGCTCCTACAACCCCGCTATTCGCGGCCATGCCGGTCAGATCAAGAAAGCGGTCGACATGATGCTGGCGGCGAAGCGCCCAATTATCTACGCAGGTGGTGGGGTTGTTCTGGGCAAGGCATCGGATCAGCTGACCGAGCTGGTACGGCTGCTGGGCTATCCGATCACCAATACCCTGATGGGCATTGGCTGTTACCCAGCCAGCGATAAACAGCACCTGGGCTGGCTTGGCATGCACGGCACCTACGAAGCCAACATGGCCATGCACCACTCGGACCTCATCCTCTGCGTGGGAGCCCGTTTTGATGATCGGGTGACCAACGCTACCGAGAAGTTCTGTCCGGGCGCGCGCATCATCCATATCGACATTGATCCAGCCTCGATTTCCAAGACCGTCGATGCCGATGTGCCCATCGTTGGCCCGGTTGACGCTGTGCTCAAGGAAATGCTGTCGCTGGTGAAGGAAGCCAAGGAAAAGCCGGACGCGGACGCAATCGCTTCCTGGTGGAAGCAGATCGACGAGTGGCGGGCATTCCATGGCATGCGCTATGAGACCAGCCCGGATGTGATCAAGCCCCAGGAAGTCATTGAAATGCTGTGTCGCTTGACCAACGGCGAGGCCTTCGTGACTTCCGATGTGGGTCAGCACCAGATGTTCGCGGCCCAGTACTACAAGTTCGATAAGCCCAACCGCTGGATCAATTCCGGTGGTCTCGGCACCATGGGCTTCGGCCTGCCGGCGGCCATGGGGGTAAAGCTGACCCATCCGGACGACGAAGTGCTGTGCATTACCGGTGAGGGCAGTATCCAGATGAACATCCAGGAGCTGTCGACCTGCAAGCAGTACAACCTGCCGGTTAAGATCATTAACCTGAATAACCAGGCTCTGGGTATGGTCAAGCAATGGCAGGACATGAACTACGAGTCCCGCCATGCCGAGTCCTACATGGAATCCCTGCCCGACTTCATCAAGCTGGCGGAAGCCTACGGCCACAAGGGTGTCCGGATTGAGAAGAAGGAGGATCTGGAGACCAAGCTGAAAGAAGTGCTGGCCATGAAAGACGAGCTGGTATTCGTGGATATCTACGTGGACCGTTTTGAGCACGTGTATCCGATGCAGGTTGCCCGAGGTTCCATGAAAGATATGTGGCTCAGCAAGACGGAGAGGGTCTGATCATGCGTCGAATCATTTCTGTTTTGCTTGAAAACGAACCTGGCGCCCTGTCGCGGGTGGTAGGTCTGTTTTCCCAGCGCAACTACAACATCGAAACACTCACCGTGGCGCCAACCGAGGACGAGACGTTGTCCCGTCTTACGGTGACCACCACGGGTTCTGACAAGGTGATCGAACAGATCACCAAACAACTGAACAAGCTGATTGAAGTCGTCAAGCTGGTGGATCTCACCGAAGGCGCCCATATCGAACGCGAACTGATGCTGGTCAAGCTGAAAGCCACGGGTTCCCAGCGTGCCGAGATCAAGCGTACGGTGGACATTTTCCGCGGCCAGATCGTGGATGTGACCAGCTCCGTTTACACGGTTCAGTTGGCAGGTGACAGCGAGAAGCTGGACGGCTTTATTCAGGCCGTTGGCACGTCGGGCGTACTGGAAGTGGTGCGCAGCGGTGTATCCGGTATCGCCCGGGGCGAGAAGGTGCTCAGCCTTTAACGATTTCAAACAGGGTTTGAACAATATGGCTCTTCGGGGCCATCACAAATAACAGAGGTTTCTCATGCAGGTTTACTACGATAAGGATTGCGATCTTTCCATCATCCAGGGCAAGAAAGTTGCCATCATTGGTTTCGGCTCCCAGGGCCACGCTCACGCGTGTAACCTGAAAGAGTCCGGTGTTGACGTGACCGTGGGCCTGCGCCCGGGTTCTTCTTCCATCGCCAAGGCGGAAGCCTATGGTCTGAAGACCAGCGACGTGCCGTCTGCCGTTGCCGCCGCCGACGTTGTCATGGTTCTGACTCCGGACGAATACCAGGCCCAGCTGTACAAGGCGGAAATCGAGCCGAATCTGCAGCAAGGCGCCACCCTGGCGTTCGCCCACGGCTTTGCCATCCACTACAACCAGATCGTTCCGCGTAAGGATCTGGACGTCATCATGATTGCTCCGAAGGCACCGGGCCACACCGTGCGCACCGAGTTCGCCAACGGTGGTGGTATTCCCGACCTGATCGCTATCTTCCAGGATTCCTCCGGCAACGCCAAGAATCTGGCTCTGTCCTACGCCAGCGGTATCGGTGGCGGCCGTACCGGCATCATCGAAACCACGTTCAAGGATGAGACCGAAACCGATCTGTTCGGTGAGCAGGCCGTTCTCTGCGGTGGTACCGTGGAGCTAGTTAAAGCGGCGTTCGAAACGCTCGTGGAAGGCGGTTATGAGCCGGAAATGGCGTACTTCGAGTGTCTGCACGAGCTAAAGTTGATCGTCGATCTGATGTACGAGGGCGGTATCGCCAACATGAACTACTCCATCTCCAACAACGCGGAGTATGGCGAGTATGTGACCGGTCCCGAAATCATCAACGAGCAGTCCCGTGAAGCGATGCGCAACGCGCTGAAGCGTATTCAGAGCGGCGAGTACGCCAAGATGTTTATCTCTGAAGGCGCTCTGAACTATCCGTCCATGACGGCGCGTCGTCGCCAGAACGCTGCCCACGAAATCGAAGTGGTTGGTGAAAAACTGCGCGGCATGATGCCCTGGATCTCCGCGAACAAGATCGTGGATAAGGACAAAAACTAAGCGGAATTCCGCCTGGTTTTGAAAAACGCGGCCCGGGTGGCCGCGTTTTTCGTATATACTCCGCCCAAACGCTTTCCGGAGTAATGGGAATGACTGAAGAAAGAAAATCCGCCGACGGCAAGCAGAACCCGGACTATGAAGTCGAGGCCGGGGAAGTGGTTGAAGAAGAGCTGGTAGGAGGTGCGCCCGTGCGCCGCAAGGGGATATATCTGCTTCCCAATGCGCTCACAACCGCTTCGCTGTTCTCAGGTTTCTACGCCATTGTTTCTGCCGCCAACGGCGTCTTTGACAATGCCGCCATCGCTATTTTTGTGTCGATGATTCTGGACGGTCTCGACGGCCGGGTTGCCCGGATGACCAATACCCAGAGTAAATTCGGTGAGGAGTACGACAGTCTGGCCGACATGGTGGCCTTCGGCGTCGCTCCCGGGCTGGTAGCCTTTTTCTGGTCACTGAACGCCTTCGACAAGGTTGGTTGGGCCATCACCTTTATCTACGTGGCTGGCGCCGCTTTGCGCCTGGCACGGTTCAATACCCAGATTGGCTCGGTCGATAAGAAGTTCTTTGTCGGCTTGCCGAGTCCGGCTGCGGCTGCCTGTGTCGCGGGCCTGGTCTGGTGTTTCCATCTTTTCGAACCGTCTACCTGGCTCACCTTGTTGACCATGTTTGTGGTCGGCGGTGCCGGTGTTTTGATGGTGAGCAATATTCTGTACCGCAGTTTCAAGGATCTGGACCTGCGTGGCCGTGTACCGTTTGCCGCCATTCTGCTTGTGGTGCTGGTTTTTGTAGTGATCGCGCTGGATCCTGCAACCGTATTGTTTACTGGATTTCTGATATACGCGTTGTCCGGCCCTGTTCGTGCGCTTTTCCGTGGCAAGCCACGGAAAGCTCCAGGCGCCGCTGACTGAGCACCCCTTCCGGGCCTCCTCAGTGAGGTCCGGGAATTTTCAATACAGTCTCCGGTCAACGCCTTTGCTGGCTGATGCCCCGACGGAGACTTTCCATGCTCATCAAGAAACGCCCTTCCTGGGCTTTGCCTCATTCTGAAGTTACGCCCGAGTCTGTTTACCTGAACCGACGTCAATTTATGTCCGGCACCCTGGCTGTGGCCGCTGGCCTTTCAGTGCCCGGTCTGTTGTCGGCAGCGAAGCTTCCTGTCCCGGGAGAAGCGCTGGATTTTGTTCCGATGCCCGGCTTTTCCACCGACGAGGAGAAAACCCCTTTTGAGGACGTAACCCGTTACAACAACTTTTACGAGTTCGGCACTGGAAAAGGGGATCCGGCGAAGTACGCCGATGAGATGACCGTTGATCCCTGGTCCGTGGTTGTTGAAGGCGCATGTGATCGGCCCGGTGCGTATGCGTTGGAAGATCTGCTGAAACCTCACGAGTATCAGGAACGGGTGTATCGGCTTCGTTGTGTCGAGGCCTGGTCGATGGTGATTCCCTGGATCGGGATCCCCTTGGCCGACATTCTCAAGCGGCTCGAACCGACTTCCAGGGCGAAGTACGTCTATTTCGAGACCCTCTATGATCCGGACCAGATGCGAGGTCAGCGCTCGCTGTTCAGCACCATCGACTGGCCTTATCAGGAAGGTCTTCGCATGGACGAGGCAATGAACGAGTTAAGCTTCCTGGCTGTTGGGCTCTACGGCAAGACCATGCCAAACCAGAATGGCGCGCCTATCCGGCTGGTCGTGCCCTGGAAGTACGGTTTCAAGAGCATCAAGTCGATCGTCAAGATTCGCTTTCAGGAGGAGCGCCCCAAGACTACCTGGGAAATGCTTGCGCCCCAGGAGTATGGCTTCTATGCCAACGTGAACCCTGAAGTTGACCATCCGAGGTGGAGCCAGAAGCGGGAGCGCAGGCTGCCCTCTGGCTTGCTCTCTCCCAACTACATGGAAACCGTCAAGTTCAATGGTTATGGAGAACAGGTTGCCGATCTGTACAAGGGCATGGATTTGAGCAAGTTCTATTGATGAATGAGAAGCGTGTGCTGAACCAACCGGGGTTTGTGCTGGCGTTTCGCCTGCTGGTAGCGCTGCTCGCCAGCGTTCCCCTGTTGGTGCTGATTGCCAGCATTGCCAGCCAGTCCCTCGGCCCGGATCCCGGGCAAGAAGTAACAGAGTCGCTGGGCATCGCGGCATTTCAGTTATTGATTGCTACCTTATGCATGACACCGCTCAAGCGTTGGACAGGGTGGGGAGCGTGGATCCGGGTTCGCCGGATGCTTGGTCTGTTTGCGTTCTTTTATGCGGTGTTGCATGTATTGGCGTTTCTGCAGTTTATTCTTGGCTGGAGCGATCTATGGGCCACGTTCACCAAGCGGCCATATATCCTGGCGGGGGCGGTGTCTTTCCTTATGCTTGTGCCACTGGCGTTAACCTCAACAAAGGGGATGATGAGGCGGATGGGCCGGCAATGGAAAGCCTTGCATAAGCTGGTGTACCCGATTGCGATAGCGGCATGGGTTCATTTCATCTGGCAGTCCCGCAGTGACGTTGGAGAAATGGTGGTGTACGGCCTGATAATCGCAGTTCTGCTGGCGCTTCGTTGGAAATGGAGCGGGAGTCGCGCGCTGATTCCGTTTGTCAGAGGCTGATTTTGAGTAAAAAGAATACGATCTGATCACTGACTGATCAGGCGGATACGTGGAAACCGATACCGCTATAAATTAATTCAAAAACCTCGTTGACAGTTTTCCTGACGCCTGTAGAATGCGCACCACTTCTGAGGGACAAGCCACTCACAGCGGTTTTCCGAGCAGAAGTAACCGTTTGAAAGTACTGAAGAAAATGAGTTTTAAAATTCTTCGGATTAACGGTTGACAAGGCGGCGTTACGATGTAGAATACGCGGCCTTGATTGAGCAACAGCTCAAACGCTCTTTAAAAAGTTGACCAAGTAATTCGTGTGGGCGCTGGCCGAGGTATTTCGGATATGAAATATCAGGACAGTGACTCG
>NZ_PSSW01000011.1:164564-166187 GCF_002933295.1 Marinobacter flavimaris
CGCTGACGAGCGGCGGACGGGTGAGTAATGCATAGGAAACTGCCCAGTAGTGGGGGATAGCCCGGGGAAACCCGGATTAATACCGCGTACGCCCTTCGGGGGAAAGCAGGGGATCTTCGGACCTTGCGCTATTGGATGTGCCTATGTCGGATTAGCTAGTTGGTGGGGTAAAGGCCTACCAAGGCGACGATCCGTAGCTGGTCTGAGAGGATGATCAGCCACATCGGGACTGAGACACGGCCCGAACTCCTACGGGAGGCAGCAGTGGGGAATATTGGACAATGGGGGCAACCCTGATCCAGCCATGCCGCGTGTGTGAAGAAGGCTTTCGGGTTGTAAAGCACTTTCAGTGAGGAGGAAAACTCTGCGACTAATACTCGTAGGGCTTGACGTTACTCACAGAAGAAGCACCGGCTAACTCCGTGCCAGCAGCCGCGGTAATACGGAGGGTGCAAGCGTTAATCGGAATTACTGGGCGTAAAGCGCGCGTAGGTGGTTTGATAAGCGAGATGTGAAAGCCCCGGGCTTAACCTGGGAACGGCATTTCGAACTGTCAGGCTAGAGTATGGTAGAGGGTAGTGGAATTTCCTGTGTAGCGGTGAAATGCGTAGATATAGGAAGGAACACCAGTGGCGAAGGCGGCTACCTGGACCAATACTGACACTGAGGTGCGAAAGCGTGGGGAGCAAACAGGATTAGATACCCTGGTAGTCCACGCCGTAAACGATGTCTACTAGCCGTTGGGACTCTTGAAGTCTTAGTGGCGCAGCTAACGCACTAAGTAGACCGCCTGGGGAGTACGGCCGCAAGGTTAAAACTCAAATGAATTGACGGGGGCCCGCACAAGCGGTGGAGCATGTGGTTTAATTCGACGCAACGCGAAGAACCTTACCTGGCCTTGACATGCAGAGAACTTTCCAGAGATGGATTGGTGCCTTCGGGAACTCTGACACAGGTGCTGCATGGCCGTCGTCAGCTCGTGTCGTGAGATGTTGGGTTAAGTCCCGTAACGAGCGCAACCCCTATCCCTAGTTGCTAGCAGTTCGGCTGAGAACTCTAGGGAGACTGCCGGTGACAAACCGGAGGAAGGTGGGGATGACGTCAGGTCATCATGGCCCTTACGGCCAGGGCTACACACGTGCTACAATGGTGCGCACAGAGGGCTGCAAACCCGCGAGGGGGAGCCAATCTCACAAAACGCATCGTAGTCCGGATCGCAGTCTGCAACTCGACTGCGTGAAGTCGGAATCGCTAGTAATCGTGAATCAGAATGTCACGGTGAATACGTTCCCGGGCCTTGTACACACCGCCCGTCACACCATGGGAGTGGATTGCACCAGAAGTGGTTAGTCTAACCTTCGGGAGGACGATCACCACGGTGTGGTTCATGACTGGGGTGAAGTCGTAACAAGGTAGCCGTAGGGGAACCTGCGGCTGGATCACCTCCTTAAACGAAGCCGAACGCTTCGGTCAGAGTCCACACGAATTACTTGGTTAGCTGAATAAAGAGAGCAGATGGGTCGTTGCAGGCCCGTGTTTTTGGGTCTGTAGCTCAGGTGGTTAGAGCGCACCCCTGATAAGGGTGAGGTCGGTGGTTCAAGTCCACCCAGACCCACCAGAATT
>NZ_PSSW01000012.1 GCF_002933295.1 Marinobacter flavimaris
TGACGACCATAGCGGTCTGGAACCACCTGATCCCATCCCGAACTCAGAAGTGAAACAGACCAGCGCCGATGGTAGTGTGGCGTTGCCCATGTGAGAGTAGGTCATCGTCAGGCTCCTAATACCGAAAACCCCAGCATCCTCGATGCTGGGGTTTTTTATTGCCTGAAATTCACGGCCTCACTCACGGCAGGCCGGTGATATACTCTCCCCATAACGAACGACATCTCAGAATGGAGCCTGCCAATGCCTGCCACTGATCACCTGGTTATTTTCGATACAACGCTCCGTGATGGCGAGCAAAGCCCCGGTGCCACCATGAACAAAGCCGAGAAGCTCCGCATTGCGAAAGCGCTGGAAAAGCTCCGGGTGGATGTTATTGAGGCAGGATTCGCGATTGCCAGCCAGGGCGATTTCGAGGCGGTGAAAGCGATCGCCGAGTCCATCAAGGACTCAACGATCTGCAGTCTAGCCCGGGCGCTCGACAAGGATATCGATCGCGCGGCAGAAGCTATCCGGCCGGCACAGCGCGGGCGTATTCATACGTTTATAGCCACGTCGCCCATTCACATGAAGCACAAGCTGCAGATGCAGCCGGATGAGGTGATTGAGCAGGCGGTTCGCTCAGTGAAACGCGCGCGGAGTCATGTCGACGACGTCGAATTCTCCTGCGAGGACGCCGGACGTTCCGAACTGGACTTCCTCTGCCGGATCATCGAGGCCGCCATCGATGCCGGTGCCAGCACGATCAATATCCCGGATACGGTCGGTTATGCCATTCCCGAGCAGTTCGGTGAAACCATCCGTCAGTTGTTGAACCGGATTCCAAACGCGGACAAAGCTATTTTTTCAGTGCATTGCCACAACGACCTGGGTCTGGCTGTGTCGAACTCCCTGGCGGCGGTTTCCCAGGGAGCCCGTCAGGTAGAGTGCACCATCAATGGGCTGGGTGAGCGGGCCGGTAACGCGGCGCTCGAAGAAATTGTCATGGCGGTTCGTACCCGCCAGGATCTGTTCCATATCGATACCCGCATTGATGCCCAGCACATCGTGCCGGCGTCTCGTCTTGTTTCTACAATCACCGGTTTTCCGGTACAGCCCAACAAGGCTATCGTCGGCGCCAATGCCTTTGCCCATGAATCCGGGATACACCAGGATGGGGTTCTGAAGCACCGGGAGACTTATGAGATCATGCGGGCGCAGGACGTTGGTTGGCATACCAACAGCCTCGTCCTGGGCAAACACTCCGGTCGGAACGCCTTCCGTACCCGTTTGCTGGAGCTCGGAATTCAGTTTGAGACCGAGACGGAGCTGAATGAGGCCTTTACACGGTTCAAGGCGCTGGCAGATCTGAAACATGAGATTTTCGATGAGGATCTTCAGGCGATTGCCACCGATACCCGGCAGAAAGAGGAAGACGGCCGTTATGGCCTGGTCTGTATGCAGGTCTGCTCGGAGACCGGAGTCGTACCCAAAGCCAATCTCACGCTGAGCGTAGACGGCAAAGAGCACAAGGTTGAAGCCGAGGGCAGCGGGCCGGTCGATGCCACGTTCAAGGCAATCGAATCTCTGGTGGATTCCGGCTGCAATCTCCAGCTGTATTCCGTAAACAACATTACCAGCGGCACCGATGCCCAGGGCGAGGTGACGGTACGCCTGGAGCGCGGTGGCCGCATCGTTAACGGCGTGGGTGCTGATACTGATATCATCATCGCGTCCGCCAAGGCTTACATTGAGGCCCTGAACCTGATCAGCAAGGGCGGAATTCGACAGCATCCCCAGGTCGCGGATGTGTGAGAATGGTTATTCGGTGAGTCGCGACAGGCGAAGGTAATGGTTGGATCGGAAGCAGAGCGTCAGTTTTATCTGGGAGCAGCGGGGATACGCATGTGGTATGCCCGGCAACCGTTGCCCGGCGCGGCGCCAAGCCCGGATTTTGAGTTTCCCGAGGAGAGTCAGGTTCCGGAGCCAATGCCTGGAACTTCTGAAACCATACCCAGTCCGGTAAGAGATGCCGGTCGCCCTGCGCCGCGTAAACCGACGGGCCCAGATAGAACTGAAGGCGTGGCCCGAATAGCGGATCTTCAGGCCTTGATGGAAGGTGAGGCTGTCGCGCCAGGCAACGCCTCCCGACAGCCTCCCCAATCGCCTGCCGTGTCGGATGACGCTGCGAACTCTCCGGAGCCCGCAGCGCCAGAGGACATGTCAGAGCAGCCTGCCGGGATTCCCTCTGAAAACGTTAACGTCATGATCTGGGCGGGAACCAGGGCGGTACTGATCGGAGGTATGTCTGCGGATGCCAGCAGTCGACTGCAGGAAACCCTCGCACTGAATATTCTCAAGAGCCTTGGTGAGGAGCAGCCTCAAGTGCTCGGGCAAGTCTCCTGGCCTATCTTCAACAATCTGTTGGTGCCCGGGAACTCCGGCCATGACTTTGTTGAGGTGATGCGCAGTGTTCTGTCGGGCCTGGAACGTCAGCAGGTTGTCGTCTTGCAGGGTGGAGAGGATGCAGAAAAAAGCTGGCTGAGCGAAGCCCTTGGACACGACGCAGCAGTCCGGTTTCCGCACACCCTTGCTGAGATTGCCGGCAACCCGACATTGAAGCGCTCCCTGTGGCAACAGATACGGCCTCTGGTCGCCCGTTAATGCCTTATCCGGAAACCTACCAAAAAGTTCTTGATGCCGATCTTATTGTGCGCCCCCTGGTGCCCGAGGATGTCCCGGATGTGCTCGATATAGAGCGCCAGGGTTATTCGCACCCCTGGAGCGAATCGGTGTTTCTGGATTGTTTCAAGGACAACTACCGGCTCTGGGGTGCCTGCCATGGGGGCAAACTCACCGCGTACGCTGTCGTGGCCTACATGGTTGATGAAGCGCATTTGCTGAATATCTGCGTCCACCCGAGAGCCCGCGGTGAGGGGGTGGGGCGCTATCTTCTGAGGCATGTTCTGGCAACCGCAGCTCATGAAGGTATGGCTCAGCTGTTGCTCGAAGTAAGGGACAGCAATCATGCCGCTATCGCGTTGTACCAGAATGAAGGCTTTCACGAGATCGGCCAGCGCCCCGGGTATTATCCGTCTGCCAGTGGGCGGGAGGATGCCCGGGTCCTGATGCTTGCCCTCGGCCAGTGATCACTGCAGTGCGAGTTAGCGTCACAGCGGCATAGGGCCTATAATGGCCGCCTTTTCCAGAACTTCAGATTCAGGTTGCTTTTCGATTATGTCTAACCTTTCCCAGGAAGTGGCCAAGCGCCGCACCTTCGCCATTATCTCGCACCCGGATGCCGGTAAGACCACGATTACCGAGAAGGTGCTATTGTTCGGGCAGGCAATCCAGAAGGCCGGTACCGTCAAGGGAAAGAAGTCTGGCCAGCACGCCAAGTCCGACTGGATGGAAATGGAGAAAGAGCGGGGTATTTCGGTAACCACCTCCGTCATGCAGTTTCCTTATGGTGGCAAGCTGGTGAACCTGCTGGATACGCCGGGCCACGAAGACTTCTCGGAGGACACCTACCGCACGCTCACGGCGGTGGACTCCTGTCTGATGGTTATTGACAGCGCCAAGGGTGTCGAGGAACGGACCATCAAACTGATGGAGGTTACCCGGCTGCGGGATACGCCGATTATCACGTTCATGAACAAGCTGGATCGGGACACCCGGGATCCGGTGGAGCTGATGGACGAGGTTGAGGAAGTTCTGAAAATTGCCTGTGCACCGATCACCTGGCCCATCGGTATGGGCAAGAGCTTCAAAGGGGTTTATCACCTGCTTCGGGACGAGGTTATTCTGTATCAGTCCGGCCAGGGCCATATGATTCAGGACAAGCGCGTTATCTCGGGGCTGGACAATCCCGAGCTTGATCAGGCGATTGGCGCTTACGCCGGCGATCTGCGTGATGAAATTGAGCTGGTCAAAGGCGCGTCCCACGAGTTTGATCAAGAAGCTTTTCTTGCCGGTGAACTGACGCCAGTCTTCTTTGGTACCGCACTGGGTAACTTCGGCGTGGACCACATGCTCGATGGTCTGGTGGAGTGGGCCCCGGCGCCGCAACCGCGGGAAACCGACCAGAGACTGGTCCAGCCGGCCGAGGACGGGTTCTCGGGCTTCGTATTCAAGATTCAGGCAAATATGGATCCACAGCATCGTGACCGTGTTGCCTTCCTCCGCATTGTCTCCGGCAGTTACAACCAGGGTATGAAGGCTCGTCATGTCCGTATTGGCAAGGAAGTCCGGTTTTCCGACGCGCTGACGTTCATGGCCGGCGACCGCGAACACGCCGAGCAGGCGTTTGCCGGCGATATTATCGGCCTGCACAACCATGGCACCATTCAGTTGGGTGATACCTTTACTGCTGGCGACGACATGAAGTTCACCGGCATCCCCAACTTTGCGCCCGAATTGTTCCGCCGGATTCGCCTGAAGGATCCGCTCAAGGCCAAGCAGCTCCAGAAAGGGCTGATACAGCTGTCCGAAGAGGGTGCCGTCCAGGTGTTCAGGCCGCTTCGGAATAACGATCTCATCGTCGGGGCGGTCGGTGTGCTGCAGTTCGATGTGGTGGTCAGTCGCTTGAAAAGCGAATACAAGGTGGAGGCCATCTACGAGCCAATTAACGTAGCTACTGCGCGGTGGGTCACCTGCAGCGATGAGCGCAAACTTGATGAGTTCCAGCGCAAGAATAACGACAACCTGGCCCTCGATGGGAGTGACAGGCTGGCCTACATTGCTCCGACCATGGTCAACCTGAACCTGGCCCAGGAGCGGTATCCGGACATCCAGTTCCACAAGACCCGGGAGCATTAACGGTTCCGGGCGGAGGTGACTGTGCAGCTGATCGACGCCCATTGCCATTTCGATTTTCCCCAGTTCGATGGCCGCCGCGATAAAGAGCTTGAGCAGGGCCGATCGCGCGGACTCCGGGGGCTGGTGATACCCGGTGTCCGGCGAGCGGACTGGGACCGCGTCCGCGAGACAGCGCTGGCTCATGATGGTCTGTTTTACTGTCTCGGCATTCACCCCTGGTTTGTGGAAGAGCATTCTGAAGAAGATCTGACTCAGCTCCGCCGATTGCTGGAGGGTCGTCCCGACCGCTGTGTGGCAATCGGTGAATGCGGACTCGATCGAATCCGGGGAAGTCTCGAAGCGCAGTTGCCCTGGTTTGAAGCCCAGGTGGCGCTGGCTGACGAACTGAATTTGCCGCTGGTGATCCACTCCGTCAAGACCCATGACGAAGTTCACGGTGTGCTCAATCGTCGCCAGTGGCAGGGTCGAGCACTGATTCACGGATTCAGCGGAAGCTTCCAGCAGGCTGCAAAGCTGGTCGATCTTGGGTGCTTTATCGGGGTAGGGGGTGTGATCACCCATCCCAGGGCCCGAAAGACCCGCGACGCAGTCGCAAAATTGCCACTGGAGGCGCTGGTGCTTGAGACAGACGCCCCGGACATGGCGCCGGAAGGCGTGCCACAGGGAGAGAACTCCCCACGCTATCTGCCGGATATTCTGGACGCGCTCGCGGAGCTCCGTGGCACGTCGCCGGAGCATCTGGCGCCGGCGCTTCTGGATAACGTGTCGGGGCTGTACGGTTGGGCGACTGCCGGTATAGGGGAATAACGAAACGAATCGACACAGGGTTGGCTTTCCTGGGTGGTTCGAGTATACTTCGCGCCCTGGCTTTTCAAGGCGATGTCATTATCTCAGCCCCGAATGATGGCAACGCAACACAGGTATGGAACCCCCTCCGGATGCCTTGCATTTACCGGCGGTGGTTTTTAACGTTTCTTATATAGCGTTCAAGGCGGAATCAATGAAGACTCTGAGTGCGAAACCAGAAACAGTAAAACGTGACTGGTACGTTGTAGACGCAGCCGGCAAGACGCTGGGTCGTCTGTCAACCGAAATCGCCCTTCGTCTGCGGGGCAAGCATAAGCCTGAGTACACCCCCCACGTAGACACTGGCGATTACATTGTAGTGATCAACGCCAGCCAGGTGCGGGTTACCGGCAAGAAAGCATCTGACAAGATGTACTACAGTCATACCGGCTTTCCGGGTGGAATCAAATCCATCAACTTCGAGAAGCTGGTCGACAAGGCACCCGAGCAAATCATCCAGAAGTCTGTCAAAGGCATGCTTCCGAAGGGACCGCTCGGTCGCGCCATGTTCAAGAAGCTGAAAATCTATGCCGGCGCTGAGCACCCTCACGCAGCCCAGCAGCCCAAAGAACTCGACATTTAACGGAAGGCGGATATGTCTGTAGCACAAAATTACGGTACTGGTCGCCGCAAGACATCCACGGCTCGGGTTTTTATCAAGCCGGGAAGCGGTAACATCTCCATCAACGGTCGCACCATCGAAGATTTCTTCGGTCGCGAAACCCTGCGCATGATCGTTCGTCAGCCCCTCGTGGTTGCCGAGTCTACCGATCGTTTTGATATCAACATTACCGTTAAGGGTGGTGGTATCAGTGGCCAGGCCGGCGCAATTCGCCACGGTCTGACCCGCGCTCTGATGGATTACGACGAAACTCTGCGCCCGGCGCTGCGTAAAGCGGGTTATGTTACCCGTGATGCACGTGAAGTTGAGCGTAAGAAAGTGGGTCTGCGCAAGGCGCGTAAGCGTCCTCAGTACTCCAAGCGTTAATTTCGCTGGAGCAGGATCCTGGAAAACCCGGCCCTTTTCGGTCGGGTTTTTTTATGTTCGAGTGATCTGTCAGCAAATTGATCTGGAGCAGAGGTGAGGCGCCAGCGGCGGCTTTCTGACTTGTAAGCCTCTGGTAATTTCATTACCATTTGGACGCTTATATTTTTGGGTTGTGAAGTCCTTTTGATGCGCATTGTCGGCTGTGTTGCGGGCGGTGGCATCGCCTGATGGGAGAAGACCATAATGAATAATGGCGACGTTAGCCAAGGCCGGCGCCGGTTTCTGATCGGTGCTACGTCTGTGGTGGGTGGAGTCGGCGTCGTCGGTGCGGCGGTTCCGTTCCTGGGGTCGTGGAACCCCAGTGCAAAAGCGGAAGCAGCCGGTGCACCGGTAACCGTCAATATCAGCAAGATTGAACCGGGTCAGCAGATCACCGTTGAATGGCGGGGTCAGCCGGTTTGGATCATTCGCCGTACCGACGAGATGAATGAGAACATCGAAAAGCTTAACGATCGGGTGAAAGATCCGAACTCGGAAGTGCCGCAACAACCTGAGTACATCGACGGCATACTCCGGTCGCTGAAGCCGGAATTTGCTGTGTTGGTCGGGCTGTGTACGCACCTCGGTTGTGTTCCGTCCTACCGGCCGGAAGTTGCACCGGCAGACCTGGGTGATGAGTGGCTGGGCGGTCTCTTCTGTCCTTGTCATGGTTCCCGCTACGACATGGCAGGAAGGGTATACGAGGCACAGCCAGCACCCACAAACCTTGTGGTTCCGCCGTACCGTTTCGACGATGATTCGACCCTCACGATTGGTCTTGATCCGGAGGCAGCGTAATGAGCAAATTACTTCACTGGGTGGACGAGCGCCTTCCGGTCATCGAAGCCTGGAACAAGCATCTGGGCAAGTACTATGCTCCGAAAAACTTCAACATCTGGTACTTCTTCGGATCACTGGCGATGCTGGTACTGGTTAACCAGCTGGTGACCGGTATCTGGCTCACTATGAGCTATAACCCGTCGGCGGAAGGCGCGTTTGCCTCCGTCGAATACATCATGCGTGATGTGGAATGGGGTTGGTTGCTCCGTTACCTGCACTCTAGTGGTGCTTCGGCATTCTTCGTAGTGGTGTATCTCCACATGTTCCGGGGGCTGATGTATGGCTCCTATCAAAAGCCGCGTGAGCTGATCTGGATCTTCGGTATGCTGATCTACCTGATCCTGATGGCTGAAGCGTTCATGGGCTATCTCCTGCCGTGGGGCCAGATGTCCTACTGGGGTGCGCAGGTTATCGTTAACCTGTTTGGTGCTATACCCGTGATCGGTGAGGATCTCTCTCTCTGGATTCGTGGTGACTACCTGATTTCCGGTATTACCCTCAACCGATTCTTTGCGCTGCACGTGGTGGCGCTGCCGATCGTGCTTCTGGGCCTGGTAGTGCTTCACATCCTGGCACTGCACGAAGTGGGCTCCAACAACCCCGACGGTATCGATATCAAGAAGAACAAGGACGAAAACGGTATCCCCAAAGACGGAATCCCGTTCCATCCTTACTACACCGTGCACGATCTTCTCGGCGTGGGCGTTTTCTTCTTCATCTTCTTTATCGTGGTGTTCTTCTTCCCGGAAGGTGGCGGGTTGTTCATCGAGAAGCCGAATTTCGAGCCGGCAAACCCGTTGAAAACACCAGATCATATTGCGCCCGTGTGGTACTTCACTCCGTTCTACGCAATGCTGCGTGCGGTGACGATCGACCTGTTCGGTCTTGACGCCAAGTTCTGGGGTGTTGTTGTGATGGGTGCGGCAATCGCCATCCTGTTCGTACTGCCCTGGCTGGATAAGAGCCCGGTACGGTCCATGCGTTACAAAGGCTGGTTGAGCCGTATTGCACTGGCCATCTTCGTGGTGAGCTTTGTGATCCTCGGCTATCTCGGTCTTGTACCCGCTACCGAAGGCCGCACAATGGTTGCCCAGATTCTGACGGTGCTGTACTTCCTCTACTTTATCCTCATGCCGTTCTATACGCGCATGGAGAAAACCAAGCCAGTTCCAGAGAGGGTGACAGGATAATGAGAAAGCTGATTTTTGGTCTTTTCATCGCGGTCCTGCCAGCTCTCGGGCTGGCAGCGGGTTCAACCGTGCCGCTGGACAGCTTTGAGTCAGATCACTCTGACAAGGCATCTCTCCAGCGCGGAGCGGCAACCTTTACCAACTATTGCATGGGTTGTCATTCCATGGAGTACGCGCGCTACAAGCGTGTGGCTGAGGATCTCGAAATTCCCGATGAGCTGTATGAGGAAAACCTGATCTTCACCGGCGCCAAAATTGGCGAGCTGATGAAAAACTCCATGAACAAAGACATGGCGGCTGACTGGTTCGGTGCTCCGCCACCGGATCTTACGCTCGAAACCCGTCTGCGTGGCGAAGCGTGGGTATATTCCTACCTCCGCGGTTTCTACAAGGACGAGTCCCGTCCGCTGGGCGTCAATAACGTGGTATTCCCGAATGTCGGTATGCCCCATGTTCTGGTTGATTTGCAGGGGCTCTGCGCCGTTGAACCGAAAATCGGAACGCCGGCCAGCGTTGAACCGTTGAGCGGGAATATCAACAACGCGGACGCTTGCCCGGACTACGCGATTGAAGGCAGCATGTCTGGAGCCGACTTCGACCAGGCGATGTACGACCTGACCAACTTCATGTCGTACATGGCGGATCCGGTCAAGCTTGAGCGTGAGCGTCTGGGGATCTTTGTTCTGATCTTTGTGGCCATCTTCTTCGTGTTCGCTTACCTGCTCAATCGTGAGTACTGGAAGGACGTACACTGAGAAATAGGGTATAATCCCGTCCCCTGAGTTCCAGCGGGCATAACCGGCCCGCTGGATTTTTGCGTTTTTTTCAGGATCATTTCGGTTTGTTTACTCGTGAGGTAGTTCTATGGGCGTTGTGACCAAGCGGTCATCAATGACGTTTTTCTCGGATCCGGCCAGCCATTACAGCCACAGGGTGCGTATTGTTCTGGCAGAGAAGGGTGTTACCGTCGATATCGTTGATGTGGATCCGGATAACCCGCCGGCTGAACTGGCGGACCTGAACCCATACAACGCCCTGCCGACGCTGGTAGATCGTGATCTTGTGCTCTATGAGCCCAACATCATGATGGAATACCTCGACGAGCGTTTCCCGCATCCGCCTTTATTGCCGGTGTATCCTGTGGCGCGAGCCAACAGCCGTCTGATGATCCATCGGATCCAGAAAGACTGGTGTGGCCTGGTCGACCAGATTCTGGCTCAGCCGAACGCCAAGGCGTCCGACACAGCTCGCAAAGAGCTGAAGGAAAGTCTGTTGGCAACGGCGCCGCTGTTTGGTGAGATGCCGTTTTTCCTGTCTGAAGAGTTCACCATTGTGGACTGTTGCATTGCTCCCATCCTGTGGCGTCTTCCGTCGCTGGGTATTGAGCTGAATGAGAAGCAGGCCAAGCCGCTGCAGAAGTACATGGAGAGCATCTTCAGTCGGGATGGCTTCAAGGCAAGCCTGTCAGATCTGGAAGAAGACATTCGCAGCTGATTTGGTAACGTTCCGCTTGCCGGAGCAGGAGAGTGGCAGTGGCTGAGAGTAAAAACACCATGACGTCCAGCCGTCCGTACCTGGTACGAGCATTCAATGAGTGGATTCTGGACAATGACTGTACCCCCTACATTGTAGTGGACGCAGGCATTCAGGGTGTGCAGGTGCCGACAGAGCATGTCGCGAACGGGCAGATTGTGCTGAATATCAGCCCGGGCGCCGTGCGCGGCCTGGTCATCGGGAATGGAGCGCTGGAATTCAGTGCCCGTTTCGGTGGCGTGCCCATGCAGGTGTTTATTCCGTTGCAGGCGGTGATGGCAATCTACGCCAAGGAAAACGGCGAGGGCATGGTCTTCGGCAGTGAGCCGGGCTCTCCCGATCCTGACGGTACCTCGAAGGAGCGCGATGGTGAGCAGGCGTCACCTGGTCAGGAGGATCGCCCCTCTGGCAGGCCTACCCTCAAGGTTGTGAAATAACGCCAGCGCACTCGTTTTGAAAAGCCAGCTTACGCTGGCTTTTTTTATCCCCCGAAGATTTTTGCGTCGATAAGCCCGCAAAGGGCATTGATGATGAGCAGCAGCAGAGGTGTAGCCTCCGTGGGACTGAGATCGTTCAGGGCGATTTCGTGGTCCTCTGGATGCAACAAAGAGGTTATGTCCGATTTCTCCCTGGCACTAAGAACCACAACACTCATTTCCCGATCATGGGCAACCTGGATAGCCTGGATAAGATTTGCCTTGTGGCCATCGTCGACGATCACGAACAACAGATCCCCGGGTTTGCCAATCGCCCGGACCTGACGCGAGAAGGTATCGTTGAAACGGTTATCCCGGCAGATGGCCGAATAGGTCGTTGCGTCGGCGCCGAGATTGATGGCGGGCAGTGCCGGCCTGTCCTGTTCGAAACGGTTCAGAAGCGCGGTACAGAAGTACTGGGCCAGAATGTTGGCATTACCGTTGGCGCAGGTAACTATTTTCCCGTCCTGGAGCAGAGTTTCCACGAAGGCATTGGCAACCTCCTCGATAGCAGGGCCGGCCGTACTCGCGGCCTGCGCGGTATGCTCCATATGGCTTGCGAACCACTGGTTGATCTGGTGTTCGGTGTCGGTCATTTTCGGTATCACTATCCTGCCAGAATTGCATTCCTGATCCATTGTACCCGGTATTTTTTGACGGTACCCGGGCTGATGGCAACCACATCTATCCGTGAGAGACTGTTCCAGAGCCCGTGCCTGTGCAGGTAAAACGAGACTGCACGAATCAGGCGTTTCTGTTTGGGGTAATTGATGGAGCTTGCAGGATCTACAAGGCTGCCAGCGCCCCGATAGCGGACCTCGAAGAATACGAGAGTCTCACCTTCCTGTCCGACGAGATCAATCTCGCCGCCGCGATTGTAGACGTTGCGCCCAATAATCCGGACGCCCCGACTGGCGAGGTAACGGGCTGCAACGCCCTCGAAGTGGTTACCCAGGGTTTTGGTGCCATCCATGGCTACTGTTTTTCTCCGTTGGTGTTATTCGCTGAGAGGTGGGGCTTCCTCTTGAGCGCCTTCCATCTCTCCCTCTTCGGTTACCGGTTCAGGAATGAGTTCAGGGGCGCCGTTGCGGAACTGGGCCCAGAGTTGTTCCCGATGGATGCTGCCCTCGGGCGTCATGGTCAGCACACCTGTTTGGCCTGATATCGAGGCGCTTTCAACCTGTTTCAGCAACGGCAGGCGTTTGCTCAGGTGCCACGCATCGGCGCCCATGGCGAAAAGGCGCCCGGGCTGGCCACGGGTTCCGGACAGATTTTCGGTAGCTCGCGTACGCAGCTCATTGTCGTCGCCCAGTACCCAGGGAATATCAGTGAAAATAACGCCGTTCAGGTCACGGTCCCGTGAAGGTGCGGGTGTGCCCTCATAGATAATGGAAGGCGAGTACACAGGCAGGTCCCCGCCGAAATAGAAGGCGAAAAGCGGTTTGAACTGTCGGGCGACAGTGGGCTCTGCCACCATGACGATGGCGTCGGCATCCTGCCGGCGACGCGGCTCGAATTCGACATTCATGCCAATGGTGCGTTCAACCTGGATGGCCCGGTCGCGGGAAACGGTAATGCCCAGCAGGTCAGCCGTTACCGCCCTGAGGTTGTCTTCCCGATAGAAGCGCTCGATATCCAGGGCAACCCCTTCATGGGACGCCATGCGTTTCAGCAACGCAGCCTCAACGCGATCGCCCCATTCGCCGCCGGGGATAAGCACCAGAACCTGCCGCAGCTGTTCTGCGGCAAGCCGGTCGGCAATTTGCCGGGCCTCGTCCTCTGCCGAGAGACCGAACTGGTAGAGTCCGTCAGCAGGCTTGGTATCCGCCGGCAGGTAATTCAGCCCGAGAGCGGGTACGGGCAGCGTATTCATGGAACCCAGTCCGGCCAGTGCCTCTTTTTCCAGGGGGCCGACAATCAGGTCGATATCCTGTTCCGATAGCTGCTTGTAAAGTTCGCTGAAAGACGTGCCGGCG
Source organism: Marinobacter flavimaris (assembly GCF_002933295.1). Taxonomy (GTDB): domain Bacteria; phylum Pseudomonadota; class Gammaproteobacteria; order Pseudomonadales; family Oleiphilaceae; genus Marinobacter; species Marinobacter flavimaris. The sequence continues at coordinate 12,686 of NZ_PSSW01000012.1, forward strand.
GTATCAAAGATCCGAATGTCGGTTTTGCCCCGGTCAGCAGTGTCATCCAGGTAGTACGCTGCCAAAAAGCCATCCCGGATGGCCTTGCCCGCCGTTGCCAGCGGGCCCTGGAGAGGCAGGGCAAGAGCGATTTTTTCCGGACGGCTGTCCGCCAGTGTGGCGATCAGTTGGAGTTCCGAGGGCAGAATCTGGGCGGCAGGATGGCCGGGCCAGTTGTTTTGCCAACCCCGGATGAGTCGGCCCTGCTCGTCTATGCCGGTTTCTGCAGTGCGCACCAGGTTTGCCAGCTCCAGCCAGCCCTGGGCCTCATAGCCAATCGCTTCGGCAGAGGCCGAGCTCAGCTCGGTGCCCGGTACCTTCTCCAGCAGGGACCAGATGCGGTTATGAATCTGTTGCGCATCCGCGGTGTTATCCGTCTGGGCCAGCAGGATAAGGGTCATGGCCGCAGGCATCGGCTTGCCCGCCAGGTCATAAGTGTCCGCCTGCAGGTTGGCGGCCCGGGCCATCAGGTCGGCCGGGTACTCTATAAAGGTCGACGGCGTGAGTTCGGCGGCAAGCGCCTCTGCCCAGGATTCGTCCTCAAGGGCCTTGGCGCTTGCCATGGCTAGCAGGAGTTTCTGGTTGCCAAGGTCCGCAGCCGGTTGCGCCAGCTGCGAACTTTGAAGTAGCGTTCGTGCTGCCACGTGGTTGCCCTGGTCCTGAAACCTGCTGGCGATCCGGAGGAGGTAGGCCTGGGCGGTCTCGATATTATCTTCGTTGCCGGCAAGCTCGAGGGCCTGGTCGGCCGTTTGCGCGACGTGGGTTTCGAGATTGACGGTGGCGCAGCCCGCCGACAAAAGGGCGGCAGTAAATACGCTGGCCAGGGCTCGTTGATGAATACGGATATTTAACATGGCAGGCTCGACATACTCCGGATGATTGGGCTTGTAGCGCCAGACTAACGCTGGCAAGTTTAACAGCTCCGGGGTTAATTCACATGACGTAACTGTCACGCTCCCGGATACCCCATCACAGAGGCACACGCTTTGAAAAACGAGGTCAGCGATTACCCGTCGTCCGATAGCCGCAGGGATGAACCGGGCGGCACTCTTTATGTTGTTGCCACCCCGATTGGCAACCTTGATGATCTATCTCCAAGAGCAACCCGGACCCTCGCCCACGTGGATGTGGTCGCGGCAGAGGATACGCGCCACAGTGGCCGGCTATTGAGCCATCTGGGCATTCAGAAGCGAATGATCGCATTGCATGACCATAACGAAAAAGATCGCGCAGCCGGAATCCTCGCTGAGCTTAAGGCCGGGCGCGATGTGGCGCTGATCTCCGACGCCGGTACACCGCTTATCTCCGATCCCGGATACGTGCTGGTGCGCGACGCCAGGGCTGCGGGGTATCGGGTGAGCCCGATTCCGGGGCCCTGTGCACTGGTAGTGGCTCTGAGCGCGGCCGGCCTGCCGACGGATCGCTTTCTGTACGTGGGATTTCTGCCTGCCAAGCGCTCGGGTCGCAGGGCCAGTCTTGAGCCGCTGGCCAGTGAGCCGGCCACTCTGGTGTTCTATGAATCGCCGCACAGGATTCTGGAGTCGGTACGGGATATTGCCGAGGTGCTGGGCGAGGATCGTGAGATGGTTCTGGGGCGGGAAATCACCAAGACCTTCGAAACCTTCTATTCCGGTTCGATTGCGGAGGTTCTGGCAGAGTTGGAGCAGGATCCCCACGGAACCCGTGGGGAGTTCGTGGTCATGGTTCGAGGTGCGATGGCGCAACCTGGTAATGATGACGCGGCTACCATGGATGTGGACCGTGTGCTTCGGGTTTTGCTGGCAGAGCTTCCGGTGAAGAAGGTCGCCAAAATGGCCTCGGAGCTGACCGGTCTGTCGAAGAATGAGCTGTACCAGCGCGCACTGGCGCTGAAAGACAGCTGAGTACAGTGGCGTTTTCCCTTGCAAGGCTCTGAGCGCAGGAGTATTGTCTCGCCCGAGCTCGCCAGACAGTCGCCGCCGGTTTTCCGGGGGAGGAAAGTCCGGGCTCCACAGGGCAAGGTGCCAGGTAACGCCTGGGCGGCGCGAGCCGACGGAAAGTGCAACAGAAAGTATACCGCCTAAGCGCCCTCGGGCGCCGGTAAGGGTGAAACGGTGCGGTAAGAGCGCACCGCGTGGCTGGCAACAGTCCACGGCGATGGTAAACCCCACCTGGAGCAAGACCAAATAGGAATCCAATGGCGTGGCCCGCGCTGGATTCGGGTAGGTTGCTTGAGGTCTGTGGTGACGCAGACCCTAGATGAATGACTGTCCAAGACAGAACCCGGCTTATCGGCGAGCTCGCTCTTTTCCCTTCCTGTGACATTCGTCATTCTCAACAGATGTCCTTTATAGCCAAAAAATCTTAAACCTCACTTGCAGTCTTCAGACTTTTTTGCAGGTATTTGATTTTACTTCTTTTCTTTTCCGTAATCTCACCATTTCATCGAATCCGCCTCCGTAACCTCTTGTCATAAAAGGAACTTTTGCAAGTGTGGCGCTGTTTGCGGCGCTTGCATTGTGTATTGCGTGTTTCTATAGTGTGCAGAAGTGGGAAAAAGTGGTTTCTAGTGGTTTTTTGTGGATATCGGGCACCCAGAGACAGCGTAAATGAGTAATTTTCTCGGCAGTCATGCCATCAATATGGATGCGAAGGGTCGCCTGGCGATCCCCTCCAAGGTACGCGAAGAGCTCGCGCAGGCCTGTGGTGGGCGCATTGTATTGACAGCAAACGCTGACGAGGAGCGGTGTCTGCTGGTCTATCCGGAGCCCGAATGGGAAGTTCTACGTCCTAAAATCGAGGCGCTTCCCAACATGAATAAGGCGGCCCGGCGGCTGCAGCGCCTGATCCTGGGTAATGCTGCGCCCATGGAGCTGGATTCGGCCGGGCGCATTCTGATTCCGCCAACCCTTAGAAGCTATGCCCATCTGGAGAAAAAGCTGATGTTGATCGGGCAAGGCAAGAAGCTAGAGCTCTGGAGTGAAGAGCGCTGGTTTGCCTGGCTGGATGAATCCTCTGATGACGAAGACATGCCGCCCGAGATGGAGGCGCTGTCCTTATGACCACCGATCGCAACCAGGAGGCCGGGGCAGCGTACTCGCATCGCTCGGTGCTCCTGGATTCGGCGGTCGACTATCTGGTCAACGACCCCGACGGTTATTACGTGGATGGCACCTTTGGGCGGGGTGGTCACAGCCGCCTGATTCTCGGTCGCCTCGGCCCGTCGGCGCGGTTGCTGGGTATCGACAAGGATCCCGAGGCGATACGCGCGGCGAAGGAATTGGAAGCCCAGGATAACCGGTTCCACAGTTTCCACGGTTCGTTTGCGGAGCTGGGCGCTGCGGTGGTCGGTCAGGGTTGGCAGACAGTGAATGGTGTGTTGCTGGATCTCGGCGTGTCATCGCCGCAGCTTGATGATGCCTCCCGTGGATTCAGTTTCATGCGTGATGGTCCACTGGACATGCGCATGAATACCGAACAATCGCCCAGCGCCGCCGAATGGCTTGCAACAGCGGACGAGTCGGATATCGCAAACGTGATTTTCCGTTACGGCGAAGAGAAATTCTCGCGGCGCATTGCCCGGCTACTGGTCGAGCGTCGGCAGGAAGCGCCCGTCGAAACCACTCGCCAGTTGGCAGAGTTGGTCAGCGAGGCGGTCCCGAAAAAGGAAAAGCACAAGCATCCGGCTACCCGGACCTTCCAGGCAATCCGGATTTTTATCAACCGGGAGCTGGAAGATCTCGAAGTGGGTCTTCAGTCTGCTGTTGACCACCTCGCTCCTGGAGGGCGTCTGGTGGTCATCAGTTTTCATTCGCTGGAAGACCGGTTGGTCAAGCGGTTCATGAGGGATCTGGCGCGCGGGCCACAGCTGCCCAAAGGGGTGCCCGTAACCGCGGAACAGGAAGCCTCGGATTTCCGGCTCGTTGGCAAAGCCAGCAAGGCCGGCGCCGAAGAAGTAAGTGACAACGTACGTGCCCGCAGCGCAGTCATGCGGGTGCTCGAACGCACCGATATCAGGAAAAACTCGCAGGGGAGCGCGTAACCATGGGCGCTGTTGCCATTGAAGAGCCGGTAAAAACGGCGAAGCTCAACAAGCAGAAGGTCCGGGACGGTGTTGCAACCGCGGTCCGTATCTCAAGGCAGGTTTTCGCTGCCACGAAGCAGGGCAAGGTGCTTGTCTCGCTTGGTCTGGTCGCCGTGTTGCTGGCTTCCTCTATTGGCGTGGTGGTCAGTGCCCACGAGAACCGGGAGCTTTTCAACACGCTGTCGCAACTTCAGTCCGAGCGCGACCGTTATCAGAGCGAATGGAGCCAGCTTCTGCTCGAGCAGAGTGCGTTAAGCGCTCATGGCCGGGTCGAAAAGCTGGCGGCTGAGCGTTTCGGCATGGTGGTGCCGGGACGTCAGGATATTGTGCTGGTGCCACTGATGTCGCCGGTTACCAGCCGGTAATCAACGAGAACAACAACGATTCAGGGTGATCGACGTGTCCGATCAGGGAAAGAAGACAACATGGGGGCAGCGTTTGGCGTCCGGGCTGGCAGCCTGGCGCTTTGGCTCCGTCGTGGGCGTCTTTCTCCTGGTGGTGGGTGTGCTTGGCTGGCGCCTGGTCGATCTCCATGTCGTAGATAATGATTTCCTGCGCAAGCAGGGTGATGTCCGTACGATCCGGGTTGAGAGTATTGATGCTCATCGTGGTGTTGTCACCGATCGTTATGACGAGCCTCTGGCCGTCAGCACGCCAGTGCAGACCATCTGGGCGAATCCTTCTGAAGCCAATCCCTCCGAGGCGCGACTCACCAACCTTGCGCGGCTGCTCGATATCAATGAAGCCTCTCTTCGGCAGCGTCTCGAAGAATACTCCGGGCGGGAATTCATCTATCTGCGCCGCAAGGTTCAGCCGGATCTGGCCAGAAAGGTTCTCGAATTGGAGATTGACGGGATATACACCCGTCAGGAGTACCGTCGCTATTACCCCGCCGGCGAAGTGACTGCTCACGTTGTGGGCTTCACCGACATCGACGAACGCGGGCAGGAAGGGATCGAGCTCGCCTACAACCAGTGGCTGTCCGGTGAAACCGGCCGGAAGCGGGTCCTGAAAGACAACCGCGGCCGGGTTATCAAGGATCTGACCCTGATTCGCGATGCCAGCCCCGGCCAGAACCTCGCCCTCAGCATCGACCTGCGCCTCCAGTACCTGGCCTATCGGGAACTCAAGGCTGTGGTGGCGGCTCATAATGCCAGAGGGGGTACGCTGGTCATGCTCGACGTTGATACCGGTGAGGTCCTGGCGATGGTCAACCAGGGGTCCTATAACCCCAATGACCGCAGTCAGCTCGCAGCGGAAAATCTTCGAAACAAGGCTATCACCGACCTGTTCGAGCCAGGCTCAACCATGAAGCCGATCACCATGGCGGCGGCGCTGGAATCCGGCAGCTACTCGGTTAACAGCACCATTGATACCAACCCGGGTTTTCGCCGTTTCGGTCGTTTCACCATCCGGGATCATCGCAACTATGGCGTCATGGATATGACCGAGATCATCGTCAAGTCCAGCAACGTCGGAATCAGCCGGATTGCTACCGACCTTGGCGGCGATGTGATTCGTGATCTCTACGCCCGTCTGGGGCTTGGCCAGCCAACGGGGATCGGTTTTCCCGGCGAAGCCGTGGGTGTATTGCCATCGCCGCCCAAGTGGCGCCCCGTGGAAGAGGCGACACTGTCCTACGGATACGGTATGAGCGTGAACGCTCTTCAACTGGCCCAGGCCTATATGGTGATCGCCAATGGTGGCGTGCGCTATCCCCTGAGCCTGGTCCGGCAGAACAAGAAGCCGGAGGGGCAGCGAGTGCTCTCGGAGCAGGTCACCCTCCAGGTTCGCAATATGCTGCGCGAGGCCGTTTCAAGGGGTACCGGTAAGCGGGCACAGCCTGGATTCTACTCGGCCGGCGGCAAGACCGGGACTGTTCATCTTGTTGGGGCCCAGGGTTACGAGGATAGCCAGTACAAGGCGATTTTTGCCGGTATGGCGCCTATTGATAACCCCAGGCTGGTTACGGTTGTGGCCGTTGATGCGCCGCAGTCCGGAGAATACTACGGTGGTGAAGTGGCCGCGCCAGTATTCTCACGGGTAATGAGTGACGCACTGCGACTGTTGAATGTGAAGCCTGAACTGGAAGTGGGAGAGGCCGAAATGGCTGCTTCTGCATCCGGAGAGCGAGGGTAGGCCTATGTGCATCACATCTCTCAGCACGTTATTGCAGGGTATCGTAGCGGTTCCGTCGGTGTTCGACGTGACCATCCACGGACTGAAAACCGACAGTCGGGAAGTCGCCTCCGGCGATGCCTTTATCGCCCTCTCGGGCGCCCGAACGCCGGCTGACTTCTATGTCGATAAGGCCATTGCAGCGGGCGCAACGGTCATCCTCCTGGAAGCGCAGCAGGCGGGAGAGTGCACCGAACACCACGGTGCCTTGATCGTACCTGTCGCTGGCCTACGCAGTCTGGTGGGGCGAATCGCTGATCGCTTTTTCGAGCATCCGTCGCAACGACTTCGCCTGATTGGCGTGACCGGAACCAATGGCAAGACGTCGGTCTGCCAGTATGTCGCACAGCTGCTCAAGGAAACGGGAACGCCCTGCGGCATCCTCGGCACCCTGGGCTATGGCATGCCCGGCGCCCTGCAGCCTGCGACGCATACGACACCGGATGCGGTTCAGGTTAACCGGGTGCTGTCCCGGATCGTGAAACAGGAAGGTCGGGCAGCCGTGATGGAGGTGTCCTCCCATGCCCTTGATCAGGGCCGCGTGGATAACCTCTCGATGACCGGCGCTGTATTCACGAATCTGACCCGGGATCATCTGGATTATCACGGTTCCATGGAAGCCTATGGTGCCGCCAAGGCGCAGCTTTTCCAGCGTGAAGAGCTGCATTTTTCGGTAATCAACTTTGACGATCCATTTGGTCGACAGCTCTTCGAACAGCTGGACGGCAAATGTGATCGCGTGCGCTACAGCCTGCACGAGGCCCAGACCGAGCTCTGGTTACGGGAATTCCGACCAACCGACGAAGGCTTTGAAGCTGAGGTCGATGGCGAGTGGAGCCGGTTTGTTGTCTCGGTTCCGCTGATGGGAAGTTTCAACGCGAGCAATGTGTTGGCGGCTATGGCAACGGTTCTGACGCTTGGCGTGCCGATCGAGCGCGTGCAGCAGGCTGTGGGTCGGCTCACACCGCCACCGGGCAGGCTGGAGCGGTTTGTGGGTGCTAATGGTGTCAGGGTGGTGGTCGATTACGCCCACACCCCGGATGCCCTCGCCAATGCTCTGACAGCACTGCGTCCGCACGTTACCGGTGAACTGGTGTGCGTGTTTGGTTGCGGCGGTGACCGTGATGCCGGTAAACGTCCGGAAATGGCCCGGGAAGCCGAGAGGCTTGCAGATCGGGTGGTCGTTACTGATGACAATCCCCGCAGTGAGGACCCCGAAACAATTGCGCGGCACATCCTCGCCGGTTTCACGGACGCTGCCCGGGTCTCTGTTATCCATGACCGGGCCGAGGCCATTCAGTCGACGATCCGCTCGGCCACGCCAAACGACGTAGTTCTGATCGCAGGGAAAGGCCACGAGGCTTATCAGGAAATCGCCGGCCAGAAATACCCGTTCAGTGATGCGGAGCAGGTTCGCCACGTCTTGAAACTCAATGGGGGTGTGGCATGATGCGCGCCTTTTCGCTGGCGGAAGCCAAGGGTTGGCTGGGCGCCCAGTGCGCTTCGGGCGACCTTGCGTCGGTGAGCTTCGCCGGGGTTTCCACTGATACCCGCACCCTCGAGCCTGGCCAGCTGTTTGTGGCCCTGCGCGGCGAAAATTTCGATGGCCACCGTTTCCTGCAACAGGCCATGGATAAAGGCGCAGTTGGCCTGGTGGTCGATACGTCTGATACCAACCTGGCTCTGCCTCAGTTGGTAGTGAATGACACACTGGAGGCCCTTGCCCGGCTAGCGGCCGCCAACCGTGAAGAAAGCACAGCGGCCATCCTCGCGATCACTGGCAGCAGCGGCAAGACCACCGTCAAGGAAATGTGCGCCGCCATTCTGTCGCAGATGGGCAAGACGCTGTCAACGAAAGGCAACCTGAACAATCACATCGGCGTTCCGCTTACGCTGTTCGGCCTTTCTCCGGAACACCAGTACGGCGTGATTGAACTGGGTGCCAGTGGGCTGGGTGAAATTGCCCATACCGTCGCCCTGGCAAAGCCCCGCGTTGCCATTCTCACCAATGCTGGCGAGGCCCATCTGGAAGGGTTTGGCAGCTACGAGAACATTGTCCTGGCCAAGGGCGAAATCATTGACGGCGTCGCGTCAGACGGGCTGATGGTGCTCAACGGTGACGATCCGGCCTTCGCGCAGTGGCGCACCCGAGCCGGGGCCCGCCGCGTCGCAGGTGTCAGCCGTCTCGGCGCCGAGGCGGATTATCACGCAGTCATTGAGGGCCAGGACGCCGGAACCAGAACCTTTCAGGTCAGCGGCCCGAACGGCTGGCTATGCAGGGTCACGCTGGGCCTGGAGGGCGATCACAACATCACCAACATGCTGCTTGCCATCGCGGCAACCCGTGAGTTGGGTGCCAGTGATCAGGCGATTGTTGCAGGGCTGGCCAGTGTTGCGCCGGTGAAAGGGCGGCTTCAGGTCTTGGAGTTGTCGCCGGAAATGACGCTGATTGACGACAGTTACAACGCCAACCCGTCGTCCATGAAAGCCGCGCTCGGCGTGCTGGCCGGCCGTGCAGGTCAGAAGATTGCTGTACTCGGTGCCATGGCAGAGCTTGGCGCCAAGGCAAATGCGTTGCACAGGGAAGTTGGAGTGTGCGCCCGGGAGCATGGTATCGATCGACTGATTACCGTGGGGCCGGGTTGTGAAGGTTATGCCGACGGGTTTGGCGAGTCCACGGAACTCGGGCTGAGCCATGAGCAGGCCGTTGAATCGGCGATTGGGGATAAAAACACACCATTGACAGTGCTGGTCAAGGGTTCTCGCAGTTCCGCCATGGAGCGTGTGGTGGAGGGAATTAAAGAAAAGGTGAATAACTCATGCTGCTCTGGCTGACAGAGGTCCTATCACAGTATTTCTCCGCACTGACGGTGTTTCAGTACCTGACCCTGCGTGGAATTCTGGGCACACTCACCGCGCTGCTGATTTCGCTGATCATCGGCCCCGTGATGATCCGCAAGCTGAGCCAGTACCAGATTGGTCAGGCGGTGAGAGATGACGGTCCGCAAACCCATCTCAGCAAAGCTGGCACCCCGACTATGGGTGGCGCACTGATCCTGGTGGCCATTGGCATCAGTACGCTGCTCTGGGCGGATCTTGGTAACCGCTACGTCTGGGTCACCCTGCTGGTGACGCTCCTGTTCGGCGCAATCGGTTGGGTTGATGACTATCGCAAAGTCGTGGAACGTAACCCGCGGGGCCTGCCGGCCCGCTGGAAGTATTTTTGGCAGTCGGTTATCGGCGCTACGGCGGCTGTAGTGTTGTTCTTCAGTTCCGCCTTGCCCCAGGAGACGTCTCTGTATGTGCCCTTTGTAAAGCAGGTATCCCTCACCCTTGGCCCGGTGCTGTTCATTCTGCTCACCTATTTCGTGATCGTTGGCAGCAGCAACGCCGTCAACCTGACCGACGGCCTGGATGGTCTGGCAATCATGCCAACGGTGATGGTCGCCGGAGCGCTTGGTATCTTCGCTTACCTGTCCGGCCACGCCCAGTTCGCCAATTACCTGTTGATCCCGCATCTCCCGGGCACCGGGGAGCTTATCGTATTCTGCGGCGCACTCGTTGGCGCCGGGCTTGGTTTCCTCTGGTTCAACACCTACCCGGCTCAGGTTTTCATGGGGGATGTGGGCGCCTTGGCCCTCGGTGCCGCCCTGGGTGTGGTCGCGGTGATTGTTCGCCAGGAAATAGTGCTGTTCATCATGGGCGGTGTGTTCGTGATGGAAACCGTGTCGGTGATCCTGCAGGTAGCGTCCTTCCGTCTGACCGGGCGGCGGATATTCCGCATGGCGCCGCTGCATCACCACTTTGAACTGAAAGGCTGGCCGGAGCCACGAGTGATTGTCCGGTTCTGGGTTATCACGGTCGTTCTGGTCCTGATTGGCATTGCCAGTCTGAAACTGAGATAGGAAAGCGCTGCAACTATGAGTGTCATTGTTTCGGATCGTCGCACACTGATCGTAGGGCTCGGTAAAACCGGGCTTTCCTGCGTGCGCTATCTGTCCGAACAGGGGCGGGACGTTGCTGTGGCCGATAGCCGCACGGCTCCTCCGGGTCTTGATCAGCTGAAGGTCGGTTGGCCGGATATTCCGGTACACCTCGGGACCTTTGACGCAGAGCTGTTTGCCGGTTTCAACGAACTGGTGGTCAGCCCGGGAATCAGCATTGCCGAACCAGCCATTGCAGCTGCCGCCCGCCAGGGAGCAAGAATCCGGGGTGACATTGATCTGTTCGCCGAGGCTGCCGATGCGCCGATCGTCGCGATCACTGGCTCCAATGGCAAAACCACCGTCACCACACTGGTGGGTGAGATGGCCAGAGCGGCGGGCCGGACCGTCGCCGTTGGCGGCAATATCGGTACCCCGGCCCTTGATCTTCTTGGCCAGGGCGCAGACCTGTATGTGCTCGAGCTTTCGAGTTTCCAGCTTGAGACCACGGACGAGCTGAACGCCCTTGCGGCAACGGTGCTCAACCTCAGTGACGACCACATGGACCGTTACCCCAACAAGATGGCGTATTTCCAGGCCAAGCAGCGGATATTCCGGGGTTGCAAGAACGCCATTGTTAATCTGGACGATGCCTTGAGCACACCCATGGCAAGGGACAACCTGAGGTTCCTGTGTTTCGGCTTCCATCGGGTGAATCCGGAGACGTTCAGCACCCGGGACGATGACCAGGGCACCTGGATTACCTTCGGGTTTGATAACCTCTTGCTGGCCAGCGAGTTGAAGCTGATGGGTCATCACAACATCAGCAACGTGATGGCCGCTCTGGCACTGGGCCATGCCGCTGGTCTGCCCATGGATGTGATGCTGACGGTCGCCCGTGAATTTCCGGGGCTGCCGCATCGCTGCGAGTTTGTGCGCCGGCTGAACGATGTGGATTTCATCAATGATTCCAAGGGCACCAATGTCGGAGCCACAGTGGCCGCCATTGAAAGCCTTGCACCGGACAATGGCAAAGTCGTGCTGATCGCCGGTGGTGATGGCAAAGGTGCCGATTTTATCGCCCTGGAAGCGCCCATTGCATTGCATTGCCGGGCTGTGCTGTTGATTGGTCGCGATGCGCCGGCCATCGCCGATGTGCTGGGCAGCGGTATTCCGGTTCACCGGATGGACAGCCTCGCCGAGGCGGTTGCCCGTTCCGCCGAGCTGGCGGTGCCCGGGGATCGGGTATTGCTCTCGCCGGCCTGCGCGAGCTTTGACATGTTCCGTGATTATCTTGATCGCGGTGACCAGTTCCGTTCTCTGGTGGAGGCGCTGTGATGCACGCAGATCTTTCCCTGCAGAACCGGAACCAATGGCTTGGCGAGGTTCAGCCTCTGCCCATGCTGGTGATCAGTTCGGTCGCATTGCTGGTGATGGGCGTTGTCATGATTTCCTCGGCATCCATGGATATGGCCGCTGAAACCATGGGTAACAGCTACCACTATGTGATTCGCCAGCTGATGTTTGCCGGTCTTGGTTGCCTGCTGGCGCTGGTAGCGGTGAACGTGCCGGTGGCCTGGTGGGAGCGCAGCGGCTGGCTGCTGCTGGGCATCGGTCTGTTGGTCCTGGTTCTCGTGTTGACGCCCCTGGGCCGTACCGTGAACGGCTCCACCCGCTGGATTCCATTCGGCCTGTTCAACGTCCAGGTCTCGGAAGTGGCGAAACTCTGCCTGATTGCCTACCTGGCCGGCTACGTGGTCCGTCGCCGGGATGAACTGCTCAATACCTGGCCTGGTTTCCTGAAGCCGTTGGTCGTCCTCGGTTTGGCATCGGTTCTGCTGGTTATTCAGCCGGACTTCGGTGCCACTGTGGTGTTGGTGACGGCAGCGGCGGGGATGATTTTCCTGAGCGGTGTCCGGCTGAGCCGGTTCGTGCCCCTGATCGGCACGCTGGTGGTCCTGGGTGCCATTCTGATCGTTACCCAGCCTTACCGTCTGAAACGGGTTGTCAGCTATCTCGATCCCTGGAAAGACCAGTTCGACAGCGGTTACCAGTTGACCCAGTCCCTGATTGCCTTCGGTCGCGGAGACTGGGGTGGTGTCGGCCTGGGTAACTCCATCCAGAAGCTGTTCTATCTGCCGGAGGCCCACACCGACTTTATCTTCGCCATTATCGCTGAGGAATTCGGTCTCCTGGGATCCTTGCTGGTACTTAGTCTGTTCACTCTGCTGGTGGTGACCGGATTCGTCATTGCCCGCCGGGCCGAGAAGGCGGACATGCCGTTCGGCGCGTGTTTTGCCTATGGGCTGACCCTGCTGATTGGCCTGCAGGCAGGCATCAACATGGCGGTTAGCACCGGGCTTCTGCCCACCAAGGGGCTGACTCTGCCGCTGGTGAGCTACGGTGGATCCAGTCTGATGATTACCTGTATCTGCATTGGCGTTCTTGCCCGTGTGGAAATGGAGCGCCTGGATCAGGAAAAGCTGGCCCGAGAGAAGACCGGTCCGAAGACGCGGGGAGGTGCGGTGTATGACTGAACAGCGTCGCTTCCTGATGATGGCCGGCGGTACCGGCGGGCACGTGTTCCCGGCCCTGGCAACGGCTCGGGCGCTTGAGGCTCGTGGCCACCAGGTGTACTGGCTCGGAGCCAGTGGCGGAATGGAACAGAGGCTGATCGGCGAAACCGATATCCCGCTGTCACTGATTCATATTTCCGGTTTGCGGGGCAAGGGTAAGCTCGCTCTCTTGCTGGCGCCGTTCCGGCTGATGCGGGCGCTGGGTGAAGCCTTCACCATCCTGCGCCGGGTTCGCCCGGATTGCGTTGTAGGCATGGGCGGATTTGTTACCGGGCCCGGTGGTGTTGCCGCCTGGCTGAACCGTACGCCGCTGGTGATTCATGAACAGAACGCCATCGCCGGAATGACCAACCGCATCCTGGTCAGGTTTGCAGAAACCGTGCTGGAGGCTTTTCCGGGTAGCTTCGGGCCGAAAGTGGTTACCCGCTGTACCGGCAATCCGGTGCGGGAAGACCTCGCGGCCTTGCCTGTTCCGGAAAGGCGCCTGGCGGACCGTGAAGGTGCTCTCAGATTGCTGGTGATCGGCGGCAGTCTCGGCGCGCAGGTCTTTAATGAGCAGCTCCCCGAGGCGCTGGCGATGTTGCCGGAAGGTGACCGGCCCGTGGTCCGCCACCAGTGTGGTGAGCGCCATGCCGAGGCGGCGAAGCAGGCCTATGAGGAGCATGGCGTGGAGGCGGCCGTTGAGCCGTTCATCAAGGACATGGCCGAGGCCTATCAGTGGGCCGACCTGGTGCTGTGCCGGGCAGGCGCGTTGACCGTTTCGGAATTGTGCGCCGCGGGTATCGGCGCTGTCCTGGTGCCTTTTCCCCACGCCGTGGATGATCACCAGACGAAAAACGGGCAACAAATGGTGTCGGCGAAGGCAGCCATTCTGATTCCACAGGCAAAAATGACCCCGGCGGTGCTTGCGGAAACCCTGGGTGATCTGGCCCGGAATCGTGACCGGGTAAACGAAATGGCGAAGGCCGCCCGAACATTGGCCCGCCCTGATGCAACGGAGAGAGTCGTGAATTACTGTCTGGAGGCCGCCAATGGCTGATGCAAATAATCCGCCCCTGGTCTATCAGGTGCCTGAAATGCGCCGGATCCGTCACATCCACTTTGTGGGGATTGGTGGTGCGGGGATGAGCGGCATCGCCGAGGTTCTCAAGAATCAGGGCTACGACGTTTCCGGATCGGATCTGAAAGAAGGGGCGGTTACCGATCGTCTCAAGGGTATGGGCGTAGAAGTGCAGATCGGTCACCGGGAAGAGAACAGCGCCAGTGCCGATGTGGTTGTGGTGTCTTCAGCGGTGTCTGCGGAAAACCCGGAAGTCGTGGCGGCCCGCAGTCGTCGGGTGCCGATCGTGCCCAGGGCAGAAATGCTCGCGGAAATCATGCGCTATCGCCACGGCATCGCCGTCGCTGGAACCCATGGCAAGACCACAACCACCAGCCTGATCGCATCCATTCTGGGTGAGGCGGGCCTGGACCCGACTTTCGTGATTGGCGGCAAGCTGAACAGCGCCGGCACCAACGCTCAGTTGGGCGGTTCCCGCTATCTGGTGGCGGAGGCAGACGAGAGTGATGCGTCCTTCCTGCATCTGACGCCGGTGATTTCAGTGGTAACCAACATCGAAGCGGACCATATGGATACCTATGGCGGCGATGTCGAGAAGCTGAAGCAGACCTTTGTGGACTTTCTGCACAACCTGCCGTTTTACGGTGTTGCGGTGATGTGCGTCGATGACGGTTACGTTCAGGAGATCATCCCCCGGATATCCCGCGCCATCATCACCTACGGAATTGACAACCCGGAGGCGGATTACCGGGCCGAGAGTATCAATTCCGACGGTTTGCGGACCCACTTTGTGGTGAAGCGTCCGGCCGGGCGCAGCGACCTCGCGGTCGAGCTGAAAATGCCGGGCCGTCATAACGTGCTGAACGCGCTGGCGGCCATAGCCGTGGCCACAGACGAAGGCGTCGCCGATGATGCAATCTGCCGCGGGCTGGCCGGATTTGCCGGTGTCGGTCGCCGGTTCCAGGTCTACGGCGATTACCAGACCCCCAAGGGCACGGTCACCCTGGTGGACGATTACGGTCACCACCCGACGGAGGTAGAGGCTGTTATCCGGGCTGCACATGATGCCTGGCCCGATCGGCGTCTGGTCATGCTTTACCAGCCGCACCGCTTTACGCGGACCCGCGACCTTTATGAAGACTTTGTCCGGGTGCTTTCGGAAGTGGACGGCCTGCTTTTAATGGACGTGTATTCCGCCGGCGAACCGGCGATTCCGGGGGCCGATGGTCGGGCCCTGTGCCGCAGTATTCGCCAGCGGGGGCAGGTGGAACCGGTATTTGTTGAGGACAACCTGGAAATCGAGTCCCTGCTGGCCAATGTGCTGCAGGACGGTGATCTGCTGATAACCCAGGGCGCCGGCGATATTGGCGGCGTGGCAGCGCGGCTGGCAGCCGCGGGAGTGATAGCTGGTGAGTGACATGCATCATGGGGAACCACAGGCTTATCAGGCCGAACCGGAGCTCGTTCGGTCGCTCGGTCGGGTGGCCGTGTTCATGGGTGGAGATTCCGCTGAAAGGGAAGTGTCCCTGAAAAGCGGCAAGGCGGTACTGGCGGCGCTGGTGTCAGCCGGCGTGGATGCGTTTGCCGTGGACGTCCGCGGCTGCCTGCTGAGAACCGTCGACAACCCTGATTTTGACCGGGTGTTCATCGCGCTGCATGGTCGTGGAGGCGAGGACGGTACCTTGCAGGCCATCCTTTCGCAGGCCGGTATTCCCTACACCGGCAGCGATGTGCTGGCCTCGGCACTGGCCATGGACAAGCTGAGAACCAAGTACGTGTTCGAAGGCTGTGGCCTGCCAACGCCGAAGTTCCGCACCATGTCCGGAGCAGATCAGGCCGAACAGATCATTGGTGAACTGCGGGCGCCCTTGAGTGTGAAACCTTCCCGGGAAGGCTCCAGCATCGGCATCCGCAAGGTACACACGGCGGCCGAACTGGCTGACGCCTACGAAGCCGCCGCCGCGCTGGACAATCTGGTGCTGGTGGAGGAGTGGATCGAAGGGCCGGAGTTCACCGTCAGTCTGTTGCAGGATCGGGCGCTTCCGGCCATTGGCCTGAGCGCAAGCACCGAGCACGTTTTTTACGATTACGAGGCCAAGTACCTGGCAGACGATACCCGGTATCGCATTCCCTGTGGTCTGGCGCCTGAAGACGAAGTCCGTCTTCAGCACCTGGCACTGGAGGCCTTCCGGGTTGTTGGCTGTCGGACCTGGGGCCGGGTCGACATCATGCAGGACAGCGACGGCAAGTTCTGGCTGCTGGAGGTCAATACCGTGCCCGGTATGACGGACCACAGTCTTGTGCCCATGGCTGCAAAGGCCGCAGGCATCAGCTTCGAAGAGCTGGTGGTCCGGATACTGAAAGACAGTCTGGAGGGCGCCAATGCTTGAAACACTGCTGATCCGGAGCCGGGCGATTCCGTCCGAGCCCCCGCGACGCCGGGGGGCAACGTCCCTCGGTCCCGAGCGGGACCGGTTTGGCGTGTTGAAGGGTGTGCTGGCAGCTGTACCCTGGCTCCAGGTGGGCATGGGCGCGGTGATTGTGCTGTTGGCTGCACTGGTGCCCTGGGGCACTGGCAAGGTGCTGGGCGCCA
The DNA here is from genome assembly GCF_002933295.1 of Marinobacter flavimaris. Taxonomy (GTDB): domain Bacteria; phylum Pseudomonadota; class Gammaproteobacteria; order Pseudomonadales; family Oleiphilaceae; genus Marinobacter; species Marinobacter flavimaris. Next base: position 29,118 of record NZ_PSSW01000012.1, read on the forward strand.
TGGATCAGCAGATCCTTGCCGTCGATGTGAAGGGAGAATTTGTGGGCGATAGCCGGGTCGCCATTGAGCGCGCCGCTGGCGACTGGATCGGCAAGAGCTATTTCGCCACGGATCTTTCGGAAATCAAAGACAGCCTGGAACGTCGGCCCTGGGTTGCGTCCGCGGCGGTGCGTCGGGTATGGCCGGATCGCCTGGTGATCGATATCAGGGAGAAGAAACCCCTGGCTTACTGGACCGATGGACGTCTCGTAAGCCGCACCGGTGAGCTGTTCGCGCCGGCGAATCCCGAAGTTGCGGGTCGGTTGCCACGACTCGCAGGGCCGGATGAAAGGGTGCGGGATGTGATCGATATGGCGCGGGACATGAGCGACAAGCTGGTCGCCCGGGGGCTTGGATTTTCAGGCCTGACGCTGGAACACCGGGGTGCGTGGACCCTGCAGCTGGCCAACGGCATCGAGGTGGTGCTTGGCCGCGATCAGGTGGCGCAACGGTTTGATCGGTTTATCACGGTTTATGAAAACCGACTGGCAGCAAGGTCGGACGAAGTCAGTCGGGTAGATGCCCGCTACACCAACGGTGTGGCGGTCAAGTGGAAGGCTGTCGAGACAGCCTCCAGCCCAAAATCATAGCAACGGTTAATTCAGACCTACGGTTTGGTGGAACACATGTCATCGGTTGAAACGGAAAACATGATTGTCGGCCTCGATATCGGAACCTCGAAGGTGGTTGCGATTGTCGGCAAGCGCAAGATGGACGGCACCATCGAAGTGGTGGGCATTGGTTCCCATCCTTCCCGGGGCCTCAAGCGTGGAGTGGTGGTGAATATTGAAACCACCGTCCAGGCAATTCAGCGCGCGGTGGAAGAGGCGGAATTGATGGCCGGGTGCCGCATTCACTCGGTGTATGCGGGTATTGCCGGCAGCCACATCAAGAGCCTGAATTCCCACGGCATTGTTGCAATCCGTGACCGTGAGGTCACCCAGGCCGATATAGACCGGGTCATTGACGCCGCCCAGGCGGTTGCGATTCCTGCAGACCAGAAGATTCTCCATATTCTGCCCCAGGAGTTCGTGATCGACAGCCAGGAAGGCATCAAGGAACCCATGGGCATGTCCGGTGTGCGCCTGGAGGCAAAGGTTCATCTGGTGACCTGCGCGGTCAATGCTGCCCAGAACATAGAGAAATGCGTGAAGCGCTGCGGGCTTGAGGTGGATGACATCATCCTGGAGCAGCTGGCATCCAGCCACGCCATTCTCACCGAGGATGAGAAAGAGCTGGGTGTCTGCGTGGTGGATATCGGTGGTGGCACCACGGATATTGCGGTGTTTACCGGCGGTGCTATCCGGCACACGGCGGTGATTCCGATCGCCGGCGACCAGGTGACCAACGACATTGCCATGGCGCTGCGCACACCGACCCAGAATGCTGAAGAAATCAAGATCAAGTATGCCTGTGCACTGACCCAGCTGGCCGGTGCGGATGAAACCATCAAGGTGCCCAGTGTTGGCGATCGCGCGCCGCGCGATCTGTCCAGGCAGGCCCTGGCGGAGGTGGTGGAACCGCGCTACGAGGAGCTGTTCACCCTGGTTCAGTCAGAGTTGCGCCGGTCCGGATTTGAAGACCTCATTCCGGCAGGCATCGTGATAACCGGCGGTTCCTCCACCATGGAAGGCGTGGTGGAGCTGGCCGAAGAGATCTTCCACATGCCGGTAAGGCTGGCCTGTCCGCAGGCGGTTTCCGGCATGACGGAGGTAGTCAACAATCCGATCTACGCCACTGGCGTTGGGTTGTTGATTCATGGTTTCCGCCAGATGGATCTGGGGCGGGCACCGGTGCTCAAGGGTGAAGATGCACCCTCGCTGTTTGAGCGCATGAAAGCCTGGTTTACCGGTCATTTCTGACGGGGCCGGGCGGGTAGTACACGAAGGTATCTCGAAAACACAATCTCGAACAAACAGCCCGGAACAAGGGCTGAAAACAGCACGAAGGAGTAGGGGAAATGTTTGAACTCGTCGATAATGTCCAGCAAAACGCTGTCATTAAAGTCGTCGGTGTAGGCGGTGGTGGCGGCAACGCCGTGCGCCATATGCTTAACAGCGACATCGAAGGTGTGGAATTCATCTGCGCCAACACGGACGCCCAGGCGCTGACCGATATGGACGCGCGTCAGATCATCCAGCTCGGTGGCAACATCACCAAGGGGCTGGGTGCCGGCGCCAATCCGGAAGTCGGTCGCCAGTCTGCCCTGGAAGACCGCGATCGTATCGCCGAAGCCATCAAGGGCGCGGATATGGTCTTCATTACCGCGGGCATGGGCGGTGGTACCGGTACCGGTGCCGCGCCGATCGTAGCGGAAGTAGCCCGCGAACTGGGCATCCTGACCGTTGCCGTGGTCACCAAGCCTTTCATGTTCGAAGGCGGCAAGCGCATGAGCGTTGCTGAATCCGGTCTGAAAGAGCTGGAAGAAAGCGTCGACTCCCTGATTACCATTCCCAATGAAAAGCTGCTGGCGGTCATGGGCAAGAAAACCAGCCTGCTGGACGCATTTGCCGCAGCTAACGATGTGCTTCTGGGCGCAGTTCAGGGCATCGCTGATCTGATTACCCGCAACGGTATGATCAACGTCGACTTCGCCGACGTGAAGACGGTCATGTCCGAAATGGGTATGGCGATGATGGGCACCGCCCGTGCCACGGGTGAAAATCGTGCGCGGGAAGCCGCCGAAGCGGCCGTTCGCAGCCCGCTGCTCGAAGACATCAACCTGCAGGGTGCCAAGGGTATTCTGGTCAACATTACCGCGGGCATGGATCTCAACCTGGGCGAATTCTCCGAGGTTGGCGACATTGTGCGTGAGTTTGCTTCTGACTCTGCCACCGTTGTTGTCGGTACCGTTATTGATCCGGAAATGACCGACGAACTGAAGGTAACGGTTGTTGCGACCGGCCTGGGTGGTGATCGTGAGAAGCCGACCAAGGTGGTGGACAATACCCGCACTCTGGATGGAAAAACCGATTACAACCAGCTGGATCGTCCCGCTGTTCTGCGTCGCCGGGCCGTTTCCCATGGAAACGTGGCTATCGACCAGAGCAAGGATAGCGAGGAGCAGGGTGTCGACTATCTCGATATTCCCGCATTCCTCCGTCGGCAGGCTGACTGATAATCTGGTGCAATTGTGATCCGGTTGTGGTTCTTGTGCGAAACATGGAACCCGGCATCCGGTAAATACGTGCACTGATTGCCATGAGTTGGATGCTGGATGAACATTCAGCAACAACGGATTGGTTAAATGGTATTCAGTCTTATTTTCTGATATTCTCCGGGCAGATTTTTGCCTAGAATATCGCCTTTTTGTGACGGAATTATGTACCGATGATCAGACAACGGACACTTAAAAACACCATCCGTGCCACCGGTGTTGGCTTGCACTCGGGTGAGAAGGTCTACCTGACCCTCAAGCCTGCCCCGGTGGACTCCGGTATCATCTTCCGCCGTACCGATCTTGACCCGATGGTTGAGATTCGTGCCTGCGCGGAAAATGTAGGTGAGACCATGCTGTCCACGACGCTGGTGAAAAACGGTGTCCGTGTGGCGACTGTGGAGCATTTGCTCTCGGCCATGGCTGGTCTCGGGATTGATAACTGTTTCGTCGAACTAAGTGCCGCGGAAGTGCCCATCATGGACGGCTCTGCCGGTCCTTTTGTGTTCCTTCTGCAGTCCGCCGGCATTGCCGAGCAGGATGCAGCCAAGCGTTTCATTCGCATCAAGCGTGAGGTAACGGTTGAGGAAGGCGACAAGAAGGCCACCCTGCTGCCTTTCGAAGGCTTCAAGGTGAGCTTCGGTATCGACTTTGATCACCCCGTGTTCAAGGGCCGCGCCCAGACAGCAACCGTCGATTTTTCCAGCACCTCCTTTGTCAAGGAAGTGAGTCGCGCTCGGACTTTCGGGTTCATGCGTGACATCGAAAAATTGCGTGCCATGAACCTTGCTCTCGGCGGCAGTGTGGACAACGCCATCGTTGTTGATGACTACAAGATCCTCAACGAAGACGGTCTGCGCTATGACGACGAATTTGTGAAGCACAAGCTGCTTGATGCCATCGGCGATCTCTATCAGTTGGGCAACAGCCTGATTGGTGAGTTCCGGGGGATCAAATCCGGCCACGATCTGAACAATAAGCTGTTGCGCAAGCTCAGGGCAGAAGAGGATGCCTGGGAAGTGGTTACCTTTGATGACGAGGCCACTGCCCCGATTTCCTACATGAAGCCTGTGCTGGCGGCGGGCTGAAGCAGGACGCTTTAATCCCGGACGTGGCTAGCGAGTTTTTCGAGAACCTCGCGTAATGCTTTATCCTTCGTGTGCCCGGCCTCCTCTTTGAGGAGCCGGGCATTTTCTTTGCTCAAGGGTTCTTTTTTGAACACCGGTTTTTCCCGAAATCTGGGCGGTGCAACCTTGACCTTCAGTTTCCAGACGAACCGGAACAGTTCGTTCTCTCGCAGCTTTTCCATGATTTCGTGCTGGCGGAACCGGATCTGACTCGCTTTACCCGCGGTTTCGGTGGTCAGGACCAGCTCTCCGTCCTTGCAGCTGACAAAGCGTGTCCCGTTGAACAGCTCGCTCGGCAGGGCGGCCAGGACTTCTCCTTCCGCCTGTCGATGGAGCTCGGCCTTTGCCACAAGATCCTTCAGTACCGGGGTTCTGCCAAGCTTGTCGAAGGTCATTTTTTGTTCGCTTTTGCGTTTCATGGCGGCGTTTTTACTCGACGGCTGCGTTTACGATTGGTTACACTTCGGCACGGTTTATGCGTAGTGCCTGTATTACACTCGTTTTACATTGTGATAAATGAGTATGTCTACCGGGCGCTGCAATTTTTTCAGTATGTAGCTGTTGCCAAAGGATGGCAGACCCCCTTCGGATTTTTCCGGGGCGCAACACTACAGGATGCGGTTGCGGCTCAACGATGAAACCAGATGACGATATGAACATTATTCTCGTTGGCAAACGCCACGGAAAGTCCCGTGTGCTGTCGATCAACAGCACGCTTGCTGCCGGCTTGCTGTTCCTCGTGCTCTCCCTGCTGGTCGCGGCCGGCTGGGCCGGGTATCAAATGGCTGTGCAGCAAGTAGAGGCCAGAGAGCCCACCAACTCCGAGCTGGTCGCCGAGTGGAAGCAGAAGCTGGCAGACCAGAAGGCAGAACTGGCCAGTATCGAGGAGAACGTCCAGCAACAGGTGGATGCGCTGACTCTTCGTCTCGGCGAGATCCAGGGCCGTCTCCTGCGGCTGGATGCGCTGGGCCAGCGGTTTGTTGAATCCGGCCTGGTGGCCAGTGACGAATTCAACTTCGATCAGCCGGCTGCAGTCGGCGGGCCAGAAGATGCCTTGTCCGGGGATTCCTTCTCCGCACCTGAGCTGACCCGGATGATTGAGGAAATGGAATGGCGAATCGAAGACCGCGAACAGCAACTGCGGTTGCTCGACCAGCTGGCCTCCAGCAAGCGGCTCGAAGACGAATTGTACCTGGAAGGCCGCCCGATCACCTGGGGCTGGCTGTCTTCGAAGTACGGTTACCGGTCCGATCCGTTTACCGGCAAGCGGACCTGGCATGCCGGTGTTGATCTGGCCGGCAAGGATGGCAGCGACATTATTTCGGTCGCCGGCGGTGTCGTTACCTATGCCGGAGAGCGCTATGGCTACGGTAACCTCGTGGAAGTCGACCATGGTGATGGTCTGATAACCCGCTATGCCCACTGCAAGACTATCAAGGTGAAGGTGGGCGATGTTGTCCAGAAAGGCCAGGTAGTCGCGCTGATGGGCAGCACAGGGCGTTCCACCGGGCCTCACGTGCACTTTGAAGTCATCCGGAATGGCAAGTCTGAAAACCCGGAAACCTACATCAAGCGGGCGAGCCGCTAATTCGGTTCCGGCCCGCAAGCCGTTGTCAGTACTTTCCCGCCAGTCGGCCTCCGGCCAGTTTTTATCCGTGAATCCGGTGCCTCATCAGCGACTTATTGCGCCTGTGTGAGGCCTACCTTTTGTCCTGTTACAAAATAAGGTTAGAATGCCGGCTTCCTCCGTTTAATCAAAGAAGCAGTGGTCTATGTTCACAAAGCTTGCAACCAAGATGTTCGGCAGTAAAAACGCCAGAGAAATCAAGAGAATGCGCAAGACGGTCATGCGCATTAACGAGCTTGAAGAGCAATATGGCAATCTGTCCGACTCCGAGTTGCAGGGTAAGACCGCGGAGTTTCGTCGTCGGATCGACGAAGGCGAATCCCTGGATGCGCTTCTTGCGGAAGCCTTCGCAACCGTGCGTGAAGCGGGCCGCCGGGTTATGGGCATGCGTCATTACGACGTCCAGCTGATCGGTGGTATCACCCTGCACGAAGGCCGGATCGCGGAAATGAAGACCGGTGAGGGCAAGACGCTGGTTGCTACCGCTTCCGTGTACCTCAACGCGTTGTCCGGCAAGGGTGTCCACGTGGTTACCGTGAACGATTACCTGGCCCGTCGTGATGCCGACTGGATGGGCAAGCTCTATCGGTTCCTGGGCATGCAGGTGGGTGTCGTGGCCTCGGGCCAGCCAGCGGAGGAAAAGCGGGCAGCCTACCAGGCCGATATTACCTACGGTACCAACAACGAATTCGGCTTCGACTACCTGCGCGACAACATGGCGTTCAGTACCGAAGACAAGGTCCAGCGCGGGCTGAACTATGCGATCGTGGACGAGGTGGACTCCATTCTGATCGACGAAGCCAGAACGCCGCTGATTATCTCCGGGGCAGCCGAGGACAGTTCAAAGCTGTACCAGGCCATCAATGAACTGATCCCCAACCTCGAAAAGGGCGAAGTGCCTGAGGAAGGAGAGCCGACCGGTGACTTCACCATCGATGAGAAATCCCGCCAGGTCGAGCTGACAGAGAGCGGTCACGAGAAGGTTGAAGAGCTGCTGCTTGAGCGTGGCCTTCTGAAGGAAGGTGAAAGCCTCTATTCCGCCGCCAACCTCAGCCTGTTGCACCATGTGCACTCAGCATTGCGGGCCCACCACCTGTTCCAGAAAGACGTGGATTATATCGTCCAGGGCGGCCAGGTGGTCATCGTCGACGAGCATACCGGTCGTACCATGCCGGGTCGTCGCTGGAGTGAAGGTCTGCACCAGGCCGTTGAGGCCAAAGAGGGCGTCAAGATTCAGGCCGAAAGCCAGACGCTGGCATCGACCACCTTCCAGAATTATTTCCGGCTGTACGACAAACTGGCCGGCATGACCGGTACGGCAGATACCGAAGCCTTCGAGTTTCGCCAGATCTACGGCCTCGATGTGGTGGTCATTCCTCCCAACAAACCGATCCAGCGGACCGATTACAACGACCTGGTCTACCTGACCCAGGAAGAGAAATTCCACGCCATTATTGACGAGATCAAGGATGTCACTGCCGAAGGACGTCCGATTCTCGTCGGTACCGCCTCCATCGAGGCCTCCGAACTGCTCTCCATGCTGCTCAAGAAGGCGCGGATCGAACACAAGATCCTGAACGCCAAGCAGCACGAATCCGAAGCCCATATCATTGCCCAGGCGGGCCGCCCCGGGGCGGTCACCATCGCCACCAACATGGCCGGCCGTGGTACCGATATCGTGCTGGGCGGTAACTGGGAACACGAAGTTGCCGCCATGGACAATCCCTCAGAAGAGGAGATTGCCCGGGCCAAGGCCGAGTGGACCGAGCGTCACAATCAGGTGCTGGAGGCCGGTGGTCTGCACATCATTGGTACCGAGCGTCACGAATCCCGTCGAATTGACAACCAGCTTCGCGGTCGTGCCGGGCGTCAGGGTGATCCTGGCTCCTCAAGGTTCTTCCTGTCTCTGGAAGACAACCTCATGCGCATCTTTGCCCCAGACCGGGTGAAGAGCCTGATGCAGGCCATGGGCATGAAGAAGGGGGAGGCCATCGAGCACCGGATGGTGACCAACGCGATCGAGAAATCCCAGCGCAAGGTGGAAGGTCGCAACTTCGACATGCGTAAGACCCTGCTGGAATACGATGACGTGGCCAACGACCAGCGCACGGTTATCTACGACCAGCGCAACGAAGTCATGTCTTCCGACGACATTTCGGACATGGTGACGACCATTCGGGAAGACGTTGTCGACTCGCTGATCAGTGAATACATTCCGCCCCAGAGTATGCCGGAACAATGGGACGTCGCCGGGCTGGAAGCACAGCTCCAGTCGGAGATGGCGATTGATCTGCCGGTTCAGAAGTGGCTGGAAGAAGACAACAAGCTGTACGAAGAAAACCTGCGCCAGAAGATTCTCGACGAGATCGTGGCTGCCTACCAGGCCAAGGAAGAGATTGCCGGTTCCGAGGCCATGCGCAAGTTCGAGAAGCAGGTGTTCCTGCAGGTGCTCGATACCCTCTGGAAAGAGCATCTTTCCAACATGGACCATCTGCGCCGTGGTATCCATCTGCGGGGTTATGCCCAGAAGAACCCCAAGCAGGAGTACAAACGCGAGGCGTTCAACCTGTTTGAAACCATGCTTGATACCATGAAGCGGGATGTTACCCGGGTACTCTGCCACGTGCGTGTCCAGAGCCGTGAGGAGATGGAAGAAGTCGAGCGCCGTCGCAAACAGGAGCTGGAAGAAGAGCTCGCAAAGGCCCGTCTGCGCCACGACGAAACCAGCGCCACGGCCCAGAGCCAGGGTGAGGGTGAGGCTGACGAAGCCCGGCAGTCGACTCCGGAAACCTTCGTTCGACAGGAGCGCAAGGTGGGTCGAAACGAACCCTGCCCCTGCGGGTCCGGCAAGAAGTACAAGCAGTGTCATGGCAAGGTCAGCTGATTCAGAGCACTGACCGCACCATCGGAACCCGCACTCTGCCAGCCACAACTGGTGGGATGCGGGTTTTTTCGTTTTCAGCGGGTCGTGTGTTACCTCGAACGCACCCCCAGACAAGAGGAGTGGCAGAATGGCGGTAGGTCCGGGAACCTTACCTGAGTTTTATCCGGTAGCCGGAATCAAGGTCGGCATAGCCAGTGCCGGTATAAAGAAGCCGGGACGTAAGGACGTGGTTGTTTTCGAGCTGGCCCCGGAAAGCCGGGTTGCCGGTATCTTCACGAAAAACCAGTTCTGTGCAGCACCGGTTACCCTCAGCCGCCGGCATCTGGCCGAGACCTCGCCCCGGTACCTCTTGATCAACACGGGCAATGCCAACGCCGGTACTGGTGAGCAAGGTATGCGGGATGCTATGGCCTGTTGCCAGGCCCTGGCAAAGCAGGCGGGCGTCACGGAAGCCGAAATTCTGCCGTTTTCCACGGGGGTGATTGGCGAGCCGTTGCCGGTCCAGAAGATCGTTGGCGCGCTTCCGGAGGCTTTGGCGAACACTGCCGAGAATCGCTGGGCTGAAGCTGCCAGTGGTATCATGACCACGGACACCCGCCCCAAGGGCGCTTCCTGTCAGGTTGAGCTGGATGGTCACACGGTAACCATCTCGGGCATCAGCAAGGGTGCGGGCATGATTCGTCCCAACATGGCGACGATGCTCGGTTTTATTGCCACCGATGCCCGGATTGCGCCGGAGCTGCTGCAGACACTTGCCTCGGAATTGGGGGAGAAGTCCTTCAACCGCATCACTATCGATGGCGACACCTCTACCAATGACGCCTGCATGCTGATGGCCAGCGGCCAGTATTCCGGCCCAGAGATTACGGCCTCCAGCGCGGCGCTGCCGAAGCTGCGGGAGGCCTTGCAGGCAATCTATCTGGAACTGGCCCACGCCATTGTCCGCGACGGCGAAGGAGCAACGAAGTTTGTCACCATCGACGTCAGCGGAGCGGCCGGTCAGCAGGAGGCTCTGGACGTTGCCTATACCGTGGCGCATTCGCCGTTGGTCAAGACCGCACTGTTCGCCTCGGACCCCAATTGGGGCCGGATTCTGGCGGCGGTTGGTCGCGCCGGTGTCGAAGGACTGGACCTCAATGCCCTTGAAATCTATCTGGGCGATGTCTGCCTGGTCCGCAACGGTGGCCGGGCCGAGGATTACTCGGAAGCCCGCGGGCAGGCCGTGATGGATCGGGAAGAGATCACCATTGCCATCGACCTTAAGCGGGGTGATGTTCGGGAAACCGTGTGGACCTGCGATTTCTCCCACGATTACGTGACTATTAACGCCGAGTATCGTACCTGAGCATGTCTGCCAGAGAGACGCCGGTCAAAGAGGTTCACGTTGCTGTGGCGGTCATCGTCCGTGATGGCCGGGTGCTGATCGCCCGACGGCCAGACCACGTTCACCAGGGGGGCTTACTGGAGTTTCCCGGTGGCAAGGTGGAGCCTGGCGAGACGGTTCAGGCGGCGCTTGTGCGCGAAATTGCCGAGGAAACCGGTCTTCACGTGCCGGCGGGTTCCCTGGAGCCTGTTATCGGTATTCGGCACGATTATGGCGACAAGCGGGTTTTCCTGGACGTCTGGGAAACCAGCGCTGCCGAGGGCGAAGCAAGGGGATGTGAGGGGCAGCCCGTGGAATGGCTGACCCCGGAGCAGCTTCGGGATGAGGATTTCCCCGCCGCCAACCGGCCGATCATTCGCGCTCTGCGTCTGCCCCGGCAGTTGGCAATCACCGGTTCCGAGAATGGCCTGGAGCCAGCCCTTGCGCACCTGCAGGAGGGGCTGAGCGCCGCTCGACCACCGCTGGTACTGCTCCGGGCTCCGGCGTTGAGTCCGCTGGCCTATCGGGAGTTGGCGGCGAACGCGTTGCCGGTTTGTGAAAAGACCGGAGCTACACTGATTGTGCACGGTGGACCGGAGGTATTCCGCGCCATACCCGGCGCCCATGGGCTGCACCTGCCCTGGCGCGAGGCGGCCAAGCTCTCGGCCAGACCGGTTCCGGAAGATGTCTGGCTGGGGGTTTCCTGCCATGACAGGCAGGAAATCGATCATGCGACGGCTATCGGAGCGGACTATGTGACCCTGGGGCCAGTCCAGCCGACCGAAAGCCATCCGGGTGCGCCGACCCTGGGATGGTCGGTCTTTGCCGACCTGGTGTCGGAAGCGGTGCTTCCGGTATTTGCCCTGGGCGGTTTGTCGCCCGGCGATCTCCGCGAGGCTCGCCAGCGGGGCGGTCAGGGCATCGCCGGTATCCGCTTCTGGTGGCCCCAAAGCTGACACTTGTCAGCGACGCCGTGGCCATGTCTGTTATGCTGTCGTTCCTGCATTTTTCACCATCTTGCACAACCGATTCCGGGAGAGACCGTGAGTAAACTGACCCATCTCGACGACAAGGGCGAAGCCCGCATGGTGGACGTGACCGACAAGGCGGCCACCGAACGCGAGGCCCGCGCTGAAGCTACCATCCGCATGGCGCCGGAAACCCTGAACATGATTATTGAGGGTGAGCATCCCAAAGGGGATGTCCTGGCTGTTGCCCGCATCGCCGGTATCATGGCCGCAAAGAAAACCCATGATCTGATTCCCTTGTGTCATGCGCTGAACCTGACGTCTGTAAAAGTTGAACTGACTCCGGGCGACGACGGGGCATCTGTACATATTCTGACCCGCTGCAAACTTTCCGGCCAGACCGGTGTCGAGATGGAGGCGTTAACCGCGGCAAGCGTGGCGGCACTGACGCTATACGACATGTGCAAGGCGGTCGATCGTGGCATGGAGATTGATTCCGTGCGTCTGCTGGAGAAGAAAGGCGGCCGCAGTGGCCACTGGGTCGCCGATAAAGCCTGATCTGGCGGACCGCCGCGCTCGTAAGTGTTGGTTACCAAGACCACTCCGGAGGAGCGACAGTGCCGAGACTACGCCAAGCGGGCGGGCCCGTGATAGAATGCGCGGCCCGATTGACTGAACCACGAGGAAACACTGTGGCTGTTCGTTACATCCAGACCTGCCGGTTGCCGACCCCGTTCGGGGTATTTGATATGCACGGCTTTGAAGAACCGGACACCGGAAAGGAACACGTCGCCCTGACTCTCGGCGACCTGGATAGCGACGAACCCATGCTGGCCCGCACGCATTCCGAATGTCTGACCGGCGACGCCCTCTATAGCATGCGGTGTGATTGCGGCTACCAGCTGGAAGAGGCGCTGCGCAGCATTGCCCGGGAAGGTCGGGGTATCCTCATGTATCTGCGTCAGGAGGGTCGGGGAATCGGCCTGTTGAACAAGATCCGCGCCTACCATCTGCAGGATCAGGGCGCGGATACGGTAGAGGCCAACGAGCGTCTGGGTTTCGCGGCCGATCTTCGTGACTACAGCATGTGCAAGGACATGCTGGAGCATCTCGGTATCAGGAGCCTGAGGCTGATGACCAATAATCCCCGCAAGGTCAAAGCGCTCTCCTCCTACGGCATCGACATTACGGAAAGGGTACCTCTGCACGTGGGCCGCAACCCCCACAATGAACACTACCTCGATACCAAGCAGAGCAAGCTCGGCCACTGGCTGGAGACCCATCAGGACGACGATCCCGAAATCTGAGCTGGGTTTGTCGCCACATACGAAAAAGCCCGCGAACTCCGCGGGCTTTTTGCATTCTCAGGTTTGTGTTCCGTCTATTTGACGGCTTTCAGGTTCTGGTGGCGCAGGGTCTCGATCCGCGTGCGGATAGACGATTCAATACCTGCGGCATCCAGACCACATTCTTCCAGCAGCTCCCCGTGCTTGCCGTGGTCCATAAAGGTATCGGGCAGGCCCAGTTGAAGTACCGGCAAGGTAACCAGGCGGCTGTTCAGGAATTCGGTCACGGCGCTGCCTGCACCACCGGCAATGGCGTTTTCTTCCAGGGTCACCAGCAGTTCATGCTGCTCGGCCAGCTCCAACACCAGTTCTTCATCCAGGGGTTTGACGAAACGCATGTCTGCGACCGTCGCGCCGATGGCTTCTGCAGCCTCCAGAGCAGGCGCCAGCAGGGTGCCAAAGTTGAGGATGGCAACACCTTTGCCGTTGCGAATCCGGCGGCCCTTGCCAATCTCAAGCGGCGTCAGTTCCTGCTGAATTTCGGCACCGGGGCCTGTGCCACGGGGGTAGCGCACCGATGCCGGTCCTTCGTAGAGCATGCCGGTCTGGAGCATCTGGCGGGTTTCATTTTCGTCCGACGGTGTCATCACCACCATGTTCGGCACGCAGCGCAGGTAGCTGATGTCGAAAGCGCCAGCGTGGGTCGGGCCGTCTTCACCGACCAGGCCTGCGCGATCAATCGCGAACAGCACATCCAGGTTCTGGATAGCGACATCGTGAATCAGTTGATCGTACGCCCGCTGCAGGAACGTCGAGTAGATGGCGACCACCGGCTTGGCGCCGTCACAGGCGAGCCCTGCGGCCAGCGTGACTGCGTGCTGTTCGGCGATGGCGACATCGAAGTAGCGTTCCGGGAAGCGCTGTGAGAATGCCAGCAGATCCGAGCCTTCACACATGGCCGGGGTGATGCCCACCACGCGCTGATCCTGTTCGGCGGAATCGCACAGCCACTGCCCGAAGACGTTGGCATATTTGGGCTTCTTCGGTTTCGACTTGACCGGTTCGGGTTTACTGGGTGGAACCGGCTCGATCTTGTTGATGGCGTGATAGCCGATCGGATCGGCTTCGGCCGGGGCAAAACCCTTGCCTTTGGTCGTCACCACATGCAGGAACTGCGGACCTTCAAGTTCGCGGATGTTCTCCAGGGTTTCAACCAGCAGGGGCAGGTCGTGGCCATCGATCGGGCCGATGTAGTTGAACCCCAGTTCCTCGAACAGTGTGCCAGGGGCAATCATGCCCTTGAAGTGTTCCTCGGTCTTCTTGGCCAGCGCCATCAGGTGTGGCGCTCCCTGCAGAACCTTCTTGCTGCTATCGCGAACCTGATTGTAGGTGCGACTGGACAGCAGTTTGGCAAAGTAGTTGGACAGCCCGCCAACGTTCCGGGAAATCGACATGTCATTGTCGTTGAGGATCACCAGCATGTCGGCGTGCAGGTGACCGGCGTGGTTCAGTGCCTCGAACGCCATGCCGGCGGTCATGGCGCCGTCACCAATAACGGCAATGCTCTTTCGACCGGTCTGCTGCAGGCGTGCTGCGATCGCCATGCCCAGCGCTGCGCTGATGGAAGTGCTGGAATGGCCGACGCCAAAGGTGTCGTACTCGCTTTCGGCCCGTTTCGGGAAGCCGGCCAGACCGCCTTTGCGGCGGATGCTTCCCATGGACTCTTTCCGTCCGGTCAGGATCTTGTGGGGGTAGGCCTGATGGCCGACGTCCCACACCAGGCGGTCGCTCGGCGTATCAAAGACGTAGTGAAGGGCGACAGTAAGCTCAAGCACGCCCAGGCCGGCCCCGAAATGACCGCCAGTCTGGCCCACTGACCATAACAGAAAGGCCCTGAGCTCCCGGGCCAGCCGGGTCAGCTGTTCCGGGGCCAGCTCTCTGAGCTGGGCCGGTTCGTCAATCCGGTCCAGAAGCGGCGTATTGGGCCGCTGTGACGGGATTTCCTTGAAAATATAAGTGTCCTGCATCTGCTCGGGTCTTTTCCGGTACGTTCAGTAACTGACTGGCATTATAAGGGAACAGGGGAAGCTTTTTCACACAAAGCGGGCCAGTTGTTACGAAAATATTTACGGCCAGTGTGCGCCTTCGGAGCGCCGGGATTCAATGGGTTCTTGCCACCACGTAATCGGCCATTGCCCGCAGGGGGTCTGCTTCGGGACCAAACGCCTGCAAACTTTGCTGGGCCTGTTCCAGCAGATTGGCCAGGTGCTCCCTGGCGCCTTCCAGGCCAAGCAGGGCGGGGTAGGTGGGTTTGGCGCGGGCGGCATCCGAGCCCTGGGGTTTGCCAATGACCGTTGTATCGCCCTCGATGTCCAGAAGGTCATCCTGAACCTGGAAGGCCAGGCCCAGGGCTTTGGCATACTGGGTCAGGGAAGCCAGGGCGTGTTCGTCGACCGACGGCGCCGTCAGGGCGCCAATTCGCACGCTGGTTTCGATAAGGGCGCCAGTCTTGTGGCGGTGCATGGTTTCAAGTTGCGCCAGGGCCAGGGTTTTGCCGACGGACTCCAGATCGATGGCCTGGCCACCAACCATTCCTCCGTGGCCACTGGCCCGGGCCAGTTCCCGGACCATGATCAGACGCACCGATTCAGACAGTCCCGGCGCTTCGGCAAGCCAGCCAAAAGCCAGTGCCTGCAGGGCATCGCCAGCAAGGATGGCGGTGGCTTCGTCGAAGGCAATGTGGGTAGTGGGCCGTCCGCGGCGCAATTCATCGTCATCCATGGCCGGCAGGTCATCGTGGATCAGCGAGTAGGCGTGGATCAGTTCCACTGAGCAGGCCGGGATCAGGGCCTCGTCACCGGTTTGTCCCATTGCCTTTGCCGCTGCAAGACACAGTGCCGGCCGGATTCGCTTGCCACCGCCCAGCACGCTGTAGCGCATGGCTTCCTGCAGCCGGCCAGAGGCGGAATCACGGGTAATGCACCGGTCCAGTTCCGCATCGACGCGGGCCCGGCAGGTTTCCAGAAAATCAGAGGCAAGCAGGTTCTTTCCGGACATCAGTCAGCATCATCCGGTGAGAACGGGCGGGTTTCCAGGGTGCCGTCGCTGTTCTGGACCAGTTGTTCGACCCGTTGCTCGGCGCTCTTCAACGCCTGCTGGCATTCACGGGTCAGCTTTACACCCCGCTCGAACGCCGTCAGGGACTGTTCCAGGGACAGCTCGCCCTGCTCCAGATCGCGAACCAGCTTTTCCAGTTCATCAAGAGACTTCTCAAAATCAGCTATCGATGTGGCGCCTTGTTCACCGGCCATCAGGGGCCCTCCGATCGGGTGGCAGAATTTCGCGGATTATACCAGAGCCAGATCGCTATCGCCGCCAGTGGAAGTGACGTCGTTCACCGGTCCGGGCATCCGGACCCCAGTTCTGTTCCGTCACCTCGATTTCACCGCTGGCTGAAACGGTCACCACGGTGGTTGCCCGTGTGCCGTAGTCCGAACCCACGATGAATGGCGACGACAGAAAGCGTTCCGTCTCCAGGCCAACGCCTGTATCGGGCAGCATATGGTCTGGCGCGGGCGTGCTGTCCTGGAGCAGCGGAATCAGCTCGTTGTGCAGTGTTGCCGCATCCCGTCCGGCGGCGGCAATGGTATCTCCCGCAGCCTGCCGGAGGCGCAGAAGCTTGGGCCAGGGCGTCTGCAACAGATGATTGCTCAGTCCGTAGACCCCACGGTGGATTTGTCGGCCCGGATGGGCATCCCGATTGCTGAAATACCATCCGTCTGCTGTGGTCAGCTGCACCAGGTTGAAGCCGGAAAACTGGTCGGCGGTGTCGAGCAGATAGCGTTCAAGATGCTCCCGGGAATCAGTGAGTGCCCGCAAAGGCAGTTCACCACGACTGATACGGCCGGTTTCCGGTGCCCCTTCCCGGACGTTGGTCACGGCGCTGACCTCTCCCGCGGTATTAATCGCAAGCCAGGTGCCACCGGAGAGCAAGTCACGGCCGGCAAGCACCCGGGTACCGGATTCGGTGGTCCACCAGTCCATGGCGGCCGTCGGGCGGCGGAAAAATTCATCCCGATTGGCGGCAACCACCAATGGGAAATGAGGGTTCTGGCCAACGGCGAAAGCGATCAGGCACATGGTGTAGGTGTGGGCTCCCGGATTTAATGAAGTTGACTCTTGCGCTGTGTATCATACCAGCCTTGGTTTCCCGGGTGCGGCTCAAACAATGACTCTGTTTTACGTAATAGCTTCTTATCTGGCCCTCGGTGCCCTGGCAGGCACCGTGGCGGGGCTGTTCGGCATTGGTGGCGGGCTGATCATCGTGCCCGTGTTGATGTTCACCTTTGGTCTGCAGGGAATCGATCCGGATATTATTCCCCATCTGGCTGTAGGCACCTCGCTCGCGACCATCGTGTTCACCTCGGTCAGCTCCATTCGCTCCCATAACAAGCACGGCGCCGTGCGTTGGGATCTGTTCCGGCCCATGACGGTCGGGATTATTGGCGGCGCCCTGGTTGGTGCCTGGACGGCATCCCTGATGAGCGGGCGCGCGCTCGAACTGGTCATCGGCATTTTTGTCATTCTGGTAGGGCTGAAAATGTTTTTCCAGGTTGACCCCAAGCCGGGTCGCGACGTTCCCGGGGTGGCAGGCCTCGGCGTCGCCGGTGGTTTTATTGGCTGGGGGTCGGCGATTTTCGGAATCGGCGGGGGAACCCTTACGGTGCCTTACCTGAGCTGGTGTAACGTGCGGATGCAGCAGGCGGTCGGTACATCTGCCGCCTGTGGCCTGCCCATCGCCGTGTCCGGTGCGCTGGGTAACATCTGGACCGGGTGGCATCATCCCGCAGTGCCGGAACTGAGCGCCGGCTTCATTTATCTGCCTGCGCTCATAGGTATCATTCTCACCAGCGTTTTCTTTGCCCGGGTTGGCGCCAATCTGGCCCATCGGCTGAACCCGCAGATTCTCAAGCGTACGTTCTCCATCATGCTCCTGCTGGTGGGTCTCCGTTTTCTCCTGAGCTGAGAGGTAGTTGATGCTGCAGCATCCCCAGATTGATCCGGTGGCCATTGCCATCGGCCCCCTCAAGATCCACTGGTACGGTCTGACTTATCTGTTCGGTTTTCTAGCCGGCTGGTGGCTTGGACGCATTCGCACCCGCAAGCCCTGGTCGCCTATCAACGAAGAGCAGATGGGCGACCTTCTGTTTTACCTGGCCCTGGGGGTCATCCTGGGCGGCCGCTTCGGCTATGTCCTGTTCTACAACTTTGACGCCTTCCTGGCGGACCCGCTCTGGCTGCTGCGGGTCTGGGAAGGGGGCATGTCTTTCCACGGCGGTTTGCTGGGCGTGATGTTTGCCATGTGGTGGTATGGCCGCAAGGTGGGCAGCGGATTCTGGCGCCTGGCCGACTTCGTGGCGCCGCTGGTGCCCCTTGGACTCGGCGCAGGGCGGATCGGCAACTTTATTAACGGCGAGTTGTGGGGCAAGCCCACTGACGTTGCCTGGGGTATGGTGTTTCGAACGGCTCCGGATTCTCTCGCCCGTCATCCCTCCCAGCTTTACCAGTTTGCCCTGGAAGGCGTTGCCCTGTTCGTGATCCTGTGGTGGTTCTCATCCCGGCAGCGCCCGACCATGGCGGTTTCCGGTCTGTTCCTCATTTGCTACGGCGTGTTCCGCTTCCTGGTGGAATTCGTGCGTCAGCCGGATCCGCAGCTGGGCTATCTTGCCTTTGACTGGCTTACCATGGGGCAGGTACTGTCCTTCCCGATGATCGTTGCCGGCGCCGCCCTGATGTTTATTGCCTACCGGAGACAAGCCCGATGAAAGCCTATCTCGACCTTATGCAAGACGTTGTTGATAACGGATTCGACAAGGGAGACCGCACCGGTGTCGGCACCCGGTCGGTGTTTGGCCGTCAGATTCGCTTCAACCTCCAGGAGGGCTTTCCGCTGGTCACTACCAAGAAAGTCCACCTGCGCAGCATCATTTACGAACTGCTCTGGTTCCTGCGGGGCTCCACCGACAACTCCTGGCTGCAGGAACGGAAGGTCTCGATCTGGAACGAGTGGGCATTGGAGAATGGTGACCTTGGGCCTATCTATGGCAAACAGTGGCGAAGCTGGCAGTGCCCCAATGGCGAGGTGGTTGACCAGATCAGCGAAGTGATCGAGCAGATTCGCACCAAACCGAATTCCCGCCGGCTGATCGTGTCCGCCTGGAACCCCGCTGAGCTTCCGGATGAGTCCATCGGTCCCCAGGATAACGTTCGCGAGGGTCGCATGGCGCTGGCACCCTGTCACTGCCTTTTCCAGTTCTACGTGGCCGACGGCAAGCTCTCCTGCCAGCTTTACCAGCGAAGCGCCGATCTGTTCCTGGGCGTACCTTTTAATATTGCCTCGTACGCCTTGCTGACGCACATGATTGCCCAGCAGTGTGATCTGGATGTCGGTGAGTTTGTGCATACCTTCGGCGACTGCCATCTGTACCAGAACCACCTGACCGACGACATCGTCTTCGAGCAGCTGAAACGCGAGCCCCGGGCCCTGCCTAAACTCGTGATCAAGCGCAAGCCCGCGAGCATCTTCGAATACGAGCTGGAAGATTTCGAGTTTGAGGGTTATGACCCCTATCCGGGCATCAAGGCGCCGATTGCCATTTGACCGAACCCCGAAGAGACGAGTACATGAGAAAAGCCCTGATCGTTGCCATGTCCCGTAACCGGGTTATTGGCCGTAACAACAAACTGCCCTGGTATCTTCCGGGTGACCTTCGTTATTTCAAGCAGGCTACCATGGGCAAGCCCATTATCATGGGCAGGAAGACCTGGGACTCCATTGGGCGGCCATTGCCGGGACGGATGAACGTGGTGATCTCGCGCAATGAAGAGTGGGAAGCACCAACCGGAACAGTGGCCGCGAAGTCTTTGCCCGAAGCGCTGGTGAAGGCCGAGGCGCAGGCGGAGCTGGAAGGTGGTGACGAAGTGATGATTATCGGTGGCGGGCAGATCTACGCCGAGGCATTGCCGATGGTTGATCGGATGTACGTCACCCAGGTGCACGCTGAGGTGGACGGCGATGCGTTTTTTCCGGAAGTAAACTGGGATGAGTGGGAAGAAATCGGACGGGAGGATTTCTCCGCGTCCGATAACAACCCTTACGACTACAGTTTCGTGGTCTATCAGCGTCAGGCTTAAGCCTGACGAGGCGGGCGCTTGCCTGCGGGCTTGCCGCCCTTGCCGGGCGGTTTGCCTCGACCACCGGGGCCGCCACGACCCTTCGGGCCACCTTTCTTGAAACCGCCTTTCGGGCCCTTGCGATTCTCGCCCGGACGACCGCCGCCACCTTTACGATCACGGCGGGGAGGTGTTGCCGACACGGTTGGCAAGGCCTCTGGTTGCTCGAGGGGCAGGGAGCCTGGCTGGGCTGCTTCCATCCAGCAGGCGAGGGCGCCGGCTACCATGGCCATGTCCATGTCATTGCGCTCGGCGATTTCGTCCAGCAGCGACATCGTCTTTGCCAACTTCTTGTCTTCCGCAAAGCCCAGCAGTTGGGACTCGAACTGCTGCTCCCTCATTTTCTTGAGCTCAACGGGAGACGGCAACTCGTAAGCTTCCATCGGCGAGTTTGTTGCGCGTTCAAGCGTTCGCAGCCAACTGCGCTCGCGGGGTGTTACCAGCAGGATCGCCTTCCCTTCGCGACCGGCACGACCAGTACGACCGACCCGATGGATGTACGCTTCAGTGTCGTAGGGAACGTCGTAGTTGATGACGTGTGTGATACGGGAAACGTCCAGACCGCGCGCTGCCACGTCTGTGGCAATGATAATGTCTTTCTTCCCGCGCTTCAGGTCTTCAACCGTTTGTTCACGCTGGCGTTGGTTCAGGTCACCGCTCAGGGGCGCGACCGCGTGGCCCCGGGCAGAAAGCTTTTCGGCCAGCATGGTGGTTTCCGCTTTGGTGCGCACAAAAATTATGGCGGCATCAATCGGCTCAACTTCCAGAATGCGGGTCAGGGCATCCAGCTTGCGCTCAGCATAGACCGGCAGAACGAACTGGGAGATACGCTCGACCGTGCGGGTTTCGCTTTCAATGCGAACTTCTGTGGCGTTGCGCAGGTAGGTCTGGGCCACTTTCTTGATCTGCGGCGGCATGGTGGCCGAGAACAATGCCCGTTGGCAGTTCTCCGGGGTCTTCGCCAGGATCGCTTCCACGTCGTCGATAAAGCCCATGCGCAGCATTTCGTCGGCTTCATCAAGAACCAGCGCTTTCAGGCTGTCCAGCTTCAGGGTACCTTTGCGCAGGTGGTCGAGCATCCGGCCCGGTGTGCCCACGATCACCTGGGCACCGCGACGCAGGCCCTTGATCTGGGGATAAAAGTCCTGGCCACCGTAAATGGGCAGAACGTGGAAATTCCGGAACTTGCTGGCATAGGTGGTAAACGCTTCCGCCACCTGGATGGCAAGTTCCCGTGTTGGGGCCAGAACCAGAATCTGGGGATCGGTAACAGAAGCGTCAATCCGGCTCAGCAGGGGCAATGCAAATGCCGCGGTCTTACCGGTTCCGGTCTGGGCAACGCCCAGCAGATGGTTACCGGCCAGCAGCGCGGGGATCGCCTGGGCCTGGATGGGTGACGGGGTTTCGTAGCCAACGGCGGACACAGCTTCAAGTACGGCTGGATCCAGCCCCAGTTCGGCAAAGGACAATTCAGACATTGATTCACTCGGAATTCGGGAGGTAGAGCATTGCCGGGCAATGCATGTTGTGCCGACATTATAGCGGCTTTGTTGCTGCTTTAATACGCAAAACCCCGGCGAGGCTATAGGTAGTTGCCGGGGACAGGCCATTGCGTTGCCATCCGATCTTGGGCACTCTTCGTAGCTTTCCCGATAGGTTGCTAACAGGAACTCGAAATGACCTTTGACGAATTATTGCGGGCGGCCCGTGGCAGTGAGGAGCTGGCCATGCCCGAGAGCTGGTCCCAGTGCAGAGCCACCTTTGGCGGTCTCACGGCAGCGTTGATGTTTGAGCGCATGGAAAAGCTTGTCGCCGAGGGCCGTGCGATGAGGTCATTGCAAGTATCATTCGTGGGGCCGGTGGAGCCGGAAGTCCCCGCCAGTTTCGAGGCCGAGATTCTGCGTGAGGGAAAAGCGGTCAGTCAGGTACAGGGCCGCATTGTCCAGAAGGGTGAACCCCGGCTGGTCTGCCTAGCCAGCTTTGGCGGAGACCGGGACTCGCAGGTGCAGGTGGATGCCCTGCCAGCGCCCGAGGCAAACCCGGTCAGCCAGTGCCCGGGGCTGGACTACATCGAGGGTGTTACCCCGGAATTCATTCGGCAGATTGAGATGCGCTGGGCCTTCGGTAACCTGCCGTTCAGCGGCAAGGGGGGTCGGGAGCTCGGCGGCTGGGTGCAGTTCCGGACACCGCCGGAAACGTTCTCTGATGCCCACATTATTGCTCTGGTGGACGCCTGGCCACCGGCGGTTCTGCCCTATGTAAAACAGCGGGTGAGGACCAGTTCCCTGAGCTGGGCGCTGGATATTGTACATCCGAGGCCGGTTATGGAGCCGGGTGACTGGCTCCTGTACAAGGTTTCCATTGATCAGGCGGGTGCCGGTTATGGTCACACCCAGGCCGGAATCTGGACCGCCAGAGGCGAGCTCGTGGCGCTGAGTCGCCAGACGGTAACGGTCTTCGGTTGACGGAAATGGCGGCTCAGGCCGCCATTTCCGATTTCAGAGCATCGATGATGATACGGGCGAAATCTTCCGGTGAATCTTCCTGGAGAAAGTGCCCGCCTCTGAGTGTGATATGAGGTTGTCCGTGGGCACCGGGAATCCGGCGCTGCATGTGCCTGTCGCCGCCCCGGGTAATCGGGTCGCCACTGCTGAAGCAGGTGATGAAGGGCTTCTTCCACTTCTCCAGGACCTGCCAGGCCGCCTTGTTGGCGTCGCTGTCCGGTGTATCCGGTTCCGTCGGAACCAGTTTTGGAAACGCCCTGGCTCCGGCCTTGAACTCTGCTGACGGGAATGGGGCTTCGTAAGCGGCAATTTCAGCTTTGCTCAGGGTGCGATCGGTGCCCAGTTGCACGATACGACCGACCGGGAACCAGGGGCTATGGGTGGCAAATGCCTTCCACATGGAAAATACCGCTGGAACAGGCGTTTCGCCGGTCGGAAGCATGCCGTTTCCGACGATGATTCGGCTGAATCGCTGACGGTGTTCCGCGGCCAGTCGCAGGCCCAGCAACGATCCCCAGTTCTGGCACACAAGGGTGATATTGGTCAGGTTGAGCTGTTCAAGCCAACTGGCCAGCCACGTGAGATGGCGGCCGTAACTGTAGTCTGTAACCGACGCCGGCTTGTCGGATTTGCCGAAGCCGATCAGATCCGGGGCCAACACCCGGTGACCGGCCTCGGCCACCAGAGGGATCATGTGCCGGTACAGGTAGGACCAGGATGGTTCGCCGTGGAGCATGAGAACCGGCGAGGCGTTTCTAGGGCCTTCGTCAACGTAGTGCATCCGGAGACCCGGTTCTACGTCAAGATGGTTTGGAGCAAAGGGGTAATCCGGAAGACCTGCGAAGCGGGCTTCATCGGTTCTCAGAATACGCATGCCATCGACTGTCCTGACTGATTGGTTGCGTGATTGCCGGGCGGCATCCGGTGCTAATAGTGCCCTACTACAATCGTCGAAGATCAGGATAAAGCAGATGGAAATTTTGTGTGTTTGAGTTGCGTAACAGAGCGTTGTGGCTTTGAATCAGGACGCAATGCCAAACAGGCGTTCGGGGTTGTCAACGCGGGCCAGAGCGTTATCGCAACAATTGACGGCGCCGCAATCGTCTGCTGAGCAAAGGCCAATGGTCTGGCACTCCATGTTCTGGTGCTGGTCGCCCTCATTCCGGAAAATCCGGGCCCTGGAGAGAATCGAGTGGCAGTGGCCACAAAGGAGTGTGGGAACCGCGCTGCCTTCAGCAAGAAGTGCTGTGTATTGATGTTGTTCAGTCATAAATATCCTCCTGATACTGCCCAACATATGGGCCAAGTATGACATTTCAAAGTCGGGATGCCGGTGTTATACGGCTTAACTGTCAGGATCGACCAGTGGCCGACGGTTGGAGCGCTTGTCATCCCAGTCAAGTTCCTTGGGGTCATACCAGCCGATTGCCCCCAGCACTCTCTCCCGAGTCTGTGGCGACAGGGTAGGCCACAGCTCCTGGAAGTCCTCGAGGCCGAGCTCCCTCTGCTTCATCTGCTTGCTCTGGAGCCGGTTGATAATGCGTGGTAGCTGCAGGGCCTCGCCTAGCTGACCCGGCACCATGACTTCCTGACCCATCACTTTGCGCCGGTGCGTTCGGGCGGCCAGAACCTTGCGCAACTCGGTGGCCGCATCCAGGGCTGTTTCGATGGTGAAGGTTTCCAGTTCCAACAACATGACCTGTCTATTAGTTGATCAACAACCGTCCACTATAACCCGAAGACAGCTACAGTGGCCACGCCAGCGTGGTAGGGTAGAATGACTCGTTATATCGCAGAACCAACATCAGGGAACCGCATAATCTATGTACGCAAAACTTGAAACACGGACTTTTCTGGCGTTGCTGGTCGGCGTTTCCCTTGCCTTTGTTTTTCTTATGAAGCCCTTTTTCGGGCCCATATTCTGGGCGGTCGCCATCGCCCTGATTTTCCACCCGGTGCAGCAACTGCTGGAGCGGAAACTCGGGGACAGGCCCAATGTAAATGCACTGATTACCCTGTGTATCTGCATGTTCATCGTGGTTATCCCGGTTCTGGTACTGGTGACCTCATTGGTTGCCGAGGGCGTCGCGCTTTATCAGCAGATCCAGAGTGGTGAAATACGCCCCGGGGAATACATAGATCGGGTCAACCAGTCGTTCCCCGCCATCCAGGCCTTCCTGGCACAGTTTGATATCAGCTTTGCCGAGCTGAGGGACCGAGCCGTGAGTATCTTTGTCGGAGGAAGCCAGTTCCTGGGCAGGCAGGCGCTGGGCGTGGGCCAGAATACCTTCCAGTTTTTTCTGGGCCTGGCCTTGATGGTGTATCTGGCGTTCTTTCTGCTTCGGGATGGCCGTGCGCTGGTCGAGCTGATGATTCGGGCTCTGCCGCTGGGCGATGAGCGGGAGCGGTTGCTGTTTGCCAAGTTTGCGGAGGTGACCCGCGCGACCGTCAAGGGCAACCTGCTGATTGCCATCATCCAGGGGGCTCTGGGCGGGCTGATTTTCTGGATCCTGGGCATCAGCGGTGCGTTGCTCTGGGGTGTGGTTATGGCGATCGTATCGCTGTTGCCGGCTGTGGGTGCGGCGTTGGTCTGGGTGCCGGCAGCCATCTACCTGGCGGCCGTGGGCGATGTTGTCGAAGCGGTGGTGCTGACAGCCTTTGGCGTGGTGGTCATCGGGTTGGCAGACAACCTGCTGCGCCCGGTACTGGTTGGTCGTGATACCAAACTGCCGGACTACATTGTTCTGTTGTCGACCCTTGGGGGCATTGTCATGTTCGGCATCAACGGATTCGTAATGGGACCGCTGGTAGCTGCACTGTTTATGGCGTTCTGGGGCATTTTCATCCGCGAATTCAGCGAAGAAGCCCACCGCCCAGCCGCTTCTGCGGACGAAGAGACCCCTGCGCAAAGCAAGAAAACGGGACATGATGTCCCGTAAGGCGACATGCGACAAAAGTATGGTAGTCTTTTAACCGTTTGCCCCAGCCTGTGGAGATAGGCACCACACAACAAGAAAGAAACGGATATCGATGAGATATCAGGAGTTAGCAGGTGAGTACCATGAGAAACGCAACAACCCGATTGGGACGCCTGGCCGCAGCGGCCGGATTGGCGGTCACACTGGGCTTTGCCCCTGCAGCCTTCGCGGATGAGATCGTTGCACTCAAGAACGCGCTCTACGGAGCAGGATACGACATTACCAATGTCAGCCCGCAGATGGATGACTCAACCCGGTCCGCGCTAACCCGGTTCCAGCAGGATAATGGTCTTCAGGCCACGGGAAATCTGGACGATCCGACCAAGGAAGCCTTGGGTATGATATCGGTTCAGGTTGCCGCTTCGGCACCGTCACAGTCCGCCGCAGCCAGCAGCGCGCCGGCTCAGGAGTCGGCTTCTTCCGCGGCAGAAACCTCGGCCCCGGAGCCTGAGCAGGATGACGCCATTGAAGAAGAGGAAGATGGCGGCTGGTCGCTCTGGTAATCGGAGTTTCCTGAACAAAAAAGCCCGGCGAGATGTCCCGCCGGGCTTTTTTGTTGGTTCAGGATCTCAGTGCTCAGTCGAGCTTTTCGAGATCCCTAACGGCGCCCTTATCGGCGCTCGTGGCCAGTAGCGCATAGGCTTTCAGGGCTGCAGACACCTTGCGGTCCCGTGGCAGTTCCGGTTTCCAGCCCTTGGCGTCCCTGGCTTCCCGGCGACGATCCAGTTCGGGCTGATCCAGCTCCACGTTGATGCTCCGGTTCGGAATGTCGATGCGGATTGTGTCGCCATTTTCGATCAGGCCAATGGCTCCGCCGGCGGCCGCTTCCGGCGACGCGTGGCCGATGGACAGGCCGGAAGTGCCGCCAGAGAAACGTCCGTCCGTCAGTAGCGCGCAGTCTTTGCCGAGTCCCTTGGATTTCAGGTAGCTGGTCGGATACAGCATTTCCTGCATGCCCGGTCCGCCACGGGGCCCTTCGTAGCGAATGATGACAACTTCGCCCGGCTTGACCTCGTCAGAGAGAATTCCGGCAACGGCGGAATCCTGGCTCTCGAATACCCTTGCCTTGCCTTCGAACACGAAGATGCTCTCGTCTACGCCCGCAGTCTTGACCACGCAGCCGTCCAGGGCAATATTGCCATAGAGTACGGCCAGGCCGCCCTCGGAACTGTAGGCGTTCTCAACCGAACGGATGCAGCCGGTTTCCCGGTCACCGTCCAGGGTTGGCCAGCGGGTGCTCTGGGAGAACGCGGTCTGCGTGGGAATGCCGGCAGGGCCGGCTTTGTAGAATTCGACCACTTCGGTAGGCGGTGACCTCATGATATCCCAGGTCTCGAGCGCTTCTCGCATGGTCTTGCTGTGCACGGTGGGAAGGTCGGTATTGATCAGACCGCCTCGTTCCAGCTCGCCGAGAATGCCCATGATACCGCCGGCCCGGTGCACATCTTCCATGTGATATTTGGGTGAGTTCGGAGCTACTTTGCAGAGTTGCGGAACACGACGTGACAGCTGGTCGATCTCGTTCAGGGTGAACGGAACACCGCCTTCCTGGGCAGCCGCCAGCAAGTGGAGGATGGTGTTCGTTGAGCCGCCCATGGCGATGTCCATGACCATGGCGTTTTCAAAAGCCGCCATTGAAGCAATGCTCAATGGCAGTACGCTGGCGTCATCCTCCTCGTAATAGCGCCGCGCATTCTCCACAATCTGTCGGCCGGCTTTGAGGAACAGCTGCTCCCGGTCGGCGTGCGTTGCCAGGAGCGAACCGTTGCCCGGCAGCGCCAGACCGATGGCTTCGGTGAGGCAGTTCATGGAGTTGGCTGTGAACATGCCGGAGCAGGAGCCACAGGTCGGACAGGCGCTGCGCTCATACTCTTCCACCTGTTCGTCGGAGGCATTGGGATCTGCAGCAATGACCATGGCGTCCACCAGGTCGAGCTTGTGCTCCGACAGTTTGGTCTTGCCTGCTTCCATGGGTCCCCCGGACACGAAAATCGTGGGGATGTTGAGGCGCATGGCAGCCATCAGCATGCCCGGGGTGATCTTGTCGCAGTTGGAAATACACACAAGCGCATCGGCACAGTGGGCATTGACCATGTACTCTACGGAATCGGCGATGATCTCCCGGGATGGCAGGGAGTACAGCATGCCGTCATGGCCCATGGCGATGCCATCATCGACCGCGATGGTGTTGAATTCCTTGGCAACACCCCCGGCGGACTCGATTTCGCGGCACACCAATTGCCCGAGGTCCTTAAGGTGCACGTGGCCGGGCACGAACTGGGTGAAAGAGTTGGCAACCGCGATGATCGGTTTGCCGAAGTCGCCGTCTTTCATGCCGGTGGCGCGCCAGAGGGCACGGGCGCCGGCCATGTTGCGGCCTGCGGTGGATGTCCGCGAACGATACTGAGGCATGGGGTTCTTTTCTCTCTGTTGTTACCTGATGACGTTGATCAAAAAAACAGAGGATACCAGATTAGACTCCAGGCGCATGGTTGTTTTCAGAGCCTCTGTTTACAATAGTTAACACAGTTGCCAACTTATTTTCCGGTTTGATCCGACAAGGAGTATGCCTATGGCCGGCCAGGAAAGCCTGCCGCTTCGTCGCCTTAAAGAGTTCCAGCCTTTGAACCGGCTGACCGATGACCAGTTGGTTTTGCTTGCCAGCCGGGCCGAGCGTCGTACCCATGGGCCCGGGCAGAGGGTTCTGGAACGTGGTGTCCGTGACGGTCTCGATTTTTTCCTGGTGGCAGGAAAGATTGAGCTTGAGTCCGTGGATGGCCGAAAAACGATCATCGAAGCCGAAACAGAGAAAGCTCAAAACCCGATTGCCAGACTCCAGCCACGGATGTACGACGTTACAGCCGTCAAACCCTCGGAATTCCTGGTCGTCGAGCAGGACATCCTTAACCAGTTGCTGCGTTCGGCGCCTGTCGAACAGGTTGAGATGGATTCAGGTGAAGGCAATGGAGGGCTCGAGAGCGAGGAACATCACCTGCTGATGGAATTCCTGTCGGAGCTGAGATCGAACCAGGTGAAGCTTCCCAGTGTGCCGGATGTGGCCTGGAAGGTCCGGCGGGCGGTAGATCGCGAGGAGTCGACGGCGGATCAGGTGGCCCTTGCCGTATCGGCCGACCCGGCGATGGCGGCCAAGCTCGTTCGCGCCTGTAACAGCCCGCTTTATCGCGGATTCAGTGATGTCCGGAATGTCCGGGAAGCAGTGGTCCGTCTGGGCATGCGCACCACCCGCCAGCTGGTGACGGTGTTTTCCATGCGTGAGGTGTTCAAGACCCGTCAGGCGTCGCTTCAGAAAGAGATGGAAAAGCTTTGGCGTCACTCTCGTGAAGTGGCTGCCCTTTGCTGGGTCCTGGCGGATCACGCCACCAAACTGAATCCGGAGGAGGCGTTGCTGGCGGGTCTGCTCCATGATATCGGCGTGGTACCGATCCTGGTCCAGGCGGAACATCATGTGAATCTCTTTGCCGATGAGGCCAACCTCAGCCATGCAATCCGCGAACTCAGGGCGGATGTGGGTACGGCGGTTCTGGAGAACTGGTCGTTCCCGCCGGCGTTCGTTGAGGCGGTCCGTCATGCCGAGGACTGGGGCTATGAATGCCGAGAGACATCACCCCAATTGGTGGATGTGGTTATCGTGGCGCAATTGCATTCGATGATCGGTTCCAGCCAGAATGCCGAGCTTCCCCCGTTCGACCAGGTGCCAGCGTATCGGCGTCTGGGCGAGCTTGAACTCAATGCTTCTCGCAGTTTGCAGCTTCTGACGGAGGCCAGGGCCCGGGTCGACGAAGTTCAGCAATTGCTGTCCATCCGGTGATTGTCCGGGCTGTGTAAACTGTGGAGTCTGCTTTCCGGTGACTGTTGCACTTATGAATGTACCTTTGTTCCCCCTGAATTCCATCGTCCTGCCCAGGGGGAGGATTCCCTTGCAGCTGTTCGAGCCGCGCTACATCGACATGCTGACCCGTTGTCTCAAGGAGGATCGTGGGTTCGTTGTGGTGCTGTTGCAGGAAGGCGGAGAGGCCGGGCGCACCGCCGCCTTCTACGATATCGGCACCTATGTACGTATTATTGATTTCCAGCAGCTGGAAAACGGCCTTCTGGGGATTACCGTTGAAGGCGAATCCAAGGTCTCCGTGGTCCGCAGCTGGCAGCAGGAAGATGGCCTGAATGTGGGTGACGTCGAGTGCCTGATTGAAGAGGCAGAGAGTGAGGTGCCGGAGCGTTTCAGCGAGTTGCCCTCGGTTCTGAAGGCGTTGTTTCGTCATCCGGTCATCCGGGACCTGAACATGGACATTGACTATGGTGATGCCCGGGATGTTGGCTGGCGGCTCACGGAGCTTCTGCCCCTCGACAAACAGGAGAAGCAGAAGCTGGTGGAATTGCAGGACCCTCTGGAGCGGCTCACCCGGCTACAGGGGCTCCTGGAAGCGCTGGAAGAAGGCTAGGTGCCAGCAACCGGCCTGAAGTTCAGAACCGCCTGATCCCAGGACAGCAGGATGTAGGCTCCCGTAAGGATTAACCAAACCACCGCTGCACCAACGATGGTGATATCCGGCGCCAACGGAACCTTGTCATAGCGGCTGTAACTGGCCCGCACCGCACCGGTAACGGCCAAGGCAAGCAGCAGTCCTCCAATCACATCGGTGAACCAGTGCACCCCAAGGTAGAGCCGGCTCAAAGCCACGGGCACCAGTGGCAGCGAGAGCAGCACGTAGTATTGCCAACGTCTCCGATGCCTGCTTTCGCCGGCGACGAAACTTGCCAGCAGCGTCACCAGCAGGGTGATGCCCGCCGTGTGACCACTGGGAAAAGCGCTGGAATTCGGCGGGCCCATGACTTCATCCGGCCGGGGCACGCCCAGCAGCGCCTTCAGGCCCCAGACCAGAACCACCGTCACTGCGATAGCCGCCAGAACATGGATGGCCGCGGCGTAATAGCCCCGGAATAGCAGTGCCGCGCAGGCGAGCACTCCGGCGGTCATTAACACCGGCGCGTCACCCAGCAGGGTAATGGCAATGAAGGGACCGTCCAGCAGAGGTTGCCGGAGTTGCTCAAACCAGAGAAGGGTGGCCTGATCGAACCCATCCAGGAGGCTGGTGGCGGTAGCCAACTGCCCCCAGATCAGAAGTAGTGCGGAGGCACCCAGCGCCAGCATGAATGAGGCCAGCGGGAATTCGCCCTCCCGGGCCGGCCGTTGATTCGTGTACAAGCGCCAGAAACGGTTCGTAGCCTCGTACTGCGCCATCCACTGCTTCAGCCAGCGGTAGAAACGGCTGTCCTCCCCGAGCCCCAGCTGAAACCTCAACAGCACGAAATAGACCACCGTCAGGGCCGCGAGGCTGATGCCGATGACCGCGTAAAAATGCGCCGGAGGCCTGATATCACTGGCCAGGGCACTGCCCACCAGAAACCCCGGGAAGATGTAGACTGGCGCCCAGGCAACAGCGGAGCCGATGTTGAAAGCCAGAAAGCGTCGCCAGGACATCATCAGGGCCCCGGCCACGAGCGGGATGATCGGTCTGACCGGGCCGACGAAGCGGCCGATGATCACACTCTTGCCGCCGTGACGCTTGAAGAAGCGCTCCCCGGTACCGATGATTTTTGGATAGCGGCTCAGTGGCCAGGCGGTTGTCAGGCGCCCCTGCAGCAGTCGCCCCAGGCCAAAACTTGCCGTGTCGCCGGCGATGGCCCCAAGGCCCGCCCAAAGCAGTGCTTCCGCAAGCGGCATGCCGGTCTCCCCCGCCAATACGGCGACGGCAAACAGGATGGCGACACCCGGGACAATAATGCCGGCTATAGCGAGTGATTCGATGAAGGCAGTCGTAAACAGGGCTGTTGCCAGCCAGCCGGGATGCAGGCTGAGCCATGCCGACAGATCGTTCAGCCAGGCACTGCTCATGTTTCGATGGTTTCTCCCGGGCTGAACCAGACCGAATCCGTACCGCGTCTGCGAGCTTCTTCCATGGCCTGGTGGGCCCGGTCCCTGAGTGTGTCGGTACGGGTGTCGCCACTGCCGCGGGTGGTGCAGCCGAGGCTTACTGTGGCTTTGCCAACCACCGGCCAGTGGTGTTCGGCAATGGTGCGGCGAATCCGCTCGGCAATCACTCGCACGCCTTCTTCCGGGGTAAACGGCAGGATCAGGAAAAACTCCGAGTCTTTCAGTGTGTACAGGGTATCGCCGGCCCGAATCACGCCGAAGAGGTGCTCGGTCATATCCCTGAACAGGCCCTGAACCTGGTCCCTGCCGTGAAGGTCGGCCACTTCGTCGGCGTAATCAATGCTCAGATCGATGACGGACAGGCAATGCCCCGTGGCGATGGCACGGCTGATCTCTTTCTGAAGGGTTTCATCCAGAAAGCGGGCATTATGGGCGCCAGTCACCGGATCGGTAATGGCGAGGTCCTCTGCCGACTGGGCCATGTGGTCATAGTGCCAGATGTACAGGGCTGCAACCGCCAGAAGGATGAACAGGCCCCCCGTGATGGCAATGGCGTCAGCCGGTGCCTTTTCGAGGAACAGGATGATCGACATGGGTACCAGCAGCAGAAGCGATAGCCCGACGCCCTGACGCAGGGGCAGGATAAGTAGATTCAGCACAAGCAGGGGCATGGCCCAGTGGCTGATGCCCGGGGCATCCATGGTCAGCAGCGCTGCCAGCATGCCACTGTTCAGGCCGGAGAGGATGACCAGGTGCCCGGGGGCCGACAGCTGGTGCCGGCGGCAAATGATGGTGTAAACGGCACCCGCGAGGGTCAAAACCGCCATCCCTGAGGCCAGGTAAAAGAGTTCGTAGAAACCATAGCGGAGGTTCTGCATCGCCAGGGTGAAAATGAACAGGCAGGCGATGCCGTAGCCAAAGGCATGTGTCCAGGTTCTCAGTCGGGTCTCTGTCATGCCACTGGCCCCTCTGCCCGAGGCTGGCTTGGTTGTGCCGGCTGCGACCATGAACTGTAGGCCTGGCTTCGGTTGCCTCCCTGCTGCTGGGCCCGGCGCAGGGCATTCGCAGCACTCTGCTGCAGACTGTTGGCATCGTCACCGATATTCAGGCCGGCGATCCCGGTGCTGACGGTCAGGTTCATGCCGTGGGATTCCAGAAGCGTTGCCAGGCCCTTGCGGATCGTCTCGGCGCGGGCGATTGCGTCGCTGGTGGAAATGCCCGGCAGGATCACCAGAAACTGCAGGTCCGCTACCCGGTAGTAGGTGTCGAAATCACGGATCTGGGAATGCAGGTAGCGACCAATGCGGGGAAGAATCGAGCGGATGTCCTCATCCGGTTCGTCATCGCTCAAATGGGTGTCCAGCCCGATCATGATAATCGACATATCGGTGCCCTCCCGCTCACTGCGCTGGATTTCCTTGTGCAGGTCGGCAGACAGGTATTCCCGGCTGGCTGCCTGGGTCAGCTCGTCGGTACGGCGCAACGGCGCGAGTTGACGGGTCTTGTAATCCCGCAGGAAGACCAGCAACGCCGAAAGCAGCAGGGTAAGAAGAAAGGCGCTGATCATCTGGTGGCGGTCGGCAAGGCCCACCGCCCATTGTGTCGCGATCATTGCCAGTACAGCGATGATCAGTGTTACCACGGCTGCGGCCGCTGGCGGAACCAGGGCGAAAGCAACCAGAGGCAGCGCGTAAAGCCAGTGGCTCAGGATCCATGGGCCGGTCCAGAAACTGGCCAGCAGTATCAGCAGAAGCACGACAAAGAACGCCTGCTGGATTCTCGGCCAGGGCTGGTGGACCCGGTTGGGGTGGAACGTCTTTCCGGCAATGACAATACCTGCCGCGGCAGCCGCGGCTGCGGCAACCATGGGTTCGCCCAGCACGGCGCAAAGGGTCGCAATGGCGATCAGGGCCACGAAGCCCGCTCGCGACAACTTGCTCAACAGGAATTTTTCGGCCATCTGGGCCATGGTGTCCTTCCTTTTCCCGAACTCCCTTGAAAAACCGTCCCCGGGGAACCTTTATAGGTCCGAGTATGGCATATCGCAGCGGTATAATATCTGTTTGGGATGCGTACTTGAAACGGGAAAGGTAAAGTTAGGCCCTGATTCCCGATTCCGCTTGAAAACAGAAAGGTATTTGAATGGATATTGCAGCGTACATGGCTGAGGTTGGGCAGCAGGCCCGTGCAGCGGCAACCGGAGTGGCTCGTTCGACCACCGCCGTGCGTAATAAGGCGCTCCTGGCGACGGCCGAGGCCCTGGATGCAGCCCGGGAAGAGCTGGCCCTCGCCAATGGCAAGGATCTGCAGATGGGCCGGGAAAATGGCCTGGATGCGGCGATGCTTGACCGGCTGGAGCTGACACCCCAGCGAATCGATACCATGATTGAGGGCCTGCGCCAGGTGGCCTCCCTGCCAGACCCGATCGGTGCCATCACCGACATGAACTACCGGCCCTCCGGTATCCAGGTGGGCAAGATGCGTGTTCCGTTAGGCGTCATCGGTATTATTTACGAGTCCCGTCCCAACGTGACGGTCGAGGCTGCGAGTCTGTGCCTCAAGTCGGGCAATGCGACCATTCTCCGGGGCGGCTCAGAGTCCATTCATTCCAACCAGGCCATTGCCCGCTGTCTTTCCGTGGGGCTCACGAAAGCGGGACTGCCCGAGAATGCGGTGCAGGTGATCAAGACAACGGACCGCGCTGCGGTCGGAGAGTTGATCACCATGCCGGGCTACGTTGATGTGATTGTGCCCAGGGGCGGCAAGGGTCTGATCGAGCGCATCAGCCGCGATGCCCGGGTGCCTGTCATCAAGCACCTTGATGGCGTCTGCCATGTCTACATCGATAGCCATGCCGATCCGGAAAAGGCGCTGAAGGTGGCGATCAACGCCAAAACCCACCGGTACGGAACCTGCAACACCATGGAAACCCTGTTGGTGGATGCAGAAATCGCCGAGGATATCCTGCCTCTGCTGGCCCAGGCTTTTGTTGAAAAAGGCGTGGAATTGCGGGGCTGCGAGCGGACACGGGCCATCGTCGAAGGCGTGGTAGAAGCTACCGAGGCAGACTGGGAAGCCGAATATCTGGCTCCGGTCCTGGCAGTGCGTGTGGTTGACGGCCTGGAAGGCGCCATTGCCCATATCAACCGCTACAGCTCCCAGCATACCGACAGCATCATTACTGAGAACTACACGCGGGCACGGCGCTTCATCACGGAGGTGGATTCCAGTTCGGTGATGGTCAATGCCTCCACGCGCTTCGCCGATGGGTTCGAGTATGGTCTGGGGGCCGAAATCGGCATCTCCACTGACAAGATCCACGCCCGGGGACCGGTGGGGCTGGAAGGCCTCACATCCCAGAAATACGTGGTCTTCGGTGACGGGCACATCCGGACCTGATGCCCATGCATGTCATTTATGGGGGGACCTTCGACCCGGTGCATCATGGCCATCTCAGGCTTGCGCTGGAAATCAGCGATCGTCTTGGCGTGGATTACGTCAGCCTGGTGCCCTGTCATATTCCGCCGCACCGGGGGCAAACCGGGGCGTCTTCCAGTCAGCGCCTGGAGTTGTTGAGGCTGGCAGTGGCCGGTGAGCCCCAGTTGCGGATTGACGACCGTGAGCTCTCACGGGAAGGAGCGTCCTACACCGCCGATACCCTTCGCCAACTCCGGGCCGAGCTTGGCCCGGATGAACCCCTGGTGATGGTGGTTGGCACGGACGCATTTGCTGGCTTCGATCGCTGGCGGGAATGGCAGCAGATTCCGGGTCTGGCGCATGTGGTTGTGGTCCGTCGGCCGGGCCCGGCATTGGACCCATCCTCCGAACCGGCCCGATTACTGGCAGAGCGTGGTGTGGAAAGCCCGGAGGCCCTGCATGACAGCCCCTGCGGCTGCGTTCTCGAGCTGGATCCACCCTTGCTGGATGTTTCCGCGACCGGTATTCGGGAGCGTATCGGTGACGGCCGTTCGCCACGCTATCTGGTGCCTGACTCGGTCTGGACAGAAATTCGCCGCCAGGGGCTCTATGGAGCATGCCCTGACGGGAACTTTTAGTGCTACAATCGCGTCTGAATATGACATTTCGGGCGGCCATACCGGCAAACGCCCGTCCAACAGGGTGATTATGCAGGCAGAGCAACTGAAAGATCTGGTAATTAATGCGCTTGAAGATGTGAAAGCACAGGACATCAGCGTAATCGATGTCCGTGACCGCACCAGTGTCACCGACTTCATGGTTCTGGCATCCGGAACGTCCAACCGACATGTAAAATCCCTGGCAGACTCCGTCGTGGTCGAAGCGAAGGAGAAGGGCGTGCGCGCGAGCAATGTTGAAGGTGCCGGCGTCAGCGACTGGATTCTCGTGGATCTGGGCGATGTGGTTGTTCACGTTATGATGCCTGCCACACGAGAATTTTACGATCTGGAGCGCTTCTGGCGTGATGCTCCGGATCTTGGTGTTGCGGGCAGCGAATAATCATGCGGTTACGCCTGATCTGTGTGGGGCAGAAAATGCCCGACTGGGTCAGTACCGGATTCGGAGATTACGCCCGCCGCATGCCGCCGGAGCTACCCGTGGAACTGGTTGAAATCCCCGTCGCCCATCGGGGCAAGAATCCCGATATCCCCAGGCTGATGCAGCGAGAAAGTGACGCCATTCTGGCGGCCACCGGCGCGAAAGACCGGGTCATCGCGCTGGAGGTTGGTGGGCGGCCGTGGTCGACCGAAAAGCTTGCGGCGCAGCTGGAGAACTGGCAACAGGATGGCCGGGACGTCAGCTTTCTGGTGGGCGGCCCGGATGGCCTCGCCGACGATTGCCGCAAACGGGCCGACCAGCAATGGTCGCTGTCGCCCCTGACCCTGCCTCATCCCCTGGTGCGTATTGTTCTGGCAGAGCAGCTCTACCGGGCCTGGTCGATCACCCGCAATCACCCGTATCACCGGGCCTAGGGGGACGTTATGCCATGGGGTGAGTTCAAGGATACGGCAGCGGAACGCCGGCTGTTCCAGCGGCGGAGCCTGGTCATGCTGGTGCTTGTCATGCTCGCTATCGGTGGCCTGATTGCCCGGATGTACCAGCTTCAGGTCGTGGAACATGAGATATACACCACGCTCTCAGACAAGAATCGCGTCCAGGTCCAGTCCGTGCCTCCTCCCCGGGGGCTGGTATACGACCGCAATAACACCCTGCTGGCGGAGAACCGCCCCGTTTTCAGTGTGACGCTTGTGCCCGAGCGGGTACAGGGCATGGACGATACCCTGGCGCAGCTTGACGCGATCCTGGAGATCTCTGAGGAAGACCGCGAACGGTTTCAGCGTCGGCTTCAGGAGCCCCGCCGACCCTTCCAGGAAATCCCCCTTCGCTATGACCTGAATGAGCAGGAGATGGCACGCCTCGCCGTGCATCGCCACGAGCTACCGGGCGTCGAGGTCAAGGCTGAGCTGGTACGGTATTACCCCCACAGTGAGCTGACGGCCCATGCCCTGGGATTTGTCGGGCGTATCAATCGGGATGAGTTGCAGAGGATCGATCCGGTCAACTACGCAGGCACCAACTACATCGGCAAGTCGGGCATTGAGCGGTTCTACGAGGAAATCCTCCACGGCCAGGTCGGCTACCAGCATGTAGAAACCAATGCCCGTGGCCGGACTCTCAGGGTTCTGGAACGTGAGAACCCGGTTCCCGGGGAGGATCTGCAGCTGCATCTGGATCTCAGGCTGCAACAGCGTGCCCACGAGCTTCTTGATGGTCGTCGGGGCGCCATCATTGCCATAGAACCGGATACCGGCGGCATTCTCGCGCTGGCCAGCGTGCCGGGGTTTGATGCCAACAAATTCGTCACCGGTATCAGCGTCAACGATTATCGGGAATTGAGCGACAGCAAAGACAAGCCCCTGTTTAATCGTGCCTTGCGCGGTCAGTACCCGCCAGGCTCAACCCTCAAGCCCATGCTTGCGGTCGCCGCCCTCGACAGTGGCGCGACCACCCGGGATTACACCATCTGGGATCCGGGGCATTTCCGACTGAATCAGGGTGGCCGGGTCTGGCGCGACTGGAAGCGGACGGGGCACGGCTGGGTTGATCTCAAGGACGCTGTGGCCGAATCCTGTGACGTCTACTTCTACGAGGCGGCGGTCGAAATGGGCGTGGATACCATGCACAGCTACCTGTCTCATTTTGGCTTCGGGGAAGACGCGACGCTTGATGTCTCCGGGGCCCTGAGCGGCTTGCTTCCTTCCAGAGACTGGAAAAGGGCAGTGCGCAATGAACCCTGGTATCCGGGAGATTCCGTGAACCTGGGTATCGGCCAGGGCTTCATGTTGGCAACACCGTTGCAACTGGCGACAGCGACCGCCCTAATCGCCAATCGAGGCGAGTGGGTCGAGCCGAGGTTACTGAAAGATATCAAGGGGGATCGCCCGGTCGAGGAGTTCCTACCCGCCGAAACCCACGAGCCGCTCAAGTTGAAGAACCCGGACGACTGGGAGTATGTGGTGGAAACCATGGTTGAAGTCATGCACGGAGCGAAGGGCACTGCCCGGGGTGCTGGCCGTGGTGCCCCCTACAAGATGGCAGGCAAGACAGGAACTGCCCAGGTCTTCAGTCTGGCCGAGGATGAAGAATACGATGAGGAAGAAATCCGCGAGCGGCTTCGGGATCATGCGCTTTTCGTGGGTTTTGCGCCGGTAGATAACCCGAAAATTGCCGTCGCCGTTATTGTCGAGAACGGCGGCAGCGGCAGTGGCACCGCGGCACCGGTCGCGCGGGCGCTGTTTGACTCCTGGTTGCTGGATTATGGCCAGGGGGATAGCGCATTGGTCAGTGGTGTCGGCGAGGTGGCTGACTGATGGCGTTCAAGGCGTTACTGGATTCAACCGCAAGCAACCCTCTTGGCCGGCACCGGAGCATCTGGACAGCGCTGCATCTGGATCCAATCCTGTTGCTGCTGTTACTCCTGCTGGTTTCCGGCGGGCTGTTCGTACTCTACAGCGGTGCCGACCGGAACCTTGAGGTCGTCAAGGCCCAGGGCATCCGGCTGGGCGTGGCGTTTGTCGTGATGCTGGTATTTGCCCAGCTGGATCCCTCGGTGTTTCGCCGTTGGGCGCCGTGGCTCTACGGCGCCGGTATTGTGGCTCTGATTGCGGTTCTGCTGGTGGGCGTTGGTGCCAAGGGTGCGCAACGATGGCTGGCGATTCCGGGACTACCGCGTTTCCAGCCATCGGAATTGATGAAGCTGGTGGTTCCCATGATGGCGGCCTGGTATCTGTCCAGGCATTTCCTGCCGCCCAGATTCCGGCATGTGACCGTCGGGCTGGCGATCGTTCTGGTGCCCATGGTCATGATCATGCAGCAGCCGGACCTGGGGACCTCGCTGCTGGTCGGCATGGCCGGTATCTTCGTGGTGTTTTTTGCGGGCATCAGCTGGAAACTGATCACGGCGTTCGTTGCCATGGTGTCCGTTTCGGCCCCGCTGATGTGGTTCTTCGTCATGAGGGAATACCAGAAACAGCGTGTGCTGACGCTTCTGGACCCTCAGAGTGACCCCCTTGGCGCCGGCTGGAACATCATCCAGTCCAAGACCGCCATCGGTTCCGGTGGCGTGGATGGCAAGGGCTGGCTTCAGGGAACCCAGTCGCACCTGGAGTTTCTGCCAGAGAGCCATACCGACTTCATCGTCGCAGTGCTGGCTGAAGAGTTCGGGTTCGTGGGCATGCTGATCCTGATGACGGTGTATTTCCTGATCATACTGCGGTGTCTGTATATTGCCGCGACGGCCCAGGATTCATTCAGCCGCCTTCTCGCGGGTGCGCTCACCATGACGTTCTTCATCTACATCTTCGTAAATGTCGGGATGGTAAGTGGACTTTTGCCAATCGTTGGTGTGCCATTGCCCCTGATCAGCTACGGTGGGACATCGGGGGTCACCCTGATGGCAGCCTTTGGTGTTTTGATGTCGATTCATACCCATCGGCGAATGATTGGCGCCTGATTCGGTCAATCAAACCATGGCCACAGGGTAATGGTGATTCCGTCGGAGAACCCGTTACAATGAAGGCTGGACCATCGGGAACCTGATACCGGTGGCCAGTGTAGTCAAGAGGAATTCCGGACAGTGAACTGCAAGCCCTCATTCTCCTTCCTGCTGTCGGTGGTTGTGTCGCTGATACTCGGCGGCTGCGCGTCGGCCCCGGAAACGGACCATTCGTCCCGCTATACCCTGGCAACCGACAGGGCCCCTTCGGGTAACTTCGATGTGTCCGGTCTTGACGATGCGGTTCCGGTTTACGAGGCCCCCAGGAGGGCGGGCAATAAATCGCCCTACCAGGTCTGGGGCAAGCAATACCACGTGCTCGACAGCAACGACGGTTATGTCGCCCGGGGTACGGCGAGCTGGTACGGCGAGAAATTTCATGGCCACAAGACCTCCAACGGCGAAACCTTTAACATGTACACCATGTCCGCCGCGCACAAATCCCTGCGGATCCCCGGCTATGCACGTGTAACGAACCTTGATAACGGTCGCTCGGTGATTGTCCGTGTCAACGACCGCGGTCCCTTTCACAGCGACAGGATCATCGACCTGTCATACGCCGCTGCCAAGAAGCTGGGGTACCAGGCCAGGGGCACGGCCCGTGTGGAGGTGGCTGCTATCACCGTCAGGCCGGATGGCGCCATGTTCATTGCCGGCGAGCCTTATTCCCCGGGAGATCCGGCCGGATACGCTGAAAGCCGGGTGGAGGCAAGCGGTGACATGGCCATGACCAACCGGTCATTGTTTGTGCAGCTGGGGTCCTTCAGCAGCCGGGATCCGGCTGAAAAACTGCTCAGCCAGGTGAGGGCGGTGCTGGAGAACCCGATGCGCGTTCGGGCAGTGGATACCTCCGCGGGGCGCTTCCATCGGGTTCAGGTGGGCCCCTTCAATGACGAAGACAGCGCCAGGCGTACCCAAAGCCTGCTGGAAGCCCGTGGTTTCGATCAGTCCATCCTGCTGACCGATACGCACTGAATAAGCCGAACACGACATATTTAAAAAAATACACTTAACGACGAATGAATGGACCCATGGCCTTAAACTCTGCTTTTCGAACTCTCTCCGTTGTCCTTGTGCTGATGCTTGCCCTGACAGGCAAGGCAATGTCCCAGTCGGTGCTGATTCCGTCGCCGCCGCAGATTGCCGGCAGCTCCTACGTGTTGATGGATCCCAAGAGCGGACGGATCATCATGGAGGAGAATAGCCACGAGCGTTTGCCTCCGGCCAGTCTGACCAAAATGATGACGGCCTATATTGTCGAGCGTGAGCTTGATGAGGGCCGCATTGCCATGTCCGACATGGTTCCCATCAGCGTCAATGCCTGGAAGACCGAAGGTTCGCGCACCTTCGTTCGGGAAGGCACCCAGGTTTCGGTCGAAGATCTGCTCAGGGGGGTCATCATTCAGTCGGGCAACGACGCCTCTGTTGCCCTGGCGGAATTCGTTGCAGGCAGTGAAGGAGCCTTCGTTGACATCATGAACCAGCAGGCCCAGCTGCTGGGAATGAAAGACACCAATTTTGTGAACGCGACCGGCCTGCCCTCGCCGGAGCATTTCTCAACAGCGTATGACCTGGCGATGCTGGCCCGCGCGATCATCAACGATTACCCGGAGAACTATCCGCTCTACGCTGAAAAACATTTCACCTACAACAACATTCGCCAGCCGAACCGGAACAGTCTGCTCTGGCGCGATGACAGTGTCGACGGCCTGAAAACAGGCCATACCGAGGAGGCGGGTTATTGCCTTGTTGCCTCTGCCAAACGCAACGACACCCGTTTTATTGCCGTGGTTATGGGCACTAACAGTTCAGAAGCACGGGCCCAGGAAATCCAGAAAATGCTGAACTACGGCTTCCGCTACTATGAGAGCGAACGCCTGTTCCGGTCGGGCCAGGAGCTCATCGAAGCCCGTGTCTGGGGCGGTCAGGCTGATCAGCTCTCCGTTGGCATGACCGAGGATGTCTACGTGACCATTCCACGGGGTTCACGAAACGATCTGGAATCGACGGTCGACCTTGATTCTGTGATCAAGGCA
The DNA here is from genome assembly GCF_002933295.1 of Marinobacter flavimaris. Taxonomy (GTDB): domain Bacteria; phylum Pseudomonadota; class Gammaproteobacteria; order Pseudomonadales; family Oleiphilaceae; genus Marinobacter; species Marinobacter flavimaris. Next base: position 70,305 of record NZ_PSSW01000012.1, read on the forward strand.
CCCATTAAAGTTGGGGACGAGCTGGGACGGGTCAAGGTCTCCTATAACGGCGAGGTACTGGTTGATCAGCCGGTGTTGGCCCTGACCGAGGTTCCCGAAGGTGGCTTTTTCAAACGCATCTGGGACGCCATCAAGCTCTTTTTCGTTCAGTTATTTCAGTAGGGTGATGTTGATCCCGGGGAGTAAAACGGCATGAGTGAGCCGAAAGCACCAAAAATTGAGTTTCCTTGCGACTATGTGATCAAGGTGATTGGCAATGCGGCCCCGGATTTCACCGAGTTTGTGGTCGAGGTTGTGGAGCAGCATGCCCCCGGAATCAGCGAGACCGACATCACCGTTAACGACAGCAGCAAAGGCCGGTTTTCCTCGGTTCAACTGAAGATTGTGGCCACGGGTGAAGCGCAACTGAAGGCCCTGTTCGAAGATCTCAAGGCCAGTGGCCGCGTACACATGGTGCTCTGAGCCTGATGCCTGACCTGATTGTCCGATCCCTGGGTGAGCAGCCCTATCTGGAAACCTGGGAGGCCATGAAAGCCTTCACCGCTGACCGCGATGACAGTGTGGCGGATGAACTCTGGTGTTTGCAGCATCCGCGGGTTTATACCCAGGGCCAGGCGGGGAAGGCCGAACATATTCTTGCCCCGGGCGACATCCCGGTGATCCCGGTGGATCGGGGCGGGCAGGTGACCTACCACGGTCCCGGCCAGCTCGTGATTTACCTGATGATCAATCTGACTCGCAAAAAACTTGGTGTACGTTCTCTGGTGGACGAGATCGAACAGGCCATCGTCCGCACGCTCGCAGAATTGGGCGTTGAGGCCGCTCCGAGACCGGACGCCCCGGGCGTTTACGTGGGCGACGCCAAGATTGCCTCGCTCGGACTGAGGGTTCGCCGGGGTTGTTCCTTTCATGGCCTGGCGCTGAATGTGGATATGGACATGGAGCCTTTTCAGCGCATAAACCCCTGCGGCTATGCCGGAATGGCCATGTGTCAGGTTCGCGACTTTGTTCCCGGTGTGACACTGGCTGACGTGCAGCAGCGGTTGTCGCAGCAGCTGGTCAGTGGCCTGGCCCACCACGATGTCGATTTCCGCGAGGGCTGGTAGCTCAGGCCGCGGCTTCATTCTCGTAACCGCATGCGCGGTTACGTCCCTCGGATTTCGCCCGATACAGGGCTTCGTCTGACCGCTGCAGAAGGCGATCGATGGATTCCGAGCCACGGATCGACGCCACCCCCACACTGATGGTTGCCTGAATCGGGCCCTCCTCCGTGCTTACGGATCTGGCGGCAAAAGCTTCACGGATCCGGTTTGCGGATGCCAGCGCCTCCCCGGTATTGGTTTCGGGCAGCAGAACCAGGTACTCCTCACCGCCCCATCGGGCCAGCGTATCAACTTTGCGGCATTGTTCCCGAAGGGTCCTGGCCACCAGAATGATCAATTCGTCACCCACATGGTGCCCATAGTTGTCGTTAACGCTCTTGAACAGGTCAATGTCCATCAGCAGCACCGAAAAGGGCCGGGCGTTGCGAAGATAGCGCTGATACTCGATGTCCAGTTGCTCAAGCGCTTCGCGGCGATTGGCCAGGCCGGTCAGGGCATCGTGCTTGGCGGCATACTCGAATTCCGCGGCCAGCTTCAGCAACCCCAGCTTGCTGCGTCGACGGCTCTGGTCAAGGATGTAACAGGTGACCATTTCAAAACCCAGCACCGCTATCATGGTGATTCTGAAACTGGTGCTGTGCGGCGGCTCGAACAGGAAATTCCCCAGTGGGCTGAACAGGAAGATGACGGCGGCGAACCCGCCACAGCAGGCGAGCACCCCAACCCGGGATTCGCTGATGTAGAAAATGATGGGCGGGTAGGCAAACAACCAGATAATGGCGGAACCGTCCTCTACCGCGTTGATAGCCAGGTAGGTGAACAGCACCGTAATCAGGGTTATGAAGCCGCGACGCTGCAGGGTCTTGTTACCGAAGAGCAGGTAGCTCACAGAGTTGACGGCAAGAAGAACGGCAAAGCCAACCAGAAGTGGCGGCGTGATCGGGTCGTTCTGCAGGCTGGAGCGCCAGGCAAAGAAACAGAGCAGGGGCACGGCAACAGCGGTCAGCCAGTTGATCAGGATCGGGACAGGAATCTCGCCCTTGACCCGGAACTGCGACAGCTCCGTATCCGGCGTTTTTCTTGCTGTTTGCGGCATTTTCAGATCTTGTTGTTGTGATAGTCGTTGTTGGACCTTACGTATCTAGAAATATTAGACCGGTTTCCCGGCGGAAACTGTGTCGAAACGTAAACGATCCGGTTGTGCAGATGTAAACCGGCAACGGGGCTGGCGCATTGGCCCCGTGGCCGCGGCAGGCCGGTCGACTCGGTTAGGTCAGCTCCCCTGACTATCCGTATAATGGTGTAAGCCGCCAAACGTGGTGAAATTCTCTGATCCGAACAGGTCACTATGTCTTCCAGACGTTCAGGAAATTCGGTTTCCCGCATCAAGACAGGCAGTTTCGAGCGCAGGCTGAGTCTGACCCGTGCCGGGTTGTTTGCCGGTACCCGTATGGCCTCACACATGGCAACCAACTGGTTCAGCACTCGGGAAAACCGGGAAAAACGTCACCGCGCCATGCTTTCGAGCCAGGCCCGGTTCCTGGTGGATGAACTGGGCAAGTTAAAGGGCAGCGTGGTCAAGATTGGCCAGGTTATGGCTCTGTACGGCGAGCATTTTTTGCCCGAGGAAGTCACCGAAGCGCTCCACACCCTGGAAGATCAGACCACTTCTCTGGAATGGCCGGCTATCGAACGTGTGCTGAAAGACGAGCTGGGCGCGGAGCGTCTGGCGCAACTGGATGTAGAGCCCGAGCCTATTGGCGCTGCGTCGCTGGGGCAGGTCCACCGGGCCTGGCGCCGCAGTGACGGCCTGGAGCTGGTGCTGAAGGTGCAATACCCGGGCGTTGCTGACGCGGTAGACAGCGACCTGAATGCTGTCGCCCAGTTGCTGCGAGTGGCCAGGCTGGTCAGTTTTGGCCCCGAGTTCAATGACTGGCTGGAGGAAGTCCGGCAGATGATGCATCGCGAGGTGGACTATCGCCTTGAGGCGAAGACCACCGAGAAATTCCGCAACATGCTGGCATCGGATCCGAGGTTCATTGTGCCCAGGGTCCTGCCGGAGTTTTCAACCGAGCACGTTATTTGTTCAACCTACGAACACGGGCATTCGGTCAGTTCCCAGTCGGTCAGGGACCTCCCGCTGGAACGTCGCAGTGCCCTTGGCAAGGCCGCCCTGGAGCTGTTTTTCCGGGAGTTGTTCATCTGGGGCGAAATTCAGACCGATCCCAATTTCGGCAACTACCGCATCCGGATTGCCGGGGAGGAAGGGGATGACCCGGGGTACGACCGTATCGTCCTCCTCGATTTCGGCGCCGTGCAGTCCTACTCGGACGAGTTTCTCAAACCGGTCATCCAGATGATCAGGGCATCCTACGAGAACGATCTCGATGCGGTAATCGATGGTGGCGTGAAACTGCGTTTCATGAGCACCGAATGGCCGGAGGAGGTACTGGAGAAGTTTGGCCAGGTCTGCATGTCGGTGCTTGAACCGCTCTCCAGCGACAAGGATTCCTGGCCAGACTATGCAGTAAACAGCCATGGCCAGTATCGTTGGAAACAGAGTGAACTGCCGTCCCGGGTGGCGCGTCAGGCGGCCCGGTCGGCGATTAGTCGCTATTTCCGGGTGCCTCCGAAGGAGTTCGTGTTCCTTAACCGTAAACTGATCGGGGTCTACACATTCGTTGCGGTTCTGAATTCCGAATTTAACGGCGAGCCGCTGCTTCGGAAATACCTCTACGGTGAAGGTGACGATGCACCGGACGCCTCCGCGACGAGCCAGAGCACAAAGGCGTAGCGGGCCCCCTTGCCAATTCCTACCAGTATCACAAAATTGAGCCACGGCACGCGCATGATCCCGCCAACCAGGGTCAGCGCGTCGCCGCCCAGAGGCAGCCAGCCCATCAGCAGAGACCATTGGCCATAACGGTTAAAGCGGTTCCTCGCCTTGTGCAATTGCATCTCGCTGATCGGAAACCAGCGTTTATGCTTAAAGCGATCTACCTGCCGGCCGATAACTCCATTAACGACCGAGCCCAGCGTGTTACCCAGTGTTGCCCAGAACCACAGCCACCACCAGGAGTAACCCTGTGTTATCAGCGTGCCCAGCAGAACTTCCGAGTAAGCGGGCAGCAGCGTGGCAGCGGCGAACGCGGTCAGAAATAGCGTCAGGTAGGCCACCGGCCCCTCCGTGCTCTAAAATAGATTGAACCTCCAACTCCCCGCAGGTCCGCCTTCACCATGAAACAGTTATCGCTCCGCTTCAAGCTCTACGCCCTCGTTGTGTCCCTGCTTCTGATAATGGGTATCAGTATCGTGGTGACTGCCCAGCTGTCTCTCGGCGCGATGGAGAAGCGGATGACGGTTGAAACTCGGGATACGGTGCAGGGTATCGTGATGGACCAGCTCGGCGCTACCGCAGGCAAGTATGGTGAGCTGGTCAGTGGTCAGTTTGCTACCGCCTTTCGGACCCCGGAAGTGGTGAGCAATGTTATTACCCGCAACATTCAGTCCGACAGCTCAGGTCGTATCAGCCGGTCGGCCCTCCAGGAAACCATTGGAGCGGTGCTTGAGGAACAGGATAGCCTGAGTTCGATCTATGCCCAGTTCGAGCCAGACGGTTATGACGGCCAGGATCGCTATTTTACAGGCGGTGTCGAAGAACACAGCAGCGACGAAGGAACCCTGGAAATTTACTATTACCGTGATCCGGACGGCAACGTTGTATTTAGCCGAACGGAGGATCCTTCCGTGAAATACCTCGATGGCAGAAACGAATATGGAATCCGGGAAGCCGAATGGTATCTCTGTTCAAGGGACACCAAAGCACCCTGCATTATGGAGCCGTATGAGTACGAAATCAGTGAGGGCTATTCGGAGCTAATGACCAGTCTGGTGGTACCCATCGTGGACGGTGACACCTTTGCGGGTGTCACCGGTGTGGATATCAACCTCTCGACACTTCAGAAAACCATTGGTGGCGTCAGTCAGGAGCTTTTCGATGGCAAGTCCCGGGTCACGCTGATCAGCGAGCAGGGTCTTATCGCGGCATCCAGTCATTATGAGGCTCATCTTGGTCGGCCCCTCCAGGAAGCTTTGCCGGAGCATGGCGATACCTTCTCAGGACTGCATCAGGGTGGGGGGACCTTCGATGACGGCCAGACCCTGGCCGTGGCCTATCCCGTCGAAATCAGTCTGCCCGATGCCGAGTGGTCGTTGTTGATTGAACTGCCAAGAGATGCCGCGCTTGCCAGCGTTTCCGAAATCACGGGCCTGCTGTCAGACGAAGTGGCCGCGACCGCGACCCGCCAGACCCTGGTAGGCATCGGTGTCGTGGTTCTTGCTGTTGTCGCCCTCGTTCTCCTGGTCCGCTCGGTGACCCGCCCGCTGGATGAGATCCGGGATCGCATGAAGAACCTGGCCAGTGCCGAAGGGGACCTTACCCGTGAGCTGGAAATCGACACCCACGCCGAGCTGATCGAGCTGGCTGGCGGATTCAATGCCTTCCTGGCGAGGCTGAGAGAGATGATCAACGACCTGAAGGATGTAAACGCCAAGGTCCGCGAACAGGCCAGGGATGTCGGAAGTATTGCGGTTGAGACCGATGAGCAGACCGGCAGGCAACATCAGGACATCGACAGCGTGGTGACCGCCATGAATGAAATGTCTGTCGCTGCCGGTGAGGTCGCGGGATTTGCGGGCGAGGCGGCGGACAACGCCCGGATGGCCCAGGACGGCATCCGCTTTACCCAGGACACCTTGTCGTCCGCAGTCAACGGTGTGAGCGCGGTGGCCAATGATATGGGCGAGGCCAGCACTGCGATCGGCCAGGTGGCCAATCGCAGTGAGGACATCAACCGGATCCTGGATGTCATCCGTGGCGTCGCAGAACAGACCAACCTGCTGGCGCTTAACGCCGCCATCGAGGCGGCAAGGGCCGGTGAGCAGGGGCGCGGCTTTGCCGTTGTCGCCGATGAGGTCCGAACCCTTGCCTCCCGGACGCGGGAATCCACCGATGAAATCAGCACCATGATCGACGGTCTCAAGCAGGATGTGAACGGGGCGGTTTCGGTGATCCAGAGCGGTGTTGATCGCGCCACCTCGGCGGTGGATGGCACCCAGGAGGCGGCCCATTCTCTGGCCACGGTTGTCGAGCGGATCGGAACCATTGTCGAACACGTGACCCAGGTGGCTACCGCAGCGGAAGAGCAAAGCTCGGTAAGCGAGGAAATCAATCGCAACCTCACTCATATCGGTGACGCCGCCAACGATCTCCGGGAACTTGCTGGTCGCGTCAAAGGCAGTGGCCAGGCCCTGGACAATGAAGTGCAGGTTCTGGAGCGGGAGCTCGGTCGCCTGAGGACATGATGGGCGGCTACTATGGTGGCGATTCAAAGCATCAATTTTAAATTAGCGTGCGCCGTGCCATCATTCAGCCATAGGATTTCAGTCCCGAAACATACAGTCAGAGACTTTAGGGAGGTGTTTATGGAGCAGGTCACGATTTATGGCCGCTCGAGTTGTGGTTTCTGCGTGCAGGCAAAGCGCCTGTGTGAGGCCAAGAACATTCCCTACGTCTGGGTAGATATGATCGAGAAGGGCATGAGCAAGCAGGATATCGCGGACAAGATTGGCCGGCCGGTTTATACCGTGCCGCAGATTCTGGTGGGCAACCGGTACGTGGGTGGGTTTGATCAGTTCTACGCCTATATGCGCGACCAGCAGTCGGAGCTGGCCCGCTAGCCATCTGCGTGTAGTGTCTGAACAATGAAAAAGCCTGACAGAGCTACTCTGTCAGGCTTTTTTGCTTTCCGGTACGCTGTTCGTTCGTTTACAGCTGGAACTCGGTCTTCAGTTTCTTCTCGGTCAGTGTGTTCTGGAGTTTGGCAACACGCGGCAGGCCGTTATCGAATGGCGGGAAACTCTCACCGGCAATCAGAGGTTCCAGGTAGTCCCGGCAGTCCTGGGTGATACCAAAGCCATCGTCGGTGATGAAGTGGATCGGCATCTTTTTCTCCTGGTTTGCCACTTCGCTCAGCGGGGCCTCACCGATCTTCCAGACGTAAGGTTTGCCCTGTTCGCGGACGATCGTGGGCATCAGAGCCTGCTTGCCGTCGAGTGCCATTTCCACGGCGGCCTTGCCAACCGCATAGGCCTGCTCCACGTCGGTGGCGGAGGCAATGTGGCGGGCACTGCGCTGAAGGTAGTCGGCAACGGCCCAGTGGTATTTATGGCCCAGGGCCTGCTTGACCATATTGGCCAGAGCCGGAGCAACACCGCCCAGCTGGGTGTGGCCAAACGCGTCCTTGGCTCCGGCGTCCGCCAGGAAGCGACCATCTTCGTACTGGGCACCTTCGGAGGCCACCACTACACAGTAGCCATATTCATTCACACAATGATCCACGCGCTCAAGGAAGGCGTCGCGATTAAAAGGGATTTCCGGGAACAGGATGACGTGGGGCGGTTCGCCCTCGCCCTGTCCGGCCAGACCGCCGGATGCGGCAATCCAGCCGGCGTGGCGACCCATGACTTCCAGGATAAACACCTTGGTGGACGTTTCGCACATGGACTTGATGTCCAGGCTGGCTTCCAGGGTGGACGTGGCAATGTATTTGGCAACCGACCCGAAGCCCGGGCAGCAGTCGGTGAACGGCAGATCGTTGTCCACGGTCTTGGGCACGCCGATGCAGGTAATGGGGTAGCCCATCTTGTCGGCGATCTGGGAAACCTTGTAGGCGGTGTCCTGTGAATCCCCACCGCCGTTGTAGAAGAAGTAGCCAATGTCGTGGGCCCGGAACACCTCGATCAGGCGTTCGTACTCGCGCCGGTTCTCGGAAATGTTCTTGAGCTTGTGACGGCAGGAGCCGAAGGCGCCGCCCGGGGTGTGAATCAGTGCCTGGATGGCATCGTCGCTTTCGAGGCTGGTATCAATCAGTTCTTCCTTCAGCGCCCCGATAATGCCGTTGCGTCCGGCAAATACTTTGCCGATTTTGTCCGGATGCTTGCGGGCGGTCTGGATGACGCCACAGGCACTGGCATTGATGACGGCGGTGACACCGCCGGACTGAGCGTAGAATGCATTTTTGATGGCCATCTCGGGCTGGAGCCTCCTGCTGGTTCGACAATGGCGCAGATGATACGCCAATCGACGGCAATTTTCATGAGCAGGATTGCGGATAGCGTGGCTCTTGACGGGGTGGGGCGGATACGGGAGGCTTGTCGGGTTTCAACTCAGAGGGCAGTTGCCGAATGCACATTCATATCCTCGGAATCTGTGGCACTTTCATGGGCAGCCTGGCCGTTCTGGCCCGGGAACTCGGCCATACGGTGACAGGCTCCGATCAGGGTGTTTATCCACCCATGAGCACCCAGCTGGAGGCTCAGGGTATCAGTCTGATGGAAGGGTATAGCCCGGATCACCTGGAGCCGAAACCGGACCTGGTGCTCATCGGTAACGCCATGTCCCGCGGCAATCCGGAAGTCGAAGCGGTGCTCAACCGCAATATCGACTACATGTCCGGGCCCGAGTGGCTGAGCCGCGAGGTGCTCAGGCACCGTTGGGTCATGGCGGTAGCCGGTACCCACGGCAAGACCACAACCACGTCCATGCTGCTCTGGATCCTGGATCAGGCCGGGTTTGAACCAGGATACCTGGTTGGCGGTGTTCCCCGGGACTTTCCCGTGTCGGCGCGTCTGGGCAACAGCGACTTTTTTGTAATCGAAGCAGACGAGTACGACAGCGCCTTTTTCGACAAGCGCTCCAAGTTCATCCATTACCGCCCCCATACCCTGATCCTGAATAATCTGGAATTTGATCACGCCGATATCTTCGAAAACGTCGAGGCCATCGAGCGGCAGTTCCATCATCTGGTCCGGACGGTCCCTTCCCAGGGCCTGATTATCCGTCCCGCGGTGGATGGCCACCTGGATAATGCCCTGGCACTGGGCTGTTGGAGCCCGGTCCAGGACACCGCGATTGGCAGTGAGACCCCGCGCATGTCGGACTGGCGGGCCGAGCTGCTGTCGGAGGATGGCAGCCGGTTTCTGGTGATTCACCACGAACAGCCGGTGGCAACGCTGAAGTGGGATCAGACCGGTCTTCATAACGTCCGCAATGCTCTTTCTGCCATTGCTGCCGCACGTCACGTGGGCGTCACCCCAGACCATGCGGTGGCCGCCCTGTGCCGGTTCTCCGGCGTCAAACGGCGGATGGAGTTGCTGGCGGACATAGACGGGGTGCGCGTATACGACGACTTTGCCCACCATCCCACGGCTATTGCCACCACACTTGAGGGCTTGCGCAACCAAGTGGGTGATGAACCTATCCTGGCATTGATCGAGCCTCGTTCGAACACCATGAAGCAGGGCGTCCACCAGCAGACACTGCTGCCCAGCGCGGAAATCGCGGACCGGGTTCTGTGGGCGAACCTGAATGACATGGAGTGGCTGCCCGAACTGATTGCCGGTTGGCAGGCGCTTAATGCCGGCTCCGATCGACACCGGGTGGAGGCTACAGTGGAAGATTTGCTGGCGCGCACCCTGGAAGATCTTCCCAGCCCCTGCCACATTGTGATCATGAGCAACGGCGGCTTTGGTGGTATTCACGGTAAACTTATTGCCGAGCTTGAGCGTATCCGTGGCTGATCCGGCGCAACCGGCGACTCCCCCTGACTGACAAGTGGCGATATTCATGACCAACGACCATAACCGGCCAACGACCGTTAACCTGGCCTTCACTGGCGCGTCCGGTGCCCAGTATGGCCTGCGCCTGTTGCAGTGCCTGGTCTCAGCAGGCTGCCGGGTGAATGTGATGGTCAGCCGGGCTGCGCAGGTGGTGATCGCCACGGAAACCGATCTGAAACTGCCGGGAACGCCGCCGGCGATGCAGGAAACATTGTCTGCCTACTCGGGCGCTGAACCGGGGCAGGTTCTGGTGTTTGGTCGGGAAGACTGGTTTGCACCGCCGGCTTCCGGCTCCGGGGAGAAAGCGCCACTGGTGGTCTGCCCCTGTAGTACCGGAACGCTCTCGGCCCTGGCGACCGGTGCCAGTAACAACCTGATTGAGCGGGCCGGAGATGTTGCGCTGAAAGAGCGTCGTACGCTCATTCTGGTCCCCAGGGAGGCACCTTTCTCCGAGGTGCATCTGGAGAATATGCTGAAACTGACCCGGATGGGTGCTGTCATCATGCCGGCGAGTCCCGGCTTCTACCACAAGCCCCAGTCGCTTGAGGATCTGGTGGATTTTATTGTTGCCCGGATCCTTGATCATCTGAACCTGCCGCAGGACCTGATGCCCCGATGGGGCGAAGCCCGGGCCGAGGACAAGCGCAAGGGCTGAGGCTGTTCTAAGCGATGGTTTTGGCCAGCCCGATTGATGCTTTTCATCATTGAGCAAACCGGGCTCCGGGCAGAGACTTGGTGAACGACAATCACAACACAGGTTATTCACCGAGGTTCACCATGATTCCACGCACTCTCTTCGACGCCGACCTTGAAGGCTTTCGCGATTCTGTCCGCAAGTTCCTGGAGCAGGAGGCAACGCCTTACCATGATCAGTGGGAGAAGGACGGCCAGGTTAGCCGCGAGCTCTGGCAGAAAGCTGGTGAGCTGGGCTTCCTTTGCCCATGCCTGCCGGAAGAGTTTGGCGGTGTCGGCGCGGATTTCCGGTACAGCGCGGTGTTGATCGAAGAGGTAGCCAGGGCCGGCTTGACGGGCATAGGCTGGGGCCTGCACTCTGACATTGTTGCACCTTACGTGCTCAACTACGGCTCCGACGAGCTGAAAAATCATTATCTGCCCAAACTGGCCAGCGGCGAAATGATTGGTGCCATTGCCATGACGGAGCCGGGTGCCGGCTCGGACCTGCAGGGCGTGAAAACGACGGCGGTGAAAAACGGCGATCATTACGTGCTGAATGGTTCCAAGACCTTCATCACTAACGGCCAGCTTGCTGACGTGGTTATTGTTGTTGCCAAGACCGATCCCAAGGAAGGCGCCAAAGGCATCAGCCTGTTCATGGTGGAAACCGCGTGGGAAGGTTTCGAGAAAGGCCAGAACCTGAACAAGGTGGGTATGAAGGCCCAGGACACCTCCGAGCTGTTCTTCCAGGATGTGAAAGTACCTGAGAAGAATCTGATCGGCCCGGGCGAAGGCCAGGGCTTTTTCCAGCTGATGCAGGAGCTGGCAGCCGAGCGCCTTCAGGTGGCCCTCGGTGCTGTTGCCGCAGCCGAAGCCGCCTGGCAGTGGACCCTGGATTACGTCAAGGAGCGCAACGCCTTCGGAAAGCCGGTGATTGCGTTTCAGAATACCCGCTTCAAGATGGCGGAAATGAAGGCGGAAATTACCGCTGCCCGGGTGTTCACCGATCGGTGCCTGGAGCTGCATCTGGACAAGAAGCTCGACATCCCCACCGCGGCGATGCTGAAGCAGCTCACCACAGACCTGCAGTGCAAAGTGATGGATGAGTGTGTTCAACTTCACGGCGGCTACGGCTACATGTGGGAATACCCGATCGCACGGGCCTGGGCGGACTCAAGGGTGCAGCGGATCTACGCCGGCACCAATGAAATCATGAAGGAAATCGTTGCCCGTTCATTCTGAACCCTCGCTACGGGAGCTGGTCATAAGGGCAAGTGAGGGCAGTGCTAACACTGCCCGTTTCCTTTGATCAGGAGAGGCACAGATGAACAAGCCGTTGTCGCGAGAACCCCGTTTCGAAGTGACCAACCTCGAAGAACTTGCACCGATGGCCGATTATTCGCTGATGGATCATCTTACCCCTGATCCTGACGCCACGTCTGATGGTGTTGACCATCGGCCAAGGCAGGTCTTTTCGGGACATTATGTGCCGGTCAGGCCCACGGCCATCGAAACCCCTGAATACGTTGCCCACAGTGAGGATTTGTTCCGCGAACTGGGCTTTGCCGACAGCCTGGCCCAGTCCGACGACTTCATCCGGATGTTCTCCGGCGACCTCTCGCTTGTACCGGAGCCGATGCGAAAACTGGGCTGGGCCTCTGGCTACGCGCTTTCCATCTACGGCAACGAATACACCCAACAGTGCCCGTTTCAGACCGGCAACGGCTACGGAGACGGTCGTGCCATTTCGGTACTCGAAGCCGTTTTCAGCGGTCGGCGCTGGGAAATGCAGCTCAAGGGTGGCGGGCAGACCCCGTATTGTCGCGGTGGCGATGGCCGCGCCGTTCTGCGTTCCAGCGTTCGTGAATTCCTGGCGCAAGAGCACATGCACGCCCTGGGTGTGCCAACCTCGCGATCACTGAGTCTCTATGTCTCGAAAACAGAGCGGGTGCGACGTCCCTGGTACTCCGAGGGCTCCCATTCCCGGGACCCCGACCAGCTCGTTTCTGAGCCGGTTGCCATTTCCACCCGTGTTGCGCCTTCCTTCATCCGGGTTGGCCAGCTTGAACTCTTTGGTCGCAGGGCCAGAAAACAAGAGCACCCTCGAGCGATCGAAGAGCTCGAACAGCTGGTGCTGCACCTGATTGATCGGGAGTACAGCTGGGTCATTGACCAGACGGTCGCAACTCCCACAAAAGTCGTCATGCTTGCACAGGCGTTCCGCGGCCGCCTTGCCTCGCTGGTCGCAAACTGGATCCGAGTCGGCTATTGCCAGGGCAATTTCAACAGCGACAACTGCGCCGCTGGCGGCTTCACACTGGACTACGGGCCTTTCGGCTTCTGCGAAGTGTTTGAGCCGTTTTATCAACCGTGGACCGGTGGCGGACAACACTTTGCCTTCCTTAATCAACCGGCGGCCGCTGAGCAGAACTTCAAGAGTTTCTGCTCGGCCCTCCGTCCACTGCTCAATGGCCATGAAGAGGAACTGGCTCAGCTCGATGAGATTCAGAAGGGTTTTTCGGAGGTGATGCAGGCGGAAATGGAACGGATGTGGTCAGCGAAACTGGGGCTGAAAGGTTTTGACGCCGAACTCTTCCGGGAGCTGGTGATGCTGATGACCCGCACCCCGGTGGATTACACCATCTTCTTTCGTGAGCTGTCCTCGGTACCCGACGATATTGAGCCACTAAAGCAGAGCTTTTACAGGTCACTGGATGAAGCGGGAGGGGCTGATTCGGAAGGGCTGCTCAAGCGGTGGTCCGAATGGCTTGCCAAGTGGAAATGCCAGATTGGAATCGACGGAGCGGGCAACGGTTCCCGGCTCCGCGAGGAGCTCTCCCGGGACATGAAACTCGTGAACCCAAAATACACCATGCGCGAGTGGTTCGTAGTTCCGGCTTATCAGCAAGCTGCTGACGGTGATTATCTGCCACTGAGGGAACTGCAAAAAGTATTGAATCAACCCTATGACGAGCAATCGGATGGGGTTGAGCATCGCTACAACCGTCTGAAGCCTTTCGAGCTGTTCGATCTCGGCGGGTTTTCCCATTACAGCTGTTCGTCGTGACGAGTGTCCCGTCTGGTTACCAAACTTTACAAATTGCCAAACCTATCAAGGTCTCCGATCACCACATCCCCTAAAGTAGCGGCACAACCTCTAACAAGGATAAACGGTTGCCGCGATGAAACGCCTGATAGGTTTCTCTGTGTCTGTTCTCTCCCTCGCTCTGGCCGGTTGCGGCGAGGAATCCGATGAACTGCCCGTGGACGGGCGGGATTTTGATGGTGTGGAGTACAGTGAGCCGGCGCCCTATACCGGCAAGGTTATCGACGGATACCTGAACAACGCCCGGGTCTGGCTGGATATGGATGGCGACAGCCAGTTTACGCCGGGGCCCCTGGTCATCGAACTGGATAACGGGGCAGAAGTCACCCTTGCCTCGGGTGAGCCCACGGCAATGAGCGGTACCGGTGGCCGTTTCACAATCGACATCTCGGAGTTGGTTCTACCCCCTTCCGTGGGCCCGGACCTGGATCCCAGGGACTATCCGTTACATGCAGTCGCCCTGCCGGGTAAAACCTTCGAGGAAACGCGCAACGGCGAGGTGCCGGTGGCCAGCGCCTATCTGATGTCGGCGCCTCCCGGTGTCCGCAATATCACGCCACTGACAACACTGGCCCGTTACCGGGGCGTTGTCGGGCTGGGTTCGTTCCTGGAAACGCCATCTGGCGTTGCTGCCAGCCTGGCGGACCTGAATCTGGTGCGGGATTACATTCTCGCCCAGGACGACCGCTCACACGCCTACGCCAGGGCATTGGCAAGATTCATGGCCAGTCAGATCCCCGAGGCCTACAACGACCTGCTGGCAGCAGAGAACAGTGACGGCACGGAGCGATTCCTGAGCAGGGAAGCGGCGTTTCTGCTGGGCGTCTCTCTGATTCAGAATGCCGCGGACGTTATTGCGGTGGTCGATACTGCTGCTCAGGGTGACTTTGCCAATGTCGATGCCGACGCCCTGACCCTGCCCGAAGTGGATGTGGAGTTGAGCGATCCTGTGCTGCTCACCGGCCAGAAGGTATACGCCGAGCCTTCCAGCCAGGACACCCTGCCTGCCAATCGTTCAGGCCTGCAGATCTCCGCCGAGCTGGCCTTCGATTACAGTGAGAGCGGGCGTCTGCTATCCGTCTCGGCGAATGGCTGTCTGTCACCGTCCATGCCGGAGTTGGCGCGCCTGATTGGTGTAAATGGTTATATGGCGAACCTGCACACCCAGTGGCTACCCTCTGCCGCACTGTCGGAGCAGAGCCGCTTGAATTTCGATGAAGACGGAACGGATGAACGTCTGATTTTCGACTGGGACAACCGCCGTGCCTATTTCGAAACCAGTACCACCTGCCATCAGTATCGCGGGATTTCAGCAGGCTCGACTGAACTCGGCGGTAACGCCGAGGTAACCTACAGCTGGACAAAGGACAGTGGTGAGCTGGCCGAGCTGGTTGCAGAGTATGGCACCGGCAAGACCCGCACGCTGGTTCCGGACATGGCGAATTCGTCTTCTGTCTTTCCGGGTTATCGGCTTTCAGAGCAGGGCAGTGAGGTGGAGGCCGTTACGTTTGCGGTCGGCATCAGTAACTGTACCCCGCAAGAGGATGCCGTGGGCGCGAATCAGGTTGTCACTGGCGTTCAGCCTTACCAGTTTTCGGGCTACGACCCTCAGCCCGAGGGTTTTACCGATACCGTCCTGGAATTCGACCGCAGGGAGTTTTCCGGCCCGGAGCAACCGGATCTTCGACTGCTGCGATACGGATTCCTTGATCCCGATCGTCTTGGGCTAGACAGGGTAACCGGGGATGGCAGTTTCGAGTGGGTGATGAATTACCCGACAGCAGGCGGGCCGGGCTTCGTTGCTGAACAACCGAATCTTATTCGTGATGCCTACCTGACACGATACAATGCGAGCGGTGACTGTGGCCGCGAGTTCGAGGGCATTCCCAGCTCCGCGTATGCGCGAGTGGAGTATAGCTACCAGCGTTTGTCTGAGTATCTGGTTGAACTGCTGGAATAGGCAAAATTGAACCGGATTCTTTTCTGGCTGCAGGGAGCGCGTGCAAGGGAGTTAAAAGAGTTGGCTGTGATTCAAAGGGATTTAACATGTGGCCGGTTGGCCAATTTACCACTTCCTGAGGGAGGAAATGGTGCCGAGGAGAGGACTTGAACCTCCACGGGGTTGCCCCCACTAGCACCTGAAGCTAGCGTGTCTACCAATTTCACCACCTCGGCAGGTGATTTGCAGAACCTTAGCTTGTTGAAAACTAAACGTTTCTGCCAACGTTGAGGTGTGTGCCTCAACCGATGGCGCGTACTTTAATAATTCCGGCCTGGGCTGTCAAACATTTTTTCGCAAAAAGAATGGCAGGTATTTATGCCTATTCCGGGCAGGTTGATAGGCAGGACCTCCATCCCAACGTTATACTCGTTGCAAACGAATCTATACTGTGCCGCGTTGGTGCAGCCTCAGGACAAGGATCCGAATGGTTTCCAGGAAGAAAAACGACCGGGATCCTCACGCCAGCCGTGAGGCCCAAAAATACGATAATCCTATTCAAAGCCGGGAATTTATCCTCTCGCATCTCACGGATCGCGGGGCTCCCGCAACACATGAAACATTGTGTTCCGAGCTTGGTCAGTCTTCGGAAGAGGGTATTGAAGCCCTTCGGCGGCGTTTGATCGCCATGTGCCGGGATGGACAACTGATCTGCAATCGCCGTGGCGCCTACCTGCCCATTGAAGAAGCGGATCTGGTTACCGGTCGCGTGATCGGACACAAGGATGGCTTCGGGTTTCTGGTGCCGGACGATGGCGGTTCCGACCTGTTCCTTACAGCCCGCCAGATGCGTCAGGTGTTTCACGGTGACCGGGTGGCTGCCCGGGTAGATCGGGTGGATGACCGCGGTCGACGTGAGGGTGTGATTGTCGAGGTTATTGAATACCGGACCAGCCAGACAGTAGGGCGTTTTTTCCAGGAGAGTGGTATCAGCTTCGTGGTTCCGGAAAATGCGCGGATCAACCATGAGGTACTCATTCCCCAGGAAAATTGCGGCAACGCCCGTCATGGCCAATACGTGGTGGTGGATATTGTTCGTCAGCCTACCGTACGCACCCAGCCATTGGGCAAGGTTGTTGAGGTGCTGGGAGAGCATATGGCGCCGGGAATGGAGATTGACGTTGCCATTCGTTCCTACGACATTCCCCATAGCTGGCCGCCCGCCGTGGGTGAGCAAACAGCCGCAATTCCGGAAGAAGTCACTGAAAAAGACAAGGTCAATCGGAAGGATATCCGCAATCTCAGGCTGGTAACGATCGACGACGAGACGGCACGGGATTTTGATGATGCCGTGTATTGCGAGCCAAGGGCCCGTGGTGGCTATCGTCTGTTGGTTGCGATTGCCGATGTTTCCCACTACGTCCGTCCAGGTACACCATTGGACGAAGAGGCGGTAAACCGCAGTACGTCGGTTTATTTCCCGGATCACGTTGTGCCAATGCTGCCGGAAAAGCTGTCCAACGGCCTGTGTTCGCTGAACCCGGGGGTCGACCGCCTCTGCATGGTGGCCGATATGACCATCAGCGCCGCGGGCAATATCAGCAGCTACAGTTTTTATCAAGCGGTCATGTTCAGTCATGCTCGGCTTACCTATAACAAGGTAAGCACCATGCTGGAGCACCCGGACACCGAACAGGGCTACAAGCTGTGTGAGCAATACGCCAACGTGCTCCCGCAGTTGCACAATCTTTATGGCCTCTACCAGTTGTTGCGCAAGGCCCGTACCGATCGTGGTGCAATTGACTTCGAAACCACCGAAACCAAGATTGTGTTTGACGCCGACCGGAAGATAGAAGAGATCGTTCCGGTGCAGCGCAACGACGCCCACAAGATCATCGAGGAGTGCATGCTGTGTGCGAACGTTGCCACAGCGCGATTCCTAAAAAAACACAAACTGCCGGCACTCTACCGGGTCCATGATGGCCCGTCAGAAGAGCGACTTAATGCAGTGCGGCTGTTCCTGGGTGAGCTGGGTCTGCAATTGGGTGGTGGCGATAGCCCCACGTCTGCGGACTATCAGGAGCTGCTGAACAGTATCAAGGACCGCTCGGATGCCAATGTGATACAGACGGTTATGCTGCGTTCGCTCAGCCAGGCCGTCTACAGTCCGGAAGAGGGTGGCCATTTTGGCCTTGGCTATGCAGGCTATGCCCACTTTACGTCGCCGATCCGGCGTTATCCGGACCTCATTAATCACCGGGCCATCAAGTCGGTTATTCACGGCGGGCAGCCTTCCAAGGATGTGGTTCCGCCACCGAAGCCGGATCCCGAGCTTGCCGAATATCCTTACGATATGGCCCGGATGGAGCAGTTGGGTGAGCACACCTCGATGGCAGAGCGCCGTGCCGATGATGCCACCCGTGACGTCATGGCCTGGCTGAAGTGTGAGTACCTCAGTGATCATGTCGGTGAGGAGTACGACGGTGTCATTGCGTCCGTTGTGCCCTTCGGTTTCTTTGTGGAGCTTTCTGGCGTCTACATAGAGGGGCTGGTGCATGTGTCGACGCTCAGCGGTGACTTCTTCCATCACGATTCAGCCAAGCATCGCCTCATCGGTGAGCGCACGGCAATGAGCTTCCGGCTTGGTGATGAGGTCCGTGTGAAAGTCGTTCGGGTTGGAATGGAAGATCGCAAGATCGACCTGGAGCTGATCAGCGAGCCCGTGCATCGACAGGCAGATCGCGACGCGCTCAAGGTTCCAGATAAAGGCGAGCGAGGAAAGG
The DNA here is from genome assembly GCF_002933295.1 of Marinobacter flavimaris. Lineage (GTDB taxonomy): Bacteria > Pseudomonadota > Gammaproteobacteria > Pseudomonadales > Oleiphilaceae > Marinobacter > Marinobacter flavimaris. The sequence continues at coordinate 88,590 of NZ_PSSW01000012.1, forward strand.
GCAAGCGCGGCCCCGGCAAAGGTGGCAAGCCGCCCGGCAGAGCCAAGCCTGGCCAGAAGGGTGCATCATCCGGCGAGCCTGGCCTGAAGCGCCCGAGGAAACGCCCGGCGTCGGCGTCATCGAAGAAAAAGGGGCCTGAGGCCTTCGATGATAATGAAACGCCATCTGCCAGAGATGAGCTGGTTGCAAAGGCTGCGAAACTTGCCCTGAAAAAAGGCAAGAAGGGCAGTGGCGCTGGCAAAGACGACAAGAAAGCCAAGCCGCGAAAATCAGGCAAGTAACAGGAATCAGAACCAGTGTCCGGAGAGTTTGTGTTTGGCTGGCACGCGGTTGAGGCTGTCCTCAAGCGCGAGCCTGAGCGTCTTCAGCAGGTCTGGATCCAGACCGGCCGGCAGGATAAGCGGGTCAAGAGCATTACCGATACCCTGGACAGCCTTGGGGTGAAATGGAAGGTCGTGCACCGGAAGGAGCTTGATGAGCGGGTGTCCGGTGTACATCAGGGTGTTGTGGCGGCTGTCAGTGAAAGCCGGGAATGGACCGAAGATGATCTGCTGGCCCAGTTGGCCGCCAGTGACAAACCGCCGTTCCTGCTGGTACTTGATGGCGTAACCGATCCTCACAATCTTGGTGCCTGTATGCGCACCGCCGATGCTGTTGGTGTTCAGGCGGTTATCGTGCCCAAGGACAAGTCTGCGTCACTGACGCCGGTTGCCCGAAAGGTCGCCTGTGGGGCTGCCGAGACGGTGCCCTTTGTGCGGGTCACCAACCTTGCCCGCTTTCTGCGCAGTTTGCAGGATCAGGGTGTCTGGCTGATTGGCACCGCCGGTGAGGCGGACGCCACCCTTTACCAGGCTGATTTCAAGGGGCCGGTAGCGCTGGTGATGGGCGCCGAAGGCAAGGGTATGCGCCGGCTCACCCGCGAGCACTGCGATCAGCTGATCAATATTCCCATGCTCGGCCACGTAGACAGCCTCAACGTCTCTGTGGCTACGGGTGTTTGCCTATACGAAGCACTGCGCCAGCGGCTTGGTTAACCCTTGCACACAGGGCCTTCCCCGCCTAGAATATGTGACCCCTTTTTTAAGGGGTGGTTTTGTATTGCCTGATTGCAGGCAACCGGGCCAAGCTTTTGATCAAGCCTTTCTTGTAAAGCCTTATTGATAAAGCAAAAAGAAACCGGCAGCAGCAGCTGTCAACTCCTTGCTTTCATGTTTGTCGGTCGCGGGTTCAACGCCGTGCCGGTAAAAAGGAAGCTGTTTAAACCGTAGGGAGAACTCATGCGTCACTACGAAATCGTTTTTATGGTACATCCGGATCAGAGCGAGCAGGTGCCCGCGATGATCGAGCGTTATACCGGCGTCATCACTGAAGATGGCGGCAAGGTACATCGCCTGGAAGATTGGGGCCGTCGTCACCTGGCATACCCGATCAACAAGATTCACAAGGCTCACTACGTACTGATGAACGTTGAATGTTCACAGGCCGCGATGGACGAGCTGACTCACAACTTCCGTTTCAACGATGCAATCATCCGCGACATGATCCTGCGCCGTGATGGTGCGGATACAGACCTGTCCCCGATGAAAGCTTCCGAGTCCCGTGAAGACCGTCGTGGCGGCGATGATCGCCCGCGTCGTTCAGCCGAATCTGACGAGCCACGTCAGCGTGCTGAAACCCAGGACGAAGAAGAGTAATTAACCGGAGTTGAGGAGTTAAGTTATGGCTCGTTTTTTCAGACGTCGTAAGTTCTGCCGCTTCACGGCAGAGGGTGTTAAGGAGATCGATTACAAAGATCTGGACACCCTGAAAGGCTACATCACTGAAACCGGCAAAATCGTGCCCAGCCGCATCACCGGCACCAAAGCACGTTATCAGCGTCAGCTGGCTACCGCTATCAAGCGTGCCCGCTACCTGGCACTGCTGCCGTACTCGGACAGCCACGATAACTAAGTAACAGAAACACAGGACTTGGGACCATGCGTGCACTTGCACAGTATGTAATGCGCGGTCCCTTCCAGGCCGGCGGGGTAGCAGCAGTCACGACTGCAGTGCCCTTGTTGTTCTGGATTGGCGCAGCCGTTGTCGGCCTGGTTATTCTCAGGCTTGGCATCAGCCAGGGGCTCAATATCGGGCTCTGGGCATTACTTCCGGCGCTTGGCTGGAGCATTTTCGGGCAGGACCCGACCGCTCTGGCTGTATTGCTCCAGGTGATGCTCATGGCGTCGCTGATCAGAACCACGCAGTCCTGGGAAAAAGCCCTGCTTGCGGGAAGTTTTCTCGCAATCGTCACAGGCCTGATGTTGCCTGTGGTCTACCCGGGCTTGCTGGATGATCTGGTCCAGGCCGGGGTGAGCTTTTACCAACAGTACAATGCCGAAATCGCGCAGAGTCTCGGCGATGACCTCGACAGGGTTATCCGCGACACGATGAACGCGAGTATGGCCGGCACCTACCTGGCAACGGGTGTGGGCATGACCATGCTGGCGCGGTCCTGGCAGGCGGGGCTTTATAACCCCGGTGGGTTCCGCAAGGAATTCCATAGCCTGCGGCTGTCGGCGCCGATTGCGGTGTTGTGTGCAGTGACCATGGTGGTTGGTCCGATCCTCGGGCTGAATTCCATGTTGCTTGCCTGGGCTGCGGGAACACCGCTGTTCCTGGCCAGCCTGGCACTGGTACACGGCGTTGTTGGTTTGAAAAAGCTCAGTGGGAACTGGTTGGCGATGTTTTATGTAGCGCTGATCCTTTTGGGCCCAAGCCTGATGATTCTGTTAGTGGTTCTGGCTTTTGTGGATAGCTGGCTGGATATCCGGAGGCGTATAAGCCCTGCCGGGCCGGCTGAATAAAGCACGAAGAGGTTAACGAGATGGAAGTTATTCTGCTCGAGAAAGTTGCAAACCTTGGCTCCCTGGGTGACAAGGTAAAGGTTAAGGCCGGTTACGGTCGTAATTTCCTGCTTCCTTATGGCAAGGCTGTACCTGCCACTGAAGCAAACCTGAAGGCGTTCGAAGAGCGTCGTGCCGAGCTTGAGAAAGCAGCTGCTGAGAAGCTGTCTGCTGCCCAGGCCCGCGCCGAGGCCCTCGAGGGTGCCGCTTTCACCATCAGCTCCAAGGCCGGTGAAGAAGGCAAGCTGTTCGGTTCTATCGGTGTGCGCGACATCGCTGACGCGATCACTGCCGGTGGTACCGAAGTAGAGAAGAGCGAAGTTCGTCTGCCGGAAGGCCCGATCCGGGTGACTGGCGAGTACGAGATTGAGCTTCAGCTGCACTCCGACGTTGAAGTAAGCGTCAAGCTGGCGGTTGTTGCCGAGTAAGCCGTTTTCTCTGGAAACGGTGCTGGGGTTGCCCCGGCTCTGGTAATACGCTGGTGGCCCCACTGCCTCTTTAGAGGCTGGTGCCGGCCAACCTGACAGGCCCGAACCGCATCTCGCGGCTTTCGGGCCTGTTGCTTTCTGGTATGCTGTTAAGACCCTGTAACCCCCTCCCATTGCTTCGGCAGGTCGCTTAAACTGTCGTGGTTATGATGTGCAACTGAAGATGTGTTCATGGCCAAGCCCAATCTGAAGCCCGCGAGTACCGATCTCGAAACCAGCCGGATCAAGGTTCCCCCTCATTCTGTCGAAGCAGAGCAGGCAGTCCTGGGCGGCCTGATGCTGGACAATCGCCGGTTTGACGAGATCTCCGAGGTGATTTCGGCCGCCGATTTTTACCGACAGGACCACCGGCTGATCTTTGGCGCTGTGGAGCGCCTTGCCAGTGAGAGTGAGCCGCTGGATGTGGTCACCCTCGCCGAATTCCTGGAGCGGGCCGGTGATATCGAAGATGCCGGTGGTTTGTCCTATCTGGCGGAATTGGCCGAGAAAACCCCGGGTGCAGCCAACATCCGTGCCTACGCCGATATCGTCCGGGAACGCTCCATTCTGCGCCAGCTGGTGGAGGTGTCCGGCAAGATTTCCGATTCGGCCTTTAATCCACTCGGGCGAAACAGCAATGAGATTCTGGATGAGGCTGAGCGCAGCGTTTTCCAGATTGCCGAAGCGCGGGTCAAGGAGGGTTCCGGGCCGCAGGCCATCAACCCCATTCTGGCCAAGACCCTGAGCCGGATTGAGGAACTGTTTGAGTCAGGTGAGCAGACCACCGGCCTGACCACCGGTTTCAAGGATCTGGATGAGCAGACCTCGGGCATGCAGCCTTCGGACCTGATCATCGTGGCGGGTCGCCCCTCCATGGGTAAGACGACCTTTGCGATGAATATTGTCGAGAATGCCCTGATCAGCACCGGCACGCCGGTTCTGGTGTTCAGTATGGAGATGCCGGCGGATGCCCTTGCCATGCGTATGCTCTCGTCGCTCGGGCGCATTGACCAGACCAAGGTTCGCGGCGGCAAGCTGGAAGAAGACGACTGGCCCCGGCTGACCTCGGCGGTGAGCCTTCTGAAAGACAAGCCGCTTTATATCGACGATACGCCGGGCCTGAGCCCTACCGAGATGCGTTCCCGGGCGCGCCGTATTGCCCGGGAAAACGACGGCAAGATTGGCCTGATCATGGTCGACTACCTGCAGCTTATGCGGGTGCCCGGCAACACCGAGGGTCGGACCGCTGAGATCTCGGAAATTTCCCGGTCACTGAAGGGTATCGCCAAAGAGTTGAGTTGCCCGGTGGTGGCCCTGTCCCAGCTTAACCGGAGCCTTGAGCAGCGGCCCAACAAGCGCCCGGTGAACTCGGATTTGCGGGAATCCGGCGCCATCGAGCAGGACGCCGACGTCATCATGTTTGTGTACCGGGATGAAGTCTACAACGAGGACACCCCGGACAAGGGCATTGCCGAGATCATTATTGGTAAGCAGCGGAACGGCCCCATTGGCACCATCCGACTTGCGTTTATCGGCAAGTACACGAAATTCGAAGATCTGGCCCACGGCGATTATAGCGACTACGGCGGGGAGTATTGATGCCCCGCAGTACGATTGCCCGCATTGATCTGGACGCCTTGCGCCGGAACTTCCAGACTGCCCAGCGGCGGGCAGGCGGGGCCAGGGTGATGGCCGTGGTGAAAGCCGATGGCTATGGCCACGGCATCGGGCCGGTGGCTTCGGCGTTGGAAAGCCTGGCGCCGAAATACGCAGTGGCTTGCCTGGAAGAAGCGCGTGCCATTCGGGAAACAGGTCTGATACAGCCGGTTGTCCTGCTTCAGGGCGTCCATGCTGAAGCGGATATCGCTGAATGCGCCCGGAGTGGCTTTGAGCCGGTGTTCCACAGTTTCCAGCAACTGGCGTGGCTGGAGCGTCTGGATACATGGCCCGCTTTCTGGCTGAAAGTGAACAGCGGTATGAACCGTCTCGGCTTTCATCCGGACGAGCTGGCCGGGGTGATGAGCCGGTTACAGGCCATGAGCGCTGATACAGAGATCCTGGGGTTCGTCACGCATTTTGCGTGCGCCGACGATCCCGACAGCGCAATGACGGCGCAGCAGACTGCGGTGTTTGAAAAGGCCACGTCTTCGTTCCCGGATTTAATGAAGAGCGTTGCCAATTCGGCCGCCCATTTTCGACCGGGCCAGCCGATGTTTGACTGGAGCCGCCCCGGAATCATGTTGTATGGCGGCTCACCAATGGTGGGCACGACCGGTCCCGAGCTTGGCCTCGAGCCGGTTATGTCGCTTGAGGCGCCGTTGATCAGCACCCGGATGGTGCCGGCGGGCGAGTCTGTTGGCTATGGGGCCAGCTGGGTCGCCGATCGGGACACCCGGATGGGCATGGTCGCGATCGGTTACGGTGATGGCTACCCCCGGCATGCCGGCACCAATACGCCTGCGGCGATCAACGGCCAGCGGATCAGACTGATTGGCCGGGTATCCATGGACATGCTGGCGGTGGACCTCACCAATGCACCCGATGCGAAGGAGGGTGACAGCGTTGAACTCTGGGGTCGCACCGTGGGGGTCGATGAGGTAGCCGCCCGTGCCGGCACTATCTCCTACGAGTTGATGACCGGCATCACCGGGCGGGTACCGCGGCAATACCGGTAGCGTTGTGGAGCGCTTTTTCAGCCCGGTTCCGGTTCGTGAATGATTTCCTCGATAAAGTCGAGAATGGCAGCGAGGCTGCGGTCGTCCAGCTTTTTGAGCACCTTGTGCACGACCATCTTGCTGCCTTTAAGCATGCTGCTGATGCCCATTTTGGCCATGCCCATCATCATGCTGCTGGCATGCAGGCGGCGAAGCGGCTCCAGGAAAAAGAAGTCCAGACCTTCTTCGGTCATGTCCACAATCAGGTTGAAGAGTTTGTCGATGGCTTCCTTGTCGGCCTTGCCGCGTTCGCGCAGTTCGCCGACGGTATACAGGGCCCGGGTTCGCAACTCATCAGGGATCGGCGCCACAATGTGGCTCTGTTGTTTCAGCATGACAGTTCCTGTTGTTGTATGCTCTTGAAAGAAATAGCAAAGCATTAAATTCAGACTGCATCAGTGTAGGCGCCGGAATCCAGAAGCCATTGGCCAGACCGGTTCCGAAATAACGTCACATCAGTGATATCGGGAGGCATTGAATCCTCGTGCATGTACTTGTTGTTCACGATTACGGCCCTTTGGGGAAGGTTTTGCTGGAGCGCTTGCGGGCAACGCACCTGCACGTCAGCCCTTTGCTTGTCAGCGATCCCTCCAACGCCGATCTTGATGCACTGGAGAACTGGATTCCCGAAGATACCGACCTGATCGTAAATGCACTCTGGATGGCCGATCCGGAGGTCGCCGAGAATGATCCTGAGGGGGTCCATATGGCGGCATTCTCGCTACCGGTGGCGATGGCCGAGTTTGCGCGTGATCGTGGTATGGCGCTGCTCCAGCTGTCCTCCTGCTACGTGTTCGATGGCCGGAAGCAAAGCGGGTACATCACTTCCAATCCGGGGCAGCCGGTGAATGAGCTGGGTAACTGGCAATGGGAGTGCGAGCAGGCCCTGCGGACCCTGTTGCCTCGGCATATTATCCTGCGGACCGGCTGGAGCCTGGCACGGTTCATCCGGAAGGTGCAGGCCAGTACGGCTGCCGGTGAAATACTGTCACTGCCCGGACGATGCCGGGGGCAACCCGTGTCGGTCCGTGATCTGGCCCGGGTAATCGAGGCGGTGGTTCTGCAACTTGATTGCGGGGCCGAGGTCTGGGGCACCTATCAGTACGCCGGTGCCGAGGAAATCAATCTGTACGAGCTGGGCCTGGCGATTGCCGGGCTGCCCGGCATTCCCGAAGGGATCCGGGTGGTGGACGAGGTGCCCGAGTGGGGCCATCTTGAGCCGGTCAATACCACGCTGATCTGCACCAAGATCCGCAATACCTTCGGCATCAAGCAGATGCCCTGGCGCTCTGGCCTGGTGGATGAGCTGACGATGCTGAAAAAGAATAACGGGAGGGAAGTGGAGAGTGAGCCCGCCGGTTGATGACAACGGCGGGCAAAACGTTATTTCTCAGCTATTGCACTGGCGGGAGAATTCCCGGCTGACCATTTGCAGGGCTTCGATATCCAGAAGTTCGACTTCCCGGCCCCGGGCCTTGATGATGCCCTGATTCTGAAAGCGCGTGAATACCCGGCTTACCGTTTCAACGGCGAGGCCCAGGAAGTTTGCGATGTCGTTCCGTGCCATGGGCAGACTGAAGTTGGTCGGCGACATACGGCGGCGCTGGAATCGGCTGGACAGCGACAAGAGCAGTGCAGCAATGCGCTCTTCAGCGGTGTTCTTGCTCAGCAGCATGGCCAGTTGATGGCTGTTCTGGATCTCCTGGCTCATCAGGTGATACATGTGGTGCTGCAACTCGGGCAGTTTGCCGGTCAGCTCCTCCAGTTTCTCCATCGGGAACTCACACACGCTGGTCCGTTCCAGAGCCTTGGCGGTGCACGCATAATGTTCACTGCCAATGCTGTCCAGGCCTACCAGCTCTCCGGGCATGAAAAAGCCCGTCACCTGTTCCTCGCCATTCTCGGTAATGATCGACGTCTTTATGGAGCCGCTTTTTACCGCAAAACAGGAGCGGTAGGGCGTGCTCTGGTCGAAGATGTGTTCACCACGGTTGAAGATCCGCCCCTGCTGGACAATGTCTTCCAGCCGGTCGAGGTCATTCTCTTCAATTGCCAGGGGCAGGCACAGGTTGCTCAGACTGCACTGGTGGCAGGACGCCTTGAGGGGAGATGCCTGACGAAACGGAATTGCTTGAGCCATACGTGATAATCCGTCCGATTTGATCCATGTCAACTATGTACCTTAATACGGATGGCCGTCTTTGCCAATAATCAAGCTGGATGATCTTAGAATATATTTTTAAAAAATAAGGGCCCGCAGGCCCTTATGCATCGCGGTTTCAGAGCTTCTCGAATACCAGGGACGCGTTGGTTCCGCCGAATCCGAAACTGTTGGACATCACGGTGTTCAGCGAGGCTTCCCGACCTTCAGGGCCTACAATAGGAATATCGCTGATTTTCTCGTCCGGATTGTTCAGGTTCTTGGTGCCGGCAATGAACCCGTTCTGCAGCATCAGCAGCGAGTAGATGGCCTCCTGAACACCGGCAGCGCCGAGCGAATGACCAGAGAGTGATTTGGTTGAGGAAATGGCCGGGATGTCGGAACCGAAAGTGGCCCGCACCGCGCCCATCTCGGCAACGTCGCCAACCGGGGTGCTGGTGCCGTGGGCATTGATGTAGTCAATCTTGCCCCGGATGGTAGCCATCGCCTGCTTCATACAGCGCTGGGCACCTTCGCCGGAAGGCGCGACCATGTCATAGCCGTCCGAGGTGGCGCCGTAGCCGGTCAGCTCGGCAATGATGTTGGCGCCGCGTTTCTTCGCGTGTTCCAGTTCTTCCAGCACCATCATGCCGCCACCGCCGGCAATCACGAAACCGTCACGGCCGGCATCGAAGGGGCGGGAAGCCGTTTCGGGGGCATCGTTGTATTTGGTGGACAGCGCTCCCATGGCATCGAACATCATGGTCAGGCTCCAGTCCTCTTCTTCACCGCCGCCGGCGAACACGATGTCCTGCTTGCCAGCCTGGATCTGTTCCATCGCGTGACCGATGCAGTGGGCGCTGGTGGCACAGGCCGAGGACATGGAGTAGTTCACGCCACGGATCTTGTAGGCGGTGGCGAGGCAGGCGGACACCGTGCTGGTCATGATGCGGGGGACCATATAGGGCCCGATGCGCTTCACGCCTTTCTCGCGCATGATGTCGGTGGCTTCCACCTGGCTTGAGCAGGAAGCGCCGCCGGAGCCGGCGATCAGGCCGGTGCGGTCGTTGGAGATCAGGTCTTCGGTCAGCCCCGCCTGGGCGATGGCCTGCTCCATGGACAGAAAACTGTACATGGCGGATGGGCCCATGAACCGGCGGATTTTGCGGTCGATAACGGATGTGTCCACATCCACCGAGCCTGCAATCTGGCTCCGGAAGCCCATTTCCTTATAGGTTTCGTTGAAGCGGATGCCTGATTTTCCATTCTTCAGGCTCTGGGTGACCTCGTCCAGTGAGTTTCCGAGGCAGGACACAATGCCCATGCCGGTGACGACGACGCGTCTCATAAGTTCCTCCTTACCGACCGGCCGAAATGGCCGACCTTGCGATCAATAACGTTATTTAACAGTCTAGGCGCTTTGGCCCGGATACGATATTTGACCTTGGTAAGGGGAGAAGGCCGGAGATGGCGCCATAGAGTGTTTAGCGCTTGCCGCTTCGACCCTTTCTGGCCCCCTTCTTTGATCCGCTGGCCTCCTCGCGAGCGGCTTTGTCAGCCGCGGCTGCCTCGGCTTCCCGGGCTTCGCGCTCGACCATCTCAGGGGTTTCCAGCGAGATGCGTCCCAGAGTTCCGGCCCGGAATTCGTTGATCAACACCTCCGACACCTTGTGCAGATCCGGGATGCCACCGCGGCCGAAGAATCTTCGCTTCTCGGCAATGCCGTCCATCAGCGCCAGGGCATCTTTCGGTAGTTCCGCGAAGCCGTAGCGGGTCCTGACCAAGTCCGGGTAGGCTTCCAGCAGGTACTCGGCCTCGAACATGGCCACATCCTCAAAGTCCAGAACCGCGCTTCGAATCGCCCCGGTAACCGCCAGACGGTAACCGCAGGCTTCGGGGGACAGCTTAGGCCAGAGAAAGCCGGGGGTGTCGTAGAGCAGAATATTGTTGGGCAGCTTGATAGCCTGCTGGGCCCTGGTTACTGCCGGTTCGTTCCCGGTTTTGGCCGCAGGTCGTCCCGCCAGTGTGTTGATCAGGGTGGACTTGCCGACGTTCGGAATGCCCAGGATCATCACTCGCAATGCGCTCTTCTGGCGATCGTGACCGGGCGTCATCTCTTCCGCCAGCTTCAGGATGGACAGTGCCTCATTGCGCTGGTTGTGGGTAAGCGTGATGGCGCGAACCCCACGTTCTTTCTCGAGCCAGGCTAACCACTGCTCGGTAATTTCTGGATCCGCCAGGTCGCGCTTGTTCAATACCTTGATCAGTGGCGTATCACCACGAAGGGCCGGCACGAGCGGGTTTTCGCTACTGAAAGGAATACGCGCGTCAACCACTTCGATGATGAGATCCATCTGCGGCATGACTTTTTTGATCTCCTTGCGGGCCTTGTGCATATGCCCTGGAAACCAGTTAATGGCCATCTTGTCTGCTCCGGATGTGGTTAAACGGCGCCATTATGAAGGGGAATGACCAAACTTTCACATTTGTTTGAATCCGCGTGTGTGGCGGCTTTTGGCGCGGGATGCTGAGAAGTATGTACAAAAAGAGGGCTGATCGGGGTGAAAAACCGTATCCGTATGTTTTAGGGTGTAGTCCCTGAACGATGAAACCAATGTATGTCGGTGGTATTCAGATTGTGGCCACCCTGTTAACGGAGACATTTATGAAGCTCGTAAAACTGTTTGGTACTGCCCTGGTAGCCCTCAGCCTGTCGGTCCCGGCTATGGCCCAGCAATCCGGTGGCCAGCCGGATCAGGTAGATCAACTGGCACAGATGGTGGGGCTGACCGAAGATCAGCAAACTGAAATCCGTGCCATCATCGACGAGATGCAGGGCGAAATCGGAGAACTCCGTCAGGAAGCCCGTGCGCTGCAGCAGCAGATGCAAGGTGAGATCAAATCAGACTTTGATGAAGCCGCTATTCGCGAGCAGGCCAAAGAGCTGGGCGAAGTGACCGGCGAGATTGCCGCTCTGTCCACGCTGATGCAGGCGAAGGTCGACAGCGTTTTTACCCAGGAGCAGCGCGACGAGTTGGACAAGCGTATGCAGCAGATGCAACAGCAAATGCAGCAGCGTCGTCAGATGCAACAACAGATGCAACAGGGGCAAGGCCAGGGCATGCAGTGATTCTGCTTTCCCTCTGACACTGTTGGAGAAGGGCCGCATCCTTGGGTGTGGCCCTTTTTTTGTGTCCTTAGCCTGCTGGTTTTGGGGGAGGAACAGGGGTGTGGCGCCCTCCCAAAAACCGCTACGAGCACATCCATGTGCGCTTGGCTGTGGCCATCCTTGGCCACAGACATTTTTGGGAGGGCGCCACACCCCTGTTCTTCGAACGATTCAGTCATCGCTCACTGCTCAACTGCTTGTCGGGGATATTGGGTGCGGAGTGTCTTCCTATAACTCCTATTTCAGAAGCTTGGCAGGTGTAGGCCTTTGCCAGAATGTCGGCGGCCAAGGATGGCCGACGTCAAGCGCACATGGATGTGCTCGTAGCGGTTCTGGCAAAGGCCTACACCTGCCGAGCCACCCCCAAACCTAGAAGGCTAGGAGCCCAGCCCAAACCTACACCCCCGAGCCAAAGGGCTTAACGAGAACAATGAGCCGAGGAAGCAGCGTAAGCGCCCCAACCAGAGCCATGAACATGGCAAACCCCGTGAACAACCCGAAGTAGATGGTCGGGATGAAGTTGGACAGCACCAGTATCGAGAACCCGGAGATGATGGTCAGCGAGGTGAAGAACATGGCCTGGCCGATGCTCCGGTGGCAGCGGTGCATGGTGGCGATGTAGTTGCCGTCTTTCTGGAACTCGGTTTTGAAGCGGTGGATGTAGTGGATGGTGTCGTCCACGGCGATGCCGACGGTAATGGCCGCCACGGTGATGGTCATCATATCCAGGGGAATGCCCAGCCAGCCCATCAGGCCGAGCACTGAGCCGGCGGCGATGAGGTTCGGGGCGATGCCGATAAGGGCCAGTTTCAGGGAGCGGAACAGGATCAGGAACATCACCATGATGGCGGCGAAGACCACGCCGATGGTCTTGATCTGGGAATCGAACAGGCTTTGCAGCATGTTGTTGTACATCACCGTCATGCCGGCAAAGAGTACCTGATCTTTCGAGTACCCCAGTTCCGTTGTCAGATGTTCATGGATGCGGTTCAAGAGCTCCTGTCGACGCAGTTCCGGCATGGTTTCCAGGATCCGGATGCTGAATCGGGCCTGGTCGTGCTCCTCGGAAATGTAAGGCGTCAGCAGGGTATCCTGCAGGTCGTCGGGAACGGCAGCGGGCACAAACGCCAGTTCCAGGGCGTCCAGAGGCTCGCCCTGGTTGATTTGGGCGAGGATATCCAGCGTGGTATTGATCGAGAGCACCTTGCCGGTCTCCGGTAGTCCGTCCAGGTAGTCGTGAACCGCCTCCAGTTGTTCCATTTTCTGGTAGGTGTACCAGGTATCGCGGTATTCCTCTCCGGCACCGCAGTCTTCCACGAACGGGTCGCAGTCACTGGCAAACGGGTCGCCGTCGCTCGCGCCTGCCGGTGGCGGATCGTCGGTGATAACCACGTCCAGGGGCGTGGTACCGCCCAGGCGGTTGTCGATGGTGATCATGCCCTGATGGATTTCGGTGGACGATTTGAAATAGTCGATAAAGCTGTTTTCCACCGTCAGCTTGTTCAGGCCGACTACGCAGAGCACCGCAATCAGGACGGAGCCGACCAACACTGTCTTGCCGAAGTGTTCCGTGAACCGCGCAAAGGCATCGGTGAAGGGAACCCTGTCAGAGGTAACCCGGCTGTCCAGTGGTGGTGGCAACAGAGTGAGCAGGGCCGGGAAAACTATAAAGGTGATGAGAAAAGCCACGGTCAGGCCCAGGGTCATCATCCAGCCGAAATCGATGACCGGGCGAATGCCACTGAAGGTGAGGGACCCGAAGGCGACAATGGTAGTGATGGCCATATAGAAGCAGGGCTTGATCATCGCCATTACGGTGTTGCGCAGGGTGTCTCTGGCGCTGGCCTCGGGCTCGTCGTGCTGGAATTCCCGGTAGCGCACGATCAGGTGGATGGTGAGCGACAGGGTCATGATCAGCAGCAGGGAAATAAAGTTGGATGAGATAACCGTCACCGGCCACTGGGCCCAGCCCAGGAAGCCGACCATCAGCCAGACGGTAAAGCTGCAGCACAACAGCGGCACCAGAACCCAGCGCCATTGCCGGAAAATGATGGCCAAAGTGAGCAGCAGAAAAGCCAGGACGCCAAGCCCGAAGGTCGACAGGTCGTTTTCGATGAAGCGGATCATGTCCGCCACAATCATGGGCACCCCGCCCAGGTGGATGTCCGCGCCGTCGCGGTAGGTGTCGAGAATGGAGCGAACCGTGCGGATGGTGGCATCGCGCTCGACCTCGAGGGTTTCGGTAAAGTCGATGAAATCCTGTTTTACCCGTTCCAGTTCGGCCAACTCGGCCTCGGAGGCTTCGCCGGCATCGGCCTTGTCTCTCAGATCGTTGCGTTTTCTCAGCAGTTCAAAATAGCGATCCGGCGTGGGCAGGTTGACCTGTATGGCAGTGGTTCGCCCGTCTTCGCTGATCAGCAGGTTGGGGTAGAGCGGATTGTTCAATAGCGCCTGGCGGGCTGTGTCCGGCGTTACATCGTGGTCGTCCAGGGTCTTGATCTCGCTGTCCACGGTATCCAGCGTCAGATCCGGGCTGTGGAGCAGGGGTACGTTCAGGATGCTGTTGGTGGAGCCTACGGCTTCCAGGCCTTGCAGTTCATCCCGCAACGCGCCCAGTCTGGCCAGCCCATCTTCGGAGAACAGTTCACCTTCTGGGGTATAGGTGACGATCAGGAAATCGTCCGAGGTGGTAAAGCGACGGTTTACCTGGCGGTATTGTTCGAGGGAACGGTCGTTTTCCAGTACCAGCGATTCGGCGGAAGCATCCAGGCGGAATTCGCCGAATTTGATAGCGGCGATGGCTAGAAGGAGGCCAAAAGCCGCAAGGATAATAACGGGATGCGGAAAAATTAGGCGGTCATACAGGGCGCGAAGACGATTCATGAACAACTACTCTGCCAGTTCAAACGAGTGCAGAGTGTGCCATAAACCTCAGTGAACCGTGACCTTTGACGAGGCTTCTTCCAGGGAATCGATCAGCTTTTTCAGGCGGCGGCTCATATCCGCGCTCTCGGCAAGCTGGGTCACCATGTTCTGGGTGGTCTCGCGAATGCCCTGGACGTTAGCCAGCACATCGTCGGTGCCGGCGGTCTGGTCTGCCGAGACGTTGGCGATTTCCTGGTTGGTATGATCGATCCGGCTGACCACCTCGTTGATGGCTTCCAGGGAACGGCGGCCTTCCTCGGATTCCTCGACGCAGCGGGTGGCATCCTCAGAACTTCCGGTCATCTGATTTACGGCGGTGTTGATGGCGCTTAGAAGCCGATCGATCGTGCCCTGAATCTGATCGGTGGAGTCCTGGACCCGTTGGGCCAGTTTACGGACTTCATCAGCCACGACGGCAAACCCTCGGCCCTGTTCGCCAGCTCTGGCCGCCTCGATGGCCGCGTTCAGGGCCAGCAAATTGGTCTGCTCGGCAATGCCCCGGATTTCGGTGATGGCGTGGCTGATTTCATGGCTGTTTTCGGCCAGGGCTTCGACGCTGCTGGCGGAATTGCGCACCACATCGGCAAGCTTGCGGATGCTGTCGGCGCTCTGTCCGACACGGGTGCTGCCGTCGCGAGCGGCATCGCTCGCCTCGTGGGAGAGAGTCTTGGCTATTCCGGCCTGTTCGGCGATGCCGGTGAAGCTCTGCAGCATGGTTTCGATGACTTCCGCGGACCGGTCGGCGCCCTGTTGTTGGCGACCGAGGTCATCCCGACGGGCTTCGGCGGCCGCGGTCAGTTCCTCGACTTCCCGGTGTAGTCGTTCGATGGCTTCCTTCATGCTACGGACCACGCCCACGGTACGGTCCTGCATGGCGTTGAAGGCGCTGGCCATCTCGCCGATTTCGTCGGTGGAATCCACCACCGCCCGCTGGCTAAGATTGCCCGAAGCCTGAACGTCGACCATGGTGTTTTTCAGGCGATTCACGTGGCGTTCGATAAACGAGATCAGCAGCTGGGACCCGGCCATCTCGAGCACCATGAGTATTGCCACAACCAGCGCGAATCCGGGTGCCGTATCAGCGAAGACCTCGTTGAACGACCGGCCGGTCTGCCCGGCAATCGTGTTCATGGCATAGAGAACGAGCAAGCAGAGAACTGCAAAAACGACAATGTTCAGCAACCAGAATTTGTACTTCAGCCGGGCATTTCGCAGCAGTGTCAGCATGTATGTTCTCAGTCGATGGCCTTCACCGGAATCTGCATGGCATTGGAGGCTTGGGGAACCTCGGGCACGGCGAGACCCAGATTGTTTTTATCGAAGACTTTGTCAGCCCGGTAGCTGGAGCGGACCATGGGGCCGGATGGCACTTCCATGAAGCCCTTCTCCAGGCCGATTTCCCGGTAACGGTTGAACTCTTCGGGGGTGACGTAGCGTTCTACCGGCAAGTGGTTCGGAGTAGGCCGCAGGTACTGGCCCAGAGTCAGGATATCCACACCGATGGCGCGCAGATCGTCCATGGTTTCCAGGATTTCCTCTTCGGTTTCGCCCAGCCCCAGCATCAGGCTGGTCTTGGTAAGCACGTCCGGACGGTGCTTCTTGGCGTGCTCCAGGACCCGGAGGGTTTTTTCATACCCGGCACGCGGATCACGAACCCGACTGGTCAGCCGCTTGACGGTTTCCACGTTCTGGGCAAAGACATCCAGCCCGGAATCCACCACCTTCTCAACGTCCGCCATCACCGCATCAAAATCCGGCGTCAGCGCCTCAACGGCGACTTCCGGCGTGCGCTGTTTGATGGCAGAGACACAAGCGGCATAGTGGGCAGCGCCGCCGTCGTCCAGGTCGTCACGGTCTACCGAGGTAAGCACGATATAACGAAGGCCCATCAGCTCTACGGACTTGGCCGTGTTCTCCGGCTCTTCATGATCGAGCCAGCCTTTCGGGTTGCCGGTGTCCACCGCGCAGAATTTGCAGGCCCGGGTACACACAGACCCCATCACCATGATGGTGGCCGTGCCGGCGGTCCAGCACTCACCGATATTGGGGCAATGAGATTCCTGGCAAACGGTGCTCAACCGGTGCTCACTGACGTTCTTGCGCACCGCCTCATAGCGCTCGCCCCCGGGCATGCGTGCCCGTAGCCATTTTGGCTTCGGCTCTCGCTTTTCCGCTGTTGTGGCTTCCTGCTTCGATGACCGCTTGACGCCATCCTTGATGGCCGAGAAGCCATGCTCGTTGCGGAATTTGGAACCACTGGTAATGCGGGTTTTTGCGCTTTCGCTCATTGCAACCGGACTCTCGATTCGGGCATGGGGAACACTAAAGAGTAATGGCCTGGCGGGGGAGTTACAAGACAGATAGGGGCAATCACGAGGGTGCCGGGCACGACATTGGTCGTACCCGGTTGACCGCTATCAGGCCTGGGCTTTGTCCAGGGCCTGGGTAATGTCGGCAATGATGTCGTCGACATGCTCGATACCGATGGACAGCCGCACCAGATCCTCGCTCACACCGGCGCTCTTCAGCTCTTCCGGGTTGAGCTGGCGGTGGGTGGTGGTCGCCGGGTGGCAGGCCAGGGACTTGGCGTCACCGATGTTCACCAGACGCAGGATCAATTCCAGGGCATCGATGAACTTTGCCCCGGCTTCCCGGCCACCCTTGATGCCGAAGCTCAGGATGCCGGACGCTTTCCCGCCGGAAATCTTCTCGCAGGTCGCCTTGTACGGGCTGTTGGCCAGGGTCGCGTAGTTGACCCATTCAACAGACGGGTGCTCCTGCAGGAAGTTCGCGACTTTCTCGGCGTTCTCGCAATGACGTTCCATGCGCAGCGCCAGGGTTTCCAGACCCTGCATGATCAGGAACGCATTGAACGGAGCAAGGGCGGCACCGGTGTTGCGCAGCGGAACCACTCGGCAGCGGCCGATGAAGGCAGCAGGGCCCAGGGCGTCTGTGTAGACCACGCCGTGGTAGGACGGATCCGGTTCGTTCAGCATCGGGAACTTGTCAGCACTGGCTTTCCAGTCGAACTTTCCGGAATCCACGACAACGCCTGCGACGGTGGTGCCGTGGCCACCGATGTACTTGGTGAGCGAGTGAATCACGATATCGGCGCCGTGCTCGATCGGGCGGCACAGGAACGGCGTGGCAACCGTGTTGTCCACCATCAGCGGGATGCCGTGTTTGTGCGCAATTTCGGCCCAGCGCTGGATATCGACCACGTTGCCCGCCGGGTTGCCGATGGACTCGCAGAACAGGGCGCGGGTGTTCTCATCAATAGCCTTTTCCACGGCATCGAAATCGTCATGGCGAACCATCTTGCACTCAATGCCCTGGTTCGGCAGCGAGTGCGCGAACAGGTTGTAGGTGCCGCCGTAAAGCTGACTGGTGCTGACAATGTTGTTGCCCACCTTGCAGATGGTCTGCAGCGCATAGGTGATGGCCGCCATGCCAGAGGCCACGGCCAGGGCGCCAACACCGCCTTCCAGTTCTGCCATCCGCTCTTCGAGAACCGCGTTGGTCGGGTTCATGATACGGGTGTAGATGTTGCCCTGAACCTTCAGGTCGAACAGATCGGCACCGTGCTGGGTGTCATCGAAGGTGTAGGACGTGGTCTGGTAAATCGGCGTGGTCGCCGCCCGGGTCGTGGGATCGCTCTTGAAGCCTGCATGCAGGGCGAGGGTTTCCGGTTTCATGTTGACGGTCCTTGCTGGTGTGTTGTTCTTTATGGGTTTCAGCCCGTGAGTATGCCACAGAGTTTGTCTTTAGAGGATCGTCCCGCTCCCTCCTTGCAGACCTGAGATAGTCACTGATGGATGGGTAGAAGAATATCCCCAGGCAGACCCAGAAAACACTGATCGACAGGATGGCCGCCTTCACGCTCGCGCCGGCGAACCCAAGGGCAATGGGAACCAGAACAACGGCCAGGAACACGGTGAGCGCGTGGCGGGATTTCATAATGCGATACAGCCTTAAAACGCATTCGGGTGAAGCCTCTATTCTATCCGACTACTGCCCCCGGGATTGTCAAAGTTTGTTTAAGTGGCGTTGGATTTCTTGGCATCCGTGTCAGGAAATATGGTGTCGTAACTCCAGGTGAATACGAACGCATACACCAGATAGAAGACTACGAACGCGATATCCACGATCAGCGCCTCAAGAAGACCGATGCCCATCCACCAGGCAATAATCGGCAGGAAAATCAGCATCAGACCCAGCTCGAAACTCACCGCGTGCAGGAAACGAACCCGCAGGGATTTCTGGGTTGAGCCCGTGAAGTGCTTCAGGCCGTGATCGAATCCCAGGTTAAACAGGTAGTTCCAGATTGTCGCGATGGTGGCGCCAACCACACCCAGAACGCCAGTTCTGCCCATATCGAAACCGAACGTAACGGCAGCGAGGGGAACGGACAGCAGGAGGCCGATCACTTCGAAGGAGATGGCCTGGCGAACTCTATCTTTGGTTGATCTCATGGCTAGTACTCTACGAAAGCCTTCAGCTCTGCGTTCACTGTCCGGACGTGTAAGTGAATGCGGGCGGTGTATAGAAGTTCCAAATGAGGAACTGTCAAAGTCGGTTCAAGTGGGGCAGAAGAAGAAAAAGTGACCAAAAAATGGGCAATTTTGTGGCGCGATCACTATTATTGTGCGTATCAGCAGTAAGGCTACCAAAAGAATGGCGGCCTCTTTGATACGCAATGCAATCGAAAAGCACCTAACGGACTCGCGTGCTTTGGAGGTGAGAATCATGGATTGGCCCACTTCACCCAAGCTCCTCCTGCTGGTTTGGCTATCGCAGTTGTCTCTATCGGTACTTGCTGACTCAAGGCCCCCCCATGTAATTGGGGTTTTCGAAGGTATCGATCGGGAAATAGCTGTTGAAAATGGCGAGCTGGTAGGGCGATTTGCGCCCTATTATCAATGTGTTTTCAGCCGGGTAGAGAGCGATTTCCAATTTGTTGAAATGCCGTTGGCTCAAATGCTTTACCGCTTGGAGAAAGGTGGTATTTTCGCTGGTCTGCCGATGGTGCAGACGGCCGAGCGGGATGAATACGCCGATTTTGGCGGCCTATTGTTCCAGACGGAGTATGTCTATCTTTTGCTCCACGATTTGCCACCCCTCGATAGTCTCAGTGGCCTTAGGTTCGCTTTTGTCCGGCAGTTTGTCGGAGATAAGCTCCTGAGAGGTGCTGACCCAGTCGTAATCCCCGTTTCTGACTGGAGCCAGGCCGTCGAGATGCTCAAGCGCGGTCGTGTTGATGTCGTTGTTCTACCCTGGGTGCTCATCGATTTTTATATGAAGGGGTTCGACCAACCCTACTATGATCGGACTGCCGCCTGGGTAGACCTTTCGATGTACATTTCACATCGCGCGGAAGATGGTGGTTTGACGGAAAATCTCAGAAAGGCAATCAGAAAATGCCGGTTTATTGCGGAGCAAAACCAGGGCAGCTGGGAGTGCGTATTCCGGCGAACGTGACCGGTCATTCCGGGGATCGTGACCGATTTGCACACGGCCATCACGCTGGAGTGAGTTTTGTACTCTGAGCGGTCACGATGGGTCAACCGATTCCGGTTTTT
>NZ_PSSW01000013.1 GCF_002933295.1 Marinobacter flavimaris
CCTCTCGGCTTTGCATGAGTCTTTTCCTTTCAGGTTTCGTCACCTTCAAGAAAAGGCCATGCGGGTCGGGAGGACAATCTATCCTGACAATTTACGGACTTTTAGCACTGTTGCTGACACAGGAAACTCTAATCAGCGGTGCAACTGAAACAGGGATGTTTACAAAGCCTCAAACGGGAACTTTGTGACTCGGATCTGATGTTCGCTTTGCGACCGATTGCCCTATCTGGAGGAAGAAACCCACTTCTTGAGTCATACTTAAAGGCCCCCGCCCTGAATAGGGGTTGTACGGCCTCCCGTCACCCTCTATCAACCAACCTCACGAGAGGCAATGGTATGACTCACTTCAACCTATTACTCCCAATCACCCTGACGATGCTCGTTCTTGTGCCCACCGTCGCTGCACAAGATCAAGACGCACAGCCGCTTCTCTACCAGACAGGCGACCCCACCGAATGGCCTCCCGAGCTGGACGCAGTCATCGCCGCGCCGGAAAATCACACAGTGCTCCTGGAAAACGAGCGAGTGCGCGTGTTCGAAGTTACCCTCGCCCCCGGTGAACTGGAGAACCTGCACCATCACCGTTGGCCCAGCGTTCTTCACATCACGGAGGCAGGTCACTTCATTGACCGCAACGCGGACGGCGAAGTCATCTTCGACTCCCGGGAGATGAGCGGGCCGCTAACGTTGCCGCTGACGATGTGGAAGGATCCGGAGGCTCCTCATTCCGTCGAGAACCTGAGTACTACGCAGAGGCTCAGGCTCCTCCGGGTCGAATTGAAGCAGTAGGGGGCGCTAATTCGGCAGGCCGGGGTTCTGGCGGCGCTCTCTCAGAGCTTCGCCACCAAGCCGTCTGACCAGTCGCTTAGGCGCCGTTTCGGCCGTAAGCCGCCACTGAGCGCCCTAATCAGGGAGCTCTTAAGCTTATGCGTTTGAATTAAAACCTGAATGTTTGCTTTGCGACCGCCGGTTACGAATAAATAGCGGTCAATTATTTGCGCACCGCAACGAAAAGCAATTCGTTTTATCCTTCCAGAAAATATGGAAAATAGAAATATCGATCCTGGACCAACAGAGCGAACAGCGTGGAATACCTCGTTTCGATGTGGGAGCTGGCTAGAGCCGGTGATAAGCAAGGTGTCGTATTTTTCATCGCCCTTTACTGCTTTTTGATAATGAGTCTTTCACTCATAGGCCAGTTGAGAATGCGACAGTGGCCTTCAGTCAGAGGCAAATTGCTGGATGGCGGCACCCGTACCTTCGGCGGGAGCGATCGATATGACGCTGACACTCGATATGTTGTTAGCGCGCTCTATGAATATGAGGTCGATGGCAAAAGGTATCGGGGCAAACGTGTCTCACCTTGGATCTTCGTCACCAATCGAAACGCTAGGGGTATTCTCGATCATCAGTTCAAAAGTGTGGATCGGCACGGGGGCTTGGTTAAGATTTTCTATAACCCGAACAACCCGAAGAAAAGCACACTGTTAAAGCCCGGTAAATTCGGACTTTGCGTATCTTTCGCAATTTGGATAGGCCCGCTGCTAGCCTACGGGGCGTCTTATCATTAAACCTCGCCGATGATGCCGGCAGCTGAAACTGAGATCTGAACGTCCGCTTTGCGACCAAATTTTAGACGGCAACAAGGCGTTGCGGTTTAATGCAAATTCAAACAAATACTTAGTTGGCTGTTCCTATCTATGAAAGTCGTTACCTGGAACTGTAATGGAGCACTGAGGCAGAAGCTTGCAGAGGCAGATGGCTTGCAAGCAGATATCTTGGTCGTCCAAGAGTGCGAAGATCCTGCGCGATCGACCCCTGCTTATAGGGATTGGGCAGGTCAGTACCTGTGGGTAGGTGAGTCGAAGAATCGCGGTATCGGCATTTTTCCTCGAAAGGATCATCGAGTTGAAAAGTTAGAGTGGAACGGCAGCTTTTCTTTACCTGGGTTGTTCAGCAGTAGTGAAACACTGAACTGGAACACAGAAGACCTCAGGCTTTTTCTCCCTTTCACCATCAACGGATATTTCACTGTGCTGGCCGTATGGACGAAAGGGCGCAACGAAGAAGCATTTGGTTACATGGGGCAATTCTGGAAGTATCTACAGATCCATCGAGAAGATCTAAGCGGACCAAAGACAGTCATTCTCGGAGATTTTAATAGCAATGTGCGCTGGGATAAGCCTGACCGTTGGTGGAATCACTCGGACGTAGTTGCTGAGCTTAGTGAGATGGGGTTCAAAAGCCAATATCACCGAGTCTTCGAGGAAGAGCAGGGAAAGGAAACTAGCCCAACATTTTTCTTGCAGCGGAACCTACAAAAGGCCTACCACATTGATTACGTTTTTACTTCGTTAGATCTCACGGAAGACTGTGCTTTGCAGATCGGCCAGCACGACGACTGGATTTCAATAAGTGACCACGTGCCATTGACGTTGAGCATCAACAGTTAACGGTCTGCTGCCTGCACAGCCACCGATGTTCCGCCGCTTCGCGTCTACGAACCGGCGCGGGAGCCCTGCGTTAACTACAAATTTGAATGGTCACTTTGCGACCAAGGCTACTCAAGGACCTCAGCTAAACAAAAGCGAACATTAGTAAGCCTTTTTAAAGATTCACGAAATTAGAAAGCGGACCTTTTTGCCGCGCGCCTTTGGCCCCTTTCACACATGCTCTGCTCAATGATTTTCTGACTGGAGGCGTTAGTACCAGTTGAAGAAAAAACAAAGTAGGGGAGGTTATACATAAAGAAAGCCAATTTCCGGCTGACCCGATACTTACGATAAAAACGTCAGAATATTTTACATTTCATTCATTCTCCCAAATTTTCGGTTGGTCTAAGTCTCTATAGTAATGCCGTTATTTTTACATGGCATACAGATGGCTTGTTTTTTTGGTTGGTTAAAAAAGCCACGCAACTCAGGTCCGAGGGAATTATGCAGTCGTCGCGACAACCATAAACAAAAGAGCAAGGGACTGGCATGATGAAACAATTCAGCGCGTTCAAGCTAACGTTCGTACTCATTTCAAGCCTTATGGCGTTCTCGGCTATAGCGGCACCACCACCGGTGGTTACCGACGATCCCGACGACGAATCTCAACACAAACTAAATCTTTTGGACGAGTTCGTCCTACCCGACCCGAGCGCTCCGCTCATCGAACACGATGCCGCGGTAGCCGGTATTGTCAGCGATGCGCCATTCGCCAAGGTCACCAAAAACCTGGCGCCTGCCGGCCGCGGTGAACGAATTTCTGCCAACTCTACAACCGACGTCTGGGCGCTGGGTAACTATGCCTACACCGGTACATTCAACGACCCTTGCGGAGGCGACCCGGAAGCAGGTATCTGGATATGGGACGTCCACAACAAAAACAAGCCGGAATTTGTCGGCATCATCCAGTCACCGGTCGGTAGTCGCACCAACGACGTCCGGGTGGCGACATTAAGTTCGGGCGATATCCTGGTGCATTCGAACGAATCTTGTGCCGGCGGTCCTGGCGGGTATGAGATCTATAACGTTGACGACCCATCAAACCCTGTCTATCTGGCGTCAGTTCGAATTGATGACCCGAACCCCCTAACGCCACTTATCTTTGGGCCCATCACCGACGTTGGTGTACACAATCTTTGGCTCTTCAGCCAGGGCGCACAAGATTACGTGGGTGTAACGACCGAAACTGCATATGGCAACTTCCACATATACGACATTACTGATCCAGCCAACCCCGTGCTGGTGTCTTTCTGGGGTGCAGAAGAGATCTTCGACCCGGGCGTCGTCGCCAGCGCAGATTTTGGTCGAAACCTGGACGCAGCGCTCTGGCTTTTGGACGGATTCGGTGCATCTGCGAATCGATTCCTGCACGACGTCACCATTACAACCGACGGCACCAGAGCTTACCTTGCCAATTGGGATGCGGGCCTGGTTCTGCTGGATATCAGCGATCCCACTAATCCGCAGCTTGTTTCGGTAGCTCTGGATCCAGCCAATGGCTCACTCGATGGCGAAGTCAACAGCCATTCAGTCTGGCCTAGTGCGGACGGCACGATCGTAGTCGAAGGTGAAGAGGACTTCAGCGCCTGGGAGGCCACGGTCGCCCCCGGCAATGTAACGTTCGGCGACGGCAACCCCATTCCGGGGGTGATGGCGGCAACCTCTACGGGCGATGCATTCGAAGCAAACCAGACTGGAAACGCCGGTTTCATAACGGCATCCAGTGTGGAAGTCACCAGCGGGCCATTGACCGGCTTGGTTTTCGGGGCCAATGAATTCAGCAGCAACAACTTCCCGCTTGGTGCAGGCTCCTACACAGGCAACTTCGTATGGATCGGGCGAGCCTGTAACGGCGATCCGGTTCTCAACCCGCTCGGATCAGATGATATCGCTGTCGTTCGCCGAGGTGCCTGCTCCTTTGCGGAGAAATCCGTGAACGCGTCTAACGGAGGTGCTGGTGCTATCGTCGTGACCAATAATAATTCGAACTCTACACCGTGGAGCGGAATTCGTATCTGGAACTATTCGGATCCAGCCAATCCCATACTGGCCTCGATTTTCGACACAGAATGTTCGGCTTCGACCGCGCCTGGCGGGAATTGCGATGCCCGAGGTACCTACTCAAGCCATAATGTCTTAGTTGAGACCAGTGGAAATCGGGTCAAAGCTTATATTTCCTGGTATTCCGATGGTGTCGTGGTTGTGGATGTTACCAATCCGTATGCTCCCGTTGAAATTGCCCGCTATCATCGCGCCGGCGCCGAGTTCGAAGCTGAAAACGGCGGCATCCAGGATATTTGGGGAATTTACAAGGTTCCGAATGAGCCATGGATTTATGCGTCTGACCGTAACGGTGGTCTCTATATACTTAAAGAGTACGGTTCAGGTTCTGCCATAAACGGTAAAAATTAACGGAAAGAATGCATTTTTATGACGGAGGCGGTGCTTGGCACCGCCTTTTATGCATCATTTAACGTACGTGCTTTGATACCGAGGCGCTAACCCTGCACCGTGCAAGATACCCCTTACATTGGAAAGCGGTCCTTTTTGCCCCGACCACATGAGCCAGTGAATGGAGTCTGAACCAGGGTAGGAAGATAAAGGTATTTAGGTCGATGTTCTGGAAGATTAGCAAGGCATAAAACTCTATGCCTACTTTCACGCAGAAAAGCCCGAGCTGGAACTTGAGGATTGGCGGGGCGTGAATGCCGTGCGAAAAGATGCATGATGAATTGGTTGTTTCATGGGTAGTCGAAAAGCCCCGGGAATTGGTCTTCACGGGGCTTTAACGCTCTTCTCAGTGACGCGCCTCCAGAACGATATTGAAGGGTGTTTCCGTCGCCCGGCGCACCGTCTGAAAACCGCCCGCTTTGATTACTTCTGTCAGCTTGCGCTCGCCAGCCTGGGCACCCAAAGCAAGGCCCGTCTTTTGCGCCAGTGATGTTGGAACGCAGATCGTGGTTGATGCGGCATAGAACAAACGTCCGACCGGGTTGAAATTTTCAGTCAGCTCGTCTCCTGCCATAGGCTCAACCACCATCCAGGTGCCATCAGGCTTGAGTTTTTGGGCAATGTGAGCAGCCGTGCCCACTGGATCTCCCATGTCATGAAGGGCATCGAAGCAGGTAATTAAATCAAAATCACCCTCCCCGAAATCGTCGGCCGTCGCCTGTTCAAACCTTACCCGGTCGGGGTCCAGGCCGTGCTCATCACGATGCTCATTCGCCGCATCTATGGAGCTGCCGTGGAAGTCGTACCCGATGAATGTTGAGTTCGGAAACGCCGCTGCCATCAGTAGGGTGGAATGGCCATGGCCGCAGCCTATGTCCGCCACTTTTGCGCCTTTTTCAAGTTTCTCGACTACGCCGCTCAAAGCTGGCAGCCAGTTCTGTATAAGGTTGTGGTTATACCCGGGCCGAAAGAACTTGGCGACCGCACAGAACATGCATTGGGCCTGATCGCCCCACGCAACGCCTTCGCCGGTACGAAACCCTTCGCTGACCTTGGCCTCGTTTTCTAAGGTGGTGAAGGCGTTTTCGAAGCCGCCAATCATATACACCGGACTGTCTTCGTCGGCGAATACCATGGCTTGCTCCGGTGGCAAGCGAAAGCGTTTGGTTGTCCGGTCGTAGTCCAGATAGTTAGAGGCCGCATGGTGGGAAAGCCATTCGCGCAGATAGCGCTCGGAATAGCCGGTTCGTTCGGCCAGCTCGGTCGAGGTGGCAGGCCCGCCACTCTGCAACTCCCGATAGAGCCCCAGCCGATCACCAATTTTGACCAGCGCTGCACTGTAGGCACCGCCAAGGTCGCCAAGTACCTGCCCGACAAAGGCGTTGAGTTTGTTTTCGTCAAAAACCTGGATCGCTTCCATGATCGTTCTCCCAGAATTTCAGAGGTTTAAGGTTGCTTTACTGGTGCGCAACCGACGTACCCAGTTTGCTAGGATCGCCCATGGGGCAGAATGATCGTTTGTCCGACCTTTATGACTGAATTACCGGATTTGTTGAGCGGATCGCTGATGGCGCCAGGCTGCGGGAGATTGACCCAGGGTGCGTTTGAAGGAGCGGCTGAAGGCTTCCTCTGATTCATAACCCACTTCGTGGGCAATGGTGGCCATTTTCGCGTTGCTCTCCATCAAAAGGTTGGATGCCACCTGCATTCGCCAGCATCTGAGATATTGCATCGGGGGCTGACCGACCAGTTCAACAAACCGGTCCTGCAGCGCCGAACGTGAGAGGCCAGCGTGGTCTGATAGTTTTGCAAGGGTCCAGGCTTCCGCCGGCTGACTGTGCATCGCGCTCAGAGTTCGGCCCACATGTCGATCACGAAGTGCTGCGAGCCAACCGGTCTGACCTTGGGGCAGATTGCTGAGGTACAGGCTGATCAGGTCCACAAACATCATCTCGCTCATCCGCTCCAGGACAGCCTCGCTACCCGGCCGGCTACCGCGGGATTCGGGGTCGGCGAGCCTGGCGAGCTGTCCGGCCCAGTTGATATCTGACAACTCGTTGGCACGGGCAACGATGACTCGCGGTAAGGCGCGAAGTAGTGGGTTGAAGGGGCCGCGATCACAACCCAGAAAGCCGCAAAGTAGTCTGGCAACAGGCGGAGATGAGGTGGCTTCAGTTTGAGAAATAGCGGGCTGGAAACGTCTGTTGTCATTCAGACGAACCATGAACGGTAAATCGACCATCTGTTTCAGAGCGGCAATCAGTAAGGGTAGGTCGGGCTCGGAACGCAAGCCGGGCGCACTGGACATAACGTGAGGGTCGCCGTGGGGAAAGAGAATGACGTCCCCGGCGTTCAGCTCAAAAGGTGGTTCCCCTGTGATGCCCGCCCAACAGGTACCAGTCAGAATGACGTGGTATTCCATCAGGTGCTCGGAGGCAGGCAAGACAACGCTGGCAATCAGTGCTGAGGCCGGCGCTTCAGTCACCCAGGCGCCACGACATTCAACATTGAAAAACACCGTCCCGCGAAGGCGAATGCTCCGAAGTAACCCGGAAAGCATATCCTCACTCATAGTGGTTGCCTCCTTTACCACTCCATTCAACCACAACCGGCGTAGGAAAGCGCTTTAATAAAAAACCGTGATAGATTTATTGTCTGCCTATCGCAGAAAATCAGGAGGAAAGAATGCCTAGCGTAGATCCAACCCGAGACTTTCTTCGGACTCCCCTGGTATGCATGACACGCCCCCGCCTCATACGGGAACTTTGTGACTCGGATCTGAATGTTCGCTTTGCGACCATCCGGCATCCCAGGCGGCACCTAAACAAAAGCGGACATTCAGAAACAATCGAATTGACCAAAAAGCGGTATACGTCCGGTGATCCCATCTTGAGCCGCGCGCTGAAAAGGTCTTTCTGGTTTTCAATTACTGCACCGGGGTAAGTCCACGGACGTTTTAAAGCCGTCCTTGGAAACCGGGTAGAACCCAAGAGGTTGATTGGTTCAGAAGCTAACCCTTTTGGCCTCTTGTCCCAATACCTCCCTCATGTAACGAAGCAATGAGCGGGCACGCGATGCTGTCCGGCTGTGCGTGGCATTGACTGACCATATCGCTCAGAGCCATCTCAATTTTGACCAGCCTTTCGATCTTTTCACGCACATCCTTCAGCTTGTGCTCGGCGAGCGCACTGGCTTCCTCACAGTGGGTGCCATCTTCCAGCCGTAGGAGGTCGCTTATCTCATCGAGACTGAAACCCAGGTGCTGCGCCGTTTTCACAAAGGTCAACCGATCAATATCGGCGAAACCGTAGCGTCGAATGCCACCCGGAGGCCGCTTGGGTTCCGATAACAGACCACGCCGCTGGTAATAGCGGATCGTCTCTACATTTACGTTGGCCGCCCTGGCCAAGCCGCCAATAGTCATTGAATTGGCTTTAACCGACATGCTGCTTGACTCCGTAGTTGACTACGGAAGTAACCTTATCTCATCAAGTCCATGGGCAACAGGTGTAAACGTCATGTCGAAATTCAAATCTAAATCCGGAGGTGCTTCTCTCGCTGTCGGGGGGGTTGCTGGAATTCTCGCCTCGGCTTGCTGTCTCGGGCCATTGGTACTTATCACTCTGGGCGTTTCCGGTGCCTGGATCGGCAATCTGACAGCTTTGGAGCCCTATCGACCGCTGTTCATTGGCGCGGCCATCGTCGCCATGTACCTCGCCTGGCGACGAATCTATCGCCCTGTAGAGCAATGCTCACCCGGTGAAACGTGTGCGATCCCTCAAGTCCGAAAGACCTATAAGGTGATCTTTTGGGTAGTTACGGCTCTGGTACTGGTCGCTTTAGTGTTCCCTTACATTTTGCCCCTATTCTACTAAACGGAGATTTTCCTCATGCGTAAACAGCTTGTACTTGCCATGTTCCTCACTTTGCTCAGCATGTCCACCTGGGCTGCGTCTCAAAAAGTGACTCTCTCGGTGCCTGACATGACCTGTTCTGCGTGTCCGATCACCGTCAAGCTGGCCTTAAGTAAGGTGGAAGGGGTGTCGCAAGTTTCCGTGAGCTACCCTGATCGAGAAGCCGTCGTCACCTTTGACGATGCGCTCACTTCCATAGAGGCGCTCACCGAGGCCACGAGCGACGCTGGTTACCCCTCCACTCCCACGGCCTCAGAGGCGACCCCGGAGGGGCAATGAAGAATCCGAAGAACCTGCTCAGAGTTGGCATAGTAGGGACTATTCTGGTTGCACTATGCTGCTTCACACCGATTCTGGTCATTCTTATGTCCACCGTGGGACTGGCCGCCCTGACGGGCTATCTCGACTATGTGCTTCTTCCGGCACTGGCGGTATTCATCGGCCTTACGGTCTATGCGTTCTGGCGGAAAAAACACTATGACGCCAGCTACGAGAGCAATTCCAAAGCCCCAAGGAGTTTCCCGAGTGAAAAATGACCAAAAACTGCATATTGCTGTAATCGGCAGTGGCGGAGCCGCCATGGCGGCTGCCTTGAAGGCAACAGAGCGCGGTGCCCGCGTCACCCTGATTGAACGTGGGACCGTCGGCGGCACCTGCGTAAATGTTGGCTGCGTGCCCTCGAAGATTATGATTCGTGCAGCACATATCGCGCATCTTCGAAAAGAAAGCCCTTTTGACGCGGGCATCAGTGCTGCGGCTCCTGAGGTAGACCGAGCGAAACTGCTTCAGCAACAGCTGGCACGAGTGGAGGAGCTGCGTGACACCAAGTACGAAAAGATACTTCGAGAACACAAGGACATCACAGTCCTGAACGGTGAGGCCCGGTTTCTCGACACCAATAGCCTGTTAGTCACGTTGGCTGAGGGTGGTGAAAAACCGGTTCATTTTGATCGCGCCTTTATTGGAACCGGAGCCAGACCGGCAGAACCGCCAATAACGGGGCTGGCAGACACTCCTTACCTGACATCAACCAGTGCCTTGGCGCTGGATACCGTTCCCAAACGGCTGATCGTGATTGGTGCCGGTTTCGTTGCCCTGGAATTGGCTCAGGCATTCGCCAGACTGGGCAGCAAGGTTACCGTTTTGGCCCGGAGCCGTTTGTTGTCCAGTGAGGACCCCGCAATCGGGGAAGCTATAGATGCAGCGTTCAAGCGCGAAGGTATTGAGGTGCTTAGCCAGACCTTGCCCAGCAACGTGGACTATAGCGACAACGAGTTCATCGTCGAGACGCCTGCCGGCACCTTGCGAGCCGATCAACTGCTGGTGGCGACCGGTCGAACTCCCAATACCGAGGACCTGAACCTGGCGAGCATTGGCGTGGAAACCTCACGCGACGCAATTCAGGTGGATGAGCATCTGCAAACCACGGTCCCCGGAATATACGCTGCCGGAGACTGCACCAATCAACCGCAGTTTGTCTATGTCGCCGCTGCCGGGGGCAGCCGGGCCGCCATCAACATGACGGAAGGCGAGGCCAAACTCGACCTCAGTGCCATGCCCGGGGTCATGTTTACCGATCCTCAAGTCGCCACCGTTGGCCTCTCTGAAGCCGAAGCAGTTGCTCGGGGTTATAGCGTGGACACCAGGCTGCTCGACTTGGAAAACGTGCCGCGTGCGCTAGTAAACTTTGACACCCAAGGATTTATTAAAATGGTGGCAGAGCGGAACTCAGGCCGTTTGCTTGGGGTGCAGATTGTCGCAGCGGAAGGCGGTGAAATTATCCAAACGGCAGTGATGGCGTTACGAGCAGGTTTGACCGTTCAGGAAATCGGCGATGACTTGTTCCCTTATTTGACCATGGTTGAAGCACTCAAGCTCTGTGCGCAAACGTTCACCAAGGATGTAAAACAGTTGTCCTGCTGTGCCGGATAAATGATGTGAGCACGGCTTTAAGCTCTGGTGATGGGTTCCTAATGACCAATCGTTCCGATGCCATATCTTGCACGACCATCATTGAAAGAGCCGCATGGCCGAGCACGTGGATCATTACCTGACTGCCCAGGTTGTCCTTTGCTGTGGCAGCCAGTTGGCTACTTCCACTTGGTGTAAGTTTCAGCCAAATAGCCCCCTCAGAGATAACCGCAGCTTCAATGGCCTCGCTGGTTAAATTAATCGTCAGGCCTTCGCTCTCTTGAGCGTTCACGGGTTGCGATTGGACACTGCAAGCAGCCCCGATAATCATCAGGGTGAAAACACACAGTCTTAGTAACATGGATTGGGTGGCATCCCTTCAGTCCAAGTTGATTCGACACCATATGAAACGATGAATGCATCAGATTTTGTTGATACTTCACCTGCTTGAACTCATTTTCAACTTGTTTAGAACCAGACCGGTCTAATGGTTCAACGATTCTGGGCAGGCCAGCAGTTTGATTAAATGCTTGGGACCGGTTAGAGAATGAGCAATAGTTGGCGAATCTCTAACAATTGATTATGGTTTTGCGCTCCGACTGAACGTTCGCTTTGCGACCGAACCCAACTTTGCTTGCCGGGTACCAAGGTATCTCCAATTGCCAAGACATATAGGTTTGGAAAGTCCGAATTGTCGTTCAGGCGATCACGAGCCGGGGAGGGCAGCTGTGTGTCAGGCGGGATCTGCAAGACTTAAGGCCCGAGGGCTGAACGTTTTTTTGGTTTGTTGGATTAATTAATATATCGGTACCCCGCATCTTGCAACGCTTCCTTAAGCGACTCCTCCGGAGGCTCTTCATAAATAAGGGTCGTTGACGGTGACACATGGCCAGCAATCTTTTGCGCGACTTTAACCGACTTCTTTTGTTCATGAATGATGTTCGTCATGAGTGTTCGCCTGCCGCTGTGTGAGCTGGCTCGCTCAATACCTGCCCAATGCCTCTGCATCAAGGCTAAGTGTTCCTGAAGTGTGTTGGGAGAGTAGGGGCCTCCTTTCTGAGTCAGGAATAGAGGATCAGTCTTTTTTTTACCGAAGGGTTTGCAGCCAAGCGGATCGAGAGGTAATTCTCAATGGCGGTTCTCAGCGCAGCATCATTCATGGGGAGGTCGCGCGATTTACCACGATGTTTTCTGACTTCAGGATAAAAATCTTCCGGTTTGATCTCGGCACCGGCTTTGGCCATGGTTTCAATTCGCTGAACGAGCTGGTGGAAATCGTGAACGCTGAAACTGATTCGACGCCGCTGATACGTCGATTTGGATCGTCTTAGCGCATCGGCACCTTTTGTATAGGCCGCAGGCAGCGCCAAGATTTCTTTGAGCTTGAACAAGCGCTGGCCGGAAGTTACTGGGCCAAGTTCAGCGACGTCTTTAATCTGAAGCAACGTAATTTCCTGGACCCTTAGTCCGAGCTTAAAGCTGATCTGAATCAGCGCAGTGTTCTTTTCCGGGTAGCGATGCTCTTTGATCTCACGCAATAGGTGGGCGAATTGTTCGGGCGTGAGTACGCGTGCCTGACCGGTTTTGCTCATCGAATAAGCCCCTGGTGAGTCATTAGGATGCGAGGAGAGGGTAAAAATAAAATCCGTAATAATGTTATTTTAACGGATTTTTGATGCTTCGATAGTCAAGCGGACGCTTAAGGGCAGTGATGGCTGGCTAAGTCCCAACTACCGAAACTAGCGTTCTCATTGTCCTCTTTGGGATATTCGTTCTTTCTTTAACATTCCCAATAGCAAGTTCAGCTGCGTCCATGGTGCAGATATCAGCGAAGAGTCCGTCCTTTACACGCAGAATGTTCCGAATCAGAGACGGGTCCAGGGCTCGGCGTTGGAACGTGTACCGGCATCGCTCTAACGAAACCGAGGCCAAAGGAACGTGTGCTCTTCATCATCCCAAACCAACGTTTTTTATTCTCACGGGCGCAGTCGAACAGACGCAAGAGTTTGACAGGGCAAGTTCCATCCAAGCAGAAAAGTTCGCGATTTCCAGGCCCTAAAAGGTCGCATTGATGAATTCCAAAGAAATCTCGGAAAAACAAAGTGATAGACGTTTGGACGACGAATTTAGTACTTCTTGTGAAAATTTAGTACTTTCTGTGGCTATTCTTTAGCACTTTCTGTGGTCGTCCACAAACGCACAAAACAGTATTCAATCCCCAGCATCAAAGTGCGTATAATGTATATTATGTTAAATAGAGTATAGAAGTACGGACTGAGAAACTTATAAAAATGCTTGGCCTCCAATACGCAACTCGCCTGTCCGGCTCTCGGGTCTTCAATAAACTGGGCTGGGATGAGCAATCCCAGCCCCCCGCGTTCAGGAATCGCTATCGGTTTCCTCTACCACATTCTCGGCATGCCTCTTTGCCAGCTCTTCGAGCGTTATATATTCACACTCTTTTTCGGCCATAAACGAGTCTGCGGAATCGATAAGAATATTGTCGTCGCGCATGAATCGGCGACCCAGCAGAGCCGGATAGGAAAACTTGCCGCGGTCTGTCAGTGAAAACTGCGTGGTATGTGTGGTTCCGGCAATGCAGAAGTCCATCATGACCACATATCGCTTCTGGGATGGCGCGCCTTTTCGTTTAATCAGAACTGTTCGCTCGACCGGCCGTTCGAACTCCAGAATGACGTCGTCATGGTCCAGTTCGCCCTCGGTCGGCTGGTCCTCGTGGTCACCCAGTGGAATCTGGAAACTGACCCACTCCTCGCCGTCGCGCTCAAAGCCCTCGATGTTTACCGCGTGGAGAGATGACGTTTTGGCGCCTGTATCGAGTCGCGCCTTCAGCCTCAGGTTGGTATCTTTCATGACTACCCATTCAACATAGCCAAGGGTTTCCGGCGGTCGCTGCTGGCTATTGTTGGCATCGGCCTCCGCAGAAACCGCCATCGCAGATGGAAAAACCAATGTCACAGCCAACAACGCCCTAATAACAAACCTCATTCAAAACCTCCTGCAAATTCCTGTAAATCCGGGAAAAATGATAAAAACTTTTGCTCCAGTTCTTCCTGGTTTGCGCGGATTTCCGTGATCATGCCGGCGAAATCATTTCTGAACCGTATGCGCCCTGCAACGCGGTCCAGTGCCTTCCCGATGTTTTCAAGATCCTGATAGGCCCCGAACCAGTCGTTCCACACCATCATTCGGGTAACTCTGGCCATTTTTTCCGGCATTAGATGTTCTTTCTGCTGCAACTCGTTGTATATACCGCGAATAAACGCCTCTTGCTCAATTTCACTGAACCGGTCCCAGTGTTTGAGAAGAAAATGGTCATAGAGAATATCGAGCGCAACGCCGGCAAATCGACGACGTTGACGGGAGAAGACCTGTTTGCTGGCAAGTACGTCGGGGTGCTGGTCGGTGAAGCTGTCGACCGCCCGATGGTGGCGGACGCCCTGCTTCACCGGGTCCGGCAGCGTCGAGAGATCGACGCCCCGGGTAAAGTCACCGAGGATGCTCCCCACCCGAGCTTCAGGTGAGTCCGGCGCGAGAAATACATGAGCCAGATGGTTCAAACAGTCTCCCCGGTGGCCTGGTTTCAGAAGTTGAATTGAATACCGACGCCCAGACCATCGACTTCGGCATTACTGTCTTCATAATAACGCATGTATTCAAGGTTGCCGGACAGGTTCGGCGCAAATTCCATATTCATGCCGATGCCGTAGGACACGTCCGTTTCATCCTCGGTGGCAGTGCCCAGAAACGAAGAAGCTTCGATTTCGACCCGGGTGAAACCGAGGATAGCGTACGGCGTAATGGGTGATTCGTTGGCCAGATTGAACGTGGCGTAGCCGCCGAAGAAGTTATCCAGTGAATAATCGACTCCGCCGATGCGGTCGTCATCCACGCCAAAACCGCCCCGCGCTTCGATGCCCAGATACGGCGTCGCCATCACGCCAACTTTGGCAGACAGCGTGCCTACGTCGGCATCCGCGTTACCGCTCTCAAGGTTCATGAAAGTGTAGTTCAGGCCTGTGTAGAGCCCGCCAACGCCAGACTTGTAAATATCCTGGGCGGATGCGGCTCCTGCAGCAGCCATACCGGTGGCAAAGATAACGGCAATTGAACGTACGTGTTTCATTTTTTATCTCCTTAACCGAATTGTTCGGTGTACATCGCTGAACTTGCACCAGACTGACGCGTTTTGCCATCAGAAAGATCCGCATTTACGCGTTATTTACACCAATTTAATTCGCCGGTAATTTCAGCATCCGCGCGGTGTTACCTTGCGGAAGGCCGACCCCACAGGTATTCTGACGCCGTCTCCCGGTATCAGCTGGCTCGAGCATCCATTGAGAAATCTCTACCCCGTCATTTTCATTGTCAGCGTCATGTTCGTGCTTTTGAGCATTTTCATGACATTGCCTGTCATCCTGCTTGCGGGCTCTGAAGCGCCGAACGCCATGGCGTTTGCAGAATCGGCCGCCATTGTCTGGGGCCTCGGTATACTGGGAATGGCCGCCACCTACCGCAAACCGAGAGATCTGAAGCCCCGGTACATGTTCGTGCTCACGGTATCTTCTTGGTTCATTATTGCTCTGTTTTCATCCCTTCCTTTCTATCTGAGTGATCTGGGCATTTCTGCCGCAGACGCCTTTTTCGAGGGCACTTCGGGGATTACCACCACCGGGGCAACAGTGCTGAGCGGCCTCGATGATATGGACAGGGATCTCTTGATCTGGCGGTCCATCCTGCAATGGATCGGTGGTATCGGGATTATCGGTATGTTCGTTGCGGTACTCCCGTTTCTGCGGGTCGGCGGCATGCGGCTATTCGCCACCGAGTCTTCGGAATGGACCGACAAGGCTCTGCCAAGGATGAAAACACTCAGCCGTGGCTTGCTGGTGGTTTATCTGGCGTTTTCGATCATTGCGGTGGTTACCTACTGGTTTTCTGGCATGACGCTCTTCGATGCCTTCAACCATGGTCTTACCAGCATCGCCACCGGTGGCTTTTCCACCTCGGATCTGTCCATGGGCAAGTTCAATGATCTGATCCTCATGGAAGCCACATTTTTCATGATTATCGGCAGCTTGCCCTTCTTCCTTTTCGTGCGTGAAATGCATGGCCAACACGGCGTTCTTTTCCGGGATCAGCAGGTGCGATTGTTTCTCGCGATCCTGTTTTTCGTACCGCTGCTTCTAACTCTTTACCGCTGGATGGTGTCACCGGTCCCCTTCGATCCCATCCATAACTATGCCTCTACCCTGTTTAACGTCACTTCTGTGGTAACCACCACCGGCTATGCCTCCGAAGATTATTCGGCCTGGGGCCCTCTGGCGTTCGTGCTGTTCTTTTTTCTGATGTTCGTGGGCGGCTGCTCTGGTTCCACGGCCGGCGGCATGAAAATCTTCCGGTTCCAGCTTTCCCTGATCATCCTGCGTGAGCAGTTGATGCGCCTGCTGCACCCTCGTGCGGTTCTTACCCGTAATTACAATGGCCGGGCCGTGAGTGATGAGATTATCTCGTCGATGATTGCCTACACGTTCATCTTCCTGCTCTGTCTTTTGCTGATCACGGTTGCCCTGGCCGCCATGCAGCTGGACTTTGTGACGGCACTGTCTGGCGCCCTCACCTCGCTGACCAATGTCGGCCCCGGCCTTGGGGACATCATTGGCCCTGCGGGTAATTTCGGGCCGCTTCCCGATGCGGCAAAATGGGTACTGTCTGTGGGTATGCTGATGGGGCGTCTGGAGATACTGAGCGTGGTGATCGTTCTATCGCCGGCGTTCTGGCGCAGCTGAGGCCTACCTGAGCCAGAGTATGGCGGGGTTTTCCAGGGGAAGGTTCAGGCGTTCATCCCGCACTCGCAGGCGCGGCGTGTAGTGTCCTTCGGGGCGTGGAGGCACTGTGCATTCATAAAGATAGGTATGAGGGGAACCACCCAGCGGATGCTTCATCTGCATGGCCGTGATGGTTCTTGGGCCATGCTCGGAATCCTCTGCAACAAGCTCTACTGCAATCCGCTGCTCGTCAATTCCATCCAGATAGACTTCCACGGTGAAAGTCTGGCTACCCGAATCTTCGCTTGTATTGAAGCTGTTGAAACGCAACCGGGACCAGTGCCTGGAGATTTCTCCGTATTCACCAATTAGCTCCCGTGCAGTCTCGGAGCTGCGTCGGCTTCCCATTTCTGCCATGGGGAGATAGAACTGCTCGACGTATTCCCGCACCATACGGTTGGCAGAATAGGCCGCCGTCAGTTGATCCATGCTCGCACGCATGCGCCCGACCCATTTCCGGGGAATACCCTCGCTGTCGACGTCATAGAACCCGGGAATTACCTCGTTCTCCAACAGATCAAACAGCTGTTCCATGTCTGAGAGATCGTGGTCGTGATTGTTTGACCCGCTTAGCTCGTCAAAGGTAGCGCCAGGTCGAATAGCCCAGCCCACATCCGGGTTCCAGGCCTCCGCCCACCAGCCATCGTACTGTGACAGGTTCAGTCCCCCGTTCACGAGTACCTTCATGCCACTGGTGCCGCAGGCTTCCCAAGGGTGTCTCGGACAATTGAGCCACACATCCACGCCCTGGATAAGCTGGTTGGCCACGCCCAGATCGTAGTCTTCAATAAACACCACCTTGCCCTCGACATCCGGTCGCCGGGAGAAGGCTTTCCATCGCCGGATGATGTCTTTCCCCGGGAGATCGTAAGGGTGGGCCTTGCCTGCAAGCACAATCTGAATCGGGCGATCGCGGCTGGCAAGCAGTTTGAGCAGGCGCTCCTCATCCTTGAGCAGGAGATCTGGTCGCTTGTATTCCGTAAACCGGCGGGCAAAGCCCAACGTGAGGGTTTCATGGTCCAGCAAAAGGCCACACGCGGCTTCATGGTTGTTTCCGGGATTCTGTTCGCAATGCTGGCTTGCAAGCCTTCGCCGGAGGTAGGTAATCAGCCTTGCGCGCTCCAGGCGCCTCATTTCCCATAATTCTTCGTCGGCGATGTCAGTCATCGGGCAGGTGCTCTGGAGAGGCCTGCGCCAGCGATCCTTGCCACAGGCCCGGGTCCAGATGGCGTCGGATTCCGGAGAATCCCAGCTCGGCGTGTGGATGCCATTGGTCACATAGTCCGCCGGAATGTCTTCGGCCGGCCAGCGCGGGAAGAAAGGCTGGAAAATGGTCTGGGTGACCTTCTGGTGGATGCGGCTGACACCGTTGAACCGACCACTCATATTGAGGGCCAGCAAGGCCATATTGAGTTTAAGGTCAGTCGACTGATTGTCTGGGCTGGAGGGCTGGCTTCCTAATGCCAGCAATTGATCGACATTCAGGTCGCGGCCTTCGAGCCAGGGTGTCAGATACAGTCGCAATAGCGATCGGGAGAAATGATCAAAGCCGGACGCCACCGATGTGTGCGTGGTAAACAGATTGGTCGCCCTGGTTGCGGTTCGAGCTGTCTGGAAATCACTTTCATGGTCGTCCTGCCAGCTGAAGGCCCTCTCTATGAGCGCCAGGGCACAGTGGCCCTCATTCAGATGGCAGAGTGACGGCGATCTCCCCAGTTGTTCCAGCAGACGCCAGCCACCGATGCCCAATACCATTTCCTGTTGCAGGCGCTTTTCCGGGTCACCGGTATAGAGTTCGCTGGTGATACCCCGGTCGCCCGGTTCGTTTCGGGGGTCGTTGCTATCGAGCAGCAACAGCTCGCAGCGGCCAACCTGGGCCTTCCAGGCCCGAAGGCGCACGTGTCGTCCCGGGAAAGGCACAATCACCCTCACCCACTGGTCGTCAGCGTCCCGCAGGGGCGAGACGGGCAGCATGGTGGGGTCGTTGTAAGGATAGAACTCCAGCTGTTCGCCATCGGTGCTGATGGCCTGGCGAAAGTAGCCCTGCTGGTACAGCAGACCCACCGCCATGACTGGTGCACCCAGATCGCTGGACGCCTTTAGAAAATCGCCGGCCAGTACGCCCAGACCACCGCTGTACAGCGGCAGCGATTCGCTCAGACCATATTCCATGCAGAAATAGGCAACGCCCTCGCCCAGATCGCCCCGACAATCGGTCGAATACCAGGTGTCAGCCTCTGTAAAAGCCTGGTGAGCATGAATCTGCTCACGGTAGCGCTGCTGAAAGTCGGGGTCTGCGGCCAGTTCTTCCAGCCGCTCCCCGGACACGCTGTTCAAAACCAGCCACGCGTTCCGGGTGGTGTCCCAGATGTCCGAATCAAGAGCGCGCCAGAGCTCATCGGTACCGTGATGCCAGGTCCACCGAAGGTCCAGCGCCAACTGGAACAATCCGCTCAGGGATTCCGGCAAGGACCGCGGGGTATAGGCTGCCAGGGTCAAATTTGAACTCCGCTCAGGTTGGTCGGGACATCATCGAGCGGTATAACCGCCATCAATCACCAGTTCACTCCCGGTCACAAACTTCGATTCGTCGGAGGCTAGATAGACAGCGCCCCAGGCAATATCATCCGGCTCGCCCATGTGACCGACAGGATGCATTGCCGCCGTGGCCTTTTTAGCTTCCTCCGGGTCCTGTCCGGTCGTTTTGAGGTGGGCCTCAACCAGCGGGGTCCATATAAACCCGGGGTGAATGGAATTGCAGCGAATGTTTTCAGTGGCATACAACAGGGCGTCGGTTTTGGACATCAAACGCACGGCGCCCTTGGAGGCATGATAAGGCGGAATATCCGGCGCACTCACCAGCCCATAAATGGATGACAGGTTGATAATGCTGCCAACGCCCGCTTTTTTCATGTGGGGAATGGCGTGCTTGGTGCAGAAAAACACGCCCTTGACGTTCACATCCTGAACATGGTCCCACTCTTCTTCCGTGAGTTCATGGGTCGGCTTGTTCGCCCCGGCAATGCCGGCGTTGTTCACCAGTACAGTCGGGCTACCGAAGGTATTGGCAACGGCGTCCAGAACCTGTTTGACCTCTTGTTCCTTGCTTACGTCACAGTGCCAGTAACCCGCCTTCAGACCGCGGCCTTCAAGTTGTTTAGCCAGGGCCTCTCCCTCGGAATCCTGGCAGTCGAGAATGGCGACAGCAGCGCCCTCCTCTGCCATTCGGAGCGCTGTTGCGGCTCCGATGCCAACGGAGCCACCGGTGATCACGGCCACTTTACCTTTAAGTCGTTCCATGAACAGATCCTCTCCCTTGGGTGTTCTTCAGGCTTGTTTCCTGCGGGCAGGAAAATAGTTGACTGGCATGTGGTGGTTTTTAAGCCAGTTGATCAGTGAAGAAATTGTAAAACTGTCGTTCTCGACGCCTTCAAAATCGACACCAAGGCCGCGGTCTGACTTCCGCACAACATGGGCCTTCAGCCGACGGAACCGCTTTTCCTGGGTATCCGGAAAACGGAACTCCAGTTCCACCGTCTGGTTTAACTGAACGTCAGTGTAGTCCGTGGCAATGAACAGACCACGTTTGGAGGCATCGCGAATCTGACCGGTCGCAACCGGCATCCCGCGCTTGTATACCAACAGCCCAAGCTTTCCCTGTACGCGTTTACTGAGTCTGTGTTCCATGTTCCCCCCTCGTGACTCATCTTGAACGCCAATTGTTGATACTGCTTGTGTGTTATATCGAAGGTTGGGGCCCGCCTCGTTGATGCTGATCAAAAAATGCTCAGACCGGAGGGAGGCGCCCATGTCGTTTTACCGATTCAGCGATTATTTTCGACAAGTCTTTCTCGGGAAAATTCCAGTCCAGTTGCCATGTCCAGTTATTTGTAATGGTGCCCGGCGTATTGAACCTTGCCTCGGTTCCAAGACCGAGGAAATCCTGCATCGGCACCACGGCCAGTGAGCAGACCGAACGGAACGCCGCTTCAATTACCGGCCATGGCATCCCATCACCACTGGTGGCCAGATAATCATTTACATAGTGCCGGGTACGGTCATCCAGGCTCCGGTACCACCCCAGTGTTGTGTCGTTATCGTGGGTGCCGGTGTAGACAAGATCCCGGGGCTGGTGGTTGTGAAGCAGATGCGGATTGTTTGGGCTGCCGTCGAAGCCAAACTGCATCACAGTCATCCCCGGCAGCCGGAAGCGATGACGAAGTTCTTCCACATCGTCGCTGATGATGCCGAGGTTTTCGGCTACCAGGGGTAAATCCGGGAACCGGTCGAAGCAGGCCTGTAGAAAATGGTCAGAGGGGCCGGGAACCCAATAGCCGTTTCGTGGCTGAGGGGCCTCAGCCGGGATCTCCCAATAGGCCTGAAGCCCCCGAAAATGGTCTATCCGGATCAGATCGAACAGATGGCGCTGGCTTTCGAGCCGTTGAAGCCACC
The DNA here is from genome assembly GCF_002933295.1 of Marinobacter flavimaris. GTDB lineage: Bacteria > Pseudomonadota > Gammaproteobacteria > Pseudomonadales > Oleiphilaceae > Marinobacter > Marinobacter flavimaris. Next base: position 21,070 of record NZ_PSSW01000013.1, read on the forward strand.
ACTGGTAGCCATCTTCCGCCATGACCTGCCAGTTGTAGAGTGGATTACCCCAGTGCTGGCCCTCCTCGGAAAAATAGTCCGGCGGCACACCGGCAACCACAGTGGGTTCGCCCCGGGCGTCCAGTTTGAAGAACTGTCGGTTGGCCCAAACATCGGCGCTGTCTTGAGCGACAAAAATGGGGATATCACCAAACAGCAAAACATTGCGGCTTCGTGCATAGTCCCTGAGTGCCTGCCACTGGTGGTTGAACAGGAACTGCTCAAACCTGATGCGAGCCAGCCTGGCCTGGTTTTGGTCGACAAAGGCCTGCAAGGCAGCCGGCTCCCGATCCCTCAAGTGCTCTGGCCACTGGAGCCAGCCTGGCGACTCCTGAACCTCCCGGATTGCGCAGAACAGACAGAAATCATCCAGCCAGTAATCATTTCTTGCCCGGAAAGCTTCAAATCCGGCCAGATCAAAGCCCTTCCGGCCTGTGGCATGGCCCTCGTAAAACCGTTGGGCGGCGATAGCCAGCAGCTGCTGGCGGGATTCGGCGATGGGCTGGGCCAGTTCAGCATCGGCCAGCAGTCCGGTCTGCAGCAGTTCAGCGAGGTCAATAAAATCCTGGTTGCCCGCGTGGGCACTCAGGGATTGGTACGGTGAAAGATCCTGGTGGGTTGGTCCAATAGGCAGTGTCTGCCAGACGGTAATGCCACTGTCGGCCAGAAAATCGACGAACCGGCGGGCGCCGGCGCCCAGAACACCGAGGCTTCCGGGCAGGCAGGTCGGGTGAAGCAGCACACCTGCCCTTCGGGCACTGAACAGATCCTTGTCGTTCGCTGAAGTCATGCAGGATGATCCGCCTCATGGCCCGGCCGCATGGTACCGCCGCGAGCCGGTTCTCCACTGCCTTGGCTGAGCTTCTGGAACACGGATGGCGGCGCCGGGTAGCCGATCATTTCATAGAGATTGACGAGGTGGCGGCGATACAGATGCTCAAAGTCGCTGACGATCTGGGCCGGGTTATAGTCACCAAACCACCAGAACCAGTCGGACCCTTCGCAGATAGCCAGTTGCTGCATGGCGGCTGCTTTCTGCTCCGAATTGAGACTGCCATTGTCCATCACCCGGTCGAAGTGGGTTTTGGCTTCACAGAGCAGATCCCAGGCCCGGTTCTTGTCCGGGTCACCGATCCAGGTGGAGAACGTACCGTAAATCCAGCTGCCGGCCACAAGACGCGGCAAATGAACCGGCGCGGCTACGGGGTTCGCCACCAGATCGGCATAAGTGGTCAATCTGAGCCGGGGGTGGTTTGCCAGTACCCGATAAAGTTCGTCGAGGAAGTGAAAACCGTTCTCGGGGTAATACTCCCAGGCATTTTCGCCATCCATGATCACGGAAATCACCGGCTTCGTCTTGCCCTTGGCCTGCCCCGCAATGTTTTCCATGTGATGCACCAGGTCGCCAACGGCATCCCTGGCGTGCCAGTCTGCATAAGTAAAACCGATCAGATCCGACAGACCGTCGTCACGGAAGAAGATGGCGGTATCCGATTCGCCGAACGTATAGGGCTGGTGAATCCCGGCATCGGGCAAATCCGGGTTGTCCTGCCGGGCCAGATTGAGGCTGTTGTGCACCACAGAATCTCCGCTGGCAGTCCATCGAAATTGATGTTGATCCAGCAGGCCCAGTGTGGCCTGGCTAAGGCCACCCTCGGAAGCCCAGCAGCCGGAGGGATCAACACCGAAGAAGCGCTGAAAAACGGTCCTAGCCTGTTGGAGCTGCCATGCGGCGCGCGCTTCACCCTCCGGGTAATGGCTGTGTGCTGGCAAAGCAATATCCGGCATGGCCTCGCGGGCAGCACCCAGGTCGATCAACAGAGGGAGCATGGCATGGGTATAGGGGCTGACAGACAACTCCACCTGCCCTTTTTGCGCAAGATGCCGGTACCTTGGGCCGATGCCGGATAGCACATCAAAAATCACGTCGAGAAGAGCCTTCCGGTCATCCATCGAAAAGTTGTGGCCCTTCTCCTGAAGGCTCTGGATGCAATGGCTGCTTCTGCGGATGGTTTCTCCCATCCAGCCAAGGTGGTACCAAACCAGCAAGTCGGAAAGAAACCGGCTTGAAATGTATCTCTGCAGCTCGGGCTTTTTGCGGTAAACCTCTGCAAGCTCCGCCAACTGCGCGTAGGCCGGATACCGATTGATGATCCGTTCCCGGTTGGCCCGCAGAGACTTTTCGATCAATCCCAGAAACGCAGGCGTTCCGGTTTCCGGCAACTGTTCTGCAACCAGAGCTGCGAGCAAAGGATCGCCGATCTCGCCAGCGCCATGGCGCCATTTTTCAATCTGGATAAGGTAGGTCTCGATCTGCTCAAGCAGAACCGGGGCAAAATTGACTACCGCCCTGGCGTCCGGATTTGCTTCCAGATGCGCCGCCATGTCGCTGTAATCCTTGATGGTATGAAGGTACACCCAGGGAAACAGGAACTGATCAGTGCGCATATCCTGATAAGACGGCTGGTGCATATGCCAGCAGAGTACAACCGGTGTTTTGGTGTCAGAGGCCATGGGGATAATCCTGCCCGAGCATCTCGGGCGTGATCAGCACAATACCTTTGGGCGATACATGAAACCGCTTCCGGTCATCGGCCTCGTCGAAACCTATCCTCGTCCCTTCGGGGATGCGGCAGCCACGATCAATCAAGGCATTGCGGATGTGGCAGTGACGGCCAATCTCGACATCCGGGTAGATGACCGAATCCGAGATTTCACTATAAGAATGAATCTTAACTTGCGAAAACAACAAGGAATGCTTCACCAGAGCGCCAGAGACAATACAGCCGCCGGCCACCATGGAGTCCACAGCCATGCCTCGTCGATTGTCATCATCAAAAACAAACTTTGCCGGTGGCAGCTGTTCCTGATAGGTCCATATCGGCCAGTGGGAATCATAGAGATTGAGCTCCGGGCTGATTCCGATCAGCTCCAGGTTTGCCTGCCAGAGTGCGTCAACGGTGCCCACATCGCGCCAATAGGCCGGCTTGTTCTCAACCGGATTACGGAACGGGAATGCGACCACCCGCAGACGCTTGATGACGGAGGGAATAATGTCCTTGCCGAAATCGTGAGACGATTCGCCATCCATCTGCTGGTCGCGCATGAGTTCGTCGAAGAGCACCTGGGTACTGAACACATAGATGCCCATGGATGCCAGCGCCTTTCCGGGCTGGCCCGGCATTGGCTTGGGCTGTTCTGGCTTCTCGATGAACTCGGTGACCCTCAACTCGTCATCTACCGACATCACCCCGAATGCCGAGGCTTCATCGAGAGGTACTTCGATACAGCCCACGGTAATATCGGCATCATTCTCCACGTGATGGGCCAGCATGGTGCCGTAGTCCATCTTGTACACGTGATCACCCGCAAGAATCAGCACATACTCTGGCTGGTGGCTGCGAATGATGTCGAGGTTCTGAAGTACAGCGTCTGCCGTTCCTTCATACCAGGAAGTCTCGATCCGCTGTTGCGCAGGTAAGAGCTCTACGAACTCATCCAGTTCTCCCCGGAGAAACCCCCAACCCCGCTGGATATGGCGGATCAGGGAATGGGATTTGTACTGGGTGATTACACCAACCTGCCCGATGCCGGAGTTTATGCAGTTCGAGAGTGGAAAATCGATAATCCGGAACTTGCCTCCAAAGGGCACCGCCGGTTTGGCCCGCCATTTGGTGAGATCGTGGAGGCGGGATCCCCGCCCTCCGGCAAGAACCAGTGCAAGAGTCTGACGAGTGAGACGACTGACGAAACGCTTGGCCGTTTGCATAGCTGCTTCCCTGAAGAAAACCTTCCCTGTAACCGGTCGTTTAACCGCAAGGGTTTGCCACGTTTTTGACGCCTTAAACTATAGTAGAACACTAGCACGGAATTATGACGTAAACTTGTTTTGGGTCATTTTTTAAACAGGCCCTTTCGCGTCCAATGAAGGGACGCTCAAAGCGCCTCATCTGGTCAGGAACAGCACGGTCTATGGACAGTCCAACGCTCAGCGAATTCGACCTCCACCTTTTTGCCGAGGGTCGCCACTGGCACATTTACAACGTGCTCGGTGCCCATGTCTGCAGGAACCGAGGTGTGGAAGGTGTCCGGTTTGCAGTCTGGGCGCCGCACGCCAGCGCCGTCAGTGTTGCCGGTGACTTTAACGAATGGAACGCGGGCATCCATCCCATGTCGTTGCATGAAGGCACGGGGGTTTGGTCCTGCTTTATCCCGGGCATCGGTAACGGCGCTCTCTATAAATTCGCCATCACAACGGACAAAGGCCGGCAGATCCTGAAAACCGATCCCTATGGACAGGCTTTCGAGCTCAGGCCCTCCACCGCTGCTGTAGTCACCGAGCGCGGCCACTTTGGCTGGGGCGATGGCGACTGGCTGGCCCGGCGGGGTCGCTGGAACTGGCAGGATTCGCCCATCTCCATCTACGAGGTTCATGCCGCCTCCTGGCGCCACCACGGTTCGGGTCGATGGCTGACCTATCGGGAACTGGCCGACCAACTCATTCCCTATGTGCTCGAACTGGGCTTCACCCACATTGAACTGTTGCCGGTCACGGAACACCCCCTGGATGAATCCTGGGGATACCAGACGACCGGATACTACGCGCCCACCAGTCGGTTCGGCACGCCGGACGATCTTCGTTATCTGGTGGACCAATGCCACCGGCACAACATCGGCGTGATTCTGGACTGGGTACCGGGACATTTCCCGACCGATGAACACGCCCTTGCCCGCTTTGATGGCAGCGCGCTTTACGAACATGCAGATCCCCGCAAAGGGCGCCATCAGGACTGGGGCACACTCATCTACAACTATGGCCGGCATGAGGTGCGGAACTTCCTGATCGGCAGTGCCTTGTTCTGGCTGGACGCCTTTCATATCGACGGGCTTAGGGTGGATGCGGTGGCGTCCATGCTGTACCTCAACTACTCCCGCAAGGAAGGCGAGTGGGAGCCCAACGTTCATGGCGGCCATGAAAACCTCGAAGCCATTGAGTTCCTGCGGGAATTGAACCAGGTCTGTCAGAGCCGCTTCCCCGGAACGCTGATCTGTGCGGAAGAATCGACCTCCTGGCCGCGTGTAACCCGGCCACCGGAAATTGGCGGACTCGGGTTCAACCTGAAATGGAACATGGGCTGGATGCACGACACCCTGGACTATCTGGCACAGGATCCGGTGTATCGTCAGTATCATCACGACAAGCTGACCTTTGGGCTGCTCTATGCCTTCTCGGAGAATTTCCTGCTGCCGCTTTCCCACGACGAAGTGGTTCATGGCAAAGGTAGCCTGATCAACAAAATGACCGGCGACGAATGGCAACAGAGAGCTACCTTGAGGGTGCTTTTTACCTACATGTTCAGTTACCCGGGCGCCAAACTTCTTTTCATGGGCGGTGAGTTCGGCCAGCGGCGGGAGTGGAGTGAATCCCGGGAACTGGACTGGTCTCTACTGGCCTACCCGGAGCATCAGGGTATTAAAAAGCTGGTTCAGGACCTGAACGGTATCTACCGGCGGGAGGTGTCGTTACATGGCGCCTGCTTCAAGCCGGATGGTTTCGAGTGGATTGACTGCCATGATTCCCCCCAGTCAGTGATCAGTTTCCTGCGCACCGCCAAGGGCGAAACCTCGGTGATTGTCGTTAATTTCACACCGATGCCCAGACACCACTATCGGATCGGCCTGCCTGAAGGTGGCAACTGGCGGGAAATTTTTAATTCCGATTCAGAGTATTACGGTGGGAGTAATCTGGGAAATCCCTACCCCATGCCTGCGGATGCCCAGCCCTGGATGAACCGTGAGTGGTCCGTGGAACTAACCCTGCCACCACTGGGCGCGATCATTCTGAGGCCGGCTTTATGATCCGGGTGCTGTTTGCAACCAGTGAGGTTTATCCCTTGATGAAAACCGGCGGTCTTGCCGACGTTTCAGCAAGTTTGCCGGAAGCGCTCTGCCGCCTGGAATACGACGTACAGATACTTCTACCGGGCTATCCCGATGCTTTGAAAGCGGCAAGAAAGGCAGGCTCTCGAAGAAAGGCGCGGTTTCAGCTGGGGCAATACAATGTGAGCCTCTGGCAGACCCGACTGCCCGGCACCGCTGTCACGCTATGGCTAGTGGACTGTCCGCCATTGTTTGATCGCCCTGGCAACCCCTATAAGAACGAGGAAGGCAAAGACTGGTGGGACAATGCCCATCGCTTTGAGCTGTTCGGAAAGGTCGGCGCCATGATCGCCATGGGAGAGGCAGGCCTGTCCTGGAGACCGGATCTGGTGCACTGCAACGACTGGCAAACCGGGCTGATACCGGTATTTCTCGAGGCCTACCACGACAGGCCCGGCACTGTGTTTACCATCCATAACCTCGCCTACCAGGGACTCTTCTCCCATGAGACTTTCCGTGCCCTGGGTCTGCCTGATTCGCTCTGGAACCTCGAGCAGCTTGAATTCTACGGGCAGCTTTCGTTCATCAAGGGCGGCCTCGTTTTCAGTGACCGAATCACCACCGTCAGCCCGACCTATGCGCTCGAGATCCAGACCCCGGAATTCGGTAATGGACTTGATGGTTTGCTTCGACACCGCCAGGACGCGCTCACCGGCATTCTCAACGGCATCGATAACCGGGTCTGGAATCCCGAGGAGGACCCTGAACTGTCCTTTCACTATGGCCGGGATCACTTGAAGAATAAGACGCAGTGCCAGGCCGGCCTGCAGCAAGAGCTCGGGCTGGAGGTAAACGGCGGTCCACTACTGGGCTTCATCGGGCGACTGGTTGAACAGAAAGGCGTGGACTGGCTGGTTTCGGTGATGCCGCACTTGCTGGAACAGGGTTGCCAGTTTGTCGTTCTTGGCTCCGGTGAAGCCAGTTACGAGGAGCCCCTGAAACGCCTTGCCCGGCAATGGCCGGGGCAAATGTCTCTCACGTTGGGCTACAACGAGGGGCTTTCCCATCGCATCACAGCCGGATGTGACCTGTTCCTGATGCCATCGAGATTCGAGCCCTGTGGGCTCAACCAGATGTACAGCCTCAGGTACGGCACGATTCCGGTGGTGCACGGTGTTGGCGGGCTGGCAGACACGGTCCAGGACCCTCAGGAGGTTGGCATCGACAAGGCCACCGGATTCGTTTTTACCGGCGCCAATGCCGATTCGTTACTGGCTGCCGTAAACCGCGCGCTACAGGTTTTTGAAAAACGTAAGCAATGGCGGCGGTTGCAGGATAACGGCATGGCGATCGATTATTCCTGGAAGCAGCGGGCTCGCACCTATGGCGATCTGTATCAACGTATTCTCAAAGAACGTGACCAACAACAGCTGGATTAGTGCGAGCGTTTGCCCGCCTGGAGGCAACCAACATGCATAAAGCAACGGAATTCCGACTTGAAGCTCATCCCCTGCTTCCCGAACCCCTGGAGCGATTGGAAGAGCTTGCCAATGACCTGTTCTACAGCTGGGACCATGGGGTTCGAAGCCTGTTTGTCCGTATTGACCTACCGCTATGGCAGAAAGTCGAGCACAACCCAAAGCTTTTCCTGCGGCGGGTTGCCCAGGATCGACTCGATGAAGCGTCTGAAGACCGGGCGTTTCTGGCCGAGTATCGTCGGGTTCTGAGTAGCTACGATGCCTATCTTGAGGCTGGCCCCGGCCCGGAAGTGACGGAGAAGCTCGATCCGGAACAGGCCCTGGTGGCTTACTTCTGTGCCGAATTCGGCTTCCACGAAAGTTTTCCGATCTATTCCGGCGGCTTGGGCATCCTTGCCGGCGACCATTGCAAGGCCGCCAGTGACCTGGCCCTGCCCTTTATCGCTGTGGGTCTGTTGTATCGGCAGGGTTACTTTATCCAGAGTATCGACGCCCACGGTCAGCAGATTGCGCGCTATCAGTCCCATTCCAGCGATGAATTGCCTATTTCACCGGTGGAGATAGACGGCAAGTGGCTCAAGGTCTCCGTCCCCTTCCCCGGGCGTGATGTTGTGGCGCGTGTGTGGGAAGCCCGCGTAGGCCATATCCGCTTATACCTGCTGGACAGCAATACCGAAGAAAACGGCCCGGAAGACCGGGATCTGACGCTCCAGCTTTACGGTGGCGACGAGTCCACGCGGATCAGCCAGGAAATGCTGCTTGGCATTGGTGGAACCCGGGTTGTGGAGGCGCTGAACCTAAAGCCGACCGTCTGGCATATCAACGAGGGCCATGCCGCATTCCAGATTCTGGAACGCTGCAGGCACACCATGGTTTCCGGGTTGAGTTTCGAGGCCGCGCTTGAAGCCGTTGCCGGCGCAACGCTGTTCACAACGCATACGCCGGTACCGGCTGGCCACGACATCTTCCCCCGCTCCCTCGTTCATCATGCCCTGGGGCGATATATCGAGGAATCTGCCCTGGATTTTGATCAGGTGTTTGCCCTGGGCTCGAAGGACGGTGGGGACAGTTTCAACATGACCAGTCTGGGCCTGCGCGGCTCTCGTTTCCACAACGGGGTGAGCCGGATTCACGGTGGTGTCGCCTCGTTGATGGAGGGCGATATCTGGCCCCAGGTGCCGTCGGCAGAAAACCCTATCGGGTACATTACCAACGGTGTGCACGTACCGACGTTTCTGGCGCCGGAATGGTCCAGCCTGTTCGATATACAGGCGCCCACGTGGAAAAGTGAACTCCGGAACCCGGAATTCTGGAAGTTTATCGACCAGATCCCGGACTATCACTACTGGAGCGTTCACAAGGCCCTGAAACAGCAAATGGGCGAATACATTGTCCAGCGGCTCAAGCGCCAGCATAAACGCAACGGCACCGGCCATTCCGTCACTGACAGGATGACCCGGCAGCTTGTTTCCTCGGAAAAAGACACGCTGGTTATCGGGTTTGCAAGGCGGTTCGCCACCTACAAACGCGCGACGCTGATCTTCTCGGACCTGGAACGCCTCGAAAGCATCCTTACCGATCCGGACCGCCCGGTGGTGCTGGTATTTGCCGGCAAGGCCCATCCCAAGGACAAACCCGGTCAGCAACTGATCAAGGTAATCCACGACCTTTCCATGCACCCTTCGTTGATGGGGCACCTGATTCTCCTGGAGGACTATGACCAGGCCATGGCCCGCAGGCTGCTCAGTGGCGTCGATGTGTGGCTGAACACACCGGAATACCCGAAAGAGGCCAGTGGCACCTCCGGCGAGAAAGCAGCCCTCAATGGCGCTCTTAATCTCAGCGTGCTCGACGGCTGGTGGGGCGAAGGCTATGACGGCAAAAATGGCTGGGGCATCCCTCCCAGGGATACCGAACTGGACCCTGAATTCCGGAATGAGGAAGAGGCCCGGGACCTGATCGATCTGCTCGAATTCGAAGTGGTTCCCCTCTACTACGAGCGCGCCTCCCAGGGCTTTTCGAAAGGCTGGGTCCAGCGATCCAAGGCTTCGATGAAGTCGATCACACCAAGGTTTAACGCCCGGCGTATGGTGATGGATTACGTCAATAACTATTACCAGCCGGCATCAACCCAGGGTGCTTTGCTGATGGCCGACAACGGCGAGGTTGCCAAAGAACTGGCAGACTGGAAGGCAAGGGTCAGGCATGCCTGGCCGGGAGTGGAATTAAACGTGGTTGGCTGCGTCGAAGCTGCCTGCCCCCATGATGGCGGCGTAGAACTCAGAGTCGAGGCAAGGCTCAATGGCCTGTCAGCGGAGGATGTGCGGGTGGAGTGCCTGGTCAGCCCAGAATGTACCGGCACCCATAACAGCCCGGGGCCCGACAGTTTCTTGCTGGATAAGGAAAGCGAAGCGGAGGGGCGAACCGTGTTCTCCACACGCGTGCAACCCCCCTATCCCGGCTTGCAGACTCTCAGGCTCAGGATGTACCCCCATCACGAATCACTGACACATCCGCTGGAGATGGGCGCCATGCTCTGGGTCTGACCCAGGGCATGGCGGTGCCTCAAAGCAGGTGCCGGCGAATGAATCGGCCGATGTCCTGTATTTCCTCGAGGCACACACTGTGTTCCATGGGGAATGTCTGATACGAAGGGTCGTAGCCCATCTCCTTCAGGGTTTCGACACTGCGCACACCCAGTGATTCCGGCACCATCGGATCGAAGGTTCCGTGATACACGCTGATCGGCACATCAGCATTGGCCTCTGAGCGTTGAACCGTGTCCGCGGTGGCGAAGTAGGTTGAAAGCGCCAGAACACCGCCAAAACGTTCCGGGTAGCTGAGCCCCAGTTCATAGGCAACGGCGCCTCCCTGGGAAAATCCGGCGATGATAATGCGCTCCGGCGGGGTGCCTTTGTGTTTTTGCTGCTCGACCAGTTTGGCGACCGCATCGGCAGACGCCCGCAACTGTTCCGTATCCACCACACGGTCGATATCCATGGCCTTGATGTCGTACCAGGCGGGCATGGACATGCCACCGTTGATGGTGACAGGCAGATTGGGCGCATGGGGAAAGATGAAGCGTACCGCTGTATCTTCCGGCAGGCCCAGTTCCGGCACTACGGGCTCGAAGTCGTGGCCGCTCGCACCAAGGCCATGAAGCCAGATGACGGCTGCGGTAGGGTTTTCCCCGGTTTCAATCTCAATGTACTGAAGATCCTGCACGGTTTACCTCATGTCTGAAAATTATGTACCGGTTTATTCGGAATGGCCGGATTTCTCGGCATTGGCCTCGAGCGCGGTAACCACTGGATTGGCATACATATCCAGCAGATAAGGCCGGATGGCCGGATCGCAGGCTTCCAGTCTCCGCTCCATCTCGGCTTCAGCAGCTTCCATTTCCGCCGGTGACCAGGTTTCGGCAGTGACCACTGAATCGCTGACGGTATCCGGCGTATCGTGGGCCTGGGGATGAAGACCACGCTGCTGATAAGCCACCAGGTTTGAGGCATGCAGGTGATAGTTTGCATGCATCTCCCGATCTATACGGGCGGCCAGATCTTTCGGGTTATCCGGTGAATCATGGATGGGCGCACCAAAGTGCACATGCACGTGCCCTTTGAAACCGGTCAGTCCCTTCATGATCTGTTCGGTATCTTCACCCTCTCGCTTGATGTACTGGCCGGTCCGGGCCCGGGTTTCCAGCTCCTGGGCTTTGTCGGCATCGCACGGATCGTACTCGTAGGCAATGGAAACTGGCACCACATGCAGCCGATTCATGGCTTCGTCAAAACCGAGCCCGCTTTTCTTACGGCTCATATAGAACATCTTGATGATGGCGGGATCGGTAAAGTCCAGCCCGTCCTTCGCCCGGCCCTCGCGTTGGGCAATCCATATGCTGTGATTGGTATCGATGCTGTGGTTGATAAAGCCGGAGAGTGTGATGTAGGCATCACGCATCTCGCGGGGGCTTGTCATGCTGCGTCGCACTACAAAGCTCTTGTTCAGTCGCATCATTTCAGCGAACACCCGGTTGGCAAGCAGGTTGTCGCCAATGGCAATTCGGGTGGTATGGAAACCATTCTGGAACAGCTGGTAGTTCACCACCATGGGGTCGAAAACAATGTCCCGATGGTTTGAAATAAACAGATAGGCGCCGCGCTTGTCGAGGTTCTCCAGCCCGCTGGTCGTTACTCGCGTGGTTGTGCTCTCAACCAGCTCACCCACGTAGCTGGAAAGCCCGGCCTGGAGATCATCGACTCGTGTGTAGTGACCAAAATGGCTGTTTAACCAGCGACGGGTAAACACACGCAACATGGCCGGCGCCCAGCGGGCCAGAGTCGGTGACTTGAAGCGACCGACCATATCCAGAAATTCCTGATCGTTGACCAGGCGGTTGATAGCAGCGCCGGTTTCTTCGTCCGAATAGGGACGGATGGCATCAAATTCCTGCATGGAAGCCCTGTTGTTATCAGTGTCTGTCACAGTATGGCGTGAAACGGTGGTTCAAAAACGCGGTATTGTAGCGTTTCTTAGATTAGTTTGCCTCCACCCGGCCCGTGGGTTTGCTGGCCAATCCTCAGGGTTAATCTGGTATCATTCGCCACTGCGCCGAACCCGGCACTCCACCCGAATCAATACAGCGGCTCCAAGCCGAGCAACCGGTTATTCTATGTATCTTGATCAGGATTTCGAACAGCTTTCCACCGAGCGCCCAACCACCTCGGGCCGTGATCCGGAACAGGTGCTGCACGAAGTCTTTGGTTATGAATCCTTCCGTCCGCTTCAGGGTGACATCATCCGGGAAGTATCGGAAGGCCGCGATGCACTTGTGCTCATGCCGACGGGCGGCGGTAAATCTCTTTGCTACCAGGTGCCGGCGCTGGTTCGCTCGGGCACTGCGATCGTAATTTCACCTCTGATTGCCCTGATGCAGGACCAGGTTGCGGCATTGAAAGAGCTAGGGGTCCGGGCTGCGTTCCTGAATTCAACCATGGATTTCGAGCAGGCCCGGGCGACTGAATACGCGCTCATGACCGGTGAGCTTGACCTTCTGTACTGCGCCCCTGAAAGACTGATACAGCCGCGCACCATCGAATTGCTGCATGACGCCTCCATCTCGCTGTTCGCTATCGACGAGGCCCATTGTGTGTCCCAATGGGGTCACGATTTCCGATCCGATTACCTTCAGCTCAGCATGCTGGCAGAACAGTTTCCAGGCGTACCCCGCATCGCGTTGACCGCAACCGCGGATGAGCGAACCCGAAAGGAAATTGCGGAACGACTGTCACTGACAGAGGCAAGACACTTCGTCAGTGGCTTCGATCGCCCCAACATTCAGTACCGTATAGCGCCAAAAATAAACGCGAACAAACAGTTACTGGATTTTATTAAAGCCGAACATGAGGGCGATTGCGGCATCGTCTACTGCCTGTCCCGGAACAAAGTCGACGCCACCGCGAAAACCCTGGCCCAGAAAGGCTATACCGCTCTGCCCTATCATGCAGGCCTGTCCTCGGAACAGCGTGCCCATCACCAGGAGCGGTTCCTGCGTGAAGACGGGGTGATTATTGTTGCCACCATCGCCTTCGGCATGGGTATCGATAAACCGGACGTGCGCTTTGTCGCCCATCTGGATCTGCCGAAGAGCCTTGAAGCCTACTATCAGGAAACCGGTCGGGCCGGGCGTGACGGCAAGCCATCTACGGCCTGGATGGTTTATGGCCTGCAGGATGTCATCAAACTGCGTCAGATGCTGGAAAGCTCACAGGGTAACGACCATTTCAAGCGCGTGGAACGGCAGAAGCTGGATGCGATGCTGGGTCTTTGTGAGGTCACCAGTTGCCGGCGTCAGGTGCTGCTGCGTTATTTCGGGGACGAGCTTGAGCAACCCTGCGGTAATTGCGACACCTGCCTGAATCCACCGGACACCTGGGATGGAACTGTCGCCGTCCAGAAAGCCCTTTCCTGCGTTTTCCGAACGGGTCAGCGTTTCGGCGTTACCTATCTGATTGATGTTCTGCGAGGCTCGGAAAATGAGCGGATTCTCCAATCCGGGCACCATCAGGTGTCAACCTATGGCATTGGAACGGAACTGAGTGCCAACGAGTGGAAATCGGTCTACCGGCAACTGGTGGCCAATGGTTACCTCCGCGCAGATCCGGAGGGCTATGGTGCGCTCCAGTTGACCGAGCAGTGTCGGCCACTGCTGAAAGGACGGCAGACCATTGAGCTGCGCAAGGATCCGGAAATCAAGAAGACAACCGGCCGGGCAAACGGCGGCCGGTCGGGTTCGCCGGTCTCAGAACAGATTACCGACAAGGCCGGCTGGGAGGCGCTTCGAGCCTGCCGCAAGGAGCTGGCCGACAAACAGGGCGTGCCGCCCTACGTCATTTTCCATGACACTACCCTGTTTGGAATGCTGGAACGCAAACCGCGCACCCTGGATGAGCTGGCGGAAGTCAGCGGCGTGGGCGCCGCCAAGCTTGAGAAATACGGCGAGATTTTCCTGCAAACCATCGCTGGCCTCGAACAGGCCTGAATTATTCAGGCCTCTGCTTTAAACCCTTTTTTCCGCACGCGGTAATGGGCGATGGAGGTTGCTACATGGTTGCCCTCTTCGTCCACCAGTTTGCCTTCCAGGGAGAATTTCGCCCGCCCGGTCTCGTCAGCGTCAGCAAGAATGGCTGCCACGGTTTCGGGATCCAGGGTGAATTCTACAGTGACATCGCTGTTGGCTGGCTGGAGAAACTGCAACGTCATTTCCTTGAGAATCGGCGTGTACGAAGGCCCCAGATCAAATAGGGTCAGCACGCCACCGGGAATTTCGGCTACCAGGAAGTACGCGCCCGCATAAAGGCTGCCGAAGTGGTTTTTGTTGCCTTTCAAGCGGATTTTCGCTCTTACATATCCTGGCCTGACCTCCTCAACGCTGAAGTTGTTCCGTGGTGCAAAAGGAATCGAGAGACCGATGATCTTGTTCACCGCTGCGTACCCGCCCGTTTTCTTCAGCCAGGCCAGAGGGCTGGCCAGTGTAGCCTTGGGGTCGGTACTGGCCACCCATTGACCGGTCGCTCCGATGAGATTATCGATAATTGCCATTGCCAAGCTCCGAAATTGATTGGGAACTGATGATTACAACGGACTTCAGTGCTCGCAAGAAGGTTTTACAATTTTTTTGGATGTTGTCTGATTTATTTTTGAGTTTCTGTTCTAAAGTGAGGATGCGTGCCTGAATCATGACTGCTTGATAGCCGGTTTTTCCAGTAGTAAGAAAGGATCTCTGATTTGGAATATTCTCTGCCCGCTTCCCTGGTCTTCCACCGGTTTCGAAAACTGGTTCTTTGCCTGATGCCATTGGCTTTCTGCCTTGCGGCAGGACCACTCTCAGCCACAACGTCATCGACCACTGCGTCGCAGATAGCCGCCGTGCGCGGTTACGTACTCTGGTACCGGAATTACGACAGTCCTGCCATCCGGGCCCTGGTGGAGCTTGCTCTGAAGAAGACGCCAGAGTACGGAGAATTTCAGATCATCAGAAGTGAAGAGCTGAGCCAGGGCCGCGTACTGAGGGAACTGACAGACGGCCAATCACGATTAGTTGACATCGCCAATGTTGCTACCTCCGCAGAACGGGAGAAATCCCTGACCGCTATACCGTTTCCGGTCGATGGCGGGTTGCTCGGTTTTCGGGTATGCGTGGTTATGCCGGAATCCCTGCCCCGGTTTGCGGGAATCAAGACTCTAGATGACTTGAGAGACAGTCAGATTCGGATTGGCCAGGGCGCGCACTGGCCAGACACACCGGTGCTTGAAGCCAACGGCATTCCGGTGGTCACTCATTCCCGATACGAAATACTGTTCGGAATGTTGCGTAATGAACGCTTCGAGTGTTTTGCCAGGGGCGTAAGCGAAGTGCTTTACGACCTGGAATTGGAGCAGGATCCTAATCTGGTAATTGAGCCTGATCTGTTGATCGCCTACCCGATGCCGTCCTATCTCTTTGTCGGTCCCGATGACCAGGAAACTGCCCATCGCCTTCAGCTGGGAATCGAGCGCGCCATCCACGATGGCAGCTTCAATGATTTCCTCAGGCACTACTACGCCCGCGCTGTGAAAGAGCTTGATCTCGACGAGCGTACGGTCATTACCCTCGAAAACCCGTACCTGAGCGAAGAATCCCGTTACGTTGGGCGCAAAACCTTCGAGAACCTGCGCCGTCGGCTTGAAGTCCTCAGCCGCTAGCGGGCGCCCTGCGGTTACACCCGGAACCTTGACACGTTCTGGTTCAGTGCGGTGCCGATGCGCTCAATTTGCCCGCTGTAAACATCGTTTTCGGTGGCCGCGGCGGCCGCTTCCTGGCCCTGATCCGCGATCCGGGTAATCGACGAGTTCAACTCCTCGGTAACCGACGTCTGTTCTTCGGATGCTGTGGCAATCTGTGACGTCATCTGGCTGATGGACGTGATTGCCTCGGCAATCCGGTTGAGGGCATCCATGGCGTCCTGCGCTTTTTCCATACTGACATTGGATACGGCAGTTGAGGCATTCATGACATCGACCGCATCATTGGCGCCCTTTTGCAGACGCTCAATCATGTCGTTGATTTCCTCGGTGCTGGACTGGGTGCGCTGGGCAAGGTTACGTACCTCGTCTGCCACAACTGCGAAGCCTCGCCCTGCTTCACCGGCCCGAGCCGCTTCAATCGCGGCATTCAATGCCAGCAGGTTGGTTTGCTCTGCAATACCCTGAATCACTTCAAGCACCGTCGTGATGGACGTAACGTCCTTGCCAAGGGTGTGGATGACCTCTGCAGCCGCATTAATCTCCTTCGAGAGCTTCTGCACGGCGTCCCGGGAGGCAGCGACGGTCTCCAGCGAAGCCCGGCTGTCTGCATCTGCGGTGTTGGCGGCATCTGCGGTTTGCTGTGCGTTCTGGGCGATCTCGCCGGCAGCGGCCGACATCTCGTTGATCGCGGTCGCCACCATATCGATCTCGGCCTGCTGACTCTCCACGCTCGAACGACTGGTACTGGCGGTATCTCTCAGCGAGCTGACATTTTCCCCGAGTTCGGCGCTACCCTTCTGGACATCGCGAACAACCGTCTGGATATTCTCGACAAACTGGTTAAAGCTCCGGGCCAACTCACCGAATTCATCTTTTGCACTGTCGTCCAGACGCTGGGTCAGGTCGGCATCACCACTGCCAATGTCCGCCATGGCCTTGTTCAAGCGGCGAACCGGCGCCATCAGAACCTTGATGCCCAGATGCAGAATCACCAGAGAAACGATCAGGCCGATCACGGCCATGATCAATCCAGTCATTCTGGCGCTCTGGACCGGTTCGTTGATCTTGTCCGCGTTGACAAAGGTCCCCAGATACCATTGCACGCCACGCGCTTCACTGATCGGATGGAAGCTGGCCTCCCAGTTGCCGTCATCATTACTGTATTCGTGAGCGTCCCCGCCAAGATCCGGCTTGCCGCCAATGAGCTCACTGATGTTCTTGCCGACAAGGTTTTGCCGTGGGTGGAACAGTATGGTGCCCCGCTCATTGATCAAAGTGGCGTAACCGGTGTCCGCAAGGGTGACTGTGCTCAGGGTTTTTGCTATCGCGCCCAGGCCGATATCAGCACCGGCCACGCCCTCGTATTCACCGCGCTTCACCGGCGCAAGTGTGGAGATGATCATGTCGTTGGTGCTGGCATCCTGATACGGCTCGGTAAACGAGGCGCTGCCGAGGCTCATGGCCTTCTTGTACCAGGGGCGCTGGCGGGGATCGTAATCCGCTGGCAGCGTGGCATTTGCCTCCGGGGATTTCATCAGCATGTAGCCGTCGGTGCGCCCCACATAGACATCCCGGAACCCGCCGCCGGTGGTAATGGCCTGAAGAATAACCCGCGCCTCTCCATCGTTCTCGGCATTCTCCAGGGCTTTGGCGGTGGCTTCAGTCATCACCAGACGGGTATTGAGCCACTCTGCGATGCTCGACGTGCTCTGCTGCACGGTGTCGTCGATCAGCGCGTTCACATAGGTTTTTGTGGTGCTTTGTAATCGTAAATCGCCAGAGAGCGTAAAAGCCCCCATAACCAACAGCAACAGAATACCGAAAGCAGTCAGGAGCTTTTGCCCGAATGTCAGCTGCACGGTCGAATCCTCAGCAATAAAATTGATATTCGTTAATGTGTGTTTCGGCCCATGGTGCGAAGTCTTTAGCGGCTTCTGTTAAACTTTCCAATTATTGACGCAGACGCTGAGATTGTCCTCATTCCATAACGAACGGGAGCCGAACTGAATGGCCCATGAAGAACTGCACCTCAACCTCCGGAACCTGAGGCTTGATGACTACGATCAGCTTCAGAAGCTTATGGATCGGGTATACGACGACATCGGAGGCTCCTGGCCGAAGGACACCATCAAGGCATTGGTGGAGCAGTTCCCCGACGGCCAGATCTGCATTGAGGAAAGTGGCCAGCTTATTGCGGTTGCGCTGACGGTTTGCGTTAAGTACGAGCGTTTTAGCAACCCGCACACCTACGACGATCTGATCCTCCGTAACGAGAAGATCTGGCACAACGCCAATGGTGACTCCCTCTATGGGCTGGATGTCTTTATCCACCCCGACTACCGCGGCTACCGCTTGGGTCGTCGACTCTACGAAGCGCGAAAAGAACTCTGTCGCTCCATGAACCTGCGTGCCATCCTGGCGGGCGGGCGCATACCGAGCTACTTCAAATACGCCGAACAGTATTCACCCGAAGAGTACATTCAACGGGTCGATCGCAAGGAAATCTACGATCCGATTCTGAGCTTCCAGCTCTCGAACGATTTCCAGGTTACGCGGTTGATGCACAAATACCTGCCCGAGGATGAGAAATCCCAGGGCTACGCGACGTTGCTGGAATGGCGGAACATTCTCTACACCCCTCCTTCCCCGGTTCTGAGCGTCAAGAAAACTCAGATAAGGCTGGGCGCAGTGCAGTGGCAGATGCGGGAATTCACTTCGGTTGAAGAGGTGCTCGAGCAGGTTGAGTATTTTGTGGACGCCTTGTCTGATTACAAAAGTGACTTCGCCATCTTCCCCGAGTTTTTCAACGCGCCGCTGATGGGACTGACCGATCAGATGGACCAGACCCGGGCCATCCGTTTCCTCGCCGGATTTACCCAGCAGTTCCGGGAAGAGATGTCTGAAATGGCGGTGAGCTACAACATCAACATTATCACCGGTTCCATGCCACTGATCGAAAACGATCGGGTGTATAACGTGTCCTATCTCTGCCACCGGGACGGTCGTGTTGATGAGCAACGCAAGATTCACATCACGCCCCACGAACGCCGCGACTGGGTGATCGAGGGCGGCAACCAGTTTGAGGTCTTCGAGACCGATGCTGGCCGGGTCGCCATCATGATCTGCTATGACATCGAATTCCCTGAACTGGGCCGTATTGCTGCCAGCCAGGAGGTTGATATCATCATGGTGCCGTTCTGGACCGACACCAAAAACGGCTACCTCAGGGTTCGCCAGTGCGCCCAGGCCCGCGCAATCGAAAACGAATGCTATGTGGTCGTCACTGGTAGCGTTGGCAACCTGCCGAAAGTCGAGAACCTGGACGTCCAGTACGCTCAGTCTGCCGTATTCTCACCCTCGGATTTTGCCTTCCCGCACGATGCAGTTATGGCGGAAACCACGCCGAATACGGAGATGATCATGTTCTCCGATATGGACCTGGAAAAGCTGAAACTGGTGCGTAACGAGGGGTCTGTCACTAACCTGAAAGATCGTCGCGTTGATATGTATGAATTGAAGACCAAGTAAACTGGCCCGATCAGCCAGGTGAAATTGTTAAATAACTGCGTTAGCGGTCGATCGTATGGCACTGATGGCGTTGCAAAACTAGAATTCAGTGTCTATTGTTTAACCAATATCCAGCCTGTCTCCCAATGAGACAGGTTGCTGTGGATACGGAAATCACCAGAGAACCCGATTCATGAACGAAGCATTGCCGGACCTTGTCGCACGATTCCGAGTCAGACAGGGCCTTTTTCGGAAGGAACTTGTCGAAGCCGCCCTTTATGAGCTGGACGGCTACGGTTGTGTTATGAAAACCGACAAAGTGTTCAACCCCGGTGATACCGTGGTGCTGGATCTCGTGATGGACATGCCGTTCGACAAGATCCGCGCAGAAGGACTCGCCGGGCTGGTGACCGAACGCAGAAAACACTGCAGCAATTTCTTCTATTCAATCGATTTTGTAGAGCTCGACTCCAACGGCAGCTCGTCGCTGGCGGAAAAGCTCCGCAGAATTCGGGAAGTGCTATCCAAGAAACAGTCGCTCAAATCACGTCGTTCCCCAGGCTCCATGTCCGGTTTCCGGCAGATGGCCTGACATTGATTTTCGTTGAAACCTGTCCGTAAGGAGACATTCCATGGCGAAGAAAGCCAAACAGAACGTTGATAAAATCGTGAAAAAGGTCAACAAGGAGTTCGAAAAGACTTCTTCCCAGATCGAAGGCCTGGTGAACGATGCGCTGAAGCAGTTCGACAGCCTGCAGAACCAGGTTCAGGAGCCTGTTCGCAAGCTGCTGAAGGAAATCGACGAGCTTCGCGACCGCGAGATGAAGCGTTTCCACGAAGAGTTTGAGCGCCGCCTGGAAGAGTTCCATGAACTGCAGAGCAGCATTCTCGAGCGTCTTGGCGTGGCTTCCAAGGAAGCGGGTGAAGAGGTCAAGAAGCTCACAGATGAAGTGAGTAAAGAGGCCAGCACGGCAGCCAAGAAATCAGCGCCTAAGAAAACCGCCAAAACAGCTTCCAAAGCCAAAGGCGCGACCAGCAAGCCTGCGGCGAAAAAGCCGGCTGCGAAGAAGCCTGCAGCCAAGAAAGCACCAGCAGCCAAGGCTGCAAAGCCGGTCGACAAGAGTGACCTGACGCTGGTTAAAGGTATCGGTCCGGCCACCGCCAAGAAGATGAAGGACGTTGGCATTACCTCCATCGACCAGATCGCCAATCCGTCTGCCGAAGACCAGGAAAAGCTGAAGGCCTTCTCAAACGTCAAGGGATACAGCCAATTCAGCGCTGAAGCCAAGAAAATCAGCTGATGCGAACGCCTGACCAGCCTGTTTTACGGGACATTGTCCTGATTGGCGGCGGGCACAGCCACGTCGGGGTACTCAAGCGGTTCGCCATGAACCCTGTCCCCGGCGTGCGCCTGACCCTGATCTGCCGCGACACCCACACCCCCTATTCTGGCATGCTGCCTGGCTACGTGGCCGGCCACTATAGCTACGACGATGTCCACATCGATCTGAGCCGCCTGGCGGAGTACGCTGGTGCGCGCTTTTACCGGGCCGAAGCCATGGGCATCGACCGGGACCAGAAGCGGGTTATCTGCCGCGGTCGCCCGGATGTGCCCTACGACATACTGTCAATCAATATTGGCTCGTCTCCGCGGGTCAATGAAGTGGAAGGCGCTTCCGACCACGCGGTTCCGGTGAAGCCGATCACCGGCTTCAACAACCGCTGGCTTGCACTGCTTTCCCGTATCGAGAATCACGACGGGCCGCTGGCGGTTGCGGTAGTTGGCGCTGGTGCCGGTGGCGTTGAGCTGACCCTCGCCATGCAGTTTCGACTGAAGAATGAACTGAAACAGCGTGGTAAAGATCCCGATCAACTGCATTTCCACCTCTTCGACGCCGCCGACCAAATTCTACCGACCCACAACCCCAAGGTGCGTGAGGTTTTCCGAAAAACCCTGTCGAATCGTGGTGTGAAGGTCCATCTGGGATCGCCAGTCAGCAAGGTTCAGGAAGGGTTATTGATTACCGAATCCGGCGAAACCCTGCAAACGGACGAAGTGCTCTGGGTAACCCGGGCTGGTGGCCCTGAATGGCTCAAGGACACAGGCCTGGCGCTGGACGATGGTCTGTTCCTGAGAGTACGCGATACCCTGCAAGTGGAGAATGACGACAGCATTTTTGCTGCTGGCGATATTGCCAACGTCTTGAATCACCCCCGAGAAAAAGCGGGGGTATTTGCGGTAAGACAGGGACCTCCCCTCGCCGACAACCTCAAGCGGCTTGCAACCGGCAAGGATCCGAAGGATTTTCATCCTCAGAAGAAGTGGTTAGCGCTAATCAGCACCGGGGACAAGTACGCTGTGGCCTCCCGGGGAGATTTGCAGTTCGACGGCGCCTGGGTCTGGCGCTGGAAAGACTGGATCGATCGCCGCTTCATGAAGAAGTTCAATGATCTGCCTCCAATGGAGGAAGAATCCAAACTGCCGGATACGGCTGCCGCACAAAATGCTGAGGAAGCCTCCCAGGCCATTTCGGCGGTTGCCATGCGTTGTGGTGGTTGTGGCGCCAAGGTGGGCAGCACCGTTCTTTCGCGAGCCCTGGGAGAGCTGAAACCCATCGAGCGGGACGATATCCTGATCGGCCTTCACGCCCCGGACGACGCCGCCGTTTTGACAGTACCACCCGGCAAAGCCGTAGTTCATACCGTGGATTTCTTCCGTGCGTTCATTGACGACCCCTACATCTTTGGCAAGGTGGCGGCCAATCATAGCCTCGGTGACGTCTTTGCCATGGGCGCCGAAGCCCAGAGTGCCACGGCCGTTGCCACGGTGCCTTACGGCATTGAATCCAAGGTTGAGGATGTCGTCTATCAGATGATGTCTGGTGCTGTTGAAGTGCTGAACGAGGCAGGATGCGCGCTGGTTGGCGGGCACACCGGCGAGGGCAAGGAACTGGCCCTGGGCTTTGCAGTCAACGGCCTGATCGACCCGGAAGAAGTCATGAGCAAAGGTGGCCTGAAAGCGGGCGATGCCCTGATTCTCACCAAGCCCATCGGTACAGGCACCCTGTTTGCCGCTCACGCAAAGCTGGCGGCCAAAGGTCGGTGGATCGATTCCGCCCTCGCCTCCATGATCCAGTCCAATAAGGCGGCAGCAGACTGTCTCAGGAAATTTGGATCAAAAGCCTGTACCGACGTTACTGGCTTCGGCCTCCTCGGGCATCTGGTTGAAATGACCAAGCCCTCGGGTGTGGATGCCGAACTGGATCTTTCTGCCATCCCGATCCTTCCGGGCGCGGAGGAAACAGCGGCAGCAGGGATCCTTAGTTCCCTGCAACCAGCAAACATCCGCTTGCGCCGGGGTATCCGGGATCAGGAAAAATGGGTCAACCATGCACGCTACCCGTTGATCTTTGATCCGCAAACAGCGGGCGGGCTGCTGGCAAGTGTTGCCGCGGACAAGGCAGAGGAGTGTGTACGGGAACTGAAAGCCCTGGGCTATCCGCATACCGCCATTATCGGGCGAATTACCGCCCAGGATGAATCGGGGCCCATCGAGCCTATTTCCCTGCGGGATTAACGTCCCTGTGAGCAGCGCTGCATGGCAAGGTGTAGCGCCTGCTCCAGGGATGCCTGTTCTTTTTCGGGCAGGAAACGCTCGGCCAGATTACTAACCTGCGCTTTGAGGCTTTCGAGAAACGCAGGTTCGGTCTCTGCGTGTTGCAGCAGACCGGCCAGCGCCTGTTCGTCGCCAACGGGGAAATATCCGGCATAGTCCCGGCCCAACAAACCGACATTGCCCGGGATATCGGATGCCAACACCGGCAAGCCAGCCCGGCAGGCCTCGGAGACGACGTTTGCGCCACCCTCCATTACCGAGCTGATCACCATTAACCGGCTGTTCGCCATCAACTGCCGGGTGCGGGTTTTATCCAGCTCGCCGAGCCAGTGGAAGCGTGGATTTTCAGCCATTTCCCGCTCTGCTTTGTTGTGCCATGCCTCGTTGTGGGCCTTGCCGGCACAAAAAACCTGTATCTTCGAGTCCTTCGGAAGCAATCGCGCGGCATAAGCCGCCCGCAGAGAATCCTTTTCGTCCCGAAGATGACCAATCACACAAACGCCAAAACATTCCTTCGTGAGATCCGCTTGCGGCGCCGGAAAGGCCTCCGGCCCCTCAGCCGATTGGTTTAGCGTGACCAGTTTGCTGGCAAAGCCGGCGGGTATGTCGTGCGCTACCAGGTCGTGCAGACCAATAAGCGCATCGGCCGCGCCCATGGAATACCGGGTGTCTTCCGGGTATTCGTGCTGGTGCTGATAGATATCCGTGCCGGTGAGAGCCACGATAAGCGGCTTTTCAGGCCAGGTTTCGCGGAAATGTCGTATGGCATCGACACTACGCCAGGCATGCAGGGCTATAAACGCATCGCAGGGCTCACCGTGGTATTCAGTAACCACGTCGACCGAGTGCCCGGCACTTTCCAGCAAGGTCGCCCACCGTTCCGCCGTTGCCCGGTTTCCTGCTTTCGAACCCGGCTGCGCCGGCGTGATCATTATCAGATGCATTGTCTTTGATTGAACCCAGCTTACTGAAAAATGAAGTGTTCGGCCCTGAGCCAATTAAACCCGCAAACCGTATAGCTGTTCAGAGTTAACCTAAATCAAGGTATCCTTCTGAAGCAGGAGTCGTTCGCTTCATCTCTGCACTGTAAATATCCATTCCAAAAAGGAAAAACCATGACCCACAATCTTATACGGAAATTGCTGATTATTGGTCTCTGTTCTCTTTTTTCAGCCGCCGCGACCGCGCAGACGTTCATTTTTACGGCAATACCGGACGAAGATGAAACCAAGCTCGTCGAGCGTTTTCGCGGCATTGCGGACTACCTTTCCGAGGAACTGGATGCCGATGTGAAGTACATCCCCGTGAAATCCTATGCGGCTGCCGTTTCCGCCTTCCGGAATAACCAGGTGCAGCTGGCGTGGTTCGGCGGCCTGTCGGGTGTTCAGGCGAGATCACTTGTACCCGGTTCTCAGGCAATCGCACAGGGCACTGAAGATCAGGCCTTCTACGTCTATTTTATTGCTCATGAAAGCACCGGCCTGGATCGTCAGGATAGCCTGCCAGAAGATGTGCGTGGAAAGACCTTTACCTTCGGATCAAAGGGCTCAACGTCGGGACGATTGATTCCGGAGTACCACATCCGCGAAACGTTTGGCGAAGCACCTGAAGATGTCTTTTCTCGGGTCGGCTACAGCGGCAACCACACTCGCACCCTCCGTCTGGTCGAGTCCGGCACCTACGAAGTGGGCGCGATGAACTTCGCGGTCTGGGAAAAAGAACTGGAGAACGGAAACATTGATACCGACGCCGTGAAGGTTATCTGGAAAACACCCGGGTTCCCGAATTACCAATGGAGCATCCGTGGCGACGTGGATGAAAACTACGGCGAAGGCTTTACCGGTCGCGTTCGCGAAGCCCTGCTATCGCTTGATGATCCCGAGCTGCTTGAGAGCTTCCCGCGTTCTGATTTTATTCCCGCTTCAAACGACGATTATGAGCCGATTCGCAAAGTAGCGAAAGAAATCGGAATCATTGATTGATGGCAGGCTTTGATCTCTCAGGCCTGACGGCCTCTTTTGGGGGTGAGCGGGTAATCGGGCCTCTCACCCTCAAGGTAAAGGAAGGAGATCAGGTTGCCCTGGTCGGTAAGAGTGGTGCAGGTAAATCCACTCTTATCCGGCTTATTCACCAGCGAGTGGATGGCCAGTCATCTCTTGTGCCTCAGGAGCTTGGTCTGGTAAACGCCCTTCCTGTGTTTCACAACGTTTTCATGGGCCAGCTCGACAAGCATGCCACCTGGTACAACACCGTTACCCTTGTGCGGCCATTCAAACAGGACAGAAAACAGGTCCTGGAGCTTCTGGACGCATTGAGAATGTCTGAAAAGCTCTGGATTCCCACAGCTTCTCTCTCGGGCGGGCAGCGTCAAAGGGTGGCCATTGCCAGAGCCCTTTATCGCAACGCCCCGGTCTTATTGGCAGATGAACCCATCTCCGCACTGGACGGCCCCATGGCGCATCACGTTATGCAATTGCTGCGAGATCGCTTCAAAACCAGTGTTATCGCTCTTCACGATGTGGAAATGGCAATGAAGTACTGTAACCGCATTGTTGGCATACAGAATGGGCAGGTTGCCCTTGATGAGCCTACTGACCAATTGGCGGCCGCAGACATCATGTCGCTGTATTAGGATCTGTCGAGCGATGCTCTCCTACCCAACTGTTCGCACCAGCCTGATCTTTCTTGCTATTGCGCTTGTGGGGCTCTTGTTTGCCGATATTGCGATCACCGCAAACAATCCCTGGCGAGACCTGGGCAACTTTTTCCTGGGTGTGCTCACTCCGAACTTTTTCAGCAGCGAAGGTCTTCTTACCGCTTTATTGCGAACAGTGGCCTTCGCCTTTGTTGGGGTGACCGTTGGCGGGGTTTGCGGGTTTTTTCTGGCTCTGGTGTACCGATTCCTCCCGGTGCGGGTGTTTTGTGCTTTCATCAGGGCGATTCATGAGCTCTTTTGGGCTCTTATTTTTTTGCAGTTTTTCGGTTTCCACCCCCTGACGGGCGTGTTGGCGATCGCGATACCTTATTCCGGCATCTTCGCCAAGGTTTACTCCGAGATTCTCGAGGAAGCTGACCCGGAGCCGGGCAGGCTCTTGCCACCGGGAACAGGAACTATCGCGGCGTTTCTGTACACCAGGATTCCTGATTGCTGGGTCCAGTTGAGAACCTACACCGCCTATCGCCTGGAGTGCGGGCTGCGTTCGAGTGCCATACTCGGATTTGTGGGCCTGCCAACTCTGGGGTTTTATCTGGAAACCTCTTTTTCCCAGGGGATGTACTCCGACGCCGGCGCCATGTTGATCCTCTTTTACGTGCTCATTGCCACAATTCCACTATGGGTAAGACCCAAGTTGTTACCCGTGTATATCGTGGGGGCTCCGTTTTTCCTTGGCGATGGCTTGCCCATCGTCTGGGGTAATGTTGAACGGTTTTTCACCGAGGATATTGTCCCCAGCCCACTCAGGGATGGAGAGGGCCTGGCCGGACTTTTACCGTGGCTGAATGAACTGATGATCGAGCAGGCACTGCCTGGCATCTGGAATACTGTGGTTCTCACTCAGATTGCGCTGGTGGCCACGGGTATCCTCACGCTGCTAGCATTCCCCCTGATCTCAAATCACTTTGGCGGCCCGATACGTCGAACCTCCGGCCATATTTTTCTGGTAATTGCCCGATCAACCCCTGAGTACATCCTGGCCTACATACTCCTGCAACTCTGGGGACCCTCCATGCTTCCTGCGGTGGTTGCATTGGCCCTTCACAATGGCGGCATCATAGGCCACCTGATTGGCCGGCAAACCAACACGATCCGTTTGAGATCGGATGCTCCCAAAGGCTTTAATCGCTATAGCTGGGAACTCGTGCCCCGGATCTACCGATCATTTCTGGCGTTTCTGTTTTATCGCTGGGAAATCATCATGAGAGAAACCGCCATCCTTGGTATTCTCGGCATCTACACCCTTGGCTTTTACGTTGATAGCGCTATACAGAGTATCCGGTTCGACCAGGCAATGGTTCTGATCCTGATAACGGCCATGCTGAATATCGGCGTGGACATTCTTGGTCGCTATATCCGCCGCAAGCTGGCCTTGCAGACCATGCCCACCTGCTAACCCGCACTGCGATCCCCATCACAGTTCCGTCATTTCGGCCAACGCTAAACCGGTAATTGGCGACCGGTTGGCGGTATTGTGCGGATACATTCCGTTACACTTTGATCACCTATTGCAATATTTAGAGTTCTGGTGATGATGGTTAACGGGTTGATTCTCTTCATTCAGGTCGGGCTGCTGGCGCTGCTTGTCCTGTTGGCTGTGCGGGTTATCTCGCTGGTGCGTTCCGAACCCATCGCAGTCGGTCGCCAGAAAGTCTGGCCAGCAACGAAGGACACGGTAGCTACCGACCTGCCCTCAAACAATTCCGAATGGCCGGTTGCCAGCAGAAGGCCGGTTCCTGAAACTGCTCCGGACCGGGCTGAGCTCATCACCCGATTGCACATTCTGGCTGGTCTCCAGGAACGGGATTGCCGTGTAAAGGGTCTGGTGCTAGCGACCGCACCCGATGCGGTCAAAGCCTATGCCACGGCTTGGCTGTACGGTGCCGGGTGCGCCCTGAGCGACAAAGGCAGTCGGCATTCCGAGGCACTGGCCGGGATTGTTGCCCAGACCATCAATCGAAAAACGGGGATTCGTCAACCGGAGGCGATGCAGGCGATCAGCACATTAACAGACAGTGCGGTTTATCTGGCTTGTTTCCGGGCGGGTCTGGAAGGTGCGGAGTTCTGGCGATACAACCATTTCGTACCGCCAACGTCGAGTCTTTACGACGCCATTACTGCCAACGCGTTTATTTAGCAGCCTGTCTGTTTGCGGTTTCAAGTACCCAGTCGGTACCCAGGGCAACGGGTTCCGCATGATCCTGCTCGTCCACTCGGGTTCCGGTTATTTCAGGCCGGCTGAAGCCGCCATCATCCGTATTTGCCATGCTGTCCACATCCACGGAACGAACCACATAGGTTACGCCGCCGGCCAGCACTTTCGCGCGATGAGTCAGGCCGAAAACAAACCGGCAGTAATCCAGCTTTAGCTGAATCAAATCCTGTTCCGCTTTGCGGATTTTTCTGAGCAGAACCTTCTGAACGCTATCTCCGTAATCCATCACGTTGTCCCTGCAAATGGCGATGAGATGATTTTACACAATCCCGTACCGTTGTCAGCCGACCAGTAGCCGGTTCAGCTGTCCCGGTGCTATTCGGCCTGGAAAACCAGCTTAACCGGGATGTTTTCGATGGGTTCCTGGCCCTGTTGCAGGTCAATGCGCCAGGTCATTTTGCCATCCACGGTGCAAAACGGGGCTGTGAATCGGGCGGAGTACTGGTTTTCCGACTGTTTGCCGAGGGGCACCGGGTACTCGCCCATGTACATGGACTCGCCCCGGAGAACAGCCAGAAAGCGTTCCGGACGTTCCGGTGTAGCAACGGTTAGCTGGTATTCAGTGCCCTGAGCGCCCACGCCCATGGTGTTGAGGGCAACCTGCCAATCTCCGGAACCATTTGACCATTGGCACGGACCGCTTTCCAGCAGATCACACTGAACGGTCTGGCTTTCTCCGCCGGACGTTTCGCCAGTGTCTCCCAGCAGGCGCCAACCGAACACACCGGCAACAACCACGGCCAAAATCAGTCCTGTAACAGCAATCGCGCGTAACATAACCGCTTCCCGAACAAACCTGGCCGGCATTATGGGGTTTTCTCCGGCCGAGGCAAAGGTTTCTAAACTGGCGCTACTCATGAGAAAATACTGCGCCTTCAATTCGACCCATTCTGACCACAGGACACGCCCGTGCAGCCGGATATTTCCGTTAAGCACCTGAGCAAGGTATATGGCGACGGTTTTCAGGCCCTGAAAGACATTAACCTGGACATCCGCCGTGGCGAGATCTTCGCCCTCCTCGGCCCCAATGGCGCTGGCAAGACCACGCTCATCAGTATCATCTGCGGTATCGTCAATGCCTCCTCCGGACAGGTAACGGCAGCCGGTTACGATATTGTCAAAGACTACCGCAAGGCCCGCGAGACCATCGGCCTGGTGCCACAGGAACTCAACACCGATTCATTCGAAACTGTCTGGAATGCCGTTTCCTTCAGTCGTGGGCTATTCGGCAAGGCGCCGAAACCTGCGCACATCGAGAAAGTCCTGAAAGATCTTTCTCTCTGGGACAAGCGCAACAACCGGATCATGTCTCTCTCCGGTGGCATGAAGCGCCGCCTGATGATTGCCAAGGCGCTCTCCCATGAGCCGCAGATACTGTTCCTGGATGAGCCCACGGCGGGCGTCGACGTTGAACTGCGCCGGGACATGTGGGAAATGGTGCGCAAACTTCGGGAACATGGCGTGACCATCATCCTCACCACCCACTACATCGAAGAAGCCGAGGAAATGGCGGATCGCATCGGTGTCATTCGCGGTGGCGAGATCATTCTGGTCGAGGACAAGGCCCAGTTGATGACCAAGCTGGGCAAGAAAGAGTTGCGACTGCAGCTGCAGCACAAACTGGACAAGGTGCCCGGTGAACTCACTCTGGAGCCGATAGAGCTGTCAGAGGATGGTTACGAGCTGATATACACCTTCGACTCCCAGCGAGAGCAGGCAGGGGTAACCCGATTGCTCCGCACGCTTGGCGATCTCGGTATCGAATACCGAGACCTTCAAACCCGGGAAAGCTCCCTTGAAGAGATTTTTGTCGGCCTGGTGCACGAGTAAAACGGCCGGCTATTCTGGAGAAATGCATGAACCTGTACGGTATCCGCGCAATCTACAATTTTGAAATGGCCCGCATGAAGCGCACTGTGATGCAAAGTGTGCTCTCGCCGGTTATCTCCACCTGCCTGTATTTCGTGGTGTTTGGCTCAGCGATTGGCTCGCGGATGGGCGACATCGACAACATCGCCTACGGCGCTTACATCATCCCCGGCCTGGTGATGCTGTCGCTGCTGATGCAAAGTATTTCGAACGCCTCCTTCGGCATCTACATGCCCAAGTTCTCGGGCACGATTTATGAAGTGCTTTCTGCCCCGGTTTCCTATGTGGAGGTGGTGCTGGGCTATGTCGGTGCTGCTGCCACCAAGTCCATCATTCTGGGGCTGATCATCCTGGCGACCGCCAAGTTCTTCGTGGACTACGACGTACTGCACCCCTTCTGGATGCTCTCCTTCCTGGTGCTTACCTCGGTGACCTTCAGCCTGTTCGGTTTCATTATCGGCATCTGGGCCGATGGATTCGAAAAACTGCAGATCGTGCCGATGATGATTGTCACACCGCTGGTTTTCCTTGGCGGTACTTTTTATTCAATCGACATGCTGCCAGAGGTATGGCAAACGGTGAGCCTGTTCAATCCGGTGGTTTACCTGATCAGCGGTTTCCGTTGGGCGTTTTACGGCGTGTCTGACGTTCATATTGCCATCAGTGTGGGAATGACCCTCGTATTCCTCACGGCCTGCATGGTCGGCATCTGGTGGATTTTCAAGACCGGCTACCGGTTGCGCTCGTGACCTGCGCATCAAGCCCGGTTCGGGGGGCGGAAGTCTGGGTCCTCCTTGCAGCCAGCTTATTGCTCTACGGCTGCTCCTCGGGCATTGCAGCACCTCAGGACGGCCTGCCGGTTGTCGAGGCCTGCTTTGTGTCTGCGTCGGGCGTGGTGCCAGTGCAACTCGAGATTGCCAGCACTTCCGAGCAACGCCAGAAAGGACTGATGGGCCGTACGTCCATGGCTCCCGATGCCGGGATGCTGTTTAAATACCGCGAGCCGAGATCAGCCAGCCACGGATTCTGGATGTACAAGACCCTGATTCCCCTCGACATCGCCTACCTGAACGAGGATGGCAAGATTGGCAGCATTCGCAAGATGGTGCCCTGCCCCTCGGCCAGCGGCTCCGGTTGCCCCACCTACCCGGCCGGTGTGCCATTCATCGAGGCCGTGGAGATGAACGCCGGCTTTTTCCTGGAACATGGAATCGGAACGGGCGACCGGCTTGCCATCGGAAAGGACAATTGCCCGGCAAATTAGGCCGGGCAATGTCTCAGCAACCGATTCAGCTGTCCTGCCACTCTGGCTTGCGCTTCTCCAGAAATGCGCAGATACCTTCCTGGGCATCGTTCGCCATCATGTTGTCTGCCATCACCTTTGAGGTGTACTCATAAGCGTCCTCCAGCGGCATTTCCAGTTGCCGGTAGAAGGCTTCCTTACCAATCTTCAGGGTATGGCCGGACTTGTCTGCGATGGTACGCGCCAGCTTGTAAACCATTTCGTCCAGGTGCTGCTCATCAACAATCTGATTGACCAGTCCGATGCGTTCAGCTTTCACGGCACCAATCATCTCACCGGTCAGCAGCATTTCCATGGCGTGCTTGCGTGACACATTCCGGGACAGCGCCACCATCGGCGTGGAACAGAACAGCCCGATATTGACGCCAGGCGTCGCAAACCGGGCGGTATCGGCCGCCACGGCCAGGTCGCAGCTGGCCACCAGCTGGCAGCCGGCGGCGGTCGCAACACCCGCCACCCGCGCAATGACTGGCCTGGGCAGGTTCACGATCTGCTGCATCACCTTGCTGCACTGATTAAACAGGGCCAGCTGGAATTCATGGCTATCAAACTGCTCACGCACTTCCCGGAGGTCATGACCGGCACAAAACACGTTGCCATGAGCCGCAAGGACGACAACCCGCGTTTCCGAATCGGAGGCGATGATCTCCAGCTCTTCAGACAAGGCCTCGAGCATTGCCATGGAAAGGCTGTTTTTCTTCTCCGGCTGGTTCAGTGTAAGCGTGGTAATGCCATTTTCGCTGTACTTGTGCACCAGCTCTTGTGTTTGTTCAGTCATGTGGACACTCCATTTGAATCGTTGCTGCACCGGGCATTCTGGAATCTTACCCAGAGTATTGCTGACTGCGTCTATACTGTCGAAGCGACTTTTGTAGGATGCTCAGTTTTCAATGCGTTGCGGTTGTTATAGACCTCTGCTGCCCATAGGGTGTTGGTAGAAGCCAAAACTGCAGAGAGGAATAACGCATGTCAAAATCGATGATCCTCAAAGCCATCTTCGCCATCGCGGTTATCGGCGGAGCAGTCTTCATAATCGTAAAAGACGAGCCAGCAACACCAACCGGCGACATCAACAGCATCCAGCCACTGCCGGAACAGGACAACCCATAAATTAACCGAACCACCACACCAGAACAGGCGAAGCCACGTTGCAGACTACCAGAATCAAAGGACTGACCATCGCAGCTCTGGGCGTGCTGTTTATCGTGCCCGATGCGTTGCTGGTGAAAATCACCTCCGTGGATCCTGTGGTCTTTCTGTTCTGGCGCGGCCTGTTACTGGCGATCAGTTTTTTTGTGATCAGCTGGGCGCGATACCGTTCCCGGCTGGTGCCTGAAATTCGAAAATGCGGCCGTAAAGGCCTGTTCTGTGCCGGTGCCTTTGCCATCAGTACCCTCGGGTTTGTGGTCGGCATGAAGAACACAGCCGCCGGCAATGTGCTGGTCATCCTGAACACCGCGCCGGTCATTGCGGCCGTAATTGCCTGGGCGGTATGGAAAGAAACGCTGCCTCTTCGCACCTGGGTAGTTATTCTGGTGTGCGTCACCGGCGCCACCTTCATGGCCGTGGGAGAATTCGGCAAGGGCGACCCTCTGGGTCTGTTGATGGCCGTGGTTGCCGCCACTGCCCTGGCCTCCAACCTCAACGTAGCGCGCTCCAAACCCGACAGCGATATGAGCGTGATGCTTATGTTCGGCGCGCTGGTGTTGGCAGGTGTTGCGGCATTGCTTGGTGGTGCGCAGATGCCCTCGGCCCGTGATTTCTTCTTTATCGCCCTGCTCTGTCTGGTGTTCCTGCCCACTGCGTGCATTCTGATCCAGATTGGCCCCCGCTATATTCCGGCGGCGGAAGTCAGCCTGATGCTGCTTCTGGAAACCGTGTTCGGGTCTTTCCTTGTTTGGCTATTCCTCGGCGAAGTACCGCCAAAGCTCAGCCTGGTAGGTGGTGTTATTGTATTCTCCGCCCTGGCGGTGCATGGCTGGACGGAAGTAAGCCGGTACCGAAAAGCGCGGGTGGCAGTTGATTAACCCGGTTCCCGCGCGCGAAGATACGCGCTGATCAAAAACAAGGAACCGCAACAATGACCACCGTACCCAAGCTTACCGATGCCCTGTTGACCCTCGAGAACCGTGTCGCCACGCTTACTCTGAACCG
This sequence comes from Marinobacter flavimaris, assembly GCF_002933295.1. Taxonomy (GTDB): domain Bacteria; phylum Pseudomonadota; class Gammaproteobacteria; order Pseudomonadales; family Oleiphilaceae; genus Marinobacter; species Marinobacter flavimaris. The sequence continues at coordinate 54,133 of NZ_PSSW01000013.1, forward strand.
TCACGACCTGCGCAATGCGCTGACCGGCTCAAACCTGATCGACGACATCGTGACCACCGCGGAATGGGTTAACCAGTGCGAAGACGTGTCGGTACTGGTGATCACCGGAGCGGGCTCTGCGTTCAGCGCCGGCGGCAACATCCGGGACATGGCCAACCGCAGCGGCGATTTTGCCGGTGACGTGGCCGAATGCGCCGATCGTTACCGCAAAGGCATTCAGCGTATTCCGCTGGCCCTGCATAATGTGGAAGTGCCCATCATCGCCGCGGTCAACGGTCCCGCCATCGGCGCCGGCTTCGATTTGGCCAACATGGCCGATATCCGCATTGCCTCGGAAAACGCAAAGTTCGGCGAAACCTTTCTTAACCTGGGAATCATTCCGGGTGACGGCGGCGCCTGGTTCATGCAGCGCCTGATCGGCTACCAGCGCGCCTTCGAGCTAACGCTTACCGGGCGGGTGATCGATGCTACCGAGGCAAAGGAGCTGGGCATTGTTCTGGAGGTGGTGCCAGCGGACGAACTGATGAACGCCGCCAATGCCATGGCAAACCGCATGGCCAGCCAACCACCGAAAGCCACTCGCCTCACCAAACGCCTGATGAAAATGGCACCGAGGATGGAGCTGAAGGATTTTCTGGATGTGTGCGCCAACTTCCAGGGCATGTGCCACAACGAGCCTGAGCACCTGGAAGCGGTTAACAAAATGCTTGAAGCAATGTCGAAAAAATAGTGGCGGCGGCCAGATGGCCGCCTATCTAACAGACGGGGCTATTGCCCCGTAAAGACCTTGAGGTCGAGCTCTTTCTCCACCTGCCTTGCAATCGTCTCGTCAGAAAGACTGAAAGCCACATGGAACCCCTTTTCGGTCTCGATACCACCATCATTGATGATGGAAACCACCTGCGCAGGATCTGTCAGTTCGCTGACATCTTCGACCAGCGCTATCTGATCATCTTCCGAAAGCAGACTGTTTGCCGCTTCAATCGCCGACGAGGCACCCTGGCCGGGTGATGGCGTACAGACAATCATTCTCGCCTGCCCCACTGGCGTTACGATCAGCCGCTTGGCTTTCTCGATGGGGTCGTTCACATAATCTGCGATTTGCTTACCAATAGCTTCAACTTCGGCCATGGCGGTTTGTCTCCTTGGGCGGAAAACATTGAGTTAATGCTTACGCCTGGCGCAGGAACGTCGATCACTGCTCATTTGCCGTCGAGAACTGCGGGTTGACGAAGATCACGAGAAACTACTTGGGGACATTGATAAAAAAGATGGTGCTCCGGGCCGGAATCGAACCGGCACGACCTAACGGTCGAGAGATTTTAAGTTTCCTGCGTGTATTGCTTTTATTTGGTTAAAAAATAGCCTAAAACGCCGTAACCCATTGAATATAATATTTTAAATGGCTATTTTTCATAATATTTTTTGGTTATAAGCACTCTTTAATTAGCACTTTTAAATAATTAAAAACGATTATTTAAAGATTTGGTGTGTCAAATGAGTGTCATAACCATTGTAACATTTTGTCTCAGCGCTTCCCATTTTCTGTGTCATAGGGCTATTCTCCTGTGTCTATAAACTTTGGGAGATAAGCGTGGAAACCCTCGCATTTAGTCAAATCAAGATCAACAAAATCAGGAAGCAGATCAGGGAGTATCGCGAAGCGAGAGAGCGCGGCGAGGTTAAATATTGTCTGCCAGATGGGGAGGAAGTCAAATACATCAAAGACGCACGTGAAAACGGCGCAAGATTAATGCTCAAAATCACAAAAACAGGCGACGCTGATTTTCTTATTCGTGAGCGACTGCGAACTGGTCCAAAAAAGACGAAAAGCGCGAAGCGTTTTACTGTGGCAAGCATCGAACAGCCTCTTGCAGCAGTGACTGAGCGCGCCAAGGAAATGCAGCAGAATATCCTTGCGGGGCGGGAAGTCTATTATTCACCGGATGCCCCCAAACCAGAAGAGGTGGACCTCTCCCCCACTTTCCTAAGGTTGCACAAAGACCATCAAAAATATCACTCCGTCAAAGCTTCAACGCGCACAGAATACAGTGAGATATTTGAGCGCTACCTGGTTCCATGGCATGACTTGCAGATATCAAAACTGACGCGGGACGAAATCCTACGACTGCACAGAGAGATAACTGATAACGGCGGAAAGAAAAAAAGGATCAGGGCCGCCGACCAGGCGATTGGATACGCCAGAGCCCTCATCAGCAGCGCCCTGGAGAATCCGGCTCCCGACTACGAAAAGCCAAAAAGCAACATCGTCTCGGAAACCATGAAATATCACAAGGCATGGAACGAGGAGGGCGGACAGCCTGAGCGCACTTCGGAGCCGTTCCCTGACGATGCATGGGCGGACACGTGGCTGGCCATTAACGATTTAAAAAATCGGGTTCCCAACAGAAACGATAAGAAGCGACCCACCCTGTCAGTGACCGGAAGCTACTACTTCAAAATGCTCTTGTTTACTGGATTACGTGGGGGGCAGGTATCAACGATTGAATGGCGGCAGATCGACTTGGATCGGGGAACTATTTCGTGGATGGAGAAGGAAGACACCGAAAAGACCAAAACCAGTGAAAAGGTGTTCTATTTGCCTGTGTGCCATTACGTGTGGGACATGCTTAAGGAAATGAGGGCGCGTGAAATCGAGCAAACCGGGGAATGCACTGGCTACCTATTCAAATCACTGGGCAACGGCAAGAAGGGCCACGTCGACACGAATATGCGAACGCAGTGGAACATGATCAAAGCCCAGGTCCCGGCGATTGCAACTCAGAAGCCGCACGACTTCCGGGCAACGTTCGTTAGCATTGGGCAGAACATTGGGGTCAATGAGGTCGCACTGAAGACATTGATCAACCATACGACATACAAACAGCAGAACGTCCTTGAAGGCTATACAAAGCGAAAGGTCGAAGCGCTCCGGCAGCAAGCCGACAAGATTGCGAACCACTTCCTGGAGCACGTGGGAGAAAAGACGAAAGCCCCAGCCGCAACTCCACTGCCCGACTACCTTATGCGGCTCGCAAATTCAGAGGCAATGAAGACCGACAGGACCGTCGAGCAGGTTTTGGAGCGCTGGTTCAAAATGGGGAGTCAACTGGATCGAATTGAGTCTGATGATCCCCAGATTGAGATGATAAAGCGCCTATAGGCCATCAGATGTTGTTCATATCTCGCGGTTAATTAATTGTCCCAGCCTGGGCGCAGCGTGTCTTCATCATCGGGAAGGCTGTCGTCCGGGTCTGGGTCTCTGAGCCCGGCTTTCAATTTTTCCTGCATTCTCTCGCCCACTCCCGAAACCATTTCAGCATTCGCATCAAACAGCGCTTTCATTTGCCTTGCTGCTTCAACAGAGCCAAACACCTCCGCCATGTTCTCTATGGTTGCTGGTCGATGTGGCTCCATGCTCTTGCCAGTTCTGATGCCGACACCAAGCCGCCTTTTTTTGTTCTCAATTTTCATTGGACTACCTTATCAACAAGTAAAACCGGAGACTATATAGCATCAGTCGCACCGGTGAACGATGGGAAAAATGATATACAAAACCAGATATTAATTTGCTTTACTAGCATTTTTTTGGCTACAATGTAAACATGAAATCGAGAAGTGCATTCGGTTTCATCGGCGGGTCTAGTCAGCCTGGTCGTGATAGTTCCTTTCTTGTGGCGTAATTCCATTTCAGGCTCAAGCCCCTCTCCGGAGGGGTTTCTCTTTTGTGTCCAAATAATATTGTAGCCAAACAATTGCGGGCGCGGTGGGTGATTGCTTGGATATCGGCAATGCCCGACGGGTGCCGGGTCATTTGGTTGTTGGTTTGCCCGTCCGTGGGCGGTTGTTGGTTATGCGCAGCACCTTGCTGTTTTGAATTTCATCTCCGAGCTTTCAATCTTTTCATCGCTCAGAACATATCCAGAGATTTCGCCGAAATTGAACATTTCGGGGTGCGCTTCCGTTGATTTGAGCGACTCAATGAGTTCATCGAATGTAATGCCCACTTCCCATTTGCTGCCCGCGCTGACCGCACCCACCTCCCGAGTCTGGTCAAACCATTTGAGGATTTCCTTATCCGTTGTTGGATCGAAGTATCCGGAGGCCATGTCGCGGGCAACTTCCTCTTCCTCAGTCAGTTTATGGTTCGGGCGCGCAATGCCAGTCATGTGCAGGTTGAAATAAATGCAGCGATCCGCGCTTGCTGAAACCTTCCGGCTGTCTTTATTGTGTTCCTTGACGCTGAGGCCCATCTCTTCGTGCAATACCGAATTGATGCAACGCTGAGCCTGTTTTGAGTTGAAGCTGCGACCGCCAAACGCTTGGCTGTATGCCTCGTTGGCCTTCGTGGACTTACCGCCAACGGTGACAACGCTGCGCTTGTTTTCAACCCATTCTGCAAATCTCTGGGCCTGCTCCCTGGTGATAATTGCCGACTCACCGCGCATAATTTCAGAAAGGTCTATTTCGAGCGTCTTCATCAGCTTTTTGATCACCTTTCTGCGGTTAGCATCGAATGCCGACATGTTCCTGGCTGCTGACTCTACGCCGAGCCGGAGGTTGGTGATTTGCTTGCGCTGTCTTCCGCCCTTGTCTGCCTTCACGAGTTCCACGTCAATCTGGTTGGTTTTGTAAAACTCACGCAGCTCGCACTTCTCCACCTGATACTCATGCTCCCGAGTCATTTGCTCTGACTTGCGACGGTTTTGGGCGTCTTGGATTGAGATGTCATCAGCGTTGAGGATTTGCTCAATGCGCTTATTCTCGGCTTCGTCGTTTCCTTCCTTGATCTCTTCCTTGGCCTTGTCTTCGGCAACTTTATCGGCGGACACGTGGCTGATAGTGAAGCCTAGAGCCTCCATCATCATCAGGGTCTGGTTGTTGTAATTGCGGCGCATTCTGTTCTCGTATGCGATCCGCTTAACAACGTCCTGAACGCCCGGCATGGCCCAAAGCTTGTCCAGATTTTCCTGATTGTAGTCGTCGCCATCTCCAAACTCCCTTGCAGCCATGTTTGAAAAAACGTAGCCAATGTCATCAATGCGGTTCCTGTTTTTGGTTGCAAATGCCAAGTGGGTTTCCGACAGGTTGCGAACTCGACTGGTTGATTGAATGACCTCGGTCGGGAGCACTGTGCCAGCTGCAAGGACGAAGACCTCATCAAAATGGTCTGTCTCAATGCTTACCCCAGAGGAAACAACCGGAGACGCAACAACAAGCTGATACCCCGATAGGTTCTCGGCGAGGTTGCTCACAAACTCAGCTTTTTCTGAGTCCCCGAACACAGCCCCGTCAAGCAGCATGGACTCCCCTGTCGCGCTTTTTTGAAGCGTGTTGAATGTGCCCTCGAGCTTGTCGTTCTTGCTGTTGTGAGACTCATCTGAGATGACCAGGACGTTTTTGCCTGCTCTCAAACTGGCCTGCGCCGTTGCGATCATGGCGGCTTTTGTTGGATGCAAATTGATTTTGTGAGCAAACTCGCCCTGGGTCTTGGTTGCGACCGTCACTTTCATCCCGAGGGTCTCGGCGATCTTGGTGGCCGTGTAGTCGCTCATCAAGCCATCTGCCAGTACCGCGGTTCCCTCTTTGGCCGCCTTTTTGACGAGTTCATAAAACCCAGCAGTTGCTGCACCACGCTCTGAAAGCTTTCCGAATATGCCAATTGCGTCGGATGCGCAATGACTTAGCAACAGCTCCAGTTCGTCGCCCAAGACCATGCTTGTGTTGTTTCTGTGCTGCTCAAAAGCAGGGAGCCCAATCGTGGAGTTCACAACACCGATAACGCCTGCCGCATCAAAGCCTGAGCGGCCAGCGTTGGTATAGTGTCTCGGGTCGTTCTTCATTGGTGCAATTTGCGAGCGGCGTGGTGCAATGAGCAGCGGCGAGGCGTTGCGTTGACATGCACTTTCAAAAGTTGTGAAAAGATTTTCTTTACTCTTGCCAGAGCCCAGCCATGAATTGATGAGAACTGGGCCGCCCTGCTTGATGACTTCGTTGATCTCTTCGTTGGAGCCGGTGAAGAAATTCACGTTCGGGTTGTTCGGGTTAATCTTCACCATGTTGTGGGCCCTCTGGCGCTCAGCCCTCAGCATGTTGCGAAACATATCAATAACGCCCAGCAACGGTGTTGAGCCGTTGTCTATGGTGCGGTCATGGATTTTCTTCGCCATGTCTTTCTCAGCTTCCAACTGGCTCGGAATTTGAAAAGGAACTCTGGAGAGGTAATAGCAAGCAACTTGCTTCGCCGCAGCGTCGTACTCAATCAGGTTGCGGGCGTTGTTCAGCCTGAAGAAGGCAAGCTCGTGAGCCTTGTAATCCGCGCATAAATAGTCCGGCCCTGATGTGATGTTCGCGCCGTATTCCAGGGCGATCTCGACGTCGTCAAAAGCGTTTTCGGGGTTGGAGTGGATAGTGATGCTCGCATCAACATTTTCGCTTTGTAGGGCGACCTGTGTGCGAATGTCGGAAGACTCAATTATTTTGGTTTCGCTGTCTTTGGTAATTTCTAGCGCGGCAGCGTTGCGCGTGATTGTTACGTTCATATTAATTCCACGGTTCAGGTTAAGCCGGGTCAGCGGCCATACTTTTATTTAACTGGAAATTAATATGATGTGCAAGTTATTTTATGATTATCTAAAAATTTAAATAGCTGATTTACATTGCCTTTTTAGTATTTTTAGTTAGAAAAAGGGGCAAAAATATTGACAAGTTTTGCAACATTTTTTGCACGAAACCGGACCCCTTGTAACCCTCCGAAAGCCGCGCCCTGAAAGGGTTTCAGCAATACTGCAATGTGAAAAGATAGAGTTTTTATGCCCTTATATATGATCTTAGAGCTATCTCAACCTTCAATTGGACACTTTTCTGCGGCAGCGGAGCCACAACAAAACGCAGTTAAAGATGCTTCAGGATGGCAGCGCTGTCGCGCAAGATAGCCAAGGGGAGCGAGCTTATCGCTGGCTATCACTGATCAAAGTGTCAATAGAACTCTCGGCACCGCCTTGTTCAGTGATGTGTTATTAGCAACTCATGTTTGCGACACGGTGTCGCAAAGCTCCGAGTTAATCCTGAGTTCATCACCGTATTCTTGATGGGAGCGAGGAAATACGGGATCCCGGTAAAAATACCAATAGAACCGGCAGCATCACTTTGGCCAGCGATCTGCTATTCGCTACTCCTGTCTGCGACACGGTGTCGCAAAGCTCCAAATTAATCCTTAGTTCATCACCGTTTTCTTGGTAGGAACCAGGAAATACTAATTCTATATGGAGATGAATTGACAAATACGCCTTAATAGTTTATCATATAATAAATCTCGGGGAATCCATGAAAGACTTGAAAGAAATGACTAACGAAGAGCTTTCTCAGCTGATTGCTCAAGCATCCGCGCTGCTAGCCAATAAGTCCAATGACTCAATAGCTCTCGTCAAACCCGAAGCTGAGTCAGATCTAACTGAGCAGTTGGAAAGCAACCCGGAAGAAGGGAAAGCCGAATTTGAACTTGTCCTGAGAGCGAGGGCTTTCAAGGGTTCAAAGAAATGTTGGCTAGCACGACTTGACTACAACGAAAAACATAAGATGGTACGAAGCAGAAGCTTTCTGGATGCTGACCTGGTTGACAGGAAGCAGCAGTCTGCTCGTGTTTGGACCGAGCGAAAACTTTTTAAAGTACAATTGAAGCAGGGAGACTGGCTTGAGTTCTGCCAAACCGGCAGCGCCAAATACGATTCGCGGGAGATAGTCCAGTACAAAGATGGTAAATTTCTTAATCAGCGGGGAGATGAGGTTGAAACAGACTTCGAGCGAATCTAGTCGCATCACTCTCCCCTGCTTGATGAAAGCCGGGGCTTGCTGATGGGTGGTTTTCTGCTGATGGTGACGAAACACCGGGAAGGAGACTTCACTCTCGAGGTCCACAATCTCTTTCGCTATACAGGCTTAAGCGCGATGGCCAGCAGTTTGGCCGATGTTTTGGATGCGGCAGTAATTGAATTGGGTCTTTCAGTGCATGAAGTTGGAAAAGTTCAGATTTCAGCGAGTCCTGGAGAGCGCCTGGATCCAGACGATGGGTGCCATGGAAAGTTCTTTATGGGCCATTTGAAGATTGAGAGCGACCATGAAGGTGTTGGACGAACTTACACTAACAGCAGATGCTGGGGAATATAATGCCATGTCCCTCTGGTGATTATGAGACGGGCATAATGTCGGATAGCGGAAGACGTTGATTCGTGAACGATCGAGGCACCTCGGTGCGCACAGTCTTTACAGATGGTCTTTTTCGCCCTGGCGGCCCCAATGATTTGCCCGCAAACGTAAAGCGTTTGCGAATGTTCTGTGATGTTCCTATGAGCACCTGCACCGCTCTTCCCGAACGCATAACAGACATCTGTTAGTTTGAGCGCTTTTCTGACGGCGGCAATTCCGATATCTTGCCAATATCCTCAGGGGCCAGGTTCTCCATCGTTTCCAAACCTTTTTTGCCGATTTCTCTCAGACGCTCAGGCGTGGGTTTGAACTCAGCCTCAACCGCCCTCTGAGGTCTTTTTTGCCGATCTACCATGTCTTACCTATCCTCGCGCTGACAACTACAAAACACAAAATCAGTATAAACTGAAAGTTACCGCCGAAACGACAGGTCCGCGATTCTGTGCCCTTAGTGCCCTGCACTTGGCCTCGATGAACGTAACAGCCCTGTTTATGCACCATTTGGGTGATTGGATAAAAAAGCGCACATAAGAGGACAACTATGAAGCTGGTCTGTATTTCAGACACGCACAGTTTACACCGTCAGATCCCAGAAATTCCGGACGGTGACGTGCTGATCCATGCTGGCGATTGTCTTGGCCAAGGAACACTGGAGAATATTCAAGAATTCAACCAATGGCTTGGCTCATTGCCCCACGAACACAAGATCGTCATTGCCGGCAACCACGATTGGGCTTTTCAAGAAACTCCAGAGTTGGCGAGAGCGGCGCTGACTAACGCCATATATCTCGAGGATAGTGGGGTGCAGATTTGCGGTATTCGATTCTGGGGATCGCCCTGGACGCCAACATTCATGGACTGGGCATTTATGCTGGACCGTGGCGATCCGCTGTACCAAAAATGGAAGCTAATTCCTGACAACACTGACGTTCTAATCACGCACGGCCCGCCACATGGCATTGGAGACGAAGTGCACCTTGGGTTCAAGGCCCAGAATGTCGGCTGTATTCACCTGTCTGATCGGGTAGCTCAACTGTCCCCCACGATCCACGTCTTTGGCCATATCCACGAGGGGTATGGTGAGTATAAAAGAGGTAACACTCGAATGGTCAATGCCAGCACATGCAACGCACGATATGAACCAAATAACCCGCCGATAGTCTTCAACTTGGAAGTTTGAACCTAAAAGGTCTTTGATCAAAGATCCAATGCTTTAACCCAAAGCTCAAGCTACTTTCTTCTATTGGCAATACAGACCTTCCCTCGGGGCTCGAGCAGTCAGGAATGAAGGAAGTCCTTATACTTCTCTTTAAGTCTGAAAAGCACATTCGCCTGCTTTTCAGAAGGAATCTGTCCTGGTTTTTTCGCAACCCGAAGAATCCCCATCAATGAAGGAGTCGCCTCTCCCTCCTCCATCAACAGCTCCTCCAGCCTCGACCAAACATGTGCAGGAGTCGCCAGAACATCACTCTGAGCCTGAATGCCCTTGTCCAGCGTCTGGGTTTTCCTCGCCTCCTTTTCACTGTCTTGGGCCGCCTCTCGAGAAATCAGCACAGCCCCGAGATCATCCGTTCGGCACTCGATCTGCTTGACCGATTCCCAGAAAGCCTTTCGTTTCGCCAACTCACTAGGGTTACCAACTGGCCTGTTCTCATCAAGCAGTAATCCATTTACTGAGCGGGCCAGCTCCAGAAGTCTACTGGTGAGAATTTCCGGGATTACCTGCCCCCTCCAGATTGCGTCTACGTCCAACTCTTGCTTCTTTTTCGCTATTTCGTGTGACAGCCGAGCAATAGCGTAGGTCACGAGATTTGCACGGTATCCTGCGTACCATGGTTCCTTGAGGATCGCTCTCTCAAGCGCCCGGAATATGCTGGCCCTACTAACCAGTTTCCTGAAAAAAAACTCGTTGAACTTAGTGTCATCCGATTCCCATTGCCCATCTATAAGATCCGCAAACACAGCAAAGTTCTTCTGAGCCCCTTTACTGACCTCATGGGGAAGCTCTTCCCAAGAATTCATGATCTTGGCTACATCCGTTTTTGTCAGAAGCTGGGAGCGGGGATTGATCTTTTGGAACTGTTTTTTCTTGGCTGGAGTGAGGTAAGCCTGAGCGTCGAGGTATTGCCCCCTTGCTCGCTCATAGAACCAGTGTGTTTGTGCCGACTGCCCAGCCTTGACAGGCACCCAGACCCGCCTTGAGATCTCTTCCAATCGAATATGGAATGGATGATTGGAAAAGAGGTCTGCTTCCGAGACTTTATTCTGTGAATTCGCAAACCTTGCGATCTTTGCCACGAGGGAGGACGGATCCTCCTCGGGCAGGACGGTCAACTTAACCTGGATAGAAATTCCGGCCATGTCGGCTTTATCACGAATGGCCGCACTATAGATCGAGGCCGTAGTTTGCCCACCGTTTACAATCTGGAGATCTTCAACTTTTTCTATGAACTGACCACTATCCCCATCTTTGACAACTGCGGCCTTGGCAGTTGCGGTAAGCCCATTATTAAATGCGAAGAAGTTTCCGGGATCGTGAAGAATGGTGTGCCTGATCCCTTTGTTGACCTTTCCCCGATGCTGGAGAAAGCTCCTCACGTTTTGTTCGAGCAGCCGACTACCCCACTTACCATATAGATCTACAAGTAATTGGGCCGGAAAGACTGTAAGAACTGACAATCCCCCATCTCCACCTTTTGGGCGATTAGATACTATGCAGGGTAGAGGCGCATCAGAGAAGTCCACAATCATCTCCTCACGCTCTCTCCGGGAGGACTCCAGCTTGTAGATTCTTCTCAGATCCCAGAGATCGACGGTACATGGGCGGCCATCGAGATCATCAAAGCTCGGGACCGACGCACGTTCTGCAAGGGGACGGTTTGAAAGTACCACGAGCTTCACTCGTGCAATCTCTGGCCAACCATCCCTGATGAATTTTGCTGCAAGGTAGCAGTTGCTGGTTGGCTCAAAATAATCCACCAGATTTCCGCTGATAGCGCGGACCGCGAACCTGGAAAGCTTCTTCACGGCAGACTCAATATCAGCTTTCAATAGACGCCTTGGCTCTTCCGCTGTATCCAGAATCGAAATAAACAGGGAGAGACAGAAATTGTTCTCATCATAGGAGTAGCCATCAAATGCCCAACGACCAGCACCATCGATGCCATCTTCTATAATCGAAAAGTCTTCAAATTCCCCAGCATCCGAAAGAAGCTCAAGAATATAGGACAAATATTCATAGGTAATTACGCTCCCCTCAACGTCTGCTGATGCGTGCAAATGCTCGACAAGTGAAACGTAGTACTCAGTCAATTCGTCCATGGACAACTACCTCAGAAGGAACCAGGCTCGCACCGGAAAACAGATATCTGCTCAAGATCAATTACGTATTGCGCTTTTGTTATAGCTGCGGACACAGTCGAGGGGGTGATTCTCGGGAACTTGGAATGGACACGGTAAAAAGTCGGCTCCCCCACAACAAAACTCATCGATTGATAGTACGGCTCTTCCACATACCCATAAGCCAAGAGCAGCTCATCGAGGAACGGCTCCTGTTTTTCAGAAAGCTTGTCACGCACGGTATCAATAATTTCGGGGAGACTAGTCCCTTTCATTTCAGTGCTCAGAGTGCATGGATAACAAGCTAGGTAAAGGTCCTGTGTGGACTCCAATTGCTGTATCGAGGAAATCTTTATCGTTCGGTCATCAGGGCTGTAGGCCTTGACCTCAACGGCCAGAGACTCATTTTCGCTAAGAAAGTCCTGTGATCTACCCAAAGGTCCCAGCCAGCCATGAATTCCATTTCCATTCTGCCTCAACAACCAGTGGTCGCGGAGGAAGGACAGCTCCGACACCAGGCCAAGACACTGCTGCAAAGAAAGCCGATTTACTCCGGACTCAAAAAGTCTTTGCCAGGATCTTACTCTCCGTCGGAGGATTGCGTGGGTTTCATTAGGTTCCCGTAGCTTTGAACAGCTATCAATCAGATCGAGACAAAGCCGGTGAAATACGGTTGACAGCTCAGACTCTCCAATGACTACACCGATGTAGACCGACCCTTTATCCCCAACCTTTAGTCCCTTGAGTCTTTTCGTCGAACTGAGGTCTGCACCTTCAATGCTGTTCTCATCTTTTTTCGAAACTCGCATGGCAAGACCATATTCACCGCTCTTGGTTTTTATCCAAAACCAGCGGTTTACGCCCTCCTCGCCAACGGAGAGCGTATTGAGCATTCCGGATTGAGGTCTTTCAAGTCGATTCCAGGGAACTTCAGCAACACTCATACCTCTGCTTCCACGGTAATCTCAGCTCCATATTTCTGGAACCAATCAATGTTTACACTCCAGAGAACATCCGGCTGGGGTGCCGAAAGAGGAGGAATTGAAATTGCCCAGCCAAGTACCGTAGTTTCTCTGACTCTGTTCTTCCCGCTCTCGTCAAATTCGCAGGCGTTAATGACATGAAAGATCAACACCGGCTTCTTGTTGGGAGTTCGCCTGGCAGCAGCATCGGGGAGCTTTCCATTTTCATTGAGAGCTGCTTCGTACTCGGTTTTTGTTAGACCGAATGCTTCTACGCCCGGATCCACAATATTCTTGTTTCGTTTCCGGCTCAGCCTCAGCTCATCCTGATTCTTGGGGTTCTTCGGATCATCCTTGACGACAGACCGCATAATTTTCCTGAATTTCCAGCCTGTAGACCCATCCCAATATCCTTCACGCTCCTGTTTGGGCTGGTATACAAATACGTCCCAGAAGGGAAACTCCTCACTCGCGCCCTCTTTTAAAAACTTAATAAAAAGATCGTTTTCTGACCAGAAGCCGCAACTCGGGTGATTCGCCAGCTTATTCAAACAGTCTATTACCGCAGACGCGGGCACATCCTCGAATCCTACGTGTTGCCGATGTACTTCCGGCAAGTCTGATTCCGGAATCCTTCGGTCTTTGATGGAATCCAAAAACTCAACGAATTCCTTTAGATTATCCTCAATTCTCCCTGAATCAGAGTAGACGCAATCTGTCTGAAGTAATCGATCGTCGAACCGCATCCTTGTTGTCATCGTCGTCGCCGTTCGCATCTTGTTTGGTGCGGTAACCATAAGTGCATCGGGAGAAGCCTGGACGCGAAGGCCGAACTCCCTGGGCGTCATCCGCTTCTTCTGCATCTCAGCTGCCTGCTCTCTGAGATTGTCTGAGGCCTCCGAAATATGGGCATACCAATCTAACGACTCGCTGGTAATCCAGAGCTTCAAAAGATCCTGGTAATGATCCCTGTAGCCATACCAGCGGCCCATTTGCATAAGACTGTCGTACATCACCGAGCGACGGTAGAAGTAACTCACGACAAGGCCTTCCAAGGTAAGACCTCGGCTGAGCTTCAGACCGCCCACAGCTATCTGTTTTTCCGGCCCACCATCCTCATAAATGAGCGAGTCGCCAGACTTACTATGCACTGTGACAACAACCGGCTTTTTCATGTCTCCAAGAGAGTCACATACCTCACGCCAAGACTCTTGCCCATCTAGATCCGAATAATGCTTGTTCCAATCATCGAATAGAGCAGCCAGATTCGACGATCTCTCCTGAGGCCTCGGCTTGCGTATGTAGAGCTGAATTGCCCCCCATATCTCATCAAGGTATGCATCAACATGAGGCGAAATGTCCGACTGCACAGATGTCAGCCTGGACATGTTAATTAGCATCGAGTCGTGGGTCTTTTTAATAACACCTTTCTTCCGACGAATGTCTTTCACTGCACTCGCGAGAAGAAAAACCCTGATAGCCTCCTTGAGTGACCCAGGAATTGATTCAACAGCGGTTCCGGATCGGTGCACGAGGGGTAAATGCTCATCGGCATCATTGATAACTTCGCAAATCTTCTCTGATCGATCGTCGTTCCTGAAGAAGAATCTCGCGCCGCAGTAATTATTTGGCGGCTCAAGAGCCACAAGAAAGTCTTTTGGGAACAGATCATCAGTATCAGAGGTGTCACCCTCTGAATCGGGATGGATAAAAATATTGGCAAACGGGGTGGCCGTGTAAGCGACGTAACTTATTTTTTTACAGGAATGGATCACTTCCCTGATAAGTCGATTTATTGTTTTTGGATCTTCATCGGCCTCACCAGTATTCACCGAGGCATTATCGGCTTCATCATCAATCAAAAGTACTGGTTCTGAGATCATTTTTTCGTTGCTATTAACGTCTGATCTTAACCAATGCACCAAGCGCTCAAGCATGAACTTGTTCTTCTTGGTAACTGCGAGAATGGGGCCATTGATTCCCGATATTCTGTAGCGTGGATTCGTTTTGATGTCATCATTCTGATCGGTAATACAGAATGGCAACTCGGCTCCAACCTTGCGCCCTACGCCAATGGTTCTCGTTTTAGCGTCCTTACCACCACTTCCCGCATGTGAGATGCTCCCGACAAAGTCCTCGTCGAGCCGCTCCTGGGTTTGCTGCCTGAGATCCTCAACGGTACCGGTAAGGACTATAATCAGCTTGTACCCGACATCTGCCGCTTTATTTATAAGGGCAGTGTAGTTGTTGGTTTTTCCAGCTTGAACGTCGCCAATTACCATACCGCGACGACGAAAGGGCTTCTCGGAGAGGGGGTCGCCTATTAGCCCCAGGATGCGATTGGTATCTGAATGCGTTCGCCTGAGAACATTGCCGGGTATACCCTTCGTATTGAAATAGTCCGCATATCGACTCCAGAATTTCCATTCTGTGTCTGCAATTCTGTCCTCAGTAAGCCACTCTTTCTGGTCTTCCGGGTCAATGAGAATTGAGGCTTCGCCAACAGTGATTGCGATCCTCCTTCGCACCTCGGCTTCGATCTCTTCAACAGTCTGTTCATCAAGGTTAAGGTCTTCAGCAAAGTCGGACAGTTGTTCGTCCAGCCAATCCTTGGTTACATCGCCGGGGATGTCATGGGAGTCCTTTTCTATCTGAGTGGCAACCATCTCTATTTTTTTTGCAGTCTTACTCATGTTCCCCGCTCTCGACTCGTCCAATTAATTTTTTGATCGCCTCATAAGAGAAGCCAAAATTACTATCGCTCGCGATCGAGTTTGCAATGATCTCCTCATCAATACCGGCATTCAGTAGACTCGCGACCATCTCCTGCAACTCGGCCTCATCATCAGAATGGCCAACTTTAATATCGTCAGAGGAGAGGTCGTTTTTTATCAGTTCGACTGGCAAGGACTCCTCTATCAGAGACAGCAAAGCTGCTTCACCCGGCGTTCGTGCTGACTTTCCCAGCAAACCCTTTACTAATGAATGATTCCGGTCAATTCGATAGCGAATCTGGCTCCTATCCCGGTCGTAGACCCTCTCCCATATCGGGTGAAGATCCAGTGAAGGCATCCTGGCCCTCTTGGTGAACGTCGAGTTCGATTTCTGGCACACGTTTCGAACGACGCGTTTTAGCTGGTCCCGAAGCGTCGCGGGCAGCTCCACTCGGGATTTCTTAACGTCGAGACTCCAAAGTTCGTCAGAGTCATTGTCAAAATCAACTTGTACCCGAGCCAGCTTGTTTGCTTCTGATGTCTTGATCAGCCTTTGCCATCCACCGTGGAGGATCAGCCGTCCCGCACGATAGACGTACAGGCCTTGACCCGAGTGGTAATCGCCATTCTTCGATATCGAGTTCAAGTGGTTATGACTTAGCTTTGAGGGGTGAGGTAGGAGGTAGCTTCTCACCCTGATTCGGTGGTTACTTACTCGAAGTTGTTCGTCGGAAAGAAGCGTAGAAGCAGGGGCCTCTTGGGGTGGGCGGACACCGAAGGGATCCATCGGAGAAACGGCATTATCATTTACGGACATCTTTACACGCTTCACTTCGTCGCCAGATACAAAACGATGAAACGTCAAACCAAGATGCTCTTTAACCTCTACTATGCGCCTCTCGAAAAACGTCTGAGCATTGACGGATGTCGAATCCATGACCCGATCCAAATCATCCCAAACTACAGCAGTACCAGCCTCAAACAGGTAGTCAATTTCTTCCAGAATCTGTTTGCAATGGTCCTCTGGTAAAACCTCCACCGCCCAGATGTTTTCCTTCTCGACCAGCGACAGATTCCATCTTAGGCCATACCACTCAGTCGCAGGATGATTACGCGATATGACTGACAGGTTTTTGCATTGAGAAAAAGACGCCGTTTTAAGTCCGAGCCCAAATCGACCCAAGTCTGTTTTGGATCGAGTGGCCTTCGAACTCAGGCCACCTAACCGCATGGCATCTGCCAGCTCCCCAGGCGACATCCCTTTCCCATCATCCTTGATCGCTAGCCTCGGAGAACCGTTGCCCCAATCAGCGAAGATGTCTATCTGTGAGGCTCCAGCGGAAATCGAGTTGTCGATTACATCTGCAACTGCTGAATCCAGCGAATACCCAATGCTTCGCAAACTATCCAGAAAAGGCCCAGCCTCCGGGGCTAAGGGTATACGATCCATATATCCGCCTTCCAAGTTAGGCGCTTAAAAACACTTTTGTTCGCACTGAAGAAACGCCCGATTTGCTTATCACCCTACCTAACTGTCAGGACCTCAGCAAATCATAGACAACACCCGCAATTTTTCTAGCCAGCAAGGGCGGCACAGCGTTACCGACTTGAACATATTGCTCAGTCCGGTTCCCCTCAAAGTAATAATTGTCTGGAAATGTCTGGATTCTTGCAGCTTCCCGTACTGTGAGGCTTCGACACTGCGAAGGGTCATAATGAATGAAGTAGTGACCGTCCTTTGCTATATGACTGGTTACGGTGCTGGGGGTGCGCGTTCGAGCCTGGACCTTGAACCGGTCTACAAAATGCCCCGACTTCCAGTTCCTGTGGGCCGGAACGAGCGATTCCGGAAAATCCTTTGCTGTTGGTGAAGCACCTGAATTCAGCATCGCGAATGAGCTGGCAAACAGATAACGAAAAATATCTGCCGGCATGTGACTACGCGCATTGTGGTTAAGACATCCGTGCAGGCGCGGATCTGAAAACCAATTTTCCAGCGGATTGCTTTCGATAAGCCCTGCATCTTTACTTGTAGAGCTTACGAAATTTCCGCCTTGAGAAAGCTCCGAGGACTCAGTTCCATTCAAAGGAAACCCCTCGGGTAAGTCATACCCTTTTGCCAGCAGTTCACGGCGAACTGCGTCAGCTGCCTGTCGCAGGTTCTCACGCCAGGCGTCGAACGTATTGGCCACTTTCGTAAGGCCGCTACGCAGCTGCGGAAGGTCTCCAATGGCATCTTGAGTTGTGAGACCTGGCCCAACCTCCGGCAGCACTACAGACGGCGACTGCCTCTTCAGAACATCTCTGCGAACACCCAGAAGAATTACTCGATGCCTGGTTTGAGGCACCCCATATTCCTCGGCCCTTATGAGGTAGTCAGCGCTTGAGGAGTACGAACGGTCACCAAGAGCGTCTGCCTCAGGAAGGGGCGCGACAAGAGAAAAGATCTCATACTCAGAACCTTGTAAGTCGCCAACGACTTTCCCGGGATTTTTCAAATCCTTGAGTATGGCATCGAAGATCAGCTTTCCGTGGATTTTTGCACTGAGGATGCCGCGAACGTTTTCCATAACAAAAACTTCCGGCTGAACCTCATCCAGGATCTCCAAGTATTCCTTGTACAGAAAATGTCTTCCATCAGTCTCAGGGGTGTAGCCATCTATACCCTTGTTGCGGGCTCTGCCTACCACACTGTATGCCTGACAGGGAGGCCCTCCAATAACGACTCTCGGCCCATCATGGTAACGAGTGGCCCTTTTTACTCTGCGAACGATTTCTTTGTGATGTTTTTCGTCACCCAGCGTTCTGGGACCACCCAAAGTCTCAGCTTCTGCCGCCTCACTTTCAGCCTTAAATTGCCTGAACAGTTCCTGCCTAAGCTCCGGTTCTCCAGACCTTACGTAGTCGTAGTATTCGTCAGGAGCGCGGTCGAACTGGCGAAAAAAGGCCCGGAGCGTTAACGTCTTATGTGCACTGGCGTCACGCTCCACAGAAGCAGCAAGCTTAAAGGGTCGACGACCGGAATCAGAAAAGGACGAGAATCCCTCGCCGAGCCCTCCGGGCCCAGCAAAAAGGTCAACTATCAATATGTTAGAACTCATTTCGACCCATTTTGTGTGCGTAAAGCGCCTAGGATACCACCACCACTCAACAAAACCAGGGTGTGATTCATGACTGACATTGTCGACACAGCTGTTCGCTCTAGGATGATGTCCAAAATCAAAGGAAAAAACACAAAGCCGGAAAAGATGGTGCGTTCGGCTCTGCATGCGGAAGGATATCGGTTCAGGTTGCACAGGAAGGACTTACCGGGGAATCCGGATATAGTTCTTCCGAAGTATCGGGCCGCTATATACGTTAATGGTTGCTTTTGGCATGGCCACGAATGCCCTTTGTTTAAATGGCCAAAAACACGCGAGGAGTTTTGGAAAACGAAAATCTTAGAAAACATGCATAGAGACCAAAAAAACTATCAGAAAATCATAAGTATGGGGTGGAGGGTCTGCGTTGTCTGGGAATGCTCTATTCGATCAAGATCGAATGAAACACAAAACGCAAGTATGCAGAGGTTAACTGAATGGCTGAATGTAGGAAGCTCTTTCTACGAAATCCAAGGTTTGGGCCATAGGAACGAAGTTTAATGGCGAGCAAGCCCTTTCCGTCTACATAACCCCCTCCTCCGAGTGAAGGCTTTAATCAATACTTCTATGTTTGTTAGTGACTTGGGAAGGTTTCTTCCAGTACCCTTACAAGTACGCTTTTTTAGTTTGCTAGCTACCGTGGCTGGGCAAACGACTTTTAAACAACTTTTGAAATCTACTGATGCTGCAACTATTCAATAAATTAAGCCTCGCTTTTGGCCATGTAACAGGTTTCCTGTCTCTCGGCATATTCTTCATCGCCACTGCCGCAATCGCCGTATCAAGCTATGTGCTGCTGGTCTCAGCGCCTTTCGAATATAGTGACGGGCAGGATGATATTGCGTTGGCTGATTTGATCGCTCTGGCGCTGCTTGCCTTGGCCACTTGGCGTTATTTCCGTCGCGGAAGAGAGAGTCAAACACCACTGTGGCCTCTTCTGAAAAGGCTCGCCTTTATCCTCACTTTTGTTACGTTGCTCCTGCTTTCTGCACTGGGGATCATGGCTTCTATTTTGTTTGTGGAACCTGATTTGGCTAATGAACAGCTCGCCGGTGGAGCGGACGATCTGATGCTGTATGGGGTTTTCAGTATCTTCATTGTCGCGATTTACGGTGCTACGCCCTTGCCTCCACTGTCCTATCAAACGGATCCGGAAGGAAACCCGATGCCCGGGCGACAAGAAGCCAAGAACTCAGGCAACAGTTCAGAGCCAGAGCCACCAACTCTTAATCCCTCAGCTGAGAATAACTTGTAAGGACGCAATGTGACATTAAGATACGCGATTCTGGGCCTATCAATATTAACCGCTCCCCAAGTCCTTTTCGCCAAAGAAGGACCGTTCCAGTACCGAGATGCCAGCCTATTGATCCAATCATGCCAGGAAGCGGTTGACGTTTTTTCATCGCATGAAAAAACAGGCTACCTGGCCGCTTACAGAACATCTCTTTCCGAGGCTCTTCGTGCCGGCTACTGCATTGGTGTCCTGGAGCAATTCTCGGACGCTTACAGCGAATATTGCTTAGGTAATGCGGGTTGGTTTGAAAATGCCAAGCGAATAGCGTCGCTGAATCTGAATCAGCAAGAATCTGCGACGACAACCACGATGGATATTCTTGAAGAGCACGCGTGTGGATACTGAGGGGCTTTCAATCCCGGAAGCCATCCGCAGGCTCTTTGGCGTAGACGTGGCGAAAGAAAGCCCTTTGTTAAAGAACAAGGCCATGTCTTTTGTCCGCAACAAACTCATTGCGGTTCGCAAGGAACCAAAGGTCGATCGAAAGGCAGTCTACCTAAAAGCTGACCAGGGTTATGCTCTTCACAATGCCTTGATCTTGAATGCGGTGTTTCCTAACCCGAAAGACGTGAAAAGGATCTTTGAGGATGAGCGGTACCGTACTGATTGTGCTGCGGTCGTAGGACGCTTGCTGACTGATCGCGGATCAGTATTGGGCGAGGCACTTCAGTCAGGCTCGTCAGACAAGATGGCCTCATTTCTTGCAGATATCGCACGCGACTTACGTCAAGAATGGATGCCGAACCCCTTTCAAGTGCTGCCCCAAGTGGCACTTGGGGAGAACACCACTCTCCTCCACGCCCTCCTCGCTCAGGCCGCGTCTTTGGAACCTGCGGACTCGTTTCTTCTTGCCTACATGAACGGGGACTGGGAAGCCGCGCAGAAACTGTCTTCTCAGATAAGCTCTGGCACCCCTGAGCTGCTCGCCATCAAAACTGAAATAGATCGTAAACTGAATGAAGCCCACGAATTCAGTGAGTTACTAAACTTTTTCCGAAAAAAATGAAAATTTTTCCTCTTAGGGGTTGGTAGTGCACTGCACTGACTGATTCTGATCACAGGGCTTAAAGCCCGCTTTGATCAACCCAATCGTATTGAGGAAAAAATTATGAAGGTCAAATTTGTCGGTGCAATTGATGGTGTAACTGGCTCCTGTTCCTGGCTCAAGCATGAAGCGTCAAACACCCAGTTATTGGTGGACTGCGGAATGCATCAAGGCACCCACGACACCCAATTCAAAAATCATGAACGATTTCCTTTCCGCCCCGCCGAGATTAAGTACGTCTTGCTGACGCATGCCCACATTGATCACTGTGGCCTGCTGCCTCGCTTGGTCAAAGAGGGTTTCCGTGGTCACGTGTATTGCACTTCAGCGACGCGAGATGTGGCAAAGCTCCTTCTCGCAGATTCAGCCCGGCAGCAGAACAACGACTACAAACAACACCACGTTGATCAAATTAAGTGGCATGCGATAGACCAGGACGACTTTTCGTGGAGAAAGATGCTGCGACTGGCCGATGGGCTCAGTGTCAATTTTATGCGCAGCAGTCACGTACTTGGTGCCGCGATGGTTTCGGTCGCATGGCAGACAAGCGAAACAGATGGGAGCGGCAAACCCCTCTTGAAAAGCATATGTTTCAGCGGGGACATTGGGTGTCAGGATAAAACTAATTGCTACCTTCCCCTGATGAAGGATGGCTTCGAACCCTTCCCGAACGCCGATTACTTGGTTGTCGAGTCAACATATGGCGCAACCGTGCGGAATCCAGAGCACAAAGTTGCTCAGAATAGATTGGCTGCTCTGTCGGATGCTGTAGAACGAACAGTTTTCGGCAAAGGTGGGAAAATTTTTATTCCGAGCTTTTCGTTTCACCGGGCTCAGGAAATTATCACGGACTTCATCTGGCTGGCTGAGGAAGAGGCTTCCGAAATTGAACCTATGTTTCACGAGCGCCGCCCACTTAGAGTGGCGCTCCACAGTGCTCTGGCTACAAAGCTCTGCAAAGTCTTCGGGAAATATTTAAGTGCCCGTATTTCATCCGGAAAATACCAGTACTTGAATAATGAGCTTCCTGAACGGATCGGCATGAATGGCGATCAACTCGCCAAAGTTTTTACGGAACTGGGAGCTGGCCGTAAGGTCGCCCTGCCCGGCCTCGAGGTAGAGCCGGTTTCCGGGGGTTCACAAGACGGTGATAGGGCAAGCGACTGGGCCGATGTCATCATTGCAAGTGCAGGAATGTGTGACCATGGTCCAGCCAAACATCACTTGGAGGAACTTGGGAAGGATTCCAAAAACACTCTGATCACCACAGGTTTCATGTCGGCAGGATCAGCCGGCAAAAGATTTATTTCTAAAGCACTGGATCCTATGAGTGACCATACCGGAGCCGACGTCGTTGAGATGTCTCACTACTACTCGGCACATGGGGATCAAACAAAACTGCTTGATCACATCTTCAATCTCGAGGGCTACACCGCATCAATGAGAGAGACGGTTATTTTCATCAATCATGGAGAAGATAACGGCAAAACGGCCTTCAAGGAAGCCATCGCGAATCGAGCCCGCGAAATTAAGCCAAACGATCGCCGGATCTCTGAAATTCAGTTAGCCAATGGGCAATGGTTTAACCTGGATACCGGACGCTATGAGGACGGGCCGAGACCGGAAGAGGAGCTTAAGAAAGCAATGCTCGAAAAGGGGCTCAGTGCAGATGACGTGAAGAAGTTGATCGAGCATGTCTCATAGACTTCTGCGCTGACTTATCTTGGAGCACCGTGAAGCATAGCTGCGCGGTGCAAATCCCCACTCAGCGATTGGGGTTGCGAGCAATCACGTACAGAGACAGGGAATATCAGAGAAGGCTTTGAGGCGCTATCTTCACGAAATCTTTTATCTCTCCATAGCTCAGGGTTACCGATGGGAAATGTGCTCATCCTTGAGCGAAGCCGCCCAAGGGGCGGTCCACAATACAAGTCGAAACTGAAGCAAAACTGCCATCACGATCGGACTTGGTCTTTCAAAGCCGCCCACAGGGCGGTAAATAACATCTGTCGAAATCGGAGCATCCTACTCGCAACATCCTCGATGCATTCTCTAAGCCGCCCAAAGGGCGGTTTACGGTACAAGTCGAAATCAAAGAAAAGTGCCTTCAAAATCGGACCTGGTCTTTCAAAGCCGCCCACAGGGCGGTAAATAACATCTGTTGAAATTGGAGCATCCTGCTCGCAACGTCCTAGATGCGTTTTCTAAGCCGCCCAAGGGGCGGTTAACGATACAAGTCGAAATCAAAGCAAAAGTGGCTTCAAGATCAGACTCGGTCTTTCAAAGCCGCCCATAGGGCGGTGAACAAAGGTTGAAACATCACGGCTACCTCAACCTTATCGACTATTATAGCGAGTCAAACTATAAAGTCAATAACTTTTTGATTTAATTGCTTTTTTGTCAACCTTTTTAGGTTGACAGCGGCATTTAACAAAAAGAACCTCGTACTCTTTCATTGAGACGGCAAACCTCCTCATGCATCCGATCACCACGACTCAATCAACTTCAGCTGACCATCAGGGAGTAGAGGTTTCTTCTTCATAAACCTTCCATCCAACAACCACAGGCGGAAGCCACTTAAACGAAAATTTTCGTTCGCCATCACGGGGTCCCGACCAATAGCCATGCCAATGCGCTCGTCGAAGATGCGGCCGAAAATTGCGTTCCACAGCTTGCTTGTTGCACCCCCTGCGAAGAATATCGCCCGTGTGCTGACCAACGGACCAAATCCGCGGTTTTGCAGGCGGAAAGAGTCGCCATCCTCTTTTGGTGCGCTTGGCCTTAGGCAAACACACTCCGTGATCGGGAAAATTTCTGTCTTTTAGTTCGGGCTCCTCACTGCAAAGATATAAGACCATCGATAAAAGAGGTTGGATTGCTAAAGTGCAGGTACGAATGAACTCCGCCCTACCGCTACTGAACATCAACCCCATCTGCATGGCCTCTTTTTCCGCCTCGCGGGCCCAACGTGAAATGGCTTCATCGATCGTCCAAGGCCCGATGTGGAGTATCTGGGGTATCAGCCCTTTTTCAGTATCCAGAAGAAATCGAAGTTCGGGGCGAGCATCGTTAATATCGTGCTCGACATGGGCCCAGAATCCGTAGAGGGTAGCCCCGCACCATTCTTGCCGGGGAGTCTCCACGTAAACACACCATTCAGGTAGTCGCAGTAAGAGATCTGTCGGAATCTTGCCGTCCAGACGTGTTTCTGTAAGAGCTTCCGCTAGGTATTCATCAAAGCGATATATACCCTGGGTATAACGCCACGTTCCAATCGCTGCGAGCCTTGAAGCATCGGAGGCTGCCTGAAGCATTTCAACGCTACCAAATTCTGCGCCTTCTGAGGCTATTGCAACCCAGGCCGCCATTGGTAGGAAACACCAAGAAGGCCAATTCGGGAGATCGGTGCCTTTTGCTTGACGAAAGATATCGACGTTATGCCAGATCTTCCCGAACTGCCTTGACGTTTGATTGAGATGAGCAAGGGGGCGCAAAGTCATTGGCTAACCCTCCGAACCATTGGATCAGAGGGAGATTCGACAGAAGTGCGAAAGCCAACAGTTTGGTCCGTCGACTCCAAATTATGCGATGAGGTGCAACTAAAGAGGTACTGCGTTACTGAGCTAATTTCTGCGTAAAATTTCAAATTCGGTTTCCAGCTTTAGAGTAATGCTAATAAAACGTTCTAAAACAATCAATTAGAAACCTAGTATATTGGACAAAAAATTGTTAGGAATTGTAAAAATCAAACGGTCCCGGTTCTGATACTTTTCCGGTCAAACCCTTTTTCTGGAACCGAAGCTGGGTGTCTTTCGGTCAATTACAACTAACACACTGTCGGCGTTTTCACCTGTGGAGTATGTTCGAGAATGGCTTGAGACCAATGCAAGCGGAAGTCTTTAAAAAGCGATTATTAATGTTCGCATTTGTTTAGGTGCTGTCCGGGATGCGGGATGGTCGCAAAGCGAACGTTAAGATCCGAGTCGCAAATTCCCCGTTTGAGGCTCGGGTGCGCCATTCGTACTGGGGTAAGTCCGAAGGTGTTATGCCCGGACGCATACAGAGCGCCTGCGGAAACAATCAAGCCGCAGGCGGGTGCTGATTTGTCCAGAAAGTTTAGGATCAGTTCGTTTCAGTGTCGCTGGCAATACACCGAACAGTTTCGCCAACGATTTTGTTCAAACAACCACCGATGGCAAACGTCATGTACTTCTTTTTTTGATCTTCGCCAGCAAGTTTGCGAAGTAATGATTCGTCGCTAGTGGCGTAGGCCTTCTCAACCTGTTTTTTGAATTGGCCAGAAACGTATTTTTGAAGACCTTCAGATGGGCCTGACCGATCAAACATGATGCGAAACTTAATTGGTAGATTGGTCGATGTTTGATCCAGAACGAATTCGCCTTTTGGTTGCCAGACCATGTAATAGGCTCCTGATCCTGCATCCATGAATTCAGGTGGATAAAAGTCCAGCATGCCGTACTCCATTCGGTAGCGAGAAGGGATATCAAGATCTTCAATCCTTTGCTTTGCCTCCTCAATAAATACCTTCATTGCGGCAGATCGTTTTTTTGCAACGAGCAAAGGGTTCCTCTCAAATTCCTCGCCGGATAGAGGGTGAAGGTGATTGGCAAAGATTGTACTCAGGGGAGCCGTTGATGATGGTCCATGGTATTTCACCATATGTGCCAGCACATCAATTTCTGTAGGGACTGCGTAATGTTTGCTGCCTCCCTGACTTTTTGAACCACCGGTGGTCGCCATGCATCCACTTAGGAACAGGATTAGGATCGCAGTGAAGCGGAACTTAAACTTACCCATTGTTAGCCTCCACCCCATAAGATCGTTTGCATTCGTTCATGAGTTCGGTCGCTGACATGCTGTCATTCTTGTCAGCTTGTTCACGCCAATAGCTTTCAAAGCTTCCCCTTGGCACGTCTTGTCCAGGCTGTGGTTTTCTTCCATCTACGTAGGCATCATTGACCAGGCTCTGATAGAAATCCCTTGTGGGTGTGAGCGAATTGGTGCCAACCAACTGATGATATTGACGACCACCAAGGCTCGGTGACTTCTGGTAGAAGTCCTCTTCAGCTTTGAAGATATACACTGACAGACAAAGCAGCTCAGCATCTGCGAACTGACCCCTAACAGGACGGATGTAACCACCAGAAACACGATTTTGAGTAAGTTGGTCTTGATCCGCTCTGTAATCGGAAAAGGAGACTACTTGGCCTTTATTTGAGTAATAGAAGTATTTGTATTGAATGTCTTTTTGAGGGATTTTATCTGAGTTTGGAAACACGACAGAATCCAGGAGGATTTTGTCTCCCTTCTCCCGGATTGATCGAAGTTCACCATCGAAGGGTAGACGCCACTCCCCTTCCAAATTCAGAGCATTAGGGGACTGCTTTGCAGCAATAAACGTTGGAGTTCCCTGGCAGGTTTGCTGTACTGCATTCCATTCTTGACCAGAAGCGCAGCGGGCCCAGGTCAGACCTGTTGAGAGATGATAGACAGCGCTGCCATCTCCGACGGCCTCAAATCCTCGTTCAATCAGTTCATCCTTGGACTCGGCAACCTTAATCGCCACCAAACGGTCTCTGACAATCGTTGCACGCTCACTGTTGGGAAAACGTGACAAATAGCTTTTGATGCCACTCATGTTGGTTGCTGAAGAGAACATCACCTGTTCGAGTTGCTTTTCGACCTCAGCAGCCCTATCACCTTCTGGAAGCTCTGATAGATATTTCTCCATGCCTTGAACATTTGTTGCACCTGAGGCAAGCAAAGATTCAATTTTGCTGGAAATCTCCTGTGAATGACGCCCCTCTGGGAATCTTTCCAGGTAATTTTTCATGCCTTCCAGGTCATTGGCTTGGTCATACATGTAGGTTTCAAGTTTTTGCTCCACCTCAGACGCACGCTTACCATTGGGCATAACCGACAGGTACGTTTCCATGCCCTCCCGATCTGTTGCCATTTCAAACAACTGATCTTCTTTCAGGCGATTGAAGTACTGCTGACTAATGTCCTTAGCGGTGTAATTCATCAATCGAACGTGATGTTTTGCGATGGGAGCCGTAAGGCTCAAACGACCAATCCCGAAATCCACCGACCAATGCGGTTGCGCGAAGGGTTTCGTTGTCATTTTGGGCATGGCCCATTCGCGATCCGATGGGGTGTTCGGGAAAAAATCTTGGTTGATCGTTGGTTTCTTCGAGGTCGATTCGCATTTGTAGAAGGTGTAGGCGTAACCTCTCAGTTCTTCAGGATAAAGAAGGTAAGATGGTTGTGTGCTTCCACACTCAACAAGACTTCGATACTCGGCAGGATCAGCAATGCCCCAACTTGGATTTGAGTTGAGAAGTCTGTTCACTTCGTCGTAGTTAAACTCTCGCGGTTGTCCCACGCAGGTTCTTCTGCCGGAGTCCCATGTCATGCCTTCAACACAGCGTTTCCATCGAATCCCTGTATTCCAGTCATCAACGTACTGCCCATTTCCGGCAATGTTGAATCGGCCTGAAGGCTCATATACTTCCTGTGCCATAGTGTGAGCGTGAATCACGAAGAAAAACGCAAATACGAAGAGCTGGACCAAATTCTTCATACGCATCCTTAGGTGTAAGTTTTTACTGGGTTTGAAAAACAGAATAGTCAGGGTCATCAAAAAGTAAAAAAGGGACTCCGTTGAGTTCCAAGTTCTTGTCTTGCCATACTGTAAGCATCTCGGTTTTAGTTGCGCCGCTGATTAGAGTTCTTTGCCCGTTGGAATTTCACCAAGCTATCACATCCAGTCAAGTCTTCCGGTGAATCTTCGTTGCGGAACCGTTCGCTTTTGTTTAGCTGAGGTCCGTGAGTAGCCTTGGTCGCAAAGCGGACATCCGGGTAAGGCGGTCAATGCCAATGGGATGGTATCCGTTTGGGGGCTGAGGTGTGTCATCTGTATCGGGGTAAGTCCACCTGACTATAGAAGGTGTCTATTGTTCGTCGGTAACTCAGGTGTCAACAACAGTGAGTTTTGACCGATTTTTATCAGTTTAGATTGTCCGGTTTTCATCAGTTTTCAGTGACCGCTTTTTGAGTGTCCGGGTCGTCAGATTCCTCCTGTTGTTGAGTAGT
>NZ_PSSW01000014.1 GCF_002933295.1 Marinobacter flavimaris
CTTGTTTCAGGATCGACAGGATCTGGCTGTCGGAAAATCGTGACTTCTTCATGCAGAATCTCCCTGCGTGTAGCTTACGGAAAATTCTACTTTTGATCACCGCTGTTTTTCGGGGGGATTACCGAATCTCCTGAGCGAACGAACGCGATTGGGGAGTGAGCTTCGTCTCACTGGTCAGCCATTGTTACACCCATTTGAAGTTCCAGCTCCTACCGTCCTTGAAGAGACTCGTTGTGAACTCGAAAGGCTCCGAAATATTGCGCTTTCAGGTTACCTACCAGGACTGAGCGAGAATGTTCGGTCCGTTGTAGAAAGCACTTTAAGATCAGTGGTGACAGAGAAGTCATATGCAACCACTTTCCCGATGGCCTCACTACACGGCTGCTCTTCTAGCAAAGCTAAACACAGATCTGATCGGGCAGCATGTAGCTCGATGGCTGAGCTGGGAGCGCTAATTGATGACCTTAGAGACCTAAAGGGAAAGAGCGGAGGAGAAGTCGTTTCTGCGTGTCTTGAGTGGCCAGAATTGAGGCTGGATGAAGGGGTTAGATTGACCACAGATGATTGGCATAAACGGTTTTATTGGTCCAATTCTGGTGGATCCCACCATATGGCTGTTCTTTGTTATGAGCTGCAAAGGCAGGACAAACAGTGGTGCCCAAAAGTTGAGATTAAGGAGTTCTCTCTAAACGTCTCGGCGCTAAAGCGGGTCACTGATGTGGCCTCTCTTTTCATTATTACACCGAAGCCACGCTCTTACGGCTTAGACCGGCTGTTTCAGCCCTTGGGGCATCATGTGTATTCGTCAGAGTTGCGTAGCCGACTTGGTGTTGAGCTGTTGCCGTTGGAAGTTGGGCAAGGCATTTTGAGCCGTTACGACCTGGTGGTGATTGATCATAGTAAGAAATATGCGTCACTGAGCTTGAAGCGCTTATCAGAGGCAGTCGAAGCCGGTTATGCAATGACGTTCCAGGATTTCCTTGCTAGCTGGGCAGAAGCAGACACTAAAGACAGGATGCCGTCTGTCCACGACGTGATGAATTAAAAGCTACACCACAGTCCCTTTAACATAATGTTTATTATGCGTAGCAACCTAACATATAGCACACTATGCACAATCCGAAAATAGTAGACGTCCACACAAAGTACTAAATTTCTCAACACAAAGTACTTCATTTCCACACAAAGTACTGAATCTGGCGTACTGCCGTTTGTTAATGCCTGTATGTAACCATCCTCTATGAATTCCATTTTGGAGGGGTAAACTTGAGCTTCGAGATCGCGGATTTACCTGTCGGCGAACGTTATCGGAGGAATTATGGCAACTCCTGAAGAAAGTCTTTCGGTATTACGTGAAAAGGCTTCACATGAAGCCCTGGAAATGTTCAATGGCAATCAAGATGATGCCGACCGCTGGTGGAACAATCCCGTTCTGGGGCTCGGCCACAAAACTCCTGTGGAGTGTATGGAAACTCGTGAAGGGATTGATCGAGTTAGAACGCTGATCGCACGCTTGGAGCATGGAATCTTAATATGATTGAGATATTGATCACTGAGTTTGTGAGTGTTGCGTGGAGGGACTTCGATGAGTACCAAAGCATCAATTAGCGCTGGTGAACGTCACCATCTCTACTTCCAGGAATACTTGAATACGGAACCAAAGAACGTCTTTTTCGAGCTCAAAAAGCCTCGAGAATTCTCCTTTACTACAGAAACAATGCGGGACGGAGCGATCGATAGCCTCGTCGTAGAAATCCCCGCCGAGATTATGGACGACATTGCGATCGCATGGATAAAAAGACGGAAACTGCAAGGCGCTGTTGGCGGCCCCGTCGGGAGTGAATGGGGAAGCCCAGACTGCCCTTGGGAGTGAGATTTTCAAATCGAAATGCCAATAATCCGTTAAAATAACATTATTACGGATTTTATTTCCGCTCCCCCTTCTATGCCAGCGCATTACCAGGAGCCTCTCTAAATGAGTAAAACTGGCCAGGCACGCGTGTTGACGCCCGAACAGTTCGGCCACCTCTTGAGCGTGATCCGGGAACATCGCTATCCTGAAAAGAATACGGCCCTGGTTCAGATCAGCTTCAAGCTCGGGCTGCGAGTCCAGGAAATCGCGCTTTTACAGATCAAAGACGTTGCCGAACTCGGCCCTGACACTACTGGCCAGCGTTCGTTCAAGCTCAAAGAAATCCTGGCGTTGCCTGCGGCTTACACTAAAGGTGCCGATGCGCTGAGGCGATCCAAATCAACTTATCAACGCCGTCGGATCAGTTTCAGTGTTCACGATTTTCACCAGCTTGTTCAGCGAATTGAAACCATGGCTAAGGCCGGCGCCGAGATCAAACCGGAGGATTTTTATCCTGAGGTGAACAAGCACCGTGGTAAATCGCGCGATCTTCCGATGAATGACGCAGCACTGAGAACGGCTATCGAAAATTACCTTGCGATCCGTCTGGCAGCAGATCCTTCGGTGAAAAAGACTGATCATCTATTCCTGACTCAAAAAGGAGGCCCCTACTCTCCCAACACTCTCCAGGAACACTTAGCTCTGATGCAGAGGCATTGGGCAGGTATTGAGCGAGCCAGCTCCCACAGTAGCCGGAGGACGTTAATGACAAATATCATTCATGACCAAAAGAAGTCAGTTAAAGTTGCTCAAAAAATCGCTGGCCATGTTTCACCTTCAACGACACTCATTTATGAAGAGCCTCCTGAGGAGTCACTGAAGGAAGCGTTGCAGGATGCCGGGTACCAATATGTTGGATAACCCAGCAAGCGGATAGCTCTGGCTATCTCAGAATCATCGGTGTCCCCGACCCTGTGTCCAGTACTAAACAGTATTGGACGTTTCTAGCAACAAGTTGTTTGCATGGCTCATCCGGAGTGGAATCGTCAACTGCTCAGGAATCAGCATCGTCCGGTTGACCTTCTTGAGAAACCTAACCAATCAAAAGTTGGCAGCTCTCCTGTCCGCGGTGTTGTTGGTAGCAACAAACTCATAGCTCCCCTGCTCGCCTCTCGAAAACCTTTTCGACGATTCTGCCGTCGCCAACGTGACCTCCTTGCCACTTACAACTAGATACCCGTGAGATTTGCGAACGTTAGCTGCGGTCGCAAAGCGAACATTCAGGCGTGAGAATGGCATCACCATTCTGCGGGCCTGTGACTATGGACGCTCGAGAATTCTTGCCCCCGGCCCCTCTTTCGCAAGCTCGTCCTCCGGGTTTCGAAGGGGACAGTCCTTCAGCGACAGGCATCCGCATCCGATGCAACTGTCCAGCTCATCTCTAAGGCGTTCCAGAGAGCGTATCCGGTTATTCAGGTTCTCTTTCCATTTTATTGAAATGTCTTTCCATTCGGATGCTGTAAGTTTACTGCCCGCCTGTATGGAGCTCAGCGTTTCACCAATTTCCTCCAGTGATAATCCCGTGCGCTGGGCCACTCGAATGATCGCGATGTATCTCAGGACTATGGCCTGGTACTGCCGGTGATTTCCCGCGTTACGAGTGGCCTTGATTAACCCTTTTGACTCGTAAAAATGGATCGTCGACACCGGCACGCCGCTACGCTTGGCCACCTCGCCAACGCTCAGAATCCGCCCGGCATCCATCGCCTGTGTTTTTGCCATACAGCCACCTCATCAAAAGCCGCACACACCACGGGTATCCATAACGGTCCCGAAAACGCGCTCTGTGTTCGATGATAAATTTTTCGAAAGAAACGCTTGACCTCAAGTTAACTTGAGGCCCCATAGTCCTGCCAACTCAACAGGCCGTCAAGCCGAAATATGAATTCCAGTTGGAGGATCAAGCGTGAGCCACTCGCAGTCGGGGCGATCTCATTCGCCCAAATTGAGAACTTTACAGACCGTTGTACTTGTATTGATCGCCATCACCCTTGTGAGCGGTGGCCTGTATTACTGGAAAACACAACGGCAAGCCGGGGCGGGCGGCTGGTCCGGTGGCGGTCCAATGGATGTGGTGGCTACCACCGTGCAAGCCAAAGATGCACCGGTCACGCTGGAAGCACTGGGTGAGGTTCGCGCCGTCAATCAGGTGAGGCTGTCAGCCGAAGTGGCCGGACGCGTCTCGGACATTGCGTTCGAGCCTGGCGAAAACGTTAAGGCGGGGACCCTTCTGGTCCAGCTGGACGATGCCACGGAGCAGGCCGACCTGGACGCTGCGACCGCAGACGCCCGATTTGCTCGTGACCAGTTACAGAGGGCCGAAGGTCTTTTCTCGAAAGACGCCATCTCCAAGGAACTGCTTCAGCAGCGCCACGCTGAGCGCGACCGGGCCGTGGCCAACGTTAAACAGATCGAGGCCCGCATCCGGCAGAAGCAGATCCGGGCACCGTTCGATGGCAAACTCGGGCTTCGACACATCGACCTTGGCGAGCAGATCAACGCGGGCGATAACGTGGTTTCCCTGACCGATCTGAAAACCCTCAACATTCGTTTTGACGTACCGCAGCGTGAGCTTGCGCGAGTCAAGGTCGGGCAGCAGATTCACCTTCAGAGTGATGTGTCCGGCCCGGAAACACTGGTTGCAACCATCGGAGTCATTGAACCTCAGGTCAACCAGAACACCCGTAACGTGACCTTGCAGGCGACGCTCGACAATCAGGATGGGAAGTTGCAACCGGGCATGTACGTCTCAGTGGGCGTTCAGCTTCCAGAGGAACCGGATGCGCTGGTTTTGCCTGCAACGGCCGTGGTGACCTCGTCATCCGGAGATACCGCGGTCGTCGTCAGGGACCTGTCCGAAGACAACATTGGTCAAGGGGAAACCGTTCCGGTGGTCGTCGGCCGCCGATTTGGCGATCACGTGGTTATCGAGAAGGGCCTGAAACCCGGCGATGTGGTTCTGACGGAAGGCCAACTCCGGGTTCGCCCGGGCGCCGATCTGAAAGTACAGACGCTGTCTCAGACCAACCTCGCTGAACGCGGAGGTGCCTCATGAGCTTCACGGATATTTTCATCAGGCGCCCGATCCTGTCGGTTACGCTGAGCATGCTCATCCTGTTGACCGGACTGGCAGCGCTCTTCTCACTTCCGATGCGCCAATACCCGGCGATGGAGAGCGCGACCATCGTTGTGAACACCAGCTTTCCGGGTGCGTCACAGCAAGTCATGCAGGGGTTTGTTACCTCACCCATTGCCCAGGCCGTCGCGACGGCCAGCGGCATCGAGTATCTGACGTCCAACTCGACGCTGGGTCAGAGCGAGATCCGGGCGAAACTGAAGCTCAATGCCGATTCCGACCGCGCGCTTACCGAGATCATGGCCCGGGTTCAGCAGGTGAAGTACCGGATGCCAGAAGGCGCCTCCGACCCGGTAATCAACAAGATCACCGATGGCGTCTCTGCCGTTCAGTATGTGGAGTTTGCCAGCGACCAGCAGACCATTCCGGAAGTAACCGACTACGTCGCGCGTGTGGCCCAGCCGCTGATCACCTCCGTGCCCGGCGTAGCCACCGCCGACATCAACGGCGGACAAACCTACGCCATGCGCTTATGGGTGGACCCGGATAAAATGGCCGCTCGCAACATCACGGCCAGCGACCTGTCGGCCGCGTTGCGCGCAAACAACGTGCAGGCGGCCCCAGGCACGCTTCGCGGCAGCGACACACTGATGCCGATCACCGCGCGGACAGACCTGCGGAATGAGCAGGATTTCCGGGATATGGTCGTCAAACGTGACGACAACAGCGTGGTAAGAATCAAGGACATCGCCACGGTTGAACTGGGCGGGCAAAGCTCGGACACCTCCTTTTTTGGCAGCGGCAAACGCGTGGTCTCCATGGCCATTACCCCAACACCTGACGGTAATCCCCTGGAGATCGTTGAAGGCGTCAATGCGCTGTTGCCCAAGCTCCAGGCCTCGGCGCCTCCGGGCATGACCATCACCAACATTTTCGACACGGCCCGATTCGTCAACGCATCGATTGATGAAGTCATGAAAACCCTGCTGGAAGCGGTGATCATCGTGATCGTGGTGATTTTCCTGTTCCTCGGAACCTTCCGCGCGGTGATCATTCCAATCGTCACGATTCCGCTGTCCCTGGTGGGCGCGACCATGCTGATGGCCATGTTCGGTTTTTCCATCAACCTGCTGACGCTGTTGGCCATGGTTCTGGCCATTGGGCTGGTGGTCGACGATGCCATCGTGGTGGTGGAAAACATTCACCGACACATCGAGGAAGGCAAATCGCCCGTGAAAGCGGCGATGATCGGTGCCCGGGAAATAGTCTGGCCCGTGATTGGTATGACCATCACCCTCGCAGCGGTCTATGCCCCCATCGGCATGATGGGCGGCGTCACTGGCGCCCTGTTCAAGGAATTCGCCTTCACACTCGCCTGCTCGGTGATTGTCTCGGGTGTGGTGGCTCTTACGCTCTCACCCATGATGAGCAGCTACCTGCTGGACGCAAAGATGTCAGAGGGCCGACTGGCCCAGGCCATCGAACGCACCATGGGCGGGTTGGCGAATCGCTATGGCCGGCTGCTGAGCCACATACTTCATGCACGAACGGCGGTGTTGCTGGTCTGCGTTGCAGTGCTTGCCGGCATTGTTGTGCTCTTCATGGGCGTGGATCACGAACTGGCCCCCGGCGAGGATCAGGGCTACGTGTTCGTTCAGACCAAAGCGCCCCAGTATGCCAATGTAGACCACACGGAGCGCGCGGCGTTGATGATCGAAGACGTCTTTCAGGAACTGCCGGTCTATCAGAGCAGCTTCTTCCTGAACGGTTTCGGAGGCCAGAACAACGGGTTCGGTGGCGTGGTGCTGACGCCCTGGGATGAGCGTGACATGACCGCCAGCGAAGTTGAGGCACAGATCAATGCGGCAACCGGCGGCATCACCAACGCCTTTGCGACCGCCTTCCAACCTGCACCGTTACCCGCCGGCAGCGGTGGGTTGCCTGTGCAGATGATTCTGCGCGCGCCGATGGAGTTTTCCGAACTGCACAAAGCCATGGAAACCATCAAAGGTGCGGCCTGGGGCAGCGGACTGTTTGCCTTCGTCGACAGCGACCTGGCGTTTAACAGCCCGCAGGCCCAGATAACGGTGGACGCCGACAAAGCCGGTGAGATGGGCGTCACCATGAGCGCCATAGCAGAGACGCTGGCGGTTCTGGTGGGCGAAAACTACATCAATCGATTCAACTGGTTCGACCGGTCCTACGACGTCATTGCGCAAGTGCCGCAGGACAAGCGTGCAGCCCCGGGCGATCTGACGGGCTACTACGTGCGCGCCCAATCCGGTGACATGGTGCCACTGGCTACGGTGGTGGACGTCGAAGT
This sequence comes from Marinobacter flavimaris, assembly GCF_002933295.1. Taxonomy (GTDB): domain Bacteria; phylum Pseudomonadota; class Gammaproteobacteria; order Pseudomonadales; family Oleiphilaceae; genus Marinobacter; species Marinobacter flavimaris. The sequence continues at coordinate 7,312 of NZ_PSSW01000014.1, forward strand.
CCAGCCACAGGCCAATAGCCTGCCGCAGTTCAACCAGATGAATGCGGTGACCCTGTCCGCCGTGTTGCTGCCGGGCGTGACCATGGGGCAGGCCGTCGATTTTCTGCAATCACAGCCGTTACCGCCGGGCGCTCAAATTGATTGGATGTCTGACAGCCGCCAGTTTGTGCAGGAAGGCAGCCAATTGATCGTGTCCTTCGGATTCGCTCTGATCGTCATCTTCCTCGTGCTTGCCGCCCAATACGAGAGCTTCAGGGACCCGCTGGTGATTCTGGTGACCGTTCCGCTCGCCGTATGTGGCGCCCTTATGCCGCTGTGGCTTGGGTACACCACCATGAACATTTACACCCAGATCGGTCTGGTGACGCTCATTGGACTGGTCTCCAAACACGGGATCCTGATGGTTTCATTCGCCAATGACATCCAGAAACGGGATGGGCTGGTGCCCACTGACGCGATGTTGAAAGCGGCGACCATCCGTATGCGCCCGATCCTGATGACCACGGCGGCCATGGTCTCCGGGTTGATCCCACTGATGTTTGCGTCGGGTGCCGGGGCGGAAAGCCGCTACGCCATCGGCGTTGTTGTCACCACAGGTTTGCTCATCGGCACGCTGTTCACCCTGTTCGTGCTACCCACCATCTACACCTTGCTGGCGCGGGATCACCGCAGTGAGGCGGCTTCCGACCGCGAACTGGAATTGGCAAGGGAGGTTTCTTAATCATGTCCAAACGCACATTGATCGCTTTCAGTCGCGCTTCCCTTATCGCACTCTGGAGCGCCGCATGGCTGGCAGGGTGTTCGCTCGCCCCCTCCTTCTCAACGCCCGAGGCACCTATTGCCTCGGACTGGGGCAGCGAAAGCTCCGCCGCTAAACCCGGCACCGCTGTTGAGTCTTCATCGGCTTCACTCGATTGGCGCACCTTTGTGGTTAATGAACAACTCCAAGGGCTGATTGAAACGGCACTGGCGAACAACCGCGATCTGCGGCAGGCCCTGCTGAGCGTCGAGGCGGCGCGCGCGCAATACGGTATTCAACGGTCTGATCAGCTCCCGACTCTTCAAGTGGAAGGTTCGGGGCAACGGGAACGGGTCCCCGGTGACCTGTCCGCCTCCGGCCGTTCGACAACACAAAGCCTTTATCAGGCCGGCGTTGGATTGACCACCTACGAACTGGACCTGTTTGGCAGAGTTGAGAATCTGTCCGAAGCTGCCTTGCAGGAGTTCCTCGCCACGGAAGAAGGGGCTCGAAGCACCAGGATCAGCCTGATTTCCAACATTGTCCGCACCTATGTGATCAGGGATGGGGCACTCGAGCGAAAGCGCCTCGCAAAGCAGGTGCTGAACACACGCGAGGCGTCATTGCAGTTGATCGCCGACCGTTTAGAGCTGGGCGCCGCCACCGCGCTGGACTATCAGGAAGCCCTGGGTCTGGTTGAACAGACCCGCGTTGATCTTGAACGGGTTGAACGTGAGATCCGGCAAACGACGAATGCCCTGACCCTGCTCGTCGGTGTTCCGGACGTGCGCCCACAACTTTCCGAGGAACCGACGTCTGATCGCTGGATCGTCCAGGGACTGGCTCCCGGCGCGCCCTCAGAGCTGCTTGAACATCGTCCGGATATTCGTGCCGCAGAGCATCGACTGAGGAGCCGGAACGCAAACATTGGTGCAGCCAGGGCCGCCTTTTTCCCACGGTTTTCTCTGACGGGATCGTTCGGTTCGGCAAGCGCCGAGCTATCCGACCTGTTCGGATCGGGTCAGGAAAGCTGGTCGTTCGCCCCACGACTCACTCTGCCGATCTTTGATGGTGGCCGCAATGAAGCCAATCTTGATCTGGCCCACGTCAGAAAAGACCTTGCAGTGGCTGAATACGAAAAGGTCATCCAGTCGGCGTTTCGGGAAGTCTCAGACGCCATCGCAGCGAAAGAAACTCTGCAACGAGAAACGGCCGCCCGACAATCACTGGTAAAGACCAGCGAAATGCGGCTTCAGTTGTCCAGGGCTCGCTATGAGAATGGCGCAGATGATTACTCTCGCTACCTGGACGCCCAGAGACAGAGCTTCAGGAATCGAAGCGCCCTGGTTCAGGTACAAACAGAACAGCAACTGGCTCTGGCCGACCTTTTTCGGGCTCTGGGGGGCGGGTGGCAATGACATATTCATCGGGAATGGCATGAGGTGAAGCCTCAGTCACAGATTCTCGATGAACCGCCGCACTGAGATGCTTCAAGAATGTTCGCTTTCGTTTAGTAGCAGATCAAATACTGTGTCTGGATTCTGATAAAGCGGACATTTCAGTATCTGTCAAAAACGCCTGTTCGAGTGGAAGAGGCCGTGGCGGGGACCGTTTGAGGAAGTCGCGATCAAGTAGATCAATCCGTCAGCGACCCGTCTCGTTCAATGTCTATAATCCGAATCCCGGGGACATGGTGGCAAAGACTCTGATAATTCGAAGTCGTCTTCACCGCGTTGACAATAGTGGGCAATCGTCTGCGAAAGGACACTGTTGAGTTCCGCAACACGAGCAATGTGTTTCTCGCTCACGTAGTGGTAAGCATCATTGGCGGGAGTGGATTTTCGATCCTAATGAAGCCGCCCAGTGACGCTTGCACATCCCCTGATGCAAGCAACAGGGCGTCAAACTGAGTGGCATCAAGCGCAACTGATGCACGCTTCGTCGGTCTTTCGGTGAATGTTGGCGTTATGCCCAGTTTTTCGTAGGCTCTGGCAATCAAGCGCTCGTATTCTCTGACTGACTCACCGCCGGCTCGTAGGTTGCAACGGACCATTGCTCAACATCAGGTGTCTTATTCGCCTCCGATGCCAGGCTCAACGAAGAGGCCAGTATCAGGTAACTGAACAAACCGCACCCAAGGGAAGTGATCGAAAATCTGTTCGGTTTCATGGTGAGCGGCCGCTGCTTCTTCGGGTTGGCGAGATGACACTATTAATTCACATCTTAACCTGAATTTCATCAGTGGCATTTGTGCAGGCGAGCGTTCGCCTGCAATCGGTGATGCCGGATGTTGTTCGGTGTCAGCACTTCTTCCTGCCCAATATCATGCACGCGAATCATCGCCAGGCCCCAGTAGAAAAGTGAAGTACACGAACCCGTAGAATTGGGCAATCAATGAACAGGATTGCGATAACAGCTTCCCCGCACCAGTGTTTGAATAGGAGTGCACTACTGACTTTTCAGTTCTCAAAGGAGATCGTTATGAAATCCAGAACCCCAATCATGCGAACGGTGGCCGTCGCTTTGCTCGGGCTGTCGGCCATACCCGCTGTTGTTGCTGAGGAAAACCAGGGGCACTCGCTCTACGACAAAGAGTGGAAAACGCCGATTGATGGCCCAGCGCAGTGGTTTACAGGAGAGGTCACCGTCGATCCTGTGTTCCCAAGCAATGACGTTGCACGGTATTCCGGCGCGTATGTGACGTTTTCTGCAGGTGCACGGACGATTTGGCACGAGCATCCGGCGGGGCAACATATCGTGGTGACTGAAGGAACCGCTCTGGTGGGAACTCGCGATGGCTCCGTCACAACGTTTCATGAGGGCGAGGCTGTCTGGTGCCCACCCGATATGGATCACTGGCATGCAGCGACACCCGAGTCCCCGATGACCCATTTTGTTGTTACGGCCTTCAAAGGTGACGAGAACGTGGTTTGGAAAGAAAAGGTGACCGACGAGACGTATCAGAACGCCCTGGAAAAGTCAGAGTAATTGACGGTTCCAGATGTTTTTAGGGGTCGGGCACAGCGTGCCCGGCCCTGTTTCTTAAACGGTTCGAGCCGAGGATTGCTCCAGGCTCGTCCCTGACGCCGCCGTTCCGCAGCGCCAGATCACGGGTGACTTACCGCTTAATCTTCCCTGTCCGCAAATACCTTTTTGACCACCGGCATGGCCGAGAAGACGTTTGGCCAGCCTGCGTAGAACGCAAGATGAGTCAGAACTTCCGAGGCCTGCTCTTTGCTCAGCCCGTTGGTCATGGCCTTGTTCAGATGGAAAGGCACCTGTTCGACCTTGCCTGCCGCAATAAGGGCGCTGACCGTCACCAGGCTCCGATCCCGAGGCTGCAATCCCGGTCTGAGCCAGAGATCGAGGAAGAGTGCGCTTTCGGTATAGTCAACCACGCCCTGGGATACCTCGCCAAAGGTATCCTGCACGAACGTTTGCCGTTTCGCTTCGGCTTCTTTATCCAACGGGAGGAGCTCCGGAGAAACGGCGGGCAGCTCAGAGGCCTCTACGCCACGGGCTTCGAAAACTTCCGCTGTCACAGCCACCGCTGACATCGCATTTGCCCACCCTGAATAGAATGCCAGGTGGGTAATGAGCTCTGAAATTTCAGACGGTTTAACACCGTTATCCAGCGCCAGGTTGACGTGGTAAGGCAGCTCAACCTGCTGATTGCGGGAAATCAGGGCCGCCAGCGTGACAACGCTCCGGTCACGGGCGGACAGCCCGGGACGGTTCCAGACCTCATCAAGGACCAGGTTTTCCGTATACGACGCCAGTGCAGGCGAGACTGACTGAATCTGCGCCATAGACGGAGCACTACCAGGCAAGCTGAGGCTTGGGCCCGACGCCGAACCCTGCGCGAGCGCGGGCGCTGAAAAACAAAGGGCGAGGGGGAAAAGGGTTTGTGCCAGTTTCTTCATGATGATTGCTCCGGATTGGTGGAAACGGGGTGATTAAGGTGATTGGGTTGCTGAAAAACGAGACTCGGGGCTTGCTACCGGGCTACGGAAATGGTGGCTGTGAAGCTGTCGGATTGACTCAAATGCTCCAGACCACTGGTCACGGTCCCGAGATTGACCAGGGATCTTGAGTAGCCAAAATCCCTGTAAAAGATGGCCAGATTCCCCCAGGGTGCGTAGTAGGTGAAGCTACCCACCTGAGGGTCAAAGCCGGCTGGCGCCCCCTCTGTCGAGAGACGGCTGGGCAAGTCACTGACCTTTTCAATGCCATGATAATCCCCGAAGCTCAGTGTCAGTGGCAGCTGGGCCAGAAAATCACGGGTGGCCGCGGAATCCTCAAGGCTCACATGCACGATGGAGCCGTCGATATCCAGGATGATCTCTGTTTCAGTGTTCACGGCATCTTCCTTTGTCGAACTGGATTCGGCCTGTGCCATGACAGACCCGACGCTCCCCTGGACAGCCAGCACAAAGCAAAGCCGCCGCAGGGTTCCGGCCATCGAAAGAGACTTCATGGTCACGACGTCAGTTGGTCAGCCACTGGCAGACGGCGGATACGTTTTCCGGTCGCGGCGTGGATGGCATTACACAGGGCCGGCGCAACCGGTGGCAGGCCCGGTTCGCCCACACCACCCATGGCATCGCCCGGGTTATCAATCAGGTGGACACGCACCACCTTCGGAGCATCCGGCATTCTCGGCAACAGGTAATCGTGGAAGTTGCTCTGGGTGGCGACGCCGTTCTCGAAGGTCACTTCGCTCTTCAGTGCGATACCGATTCCCATGACACAAGCGCCCTCCATCTGGGAGCGAATGCGCTCGGGATTGGCCTGAGGGCCACAGTCGAAGGCAATGTCCGCGCGGTGGATGGTGAGTTCGCCAGAGTCATCCACCTCAACCTCGAAAACAATCGCCGTGTACGAAGCAAAGCTTTGGTGGAACGCCAGGCCAAGACCTCGACCGTCTGGCAGCTCTCGCCCCCACCCGGCTTCCTCCGTGGCGCGCTCAATAACACGCCGCATTCTGGCGGTATCGATCGGGTACAAATCGGGGTCTTCACCGTAGTTCCAGCCATCGCCAACGGTCAGGTTGTGCACCTTCCTGCCCGGGCCCAACAGTTCCAGCACGTAGTCCCGATGGTCACGGCCCGCAGCGACTGCCATTTCATGGGCAAAACTCTGAATGGCCCAGGCGTGAGGCAGGTTGTAGACCGACCGGAACCAGCCAATCCGAACGTGGGCCGAGGCTGGCGGATTCTCAAGCCGAATCGACGGGATGCTGAACGGCATCGTGTTGAAGCCCATGCCCAGCTCAAACTCGCCTTTGTGCTCGGGATCCGGTGCAAACAGCGACGCAATGCTTGGAGAAAGCGTCCTGTGCAGCCAACCCGTTGCCTTGCCCTGGTCATCAAGCCCGGCTTTGAGGTGATCCACGGATACCGCATGAAAGTAGGCGTGCTGCACATCGTCTTCCCGTGACCACTGCAGCTTGACCGGTCTTCCCTCAAACTCTTTTGCCAGTCGTGCCGCCTCACTGACGAAGTCCGGCTTTGATTTGCGCCCGAAACCGCCGCCCAGCAAAGTCTGGTGAACAGTCACGTTCTCTGCATCAATTCCGAGAATGCCGGCAATGCCGCCGCGGGTCGCGCCCGGGTTCTGAACCGGCGCCCAGGCCTCCGCCTTGCCGTTCTGCACCCGCACAACCGCAACCGGCGGTTCCATCGGAGCCTGTGCCATGTGCGGCATGTAGTAGGTCGCTTCCACGACGTTTGCCGCGTTGCTCAGGGCAGCCTCAACATCTCCCGACTGGCGGATCACCTTTCCGGGGGATTGTGCGGTTTCCTCCAGGGCGGCCCGGTAGGACTCGGAGGTATAGCTTGCGTTATCCCCCGCCGGTGAAAGATCCCACTGAACCTTCAGCGCCTTTCGTCCTTCCATGGCGGCCCAGGTGTTGGTGGCCACAACGGCCACACCCCCGAGCGGGTTGAAAGCAGCCGGTTGGTCTGCCGTGTCGATGCGTATCACCTTCTCGACGCCGGGGACCTCAAGCGCAGCGCTGTCGTCCACGCTGGTTATTCCGGCTCCGTATACGGGTGGCCTTGCGACGACGGCATAAAGCATACCGTCAAGCTCGACGTCGGCACCGAATACGGCTCTGCCGGTAACGATATCCTCACCGTCGAGGGCTCTCGGGTAGGCTGAGGTGAGCTCGCCATTCACCCAACCCGATTCTTTTCCAATGAATCGAAGTTCGCTGTCCTGCTTCAGGGTCAGCGCGTTTCGACCGGGAACTTCCAGCTCCCTCGCCGCACCCGCCAGCTCACCAAAACTCAGCTCACGACCGCTCGGCACATGAACAACCTTGTGAACTCCGGTCCGGATTTCAGACGCAGGCACGCCCCACTGGTTTGCCGCTGCCTGCTCCAGCATCTGCCTCGCGGCCGCGCCGGCCCGACGAATGGGCTGATACCAATGACGCATGCTCCGGGAGCCGTCGGTATTCTGGTTGCCGTACTTTTCCTGATCTGCCGGCGCCTGTTCAACCTGAACCTGGTCCCAGTCGGCACCGAGTTCATCGGCCGCAACCATGGCCAGACTGGTTCGGATGCCCTGCCCCATTTCTGCCCGGTTATTGATAAACGTTACGATGCCGTCGGAGTCGATGCGGATAAACACGTTCGGGTTGTCGACCCAGCCTCCCGGCATGGCGCCAGCGCCGAACTGTGCCTGTTCATTTGCAAAGCCCGCGTCCCAACGGGCCGCCAGTACCAGCGCCGAGGCGCCAGCCATGCCTTTGAGCAGACCGCGACGGCTGACGTTGGCAAGCATCAGGGTGTCGTTTGAATGACTCATGAGGACGCCTCCTCACTGACAACCCGTTCGACCGCCGCAAGGATACGGTTGTAGGTGCCACACCGGCACAGGTTCCCCGCCATGGCATCGATGATCTCCTGAGAGCTGGGGCTGGGATTGTTTTTCAGCAGCCCCGTCGCATTCATGATCTGACCGCCCTGGCAGTAGCCGCATTGGGCCACACCAAGATCCAGCCACGCTTGCTGAACCCGCTTGCCGAGCGCATCATCGGCCATGGCCTCAATGGTTTTTACCTCGCCAGACACGGCAGAAACCGGTGTCACACAGGAGCGGGTGGCAACTCCATCGATATGAACCGTGCAGGCACCGCACTGCGCCATGCCACAGCCAAACTTGGTGCCTTTCATCCCGACCACGTCGCGTATGACCCAGAGCAGGGGCATGGTATCCGGCACGTCCAGCTCATACTGGCGTCCGTTAATGGTTAAACTGGCCATGGGTTATCTCCCTCATCGATTCTTTTCTGACTGTCGGTGCCGGCAGCGTTCTCTCACAGGATGGCTTTGACCACCGCGCGGTTTACCGTTTTGCGATAACCGGTCAGGCCGGCTGCTGCACCAGCTTGCGGATATCCTGCATCGGCGGAGCCCCGAACATCCGGCTGTATTCCCGACTGAACTGCGATGGGCTCTCATAGCCCACCTGGAAAGCGGCGCGAGAGGCATCCACGTGTTCGGTCAGCATCAATCGGCGAGCTTCGCTGAGCCGCATTCTTTTCTGGTACTGAAGAGGCGTCATCGCCGTCATTGCGCGGAAATGATGATGAAAGGCCGAGACGCTGAGTCCGGCCCGGCTGGCCATCTCGTCTACCTTCATGGATTCCTTGTAGTGTTCTTTCAGCCACTCAATGGTTTTGGAAACCCGATAACCGTTCTGGCCCGAGGCCGCCATATTGCGCAGTCGAGGGCCCTGCTCTCCTTTCAGCAACCGGTAGAGAATCTCACGCTGAATGAGGGGGCCAAGCGCCGCGCTGTCTTCAGGCTCACCAACGAGATCGAGCAATCGATTGAAGGCATCCATTAACGGCGGATCGATATCGTTGACCGCGATGCCGAGCGACTTGTCGAAGGGCTGCCGTGCGATGTGAGCCGGGTTCTCCAGTATCAGCTGGGATAGCGCCCGAAAATCGATTTCCATGGTGAGACCGAGGTAGGGCTGGTCCTCCGATGCCTCGAGGATTCTGGACACCACCGGCAAATCAATGGAGGTAATCAGGAACTGGCTGGTGTCGTAGAAAAACGTATCTTCGCCCACCACGACCTGTTTTCGACCCTGGCCAATCAGGCAAATACTGGGCGCCAGCATATAGCTGGTCGGGTCCGTGGGATGATGCCAGCGATGGAGGCTCAGGCCCTTGATGTCTGTATCCAGACGGTTGGTACCCTCGGTGGCTTTCTCAATCCTGGCGGCAAGACCGAGGGGGCCGCGGTCGTCGCCCGTATACGGTTGCTGCTTATCTGCACGCGCCTGTTTGTCAGACATTGTTCGGTTGCCTCCACGAATCACTGTTCCAATGCGGTTGTTCAGAAAGTCAGGGATACAGCGTTCTGACTTGATTCAAGCTCAAAACCGACGCCAATTCACGCCCCACACCGGGCATAAAGAGAATCGGGCAAGAATTCAACAGTATCGAGCCACTCACGCCCCAAACGCCGTCTTAAGAGCGACTCTGGCCCTGACCGTACCTGGTCATCTCCACCAGGCGCCAAACCTGGCCGGTTGCAGCTGATCCAACTCAAGCGGTTCACCCACCATCGGCGTCAACAAATCGAACGGTTTTCCCTCACTCGCTGCCACCATGCGCTCAAAGGGCTCGTCCCATGGGTGCCGGGCCAGTGTGAATCTGCCAACGTGCGCCGGGATGAGTGCCTTAGCACGAAGATCCTCAGCCGCTGCCACTGCTTCCTCCGGGTTCATATGGATATACGGCCAGCGCGGGTCGTATTGCCCGCTGTCCAGCGACACCAGATCAAAAGGGCCGAAGCGTTCGCCAATTGCCTTGAAATGGGGGCCATAACCGGAGTCCCCACTGAAGAGCACGCGACGATCGGGCGTTTCGATCACGAAACCCGCCCAGAGGGTCTTGCCGCGGGTCAGCAGGCGGCCGGAGTAATGACGGGCGGGGATGAGATGTATGCGCACCTCATTACCGATTTCAAAGCTGTCATACCAGTCACCCTCCCAGACCCTTGCCTCCTCATAACCCCAACCCCGGAAATAGCTTCCGACACCCAGCGGAGAGACGACCTGATCCACTTTGGGCTGAAGCTGTATCACGCTGGAATAGTCCAGGTGATCCCAGTGATCATGAGTAATAAGAAGCGCGTCAATGCCCGGGAAATCGCTGGCCCTGTAGCCATTCGTCCCCGCGTAGGCCGCGTTGAGAAACGGTAAAGGCGCCGCGTAGTCACTGAACACCGGATCAATCAGGATGCGTTGGCCATTCAATTGAAGAAAGAACGATGAGTGACCAAACCAGACAACCAGGTCTTCCCGTGCATCGAGTGCCTTCAGGTCGACTTTTCTGGATGGAATTGGTCCGTTCGGTGCCAGCCGCTGAGTATCGGAGCGCAGATTTTCAAGCAAGACTTCCACGAACGATTTGTCGCCAGCGAACATGGGTGTTTCAACAAGATTATGGAACTGCCCGTCCTGATAATTGGAGGAACGCTCAATGGCGGACAACCGATCACCTTCGGGCAGCTCGCCAAACTTCGGATGCTGAAGATACGCGACCCCGGCAACGATGAGGACGGCGAGGATGCCGCTCAATCCGTAAAACACGTTTCTTGCCTTTCTTTTCATGACAACGATAACCAACCTGATTGAGGTATTCCGGACGCAGTGTTCCGCTGCCCAGCGCACGCCATTAAACACCACTGGATAAAACGCGTTCACCTCTTTTCAGTGTCTTCCGGAGGATTAGGCAATAAACCAGCAGAATCGCTATAAGACGGCGGCAGGGAGAGGTGCTCCAATGGTCTTGCGATAGAAAATTCCACTGAAGCGACAGAGGAAAAAGCGTCATGCCGAACAAACCGTTCCCGGAATCTCAGACTCACTACACCGAAGAATCACGGAATTCATTTACCGGCCCCGCCGAGTTCTTCACCGGTGATGTCCAGGTGGATGTGATGTTTCCCAATAACGACACGGCCCACTATTCCGGAGCCTTTGTCACCTTCTCGCCGGGCGCGCGAACCGCCTGGCATGAGCACCCCGCTGGCCAGCACATGGTTGTGACCCAGGGCACCGCACTGACCGCAACACGAGATGGGACAGTGATCAAGTTCAAGGAAGGCGAGGCGGTTTGGTGCCCACCCGACCTGGACCACTGGCACGGCGCCACACCGGACGCGCCGATGAAACACTTCGTCGTGACAGGCGATAAAGACGGCGAAAATGTTTCCTGGAAAGAAAAGGTCAGCGAGGAGGAGTACCAGCAAGCCGTTGCCAAAACCCAATAAAAAGAAGCCCCTCGTTTGACCGGGGGGCTTCTTCTTTTGAATCAGCCAGGATTCGTCTTATTGAAAGACCGGGAACTGGCTTGCCTCTCCGTAGTCCTTGATCGGCTCCAGGGCACTCAGCGCGTCCATGTCGGCCTGTGCGATCTCGAAATCCACCGCGGCGTTGTTCGCCATGTGGTCCGGGTTGGCGGTTTTGGGCAACGGCAAGAGGCCCAGTTGCAGGTCGTAGCGAATACACAGCTGCGGCACGGAGACGTTGTACTTCTCCGCCATTTTGATAATCGCTTCGTTCTTGAACAGCTCTCCATGACCGACCGGGGAATAGGCCTCAACCAGCATGCCTTTATTGCGTGAGTAATCGATCAGGGCACCCGGCACATTGGTGACATGCGCCAGGATCTGATGAACCATGGGCGCCACGCTGCAGGTTTCGAGAATGGTATCGATGTCCCGTTCCTGAAAATTCGACAGACCGATGGCCTTCAGCTTTCCGGCCTTGTAGGCGTCTTCCAGGGCACGCCAGGCTTCCTGATTGCCCTCAGGGAAACGGTCCTCGGATCCGAAGTGATCCCAGGGCTGCGGGCTGTGGATGATCATCAGATCGAGGTACTCGAAACCCATTTTCTCGAGCGATTCCTCAATCGCAGCGGTGGCCTCGTCATAGGTCTTGTGACGGGCTGCCAGTTTGCTCGTGACAAACAATTGCTCACGCTCCAGAGAACTGGCGCGCACACCGTCCGCCACCTCGGCTTCGTTACCGTAATCCTGGGCCGTGTCGATGTGCCTGTAGCCAAGCTCGATGGCTTTTTTGACGGCATTTGTGGCGGATTCGCCCTCGATCATCCAGGTTCCGAGGGCAAGCTTCGGAATCGCAATACCGTTCGCCAGTGTGTAAGTCTCTTTGAGAATCATAGTGATCGCTCTCCTGTATTTAGCCTTGATTTTCCGAACGTTATGGAGCGAGTTTCGGAAATGAGGCGTTCAGGGATGGGACCATGGCCTCATAGGTCAGAGTTTGCTCGGAAAGCGTCGGTGTTTGAATACACGATTCGGTCGGTTGATTGCCTAAAACTCCAGCTCCGCCGCTTGCCGGGTCAGAGCTGTGGTTGTCACCGGGAACTGACCGAGAACGCCTCCACCAGGAAATCAATCATTGCGCGGACCTTGGCCGGGAGCCGTCGATCGGGCGGAAACAGTACGTGCAGGCCGCCAAGCTCCACCACCGGAACATCCAGTACCAGTTCCACGAGGGTTCCATCGCGCAGCGCGTCGGCGACAATAAAGTCGGGCTGGTAGATCACGCCCTGACCGCCAACGGCGGCGGCCAGCAGTGCATCGCCGTTATTCGCCTTGAGCGGCCCCTGAATCGGCACTTTTACCTCACCGTTGCGGCCAAACGACCAGGTTCCATCGCCCTGCTGGGAAGACAACGAATAACTGAGGCACTGGTGACTACTCAGTTCAGAGACTTTGCGAGGGGTACCACAGCGCTCCAGATAATCTGGCGCGGCACAGACCCGCATCGGGTAGTCTCCCAAATGCCTTACTTTCAGATCACTGTCGGCCAGGTGCCCGATGCGAATCGCGAGATCCCATCCCTCTGCAATCAGATCCTGCTGTGCATCACTCAAACCGAGTTCTATGTGAACGTGCGGATAGCGGCGACTGAATGCCGGCAACAGGGGGGCGATGTAGTGAGTGCCAAAAGACAGGGGCACGTTCATCCGTAGCAGGCCAACGGCCTGATTACCCTGGGCCGCCAGCTGCGACTCGGACTCTTCAAGATCCAGGAGGATTCTCTGGCAGGTGGCGAGGTAGTCCAGCCCAGCATTGGTCAGCGTCAGGCGACGGGTGGTGCGATGACACAGGCGCACGCCCAGCCGTTGCTCAAGTGCGTCCAGATGCTTGGTGGCCATCGCCGGCGAGATCCCCAGATCACGGCCGGCTGCAGAGAGACTACCCAGCGTTGCGGCCTGAACAAACACTCGCATGCCGGTAAAACGGTCCAACATTATTTTTAACTCTCAGTTAAAACTGATCCTAAAGTTAACATGTTCTCTTTCTGAAGGTGAATAGTTATCGTTGCTCGGCAACGCTGTTTCCACAGACTGCGGTCAGGAGAGGTAGTTCCGATGCACCAGAAAGCGACACAGCCAGTACTCTTTATTCCTCACGGAGCGGGGCCCTGCTTTTTCATAGACTGGAACCCGCCGACCACCTGGAATGGCATGGCTGAGTTTCTGGCCAGCGTAAGCACTTCATTGCCGGAACCACCCAGGGCCATTCTGATGGTATCCGCCCACTGGCTTGCCCCCGAGTTCACGGTGACGTCGGGCCAGCAGCCGGATCTGATTTACGACTACTACGGTTTTCCCGAACACACATACCAGCTCAGTTATCCAGCAGAGGGCATGCCTTCATTGGCCAGTGAGGTTGTCTCAAGGCTCAAGGCTGCCGGCATTGAAGCCCATGAAGACGCCCAGCGCGGGTTTGACCACGGTATGTTTATTCCCCTGAAGCTGATGTTTCCGGAGGCCGACATCCCGGTGGTCCAACTGTCGCTGAAGGCGGATATGGACCCGGTTTCTCACCTTGAAGCGGGCGAGGCCCTGGCTGGTCTTCGCGAGGACGGCGTGCTGATCATCGGCAGCGGCATGAGTTTCCACAACATGCGAGGGTATGGCGATGCCCGCTACACCCAACCATCGGAAACGTTCAACGAGTGGCTGGTCAATGCCGTCCACGACACACCCGCTGAACGAAAACGGGCGTTGGGCAGCTGGACCACGGCACCCCACGCCCGGGATTGCCATCCACCACGCGCAGAAGAACACCTGATACCACTGATGGTAGCGGCAGGTGCCGCAGGCGCGGACCAGGGGCGCACCGTCTACACCGAAAACGTTCTGAAAACCCGGCTTTCGGGATTCCGTTTCGGATGACGATGGCGTGAAAGCAAATTCAAAAAACCTTCAGGAGATTCCAGATGCAGATTGATCTCAGCGGCAAAACCGCACTGGTAACGGGTTCAACCGCCGGTATCGGGCTGGCCATTGCCAGCGGCCTGGCAAACGCCGGCGCACAGGTCACGATCACAGGCCGTCGTCAGGACAAACTGGACAACGCCCTCGCGAGTATCGAACAGACCTCCGGACGCACCGATATCCGGGGGATCGTGGCCGACCCCGGCACGGCCGAGGGTTGCCAGGCCCTGACTGGGGCCTGTCCGGACGTCGATATTCTCGTCAATAATCTGGGTATCTACGGCGCACAGCCGTTCTTCGATATTGCGGACGACGACTGGGACCACATACTTGAGGTCAATGTCATGAGTGCTGTCCGGCTCGCCAGGCACTACGCCCGTGGGATGGCGGACCGGGGTTGGGGCAGGATCCAGTTTATTTCCAGCGAGTCAGCCCTGAACATCCCGTCTGAAATGGTTCACTACGGCGTCAGCAAGGCCGCCCTGCAGGGGCTTTCCCGCGGCCTGGCGAAGGTACTCGCGGGCACAGGCGTCACAGTAAACACGATCCTGCCGGGCCCTACCCGCACCGAGGGCGCCGTAGCCATGCTTCAGGAGATGGCTTCCGAACGGGGCGTATCGATGGCAGAGATGGAAACGCTCTTCCTTGAAGAAAACCGACCCTCAACGCTGATCAAGCGGTTCGCTGATCCCGTGGAAGTAGCCAGCCTGTGTGTTTACGCGGCCTCCCCCCAGGCCAGTGCTACCACCGGTTCAGCCCTGCGAGTGGAAGGCGGCATTGTTGAAAGCATCGCCTGAAACAGGGCGCTGCATCGATTACCAAAAACCGAAACCAGAGGACATCCCTTTACCATGAAAGACTCCAGGGAAAGTTACGGAACACTCAGCAAAAGCCTGCACTGGCTGATGGCCGTCTTGATCGGCTGGCAGTTTCTGAAGTTTGGCGACCGGGTTGCCGACGGCGAGCACTGGGTTGGCGAAACCCTGGTGCCCTGGCATGTGTCGATCGGAACACTATTGCTCGCATTAATCGTGCTGCGCATGATTTGGGCTTTCAGTCAGCGCGGCCAACGGCCCCAACATGAGGATCCGCAGGGACGCCTGGTGAAAATCGGTCATGGTTTGCTCTATGCGGCCATGCTGTTGCTGCCCGTCACCGGAATTCTGATTCTGCTGGGCGGCGGTTATGGTCTGAACGTCTTTGGCATGCAACTGATTGAAAAGGGTGACAAGATTGCCTGGGCATCGACCATTGGCGGCATCCATTCCACCCTAGCCTGGGCTCTGGCGGCTCTGGTGATTGGTCATATCGGTATGGCGCTGTTCCACCAGCATGTGAAAGGCGATGGCACCCTGAGCCGGATGGTCTGATTGAACCGAGAGTTGCAGCACCTCGCTCGGCGGGTGCTGCAACTCCGCAGCGCACCCAATTCGGCATGTGCGCCCGCGGCCGAAGCCATTATGTGCTGCTCTTGATCAGGTCGATAAAACTCTCCGGTTTGCCCAGAGCAAAGCCTTGACCGTAGTCGACCCCAATCTCCCTGAGTTTTGAAATAATCGCATCACTTTCCACAAACTCGGCTACGGTTGTCATACCCATCAGTTGCCCGAGATCGTTGATCGATTTCACCATTGCATAATCGAAGGAATCTTCAGCGATGTCTTTTACAAACATTCCGTCTATTTTCAGGTAATCCACCGGCAGATTCTTCAGATAGCCGAAAGAAGAAATGCCGCTCCCAAAATCGTCCAGCGCAAAGCTGAATCCCAGACTCCTCAACGAATTGATGAACTTCACCGCGCTTTTGAGGTTTGAGATCACCACCGTTTCGGTCACTTCGAAACACACCTTGTCAGGCGCAAGAGAACCACTGCGCACCAGCTCGAGAATGTACTCCAGGAAATGAAAGTCACCAAGGGAGGCACCGGAAAGGTTGATGGCGACCAGATCAACCGATTGGAAGAATTCCCTGTAACGAACAAAGAGATCGGCAACTTCAGTGACGACCCAATGGTCAATTCTGCCAATAATATCGTAGCGCTCTGCCGCTGGTAAAAACGCGCCCGGGGGGTAGATTTGACCGTCTTCCCCGCGAAGCCTGATCAGGATCTCGTAGTGCCCCGCACCCGGCTTTTTGAACGACTGAATGGGCTGGGCAAACAGAATAAACCGGTTATCCGTCAACGCCGCTTCGATCTTCGAGATCCACTCGATCTGGCCTTTCCTGAGATTGATCTCGGCATCATCCTCTTTGAACACATGGATGCGATTTCGGCCTTGTTCTTTGGCGGTGTAACAGGCGATGTCCGCCTGCTTGAGGAGAGTTGTCAGATTTCCGGTAGCCGCGTTGATCTCGACAAGGCCGATACTCGCCCCGATACGAAAAACGCCGGACTCCCAGACAAACTGGTAATCGGCGATCTGGCTCAATACGCTCTGCGCGACTCTGAAGGCCTGCTCTAAACTGCAGTCCTCCAACAAAATCGCGAACTCGTCGCCCCCAAGGCGGGCCAGCGTATCGTTTTTCCGAACCAGCGTGTCCAGCTCAATGGCCAACTGCCGAAGCAGCTCATCACCCGCAGTGTGTCCGCAGGTATCGTTGATAACCTTGAATTGATCCAGGTCCAGGAAACAGAGCGCGTGTTGTCTTTGCGAACCTTCTACGTCCGTCATCAACTGATTGGCCCGCAATTCAAACTCACTCCGATTGATCAGGCCCGTCAGGCTATCGTGACTGGCGCTGTAGGCAAGTTTGTAATCGAGCAGCTTTTTATCCGTAACATCGGCAGTAACCACAATCCAGACCGGGCCATGGGTGGGATGATCAAACCCCGAGAGACTCGTGGAATACCATACGTTTTCACCTTGTTCGTTTGACCGGCTCCACTCTCGCCTCCAGACCTTCTTGTTGGCGACTGACTGGACCACTTCCTTGATGGTGTCCGAGTCGAGCTGTATACCGAAGCAATCCAGTTCAGTCAGTTTTTTTCCGACCACGCTGTCTTGATGACAACGAAACATTTTTTCAAAGGTCGGATTCACATAAACAATTTTTTGGGAGTCGCTGACAACCAGACAAACGCCCTCAATCATGTTTGAAGTGATCTGGCTTTGCGTTAACAGGAGGGATTCTTTTTCCTTCTTTTCGGTCACGTCTGAAACCATCGAGGCGATTCCCAAGACGCGGCCCTCTTTATCCACCAGCGTGGTATTAAACCATTCACAAACAATAACTTTTCCGTCTTTGGTCCTGTTCTGGTTTATCGATGATTCACCGCCTGTTCGGTGCAGGAGTGAATGGAACAGGTTGAAAACATGGCCTTTGACCTCCTCTGGCACAATGGATTCCCACGAGGACAGACCAATCATCTCGGACTCGGAATAGCCGAAAATTGAGGTCGCGGCGGGGTTCCAACTGGTACAGATCAGGTTGGGATCCCAGGTAATACATCCCAGAGGGGTATTCTCAACGTGCGAGGAAAGCAGGGCTTCGCTCCTGGTGAGTTGATTTTCCGCTTCTTTCCTCGCCGTGATGTCCACAAAGCTGATAATGGCCTTTCCCTGAACGGAATCGTCAGGATTCTGGGTTTCCAGGTAATGAGTCGTCACAGAGGCCCAGATCGGCTTGTCACGGTCGGGCCTCAAGACCCCGACGACATAATCAAACAGGTTCGCTGACGACGACAACGCCACGTTAACGGGGTACCTGGACAAAGGCAGTGGGTTCAATTGCTCGTCGATGAATTGCCAGGCGGGATCAATTGCCTTCTTTCCGGCCATTTGCTCCTGTGTCAGGCCAAGGATGTCAGTTGCAGCGCGGTTGCTGTAAAGGATGCTGGTATCCTCTGCATGCAAAACGATACCAATCTGCAGGCTGTCCAGAGTCGAACTGTACTCTTGCCGTTCCTCTGAAATTCTCTTCTTGCTCTCGGCAAGCTGTTTCAGCGCGGACGTCTGCTCATGAATGTCATGACAGGAGCCGATATAGCCCACGAACTCGCCCGTCGGCTCAAAGTATGGAGCACCTTCATCCCGAATCCAGCGATAAACACCGTCCGCACGGAGCAATCTGTAATCCATCGAAAAGGACTGTCTTTGATCAAAGGCTTGCCCAAAGATTTCCCGGCAACGGCCATAGTCATCCGGGTGAACTCCCTTGCTCCAGCCGAAACCGGCTTCATCATTCAGACGCTTGCCCGTGAATGTCAGCCACGACTCGTTGAAATAAACGCACTCTTTGTTGGCATCCGAAATCCAGATCATGACGGAAGCTGAGTGGGTCAGCATTCTGCCGACCAGAATGCTTTGCTCCGGACTGAGTGGGCCAGAAATCATGGCGGGAGAAGACACTTTTCAGAAGAGAAGCGATTGATGCCCATAGCGAACCAGCCATCAGAATGGTAGGACTGTTCATTCACCATAGACGTTGGAACGGTATCTGCAACTCGTGGCCTCTTGATGCGGAACCCTGACCGGGGGACCGACTGTGCCCGAACCCGGTCATCAGTCGATGAAGAAAGGGGGCGACCTACACCAGTGAGTCGGCAAAAAAATCGAGGAGCAGTCGCACTTTCGGTGATACATGGCGATTGTGAGGATACACCGCCCAGATACCGTCATCGTCTTCCTGGTAGTGAGTCAGCACCGGGATCAGCCGCCTCGAGTCCACTGCAGCCTGAACGTAATAATCCGGCAACTGAACAATACCAATGCCCTTGAGGGCGGCATCGAGCAGAGCCCTGCCGCTGTCACAGCGAATATTTCCTTTGACCCGGACATTTCGGGGCTGCCCTGCTTCCTGGAAGCGCCAGTAATCGAGGTTGCCCAGCAGACAGTTATGATTCGCCAACTCGGAGAGCGAGTGCGGCGTGCCATGCGTCGCAAGGTAATCGGGCGACGCACACACGTACAGGGTTCGGGATGCAAGCCGCCGCGCCATCAGAGTGGAGTCCTCCAGCTTACCCATGCGCACCGCAAGATCGTAGCCTTCAGCCACCAGGTCCAGGGTCTGATTGGTAAGATGCATCTCCACATCAAGTTCGGGGTAACGCACAACAAAGTCATTGACCAGTGGCGCAATCGACTTTTCTCCATAGGTCACCGGCGCCGTGAGTCGCAGCCTGCCTCGGGGGATCAGCTGCATATTGGTGATGGAACGCTCCGCCTGCTCAAGGGCATCAAGCACCTGGCGACAGTGCTGGTAATACAGCTGCCCGGCCTCGGTGGCAGACACGCGACGTGTGGTTCGATAAAACAGGCGAGTTGATAAGCGGGCCTCCAGGGCACTGACCTGTCGGCTCACTTGTGCGGTCGAGACGCCCAGTTGCTTCGCGGCACGGGTGAAGCTCCCGGTTTCGGCTACCGCCACGAATTCATCTACCCCTTCCCAGCGATGCATGACTGTCCCCGTTCATGGTGTGCCATCTTGATTATTGCACACCAGTAAAAGTTATTTACTGAGAGCGGTCATTATCAATCAGATCACTATAAATACAATGGGCACTTCGATCGGGCGGCGCCCGCCCTTCCTGTATACCGATGGAGAACACTATGGCTGAAATGATCAAATCAAAAGCGGCAATTGCCTGGGGCCCCGGTCAGCCACTGTCCGTTGAAGAAGTGGATGTCATGCCCCCGAAAGCGGGAGAAGTGAGAATAAAAGTGATGGCAACGGGTGTCTGCCACACCGATGCCTTCACCCTCTCCGGAGAAGATCCCGAGGGCAACTTTCCGGCCATCCTTGGTCACGAGGGCGGCGGAATTGTAGAAGCGGTCGGCGAAGGAGTCACCAGTGTGGCGATCGGCGATCACGTCATTCCGCTCTATACCCCCGAGTGTGGCGAGTGCAAATTCTGCCTGTCTGGCAAAACCAACCTGTGCGGGAAAATCCGCGAAACCCAGGGCAAAGGACTCATGCCCGATGGCACCAGCCGTTTCTACAAGGACGGCCAGCCCATTCATCATTACATGGGTTGCTCGACCTTCTCCGAGTACACCGTTCTGCCGGAGATTTCACTGGCGAAGGTCAACAAGGAAGCCCCGCTGGAAGAGGTCTGCCTGCTCGGCTGTGGCGTCACCACCGGCATGGGCGCGGTCATGAATACCGCGAAGGTGGAAGAAGGCGCCACGGTGGCCATTTTCGGGCTCGGCGGCATCGGCCTGTCTGCGATTATTGGTGCGACCATGGCCAAGGCGAGCCGAATCATTGGCATCGATATCAATGACAGCAAGTTCGACCTGGCACGACAGCTTGGTGCAACCGACTGTATCAATCCCAAAGACTACGACAAGCCGATTCAGGAAGTGATCGTCGAACTGACCGACGGTGGCGTGGACTATTCCTTCGAATGCATCGGGAACGTCGATGTCATGCGGTCCGCACTGGAGTGCTGCCACAAGGGCTGGGGCGAGTCGGTCATCATCGGCGTTGCCGGGGCAGGCCAGGAAATCTCCACCCGCCCGTTCCAGCTGGTCACTGGTCGCGTCTGGAAGGGCTCTGCCTTCGGTGGCGTCAAAGGCCGTTCCGAGCTGCCCGGCATTGTCGAGCGTTACCTGCAGGGTGAATTCAAGCTCAATGATTTCATCACCCACACCATGGGGCTTGATGACATCAACGAAGCCTTCGAGCTGATGCATGAAGGCAAGAGCATCCGCAGCGTAATTCATTTCGACAAGTAATCGCGACGGCCACCTGCCCCGCAGGTGGCCGACCGATGGAGGTCCCGATGACAATCGAAAACCTGAGCAGCAACAAGAGTTTCGGTGGCTGGCACAAGCAGTACAGTCACCGTTCTGAAACCCTGGGTTGCAGAATGCGATTTGCGATCTACCTTCCGCCAGGAGTAGCCAACGGGGAAAAAGTACCGGTGCTCTATTGGCTGTCCGGCCTGACCTGTACCGATGAAAACTTCATGCAGAAAGCCGGCGCCCACCGTGTGGCCGCGGAATTGGGCATGGCCATCGTGGCACCGGACACCAGCCCCCGCGGCGATGACGTTGCCGACGATGAAAGCTACGATCTTGGCCAGGGCGCAGGCTTCTACGTGAATGCCACGGAAAGCCCATGGCATCCCCACTACCGCATGTATGACTACGTGCTGAATGAGCTGCCCGCACTGATCGAATCGGTGTTCCCGGTAACGGATCAACGCTCGATTTCCGGCCATTCAATGGGTGGTCACGGCGCTCTGGTTCTGGCTCTGCGCAACCCAGAACGATTCCAGTCCGTATCGGCCTTCAGCCCGATCAGCAACCCGGTAAATTGCCCCTGGGGCAAAAAGGCCTTCACCGCCTACCTGGGCAAGGACACCGCGCGTTGGGCCGAATACGACGCCAGCCTGCTGATGCGGGATGCAACACAGTTCGTACCAGCCCTGGTCGATCAAGGCGATGCGGATAATTTCCTGACTGAACAGCTTCAGCCAGAGGCGCTTGAGGCCTCGGCCAGCATCAGCAATTACCCGCTGGAGCTGAACTTTCGAGAGGGCTACGACCACAGCTACTTCTTTATCGCGAGTTTTATCGACCAGCATCTGCGGTTTCATGGCCGGTATCTGGGGTGCTCCACGTTGCAGTCCTGAGCATTCTCAAAAAGGTTGCCAGAAACACGGTTCCCGGTTAAAACAAATCAGGATAACGCTCGGCGATACGAACAAGCTCAGCAAGTGATCGTACGTCGAGTTTCTGCATCATATTGTGCCGGTGAACCTTTATCGTCACTTCGGCCACACCCAAATCAGCCGCAATTTGCTTGTTGAGCCTGCCTTTTACTGCCTCTTTGAGGATCTCCTTTTCCCTCCTAGTCAGCAGGTTTACCCGTTCTTTCAAGCTGGCTAACTGGCTGAGCTCTTCGTGTTTTCTCGCGTCCTGCCGCAAACCCTGATGGACGGCCTCCAACAAGTGATCCTGGTTCACCGGTTTTTGTAGAAACTCTATGGCTCCTGCCTTGATCGCCTTCACTGACATAGGGATATCGCCATGAGCGGTCACGAAAACGATCGGTACCAACTCATCGATCCCAATCAGGTGTTCCTGTAATTCAACACCCGTCATTTCGGGCATGCTGACGTCCAGCACCAAACAGCAGGGTCTCTCAAGTACCAAACTGTCCAGAAACGCTTTCGCAGATTCACAGGGCACAACGTTGAATCCGTGAGAACGGAGCAGGCTACTGATGGCCTCCCGCATCGAAAGGTCATCATCAACGACGTAGACAGTTTGCGTCTTACCCATGGCTGTTACCTTCTAATGGCACCGTCAATTCAAACGTAGCACCTGCCTGCCCTGGCTCCTCATCCAGGAGCGCAACATCGCCTCCCAGACGACTGGCAATTGTCCTGCATATGGCCAGTCCCATCCCCAGGCCCTCTGACTTGGTGGTGAAGAAGGGTTCGAAGGCACGGCCACGGGCCTTCAGCGAAACGCCCGGCCCACTGTCGCTGACCAGAACACGGATCTTGGCGATCTGAGGGCAATACCGAACATGCAAACGTAACCGTTTATCGTTGCTGGCCATGCTCTTCATGGCATCAATCGCATTCAGGACCAGATTCAGAAGGATCTGCTGCAGCTGTACTTTATCGCTCGTGGTTACAGGCAGATCCGACTCGATTACGGTATGAATCCGAATACCAATCTTACGGGCGGTCTCATTGACGAAATCCAGAACGTCCGAGATCAAATCAGTCCAATCAATCGGCTGGAGCTCCCCCGCATCGCGCTTCATAAACCCACGAATCCGAATGGCCACATCAGCCGCACGCTCACCGTCGCGCTGGATGTTTTTGATTGCTCTCGAAGCCTCGTCGACATTTGGGGGTGAATGGGACAGCCACTGGAGCCCAGCCTGACTATTGGCAACGATTGCGGAAAGCGGCTGATTGATTTCATGAGTGATCGACGCCACCAGTTCACCCATGGACGTGACTCTCATTACCCGCGCCAACTCCAAACGGGCTTCTTCCAACTCAAGCTCGGCCTGTTTGCGCTCACTGATGTCCTCAACGACGCCCATTAATAGGGGTGGCGAATCTTCAGTTTGGGGTATCACAGAAACGCTGGAGCTGGTCCAGACCTCATAACCCTGTTTGCTGATAAATCGCTTCTGATAGTGGTAGTTTTCAATGTCCCCTGATAGAAGCTGGTTCAGACGATTCCCGGTGATCGACCGATCAGCCTCATGGGTGAAATCAATCACCGAGCGCCCCATAAGTTCCTCAGCAGAGTAACCCAACATCTGACAAAAAGCCGGGTTCACGTTCACGAACATCCAGTGGGTATCGACGACAGCAATACCAACAGCGGAATTCTCATGAATCGCCCGCCAACGCCCTTCGGATTTTCGCAGTGCGTCGAAACTGCGCTGAAGTTGCCGGCGACCCTCAATCAACTCCCGGGTAAGCTGCATCAGATTCGTGTCCCGGGATTCCAGCTCCTGCTGAAGAGCCCGTCGCGCATCCCGCATAGTCACAATATTCCGAACCCTCGACAGTAACTCCGGCACAAAAAACGGCTTGGTGACATAATCCTGGACGTATTTCGAGAGCAGTTCGTTTTTGACCGCTCCCCCCGAATGGGCCGAGAGCACCAGAATAGGAATCTGAGCAGAATCCACTCGATTGCGAATGGATCGGATCATCTCATCACCGCTGAACTCCGGCATCATGAGGTCGGTAATGATCAGATCGGGCTGAGTCGATTCCAGAATCGCCAGCGCTTTTTTTGCGCCATCGACCGTGCGGACCTGATATTCATCACTGAGTACACGATCAATCAGCTCCCTCATTTCACGGTTGTCGTCGACCACCAGCACCCTCGGCTTTCCGGTTGCTTCAGAGGCTGATGGCTCATCTCCCTGATGCCCATCTTGAACGAGGAGACTCCCCGTATCGCGGTTGCTGTTTCTGACACTTTCACGGACGCCAGTACCACAGGGTGCCTTGGCCGGTAACTCCACACTGAACAGGGCGCCACCCACCGGAGAGTTGGTAACCGTTACTGTACCCCTATGAAGATCAACGAACTCCTTGACGATCGCCAGCCCCAACCCTGTTCCCTGGCGCGTACTCTGAAGCAGGCCCGCTCCCTGTTCGAAGCGTTCGAAAATCTTTGCCCTCTGGTCTGAGTCGATGCCAGGCCCCGTGTCCGTGACGCTGATCAGTATCCGGTCATTCTCGTGCTCCTCGACAGAGCAACTGATACGCCCGCCTCGGGGGGTCACACTGAACGCGTTATAGATCAGATTGAACACGGTTTGGCTCAGGCGCTCCCGATCCGCTTCGATCTCCAGACCGTCCGGAACCATCAGAGCAAACGCAATATTATTTTGCAGGGCAATCGCATCGAAATGGCTAGCAACCTCTTTCATGAACCCGACCATGGGAATCACTTCATAAAAGAGCTGAACCTTTCCCGCATCGACTTTCGCAAGATCGAGAAGGTCATTCACGAGATTGAGCATGGTAATGGCATTTCGCCTGATGGCTGACAGGTCCGTCTTCTGCCGTTCGGATAAACCACTGCTTTGAGAGAAAATGTCATCAACCGGGCCAATAATCAGCGACAGCGGGGTTTTGAGTTCGTGACTGATGTTGGCAAAGAAGCGATTTCTTTGTTCGTCCAGTTCCCGGTTTTTTTTAAGGAGCTCCTCAAGTTCGTTTTTCTTCCTTGCCACCTCAACTTCTACTTTTTTCTTCTCGGTGATATTCCGGCCTTCCGCGAGAATGAACCGCACCTCGCCGGCCTCATCCCTCAAGGGTGTGAGAGAATAATCCGTAATGATGGTTCGCTCACCGCTGGCCTCACCATAGACTTCGATATCTCGACGGATGAACTCACCCTGCGCGGCCCGCAGAACCATCTCCCGCTGGGAGGCCCTGCTTTCCTCAGACAGCGCAAACCAGCGAGCCTCCCAGAACGGCGTACCAACCACGTCTTCCATGGAAAGACCAGCTCCTCGCAGCGCAGGGACGTTGATCTCAAGGATGTTTCCCTCCCCGTCCAGGAGCCCGGCAAAGTGGTACATCTGATCCAGAATAATCCGGGCAAACTTCTCTTTTTGGGTCTGATAGTCATCCTGACCATCCAGATCAACGCTACCAATCCTGAAGGTTGGCTTGTTACGGAAAATACGCTT
This sequence comes from Marinobacter flavimaris, assembly GCF_002933295.1. Taxonomy (GTDB): domain Bacteria; phylum Pseudomonadota; class Gammaproteobacteria; order Pseudomonadales; family Oleiphilaceae; genus Marinobacter; species Marinobacter flavimaris. The sequence goes on from NZ_PSSW01000014.1 coordinate 32,470, forward strand.
TATGAATTCATACATGCCCGGAACCGGTTTTTGTTGTTGTAAGGCTGGCGCAACACATTCCGCGAGCCAGTCCAGCGCCCCCAGACAAGCTCTCTGGCATAGTAGCCCCAAGCGCTTCCCCTGAAAACCGGGGCTGAGGCGGTTGCCCGTCCCAGCCCCCAAGGGCACAACAACAAACCTTTCGGGAAACCGCTAACGGGCTGACTAACCCCCTCCGCGATTCATACTGACAAGCTGAGCGGTGGTGTACTCGAGCAAACCCTCCTCACCGAACTCAACGCCTATACCCGACATCTTGCAACCTCCAAACGGGCAATGGGGAAGCACTTCGGCGTGGTTGTTGATCCAGGCCGTTCCAGTCTCCAGCTTCATTGCCAGAGCCCTGGCCCGCTCCAGATCACGGCCCCAGATGGAACCACCAAGGCCGTTGGGATTGTCATTGGCTCGGACCATCACTTCCTCAATGTCGGTGTAACGAATCACCGGCAACACAGGACCAAACTGCTCCTCGTCCACCAACCGGGTTCCATCGGATATATCCGCCACAATGGTTGGCGGATAAAAGAAGCCCTCGCCCGGCATTCGTTCACCCCCACAGACGATACGGGCTCCGTTCTCTCTCGCATCGCTGACAAGCTCTTCAATGTATCGCAGCTGTTTCAGGTTCTGGACAGGGCCAAAGCTGTTTGCCGCATCAAACCCACTGCCAACGCCTTGTTCTCTCGCCATGGTGGCAAGACGCTGAACCAGGTCTTCGTACAGGGAGTCATGAACGTACAATCGCTTCAGCGCGGCACAGGTCTGCCCCATGTTGAGAAACGATGTCTGGAAAATGGCACCGGCAATCTCATCGAGATCGGCATCATCCAGCACGATGCCCGCATCGTTACCCCCGAGTTCCAGAGTCAGTCTTTTCAGCGTATCCGAGGCCCCACGCATAATCGCCTTGCCGGTCGGAGTTGAACCGGTAAACACCATCTTGCTGATACCCGGGTGGGTGCTCATTGCCTCGCCGATTTCAACGTCGCCCGTCACACTGTTCACGACACCGGGCGGCACCACCTCGTTGATCAGCTCGACCATTCGCAGGGTACTGAATGGCGTTAATGGCGCTGGTTTTATAACCACCGTATTACGGGTGCGAAGCGCTGGCATGATATGCCAGACCGCAATCATGAGCGGCCAGTTCCAGGGTGTAATGGAGCCCACAACGCCAAGCGGCTTGCGGTGCAGTTCGGCAAGCCGGGTTTCGCTGTCCTCGATGACCTTGACTGGAATATCCAGATCAGCGGTGTATCGAGTCCAGGCAACAGCGGCACCTACTTCCATCTCGGCAAGTGCCAGTGGCTTACCCTGTTCCTGAACCACCATGTGCGCCAGTTCTGAGGCGTTGGCCTCAATGCGACCGGCAATCTCATGCAGCATGGCGCGCACATCGCTCTCGGGAGTATGTTGCCAGTGGCCAAAGGCCGTCTTCGCGGACGCCACGGCCTGATCCAGTTGGGCGACTGAAGTGCCCGGACACTGTGCGAACACCTGCCCACTGGCAGGATCCACGACATCCAGCGAGGGCGCCTCTCCGCTATGCTTCATACCACCAATGGTTAGAGCTGCTTCATAGTTCATTGTCATCTCCTGCACTCAATCGCTCCGGTGTGACCACCAGAGGTTTCAGAATGTCGGTATCCGAGACCACGGTCACCGCACCTTTGGGGGAAAAGTTGCCGATATCACCCGCCAGAAAAATCCCCACATCCGAGGACATGGCACGTTCCAGTGCCGGACCATTCCGGAAAGCGGCTTCGAAGTACACGAAGAACGGTGCACCCTCATCATTCGTCACGCTGTAGGAGGCTGACAGCAAGCCCGGCAACTCCAGTGCTTTCGGAAGATGGACCTCTCGGTAATAGGTCAGAAAGCCGTCTTCGTCGACGGGACGTGGATACAACACCAGTAGTTTTTTCATCCGGCTCACCTCAGAAGTTCAGCGCGTAGTTCAGGACGAAGTTGTCCTGAGACTCCGTCGTTCTCACCGGATTTCCAGTGTTGGTGTTTTGCGGGTTTGACCTGTCGATTTCGAGATTATGGGAATACGCAAAATCAATCTGACTTCGAGTGGACAATCGATATGAGAAACCGGTTGAGAGGATCCGGGTAGGGGTCACGGGCAGGGTCACAAACAGGTCACGATCAGGCACCACCTCGGTTCCATGACGGTAGCCGGCTCGTAAAACCCAGTCGCCAATCGAATACGCAGACCCAACGGCAACAATGGTTTGATCCTTGTAATTCTGGGGGACGACCAGATTCAGATCATCACCTCCGTCACTGGTAAAACCGACATGGATATCCTTCAGTACATCACGCCAGAACACTCTCGACACATCGAGAGACACACGCCAGTGGTCCCGAAGCTCATGGGTTACCCCGAACCCAAGAGAGGCGGGCATCTGAAAATCAGTGATTTCGACGTGTCCCTTGATGGGAATCTGCCCGGCCACCAGATCCACCGCGGTAAGAACCGCATCGCCCTGCAAATCATTCAGGCGGGTTCCAAAGTTATAGGCTGCACCCACACGCGTATTATCTGATGCCCGCCAGCTCAGGCCTAAGCGGCCGCTGACACCCCATGCATCTGCGCCACTGCTCAATGGGTGCTCCCGGGTAAAGCTCAGATGAGCGCCATCCAGGGCAGGCAAAGTAGCCAGGGTGCCCAGCAGGCTTCCACTGACACGGCCGTCGGCAATCAGGCTACCCACCTGATTTGCCCCCAGCAGCAGATTCAGATTCATGCCGCTCCATACCGCATCTACAGTGGCACCGATCGAAAGACTCTCATTCACCCGAAAGCTCAGAGCAAACGGTATATCGACAACCAACAGCCGGCTGCTGTTTTCCAAACCCGTAGCCGTGCCACTGGTCCCATCTGACAGAAAACTGTCGCTGCCGTATTCGGTCCCCAAACCACCCAGCGCAAAGGCACCAACCCCAAATGCCCAGTCGCCCCGGTTTACCGTGTAACCAATCTGTGGCGCAACGTAGGGCCCCCGGTTCTGCCCCCGGTCCGACGACCGCACCTGTTCACCGGTCGTGAGGTCCTCATTAACGATGTCCGCTGTGATCACATCCGCACCAAGACTGAAACGGCGGCCCTCGGGTGCCATTGACAAGGTTGCCGGATTAACCATCATGCCCGCCACGCCTACGTCCTGAGCCAGGGCCGTTCCGCCCATAGCCCTCGAAACGGCACCATAGCCTTCAAGCCTCAACCCCTCCGTCGACCAGGCGAATCCAGAGGCGGCCATAAGCGGAACGCCGAGCAAACCAATAGCTAATTTCGTATGTTTTCGCATGACAAGTCTCTTTTGTTGTTGTCGTAAACAAAGCCGTTGCGACTGCGCAGTTATGCTGAACGCTGGGTGCTCGTTCGGAGCGCCTTCAGACCAATGACGAACAGGGCCCACAACGCCAGAACGCCAAACAGATAGGCAGGTGCAAGCGCTAACACGCTGAAAATATTGCCTTCCCCGTATACATTCGGACCAAACGTCAAACCACGGTTTTCGGAGAGATTGGAGAAGAAGTAGAAACCCACGTTGGACCAACCGTCCGCGACGATGATCCATCCAAGAATCCGGGCCTTTTTAGCCTCGAAATCAAGGTGGGGGAGAATGAACGCGACGGCTATGACCATCATGCCGTTCAGGGCCGGCCCTATGTGGGCCTTGGCCCATCCTTCGGGGGTACCCGGCACGTCAAATTCCACGATGTAGCCCGGAATAATCTCGAATCCCCCGACCAGATTCATCCAGAGCGCAACCCCGAACACCAGGGTTGAAAAAATCATAAGAACACCGTGTCCGGCCATTTTCTTTTCAAATGCACCCAACATAAAACCTCCAGAATCAATGTTGTATTTGTTGTTATAGAAGCCTGCCCTCAGGCGATGGGGGCTGGGTTGTGGTGGTACTTGCTCGCAAAGAACAGAAGCGGTGCCTGGCTGTCAGTATCGGACTTGCCACAGGCAGTCACTCTGGCTATGAACAGCGTGTGGTCATTGACGTCGACCGTTTTCACAACCTCACACTCAAACCAGGCGATGGCGTCGGTCAGGGTTTTGAGAGCCTGGCGCTTGGTAAATTCGGGGGCAGGCATGCCGTTCAGATCGCGCCGACTGTAATAGGCCGAATAGTCTTTGTGGTTCTCACCCAGAATGCTGACACCAAAACTTCCGCGCTCAGTGAGCATGCCGTGCATTTTTCCCGGCTTGAGCGACACCATAATGGTCGGTGGTTCAAGGCTTATGGACGTAAAGCTGTTGACTGTCGCCCCGTGAATGTCGCCATGACTATCCTCGGAACTGATTACCCCAATGCCGGTGGCGAACAGCGAGACAGCCTGACGAAAAGATTGGCCATCAAGTTCCTCGATGGCAGAGCATTTAAGTGCTGACATGATGTTTTCCTCTTTTTGTTCTGAGCAAACGGCCACTCACTCTGAGTGACCGCAACATTCCTTCTCAGGCGGCCTGCGGACCAGCAAATCTCTTGCACCACTCGGCGAGGCGGTCCGGGCTTGAGAAGTAATCCCATTGCTTTTCGGGATAGTTAAAGTTGTTGGTGAATTCATCCGCCATCTCCCGACTCTGGCTCAGGGTGCCGATGAATTGCTGGAACTCTGGAGGTAGCTCCTTGAGGTTCTTGAGCATGTAGTTGGTCCAGCGTGTCGCACACAGAACACGGTCTTCCCGTCGGGATTCCAGATGCTCGACAAAGCGTTCGTCGAAGACGTTGGTCGCTACAATTTCTTCGCCTAGCACCCGAGCAGCGTGAGACGCCATGTTGGCGCCCTGCCCCAGCAACGGATCCACGGTCGCCATGACATCCCCTAATCCGATCACCGTTTTCCCATTGCTCAATTGGGCAGAACCCTCCCGAAAAATGGGGGGAACAGCGCCCTGAAGGATGTCGTTCGCGTCATGCGCCAGATCGAACTTCTCCGGATCGATCCTTTCGGCAACAGAGGGGTGATGCTTGTAAAGTTTTTCAAGCAACAGATCCAGGAACGCCCGAGGGTCATTGTCGTATTTGGTCTTGGACAGAATCTCGAGGTCGCCACCGAAATGGTTTTCCAACACCAATGCTGTGCACATACCATCAAAAGACAGCGTCGGGATCTCAATCATTTCACCGGCGCCCGGCGAGAAGGACATGGTCACTGAGCGGATGGGGGCCTCTTTGATCCCCTTAAACAGCCCCACACAGAGAGCCCGTTGAGGCGTCTTGAAAGGCGTAGCGGATTCCCGGGCTTCAAACAGCGATCCAAACCCGCCTTTGCCGGTGCAGACCACCAGCAAATCGTATTGCTCGGAAAGCGTTTCGAGGTCATCGGCGCTGATCTGCTCATGCACGATAAGTCCACCGCGCTCGGCAAACGAAGTCATGAGCTCCGGCAAGTACAGACGGTAATCAACTGCTCGACTCGGCGTTGCCAGATCCCCGTAAAAACGGAGGGGGGTTGGTGTGCCGACATAATAATAGTGGCCGTAATAGCCGTTCTCGTTGACTGGCCACTTATTCACGTTCAGATCCGCCTCCCGGGCGATCGTAACGGAGTGGTGCGCAACCGTGTTCAGAAGACGGGCTGTGCGATAGTCCTCAGGACGCCGATCGGAATACAAGGTTACATCGACGTTGTGCTGCTGCAGATAGAGTCCCAGATGCAGGCCAGCCGCCCCGGCACCGACGATACAGATACGTTTGTTCATGAAGTCACCTCTGTGTTGTTGTTGTTTCAGAACAACTTCACACTAGCTATGGCGACAGGGCGGAACAATTAACCATGGTTTAGATGGTTTGGTAACCACTGCCTGGATGCCGCCGCTCATCAGAGACTTCAACACCTGAGTATCCAGTGGCTGATGGACTCGAAGAACCGGGGGCTAACGGCAGCACGTAAGGCAGGACTCTCATCGGGAAAGCCCAGTCCTTTTGGACAGGGACTATTGGATCTCCCAATCCGACTTCTGCCAAATAAAGCACCTCCGGACCACCACACTGAGTCAACCCAATTGCTCGCATCCTCCGGAGCCACAACCTCGCACATTTCAATCAATATATTGCTTTAAAATCCCACCTAACCCCACAAAATGATCTTCTGTATTTTCTTCGATTTAGATTAACAAAACTGAATATTTCACCCACCCATCCTGGTGACACGACTCTCGATCCTTAAAGCAATATGTTGACATATTATTCCAAGCGCGCGTATGTTGAACCGGACAAGGCAGGACCCTGCAATTGAGGTCGGAGGCCTTCTAACAACAACAAACCGGACACAACAGGTGAACACGATGGATACAGGCATCTCGCTCAATCCGGAACGCCGTGCCGCGATGATCAACAGCGGCGCGTGGAACGACAAGATCATTACCGACTACTTCGACCAGGCGGTCGCCAGCACCCCGGACAGGGAAGCGATCGTCGGCTATCAGGTCACCAGCGACACCCGCACGTCCCTCACCTATCGGGAACTCAACGACCGGGTCACCCGCATAGCGGCAGGGCTTGCAGCCATGGGCATCGGAAAAGGCGAAGTGGTGGCCTGCCAGCTACCCAACTGGTGGCAGACCACGGCCCTGCACCTGGCCTGCATGCGAATCGGCGCCATTCTGAATCCGCTGATGCCCATTTTCCGGGAGCGGGAACTGCGTTTCATGCTCAGGCATGGCGAGGCCAAACTATTGGTGATTCCAAAGGCATTCCGTGGCTTTGACTACGAAGCCATGATTGACGGCATTCGCGGCGAGTTGCCAGACCTCGAAACCCTGCTGGTGATCGGAGGCGTTGGCGAGCGCAGTTTTGAAGAACGCCTGACAGAGACGCCCTGGGAAGAAAGGCAGGACGTCACAGCTCTGTTTTCCGAACGTCAGCTCAACGCCGACGACGCCATCTACATCCTTTATACCTCCGGCACCACCGGGGAGCCCAAGGGGGTCATGCACACCTCCAACACGCTGTTCTCCAACGTGCGCCCCTATGCCGATCGCCTGCACCTGAACTCCGACGACAAGGTGCTGATGGCCTCGCCCCTGGCACACCAGACCGGTTTCATGTACGGCATCATGATGCCCATCTATCTGGGCACCACCGCCATTCTCCAGGACATCTGGGACGCAGAATACGTCTGCAAGGTAAACGCCGCCGAGAAACCGGCCTTCACCATGGCAGCTACCCCATTCCTGGCAGACCTCGTGAAGACCGCGCCAAATCATGAAGGTGAACTGGATTCCCTGAGAATCTTCGTGTCCGCCGGAGCGCCCATCCCCAGCGCTGTCGTGGAACAGGCCGGCAAGGTACTGAAGGCGAAGATCGTCTCGGCCTGGGGCATGACCGAAAACGGCGCTGTCACCATGACCTGCCCCGAAGACCCGCCTGAACGGGCCAGCCAATCCGATGGAAAGGCCATGCCCTTTATGGACGTGAAAATCACCGACTTTGAGGGCAATGACCTGCCTGCCGGCGAGGAAGGCAGCCTGCTGGTTCGGGGCTCCAGCCTGTTTGTCGGCTACCTCAAACGCCCCGAACTCTATGGCGTGGACGAATCCGGTTGGTTCAACACGGGAGACCTCGCCCGCATGGACAAGGATGGCTATATCCGCATCACCGGCCGGACCAAGGACGTAGTAATCCGCGGTGGCGAGAACATTCCCGTGGTGGAGGTGGAAAACCTCCTCTACAAGTTCCCCGGCATTGTCGATGTCGCCCTGGTGGGCTGCCCGGACGAACGGCTGGGCGAGCGCCTCTGCGCCTACGTCACCCTGGACGAGCACGCCAGCGACATAACTCTGGATCAGGTAAAGACCTACCTGACCGAACAACAACTGTCCCGGAACTACCTGCCCGAATACCTGGAAGTGATCGCGGCCATGCCTCGCACGGCCTCCGGCAAGATCCAGAAATTCAAACTGCGCGAGCAGGCCAAAAAGGTTCGCCTGTAACCGAACGCACGCAGTTAATCCCAGTGATCCGACAACAACAGGAGCAAGTCATTATGAGAGGCCTCAAGGGAAAAACAGTCATCGTGACCGGCGGCGGGGGCGGCATTGGACGTGCCGTATGCCTGCGCTTTGCGGAGGAAGGCAGCCTGGTGGCCGTACTGGACCGGGACGCGAAAACCGCACAGGCCACGGCTGATCTGATTGCCGAAGCCGGAGGCACTGCCCGTGCCTACGCGGCGGACATCACCGACTACGCCGCCATCACCGAGACCGTAGCGGCCATCGAAACCGACCTGGGCACCCCCACCGTGCTGGTGAACAACGCCGGGTTCGACCGATTTCTGCCATTCCTGAAAACCGAGCCAACGCTCTGGGACCAGTTGATTGCAGTGAACCTCACGGGCGCGCTCAACATGCACCACGTGGTGCTGCCGAGAATGGTCGCAGCCGGCGGCGGCAAAGTCGTTAATGTCGCCTCCGACGCCGCCCGGGTTGGCTCCTCCGGCGAGTCTGTCTACGCCGCCTGCAAGGCCGGGCTGGTGGGCTTCAGCAAGACCGTGGCCCGGGAACTGGCCACCAAAAACGTTTGCCTGAACGTGGTCTGCCCCGGTCCCACCGACACCGCCCTGCTCAAAGGCGTGGCAGATACCGCCCCGAACCCGGAAAAGCTGCTGGAGGCCTTCCGCAACGCGGTCCCCATGAAACGCCTCGCGCAACCGGAAGACTACCCCGGCGTCATCGCCCTGCTCGCCAGTGACGATGCCAACTTCATAACCGGCCAGGTCATCAGTGTGTCCGGCGGCCTGACCATGGCCGGCTAAGCGACCAGCTACATGATTTAGGAGAACGCACCATGAATTACGAAGACATTCTGTACGACGAAAACAACGGCGTCGCCACCATCACCATCAACCGGCCGGACCGTTACAACGCCTTCCGGGGCCAGACCTGCATGGAGCTGCTGGACGCCTTCAACCGCGCCGGCTGGAACAAGGACATCGGCGTCATCGTATTCACCGGCGCCGGCGACAAAGCGTTCTGTACCGGCGGTGACCAGGGCGCCCACGAGGGTCAGTACGACGGCCGCGGTCTGATCGGCCTGCCGGTGGAAGAACTGCAGCGCACCATCCGCGAAGTGCCCAAACCGGTGATTGCCCGGGTCAACGGCTTTGCCATCGGCGGCGGCCACGTCCTACACGTAATCTGTGACCTGAGCATCGCCTCGGAAACCGCCATCTTCGGGCAGGTCGGCCCCAAGGTCGGCTCGGTCGATCCAGGTTTCGGCACCGCCTATCTGGCGCGGGTTGTGGGCGAGAAACGGGCCCGGGAAATCTGGTACCTGTGCCGCAAGTACAGCGCGCAGCAGGCGTTGGAATGGGGCCTGGTCAATGCTGTGGTCCCGCCCGAGCAGCTGGACGAAGAGGTACAGAAGTGGTGTGAGGAAATCCTGGAGAAGAGCCCTACGGCCCTGACCATCGCCAAGCGCTCCTTCAACGCCGACAGCGACAATATTGCCGGTATTGGCGCCCTGGGCATGCAGGCCCTGAGCCTCTACTACGACACCGACGAGTCCAAGGAAGGCGTCAACGCCTTCAAGGAAAAGCGCAAGCCGGACTTCCGGAAATTCTACAAGTAAGCCGATCGACCCGGTGGCGACGCACCGCCGGGTCACAGACAACGCCCGGAGAACACCATGAATTTCGGATTCAATGAAGAACAGAACGCGATTCGCGAGGTTGTGGCCCGCTTCAGCGCCGAGGTGCTGGCTCCGGGCTATCGCAAACGGGACCAGGAAGGGGTCATCGAAAAGGCTGTTATCCGCCAGCTCGGCGAGATGGGTCTGCTCGGTGGCGAGCTGCCGGAAGAGTTCGGCGGCAGCGGCATGGATTGTGTCACCAGCGGCCTGATCATCGAGGAAATTTCCAAAGGGGATTTCAACGTTGGCTACATTCCCCTGCTGACCTCCCTTAACGGCCAGATCATTGCCAGCCACGCCTCACCGGACCTCGCAAAAGAGTGGCTGCACGGCATGACCTCCGGACAGAAGGTGGCCTGCATCGCCCTGACCGAACCCCACGGCGGTTCCGACGCCGCCAACCTGCGCCTGAAAGCCGAGAAAAAGGGCGACGTCTACGTACTCAACGGCGAGAAAACCTCCATCTCCATGGCCGACCAGGCGGATGTCGCAGTGGTATTCGCCCGCACCGGCACGGTGGAACAGCGCGCCTCCGGGATCAGCGCGTTCCTGGTACCCATGAACACACCGGGCATCACCACCACCCGATTCGAGGACAACGGTCAGCGTGCCATCGGCCGCGGTTCGATCTTCTTCGACAACGTGGAGGTGCCCGCCAGCCACATGATGGGCGACGAAGGCAAAGGCTTCAAACAGGTCATGCAGGGCTTCGATTACAGCCGCGCCCTGATCGGCCTGCAATGCCTGGCTGTGGCCCAGCAGTCGCTGGATGAAACCTGGCAGTGGCTGACCGAACGTACCGCTTTCGGCCAGAACCTGTCTGCCTTCCAGGGCCTGACCCATCCGCTGGCCGAATACCAGACCTACGTTCACGCCGCCCGTATGCAGTGCTATCACGCACTGTGGCTCAAAGATAACGACCTGCCCCATAACGCCGAAGCAGCCATGAATAAGTGGTGGGGACCGAAACTGGCATTCGACGTTGTGAAACAGTGCCTGTTGGCTCACGGCCACACCGGCTGGGGCGAGGACCTGCCGTTTGCACAGCGTCTGAGAGACGTTCTTGGCCTGCAGATAGGCGATGGCACAGCTCAGATCATGAAAAACATTGTTGCACGGGAATATCTGCCGAAGTAAGCAAATTGGTCACCCTTACAGCAGTAACGAGAACCCAAACCAAAAAGTATCGTAGCGGAGTTAGAACAATGAAAAATACAAAAAAGCTTCTGCCCTCAGTCGTTGCCTCAGCTCTAATTGCAGGTACCACCCAAGCAGCAATCTCTGGAGACACAGTTAAGCTGGGGTACCTTGCTGACATGTCCGGCACTTACCGTGACCTTGCCGGTCCGAACGGTCTTAAAGCCATGGAAATGGCTGTTGCCGACTTCGGCGGGACAGTAAACAATGCCAAGATCGAGGTGGTCAGTGCCGACGATCGGAATAGCCCTGATGTTGCATCCAGCACAGTGCGTCGCTGGGTTGAGAACGACGGTGTCGACATGGTTGGCGGCATGGTGGCCTCTTCAGTAACCATCGCCACTACCAAGATACTTGAAGAAAACAACAAATTGGGACTGATCTCAGGCTCTGCTGCATCCAGCATCACCAACGAGCACTGTACACCCAATCACATACAGTACGTCTACGACACCTACGCACTGTCCATCGGTACTCCGACCGCGATCGTTCAGGAAGGCGGCAAATCCTGGTACATACTGACCGCAGACTATGCCTTCGGTCATGCCATGGAGGCGGACGTTACCCGGGTTGTAGAAGCCAATGGCGGTGAGATTCTCGGAAGCATCCGTCATCCATTCCCAACGCCGGACTTTTCCTCGTTCATCCTCCAGGCCCAGGCTTCAGGAGCCGACGTCATTGCTCTGGCGAACGCCGGTGCGGACACAACCAATGCAATCACCACCGCTGCGGAATTTGGCGTCACGCAGTCGGGTCAAATCATTGCTGGTCTTGTCGTATTTATCAGTGACATTCACGCCCTGGGTACCGAAGCGGCCCAGGGACTGCAGCTGACTACCGGTTGGTACTGGGACATGAACGATGAAACCCGTGAATGGTCTGATCGTTTCATGGAAGAAACCGGTACCCGTCCAACAATGGTTCACGCGGGGATCTACTCCAGCACAATGCAATATCTGAGGGCGGTGGAAGCTACTGGCTCGGATGACGCCCAAACTGTCCGAAAGCATCTGATAGAGACTCCGATCAACGATATGTTCGTCAAAAACGGTCGTATCCGTGAGGACGGCCGGATGGTTCATGACATGTACCTGGCCGAGGTAAAAACACCGGAAGAGTCCACCGGCGAATGGGATCTTTACAAGATTGTTCGAACGATTCCGGGCAACGAAGCCTTCCGTCCGCTTTCGGAGAGCAAATGCAAGCTCATCAATAACTGAGTGAAAACTGCGATCGCGGAGTTCCCTGCGAGATCTCAGGGAACTCCGGGTTCACAGCGCCCTTATCATCCGGACTGAAGCAAGAAAATGCGGAAGACCACCCCGGATCTATGTGAAGATATCGTTGATAAATAAACTTAACGGGCTTGCGAACCATTCTTTACCAACGGGATACGAAATGATCGTCAACGAATCCGGAGGCATTCCCAACCGGCTTTTTTTCCGCCTGTTCCAGACCGGAAACATTCTGCAGCGCCAGGTCCAGAATGAAATGGGCATCAGCGCCGTTCAATGGGCGGTCTTGGGTGCATTGTCCCGGGAAGGATTCGAAAACGGCACCTCATTCAATCAACTCAAAGAGTATCTGTACGTCAGTCGCCAAAACCTTGATGGCGTCCTTAAGCGAATGGAAAGGGATGGGCATGTCGTCCGGATACAGGATCCCCAAGACCGCAGAGCAAGACTGGTAGTACTTACCGAATCCGGTCGAACGTTCTGGAACCGGCTGCAAGACACGATTGCCGAGTTTTACAGACAGGCTATGCAGGAGATGAGCTTTGATGACGGTGTCAGCCTGCTTCACCTTTTGAAAAAACTTCAGCATGGGCTTATTGACGTCTCTCTGGAATCGACCATCCCAGAGCCCCATGACACCGAGAACCTCCAAACCGAATAAAGCGTCAGCCATTCAACTTGATCAAATGGCCAACTCGCAGACTTGGGCACCAGAAGTGAACGCCGGAATCACTGAAAGGTACGCATTGCAGCTCTGTTTTTGCCCGAACGTTTCGCAAGGTACATGGTTTCGTCTGCCAGCATCAGAGCTTTATCGACTCTACCGGGTGCCTCATTAAAAGTGACCATGCCAAGTGAAAATGTCACCGGCCATTTACTTTGATCCATCTTGTTTTCTAAGGTTTGAACCAGTCGCGGCATGTAGTTGCCCCCGCTAAACCGGACACCACCTCATTCGTTTGATGCCAGTTCTGCCCGATATTCCCAGGGCGATTTCATTTTCAGCCCCTTGTGCGGGTGGCTTCGGTTATAGTCCTCGATCCATCCCGGCAGCCTGGCCATCACCGTGGCGGCATCAGGGAGATCGTTCAGGTACACATAGTCCCGCTTAAACGTCTTCACGAAGGCCTCCGCCATGCCGTTACTCTGAGGGCTTCTCACCGGTGTGGTACACACCACAAAGCCCAGAGAGGACGCGAAGGTCCGCGTTTCTTTGGCAATGTAGCAGCTGCCATTGTCTGTCAGCCACTCCAGCGGATGAGGCACCCTCTCTGACTGGCCGAACCGGTATTCCAGGCTTTCCAGCAGTAGGTCCTGAATCATCTCACCGGTGATGCCACCAGTGGTCGCTACATAGCGCATCAGCTCGCGATCACAGCAGTCCAGGCTGAAGGCTACACGGACAACCTCCTTGTTCCAGCAGCGGATCTCAAAGCCATCCGAGCACCAGCGAAGGTCCGGCTTCAACGTAATAACCTGGCCATTGTGGCAGCGCTCTTGAGGTCGCCCTGTATACCGGGGTAACAGCAGCCCATCCTGCTTCATCAGTCGGTACACGCGCTTGTGGTTTACTCGCTCATCGTTGGCTGCGAGCAACCGATTCAGTCGAGCCGTGATCCTTCGATAGCCATTGGCCGCACGGGCCTCGCACAGCTCGCGGATAAACGGTAAATGCCGGTCATCGTCCTGTTTGCTGTATCTCGGGCTTCGGCCTTTCTGGCGACCATGAAGGCGATCCAGAAGATTGGAGCGCGACACCTTCAGCACTTCCGCAACCCGCTTCAGAGGGTATCGTCCGGTGGCAGCAACGGCATGCGCGAGATCAACTTTTTTGACTGAGCCACCTCCAGGGCTTCCCGGAGTATTTCAGCTTCCATCGTCTTGCGGCCCAACATCCGCTCCAGCTCCCGAACCTTCTTGTTCAGGGCTTTCACCTCGGATGCGCTTACAACCTCATCACCGGATTCAATCGCGGACATGCCACCGTCTTTCATCAGCTTCTTCCAACGGAACAACAGACTTGCTGATATACCATGACGCCGGGCGACAAGCGATACCGACATGCCTGGCTGCTCACACTCTGCAACCATGAATGCTTTCTCCTGCGCGGAATACCGGCGACGGCGCTGCACTCCGGTTATGACTTCGATTCTCTCCACCTTGGACACTCCTTTGCACTAGGTCTATGCCTAGGCCTTTGCTTCTACCAAGGTGTCCGGTTTAAATGGGGGCTACTACACGGCATGAACTGCTTAGCCGCGTCGAATCCCGTATCAGGGAGCAACACCGCAAATTCGTCGCCACCAATGCGTGCTGGGAAGTCGCCGCTACGAAGGCCAGACTTGAGGGCATCCCCCACGTCTTTGAGCACTTTATCGCCCTCTGCGTGCCCGTAGTCATCGTTGATCGGCTTGAAGTTATCTAAATCAATACTGATTAGCGTGAAATGTCGGCCATAGCGGGAAAGACGCTCGATCGAGCGTTCAAGCTCTGCTCGAAAACTGCGTATGTTAGCAATTGATGTAAGGGGATCTGTCCGGGCCAGCATGCGTTCTTGATCTAGTTCATTCCGTAACCCAGTTACGAGGTATCGCTGTTCGGACACATCCTGACAAATCGCCAGGGTGTAACTTCCGGACGCCAAGGTAATCTGCCTTAAAATAATAACAATCGCGAAGTGCGTCCCATCGCCTCGCACAGCTTCCAGTGCAGAATTTGCAATCCGTGTCTCTTTCTCTGGAGAGGCGTGGAAGCGGGCCATCTTATTATCATGGCCATCGCGCTTCTCCACTGGAATAAGCTCCCCAACATGTTTTGCATGGAAGCCATCTCCGCTGGACTTGAAAACCCGCCTGGCCATTTCGTTCGCAATAAGAATTTCACCGCTATCGCCAACCACGAGGGCAGCTTCAGGAAGGGTGTTCAGGAACCAGTTGTAATCGGAGAGACAAGGCAGATTTTCAGTATTCACAAAGTGGGACTCAAAGGTGATAAACCCAACACTAAACAAAGTCGACCGGGAAGAAGTAACTAGTATATCGACTTGAGTCCAAATCTTGGTCAATCATTGGACATGTTTGACAGGAATTTACGAGCACCGTTCGTTCTAGTTCCGTAAGGAAGCAACCCTAAAATTGCTGAGTCATGTCCAATTTAGGGCAGCCGTAACCGGACAAAATCCAGGTAGTTGTTCAGGCACATCTGCGCGAGTAAAGTGTGAAATCGAGGGCATAGGGCAGCGGTCACTTTGGTAGTTTTGCGACGATCTCAACCGGACAACCCTGTGCCCAGATTCGGCCTCAATCGTGTAACTATCGGTATTAAATGAACTTTATCGAGGGCGAAGCTTGAAACATAACCGCTTGAACCGCCTCAAATTACAACGATTAACCCCTAGCTAAAGCACCTTGGTACAGTGCACTCCGGAGGCAAAGGTCATAGGTTCGAATCCTATCGGGCGCGCCATTATTTTCAAAGGCTTACGTGAAAACGTAGGCCTTTTTTATTTGTCTGTGTCCAAATTGTGTCCATGGTGTGTCCGCACAAATTCGAAAGGAAATTGAGGCGACCGCATTCTGACCTTTGCACTGAAAGTAACCTAAGCACCTCTTGAAAAGAAGGTTCATTAAGGTCGCTATGGTCGCAAAGCGAACATACAGATGGGGCGTTAATTTCTTTTCTTCAGCGCGCTGGAGTGCATCGTAGGTGCGTCTGCCACCAGCCGCTTGTTATGTCTTTTCGGCATAGTCTTGATCTATCTCTCGAGCGATCTGAACAAAATGCTCATGCTGATTCAATAAATATGTATGGTAGATTCTGGCATCAGCTTCTTCCATCCACTGAGACGCTCCAGTGAAATATTGGTCGAGTTTTTCTATCGCATGGAAATATTCTTTGAGGTCAAATTCCGTATGGCTTGCAAGCTCATTGCGTTCTTTTAGTGCAGCTTCAAAGCGCTGATATGCCGTTTTAACCATGTGTAAGTTGCTGTGACCAAAATCCTTGTCACCATACGAGTATGCATATATTCCAGACGCAATTTTTTCAAACGAATAACCCATCGCGGAATGAAATATGTCTTGGAGTTGGGTGTTTTTGAACTTATTTCTGTGCATACGATCTATTTCGCTCAGCTTTTCAGATATTCTCTTATAATCGACAGCGATACAATCCAGTTGAGACTCGATCGCTGAAATTATATCCACTCTAATCATCTCGTGAGGGCGCGACTTACTAAACCTCAGCAAATCAAAACCGTTTTTTGACAGCGATATTCTTGAAACATGGTTGTAGAAACATTCACCACCTCTATTTTGTTTAGTGGGATGTCCAATTGCGGCGTTCCGGTTTTCTCTAATCTCTTTTAATATCGCATTACCTTTGTATTCGATTTCAAATGCCTCTGATAGATGGCGAAGAGCATCTTGCTGTATAAATAGCGCCTGCAGAATTCCATAGGTAACTATGTACTTCATGCCAGTCTCGTCAGGGAACGGTTGCAACTGGTATGACTCAATCGAGCAGATTGTATCCCCGATAACATCAAGCGAACTACAAATCTGATTCCAATCATTCGAGTCTTGGAGCAACACAGATTGGTAATGATGTGTGTTTATATGGTTGCGTACTGATCTTTCCAGCTCTCTAACTTCGGCAATACGCTCCTCAATGCCACTCAATTTGATTGCTCCCTCAAAAATAACTCCCGGCTCACGCGCTGGTTTGGAGCCGCGAAGCGGCGGAACATCGGTCGCTGTCCAGCCGATGGTTAAGTGGCGTTCCCACTCATGCCTTTAGGGTAGGTTTTGCCTACTTCACCAAACGTGCTTTCGCCTTCCGTATGTACTCGTACAATTTTAGCGGTGCCAAGGCAGTTCGTAATTGCAAGATCGCAACCTGTGGGGACCACGGAGACTCCGATCTTCCTCGCCCATGCTTCTAATAATGTGCTCGAAGCACTGAACGCATTGAGGCGGTCTGAAAGTTCGCTTTCAATCTCAAGAATTCGTGGAAAACCCAGCTTTTTCAGTTTCGCAGCCACCGACTTATCGGAAAGCCAAAAATATGCAGACTCGCCTCCCCAGCTTCCAAGGAGAGGTGAAACGCCCCCAGCGCGGTGATGCTGGGGCACGGTGACAGTCCACAACTTCCCAGATCTGATGTTTTCCTGTGAATGGAAGGGACTTTCTTGAAAGATCTTATCGGCTTCTTCCTGGCTTAGCAGCTCCATCGCGACAAGCTTATGAAGACGTTCTTGCAAAAATTCCAATGATGAAGGCACTAGTCCTTGTTGCATCCCATTCACTTCATGATCAAGTAATCTAGCGTAGTGCCATACTCTTATTCGAGTCTCAGTCAGTATCGGTGTCAGCTCATGCTCCTGAAACCAAAGGTAATCTGAGGAGAACCGGTTCGGCTTCAAGCTTTGGTAAGGCGAGCTATTCAAATGCTCGTCCATCAATCTGCGTTCTTCAGTGTGATAGTCGAAAACTAGCTGTGATTCCGCTGTAAGCGCACGCTGAAGCTCAAGACTAAAAGTGCATGGATTCCAGAGGTCTATCACAGTGCTACTTTTCCTTCCCACTTAACGTTGAAGCTCACCGGGGGCCTTGACGCAACGAAGCGTAGGCAAGGGCATCCGAGTGACGCGTCTTTTTATAGCTCGAATCTTATGTAAACATCCCGGCTTCAGTTGCACCGCTGATTAGAGCCCTTCGCTGATGGTCGCAAAGCGAACGTTCAAATTTTGGACAGTGCTCGCGTTGACCAGAGCCGGAGCGATTAACCGGCACAGCAGGACAACTGCTTTACATCCTTGGTGAACGTTTGCGCACAGAGTTTGAGTCCTTCAACCATGGTCAGATAAGGGAACAAGTCATCGCCGATTTCCTGAACGGTCAAACCTGCTCGTAACGCCATCACTGCCGTTTGGATAATTTCACCGCCTTCCGCTGCGACAACCTGCACCCCGAGCAAACGGCCTGTGCTGCGCTCTGCTACCATTTTAATAAATCCATGGGTGTCAAAGTTTACTAGCGCACGCGGCACGTTTTCCAAGTCGAGCAGCCTGGTGTCCACGCTATAACCCCGAGCAACTGCTTCGGCTTCAGTGAGGCCAACGGTGGCGACTTGAGGATCGGTGAACATGACCCCGGGCATGGCACTGAGGTCGAGTTTGGCCTCGCCTCCCGTCATGTTGACGGCGGCTCGGCTGCCTGCGGCAGCTGCGACATAGACAAACTGCGGTTGATTGGTGCAGTCACCAGCAGCGTATATTCCGGTGACCGTGGTTTGCAGATGCTCATCCACCTGAATTGCGCCGCGTGAAGTTTCCACGCCAATGCTCGCCAGGTTCAGGGCCTCGGTATTGGGCGTTCGACCGGTCGCCACCAGTAGTTGGTCGGCTCGCAAGGTGCCGGCAGGCGTCTCGACGATAAACTCGTTGTCGCTATAGTCCACGTTGCTGGGCGTGGTCTGGCGAAGCACCTCAATCCCTTCCCGTTTAAAAGCCGCCTCTATGGCCTCTCCGATCGTAGGATCTTCGCTGGACAACACACGGCTCCGGGCTAAAACGGTAACCTTGCTGCCGAGTCTGTCGAATGCCTGAGCCAATTCCAAGGAAACGAAACCGGCACCAATCACGATCAGCCGTTTGGGAACGGTATCCAGCGCCAAGGCACTGGTTGATGTCAGGTAAGGAGTGTCTGCCAGCCCCGTTATTGGCGGCTCTGCCGGTCTGGCTCCGGTTCCAATAAAGGCGCGATCAAAATGAACCGGTTTTTCACCACCCTCAGCCAGCGTGACTACCAGGCTATTGGTATCGACAAACCGGGCCTCACCGTTCAGGACTGTGATGTCCTTGTGTTCTCGAAGTATCTTTTCGTACTTGGTGTCACGCAGCTCCTCCACTCGTGCCTGCTGTTGCTGAAGCAGTTTTGCTCGGTCTACCTGAGGAGCCTCAGCACTGATGCCCGCGTCAAACGGGCTTTCTTTTCGCAGGTGCGCGATATGTGCTGCACGAATCATAATCTTCGAGGGCACGCAGCCAACATTTACGCAGGTGCCGCCGACAGTCCCACGTTCAATCAGGGTGACGCGGGCACCGCGCTCTGTTGCCTTCAGGGCAGCCGCCATGGCGGCACCACCACTGCCGATTACCGCAATATGCAGTTTGTTGTCATTTTTCACTCGGGAAACTCCTTGGAGCTTTGAAGTTGCTCTCGTAGCTGGCGTCATAGTGCTTTTTCCGCCAGAACGCATAAACCGTCAGGCCGATGAATACCGCCAGTGCCGGAAGAAGCACATAGTCGAGATAGCCCGTCAGGGCGGCCAGTCCCACGGTGGCCATCAAAATGACCAGAATCGGTGTGAAGCAGCATAGTGCAACCAGAATAGTCCCTACTATGCCGACCCTGAGCAGGTTCTTCGGATTCTTCATTGCCCCTCCGGAGTCGCCTCTGAGGCCGTGGGAGTGGAGGGGTAACCAGCGTCGCTCGTGGCCTCGGTGAGCGCCTCTATGGAAGTGAGCGCATCGTTAAAGGTGACGACGGCTTCTCGATCAGGGTAGCTCACGGAAACTTGCGACACCCCTTCCACCTTACTTAAGGCCAACTTGACGGTGATCGGACACGCGGCACAGGTCATGTCAGGCACCGAGAGAGTTACTGTTTGAGACGCAGCCCAGGAGGACATGCTGAGCAAAGTGAGGAACATGGCAAGTACAAACTGTTTACGCATGAGAAAAATCTCCGTTTAGTAGAATAGAGGCAAAATGTAAGGGAACACTAATGCGACCAGTACCAGAGCCGTAACTACCCAAAAGATCACCTTATAGGTCTTTCGGACTTGAGGGATCGCACACGTTTCACCGGGTGAGCATTGCTCTACAGGGCGATAGATTCGTCGCCAGGCAAAGAACATGGCGACGGTGGCCGCGCCAATGAACAGCGGTCGATAGGGCTCCAAAGCTGTCAGGTTGCCGATCCAGGCACCGGAAACGCCCAGAGTGATAAGTACCAATGGCCCGAGACAGCACGCCGAGGCGAGAAGTCCAGCCATGCCCCCGACAGCGAGAGAAGCACCTCCGGATTTAGATTTGAATTTCGACATGACGTTGACACCTGTTGCCCATGGACTCGATGCGATAAGGTTACTTCCGTAGTCAAGTACGGAGTCAAGCAGTATGTCGGTTAAAGCCAGTTCACTGACTATTGGCGGCTTGGCCAAGGCGGCCAATGTAAATGTCGAGACGATCCGCTATTACCAGCGGCGAGGTCTGTTGTCGGAACCCAAACGACCTCTAGGTGGTATTCGACGCTACGGTTCCGCCGATATTGA
This sequence comes from Marinobacter flavimaris, assembly GCF_002933295.1. Taxonomy (GTDB): domain Bacteria; phylum Pseudomonadota; class Gammaproteobacteria; order Pseudomonadales; family Oleiphilaceae; genus Marinobacter; species Marinobacter flavimaris. The sequence goes on from NZ_PSSW01000014.1 coordinate 52,934, forward strand.
TCGGCTGACATTTGTTAAAACGGCGCAGCAGCTGGGTTTCAGTCTCGACGAGGTCGGCGACCTTTTAAGGTTGGAAGATGGCACTCACTGTCAGGAAGCCAGTGCGCTCGCCGAGCACAAGCTGAAGGATGTGCGTGAAAAGATCGAAAGGCTGGTCAAAATTGAGAAGGCTCTGAGCGACATGGTCAGTCAATGCCACGCACAGCCGGACAGCATCGCGTGCCCGCTCATTGCATCTCTACATGAGGGAGACATTGGAACAAAAAGCCAAAGGGATTAGCTTCTGAACCAATCGACCTCTTGAGGCTCTACCCCGTCACTGCGGACACTACGAAAAGATAGGCAGATTTATCGAACCGAGGTGCGCGAACGTTCGCTTTTGTTTAAAAAGCGTCTTAATCGCTCAACAGTGAAATAGTCAAAGGTTAAATTTTGCCTTCTTCAAGAGTGAAAAAGGACAACTCAACCGTCGTTGTTTGTTGACCCAATGAAACGCTGATCGTTGAGTCCGAGACAATCATGGAGATTGCAGGACTGCCATCACGAGCCATAACGTTCTCTAGGTAATCCAGCTGTTTTCGATCGTGAGTGCTTGGATCGGATTTGCAGCCCCTCGGATGAGAATGCCATTCGCCTAGATACGAAACGATCCCGCCAGTTCTACGACGACACTCATCGATATCTCCTTCTACACCGGCAGTTCCGCGCAAGAACTCTTGGGGTGTTGCAGTGCTGTCCTCTGGTGCGGGCCTGGCTAGCACGACCGATATCGTTTTGATCTTCTGGTCAACAAAACCAAGCAAAATGCCACCGGTTTCATTGGGCAATTCGTCATTTCTGAGTCTGGACATGCCATCTTCGATCGAGACGTCCCACCACACAGTCCAATCCCCGACTTCCGCGTAAATGGGCTTGCAGGCCTGAATGTCATGAGCGCTAACGGCCCCGGAGAGCCCATCGCAATCCCAGATCTTGATCTGGGCCTCTTCTTTGTCTGAAAGCAACCTCAGCTGGCGAGCCAGTATCGATCCGTGGAGCCATACCAGTTCATTGGACATCGCCATGGTGATGTCCCGGCATCCGGCCCCAACCCATAAAGAGCCCGAGTTCCCTTCCAGATGATCGGTGCCCCAGCAATCATTGGTCAGAATGGCTCGATAATACTGAGCCTCGAGTGACAGACTACGTGTGTATCCGGACTGATCCTCCATGAGTAAAACCGAGGACCTGCCTGATGGAGTTATGAAGAGTGTTGCCAAACGAGCCGACCTATCCATGCCGGACAGGTCCCGAGGGACCTCTAGCGTCGTGGATGCATCGACAATGATGTCCTTGTGCTCCAATAGGGCTTCTAGCCATTGGAGGTCCTCCGTGAGCCTCCTTACGTATGCTTTTGGCACGCTGCTGTCACTCACCTTGAGGGAGAACATAGATGCGGCCTGGGCGCTCATCATTTCGGATTTGGCCATGCCCACACATGGACCTAGGGAAACATGACGGGACAGGTTATGGGGCTCAACCGCATCATGATCGACATATTCCCATTCACCCCAGCCTTCCCTTGCCCAGATTGAGGCAACGGCACTTCCCAAAGATCCGAGCCCAGAAATGACCCCGTTGAAATCGCATGGTGAATCAGCTATTCCCGAGTATTCCCTCACCTCCTGCTTTGATGGCATTAGCCTGATACCAACAGGGGTCAGAGGGTAACTTTCCAATCGATCCACGTTCAGGGGCTCGACTTTTTCCATTATCCCAGTATTACGAAACCACTTGTTTTCGCCGGGACTACGGATCAGGGCACCAAGGTCTTCACCGAGCCGGCCAAAATGTTGATCCATAGCGAAGCCGTAAACGTCCGTTCTCTCGGTCTTGCTGTCACGTTTGAGGGAGATGCCCAGCACTAGAAGTATCTTATTGGTCTTGCCGGCCGGCCAGTCAAAGCTTTGACCCTCAGGAACAAGATCCTGAATCGCCTCACGGAGCAATCCGGAAATCCTGGCACCTCGAGAATCGAGTCTTTGAAGCAGATCCCCAAGATGTTTGGGGTGTTCCTCTACGCAACCGTGAGTAATGGGAGGCAAGATGATCGTAATTGGTATCCATTTTCCATCCTGGAAACCCGGATGCGACCTATCATCTACAACCCGGGCTTGATACAAGAATCTTCCTCGACAGGCGAATGGTCGCTGATCGAAAACGATACGATAGCCGGTTTCGGTGAGTCTCTCGAAATAATCCTCCGGCAATACAAAGCGATCCGCGGGTTCGAAAAAAAGCTGCTCAAGAGGTTGATCCTCTTGATGCAGGTTTTCGCAGGCGGTTTCCCGAAGCCACCAGAGAACTCGACCCAGAAATGAGTGAGGGTTCCAGACTCGCTCCACAGATGACCAAGGCTCAACGTAGAGGCACAGGGAACGTGGTGAATTGGGCCCTACATGGTTTTGATGCATGGTCACTGGGAAGTCGGAGCGAAGCGCCCTAACCTCCCATGGGAAACCAAAAACGGGGTTATAAGCCAGCGCCAGGCGCTCAAAGCGGCGTATTCCGACCCGATTCTTGGCATCAAAAGTCCCATCGCCAACATCGACAATAAGCGCATGTGAATCCGACGAAATCCGCCGGAATTCAACAACGTCAAAAGCAGAGTGCTCACTGCACGCGTCGGCCACGTCACGCAATGGTGCAGGCAAATTCGACGTTACCGACTTTCCCAGCGACTCTCCGTAGTCAATGTATTCAGTCGTCACTGCCTGCCCTCGGTGGAGCGGCGGATGCGACTGACGCTGTTGCGGCAGCGGCAACGGCCAGCCTGAAGCCAGACCTGGCGCCTTGAAATACGATGGGCTCCGGCTTCTTGCGAGTCGGCTCTTCCCCGGTGCACTTAAAGATACCTGTTGACCCCAAGATACTCCTGTACTCACGCTTGGCCCGAATACAGGGGGGGTCGTTATCGTCATCAACAACCGGCTTGCTGCTGGAAACAATAAACGCATCATCATTTGCCTGCGCTAACGCTGAACGCGCATCCTCGGAGATCTCAGCATCGTTGCCATTATCAGACCAGCTGTCGTGTGAAAGTGAACGCCATGAGCAGTGATGAGGGGCAAGGAGGAGGTCGTATTTCAGGTCGTCAGCCGTGTACTCGCGCCAGAGCCGCTCCCAGATGCATACCCCCGAGTCACCGCCAGACAGGAATCGGCTGAAACAATCGCCGGAGCTGGACTCACGAATGCTGAAATTGATCACAACACTGGAGTCGTTTTTAGACAGCTCTTCCTCCACCTCCTCGTCTTGCTCTCGGAAAGGGGCAAGCAGGCGCGATTCCAGGAGGTTTTGGCCAACTCCGTTAATTCCTTTAATGACATCCCCATGCCTTACGAGGATTTGCTCCAGGCCATCTGTCTTACCGTCTTTGTCTTGCCCCAGGATAAGAATCCGATCGCCATCGGGAACATTGAATCCGCTATCGCGGTTTGCCTGGACTCGACGGCGCGCTTCTTTGGCGAACGCCTTAGCATCGTCGCACAGGGGCAGCTTCTTCGACGCACGCCTGAAAACCATCGGGGACGACCAAAGCTCCCGAATGATAATCCTCTTCTGGGGCTGGTCTCTGTCATCGTCGGGATAGTCCTGAACTGGGCCAAGCCAAAAGTGCGCCCTGAGGCCAAGGCAATGGTCCTCATCCGGGTGAGAAAGAAGCATCGCATCAACAAACGGGCGCCCCCGGGCATCCTTCTTAATGCGCTTTCGAAGTTCAGAGGCAACGTCAGGCGTCGTGTCGCTCGGATCATCGGCAGAACGCCTGATCCGACAGTCAATCAGAAGGCAGGTCTGGCGATCATCCGCAAGCTGCAACAGGGTCATGTCACCATTATCAACGGGGAAAAATGTAACCTTCGAGTTCATGAAATGCAGTTCCTTTCGTCTATTGAGCGACGGCAACGGCGTTTACAACGAGCCTGTTACCTGCATTGCGAGCGGCAAGAAGAGCCAGGAGGGATGAAATGACGAGCACGACATAGACAGCAGGGACAATGTCACCAAGAAGTTGATGGTCTCCCAGGGAGTCCCACAAAATTGTAAAAATCAGGAGAGCGACCAAACCCGAAAAGGTGTCGCGGTAGAGGAGAAAGCTTCTGTGCGATTGACGGACCTCATGGGTATCTCGAACAGGCTTGTATATGTCTCGATACCAGAGGGAGTTCCGATCACCCGCGGCGATCACCTCATCAAAGACATGCGGCCATTGTGATGCAACGTCTTCATACACCACTCTCGAATCCCGCTTGCAGAGACGATGAACCCGTCCTCCGGGCATTTCATTCACGAAACGGGTGAAGACGAGTTTGTGCTTTATATCGTGTGGGAGCAGATGGGTGATAAAGACCAGAACCGCTAGGGTAATCACCCCAGCAACCCCTGTAAGAAGCCCCTCTTTGAATGATGGCAAGTAGTTGAAACCAAACTGAAACCCCAAACACACGAGGACGACAGCGCTTAACAGCGCGGCGATCGTGGCATTGTTCTGTTTCTTGAGATCTTTTTCCACTCTTGCACCCCATCCGTAACAATCACGTAAAGTCCTTGAACTGATTAGAGCCGCTGCTATAAAAACGATTTCCTTACCTTCTACCTACTCGGTGACTGGGCAGTTGACTGTGGACGGCGGGTTGATCCGGCATGGCACTACTTCGGTGGAATCCCAATACGGTTTATCAAGCTTGGCGGTGCATCCCAGGTCTTTCATCAGAGCCTTTCTACCGAGTTCATCACACACCAAAACCACTCCATGACGATCAACGTAATTTGCTTTGAGTATGAAATTGTCAAATGGCTCCAAGAGGGATGGGTCATGCTTAGTCGCAAACTCCAGTAGCTCTCGGTCTTGGAGGCCTTCGGGTGGGGTGTCAAAATAGACTGCGGCCTCCAAAGCACTGCTGACCTTGGTCAACGCAGAGGCTGTCACATACATTTCTTCGTCGTCTGCATGAGATGCGCAGCCGACCAGCAGGAACGTGGCGGTGATTAGAGACCAACTAAACTGTCGAAACATCAGGCTACCCCCCAAAACACGTACTCCTTAGTTTCGGTGTCTTTGCCGGTATCGAGATTCCAGTTTCCAAGTTGCGCAAAGATGGGGGCAGTCGGCTGTTTCAAACCTTCTGCCAACTGCGCCCAAAACCTCAAGACATTGTCGACGGCCCGATCAAATAGAGCGTCATAGTGCAGTCGCTCCCCCCCTGGGATCTCAAGATCCTCTATAAACGTAGAGTCGATGTCTTCCTCCGTCGTGTAGCTCATCCCTGTGTGGGCGCCAACGTGCCTGGCCCAGGCGAATAAACGTGTGCCCTCCTCCACCGTATCCAACAAACTGGAGAAACCGGCGTGCCAATCCGCTGGTTGCGGTTCATTGGATTGGTATCCTTCGGGGTAGACATCTGCCAATATTCGCTTCCAAAGATTTTCGATGTCGCAATCCAGTGAGCCGCTGTCGTCAACGCACGCTTTGATACCGCTATCCAGATGTTCCGAGTCTCCGATGTCACCAAGATTAAGACGATAAAAAACGTGGGCGTCTTGGTACATCTCACAGCGTCGATGATCTTTCTGATTGGCATGGTAGGGACCGACCTTGAGTTCCACGACCGGATGAATGGTCAGGTCGGCTGCCATATGAGCCGCATAACCAAATAGCCAAGCCACACCTTTTTCCCAATCAGGACCAGTGCGATCACGCAGCAATCTGAGTCCGGAAGCCAACACCTCGCCAGTGCGCTCGTAGTGCATTTTATCGGCCCACTGCTTAGCTCTCGCATCAAGGCCTGGCGGCCACTGCAACAGGTCCAGAGTGAGGTAGGGTAAATCGGGACTCACCGCACCCAATTCCACGTATTTGAGGTTTCGCATAAGGGCCCTGCCGACGTCAGGAGGTATATCTGCTGCAGTCAACCGATGCGGCTCTCTGGCGAGATTAACGAGCGTTAGATGAGCGTAGGCTCCTGGCATGAAATTTCTCCAACCCTTTGGCACTGGACATCAATGACCTGAAGTGACCGTTGAATGACGTGAATCAACCTTTCGGTGGAAAAGGATCATTCCCGTAAGAATCTCTCTCACGTATTCGCCCATCCCGGCCATGGATCAACGCCTCGCTTTTTTGATTACGGGCGATCTCCCTTGCCGCCTCTGCCGCTTCGGCTTGAGTCGAGTGATGTGAGGTATCCCGAGTGTTCCCTTCGCCCTTGACGGCCCATCCACTCTCGCGCTGCACGATGTGCTGGTTTTTGCCTGACATGGTGTCTACCCCTCTATTCAGACGACATAAAAGTTTAAACATAAATAGCTACAAAATACAACATCTAGTGGTTGCAATAAAAAATATGGCCACATTTATGGTTTTTGAGCAAATCTTAGTGGAAGTCGACGCCTTCGAGAAAATGCGCTCCGTTAAGGGAGCTGGCTCACAAATTTCAGCGGCCTACCATACAGAAGCAGATGTATAGCGAATCTGTGCCGAAGGGTATGACACCCGATCTTGAAAAGGTTGGCTCCCCCCCCAACCACCTGCACGGTGAGCCTCTCGATGTCGATCCTGACCGCCCGGCGCGTGATCGGATAGATCGTTCGTCCTTTCGAAACTTCCCCATCCACAGGTAGCTGTGGACCCGGGTGTGAAAGTTTCGATCCGAAACCGGAATAAACCGTTTTGGCGAACGTTGCAGGCTGCGTTGTGCCGACTGTGACCACGCCCAGAAATTCCTGTTCTCCCGGGAAAATTTTGAGGTACTGCTAAGGCGAGACCACCAAATAAAGTCTTTTTAAAAGGAGGCTAGCTCAAGATGGGTTCTGCAGACGCTTAGGGGAACGGCCAAAAAAGGAACAATATGGAGAGGATGATCATGCCTAAACTGCATTTGAATCGCTTTGCTTTAGAGCTAAAAAGTGATGTGGTGGGAAGAGGGAGTTAATCAGACCTTTCCTAGCCGGGCCACCCCTCGTTAGAAATAATCCTCGCGGCATCTTGATCATAACTAGCTGCCACTTCTCGTAAAGTAGTGGCCAATCGATGAAAACCTGCATTTTCAACCATGTCTGCTCTTTCACGGTACGTTTTTGCTAAAGCTTTCTCCGGCTTGCCCTCTGGATCAATTGCATGAACACCGCGGGAATTTCTAATGCCCGTTCTATAACCATCTCGTAAACTTGATCGATCTCTATGATTCATTTCAGCAGCGATAACTGCGTGTATCCACAAACCATCTGGGTCATTCGGGGAGTTGACTAACACATTTCCAAGCTGAATCGAGGCAACATCATAATGTCCTGATGCTTTCACTATTTCTTCCATCGTGGTTAACCATTCAACAAACGTTTCAGGATCAAATTCACCGTTGACTTGTGTGCCCGGAACCACGCTCCATGATGAGAGCAAGCGATACGCGTTAGTGGCCATTTTGCGGTGCTGTTCGGATGGCTCACCTTCGTTTTCGGCTCCCTTTGCACGATAGATGAGCTGTATCAGCTCACAAAAAAAACCAGGCTCGGACGCCAACTTCTTTTCGAGTGTTACGGGTGCGCATTCTTCTTGCTGGGCCAATAAAGGAACGTAGGCCCATTCAACATGAAAAAGCTTTTCAGGATCTGTGGTACCACTTTTCTGAAGAGCCCTGATGATTTTCAGAATATGGTAACTATCAGTCCTCCTCGACTGCTCTTCTGTCTTCACGAGAGCTAATAGTGCATCACAGGCAAGTTCAGGATTTATCTTTCGCTTACGAAAGATATCCCGCGACAACCCATTAATAACTGCACTAGGCCGCTCGTGTTCCAGCAACTTAGCCAGGGCGTACTCCGTATCATCATCAGTTTGATAAGTGTTGGCGCTAGTATTTTTCCAGTACTCCCACTCATATTGACCAAGAAGTTTAGCAGCCCTATCCCATGCACTTTTTTCAAATGGCAGTGCACAGAGAAGATTGGCAATCTCCTTCGATTGCCATCCTGACTTGTCGAGATCATCGAACCATTGCCAGCCTCCTGTATGTCTTCTGCGCCAAGCGTATGCGGCTACAAAAGACCAGGTTTTTTGGTCCGCTTGGTTGAGCAAACCTGGCAGCAAATTGCTATCAAATTCCTGTCTTTCAAAATCTGCAAGCACTTCCCCAACCCGGTGGGGGCTCTTCACTTGCCCTGCGAAAAACAGTGCTTGCTCGAAACCCTCTTTTTCCAAAATCTCCTCTACCGCAGTCTTTCGGACTTGAAACAGCCTCTCCTGTTCTTCCTCCCAGTCTCCCTCTCCTTCATACAAATAGGCGTCTGGATCAGAAAATAATCGTCTATGCAAAAGACTGGGAGTGCCTGGAGACAGCTTATCCGCAATCGCCTCTAAAAGTGACAGTGACTCGTTCCCGAGTGACCAGGGTGCATCGGGAAAACGGCGATGGTGTGCAACTAGCTTGCGTAATTTGCCCCAAATGGGTAACCGATCCTGCTCTGGTAAACTCAAGCAACGCGCTGACATCAGCTTGTCTGTGAACTGTTGGGAAGCTGGCGCAGGTAGGTGGTCGTAATTTTCGGCTAGCGCTGCAAGCTTTGTCACATCGAAATCCGCTTGCTCTACGAGCAGCTCAGCACAGAATCGAGACTGCACCCAATACTCTTCACGAGTAACACCTTCTTTCCAGCCCTCTGGAACTGTTTTCCTCCATACTGGCCTATATGTTCCCGAAGTTGAGGTGTGCTGTCCGGGCAACAGACTCTGGAGTACTTTCCAGGCGACGGCCGGCTGCTCAGCAGATATGGTTCTCAATGCTGCCTGACGTTTTTCCAAGGAGGCCAGTGTATGCGGCATCCATGGTAAAAAAATGTCGGATAATGAATTCTCAGGCCTGTTTGCCCAATTGCCCCCAGGATCATGGGAGGCAAGATCTGCTAGAACAACCGAGGCTCGACTCAGGTACCCTTCATCCCAAGCGATGCCCTCAAGTGCCCAGAGCAGGCCAGAAATATAGTTTCGACCGAAAATTCCGGTGTCTTCTTGCTCAAAAAGCTTTTCAAACGGAGAGGGACTGGCGGATATGGCCTCCTCTACAGCTGACAAAAATTCATCTGGGTGGGCTTCAGAAAGGGTAGGAAGCAAGCTATTAAGACTTCCCCATCGCACCCAATCGCTATTTTCAAAGAGCTTACGAATTGAAATAGCAGCAATACTATCGGGCTTACCAGCGCTACAATTGGTTAAAGATTGCTGCCTACTACCAATGAGTGCGAGCCCATCTGCCAACCCCTGACGCAGATTGTTAGAGTGTGGTATTAGCTTTTCATAAATCGCTGCTGCATACCTTTGCTCGCCGGGTAACTCAAACGCTGGGTCGTCCATACCAAGGACACGCAATGCTATAGATTGGAATCCATCTAAGTGGTCATCGAAAAGCCTTCCGCCCAAGTCCTCCCAGGATTTCACTCGGTCTTTGAAACCCCAAATACCATTTTTGTAGCCTATTGGAGAATCGTGAATTTGTAGTGTTTCCCTAAGATCAGGGACCCAATCGCCATACTCCTCACCCACTATCTGACTAATAACTTCAAGATCCGCTTGATTGGACTCAGACCAACTGCCAATGAGCATGGCAAGAGCAAGTTTCGAGGCCGCAGCATGATGATTCCAGTTTGTGGCAGCAGGCGAGGCAGCTACGCCGGTATCGACGTTTGCCTGCTCTTCTGTAAAGCTTATTGGGATATACGTGACGTCGGGTTCCTTGAAATGCGCAACCAGATCTTCAGAAAGCGTTTCAACAGTGATGGTTCCGGCATATTGATTGAAGTCCTGTACTTCATTAAGAATTTGATACCAAATTTTATCTGCAATATTCCTGTTGAACTGTGAGATGTGCGACTGCAACAGCGATGATACAACTCCTGCTTTCCTAGCTAGATCGTAACCGAGCAGATGGAAATTCCTTAGGAATTCGTAAAGGTCGTTATCATCGACGTCATTACCACCATTTGCAGCTGTGAGCTGTTCTTTGAAGGCATCAAGCTTGCTTCTAACTACATCTGAACAGAATTTTGCTCTGCTAAGCTGTGTGAAGAATTCGTCTGCGTCACGAGTATGGCGAGCCTGCTCCAATAGTTGAGTAACACCGTCGCTATCGGTCGCACTCAATGGCCCTGTAATCAATGCGATGACATCTTTTCCTTTGGTAAAGACATCCTCGTTATTGAAGTCATCCCAAGCGGCTTGAATTACTTCAGCAAAAATCTTGTTCTTCCGAGTGATTTGGATAGAATTTTTAACTTGTCCGAGTAGTCGGCGGCGCTCGTTGGTGGCTGGATTCTTTACGAACACTATCAAATCATCGGTGGCGTATCCTGCGACTGCTCCTTGGAGCTTAATTTCTACGATTGGCCAAGATGGCAGGCAAGGGGCATAACCACGGCTTAGCATAAGAGTGACGAAAGTGGCCTGAATATTGGCCTCAAATCGAGCTCCTCCACTTCCCGTGGAAAACGGATTGCTTAATTCTTTACCCACGTTAGGTTTTACCACCGGGCTCGATAAGCCCTTTACTTGACGACAGTGAGAACAGGTCACATTTTCATCAAACATGCTTATCCGGTACGGGTGTTCAACGTGTCCGTCGTGGACTTTAAATGCATGGATAAGTTCTGCCGCGTCTTTCATGTTTTGGCTATACCTGACTGTGCCTCTAAATCAATCATAACACCTCAATTTCTATGGAAAATCAAAGAACTCTATGTCGTTTCCGCTGTCATTGCAGTCGCGACCACCGCCCAACACTCGTGATCGTTAGCAATTTCCAACCAAATTTTGCGATGTACCCACCGACGGCAGCAATCAACGTTCCCAGCAACATAACCGAGTCAATGGAAGTCCACTCCTTCCAGAAAATGCGCTCCGTCGAACGTTAGCACATTCGTGTACACCTCCGTCGACTCCACACTTCGGTGACCGAGGAGCTGGCTCACAAACTTAAGCGGCCGACCGTGCAGCAGCAAATGCACCGCGAAACTGTGCCGAAAAGTGTGGCACCCAATCTTGAACGGCGGCTCTCCCCCCACCTGCTCAATCAAACGGTCGATATTGGCGCTGACCGCCTGGCGCGTGATCGGAAAGATCCGCTCGTCCTTCCGAAACTTCCCCATCCACAGGTAGCTCTGGATCCGCGTCTGAAAGTCTCTATCCAGAATCGGGATAAAGCGCTTGGGCGAGCGTTGCAGGCTGCGTTTGCTCGGCCGCCCTGCCCCTTGCTTGAGCGTCTTGAGGATAACCCCGAAGTCGTAGCCGTCATCCATGAAACTCGCCGGCGTGATCGCCAGCACCTCGGAGACCCGCGCGCCGGTGCACCACATCAGATCCAGGATCAGCCGGTGCATGGGGTGGGTCTCGGCCTCCAGCAGCGTCAGCACCTCGGGCTTGAGCAGGTACCTCGGCATGGTGTCGAGGGTCTCCAGCAGCAACGGCCGCTTGTCGATGAGCCGGTCCCAATCGATGGTCACCTCGGTGATCGGGAACGACACCAGGGGGCGCTCCTGAAACCCGAGCGAGCGCTTGTTTGGGCGTGGGCGCGGAAATGACCGCGCGCTGGTGATGGATTTTGACATTTTCCCTCCGGGGTTCTGTCTATTTTCAGGTGGAATTACAGGCCTGGCCAAGCGCCCTCTTCCGGTCTCATAAGTATGGCAACCAGCGGGAAAACCGCGAGAAATGGGGGCCGGTTGACGAACTACGACATTCTGGATGACAGCAGTACGACTATCTTCAACCGGGTCACCAGCAGTTACGGGATCCGGAGCAATCCGGATATTCGGCGCCGTGAAAATGAACTTTACAGCCGGCAGCTTGCGAACCTGGTGGAAAGCTACAACCAGATGCGTTCAAGCCTCAATGACGAGCCGTTCTCGCTGGATCCGGAGATAAGTGGGTTTATCGCTAATCTCGATATCCGGTGTATGGAAGTGGTGGACCGGATACGCCGGACTCAGAACACCATCCGGGACAACCTGTTCAAGGTGCGAGAGCTTGAGGCACGAGCTCGGAAGATCCGAGCGGTTGCCGATCATATGCGGCACAATCCGGGATTCGAAGCCTTGAGGACACAGGATGCTCTGGATAAGCACCCGTATTTCAGGACCATCAATCCCTCGCCGGCGTTGGCCATACCCAACCTCAACGATGTCGGGGTAGAGGAAGCCTGCACTGAGCTGGTTGGACGGCTCAGCGAAACGCTTAAGTACGAAGCCCCGAAGGTGACGCGAGAAGATTCTACGCTGCGTGAGAAAACTCAGGCAGAGCATGTTGCTGAAGTGTCCCCGCTCGACAAGATGGTTAAACGGATGCTGGCACAGTGCATTGAGAACAACGCGCCTATTTCCGCACTTGAATTCTGGAACTCTGAAGGGCGAGACAACGAGATTGCCGATCTGGACGAAAGTGAATGGCTTTATGCGATTGCACTGTATATGGATGGCGATCCGGTATTGCCCGGCGGCCAGGGTACCTCTCATTTTGTAGGCCTATACACCCATGCGACCTCCGCTCACCCACTGGCTGGTTCTTGTGATCTAGTTGACCTGTATGTGTACCCGGTCGGCATTTCCCTTGAAGATGTGAAAAAGAAGGTGCACGAGGCTCCAAGCCCTGAGGTTTTCTCATGAAACCGACACGCCGTGAAATCAAACAGGCGCTGAAGGTTGCTCAATCCCCGGAAACGACATTCACGCGAAACAAGACACTGGAAAGCCTCGCGGCTCGAGGCCTGGGTTTCGTTAACGGTAAGGCTTATTCGATTTCCCGGCAGCAAAAGCAGGACTTGAAAGGCTGGCTCTCTCACCAGTCGATTGATTGGACCACCCCATGGTCCGCTTTTGAAGGTGACCGGTTGGAGACGGCCGAGGTCGCTACCGATGAGAAGCTGTCCGCGTCTACCGATAATCGGGAGCGGGTCCTAGTCAGTGCCATTGGGCCCACTGTGAGGGTAAACAGTACCACCCTCCCCGAGCTAGAGGGTTCTCATGTTTCACTGGTGACCGAATTCGTCCGCACCATCGAGTGCGACCACCTGTTGGTTGTGGAGAACCTGCCTGCCTTTAACTCCCTGTACCGGTTATTGCTCGATTTCCAGGGCCAAAGCGTTCTTGCCGTGTATAGAGGCGATCCGACACGGCCTATGGGCCAGACATGGGCAAAACATATGTCTGAGGAGATGGATATCCCCCTGGCAGCCTATATGGATTACGACCCTGCTGGACTTGTCATCGCGATCGGGTCTGGTGCCCAGACCATTATCCTTCCCCGTGTATCGGATTTGGAAAATGTAAATGGTAGTCAAACCGATTTCACCAATCAGCACATTCAATGGGAACAGTTGCGCCGGATGGGGATGCCAGGCCAACTTTCATTTCATTGCGATTACCTCGGAGCGAGTTATTGTCAAATCTGGTGTATGACCATCAGGCAGCGCTCCTGTCAGATTGATCCTCCACCGGTATTCCATCCTGAAACTGCACGTTGTCCACGACCAGCTTCAGTTGGTTGAACCCCTTG
>NZ_PSSW01000015.1 GCF_002933295.1 Marinobacter flavimaris
TGACCCGGCTTACTGCTTGTTTCGAGGCGCGCATTCTACAGTGAATCGCTTGCCTGTCAACTGCTTTCTGAAGAATTTTGAAACTCATTTTCTTCAGCGCTTTCAAACAGTTATCTTTCGATTCCTCAGCCGCCTCAGCGGTGCTCCCCTCGAAAGAGATGCGCATTCTACAGACCTGCCTGAAGGTGTCAACGGTTCGTTCCGAATTTTTTCGGAAATCGTCATCAAACCTTCATAAGCCTGGCTGATCAGAGCCAGGCCTGGGTGAACCTCACAGTTCAACGGTAATCGAATTTGCCGAGTCGCGAGCTTTCTTGCGCGCTTCATCCACCGTTGCGCCCTTCGCCAGGGCAACGCCCATTCGACGGCGCCCCTTCAACTCGGGCTTGCCGAACAAACGCAATTGAGTATCCGGCTCGGAAAGCGCTGTCTCAAGACCGGAATACGATACGGACGCCGAATCGCCCTCAGGAAGAATCACGGCTGATGCCGAGGGACCAGTCTGCCGTATCGCGGGAATGGGCAAACCCAGAATGGCTCGGGCATGCAGAGCAAATTCGGACAGGTCCTGTGAGACCAACGTAACCAGGCCAGTATCGTGCGGACGCGGCGAAACCTCGGAGAACCAGACATTGTCTTCCTTAACAAACAGCTCCACACCGTAGATGCCATAGCCACCGAGGTTTTCGACCACAGCGCGGGCAACTTCGGCCGAACGCTCGTAGGCCAGCGGGGCCATTGGCTGTGGTTGCCAGGATTCCCGATAGTCTCCATCTTCCTGCCTGTGCCCGATGGGCTCACAAAAAGATACGCCATCACGGTGCTTGACGGTGAGCAGGGTAATCTCATAGTCAAAGTCCACAAAGCCTTCGACAATCACCCTTCCCTTACCGGCACGCCCGCCAGACTGGGCATATTCCCAGGCCGCTTCAATATCATCCTCGGTCTTGACGGTACTCTGCCCCTTGCCCGACGAGCTCATGACCGGCTTTACCACAAGTGGCAGGCCTATTTCGTTCACGGCGGCAAGGTATTCTTCCCGGGTACCCGCAAAGCGGTAGGGTGAGGTAGGCAGCCCGAGCTCTTCAGCCGCGAGCCTCCGGATTCCTTCACGGTTCATGGTGAGGTTCACCGCTCTGGCGGTGGGGATGACGCGATAGCCTTCCTCTTCGAGCTTTACCAACTCCGGCGTGGCAATCGCTTCAATCTCCGGAACAATCAGATCCGGCTTTTCCTGTTCGATAACACTGCGCAGGCTGGCGCCGTCCAGCATGTCGATGACATGGCTCCGATGCGCCACCTGCATGGCAGGCGCATCCGCATATCTGTCGACAGCGATCACTTCGACGCCATAGCGCTGAAGTTCAATGACAACTTCCTTGCCAAGCTCACCGGATCCACAAAACAAAACCCTGAAGGCATTACCTTTAAGGGGAGTACCAATTCGAACTGAGTCAGTCATGATTTACCAACACCTATGTTAGCCGTGAATCAGGGAACCTTTTTCGCGCTCCGCCACTTTCCGGAGCACCTCGCGCCGTTCGTCGTCATCCATCCTGGTCCAGAGGGTGATCTCATCCCCACTTCGATGGCAGCCCACACAGATGTCATTTTCATCAAGCGCGCAGATGCTTACGCAGGGCGATCGAACCTTGTCAGCAACACTCATTTTTTCGGCTCGCAGGGCTTGAGCTCATCGGCGTAGCGGGCAGCATTCTGAACATAGTGCTGCGCACTCATTTCCAGCATCTTCTTCTGGCTATCGTTGAGCTCCCGCTTGATCTTGCCCGGCGAACCGACAACCATGGAGCCGTCAGGCACCTCCATTCCTTCGGGAATGAGAGCATTGGCGCCAATCAGGCAGTGCTTGCCAATCTTTGCTCCGTTCAGAACCACAGCATTTATGCCAATTAAAGAGTAATCACCAATCTCGCACCCATGGAGCATTACCTTGTGACCAACCGTTACACCCTTACCCAGAGTAAGAGGCATACCCGGGTCTGTATGCAGTACCGAACCGTCCTGAACATTTGTTTCAGGCCCAATGGTGATCCACTCGTTGTCACCACGTAGAACGGCATTGAACCAGACGCTGGCCTTATCCATCAGCCGGACACGGCCTATCACCGACGCGTTCTCGGCCACAAAGTGACCCTCACCTTCCAGTTCCGGCGTTCGGTCATTCAACTGGTAAAACATTCTCAGCCTCCTTCAGGCGGTTCAAGCAGATCGATTCCGGCATCGTACACAGCGTTCAGGAAGTCAACCAGAACCACTGCCGACAGGCCCCAGATCTCGTAGCGTTCCCAACGGTAGCAGGGTACGTAAAACGTATGGTTCAGGAAATCCAGAGCATCTGTGCGCTCCCGCCTGTCTTCCAGAAAAAACGATAGAGGCACGCGGAATACACTTTCGATTTCATGGGGGTTTGGCTCCAAAGGATGATCTCCGGGAATCACACCAACGTAAGGTGTAACTAGAATTCCGTAGCGGGACATCACCTGACTGAGCGGCGCAATTAGTTGTACTTGATCCGGCGGCAATCCGATCTCTTCATGGGTTTCACGTAACGCCGTTGCTGCCAGAGACGGATCTTCCGAATCCCTTTTGCCGCCGGGATAGGCGACCTGCCCGCGATGGGTGCTCAGATTCTCGGACCTGAGCGTAAAGATCATCTCCGGGTTTTTCAGATCGTCGGTTACCGGAACCAGTATGCCTGCCTCAGGATAATCCAGGGCCAACTGGCGCGGTGCATAGCCGGCCAGGCGCTCGGCAAGTAAATCACGCAATGTTCATCTCCACGGTACATCCGGAGGTTGGATGAGACAGAGGCAGCCGGGATCGTTAAACTGACTACCAAACCAATTTAAGTATACGGGGAAAATCATGAAGTACTGCAGCACATGCGGCCATCCGGTTGAACAACGCATCCCCGAAGGCGATAACCGTCACCGCTATGTCTGTGTCAGCTGCGATACCATACATTACCAGAACCCACGCATTGTCGCCGGCACGGTGCCCGTGTGGGAGGGCCAGATACTGCTGTGTCGCCGCGCTATCGAACCTCGCTATGGTTACTGGACGCTGCCTGCGGGTTTCATGGAGAACGCCGAAACCACCATCGAGGCCGCGGAGCGGGAAACGATGGAAGAGGCGCTTGCAGAGGTTAACATTGAAGGCCTCTATTCCATCATCGACGTCCCGCACATCAATCAGGTTCACATGTTCTACCGGGCCACACTGAAAGACGGTCAGTTTGGTGCAGGTGAGGAGTCCCTCGAATCCAGACTGTTCGGCCTGGACGAGATTCCCTGGGAAGAAATCTCGTTCCCGACCGTCAAGCGAACCCTGGAACTTTTCCTGTCTGACTACAGCCGCGAATCCTTCGGGGTTCACGTGAGTGATATCCGCCACCCCATGGCGAAAGACCGCAAGTAGCGCGGGCGACTACAATTCCTCCATTCGATAGATTTCGTAAGCGGGCTCCTCGTATGGGTGGGCCTGCTTGAGTGCCGCGAGAGCATCCTTTATCAGCTCGTCGGCGCAAACCAGCTCAACCTTGTATTCATCCACCGCTTCAATCTCCCCGGCATGACCGAGAAACGGATCGCTTCCTTCAAGCGGACGAAACTGCCCTCTTCCAAGACATTGCCAGGCACAGGAATCGTAATCAGCGATTCGACCGGCGCCGGCATCGAACAATGCCTGTTTGGTTTTTTCGACGTGAGTCTCCGGAACGAAATAACACATCTTGTACATCGAAAAACCTCCTTCAGGTCGGATATTTTTTGTACAGATTAATAGCTTAGATACTTACCCACAGAATCTGTGGATAACTCTGGGGAAAGTTTTTGGGAACACGCCCTCAAACCCCGTAATCACTGCACTTCCGTTAAATTGGCGACAAAATCACCTGATTCATTTATTCTATATTTTTCAATTGGTTATGACTTTTGAGCAAAAGTTGAACCAAATTCCCGCTCTTTGTGCACAGAACAAACAGGGAGGCACCAGCAATGTGCATAAAAATACTGAGTCAAGGGGATTTTTGCCATTTTTGCCGATTTTTTCCCTTGAAAAACGCCCAAAAAAAGGGCGCAAAACAAAAAAGCCGGCTTTGGAATAAACACTCATGTTGAGCGCACCCAAAACCGGCTTGTCACTGGAACGGAAAATCAGCCGAACCAGCGTCTCGCATTTCGGAACATGCGAATCCAGGAACCATCTTCCTGCCATTCTGAGGGGCGCCAGGAATGCTGGACAGCCCTGAACACTCGCTCGGGATGCGGCATCATGATGGTGACCCTGCCATCGCGCGTCGTCACACCAGTAATACCGGCTTCGGATCCATTCGGGTTGTAGGGATAGCGTACGGTCGCCTGCCCCCGATTATCCACATAGCGCAGCGCCACCAACTCGTTCTCGGAGAGAGCTTCTGCCGAGGTGCCGCTGGCAAACTCAACCCTGCCCTCGCCGTGAGCAACGGCAATCGGCATACGGGAACCGGCCATGCCATCCATGAACGCCGACGGTGACGGCATCACCTCAGCCATAACCAGGCGCGCCTCAAACTGCTCGGACTGGTTGCGTACGAAACGTGGCCAGCCCTCACTTCCCGGAATCAGTTCGTGAAGATTGGAGAGCATCTGACAGCCATTGCACACACCCAGCGCCAGCGTGTCCTGGCGATTAAAGAACGCCGCAAACTGGTCCCTGACGCGATCGCTGAACAGAATCGACTTGGCCCAACCCTCGCCAGCGCCCAGAACGTCACCGTAGGAGAAACCGCCACAGGCAACCAGGCTGTTAAAGCCTTCCAGCGTAACCCGGCCGGAGAGCAGATCGCTCATATGCACGTCGACAGAATCGAAGCCGGCACGGTCGAATGCGGCTGCCATCTCAACCTGACCATTGACACCCTGCTCCCGCAGAACCGCAACTTTTGGACGGGCTCCCTTGTTGATATAAGGGGCAGCCACGTCGTCGTTGATGTCGTAAGAGAGTTCGGCGTGGAGACCGGGATCCTCTGCGTCAAGCAGGTTATCGAATTCTTCACGAGCGCAATCGGCGTTATCCCGGAGCGACTGAACACGGTAACTGGTCTCGGACCACAGGCGCTGGAGCTCCACCCGGGATTCATCCACCACAGTGCTACCTTCGAAGGTCAGGCGAAGGTTGTCAGTATCATTCGGGCTACCGATAACACTGATGTAATCCCCAAGACCCGCGGCAGAGAACTGCTGCAGGACAAAACCGGTGTCTTCCCTGCGTACCTGGATGACGGCACCCAGCTCTTCATTAAAAAGTTCCCGGGCAAACTGACTGCGATCCTCGGCGAGGCCATCCAGCTTGATATCAACCCCACAGTGGCCGGCGAAACACATTTCAGCAAGGGTGACGAACAGGCCGCCGTCTGAACGATCGTGATAGGCCAGGAGCTTACCGTCGCTGTTCAGACCCTGAATAACCGCAAAGAAAGCCTTGATGTCCTCCGGGTCATCCAGATCCGGTGCAACTGCACCGACCTGACGGTAAACCTGAGCCAGAGCGGAGCCCCCGAGGCGGTTCTGGCCAGCAGCAAGATCCACGAGGATCAGATCTGTCTCGCCAGCATCCTTGACCAGCTGGGGAGTCAGCGTCCTTGCAACATCAATAACCGGTGCAAAACCACTGACAATCAATGAAAGCGGTGCAGTCACGCTTTTCTGTTCGCCGCTGTCTTCTTCCCACATGGTCTTCATGGACATGGAGTCCTTGCCCACGGGGATCGTGATTCCAAGCTCCGGGCACAATTCCATGCCTACGGCGCGAACGGTCTCGTAGAGATTCTCATCTTCACCCGGGTGGCCAGCAGCGGCCATCCAGTTTGCAGAGAGCCGGATATCGGCCAACTTGCCGATCGGCGCTGCCGCCATATTGGTAATCACTTCACCGACGGCCATGCGACCGGACGCGGGCGCATCGATCGTGGCGACCGGCGTGCGCTCGCCCATGGCCATTGCTTCACCGGTGCGAACATCGAAGGAGGTGGCCGTCACAGCCACATCAGCCACCGGAACCTGCCAGGGCCCAACCATCTGATCCCGAGCAACCAGGCCGGTAATGGTCCGGTCACCAATGGTGATCAAAAAGCTCTTGGAGCCAACAGACGGCAGACGCAGAACGCGGCGAATGGCATCATCCAGATCGATTTTGGTGGAGTCGAAAATGGGCTTCGTAAAGGAAGCGCGGCTGACACTCCGATGCATGCGCGGCGGTTTGCCGAACAGCACTTCCATCGGCAGATCAACCGGCTTGTCGTCGAAGTAGGAATCGCCCAATTCCAGATGATGAGCTTCTGTCGCCTCGCCTATCACGGCATAGGGGCAGCGCTCGCGGCGGCACAGGGCGTCAAATTGCTCCAGGTTTTCCGGAGCCACTGCCATCACATACCGTTCCTGGGATTCGTTACACCAGATTTCCAGCGGAGACATTCCCGGCTCGTCACTGGGAATGTCGCGAAGCTCGAATTTACCGCCGCGACCGCCATCTTTGACAAGCTCAGGCATAGCGTTGGACAGACCACCGGCGCCCACATCATGGATGAACGCAATAGGGTTCTTGTCGCCCATCTGCCAGCAGCGGTCGATAACTTCCTGACACCGACGCTCCATCTCGGGGTTGTCCCGCTGCACTGACGCAAAGTCCAGATTTTCGTTACTGGAGCCCGAGTCCATGGACGAAGCCGCACCACCGCCCAGACCGATCAGCATGGAGGGCCCACCCAACACGATGAGTTTCGCGCCCACCGGGATATTGCCCTTTTCAACATGCTCCTCACGAATATTGCCAAGACCACCGGCAATCATGATCGGCTTGTGGTAACCGCGGACTTCTTCGCCGGCGGCTCCGGGCACTTTCTCCTCAAAGGTCCGGAAGTAGCCCGCCAGGTTGGGACGTCCGAATTCGTTATTGAATGCCGCGCCACCAATAGGCCCTTCAATCATGATGTCGAGCGGTGAAGCGATGCGTTCAGGTTTGCCGTAGTTGATTTCCCATGGCTGGGGATCGTCCGGCAGATTCAGGTTTGAGACTGTGAAACCAGTCAGACCCGCTTTGGGCTTGGAACCCCGGCCGGTAGCACCTTCGTCGCGAATTTCGCCGCCGGAGCCCGTGGCGGCGCCGGCGGCAGGAGCAATCGCCGTCGGGTGGTTGTGCGTTTCCACCTTCATCAGAATATGGATTTCTTCTTCGTTATATCCGTAGACACCCGTCTCGGGGTCCGGGAAGAAGCGGCCACCACGACTACCCCGAATAACCGAGGCATTGTCCTTGTAGGCCGATAGCACGCCCTCGCTGTTCATTTCGAAGGTATTCCGGATCATGGCGAACAGGGATTTTTCCTGACCCTCGCCGTCAATATCCCAGGACGCGTTGAATATCTTGTGGCGACAATGCTCGGAGTTCGCCTGGGCGAACATCATGAGTTCCACGTCGGTCGGATCCCGTTCAAGATCCGTGAAGGACTTAACCAGGTAGTCAATTTCATCTTCGGCAAGCGCCAGCCCCAGGCGCGAGTTGGCTTCCACCAGGGCATCGCGGCCACCGGCGAGAACTGGCACCCTCCCCAGGAGCCGAGGCTCTTCATGGCTGAACAACAGCTCTGCGCCGCCCATCTCATGAAATACTTTCTGAGTCATGCGGTCATGCAGCAGCGCTGCGATTTTCTCGCGTTGTTCCAGGCCAAGCTTGCGCCCCGAACGAATGTAATAGGCCGTGCCCCGCTCAATCCGATGTATCTGCCGCAAGCCACAGTTCCGGGCGATGTCCGTTGCCTTGCTGGACCAGGGCGAGAGCGTGCCGGGGCGAGGCACAACCAGGAAAAGCACGCCGTCAGGCTCTTCCACCGGCACACTCGGGCCATAGGTCAGGAGCCGGTCCAGAATAGCTTGCTCCGCGTCCGAGAGGTCTGCCTCCAGGTCAACAAAGTGCATGAACTCAGCATAAACATGCTCGATTTCAGGCACGATATCCTGAATCCGGGAATGCAATTTGCGGGAGCGGAATGGCGAGAGCGCGGGAGCGCCGCGAAGTTCAAGCATGATATCAACCTGTATCGCGCGAAACGGGGAAGTCTGGGTGCAATTTGAAAGGCCGACATGATACTCGAAAGCGGGGTCAGGATACAGCGCTTGAGGCGTTAATCCCGGGCTGTACAATTAACATTGTTTTGCACATTAATTAACCAGCTTTATTGACCAGGCCTCCGACACCAAGGATCATTGAATGTGTGGAAAGGAATTCCACGCTCAGGATAGACAAGGTTGCGTGGCTTTATGCGACGCTACAACCAGATGATCCAGCCGTGACGGAGTCCATGGACTTGCCAAAGATATTTGCTGCTTTCAAAAGCGCATCCGCCGGGATTGTTTTCTTCCTCGGCACTGCCCTGATACTGACCGGATGCTCACAGCCCAGCACTCTCCAGGAAATCCGTGATGAGGGGGTGCTGCATGTGATTACCCGGACGGCGCCGTCTATCTATGTGGAAAGTGAAGACGGCCCCACCGGCTATGATTACGAACTGGCAAAACTGTTCGCCGAGGAACTTGGCGTAAAGCTCCGGGTCCGCGTTGCCGATAACAACACAGAAATCCTGTCCGTTCTGGAAAAGAACTACGCCCACTTCGGGATGCTCGGGCTCTCCAGGCAACCCCATACTGCCAATCAGTATCGCACCGTAGCGACCGGCATCACCGCCCAGTCGATCCTGGTTTATAACCGCGATGTCGAGCGGCCTGAATCATTACAAGACCTGATCGGGAAAACGGTGCACGTGGTATCCGACAGCAACCACGAGCACCGCCTGAATGAAGCCCGCCGGGAAAACGCAGAGCTTGAATGGGAGGTGCATCCCGGACTGGACGCCGCGGGCGTTCTGTCCCGCGTTGAAAGCGGCGAATTCCCCTACGCAATGGTTTCCTCCAACGAGCTCGACCTTAACCACGTATTCTACCCGATGGTGAAGGAGGCCTTTACCCTTGGAGAACCCGGTGAACTGGCCTGGTTTTTCCCGTCAGCGCAGGATGATTCCCTGGCAAAAGCGGCCCGCCAGTTCCTGGAAAGTCTCGAGACCAACGGAACATTGGCCCAGATTTCCGAGCGCTTCTATGGCCACCTTGATCGACTGAATTACGTGGGTGCCCGAACCTTCATGCATCATGTGGAGAACCGGTTGCCCAAATACGAGTCGCTGTTTCGCGACTATGCCCGCGAGTTCAACATGGACTGGCGACTGCTCGCAGCCATTGGTTACCAGGAGTCCCACTGGCGCCCCAATGCGGTATCGCCCACCGGGGTCCGTGGACTGATGATGCTGACCAGGAACACCGCGAGCCATATCGGCATCAATAACCGCCTGGACGCCGAAGAAAGCATTCAGGGCGGCGCCAAGTATTTCCGGATCGTGCACGAAAAAATCCCGGAACGAATCCCGGAGCCAGACCGCACCTGGTTCGCCCTCGCCTCCTACAACGTGGGTTTCGGGCATCTGGAGGACGCCCGACGACTTACAGAAGGCGCGGGACGAGACCCTGACCGGTGGATGGACGTAAAGGAATTCCTGCCGTTACTGGCCGAGAAGGAATGGTATACCAAGACCCGCTTTGGCTATGCCCGGGGCCACGAACCGGTGATCTACGTCCAGAATATACGGCGCTATTACGATGTACTCGCCCGGCTCAACCAGCCGGGTATCCCGGCGACCGAAGCAGAGGAACAGATCGTACAGATGGAGGAAAGCCGGGCGCCGGAAGGCCGATCAGGCGAGCTGCAAACGGACGGAAAGCTCAGGGCCGGCCTGCCCGCAGAACTGGGCATGATACCGCCAACCCTTTGAAGAATCTGACTTCCGCCGGCTATTCGCTACGAGCCTCGAGCGCGCGCTCCACCTGACTGGCGGAAAAGCCCCTACGATTCAGAAAACGCGCCTGCCGCACTTTTTCGTCCCAGTCGTCACTCAGATCCGCCAGGCCAAAACGCTTATCGCGGATACCGATAGCTCGCTGACACCAATCCTCCTCCGCCATCTCGGCAACACACTCCGGAGTCTTGTGGACCCCGCGCTGCTGAAGTTCGCCAAGAATCCGTAGCGGTCCGTAACCAAGGTCCATTCTTTGGCGGGCGTAGACGTCAGCAAACCGATCATCGTCTAGCCAACCCTCTTTCTCGTAATCATCCAGAACAGCGTTAATAATGTCGCCCGGCAGCTTTCTTTGGCGGAGTTTAAGGCTTAACTCGAGGCGACTGTGCTCGCGCCTGGCAAGCAACCTGAGTGCCGTTGCCCGGGCCTTGTAATCCTGATCGTTGTCATTTTCCTGTTTTGCCATACAGACCCTTTCCGCACACGCATACAAAACGCTAGACTAGCCGCGAATTTTTCCTGCTGGCCAGCACCTCAGGCTGACCAGTCAAACTACCCGGCATCCTGACCGGATGCCGACGGCCGGTGGCGGCACAACTTTGCCCGACACCGTGAACTGGTTTCAACACCCAAGGATACTCTTATGGCCGCGTTCATCCAGAAACTGTTCAAATCCCGCAAGACAACCGAGGCAACGCCAAAACAGCGGAAAGCCACCCAGCCAGAGCCTGTCGAACAGGAAGATACCCGGACTGACCGGAGGGAAGAACAGCTCAAAACACTGGAGAGCGCACCATCCCAGGATGTCCTGGCCAAGCTTGCCATTGAGGGCGTTACCGCGGATATCCGGCAGTCCGCTGCAGGCAGACTGACCGACGAAGCCAGCCTGCAGGAAGTGCAGAAACAGGCCAAAGGCCGTGACAAAGGTGTCTACCAGATCGTTAAACTGGCACTGCAGCAGCGGCGCGAAGAGCAGGCCCGGCTGGACAGCATCAGCCAGACCATCGCTACCCTTACCCGCCACGCCCAGGACCAGGCGAAAAGTGACGATACCAAGCTTTATGAGGCCCGCCTCGAAGCCCTGCTGAAACAATGGACAGAGGTGGAAACACACGCCTCACCGGAACAGGCCCAGGCATTTCTCGAAGCGGTTCACCTGTGCAAAGAGCGCATTGCGGCCCTGCAATCTGCGGCGGAAGATGAAAAGCGCCAGCGCGAGCAGAAGCTGCAACGTCAGGAAACCCTGGATCTGCTGACCCGCACACTGGACGAGCTCAAGTCTCAACCGCCTGAAACACTGCCCTCACTGGCGTCCCTGGATGCACTCCAGAAAACCCAGGAAAACCGCTGGCTGGAAGCAACCCGGGATACGGCAGTGGAGAAGCAGGAACAGAAAGCCTACGAAAACGCCATGCTGGCACTGCGCAATTACCTGAGTTCTGTCCGTCGGATTACCCAGGAACGGGAAACCATCGTCGAACTTGGCGCACTGCTCGAGCGCGCAGACGATGCCACCGACGAGCAGCGTGCCCAGGCAAAGACACTGGTTGCCGAGATCAACTGGCCGGAAGACTATCCCATCCCGGCACTACTGGAGCCATTGCGGAAGCTGGCCGGCAAACGCAAGAAACCGGCAGAGCCCCGAGTTGACCAGGAGCAACAGAAAGCTCTGACGACTCGCCTCGAGGCCGAAATCAGGCAACTGGAGGAGGCTCTGGAGGCCAAACAGCTGAAAGAATCCAAACAGCTCTTCAAAACGGCACAACAGCACTTCCGGGATCTGGACCAGCGCCACGCAAAACCCTATCAGGCGCGCATGCAGCTGCTTACCGGGCAATTGCGTGAACTCTCGGACTGGCAGGGCTTCGCCACGGAACCCAAGCAGATTGCCCTGTGCGAGCAAATGGAATACCTGGCAGAGCAGCCAATGGATCCGGAAGCAAAGGCCGAGCGAATCAAGGAGTTGCAGAATGAGTGGCGCGATCTCGGCGGCTCTTCAGATCGCTCGCTGTGGTCCCGGTTCAAAGCTGCCTCGGACAAGGCTTACGAGCCCTGCAAGGCCTACTTCTCTGCCAAGTCCGGCCTCAAACAGGCCAATCTGGAAAAACGGTCCGCCATTTGCCAGCAGCTCGAAAGCTTCCTGGACAATGCCGACTGGTCTTCCATCGACTGGAAAGCCGCGGAACGAATCCACCAGACCGCTCGCCAGGAGTGGAAAGAGGCCTGGCCAGTGGAATTCCGCGACAATCGGGGCGTTCAAAAGCGCTTCGATGAACTGCTCAAGAGGCTGGAAGCACCCCTGGACGAGGAACGGCGCAAGAACGAAGGCCTGAAACAGACGATCGTGGACAAGGCCCAGGCCCTGGTCGAACACGAGCCGCTTCAGGAGGCCATGAACCAGGCCAAGGCCCTCCAGGGAGACTGGCAAGCCATCGGAATCACCCGCCATCGGGAAGACCGCAAACTATGGCAGGCGTTCCGAAAGGCCTGTGACCAGATCTTTGCTCGCCGTGATGCCGAGCGCTCGGAACAGCAGCAGGCATCACGGGCCGCCGACGAGACGGCGCAAGCAGGCCTGAATCAGGTTTCAGGAATATCCCCGGAAAGTGACGAACAGGCAGTCACTGCGGCCCTGGCGACGCTCAAGGATATTGATGCCGCTACGCTCTCAAAAGGCGTCAGGGAACAGGTCCAGCAAGAAAAGCAGCGGCTGAGCAAGATTCTCTCGGCTCTGAGATTGCAGGCAAAAATGGCTTCCTGGCAGTCTCTGGTGATGGCGGCCACAGCGGGCCAGTCCGGGAGTGAATCAGCGCCTCAGCACTGGGCTGCGCTGGCCGAAACGTCAGACGCCAGCGATCCGGTCGAGCTGGTGATTCGCGCAGAAATCCTTTGCGGCGTGCCCTCCCCCGAAGCCGATCAGCAGCGCCGCATGGAAATCCAGGTTCAGCGCCTTGCCAATGGCATGGGTTCCGCCGACAACAGCACGGATCAAATGCAGGATGTAGAGAAACTGCTGGCAGCCTGGTGCCTGGGTGGCACTGGCAAAAACGCGGACACGGAGCTCGCTGAGCGACTGAACAGGGCTATCGCCAATCTGAACGAGGCCTGAGGCGCCCAGCGGTCTACTCCCGCTGATGTTCCCTGACGAATTCCCTGGCTTCCTTTACGGCGGCCAGGGATTTCTGTTTCATCCCCTTGAGTTCCTCGTCCGCCAGGTAAAACATCATATCGATTGAATGCCGGTAATACCGTGTGGGCAGTCGGTTGAGAGCCACGCACATAACATCGGTCAGATAGTCCGCTGTGTCAGACTCCTCCCGCGTTGCCTCGATGGCATCCACCACCAGCCGCTCGTAGAAATTATCGATTGCATCTCGCAGAGACATGGCTTCCGCCTCCCGAATTCGTCTGCGGTTTCTAACACCATAGAAGCCAGCCCCCTCCTTGTCATGGTTCATGAGCAATTTCGCCAATGCGATTGGCAGCCCGCGTCATTACCCCCTGCAACCGCAACCGGCTATGGTTGTGTCATCGGTAAATCAAACCCGAAAACAATATGACCAGAGGACAAGCAATGACCACCGAGGCTTATATCTTCGATGCAGTCCGCACCCCCCGGGGGCGCGGAAAAAAAGACGGATCACTTCACAGCGTCAAACCCATCTCGCTGTTGACCACGGTGCTCCATGCGCTGCAGGAGAGGAACAGCCTGGATACCGCCCAGGTGGACGACATTGTGATGGGCTGCGTAACCGCCGTGGGTGACCAGGGTGCTGATATCGCCAAGACAGCAGCGCTGGCCGCTGACTGGGATGAAAAGGTGGCGGGCGTCACCCTGAACCGTTTCTGCGCCTCCGGATTGGAAGCCGTGAATCTGGCGGCCATGAAAGTTCGCTCTGGCTGGGAAGACATGGTGGTTGCCGGCGGTGTGGAGGCCATGTCCCGTGTGCCCATGGGCTCCGACGGCGGAGCCTGGGCCACAGATCCGGAAACCAATCTGCATACCGGTTTCATGCCCCAGGGCATCGGCGCAGACCTGATTGCCACCCTCGAGGGCTTCAGCCGTGAAGACGTTGATGGCTTTGCCGTGAAATCCCAGCAGAAAGCGGCCAATGCCTGGCAGAACGGCTACTTTGCGAAGTCCATCATTCCGATCACTGACCAGAATGGCGTGGTGATCCTTGATCGCGATGAGCATGTGCGTGGCAACACTTCCCTGGAAAGCCTTTCCGGCCTGAAACCCTCCTTCCAGATGATGGGCGAGATGGGCTTCGACGGTGTCGCCCGGGAGAAATACCACTACGTGGAGAAGATTAACCACGTTCATCATGCCGGCAACTCCTCAGGTATCGTCGACGGTGCCACCGCCATGCTCATCGGCAGTGAAGCCAAGGGCAAAGCCATGGGGCTGACGCCGCGCGCTCGCATCATCGCCACGGCCGTGACCAGCACAGACCCCACCATCATGCTCACCGGCCCCGCCCCGGCAGCGCGCAAGGCACTGGAAAAGGCGGGCATGACTGCCGATCAGATCGATCTGTTTGAAGTGAACGAGGCCTTCGCCTCTGTGGTTATGCGCTTCCAGCGGGAACTCTCGGTTCCCGGCGAAAAAGTGAACGTGAACGGCGGGGCTATCGCCATGGGCCACCCGCTGGGTGCCACCGGCGCCATGATCCTTGGCACCCTGCTGGATGAGCTGGAGCGGCGCGAGCTGCGCTACGGCCTGGCCACACTGTGCGTCGGTGGCGGCATGGGCATTGCCACCATCATTGAGCGCGTCTGAACCCGTCCACTTTTCCAGGAGAACCAATTATGAGTGCTATTCGTTACGAACTGGGTTCAGACCAGATCCTGACCCTCACCATCGATATGCCCGGCCAGTCCGCCAACACCATGAACGCTGCTTTTCGGGACGCCCTGTCGGAAACCGCCGCAAAAGTGAAGGAAGACCTGGATAACATTCGCGGCATCATCATTGCCTCCGCCAAAAAGACGTTTTTTGCCGGCGGCGACCTGAAAGAACTGCATAAGGTCACGCGCGAAGACGCCGGGACTTTCGAGGATATGGTCAACGGCCTGAAATCGCACATGCGGTTTCTGGAAACCACCGGAAAACCCGTGGTGGCAGCCATCAACGGCTCCGCCCTGGGTGGCGGCCTCGAGATTGCCCTCGCCTGTCATTACCGTGTCGCCATCAATGACGACAGCATTCAACTTGGACTGCCGGAAGTGACTCTGGGCCTGCTGCCAGGTGGCGGCGGCACCCAGCGACTGCCTCGAATGATTGGCCTGGAGGCAGCCTTCCCGTTCCTGATGGAAGGCAAAAAGGTAAATCCGAAAGCTGCGCTCAAGGCCGGCATTATCAACGAACTGGCAGATTCTGCCGACGATATGATCACGAAAGCCCGAGCGTTCATTGAGGCCAACCCGAAATGTCAGCAGCCGTGGGACCAGAAAGGCTTCAGGTTCCCGGGTGGCGCGCCCCACCATCCTGCCATGGCGCAGAAGCTGGCGATCGCTCCGGCCATGCTGAAGCAGAAGACCAAAGGCTGCTATCCGGCCCCGGAGCGCATACTTTCTGCTGCCGTTGAAGGCGCTCAGGTCGATTTCGATAACGGCAGCCTGATCGAGACCCGGTATTTTGCGGAACTGGTGATCGGCCAGGTTGCCAAGAACATGACCGGCACCTTCTGGTTCCAGTTGAACGCCATCAAGGCGGGCGGCAGCCGCCCCGAGGGCGTTGAGAAAGAAACCTTCCGCAAGGTGGGTGTTCTGGGCGCAGGCATGATGGGCGCAGGTATCGCCTATTCAACGGCGACACGGGGTATCGATGTGGTGCTGAAAGACGTCTCCGTTGAAAATGCCGAAAAAGGCAAAAGCTACTCGGAGAACCTGCTCGCCAAGAAAGTCAGTCGTGGCCGAATGACGGAAGAACAGAAGGCAGACATCCTGAGCCGCATCAAGGCCACCGATTCGTCAGACGATCTGGAAGGCTGTGACCTGGTGATCGAGGCGGTCTTCGAGGACAGTGGACTGAAGGCAAAAGTGACCCAGGAAGCGGAACCCAAACTGGTGGCAAACGGGATTTTTGCGTCCAACACCTCAACCATCCCCATTACCCAGCTCGCCGGAGCCTCTGCGAACGCCGAGAACTTCATTGGCCTGCATTTCTTCTCACCGGTCGACAAGATGCAGCTGGTAGAAATCATCGTCGGCGAAAAAACCTCGGATGAAACCCTGGCGCGCTCGTTTGACTACGTTCAGCAGATCGGAAAGATTCCCGTGGTGGTCAACGACAGTCGAGGGTTCTTTACCTCGCGGGTCTTTGGGACCTTCGTCAACGAGGGCATCTGCATGCTTGGCGAAGGTATTCATCCAGCGAGCATTGAAAACGCGGGGGTGCTGGCCGGTATGCCCGTCGGGCCACTGGCGATTTCCGACGAAGTCAGCATGACCCTGATGCAACACATCCGGGATCAGAGCAGGAAGGATACCGAAGCCGCCGGCGGAACCTGGAATCCCCACCCAGCGGAGGCCGTCACTGATGCGATGGTCAACGAACATGGCCGCAAGGGCAAGGCTGCGGGCGCGGGCTTCTACGAGTACCCTGCCAACGGCAAGAAACACCTCTGGCCGGAGCTGGAAACTCTGTTCGTGAACGCGGAGAAGGCAAGAACGGTCAAACTGCAGGAGCTGAAAGACCGGATCCTCTTCATTCAGGCCATCGAAACCGTTCGTTGTCTGGAGGAAGGCGTATTGCGAACGGTAGAGGATGCGAATATCGGCAGTATCTTTGGCATTGGCTATGCGCCGTGGACCGGTGGCGCGATTCAGTTCATCAATCAGTATGGCGTGAGAGCATTCACGGAGCGGGCATCGGCGCTCGCCGAGACCTATGGTGAACGCTTTGCACCACCCAGACTGTTGCAGGAAAAGGCGGAAACGAACACACCGTTCGCCTGATTCAGCCTCTGCACGTCTGCTGCCGGGAGGATTTACCGATTCTCCCGGCAGTTTCCCCGTGTGCAACACGCCTCAACCCCGATGATCCCTCAGTTACGAACGTGGCGTCTTCATGGACAGATTGTCACGATCCGATACGCCCTGCCTATGGCATCGGGTGTAGTGCTTGCCTACAATAAATTTAATAAGTCACGGGTAGACACTCCCTCGCAAACCGAGGGGCTACCAACACCGTCGGGTAAGCATTTATGACCATCGCGGAAAGAATTATGGCTCGTCGCTCTTCGGCCGGATCTGTTCGGTTCGGGGTGTGCAAGGCAATGACTGTAGCATTGCTGCTGTCTGCGCCACTGGGGCTTCATGCGAACGTTGAAACTCCAGACGTGTACGAGCCAGTTGCACCGACGATTGATCAGGCGCGAGCCAATATCCTGATCGCCCGTCAACTGCAGTTTACCCACTTCCGGGACCTCGGAATCAGCGATGAACTCTCCGGAGATGTGTTTGATGCCTACCTGGATTACCTCGACGGGCAGAGAATCTATCTTTCGCAGGACGACATTGCGAAGTTCGACAAAATCCGCACTCAACTCGGCTCTGCCCTGAAAACAGGTCAGCTTCAGCCCGGATTCGATATTTACAATCTGGTTCAGCAACGGATTATCGAGCGCCTCCAGTTTGCTCTGGAAACAATCGACAAGGGCATCGACACGCTGGATTTCTCGGCCAACGAAAGTATTCTGGTCGACCGCTCGAAAGCGGACTGGGAATCGAACGCCGAGGCCCTGGACGATCTCTGGGTCAAGCGCATTAAAAATGCGGTGCTGGCTCAGCGCCTGAACGGGGCAGAAGACGAAGCCATCGTTGAAACCCTGCGCCGCCGCTACGAAGGCCAGTTGAAGCGCGCGTACCAGGCCCGCAGTGAAGATGCCTTCCAGGCCTATATGAATGCGTTTACCGGCATGTGGGACCCGCACACGTCCTACTTTTCGCCGCGCACCTCAGAAAACTTCAATATCAACATGAGCCTTTCACTGGAAGGCATCGGTGCTGTGCTTCAGTCGGACAACGAATACACCAAGGTGGTGAGACTGGTACCCGGCGGGCCCGCCTCCAAGCAGGGTCAGCTTGAGCCCGCAGATCGCATTGTTTCTGTCGCACAGGAAGACGAAAAGCCGGTGAATGTGATCGGTTGGCGTCTGGACGAAGTGGTGGATCTGATTCGTGGGCCGCGCAATTCGACCGTCACACTGGAAGTGATTCCGGCCAATGCCTCCGACGAGACCATTACCGAGACCATCGCCATCAAACGCGATGAAGTAAAGCTGGAAGAGCAGAGCGCCAGCAAGGACACCATACGTCTTGAACGTGGTGGCAAGGAATATACGATTGGCGTCATTACCATCCCCACGTTCTATGCGGATTTCCAGGCCATGCAGGCTGGTGACCCGAATTACAAGAGCACGACCCGCGATGTCCGCAACCTGATTGCGGAGCTCGAAGCCGACGGCGTTGACGGCCTGGTGATGGATTTGCGAAACAACGGCGGTGGTGCGCTGCACGAAGCCAATGATCTGGTCGGCCTGTTTATTGACAAGGGCCCCACCGTTCAGATTCGCAACGCCAATAACGATGTGCAGGTACTCAATGACGAGGATCCTTCCGTGGCCTACAACGGGCCTCTGGTGGTACTCACCAACCGCATGAGTGCGTCAGCGTCCGAAATTTTCGCCGGCGCCATCCAGGACTATGGCCGCGGACTGGTTGTCGGTTCCCAGACCTTTGGTAAGGGCACCGTTCAGGCTGTGCGTCCCCTGAACCACGGGCAACTCAAGATCACCCAGTCCAAGTTCTATCGGGTATCCGGCGGCTCCACGCAACACAAAGGGGTTATCCCGGACATCGAGATTCCTTCTCGTATCGACAAGACCCGCATCGGTGAGGACGCCCTGGATCATGCCCTGCCCTGGGACCAGATCGAGGCCGTGCCGCATACACGCTACTTCGATTTCAGCGGCATTATCGATGAGCTTCGCAAGCGGCACGAAGAGCGGTTCTCAACCAACCCTGAGTTCAGCCTGCTGAAGCAGGAGATCGACTTCCTGACCAAACAGCGCGCCACCGACAGCGTCAGCCTCAACCTGGAAGAACGCCGCGCTGAGCACGAACAGATTGAACGCACACGGCTCACGATCGCAAATGCCCGTCGTGAACTGAAAGGCCAGACACCGTTCGAGTCGCTGGAAGACCTTGAAGACTGGCAAGACCAGCAGGCGGCGGACCTGAATTCCACCGATGAGGAGCTGGATTTCGTGATACGGGAAGGTGGACATATCATGGCCGACATGCTGGACCTTGATAACCGCATGGCATCGATCCTGGATCCCCAGCAATTTGCGGCACAGTCTCCGGCCGCCGCAGTGACACGTTGAACAGGCAGCTCCAAGTCTCATGACTGAGCAGGACGCAGGCGGACAGGATAGCCACCAGAAAGCACGGATGTTGCAAGACATGCTACTGGACGCGCTACATGCCATGCGCTCCCTGGAGGAAGTGGAAGGGTTGGAGAAACCGGCGGCTCAGGAACGAACGCCGGAAGGCCTGATCGACCGCCTGGCAAGCCTTACCGGGTCTGCGCTCCGCTTCGGGGTCAAGGCGACGGATACGTCTCTTCGGGTGGGCCGGGCGCTGATCAATTCCCAGGATCAGCTGCGGGCAATGCTCACAGCAGGCCAGTCTCTCAAGGACATCCGCGAAGTGGCCGGCCTCACCGTATCTGAAATGAGCGAGGCCCTTAACCTGCGGGACAAGTCCGTTCTGGAGGCTATAGAGAACGGCACCACCACCCTGTCCTTCGAACTGATACTACGTCTGGCAGCCCTCATTGCCAGAAACGATCCCATCCCGTTCATCATGCGCACCACGCGCAACTACAATCCCGAAGTCTGGCAGATTCTGAATGACTGGGGCGTGGCGAGACTGCCCCTGCAATTTGAGCGGGAGCGGGAGTTTATCAACATCTTCCGCCGGCATGATGACGCTCGCACGCTCTCGGATGAAGGCTTCCAGAAAGTTCTGGAGTTCACCCGTCAAAGCTTTGAAATGTCCCTGCACTTTATTGAGGAGCAGGAACGGCAGGTGGCCGAACTCAGGGCCACGTACGAGGAAAAGCACCCCGACGTGAAAAGGTCACCTGACAAACCTGCGGCCAAAAAGAAACAGCCGGAGCGCACCCCACCGTCAACCAAATAACGCCTGCATACCGGTTATATTCGGGTTATGCACCACGCCCTTTTCAGTAACGATCGCGTCGATCAGGCTTGCCGGTGTCACGTCAAAGACCGGATTGAATACGTTGATGCCTTCCGGCGCCAACCCGATACCGCGTATCTCCCGGATCTCAATGCCGTCGCGCTCCTCAATGGCCACATCGGCCCCTGACGCCGTGGCCATGTCCACCGTGCTTGAAGGCGCGACCACCATGAAGCCCACTTTGTGATGGCGGGCCAGAACCGCCAGGCTGTAGGTGCCGATCTTGTTGACCACATCACCATTGGCAGTTATTCGATCCGCCCCGACGATCACCAAGCGTACGTCTTTCCGAGCCATGATGGCGGCAGCGGCACCATCGGCATTCAGCGTGACGGGAATGCCGTCGCGTGAAAGTTCCCAGGCCGTCAACCGGCCACCCTGAAGCCAGGGGCGAGTCTCGTCGGCATAGACGTCTGCCAGCAGCTTTTCCTCATGGAGACGACGAACAACGCCCAGTGCCGTACCGTAGCCCCCGGTGGCCAATGCACCGGTATTGCAATGGGTCAGCACCGAAAACGGTGCCTCTGCTCCGATGAACTCAAGGGCATGGTCCGCCATGGCAAAGTTGGCGGCCAGGTCTTCCTCATGTATGGCCCGCGCCTCCGAGGCCAGGCGTTTTACCGCTTCGTCCAGCGAATGGCACGCGTGGAAAATCCTTTCCATGCGCTGCAGCGCCCAGAACAGGTTTACTGCGGTCGGACGTGAAGCTGCAAGCTCGCGAATGGCCTGTTTGATTTCGGCCTTCCAGTCCCCGCCACCGGCATGTCTGGCCGCAAGGGCCACCCCGTAGGCTGCACTGATGCCGATTGCAGGAGCGCCCCGAACCACCATATCCCGGATACTCTGCGCTACACCGGCAGCGCCTTCCAGCGTTATCCAGTGCTCCTCTCCCGGCAGCAGGCGTTGATCCAGCAGCTCAAGACTGCTGCCGTGCCAGCGAATCGCAACGGTGCCAATGGCCCGTTCTTGGGAGGGTTTCGGGGTTGTTGTCATAGAAGACTGCTCCGGTTTTTCAGCGCTGAAAACTGCCAGTATAACGGTTATACTTCCGGGCTACATTTTCAAGGTGTGGAAGCTCCGCGCCATGCGCTGTAAGGCAGGATAAATGACGGCAGACACTATCACCGCAGCCGATATTCGCATCAACGCGCGCTGGCTGATCCCGATTGAGCCGGCAGGCACGGTACTTGAGCATTATGCAGTGATTATCCAGGGTGACCGCCTTGCCGCAGTCATTCCCCAGGAACAGGCGGACAGATCGTTCAGAACCCGGGAAACCGTTGATCTTCCGAACCACGTCGTCATGCCCGGCCTGATCAACATGCACGGCCACGCGGCCATGAGCCTGTTCAGGGGCATGGCAGACGATCTTCCGCTGATGACCTGGCTGAATGACCATATCTGGCCGGCCGAAGGTCGCTTTATCAGCGAGCAGTTCATTGCCGATGGCACCCAACTGGCCATGGCCGAGATGCTGCGTACGGGAACCACCACGTTTTCTGACATGTATTTCTTCCCGGAAATTGCGGCTCAGATGGCGCACGATACGGGCATTCGTGCGCAAGTCTGTTTTCCGCTGCTCGACTTCCCGACGCCGTGGGGTGCCGGACCCGAGGAATACCTGAGCAAGGGCGCCGACTTTATCGACAGCTGGAAAAACGATTGCTACATCATGCCGGCCATTGGCCCCCATGCACCCTACACT
The DNA here is from genome assembly GCF_002933295.1 of Marinobacter flavimaris. Classification (GTDB taxonomy): domain Bacteria; phylum Pseudomonadota; class Gammaproteobacteria; order Pseudomonadales; family Oleiphilaceae; genus Marinobacter; species Marinobacter flavimaris. The sequence goes on from NZ_PSSW01000015.1 coordinate 21,882, forward strand.
GTGTCCGACGGCCCGATGATTGAAGCCGTCCGGCTCTCCGAAAAGACCGGCGCAGCCATCCAGATCCACCTGCACGAAACGGCATTCGAAGTGGCCGAGGCTACTGAAAAGCTGGGTCAACGGCCGACAGCCCGGCTGGCGGATCTCGGCCTGCTCCGCCCAGAGACCCAGTGCGTCCATATGACCCAGATCGATGCCAGCGATATCAGCTTGCTTAAACAAACGGGCGCCCATGTTATCCACTGCCCGGAATCGAATCTGAAGCTGGCCAGCGGCCTTTGTCCGGTGCAGGAACTCCTCGATAGCGGGATCAACGTTGCCATAGGCACCGACGGCGCCGCCAGCAACAACGACCTCGATCTGTTCGGGGAACTTCGGACTGCCGCCATGATGGCCAAAGTAGTGGCCAATGATGCCTCGGCGCTGTCGGCGCACAAGGCCCTACAGATGGCCACCATCAACGGGGCAAGGGCTCTGGGGCGGGACCATGAACTGGGTTCTCTGGCCGAGGGCAAGCTGGCGGACATCATTGCCATTGACCTGAGCGACCCGTTTTTGCAGCCGGTCTACGACCCGGCTTCGCACCTCGTATACAGCAACCATGGTCGATCAGTAAGCCACAGCTGGATTAACGGCGTACCACAAGTACAGGATGGCCGGCTTACCCGCATTGACGTTGCCGATCTCATGCTTCGAGTTGAGGACTGGGCCGGGCGAATCCGCACAAAGGCTGACTAACTGATTTCCTATTGATTCACCAGGCAGAACCAACCATGACAAACCAGAACGTAGACCGGAACGAGATCGCCAAATTCGAGGCCCTTGCCAGCCGCTGGTGGGATCCCTCGAGCGAATTCAAGCCACTGCATGATATTAATCCCCTGCGGCTGAACTACATCGACGAGCGGGTTTCCCTGGCCGGAAAGCGCGCTCTGGATGTCGGCTGCGGTGGTGGCTTGCTGTCGGAGGGCATGGCCCAGCGAGGCGCCCACGTGACCGGTATCGACATGGGCGAGGCTCCGCTGGCCGTCGCGCGGCTGCATGGCATGGAGAGCGGCGTGAATGTGGATTATCGCCAGATCACCATCGAGGAACTGGCCGAGGACAGCGAACACGCGGGCCAGTACGACGTGGTCACCTGCCTGGAAATGCTTGAGCATGTACCGGACCCCGCATCGGTGGTGAGGTCCTGTGCCGCCATGCTGAAACCGGGCGGCCATCTGTTTGTATCAACCATCAACCGGAACCCGAAATCGTTTCTTTTTGCGATTGTGGGGGCGGAGTACGTGCTCAGGTTGCTACCCAAAGGCACCCACGAATGGAAGAAATTTATCCGGCCATCGGAAATGTCCGACCATCTTCGCCACGCAGGGCTGGAAGTCCGTGAGCTTACGGGGATGACCTATAACCCCGTCACCAAGGTATACAAGCTAGGACGGGACGTGGACGTCAACTATCTGATGCATGCCAGAGATATTCGTGAAGCCTGAAACCACGCATCGAGCCTCCACGGTCCTGTTTGATCTGGATGGAACGCTGATTGACACCGCACCGGACTTTATCCGGTGCCTTAATCAGTTACGGGAACAGCACGGGCTCGCCGCCCTTCCACACGAGCATATCCGACGCTCGGTCTCGAACGGCGCGCGCGCCATGATCCGGGTCGGCTTCGGCCTGGAACCGGAACATCCGGAATACCTGGAAAAACACACCGCGTTCCTCGACCTCTACGAGGCGGGCGTGGCAGTGGAGACCAGCCTGTTCGAGGGCATGGACGAGCTTCTCAAAGCCCTCGAGGAGCAAGGTATTCCCTGGGGCATTGTGACCAATAAGCCTGCCAGGTTCGCGGTTCCACTGATCGAGGCCCTTAACCTGGCTGACCGTTGCGCGGCTCTGGTTTGCCCCGATCACGTTGCCCAGCGCAAACCTCATCCGGAGGCCCTCTTTCTGGCCTGCCAGCAGATCGGCGCCGATCCCGCCACCGGCATTTATGTGGGCGACCACGAACGGGACATCGAAGCCGGGCGTAACGCAGGCATGAAAACCATCGCCGTCCGCTACGGTTACATTGAGGAGCCGGAAGCCATTGACCTGTGGCAAGCGGACCTCATCGCCGACACCGTCACGGATCTGGCAAAGCTGTTACAATAGCGCATCAAATTTAGGATCCGGTGTTCAGCCGGTAACAGCCTGACACGGAGACAGGTTATGCATGATTACCAAGCACCCGCCGATCTTCTGAGAGACCGCATCGTAATGGTGACGGGTGCCGGCAGCGGCATTGGCCGGGCTGCAGCCAAGGCCTACGCCGCCCATGGCGCCACCGTGGTACTGGTAGGTCGCACGGTCAGCAAACTCGAAACGGTTTACGATGAAATTGAGGCAGCGGGCCACCCCAAGCCTGCCATCGTGCCCATGAACTTCGAGGGCGCCGCGGTGAAAGACTACGAAGAATTGGCCATGACCCTGGAAGATAACTTCGGGCAGCTGGATGGTTTGCTGCACAACGCGGCAATTCTGGGCGACCGCAGTCCCGTGGAGCTTTATGACCCGGAAACCTGGAACAAGGTCATGCACGTGAACGCAACGGCGCCGTTCCTGCTAAGCCGGGCAATGATTCCCCTGCTTCGCAAATCCGACGACGCCTCGGTGATCTTCACCTCCTCTGGTGTCGGCCGCAAGGCAAAAGCCTACTGGGGCGCCTATGCCGTCTCCAAGTTTGCCGTAGAGGGCCTGAGCCAGTTGCTGTCCGAAGAACTGGACGACGAGCGTCACAATGTCCGGGTAAACAGTCTGAACCCCGGCGCGACCCGTACCAACATGAGAGCCCACGCCTATCCGGCGGAGAATCCACAGCAAAATCCGGCACCAGAGGACCTGATGCCGATTTACCTGTATCTCATGGGCAAGGACAGCCAGGGCGTCAACGGCCAGAAACTGGACGCACAACCGAAATAATGGAACTGCTTTTTTACACAACCTCTCAGTGCCACCTGTGCGAACTGGCCGAAGCCCTGCTTGTAAGCACGCCCATGCCGGAGCCGATCCCGGTAGATGTGGTGGACATTGCCCAGTCCGAAGAACTGGTAGAACGCTACGGTACCCGGATACCGGTGCTCCGACGCAACGATACCGGTGTGGAACTGGACTGGCCTTTTACCAGGGATGACTTACTTACATTCCTGCAATGAGGATTGCCTGACATGTTGATGGTTATTTCCCCTGCCAAAACGCTGGATTACGAGAGTCCGCTGGCGACCAGTACCTATACTCAGCCGGAATTCCTTGAGGATGCCTGCGAGCTGGTCGACCAGCTTAAAACGCTGGAGCCGCACCAGATCAGCAATCTGATGAGCATCAGCGACAAGCTTGGGCAGTTGAACGCCGAGCGCTTCCAGAACTGGCACACGCCGTTTACCCCCGAGAATGCCCGGCAGGCTGTGCTGGCTTTCAAAGGTGACGTGTACACCGGCCTGGACGCCGAGAGCTTCAGTGAACAGGACTTCGACTTTGCCCAACAGCATCTGCGCATGCTTTCCGGTCTGTATGGCGTCCTGAAACCGCTGGACCTGATGCAGCCCTACCGCCTGGAAATGGGTACCCGGTTCGAGAATAACCGTGGCAAGGATCTGTATGCCTTCTGGGGCAGCAAGATCACAGAGGAGATCAACCGGCTGCTTGCGGATGACGACGGCGTGCTGGTCAACCTCGCCTCCAACGAGTATTTCAAAAGCGTAAAGAAGAAAGACCTTGAAGGCCGGCTGATTACTCCCCAATTCAAGGACTGGAAGAATGGTCAGTACAAGATGATCAGCTTTTATGCCAAGAAAGCCCGGGGGCTGATGTGTCGGTTCGCCATTCAGAACCGCATTACCCAGGCCGACGACCTCAAGGGATTCAACCTCGAAGGCTATTACTTCAGCGAAGACCAATCCGATAGGAACAACTGGGTTTTCCTGCGGGATGAACAGTAATCCACGTTGAAATCGGAGTCAGCAATGAACGAAGCAATGTTTTCCCAGATCGCCATGCTGGTGTTTCTGACCGGCTTGATTGTCTGGATGGGTGTCATCGTCTGGGATCTGGCCAAGAAATCCCAGGCCGGCAAGTTCGGCACCATCGCACTGTTTACGGTGCTGGGCGCCGGCGTTGTGGGTTTTATCGTTAAAACCGTACTCGTAGAGATCATGCAAATATGAAAGACAAGGACCAGCCCTGATGTGGTTTCGCAACGCCCGCGTATTCCGATTTACCAAACCCTTTGATATCTCTGCCGAAGAGCTGGAAGACAAGCTCCAGGCCGATGCCTTCAAGCCCTGCGGACCTCAGGAAACCAGCCGCCAGGGCTGGGTTCCGCCCCTGGGCAAGCATGGCGAACAGCTGGTTCACAGTGCCAACGGCTATCACCTGATTGCCCTGCGCAAGGAGGAAAAGATTCTTCCCGGCCCGGTGGTGAAAGAAGCGGTTGAGGAGAAGGCCGAAGCCATCGAGTTCGAGCAGGGCCGGAAGGTCCGGCGCAAAGAAAAGGACGAAATCAAGGAACAGGTAATGCTGGAGATGTTGCCCCAGGCCTTCTCCAAAAACCGCCGCTCCTTTGCCTACCTCGCCCCCCAGGACGGTGTTCTGGTGGTGGACGCGGGTTCCGCCAAGCAGGCGGAAGATCTGGCCTCGACTCTGCGCAAGAGCCTCGGATCGCTGCCGGTTCGTCCACCCGCGGTGGAACTGGCACCTGCTTTTACCTTTACCGGCTGGCTGAACGAATCCATCGACCTGCCCGGCAAGGTGGTTCTGGGCACTGAATGCGAACTCAAGGATCCGTCTGAAGATGGCGGCGTGGTGCGCTGCAAAGGCCTGGACCTGAAAGCCGATGAAATCCGCAACCATCTGGATGCGGGCATGCAGGTGACCAAGCTGTCCCTGACCTGGGACGACAACGTCTCCTTTGTGCTGGATGAAGAACTGGGCATCCGTCGCCTCAAGTTCGGCGAAACACTGCAGGATCAACTGGACGATGTCGACGTGGACGACCACGCTGCCAAGTTTGATGCGGCTTTCACGCTCATGACCCTTGAGCTGTCCCGGCTGATTCCAGGGCTCCTGGAAGCGCTCGGCGGCGAAGATCGCTCTGCGATTGTCGAAGAGTAGTGCCGTAAATCCGGGTCAGATACCCGCTTTATCTGACCCGGCCTCCCTTGCGCTCTTCAGTGGGCACTCTTTCCCAGCCGCTCTCTCTGCCAGTCTTTTTCCGGTTCGTTCAGGACCAGCCGCAGATCCATCACTTCCTCTTCGGTATTGAACTTGATTTCAAAGCCCAGATGTTCCGCCAGCTGCAACATGGGACGATTATCCGGCAGCACATTGCCCACCATTTCCACGGTACCCCTGGCCCGACAGTAATCGATCATCTTTTGCATCAAGGCAACGCCGAGGCCTTCGCCCTTCATTTTATCGTGCACCATGACCGCGAACTCGCATTGCAGGTTATCGGCATCGGTCCAGGTGCGCACGGTTCCGAGGGTTTCCTCGCCTTCCCCGTCTTCCCTGGGCGCGTTGGCAATAAAAACCATCTCCCGGTCGTAATCGATTTGCACCATCTGGGCTACGTCTTCGCGAGAGAAATGCTTGCGATACTGGAAGAACCGGTAACGAATGGATTCCGGCGACTGCAACTCATGGAACGCCCGGTGGGCAGGCTCATCTTCCGCCAGTACCGGTCGAATGATGACCCGGCGCCCGGATTTGGGCAAAACAATCCATTCCTCCAGTTCCCGCGGGTAAGGCTGAATAATCGGCCGCCCCGGCTTGTCGGCCAGATTGATGGCAATATTGACAGCCACGGCCCCCTGCTCGTTGAACAGCAAGGGCGAGATCTCAAGCCCCTTGATTTCCGGAATGTCGATAACGATCTGTGAGAGGGTGACCAGGGTCTCGGACACCGCGCGGATATCCTCCTCCGGCTTCAGGCTGTGTTCTTTCAGCAGCTTGTACATGTAGGTACGGCGCAGAAGCTCACGGGCCAACACCATGTTCAATGGCGGCAGTGCGATCTGACGATCGGTCATCACGTTGATCTGGGCGCCAGCTGCACCACAAACCACCAGGGGCCCAAACAATGCGTCCCGGGTAATGCCGACACTGAACTCGATCCCACCCACGTGCTGGTAGGAACGCTGAACCGCAAACCCGAGAAATCCACTTTCCGGGAAATGGCTCTTGTATTCCTCCATCAGGTAGCGGCACGAATCCATGATGGCCGCCTCGCTGTTCAGTTTCTGGACCGTACCCTTGTAACGACGCTGGGTCGGACTCAGGTCCAGAAAAGGATGGCACGCCTGCTCATGAATGATGGTGATGTCGATGGGGCGCCGCTCAACCGCAAACACCTCCAGCACCTCTTCCATATCGTCGCAGTACATGGTTTCGATGGTGCTGATCCCGTAGTCCCGCACCAGGTCCCGCGCTTCCCGGTTCGACAGGTAATACCGACCTGCTCGAAGGGCCCTGTTGACCACACGACGGGTGTGGGTGCGGTCTGCAAAGTGGTCGGTAAAGGATTCCGGCGTTTCCGTAAGCAGCCGCTGAACCCGCTGGTGACGAACATGCTGCATGAATGCCATCACGGCTTTTTCGGGATTGAAGAACGACGGCAGCCCGGCCCGGTAAAACTCTTCCCGAGCATCCATGACCGTACTCTGGCCGAGCCAGCAGGTGAACACATTCAGACGTGTGCCCTTGGACGCCTGCACAACCGCGTCCGCAATCTGGAGGCTGTCCTCCGTCAGACTCGGGGCATACATCACCAGAACGTTTGCCACTTCCGGATCCTTTGCCAGGATCTTGATGGCCTGGCCGTAAAGTTCCGGCGAGGCATCGTAGTTAAGGTCAATGGGGTTTTTGCGGGTCCAGTAAGGTGGCAGCAGCTCGGCCAGGTTCTCAATGCTGGAATTCGACAGCTCTGCCAGTTCACCACCAAGATCCGCCAACCGGTCCACGGCCAACACCCCGGGGCCGACCCCATTGGCCATGATCGCCAGGGTTTCGCGGCGCAAGGGACGCATCCGCGTCAATGTCTCGAGCGCATCAAACATCTGGCCAAGGCCATCCACCCGGAGCACACCTGCCCTCTGAAGCATGGCGTCGTAAATCGGATCGCTGCGTTTCAGGCCATCAGGGAGGTCGTGGGGAAACCACTCCGACTCCGGCACCCGACCGGACTTCACCGCAATCACCGGCTTGGTGCGGGACGCCACCCGCACCGCCGACATGAAGCGGCGGGCATTGGGAATGTTTTCGATGTGCAGGAGAATCGCACGGGTCTGTGTATCCTGCGCCAGGTAGTCGATCAGGTCGTCGTGATCGATATCCATGCCATCGCCCAGGGTCAGGAAGTAGGAAAACCCCACACCACGGGCGAATGCCCAGTCGATGACCGAACTGGCGATGGTGCCGGACTGGCCAACGAAGGCAACCCGGCCAGGGATGGCGCCCATATGGGCGTAGGTAGCGTTCAGGCTGCGTGCCGGGACCATCAGGCCAATGGTGTTGGGGCCCAGAACCCGGATTCCGGTCTCCCGGGCCGCTTCACGAACGGAATACATCAGGGGCTGGCCGGTTTTACTGTGAGTACGTGACATGCCACCGGTCATAACGATCGCGGTGCGCACCCCGGCCTCCCCCAGCCGCTTGATGGTCTTGGCCACGGTATCCGGCGGCGTACAGATGATTGCCAGGTCCGGGGAAAATTCCATTTTCGAGACTTTCTTGACGCAGGGCACCCCGTGCACGTTGTCGTAATCGTTCTGGTTAACCACCAGTAACCGGCCGGGATAACCGCCCCCCATCAGGTTCCGCAACACCATACCGCCAAGGTTGTCTGCCCGCTCCGACGCACCGATCACCGCAATGGACGCGGGATTAAACAGGCTCTCCAGATACCGGGTGCTCAAGCTGACTCTCCTTTGTATGCGGCCGGCAGACCGTTGGGAAATAAATGTAATAAAACAGGTTACTTATGAGTGTAACTCTTATCTTAGGCCTTGATACCCCGATGTGAAATGACTATCGCCGTTATAAGACCAAAGAAACACGGCATCGTGCAGTTTTCCCTGATAAGCTTGAAGAAAATATAAGCATATCGAAGGCAGTCCGAGACGTATGACCACGGCATTCTTTTCCCACGATGACTTCATGAAACACAACATGGGGCCGGAACATCCGGAAAGCCCTGAGCGGCTGGCGGCCATCATCAGCTACCTTGCTGATACTGGCCTGGACCAGAAGCTGGACTGGGTGCGGCCGGAAGAAATCACCCGTGATCAGCTTCTGATGGTGCATCCGGAAAAATATCTCCATCAACTGGACCTGATGCAACCGACCCGCGGCCGCGTGTTTACCGACCCGGACACGGCCATGATGCCCGACACCCTTCGAGCCGCTCGTCTGGCAGCTGGTGCCAATATCCAGGCCGTGGATATGGTCATGAGCAGCCAGGTTACTAACGCGTTTGTGTGTGCCCGGCCGCCCGGGCACCATGCCGAGCGGGCGAAATCCATGGGGTTCTGTTTTTACAACAACGTTGCCCTGGCCGCCATGCGCGCCCTCACCTTTCATCATTTGGAGCGGGTCGCGATCATCGATTTCGACGTGCACCAGGGCAATGGCACCGTAGACATTGTCAGTGGCGACGAGCGTATCCTGATGTGCTCAAGCTTCCAGCATCCCTTCTATCCGCACTCCCACGTGCACCGGCAGGCCGACAACATCGTGAATATTCCGATTGAGGCAAACTGTTCGTCTGAAGAGTACCGGAAGCAGGTGGAGGCGGGATGGCTGAAGCGCCTGAATGAATTCAAACCGCAGTTGATCCTGATTTCGGCGGGTTTTGATGCCCACCGGCTGGATCCGATGGCAGAACTGAATCTGGATACGGAAGATTATCGCTGGCTAACAGAAATGATTGTGAGTGTCGCCAGTGAGCACAGCAATGACCGGATCATTTCAACCCTGGAAGGCGGTTACCACCTGCGGGCCCTGGCGGAAAGCGTCAATGCCCACCTGGAAGTTCTGGATTCGGTTTACTGACGCCAATCAGCCCCTGGGTTCGCCGCCATAGCCGTTGGCCTGTTGCAGTTCCGGGCGGTCACCGGCCCGTTGCAGGCGGATATTGGTGCGGCGGTTATCGGCGGGCCGGTTGGATACCGGGTACTGGTCGCCGTGAGCCCGAACGGTAATCATGTTTTCATCAATACCGCTCGCCTTGAGGTAGTCGGCTACTACATTGGCGCGATCTTCGGAAAGCGCACGGTTGTCGATCCGGCTTCCAATACTGTCACTATGGCCATCCACGAAAATCCGCTCGACCGTGGAATCTGCATTCACATAGGCCACGATGTTATCCAGTAGTTGCCTGTCGGCATCGGACAATTGCGTGCTGCCGCTGGCAAAGGGCACCCTCGAGCGCTGGATCTGATCAAAGTTTACCGGCAGAAGATTGGACGTACAGCGCTGATAACGCTGGTACTCGCCGGCGAAGTTGATGTTGGAGACCTGAACCCGCACCGGGCGGCCATCAAACCACGATTCCCTGGTTACCGTCGGGCGCATCCCGTCCAGAAGTCCATGGGCGACCACGAACGCCTGACGGGTATCCAGCGAGACCTGACGGCGATCATCCGAGACATTGACCGTTCCCAGGGGCTTCGGCGCCACACCCGGACGCCAGGCCGGTGCCTCGACCACAAGGCTGCCGCGCCCTGGTCGCATCAATGCGGAATCAGACTCCAGGAAAAAGCTGAGACTTTCACCGGCGCGATGATTGAACACCGCCCGACCGTAGCCGGGAACTTCGTGCACCAGCCGGCATTCAAATACCGACTCGGCGAGATACCACTGGCTGTTCTCGATTCCGGCGCCATAGCTGGCAGCCTGCGCGGTTGCCGGCAGAAGCACCACGGGCAACATGGCAACCAGCGGAGTATTCAGGAGTTGTCCGGGGCGAAATCCCATAGAGCTAGCCATCAGTGTCCGGAGTTAGCAGAGTCAGACTGTTTAACGGCCTGAGCCGGAAGTTCTTTAGCCACCAACCGGAAAACAATCACCCGCGCCTTCTGGTATAATTCGCCAAATTTTTTCGGCTCCCAGAGAACCGGGCACAAGCTCGCCCCGCCAAAGGTATTTCGGACAAACGCCATGACAGACAAGCTCACGCTCACACGCCCCGACGACTGGCACCTTCACGTACGGGACGGCGACATTCTCAACGACGTGGTACCGGCTACGGCCGCCTGCTTCGGTCGCGCCATCATCATGCCCAACCTGGTACCGCCAGTCACCACCGCAGCCGATGCCACAGCCTACCGGGAGCGGATTCTGGCGGCTGCCAATGGCACCGAGTTCGAGCCTTTGATGACGCTGTATCTGACCGAGAGCATGACGGCGCAGACCATCCGGGATGCCAGGGCTGCCGGCGTTGTGGCTGCCAAGCTTTACCCGGCCGGAGCAACGACCAATTCCGACTCCGGCGTGAAGGATATCCGCAACATCTACCCGGTTCTGGAAGCCATGGCCAATTGTGGCATGCTGCTGCTGGTACACGGCGAGGTAACCGATGCCGATATCGACATTTTTGACCGGGAAAAGGTATTTCTGGAGCGTGTCCTGGCACCCACTCTCGAGGCTTTCCCGAACCTGAAGGTTGTACTGGAACATATCACCACGGCCGATTCCGCAGAGTTTGTCCGGCAGCACACCGGTGACAACCTCGGTGCGACTCTGACGCCCCAGCACCTGATGTATAACCGCAACCACATGCTGGTAGGCGGCATTCGACCGCATCTCTATTGCCTGCCAATCCTGAAGCGTAACCGCCATCAACAGGCGCTCAGGGACGCGGTGGCCAGCGGCGACAAACGCTTTTTCCTGGGCACGGATTCCGCCCCTCATTCGAAGGATCGCAAAGAGGCAGCCTGCGGTTGCGCTGGCTGTTACTCGGCTTACGGCGCAATCGGCCTGTATGCGGACATTTTCGAAGAGCTTGGCATCCTGGATAAACTTGAAGCATTCGCCAGTTTCAACGGGCCGGATTTCTATGGCCTACCGCGGAATACCGATACCATCACCCTGATTCGTGACCCCTGGACCATGCCGGCAGAGCTGCCGCTGGCTGACGGAACCATCGTGCCCCTCAAGGCTGGTGAAACCGTTCACTGGAAACTGGCGTAAACCTGACTTATTCCTTCTCACACACGGCCAAGACCGGAGCTTGAGTGACTGACGAAAACAAACCACCGCATCCCATGTCCCGCCGCTTTCGCGGGTTTCTGCCTGTTGTAGTCGACGTGGAAACCGCTGGCTTCAATCCCGAGCGGGACGCCCTGCTGGAAGTGGCGGCAGTGATACTGACCATGGACGACGATGGCTGGGTGCGGCGCGCTGAAACCCACGTTCAGCAGATCGATCCTTTCGAAGGCGCGAATCTGGAGCAGTCCGCCCTTGATTTCACGGGTATTGATCCGTGGAATCCGGAGCGAGAAGCGGTACCCGAGCGGGAAGGACTCAGCGAGATCTTCAGCCCCATTCGCAAGGCGGTGAAGAACCACGATTGCAAGCGAGCCGTCCTGGTGGGCCACAATGCCACCTTTGACCATAACTTCATCTTTGCAGCCGCGCTGCGGGCCGACATCCGTCGTAACCCGTTCCATCCTTTCTCAACCTTCGATACCGCCACGCTGGCCGGCCTGGCCTATGGCCACACGGTTCTGGCCCAGGCCTGCAAACTCGCGGGCATTCCGTTCAGCAACAAGGAAGCCCATTCCGCCGCCTATGACGCGGAAAAAACCGCAGACCTGTTCTGTGGCATTGTGAATCGCTGGAAAGAACTGGGCGGCTTTCCGCCTCCGGTGATCCCCGAAGAGACCGAATAACCGCCATAAAAAAACCCGCCGCAGCGGGTTTTTTTCTGTGTGCCAGGCCTAAGTGTTGAAGGCACGCCTCATACTCAGCTGACTTTAAAGCGGGACAGAGAATCCCTGAGCTGATGAGACAACTCCGCCAAGTCACCACTGGCTTCGGAGATCTGGACCATGGCCTGTTTGGTCTCCAAGGACTTTTCAGCAATTGTGGATACGTTGCGCGTTACTTCTTCGGCCGTGGCTGATTGCTCTTCGGAAGCCGTAGCAATCTGCTCCGCCATACCGGACATCCGGGCAACCTCTTCCACTGCCTCGCGAAGCTGCAATACTACGGTTCCTGCCCGCTCAGAAATGCCTCTGGCCTGGGTGCTGCAACGGGTAACGACCTTTGAAGCACGCTCCGACGAATTGACCAGAGTTTCGATGGAACTACTGATCTCCTCGGTCGCCTTCTGGCTGTTCTGGGCCAAGCTGCGCACCTCATCCGCGACCACCGCGAAGCCCCTGCCCTGTTCACCGGCCCGGGCCGCTTCAATAGCGGCATTCAGAGCCAGCAAGTTAGTCTGGTCGGCGATGGACTTTATCGAATCCAGAACCCTGGTGATGGATTCCATATTCTTTCGCAAGTCCTCTATGCCGGCTTCTGCTTCCTCCAGTTCCCTGGCCATAGCACGGGTGTCCTCAGCGGAGGATTCCACCTCGGTGGCGCTGCGGCTGACCGCCTCATCAGTGCGCCGGGCGGCGGCTGCCGATTCCGAGGTATTCTGGGACACCTCGCTGATGGCAGAGGACATTTCTTCAATGGCCGACGCCACCTGCTCAGTCTGCTCTGCCTGCTGATGCACACTGTCCAGGGTCTGCGAGGTGGTACCGGACAACTGTTCAGATGCACTGGCCTGGCGCTGGGACGCTTCTTCAACCTTGAAGATCACTTCTTTCAGGTCTGACACCATCTTGAGCATGGAGCCGTATACGCCCGTGGCATTGTCACTGTCGGACGAATCAATGACCAGGTTACCTGCAGCTACCTGTTCCGCCAGTGCCTGCAATTCGGACGGGTCTTTGCCGAGGGGTTTCATGATCCGCACTGCGGTCCAGACCGCCACGGCCGCCACAGCCAGGAGCACAATAGCAATGGCTATCGCCGCCAGCGTCCACATTTCACGCACCGGCGCCAAGGCCTCGTCTTCGCTAATCTCCGCCACCAGCGCCCAGTTCAGCCCGCCTACGGTAACTGGCCTGTGGGCGGAAAACACTGGCTCGCCACGGTAGGACGTAACCACGCCTTCACCGGAATTTCCGGCCAGGGCCTCATCCACCGATGTCGAACTAATGCGTCCATTCTCCGGGTCGGCAAAGGAAGCGACAACACTGCGGTTTTCCGGATCCAGGTAGGAGTCTGACCGCATCAGGTTATCCGGCCCCACCAGATAGGCATCCCCGGTTTCGCCCATGCCATCTCGTTCCATCATGATGTTGTTCAGGCTGTCGATGGGGAACTGGAAGGCCAGCACGGCCAGCCGCTCATCTTTTTCGGAATATATGGGGGTTGCCACAAATCCGGCGGGCGCACCGTAGGACGGTACATACCGAGTAAAATCAACAAAAGTCGGAGCAGTATCCTGTCCGTCAGACATCGCCTGACGATAAGCTGCCGCCAGGCCAGAATCCGCGTAAGGACCGTCTTTCAGGGAGGTAGCAAAATCCACCTCTTTGGCTACGGAATAGATAACATGGCCTGTATCGGCATCAATCAGATAAATATCGTAGTAGCCGAACGCCTCCTGAAACTCCTTGAACGAGGTGTGCCACTGTTTGTGAAGCGTGTTATAAAACTGCGCGATATGGACGTCAGCCGATACCAATTCGTCTTTCTGCCCCACAGGATTCGGGTTGTCCACGATGTAACCCATCTGCAGAGCCAGGCTGTTTTTGCTGAGGGATGCAACGAAGTCCGAGGCTGAACGTCCGTTAGCACCACCATTTTGCTGCAAGGGTGGCAAAAAATTCTGCTGATAATAAGCCTCGACGTTTTCTCGTAAGGTCGACTGCTCCTCTTGTACCAGTTTTTCATAATTCTGGAATGCCAAACCAAACCCCTGGGCCGCCGTTCGGGTCCCGCGATTATTGGCCATGGCTTTCAGCTGCCGGGCAATAGTGCTGAGATAATCTTCAACACTATGCTGCTTATTGGTAGCCGCAATAGAGAGTCGTTGCAACGCCTGTTCCGTCAGGCTCTGTCGGGCAATTTCGGCGTTAAAAAATGAGATGGCAATGACGGGAAGCAGGCCAACCAGCAGCAAAGTCAGCAAAAGACGTTTCTTGAGAGTCATCAATAGCCCTTCTTTTATATTGTTCTTATGTTAACCATCGGCTATCGGCTGGTTTTCTTTAGCCCAGAACACTTTATAAAAGAGGCGAATCTCGTTTAACCCATTAATATGGGGGGGGGGGAAATAACTCCCCCTCCCACTCGATTCGGGGCAACTGCGTTACCAGTAGATGCCCCGCATGATGGCGGCGAAAGCCACCTGCTCGCTGGACACCTTCGGCTTCTCCCCGGAACGGCTACCAGCGGCGGCCGGTGAATCCGGGAACATCCGGTAACCGGTGTTCATGACGATCTCGGCCATCTTGGGCGCCAGGGCATGAAGCACCTGGGCAAAGATACCCAAACGGGTAGCGATTCGCTTCGGCCGGTAGACGATGGCATCAGCAACCATGGTCGCAGCCTCGTCCGGCGTTAGCGTGGGGACAGAATCGTAGATCTTGGTTGGCGCAATCATCGGCGTTTTCACCAGCGGCATGTTAATGGTGGTGAACGTGACATTGCGATCCGACCATTCCGAAGCGGCGCAGCGGCTGAAGGCATCCAGCGCGGATTTGGAAGCCACGTAAGCCGAGAACCTGGGAGCGTTGGTCAACACACCGATGGACGAGATGTTGACCACGTGACCGCGGCGATTCTCAAGCATCTTGGGCGCAAAGCCCATGATCAGACGAACGGAACCAAAGTAGTTCAGTTGCATGGTGCGCTCGAAATCGTGGAAGCGGTCGAACGACAGATCCAGTGAACGGCGAATCGAGCGCCCGGCGTTGTTAACCAGCACGTCGACCTGGCCATGGTTATCCAACACGGTCTTCACGAACTCGTCGCAGGCATCCATGTCGGAAAAATCGCAGGGATAGGCGTGTACGCTTGCGCCCCGGGACTCCAGCTCTGCGGCCACTTCCTTCAGGCGCTCGAGTTTGCGGGCACCGATCACGAGGATCGCGCCGGCGTCTGCCAGTTTCTGGGCAGTTGCAAGACCAATACCGGACGTAGCACCGGTCACCACACAGACGCGACCTTCAACCGTGCCCTTGAGCGTGCGGTCCTTGAACAGGTCCGGATCCAGATTGCGCTCCCAGTAATCCCAGATCACCGGCGCGTAGTCCGGCAGGCGAGGCACTTCAATGCCGGTGCCTTTAAGAACGCGCTCGGTTTCGCGGGCGTCAAAACGGGTCGGGTAATTGATGAACGACATCACGGATGGCGGAATGCCCATGTCATCAAGAATGGCCGACGTCAGACGCTTCACCGGTGGCAGGTTCTTCAAGCTCTGGCGAATGAATGGCGGAATAAAGCCGAACATGCGGGAATCGATCCGCATCCCCATCCGGGGTGCGTGACCAGCCTCGCTGAAGATGTTGAGAATTTCGCCAACCTTGTACGGATCGGTATCCACCAGGTGGAAGCACTTGCCGTCTTCACCCTCGAGATGAGCAATGTGATCCATGGCGTTAACCACGAAATCCACCGGCACAATGTTCAGACGCCCACCCTCGACACCAATGGTCGGAACCCACTGGGGCAGCGCGTGGCGGATTTTCTGAATCATTTTGAAGAAATAGTAGGGGCCATCCACCTTGTCCATTTCACCGGTAGCGGTATGCCCAATCACCATGCCCGGGCGGTAGATGCGGAAGGGAACCTTGCATTCCTCACGAACGACCTTTTCAGATTCGTGCTTGGTCCGCAGGTACGGATGATCCAGCTTCTCGGCTTCCTCGAACATGTCTTCGCGGAAGATTCCCTTGAACAGACCGGCAGCCGCAATGGAAGAAACGTGATGGAAGTGTTTGGCGCCCATCGCTTCCGCAGCATTCACCGCAGCGCGGGTGCCCTCGATATTGGTCGCCTGCTGGGCTTCTTCATCTGCGCCCATATCGTACACGGCGGCGAGGTGAAAGAAGTGGTCGATTTTCCCTTTCAGGGCTTTCATCGTCTTGGCGTCGATGCCCAGATTCTTGCTGGTCAGGTCGCCTATGACGGCCTTCACCTGGGTTTCATCCGCGCCCCAGCGCTCACGCAATTTGTCCAGCTTGTCCTGGGATTGTTCACGCACCAGTACGTGGACAGTGCCACCACGTGCCAGAAGCTTCTCCACCAGGAAACGGCCAATAAATCCGGTGCCACCCGTCAGGAAATAATTCATCAATCTTCCACCCTGCCTGTTGCTCTGTTGTTGTCTATCCATGCCGGCACCCATACGACTAAAGTCTTAGAGTTTTCCGGAAACGCCGGCATTGTACTTAATTGCAACCTTCATGTATCGAACTTTTTTAGAGCTTTTACTCTGTAAGCCTTTGTTTTGTATAGAGCTATTACTCTAAATTTCTGACCCGACAAGCGGGACATGCCTGTCCGGTTCGTCGACACAATGTTTTTGAGACTAGCACAGGAATTGCCCCGTGCATGCTCAATTTCCGGATTACCACAATGCAATGAAAGCGCCCGCCAGCAATGACATAATCGGGAACTTATCGCGCCTTTTGGCATCTCTTGTTTTCACAGGAACACCGACCTCCGGAACCCCTACTATGCAGAAAGACAATCCCAACGCGGAACGCTACATTTCGATTGCCCGGGCCTGCCTGAAGGCCATCAACGACACAGCCGATAACGCTGGTTCACGGGAAGAGAAAATTCAGGCGGTCTACGAGGCCATCGACAAGGCCTTCCAGGCCGAGTTCGCCGATTATCGCCAGTCCGTCGCCATCATGGCCACGGTTCTCGAGCGTATTTCCTCGGGCCAGCTGGACAGTGAGAAAGCCGCCGACCTGGCACGTAAAACACTTGACCAGCAGCCTGAAAGCACCCGCAACGCGCTGATGCACTGATTCGCAAACCTCTTCTCCGGATCCCAGAGGGCCTATGAACACACGTACCGTCAGGAAGAACTCCATGCAGAACCCGATCTCACGCCTGTTTTCCCTGCTCATACTTTTGCTGTTCAGCACCCTTGCTCTTTCTGCGCAGATTCCGGAGAAGAGCCCCAATGACGACAACCAGTACCGGTTCATCGAACTGGACAACGGCCTGAAGGTCATTCTGGTGTCTGATGAGGATGCAGACAAAGCAGCGGCCTCAATGAACGTTGCTGTTGGTAGCGGAGATGATCCGGCGGAGCGCGAAGGCCTCTCCCACTTCCTCGAGCACATGCTGTTCCTTGGGACCGAGAAATACCCCGATCCTGGCGAGTACCAGCAGTTCATAAAGAGCCACGGTGGCCAGCACAATGCCTTCACCGCGTTCCAGGACACGAACTACTTCTTCGATGTTCAGGCCGAATTTCTGGAACCGGCACTGGATCGGTTCGCCCAGCAATTTTCCGCGCCCTTATTTACCGCCGAACTGGTAGATCGTGAGCGCAACGCTGTGCACTCGGAGTTCAGCGCCAAACAGAAAGACGATGGTCGACGCTTCTATTCCGTCAAGAAGGCCGTCAGCAATCCGGATCACGCCTTCAGTCACTTTGCCGTCGGAAACCTGAGCACCCTTGAGAATACGGAAGCAAATCCCCTTCGGCCGGACCTGATCGAGTTCTGGAAGCAGCATTACTCCTCGAACATCATGAGCCTGGCGGTTTACGGGCCCCAAACCCTGGATGAGCTGGAATCCATGTTGCGAGGGCGCTTCGATGCCATTGAAAACCGCAACCTTGAGACCAAGCGTCACGTCGCCAGCCTGTACCGCTCAGATGAGCTGCCAGCCAGGGTCACAGCAGAGGCACTGAAGGACGTTCGAAGCCTGTCGCTCACCTTCCCTATTCCATCCCAGGAAGCGAACTACCGCACCAAACCCGCCAGCTACGTGGCCAACCTGCTCGGCCACGAGGGCCCGGGCAGCCTGTTCGATGTTCTGAAACGGGCCGGTCTGGCGGAAAGCCTCTCCGCAGGCCTGGGCATGGATACCGGCGAGAACGCCACCCTCGAAATCAGCATTTCCCTGACACCGGAAGGACTGGCTCGCCATGAGGACATCCTTCCGCTGGTATTCGATTACATCGAGAAGATTCGACAGAAAGGCATCAGCGAGCAGCGTTTCCTGGAAATGCAGAACCTGGCTCGCATCGATTTTCGATTCCGCGAACAGGGTAACCCCCTGCACGAAGCCATGCGCCTTTCTCGTTACCTCCAGGACTATCCCGCCGAAGACGTTTTGCGGGCGCCCTGGCTGGTTGAGCGCTTCGCGCCGGAACAGTACCGCGACATTCTGGACAGGCTGACGCCGGACAACCTCCTTACTTTTGTTCTGGCACCGGAGCCTGAACTTGAAAATCCGAACCGAACCGACTGGTACGAAGCGGCCTGGGCCCGGGAACCACTCGACCCGACAATGCTGAGGACCCAGAGCCTGCCAGAACTCGCTGCCCAGCTGCGCCTGCCGCCGGAGAATCCATTTGTGCCGGAAGATCTGGCGATGGTGCCCGGAAAAACCATGGCGCAGCCGACACAACTGGCAACAATCGAGGGAATGGATGTCTGGTTTGCCCGGGATACCCGGTTTGATACCCCGAAAGCCAACGTGTTTGTGGGCCTTCGTACGCCTGCCACCCGAGCGTCGGCACGCAGCTACGTGCTCACTCAGTTGCTGGTGGACGCCATCAATACCAATCTGAACGCTTGGGCTTACTCCGCCAGTCTTGCGGGCCTGGATTACAGCGTCTATCCGCATCTCAGGGGTATCACGGTCCGGGTCGGCGGTTACAACGACAAACTCCATACCCTGATGAACCGAATTCTGCTCCAGGTGGCTGCACCGGAACTGACCGAACAACGTTTCGAGATCGCGCGGCAGCAGCTGATTGACGGCCTGCAGAACAAGGCCAAGGATCGCCCCGTCGAACAGACCTCTGAGTTTATCCAGACGTCCCTCATCGAAGGCGCCTGGCCCACCGACGCCAAGCTGAGAGCCGCCCGGGAAGTTAGCTTCGAGGAACTGCAGTCCTTCTCTGAAGCCCTGCTGTCACAGGTTGACCCGGTCATGATGGCGCACGGAAACCTCACCGAGGCCTCGACTCTTAACCTCGCGCGGCAAATTGACGCCATTGTTCTGGGCAACAGCGAGCTGGTCCGGGTAGCACGAAGCCAGGTGCGCCAGCTGCCAGATAATGAAACCCTCGTCTCCATCGACGTGGACCATCCGGACACGGGCTATACCCTCTACATGCAGGGAGACAACACCAGCTTTGAGGAACGGGCCCGATTCAGGCTGCTGGCCCAGATTATCAGCAGCCCGTTCTACGAAGAGATCCGAACCAACCGCCAGATGGGCTACATCGTTTACGCGACGCCTTTTGAAATGCTTGAAACACCGGCCCTGGGGTTTGTTGTGCAGTCACCTTCCGCTTCCCCGGCAGAGATTGACCAGGCGGTTCAGGAATTCTCCAACAGCTTTGAGGAAACCCTCTCCGCTTTGACAGCGGAACGCCTTGATCGGGAGAAACAGGCCGTTATCAGCAAGCTACTCGAGAAGGACCGGCAACTCGGCGAGATTTCCAGCCGCTACTGGCGTGAGATTGATCGGAGCATGGGCACGTTTGATTCCCGCCAGCAGTTGGCCAACGCGATCAAGCAGGTCGGGAAACCACAATTGCTGGAAACCTTCAGAAAGGCCGTGCTGGAGCGCAAGCAGGCATTAGAAGTGGTTACAGGTGGGAATGGCCTGGAGGCAAACCGGGCGCTTGGCAGGCTCACCGAGCTGCCGCCGGTGCCCGCCAGCTAGAGTCCTCAAAGAGTGCGCAGAAAGCGCGCCCAGTCTTCGGGCTCGTCGACATCCCAACGGGGCTCCAGCAAACAATAGCTGAGCCCCGATGCTTTCAGGCGCTCACATGTCTGGGCCAGAACCTCCGACGTGCCCCAGGCAATGTCATCCAACATTCCCTCAGCCACTCGGGAGGCTCCAATCAGGACATAGCCGCCATCGTCTGAGGGCCCGAGCACAACGTCGTAGTCTTTCAGGAGCGAGACGGCGTTACGGGCGTAATCCGGATCGACCGAGGGGCAATCACTGCCCACCACCAATGCCCGGTCATAATCCTGAAGAGACAGGCTCAACGCTCGATACATCCGTTGGCCCAGTGTGCTGCCCTCCTGAACGCCTTGCATCAGGCCGGCGGCATCAAGCTCTTCAATGATAGAGGCCGCCTCGCCGGGCCGGTCATCCACCGGTCTATCCCACCAGAATTCCACCGGATAGCCGGTCGCACACAGGTTATCCAGCACAGCCAGCGTGAGCCGAACATGGGCTTCGAGAGCCCCGACCGCACCCAACTCGGGCATCAACCGGGTTTTAACCCGTCCGGCTTCCGGCCATTTGGCAAACTGGAGAAAAACCGCCGCAGGCGGATTACTTTGAGGCATTGCGCACATCCGAT
The DNA here is from genome assembly GCF_002933295.1 of Marinobacter flavimaris. GTDB lineage: Bacteria > Pseudomonadota > Gammaproteobacteria > Pseudomonadales > Oleiphilaceae > Marinobacter > Marinobacter flavimaris. Next base: position 42,493 of record NZ_PSSW01000015.1, read on the forward strand.
CGGTAAATTTGGGCCAGGGACTCCGGCGATTCACCACGCCAATACCGCCAGCGCAGCTGCCACATCAGAAAAATCGTTCGCCAGGCACCGTATTTCTGCCAACGGCGGCTATCGGTGACGACTGGCTCTTTTATACAGAAAGGACGGGACACCAGGCAAAGACGGCGTGAGAATTCGACATCTTCCATCAGCGGCATCGAGTGAAAACCACCCAGGGCGTCGAAAACATCCCGCCGTACGAACATGGCCTGATCACCGGTGCAGATGCCTGACAGGCGCGAGCGCTGGTTCATGAACCAGGCAATAACCCGGAAAAGCGGCCGCTCACCACTCAGCCGCACATCGAACCGCCCCCAGGCGCGACGGGAATGGACGAAACTTGCGAGATGTTCCAGAGCTTCTTCCGGCAGGCGCGTATCTGCGTGCAGAAACAACAGTAGATCGCCCTTTGCAACTGCCGCGCCGGCGTTCATCTGAAGCGCCCGGCCTTTCTCTGACACAACCACCCTGTCGCAAAGTGGCTGGGCCAGCTCAACGGTTCGATCGGTGCTGCCGCCATCAACGACAACCACCTCATGCCCCCGGTTACGAATCGGTTGCAGGGCGCGCAGGGTGTCGGTTACACCTGCCGCTTCCATCCACACGGGAACAATCACGCTTAGCGAGAAAGGATCTGGCAAAACACACTCCGTGGCATTCTCTGAAACCGGACCGAACCTTGAGCCTCAGGTCTTAGCCCGCTATCATACCGCCCTTCTCGCGATAATGCCCCCGTAGCTCATCTGGATAGAGCGTCCCCCTCCTAAGGGGAAGGTAGCAGGTTCGAGTCCTGCCGGGGGTACCAAGCACCCTTCCATCAAGATCCACCGAAATCCGCAAAATACCGTTTTTAAACACTTTTTACCTTTCTCTTAGTCCATAAGCATCCATTGACATCCATGCTCAGCCATAAACTTTGGGGGTACATCTGGGGGTGCAAACTGAAATGCACCCCGCTATAGTAAGTTTTATACCCCCAACCGCTGCAGGATACCCCCCAATGGCGACGGACAAGCTGACCGACAGACAGATCAAATCCGCCAGCTTCGAAAAGTATGGCAAGCGCACCAAGCTCTCTGACGGTGCAGGCATGTACCTGGATATCCAACCGTCGGGCAAGTATTGGCGCATGAAATACCGATTCGGCGGCAAAGAAAAAACGTTGGCTCTCGGGGTATACCCGGACGTTCCACTGAAGCTCGCCCGGCAGAGGCGCTCTGACGCACGAGCGTTAATCGCTGACGGCGTAGACCCCAATGCGGTCAAAAGGCAGGAAAAGGCCGCTGAACAAGAAAAGAGCGATACCTTCAAGGTCGTTGCGGAAAAATGGCTGACACTGAAAAAAGGAGAGCTCTCCGAAGGCACCTTGAGAGTGGCACGCAGAAGGCTGGAAACCTGGGCCTACCCGAAACTCGGCCACTTGCCTATCGCAGACATCAAGCCTACCAAAATTCTGGAAACACTTCGTGAAATCGAGAACCAGGGCAAACACGAGACCGCGCACCGCATCCGTCAGCGCATTGGTGAAATCTACCGGTACGCCGTCGCCGAAGGCCGAGCGGAAACAGATCCCACGTCAGCTCTGCAAGGTCTACTCAAAACCGTTCCCACACGAAATAGAGCGGCAATTACAACACAGGCCGAACTCGGTACCCTCTTGAAGGCCATTGAAGCCTACGGAGGCCATGCCTCTACCAGAGCAGCACTGAAGCTAGCCCCCATGCTCTTCTTGCGCCCTGGCGAACTCCGCAATGCTGAGTGGACGGAGATAGATCTCGAATCCGCCACTTGGATCATCCCCGGAAAACGGATGAAAGGAACGCTCAAAGCAAAACGGGCTGGCCAAGTACCGGATCACATTGTTCCTCTGCCGAGGCAGGCTGTTTCAGTACTGAAAGAGCTCCACACAATTACAGGCAGTAAAATTTTAGTGTTCGAATCCATCCGCGCCGGCCGCCCCCTCTCTGAAAACACTATCAATGTCGCATTAAGGTCGATGGGGTTTGATGGAAACACAATGGTTGGTCACGGCTTTCGTGCTACCGCCTCCACGTTACTTCACGAGCAGGGCTGGGACCATCAAGTTATTGAGCTCCAGCTCGCACACAGACAGAGAGATCAGGTGGCTGCCGCATACAATCGGTCCGCTCGTCTAAAGGACCGGACTACAATGATGCAAGCATGGGCTGATTATCTCGAAAGCTTGCGTCAAGGCTCAGACTGACCCAACACCCTTTCCTTATCTTCGGCCACAATCGCATCTATATACTCGCCCATTTTCAGCCCTCTCTGATCGGCTAACTTCTTTATATTCTTTTTTGTTATCGCGTCGACATTAAGATTACATTGCACTTTCTCAGTATCGTCCTTCCTCTTTTTTCGTGCCCACTTATTTTTTAGGTCATTAATAAATAGGACTTTAATCTTTTCATCGTAGGTCGATCTATCAAGTGCGCTAAATAAAAGAAGAAGACGCCCCTTATTATCGACGGGATATGCGAAATCCAGCGGCACGAACACTGAAAGACCACTGTTCTGTACCTGGTCAACCAACCACCTACACTGGCCTTCATCTTTTATATCAATCCAGTTCAAATAAGGGTCTATGCTGATCAATTTAGACCACTTCTGGCGCAGATTTTCGATGGTATCTTTCTTAACATTAACTGGCGCTTTACTTAGATCGAAAGCCAACAATATTTGTTCAAATTTGCTCAATATAGCCTGATTAAATTTAGTCTCTGCAGGAGCAACCGGCAAAGAACGATTGCGCAACATTTCGTGAACCCAAACAAGTAAACGATCGCCTCCGCTTTTAATCCAAGCCAAATCTGAGATTTCTAATCTATGCGAAAAACACTCACGACGATATTCTTGTAAACGACCTACAGTCTCGCGATCTTCAATGCAATCAATTAAATGATTAGCGCGATTATCAGGACTACCTAAAACACCATGGTTCAGTGAATAGCCACTTTCTTCGAGCCGGCACCACAGCCAAAGCATATCCCTGTTCTTAAAACCCTCCAGGCCGACTGGTCTTCTCTTCTCCCAACCCATTGAAAGCGACATTAAAAATACACCATTTTCCCAATAAACCCACTAGGCCTCAAAGCCTAGCACCTTTATAGCAGCGTTATAGGATACACCTAGGCACAACCTAGCGCAATTATAGTGCTTAAATACCAGTTTTATAGGTGTGTTAAACAACGGTTTCTCTTCTATAAATGCATTAATATCAGCTTTCTAGATCATTTTATCGACTTCTCAATGCCTACACTCAGAGGTATAGCCCAAGATTATACCTACCTTTTACACCCCACCCGCTAGAGCAGCTGGAGAAACATCACCATCGGTTTTTCCCAGTAGCTAATCATTGAGAGTCTTCGGAATCTCAGAGCGTGGGTAACTGCCAGCTCCAAGCGCTGACAATTTATGAACTATACATAAGGTGGAGAAGTAGATTAACTTCGTCTAATTCAGATCTAAAAATTATTTTGGCAATCAACCTTTCAGCTCTCAATTAGTCTATTGCTGTCCAACAACATACATCATTTTTTACAGGTGCCTTTCATCTTCTGGGAAAACTGACCCAAAAGGATGAATAATGAGAATTCTTAGATTAAAAGACGTAATTGAAAAAACCGGATTGGCCAGATCAACTATTTATAAATACGTTGACACAGGTGATTTCCCTAAACCAATTTCCTTAGGTGGTCGTTCGGTAGGCTGGGTAGACTCTGAGGTACATGAATGGATCATTAAGGCGATAGAGGAACGCGATTATCAAGATAGCTTTAATCGGTAGATAATTAAAGCTCTTCCTACTATATATTTAATATATAGATAACTTTACCTCATTTTAAATTATCTTTCTTAACTTATAGAAGATCAAAAATACAAGCAGTCTTCAATAAAAACAAATAAAACGCTCGCTTTCCACGCCACACCCCAAATAAATATTGCCTCATGAACAAGCTAGGAATTTAGCCATGAACTTTCAAAAACGAAAAAGCAGCAGCTTTTCTGAGCTACATTACTTTAAAACCATATCCAGAGAAATCGCGGACCATTTTTTGTCAGATGGAGCAACTGACTGGGACGGATATCGGATAAGTGAATGTGCCAAAATCATAAGGTCCTATAACAGCTCGTCAGGCGGTGTCTTTTTAGATCCTCTCTACTGTAAGCACCCGCACTGTCCGCAGTGCCAGAAGAATAATGCCAAAAAATACCGGAGCCAGATTCATCACTTGCTAGATGAGTACCCCGAGCTTCTTCTCGGCAACTGGATGTTCCTAACCCTTACGGTTCGCAATTGCGATGTTGACGATCTCGGAAGCACAATCGATAGCATGACCGATGCGCTAGACAGGCTTAAAAGGCGCAAATTCTGGAAAAAATACGTGCTCGGCGGAATTCGCTTTCTCGAAGTGACTGAACGCCAGAGAGACAGAGAAACCGTCCACCCTCACTTTCATATTCTTTTGTTGGTAAGACCGTCGATGTTTGCCGGCAACAACTACGTTTCAACAAACCTTTGGGCCAAACACTGGCAAAAGGCTTTAAGTGCGCATTATGAACCGATGGTCCATGTCAAACGTTTCAAGGGCGACCCTAGTGAGATGAGGTCCAGAATTGTGAGCCACGCGGGCTATTCCCTGAAGCCTAGAACAAAGGTGCTGGATAGACGGCGGTTTCTGGTCTTGACCGATCAGATGCGGAATCGCAACCGAGTCAGGTCCTTTGGCGTTGTTCGAAAGCTGTTGTCAGAACTTCGTGGCCAGACAGCCTTCGATGCTATTGAGCAACAGGAAGAGGCCCGTAGGCGACATGAGCCAAAAATCCTAACCTGGGACGAGAAGATCGCGGGCTATAAACCTCTTTAACTCGCAATAAATACGAGAACAATTATGACGATTCAACCCCATTCAGCGTTGGCACTCAGACCAATCGCAAACTTCATCGCTTGCCACTTTCAAACTATCGAATATTCAGAGCACCAAGGTCAGATGATTCACGAGTGCGGCCAGAGCATGAAATCGCATCCGCACTACCGCATGGTGACATCCCCCAAGCTTCTTGCTTGTAGGCATCGTTATTGTCCCTTTTGCCAGCATGAGAGGGTCGAAAACCTTCAGCAACAAGTTAACAGCTTCATGGAAATTGTCGAATCCTCCGGCGCTAAAGCTAACTGGCTAGTGTTAACCCTTTATGGCCAGCAATCGATAGTGAATTGCCTAAAACGACGCCTCGAAGAGATGGAGAGTGCCTTTACGCAACTCACCCGCCGCCGCTTCGCGCAGCATATTCTCGGCTGCATTCGATTTTTGGAGGTTTCCCAAGATCAAGTGGATAGTCGACTTGCTAGACCGCGTTTCCGCTGCCTGTTATTGGTAACAACATCAATGTTCGAAGGAGCAGATTGTGTTTCGGAGGCTCAATGGGCAGAACGTTGGAGAAATTTTCTGAACCGTCGGACTACGCCAGAGGTACATCTCATGCGATTGGTCGGAAGTGCACACAGAGTGACGGAGTCTGTTCAGAACGAAATCCACAAATCAATGAGCTATTCTGACGATTTCCCATCCGAAGAATGGTTTCTTGAAATGACCAGACAGGTGCAAGGAGTACCGACTTTAAATGTTGATGGCGTTCTCAAACCATGGCTGACCAAAGCATTGGAAGATCAAGAGGAGGACCTCGCACGGGAGCGGCGCTATTCAATCGCGAAGTCTTCCATTCAGGTTCCTTGAAATCACAACCAAGGTTTGCCGGGCATAAAGCCGAAGCCGCCCGGCAAGCCCGCAACACAATCAATCAATTTTTTACGTAGTGGTCCACTTCCTCTTGAAGGAAGACAGCGATGCCTCCTGTGAAGCGTTCATCGTGTCGCTGTCTCTAGATATGCTAGGTTTAGTTTCGACGCTCTATCCTGCTCACAGTAGCCATCATCTCTTGTAGCGCCCTCCGTTTGCTCGGAGTCGATGGAATGACCACCATCCCTTTAGATTTCGGCGCCAGCAATTTCCCATGCTTTTTACCCTGCTTGAATACCCATCCATGCCGGACCAGATGTTTAGCAAACAGATGAATGTCCTTATCCGAGGAGAACCTCATGAGCCACCCTCCTCGGCATCTTCGTACCGCGCAAGAAACCGGTCGGGGTCAAAGCGAACCTGCTCGAAGGCCTTCACAGCCCCCACCTCCAGAATAGGCTGACTGTACTGGTAACCGGCGCTGCAAGGTGAGTTCTGGAAAAAGCGACCCTGAGGGTCGATCATGATGTAGGATTCCACCATGTCCTGATTGTCCTCAACAACCGCGATCCGGTGATAGCGCCTGTGACGCTCCACGAACGACTGAAACTGCTCTTCATCGATGGTCATGGACCGATCTGTAACTGGCAGAGCTCGGAGTATCTTCCACTTATCCGGTTGCAACAGGCTGATCAGATCCGAAAAATCATCCTCCCAGTTCACCCGATTTACCACGGTGTTGAGCTTGATCTTGATTGCAGGGTTTCGCTCTCTGATCGCCTCGACAGCACTCTGCAGCTGCCTGAGATCCAGAAACTCCCCTTTTGAGTTCAGGCGGCCAATGAGCTGATTACTAAAAGCATCGGCCGAATCAATGCTGATACCAAGGACCTCCAGGCCCGAGCCAATCCTGCGAGCAATCCGCTCAGTGAGAAGCGACCCGTTCGTTATCAGTGAGGCCTTCAGCCCTACCCTACTCGCGAACTTGACGGTCTCTTCGACAACACAGGGAAACAACAGAGGTTCTCCTCCCGCGATATTCAACCGCGTATTGGCCCAAGCCATTTTCCAGGCCAAAGGATTCCTCGAATTGATCGGATCGAAGAACTCTCGAAGCTCCAACAGCAGCTGATGTATCTGATATTCTTGGCGGATCAGATCTTTGACATCTTCATCGCGCTGCCAGTGCGCATAGCAGTAGCGGCATGAATAGTTGCACGCTTCGGTCAGGTGCCAATTGATTACCAACTGTTTCTGGTTGTGAGCACTGTAGTACAGCATCGTTGACTCTCCTCGGTTTAACGAAATGAGAACCAACAATAAATTTTGGATAGTAGGGTTGGTGGAAATTGCTTTCCCTACCCCTACTAAAAGGACAGGTTTTGGCCAGCATCCCCTCGAACGAGTCCATCCTCGCCTTCGTCAGAGACGTTCTTCAGGCAGGTCCCGCTGACAAAAAAAGGAAAGAGTTCGAGCAGCTTCGGCGGCGCAGCGACATCCAGATTGAGACAACTGGAGACTATATTCAGGAGATACTATCCGCCCTCAGGTTGGACGAGCCAGCTGAATCGAGAGCTCGCCAACTTTTCTTCAACTGGTCAAAGGTGAATAACTTTCTGGAACGAAGCATTTGGGTTTCGCACGCAAGCTCAAAACACGTTATTTGGTTGCTATCCACACATGTCTATGCGCCAGGATTGGGCAGACAATTGGCTTTTTGGGACTTAGCTCGTCGAACGGATCCGGGGATGCCAGGAGGACGCTTCTGGTATCTGCCAGCGAAATTCTCAGAAACTGATCAAAAGCTGACGATGCCAATCACGCAGGTTATAAATTGGCTTTTGGACCTGCTGGCGTGTTCTGTCGATGAGCTTGCGGTCTCTCTTGGATCTTCCCGGACAATTGCTGGTCGAGGGAATGATATGGTTGCGGATGCGAGATCGATCCGAAAAACCCTGCATTCCTGGTATGCAGGAACGCAAACCCCAGGTATCAACAAAATTCTTGAATTCTTTAATGAGAAGCTTCTTTTGCAGTTCCACGGAGTTTTTCACTGGAACCCAACAGAAAGCCTCGACGAGAACTTTGATAGAGCAAGGGCATTCCTACGTCGCAAGGGGCTAACTGCCCATGATTTAAGCGTGGAAACGCCTATTCCAAAGGCCATGGCCGGAAAAATCCTCGACAATCTTACCCTGAGCAGCGAGGAAAAATACGACTTTTGCTACCAATTATGTCAACGGTACCAAGCGCCGAGCCCCCAGATAATTCGAAAACGTCTCCTATACGCGAGGGCATTTCAAGCCACGTATTTTCAACTGGCGAGCGCTTTGTGCATTCCCAAAAGCATGCAGAATTCCGCAAGTCCATCCGAAAATCCAGCCATGCAGGTCATCAAGATCTTTGAAATTGCTTACAACCTCACCATTGATAGCTCTGCTAAATCGGATGATGATTCAAATGAGTACGAGCTATTCATGGAGTCCCTCAAAGAGAAACATCCAATCGAGGCAGCAACAACATTTTTGTCTTTGAATGAATCAATCGAGGGTCTTCAGTCGCTCGCGAATCAATTGAATAGAAGGCTAATGGGTCTTGGTGAGACCGATGAAATCGAGCACGAAATCCCCTTTAGTCGTTGCAAAAAGGAACTCGTAGCTCTGTTTGAGAGGAAAACTGCCCTCATTCACAGCAGTGAGTATGACTATGAAGAGAGTCATCGGCTCAATACGGCCGATAATGATGCCGAGCTCTTTCAGCGGATAGAGGGCACTTCTAACTGGGTTGCTCTAAACAGCATCGTCGACTCTGAAACTGCTTCCCTGGCCGCCAGAAGAGCGGCTGCATGGCGAATGGTGGAGGTCGCAAGCACGGATCTAGAAAAAGCCTACGGTCTCATTGCCGTACTTTCCCAGCTGCTCAACGACCCCGACAAACGAAATCGGACTGCCGACGCGAATGATCTTGCCAATAGCATGCTCCAAAAGCTTGAACAGATAGATGTAAAGAAAGAGCTTACCCCTTTAGTACTTCAACTCAAGGCAAAACACGAGCTCGCAAAGAATGAATTGAAGGAAGCAAAGACCAATTTCGACAAGGCTCTGTCTGCGCTTCGTAACCAGAGCTTTGGAACATTGCGCGGAGAAGTCGCAAGAGATGCCCTTGCGTATTCCGGCGAACGTGACCGGTCATTCCGGGGATCGTGACCGATTTGCACACGGCCATCACGCTGGAGTGAGTTTTGTACTCTGAGCGGTCACGATGGGTCAACCGATTCCGGTTTTT
>NZ_PSSW01000016.1 GCF_002933295.1 Marinobacter flavimaris
GAAACGCCGATCAACTTGATTCATGGAGACCCTGATGCGCTGGAGGCCATGAAGGATCACTTGCGTCAGAACACCCGGTTTGAGGTGGATGTGGCAGGCTACCAATCCATTTTGCGTCTTTGATGTGAGACCGGGCAAATACCCGGGGTAATCCGGATATTTACGGCGAGGATTTCTAGTAGGCCACCATTAACGTCAGTAGAGTTATCAGGGAGAGATCATGAACGGCTATTCCATTGAGGATTCACATCGAATCCAGCAGCGTGCTGCCCAATACCGGCAGCGTTACCCCCAGTTTGCCAACTGGGCAAAAGGGCGCGGGGTGATCGAACATACCGATTTGACCCAGGTGCGCGTGTTCGACCTGTGCCAGGAACTCGTTTGTGCCGGGCGTTATGACTCGCTCGACGATGCCCTGATTATTTTCGAGGCTGCAGACACCCTCACCAACGCGGCCATGTGGCTGGTAGCCCACATGACTTATGCCAGCAGAGTGGACCTGTCCGGACAGCCGCTGGCGGCGGATGACTTCAAGGAAAATCCCCAGGGGCATACCGGTGGTTCGCTGAACATGGTGCCTGCCTATCTTGGCTACACGGCCGCCAACGCGTTGGCGGGGCTGACCCGTAGCTGGCTGATGGGGCAGGGGCACTGTGTGGCGGCTATCGAAAGCGTCAACATACTGCTCGGCAATCTGCATCCAGAACAGCAGGCTCGGTACACGCTCGACGAGGCGGGGCTGTCCCGGCTGGTGAGTGACTTTTACAGCTACGCCGTCACTCCGGATGGCACACCGGGGGTTCCCCTGGGCAGTCACGTCAACCCCCACACTGCCGGCGGGCTGATCGAGGGCGGATATCTGGGCTTCGCTGAACTGCAATACACCCACATGCCGCTGCCGGGGGAGCGTCTGGTCGCGTTTCTCAGTGATGGGGCATTTGAGGAGCAGCGGGGCAGCGACTGGGCAAGCCGCTGGTGGCGAGCTGAGGACTGTGGCCTGGTGACCCCGGTGATGATTGCCAACGGCCGCCGCATCGATCAACGTTCAACGATTTTTCTGCAAGGGGGGACAGACTGGTTCCGGCAACACCTGGAACTCAATGGCTTTTACCCCATACTCATTGATGGCCGCGATCCTGCGGCCTTTATCTGGGGCATCTTCGAGGCCGAATCGAGGCTTCAGGCGTGCAGCGAACAGGTCAGCGCCGGCCACATGAGGTACCCTGTAAAGCTCCCCTATCTGATTGCCGAGACGGTCAAAGGCTATGGTTTCTATGGTGCTGGCTCAAACGCGGCGCATGGTACCCCGCTTCCGGCAATACCGAGATTTGATGAGGTCTCGCGCAGGCACTTTAACGAATCCATTGCCCGTTTGTTTGTGCCCGAGATCGAGATTCACGGCGCCCGCGACGTGCTGGCAACTCACCGGGCAGACGATCGGCCTGCGGAAAAGGATCATCCGCTGAGCTGTCGTGACGTCAAGCTGCAAACTGTGCCCGAACCGGTCTGGTTGCAAACGGCGGTATCAGAGTCGCCCATGGTTGCGATTGATCGGCAGTTTGTTGCCCTTGTAAAGGCCAACCCGGCGCTTCGTATTCGCCTGGGGAACCCGGATGAATTGCGTAGTAATCAGATGAACCAGTCGCTTGACCTTCTGAAGCATCGCACCCTGACGCCCGAGCCCGGCCTTGCGGAATCCCTTCACGGCTCGGTAATCACAGCCCTGAATGAGGAGGCCGTTGTCAGCGCCGCTCTGGGTAATAAGGGAGGTATGAATCTGGTGGTGTCCTACGAAGCGTTTGCCATGAAAATGATTGGCGCTCTTCGGCAGGAAATTATTTTTGCGCGACACCAGAAAAGTCTCGGTCGGCCCGCCCGATGGTTATCCGTGCCGGTCATTGCGACGTCGCACCTCTGGGAAAACGGCAAGAACGAGCAGTCTCATCAGGACCCGGCCTTCGGCGAAGTCCTGATGGGAGAAATGAGTGACACTGCCCGCGTTGTCTATCCTCCCGACTGCAATAGTGCTGTGGCGTGCCTTAACGAGTGTTTTCGAACCCAGGGGCAGTTCTGGGCCATGACGGTTCCCAAGGCAAAACTGCCTGCCGTTTTTGACGGCCGTCAGGCTGTGCAATTGCTCCGGGATGGTGCCATCGCTCTTGGTGAAGCCGGTGATGTGCAGTTGATCGCTGTCGGCGCCTATCAACTCCGGGTTTGCCTTGAGGTTGCCGAAGCGCTGGCTCAGAGAGGGCTTTCGAGTGGTGTGGTCTGCCTTCTCGAGCCCGGTCGATTCCGGAGTCCCCGGGATCCAATCGAGTCAGGACATCAGTCTGGTACTTCTTACAGGGCCGAGCTGTTTCCCCACGATACAAAACTCAGAGTGTTCGTCTGCCATATGCGCCCAGAGGCCTTGCTGGGAATCTGCCGTCCTCTCGATCTCGGACCCGACCGGACGCTGGCGTTTGGCTATGAAAACCATGGTGGCACCCTGGATACATCGGGGCTGCTGCAGGCCAACAAATGTGATGCCCATTCGATAGTGCAGGCGATCCTGTCAAAAAGTGGCTCCTCAGGCGCTGATAAGGCGACATTGTAGCGATGGAGCGCGAGGATCGATTTACAACAGTCTTTACGGGGAAAAGTAAAGCGTTGGTGATCACCGTACTGATTCTCACACTAAAACAATCCGGGCGGCAACCGATTCAGCTAGCCGCCCCACATACAGGTCAATCATGCTATGAATGAATCGTTCAATCACGCTGGGGCCTGGGGCATCACACTGATCGTTATCGTTCTGGTGTCCTGGTTCTTTTACCGTTATTTCGCGCCGAAAAACTGGCGGGAATGGGCCGGCGCCGGAGTGGTGCAGGCCTTCATCATTGCGCTTTATGCGGAAATGTACGGTTTTCCGCTCACTATTTATCTGTTGGTGCGTTTTTTTGGCCTCGACAGTGAGTATGTCAGCGCCAGCCTGTGGTCGACCCTGGTAGGGCTGGGCGAAACCGGGATGTTGGTCTCAATGTTGCTCGGCTATGCGCTCGCGTTCACCGGGATCGGCCTCTTTATTCAGGGGTGGCGTCAGGTCCACAAGGCGCGAGGTGAAAACCGTTTGGTGAAAGACGGCTTGTATGCGTATGTGCGGCATCCGCAGTATACGGGGCTATTCATCGCTCTGTTTGGAGAAGGTGTGGTGCACTGGCCGACGCTGTTCTCGGTCGGCCTTTTTCCGGTGATCGTGCTTGTCTACACATGGCTGGCTCGACGTGAGGAGCGGCAGGTGCTCAAGGAGTTTGGTGAGGAGTACCGTGCCTACCAGCGGCAGGTGCCGATGTTCATCCCCCGCTGGGGGCGGTGGCGTCAGCTCGCCGCTGCGTCACGAAATAGTAGTGAAAATGATACGGTGTGACGCAGGTATTGGTTTTGCCGGTCGACTGGTTCGCATCAGGCTCGATTCCGTTGAGACGGCGTACAGGAGCGATCATTCCCGGGTGTCTGACTATACTGCGTGGCGCCCCCACATACGGTGCTGGCTCAATCTCATGATATCCGGCCATTGTAAAAACTGACTTGCATCAAGATAAGGGCGGCACAACTGACAATTTCAGTTTCGTTTCAGGTCAAGGGTGTCTAATTGTTCATGTTTTGGATCGATGGCTTTATTCGAAAGCCTTTTCCGGAACAGCTATATACGTCTCTTCATCTAACCCAGAAGGGTGCACCTATGAAAAAACTCCATTTTATCAAGCTGTCGCTTGCGGCCTCCGTACTCGCCAGCGGGACTGCAATCGCAAACGAAGATACTGAGTCAAAAATTGCCAACCTTGAGTCGCAGATGGCGGCACTGCGGGAGGATGTAAAGAGCAACAACCTCGATACGCTGTCCAAGCTGCACATGGCCGGATACGCCAACGTTGATGCCATAGCGGGCTCTGATCGACAGGAAGACGGTTTTACGGCAGCACGATTTGCGCCGATCTTTCATTTTCAGTTTTCCGACAGGGTGCTGTTTGAAGGCGAACTTGAAATCGAGACGAATGCGGACGGTGAAACCGAAATCGCAGCAGAATATGCGACCATCGATCTCATGCTGAACGATTACATGGCGCTGGTGGCGGGCAAGTTCCTGAGTCCGATCGGCCAGTTCCGCCAGAATGTCCACCCAAGCTGGATCAACAAGCTGCCGACCGCGCCCGTGGGCTTTGGTCACGGGGGCGCAGCCCCGCTCTCCGACCTGGGCGTTCAGTTGCGTGGCGGCATTCCGCTGAGCGGGTCGATGCGCGCCAACTATGCGCTGTTCACCTCGAACGGTCCGACCCTTGTTGTTGATGCTGATCCCGGCGAAGAAGTGGAAATTGAACTGGAAACCGAGGCTGCCGCATCCAATGGCGATGGTAATTTCGTCTACGGTGGCCGGGTAGGGTTCCTGCCGGTGCCTGCGCTGGAGCTGGGCCTGTCCGGCGCCCTGGGCAAGATCGGAGTGGCCGAGGGGCACGATGTGTCTGACCTGGCGGCGGGAGAGCCGGACCGTGACTACACAGTCCTGGGTGCGGACGCCGTTTACAACCTTGACACCCTGCAGCTGCGCGGTGAATTCATCCAGCAGACCGTGGGAAGCGAAGCCAACAGCGCGGTTGCCGGTGGCGCGGTGACCGAAGAACTCGAATACACTGCCTGGTATGCGCAGGCGGCCTACCGGGTGCCGGATACCAAGTGGGAAGGCGTTGTCCGCATAGGTGACCTGGACACCCCGGGTGCCGATGCAAACCGCTCCCAGTGGTCCGTTGGGGTGAATTACCTGTTCGCAAACCACGTTATCATCAAGGCGGCCTACACCGTGGACGATTACGATGACAACGCTATCGACGATGACGAACGCTTCAACGTTCAGTTGGCTTACGGCTTTTAAGAGGGTATTAACATGAAACTAATGAACCGCAACCTCATCAGTAATGCTGCACTCATGGCTGCGCTTTTCTTCGGTGGCGCAGGTTCAGCCGCTGCCCAGGACGCCGACGATCCCATGGCGTTCGTCCGGGGCGCCCAGTCATGGGCCGACAACTGCGCACGGTGTCATAACATGCGCGACCCGGCCGAGTTCCGTGACGATTTCTGGGAGCCATCCGTGCTTCACATGCGTCTCAGAGCGGGCTTAACCGGGCAGGAAACAAGGGATATCCTGACCTTCCTCCAGAAAGCCAATGATCCGGCAGATAATAAGGGGGAGAATAAATGAAACGATCGTCTTTTCTGATCGCCAGCCTGGTCGCCGGGAGCTTTGCCTACTCAGGCGGAGCCGCGGCTCAGGCGGACAGCGTGGAAGCCGGCGAAAAGCTCTATAACTCCACCTGCGTTGCCTGCCATGGCGCAGACGGAAAGGGCAAGCTGCCCGGCGTTCCTGACTTCACAAAGAGCGATGGCCGGCTGACCAAGAGTGACGATGTATTGGTTACCAATATCATGGAGGGTTTCAAGAGCCCCGGCTCATCCATGGCGATGCCCGCCAAGGGTGGCATCAGCTCATTGACCAAGGAGCAGGCGGAGGCCATGGTTCTATACATGCGCCAGGCCTTTGCCAGCAATTAGTAGTTGAAGTAGGGCAACTCGAAACTCCTTGTTGCCCTACTTCTTAGCATGCGTCGTTATCGCAGAACAGCTCATACAGAACTTCTATGATCCGGCGCGCCTCCTCTCCCGCCAGGGAGTAGTGTATGGTCCGCGCTTCGCGGCGCGCAGATACCAGGCCGTCCTTGCGCAGCAGGGCGAGTTGCTGGGAGACGGCCGCCTGGCGCATCTCCAGTGCATCCGCAAGTTCGCTCACCGCCTGCTCGCCGTCGACCAGTTGGCAGAGGATCATCAGCCGGCTCCGCCCGGAGAGGGCCTTTAGCAGATTGGTGGCCTGATCCGCCGCTTCCGACATCTGATTTTTATTCATACATTCATAGCTCTGCAATCGTGAACATGTTAGGCTTGGTTCAGATGATCGGCTGCTCTTGGCCAGGTAGTCAAGTGTTGCCCGTCGTCGTCTGGCAGGCCCCGGCTCTCCATGGTCCGGCACGTGGCCATGCCAGGTATTGTGTACGGGTGCTTTCAGTGCAGCCAGCGCAGTGCGCAATCTGCTGAAAGTGCCGGAACGCGCTACTATAACAGGAGGGGCATATGTCTATCGACCGCCTTGTACTCGCCTTCGCAGGATCTTTCATTCTTGTAAGTCTGGCTCTCTCCCAGCTCCACTCGCCTTACTGGCTGTGGTTCACCGCGTTTGTGGGCGCCAACATGCTGCAGGCTGCCTTCAGCGGATTCTGCCCTCTGGCGAAGATCCTCAAGGCCCTGGGCAAGAAGCCCGGCGCCGCCTTCGATTGACGCACGGAGGCACTGTAAATGTCTGAAAACACCGAGAGTTCGTGGCTACAGTTCGCCACTGACCGTCCTCGCCTGACCGTTTGGGCCATGGTGGTTGCCACGCTGGCGCTGGTGGCGCTGGCGGCGCTGCCAAGCGTCTGGCCCGAGCGGTTCGGTCTGCTTAATCCGCTGACCATCGATACCGACCCCGAGAACATGCTCTCTTCCGACGAACCCGTGCGCGTTTTCCACGACGATATGAAGGAGCAATTCTCGCTTTATGACATGGTCGTGGTGGGTGTGGTCAACGAAAGCAACCCTGACGGGGTATTCAATGTCGGTTCGCTGCGGCGCATCTATGAGCTGACGGAGTATGCCAGTACGCTCAGGTGGCCCGATCCGGACAACCCGGGCCGGCAGGAGGGCGTGGTTGAGGAGGATATGCTCGCGCTCTCGCGGGTCGACAACATTGAGCAAGAGGGGGTCGGCTCGGTTCGTTTCAGCTGGCTCATGCCAGAGCCGCCGGATACCCGCAACCAGGCGCTCGCTATTCTTGAGCGGGCGCAACGCATTCCGCTGTTCGACAATACCCTGGTCAGCGCCGATGGTAAGGCAGTCGCCCTTTACCTGCCGCTGACCAGCAAGGACATGAGTTACCGGGTCCGCGAAGCCCTGCTTGACAAAGTCGCTGGCTGGAAGGATACCGGCGATCAGGTCTACATCACCGGGCTGCCCGTGGCGGAGGACACCTTTGGTGTGCAGATGTTCTACCAGATGGCGATCTCGGCGCCACTGGCAATGCTGGTCATCTTCCTGGTGATGTGGTGGTTCTTCCGCCACGTCCGGCTCATTACCTCGGCGATGATCGTGGCCATGGTGGCGGCCGCGAGCACCATGGCGCTGCTGGTGATCAGCGGCAGCACCGTCCACATCATGAGCTCGATGATCCCCGTATTCATCATGCCCATTGCGGTGCTGGACGCGGTGCATATCCTCTCGGAATTCTTCGACCGCTATCCCCTGCATCGTGACCGCCACCGGGCCATCCGGGAGGTTATGGGGATACTGTTCAAGCCGATGCTGTTCAC
This sequence comes from Marinobacter flavimaris, assembly GCF_002933295.1. GTDB lineage: Bacteria > Pseudomonadota > Gammaproteobacteria > Pseudomonadales > Oleiphilaceae > Marinobacter > Marinobacter flavimaris. The sequence goes on from NZ_PSSW01000016.1 coordinate 7,428, forward strand.
CACCCTGACGACGATGGCGGGGTTTGCCTCACTGGCACTCACCCCGATCCCGCCCGTTCAGGTGTTCGGCATCTTTATCGCGATTGGTGTGTTCCTGGCCTGGTTGTGCACGGTGACCTTCATTCCGGCTTACATCATGCTGATGCCGGAGCGGCGGCTCACCGGCTTCGGTCACGCCGCCGGGGACCCGGACCAGGATACGGTCATGGGGCGCTGGCTGCGTCGCCTCGGCGAGGGCGTGGTCAGCCACGCCAGGGCGGTGCTGGTGGTTACCATGGTCGTGGTGGTGGCCGCCGGTTATGGCATCAGCCTGATCCGCATCAACGATAACCCGGTCAAGTGGTTCGAGCCCGAGCACCCCATCCGGGTGGCAGACCGGGTGCTCAACGAACATTTCGGCGGCACCTACATGGCCTATCTGGCGCTGGTTCCGGAGGGGGATAACGCGGCCCAGGACAACCAGATCTTCAAACGCCCCGAAGTCCTGCGCTACATCGCCAGGTTGCAGCAGCGGCTGGGCGAGACCGGCGTGGTCGGCAAGTCCAACTCCGTCGCCGATCTGGTCAAAACCGTTCACCGCGAACTGCTGGGCGGCGATGCCGGAGCCTTTCGCATTCCGGACAGTCCGGCGGCGGTTGCGCAGACCCTGCTCACCTACCAGAATGGCCACCGCCCCCAGGATCTCTGGCACTTCGTTACCCCCGACTACCGCCGTGCCAGCATCTGGGTTCAGCTTACCAGTGGCGACAACCGGGATATGAGCCGGGTGGTTCAGGCGCTCGACGACTTCATCGCGGCCAACCCTCCGCCTGCGTCGATCCAGGCACGCTGGTTTGGTCTTAACTATATCAATGTCGTCTGGCAGGAAAAAATGGTCAGCGGCATGGCCATGGCCCTGTTCGGCAGTTTCGTTGTTGTGCTCCTGTTGATGGCCCTATTGTTCCGCTCTCTGCTCTGGGGCCTGCTGTGCATGATCCCCCTGACCGTGACTATCGGGGCCATCTACGGTCTGATCGGCATTGTCGGCAAGAATTACGATATGCCGGTCGCCGTGCTGAGCGCCCTGAGTCTGGGGCTCGCCGTGGACTACGCCATCCACTTCCTGGCCCGTACCCGCGCCACTCAGGCCGAGACCGGCTCCTGGCGTCGCTCGGTGGCACCGATGTTCGGTGAGCCTGCACGAGCAATAACCCGCAACGCCATCGTGCTCGGCGTTGGTTTCCTGCCGCTGCTGGCGGCGCCGCTCGTGCCCTACCAGACGGTGGGGGTATTTATCGCGGCCATTCTGTTGACCGCCGGCCTGAGCACACTGCTGATCCTGCCGGCACTGGTAACCCTGCTGCAACGATGGCTGTTTCCCGGTGCCCGCAGGGCCGCCCCGAATCCGCAAAACCAAGAGGAAGGCGTGCAATGAGTAGATACTGGCCTGTTACCCTGTTCCAAAAGCTGGCCCTGGTGGTGATCGCTCTGGGCATCACGCCCATTGCCCTGGCCCAGGATGCCGGCGCTGCGCCCTCGGTGGAGCGCATTGTCAACCGTGCCAATATGGTCTCCTACTTTCAGGGGCGTGATGGCCGCGCCAGGGTCGCTATGACCATCACGGATAGCCAGGGGCGTACCCGTAGTCGCGAACTCACCATTTTGCGGAGAGACGGTCCGGAGACAGATGCCGTTGAGGGGGGCGCCTATCTCGGCGAGCAGAAGTACTATGTCTATTTCCGACGACCGGCGGATGTGAGCCAGATGACGTTGCTGGTTTGGAAACACCAGGACCGGGACGACGACCGCTGGCTGTACCTGCCGGCGCTGGATCTGGTTAAGCGAATTGCCGCTTCCGACAAACGCACCAGCTTCGTCGGCTCGGATTTCTTCTACGAGGACATCTCCGGGCGCAGTATTGATGCCGACAGCCATGAGCTGATTGAAACCACGGATAACTACTACGTAGTGCGCAACAAACCCAAGAGGCCCGGGGAGGTTGAGTTCGCCTACTACGATGTCTATATCCACAAGCAGTCGTTCCTGCCGGTTCGCACCGAGTATATCGACGACAGTGACAACCTCTACCGGCGTTACACCGCGCTGGCGGTGGAGAACATTCAGGGTTACCCCACGGTCGTCAAGGCGAGGATGGAGAATCTGCGTAACGGTGGCACTACGGAGCTGACCTACAGCGGCATTGACTATGACCTGGGCCTGCCGGAAGACGTGTTTTCGGAGCGGTATCTGCGCCGGGCACCGAGGGAGTACTTGCAGTGACCACCGGTGCACTGAGGGCAGGAGGGCGTGGATGAACACCAGAAGCCTGCTCTGGGGCATGTTGCTGACGGGTATCGTTCTCGGTGCAGCGCCCGGGGCGCTATGGGCGGCCGCGCCCGAGCTGCCGGAGGGGCTGGGTGCGCCAGCCAGTGATACCGCAGAACCGGCCCTGCCAGCGGGCCTCGGGGGTGAGACCGGAGCAGAACAGACCACCGACCGATCGGCTGCGGCGGCGCTGCCATTTCGTCTGCGCGGCTTCTGGGAGGCCCGCGGCGGAACCCGGCTGGGCGATGATCCTCACCAGCGCGATCTCTCCATCGCCGAAACCCGGTTGCAGCTCGAGGCGGAGAAGTATTTCAAGGGAGTAACGCTGCGCCTTACCGGCGATTTTCTCTATGACGACCTGGACGATGATCGGTCGGTGGACCTGGAATCGGGTGAGGGCGCGTTCGACCTGCGCGAGGCCAGCCTGGTGTTTTCGCCGAGCGCGGATACCGATGTCAAGCTGGGGCGCCAGATACTAACCTGGGGAACCGGCGACCTGGTGTTCATCAACGATCTGTTTCCCAAGGACTGGGTCTCGTTTTTTATCGGCCGCGATGTGGAGTACCTCAAGGCGCCCTCGGACGCGCTGAAGGTTTCGGCTTTTTCCAGCTGGGCCAATCTTGACCTTGTCTACACCCCCCGGTTTGACGCGGATCGCTTCATCGACGGTCGCCGTCTCTCTTTCTTCAACACAGGGCAAGGGCGGCTGACCGGGCGCAATGCGGTTGTACTGGCGGGCCGCCCGGCGGACGCGTTCGAAGACGACGAGTGGGCCGCCCGGCTGTACCGTAACCTTGGCGCCTACGAGGTCGCGCTCTACGGCTACGACGGCTTCTGGAAGAGCCCGGCCGGGGCTGATCCGGCCAGCGGTCGGGCCAGGTTTCCTCCGCTGTCGGTGCTCGGCGCCAGCCTGCGCGGGCCGGTGGGGGCCGGCATCGGCAACGTCGAGCTGGGCTATTACGATTCCCGCGCAGACCGCGATGGCGACGATCCCACAGTACGCAACAGCGAGCTGCGCCTGCTGCTCGGCTATGAGCAGGAAATTGCCCGTAACCTGACCCTGGGCCTGCAATACTACCTTGAGCGCATGGGCGAGTTTGAGGCCTACCGGCGGGCCTTGCCCCCGGGTGCCCCGGTGCGAGACGAGAATCGCCACGTCCTCACCCAGCGGCTGACATGGCTGACACACAGCCAGAATCTGGAGTGGTCGTTGTTCCTGTTCTACTCGCCCTCGGACCGGGACGCGTACCTGCGCCCCCGGGTGGGCTATCAGGTTGATGACCATCTCTCTGTTGAAGCCGGCGGAAACCTGTTTTTCGGCGCCCAGGAGGAAACCTTCTTCGGTCAGTTTGAGGACAACAATAACCTGTATCTGGGGGTACGCTATGGGTTCTGAAAAGGTTAGGTGTTGATATTGAAGGGCTGGCTACTATAGGCCTCACTCGGTTTACCCAAAGAAAAGGAAATGTATATGTCTTACACAATGAATCGCGTAATTCAGAATGTGGATTTCGAGACAGTGGATGAGCGAACCCGCAAGGCCCTGGCCGATCAGGGTTTCGGGGTTCTGACAGAAATTGATGTTAAGGCCACCATGAAAAAGAAACTGGACAAGGACATGCTCGCCTACCGAATTCTCGGTGCCTGCAATCCAGCCATGGCTTGGGAAGCCATTGGCGTGGAACCCCGGGTAGGCGCTATGTTGCCGTGCAATGTCATACTGCGCGAGACCCCGGAGGGCGTTGAAGTCAGTGCGGTTGATCCCGTGTTATCCATGACAGCGATCGAAAATGAGCAACTCAAGCATATTGCGGGTGAGGTGAGAGATAGGCTGTCTGAGATTATCAAGGCGGTCTAACTCGACTCGCACCAAAGCACTCGCTGCGTCCTTAATCATTGCCGCACCGGGTGGCTGGGCCCCTGGTTCGGCATACCAGGCAAGTTGAGCCCCGATCTAAGTCGGCCCACGTCAAAGCCACTTGCGTAGCAACAGGCCAAGCGTGTCATACACGCCTTTCATGAAGCCGCGGTGTTTCCAGGCGATGCCAGTGATTTCACTGGCATCCAGCAAATCAGTTACGAACTCGTTTCTTAACTGGCCATTCAAGGCTTCGTTTGTGGAAATCAGCGTCAGTTCATAGTTAATAAACAAACTTCTGTAGTCGAAGTTCGCTGTCCCTATGCTTCCCCAGACATCGTCAACGAGCAGCACTTTGGAATGCATTAGCCGGGGCGTGTACTCGAATATGCGAACGCCGTGTTCCAACAGTTCTCCGTAAATGGCGCGGGCCGCCCATTGTGCGGGGGTCGAGTCGGTCTTTTCGGTGGTCAGGATCCGCACATCGACTCCACGGCGGGCCGCGAGAGCAAGTTGTTTGCGCAATCCCCGGTCCGGTACGAAATAGGGCGTCGCCAGCCAGATTTTGTCGGATGCTCCAGCCAGTTGGTCTTTGATGGAGCACCGCAGCTGGATGCGGCAGGCGCGTGTGGTATTGGGAGTGATCCGGCTGTCACCGATGGTATGACTCTGTGGGCTCCAGTCAGGGTGACCGCACCAGAAGGCGTCAAACAGAGCGTCAGCCTCCGCCGCCAGAGGCCCCTCGAAGCACACATGCACGTCGCGCCAACGCTTTGGGCCGTAATAGCGCCTCGAGCCTTCGCGATGAATGTTGAAGCCGCCGAGGTACGCTGTTTTGCCGTCAATGACCAGCAGCTTGCGATGGTCGCGACGGTTGTAACGCATCGGTTGCCGCCAACTCCAGCGGTGAAAGCGCTGAAGACGGATGCCGGCGGCTCTGAGCTGGCGTCGGTGCTTTCGGGTAAGGACGCTGCTTGAGCCCAGCGCATCAACGTGAATGCGCACGTCGAGGCCGTGGCGGGACTGCTTCATCAGTTCATCAAGCAGTTCAGTCCCCACCTCGTCCGCCGCGAGGATATACGAAGCAAGAAAGATACGCTGGGTGGCAGCACGGACCGAGCGAATCATCTCCGCATAGAGTTCGTCTCCCTCACCGAACAGCCTGAACACACCCTTCACGGCTCCGCCCTCGGGTTCACAGGCGACGTCGCCGGGGTTGCCGTCCATATCTATAACCCCAAAGAGCCGATACCCAGGCTGTCGTTGGTGTCTCTGATCGACGTTTCCGCATCGGGTTCGGCCCCGGTCAGTGCGCGTATGGCATCGATGGTTTCCGGAACAACAATCGCCTGGTTGTCGACCATATAGGCATAAAACAGCTCATTGCCCTGCACTTTGAGCATGTCTTCCCAAAGCGCGACTTCATACAGGCTGTCGTGAGGTCGGCCAAGGTCGGCCATCAACTCCTTGACGCTGTTGATCGCGCTTAGCCCGTCGCTGTTCCGGAGGAAAACAATGCGGGAGGAGGTGCGGAACGCATCGAGCACTTCGTCCTTGCTCGCCTCACGTGTCAGTTGAACGGACCAGTAGTGCAGGTGGGCCAGTGTCTCCGGAACCTTGACCGCCATGGTTACCACATCCAGGTCCGGGTCGACACTTTGGGCGTCCGGGCCCTGGTGACTGGGAATCTCCGGCTCTGGCACGACGGTATTCATGATCCCGCCCTGGTGGCTCTCCCAGGGATCGGTGGCCCGGCGCAGAAGGGTTCCCCGTGCCCGGTCCAGCAAGCCGTGGCGTTTGAGCGCTGACAGGGTACGAATGATCGACGTCGTGTTGCACGATACGACGCGTGTGCAGTCACGGCCGACAGCGCTGGCGTAGTTGGCCTCGGCAACGAATGAATGGCCCGTGCTTTGATGTTTCTCGCCGCCATGAACGATGAACCTGATACCGAGCCGCCGGTAGGTTTCGATGTTCTTGCTGGCCAGGTGTTTCGGTGTACAGTCCACCACGATGTCCGCGGCTTCAAGTAAGTCATCCAGTGTGCCGGAAACATCAAGCCCGGCTGCGCCCATGGCAACGGCGTGCTCTTCAGTCGCGCCGTACAGGGCATACCCTCTACTCAGCGCGGCCCTCACTCGCCAGTCCTGCGCGACATCAGCTACGCCAGCCACAGCCATGTCTTTTTGTACCGCAACGGCTTGCGCTACCCGTTTGCCGATAACGCCATAACCGTTGACCGCGACGCGAATAATTCTCTGACCGACCATCTTTTGTATCTCCAGCTTCTGAAAAGGGGCGAGCGAACTGTTATGTTGCTTAAGTGACCAGATTATAGGCAAAGACTGAATTTCAGCTGAAAGTCCGGTTTGACGCGTAGCTCAGGGCAATGGCTTTACCGAAAAGTTGATGGTGATCAAAAAAATGCAAAGCACAGAAATGCTTTTCAGGTTCAGTTCATCCGGGCGTAGTGGAATGGAGTGCAGTAGAGGGCAACTACATTGCTTATGACCAGGTCGAACCTTGAGAGGCTCGAATGGTATGAAACCATCGAAAGGATGATCGGAAGATGTCTGCCAAAGAAAATAGTTCTGCTATCAAAGATAGTGCTGGGAAGGAGTCGGAGGGCCGGTATACCTGCCCGATGCATCCGGAGGTCATATCTGATGAGCCTGGGAATTGCCCGAAATGCGGGATGCACCTTGTGCCTCTGGAAAACAATAAAGTGAGTTCTCATTCAGATCACTCTCACCATTGTTCTGGAGATCATGAAAAACCGTCAGGCGACGATCGAACATATGACCGTGTACCACCCGGGTATTCGGGGGTGGTTTACACTTGTCCCATGCACCCTCAAGTCCGACAGACAAAGCCCGGGGCATGTCCTCTGTGCGGTATGGGACTGGAGCAGGAATCGGCCACCGCGGAAGATGAGGGGCCCAACCCGGAGTTGGTGGACTTTTCTCATCGGCTCTGGGTTGCCCTGGCATTTTCAGTGCCCTTGCTGATTTTGACCATGACTCCCTATATCGGTGTCATGGCGGTTCGCGACTTCTTCGGTGAGCGTTTGTCACTCTGGATTGAACTGGTGCTTGCTACTCCTGTAATCCTATGGTCCGGCTGGCCCTTCTTTGCTCGCGGTTACATCTCGTTTCGGACAATGAACCTGAATATGTTCAGCCTGATCGGCATGGGAGTTGGGGCGGCCTATATCTTCAGCATCGTAGCGGTGCTTGTGCCAGGGATCTTCCCGGAAGGCTTCCGGGATTCTGAAGGAAACGTCGGCGTTTATTTTGAGGCGGCAGCCGTTATCGTCACGCTGGTTCTGCTGGGCCAGGTGATGGAGCTGAGGGCCCGTGAGGGCACAGGTAAAGCCATACGTGCGTTGCTGGACATGGCCGCGAAATCGGCGCGCCTGATCCGGCCCGATGGAACCGAGGAAGAAGTCGCTCTGGAGGATGTGAAGGTCGGTGATCACCTGCGTGTTCGGCCCGGTGATAAGGTGCCCGTTGACGGCGTGGTTGTTGAAGGTCGCTCTTCCATTGATGAGTCGATGATTTCCGGGGAGCCAGTTCCGGTAGAGAAGGTGGAAGGAGACAAGGTCACCGGGGCCACCATCAACGGTACCGGAAGCCTGGTTATGGAGGCGACCCGGGTTGGTGCGGATACTACGCTCAGTCAGATTGTCGAAATGGTTGCCAACGCCCAGCGTAGCCGCGCGCCTATCCAGAAGTTTGCCGATATGGTGGCCGGCAAGTTCGTACCGGCGGTTATTGCCATAGCCGCCCTGTCCTTTGTGGCGTGGGCCATCTGGGGACCGGCGCCAGCTTTGTCGTATGCGCTCGTGTCTGCGGTAGCGGTGCTTATCATCGCTTGCCCTTGCGCATTGGGGTTGGCTACGCCCATGTCAATCATGACGGCGACAGGGCGAGGCGCCCAGTTGGGTGTGCTGATCAAGAACGCCGAAGCCCTGGAGCGTTTTGCCAAGGTGGATACCTTGATTGTGGATAAAACCGGTACCTTGACGGAAGGCAAGCCCAGGCTCGTGGCTGTGCTGCCGGAATCGGGTCATGACGAGACCGAGGTCCTCAGGCTTGCTGCCACACTGGAGAAGGGGTCAGAGCATCCACTTGCCGAAGCCATCGTTTCCGGCGCCGAGGCGCGTAACGTAATGCTTGGAAAGGCCGATGACTTTGAAGCCGTTACAGGCAAGGGGGTTAAGGGTGTTGTGGATGGCAACCCGGTGGCATTGGGCAATGCCAAGCTGCTGGAGGAACTGGGCTTGGACGGCGGCCATCTGATGGAGGTAGCCAATGGCCGGCGCGACGAGGGCGAAACGGTCATGTTTGTGGTGCTTGAGGGCGCTGTTGCGGGCCTGGTCAGTGTTGCTGACCCAGTCAAGGAAACGACACCCGCTGCGCTGAAGGCGCTACACGCCGCTGGTTTCCGCATAATCATGGCAACTGGCGACAATGAGCGCACGGCAAAGGCGGTGGCGGGTAAACTCGGTATCGATGAGATTCGTGCCGATGTGCTGCCAGAGGACAAGGCCAGCATCATTCGCGAACTTCAGAGCCAGGGGCGCAAGGTAGCGATGGCGGGGGACGGCGTAAATGACGCACCCGCCCTGGCCCAGGCCGATGTTGGCATTGCGATGGGAACCGGCGCGGATGTCGCCATTGAGAGTGCGGGCTTTACCCTGGTTAAGGGTAACCTCGACGGCATTGTCCGCGCCAGGCGGCTGTCCCAGGCGACGATGCGGAATATCAAGCAGAATCTGTTTTTTGCCCTGGTCTATAACGGCGCGGGTGTGCCAATAGCTGCGGGCGTACTCTACCCATTTTTTGGCATTCTGATAGGACCGATCTTTGCCGCTTTTGCAATGAGTGCGTCCTCGTTGTCAGTGGTGATGAACTCCCTGCGTTTGCGTCGAGAGAAAGTCTAGGCGCGAAACGACCATATCGATGACCTCAGCACAGGTAGCCCCATCCTGTGGCTACCTGTGCTGAGGTCGGAGTAAAAATCAGTTTGGCCAGGGAAAACTAATGAAAATTGTGTTCTTTGAGGCAGAGAAGTGGGAGTGCGATATTCTGCAGCAGGCCTGCTGCAATCATGAGGTTGTTTTCACGGACGAGGAACTCGGAACAGCCAACGTTGGGCTATACAGGGACGCCGATATCATCTCCCCTTTCGTTCATTCGGTCCTGGACCACTCGGTCCTTGACTGTTTTGAGCATCTGAAGTTCATTGCTACCCGGTCGACGGGATACGACCATATCGATTTGGAGTATTGCACCAGAAATGCGATTCCAGTCAGCAATGTGCCCGTCTACGGTGACCAGACTGTTGCGGAGCATGTTTTTGCGCTGCTCCTTGCCATTAGCCACAAGATTCCAGAGGCGATCAATCGCACTCGCAAGGGGGATTTTTCTCAGAAAGGCCTGCAGGGGTTTGACCTGCAAGGCAAAACCCTGGGAGTGATCGGTACCGGGTCTATCGGAAAGCGTGTCGTAGAAATAGCGCAGGGGTTTCGCCTGAACGTTCTTGCCTGCGATCCCAGGCCGGATGACGTATTCGCGGATCAATACAACGTGTCTTACGTCGATTTGGATCGTCTTCTTGAGCAGTCCGATGTGGTGACGCTGCACGTACCTGGCAGCAAATCGGCCAAGCATCTTCTGTCGGACAGGGAGTTCGCCCGGATGAAGCGCGGGGTTGTCCTGATTAATACCGCTCGCGGCTCCATTGTTGACACTCAGGCGTTGCTGTACGCGCTGGCGGATGGGAAAGTGTCGGCTGCCGGTCTTGATGTACTGCCGGATGAGCCCTCCATCAGGGAGGAGGCGGAATTGATCCGCTCCTTTTTTGACAAGAAACATGATCTGGAAACGCTGTTCGCCAACCATGTTCTTCAGCACATGAGAAACGTCATCGTCACCCCGCACAGTGCGTTCAATACGAAAGAGGCTGTCGAAAGAATCCTCACGACCACCGGCGAAAACATTGTTGGCTTCATTGAGGGTGCACCCCGCAATCTTGTGAACAAACACTGAGCCAGGATGATTTTTTATGCCGATGCTCTATACCTATTTGATCTGGGGTGTGTTGTTGGTGCTGCTGTCGGGATTGGTTCTTGTTGTTACCTGCAATAAGAAGATGCTGAGGATGAGCCTTGGTACCGCTCCCCTGGGGTCGTGAATTCAGATAATAACTGCAGCATTTTTCGTAATTTATACGAGCATCGCTATTGGCAGACCAGGACATAATAAAAGGCTAATCATCATGTGGAACGAAAAAGGCAATAGCCATCTCCAACAACCCATCTTGCCGTCACTATTCAGCATTGGCGCCATTGGTTTGACCCTCGCTGGCGCGCTGATCTGGCAGTCTGAGTTTGCGTATGCGCTTGATTATGTTTCCTCGTACGTGGATGGTCTGCTGCGCTGGTGGTATGTGGCACTGGTTGCGTTTCTGACGGCATTTGTTATTTGGCTAGGGCTGGGGCGTTACAAGAACGTGCGCCTTGGTAAAGACTACGAACAACCGGAATACCGGCTTTTTCCCTGGTTGGCGATGCTGTTTGCGGCCGGCACGGGTGTGGGGCTGCTGTTCTGGAGCATCGCCGAGCCAATCATGCACTTTCAGGGTAACCCTTTTACTTCGGAGGGCTTTACTCCCTCCGCTGCGTCTACTGCAATTCAATTGTCGTTTTTCCACTGGGGGCTGAACGGATGGGCTATTTTTGCGTTGGTCGCGATTGCATTCGGATACTTCAGCTATCGCCATGATCTCCCGCTCGCGCCTCGATCAGCGCTGTACCCGTTTATTGGTGAAAGAATCTTTGGCTTTTGGGGGCACGTCGTTGACGCGCTCGCTGTTTTTGCGACTGTATTTGGTCTGGCGACGACGCTGGGGCTGGGAGCCCGTCAGACTGGCACGGGGCTCAAGTGGCTTTTCTCCGTGGAGGCGTCTCTTTGGGTGGAGCTGTCGGTGGTCGCCGTGGTTACTGTAATCGCGACGATTTCGGTGGTTTCTGGGGTCAGGCGGGGCGTGAAAATATTGAGTGAGGTAAATCTTTGGCTAACGCTGATTTTACTCGCCGCCTTTATGATTATTGGCCCCTTTGATTACATGGCAGGGTTGTTGGTGCAGGAAATTGGCGGTTACCTGGATAGTCTATTGATCATGACATTCTATGTTGGCGCCAATGAACCGGGAAATTGGCAATCGACCTGGACGGTGTTTTTCTGGGGCTGGTGGCTGGCCTGGTCACCTTTTGTCGGGTTGTTTATCGCCCGGATATCCCGCGGCCGCACCCTGAGAGAGTTTGTTTTCGGGGTTCTTCTCTTACCAACGCTGGTGACTTTTGTATGGATCTCGGTGATGGGGGGCGCTGCACTCCACAGCGAGCTATTCGGGGGTGGCGGAATTGTTGAGGCGGTCAATAAAGACATCGCCTATGCACTTTTCGCGACCATTGAGCACCTGCAGACGACTGACTCAATTAAATTTTTGATGGGTCTGGTGGCAACGCTCCTTATCAGCATCTACTTTATAACGTCTGCTGACTCCGGCGCATTGGTGGTCAATATCATTTTATCAGGAGGGCAGCTTGAGCCTCCCAAGGTGTCGAGAGCAGGCTGGGCCATTGGCAACGGAGTATTGACCGCGGTATTGCTAGTGGCGGGAGGTATTGCCGTCCTCCAGGATGCGGTCATCCTCGCGGCCCTGCCATTCTCGCTGGTTATCGTTGCTATGACAGCTGGCCTGTTGAAGGCGCTGCATCATGAGCCGCTGACGGCACCCCGGGAGGGTTGTAAGCAACACCGGGCCGCTGAGCCATGGACCGGATCGGATAAGGCATGACTGCACCCCTGAAAAGCTCACAACCAGGTTCAGCGACATGACCCCTGGCCCCGTGAGCGCAGGGCTGATGAGGTCTTCCAGATCGTAAGCCATGTTGGAAAGCGATAGCACCTTGGTTTACTCGTCTTCATCGGGGGGAGGGTGAGAGTATGCCGAATTGGACACTGCCCCCTCTGTCAAGGTTGTTGAAGCCATCTGGCTACAGTAGCATTCTCATGCCATCCCCCCAGGGGGGATAGGTCAAAAGCTGGTTTTGATCCTGGCCGGGATCGTTTATGGCTCAATGGCTTTGCTGGCTGATGGCCTGCACATGGGTTCGCACGCGGTGGCTCTGGGTATTGCCGCCTTCGCCTATGCGTATGCCAGGAAAAACGCGGGCAGCGCCAGGTTCTCTTTCGGGACGGGGAAGGTCAATGCGCTGGGCGGCTTTACCGGCGCGATTCTGCTGGCTGTCTTTGCGCTCTACATGGTCATCGAGAGCGTCGGGCGTTTTATCCAGCCCGTCCCCATTTCTTTCGATGGGGCTATTTTTGTGGCCATCATTGGCCTGGTAGTCAACGGGGTGTCAGCTTGGATACTGGGGGATGCAGGCCATGATCATGGTCACAGTCACGGCCACCACCATCATCACCATGACCACAACCGCCGGGCCGCTTACCTGCATGTACTTGCGGATGCGCTGACGTCAGTCCTTGCTATTGTTGCCCTTCTGGCGGGTAAATATGCCGGGTGGAACTGGATGGACCCGATGATGGGGATTATCGGTGCGATTCTGGTAACCCGTTGGTCCTGGCATCTGCTGAAAGAGACCTCAAAGGTCCTCCTCGACGAGCAGCATCAGGACATGGAGGAAACCGTCAGACAGGCCGTCGAAGACGACGATGCCAAAGTCAGTGATCTGCATGTGTGGGCGATAGGCCCAAACATTCATGCGGCTATTGTCTCAGTCGTCTCGCATCAGCCCGAGTCGCCTACAGTCTATAAAAAGCGCATTCAGGCACACTGCCAGTCCCTGGTCAATCATGCCAATCACGCTTTCAAGATGGCCGTTTGCCCGCTTCAGACGTTTGATAATGTTCGGGTGAGATTGATGCGTGTGATCATTTACCATTTTTAATTCCTATCCCCCACGGGGGGATGGTATCCTCCGTTCTCGTTGAAATCCAACCACAGACTCGACGCAGTAGATTGATGATTTCGGCCATTCACCCGAGAAAACTGCTTCCAACGCTCGTCATACTCCTTGCATTGGCGGGCCTGTCACTGTCGGTGATTGGCGAGTCATTCTCTCATGGTGTGGCCAACTTGGCAGGCGACTGGGAATCGCAGTTTGACGGCCAAGCGAGCAGTCATGGTGCGCATGGACACACCCATGATTTTGACGAAGAGCCAGAGACATCATCAGTGCATCATGATGCTGGCAATCATACCCACGAGACCGTGGACCACCTCAGGGTTCCGTTTGTTTCCCAAAGCCTGACCGTTCTCCGGCAGCCCGTGCCCTTTGTCGGAGGTTCTCCCCGCAGTTTGCGCTATCGGCTTGAACGTCCTCCAAAAGCTCTCCTTTCCGCTTGATTCTTGCCGCTTAGGCGGCCCGAGAAAACACATTCGATTGGAGTCTTTATGTTGTCAAACTTGACAGGCCGATGCCGTGGTGTGTCCTCAACGGGCACAGGCAATCGCCTACTCTGGATATTTCTGACTTTGGGCTTGCTGGGGCTGAGTACCGACGTACTCGCCCATGCCGTGGCTCAGGGCGACAAGGGGTACATCCAGGAAATTACCGGGATAAACCTTATTTCGTTCATCTACCTGGGGGCCAAACACATGGTCACCGGCTATGACCACCTGCTGTTCCTGCTGGGTGTCATCTTCTTCCTCTACCAGATGAAGCACATCGCGATCTACGTGAGCCTGTTTGCCCTCGGGCATTCCACCACCATGTTGCTGGGGGTGTACTTCAACGTGGGCATCAACAGCTACCTCATTGATGCGATTATCGGTCTGTCCATCGTCTACAAGGCGCTGGACAACATCGGTGCCTATCAGCGGTGGTTTGGCTTCCAGCCCAACACCAAGGCCGCCACGTTGATTTTCGGGTTCTTCCATGGTTTCGGCCTGTCCACCAAGATCATCGAATACGACATCTCGCCGGACGGCCTGATTCCGAACCTCCTCGCCTTCAACGTGGGTGTGGAAATCGGACAGCTCATCGCCCTGGCCATGATCCTCATTGCTATCAGCTTCTGGCGAAAAACCGACGGCTTTTTCCGCCATGCCTACACCGCCAACGTGGCCATGATGAGTGCAGGTTTTCTGCTCTTTGGCTATCAGCTTACCGGTTACTTTGTCGCCTGATTCTGGAGATTTTTTATGTACAACACCGATATACCCAACCGTGAAGAACTGCCCAGCACTGCCAAACTGGTTCGATCCACCATCATTGCCGCTTTTGTGGCGCTGGTTCTGCTGGCTACCGTGGTCATGCCCGCCGAGTACGCCCTGGACCCAACCGGCGCAGGTCGCCTTTTGGGCCTGACTGAAATGGGCGAGATCAAAGAGCAGCTCGCCGAAGAGGCTGCTGCTGACGAGGCTGTTCAGATGGTTGCTGTTCAATCCTCAACTGAGCGACAGGCGCCGGAAGTCAATGCACCTGTCGTGGATGAAGCCGTTGAGAAGCCAGCCCCCTCACCGGAAGCAGAGGTTGCGTCTTCTGAGCCAGAATCTGCGCCTGCACCAGAAATTGCGGAACCGCAGTGGCAGGATGAAGTGCGCGTGATTCTCACACCGGGAGAAGGCACCGAATTCAAACTTACTATGGAGGAAGGTGCTACAGCCCGGTTCTCCTGGGTGTCAGAAGGTGGCCCGATCAACTTCGATACTCATGGCGATGGAGGTGGTCAGTCAATTTCCTACGAGAAAGGCCGGGGCGTGCCTGAAGACGAGGGCGAGCTGGAGGCAGCCTTTACCGGCAATCATGGCTGGTTTTTCAGAAACCGGAACGACAACGACATCACTCTGGTACTGCGTACCGGAGGAGACTACGGGCAGTTTAAAAAGATGTTGTGACGTTCACCAACGAATAAGCGCCGAGGGGTCTCCGGGCCTATGTTTTCATAGGTCCGGACCGTGCTTAAGTAACTTAATGTTCTACAGTTCGCTAAACCAAAAATCTGGAATTCTTCATTAATGCGATCAAATATTGGCTCATTGAAAAGGTAATAATCACACCTGAAAAACCGGAGCGAATCCACCTCCGGGGGTACGAAAATTGGTTGTCTGGCCTTGGTATATCCTCGCCGCAACCAGCATACTTTTGCCGGCGTAGGTATACAGCCGAATGTCGACTTTTCGGGTGACTACTGCATCGTCAATTCTCAGGGTTCGTTCTCCAGCGGGGACAAGGTCCTGGGCGATGTAGCCACCATTCAGGATGTTCTCGAAAACGCGCCGGGTTAGTTTGTCGCCCCGGTAGACGCCTTTGCTGCCATGGCCGGCAACCGGCTTGAAGAACAGATGACGTCGCGCACTCCACAACTCAGCCGCGTCGTTCCTCGAAACCTGCCTGGTTTTCGGCACGGCTCTCTCCAGGTAGCCTGCATCGGCCTCATTGAGCCCCCAGTCTCGAAGGGAGTGGGGTGCGGATAGCAGGGCCAGGTTTCGCTTGTCAGCCAGCACAGCGTGCACATGGGGATTAGGCGTTACCACCACGGCGCCATCCAGATAGGCATGCCTTAATGCCGCATGGGGCGCGGCGTCCAATGCGAAGTCCACCAGACGGTTGTAGACCATATCAATGGGCTTACCGCGGGCTGTCAGCGTACCGCCGGCATACTGAAGCTCCTGTGGATCGAGTATCAATGTATCAATTCCTTTGGTTCGGAGAATCTGTTGGGCCAACTGGAATTCGGGGAACATAAATTGTGTCTTTGGGGCATCGTCTACTATGGCCAGGCAACTGGGCCCGAAATTGTCGTGCTGGCTTTGCCACTCCTGTTTGAACATTGAGAACACCGCGTCCTCGAATCCGTCGAGCGGCTGCTGGGGTGTTGTGGGTTGTTGAGATGGGTCGCAGCAATTGCGCTGGGCTCTCGACAAGACAAGGTTCAGGAAGGCGCCACCGGCGTTGGTGTTGATTTCGATCAGCCGGGGGCCGTCGGGACCCATGTGAAAATCATAGCCCATGAACGCCCCGATGGGCCCTGGATTGAACTGTGCGATTTCCGGTGCCCAGGAAAGTACTCGTTCTCGGTACGAGGGAAGCTCTGAGGCCGCTTCAATCGACTGAACGATCCTCTCCATCTCCGCTATGTCGGCTCGGGGTACGAAAACCGGTGTGTTTGAAAAAAGGTGATCGAACTCCGGGAGCGTTGACAGTTCGCTTCCAGCATCTGAAAGCTGGTTGTGGAGGCTCTTGTTGAGGGCTATTCGGTCAAGAGTGATGCAGTAGCATTGGCGGTTGAGTTCGTTGGCCCGGCTGTTTGCTATTCGTCTGTTCTCATAAATAGGTTCCGGCATCTGGAGTCCGTCATTCGAGGTTTGCAATGGTTGAAACGGCTTACTTAATGCTCGAAGAATCTATCTTGCATTTGTGATTTGCGTCAAATAGATCCACATCTTGTGTCTGTTTTCAGGTCTGTTTTCAGGTCTGTTTCAGTTCCGCGTGTTGAACTACTGCTAGGTAAATTGGTGCTTGCCATCTATCTTCGACTCTCACAATGGGCGGCGATCTCTCCCGTCGATGGCAGCCTTTTGATCACCAGTCGGGCCGAAGCCAAGCTCTGGGTGCTTGATCCGGGCTCTCTGGAAATTATCGATGACGTTTCTTTGGACGGGATAGGTCACCAAATATCGCTAGAGGCATACTAGCCAGTAAGCCCCACTGATAAGCTTTTCCCAAAGGGATTCTATATGGATAAGCGTTTTAAGATTACGTTGGCAATTTTTGCGGTTATCGCTTTGGTTTTACTCTGGGGCGAACATAAGGTTCACCTTCTGGGTGCTCTGCCGTGGTTAATCCTTCTTGCATGCCCGTTTATTCATATGTTTATGCACGGAGGGCATGGGAGTCACGGTGGCCACAACCACCACGATCAACCAGAAGGCAAAAACGGAGGCCAACGCGATGACTGATGCTTCGTCCGATTACGGTCTTTGGGGGCTGGTGGTTCTTAACTCGGTGATCTTTATTTTCTTCGCTTTCAGTTTTTTTAAGCCACAGACCCAACGAGACTGGCGATCCTTCGGCGCGTTCAGCGCGTTTCTCGTGGCATTATTCACTGAGATGTATGGGTTCCCGTTGACACTCTATTTTCTATCCGGTTGGCTTCAGACTCAATACCCCGATGTAAATTGGCTTGCCCACGATAGCGGGCACCTGCTTGAAATGCTTTTTGGTTGGCAGGGTTCTCCCCATTTCGGCCCCTTCCACTTGTTGAGTACGGTGTTTATTGGTGGAGGTTTTTACTTGATTGCCGCCGGGTGGCGAACCTTGTACGCGGCGCAAAAAGAGCGAAAGCTGGCTACGACAGGTCTCTATTCGTATGTTCGGCATCCACAGTATGTCGGCTTTGTCTTGATAATGTTTGGCTTCCTGCTGCAGTGGCCGACTCTGTTAACCCTGGCGATGTTCCCGGTTTTGCTCTGGATGTATTCACGGTTATCGATCAGTGAGGAACGGGAAGCCGAAGAAACGTTCGGGGAAGCCTGGAGACACTATGCAGACAACACTCCCAGGTTTTTGCCGCGATTGCGCGGATTGGGGCGGCAAGCTTGAACAAAAGCTCTACTCATTTGATGGGTAGATAAAGGAGCCGTTGGTGAACCAATCACTTTCGATACGTGCAGTCGCTGGGATGGTTCTTGTCGCCTTTCTTTGGGCGATCTGCTTTCCTTTTATTGTGGTGGGGTTGCCGGACGCGCCACCTTTGCTTTTTGCCGCTTTACGCGCATTGCTGGCAGGGCTCTGTCTGATTCTGCTCGCTTTTACAAAAGGTGGTCGGCCCAGTTATTCACTTCGCCAGCTTCTAATGCTGGCCGTAATTGGCCTCAGTTACACGGGTATGGGGCTTGGAGGGATGTTTCTCGGTGCTGGCAAGCTGGGACCGGGGCTTGCAACGGTTCTGGCCAATGCGCAACCACTGTTTGCGGCGGTTCTTTCGTTTTTTATCGTTCGAGAGGTGGTGACCGGGCGTGTGTTTGTGGGCCTTTTGATTGGTTTTATTGGTGTTGTGGTGCTAGCGATGCCAGAGATGGAGTTTGGTAACGCCAGATTTTCAGGGGCCGTCTATGTTCTTGGTGGAGCCATCGGAACCGCCATTGGAAATGTGCTGCTTAAATACCAGGCCGGCAGCGATGATATCTATTGGTCAATGGGCATCCAGCTTGTCATAGGTTCAGTGTTTCTGGGAATAGCATCCGTGAGCTTGGGCGAGGGCTTCGAGATTGATTGGACTTGGTCATTTACGACGGCCATGTTCGTTCTGGCCATTCCGGCAACGGCAATGATGGTTGTGCTCTGGTATGCCTTGCTCGCCAGCGCGCCCTTGAACAGCCTCAATTCGTTTACTTTTTTAACGCCTGTTTTCGGTCTCGCTATCGGAATGCTTTTGTTCGGCGAAACTTTCACATCACTGGAGATGATCGGGATAGGAATCACAATTGTCGGCTTGGTGATCGTTGTCAAAACGCCTCGGAAAACAACAAGCGGTTCCGCTGTCGGGGAACAGGCAAAGGTGATCCGTAGCTCATAGTAGAAAAGGGAGTAGTCAATGAGAGTCTGGATTAGCGTTCTCCTTTTGTTTGCCGCATCAGGTCGGCTTATCGCGGGCCCTCCCTCGGCAGTTTCCTTGATTGAAGGCATGGAACAGACTCTGTGGTCCGACAGCAATCACGGGCGTTTCACTATGCGGATCGAGTCTGAGTATTGGACTCGCACACTGGAACTGGAAGCCTGGATGAATCGTCCGGAGCATACGTTGATTCGCATTCACGCGCCCAAAAAAGAGGCCGGCATCGGCTCGCTGCGCATCGGCGATGCCATGTGGAATTACTTGCCCAAAGTTGATCGCACCATCAAGATCCCACCGTCGATGATGCTCCAGCCATGGATGGGCTCCAACTTCAGCAACGACGACCTGGTCAAGGAAAGCTCGTTCGTCGAGGACTACACCCACGAATTGGTCGAAACCGACGATTCCGGTGAGGTGCCTGTGTATCGTGTTGTCTCGACGCCCCGACCTGATGCCCCGGTAGTGTGGAGCCGTCTTGAATTCAATGTTCGGGAGGACTCGATCCCGGTTTCGCTTGCCTACTACGACGAGCGCGATCAGATCGTCAAACGCATGACCTATGAGCAGATCGAAACCATGGATGGGCGGCGGATACCCACCCGCTGGACGATGGTGGACGCCGATAACCCCGAGTCCCGCACGGTGATCACGATTGACTCTATTGAATTCGACCTGCCGATCGATGAAGAGGTGTTTTCATTGCGCCGGCTGCGCAACCCACAGTGAGGGCCCGGCATGAGCATCGTCAATGTGGAGAAAGTCTCGCGAATTTACCGTCAGGATTCCATCGCCGTCAAGGCCCTGGATGAGGTGTCGGTCGCGATCGAGGCCGGGGAGTTCACAACCTTGGTGGGCCCGTCTGGATCGGGTAAAACCACGCTATTGAATCAGATTGGAGCCCTGGACGAGCCGGATAGCGGGCGCATTCAGGTGGCGGGTGAGGAAATCACCGGGCTTAGCCGAAAGAAGCGGACCCTTCTGCGGCTGTGGAAGGTTGGCTTTGTATTTCAGGAATACAACCTGATTGGCGTGCTGTCGGCTCAGGAGAACGTCGAGTATGTGCTGATGCTGCGCGGAGTGCCGTTTCGGGAGCGCCGTGCCGAGGCCCGGCGTATTCTGGTGGAGGTCGGCCTGCAAGGGCTGGAGCGGCGCCTGCCCCATGAACTGTCTGGCGGTCAGCAACAGCGTGTTGCGGTGGCCCGGGCGATTGTCAGCAAACCCGCGATTGTCCTGGCCGACGAGCCCACGGCCAATCTCGATTCCACGACCGGCGCGGCGCTACTGGACTTGATGCGTAAGCTCAATGCCGAGCATGGCATTACCTTTGTCTTCTCCACCCATGACCCGATGGTGATGGAACGCGCGCGGCGGGTAATCCATCTCCGCGATGGCCGCGTCGAGCGTGAGGAAATACGGTCGTGATGGCGTGGCTACGTCTGGCTTTTGGCAACCTTCGGGTCAATCGTCGGCGTACGGCCATCACACTGTTGTCGGTGGCCGTCGGTGTCGGTGGGCTAGTGTTTCTCTGGGCATTCATTGATGGCATCAACGCCCAGATGATCAACAACATGACGGGCTATGTGACCGGCGACCTGAAGGTACATCAGCGGGGCTTTCACGATGACAGGGAGATGAACATTGCCCTGGCCGAGCGCTGGAATCTCACAGAGGAGGTATCGGCCGTAGCCGGTGTGGCGGCAACCACCCCCCGGGTGACGGGCCATGCCCTGGCCAGCCGTGAAGACCAGTCACGGGCATTACAGGTGATGGGCGTCGACAGCGCGACGGAATCACGGGTCACCCGGCTTGACCGGTCGATTGTCCGTGGTCGCTACCTGGAACGCGGCAATGAAATTCTTGTTGGCGTCGATGCCGCCGGTGCCCTGGATGTCTCCCCGGGCGACGAGCTGGTACTGGTGGTGCAGGCGTCGGACGGCTCTATTGGCGCCGACCGGTTCGAAGTGGTGGGCGTATTCGAGACCGGTATCAAGCGTATTGATGGCTTCGTGGCCCAGATGCCCCTGGCGGCCGCTCAGTCGCTGTATGCCTTTCAGGGGCGGTTTACCGAGATCGCGGCCCGCGTGCAGGATGCTGACCGGCTCGACGAGGTGGTCGGTACTGTCGGGAATCAGTTGCGCGATCGAAACGTGGAAGTGCTGGGCTGGCCGGCGCTGATGCCATCGCTGGTGCAGATGGTTGCCTTTCACGACGCCGTCGCCTACATCGTGATCTTCGTGGTGTTTGTGGTGGTGGCGGCCGGTATCGTTAACACCATTCTGATGTCGGTACTGGAGCGTGGCCGCGAATTCGGTGTAATGATGGCGTTGGGCACACCCAGCAGTCGCATCGTCTGGCTGGTGCTTCTCGAAACAACGGTTCTGGCCGGTCTCGGCTACCTGTTGGGGTTGGTACTTGGGTTGTCGGTGACCGGCTATTTCAGTAGCAATGGGCTGGATTTCAGCGCCTACATCAAGGCCATGGATACCATGCCGGGGCTCAGTGGCATCGTTTATCCCACCATCGAAGCTCAGCGCCTGGTTGTGATTGGCATTGTGGTGGTGTCGGTAGCCCTGCTGGCGGCCGCCCTCCCGGCCTGGAACGCGGGTCGCAACAGCCCGCTGGAGGCGATGGGCGCACGGCGAACTATGATCAACCGTATCCGCCGGATCCACTGGCAGGTGACGT
The DNA here is from genome assembly GCF_002933295.1 of Marinobacter flavimaris. Classification (GTDB taxonomy): domain Bacteria; phylum Pseudomonadota; class Gammaproteobacteria; order Pseudomonadales; family Oleiphilaceae; genus Marinobacter; species Marinobacter flavimaris. Next base: position 28,932 of record NZ_PSSW01000016.1, read on the forward strand.
CTGATCATCGGCTGCTGATTTTTGCACAAATGGCACTCCGTTCGGTATTCCGAAACCCGCGACGGTCGATGATTACCGCCTCGGCCACTGCATTCGGGCTGGCGGCCTATCTATTCCTGTACGCCTTCGCCGATGGTTTCTTCGAGCAGATGATCCAGAACTCGACCCAGCAGCTCAGCGGGCATGTGCAGGTGATGGCAAAGGGTCACGACGTGGATCTGTCGCCAGATTTACGTATTGCCGACAATCGAACCTTGCAACAGCGATTGCAGGAGCATCCTGAGGTTGAGGCGGCCGCGCCCAGGGTATTGCTGCGTGCCATGGTGGCCAACCCCGGGAAGAGCCTGCCGGTGGAGCTGGTGGGTATTGCACCGGAGCAGGAAAGGGCGGTTACCGAGCTTTCCGGGTACATGCAGCAGGGCACTTACGTTCAATCCGGGGAGACGGGCATTGTCATTGGCCAGAAGCTGGCTGAGGAGCTGGGCGCCCGGCTGGGGGACAAGCTGGTCATTACGGTCCAGCAGGCTGGCGGAGATCTTGCCTCCAGTGCCCAGGCCATCCGCGGTATCTATCGCACTGGCAGTGACCTGTTCGACACCGAGTATGTCTTCACCGATATCAACGCCGCGCGCCGCCTGGGTGGCCTGCTGAAAGGTGAAGTTTCACGGATCGTATTGAGGCTTTCAGATCGGGCGAAGAGTGCCGGCCTGGCGCGAATCCTGAATCAGTCGCCGCTTCTGACCAACGACGGACTGGTGGCCCAGGGCTGGGAAAGCCTGCTTCCGGTGGTGGTGCAGATGGTGGAAATGAGTCAGGTGGATTTCTATCTCATCTTGTCGGTGGTTTTTGTTGTGGTCGCCATAGGTGTCATGAACACCATGGTGATGTCAGTGATGGAGCGTACCCCGGAACTGGGCGTAATGCTGGCACTGGGCACCAGAGGGTCGCAGCTGCAACTGACTATTCTGTTTGAGGCGTTTTTCCTGGCAATACTGGGAATGCTGGTAGGAACGGTGGTTGGCGGACTGCTTGTTGTCTGGCTTGGCACTACCGGCATTGATCTGTCCTCGATCAGCGGCGCTCTGGAAGCCATCCCCGGTATCACTGACCGTATCTATCCGGTGCTGATTTTCGATCATGTCTGGCTTCCCAGCCTGCTGTTGTTCCTGTGTTCGGTGCTGGTGGCTCTGTATCCGGCCTGGCGGGCCTCGCGACTGGATCCGGTGGAGGCCATCCGCCATGGTTAGGCGATCTCCACTGATGCTGGTCGCGATGGCCTGGCTGGTGCTGGCTTCAGGCGCTGAGGCGGAGTACAGCTATTCGGGATCGCTCAAGAACCTGAGCGTTGGCTCGCGCTCATTGATTGACGACAATCGCTACTTCTCGAACCTTACTCGCCTGCGTATTGAGCCCCGTTACCGATATCAGGACTGGGTTGTGGATGCGGCCTACGACCTGGAACTGGTGACTGGCAGTTTTCTGGACAGCCCCGAGTTTGCCCTGCTCAGGGATGCTGCCGATCCGCGCTACTGGGATCTGCAGGGGAACGTGCATGAATCGGGGGATGCCCTGGCGCGTCATCAACTGTACCGGGGCACGATTCAGTGGCGCTCCCCGGTCGGTGATTTCCGGTTTGGCCGCCAACAGGTGAATTGGTCCACGGCGCTGATCTGGAACCCCATGGACATTCTCAATCCTGTCAGCCCACTCCAACTGGAGCCGGACGAGCGCATTGGCGTGGACGCGCTGTTATGGGACAGATCCTGGGGTGCAACGGGCCGGGTAAGCGCCGTGCATGCGCCGCAACACGGGGGCCAGAATGCCAGCACGGCGGCACGGGCCAAGCGCTTCGTTGCCGGGGTCGATGCCGGCGTGATGATGGGCGAGTTCGCCGACGTCACCAAAGCGGGTGTCAGCGGCAGTGGCTCCGCGGCCGGCACCGGCTGGCGTGCAGAACTTGTCTGGAGTGAGACAGATAGCGGAGATAGATACTGGCAGGGGGTGGCCGACCTGAACTGGGCATTTCGCAACGGGCTCAACCTGGCCGTTGAATATTTCTATAATGGCCAGCCGTTATCGCCTGGAACGACAGCTCTGGCCAACCTTGTGGCTGCACAACCCCTGTATGCCGGGCGCCATTATGCCGGACTTCTGGTATGGCAGGATATCAATCCGTTCTGGCAGTACCGGGTGGTGACCATCCTGAATGCCGATGATGCCAGCTGGGTACTTTATCCGAGATCCACATGGATACTGCCACTGAGCCAGGAGATCTATTTTACAGCCGGAGCCCAGTGGTTCGGAGGAGGCGATGACAGTGAATACGGGAAACTGGATCCGCTGGCCCTGGTGGAGGTGGAGTGGTTTTTCTAAGGAGACTTGTTCAGAGCCTTCCCCAGTTGTAATGGAGCTTTCAGGTTCGTTTCAGGTTTCTCTGGTATAGATCGGATCTGCCTAAGGTTATTGGGCTGCAACAAATAAAATCTCGTTTCAGAGATGGTGGAGGATCAATGAAAATAATACGAAAGCGAATCGGTCAGGGAGTTTTGGGGGTGCTGATAGCTGCGAACGGAGTGCCTGCAGCATTAGCGGTGGAAGTTCCTACGGCTTCAGGAATCAAGTTGGATATTCTTACCCAAGGCAAATTTCAACCAACCTATTTTTCTAATTTCGATCTGGACAGCAGCGTCGATGATGGTGCCACGGGAACTTCTGCGGGCGGTGTTCAGGTTGGAGATGAGCATGTCAGGGCTGAGGTCAGGCTTGGCGTAGTGGCGACCGGTGATAACTGGACAGGCAAAATACTTCTTGAGAACGACTTTGCCCTCGACGCCAATTCTGTCGATCGCGCATACCGAGGCGAGAGATTTGGCCTGGAGCAGGCTTTCTTCACCTATACCTTCGATCCGGCATTTACCCTTCAAGGCGGCTGGACCTTCAAGAATCTGGATCTGGCTTCCGGCGGGCTTCTATACGGCGACGACCATCCCTTGTTCGGCGCTACCGGCAAGACTTCGTTCGGTAGCTATGATGTTTTCTGGATGCCGATTACAGATGGGCTCATTTCGGACATACAGGCCCCTGGGGCCAATCCCGCCAACGGTGAGTTGGACTGGGATGTGTTTGCTTCGAAATTTGATATCGATCTGGGGAAAGGTAGTCGTATTTCGCCCATCCTGACTTATAGCGACAACCAGCAGAAAGGTGCGAAAGCAACCTATTACGGTGTCGAATACATCGGAAATGTTGGCGCTATGAAGGTTCGGGCCGAAGCGCTCGGTGTGACCGGGAGTTTCGACAATGGTGACGACATCAGTGCTTTTGCCGGCTACGCGAGCCTTGAGTACCCGCTTAATGAGTCCTTCAACCCCTTCATAGCACTGCGAGTAGCCAGCGGGGACGACGACCCTACCGATAATGATGTAGAGGGCTGGCTGGGCATCACCGACATTGGTAGATACTCGCCCCTGATTGGTATTGACGGCCAGTTCTTGGGATGGCAGCCGAACTCCAACCAGGCGATCGCATCGGGTCTTTTCGGTATCGCCCTTGACCAGGCTGGCCCTGGTGGCGCCGGATATGGCGGTATTTCCAATGCCGGCACCGGTAACAACCCAGGCCAGGTTATGCTCTCTGTTGGCAGTTCGGGAAATTTAGCGTCGATCTCGCCTAAGCTGTCATATCAGGCGCAGATTTTCCCGATGTGGTTCCAGCAAACGGGGGGGCTTGAAACGCTCAGTACTGCAAGTGGATCCGTGGACAGCTATGCCGGAACCGAGCTTGATGTCGCGATCAAATACCAGGCCAACCAGTACTTTGCTCCAAGGCTGGTACTCTCCAGTTTCCTGCCAGGTAAAGGCGTTGAGGACGCAACTGGTGCAGACGATGCAGCTTATGTCGCAATGCTTGAATTGAACTGGAATTACTGATCCCAGGATACTTATTGCGATTGGAGGAACTAGAATTGAGGCGCCGGGGACGGGGCCTCAATTTTTTTGAGGGGCATGTTATGAAGCCATTTTTCCTGATCTTCCTTGTTTTTTTTGCAGTGTCAGGTGCTCAAGCTCAAGTCTACGACCTACCCTTGGACTCGCTGTCAGAATGGACGGGAAAGAAGAGCATCAGGGTGGTATCAAATATTGATGGTTTGAGTGCAGACAAAGAATTCCTTGCCCTGTTGGGGCGTCTGAATATCAAGGGCTTCGATGTTAAGTTTGGTGGTTCAGGATCTTCCGAGGAAGGGCTGATTCTCGAGGTACTTCAAATCAGCGATAGAATTGCAGTGTCTATTAAGTCCACCGATTCTCAAAAGTACTTGCTTTCTGTACTGATTGACGAGAACGATCAAAGTGAAGTTGCATTGCGAGAGGAGGTTAGTTCTCGCAGCGTTCTTCCTCTGCCAGAGGATTTCAATCCGAAAATGGTTGAGGCGCTCTCATGGTCGGACCGCGAGGAGGATCAACTGGTTTTTCTGTCGGATTCCTCATTGGTGCTGGGCGTCTTCGATGGCAACAGGATAAAAAGAGTTGATGCACTCGCGTCCAGCCTCAAAAATTCGAAAGCAATCTTCTTATCGGTTGGTCAGTCAGACTCAGATTCGAATCCGGAGATTGCTGTGGTGTGGGGGCAAGACCGAGATATCTCAGGCAAAGGGCAATACACGAAGCTTTACTCTCAACTTTTTGAAGTCTCTGAGCAGGAGTTGCGGGAAGAAACCAAAAAAACCGAGAATATTGCGTTACGCTTTATCAACAATCAGCTTTACACCCAAAGATATGAGTTGTTGCAAGGCGACATTGGGAAACCAGCATTTGCTTTTGCGGAGGGCGGCGATGTTCGTGGTGACTCAATTGTTTTGTCTAATGCTGAGAAAATGATTTTCTCTGTTTTCCCTGTTGATAATACAACCTCTATAGTAGTGGGTGAAGAAAATCTTGAACTGCGGAGCCCCAGCCGTAAGCCTTGGCCACAGCTAGACTTGGGCAAAGTTTCCTCGCCAAGATTAATTAAACGCTTGGAGGAGCGGGAAATCACTACATCACCTGATTACGCTTTTTCCGTTAATGAGGAGTATCTGTCTATTCCCAGGAAAGTAATTGTAAATAATGGAACTGTCTTGACCTATATCAGGCAAAGAAGGTCAGGTTTTTCTGGGTTAGCTCCCGCTTCAGGGGCGGATAAATTAATCAGAGCTCGCTGGGATAATGGTGGTTTGGATTCAGGTTTTACAGTGTTTCCCATATATGAATTGAGCTCTTTTATCGTTGATTTTTCATATGTAAAAAATAAAGGGAAATCTCGGCTATTAATATTGGCTAACCAAGAAAATTCTAGTCAAGGTGCAAATGAAATATATATATACTGATTATTTTATGTTCATGTTTAAGTGATCAATTTTGCGCCAAGATCCCGGTAAATGAATTATATGGCCAGTCATGATTTTTGTGGCTGGTCGCGCCAGCGGTGTTTTGGATTGCATTTTCCAGACGCCAGATTTTGTTTGATTTTTCTCTAGAGCGCGATGATGGGCTCGTCCTTTTCTGCCAGACATCTGTCCGCGTGCCTTCATTCCAGCTTATGACGCTCCCAGGCGTGTCATTTCTTCATGGCGTCGCTGCAGTTTTGTATCATGCAGAATGTTTTTATTCACGTGATCTTTTTCCATTTCATTATGGATTCTTTCATGTCTTGGTTTCAGCATACTACCGTCAAGTGCTGGCATTGAGAGAGTGGTCGATGGCTTCGTTAAATCATCAGTTCCTGAAACCTGGCTGAAAAAAAGAAAGCCTATTCAATATGTGGGAAGTTCTGTTCGTGATAAGATAATTGAGTCAGGTCAAAATAATATCCATGCGCCCTTAATTTCAGCTTCGTTTCAGTTTTTAAATCTAATATAGGCGCTCTTACATGCCTTCTACGGAGATCCTACGTTGTTCATCCGCCCCCTTTTCACTAAGCAAGCCATTTTGGGTGTGTTGCTGTTTAGCAGCATTTCCGGGTGGGCTCAGCCAAGGCTGGAGCTCCAGAGTGTCATCGAAACAGCAACTGAAAACGATCCCTGGCTGGGCCAGAGCTCTTACAAACAAGATGCGCTGATGGAAGAGTCTGTTGCTGAGGGCGCGCTTCCCGATCCCCGGGTAATGATCGGCGCGGCAAATCTGCCTCTGGATACTTTTGATACCGGGCAAGAGCCCATGACCCAGGGCACGATTGGCATTACACAGCGAATTCCTCGTGGAGACAGCCGCCGCTTGGCTAGCGCAAAGAAAGAAGAACTGGCCGGTGTACAGCCTTACCTCCGACAGAATCGTCGTGCGCAGGTCACCGAAACGGCGACCCACCTATGGCTCGATCTTTGGAAAGCCCAGGAAAGCATCCGCCTCATTGAACAGAACCGGGGGCTGTTCGAGCAATTGGCGGATGTTGCGGAAGCTGGATATACCTCCGCGACAATGGGCTCCAGACAACAAGATGTTATTCGTGCTTCGCTGGAATTGACTCGGCTTGAAGATCGGCTGACCGCTTTGCATACTCAGTTGGCTTCCAGCAGAGAAGCTCTAGGGGAATGGATCGGTTCCAGGCGGGCCCAGCTCTCGGTCGCCGAAAACATTCCTCCTCTGTTATTGGCAGATGTTTCCAGCAGCTGGCCGGAGACCAGTGTGGAGTCTGTCATCCGTCACCCGTCGGTTCGCGCCACAGATCAACTGATTGATGTACAGGACATTGACGTAGACCTTGCCAGGGAAGCCTACAAACCAGAGTGGTCGGTCTTCGCACAATATGGTTACCGTGACCGAGCTCCGAACGGCCAGGACAGGGCAGACCTGTTTTCTATTGGTATCGGTTTTGACCTGCCCATATTCACAGGAAACCGGCAAGACCGACGGCTCAACGCGTCTGCAGCCAGACTGGAAGCCGAAAAAACGGATCGGGTTCTGAGAATCCGATCGCTCCAGGCGAAGGCGCGCTCGGCGTTGGCCCGCATTGAGCGATTGGATGATCGGATTGACTTGTATCAGCAAACTCTTCTTCCGCAGATGGAAGAGCAGGCCGATGCCTCGCTGACCGCCTATAACAATGACGACGGTGATTTTGCTGAGGCGGTACGCGCAAGGATCTCCGAACTCAATGCCGAGGTCGAATTGATCCAGATGATGGCCGAGCGGGCCAAAACTCTGGCAAGTTTCCGTTATTTGACCACGGAAGCCTCAAACATTCCCTCCTTTTCAATGACCGATTTGCAGGATTGATCATCATGGCTAATTTCATTCGTCCATTGGGCTTTATAGTGCTCGGCGGGATCGCTGGCGTCGGTGCCGCCTATTGGCTGGCACCGGGAATGGTTTCAGATCCAACCGTAGATGGGGTCGGTAACGAGGAAAAGGAGCCGCTCTACTGGGTGGCGCCCATGGACCCTAATTTTAAAAGCGACAAACCCGGGAAATCACCTATGGGGATGGACCTGATTCCAGTGTTTGAGGATGCCGGGTCAGCTGACGACCCGGCCGGTACCGTTCGTATTTCGCCTGCCGTGGTCAACAACCTGGGAGTTCGCACCGAGCCCGTCATCCAGGGACGCTTGCCGAACACCATCACTACTGTGGGCTACGTCCAATATAACGAAGATGAGATGGCCCACGTGCATCCCAGAGTAGAGGGCTGGATCGAAGCGCTCTACGTGAAAGCTGAGGGGGAACCAGTCGAAAAAGGCAAGCCTCTGTATACCCTCTATTCACCCACATTGGTCAATGCTCAGGAGGAGTTGCTCCTGGCACTGAACCGGGGGAATCAGCGACTGATCAATGCCGCTGAGGAACGGTTGGCTGCTCTGAATGTGCCGGCTAGCCTGATACGGCAGCTGCGCCAGACAAGAAACATACAGAGAACGATGACCGTATACGCCCCAAGCTCGGGCGTTATCGACAATCTGAACGTTCGCGAGGGCATGTTCATAAAGCCCGGAGACCGGGTTTTGTCGATTGCTGCACTGGATGAAGTCTGGGTGATTGGCGAGGTATTTGAAAGCCAGCTCTCGGCCGTGGAGGGCGATAGCCGGGTGATGATGACCCTGGATTACATGCCCGGGCGCCAGTGGCGCGGAAAAGTGGACTATGTGTATCCCGAGGTTAATCCGGAAACCCGGACGGCCCGGGTCCGGATGCGGTTTGACAATTCCGACGGAGCTTTGCTGCCCGGCATGTTTGCTCGCCTGGAGGTCCAGGGGGATCGTGGGCAAAGACGCCTGTTGGTGCCGCGTGAATCGATCATCCGCACTGGACAAAGCGACCGTCTGGTGGTGGCGCTGGAACAGGGTGCCTTCAAGTCCGTTAACGTCACTGTGGGGCGGATTGGCGATAAGTACGCGGAAATACTGGGGGGGATTGAGCCTGGGGAAACTGTGGTGACGTCTGCGCAGTTCCTGATCGACTCCGAGTCCAGCAAGACTTCGGATTTCCAGCGAATGTCGGCATCAGGCAGCAACGCCATGGATTCACAGATGGATCATTCGGGGCACGTCATGGATCCGGAGAAAGCGGAGCCCAAAAGCGAACCTGAGGCGATGGACCATAGTTCCATGAATCATGGCGGAGGCGAATCATGATCGCTGCCATCATTCACTGGTCTGTTCGTAATCGATTTCTGGTATTGCTGGCCACCTTGCTTATTACAGGGCTTGGCCTCTACTCGCTGAGCAAGACGCCGGTAGATGCGCTGCCGGATCTTTCGGATGTGCAGGTCATTATCAAAACCAGCTTTCCGGGCCAGGCACCACAAGTGGTGGAAGACCAGGTGACCTATCCACTGACCACCGCCATGCTGTCGGTGCCGGGTGCCAAGACGGTCCGGGGTTACTCCTTCTTTGGGGACTCCTACGTTTATGTGATCTTCGATGAAGACACCGACATGTACTGGGCTCGCTCCCGGGTGCTGGAGTACCTGTCCCAGGTGGCCCCGAGCCTTCCAGACTCGGCCCGCCCGCAACTGGGGCCGGACGCAACCGGGGTTGGCTGGGTTTACCTCTACGCTCTGGTGGATCGCACCGGGAACAACGATCTGAGCCAGCTGCGCAGCCTGCAGGACTGGTTTCTGAAATACGAACTCCAAACAGTGCCAGGCGTGTCCGAAGTGGCCGCGCTTGGTGGCATGGTGAAGCAGTATCAGGTCAAGGTCAGCCCGGAAAAGCTCAGGGCGTTGGGAATTCCCCTGGCTCATGTCCAGAACGCCATCAAGAGGGGCAATCAGGAAGTGGGCGCCTCGGTCATCGAGATGGCCGAGGCGGAATACATGGTGCGCACGTCCGGCTACATCCAGTCCCGTGAGGACCTGCTGTCGATTCCGTTGGGGCTCGATGACAACGGCACCCCCGTGCTCCTGAAAGACGTGGCCACTGTTGAGATTGGGCCGCAGATGCGGCGCGGGGTGGCTGAGCTGAATGGCGAAGGCGAGACCGTCGGTGGCATAGTAGTGATGCGCTTCGGTGAAAACGCCCAGGCAACCATCAATGGCGTGAAGGCGAAACTGGAGGAACTGAAATCCAGTTTGCCGGAAGGTGTCGAGGTGGTAACGGTTTATGATCGCTCCGGTCTGATTGAGCGGGCGGTGAATAATCTCGGGTTCAAGCTGCTTGAAGAGTTTCTGGTGGTGGGCCTGGTGTGCATCATCTTTTTGTTCCACGTTCGCTCGTCGTTGGTGGCGATTCTCAGCCTGCCGGTTGGCATTCTGGCGGCCTTTATTGTCATGTACTGGCAGGGAATCAACGCCAATATTATGTCCCTCGGGGGGATTGCGATTGCGATCGGGGCGATGATCGATGGCGCCATCGTCATGATCGAGAACATGCACAAACATATGGAGCGGACCCCGTTAACCCCTGAGAACCGATGGGAGGTCGTGGCCAGATCGGCCTCCGAGGTCGGGCCAGCCCTGTTTTTTTCGCTCCTGATCATCACCGTCAGTTTTGTGCCGGTATTTGCGCTGGAAGCGCAGGAAGGCCGGATGTTTGCACCGCTGGCTTTCACGAAGACCTACGCCATGGCAGCCAGTGCGGCCCTGGCGGTGACGCTGGTTCCCGTGCTCATGGGCTATTTCATTCGCGGCAAAGTGCTGCCGGAACACAAGAATCCCGTGAATCGTCTGCTGGTCGGTGCCTATCTGCCGGCGCTGAAGCTCGTCCTTCGATTCCCGAAAAGTACGGTTATGGCCGCACTGCTTGCACTGGCTGTGGGCCTGTGGCCGGCCACCAAAATCGGGAGTGAATTCATTCCTCCGCTGGATGAGGGCGACCTGATGTACATGCCAACCACCTACCCGGGTATTTCAATTGGCAAGGCCCGGCAGCTGCTGCAGCAAACCGACAAACTGATTGCCACGGTACCGGAAGTAAAAACGGTATTCGGCAAAGTCGGGCGGGCGGATACCGCGACCGATCCAGCACCGTTGACGATGATCGAGACATTTATCCAGTTAAAGCCCAGGGATGAATGGCGGGAAGGGATGACGACGGAAAAGCTCAAGCAGGAGCTCAATACCCTGATCCGTTTCCCGGGGGTAACTAACGCCTGGGTCATGCCCATCATAACCCGCATCGATATGCTGGCGACGGGTATTAAAACGCCAGTCGGTATCAAAGTGGCAGGTCCGGATCTTGCCATTATCCAGGACATTGGCAAACGGCTTGAGGAAATCATCGTTGATATTCCCGGCACCGCCTCTGTTTATTCAGAGCGGGTTGCCGGTGGTCGATACATCAAGGCGGATATCGATCGCGAGCGAGCAGCCCGCTACGGACTGAACATAGCGGATGTTCAGCAGATTGTTGCTTCGGCGATCGGCGGTATTAATGTATCACGGACGATCGAAGGGCTTGAGCGCTACCCGGTCAATCTGCGCTATCCCCAGGACTACCGGGATTCCCCAGAGAAGCTCGAGCAGTTGCCAATCGTTACGTCAACGGGGCAACGGATTGCGCTGGCCGACGTCGCCGATATTCGGGTTGAAGACGGTCCTCCCGCCATCAAAAGTGAAAACGCCCGCCTCAATGGCTGGACCTTCGTGGATATTGAAGGGGTCGATGTCGGCACTTATGTGGAGCAGGCCATGGCCACCGTGAACAAGGAACTTGACCTGCCAGCGGGCTATTCGGTTACCTGGTCTGGCCAGTATGAGTACATGCTGCGTGCCAAGGAAAAGCTCACCTACGTGGTGCCGCTGACGCTGGCGATTATCGTCATTCTGCTGTTCCTGAACTTCCGCCGTTTTGCGGAAGTGGGCATCATCATGGGTACGCTGCCGTTTGCCATGATTGGCGCAATCTGGCTGATGTATCTGCTGGGCTATAACTTTTCGGTTGCGGTCGGTGTAGGCTTCATTGCGCTGGCCGGCGTTGCCGTGGAGATTGGTGTGATCATGCTGGTGTATCTGAACCAGTCTTACGAGGAAATGTTGCAAACCTGTAAGGAGAAGGGGGCGACTCCAAGACGCGAGACGTTGCGCCATGCCGTGCTTCATGGTGCCGGATTGCGCGTGCGGCCTATAATGATGACTGCTGCTGCTATTATCGGAGGTTTGGTGCCTATCATGGTTGGCACTGGTACCGGCTCCGAAGTCATGGGGCGCATAGCTGCACCAATGGTCGGTGGGATGATATCTGCTGTGATTTTGGCGCTGTTGGTGATACCGGTAGGTTACTATCTCTGGAAATGCAGGAGTTTTTCCGAAGCGTAAAGAAAGTTAGACCTCGCCATATTGCTTTCGAGATTCTGGCGAGGTCTGATGATGCATTGGTGTCTGGGTAATGTTGTTATAAAGCAAGAGCCTGGGTATTGTCCCAGGCAGATATTCTGGCATCATATTGCTTGGGGAGGTTTCCGGCCCTCTAAAAGGCCGAGAACAACAGCGATGAGGTAGGCAAACTTGATGGCGCTCAATCATGTCTTGCATGAAGTCCTCGTGCCTTTGTGATTCGCCATTCGTTTGGATTCTGCATGATAAGGTATGTTACGTAGCGCGTCTGTTAACCATGCCCATAGGTATGAGCTCCCTCGTGCTTGTAGTCAGGGTGTTCAAATTCCAGTGTTGAATGAGTTATGTTGAATTCTTTCACCAGAGCCTGTTTTATCCTGTCCTTGATTTTCTCAAGTTCATTCCATGTACTTATTTCGACAACCACACGGGCGTCGAGCGAGGCATCATGCTCACCCACCTGCCAAAAATGTACGGGGTGAAGTCGATAACTCCTTCTAAGTCTGATACTGCCCCAATGACGGAATCTGTGCCGATATCCTCGGGACTCCCCAGCATGAGTGTTCTGATGGTCCCGCCAATTTCTGTCAGGTCCAGGTAGAGAATATAGCTGGCCATGCCAATGGTGATTGCGGAATCAACCCAGCGCATGTCGTAGAGCAAGATAAGAGCTCCGCCTATAACACTGCTATTGACGCAAACGCATCAGACAAGTTGTGTAAAACAACGCATGAATATTAACGCTGCCCTTCTGCATTGAGTAGGTCAGCAGCGCGCTCAACGCGTCCATTATCAGTGCAACAATGTAAGTCAGACTACCCAACACCCCTTGAGTTCCAGCGGATCTGGGAACCGCATGACACCCTCGTATATCAGGTAGGGCCCTATCATGATCAAGGTGGTGTATTTAACAGCGCAACACCTACCTTTATTCGCCCGTAGCCGAAGGTCAGCTTTTATTCAGCCGGGCGACCGATCCTCGCTTGTTGACTGAAAAATAACAGACTTCTTGGTCGGCTGGTAATCCCCCCGAAAAACAGCGGTGATCAAAAGTAGAATTTTCCGTAAGCTACACGCAGGGAGATTCTGCATGAAGAAGTCACGATTTTCCGACAGCCAGATCCTGTCGATCCTGAAACA
>NZ_PSSW01000017.1 GCF_002933295.1 Marinobacter flavimaris
CATGCAGGTTAGACTTGGACATGGCGTATCATTCCTCTGTTGGTTGTGATCGTCGCGGTGATCAACCAACAGGATACGCCACCCCTTCAACCTGCTTCCATACACCAGAAATCACCATAACTCGGTAGGTAAGGGTGCCGCCTTAATGGGCCTGGAAGGGCCGGTGGACATTAAGGTATTTCAGCAGGCATTGGAGGGCCGGTTGCCAACTGGAGACACGCTGGGGCGGTCGGACGGGAAAGGTGGCTTGGAACATAAACCAGGTTGGGATTTTACGTTTTCAGCTCCTAAATCCGTTTCGATTATGGCGCTGATGGGAGGTGATGAGCGGCTGATGGCCGCTCATAAAGAAGCGGTCAAATCGGCTGTCGGTTACATAGAAGATAGGCTGGTTGGAGCCCGGAATACCTCAGAAGGGGTTTCGCAGTTTGTACGCACTGAAAACCTCGCTGCGGCGACATTTACGCACACGACCAGTAGGGCGCTGGATCCTCAATTGCATACGCATAGCGTGATACTGAACGCTACGCTGAGGAATGATGGTCAGTGGCGATCCATCGAAAGCAGGAAAATGTACGATCCGAATGTGGCTGCAGGACAGGTATACCGATCTGAACTTGCCATGAAAGCCCAGGAGCTCGGTTACACAATTGAGCGCGGCAAGAACGGCACGTTTGAGCTTCAAGAGGTGTCTCAGGAGCTTCGAGATCTTTATTCCAAGCGGCGAAAGGATATTGAGGCTGCCTCAAAGGAAAGGGGTCTGGAGGGTGCCAAAGCCATGGATAGGGCATCATTAATGACGCGCGATTCGAAGCAGTCGACGACAGAAGATGTATTGCAGGAACGGTGGCGGAGCGAGCTTCAAGAAGCTCGTTTGACGGTTCCTACCATCCCCGAGGCGCGGCCAAGTGCTGAAAGGGACAGTCCTGACCGCGCTAAAGACGACGCGATTTTTGCTTATAAGAAATTGGCGGAACGTGAGGCCGTTTTCTCAGAAGGTGAACTGGTCAAGATGACCCTTGCGTGGGGCGTAGGCAATCACAGTATTAAGGACGTAGAACAGGCAGTACGCAGCCTGAAGCAGGAAAAAGTCCTGCTTCACGCCACTGGGGTTTCGCGGGATGAGGCGTATCTCACCACCCCCCAAGCTCTAAAGAAAGAGCGGTATATCGTAGATCTGGTGAAGACTGGCCAAAATGAATTAAAGCCGATATCCGGCAAAGGAGCGGTCAAGGAATACGGACAATCTTTGGGTTTCACCAGGGGTCAGATGGAGGGTGCAACAACCATCTTGAATGGGAAAGATAGGGTCGTTGGCGTTCAAGGTTATGCCGGTACTGGTAAGACCTACATGCTATCTGCGGTGCGCGAGGTCGCAGAGGGGAAGGGATACTCGGTCCGTGGTTTTGCCCCAACAGGATCTGCAAGCGACTCGCTAATGGAAGGCTCTGGGATTCGGAGTCAAACGCTTGCCAGCCACCTCTACGCATTGGCGCGGGAAGAGGAAGGGAAGGGCGGAAAGGGACTGGATCAGAAGAAGCTCTGGATTGTCGATGAAGGCTCTCTGGTAAACGCTAATCAAATGGCTGATCTGCTCACCTACGCTCGAAAGGAAGGTGCCCGAGTTGCGTTGGTTGGTGACCACGCGCAGATCGGTTCAGTTGAGTGGGGTAATCCGTTCGCGCAGCTCGTAAGAGGCGGCATGAAGACGGCTCAGATGACTGAAATCCAGCGGCAGAAGAACAATCCGATTCTTCTGCAAGCAGTGAAAGATGCGATGGTTGGTCAAGTTGCTAAAGCAATGAAGAACGTCGCGGGGCGGATTCACGAAGACCCGAATCGTGAAACTTTGGTGACTCGAGTGATTGATGACTATGCCGGTATGACCGCCAGGGACCGCTCAGACACACTTTTGATGGTTCCGGATAATGAAACGCGGGCTGTTGTGAATCAGGGCATCCGAGAGAAGCTGCAACAATCTGGCGACCTGGGGAAAGATAAAGCCGAATTAAAGGTGTTGGTGAGTCTGGGGCTTACAAGGGTAGAAAAAGGAAGTTCACGGGGCTATCAGAAAGGTGATTTAGTTCAGTTTGCGAGGGATTTTAAAACCATTGGGGTTGAACGAAATGAATTGGTCAAAGTCCTTCGTGTTGACGGCGAAAAGGTAATATTTGCTAACAAGGACGGTCAGGAAGTTGAGTGGCGACCTGATAAAGTTGCTGGTCGTGCCAAGCATGGGGTCGAGGTTTATCGTGAAGAAGATAAGCGCTTGGCAGAGGGTGATCGCATAAGGTGGACCAAGACTGACAAGGACCGGGATCTTAAGAACGGTGCAAAGGGGGAAATTGAGCGGATCGATGGGTCAACGGCCATAATAAAATTTCAGGATGGGCGTCGAATCTCGCTGGACCTGAAAGAGGATAAACATTGGGACCATGCTTATGCCTCAACAATTGTTTCTGCCCAGGGACAGACCTACAGATCCGCAATGGCATTGGCAGAAAGTTGGCGGCGCAACCTCGTTAATCAGAAATCATTCTATGTTGGATTGTCCAGGGCTAAAGAAGATGCTCGGATTTATACCGACGATAGAGCCAAGCTCACAAAAGGTATTGAAGAGCGTACCGGCGAGAAAACGAGTGCCTTGGAAGGTCGCAACGTGAGCGTCGAGAAAATGTTTGCTGCTGATGGTCTGGTGAAAGAAACCAGGATGGAGAAGGTTACTCAAAAGGTTAAGGAAATCGTGGACAAGGCGTTGGGGCGCGAAAAAGGTGGACCGGCGAAAGACTTGTCCTTATAAAAAAGGAGCTTGTCATGCTTTACACATTAGGTTTTATGAAATGCGTTATCGCGCCGACCTTTGGTATGGCGCTGTGGGCTTGGTTCGTTTACGACGGGACTATCATGCCGGAGCTTTACATGGAAGATGCTGCCATATTGGGAGTTTTTCTTGCTGTTCCGGCGGCACTCGCATTTGCCGTCTTTTGTCATTATACGAGGGGTGTAATCAGGGCCACAGGCGTAATAGCCGTAGCGATTTTGACCTTTTGGCTAACGCCAAGTGGTCTCGAAGCTCAAACCCCCGAGTGGGAAGTTATGGGGCGCCAGATTATTCTGCCCTTACCTTTTATGGTGGTTGGTACTCTTTTTATCGGGGTTTGCCTCTGGCCTGTGATTTATGCCCGAGAAATCTATGAGATTAAAGGCGATGTTCTAAGGGGAGTTGTTCAGGTTGCGCTCGAAGATTCTAACAAGAAGGACCTCAGAAATAGGTGATTGAAATGTTGAAAGGAATTGTAGGTTTCGGCTGCGGGCTTGCTTTGATTTTGAGCTCCCCCATCGTTTGGAGTGAGCAAAACGTTTACGACATACAGACAATAAAAGAGGTGACTAGCGTTTCCAAGATAAACGCAGTCTGTCTGGAAGATCTAACGAAGGGCAATCTGGATTCGTTTAGCATTGAACAACAAGGCCTGTGTTCCTGTGTAAGCTTCCAGCTTGTTCAAACGTTATCGTTCAAAGAATACCGTCAGATTGAGAGAAATATTTTTAGTGGTAATAAACACTGGACCGACACCGAAGCGATCAGCCGCGTCAGGCCTCGCCTACGCGAAGCCTGTAACTGGACAGGTTAGCTAGAGGCGCGGACCATTGATATTGCTCAGTTCGCTACTGATCCGAGAGACGATTGAGTCGGCGATAGATTCGGAAACACTCGGAAGCCTACCGAATAGCCCTGGTTTCAAGCTGTAATCGAGGGCATGTTCTGAGCCAAACTCTTCTTTCAACACTCGATGGTAAGTGGATATTCCGTCAACTAAACCAAGAGATAATGCTTCGGTTCCTGTCCAGTAGTCTCCGCTGAAAAGATCATCAGCCTCTGACAGCTTATCTTTTCTGGATGATCGCACAACGGCAATGAACTGCTGGTGTATTTCATCGAGCACCGATTGAACTTTAAGAAGGTCCTCAGGTTTTGCATCCGTGAAAGGGTCAAGCCTCCTTTTGTTGTCGCCAGCTACGATAGTTCTAGCTGTTACACCAGCCTTCTCCGCAAGATTTTTAAGGCCAAAGGATTGCTGGAAGACGCCGATCGAACCAGTGAGCGTAGCCGGATTCACTAGTATCTTATCGGCAGCAACTGCAACCATATAAGCCCCGCTCGTGAGCATGTCGTCACCTAACACCACCAAGCGCTTGCCAGTTTCCTCTTTAAGTTGCATTAGGTACTGGTGAAGCTTGTGTGACTGAACGGGCGTGCCACCCGGCGAGTTGATAACTAGAAGAACACCCTTAGAATCTTCGTCGTGGAAGGCTTGGTAAAGGTTGTTTTCTAATTCACTAAGTGCTGTAGGTTTTCCTGCCTCTATAGGGCCATTAATTCTTACTAGGGAAACATAGGATTCGCCTTTTGGGATCGTTATGCCTCCAAGAATTCCTCGCGAGTAAAGAATGTTAATTGTGAAAATAGTGACAATGACCAGAATGAATCCAATCGTCCTGAAATTCGCATTGCGTCGAGCTTTCCGGGTCTCTGACATTATGGCGTCGGCAAAGGCCGTCTGCTGACGAGTAAATGCTTCGATAAGCGTTTGTTCGGTGTTTTTTTCCTGGTCCATAGCATCACTCTCCTACTTGGTTTAGGGCATCACGGATCTTCGACACATAGTGCCGGCGGGCGCGCTGAACTTTTGGTTTGGTTGAGAATCCTGCGTTATAGGCTCCCACAGCGGCCCAAAGGTCGCCTTTTGTGGTAACGAGGTTTTCGGCAAGGATCCAGGCGCCTACATGGATATTGGTGCAAGGATCGCGAACCAGAACAGGAGCTGTTATTCGGTAGGGCTGCAACCGCTCTAAATGCTGGGAGTTGATCTGCATTAACCCATAATCTCTGGAACCATCGCTGTTGTTGCCGTTTATCGCATCGGTTTTGTTATTACTTTCCACAAGAGCAATTGCTTTCAATAACTTTGCCGGGACCTGGTAGCGACCTGCGGCCTCAGAAAAACATTGATTTATGTCCGCCAATACCGAAGAACTAACGACCAGCATTGCTGCGAGACCTACGATTCGGGGTCTTCTCTTCCTCGCCATCGTTAAGTAGCTCCTTGCCTTCATGTTCAGAAAGTGTTGTGTAGCGGGCATCCGCATCCTCTCCAGCCGCCGAGTAAAGTTTTTGGAAGCCGTCTTGGAAGTGCAGCGCAGCGGCTGTCGCGGCGTCCCTTTCTGGTGTGAGAGAGCCGGGTTGTGTTTCGTAGCTCTCCATGACGTTCCAAGTAGATTCCGCAAGCTTCTCCAAGGCCTGGCGATTCATATTTGCGTCTTCGTGATCAGCGTATGTAATGCCAGCGTTCACCATCGCTGAGGCATGGACAGGAGAAAGATCTTGCAACGGTGTTTGAAGCCCGGCCTGGAAAGCGCCGCCCACACTCACGTTTTCTGAGAGGTTTGAGCTGTTCACTGCATCGATCACGCTAGTAAGCTGATGCAGGAACATTGCTTTGTTGCCTTGTTCGCCATCGCCGGCAAACTTCTGGAATTGGTCGGCAAGGCGGGCTGTATCAGCAGGATCCTTGCTAAGAGCCCAATGCGCCGCGTTGGGGAGCTCGACCCTCCCACCGGTTTCAATTCTGGTGGTGTCAGTTTCGGTGTAACTCCTATCTTTGCGAATGTGGTTGTCAGAGGCGGCGTTGTTACCGGACAGAGCGCTGCTGTGAACGATGTTCCCCTCATTGTCGAGAGCAAGTGTTACCCGAGCCCCATCATCAACCGCGTCGATTTGACGCTGTGTGAACCAGCCGTTTTCGTCATGTGCGCTCTGCATTTCTTCTTTGGACATAGAAAACGAGCCAGCCGAAGCCAGGCGATCGCGAAGAACAAGTTCTTGCATCGACATTCCGGTTCCATCGGACATTAATTCCATTGTGGTGAGGTTTGAAGCGACTGCAGACTGATGGAGTCTTCCAGTGTCCAAGAGGTATTCATACATACCTCCTGGTCTCATCATTCCCTGTTCATAAGTTGCTTGGCCATCTGCTGATCGCTTCATAGTTTCAATTGCTTGAGATACAGCAAGCTGCTGTGGCGTAACTTCATCCAATGCCAGCGCAGTTCCGTGATCAGAAGCAGCGCGCACGGAACCTACTGCCTCATAAATCTGGGATGGAGACTGGCCCGTTTCTGCCATGTAACTCATCATTCCGCGAAGCTCTGACTGATTCATGTTTGCTGAAAATTCTGAGAACTTAACCATCTCGCCGGGATGCCAGTTAGTAGCGCTCAACTTGCCCCACAGGTCAGCATTAGTGGCTGTCGCATAAGCCTCAAAAATTTGTCCTCTCGATAGATCAGGGTGCTGCTCTGCGATACGGTCAAGCATGGTGCCTACACGCTGAGTGTTGCCTGTGTTGATTGAAACTGACTGTGCAGTATTAATGGCTTCCTGCTCATTCACAGACATACCAAAGGTCGCGGCAGACTGATTGCGGCCGGAGGCAGCCCCGTGCCTCACCTGGCTTTCTACATTCGAGGTGTTTAGCCCCTGCTTGAATAGAGCTTCAGGGGAGCTATCTCCACCGTTGGATTGCACGGCGCCAGCAACGCCACCCACAACTCCACCGGCTCCATATGCGCCCAATGCTTTACCTGAGGTGATCGGATTGGTGTGGCCAAGATCTGCCATGCCAGACATCGTTTCGAGGCCTCGGTAGTGGCTTTCTGCTTGATTGTGCTCAGAAACAGAGGCGATATTGTTCCACCCGGTCTCGGCCATGAGGTTTGCGGATCCGCGAGCACTCGCAAGCGAATTCAAATGGTTCATGCTTTCTACAGGGGACTGAGCTTTGTTTGCTGCGTCAGAGCCTGCGCCGTCAGCATGCCCCGACCAATTTCCAGCCAGAGACGTCAGGCCATAGGGCGACATCTTGAAGAGCATGGCGGCGATGAAAGCCGAAATGGTGATACCCATGCCGCGGGCTTTTCCAAAAAGAGAAAGCGCCTGGGTTGCACTTTCGGGGGCAAGGAACATTGCGGATAGCCCCATGTTGTGACGCTGAATTTCGTCAACGGCATCGTAGGCCTGGTCGACCGCAATTTGTGCCAAGATCACATCCATGACCCCCCACAGCATTATCCAGCCGAGAAGAGCCACGATAAGCTTCAGGGCCATGGGGAATAGTGGCGTCACAATGAAAAGTGCCAGAATCGGGATCAGTCCCAACACTATGGCGGTAACTGAAGCCCTAATCTTTGGCATCCACTCGTTCGCGCTAACAGCAATTCCAAGTCCGTTGTTTACCATGGACCGGTTGGTTAAGGCGCGGATCCCCGCATCTGGGTTTTCATCAAGCATAACGCTGGCGATTGCATTACTAATGACCACGTTTCTAAGCAATTGCGCAGGTGGGGCGGCTGCGGCTCCAAACACGTTAAGATTCATGTTTTGAATCTTTGTTTCGCACGCTGTTTTTTGTGCGGGTACGGCTATATCAAAGCCGGTTTTGGTACAAACGGAATTCAGGTGCTCATCGTATGTTGGCGCGGCGTTTAGAGCCGGCGCCAGGACATTGTCATAAGCGTCTGAACAACTCATCACTGTGCCGGCCTTGCCCGCGCCAGAGGAATACATGGTCGTGAACATCGCAGGCGATTTCATATCGGCTAACTGGTTCAGCAAGTCGTCCGTGCCGCTTTTAATCTCGGCAAGATCCACTGCGTAGCTGGGGAGGACAAGTGCAAGCTTTGAGCAGTCTTTGAAATACTGTCGGATAGACTTCTGGAGGTAATAATCGGAGGAAAAGGTTTTATCCGACGTTGCGTTGAGCAGGAGCTCGAAGCCAACACCCATTCCCTCTGTCCCGTAGGGATGAGCGGCCGAGGCATCCACAATCTCTTGAACTGCCCGCTCCGCTTTGTTGGTCATACCAGCGACCAAAACAATCAAATCAGGAACGTCTGGCACAGCTTCATAGGCATTTCGGACCGGGTCATATACATGCACAGTGCCGGTTGGAGTGATCAATGCTTTAAAGACAGCCACGCCAATTAAGGTCGTCATTAACCAGGACAGGCTGAGGCCAGTGGCCGACTGTTGGAAATTAATGATGCCTTTACCGACTGTGAACAAACCACCGAGTAACAGGCCGAGTACCACGGCCACGGCGAATAATGTGGTGTACTGATTATTCGCAAATACCAGTGAAATGCGTTTAAAGGCGTTTACCGTTTCCGTGAAGCCGTCATAGGTATAGAAATCCATATCCAGGGCAAACGCTGTGCTTGGTAGCGCTGCCACGAGGATCAGAGCGATTATCGGAAGTGTGCGCTTCATTGAGTGATGTCCTCTGCATTGCGCCGAAGAACTTCTTCTTGTCGCTTAGCCTGGGCAGCGGTAAATGCGATGTGTGCCATCTGCTCTTGGGTTTTTTTGAGATAACTGGTTCGCGCGGCCATTCGGAATTGGTAAGCGTCTTTTTTTATTCCGGTTAGATGGTCGGCAACCTCGGCGTAAACTGTTCTGTCGCATTGTGGGCCGGCGGCGCCTGTGCTGTTCATAACCGCGTCGATTTCGCGGATCATGTTGTCGATGGTGTTGTAGAGATCATCGACCATATAAAACGCATAGGCATAGGCGACGACTTCTTCCGTGAGAGCGATCGCCATTGCTTGGTCTCCCAGTGCAATGGAATCGACAATAATTGGCAGGATTGGGATCGGAGAAGAGGTCAGGAACGCCTCATCTGCTGCACTTAAAGCGGTTTTGTTCTCGATTTTGGTGGCGATCGCATTCATCTGATTGCTCACTAGTGCCAGAAGACCGCCTGGAGTCGCTGAATCCGTTTGGCAAACAGGTCCACCCGCACCGTTGACTTTCTTTTCGGCATTGCCGACAACGAAATCATCAATGCTGGATTCGTCGTTATTGGGACATGAGCTAATCGGTTCGATGACGGGGGCTTTCACGGCTGCCGTTGCGTTGATCATCACATCACCCACGAATCCGCGCATGGTATCGACGTACTGGAAACCGAATTCGTCAGCGGCATTCTGTAGTAGGGAGCCAGTCTTGAAGATGTTGTTGAATTGGGTCGGACAATCGGCAGTAAGCTGCTTGACGTCGACGGATGGCTTCTGGTTGGCTGCTACTTGATTTTCAGTCGTTTCATACCAGCTTGTAACTGACCCAAGTGCGGTGGCCGCCTTGCTATCCAGGGCTTTGAGACGGTTGCTGGCTGCGGTCCCGATAAAATCACCAACGGGCTCGCCAAGCTTTTTGGCAAATTGGCAATCGTTGATCTGAATTCCGTTCAAGTCGTTGATTATTTTTTCGAAACTTTTCATCGTCTCAGAGAGTTCTTTGCTCATCACTTTCATTGCTGTGTCGAAAGCGACGGCAGGAGCTGCCTGAATCATGTTCTGAAGCTTATCGACCAGGTAATCCGGGTCGAGCATCGACATCCCGCCAAGAAAAAGATCAACACCACCACACCCTGCCGATACCCTGGGGGGCGAAATAGTGAGAAGCGGGTCGTTGGACACGTTGAAGCGGGCTGAATAGGAGCCTGCAGAGTAGAAACCGCGTTGCTGGTTCTTGTAGCTTGATGCGCCACTGGACGTGGATGAAGCAAACCAGTCATCCGTCCAGTTTGCGGAGGCCACTGGCGCGGAAAGCGAAAGGATTAGGGTTGGGAGGATAAGCCTTTTCATCAGAACGATTCTCCCTTTGGCGCGCCCGGATCAAAGAATCCACCCTGGCGATATTCGGGTGTGAGGAATTGCTCAGGGGATGTCTCGCCTCTCAAATAGCGGATGGCGCGATATGCGTTTGAGGTGATTTTGGTGGCTGATTCCACCCCAACTGCAATTGGCATCCAGCGTTCGCTATTACGCTCGATGAGAATAACCATCGGGGTCACTTGGACATCGAATCGCGCTTGAGCGGATGGGTTTTTGTTTATATTTACTTCAGTAGTTTCAAGCCCGGTGCGATCTGACACTAACTTGAGAATGTTTCTTTGAGGCGAGCAGTACGGGCACTCTTCAGTCGAGAAAAGTGCTAGGGCATATTTGCCCCTGAAGTTTTCTAGGTATTGAGCCTGGTTATTGGCGCGCTGCTGAAGTTCCGCTTTTCGGCCCGGGGAAGTAATCGGGTACTGTGATGCACCGCTGAGAGTTGGATTTTGCAGCATGACCATGTTGGACACGGCCGTAAATCCGGCAGCCTTGCGGCGCACGACATCCTGAATTCGATAATAGGCAAGTACACTCTCCGGAGTTCTAAGCCAAACAGCTTCCTTCAGGTAGTTTTCGAGCATGGCTTTTAAGTCATCCGGGTGCATATCCATCATCTCCGCTGCCGGTGGCGGTGGAGGAAGTGGTTGCCTCTCCTTCTTATCGGGATCTTCTTCGCGAGAAGGCTTAACCGGTTCTTCATACCAGTGATACCCCTTGATCTGAGTATCCTGGTTCGGCTGCTGGATGGCGTTTGCCTGTGAGGCAGCAAGAGCGAGCAAGAGCAGTGTCAGTACAAATTTCATGGGTTGGCTCCTTAAAAGATCGCTTTGAGGCGCTTGGTTTTGGAGACGTCCACAAAACCCCAATACCGTGAGTCGAAAGAATCGGGATGCGATCCATAGGCCCAAGCTTTGCCGGCAGGTACTACTCCCGAATAGGAAAATAGGGGTAAAGGATCGCCTTTGAGCGTTTCAGTCTTGGCGCGCCCCAGAGACTCTCCATCGCAAAAAAACTCAAGATCCTTTTGGGTTATTGTTTGACCCTCCCAGCACATGAGCCTTTTGCTGATTAACACAGGTTCATGGCCCGCCAATTCATGAGAAAGCTCGAATGTCGCATAGTCGCCTGGCCCGGCAATGGCGTCGGTTTCCCAAAAAATTCTGTGATCGACAGACTCAGAGACCGTGATATTGAGGTGGTCTGAAACGAAGGAAATTGCAAAGGCAAGAGGCGCCCCTACAAGCAAAGTGAGAAGGACATTTTTCACTTTATTATTGAGCATTTGGGTTCTCCAGCTTGGCAAGAATGAATTCGGCCGGTGCGCCGCCGGTCATAGTGGTTAAGCGTTTCAGGAGACTTTGTAGGCTGGAATCCCCGTAAACCACGGGCAGTTGCATTCCGGGGGTTGCAGCGCCTTTCTCGCAATAACTTTGAAAATCAAAGTTCTGCTCAACGACCAGGGCGGGGACTTTGGTGATGTTGTGATTCCTGAATTGGATGGGATCGATGACGACATCAAGCCCTCGCATTGCGCACTTTGGCCCCTCACACGTCGGGTTCTTGCGAAGAACCTTGGCCATGAATTCCATGGTGGGCTGTGTTTTCTTGAGACCACCGATCATGCCGCGCATCACCATCACACCACCGACCTTTTCAAGATCCCTGGCGTAATTCCGCAAGGTGATTTCCGGAATGGAGCTTGAGACGAATAGCAGGGCGCGGGAGCCAGTTGCTTTAGGGTCTGGGTTTTCAGGATCGCCAGCATCGAGGCCAGCATCGGCCCGAAGCAGACTGAGAAATTCATTCTTTCGGGCTTGCCACTGGTCGCTGTTCACCTCCTGCATGACTTCGGAGACGCGGGCCTTCATCGCCGGTGAATCCATCACCCGTTCTTTGGCCTGTTTCGCGATCGCCAGATATTCCTCCGGCACGTTGATCTGATCGGGAAGTGTGGGAATGGCATCCGATTCCGCAGAGGCTAATGGGCTCATTAGACAGAGGGTTAGGGCAAACCCCAGGTTACTTTTAATAAGAAACACAGCAGTTGAGCCTCCTAAACACCATCCATGAAAAATTGTCACCGCCTGCGGGGGGGTGCTTGTAATGGCTCCACAACAAACCGGTTTGACCGATCGGCCGGCAGCTATCGTCCCGAACAGGCTTCATCAGTTGCAGCTTGTATTTGTCCTTGGACCAAATGGGAACTGGCGCGGTATAGCAGCCATCTGAGGAGGATTCTTTTAGTAGTCCCATCCGAGCCATGAAGTAGATTCCGCGGGCTGCGATCCCGGCATTCGCCGTCACGTAATCCGTGCCGGTTATTGACCCGGCCAGGGGATAGGCTCCTGACCACGATCCCATGCACCAGAAGAGGGAATTAACGGGCCTTCCAACCAAGGCGCCAGAGGAATCCGCAGCGCACGCCAGTTGAGCGACCGGGTTGGCGAACAGCAACGACTCGGGGTGAATCATCAGCGAGAGAATTTCGTTGTTCCAGGTAGGGATGAGTTCAGTCATCATCGCTACGTCGAATTCTCGCTCTGCTATGCAGGGGATGTCATAGAACAGCCCCAAGATGCTAAATGCGGGAAAGAAGTAGTAATGCATCTGCTGGAAGGTTTTGGACTGACCATCTTCCTGCATGTGCGATCCGCCCAGTTTCCCGCCGGTGTTCATCAACTTGAATCCGAGAGGCATCATGCAGTAGGGATCTGAAACGGTATCAATCAGCCGTGAGGGCTCCCACATAGAAATACCAATGCCGTATCGATTGATCGCTCCTGAATTACAGCTGCAGAGCACGGAAGGGGAGTCAGCACCAGGATCGGGCATTCCTGAATCGCCTTTACCGATGCTCAGCCCGCCAATGCGAATCGGGAAGATGCACTGCCAGGAGACGTCCGTAACAGGATTCAAGACGCCAGAGGGGCATTTGGACGCGAGGGCTGATTGAGGGGCCGTGTAAGCCCCTACCAGTGTTAAAAGAAGCAATATTGCTCGAATACTCATCATGGCTAGAAACGTCCGGGAATTTCCCTAAGTTTAGCCTAATAATATATGGGAGTATATAGCACTATATGAAATTTAGAGATTGATCGAGTGTTCTTCGATTCGGAGGGTGCTGCCCTCTTGTGTCACGATCGATGGAACAAACTGCAGTGAGAGACGGTCGCGAACAGGAGGGGTAAGAATGAAAACAGGGCGCTGCAAAGCCATGGCGATATCCCGGTAATCACCTGAGGTGATCATGACCATATCCGTGGATTTCAGGTGAACCTGTGCCCAGGCAAGGTCATCTTTTGAGATAAACATAAGCCGCTGGGGAAGACGAACATGCTCCAGGGGATTAAATTGGAATCCCTTTGGATAGATGATTTGCCCATTTTGGTCCTTAACATCGAATTCGGCCGTGTAATAAGGAATGTGGTACCGAATGCGGTCTTCCCGCGCGCGAGGCAGAGACACGGCTTGCGCGGCAGCATTGCGCGCAACACCGTCACTCATCACTGTTTCCCAATCAACTTGAGCCACCTTGCTCTGGATCTCAGTCAGTGCATCCGGTTCAACAATCTCATAGGTGCGCCCAAGAACTTGGGATTCGGCGGCAATCAGGGATCCGGCAAGACAGCTACTGATTACTGTTATAAAAATCCGTAACACCATTAGAAATCTTCCCTTCAATTTGAGTCATGGTGTCTGGTACCAGGTCACCGTAATATTCGCTGAAATCGATCTTAGAAAAGTCGATTGATTGGAACTCCTCGGGTGTCAGCCCGCGACAGTTCGGAGCTTCCGGGGTACCGAAGCCGGCCACAGAGTTGAGCTGCGCTCGGCCTTGTTGATGGATGATGCGACCCATCTTCGAATTGAAACAGCAATACGATTTTGCTTTTTGGACGCACCCAACAAATTCCCATTCTTCCCGGCAGTATTCTCCAATCTCGTAGCAAAACCCTGAGCCATTAAGAACACCCGTTTCCGTAGATGTTTGATCGCAGGACTGTGTGAAGTAGTCGATTACAGCGCCGACCATGGCCGTTGGATCTACGACTACGCCATAGTTTGACATGACATCCCCAGCCACCGTGGCCGCCGCATTCGCCGCCACCATCGTAGGTGCGCCGGCGGCCAACGCAGCTTCATACTCCGATTTGCCCTGCGTAATCGAGTCGTAGACTGAAGTAATCATCTGGGTCGGGGAACCAGAGTCGCCGGTGTCATCCGCAAGCACTTTGCCTGTGTTTTTGCAGCAATTCTGGAACGCGGTAGATACTCCTGCTTTATCACACCTCATTGCTCTACCTGCAAAAATCATCATCTGTCCCAGGCAGGTTCCATCGGCTGCGGTCGTGCCATCGTCCTGATACATTCCAGTATCAATGTCGTCGACCACCGGCACTTGGGTTGCCAGATCAACACAGGCATTGGGGCTGCACTGTTGTTGTCCGGCGGCGTTTTCCATGCAGGAATAGCTGTTACCTAAAGGGCAGGCGTGTTGGGTTTCTAGGGCGCAGGTTTCAGATGTGGTAGAGAAAGAAACTTGTCCGCCTGCTTGTGAGGGGAGGCCCCCAGTGTAGTTGTCAGTGATCTGGATTGTGCCGACTAAACCGTTTGCACAGCTTGGGGTGGTCACTAGGTTCACAAGCGTTGTGCCCAGGAAGTTGGTACCGGATAGGCTCGGGGCGTCCCAAGTTGTGGAACCAGTAGCACTGATCGGATTGTTGTTTGTGCAAATGCTGTCGAAATCGAGCGTTGGGATCTGTGCGACCAAGCCAGTGGGGCCTGATGTTACGGCACCAGTCTTGAGATCGAATCCGACCGTGAAGGACCCGAATTGCCGAGCGACTTTCACATCAAAATTCAAAGCAACCGGGTTCGTGCAGACCATTTGTTGACTTGAGCTACAGTCAACGGCGGAAATTGGACATAGCGCTCCCCCGCTTGGCGATTCAAAACATGAAGCCGTCTCACCTGGTTGGCCAAGATCACCATTCATATTGAGATCTTGGCCACAGGACCAGTTGGCCGCATAAACTGAGCCGAGAGGGAGAAAGAGGCTTAAAAGTCCAATTAAAGCGGGTTGGCTGTGCCTGAACTGCATATCGTATCCCTTGATGCTTGGCGAACGGCCTGCAATGTTGCTGCGGCTTCTGCGAATTCATTAAGACATCCACACGACTGAACGACTGTCTCTCCGGGTCCAGCCGGACAAACGCCAGCGGAACACTCGTGGAAGAAGTAATCGAAGGTATTGGGGTCTGTGCGGTTCTCCTGCACGACGCCGTTCTGAACCGCGTCAGTTGCTAAGCGCGGCTTTCTGGTCTTACATGCCTTTGTGCAGGCAGGCACTGAAACCTCTTCCAGAACAGAAAGGCTTTCTGTCGGCGTCAGAACACTACCGTTAGACTGCTTCAAATAGTCTTGATAGCCAGTGTTCGTGGTGCTGGCTTGAACGTTGTCAGCCCGTTCGAGGGCGTCATCGAAATCGTATGTACCGGTGACCTGACAGCGATATTTGCGCGTTTTTTGCCACCACGGGCGTGTAGGTGTAAACGAGCAGGTTGAACCATTGATCACTTGGGTGGACGGTAACGGAGTAAGACCGGTATTGACGAAATTCTGATATGTCCAAACCCCGTCCACTTGTTCTTCCATGAGTGTGCATTCAGGGTCACTTTGGTATGCACTACAGCTGTTTGAAATGGTGTCAGGTTTGAGTTTACAGTCGGTATCGACATTTATTTTTGCGAGCGCGTAGCCTTCGCCATTCCCCGTAACTTCCACTCTAATTTTGAAGTCGACGGGGCCACCCGTCAGATAACTCTTAAAGTCGACATTTGGCGAGCGGACCCAGTTGGTTGAGAGCTCGCAAGCGCCCGGTGGTCGTCCGGTACCTGTCCAGTTTCCGTAGGGGCCATTCCAAAGCAGGTCGGCATCGGCGTAGATCTGCATCCAGTCATCGAATTTTGCGTAGTTGATTTTTGCTTCCAAAATCCGGCTTGGGTCCAAGACATTGAATTGAACCTGGCGCTCATACATTTTGCAGCTACCGGCCCAATAGTTGTCGCCAACTTGCCCTAATGAAAGCTGAAGGCAATCTGGGCCGCATGGAAAAATGTTTCCAGAACCGCCGGCATATTCAATGATGTCGTTCAGTGTGACTTCTTCCACTGGCACGTTCCGGGTTATTTGGCAGCTTTTGATTTGGACAGGGTCCGCTGTAGCGGCCGGAGATGTCGTAATCAAATTAAATTCCGGATCAGCGGCAGAGGCGGAGAAAGCATCGCTGGCGAGGTTACCCGGCGTGCTGTTGTAGGCTTTCAGCATTGGCGAGCCCGCAGCGCAGTCACCGGCCTTCTGTGCGTAAAAGTTAATCATCGGTCCGGTCACACCCACTTCGGAAACCGTGAGATAGTCCATTTGCGATGTCAGCGAACCGGTTGCGCCTCCCCCCAAATCATTGAGGACTTTGTCCAAGTTGCTCATAACTAGGCCAGTCCCGCATGAGTTATTCACGCAATAGCACCCGCCCAGCTTGTTTAGGGGAATCGGGGTCATGCCGATTTCGCCTGAGCCATTCACCACCCAAGACAGTCCCGAGCAGTTGTCCCAGGTCCCTGCGTTACACGAAACAGCTCCGTTTGCACATACACCGGACACCGGAACCCCTGGTGTAAATACCCGATCAATCGTGCCGTCCAGGTCGCTATCTTGAGAGACCGTCAAGGTGCCAATGTCACCGCTGGCCGAGGGTGCAACGAATATTTCCAAAAACTTCTGAGAGCCGCTGCAGCCCAAGTTGGCATCGAAGCTCTGGCCATCGAACGTCTTCATGGCGTCGGCAGACATCAGAGGTGTAGTGAAGTTCTGTTGGATGGCTTCGGCGCTTCCGTAGCTGCTTCTAGCATTGCCCACAGTGGTCTCGGCCTCAGTGACGGATGCCGGATCTGCCGATACAAATCCCGGTAAAAGTCCTATGAGGACGAGCAGAATCCAGCAATCCATTAAAGTGGCACTCCGGATAGTTTGGACACCGCCTGAGCTGGCGTCATACCCTGAGCAATCAGTGCGTTATATTTGGCAACCTCCTTGCCGTCGGACGTTGCGATCCAGTGATTCCAGGGATCCACAGACAGCCTGCCGATACCCCGGCCAAACGGCGTATCAAAGAAGATCTCAGAGTATTTGGGTTTGTTGGCTTTTACGGAGGTCAGGAGATCGACAGCCAGGCCCTCGTAGTCGAGAACCCCTTCATCTACAGCCTTCGCGTAGTCCTCGCATTCAAGGTAAAACTTGAATGCAGCGTTATTCTTGATGACCTGTCCGACAGGGCCGAATTTCCGGAGATCCAGCGGGCTCTGCGTAACAATGCCAAAGGCCCCGGAGTACTTGCGGGCGCGGCGATAGCCCTCTTCAATCAGGTTGCCGAGTCGGTTGTTCTCCTCCCCCCGGGAATCTGAAAAGTATCGCCAGGCCTCTTCGAACAGCACGAAGCGTTGTTCGGAGCGATCGGAAAGGTAAAGATCCTGGGTGACCGAGTTCATCACCTGCATAATCACCACGTTGAACAGCTCGACTTGACCTGAAAGCTTTTCAAGCTCCAGGACTACGAAACCATCGTTCGAAATATCGAATCCGCCGGCGCCATTGAAAAAACGCCCGTACACGCCTTTCGTCGTGAAATCGTGCAGGTTGAAGGCGAGTTCGTGAGCCTTGGAGACCGCACTAGGCAGCGGTTCGCCCTGGTCAGAGGCGAGTTTTGGATAGGACTTCAGGTAGTGTTGAACAGCATCGATTCCGTTGACGATGTCGCCGCGGTCTGCAGTCCAACGAACGGCTTCCTTGATCAACGTCCATTCCGTTTCGTGCAGCGGTTGGCGAGAGGCGGAATATGCCATTTCAGCGAGGATGTTGGCGGTGGTCATGAGGTCCGCGTTTCGGTCATCCTCATCCTTGGAGTTGGTGTTGAACGGATTGATCGTGATCCGCTCTTTGCCGAAATCCATAAACCGGCCGCCGACCATATCGCATTGCTTCTGAAGGCTGTAACCAATGTCGGTTACTCGAACCAATGAGCCTGCAGCGTAATAGTTTTTGCAGAGATCGTTGAGCGTGTAGGACTTGCCCGCACCCGAACCGGCGGCAATGAGGAAGTTATGGTTGGGTGCTCGCTTGTCGAACACGTCCATGCCGACCAGCTGCCCTTTGCGCCCGACGTAGAGTAGGGCGGGGTCGCTGGATCCTCGAAAATCGCCTTGAATGGGCATGAAACGAGCCACGGCGCTCAGTGGCGCGTAGAAATGTCGGTCGAGCAAGCCGATGTTTTTATCAATGTCATAGAGACCGAACGGCAAAGAGGCAATCAGCATCGGTTTCTCAAGCACCGATTCTTCCTGCATCACGAAATCTTTGGATTCCCAGAGTCGACGGGCGCGCGACACCGAATCAATGCATTCAGCTTCGGTATCTCCGAGGATGACCAAGGATGGAATGATTGTCATAAACCGTTCCGATTCGAGCTTGTCCAGAGCCCAGCTAAACTCCTCAGTTCTTTTCTGAATGGCCTTTGCAAAAGAGCCTGTGCCTTTTTGCGCCATGGTGGCGCTGGCCTTTTGGTGCAAAGAGGTTTTTATGTCTTCGAAAACAATGTTCAGGCTGAAAATAAAAGGCGTGGTTATCTGATCGGGATCATCCGGTGCGCCCATTACGCCACCGGTCAGGG
Organism: Marinobacter flavimaris; assembly: GCF_002933295.1. Lineage (GTDB taxonomy): Bacteria > Pseudomonadota > Gammaproteobacteria > Pseudomonadales > Oleiphilaceae > Marinobacter > Marinobacter flavimaris. Next base: position 18,455 of record NZ_PSSW01000017.1, read on the forward strand.
TGTTGGTGGTGAAGGTATCGATGGATTTTGCGTTAACCTTTGGCGTAATCACCCGGCCAAAACGCTTGCCGAGACGAAACGGTTTTTCGCCTCCTGAGAACTCAATTTTGGTTTCCGCATTGATGATCTGCTTTCGCAGCGGAAGCCGGGAATCAACATGGCCATTCGGATCGGCGTCGGCATCGTTGAAAAACTGCCGTGCCCAGGCAACCAGATGATTTGGTCCCATCCGTGCCGGGGCAAGGTGGGCGGCTTGCAAGGTTTCTTCAGCGATCGATAATACTTCGCTTGATAGCGGTTTCGCAGTCTTGATGCAGACAAACGCTCGCCAATTTCGAACGGGAATGCCGTGATAGCAGCGCATTCCCTTAGTGCCCGCTTTTAAGAAGCTGGTGTATTGCTCAATAGATTTCTGGAGCAGAGGTGTTCGGCGCTGTTTGTTGCGCGAATAGGCTTGAAGGATACCGTTCACGTTGTGATCAGGCGCAAGCATAATTTGGATCTGGGTTCTTTTCGGATAGGTGACCGATAAAAACGTTTCTAATTGTTTAAGGTCCCGCCCGCCTAAAAAGGTGAGAGGGCATATCTCGAAAAGGTAGCCGTAGCGGTTATCCAGGGTCTGGAAGGCACCCAGCTCTTCATCGAAACTCACCCAGGGTAGAAAGTCAGAAAATTTGTTTCGGCGAAGTTCTTGCTCAAGGTCCCTGTGTGTAATGCCGCCATTGTCGCCAACGATCAACGACCAGATTTTTGAGAGGGGGCCTACTTTCTCTTCAGCTGTCATTGGCTGCTCCCCTGCACCTGGTCAATAAGCGAGTCAGTAAGTTCCGGCTTTTTATAGAGGTATTGGCCCATCACGAAACGCGGTTCCTCGACAATGCTGTAGACGAATCGAGGCATGTATAGCCGGTTGCGTTTCAGTTCACTTGAGTAAGGAAGAATCATGGTCCGGACGGAGCGCGGAGGTTTGATCATTGGCGTCCGGGGCGCCTGGATCATGGTTCCGAGTTGGTTGTAAACCTGGTCGCGGTATCCGCTGTAAGCTGACTGAGGGGGTGCAAAAGAAGGATCTGCATCGGGAGAGGACGTCGGCGCGCCATAGGATGTCGACACACCGATAGGTTGCTCCCTCACACGCTGGGATCCAGTCAACTTGTCCGTTCGCTTCGCTCTGGCTTGACGCGCTTGCTCGGAGGCCCTGGTCATGTGCGGATACTTTTCTACCCCTGTCACCGCCTCCTCATACGCATCTTCGACAGAAATACATTTTCCAAAGTTGTCCTGTAGATTGCAGGAGAACTCGTTTTCATAGGGCACCAGAGAACAGCCGCCCAACAGGCTGATCGCCAATAGCAGAGTAAATTTTTTCATTAGCCTTTCTCCATAATGCTGAGATCTGTTCCTTTCTGGATGACAACGGTCAGCCTTTTGGCTGCGCCGACCTCAATGATGGGAACGGTTTGTTTTGCGAGATCCAAAAACAGCTTTTGGACGGCTTCAGAGCCAGACTTGAGGGCTTGACCGCCGGCGGATTGGACAATTGAGTCTGTGTCGATGATTTGTGTGGTTCCGAGAGGTGAGGTAGACGTCGTCGCAGCCGCACCGGCAATGCCGTTTCCTGCTCCCTCGAAAAGACCTGCGACGATCATTCTCATTACATGAGCGCCCATCTTTGAAACAACTGGACCGGTAAGCCCGCGCACGCCGTCACTGTCAGCAACGAACCCCTGTACTGGCTGATCAATGACCGCTGTCCCATCCAGGCTCATGCAGGAAAGACTGACCAGCTGAAGGTTTACACGCTCCTGAGCGAGATTTGCCGTCGCATTGGCGATGACAAAGCAGCCTTTCAGGTTGGCTTTGACACTGTTTGGTAGCACCGCGGGCGCCTGAACCCTGAGCATTACAGGTTCGGGGTTTGCGTCACCTAGTTCCGAAGTAAGGGCACGAATACCAGTCAGCAGAATTGCAGGCATGTGGCTGGGCGGCATGTAGATCGAGTTCTTTTTTTTTGAACCTGTCTCCGGTTGAAAGTCGGTGCCAGGGGCACGGCCAATACCGCCGACAATTCTCGCTTCAACCGGAATATTGTTGAGGGAGGATTCGGACGCGCTATAACTGGGGACATAGGTTGGAGGCTCCGGATAGGATACTTCGCCTCCGGATTCCGGGGCTTGGAAGTCGGAAAGGGGATTCACCATTTCCTCTTTTCCGGTTTCTTCACCCTGACCCTGACGCTTCAAGTCGTTCTGAGAGGTCTCCAGTGCCGCAAGCAGAGAGTCATATTGGCGTTGTCGCCGCTCCATTTCGGCAAGTGTCTCGCCGACGTGCTTCAAATCCTTGTCGACTTTTGCGCGGATGTCGTCTTCCAGGAGATCGGTACCTAGAGATAGGTCTGTCGTTTCAACCTCTTTAATGGGCTCCTTTTCGTCTTGACCGGAGGCGTAGTAAACGAACAGCAAAAGAGCGAGGAAACCAGCGGCAATGCTATATTTCCGGTACTTGAGTCTGTCTTCGGCGCCGAGGCCATTCCACCAAGCCTTCATTAGAAGCCCTCCTTAGAGACCACAAACAAACGTCCTACTTGGCCAGGTTCCAAGCTCAGCGGATCCATGGTTACCGCAAAGATCGATTCGCCAATGGCAGAGCTCAGGAAATCCGTCTCGCTGAAGGTGGTTGTAGTACTGGTTCTGACCAAAAACTCCTTTAAGGAAAGCCCCAATCCATCCACTCGAATTGTCCGGCGCAACGCGAGTTGTGTGTTTGGCTTGCCAGCGGTCATGCGTGATACCCATTCGCTGTTCGTGTTTGTGCTGACCGAAAAGCTGTCTGGGATGTCGTCCTCAAGGGCCGCCTTAGTCAGATAGACCGCGCGCTCTTCATCGGGAAGGGGAGAGAGCAGTTCCTGGTTGTCTTTGATGCGGTTTTTCGCGCCCGTAGAAAGGCGAATTGTTTGCCCGGGAATGTCCTTTGGAGACACCATTAAGGTGTAAATTTCGCCGGCGCAAACCAGATAGAACTCGGATCGCGCTGAAACATATTCCTGATTCAGCCCATCATCCTGAATCAGAAATTTGATGAAGCTATTATTCCCGTTGTTTTCAACCACGATCCCTTTCTCTTGAGAGAAAAAAGCATCGTTAATTGCACCGTCGACACAGGTAACTCTGTTGATGTCTCGATTGGACATTTCCACTGGTGTGACAACGTCAGGCTTCACAACCTGCGTGTGAGCAAGCGCCGGCAAACTTACTAACATCACGGCCAGTGCCGAGTTCAAAAATTGTTTGTTAAGCATCGTTCGATACCTCCTTGATGCCGGTAAGCCAAAATCTTCCTTGCTCGAATGAATAAGAGATCTGGTAGGTGACGTTTTCCGTGCTGGTCACCGAGTCACCCACAATCCGCTTTTTCACGCCAGCAACGTGAATGGTGTCGTCGCCTACTTTTTTAATGTCTCGATTACCGCGCCATTGAACGACATAGGAGACTGTCGGGTAGCGCTCAATACCATCTGCCAGTCGGGTAAATAGATCGCGATATCGGGAGTATTCGTCGGGGTGAATGAGTGGCAACAGCTCATTCAACTGCCTTCTGGCAGTGGCGGCTGAAAGGTCGCCCGCCATATGAACGATGTAACGACTCATTGAGCGCAAGTAATCATCAGATGCCGTGGATCCGGATATAACGAAGTCGCCCTGTCCACCAATGGGGATCAGGTGAACGCGTTGTTCGTCTAGCTTCGATGAAATTGTGGCTGTCTGAAGACCTGCAAAAATCACCACCGCCACAAACCCAAATTTGAGCAGCCGGTTTTCGGCAAAGACATTGCTCGAATCCTGGACAAACAGATTGGAGAAGAGACTTTTCATGGGTCACTCGTGAAATTTGGTGGCAGTGGGAATGGGATAGCCTTTGAGTTCAAAGAACCCGTTGGCATAGGCCAGATGGCTGAACCAGCCTCGAGCGCGCTTTCGCTTCATAGGAATAAGGAGGGCCGGACCAATGAACAGCGATATCCAGGCGAGGCCACCAAAGATGGCGGCGCCAAGATAAAAAATCACTATGATCGCCATTTCATGCGCGTCAAACCAAAGGACTTGAAGCGGCTGATGAAGGTAAATCGGTAGTCGTGATTCGTTCACAGTCGGCCTCCGGTTGTGGCTCGCTTAGATGATCATGCCAAGCGAAGTTGTGATGCTGTCAGCCTTGATCATGGCGGTACCGCCCAGAACACCGCCTGCAGCAAGCATCCAGTTCTTGGTGATCTGGACTGCGGAAAGGACAATCGCAGCCAGGCCGCCGACGAACCCAACAGGGCCTTTCAGCATGTCGTTAACCGCTACGTCGTACAGGTCGAATGCGAAGGTACCGGAAGCCGGAGCTGTGATTGCACTGGCAGTCATCGAGCCCAGCACAAGCATGGGTACGGCGGCTACGGGGGCAGCAGAGCGGAATGAACCAAAACGAGCTTTGGCGATGGCGCTCAGGCGAGACAGTTCTGCGTGAGCAGTTTGAGAAGCAGACACTTTCATTATTAACTCTCCTTGGTTTTGTTGGCGAGGTAATTGGCGATTACCTCTTCCCTAAAGCCCGTCACCGGGCTCCCATCGAGGATCAGTGTCGGTGTTCCTTGAACTCGCCACTGACTCGATACGTCGGCGTGAATCTGAAGCTGCTCAGCACCGGTGTCACAGGTCGCTGTGGGCTGGATTCGACGCAAATAGATGTCATCAAAAGCCGCGGCTTTGTCTTCCGAACACAGAATGTGTTGGGCTTTGGCCGGTGCGGTTTGAGGGTGAATCGCGGTCATGAAGAAAATCACGCGCTTAACTGGCACTGCCGAATCGCGTATGAATTCGTCATAGCGAATGCAATAGGGGCAATCCGGGTCTGTGAACTCGATAATGGGAACGCCATTCTCGGGGCCGAGAATGAGTGCTTGGTCGTACGGAAGGTCTTCAAGCCGGAGGCGGTTCGCTCGCGCAATGGCTTCTGCAGTTAGCGACTGACCTTCGAGGTCATAAATCTCCCCAAACACCAGAGCATTGTTTTCCGCCGAGAAGTAAATTACCTGGGCCCCGCTCAACGTCACTTCGTACAGGCCATCGATAGGGCCCGGCCTGACGTCGTGGATTTTGGAATTGGTGAACTTTGCAGCCAGGGTGCTCTTGACCTCTTCGATGGTCGTCGCACGGGCTGTGATTGAGAGCGCAATCAGAAGGATTGCCGAGATCATTCGAAAGCATTTCATTTGGAAGACGTCCGTGATTGAGGTTTGGTCAGCTCCTGCAAGAGCCGAGGATCGATATGAACACCGCGCGCGATTTTTTCTAACTTGGGCTTGGGGAGGCGAGCATGGTCCAGAATGAGCCAAGTGCCTTCAGAGAAAACCACTTCGCTTTTGGGCTTGCTGGCCAGAGCGGGGGTGGTAATCCCGCTCAGGAGTGCGGCCGCTAGTAATATAGCGTTAGTCGTTTTCATATAATCTGTGCAACCTACAGGTGGTGACTTACACAGATGGAGTATAGGGCAGCTTTATACGCTTGTATATAAAATTATATGATATTTTTCGACTTCTTCGCGAGGTACTTCACCAGGGAGGTGTAAATGACGCGGTTTTGCGGCTGGCTGTCTTCTTCGGCTCGAGTTTTCACTTCCATGACGATAGGGTCCGGCAACCAAATGCTGATATAGACGCCGTCGCGGGGAGAGGCAAGGTATTCAGGGTCGTTTGATGTGAGAAACCAACTCACGGCATCGCGGTAGAGTTGCTTTAAAAAAATCCCTTCTTGAGCAGCATAGGATTTCAACGCAGATCGAGTGTCTTCACCCAACTTTAGTTGCTTGAGAGTCTCATGCGTGTCCAATGGTGTCGCTTCCTGGTGAGTTTATGGGCACCGTCCATGGCGTGCCGCGACGGATCAATAGGAATTATATAGTATTATATGAAAATGTCTAAATAAATTGGCGTGCCAGCTCGGCCATGGGAGGGCTGGCGCTGTTACTGTAGTCCATCTTGCCCACTGCAAAGTCGGTTTTGACCCTACCCCAGAATTTAGGTCCATTTAAAACAGGAACAATCGGAGTGACCCTGACCCCGTATTAGGTCCACCCAGAGTTGGAAAAATCCGGCTCCTGACCCTGACCCCGTATTAGGTCCACCCAGAGTTGGAAAAATCCGGCTCCAATTGCTTCTGCTTTCTTCGTGAAACCGCATGTTTTCTGGCGTAGTCCGAGGGCGTGCACCACTCCAATGCGGAATGGGGTCTGACTTGGTTATAGAACGTCCTCCACGCTTCGATTTTCTCCCTGGCGTCGGCCAGTGACAAGAACCAATTTTCATTCAGACACTCCTGCCGGAGGCGTCCATTGAACGATTCTACCGTTGCGTTGTCGGTAGGCTTTCCGGGCCGTGAGAAGTCGATTTCGATGTTCCGCTCATAGGCCCAGCGATCCATGACCTTGCCGGCGAACTCCGAACCGTTGTCGGTCTTAAGCACGTCCGGGTTGCCCCGGAAGCGCGCAATCGCCGTCAAGGCTTCTTGAACATCATGGCCTTTCAGGCTCTGTCCAACCACGATGCCGAGGCACTCCCTGGTGAACAGATCGATAATCGTCAGCAAGCGCAGTCGCCGACCATCAAACAGCGCGTCTGAGACAAAATCCATGCCCCAGATGTGATTTGGATGGGTGGCTCGTTGAAGTGGCTGACGGTTCTTGGCCGCTTTGTTGCGCTTCGGACGCTTGAGGCGAAGTGACAACCCCTGGTCCCGATATAACCGGTAAACCCGTTTGTGATTGTCACGCCAGCCCTCTCGCTGCAATTGGACATGCACGCGTCGGTAACCGTAGTGAAGCCGCGTGAGAGTGATCTCACGGATCCTCATCGATAATGCTGACGAGTCCCTTGCCACCGATTGATAGCGATTAGACGCCCGGGAAAACTGCAAGACCGCACACGCCTGGCGCTCGCTAACCCCATATCGCTTTTGCAGGTCAGCCACCAGTTGGCGCTTACGAGGCGGTCTCAGAGCTTTTTTGCCACCACATCCTGAAGCATGGCCTTATCCAGGCTCAGGTCGGCCACCAGCTTCTTCAGGCGCTGATTCTCCTCCTCCAACTGCTTAAGGCGCTTCAGCTCTGACGGACCCAGGCCTCCGTACTTCTTGCGCCAGTTGTAGAATGTGGCGTCCGAGACGCCCATCTTGCGGCACACTTCCGGGACCGGCGTACCCAGCTCGGCCTGCTTCAGGGCGAAGGCAATCTGCTCTTCGGTGTAACGCGATCGCTTCATGGCATGATCTCCTGCTCAAGGCTCTATCATGCCGGATTTTCCAGTTCTAAATGGACCGAAATTCTGGGGTAGGGTCACGGGGCCAAGTAGGAACAAGCGGCGATGCCTGATTTGTCGCAAAACGGATATGTTTTCAACTGAGTAAGTTGCACCTCGCTCAACTTACCTTGAAAATTACAACCTATTGAACCAACCTAATTTCAGCTGGCTGTATATTTATACAGATTAGGGGATGGACATGGCGACGAATAGCAGCATCGAATGGACAGAACAAACCTGGAACCCGGTAACTGGTTGCACCAAGGTTTCTCCAGGCTGCAAGCATTGCTATGCCGAAACCATGGCACGTAGATTGAAGGCAATGGGCGCCAATGGATATGAGAACGGATTCAATGTCACCTTACATCCGGAGCGTTTAGGTCAGCCGCTCCAACGGACGAAACCGACGACCTACTTCGTGAACTCCATGAGTGATCTTTTCCACGAAGACGTCAACGATGCTTTCATTGACAAGGTCTTTGATGTCATTGAAAGAGCTTCTCAACACACGTTTCAGATTTTAACAAAACGCCCAGAGCGGCTGTTAGCCTACTCGAAGGGGCGCTCTTTCCCAAAAAATGCGTGGTTGGGTGTTTCAGTAGAAGACAGACAGTATGGCGTGCCCAGGATTGATGTTCTTCGGCAGCTGCCTGGAATCACAAGGTTTCTTTCCATCGAGCCATTGCTGGAAGACATTGGTAGGATCAACCTGGATGGAATCCACTGGGTGATAGTCGGTGGTGAGTCAGGCCCCAAAGCTCGCCCTATGAAGGCAGAGTGGGCATTGAATTTGCGCGACCAGTGCCTGTCCTCTGGCGTGCCATTCTTCTTCAAACAGTGGGGAAACTGGGGAGCGGATGGCGTTCGCCGGTCCAAAAAGGCAAACGGCCGTGATCTGGTTGGTCAAGTGTATGATGGCTATCCGATTATCGCGCATTCTCGCGCTTCCGAAGAATGTGCGTAGACACCTTTTCAGCCAAGGCTTGCGCAGTTCGCGACGAATTTGAAACAGCGAACATGAAAAGGAACAAAGGCCTGCCATTGTTGTAAAGGGTTACCGGCTTGGCCACATAGGCAAACTGCTCCTCTAACCTCGACTTCACAAAGCCCGTAACCTCCTGAACATTCAACCGCTCCATACCAGTAATCTCAACTTCCTCAAAAAGGTCTCCATTTATCGGTTCCGGCTTCGGTTTGTAGAGTGCATCCAGCCATTTATCGGTTCCGGCTTCGGTTTGTAGAGTGCATCCAGCCATTTATCGGTTCCCAGAAGGCGGTTAATCGTGTTGACCCATGTCGGGTCGAGGCGTTCCGAGTCCGTGGGTGTCATTCTCATAAGCGCTGAGATTGGGAACAACAACCAGAGATCGATTCGGTTGGAGCGAGCAACGTAGGTTAGAGTCTTCCAATTCAATTCTGTGTTGTATGGATCGATGAACAGAATCGCGCGGTCATTAGATCTCAAGCTACTGCAAAATCGCTTCACAAAGTCGTTGGCGTCGAGGTTAGTAATAGTCGTGACTGGCTGCTTGTCAGGATACTCAGTGAGCAGTTCTTTCAGAGCCTCATAATGCTTTTTTGAAAGATCGTTGAAATGATACCCATCGAAAGGAGGTTCGATGTTCAGCGCGATGCGTGCAGAGCCTTCCATGTCCTCATGTTCGAAAAAGGCACCTTGGTCACTCTCATTCTCAAAACTCTGTTTTCCAGTGCCAGCAAAGGCGTCCGCATAGTGCAACTTGAACGGTGTCTTGCTCAGTGCTCTGGTGAAGAATCCAAGATAGTCCTGCAGGATCGCCAACTTTAGTCGGGTCCAAGGCCCTCCAAACTTGTGTTTTGTCATGCGTTTTTCTTCCATGATCATGAATTCAACCGAAAGTTATAGCACACCCCTGTCAAAGCTACAGGACATGATTTTTGGTCAGTTTTCTATAAACAGTACTGTGAATAATCTTATCGATAGTGTTGCAGTCTAAAAATCGGCTGCATCCTAATAATCCCTGGAACTCACCGCTCTACGCCAAGCGGGTCAGGTAGTCTTGCTTTGTGTAGCTTACAATTTTTTTGGCTTGGCCATTGGTGGCTTCGCGCCTAGCTTATAAAAAAACCCTGAATCAGTGACTCCGCTCGAATATAGCACCCTGAGCCTTGGTTGGCTCACGCCTAACTCATTTTTGAAGCCAGTCCGGTTATGTTGAGAGCACGACTGTCAGTTTACCGATTGAAACACC
>NZ_PSSW01000018.1 GCF_002933295.1 Marinobacter flavimaris
CATGCAGGTTAGACTTGGACATGGCGTATCATTCCTCTGTTGGTTGTGATCGTCGCGGTGATCAACCAACAGGATACGCCACCCCTTCAACCTGCTTCCATACACCAGAAATCACCATAACTCCCTCGGAGCTCGCAAAAGAGGGTTTACGCAGGAGCGGATGCTGGCTCTAGGTATAGTTCACCAGTGGTTTCCTATCTTCCCGGGGACAGCGCATGGCAAATAAAAGCGATTTCCGGGAGTTTTCAAGACAGGATCGGTACCGGGCAATGGAAGTACTTCTGAACTGGGAAGGGGGATGCAACGCCTCACGGCTCGGGCGCTTGTTCAACGTCCGGCGTGAAAATGTCACCCGATACATTCAGGATTACCGGGAAACCTATCCGGGACAAATGTGGTACGACTCGGTCTGCAAGATCTTCAAACCGACTACTACGTTTACGCCGAAGTGCACTCGGGGCATTATCAGTGAGTATATCGACTTCGCCCGGCGGTTCCCTGCTGAGCACAGTGGATCTTTTAACGGAGGAAACTGGCTCGATTGCGGTCCACGGCCCCACATTGAGCCCGAACCGAGTGTGTTCCGGACAATCGTTCAGGCGATCAAGGAATGCCAGATCATCGCGGTCCGGTACCGTTCATGGAACCATCCGAGCGGCCGGGACCGAAAGGTACACCCGCATGCCCTCGCCTATTCTGGCCTGAGATGGCATTGCAGGGCCTTTGATGAAGAAACTCAGAGCTACCGAGATTTCCATCTGGGAAGGTTCGAGTCGATTGCTTTGGTGGGTAAAGCCGGCGATGCGATCACGGGAGAAGCTGATCATGACTGGCATCAACAGGTTGATTTACTCCTGATACCGAACCCGGAGCTTAGTGAACAAGAACAACAGCTCGTTCGCGCAGATTACAGTATGGACCGGGGTTGTTTGACCGTCAGATCGCGTCGCGCTATGGCGCAGTACGTTCTGACGAGCTATCACGTCTCCCCCAATGGAGACATTCCAGAAAACCCGCGGCAACAGCCTCTAGTGTGTGCCAACCTTGATATTGTGGCGAGTGTGTTGTTTTAGTTAATAAGCATGGTCTGACTTCAGCTTTCACCTCTAACTCAGGGTGCTGCTTTATACGGTGTGCCATGTGCCAGTTGACGTTTCATACTCTGCTACACCAACAGCCACCAGAGATTGGAGACCTTCCTCAACCGATTTTACAGGTTTCCGTTTGAACAGCTCGGCAAGACTTTCGGTGGTGTACGAGCGTTCGGCTAAAGCCTCACGGAGCATTCTAAGCTGATCGGGAATGGCTTTCGGGAATGTTGCTTTGCCTTTGCTGGTGATGGCTTCCGCTTTGGCTGCGGCTGTCTTCGGCGCAATATCTACTGCCGTTTGAACGGCATCGGGAGCTTGGTACTCTGGACGGAGCCAACGAATGATGCCTCGTGATTCTTCCTCGGCCCGCTGCTTGTTAAGGTCGACCAAGCGCATTAACAGGTCTTCTTCTGCTTCCGCTTGGCCACCCGGCTTATCTGGAAGCGGCGTTGTGGCGCCTGGGCGACCTACCAACTTTTCGGCCAGGTCCGACCAACCGTAGGCCCGAAAAACAGCATGGTCTAATTCATCATGCAGTTCTTGGAGTACGGAAACTAAGCCCTGTTGGTGAATGGTTTTTTCTTTGTCGGTGAGTTTTTCGCTCGCGCGTAGTTTTTCCAGCACGTTGTACATGCCTGTAAGTGTCAGTGAAGGATGCTCAGTTAGTTGGTCTTTTCGGTGCGCATCAACACGAGTTGCAAGCTTGCCAATTTGAGCAACTGCTGCTTCGTCCAGAGCAGGAAAGGAAAAAGCTTCGAAGCTTTTTGTTTTTACATACGTTGGATCATTGCCGACTCCAAGCGCACTTCCTGCAGCAGTGGCCCAGCAGGTATGAACCCGGGAGGAGAGAACCCCCAATATTTCTGGCTGATCTAAAGTGCAGGCAATTAGTTTGCTGTCGGGTAGCGTGTCAGAGCTCACATACTGAAAAGTTCGGTGCTTTGCAGTCTTCACCGTTGCAATGTATTTGCTCAGCGGCGGAAGAGCGGCCCTAAATTTTGGGCAAGGTTCGCCAAAGATCCACCATTTGTCACGGCGACTAGGTCGAGGGTTGTGATCGCGTTCCGGTTTTATTCTTTCCTTTACCCATTGATAGACTTCTGGAAATCGCAACTTTACGTCATCGATTTCTAAACCAAATAAGTCGATCACTAGAGCATTTCGAGGCTTACCAGTTAGATCTCTACCATTCAGATAGGGGCGAATATGGCTTTCCAATCCAGAACGTTTTCCAAGGCCTAACTCTCGAGCTTCATCGGGGGAAACTACAAAAGCTTTCCCGTGTGGCTCAATTCCGGGGAATGTTAATCCTAAATTTGCAGTTAGTGGTAGCGCTGAAGCCACATCAGCGCCAATTGTGAGATCTGAGAAGATCTTTCCGGTAACTGACGCTATATCTACTTTTCGTGTTTCACTCTCAGATTTCATCTCACTAACAATTCGATTCAAGGAACCTGGTTGTGTTCCTTGAACGCCAACCGTCATTGCAATCCGAACAGCAGCACCATCATTCCCATCTACCCATGGATGATCCGGCACCGCAAAAGCCAGCGATAATGGCATCTTTGAATCATTTAAGTGCGGCTCTAATACGCGTCGGTTAAAGGTCTGCTTCAAACTGTTGGTGGTAATGAACCCAAATCGTTGAGCGTTACCCTTTCTTACGTTCTCGGCCGCTGTATGCCACCAGTACATTACGAAGTCGGCTGAATCCGGAACCACGCCTTTGAAGACCTGGCGCACAGCGTCAACGTATCCATCACCTAAAGAGCGTCGCATCGTTGATGCGCCAATGAACGGCGGGTTGCCGATGATATAGTCAGCCTTCGGCCACTCGGCTCGGCGTGGATTGTGGTACCGGTACACAGTGGCGCGGCCTGTTTCATCGGGAATAAGCTCACCCGTCGTTGGGCTGACCTTCATGCTAATACCATCCCAGATGGTTACTGGTCGCCCGTTATCATCCAGCTCCGGTTCCCGGCTGTCATACTCGATCAGAGCGTCCCGGCACTCAATGTTTTTAAAGTCCTTCAGAATTGGCTCGGGGAGATCCAGGCGGTCATTCAGCCGGTAGTGCCATTGCAGGTAGCCAATCCAAAGCACGAGTTCAGCGATCTGGGCCGCCCGGGGATTTAGCTCCAATCCGAGGAATTGGTGGGGATCGACGGTCAGCCCCTCGCTCTCCAAGACACCCTGCCCTTGTGTTAGCTCGGAAATAAAGCCCAGGACCTCGCCTTCGAGTCTCTTCATGTGCTCCAGGGCAACGTAGAGAAAGTTGGCGCTGCCGCAGGCAGGATCTAAGACATGGGTTTGGCAAAGTTGATAATGGAAGGCCTGGACCTGCTGTAGCGCCTTAGCGTCTTTCCCCTGACGCAAAAGTGTTTCCGCAGCTCCTCGAATGTCACCCCACTGCTCGCGAAGCGGTTCAATCAAGGTCGGCATTACCAGACGCTCAACATAGGCTCTGGGCGTGTAATGGGCGCCGAGTTTGTGGCGCTCTCGGGGATCTAGGGCTCGTTCCAGCAGCGTCCCAAAAATGGCTGGTTCCACAAAGCGCCAGTCCGCTCTCGATGCGTCAATGAGTAGCTGGATCTGGCTGGCGTTCAGCGGAATGGGATCGATGTTTTTGAACAGACCACCGTTGAAGCGTTTTACGGTCTGCATTAGACGTTCGCTGTAGCCGCCGGCATTCATGGTATCCCACAGGGCTTTAACCGCATGGGGGAATGCCTCCGGATTCCGGTCTTTAATGTCTACGAGCAAGTTCTGAAACGATTCTCTCGGCAGTAGCTCGACATCCTCTGCGAACATCGTGAACAGACATCGTTTGAGGAAGCTGGCCACCCTTTCAACGTCATACCCGCTGCGCTCCAGGGATCTTGCCAACTCTGCCAGTTTGGTACTGACTTCCCGAGTGACCTTGGCTGCGTGTTTGCTTGGGTCAAGCTTGTCGGGATCGAGCCAGAGCTGGCGAAGACGATGTTGGATCTCTGGTTTGTGCAGGTCGTCCAGACGGATCTCAAAATGTCTGGGGTCTGGAAATGGCACATAGTTTCCGCCCGTCCGGGTGAACTCCGAATAGGTGTAGATGGCATTTCCGACGTCGACAATAACGATGAATGGAGGACGGCCATGCTCCACTTCCTCGACGGGCAGCCCCCTGATGTATCGTTCGGCCTGGGCTACCGCAGCGTTGATGGCATTCTGGTGGCTGCGAGAGGCTAGTTGTTTGCCTGTCTGCTTCCCTTCCAAAACGAAACAATCTCGACGGTACAAATCGATGTATCTGCTTTCAGTGTTGCCGTCGACTCGCGGAGAGGCGATAAACCGCTCAAAAACGTAGGAGTTCTGACTGGTGTCGCCCTCCCCCGGGTCAGGGAGTGGAAGATCTAGGAGCGTGCAAAGATCGCGCATAAACGATTGGAAGTTTGAGCGTTCACTCCCCGAGTTGCCTTTCCAGCGTTCGAGAAAACTGCTTACAGCGGAAGAGGTTGCGATCGCATCCAAGCTTACTACTCCTTAAGACACAGGTTCAGAAGATATTACCCTTTCTGGAGAGGGTTACGCGAAGCGCCAGAGTCATTCCACTCTCCAGCGTGTCAAACTCAATTTGAAATCGCGAATATTGATGAGAAACAGTTGGATTGCAAGATGGGTCGGTTCACAGCTATGTCATGAACCACTTCGGTCAGTCACGAGCGAACCAGCTGGGTACGGTGTCCCCTTGCTCGCGTAAGTTCTCGCAAACGAATCCAACGAATTCGCTCGCCGCCTCATGAGCAGTCATGTTATGTGGAATTCGCTCGGCAGCGTAAAAGGCGTCATCCATATTAATGAGTGTGCCCGTCGCAGAGAATATGTGTCGGCGCTCTTTCGCACTACTTTCCAGGCTGAGGTTAATTGCATTGTTAATCAGTGCCGTTTGCACTTCGGTAATGAACTGGAATTTTTTCCAGTTGAGTTCGTCAGTCATTTCTTTCAATCCTTAGTCTTTGCGGCACGGCCGTGGATCTGCACTGAATGTAAGTTGGCCCTAGTTATCCCTCTGGCCTTGTTGCACGACGATCAATCAGTACTGGAGCCTTGGTATCTCTCCACCTGTTGATTGACCGAGTAGTTCAAAAATTCGGAGTAGCTGGAGAACCTCTCTCCCCTCTCCTTTTCAGCGGCAACCAAATTACGGAATTCTGCAGGAGTTGCGCAATCGTGAAACAGCGGATGCTCAGGCTTCGATTTTGTAGACTCGGTCTTTGGATCTTGGTCCTGAGCAATGGCGTCCAGGGGCAATTCCGGATCCGCGTAATTTTCTCTTACTGCAGTGACGAACCACCCTGCAGGATTGCTCAGGGTTTGAGACCGATGGTGAGCTTTGGCCAGGGCCAAGTTTCTTACGATTCGGTCCTCATCGAACTTAGAGAAGATTTCTCTGCAAGTTGCGTCGGTGACGCCGAGTGCTCTCAGATCCGAATAAAGAGGGTGGTTAGGCAGATCTTCTAGAGTGTCGATGGTTTTCCACTCGAACTCTAAGGCAACCGTTTTACGGCCGTGCTTAATTTTCTTTACGTAGACCTTTTTGAACTCGGTGAACTGCTCAATCTGGGCAATCGCCGGTTGAAGTACTTTCTGGTTGAGATTGGCGAACCGCTCGTATGTCTCGTGGTTGTAACCCATCAACTTGGAAAAGTTGTCCCAGCCGTTGCGTGCAGCCAATTTGGGATCGAGGCCCACCACCCGGTTGCCGAACTTGCGATATTGCTGGAAGAGCTCATAGAGTCGGATCGCGTAATTCGATTTCATCCGAAGAATTCGACCAAGCTCATACAGAGTGAAGCGTCCGACCAAGCCAATAAGGAAGGGCTTGAGCTCTTCACTGAATTTGATGCCGAATGTCCCTCGCTCGCAGTAGGCTTTGGAAACCCACTGGTACATGCGCCACTCCCCGGTATCGTCGTTCCGGATGGTGACTTGCTTACTCATAATCCCTTTGGAAATCCGGCGCAGATCTCGGTATGCGTTTTTCGGATTCAGCTCCAGGTGCTCGACCAGATCTTGTACCTGAAAAACCTGTTCATGGAACTGGGTCTGATCCTTGCGGATCTGTGCCATGGCAACCAAAAGAAGTTTGTGCTCTTGGCTGGTGAGCTCGAATTGCGCCTCAACGAGTGCGTTGGCCTTGGCAACTCGCAGTTTTGGGGTGTTTTCGTTCAGTGGAATTAAATCCAGCTGGTGACTGGCTTCAGCTGCTTGACCCACGGTGAGCCCCATATAGATGAAATGATGGTTTGAACAAATATCACCCAACTGATTTCGCTTCAAGGGCACAAAGTCAGAAGCAACCAAAGGATGGTCAAAGGCAACCTGATGACGGTTTTGAGGCAACCAAATGACGCCGTGAATAGTTGATCAGAGGAAAGCTGGCTGATTTTCGTGCAATATGGTCATGTTATCGATGTTTATTGCACCTATCTTCCACCTCAGGCCGTCATCAGGTTGCCTGAAGTGTCTCGCCACGTTGAGTGACCCTGTAATTTCCGAGGTTCAGCCTGGAAAGACCGTCTTTGAGTTGCCCAAACCGGCGTGATTACCGTCATTGAGTTGCTTTTCGAGGGCTTGTGTCGTTTCCCTACCGTCATCAGGTTGCCTTTTGCGGCGTGTGGTTCAGGAAAAGTGCGTTCGACCGTCATCGAGTTGCTTTTAAATCTGCCTGCGCTCTCTGATTTGACCGTCATCAGGTTGCTTTAGTCGACCCAAAACGTCATCCGGTTGCCGATTATTACCCTGAAAACCAATGAAATCAGGGTTAAGCAGCCTATAGGGCTCTGTGAAGCTGACTCTGAAAGCGCTCTGCACCCCTCTGAAACGCCGTCATTTGGTTGCCCCTCCCAGTCTATGACTGCCAAGAACCCGCCTCCAGGGAAATTCCCTTGCCGGCATCATTTGGTTGTTTATCGCCGTCATTAAGTTGCCGCCAAACGTCAGTGAACGGCAATTTCCCCGTCATTGAGTTGCTTCAGACCGTCTCGAAGGTACTGAATCTTCATTCAGGTTGCCTTTCTTTTTCTAGCATCATGTTTCTTCTGGATTTTTTCGAGAAGAAACAAACATAACTACATAAATAGGAAATAGTGCAAACATGGCTTATGGACTTCTATCTCTTATACAGGCACACCAGCGACCGGCAACCTGGATGATGCCGTTGTAACTGCTGCCCCGGTCTCCAGGACCCCGTTAGCTGGAGCGCATTGCCTTTCAAAGATAGATTCTCTCTAAAAGCAATACGGTCTGCAGACCAGTGATAAGCGACGAGCGATCTACGCCATGCCTGCAATGAAGTTGCATACGCCTATCGGGAGCCACAGCTTCAGGCCGGTCTCATCGATGATCTCAAGGTCGTCACCTGCCCTATCAAGGTAAAACGCTTTGGCATCCTGGTCCTTGGCATCAATAACCAAGCCTACGCCACCTACGGCATCTGAAATCTCAGCTGCGGTAATGATCGAGTAGGTAAAAAGACGTTTACCGCACCCCTGCCCCTTGTAGCGGATATCCACGGCCATTTTGGCGAGCAACAGAGCGGGTACCGGACTCTTAAGTTTACGGCCGGCAAAGCACTCATCTGGAATGTCGATTGTGGTGGGAGTCAGCGTCACAAAACCCATGACCCTATTTGAGTCTCTTGGATCTTCCAGGACAAATGTCCTTGTCATCCTTTTGGAGTCGGATGACCGCGCGCTGTTAGCTAAATAGTTATTCAGTTGTTCATTACCGCAGTCAAAATCTCTGCGGTTATGCCTCTTCTGAATCGGTGTAAGTTTCGCTCGCATCTATCGTTTCCCTGTAATCGAGCGCGTCCTGAATGAGCTTGCTTGACTTAGGTTTCCGAGGTCTTTGATCCATCAGACTCAGCATTCGGTTACCGGTCTCAACGGTCACCTTGATGCGTGTCATCTGTTCAATAACCTTATCTGCCCTGTCCATGGATGACTCAATCACAAATTGTGACAAGGTCACTCCACTGAGCTCAGCCGCTTGCGCTATGTGTTTTTGGATCTCCGGACTGACTCGCGCAACAAGGCGCGGATCAGCAGATCCGTTTCCCAGCTTGGTCATGATTGGCTCCTAGTATTTATCGTTGGCTGGCTCAGGCGACCCTGTTTTAAAGCCCGGGTTTGGCAAGTGCGTGCGACGAAATACAACCTGTTTCCTCTAACTGTTGCCAGCATCATTACTCTACTCTGCCCTTGCTCAAAAATCAATCTGTGTGACGTTTAGGCACACAAGCAGTGCGCTGCGTTCAATTTGATTGCTGCGGATTGATCTGTGCGCCCAAGATGCGCTCCATCGAAAACATCGTGGCTTCTTTGTCTTTAATTTATTTCTTTATTTGTTTATTTGTTTGTTTGTTTATTTCTTATAAAACGCTATACTTGATGCATATCCCTACTAGTTCGAGGTTCATATGCGCCCTGCGGAATTTGAAGACGAGCAAATCATCGAAGCGGCCAAGCGGTTGTTAGGCGCCGGTCGGCGAGTAACCGGTTTTGCCTTGAGAAAGGAAATCGGGGGCGGCAACCCGTCGCGATTGGTGAGGGTTTGGGAGGACTACCGCCAGAGCCAGGAGGTTGTTGAAAGCGAGCCCGTCCAGGATCTGCCTGTTGAGGTTGAAGAAGCACTGAATGAAATGACCAGCTCATTCCTGGATCAGGTCAGAACACTTGCGATCAATCTTAACAACCGTGCTGTTAAAACCGCAGAGCGCCGGGTAGCCGATGTCATGAAGTCGGCCAAGGAGCAACAACAAAGCGCGGAAGCAGAGCTGATTGATGCCACAGCGGCCTTTGACGAGCTAGAAGGGCAAGTGCAAAGCCTTCAGGAAGCGCTTGAAGGCACGAGAAAGGAGCTTCAGTCAGTCAATGATGACCGGAAAGAGCTCGGCAACAAACTGGTAAAGCTGGAAAAGGATCTTGCTGTTTCGGAACAGAAGTTAAGCAAAGAGCAAGAAAAGGCCAGTGATTTGAAGGGTGAGGTTGCAGGTCTCAAAAAAGCTAATGAGAGCCTGGAGAGCGACAAAGCTGATCTTCGAAAACAGCGGGATGGTTGGGCGACGATAGTAGAAAGCCGTGAGGAAGAGGCAGCAAAGCTGAGTCATCAGTTGTCGGAGGCTCAAGGGATGCTGCGTGAGCTTGAGGCTGAAAAGAAAGCGATCGCCGCACAATCGGAAGAACGAAAGAAGGAGCGTGACGAAGCCCGCTCCGCCCAGAAGGAGGCCGAGAGACTAGTCACCCAACTGGAAACCCGGCTGGCAGCCAACGAAACCCAGAACAAAGAGACCAAAGAGGAAGTGCACGAGTCTCAAAAGCCAGGAAATGAATCTCGGTCACCAGAAAAGGCCTCGGATCCAAGAAAGAAGGGAGGTAAATCGTGATTGGGTGCCGACCTGCATGGCTACTGATCTTAGTTTTATCGGCTCTGCCCTTGGTTGGGGCAGCCGATGTGATCAAAAAGTCCGGGTCGGGTATTTGCCATGATCCACAGAGCCCTTGGTACGAAGTTGTTAAAAACTACCAGGGATTCCGGACCCTCAAGGCGTGTACGCAGTCTGGTGGTCGCCTGCCCAAGGGAGCCAGTGCTACTCAGGAAGAAATCAAAGGCCAGGTTTACAGTCGTGCTCACTATGGAAACGGGTGGGCGGATGACGATGGTGATTGCCAAAATACCCGCCACGAACTCTTGGTAGAGCGCTCTACCGCGCCAGTTCGATTTAAGGACGAATCCAAATGCACTGTCGTGTTTGGGCGTTGGATAAGCCCGTTCACCAATCAGGTCATTCAGGATGCGCGCCAGCTAGATGCCGATCACCTGGTCCCGCTTTCATGGAGTTGGCAAAGAGGTGCCTCGGAATGGTCCGTTGAAAAACGAGAGGCTTTTGCCAACGATCCGTCTAATGTGCTTATCGTAGAATCCTCCCTCAATCGATCAAAGTCCGATAAGGGGCCGGACGAGTGGTTGCCGCCAGAGGGCCGGTGTGGCTATACGGCGAGATTCACGAGGATCGTATTGAAATATCGACTACAGCCAAAGCCTGATGAGAGCGCCAGAATTAAAGAAATCTTGGAACAGTGTCGAGGGTAGCAATGGGGTCGACAATCAATGTCGACCCCCTGTTTATGCACTGGCTTTCACTGCTTTTAATTCAGAAATGAATTGCTCTACCCGATCTGCATCCTCATTGTTGAGAATCGCGAAAACAGGACGCTTCTGGGCCCCCTCTTTCACGGTGGCGCTTGCAAATTCGTGCTCGTAATCTTTCACCTGCTTTGCGACAGTTTTCGGGATTTGCACAGTGATCGTCTCCAGATCCGGCGCGTCATCCAGGATGCCAAGATACAAAGCCTTTTCCTTAGCTTTGGTCACCCCGATGTTCACTTGTTGCCGTGACATTCCAAGTAAACGGCCGACTTGGGACATGCCATAGCCGTCAACCAGGACAAGCGACAACGCCATGAAAACCCAATACTTGATGTATCGAAACTCTGTGGTGATCGACACAAGCTGCAATTGAGTGAACATCGGTTGTTCGGTCGGTGCCACAGCGTGCTTGAACAGATCCACAAGGACCTGATAATCCCTCTCTGCATTTGGAGCGTCTCGCTCAAACACTTCCAGAGTTGGTACGCCTTCAACTAGAACGCGGTAAGCGCGATCTTTCAGTTCCGGAGAAGGCTTTACAGCCCTTACTGCCTTGGCGAAGGATTGAGGATGAATATTCATTGACCTAACCCCGCGTATGTCTGAACAGCTGCCCGTTGTGTGTCGGATAAGGGGATAGAGCTCAGAAACTCCGTGAAGGCTTGCTCATCGGATAATTCCTGCCGTTCGGAACGCCAGGTCTTCCAAGTTGCGATGGCCTGGTCGTCATCGGTTGGCTCAAATCCGTTATCCAGTGCCAGATCGAGTGCGGCCGCGTATGCCCATTTCGGAACGATCCGGGTGCCGTCAGCCCAGGATCGGAGGTGTTTGCCTCTCAAACTGTCCCTCTCAGCACCGTAACGGACTCTGCCGATATCGAGAATGCGTTGAGCGGTGACATCGTGGCTTTCCTGTGGCCCGAAAACCGCCAAAACGTGCGCAAAGAACACGCGGCCATCCCCTACCCTCTGTTTTTTGGTTTCATCGCTCATAATTTACCGCCAAACAGCGCTTCGCCGATTTTCTCCCAGTCTTTCTTCCAGCTTCTTGGGACTTTGAAGCGCATGGCGTTGCCTTTCCCATCTTCAATTTCCAACACGCCCTTTTCGGCCACATTCACTTTCTTGGCCGAGAACGTCATTGGTTTCGGCGTCTGGGGTTCTTGCTCTTTCTTTGCAGGTTTGGACCCTGGTACTTCCCTGCCCTCTTTAAGCGCTTTTACCCTGGCGGCGTACTTCTGTTCAGCCCCGGATGAAATTTGGCCAGCTTCAAGGATTTTCTGGGCTTCGGCCGCGGCGTATTCCTGATCGAGTTTCCATAATTCAACCAGGCTGCCAAGGGTGTTCAGGTTGGTCAGCGCTTCAGCGCGAACCAGCATCTGGATTTCTTCGGGACCGTTGAAAATCTTCAGGCGTTTGCTGAGATCGGTTTTCGAGAGATCCAAGTCTTCTGCGGCCTCGCCCTGCTTTTTCCCGGACAGTTCCACATACCGTGCACAGGCTTTGATGTCTTCCCAGGGTGTCAGAGGGCGTCGATCATCGTTGTCAGACTTCTGCTTCCGAAGAATTTCTGCCTGCTCTGGGGCGGTAAGCTCCGCCGGCTCATACTCATAAACAATGGCGTCGATATATTCCCAACCGGCTTTTTGGGCAGCTTTCCAGCGGTTTTCGCCGTTGCGGATCTTGTATTGATTAGGTCCGGTCATCACCACGGTAATGGGTTGATGCTGCCCGTCCTTTTGGAGCTTGCGCGCTAGAGAATCAATGAAATTAGGATCGAACGTTTCGCGCGGTTGGTTAGGATCCGGGGTGATAGATGAGATCAATACACGGCAAAGTTCCCCAGTCGCGGCAATAACGACGGGTTTGCTAGTTTCCCTGGTCTCAGTGGATTCTTTTCTGCCGCCACCCAAAGCGGCTTTGAGGCCTGCCTTTTTGCTCATGCCTTGCCCTCATCCAGGTCCTTCAGAATTTCGTCGGCCAAGTCTCGGATGTCGTTTGCAGACTCCGATCGCTTGGCATAGTCAACGATGCCCTGGCCGTAGGCGTGGGCTTTCTTGAACTCTTCAGAGCGACGAATGGTTGTCTTGAAAACTGGGTAGGGGTAGTCCTCCCCGAATAACTCCAAGGCCATCCTGGTTAAATCTTCATTGGCGCGGGTACTGGTCAACAAAACCCGGAAAAACGGAGCTCCATCGCGAAACTCTTGAATCTTGCTGAGTGATTCCACGCAGATCTCTGTTGCGCGGAAGTCTGCGGGTGCGGGCTGCAGAGGAACAATGACGTAGTCTGCCATAGCCATAACAGCGCTATTGATCTTGCTGGCTTTTCCGTCTTCCTCATCGTCCATATCAACAATAATGCCTGCGGTGTCAATCAAGATGATGTCGTTGGAACCTTCATAGGCTTTGATGTTGACCTTGATCATCGGGTCATACATTCCAACCACCGGTACTTTGGCGTTATCACCCGCCAAACTTTGCCAGTGGACACAACCACCTTCTTTCTCGGTGTCAGCGATCACCGTGGAGTACCCGCGATTCACGAATTCACAGGCCAGGTTAATAGTGGTGTTGGTCTTGCCGACGCCACCTTTTCGGTTGATTACTGCAATTTTGATGGGGCGTTTGAGCTTAGGGGCAAAGGGCTTCGCCATTGGGTAGGTCCTTCTGTTAGGTCGCCACGAGTACCGGCGAACGTGAGTAATGGCTCATCCTACCGGTTTTTTTGTCAAACTTTCAACAAAAATACTTTGACTCGAATCAAATAGTGCCATCTAATATAGAACTATATGAAATTGGAGAGTTTCGAGATGGATCTGGTGACGCGAAACGGATTGTGGTGTGTTGTATTCGAAGGCGATTTGGGCGAACAGTTTCAGAAGACTTTTGGCTCCAACGTGGTTCCCCTGCCCATTGAGTCCTCTGTTCCAAGGAGCCAGGCGCTTGAGCATCTGGAAAGACATAAAGATTCTTTGAGCATGGATCATCTGTTTCCGGCCGGAAACTCCAGGTGACGGCTATTGTTGTTCTGAAAGATAATCTAATCTTTTTAGGCTTGAAAGATATACAAAAAGATTGACAAAGAAAGGCGATAAAGTTACGCTTAAATGGCATTCAAATTGGTTTACCGCAAAGCGAGGTAAGTTAGATGGAAAAGGTAAAAAGGGGTCAGACGGTCCGGTTGGGTCGAGTGCTGGCCAAGGTTAAGCGGGTCTATAAAAACACCCTGGTTATTGAGACACGAGGCGGTCGTCTGAGAGTGGCCAGGGAAGGTGTCGATATGGCATGGGGGGCGTGAAAGTGATGGCCGAAAAATTCGTAAATCTACACCAGCGTCGGCTCGTGCTTATAGAGACGATGGGCAACCTCGATGAAGAAAAGCGCCGCCTGAAAGCGCGGATGTCGAGCGCAACAGACGAAGTAAAGCGGCGAATTGGGAATGAGATCGAAGAGCTTCAGCAACAGCGCGAAGCAGCACGGCTAGAGCTGGCAGAGATAAATCAGGCCATCAAAGCCAGTAAAGCGGTGAAGCACCGCGGAGGCGCCGATGTCTCCGTTTCGCAAGTGTTTGTTGAGCTCGCTCGAAGACATCTTGAGAAAGAAGACTTCGACTACTTGTATCAGCAGTCCCTGCAAGCCGCCAACTGCGCGAACGATCTTTAATACCCTTCTGATTCGAGGAAAACCCTATGCCACAAGTAAATGTTATCGACCGCCCTACCCTGAAAAACGTCATTCGTCCGGCACTGGACGCGAAATTGGCCGAGCTTTCAAAAGAGCTTGGGCTGCAAATTACTTCGGGAAGTGCCACCTACGGTGATACCACGGGCAGTTTTAAGCTGAATCTTGCGACCATCTGTGAAGACGGCGTCGTAATGACGCAAGAGCGACAGGCTTTCCTGGACCTCCATGAGCTTTATGGTCTGCCCGAGAGTGCACTGGACGCCGAGATCACTTTGTCAGGGCTTCGGCTCCGTATAGCCGGCATTCGGACTAAAGCGCCCAAAAATAACATCCTGTTGGCCAGTCTCGATGGCAGCGGGAATCGTGTTGCTCCACTGAGTGTTGTAAAGGCAGCGTTGAAGCGCTCACAGGGCTGAAAAGGAACTTAGTGATGCGGGTCCGTGTTGACCCGCATTTTTTTACACCTGTTCCTGATGGAATCAGGGCGTCAGAAACCAAAGGAAGGGGGTTACACAATGCACACGATGAAGCGACTCGCCCGAGACCGATTTTTAAGGTTCGCTGCGCTAACTCTGTCCAATCATGAAGAGGGCGCTATTTCGCTGAGTGATGCTGTGCGGTTGATTGAATCCCATGGGGACGGGATGGCCGAGGCGTTTGGCGCAGTGGAACAGTTCGAACTCGTGAAAGTGGTTGAGGAGACCAGAGCAGACGTAAAGCTTTTCCTCGAAACCCAACATGGCGTCTTCGACTGTCAGTGGCTGATCATGAGCGAGCGGACGGTTGGCCGATTTCAGCAGCTCGTGAATGAGCTGCCAAAGTTTAGAAGCCTGCGGTACCGAAGGCTCCAGGAGCGCGTTGGAAGATCCCTGATCTGATCTTCGGGCTTCGTCTTCAGAGCACCTACCCTCCCCGCTTTCTTGCTGTTACTGGGCAAAGTTATTCGCCATTTTCGTGGATAAATCGGTGGAAATGGGACCTAAAGAGCTGTTTTTATTGCTGATAAAACGGCAGTCAAAAATTGATCAAGTCTAAGGATGGAATTGAATGAAGAACTTCAAACCTATCATTATTGCCCTTGTGGCTTTGGCAGTCTTCGGATGTACTAGTGAATCTGAGCCAGATCAGGTTTCTCAGGCTGCGTCTGACCGAACCCCCGACGAAAAGAAAACCCAGGCATCCACGCGCACTGAGGATCCCGTATCTGGGAAAATTCGGGATGTTCAATTCTCCGTGGAACAGGCCATCCTGAAATCAGGTACGTTGGAGTTGCGGCAGGGCTCAGACTTTTTTGCTGATCTTTCTGCAGAAATCGTATTGTTTGACGATAATCCGGCGGGCGACGGGTTCAAAGTCCCATCGGACGGGCCAGGCCTAGTGCCGCACCTGCGCTTGAAGCAAAAGCTTGAAGATCAAGGCGTGCCTGACACCCAATCGCTGATGGGAAACTATCAGCTGGACCTGGTGTTCGGAGATTCTCAGCTACTCGGAGTACCCTTCTCCATCGTGTTGACCGCCGAACAACATGGGACAGAGCTGCGAGGAAGTGGTTTCGCCACATATGGCGATATCAAGGTCATCCAGGGGAAGTTAGATACTACCTACCAAAGTCTGGACACGTTGAAGCTGCTGGCAAAACGATACACCCGGCGGAATTATGAACGTCTCACAGTATTGAATGACTTCGGTACGACACTCTATACCAACGGTTCCGCTAACCCGGCGACCGCATTTTTTGGTTTAGAGGCCCTGGACGGTAATGACGAGCGAAGGTTGGTCAAGCTTCAGTTCATCATGGGCCAGAATGGCTGGGAAGTGGCGAACGAGCTGGAAATCGACCAGATCCATGAGGCTCATCCTGTGTTGTCGGAGCTGAAAGGCAACCTCAGGACGGTTGAGGGTGCAAAGGTGCGGGGTGTTGCTGGGGATAGATTCGAGAAAGAGCTACAGGCGAAGGCTTTGGTGGGCAGAATTCGGGGTACTTCAGTAAATTGTTACTTATCTGAGGCTGCGAATAAAGCCAGTTGCAGGGCTGCCGGGAGCCTGGTGAACGAGGGTGGATATGACTGTTTCAGGAGCTTTTATCTAATGACGAACGACGGTCCCGGGTGGCGTTACGAAACCGACTTGGAAGAGACGCAGAAGGTGGATTACAAGACGGGACAAGTCGTGGAAGGTCGACCCCCTTCTCAGTATTCTTGCTCCGCCTGATCCAGTTCCCGCATGCCAGGACAGCGAGTTAAGTAATAGTAAGCACTTACTACGATTCTTGGCTCCCCGTTTCGTCCAGCTTTTTCATCTCGAAAGCCCTCCTGATAAACTGTATATTTATACAGTTTATCAGCGAGTGATATTGTGGAATTCCGCCGACGACATAACACCTATTTTGCCACCCTCAATGCTTACGCCTCTCACCAGCCAATTGGTGTGGTCACAGCCCACGAGATTGAAGTGAGATCATGGCTCGGCATTGCCGATCGGGATGTCATCCGCAGACTCCCATCGTTTTCAGCTGTGCTCCTGGATATAACATCGTGGAGGCGGATGATTCTGGAGCCTTATCAAAGGCTGGGACCAGGAATATATATGGTGGGTGCGGCGATCGATACAGGCGTGATTGGCGTAATGGACAAGGGGCGGCCAATGGTTCGGATGGTTCGGAACAAAAATGACCGGCTGGACAGATCAGGGTAGCCGCCCTGCCCTGCCCCTCCCAAAAAAAAGGAGGTTGGTGCCGGGTGCCCCCGGCCAGGCTCACCACTGAGCAGGTGACGCACCCGAGAGACCATACTGCGGTGAACGGGCATCCTTGCCTCATCTCGACCCAACGAGATAGCCAGAGTGTACCTGGAGTCGAGTTTATTGCCAGTAGCACGTTTTGATCATGCCAAACGGTTCATGTTTCCGGGCGGAAACGGATCCCCCGAAAACTAGAAAGGGTTCGGGTTGCTTCTTTTTCTCTGCAAGAGCGATTGTTTGTTTTCTTCAAAAAACCGATTGATCGCCTGCTGGACATATTGGATCTGGGAGCTCAATCGATGATCAAGCGCCGAATACCGGTCATCGATCTGCACTTTTGGGTTATCGTCCGTAAACCAGAGCTTCGTTCGACAGGGCCCTACCCCTGCCGGCATGCTATAGAGGTTTATGTAGTAGCGAGGTTCTGAATTTAAAGAAGCAGACCATGCGTTGATCTTCACCCTGTAAGGCCTACAACTCCGCTCAATCTGCGCCATCTCTTCCCTGGAAATCATATCGCCGCTCTCTATGCGTTCACCCTTCTGACTCAGGATAGCAGCAGACGTTATGAACGATACTAAAGATATACCCAAAGATTGACAAAATGCGGTAGAAATGTGAGTATTTGAGGGTGCCAGTAGTTAGCTGGCAGCGCGTTCGCCGGCGTCGAGGCGAGTTAGGAGAATCCCATCATGAGTACACTTGCGCTTGTTTCCGCACTGAAAGACCATTCCGAAGATTTCGAGTTTTATCCCACTACCGATGAGATGTTGAGTGCTGTCCGAAAGGACATACAGGCAATTCTTTCGGATCCGTTCAGCGACAAATACCCTATCTTTTCGGCGCTTGATGTCGGTGCTGGGGACGGGCGCGCCCTAATGCGTCTGACTGACGGCGATCGATATGCCATTGAAAAGAGTCTGATGTTGGTTGAGCGCCAGGACCGAAGCATTGTCACTGTTGGAACTGACCTATTCGCCCAGGTGCTTTTAGATCTGCGATGCGATGTGATCTTTTCGAACCCGCCCTACTCTCACTTTGGAGCCTGGTCAGAAAAGATCGTTCGCGAAGCTAACGCAAAGCTTATCTACCTGATCATTCCGGTACGTTGGCAGAACGATAAATCTCTGCAGTCTGCCATTGAAAGTCGAAAGGCCGAAACCGAAGTTTTGGCTCAGTTTTCTTTTGATACCCCCGATGCCGACCGTCGCGCGCGCACTGTCGTTGATGTGGTCCGAATCCGCTTAGATAAACACAGCCACAATCGTGGCCGGAGCTATCGGTCTAACGAGTTGCGGGTAGATCCGTTTGATCTTTGGTTTGAGCAACACTTTGCCCCTCAATCTACGGTCGCGGATTGTTCCAATCTTGATCCAAAGGCAACCATTGAGGCCAGAGCCAAGAAGCTTATCAGTACCGACCGGGAGTTAATCACTAGTCGCGGTCTGGTGCAGGCGTTGTCTGATTTTTACCAAAACGATCTATCGGATTTGGTCGGGGATTATGAGCGGATCTGCGGCCTCGATCCGGTGTTGCTTGGGGAGCTCGGGGTAAGCACCGAAGCCCTGGCCAAAGGGCTGAAGCTCAAGATTGAGGGCCTGAAGCACGTTTATTGGCGTGAGCTGTTCGAGAATTTCCGGCCGGTTACCTCTCGGCTGGCTACGAAGACAAGGCAAAGGGTTATGGACAAATTACAGGCCTCGATGAGCATCGATTTCACGCCGGATAATGTGCATGCGCTCTGTGCCTGGCTCATTAAAAACTGCAATCAATACTTTGATGACCAGCTGATTGAGCTCGTGGAGCGAATGACCAAGAAAGCCAACGTCATAAATTACAAATCCAACGTCAAGACGTTTGCCGAGGAAGGCTGGCGATACGGGCGCACGCCCGAGATCGAAAGGTACAAACTCGATCATCGGATTATCCTGGAGTGTTGGAAAGCGCTGGATTATGGGTATTTTGGAGATCAGTCCCCTACCCTTGATTCTACCGTGGCAGACCTTTTGAACGATCTAATGACCGTTGCTAATAATCTGGGATTCGAGACCAGGCATGAGGCGCCAGCGGGCCGGCGGGAATGGGAGGCCGGCCAGAAAGTGCTTTTTCATTTTACAGACCGAAAGACCGGGCAAAGAGCTGTCGCTTTCGAAGCAAAGGCTCACAAGAAGGGAACGCTACATCTGAAGGTAAATCAGCGTTTGATGTGCCGGTTGAACGTGGAATTCGGGCGCTTGAAAGGATGGGTGCGAAATGCCCAGGAGGCCGCTGACGAAATGGATATTTCTGTGACGCAAGCGCAAGCAGCCTTTCATTCGAACTTGCGGTTGGGTAATGATGCATTGCTGGCTTTGGCAGCACCGCTTCCGTAAAAGTTTCCGCCCGGAAACAAATTGGATGCAGCAGGGATTGGTCCTGCTAGGCTAAAGGTGACTAAAGACGAAGGCTCGCGCGATCGCGGGCCTTTTAGTTTCCGGCCGGAAACTCACCTTAAAATACACGCCACTTGGACAAGGACAGTAAATGGAAAGTATCAGCGGCGAAAGGCTTCAAACCCTCCTGCAGACGATTTTGCAGTGTCGAACCCCTGATGAAGCAAGCCAATCTCTTAAGCGTGAAGCGAAAGATGGCGCCGAGATTTGCTTCGATGCGGTGGATTGGGAGCAGTTGCGGAGCGACATTGGCCAAAGAGATTTGAAATTTCCTTTTATTGGCTGGGGCGCCAGGACTCTGCATTTCGGTGAGTGTGACTTTGGCGATGGCGATATTACGTTTGCAGGGACGTTCCAAGGCGCTGTCGTGTTCCAGGACGCTCATTTTGGAAGCGGAACCTTATCCTTTGCTGGATCCTCGTTTGATGTATTTAAGTTCAAGGGGGGCTCCTTTAGTGGCCAAGGCAAGGTTCTGTTTAACGGTGCGAGGTTTTACAACAATGCCGTGATTCAGATTCAAGACTTAGGCGAGAAGCGTTTGAGCTTTGGGCCATTTAAGAAACCTGGGCAAGCTGACTCCTGCTGTGTGATGCAGGGTCCAAAATTCCACTTCCAAATCAAAGCGTCGACGGGCACAAGTATTTCATTCCGTGAAGCCATTCTGAATGTAGGCGACCTGCTGCTGGACTTCGCGGGCGCTTCAAATCTGTCTCAGGTCGACTTCACAAAGACGGAATGGCGAAGCGGGAACGTATGCGTGAATGGCCTGCGACTCGGATTCCCGGATCATGAAGGGACGAAGAACTATTTGCGCTTCACCGATGCCAATTTCGAAGAAGTCAGGCGGCTTCGCTTCGATGGGCTCGGCATGGTAAGCGGGCATATGATCTTTGCGTTTACCAGATTTCCTGAGCGCGCAATAACAGAACTAAACTTCAGTGATCTTGGCCCTGGTGAGGTGGTATTCAAACAGGCCCACTTTCCTGGAATACTGGAATTTAGTCAAAAAGACGGAGAGGTGTTTACAAGCGAGCTCTCTTTTCGAGGATCCACCTTTAAAGGCCCGTTATTTATTAATGGTCTGAAGTTTGGACCTGTTCCAAATCTAGTGGGTACTGAATTTCAAAAACACCTCAGTCTTACAGATGTGGAGTTTGGCTCCCAGATGACCAGCAAGCAAAAGCGGCAGGAGCCCAACAGGGGCGCCAAACTGCAGCGAATCAAAGAGCTTGCAGAGGCTAACAAGGATCATGGCCTGGCGTTGACGTGTCACGCCGAGGAAATGCGATTTAACCGTTTTCGCAGGAAAGGAGTTGGCAGGTTTCTCGCGGATACGCTCGACCTAATTTATGAATGCACTTCCAGCTATGGGCAATCGATAGCTCTACCGATGCTTTGGCTCATTTTTATTTGGGCGGGTTTTGGCCTTATCTATCGTTATGTGTTCGATAGCATCGAGTCACCGTTGTTGTTCTCGTTTGCATGGACCTTCCCGTTTCTTCCTGCTGCGGGTGTTTTGCGCCTCATCGGGTTTCGGAACATTTTCGAGGATGCAGAACCCGCACTGTATGCCTTGATGGCAGCCCAGGGCTTGATTGCAATCGCGCTTATCTTTCTTATAGGTCTCGGATTCCGGAATCGATTCCGGATCTAATAGATATAAGTTTCCGGCCGGAAACTCAGCGGCGTCACGTCGTAGAAGGCCTACCATCCAGGTTCTACTTTCTCCAATGATTATATAAGATCATATAGGGATGTTAAGCGACCTTTGAGGGAAGAAAAGCATGATTAATCGAGAGGCCCATTGCCAGGGCTATGGTTTTCGAGAGGGTCAATCGTGAAAGTGGAATGCCCCGAATTCTGCGGCGCCGTAATCGCCCAGGTCGCTGATGAAATAGGCGGCGCCGCTGCTACCAGTTACTTGCCACCCAATTACTCGGGACGTTGTGTCGTCCTCTCTCAATCGTCGTTTGAAACGATTGCAATACTCCCAAACGGACTGGAGGCCTTTCGAGTGGCGGCATATGCGATTACACCTGATGGAGGCTTTGGCTCAGTGGAGATTCAGCCTTCGCTTGAATGTGAGACTCACAAATCCTTCATGGACTGGTTTGGATCCTAACCCGCCGATATGTTTCCGGCCGGAAACAATTTTCAGTATTGTCTATTTCTTGAACGTTTCTAGGAAATTGGCTTTAATTCTACATAAGATTGGCATGGATCAGCGCGGGAGTTCGCTGTAGCGATCGATCATTGGCCGAGTTCAATGAACCTTTAAGGGATTAAAGCGATGAATCACCGTTTTCTGATTTTCCTATCCATGTGTTTTGCCTTGTTTGGGTGCGTCTCCCAAAGTACTGAGACTACGCCCGATGAAACTATTGAAACTACATCATTCGATTTTTCGACGCACTGTCCAGGTCTTCCAATGGAGAGCTGGCAGCGTCAGGCTCGTGACCTCACATATGAGCAAGTTGTGAGCTCTGGCCGAGAGTTGACTGCTGAGCTCCAAGCCGAGGGTTCGCTCTCTGAAAACGCGAATGCTTCGGGCGGCGTAAGCGGAAATATTAAGGGAGGTTCGACCACATCGGTAAAAGGAACGGTCAAACAAGAGGTTCCGATGTCTGACCGAGAGGCCGCAGCTGATAGGCGTTTTCGTCAGACACTTTGCCCACTCTTGGCATTGAGACAAGATGACAGTCTCACCCAAGAACAAAAAGGCGAGTTGTTCACCTTGATAACAGCACTTATAGATGGGTATAAGCCGGAAAAGGAATAGGCGGCTGGATTGAGCCAATTATTACTTCCAACATCAGGAAGACAGATTCAGCCGCCTGGCTAGACGTAGAAATATCTAATCATAATGAATATCCAATGGACCTTACGGGTCTTGAAGCGACGTTGCGCGTATACGAGGGAAACCTTCCAACGAACGCACATCCAGCTTTCGCAGGCCTTGAGAAATATTATCGCGAACCAATAGGTGCTTTAGTTTTCGCAAAAGGGGGCTCGCGTTTTGGGACGGAAGTAGGTGAAACAATTTACAAAATCCCACAAAAGGACACTGCCTACATTAGGATCGGGTTATGCAGATTTTCGAACATGGCGTCATCGTTGGATGACAAAGGAATTATCGATGTGTCGGTTTTAGTGAAAAACTTGGTCGACGGTTCACATGTCGAAAAAACCCACGCGCAAGTAGTAAGCCTCTTGTCTTCTATGCCTGATTGCCGCACAAGCTTTGCAAATTTGGACATCTTTAGCTTGTTTAAAGAGGGGTTTACTGCACTAGACAGAGCGAATGACTCGGACTGAGGACATATTACTGGTCCGTGTAGCTTTGATTCTAAGAAAAAGTCAGAGAATTTCCGGCCGGAAACTTCAGAGACGCGCCCTTCGGGGCGGGCTTCTCCGGGTTCGCTATTCGCTCATCCCGCCGTTGGCGGGACTGACGCCCTCCGTATCCCTCGCGCTTCCGACCTCCGGCCGGTAAAGGATCCTCGCTGATCGCGGGGCCCCCGAAGTCGGATCAACAGACGCTTCGCGACTGTTAAGACGATCCTCCAGGAGCGAGTGGCTGTGCCACACGCTCTAAAAGCAGGGTGAAGTGCTTCCCGCAGATCG
>NZ_PSSW01000019.1 GCF_002933295.1 Marinobacter flavimaris
GCGGAGATATCGGAGACAATGCGGGCCATCTCAGCCGGAAGCAAGCTGTGTCCGAATACTTTCCGACGAACCAGACTCAAGGATTCGATATAGGGCGCATGATGTACTGAAACCAGGTCAGACGGAGCCACCCCGAGCCGCTCTATGGCGATATCTGAAAGCCCCGCATACCCTTTGGGAACCGTTTCATCAGACGAAATATTGAGAGTTGCGATGATGGAACGTCCCTGCGAGGAAATTCCCACCCTGGAACTGGCGGCGAATCCTTCTGAAAGGCACACATCACAATCACCACGCATGTAGACGACAGGCTCCTGATGAGTATTGATACCCATCTTGAAAACCCGTAACTGACTGGAAGACGCCACCATATATCAACATCCTTTTCTGCGTCGAAGAATAATTTCAGTGTTCTGATCAGAGGTCGTTCATACGCCCTATCTGCCTGGCCAATCGCATAGCTTCGTTCTCTTCCATGGTTAGCAACGATTGCAGTAATTCTTTCGCCTCGGGAATCTCGGCTTTGTCGGCCATGGTGCGATAAAGGTCCTCTATCTGATCATGGAAATCGAATACTTCTCTGCATATGCCCTCAAAATCCAGCTGTGCGTAGGGCTCATCGCAGGTTCTGTGGGTCTTAATGGGATGGTGAGACAGGTAGTCGTAGACCCTTGTCTCCAACGCTTTGGAATCGCCCTGCGACTTGAATTCATTCACGATACGTTCCATTTCCGATTCATGGGTCGCCAGATAGTCCAGCAGCGCCCGTGCTCGCTCCTCTTCATTCTTCGTAGCGCAATGTGACATACACCTTGCAAGGTGAGCATGCAAATCCCGTGTCCAGCTAATAAGTTCTCCAAAGGTTTTGATGTCCATTTACCCGTTCCCCCTTGTTGTCATTAATCATGTCAGCAAACAGCAATTACCTACCACTTAAACTCATAAGCCTGAATTCACACTGAAAAACCCCAACAAAAGATGCAAAAAGAGTCGCTCAATAGCGTGGGCTTGATGAACATCAATTTTTCCAATTGGAAGTGTTCGTCTACCCTAAGCCGTCCAGTCGGGTTCGCTTTAGCAGGAGTGCATTTACCGCAACAAGAGCGGAGCTTCCAGACATTGCGAGCGCCGCTACTTCTGGGCTTATCACCAACGGATAGAACACGCCTGCCGCCGCGGGAAAGGCGATGACGTTATAGGCCACCGCCCAGAAAAGGTTCTGATGCATTTTGCGCAGGGTAGCGCGCGACAGCTCGATGGCTCCCAGCACATCGTAGGGGTCGCTCTTCATCAGCACCACGTCAGCGCTCTCAATGGCCACATCGGTGCCGGCACCGATGGCGAAACCCACCTCCGCCTGGGTCAGTGCCGGGGCGTCATTGACACCGTCGCCCACCATGCCAACCTTCTTGCCCTGAGCCTGGAGCTCCTTGATCTTGTCCGCCTTCTGCCCCGGCAGTACATCGGCGATCACAGTGCCGATGCCCAGCTCCCGGGCGATGCGCTCGGCGGTGGCCTGGTTGTCGCCGGTGAGCATCGCCACCTCCACCCCGCGTTCCCGCATTTTCTTGACCATCGCCGCAGCGGTGGGGCGAGGCGCATCGGCAATGGCGATAAGGCCGACCAGCTTCCCGTCCTGGGCGACGTGCACCACGGTCTGCCCCGCGCTCTGCAGACGCGCGGCCTCGTCCTTCAGGCTCGCCATGTCGACCTTCTCTTCGTCCATCAGCCGGCGGTTGCCGAGCAGCACGGTCTTGCTGCCAATCTCCGCCCGCGCGCCCTTGCCCTCGATGTTGGTGAAGCCGGTCAGCGGATCGAGCTGCAAGCCTTCGGCCTTACTTTGTATCGCCTTGGCCAGAGGATGGTCCGAGCCCTGCTCCACCGTCCCCGCCAGTGCGAGGACCGCCTCCTCGGTGCTGCCCGCCACCACGACCACCTCGACCACCTGCGGCTCGCCCATGGTCAGGGTGCCGGTCTTGTCGAAGACCACAATATCCAGCCGGGTGGCATCCTCAAGTGCAGAGGCATTCTTGAACAAGATGCCGTTCCTGGCGCCGAGGCCGGTGCCCACCATCACCGCCATGGGCGTGGCAAGGCCGAGGGCATCCGGACAGGCGATCACGAACACGGTGATAGTCAGGGTCACGGCAAGCAGCAGGCTTTGGCCGATCCACCAGAACCAGACGGCGAAGGTGAGCAGGCCGATTACGATGGCAATCACCACCAGCCACTGTGACGCTTTGTCCGCCAGCAGCTGCGCCGGGGCCTTGGAGTTCTGCGCCTCCTGCACCAGCTTGACGATCTGCGCTAACGCGGTGTCGGAACCTACCTTGGTGGCGCGATACCTGAAGCTGCCGCTCTTGTTAATGGTGGCGCCGATCACCTTATCGCCGGGCTTTTTTTCCACCGGCATGGACTCGCCAGTGAGCATGGACTCATCCACCTGGGACTCGCCCTCTAGAACCTCGCCGTCCACCGGAATCTTATTGCCGGGGCGGATCACGACGATGTCGTCCTTCAGAACCTCAGCGGTGGGAACCTCCCGTTCCTGGCCATCACGCAACACCGTGGCCTTGGGCGGCGCGAGATCCATCAGCGAGCGGATGGCGTCGGAGGCACCGGCACGGGCGCGCATCTCCAGCCAATGGCCGAGCAGGATGAACACCAGCAGCACCGCCACCGCCTCGAAAAACTGCACACCCGGGAAAAAGAGCGTGGAACCGACGCTGAACAGGTAGCCAGTACCCACCGAGAGAACGACCAGCACAGCCATGTTGAGCACGCCGTTTTTCAGCGCGCGCCAAGCGGCAACAAAGAACGGCCAGCTTGGCCAGAGCACGGCGATGCTTGCCAGTAATAGCAACCATAGGTCTAGCCGCAGCCCGAAGGGTGGCACCGGTGGTTCGAACATCCCACCCATGGGCGAATAAATGAAAATCGGGAGGCTGAAGATCAGGCAGACCCAGAAACGGTTGCGCATGTCGCGCACCATTGCCTGCATGTCCATGCTGCCGCCGTGGCCCATCTCGTGGGCCATCTCGTCCTTGGCGCCGGTATGTTCGCCGTGTTCAGCAGGATGCGCCGTATCGTCGTGGCCGGTGTGGGAGGCATGGCCATCGTGGACGGGCGTGGACACAGCCCCGGCTTCGGTCGGCGGGTCCCCCGGGTCGCAAACGTGCCTGGGCAACTGTTCTCCGGAACAGTGATAGCCGCACTCGTGTATCCGGGCCTTGATAGCCTCAAGGTCCACCGTCGCCTCGTCATAGGTGACGGTCGCGCTGCCGGCCACATAGTTGACCTCGGCCTTCTTGACGCCGGGCAATCTCAATAGCTGTTTCTCTACGCCCCGGGCACTCAGTACCGATAGCAAACCGTGGATCTCCACAACGGTATTTTTCATTCCTTGTTTCCCTTTCCTTATTTGCAGACCGGAGCTTTCGTCAGCCCGACGCGCGCCCGACACCGAGATGGCGATGAAGCCAATTGAAGATCGGGCAGAACACCAGCCCGACATAAGCGCCATATAGAAAACTCTCAATCAATCCGAGCAGAAATCCCCACCAGGTCAGCCACTTGAACGCCGGCAGCACCTGCTCGAGAAACGTGTGCATGTGCAGGCTTTGCGGCGTCACCAGTCCATAGATCACGCAAACGATGAAGGTGACCGCCGCAAAGAGGCCCAACGCCCAGGTAACCAGTCTTGTGTCAAGCATGTTCCGTCCTCCGTTAATGCCGATGGCCAGAACGTCTGTCCGGGTCGTTTTCCGACTTGTCCGGCGCACTATGTCCACCATGCCCGCCCCCGCCGTGACCACCATGTCCTCCGTGACCGAACATATGCATGCCCACGAAAACGATGCCAATAAGCACCGAGAACCAGTTTTCCGCCAACCATTCCATAAAGACCTCTCCAGTCTGCTGCTGTACCAGCTGCCTTTGCATTGCTTCAGGCCCGGGCATGGCATTTCCTGACGCAAGTCAACCACATCTGCCTGAATTCAAACTGAATTACCGGACCGAAACAGAGCACACCTTGATCTCGATCAAATTAGAAACAATGTCCTAAAATTGATGACGCATGCACTTGCCGGTTACTGAATTTACTGGAAACGGGTTTTCTAGGAACACTCTGAGGAGAGAAAGGCATGAGCAACGAATCTTTCTCGGCAAGCATGCACCTTGAGCCTCAAAAAAGGCCTGCGGGGAAAAGCAGCATCATTCAGCTCAATCTTTTTCGAAAGGCGCTGAGATCTCTTCAGTTCGGCTCGTTATCACTTACATGGCCAGATGGAGAAAAGACGTGCCATGAAGGGAAGCAAGACGGTGTACATGCAGAAATGACAATCCTGCAGTGGCATGTCATTGATCGTCTGATCACCCACGGTGATGTGGGACTGGGAGAAGACTACATGGCAGGCAAATGGTCCACGCCCAATTTGCTTGCCCTAATGCGCCTTGTTAATTAACTTCAGCCGTAAGCATAGATCCCATATGGAGTTCTGCAAATTTCCGATACTGTAAACACTCGGGAACCAGCGCCCGTCTTTAAAATACCCCGAACTCGGAGACAGTGATTCCCGTTTTATGGACTTACCCCGGGGAGTGGCCATGCTAATGCATCCAGTGCTAGGTCTCGTCGGGGAGGTAAGCGCCATCCTTGTCGTGCACTTCGCGGCCGGTGACTGGCGGATTGAAGGTGCAGACCAGGCGCATATCCTCGGTGCCACCGCGCAGGATGTCGGCGATTTTCAACCCAGGTCTTCAATGCTGCCGTTGCCCGCAATGCAGTAGACGGCTTCCAGATGGTATTTGTACCACATGTGTAGTTCGGCGCCCGCCGGGATAATCGTCTCGTGAAATGAGAATCCCATCCCGTCCTTCTTAAGAAGCATGCGGCGGCTGGTCCAGCCCGGCCCCTTTACTTCCCGTTCGGTACCGAACAAGTCTTTAATGTCACGTACAATCATTCTTTATTATCCTCCCTTGGGCTAATGTTCTCCTGCGGCAAAACACAAGGTTTTCCGTGCCGTAAAGACTGACCTCCAAGCCGAAAACCGGCGCTTGAAGGCTAAGCTTAAACGCGTGTCAGAAGAACGAGATGTATTAATTTCGCAGTTAGGGCGATGTCAGGCTGTCGAGGCCTTCGTCGAGCCAATTGGCTGAAATCTGGACCACCCAATCAGGGCAAGTCCGCCAATGATCATTGGCAGAGTTAACAACTGCCCCATAGTCAACCATCCAAAGGCAATGAACCCCAGATGCGGATCGGGGAGACGAACAAACTCGACTGAAAAACGGAAAACCCCGTAAAGCAACAGGAACAATCCGGACGCGGCTCCAGTTCGACGAGGCTGGCTAGTAAACCACCACAATGCGATAAACAATACGATGCCCTCCAGCCCGAATTGGTACAGCGCTGAAGGATGCCGTAGCTCTGGCCCCATGTGCGGGAACGCCATGGCCCAGGGTACATCAGTTACCCGTCCCGGTAGCTCATGGTTTATGAAATTACCCAGACGACCCGCACCCAAACCGATCGGAACCAGGGGTGCAATAAAGTCCGTGAGCCGGAAAAACCGAAGATTATGCTTGCTGGCAAAAACCAGGGCCGCCACCAGTACCCCGGTTAGACCGCCGTGGAAGCTCATGCCGCCTTCCCAGATCTTGAATAGCCAAAACGGATTATCCGTCAACTTCTCAAACCCATAAAATAGCGCGTAGCCGAACCGTCCGCCGAGTATCACTCCAATGGCGCAATAAAAAATCAGGTTCTCGATAGCCTCGGGGCTCAACCCCAATCGATAAGCCCGGCGGCGGCCCAGCCACCAAGCCGCCAGAAAGCCAAAAAGGTACATCAGACCATACCAATGGATCTGTAGCGGACCTGCTGAGATGGCAACAGGGTCAATTTGAGGATATTGAAGCATGGGCCTTGGCCTTCCTGATTCTGTGTTTGAAGGTATGTTCGGACTTTAATCAACGATACGTCCGGCCTGAACGCGAAAGGCCGGAGGCCGGTATCGGCTCCGTCATGAAACGCTTGCCTGGGCGGCGGTAGCGCTTTCTTTCATGTCGCCGATCGCAATGTGTCTGTCACCTGACTTAAACCGGCCCAGCCGAAGGGAATTGGTCACCACGAATACGCTGGAAAGGCTCATGGCACCGGCAGCCAGCATGGGATTGAGCAGGTAGCCAGTAAACGGAAATAGAACGCCCGCCGCCACTGGAATAAGTGCCAGGTTGTACCCATATGCCCAGGCAAAATTTACCAGGATCGTTTTGCGGGTGCGTCGGGAAAGCTCAGTGGCATCGACGATACCTCGGAGGTCGCCACGCATCAGAACAAGGTCCCCGGCCTCGATTGCAATATCGGTACCTGTCCCGATGGCAATACCCACATCCGCCTGAGCCAGTGCGGGGGCGTCGTTGATGCCGTCACCTACAAAAGCAACCTTTGCACCTTCTTCTTGCAGGCGCTTGACCTCTGCCGCTTTCTGGTCAGGCAATACCTCGGCAAGAACCCGTTCAATGCCTGCTTGGCGGGCAATAGCCTCGGCTGTAGCACGATTATCACCGGTGAGCATGGCCACATCGAGTCCTGTGGCCTTGAGGGTGGCAACCGCGTCCACCGAACCATTCCTGAGGGGATCGGCAACCGCAAGCAAGGCCGCCAGTTGGCCGTCGACGGCGACATAGAGCGGGCTTTTGGCCTTTTCAGCAAGTGACCTCGCGCTGTCTGCCAGGCCATCTACGTCAACCCCAAGACTGCGCATGTATCGGTCCGCGCCCACGTTTATACGGTGCCCCGCCACTTGGGCCTGAATCCCGAAGCCCGGCTCTGCCTGAACGTCACTGGCTGCTGGCAAAGTGAGGCCCCGATCCCTGACTCCCTTGACGATGGCCTCCCCAATCGGGTGTTCGCTCTCGCTCTCAACCGCTGCCACCCAGGCAAGAACTTCATCTTCGCAGCCCTCTACCAGGATGAAATCCGTCAGTTCGGGTCGGCCCAGGGTCAGGGTGCCGGTTTTGTCGAGGACGATTGTGTCCATTCGGGCCAGAGTCTCCAAGGCAGCCCCTTTGCGGAAGAGCACGCCCATTTCGGCGCCTTTACCTGTCCCAACCATAATCGCCGTCGGTGTGGCTAAGCCCATCGCACAGGGGCAGGCGATCAGGAGAACGCTGACCGTTGTTACAAAGGCAAAGGACAGCGCCGGAGCGGGGCCGAAGCTGAACCATGCGATAAACGTCAGGATTGCAAGGACGATCACAATGGGTACAAAAACACCCGCAATCTTGTCGGCCAACTCCTGAATCGGAGGTTTATCGGCCTGGGCCGATTCCACCATGCTAATGATCTGTGCAAGGACGGTGTCCGCACCGACCCGGGTAGCCCGAAAGATCAGTGAACCATTCTTGTTGATCGTTCCACCCACTAATTCAGCTTTTTTCTGCTTGGCGACCGGCACCGGTTCGCCGCTGATCATGGACTCATCCACGTAGGATTGGCCCTCTTCCACCACTCCATCAACAGGAACGCGTTCGCCCGGGCGGACCTGGATACGGTCTCCAGGTACTACAGCTTCGATGGGCACTTCGACTGCCTTCCCTTCGCGAATCACCCGAGCAGTCTTGGCCTGCAGCTGCAAAAGCTTTTTGATTGCCTCCGAAGTACGACCTTTGGCAATGTGCTCGAAATAGCGCCCGAGCAAGATGAGCGTCACGATCACCGCCGCCGCCTCAAAATAGCTCTGGGCCGTACCGGCCGGAAAAAACTCGGGAACGAATAGTGCTGCAACAGAGTAGAAATAGGCGGCACTTGAGCCGATCATCACCAGGGTGTTCATCCCCGGACTTGCATGCCGGAGTTCCGCATAGCCGGCCCGAAAAAACCGCGACCCGGCGTAAAACAGCACGGGCGTGGTAAGCAGCCACTCAATAGTCATCCAGCCTCTATGGGGTAAAACGCTGGTATACAAGGCCTCCAGGGCGGGAATCATCTTGCCCATGGCAATCAAAACTACGGGAATGGTCAATGCCGCCGCAAAGATGACTTTACTGCGAAGATTGACACCCTCTTTGTCCTCATCTACGGCCTGAGCATCAGGCTCCTGCGGCTCATAACCGGTGTCCCGGATGGTTTGGTAAATTCGCGCGAGAGACAGGGCATCCGGCAGGAACTCCACAAAGGCCTTCTGGGTGGTCAGATTGACGCTAGCCCTGATCATGCCGGGCTGCTTATTCAGTGCCCGCTCAACCCGAGAGACACAGGATCCACAGGTCATGCCGAAAACGGGTACTTCTGCTGACTCTAACCGCGGCTGGTAACCTGCATCCCGGATCGCTTCGACCAGACCTTCAATGGTCGCGGGCTGATCGAATTCCACGCTGGCTTTTTCGGTCGCCAGGTTTACCTGGGATACCGAAACGCCGGGCTGATTCGAGAGAGCCCGCTCGACTCGCCCAACGCACGATGCACAGGACATTCCTTCAATACCAATCTCTATTCTTTGCATGCCGATTTACTCCTCTGCACGACCAGTCCAGCAGCGTTCTGATCAATTCGTCCCGGCATTAAATGGGCGGATTACTTTTCCCGGCCGATGGCTTCGACTATCGGACAACCATCCATCGGCCCCTCTCCCGAGCATTCCTTGAGAGTTTTCGACAAAACCGTCTCAATACGGGAGAGACTCCGGATCTGCTCCCGGATTTTTTCCAGTTGCTCTCTGGCGATGCGCTTGGCTTCAGCGCGATCGCCATTGGCGTCCTGTAGCATCAGGAGTTCACGAATCTCGTCAAGAGTGAAGCCCCACTGTTTGGCGTGAATGATGAACTGCAGCCTGGCAATCGCATCCTCCGGGTAACGGCGATAATTGGACTCAGTTCTTGCAGGCTCGGGCATGAGTTTTTCCCGTTCATAAAAGCGAATCGCATGGCTGGCCATGCCGCTTTTCTCAGAGAGCTCACCGATATTAAAGGTTTTCATTCACACACCTTATGCGAAGCTATTAATGGTCAGCCCCAACCATAACCTTGAAGTAGACTTTAAGGTCAAGAGATTTATTAAAGATGCACGAATGAGCTTGAGCTGCTTCGCTCAGGCGATATCCGGCTACCTGCGAATAGGCTGACACTGGTCGTGAGAATCGGGAATTTGCCTCACGCCGCCCGATACTGAGGTAATCGTGTCATTAAAATAAAAAACTGCTACGATCTCTTAAACTAAAAAGCTGGCTGTGTGTCAAAGCACTCAACCCGACCGTTTGGTAGATGAAATCGAGATGACCCCAACGAACCGCCGAATCATTTCCGTGCTGCTGTCACTGCTAATGGTGATGAGTGGGCCGGTTCTGGCCATTTCCAAAATATCAGTTGGTCAGGAGGATACTGCGATGAAAGGTTGCGGTTCCACGATGATGAAGCAGGCTGGAAGCAACGACTCCTCTTCCGGCAAAGCAGGTGATTGTGTTCCAACGCCTGACATGACATGCCCGAGCGCCAGCGGGCTGAGCAAATGTGGCGCCAGCTTTGCTCTTTTTCTGGCAGCTTCAAATGGTTTGCTCAATACCGGGTCCCAACCGGTATTAAATGCCCCCGCGGCCCTCTACCAGGAGCCGTTCCTAGCCTCCATTACGCCCCCTCCACTACATCACTCCTGAGTTGCAACCCGGATTTGTGCCCATCACGGCAAAATCATTGACGTAAATTTTTGCAACGATTTTTATGAAGCTCCGTGTTTTTTCATCACGGATCTTTAACTGGAGTGAATCAAATGCGCAATTCAAAAATCAAATTCGCGATCACAACGATTTTTCTGGCCGGTACCATCGGCACATTCTCTGTGTTTGCCCACGAGGGCGAAGGCAAAGGCATGATGTCCTCGGAAGGCATGCAGGGAATGGGCGGCATGATGGGAATGATGCCCGACATGTCTCCGGAAGATCGTAAAGCCATGACCGATGCCTGCATGAAAATGATGCAAAGCCACGGTGGTGACCACATGGCCGGCGGTGAGAACGATAAAGGCGCCGAGTCCAACTAAAGGTACGGGTGCGCCCCGAACTGACATTGATTGCCCGGGGAAGCCATGGTGAACCCGGGCCTTGCGCTACCCATTATCGAATCAAATCGAGGATTACCATGAAGACCAAAAAACTTGCCCTGTTTACCGGAGTAACCGTCACTATTCTCGCCGCCGGCGCAACCACATTGGCGATCCAGGCCGACGAGTCTGCCAAGTCATCCACCGCTGCGGCCTCTACCGCAGAGGCTGGCCCGGCCATCACAATTTATAAGAGCCCTAGCTGTGGCTGCTGCCAATCCTGGGTTGAGCACCTTGAAGCCAACGGGTTTAAGACCAACACCATCGAAACCGACAACGTTAATGAGGTCAAGCAGGCTAATGGTGTGCCCCGGGATGTGGCCTCTTGCCACACCGCGTTAATCGGTGATCTGGTGATTGAGGGCCATGTGCCAGCCAGCGATATTCTGGCTTACCGGGAAAATCCCCGGTTCAATACAGTGGGACTTTCAGTGCCCGGCATGGTCCAGGGCAGCCCCGGTATGGAGACCGGTAGAAAGGATGATTACCAGGTGATTGCCTTCCGTGCCAACGGGCAGCAAAGCGTGTTCCGCGAACATAAAGATTACTGAGGTCGGTCCCAGCCCCATACCGGATCCCGCAACAAGACTCCGGAACTCGCCGGCACATCCTTGCACGGCTCTTGACATGTCGGGCCTATCGCGCGGGAAAGCCCACACAAACAGACAACCATACCTGCGATGCCGACCACCAGGCCTGGCAACAGGCCGTATTGCTCCAAAAGGTTCATGCAGTACGATGACGACTAGGGCGATGCCCCATG
This sequence comes from Marinobacter flavimaris, assembly GCF_002933295.1. Classification (GTDB taxonomy): domain Bacteria; phylum Pseudomonadota; class Gammaproteobacteria; order Pseudomonadales; family Oleiphilaceae; genus Marinobacter; species Marinobacter flavimaris. The sequence goes on from NZ_PSSW01000019.1 coordinate 10,866, forward strand.
TACTGGTATGATTAATGGAACCTTTCATAATTCAAGGGTCCGGTTCCTGAGGTCGGGGTGCTCGACTCCGAACCTTGCTCCTGCAGATTCAGTGTTAACAAGTGGTACTGAGCTGCGCACTGTCGCAGATATCAAACACAGTCAGAAATCATCCATACGGCCAATCTGGCGGGCCAGGCGCCTGGTTTCATTCTCTCCCATGATCAGGAGCGACTGGAGCAGCTCCCGTGCTTCGGGAATTTCGGCTTTTTCGACAAGGGTCTGATAGAGATCAAGAATTTGCTCGTGGACGTCGAACACTTCACGGCAGATGCCAGCAATATCAAGCCTCACGTATGGCTCGTCACAGGTCCGATGGGTTTTTATGGGATCATGAGATAGATAATCGTAAACGCGACTCTCCAATGCCTTCGCATCTCCCTGGCGCTCAAACTCCCTCACAATGCGCTCGATTTCAGATTCATGGGTGGCCAGATAGTCCAACAGGGCCCTTGCCTGCTTGTCTTCGTGCTTTGTTTCACAATGGGACAGACACCGCGCCAAGTGCGAGTGGAGCTTGCTCGTCCAGTCAATTAGCTCTCCGAGTGTTTTGATATCCATACGGGCTCATCCCTCGCGGAAGGTATACTTTAAAAAATACACTTAAACGCTGTTTCCGAACAGGGGCCTTTACTCGACTCCAATGCACTCCACCGGGCATAGCGAACGCAATGATCCCCGCACCCAGGCCGATGCAGCCAATGGCAAATTGTTCGCTCATCACCGCGCTTTGCACTGCGTCCGGCCCAGCAGCAGAGCTCATCCGGCCTACCGGTGATCCTTCTCGTAACGCCGACGCAGTAACATTGAGTTACCAATGACCGAGAGCGAGCTGACAGTCATCGCCACTACACCAATCATCGGATGCAGCAGCCCCGCCGCAGCTATAGGAATAGCCGCAGCGTTGTATCCACTGGCCCATAGGAGGTTCTCAACGATCTTTTTGAAGGTCGCACGTGACAGCACCATGGCGTCAACAACGCCAGATAATTCGCCACGGACCAGGGTAACGTCAGCAGCTTCGATAGCCACATCCGCACCAGCGCCTATGGCAATGCCTACGTTAGCCTGTTTGAGTGCCGGGGCGTCGTTAATGCCATCACCCACCATGGCAACATGATTGCCGTACTTTTCCTGCAGTTCCCGAATGGCATCCACCTTACCTTCCGGCAACACCCCGGCGCGAACCTCGTCGATGCCTACTTCGCGGGCAACCGCGTTGGCTGCACGCTCGTTGTCACCAGTAATCATCACAACATACAGTCCTTGCTCGTGCATGGCCCGAATGGCAGCCACCGATTCGTCCTTGAGCGTATCGGCTACCGCGACAATGCCGTAGGCCTTGCCGTCACGGGCAACAATAACGGCAGTTCTGCCCTGATCCTCAAGGTCGGAAAGACTCTTGTCCAGGGCCTCCAGTCCATTAACGCCCTGCTCTTCCAGCAAGAGGCGGTTACCAATCAGCACGGTGCTCTCACCGACCCTTCCCGAAACACCTCTGGCGCCGGTGGAGCGGAAATCAACAACGTTCCCGGGTTTGATTCCACGTTCCCGGGCACCGTCCACAATGGCACGGGCGATGGGATGCTCAGACGCATTTTCTACCGCGGTGGCAAGCTCCAGCAGTTCGGTCTCCGAAACGCCGTCGGCGGGTACTACATCGGTAAGCTTCGGCTCACCCCTGGTAATGGTGCCCGTTTTATCGAGGACCATTACCTTGACGTCCTTGAAGGTCTGAATGGCCTCTCCAGAACGAATCAGGATGCCCCGCTCGGCGCCGACGCCCGAACCCACCATCAGCGCAGTCGGCGTTGCCAACCCCAATGCACAGGGGCAGGCAATTACCAGCACAGCAATAGCCGCCAGGATAGCCAGCACCGGCGTGGCCGCCGTCGGGTCTACCCACGGCAGGAAAGCGGCGCCCCATTCAAGGATTGGTCGGAGTGTATCGCCTGCAAACAGCCAGACCACAAGACTGCCCAGGGCAATAACAAGAACCAGCGGCACGAAGCGACCGGTCATGCGGTCAGCAAACTCCTGGATTGGCACCCTGGAGCCCTGAGCCTCGTCGATCAGTTTCACCACCTGGGCCAGAAAGGTATCACCACCAACACGGGTAGCCTTGACTCTCAGGCGACCTTCCTTGTTGATGGTGGCACCAATAACCGTGTCTCCCGTGCTTTTGTATACCGGGACAGACTCGCCAGTGGCAATGGATTCATCCAGATGACTCTCACCATCCACCACTTCACCATCAGTGGGCACCTTGTCACCGGGCCGGACAATCATGATGTCGCCTGGAGCCAAATCCTTCACGGGAATTTCGACCTCTTCCCCTTCCCGTTCCACGCGGGCGGTCTTAGCGCCGAGGGTGAGCAATTTCCGGATGGCCTCCGAGGCCTTGCCCTTGGCTTTTGCTTCCAGGTACCGACCAAGCATATGGAAGGTCATGATGGTAACGGCCATTTCGATGAAAGAGGTCATCGGATAGACAAAGCCCACCAGACCAATCAGGTAGGGGGGAAGGCTGCCCATGGAAATGAGCACATCCATGTTGAAGGTGCCATTCTTCAGTGAACGCCAGGAAGCCTTGTGGGTAGCGGCACCGCCATAAAAAAACACTACCGGGAAGCCGAGCACTGCAATAATAGCCAGATACCCCGGAATGGGCTGCCAGAACATATGAAACATCATCAACACCATGATCAGTGTTGTCGGTACCGCAGCGATCCAGAACCTGCGTAATGCAAGCTTCAGATAGGCCTCTTCAACGGCCGAGTCCTCCTCCTGACTGGCATCTCCCTCAAGAGCGACAGCAGCAACATCATATCCGGCGCCCTCTATCAGCTCTTTCAGCTCATTTTCTGTCGGCCCATCCGAGCCGACTACCACGCTCACTGTGTGATTGGCTATGTTGGTTGACGTCGTCTGCACGCCGTCGTGTCGCGCAAGCGTACTCTTGATAATACCCGCACAATGGTCGGACCCCATTCCGGGTACCGTGACCCTGAAAGTCCTGCCACCCACTTCCCTCACGGAGGCCACATCGTAACCGGCACCCTCCACAGCGTGTTTTAAGGCTTCCCCGTCAGGCCCCGACGCAAGGGAGCGAACACTCACCTTATGTTTGGCAATGTTAGTCTCTATCTGGTCGATTCCGTCCAAGCGGCCAATCGTTTTGTTGATAATGCCGGCGCAGTGGTCTGACCCCATTCCCGGCACAATCAGCTCAAGGTCCCTTTGCCTTTGCGGTGCCTGTGTTTTCGTACTGTTCATCAAGATCTCCCGTCATTGTTTCTGTTGCTTGGCCAGTCACTGAACGCTATGAAATAAAGTAATACGAGATTGACGATGGGAATCAGTATCAGGATGCCCATCCAGCCCGGATACCCGGTACGCTGGCAAATACGCCAGGCCGGAATCACAACTACAATGGCAATCACCAGCATCCACAGCCAGTGCCCTGCCCACATGGTGTTGCCAAACATATTACCTTCCATCATAGCACTGCCCTCCACGTCGAATGCCGGTTAATGGTGATCATGAGCATGAGATTCCTCATCTCCCGATTGCCGGGAATTCTCGGACTTTTTCAAAAAAATCTGCTCTGCCACTGCAATAACGATCATGGTGGCCACCGCAACACCGATGACAAACGGGTCCGTATTCAGCTTGACCCACACAAAGCCCCCAAGAACGAGCAAATCCAGCAAAATGGCCATGACTGGCACCCAGGCGCTGGCCTTCACGTCTTCGCGTAGATAACGAAGAACACCCCAGTGAATCGCAACATCCATTACCAGGTAGAACACGATACCCAGCGCAGCAATCCGGGAGAGGTCAAAAAAGGCCGTCAGGACCAGCCCCAGGACCACTGTATAAACCAGGGTGTGCTTCTGAATACTGCCTGGCATGCCGAAATGCCGGTGGGGGACCAGTTTCATTTCCGTCAGCATCGCCAGCATCCGGGACACCGCAAAAATGCTGGCCAGAATGCCTCCGGCAGTAGCCATCATGGCAATGGCAACGGTGAACCACACGGCGTACTCCCCCAGTGCCGGGCGGGCGGCGGCGGCAAGGGAGTAGTCCTGTGTCTCGATAATCTCGGCCAGGGACAAGTTGCTGGCAACAGCAAAACCAACCAACGTATAGATCACCACGCAGGCTGCAATGGAAATAATGATCGCCCGTCCTACGTTCCGCTTGGGGTCTATTACTTCGGAGCCGCTGTTGGTAATGGTGGTGAAGCCCTTGAAAGCTAGAATTCCGAGCGCGGTTGCTCCAAGGAAGTTGCCCACAGTTCCGGCCTCTCCGGGATTCGAGAAGTCAACCGATATGGAGTCGGCGACCCATACCCCCACCAACCCGAAAATCAGTATGCCGCCGATTTTCAGGACGCCGATAAAGGAAGCCACACCCTGAATCATCCGGTTACCCAGCAGATTTATGAGAAACGCTGCCAGGATCAGTGACACCCCGAGAATGGGCACCATTCGCCCGCTTTCGTCGCCACCGAAGAGCTGCATGGTGTAGGAGCCGAACGTGCGGGCCAGAAAACTCTGGGCGATCACCATGGAAAAGTACATCAGCAAGGCGTTAAATGCGGTCGGCAGCCGGTTTCCGTAGGCCTTGTGTAAGTACATGCCGATACCGCCCGCAGACGGGTACGCATCGGAAATTTTGATGTAGGAATAAGCACTGAAGCTGACGATCACGGCGGCCGCCAGAAACGCCAGGGGGAACAGAACGCCCGTCATCTGTGCCATCTGTCCGGTCAACGCAAAAATACCAGCGCCTATCATGACGCCGGTACCCAGCATGACGGTTCCTGGCAGGGTGAGACTGCCTTCCTGATAGCGAGTGGTTCTGTCTTGCTCCCTGCTCATTCAACCTCCGGTTATTGTCGTTTCTATTTACGCTTCATAGGTGGGATTTTGGAACAGCAAAACGGATCATGTTTTGCGTTGGCCCGAACATTGTCGTCTGTAAACCGATACCACGCCAGTTTCCGCTGGGTCCACCACCCGGCCTGCAACCCGCCTCCGTGGGTCTTGATCAGTTCCATTAACTCGTCAAGAGACCAATGGGTTCCATCGTAGACGACATGCAGCTGGTTGTTCGGTTTGCGCTCGGCAAAATCAACACAGGGATGATGGTTGAGTTCATGGATGAAATCGCCCCACTGACTCTCGCCAAATCACTCACCATTTTGGCACGCAGATGCCGGTGAGGTGAGGAGGAGTCCATCCCATTGATTCAGGTTACTGATGAAAATGAATAATCACGGTAATCCTGATGCCTATGCGCCGTATCCTCTTGGCCGTGTAGCGACAAACGTCAGGCACTCACCCAACCGATCTCATTGTACCCGGCGTCGAAAGACCCAAAGGGAGAAAATAAACAGCGTGACACCGATTACCAGCAAGGCGAGAGCCTCATCCCAGAGAACCGCCAGGCCGGCGCCTTTGAGGAAAATACCGACGATGATATCCATGTAATAACGCAGTGGACTCAGCAGGGAGAGGCTTTGCAGGAAAGGCGGCATGGCTTCTACCGGCGTCAAACTGCCCGACAGGAACATCAGCGGGAAAAGTCCGAAAAAGGAGAGCAGCAACGCCTGCTGAAGGGTCCGGCTGTAGGCGGCAATCAGTACGCCCAGCGCAATCGCACTGAGCAAAAAGATGGCGGTCAGCACCAGAAATAAAAGCAGACTGCCCTGAAGGGGCACATCAAAGACTCTGACAATCACCAAACTCGGAAAGATGGACAGTACGCCCATGATCAGCGTGGGTGTGACCTTGGCCAGGAACAGTTCCAGGGTGGAAATGGGCGTCACCAGCAGCTGCTCGATAGTGCCTCGCTCCTTTTCCCGGACAATAGAGGCGGCCGGGTGAATAACGCCCACCATCATACCGGCCAGAGCAATCATCGATAACACGATAAAACCCGATGTTGTCAGATCGGGGTTATACCAGATACGGATCAGGGGTACCGCGACCCCCTTCTTCCCGGCAGCAGGGAGCGCTTCGCGCTCCTGGCGCTGGACGATCTGCAGAGCATCATTGACGGCATTGGCGGCAATGTTGGAATTGGTGCCGTCCTGGAGCAACTGGAGCTGAGCACTCTTGCCAGCGAGAAGAGCACCTTCGAACCCGGCGGGAACGACCAACACCATGGTGGCATCGCCTTTCTCCAGGAGGTCAGTGGCGGTTGCCACACGGGTTTCCTGAAATTTCAGGTCGAAGGTTTCGCTCACCGCAAATTTCTGGATCAACGAGCGACTCAAGGCGCTGCGATCCTCGTCCACCACCGCCAGGGGCAGGTGGCTTACATCAAAACTGAGCGCAACGGCACAAATGACGACTTCAATGGTGTAAAGCCAAAGTATCAGGGTCAGTATCAACCGGTCACGAAAGAACTGCACGAGCTCCTTGCGCAACAAACCAAATAAGGCAATTCCCATCAGGCCACCTTCTGCTTCATTCGCCAGGCCGCGAAGACAAATACCAGGACCGTATAGACGATCAACATCATCAGATTTGGCAGAACGGCTTCAAGGCCGGCTGATTTCAGTACGATGCCCCGGGAGATTTCCATAAAATAACCGGCAGGGAAAAGCCAGCTATACAGTTGCAGGGCAAGAGGCATGGTGAACAGAGGGAACAGAAAACCGGAAAACAAAAACGACGGCATCAAGGTGACAATCAGCGTTATCAACATGGCCGCCAACTGGGTACGGACCAGGGATGAGACCAACAGGCCGATACCCACCGTGGTCAGCACATAAACGAAAGCGGACGTCAGCAGCAGTATCGGGCTGCCGGCAATGGGGACCTGAAACCAGGCAAACCCCACCACCATGACCATAAGAATCTCCAGGAAAGCCACCAGACCGTAGGGCACCAGCTTGCCGACAACAAACTCGGTTGAGGTGACCGGCGATGCATAGATCTGCTCAATCGTACCGGTCTCTTTCTCACGCACGATCGCCAGGGCGGTCAGCAGGGGTGGGAACGCCATCAGGATCACGGCAAATAACCCGGGGATGACGAAATTGACGCTGCGCAGGGAGGGATTGAACCAGACCCTGGCCTGGACCCGGACGGCGCTCTGACGCGGGGCGGGGAAATTTGCGATTACCGCCTCGGCATAGGCCGATGCCAATCGACCCAGAACAGGATAGCCGCCGTCCACGATCACCTGGACAGGCGCCTCGTCGCCTCTGAGCAGTTGCCGGGCCAAGCCGGCTGGAATCACCACGCCCATGCTGATGGTCGAGCTTTGCAGTGCCGACTCCAGATCGCGGAGATCGGTCGTTTTCTGCTCTAATTGAAAATACCGCGAGCTGTCGAAACGGGCTGACAGGTCGCGGCTTGCCGGCGTGTTGTCCAGATCGTAAATGCCCACGGCAACCTGTTCCACATCCAGATTGACCGCATAGCCGAACAGAAAAAGCATGATCAGCGGCATGATCACGGCCAACGCAATGGTAACCGGGTCGCGAATCAGCTCGCGACTTTCCTTGACGATGAGGGCTCCAAGCCGATGAGCCTTCATGGTCCCAACGCCCGGGAATTGGCCGTTCCCGCCTGTTCTATGGCCGCCGTGAAGAGCATCTCCACCGTGGCGTCGGCTTCGAGGCCGAGCGAATGATTCAGCGATGATCGGCTACCGTGTGCAAGCAGCCGCCCGTCCAGCATTAACGCCAAACGATCACAATAGGCCGCTTCCTCCAGGTAGTGGGTAGTGACCAGCACGGTCATACCGCTGGCGGCCAGCTCACGGATAACCCGCCAGAAAAGGTACCGGGCGACGGGATCGACACCCGAGGTGGGCTCATCAAGGAACAAGACCCGGGGCCGGTGAAGCAGGCTGCAGGCCAGCGCCAGACGCTGGCGCAAGGCACTTGAAAGATCACCGGTGAGCTTGTCGGGAATATCTGTCAGCCCCGTTACTTCCCTGGCCCAGTCGATCGCAGCCCGCGCCGCGCCTCCGGCCAGGCCGTAGGCATTGGCAAAGAAGCGGAGATTCTCCCAGGGGGTCAGTTCCAGATAGAGTGAAAACCGTTGTGACATATAACCAATTTGCCGGCGCAATGCGGTGCTACCCCCGCCGGAGCTCACCCCGGCCACCCGGGCGTTGCCCTCATCGATGGCCACCAGCCCGCACAAGGCCCTGATCAGGGTTGTCTTGCCCGCCCCGTTGGGCCCCAGCAACGCAAGCAGTTCGCCAGATGGCGCCTCGAAACTCACCCGGTCAACGGCCTTGAAATGTCCGAAGCGGACGCTCAGGCCGGTGGCCACCAGCCCTTCCTCTTTTCCCCTGTCTTGCCGGGCCAATTCCGGAAACTGCTGCTCGCCGGCCCTCCTGTCCGTCCGCAGCACAAACAGATCCTCGAGCCGGGGCTCGGCCGCCGCCAGGTGGGTTCCCTCGGGCAATAACTCGGCGAGCTGGTTTTCAGCGATGTCCGCGTTCATCACCAGTCGCAGGTGATCCGGCAACCACTGCACTGAATGGACGCTGTCAATTTGAGCCAGGATGCCGGACAACTCCCGCAAGCCTCGTCCGGTATCTCCAGCATTTACAGTGAACACCCTTCCGGCGGCGGGCCTCAGCAGCTCTTCCAGCGACCCATCCGCAAGAACGCGGCCCTGTTCCAGCAGCAGTATCCTGTCGCAGCGCTCCGCCTCGTCCATGTAGGAGGTAGCCACAACCATGGTCAGGCCCTGCGACCGGAAGCGGTCGAGCATGGTCCAGAGATGGCGCCGGGACAGGGGGTCGACGCCGAGCCCCGGTTCGTCAAGGATCAGCAGCTCCGGTTCATGGACCAGATTGGTACATAGCGACAACTTTTTCCGCATGCCACCGGACAGTTTGGCGGCGGGCCTGTCAGTAAAGCGGCCAAGCCCCGACATGGATAGCAACCTTTCTGAACGCTCCCGATAGAGTTCGTCGGGCACATCCCGGATGCGAGCGGCAAAGCTCAGGTTTTCCTTGACGCTGAGTCGATCGTAAAGCGTAAATCCCTGGGACATATAGCCAATCCGGGCAGCAACCTGCTTGGCCTCACGACGGGTATCGAAGCCCAGGACCCGGCATTCCCCCACAGTGGGGTCCAGGATGCCAGCCAACATCTGTAACAGCGTCGTCTTGCCAGCGCCATCAGCACCGACAATGCCCACTCGTTGGCCGCGATCAACGGAAACATCCAGTGGCTCGATGACAACATTGTCTCCGAATTGGCGGCCAAGGCCTTTGGCGACGATGGGTTCCGGGGAAGACATGACGGCTCAGCGCGCCGGAACCGAGAGGGTCGCTGGCCACTCGGCGTCCGGATCCCAGCGAATCCAGGCATCTGCCGGCATACCCGGTTTCAGAGCATCGGCCGGATTATCCAGCACCAGGGTAACGCCATAGACCATCCGAACTCTCTCGTCGGGCATGTGGACATCGCGGGGGGTGAACTGGGCGAAATCGTCAATCCTGCCGACTTTGGCGGAAAAGTCCCCGGGCAAACCGTCCACGCGGATTCTGGCGGGATCCCCCAAGCTGATCCGGTTGAGGATATCACCGGGGACATAGACCTTGAGTTCGAGCTGCTGCAGATTCACCATCGTGGCCAGCGGCTGGCCGGTATCGACAACCTCTCCCGTCTCCACCGCCCGGATCAGGATGGTTCCGGAGAGCGGCGCGGCAACCTCCGCTTTGTCCAGTTGCGATTCAGCCAGTGCCACCTGCGCCGCCCTTGCAGCCACCTGTTCTTCGGCGGCATCCTTCTGCCGCTGGAGAGACTCAAGTCGGCCCCGGGCCTCACTGACGGCATTTTCCGCCTGATCCAGATCACTCGAGCTGGCCAGATTGCGGGACCGCAAGTCCCGGATCCGCTGCCGTTGTTTCTCGGCATTCTTGAGATGATGACGCCAGGTGGTGATTTGGCTGTCGAAGCCGTCACGGACTTCCCGCGCCGAGGCCAGCTCGGCCTGTGCCGAGCGCAGGCGGTCTCTGGCATCGGCGGGGTCGATCACGGCTACCGTGTCGCCCGCCGAAACCTTGCTGCCTTCCGCGAGATGGTGCTCGATGACCCGACCGGCCACTTCGGCCGCGATCCGCACTTCCCGCCCCTCGATATGGCCATTGCCATAGACGATTCCCTGCGGCAAGGGCTCTTCCCCAAACAGAACAAAAACCCCATAAGAACCGCCGGCGAGCACCAACACCGCTATCAGAGACCAGAGCCAGGATTGGGATTTCACCAAACACTCCTTATGACATTACTGTTCAGGTTGGAGCCGGGATCAGGGCCACTGCCTCTCACTCCAGCCAATGAGATCGCCCACTCTAGCACACGGCAGCCGCCGCGACCAAGGTCGTTGCCGGATCTTAAGCGGCTCATTCAGGTCGCCCTCGAAGATGGCCGTCAGGGCATCGTCAAAGACGCAAAATGGATTGGTAGCCTGCCACATCCACCTCAAACCGGGTGTTCTGACGCAAGTGATCCTTCATGGCCTCCAGCGCATCAGGGTCTCCATGAATCAAGTTGATCGGCGTTTC
>NZ_PSSW01000002.1 GCF_002933295.1 Marinobacter flavimaris
CGGATCAGAGACCGCATGGAATTCCTTCAATTCCCATTTCTGCCCAGTTTCTTTTACGATTTGGCCTGTATATCCTTCGTGGTTGCAATTGTGCTCGGTCAATCTGTGTTGGGGTTTACGGGTAGTTATTCCGATTTTGTAAAGGTCAGGATCGGACGGGTGTATTAATACATAGATATAACCTGACTTCATTTTACCCTCTGTATTCGTCTGGGGTCAGAGCAAAAATCCATTGCAAACCTCTGACCTAAACTCGTAACTCCTTGGACACGTAACAGAGCACAGCGGCGACTGGTAACGGTCCGGTGACCAAAGGCCACGCACTGATGCGCCTGGTTATGTGGGCCCAGCTATTTCCTCTAGGTTCATGATTAAATCGTGTTTCACCAATCTGGTGGTGCCGTCAGCTCTTTCTACTCGATATGATTGCGGCGTTACTTTTATGCAGGTAACGCCATTTTCATACTCGATTTCATAGTGGCCCGTTGCAAAGGCGACGTTGTAAGTTTTGCCTACTTCCATCTCGAAATCCCCTCTTAACCTGAACCCTCATTAACGGTATCAGTTTTTGTTCGAGGAGATTTTCATGCTTGTAACTGTTCCCACTGACACCATTAATGAAATTTAATGCTCTGCCATGAGCTCAGTGCACATATCGCCAGCGCACAACGGCGTGATCTTGCACAGATTTGGCCAAAACTTTCGGCACTGAGCTCTTCACAGGTGTATTGCTAGAGGCAGGTGTTTGCCTTTTTCGAGAGATTTTGGGGGGCTCACTGGAGCGGCGTGAATGTCCGATTTTGTTGAACGTTCTCGTGAGGTCTCGGAGGGTCGCAAAGCGAACATTCGAAGTGATGCCCAGAGTGCCATCTTCCAGCCGTAACAGGCCACGGATTTCGTTGCGACTGAAACCCAGCTACTGCGCCGTTTTCACAAACGTCAGCCTATCAAACTCGCCAGAAACTATGCGTCTGTTAAATAGAGGTATTTGAAGGCTTCTCGATCACTCTACCTTTAGATTCTGCTGGTATTGCAGCATTTGCTCCATCATCAGCTGCATTTGATCCATGCGCTCCTGCATCATCTGAATTTGTTTCTCGTTAGACAGACTACCACCATTCTTTGATTTACCGCCGCCGTTCATCATGTGCTGACCTCCCATCATGCCGTTTTGTCCACGCATCATGCCGGGGCCCATCATACCGTGATGCATAAAACCCATTTGCTCTTGCATCGCCTCCCTGTGTTCTCGCATCAATCGTTGCCGTTCTTGCGGTGAAGCTTCATCAGGAATGCGTTGCATCAGCTGGTTCATGTGGGACCAGTTCTGGTGCATCTGCTGCATTTGCTCCTGATCCATCATCATGCCAGGACCATGCCCTTGCCATGAGCCTTGATCACCATGCGCTAGTACGAATGCAGGAAAAACCAACAACGCAGCGGTTGCTGTAAGTCCTTTAAATGAAATCATAAAGTTTACCCTCGAAATAAAATTAGACGTCCACACCATCGCACTTATCATTGTAGATCTTTATCCAGACAAACGCCGATTTTGACGACTACTAGTGTAGATTAGTTATTGACCCTGTAGTAGCTACAGGGTTTTAGATTGCATCATTTGTACGAGAACCGGAGCCGAGAAAATGAGCAAACCCTGCAATGGGAAGTGTGGCAGTGAAGACTCTGTCGTAGATGACAAGTTTCAGCGACGCGCCACCGCCGAAACAGGTAGCCAGCTAAGCACCTACAAAATACCAAAAATGGATTGTCCCTCGGAAGAGCGAATGATTCGAATGGCACTGACTGGCGTTGAAAACATTCAGTCGCTGTCATTCGATTTATCGGGTCGTACATTGGAAATTATCCACCATGGAGAAACCGGTCCTATTACCAGCAAACTGGAAAACCTGGGCCTGGGTGCTTCCTTGCAGAAGACAGAAGACGCCAGCGCTGAATCCGTCAGAGCGGCTGAATCGTCTAAGGCCAACGAAAGCGAAGAATCCGGCACTTTATGGATACTGCTGGCAATCAACGCTCTGATGTTTCTGGTCGAGATGACGATGGGCCTGATCGCCCAGTCTGCTGGCCTGATTGCAGACTCGCTAGACATGCTTGCCGATGCCGCCGTCTACGGTCTCGCACTTTACGCCGTTGGACACGGAATCAAAATGCAGGTCAGAGCGGCGCATGTGGCTGGCATCCTCCAGCTTATCCTTGCCGCTGGGGTATTGGTTGAAGTTGGCAGGCGCTTTCTGTTTGGGAGTGATCCCCAGTCGTTAATGATGATGGCCGTCGCATCTGTTGCTCTCATCGCGAATATCAGTTGCCTTCTTCTGATCGCAAAACACCGTGAGGGCGGTGCTCACATGAAAGCCAGCTGGATATTTTCAGCCAACGACGTGGTCATCAACCTGGGGGTAATACTTGCGGGGCTGCTCGTTGCCTGGACCGGGTCCAACTACCCAGATTTGATTATTGGCGGAATTGTTGGTGGCATCGTCTTGATGGGTGCCAAACGCATACTGGCACTGAAAGGCTGAACCTTTCTGGGGCAGGCGGTCGATTATCGGCTTGCCGTTGCCAATCTATGGGGAGTAAACGTCAATGCACAGTGAACTGAAGCCATCCTATATTGCGGAGCTTGAGGCGACACGCAGGGCGGAAGGCGCAGGCGATTTCCAGACAGCCTTCACCCATCTGGAACGTGCCCATATCCTCAGCCAGAAATATGCTCTGGCGCACGCTGCAACCCACTTACGGATGCTCAGACTGGGTTGGCGAACAAGAGACGTTCGTGAGGTGCTGGGGCAGTTGACCCGAACCATTGCCGCCCTGGTCTTTTCCCGAATTTGGGTTCCGGTCGGAAACACCGGTCGTGCAAACGTCAGCGCGTTTGCACCCATGCCGGTGCCCGAAGACTTGGCAGAGATACTGGGAATAACGCACGGTCAGTAGGGTTGCTCACAACGTACCGAAGAATCAGCGGCTCCCTTGACCCTATAGTTGTTACAGGGTTCATAACTAGACCGACATCGTTGTTGATCATTGATAGGGGCAAAAATGCACGATCACAGTCACGGTCACGACCACAGCCATCACTTCGACACCCATAACCGCTCCTTTGCGATTGCTGTGTTCCTCAACATGCTGTTTGTCGTCATCGAAGCGGTGTACGGGGTCATCTCCGGCTCGCTGGCGCTGCTTGCCGATGCCGGCCACAACCTCAGCGATGTCATGGGATTAATCATGGCCTGGACGGCCAGCTGGCTGGCCAGCAAAGCGGCAACCTCCGCCAAGACCTATGGCCTAAAGAAAACCACGATTCTGGCGGCCCTGTTTAACGCTCTGATTCTGATCGCCGCTGTCGGTGGCATTACCTGGGAAGCCCTTCAGCGCCTGACAGATCCTGCCGACGTCGCCGGTCTGACCGTGGTGATCGTGGCTGGCATTGGCGTACTGATCAACGGCGCAACCATGATGCTCTTTCTCAAAGGGCAGAAAGGGGACATCAATATCCGGGGCGCTTTCTTGCATATGGCCGCAGATACCGCAGTGTCGGTCGGCGTCGTGATCTCCGGCACGATACTGATGTTCACCAACCTGACCTGGATTGATCCGATTGTGAGCCTCGTTATTGCCGCTGTGATCTTTGTGGGCACCTGGCAGTTACTTAAGGACTCCGTAAACCTGGCGGTGGATGCTGTTCCCAAGGGGATTGATCCTTCGGCTGTCCATGAGCGTCTTGAAAGTTTGCCAGGAGTAATATCGGCCCATCACCTACACATCTGGGCCCTGAGTACCACCGAAAACGCGCTAACCGTTCACCTGGTGAAACCCGACCCCGAGAGTGACGACCAGGTGATCAGTGAGGCCGCTGAAATGCTGAATCAGCACTTTGGCATCCAGCATACGACCGTTCAGTGGGAGCGTCGTGAGGGCCAGTGCCCAAATACATTGTTTTGCTGAATGTTGAAAAAGATGGCGCACGCTTAGTGGCAGCCCCTGCATCTAGGGTAGCCTAATGAACGCCCTCCTCTTTTCCTAATCATGAGATTCGGAATGGGCACGCTCTCTCATGTCAGATAATTCGTTTTGATTCAAATAAACGCAAGGCATAGTAATAACTTATAACGCAGAAAGCAGCAGTGCGTCTCACGGGTTCGCTGACCTGACTTGTTATTTATGGTTTTGATTGGAGCAAGTCGCCACATACCAGTAAGCTGCAAATATCCCATAAATGAAGTTCAAGGTGATCACAACCATTGGCATAGTGATGCCAAACTCCAAACCCAGTACACCCTTGTTCATTGAAGGAAAAACAACAAGGAGCACCATTGCTGAGGGAAAGATACTAGCCGCCATGCCACGTAATATGGTGCGATCTTTCCAAACGGGTATTAGTAATAGCAGCATCCACAACCCACCCCAGATCATTCGCTGATACAACCAAGGTGCGGTGAAATCCGGTTTCATTGAAATACCAATAAGATCTGATAACCCTACCTTCCCCATAAACCAGATATTGAAGCTGTCCAAAAGCCCGCCTAAGGCTCCGCCTGTAAACGCCCCACTTATGTTACGAACGTATTTCATTAAGCTCTCCGGGCTTTCTGTGATTCGAGGCAAACCCCAAAGTAACAGCTTACTGGTTTTGGCCAATGTTCGCTTTTGTTTAGCTGGGCCCGGAGCATGCCCTGGTCGCAAAGCGAGCATTCTGTTCCAACCCCTTCAACCACACATAATCCTTCGTCAAGCCTTTGAATGCCTGCGAGATAATACTCTGTCGTATTCGCCCGACTAGCCAAACGCCACCGTTGCCAGTTCTCCTCCGCGCAAAATAAAACGTTCAGCTAGTCATCGAAAAGTTGATTCCATTTCCGACCGGGCGGGTGTGTTTTGGAAATAGAAAAGTGCTAGGATCTGTGGAACTGACAGAGTGGTTGTATGTCAGAGCTCATGTCCTCACAGCTTGGTGCGTGAAATCAGGATGTCCGTCAAGAACCGCCCAATTATTTGCGTGTTGCTGTCACTGCTTCTGGTGATCAGCGCGCCAGCGTTTGCTTTGTCAAAAGCAACAGCCGGCCAGGCGAAGCCAGCGATGGCGGATTGCGGCTCCATGATGATGATGGACCGGGCTGAAGACGCCGCTTACTCGACAGACGCAGAACCGGATTGCGTTTCTTCTCCGGAAATGGCCTGTCTAAGCGCCACTGGGCCGATCAAATGCGGGGTCAGCGTCAGCCTTGCCCTGTTACCAGAGAACTCCATCGGTTTTAAAGACACCGGCTCCCAAGCAGTATTGGCCGCACGAGCGGCCCTTTACCAGGATCCGTTCCTGGCCTCTATTACGCCCCCTCCAGAACATCACTCCTGAGTTTTAACCCGGGTTTTTGCCCATCGTGGCAAGCTCTTTGACGTTAATTCTTGCGACAAAGTCTCGTACTCACGTTCATCCGTAACGAGGCTTTAACCGGAGTGAATCAAATGCGTAATTCAAATCTCAAGCTCACCGTAACCGCCGCCGTTCTGGCCGGCAGTGTCGCTCTCTTTTCCGCCCTTGCCCATGGCGAGGGCGAAGGCACGTTGGAGGGTCATTCCGAACACCATGGCATGATGTCCTCGCACGGCATGGAGGGTAGGGATGGCATGATGGGGATGATGAACATGATGTCGGATATGTCCCCGGAAGACCGTAAAGCCATGACCGAGGTGTGCATGAAGATGATGCAGGCTCATGGTGGCGATGGCATGCCAGGCGGCATGAAAGACAAAGCCAACGGCGCCAAATAACCATTTGGGCACCCTCATGAACTGAAGCTCTGGCTCGGGGATGCATGCGCATCCCCGAGCTCTGCTCTGCTCATAAGCAATTCCAATCGAGGATTTTCCATGAAGACCAAGAAACTCGCTCTGTATACGGGTGTAGGCGCTATCCTTATCGGCGCTGGCGCCACCACATTGGCCCTCCAGGCCGACGAATCCGCCCAGCCATCGGGTGCTCTAGCCCAGAGTGGAGAGGCAGGCCAGGCCATCACCATTTACAAGAGCCCCAATTGCGGTTGCTGCCAGTCCTGGGCCGAGCACCTTGCGGCCAATGGTTTTGAGACCCGCATCGTTGAAACCGACAACCTTAATGAAATCAAACAGCAGCATGGCGTGCCACGCGATATGGCGTCCTGCCATACCGCGCTGATTGGTGATCTGGTGATTGAAGGGCATGTGCCGGCCAATGACATCCTGGCCTACCTTGAGGATCCGCAATTCAACACGACCGGCTTGTCTGTACCCGGAATGCCCCACGGCACCCCTGGTATGGAAACCGGCCGGAAGGACGATTACCAGGTCATTGCCTTTAACGCCAATGGCCAGCAACAGGTTTTCCGTGAGCACAAGGATTACTGAGGTCAGCCCTATGAGAGCAATGGTTTCCCGCCTGAATTCAGCAGTCTCCGGACTTTTTCTGTTCGCGTTCGTGGCTGTCATGCCGACCCTGGTTCAAGCCCAGTCTGTGAATGAGGGCCAATCAGTGAGAGCGCTGACGACGGACTCATCTGGCGCTTTGCTGGTGCTTCGGCAGAGCGGTCTGTTTGCCCTGGATAGCCAGAACACTACCGAGATCCCCCTGCCACCGTCGGATTCCGGCGCCCAGCCCCGGTCCATGGCAAAAGGTGCTGACGGAAGCCTGTACCTTTCAGGGCCTGGCCTTGGGATCTGGCGCTATGACGAGGCCAGCAAGCGTTGGCAATCCCTCAATGACACCCTGCCGGACCTGGGTGTCACGGCGATTGCCGCCCACGCTACCCAAGCCAAAACGCTTTACGCCTATCTCGGTGCAAGTGGCATGTTCCGATCCAGGAACGGGGGTGCCGAATGGGTGAAGGTAGACAGTGGCCCCCGGGAGCCGGTGCAGGCGTTCCTGCACTCTGATATGCCAGGCAGCATGGAAAGTGGCTGGCTGTTCGCCGGCACCACCCGCGGTGTGGCCCGTTCCATGGACTGTTTCTGCTTCTGGGGTGACGCCGGCGAATTGCGAGGAACTGTTTCCGCCATTGATTACGATCCTTCGGCCCCGGAAAACGTCTACGCCGTAATCGAGGGGCAACTTCACCACAGTTCTGACGGTGGCGAAACCTGGGCTGGCCTTGAGATACCCCAAGCGGTGACCGCTCTGACGTTCTCACCCTCGGAAGGACTCGTGGTGGGCACTAAAAACGGAGAGTTGCTTTCGCGGAACGCCTCTGGCGAATGGGTTCCTGTTTATGAATAAGTGGTCTTTCCCGCTGGTCTTGCTCATTGCCCCGGCCCTTGTGATGGCGGGAGGCGCGCCAACAAACAGTGGCAGCGTGCCGGCCGAAGTAACCGAGGGCCGCCAGATTTATGAGCAATACTGCGCCGCTTGCCACGGATGGCAGGGTGAAGGTGCGGCCGACTGGAACAAACCGGATGAGAAAGGCGAAATGCCCCCGCCACCACACGATGAGACCGGCCACACCTGGCGCCACAGTGATGCCATGCTGTTCAGGATGATTGCCGAGGGATGGCGGCATCCCTTCAACAAAACAGACCGGCTGACTATGCCGGCATTTGAGGACATCCTCACCGACCAGGAAATTCAGTCGGTGATCAATTACCTGAAAACACTCTGGACCGAGGACCAGCGCCGCTATCAACAGAACGAAAGTCAGGAATAAGGAACAACCCTCCCTCAAGTCTTGGGCAACTGGAAAATGGCATTGAAACAGCTTTTTAAGAAGTGGTCATGGTTATTCGGCCTCATCGGTTTCAGCATTGTGGTCACAGCAATCTTCGTGCTGCCGCAGTACCTGAAGCCTGATCTGGATGCCGGTGTTACCTTTTACGCCACCGAGGGATGCGCACCTTTCAAAGGTCAGTGTATCGGGCGAAAAGGCGATCAAACCATCACAGTCGGCTTAGGTAATGAAGCCATCGAATCGATGACAGAGATTCCCATCCGTGTGCATCTCGGCAACATGACAGCAGACTCCCTGATCGTGGATTTCGAAGGGCTTGAAATGTACATGGGCGTGGTCCGCACCCAGCTGTTACCGCATACCCAGGGTGTTTACCAGGGAACCATTACCCTGCCGGAATGCGGTACCGGCAAAATGCTATGGCGCGCACGGGCCATCATCGACAACGGCACGTCCAAGGAAGGCATCAAATTTGATTTCTGGGCGGTTTAACGAACTAACAAAACTTAGGGGGCCAAATGCCTGATCTTGCAACCTGGGGAATTGCCGCCGCGTTTGCCGGAGGTCTCGTGTCGTTTTTCTCACCCTGTACTTTACCCTTGGTTCCCGGCTACCTGTCGGTTGTTACCGGAGGCGCTCTGACTGAGGCTTCAAATCGGTTGAAGGCGTTCTGGCTGAGTCTTTGTTTCGTGATGGGGTTCAGTCTCGTATTCGTCGCCCTGGGTGCAAGCGCTAGTGTTCTTGGGCAATGGCTGATGGCTTATCGTGAAGAGGCCAACTTGGTGGCTGGCGTGCTCATCGTGTTAATGGGCCTGTTTATGTTGGGTTGGTGGAGCATGCCGGCGTTACAGCGGGACTGGCGCATTGGGCAGTCTCTTGAAGGCGGGCGCCCCACTGCCGCCTTCCTCCTGGGCATCGCGTTTGCCATCGGCTGGACACCCTGTATAGGCCCCATACTCGGGGCCATATTGGCGCTCAGCTCCACGCATGCCAATGCTGAGGCGGGCATGCTGTATCTGGCGGCGTATTCGTTGGGGTTGGCTCTTCCTTTTCTCGGAACTGCCCTGTTTATTGAACACTTTCGGCAACGAGTACGCTGGCTCAGTCGCTGGAGTAGACTACTGAGAGCGCTTGCTGGCTTGGTGCTCGTTGTAATGGGAGTAATGGTGCTCACCGGTCAGATGACACTCTTTGCGTCGTGGATGTTGTCGACGTTTCCGGTTCTCGGAACGCTTGGTTGAGCTGCGTAAAACCAAACTACAGGGAATGGGAGTGGTTCATGGCTTCATTCTCAAATACTGCATATGAGCAGGTTTCATGAACAGAGGAGGCTCCGCCAATGATACTGGACGAAATGGTTGTGATTAGTTTGGAGGCTCTGGAGGAAAGCCATGACTCGAATGTTCGCTTTTGTTTAACAGAAAGCACTTATGCGGCCAAAACTAGCGGCGTATATCACGATGACATGGCCGAAGCGGCCAAATTATTGTGTCAAGGTTATAAAGTCCGGAAGAGATTCGATTCAGGAAGGAGAGCCCTGGCAGTCTTTGCTGCGGTCGGCGTGATTTTGCCCTTTTCGACCAGTTGGGACAGAGCGCTGTGCACTGTCGTCTCGCCAAAAATCCTAATTATCAGTGGGATATCCTGTTGAGTTGGGTCCTTCAGCACGTCAGTAAGAATAAGACTCCCGGGGACTTTCTTTGGGCATCCCTTCAACCTATCCTTGGTCATCTGAAGCTTGGACCTATCTATGAACGAATGAATGGATTTGACCACAGTCCTTCCTGTCGCACCTTCGCGAGCTTGCTCGCGGAAAATATATTGGCCAGCAGCACTGGATGACGAGAGGATAATAGCAGGGTAGGGCGTGAAACCTAGTAATTAAAAATTAATTGAAATGGCTTGAAATAGTATTATAAACAGTGTGTTATGATTAGTTCTAGCTGAAATTTCACCGTGAAATTTTTGGGCTCAAAAGTAGTAGTCTCCTCCCGCCTCAAGCTCAGTAAGATCGCTGTCATTAGTCCAGGGTGACCGACAGAGTCTGAGAGCGCTGCCATTTGAGAAGCCGAGATATGGTGTCTGCCTGCTCACAGTGCTCGCTCTCCAGGAAGTGAATCAACTCTTGCTAACAGTCATAGAGTCAGCAGGCTTTCTCCGCAAGCATCACGAATCCAGCCTCGACAAGTGGGTCTTGATTCGACATCCGGATAATATTAGTGGCTTCTGGCCCGATCGCAATCACCGGCAGGCCCTCTTCTCGGGAATTCTGGATCAGATGAGTATTCCGGTCCCTCCATACTCCGGGTTCTGGCAAAATCCTGCCTTCAAACGGAAACTCTCTGCTGGAGTGGCTCTGTATTTGGTTCAGTCAGAGTTGGCAAATCCGGCTCCAAAGCACCCCCATATACACCCCTTGATACTCCCGCGGAGCGGGCTGGTCTCTTATATCCAGATGAGTATTGTTCCTACCGCACTTTTTCGCCGAAATTGGCTTTCATCTATAGAGAGTTTGGATTTCCAGTAAAAATCTGTGGCGGCCTGGGAGAGTAAAGTCGTAGCAATTGTATGAGGGCCTTTTTGTGATCCTCAAAGGGGCTCGAGGTGGGTGGGCAAGGTCGCATGTTTTAGCGATGTTACGATCTGTTACAGATCCACCCAATAAAAATATGCAATAACCGTGCCTAAAGTAAGTAAATTTATTATAGTAGATATGTGGGATGGAAGAATAAGTCCTCAAAATAACGAACGTCAGGAGATACACGTGATCATCACAAAAGATTTCGCCTCCGAGCTATCCGAAGCTCTTCAAGACCAGCGCCTCTCCGGCATTGCACAGAAGATCACTCTGAAGTCTTCACAGAAAGACACAGACGTCATTGTTGTAGAGCAGGCTCTCTGGTCCAGGTCTGTCGCTGAGCTCAGCTCTGGCGCTGCTATCGACTTCGGCAAGCTTGACGGCATCGAAGCCGCAACTATTTTCGTAGACGTAGCCGCAGGCACACCTTTTCAGGCCAAGTCCGTCAAGGCGATCACCAAGGCGATCCTCAAAAAGTGGTCTGTTGATTTCTTCGAAGATGGCCTCACTGAGCTCGCCAGTCGCCTGCCGCTCAACTTAGTTCGCATGATTCGCGAAACCATCAAGCAGCGCGAGTCTGAAGTCCGGTCTTTTCATACTACTTCTTTCCCTTTTGAAACTGTCGACAAATACCATAGCATGTATAAAAGTATTAGTTGCAAGTGCAATAAGTTATTCGTCCTGAACGGGGCAATGGGCAGCCGCAAAACGCACGCCCTCCGCGAGATCTACACGAAAGCCCGCGAAGCCGGTCAGTTCCCCATGATGATCACCGGCAAGCGCTCAATCGCGTCTAATTTCTTCCCGGCAGATCACGCTGATCACTATCAGACGACTTCGAAGGAAGATGCCCAAGGCCTGGTCGGCGTGATCAACACGCTAGCGAGCAACCGCCACTACGGTGACCGCGCTCGCTGTAAAGTCGTGCTGATCGATGAAGTGGAAGATCTCTTCGATCACATGGCCTCTGGCACCCTCGGCATCACCTACGCAGACCGGGTCACCGCCATGGACCGCCTGGCTTCTTTGATCCGCGGCGCTGAGAAAGTAGTCGTAGCCGACGCGATGATCACTGACGCTTCTATCCGAAAGCTCGCAAAGATGGCCGGCGAAGATGCCAAGATCATCAAAGCTGAGGGCGCTAATGACGTCAATCTAAAAGTCGTCAAAGAGTCTGAAGTGATCGCGCTGGCCCGCGAAGACATGCAAGCGGGCAAGAAAGTCGCTGTCTTCTGTGACTACAGAGCCGAAAAATTCGCTGACGTCGCTCACTCTATCCGCGAGAAAAGCGGCAAAGACGTCATCGAGCTGACCGCAAAGTACCTGGAAGAGCGGGGCAAGAGCCTCGACGACATCGAAGAGATCCTCAAAGCGTCTGATGCCGCGATCATCAGCCCGGTCATAAACGCCGGGGCCAGCATCGAGCTCGAAGAGTATGATCGTGTCTACGTTCTCGCCGGCCGCACACTCGCACCGACGTCAGTACTTCAGTCAGTCCGTCGCTTCCGTGCAGCCAAGACTGCATATATCGCTTTCCGCGGCGGCCGCTCAGAGCAGCGCATCACACAGCCCAAGGCGATCATCTTCGATCAGATAAAGCGCGATGCTGAAAGCCCGGCCGATGAAATGCTCAGGCTTTTTGACACCAAGAGCGGTCGCTTCCTGGCCCAGCACGCCGCCCGTCGGAATCAGCAGTTCAAGAGCTTTAAGCAGACTGTACTGATCGCAGCGGAGCAGATGGGTTTCACTGTCGAGCACACTGAGCTGAGCGCATCACAGCGTAAGGCCGGCACTAAGGCGAAAGCCGCCGGTCGTCGCAAGACTGAAGACGTGCGCTCCGAAATTGCGTTCGACACCTCGAAAAAGAAGCATGCCGGTCGTGATGATCTGATCGACTTCGGTACTGATGAAGCGCCGACTTTCAAGCAAGAGACAGCTGCCCGTACTTTTGATGCAATGGAGCTTCTCGAGATCAAAGAGCTGGACGAGCAGTCTTATGCTGAGATCTTTTCCCTGGATATCGACTACATCGTCGCTCGTCGCAAGAAGCTGTGCTCAGCTGCGGATTTCGGTCGTCGCGATCAGATCGCTTCTTTCGTAGCGGCTCGCTTCATGAGCGCCTGCGGCTTTGACTTCGACGATGTCGCAGGCTCTCAGATCACGAAAGAGAAAGCAGAAGCGGCTTTTGAAGAGCTGAGCAAGCCGGTAGCCCTTGAGACTGGTTCTTCGATGTCCGGCATCGAGCTGATCAAAATGGCTTTCCCCAGCATCAACTTTCGCAAGAAGCACAAGACGCAGATCTTCAAAGACCTCGTGAAAGCCCTGGGCTACGACATGACTGCCGGCGGGTATGAAGGAAAGACCCGCATCTACGTCATCACCAGCTTGATCCGCAAGATCGGCGGTGAGCAGGTCAATGTGACTGAGCTGGCTGACTTCTACGTAGTACCGAAGCCGGACCTGGAAGTGACCACTCATGTGATGGGATCGCTGACACCGGTGACTGCGGAAGAACTTATGCTCCAGCAGCAGATCGATCGCAAAGCTTTCCAGGCGATGATCGAGATGGAAGCGGAGCGGGCTGAGATGCTGTGCGGCACTACCGGCTAAATCGGAAAGGGGGCTACCAGGCCCCCAGTAAACCTCGCCCCTTCCGCTAAGCGGCCCCCTTCAGATTCCGGCGCAGCCGGCCACTCTCAAAAAAAGATTTTGGGCTCAACATGCGCCCGATACGTGACTAATAGTCGAGAGTCCCCTATGAGATGCGGTGAGGTGCAAAGTAGTGGAGCTTCGGCTCGATAGCCTGAACTGGAACGAAGTGACAGGAAAGGCGCAGCCGGAGCGGAGCGGGAAAATTACTTTTCTATAGCCCAAAAAAAAGCCCCATCCATGGGGCTCGCTCATCCTTGGACAGTTGGTCAGGAGAGACCATTCCATCAGAAGGAAAGATCAGGGGAGACACTGTGGGATGAATCCTCGATCTATAAATAGTATAGCATAAATAATATAAAATACAATATATAGTAAAATAAATATCTAAAAGAATTTCTGCGGCTGATTTCCTCTTTTGAAACCAAAGCCCTTTGCGCACAAAATCATTGGTCACAAATTGAGCAGTTTGGCGTGAAATGGGAATTTTCGGACCCCCCGTGGAGCCCCGACGAAAAACAGGGGTATTCTTGGTCTCAAAAAATGGGGGTTCGGGGAGGTGTTTTGAGGGTGAGGCAAGGCAACTTAACTAGTTGTTTTTGGTAGCAATCAAGAAATTATTGGAGGCGTCAGCTGGAAATAATTTCAGGGGCGGAGTCGAACCGCCGACCCCAGCATTATGAGTGCTGTGCTCTAACCAACTGAGCTACCTTGCCATTTCGCTTTGGGCATCGCCCCAAACGAGGCGCGTATTTTCAGTATTTGGGCTCTTTCTGTCAAGGCTTAGGGCCCAGTTTTTCCTGAAAAATTACACGTTGAAGCGGAAGTGGATAACGTCGCCGTCTTTCACGATGTATTCCTTGCCTTCCAGGCGCCATTTTCCGGCATCCTTGGCCCCGGCTTCGCCGTTGTACTGAACGAAATCGTCGTAGCTCACCACTTCTGCCCGGATGAACCCGCGTTCGAAGTCGGTGTGGATCACGCCGGCGGCCTGAGGCGCTGTGGCGCCGATTTTTACGGTCCAGGCGCGGACTTCTTTCACCCCGGCGGTAAAGTAGGTCTGCAGGCCCAGCAGGCCATAGCCCCCGCGAATGACGCGATCCAGGCCTGGCTCTTCCATGCCCATTTCTTCCAGGAACATCGATTTTTCATCGTCTTCCAGTTCGGAGATTTCTGCCTCTATCTTGTTGCAGATGGGCACAAGCGCGGCATTTTCCGACTCAGCGATCTGTCGCACGGTGTCCAGATGCGGGTTGTTCTGGAACCCGTCTTCGCTGACGTTGGCAATGTACATGGTCGGCTTCACGGTCAGCAGGCAGAGCTCTCGGATCAGGGCCATCTGGTCCTTGTCGAGGTTCATGCTGCGCACCGGTTTGCCCTCGTTCAGCACCGGCAGCAGCTTTTCAAAGATTTCGAGCTGAGCTTTCGCTTCCTTGTCACCGCTCTTGGCCACGCGCTGAACCCGCTTGATGGCTTTTTCAACGGTTTCCAGATCGGCGAGAGCCAGTTCGGTGTTAATGATTTCTATATCAGAAGCCGGATCAATCTTGTTGGCAACGTGAATGACGTTGTCGTCCTCGAAGCAGCGCACCACATGGGCAATGGCGTCGGTCTGGCGGATATTGGCCAGAAACTGGTTGCCCAGGCCCTCGCCTTTCGAAGCACCTTCTACAAGGCCTGCGATATCCACGAACTCCATGGTGGTTGCCACCACCTTTTCCGGCTTAACGATCTCGGCAAGCTTGTTGAGGCGCGGGTCCGGCATGGCGACGACACCGGCGTTGGGCTCGATGGTGCAGAACGGGAAGTTTTCCGCGCCAATGCCGGATTTGGTCAATGCGTTGAACAGGGTAGATTTGCCGACGTTGGGAAGGCCGACGATGCCGCAGTTAAATCCCATGGAATGCCTCTGCTGGTACTGGAAAAATTTGAGCGGATTATACCGGTTTGAAACTGTGCAGGCGATTCATGGCGGCGGGGAGTTTGCCGCTGGCTGCATCCGGTAATACCCGCATGATTTCGTCGATCACTGCGTTCAGTTCCTCGGTTTCCTGTTTGCCCAGGCGGCCGAGGACGTACCCGGTTACCCTGCGGCTGTCGCCGGGGTGGCCGAT
Organism: Marinobacter flavimaris; assembly: GCF_002933295.1. Taxonomy (GTDB): domain Bacteria; phylum Pseudomonadota; class Gammaproteobacteria; order Pseudomonadales; family Oleiphilaceae; genus Marinobacter; species Marinobacter flavimaris. The sequence continues at coordinate 15,054 of NZ_PSSW01000002.1, forward strand.
ACCGATGCGCAGTCTCTGGAAATCGTTGGTGCCCAGGTGGGCGATAGCGTCACGCAGGCCGTTGTGTCCGCCGTGGCCGCCACCTTTCTTGAGCTTTGCGGTACCCGGGGGCAGATCGAGTTCGTCGTGGGCAATCAGAATCTGTTGGGGCTGAATCTTGAAGAAGTCTGCCAGCGCCTTGATGGCCAGGCCGCTGCGATTCATGAAAGTGGTCGGATTCAGGAGGTGCAGGTCCAGGCCCTGCCATTGAATGCGGGCATAGAGCCCGTGGTACTTCTTTTCGGGGCGGAGCGTCTGGCCCGCAGTGCGAGCCAGAGCTTCCACGAAGAGGGCGCCGGCGTTGTGGCGGGTATTCTCGTAGTCAGCGCCGGGGTTACCCAGACCAACCACCATGACAATATCCTGCGCCATTCGCCGTTGCCCTCCTCAGTTAAGGAGTGATTACTCCTTGTCTTCGCCGCCTTCTTCGCTTTCTTCGCCGTCTTCGGCTTCGTCATCAACCTTGGCGCCGCGCGGCTTATGGATAGCCACAACCGGCAGGTCGTGATCTTCACCCTGGAGCAGGGCGGCAATCTTGACGTCTTTCGGCAGTTTCAGGTCGCTCAGGTGAACTACCTGGTCCATTTCGACAGTGGTCATGTCCACTTCGATGAACTCGGGCAGGTTCTGCGGCAGACAGATCACTTCAACTTCGTTGATCTGGTGGTTCGCTACACCGCCGTGGAGCTTGATAGCCGGTGCGGTGTCTTCGTTGATGAAGTGCAGCGGTACGTTGACGTGGATCTCGTGGTCCTTGTCAACACGCAGGAAGTCAGCGTGGGTCAGGATCGGCTTGTACGGGTGACGCTGCAGATCCTTCAGGATTACGCTTTCTTTCTTGCCGTTCAGCTCAACGGTCAGAACGTGGGAGAAGAATGCTTCGTTCTCCAGGGCTTTCTTCAGCTCGTTGTGCCAGATGGCAATCGGAGTTGCATCCTTGCTGCCACCATAAATGATGGCCGGGATTTTCCGTTCCTCACGACGCAGGCGGCGGCTCGCACCTCTCCCCTGATCGTCACGAGGAAATGCTTCGATAACAAATTCCTGAGACATGGTAATAACCTCAATCGTCACCTGAACTGCCCGCGACCAGGCGTAGGATCAGGTGATGTTTCTGAAAAGCCGGATTTTTCCGGCTGACTAAAAGAGTCGGGAGCCTGTGTAGGCTCCCGACCCGGTAACTGCTTGTAATGCCTTGATATTACGACCGAAAGGTCACTCAGGCATTCTCGAACATGGCACTGATGGACTCTTCGTTGCTCACGCGGCGAATCGACTCCGCAAGCAGCCCGGCCATTCCGAGGACGCGGATTCTATCACAATTATGCGCTTTGTCACCCAGCGGGATGGTATCGCAGACCACAAGTTCGTCCAGCTGTGAGGCATTGATGTTATCAATGGCCGGGCCGGAGAGAACCGGGTGGGTGATGTAGGCAACCACGCGGGCCGCGCCGTGTTCTTTCAGGGCGTTGGCCGCTTTGCACAGCGTGCCGGCGGTATCAATGATGTCGTCTACCAGGATACAGGTCTTGTCTTTGACATCACCGATGATGTGCATTACCTGGGAAACGTTCGCTTTCGGGCGACGCTTGTCGATGATGGCAAGGTCAGCGTCGTCCAGGCGCTTGGCCACGGCACGGGCGCGAACCACGCCGCCAACGTCCGGAGATACCACGACAAAGTTCTCGAAACGCTGCTTGAAGATGTCTTCAAGCATGACCGGTGTGGCGTAGATGTTGTCCACCGGGATATCGAAGAAGCCCTGGATCTGGTCGGCGTGCAGGTCAACGGTCAGGACCCGGTCAACGCCGATGCTGGAAATCATGTCTGCGACCACCTTGGCGCTGATGGCAACACGGGTAGAGCGTACCCGGCGATCCTGGCGCGCGTATCCGTAATAGGGGATAACGGCGGTGACCCGTGTAGCGGAAGCACGGCGAAGTGCGTCGGCCATCACGATCAGTTCCATCAGGTTATCGTTGGTGGGGTAGCAGGTCGGCTGGATGATGAACACATCATGGCCGCGGACATTCTCATTGATCTCGACGGTGGTTTCCCCGTCGCTGAAGCGGCCTACAGTGGCCTGACCCATGGGAATGTGGAGTTTGCGGGCAATCGCTTGAGCCAGTTCAGGGTTGGCGTTGCCAGCGAAGATCATCAGTTTGGACACGACGGCATCCTTCTCAGTATCGGCGTTTGATTCAGAAGAAGCGGGAGAAAGGTGGCTGGGGTGGCAGGATTCGAACCTGCGCATGACGGGATCAAAACCCGTTGCCTTACCACTTGGCGACACCCCAGTATCGTGCTTTTTTGGCATCATTTCAGCTCTGTTAGCTTTTTGTGTAGAGGTGAAATGTTCACCCCTTTAGCTACGAACCCCGTGACGCCGGAGGGTTTGCTTTCCCAGATGATCCGGGCTGCGGATTCTGTCGGGAAACGTCCAAATATGCAAGCCCCGGTTCCGGTTAATCTTGCAGGTCCGAATTGTGAAAGCCATTCCAGGCTCTGGTTAACCTCAGGATACAGTTTTCGAACTACATCCTCACAGTCGTTTCGGTACCTCGAGGCGTCTCCCTCAAAAGCGGGCGCTATTTTGATTCTCGGGGTGTTCCTTGTCAACCCTTGCTCGGAAAAAATCTTGCCAGTGTTTATGTTGCAGCCGGGCTTGAGGACAACGAACCAGTCTTCCGGCGGATTTGCGTTGGTCAGTGTTTCACCAACTCCCTCACCAAAGGCGGCATGGCCCCGGACAAACACCGGCACATCGGCGCCCAGGCCGAGGCCTATTCCGGCAAGCTCATCGGTGCTCAAGTCGAGCTGCCAGAGATGGTTCAGGGCCAGCAGAGTGGTTGCAGCATTGGAGCTGCCGCCGCCCAGACCGCCGCCCATGGGCAGCCGTTTGGTGATGCCGACGGTGACCCCGGGCAAGTCGCCTTGAGCCCTCTCAAGGAGTGCTCTGGCGGCGCTAATGATGAGGTTGTCCTCGTCGTCGACACCGGGAACAGGCTCCGCGAGCCTCACCCCCGGCTCGCCGGGTGTCAGGGTGAAGCTCAGCTCGTCGCCGTAGTCCAGGAACTGGAACAAGGTCTGAAGCTCGTGATAGCCGTCTTCCCTGCGGCCGACAATGTGCAGGAACAGGTTCAGCTTGGCCGGTGAGGGCAGTATCAGGTCGGGTGTCACTCGGGCTGCTCCTGCCAGTCGCTGACCACCAGGCGCACCCGCTTGTCGTCCTTGAGCGCGGTAATCCGGGCGGGCAGCGCAGGGTAAGCAGAGAGGAAGGCCTGCCAGCGGTCGTAGCGGATTTCCCAGCCGTTCTGGCGGATTATGGCCAGGGTGCCCTGATTATCAAACAGCAGGCGATAGTCGCTGGCGGGGGATGGCAGGCCCCGAATCCACCAGGTCAGATTCTCCAGTGGCAGCTGCCAGCCCGTGGCCGCCTCGACCAGCGCTTCCGGTTCGCCCGAGCGGTAAGTTTCGCCGCTCGGCAGGGTCAACTCGATAAACCCGGGAACCCCTTTGAGTGTTGTGCTGCCCATACCGAGGAACGATGAGGAGAGGGCAAGATCGTAGGCTTCGCCATCCTGAATCCAGTGATTGATGATGGCGCTTCCGCTGTCGGATGGCTGGCGTACGGCCAGCTTCCCGGACAGCTTCCAGTGGTCGAGTTTGTCGAGATTGACTGCGCGAGTGGTCCAGTCAGCCGGAGGCTGGTCTGTCATGCCCTCCGGCAATGGATCGATCTGGATCGTAGTGCAGGCGCCGAGGGTGGCAAGCATCGTCAGTGCGGCCAGAATTCGCGCCAGTCTCATTCGGTGTCACCACCATTGGTCAGCCGATCGATGGTTTCTCTGAGCACTTCGTGATTGCTGTCCTGTTCGAGGCCTTCCTGCCAGATGATTCTGGCCTGTTCTTCGGCTCCGTTCATCCATAGCGCCTCACCATAGTGAGCGGCAACTTCCGGATCGGGGAAGGCGGCCCAGGCACGGGAGAGGTACTCTAGCGCCGGCTCGAGCTGGCCTTCGAGGAACAGGACCCAGCCCATGCTATCGAGAATGGCCGGATTGTTCGGGTCCAGCCGCAGAGCTTTCTCGATATAGCCGCGGGCTTCTCTGAGTCTGTCTGTCCGAGTGGTCAGGATGTAGCCCAGGGCATTCAGGGCAACGGCGTTTTCCGGTTCCTGTTCGATAATCTGCTTCAGGTCGGCTTCGGCGTCGGCAGGCCGTCCGATGCCATCGTAGAGCATGGCCCGGGCGTACCGGATCTCGATATTGTCCGGATGTTCTTCCAGGGCTTCCGTGGCGGTGCTCAGGGCCTGCTGTTGTTGTTCCTGATCCAGCAGCAGGTTCACCTCCAGCAGCCAGAAGTTCTCTGCCTGGCGGGGATTGGCTTCGCGCAGCCTGCGAATGCGGTCAATGGCGTCCTCAAGCTGTCCATTCTCGGCCAGCAGAGAGCTGGCGCGGGCCAGGGCCGGGAAGTAGTAATTGCCCTGTTCCACGCTCTGGTAATAGCCAATGGCCTGCTCGGTATTGCTTGCCTGGTCTTCAATGCGGCCCAGGTAGTAGTTGGCTTCGCTGGTATGGTGGCCCTGTTCGGCCAGTTGTGTCAGTTCTTGCCGGGCCAGGTCGGTCTGCCCATTTTCAAGAGCGACCAGTGCATGAGAGAGTCGCAGGCCCGGCGTGTCCGGGTACCGCTTTACGAGGCGATTGAATTCATCCTGGGCAGCCTGCAATTCACCTTCATTTATAAGCATGCGGCCGTAAAGGGTGCCCATCTGTCGGTTGCCCGGAAAGCGGCGGGTGTTGGTCAGCAGGTAATCCAGGGCGCTGCTTTTCTGACCGGTCTGGTAGAGCAGGTCGCCCTTGAGAATGATAGCCGGCTGGAAGTTTGCGTTTTCCTGCAGCAGTGGTTCGAGTCTGTCCAGGGCTTGCTGTGGCTGCCCGGTTACTTTCAACAGGAGCGCAATGCTGTATTCCAGTTCCGGGGTGTCGGGGTGGCGGTCCGACATCTCATTATAAAGGGCGAGCAGTTCCTGCTGTTGCTCTGGCGGCAGATTGGCTGCCATAGCGGCAAGGCTGTCGAAGTCAGCATCACCGCCCTGATCCATGATCCGTTCCATGTGATGGATGGCGGTCTGGAGGTCGTTTCCCTTTACGGCCTGGATCGCAGAAATCCGGTGGGCCTGGAGATTATCCGGGTCGATGTCCAGCCACAGCTCGGCGAGCTGTTTCTGGGCGTTATCGCCGTTCAGGGATTGGGCGATTCGCATCGCCCGCTCGATCACCACCTGGTCTCGGGACTGTTTGGCAGCCTTAAGGTAGTTAACCAGGGTAATGTCGTAGCGTCCGCGCTGGGCTGCAATTTCGGCAGATAGAAGCAAATAGAGGGTTTCGGGCTCAAAATCGGCGTATTCAACCGGCGGTTGTGGTTCTGTCTTTTCCCCAGCGGCGACGGTTTCGCTCTTGGCAGGCGCTTCCTCTGTGCCGGTGAGGCTGGCACAACCTGCCAGCGTGAGGCCAAGCAGGCAGGTAAACAGAAACGGTACGGATTTGTGCATGCAACTTCCCATGATCTGTCGAAAACGCATCTGAAATAACCACGCTCCAGCCCCGGAATTGAGGTAGATCGGGTCGCGGCCTCAGCCGAATCCCTATAATGGCATAAGCACCTGATCTTGCCCAACCTGTCCGCACTTGCCGAAGCTGCGGTGGTTTTGGGTGGCAGCTCAGGCCGCTGGCCGTTAAAATGTCCAGTAATTGCGCGTATCTAAACCGCTCATCGGCAAAAGGTTGTACAACCACGAAATGGCACTGGTAACGCTGGGAATCAATCATCGCACGGCCCCCGTAGAACTACGGGAGCGAGTGGCGTTTACGCCCGAGCGTATGGCGGAGGCGTTCGCCGAGCTGCGTGCGACGTCAGGCGCCACCGAGGCGGCGATACTGTCTACCTGTAACCGGACCGAGCTGTACCTGGCCGGCGATGATGACTGCGCACCCATGGTGCTTCGCTGGATGGCCGGCTTCCATGGAATGGACGCCGCGGAACTGGAAGAAGCGCTGTACGTGCACCGCGATGGCGATGCCGTCAGGCACATGATGCGAGTGGCCGCCGGCCTGGACTCCATGGTGCTTGGCGAGCCACAGATCCTCGGGCAATTGAAGGATGCCTATTCGCTGGCCAGGGAACACGGCGCCAGCGGCTCGTTCCTCTCCCGATTGTTTGAACATACCTTCTCGGTCGCCAAACGAGTGCGGACCCAGACTGCCATCGGTGAAAATCCCGTTTCTGTTGCCTATGCCGCGGTGAGCATGGCGCACCACATATTTGCCGACATGTCCCGCAACAAGGCCCTGTTGATCGGTGCCGGCAAAACCATCGAACTGGTGGCCCGGCACCTTGCGGATGCCGGCGTGAAAGACTTCCTGGTGGCCAACCGTACCCTTGAGCGGGCACAGGCACTGGCAGAATCCCGTGGTGGCAAGGGCATTGTGCTGTCCGAGATTCCGGAACATCTGGCCGATGTCGACATTATTATTTCTTCAACGGCAAGCCCATTGCCGATCCTTGGTAAAGGTGCCGTTGAGCGAGCCCTGAAGAAACGCAAACACCGCCCCTATTTCATGGTGGATATTGCCGTGCCCCGGGATATTGAGCCGGAGGTGGCCTCGCTGGATGACGTGTATCTCTACACGGTGGACGACCTGCGCCAGGTTATCGAAGAAAATATCCGCTCTCGTGAGGGTGCGGCCCGGGAGGCCGAGAATCTGGTGGCGTCCGGGGTTCAGGATTTTCTGAACCAGCTAAGGGCGCTGGATGCGGTGTCCACGCTCAAGCAGTTCCGTCAGCGTGCCGAAGTGCTGCGCGATGCGGAGACCGAGAAAGCCCTGCGCGCCCTGCGCAATGGCACAGATCCTGAAACCGTGCTGCGCAGTATGGCACGCGGCCTCACCAACAAACTCCTGCACGAGCCCTCTGTGCAGGTTCGCAAGGCCACCACAGAAGGTCGCACCGAGGTGACAGAGTGGCTGCGTGAGTTGCACCAGCTGGATGCACTGGACGCGGACACGACGACAACCCCGGAAAAACTATGAAGCCATCGATCCAATCCCGCCTCGAGCAGCTTTCTGACCGCTTCGAGGAAGTCAGCGCATTGCTTAGTGATTCTTCCATTATCTCCCAGCAGGACAAGTTCCGGGACCTCTCTCGGGAGTTCGCCGAGATTGAGCCCATTGTTCATTGTTTCCAGGCCTGGCAGCACTCTCTGGATGACATCGAGGCTGCGCGCGAACTGGCGAAAGACGGCGACGCCGACATGCGGGAGATGGCCGAGGAAGAACTGCAACTTGCCGAGCAGAAGAGCGAGGAGCTCGATGAAGAGCTCCAGCGCCTGATGCTGCCGAAAGACCCGAACGACGGCAAGAACGTATTTCTGGAGATTCGCGCCGGCACCGGTGGTGACGAAGCTGCCATTTTTGCCGGCGACCTGTTCCGGATGTATCTGCGCTATGCCGAGCGCCGGCGCTGGCAAGTGGAGGTCCTGAGCGAGAGCGAAGGCGAGCACGGCGGCTTCAAGGAACTGATTGCGCGCGTGGCCGGTGACGGAGTGTATGGTGCCCTGAAATTCGAGTCTGGTGCTCACCGGGTGCAGCGTGTTCCGGAAACCGAATCCCAGGGCCGGATCCATACCTCCGCCTGTACTGTGGCGGTGATGCCCGAGGCCGATGAGGCCGAGGCCATCGAGCTCAACAAGGCGGATCTGCGGGTAGACACGTTTCGTGCGTCAGGTGCTGGCGGCCAGCACGTGAACAAGACCGATTCGGCGATCCGGATAACGCATTTGCCAACGGGCATTGTGGTGGAATGCCAGGAAGAGCGTTCCCAGCACAAGAACCGCGCCAAGGCGTTGAGCCTGCTGGCCTCTCGGCTTCAGAATGCCGAGACCGAGCGGCAGCAAAAGTCCATGGCCGAGACCCGCAAGAGCCTGGTGGGCAGTGGCGACCGGTCCGAACGGATCCGTACGTACAACTTTCCCCAGGGGCGGGTGACGGATCATCGGATCAACCTCACCCTTTACAAGCTCGACGAAGTCATTGCCGGTGACCTGGACGCCGTCGTCGTGCCTCTGCAGCAGGAGCACCAGGCCGAGCTGCTCGCCTCTCTCGCCGATGACCAGTAAACCCTCACTGACCTGCGAAGCCCTTCTGAAGGAGGCATCCAGCCGAATTGAAAGTGATTCGCCGAGGCTGGATGCCGAGCTGCTGCTTAGCAACATTACGGGGCTTAGCCGAACCAGTTTCCGGGCCTGGCCGGAGCGGGAAGTGACCAATGCTCACGCTGAGGCCTTTGAGGCGCTTGTGCAGGAGCGCGTGGCCGGCAGGCCTGTGGCACATTTGTTGGGGCATCAGGAATTCTGGTCACTGCCGCTGAAAGTCAGTGCCTCCACCCTGATTCCAAGACCGGATACCGAATGCCTGGTGGAAGTTGCTCTTGCTTTGCCGCTACCACCGCAAGCCAGTGTGCTGGATCTGGGAACAGGGACGGGCGCCATTGCCTTGGCTCTCGCCAGTGAGCACGTGGGCTGGCGAATATCTGCCTGTGATGCCGAGCCCGAGGCAGTGGCACTGGCCCGTGAAAACGCCGTTGCCCTTGGCCTGAACCTTTCCGTGGTCCAGAGTTCCTGGTTTTTGGGGCTGGAGCCAGAGAGGTTTGATCTGATTGTCTCCAATCCACCCTATATCCCCGATAGCGACCGCCACCTTGAGGAAGGGGACGTTCGATTCGAACCTGCCTCGGCCCTGGTATCCGGGAGCGATGGCCTGGATGATCTGCGGCTGATTATCAGCCAGGCGCCGGACTGGCTGGTTGAAGGCGGCTGGCTTCTGGTTGAGCATGGTTTCGATCAGGCAGAGGCCGTGGCACAGTTGTTTCACACTCGCGGGTTTAAAGCCGTTGAGACCCGGCAGGATTATGGCAACCGGGATCGGATGACACTCGGACAATGGTCTTCGGGTGCCTAAAAGTGGAGATGCAGATGCTCAGTGACGACGAATTATTGCGCTACAGCCGGCAGATCCTGATGCCCCGGTTCGATATTGCCGGCCAGGAAAAGCTGCAGTCGGCCAGGGTTCTTGTGATCGGTGCCGGCGGCCTGGGGTGTCCTGTCGCTTTGTATCTGGGCGCCGCAGGTGTCGGGACCCTGACCCTGGTGGATGACGATAATATCGAACTGGCCAACCTTCAGCGCCAGATCGGTTTTGAAACCTCGCAGCTGGGTGAATCCAAAGCGGAAAGCCTTGCCGATCGGATGCGTCGGATCAACCCGCTGGTGTCCGTTATCGCCCTGAATCAGCGCCTCGAAGGTGAGGCTCTGACGCGGAAGGTCGCGGAGGCAACCCTGGTGGTGGATTGCACGGATAACTTCAACACCCGGTTTGCGCTGAACCGTGCCTGTGTGGCGTCGAAAGTGCCGCTGGTGTCCGGTGCGGCTATTCGGGGCGAGGGACAGGTTTCGGTTTACGACAGCCGGCGGGAGGAAAGCCCCTGTTACCATTGTCTTTATCCGGAACAGGGCAATGAGGATCTGACCTGTTCAGAGGCGGGGGTTATTGCGCCACTGGTCGGGATGATCGGGGCGACCCAGGCCATGGAGGCCATAAAGGTGATTTCCGGGGTTGGCTCTCCTCTGGTGGGGCGATTGCTGATTCTGGATGCCTGGGAGATGCAGTGGCGGGAGATGAAGCTGGCTCGGGATCCTGATTGCCCGGTCTGTTCTGGCTGACTTTGGTGTCTGCGGAGTTGGCGATGGTCTGCCCAAAACACGCCGTGAATACGTCCCTGTAGGCTCCGCTCCGCCATCCATGGCTCCGCAGGGTTTTGGGCAGACCATCGCCAACCCCGCTTCCGGGTTTTGAGTCAGCCCTCCAGAGACTTTCAGTTCTTCAACTCTTGGAACTTGGCTATAGCCTCCTTCCTGCTTTCTTTAAGATCAACGATCTGCCTCGGATACCCCTTCGGAATAACACCACCTTTCGTACCCGGATCGTGAATCCGTTTGCTATCCAGTTTCGCTAGCTCCGGTACCCACTCCCGGATGAAATCCCCATCGGGATCGAATCGCTCGCTCTGGGTAACCGGGTTGAAAACGCGGAAGTAGGGGGCGGCGTCGGTGCCGGTGGAGGCGCTCCATTGCCAGCCGCCGTTGTTGGAGGCCAGGAAGCCGTCGATCAGTTTTGACATGAAGTAGGCTTCGCCCAGGCGCCAGTCGATGAACAGGTTTTTGGTGAGGTACATGGCGGTGATCATGCGCAGGCGGTTGTGCATCCAGCCGGTCTGGTTGAGTTGGCGCATGGCGGCGTCGACGATGGGGACGCCGGTGTTGCCGGTTTTCCAGGCTTCGAACTTGTCGCCCGGGGTGTTCCATTCGAGGGCTTCGGTTTCCGGTTTGAAGGCGCGGTGCATGCTGACCCGGGGGTAGTGGTACAGGATGTTGATGTAGAAATCCCGCCAGGCGATTTCGGTGATCCAGGTTCCCAGGCCTTCCTGGTTGCCGCCGGCGCCCTGCGCCTGCCGGCCGGCTATCAGGCATTGCCGGCCAGAGAGAACACCGTTGGCGAGATAAGGGGATATCTGGCTGGTGCCATCGATGGCGGGGAAGTCACGCTTTTCCTTGTACGCACCGCCGCGTTTTTCGAGGAAGCGCTCGAGCTGGTCGTGGGCGGCATCTTCACCGGTTGCAACGAGGGGCTCGGGGGCGTCTCGAAAGGCTTCGGGTATGGTGTCGATCTGTTCCGGGCTTACGGCGTTACCCCTGGCTTTGGGCGTTGGGAAAAGACCCGGATGGGTTTCTTCTATCCAGCTGCGCCAGCGTCTGGAAAACGGTGTGAACACGGAGTAGGGGGCATTCTGTTGGGTGAGGATCTCGCCTACTGGTGCAACTGTCTGGTCGCGGTATTTGCGAACGGCAATGCCGAGTTGATCAAAGCGGTGTTTCAACGCCTTGTCGCGTTTGCGCTCGTTAACGCCGTACTCCTCGTTAAAGTGCAGCGCTGTGACCCCGTGCTCTTCGCAGTGGCTCTCGAGTTTGCCAAGGCTGTCGTCGAAGCGTTTTGCGTGAATAAAGGACAGCGGTATACCCAGCTTGGCCAGCTCTTCGGCCAGGGCGTTGGCGTGGGCGACGACGAATTGCACCCGGGCCGGCGACCAATCGTGTTCCTGCCATTGGTCCGGGGTGAGAATAAAACAGGCTCGCACCTCTTCGCTGCTTTCGCAGGCGGCTGTGAGGGCGGGGTTGTCGGCAACCCGGAGATCGTTTCGGAACCAGACCAGTTGTGTCATCCGTAATCCATAGTTGTCTGAGGGATTGATGTAAGTGTAATTACAGCCCGGTGTATCAATAAAATCACCAACTTGGATATTCGCCCGGGCTGGCTGATTGGATTATAGTTAGGACACTTTTACAGCAATTCAGCCGGCCGATCCTCAAGGAGTTCTGTGGCAGGAATGGAGAACAACAGCGAAGGTCGCCGTGACGGCGTTTGGGCCCAGCCTTATTCACTGGCTTCCGGCCAGACCCAGTATCATCAACTGGGTCATATTCGTTTGTGGGTGACTCTGTTGGACCAGGAATGGCAGATTCGTTCAGAAACGCTGGAACTGGATACGGATCCGGCTAGCTGGACAGAAAATATCGGCCACACTCTGCCTTCGGCTTCTGTGCCGCTGCAGCGTTTCATTCGGGAAAACCAGTCGTCGACCGTGACATTCCTGCCGGCACTCGCAAACATGCCTACCGTGATTCGTCCTTTCCAGCCCCTGACGATTCCCGCCGGCGGCCGCTGCACAATCTACGTGGGCACGCTGGTCTGGATGAAGGTCTGTGCCGGCGACAAGCAAACCGTGTTGACGGAAATTCCCCTGGCGTCGCCTTCGATGACCTGGGTGGGCAGAAATACCATGGAGGGCGAGCTTTGTTATACCTCTCATAGTTTTGCTCGTCTTGTGCTTGAGGCGGTGCCGAAACGCCCCTGGCGAGCCGTCACGCCGGTGACGCTGATCAACCGGCGGGATGAGCCCCTGCTGCTTGAGCGCTTCAGTCTGCCCACGCCGTTGCTGTCATTGCACCAGAACGATCGGGGCCAGCTCTGGACGCCGGGGGTAACCGTTGAAGTTGAGACCGACATGAATTCGGCGAGTCTGCATGTGGAACAGTCGTTGCTGGCCGCAGCGGGCACCTGCCGGCCGGTGGCGGATGCTCGTGAAAAAATGGCCCGCGGCCGGCTTGTCCGGGCGTTTGACCGGATGTTTGGCTGAAACGGATCTGATGGAGTCGACGCTTTGCTGGAAACAATGCAAACAGGCGTAATGCAGTTTTTTACCGATATTGCCTGGGGGCAGTGGATCAGTTCCGCCTTTCTTGTGGTGTTGGGGCTGTTCCTCGGGTCTCTGGCGGCCCGCAGTGTCGGCCGTTTCATGGCGCAGCGCACCTCCCGCCATCATACCGTCATGGTTCGGCGGCTGGTGTTTTACGTCATCGTGGTGCTGTTTTTTGTGGCGGCCCTGCGGGAGGCCGGGTTCTCTCTGGATGTGGTGCTCGGCGCTGCCGGTATCCTCACCGTTGCCATTGGTTTTGCTTCTCAGACCTCGGCGTCGAACATGATCAGCGGCCTGTTTCTGCTGGTGGAAAAACCCTTTGAAATCGGTGACTTCATTGAGGTAGACGCGACCATCGGGGAAGTCGTCGGCATTGATATGCTGAGCGTGAAGTTACGCACGCCGGACAACCTGTACGTGCGGATTCCCAATGAAACCCTGATCAAGACAAGGGTGGTCAACCGTTCCCGGTTTCCGATACGCCGGCTCGACCTGACGGTGGGGATTGCCTACGCTGAAGATGTAGAGCGGGTGGAAAGTCTGTTTCTGACTCTGGCAGAAAAGAATCCGGTCTGTCTCGAAGAACCCAAGCCCTTCACTTTGGTGACAGCGTTTGGTCCATCCTCGGTCGATCTGCAGTTCTCTTACTGGGTGCCGAAGGAAAAGGTGCTTGAAGGGAGAAGCGGCATGATGGTCGCGATCAAGAAAACCCTGGATCGGGAAGGCATTGAAATTCCGTTCCCCCACACCAGCGTTTATGCGGGTAGCCATTCAGAGCCGTTCCGTGTTCAGCTGTTGGGGCCGGAAAAAATCACTGAAAAGGATCTCCCGGATGTCGACAAAGACAGCTGACGTTATCAAAACCATCCCACCGACCCCCGCCGAGAGTAAGATGAGTCTTGGCTGGCGGGAATGGGTGGCGCTGCCGGACCTGGATATCAGCCGTATCAAGGCGAAAATCGATACCGGAGCCAGAACTTCCTGTCTCCACACGTTCCGCACTGAACCCTACACGGAAAACGGTGAACGGCGCGTGCGCTTCTGGGTTCATCCGGTACAGAACGATCTTCACCAGGTGGTGGAGTGTGACGCCAGGGTGCTGGATGAGCGGAACGTGTCTGATTCCGGCGGCCACAAGGAAATGCGCCTGGTCATCGAGACCACGCTGCTGATTGGCGGCCAGAAATGGCCCATTGAAATGACATTGACCAACCGAGATTCTATGCGGTTCCGGATGTTGCTGGGCCGTACCGCTATGTCAGGGCGCTCAGTGATCTATCCCGAAGCTTCCTATCTTGCCGGCAAGCCGGCCTTAAGGACTGAAAAATGAAAATAGCGGTACTGTCACGAAACCGTCACCTCTACTCGACCCGCCGTCTGGTGGAGGAGGGCATTAATCGTGGCCACGAAGTGAAGGTGATTGACTGCCTCCACTGTTCGATGAATATCACCTCGGCCAATCCACAGATCCACTACCATGAGGAGGTCCTTGAGGATTTCGATGTGGTGATTCCGCGGATCGGTGCATCGGTGACGTTTTACGGAACGGCGGTATTGCGCCAGTTCGAGATGATGGGCGTGTTTCCGGTGAATGAATCCGTGGCTATCAGCCGTTCCCGGGATAAGCTCCGCTCGCTGCAACTGCTGGCCCGCAAGGGTGTAGGAATGCCGATTACCGGTTTCGCGAACAAGCCGGATAACGTTCCGGAGTTGCTTCAGATGGTTGGCGGGGCGCCGGTGGTGATCAAACTGCTGCAGGGTACCCAGGGCATCGGCGTGGTGCTGGCAGAAACCCGCAAGGCTGCGGAGAGTGTGATTGAAGCCTTCATGGGCCTGAAAGCGGATATTCTCGTGCAGGAATTCATCAAGGAAGCCGGCGGTGCCGATATCCGTTGCTTTGTGATCGGCGACAAGGTGATTGCGGCCATGAAGCGTCAGGGTGCCGAAGGCGAATTCCGTTCGAACCTGCACCGGGGCGGCACTGCCTCCCTCATACGCATCACCCCCCAAGAGCGCAGCACTGCCATCAAGGCCGCCAAAGCCATGGGCCTGAACGTTGCCGGTGTTGACCTGCTCCGCTCCAGCAGGGGGCCACTGGTAATGGAGGTGAACTCGTCGCCTGGCCTTGAGGGCATCGAGAACGCCACGGGCAAGAACGTTGCCGGCATGATCATTAACTGGACCGAAAAGAATCAGAAGCCCTGGAAGACCCGGACCAAGGGGAGAGGCTAAAGCATGGCTCGTGCCCCCTATGAAATTGCCGGGACCCAGGTAAAGGCCGGAACCCGGCAAACCGTGGAAGTTCCGGTCGCCAAGCTGTACACCCATACGCCGCTGCACATTCCCGTTGAGGTTGTGCACGGCCGGCGAAGTGGCCCGGTATTGATGGTGTGTGGCGCCATTCACGGTGATGAGATCAACGGTGTTGAGATCGTTCGTCGGGTGCTCACCAATTCGGCGTTGAGGCACCTTCGGGGCACGTTGGTTGCGGTGCCTATCGTGAACATTTTCGGGTTCGTGCAGCGCACCCGATACCTGCCTGACCGGCGGGATCTGAACCGCTGTTTTCCCGGCAGTGAAAGTGGCTCCCTGGGCGGGCGTATTGCCTACTTGCTGCGCACCCAGATTATGGAGCGGGTGACCCACATTATTGATTTGCACACGGGTGCAGTTCATCGATTCAATCTGCCGCAAATTCGTGCCGAGCTGAAAAATCCGGAAACCGTGCGCATGGCCGAGGCCTTTGGTGCCCCGATCATAATCAATTCGGGGCTCCGAGAGGGAAGCCTCCGGGCCTACGCTGATTCACAGGACATTCCGGTGATCACCTTCGAAGGCGGAGAGGCTCTGCGATTTGATGACGTGGTGATCGGCAGCGGTGTGAAAGGGGTTATCCGGGTGATGCGTGAACTCGAAATGATCCCGGCGAAGAAGGGGCCCAAGGCACCGAGAAAACGGTCTGAAACCGCGGCCAATTCCCAATGGGTGCGGGCGGATATCGATGGGATCATGAGGCCTGTCGCCCGGCTGGGCCAGAAGGTTCGCAAAGGCCAGAGGCTGGCCATGGTGGCGGATCCCTTCGGCGAATCGGAAACCGCGGTGGTGTCACCCTGCTCAGGTATCGTGATCTGCGTGAATAACCTGCCACTGGTGAACGAGGGTGAGGCGATCTACCACGTCGCCCGATTTGACGAGCTCAGCGAGGCGGAAAAAGCGATGGATTATTTCCGCAGCAGCTACGAGGGCGATGTCGGCGACGATGTGGTTCCCGTGCACCCCTGGGATGACCGGCAGAAATAATCGAGAGGGCTGTCATGATCTGGGATCAGTCGTTTATCGAGTTGGCGCCGCTGCCGCGGGGTTTTCATCTGGTCACCAATGAAATCCTTGCCCAGGCGCCGGACCTGACCAACTGCGAAGTCGGCTTGCTGCACCTGTTCATCCAGCATACCTCCGCTTCGCTGGCGGTGAACGAGAACGCCGATCCGGATGTGCGGGGCGACCTGGAACGCCATTTCAACGTCATGGTGCCGGAGAATGCGCCGCACTATGAGCACGTTATGGAAGGGCCCGACGACATGCCGGCTCATATCAAAAGCATCCTGATCGGCCCCTCGCTGACCCTCCCGGTCAGCCATGGTCGCCTGGCACTTGGAACCTGGCAGGGACTTTATCTCTGTGAGCATCGGGATCGAGCCGGTAGTCGTCGTATTGTGGCGACTCTTCAGGGTCGCTGGTAGCCAGAACCCGAAACGCCCTACGTGTCGGGATTCACCCATCTGCTCTTTCCGATGGGTGGATTTCCACCCATTTTCCAGCGCCTGACCTTGCTCTGATTCTAGTAAGGCCCTGTTTTTCCGAATTAATCGAGATCTGGTCTGCTCCTTGCTGATTGGGTTACCCACCGGAGCTGTTAGAGCTTCGTTGAGCACCCAACAAACAAAATGAATCGGGAGCATTCCTTATGAAAACCCAAGCCGTAATGGCGGTGGCCTTTGCCTCCACCTTCGCAGTCGCAACCCCCGCAACAGCCCAGGATCGTTCGGACTGGCCGAGCAACTTCACCGTTGGTACCGCCAGTCAGGGTGGAACCTATTTTGCCTACGGTTCCGGTTGGGCGAACTTTGTGGCTGAAAACCTGGGCGTTTCCGGTGGTGCCGAGATCACCGGCGGACCGGTTCAGAATATGGCGCTGGTGCACACCGGCGACCTGAAGTTTGGCCTGACCACCATGGGCCCGGCTCGGGAATCCATGGACGGTAACAGCCCGCTTGCGCCGGGCATGAAGATGGACAACGTCTGCGCCATGTTCCCGATGTACGAAACACCGTTCTCGGTGACCGCGCTATCCAGCTCTGGCATTACTTCCATCGCCGATATCCCTGATGGCGCCACGATCGGTTTTGGTCCGGCGGGCTCCACCTCGGACACCTACTTTCCGCGCATGATGGAGACCCTGGGTGTGAACTTCGAACGCCGCAACGGCAGCTGGTCTGATCTGGGCGGTCAGCTTCAGGATGGACTGATTGATGTGGTTGCCTTCGCCGCCGGTATTCCCATTCCTGCGGTCAGCCAGCTGGAAGTGCAAACCGACGTGAACATCATCGGTATGAACGATGCCGAGGCCGAGACCATTATCAGCAACTTCCCGGTGTCCGAGTTCATCATTCCGGCG
Source organism: Marinobacter flavimaris (assembly GCF_002933295.1). Taxonomy (GTDB): domain Bacteria; phylum Pseudomonadota; class Gammaproteobacteria; order Pseudomonadales; family Oleiphilaceae; genus Marinobacter; species Marinobacter flavimaris. The sequence continues at coordinate 32,137 of NZ_PSSW01000002.1, forward strand.
TCCACCTACCAGTCCCTGGATGCGCCTTCCCGCGTGGTATCCATGTGGAACTTCGCGATGGTCAACTGTGATGTATCTGAAAGCTTCGTGTATGAAATCACCAAGCTGACCATGGAGAACAACGACAAGATGGTCTCCATTCACAAGGCGGCCCGTAACTCGGTACCCGAGAACTACACAAAGAACAACGTCCTGCCCTGGCACCCGGGCGCTGCGCGTTGGTTCAACGAGAATGGTTACCCGATCGAAGACAGCCAGATCAAGTAACAGTGCTCGAGCAGGAGGCTGCCCTGCAGCCTCCTGCAATGTATGGCCAGCCGAGTTCTGGCTCCGATTTGCCTGCAAGCAGGGTGTGTCATGACTACCGAACAAGATTCCAAAGACCTTCCGGACATTGAAGTGGGCGAAGACCATGTACTCGCGCACAACGTGGACGAGGAACCGGTCGAAGCCAACCGCCGGCTTTTCGAAGGCGGCCTGCTGAAATTCGTCGCGCTGCTGGCGATAGCCTATTCAACCTTTCACCTGTATTCCCTGAACATAGCGCCCCTGGAAACCTGGTCGTTCCGGATTGTGCACATTGCCGGTGCCCTGGTGCTGGGTTTCGTTCTGTTTGCCGGCGCCCGGTTTGTGTCATCGGAAGAGGGCGGCGCACGCCACCGGTGGACAACCTGGATCAGTGCCGGTGCCATGCTGCCGGCTCTCTATGTGTTGTATCAGACATTTTCGTTCTGGCAGATGGTTCAGAACGGCGCCATGCGGATTCCGGTCGAACTGGAGGTGTGGCACTTTGGCTGGCCGCTGCTGGCGGCGACCGGTGTTGGCATTGTCATGAGCTGGTTTCATCAGCGCGAGCGATCGGTATTCAGTGTGCCCGACCTGGTGTTGATCGTCTGCTCGCTGGCCGTGGCCGCCTATTTCCTGGTGGTTTATAACACGTCCATGCGGATGTCGACCGGCACCTCCTTTGCGCCGGTGGGTATCTCGTTTGCAGCCATTGCCGGCACGGCCCTGATCATGGAACTTACCCGGCGCGTGGCGGGGATGGCACTGGTGATCATCGGTCTGGTGTTTCTGGCCTATGTTTTCGCAGGACCCTACCTGCCAGGTTTCCTCGGTTACCCGGGGCTTTCGGTTCAGCGTTTCTTCAGTCAGGTGTATACCGATGCCGGAATCCTTGGGCCGACCACGGCGGTGTCTTCGACATACATTATTCTGTTCATCATTTTTGCCGCCTTCCTGCAGTCCTCGAAGGTGGGTGACTACTTCGTGAACTTTGCCTTTGCGGCGGCCGGCCGTTCCCGGGGTGGCCCGGCCAAGGTATCGATCTTTGCATCGGGCCTGATGGGTATGATCAACGGCACCAGTGCCGGCAACGTGGTATCCACCGGCTCCCTGACGATTCCATTGATGAAGAAGGTGGGCTACAGCAAGCAATCCGCAGGCGCTGTCGAGGCGGCCGCGTCTACCGGTGGACAGATCATGCCACCGATCATGGGCGCCGGCGCCTTTATCATGGCGGAGATTACCGGCATTCCCTACACCGAGATTGCCATCGCGGCGATCATTCCGGCGATCCTGTATTTTGCCTCGGTTTACTTCATGGTGGATTTTGAAGCCGCCAAGACCGGCATGCGCGGCATGCGTGAAGACGAGCTGCCAAAGCTCAGAACCATGATGAAGCAGTGCTATCTGTTCGTGCCGATCATAATTCTGATTGTTGCCTTGTTCATGGGCTATTCGGTGATCCGGGCCGGCACCCTGGCGACCGTTTCTGCCGCGGTCGTGAGCTGGCTGTCGCCCAACAAGATGGGTCTGCGGCATATCCTTCAGGCACTGGAAATTGCTTCCTATATGGCGATCCAGATTATCGTGGTGTGCGCAGCGGCCGGGGTAATCGTGGGCGTGATTTCGCTGACGGGAGTGGGCGCGCGCTTCTCTGTGCTGTTGCTGGACGTTGCGGCCACGAGCCAGTTGCTGGCACTGATCTTCGCCATGTTCATTTCCATTCTACTGGGTATGGGGATGCCGACCACGGCGGCCTATGCGGTAGCTGCCTCGGTGGTCGCGCCCGGCCTTGTCCAGTTGGGTATTGAACCGCTGACGGCGCACTTCTTCGTGTTCTACTTCGCTGTAGTCTCCGCGATCACACCGCCGGTTGCGCTGGCCTCCTATGCCGCTGCAGGCATATCGGGCGCCAATGCCATGGAAACCTCCGTGGCCTCGTTCCGGATTGGCATCGCAGCATTCATCGTGCCTTTCATGTTCTTCTACAACGGCGCGTTGTTGATGGAAGCCGGCTGGTTCGAGATCGCGAGGGCACTGGTAACCGCAACCTTTGGCGTTTACATGCTTTCTGGCGGCGTGCTCGGTTGGTTTGCGAGCATTTCCGCGTCCTGGATAACGCGACTCCTGCTGATTGCGGCCGCGTTGCTGATGATCGAGGGAGGGCTCTGGACGGATCTCACCGGTATTGCCCTGGCGGTCCTGGCGTTCGTCATCCAGAAGCAGCGTAAAACTCGCCTTGCCACAGCTGGCGCCCTGTAACGGGGGCTTGCTGGCTGCGTCAGAACAACCGTGCCGTGGAAGCATCGCACGGTTGTTCTGCACCCGGCCTGGCTATACTCTAGCGGCTTTCCGCGGTTTTTCGGGAACCGGACCCTATGCCTTACCGTATTGGCGTTTTTCTCCTTTTCGTGGCGACCCTGGTGACCGCCTGGCTGCTCGGTGGCTGGGTTGGATACCGGCAGGTGGAGCAGGAGAGCCTGGAGGAGTCCTTCCGATATCGCCAATTGGTGGCCAACGAACTGAACCGATATCTCCCGGTGCCCGAGCTGATGGCAGAGCATCCGTTATTGCAGCGGGCGCTGGAGGCGCCTGACAATCCCTCTGCTATTCTCGCGGCCAATGAACAGATGCAGCGCATGGCCACTATCGTAGGCAGTTCGGATGTCTACCTGATGGATACTCGCGGCCTGACGATCGCAGCCAACAACTACCTGCAGCCAGACAGTTTTGTCGGGCGGAATTTCAATTTCCGGCCGTATTTCTATGAGGCGATGGAATCGGGCGATTCGGCGATCTATTTCGCCCTCGGCCTGATGTCTGGCGTGCGGGGTCTGTATTTCTCGCATCCGGTTCGGGACGAGGGCGGCCAGATTATCGGGGTGGTCGCTGTGAAGGTTCTGGTTCACGAACTGGAATCCCAATGGGATCGCCCTACTGGCTTGCGAGAGGCGGAGATGGTCGTGCTTGATCATAATGGCATCAGTTTTCTCGCGAGCAGGCAGGACTGGCTTTACCGCAATTTCTCGGGGATGGCCGATGCCGTGCCCGACGAGTATTCCCGCCGGCGTTATCCAGACCGTGATTTGACGCCAATGGCACTGAAAACGTTGGGAACCCCATGGGGGCTTCTCGAGCAGTCAGCAACGGTCCGTATCCAGGACAGTGGCAAACCCCGGGAATATCTGAGCGTACGCACGCCTCTGCCAAGGATGGACTGGACGCTTCAAGTCATGGTGAGCACTCGCTCGGTCGTCTGGACCCGGTTGGGTTTTGCGGTCGGTGGCGCAGCGCTGTTCTTTGGCGGCCTGTTGACCTGGCTGTACCTGCGCGAGCGCTACCGGCGCGAGGCTGAACTGGCTCTTCGGGGCGAGCAGCTGGAGCGAAGCGTGGCCGAGCGAACCGCAGACCTGGAGAACTCCAATCGCAAACTGGTGGAGGAGATCCGGGAGCGAGAACGCACCCAAACCGAGCTGCGGGAAACACAGCAGGAGCTGATCCAGGCTGCAAAACTGGCGGTGCTGGGTCAGATGTCCGCGGGCCTCAACCATGAAATGAACCAGCCTCTGACGGCCATTCAGACCTATGCCCGAAACAGCCGCCGCTTCCTTGAGAAAGGTGCCGGGGAGATGGTGGATGCTAACCTGTCAGAAATCATCCTGCTGTGTGACAAGATGGCGGAGCTGACCCGGCAGTTCAAGGTGTTTGCGCGTAAATCCGAAGGCCCGCCAGCGGTGGTGGATCTCCGGCAACCGATTGACGCATCCCTGAAAATTATCGTTGCCCAGCAATCGAGCTCGGAAATCGATATCCAGTGGCACCGTCCGGACTCGCCGGTGATGTGCCACGGCGACCTGATCCGGATAGAGCAGGTTATGGTTAACCTGATGGCGAACGCGGTTCAGGCGGTAGAGGGTGGTGCTCGGCCGGAAATCCGGATTGATATAGAAGAAACCGAGCAGCACTGGAAATGCCTGGTGCGCGATAACGGGCCCGGATTGCAGGGCGACACCGAACAGATTTTCGAGCCCTTTTTTACCACCAAATCGGTCAAGCAGGGACTGGGTCTTGGGCTTTCCATATCGCGCCAGATTGTGGATGCGCTGGGTGGCAGCCTGACTGGTCGTAACCGCCGGGATGGGCCGGGCGCAGAATTCGTCGTAACCCTCAAGAAGCGGGAGGCCATGGAATGACAGAACCCTCGGTAATCTTTGTGGACGACGATCCACACATCCGCCAGGCCATTGCCCAGACACTGACCCTGGAGGAGTTGCCGGTCAGCTGCTTCGAAGATGCGCCATCGGCGCTGGGGCATATCAACGCCGATTACGACGGCGTGGTTCTCTGCGACTACAACATGCCGGAGATGAACGGCCTGGAGATGCTTGACCGGCTTCGAGCTATCGATAACACCATTCCCGTGATCATTCTTACCGGGCAGGGCGACATAAGCACGGCGGTAACAGCCATGCAGCAGGGCGCTTATGATTTTATCGAGAAGCCGTTTGATCATGATGAACTGATAGAGCTGCTCCGCCATGCCCTGGAAAAACGGCATCTCGCCCTCGAGAACCGGCGACTGAAAGCACAGCTGCGGCACCTGGCCAGACCCGGTCCACGAATGTTGGGGGATTCGCCGTTGATGCAAAAGGTCATGGCGACCATTGATCCCATCCTCGACATCTCGGCCAATATTCTTCTGCACGGGGAAACAGGGTCCGGGAAGGATGCGCTGGCCCGATACATTCATGAGAACAGTGGACGCAGCGCCCACAACTTCGTGGCAATCAACTGCGGCGCGGTGCCCGAGAACCTGATTGAAAGCGAGTTGTTTGGCCATGAGGCCGGGGCGTTCACCGGGGCTGAAAAGCGCCGGATCGGCAAGATTGAGCACGCCCACAAGGGCACCCTGTTCCTGGACGAGGTTGAAAGTATGCCCATGCCCTTGCAGGTGAAGCTCCTGCGGGTGCTGGAAGAACAACGGGTCGAGCGTCTGGGCAGCAATAAGGTTCAGGAGGTGGATGTCCGGATCATCGCCGCCACCAAGGCGGATCTGAAAAAACTCAGTGACGACGGCGAATTCCGGCCCGATCTCTATTACCGGCTGAATGTGGTCAAAGTTGACATCCCGCCGTTGAGAGAGCGGAAAGAGGACATTCCTCTGCTGTTCCATCATTTCGTGCTGATTGCCGCGGCCCGTTACGATCGGGAGAGCATACCGCTTGATGCTGGTCAGGCCGCCCGGCTGATGCAACATTCATGGCCCGGCAACGTTCGCGAACTTCGGAACCTGGCTGAACGTTATGTCCTGCTGGGGCCGGCAGCGCTGGATGAGAACGAACCTGCGGATACGGCCAATGTGGCGGGTCGACAGACGCTTGCCGAAATGATGGACGGTTTCGAGCGTTCTGCCATTATCAGCGCCCTGAATGCCAGCCATGGCAGCATCAAGGACACCATGGTCCAGCTCGGTATTGCTCGGAAAACCCTGTACGACAAGATGCGCAAGCATGGGTTGGACAAAGCCCAGTTCAAGGATTGATGAGCAACAAAAATTTACCGGCATGGTTACAGGCTGGAAACAAACTACGCAGTATCATCAATGATATTGCCCCCGGTTTTTGCGTAGTCTTTGCGACTTTTTCCATGCCGGATCGCCCGGCGAATTGATCACTTAACCAAAAAGACTACCAGTCATGAAAAACCTGACCATCCAGACACGGGTACTGTTGCTGGCCCTGGTGCCGGTGATTGTGCTCACGGCATTCCTGACCAGTTACAACCTTAACCAGGCCAGTGCTATTGGCGAAGAGGCCGTTGCCGGTTTCTCCTCCGATATGGAAGAGAGTAAACGCCAGGAACTGCAGAATTATCTGGCCGTTGCAAAGTCTTCCATCGAGCATCTCTATAATCAGCCTGGGTCCGCAGACGATCCGGAGGTGCGCGAGAAAGCGTGGGAGATCCTGCGACAGCTTCGTTTTAACGATTCGGGAAGCACCGGTTATTTTTTTGCGTATGACACCCGGGGTGTCAATGTGATGCACGGCGTCAACCAGTCTCTGGAAGGCAAAAATCTCTGGGACTTCCAGGATCCCAACGGAACCTTCCTGATTCGTGAGCTGGTAAAGGCGGCGCGCAATGGCGGCGGTTATGTGCCTTATGGTTGGAAAAACAGCGAAACCGGACAAGTAGCGCCCAAGCTGGGCTATGCGGAAATGCTGCCCAAGTGGGGTGTGATGATCGGCACCGGCTTCTGGATTGACGGCCTTGAGGCCCAGGTAGCGGCGATGGAAAGCCAGGTGGGGACTTCACTCGAGGACGCCGTGATAGGCTCAGTCAGCACCTCACTTGTCGCATTGGCGCTGATCGTCCTGCTTGCCCTGATCGTGGTCCGCAGCATCATTCGGCCCCTGAAATCGGCCGTGTCGGCAATGAATGACATCGCCAGCGGCGATGGCGACCTGACCCGTCGTCTTGACGTTTCCGGCAAGGATGAGCTTGGACAGTTGGCGACTGCCTTTAACAGTTTCGCCGACCAGGTGCACGGACTGGTTGAACGCGTGCTGTCGTCTACCCGCACGCTGAACGAGGCCACGGCTGATTTGAACCAGGTCATGACTGAAGCCGAGCAGGGCGTCGAGCGACAGAAATCCGAGAGTGATCAGGTGGCAACGGCGATGAACGAAATGACCGCAGCTGCCCAGGAGGTTGCGAGCAACGCGAGTGAAGCCTCCACGGCCGCCGATCATGCCAATGGACAGGTTTGCGATGCCCAGGGCCTGGTACATCAGGCTACCGAAGTTATTGGCGGGCTCTCCGAGCAGGTGGGAGAGGGCGTTCGGGTTATCGAGCAGCTTGGCACTGACTCTCGCCGGATTGATAGCGTACTGGAGGTCATTCGCGAAATTGCTGATCAGACCAACCTGTTGGCCCTCAACGCTGCGATCGAAGCGGCACGGGCCGGCGAGGCCGGTCGGGGTTTTGCCGTGGTGGCTGACGAAGTTCGAACGCTGGCTCGCCGGACCCAGCAGAGCACCCAGGAAATCCAGGATATGATTGAGCGGCTTCAGTCTGGGGCAGGGAATGCGGTCAAGGTAATTGCTTCCATCAGTGAGCGCAGCGAAGCGACCGTGGAAGAAACCCGGCAGGTCAACGATGCGCTGCAGCGCATTGGTCAGGCTGTGGCAACGATCACGGACATGAATACACAGATTGCCAGCGCAGCCGAAGAGCAGACCAGCGTTTCCGAGACCATTAATCAGAACGTGCATGAGATCGTCGCGATTACCGAACAGACGGCGCAGGGAACCCGTCGGGCCGGAGATGCAACTCAACGGCTGAAGAACCTGGCGTCCGAGATGTCAGAGCAGGTCAGTCGGTATCGGGTGTAGGCATTACTGATTAAGTGAGAAAGGGGCAGAACTCGGGTTCTGCCCCTTTTTTTCGTTCTTTAAATGCTCGCCAATGTCAGAGATTGGCTTCGGCAAATTCTGCCAGTAGCGACCGGGGAACACCCTGCAGGTGGATGTGGGCGCCATGTCGAAAGCGCTTGAATCGTTCGGTCATGTAGGTGAGGCCCGAACTCAGGGCACTCAGGTAGGGCGTATCGATCTGCGCAAGGTTGCCTAGGCAGATCACCTTTGACCCGTTGCCAGCCCGGGTAATGATGGTCTTGATCTGATGGGGCGTCAGGTTCTGTGATTCATCGATAATGATCAGGCTGTGCTGGAAGCTGCGGCCCCGGATGTAATTCATGGATTTGAAGTGCAGGGGCACCTTGCTGAGGATGTAGTCGACGCTGGCGGTCATGTTCTCGTCGTCCTCGTGGAGGGCTTCCAGGTTGTCGACGATGGCGCCCAGCCAGGGCTCCATTTTCTCGGCTTCAGTTCCGGGCAGGAACCCGATGTCCTCGTCGAGGCCCTGGGTGGAGCGGGTGGCAATAATGCGCTTGTAGAGCTTGCTGGCCACGGTCATCTCGATACACGCAGCCAGCGCCAGGATGGTTTTGCCCGAGCCGGCGGAGCCGGTGAGGTTGACCAGGTGGATGTCCGGGTCCAGGAGCAGGTTCAGCGCCATGGCCTGATAGATGTCCCGGGGAACCAGGCCCCAGACTTCCTCGTTCATCAGGTCGTGTTGGTGCAGGTCCTTGATGATCAACTGGTCGTCGGAGAGGTCCACCACCTTACCGACGAAGCCCATTTGATCGATGACGAATTCATTGATGTTCAGCTTCGCCAGCTCGCCTTCCCGCTTGAGGATATGTTCGGTTGAACCCTCCCGCTGAACCGTCTCCACTTTCTCGATGGTGTCCCAGAAGGAGTTGGGGAATTCCCGGTAGCCCTTGGGCAGAAGATCAATGTCATCGAGCAACTGGTCGTTGTGGTAGTCCTGAGCTTCGACGCCGAAGCCCCTTGCCTTGAGGCGCATGTTAATGTCTTTCGACACCAGGATAATGTCCCGGGACTTGTGGCGGTTCTGGAGAGCAGCCAGGGTGTTGATGATCTTGTTGTCGTTCAGATGCTCTGGCAGCGAATTGTTGCCACTGTCACCGGTGCTCATCAGGATCGAAAGAGTGCCCAGGGGTTCGGCCTTCTTGCCACGCACGATGGGAACACCTTTCTCGATCACCTTCGGGCTGGCATCGCCCAGCAACTTATCGATGTTGCGGATGGCCTGACGGCAGTCAGCGGCCACGGCTTGCTTGCCGGATTTGAGGCTGTCGAGTTCTTCGAGGACCGTCATCGGGATGATGACATCGTGTTCTTCAAAGTTGAGGAGGGCGTTCGGGTCGTGGATCAGGACGTTGGTGTCGAGGACGTACATCTTTCGGCGAGCTTGCGGTGCTCTGGGCATAAGTGGCGCTACCTCTCTGGTGGCTCAGTCGTTATCGGCGCAGCGTTGCGTGAGTTCCTCATCCGAGATCACTTTCAGCATATCGTAAGTCGTTATGATGCCGGTAATTTTTGAATCATTGGTGACAAAAATCCGGTGCAGGTGCTCGCGCATCATGATATTCGCAATGTCGCGCACCGGCGTCTTCTCGTCAACCGATAAAACGATGGGGGTCATGATGTCCCGGACTTCTACCGGCACCTTGCCCATTTCCTCAAAGATCACCATTCGCAGGCGTCGGGCTTCCTCCCGCTCTTCGGGAGTCAGATGCCGGTCCGCATCGGAGCGCGTGGCGTTCCAACGGAATTCGGTGATGTCTTTAAGAGTGGCAATGCCGACAATTTCGCCGTCGTCATCGGTGACGGGGCTGCCGGTTATCTCGTTGTCGGTGAGGAAGCGGGCCAACCGGTCCATGGTCCAGGATTGCGGGACGGCCTTGATGCTGGGTGTCATGATCTCGTAGGCGAGAACGGTCATTGATCTGGGCTGCCTTCTAGAGTCCTTTCATAAAGCTTAGCGCGTGATACTCCGCGCGTCATCCCTTACTGTGCGCCGGGACTAAGGGTTTGTTCATGCGAAGGCCGGTCAGTTGGCCCTGCTCGTCATAAACTAGCTGGTACCCCTGGTACTTTTTACTGTTGGCAACGCGTTCCAGCGCTTCCATCGACCTCACGGGAATATCCACCAGCAGGGAGTTCACCAGCCAGCCGGGTAGCGCTCCGTTGGGGTCCGTGTGCTGGACCCACACCATCCGGGTGCTCTCCCCCTCTGGTGTGAACCGGTACAGGGTGTCCGAGCGATCGACTCTCACCCGGCTGCTGTTTTCCGCCCGCTGATCGGGCATGGCGTTCAGATCCATGACGATCTCACCGGAGGCCTGATCACCCCGTGTGCGTATGCGCAGGACATAGTCGCGGTCAGTAACCGGCCAGGGCATGTCATTCACGGAATAGGCAAAGCGATCTTGAAACACGCCATTGCCAAACGCATAGGATTCGGTGCAGTTGTGCACCCACTCGACGCAGGAACCGGGGTTGGCCATCACAGCCATCAGGTTTTCGATAGGCGCGTCGAGCACCGCCACGGCCTTGAAGGCCTTGAAGCTGGAGCCTGGCTGCTCGATGGTATAGACCCGGATGTGATCGGCTTCCTTGCGTAGCGTCCACGCCTCGTCGCTTTCACTGGGCAGTTCAGCACGGGCACTGGCGGCAACGGCAAACACCAGCAACGCACAGACCAGCCCACTGAGCACCGAGGCCCAGCCCGTAATGCCATGGGCTATGCTCTTTCTCATAGGGTACACTTCCTTGCAGATGGTGGGCCGAGTCTAGCATGGGGCTTTTGCCGGCATGGCCACGGAAACAGTGGATTGTGAACCAGGTAGCGACCTGTTGATTTGGTAACCGAAATTGGCCCGATCTGACGACGACTATGACCATTAAGAAACTTATCAACGGCAAAGGGCAGGTGATTCCGGGACTGTTGGATGAACCGGTAGAAGAGATCAACTATCTGGACTATGACCTGCGTACGGTGATGGACCGCCCGCGTTCAAAGCTGGCAAGACGCTGGCGGTTCAACCAGTTCCAGTTTGTCAGCGCCATGGGCCCGGGTTGGGTGTTTGGTCTGGCGGTGGTGGATCTGAAACTGCTGGGCAGCGGATTCTTCTATCTCTATGACTTCGAGACTGGCCAGATGTTGGAGCAGTCTTTCCTTCAGCCATTGGCCCGGCAAACCTGCATTGAGCCCCGGCCAGAGGAAGGGGTGACAAGGTTCAGCAAGGGCGACGTAGCCGTGCGAATTGCGCCTTCCGCGGATGGCCGGACAATTACGGTCTCGGCCCCGGGAGGTATCCGTATTGAACTGACGCTTTCAGAGGATCGGGACCCGCTCCGGCTGGTATGCCCGGCCGGCTACAATGGCTGGGTATTTACCCGCAAGTCGGCAGGCTTGCCGGTGGAAGGGGAAGTGCGCTGGGATCATCGTATCTGGCGCTGCGACGAGCAGACTCGGGGATCCATCGATTGGAGCTGTGGCTTCATGCGCCGAGAAACAGCCTGGAACTGGGCCTGCCTGGCTGGCCAGCTTGCGGATGGCCGGTCCGTGGGGTTGAACCTTGCCGCAGGGGTCAATGAGACGGGAATGACAGAAAATGCGCTCTGGCTGGATGGTGTCTGCCACAAACTGGGCGCGGCAAGGTTCCGTTTTGATCGCTATCAACCAGGCGGCGACTGGCATGTGAGCACGGAGGATGGTCGGGTCGATCTGCACTTTGTCCCCGCTGGTGTGCGCAAGGAAAAACTGGACGCCTGGGTACTGGCATCCAACTTCCGGCAGTACGTGGGCTCGTTCAGTGGAACGGTGACGGATGAGGCTGGCGGAAAAATTGAGGTTAAAGGTCTGCGGGGCCTGATGGAAGACCACTTTGCGAGGTGGTAAGAAATGGCCTGTCCCACCCGGGACAGGCCAGATAAAGCGGGTTATCGCTCCGGTAGCGTGACGTTCAGCTCCAGTACCGAGCAGCTCTCGTTGCGGTCTACCTCAACCTGAACCATGTCGTCGCTGATCTGAACGTACTTGCGAATGACTTCCAGCAGCTCCTGCTGCAGTTGGGGCAGGTAGTCCGGCTGATCACGCTGGCCCCGCTCGTGAGCCACGATAATCTGGAGGCGCTCTTTGGCCACGCTGGCGGTGTTCTTCTTTTTACCCTTGAAGTAATCGAGGAAACTCATCCCTTAGCCCCCCTTGAACATCCGTGAGAAGAAACCCTTCTTCTGGGACGTCATGAAACGGTGTTCCCGTTCCTCTCCCAGAAGGCGTGCAACCGCATCATCGTAGGCCTGGCCGGCATCGCTGTCCTCTTCGAGGATAACCGGCAAACCCTGGTTTGAAGCGTTCAGAACAATCTGGCTTTCCGGAATGACGCCCAGCAGAGGGATCGCGAGGATTTCCTCTACGTCCGCCACGGACAGCATCTCGCCCTTTTCGACACGGGACGGGTTGTAACGGGTCAGGAGCAGGTGTTCCTTGACCGGATCCTGCCCCATTTCGGCTCGACGGGATTTGCTCTGCAGAATGCCCAGAATGCGGTCGGAATCCCGCACCGAAGATACTTCGGGATTGGTAACCACAATCGCCTCATCAGCGTAATACAGCGCCATCAGGGCGCCATGCTCAATGCCGGCAGGAGAGTCGCAGACGATGTAATCGAAGGTCTCGGAAAGCTCGTTGATGACTTTCTCGACGCCATCTTTGGTCAGTGCTTCCTTTTCCCGGGTCTGGGAGGCCGGAAGGATGTACAGGGTATCGACCCGCTTGTCGCGGATCAGCGCCTGGTTCAGGGAGGCTTCGCCCTGGATCACGTTTACGAAGTCGTACACCACGCGACGCTCGCAGTTCATGATCAGGTCCAGGTTACGCAGGCCCACGTCAAAATCGATGACTACTGTCTTGTGGCCTCGCTTGGCAAGGCCGGTGCTGATCGAGGCGCTGGTGGTGGTTTTGCCAACGCCGCCCTTTCCTGAGGTAACGACAATAATTCTAGCCAAGGTTCTGTTCCTGTTTCTCGGTGGATTCGTCGTGTCTGCCGAATTATCCGGTCAAGTTATTGTATTCAGCTCCAAAATCAGGCCTTGTCCAGTGGCGTTACCACCAGCAGGTCGTCCCTGAGCTGGATTTGCACAGCGCTTTTCCAGCCATTGTCCTGAAGATCTTCGGAGATTTTATAGTGTCCCGCGATGGACACAAGCTCCGCTTCCAGGGATTGACAGAAAACCCGTGCGGATTCTGCGCCATGGATGCCGGCCAGTGCCCGGCCCCGAAGCGGGCCGTAAACATGGATGTTGCCCGCCGCGAGCACTTCGGCTCCGGCCTGCACCGGCGCCAGGATAACCAGGTCACCTTCCGGTGCGTGGATCTGTTGGCCGGAGCGGACCGGCTGGGAGATGATTTTGGCCGGAGGTGGGTCACCAGCAGCGCTTGTCGAGGCTGCAACAACTGCCGCTTCCGCTTCGTCCGCGGCCGCCTGTTCGGCTTCATGGGTGCGATCCCGCTGGCCGTTACCCGGCAGCAGCGCCAGTGCGGCGCCCCGGGCCAGGCGGCGCTGGTCGTCGGTGCCACCGCGAACGCCAATCACATGGATGTGGTTACGCCGGCAGGTGCCGATCATCTTGAAAAAATCCAGTTCACTGTCCAGTCCCTGGTATTTCTCAAGGCTGATGATCAGCGGAATATCCTTGAAGAACCCGGGTGCCTGGCTGATCTTGTCTCGCAGTACTTCTTCAAATTCGCTGTCGTCAAAATAATAGAGCTCCAGGGCTGTCATGGACACGCTGGCGCTTTTTAGCTGAAAACCCTGTTTTACCCCGGAGGTGGCGGTATCGCTCATGAAGGAGTCTCTTCCCTGGTCATGTTGTCGGTTGGGTTCGGGCGCTGCCGCAGTGGCACGCCTTCGAAGCGGATGCCTGACCATCCTGTACTGATAAACTGGCGGATGTTGCCATGGCTCTCGCCGGTCGGATCGTCCAGAACCTGCTGGTAGTGCTCGGCAAACAGCTTGAGCGTGTCCACTTCGCTCAGATTGCAGTACTGGCCCAGACCAAAGATCCGGCAGGAGCCGGCATTCTCGCCTTCTGCGTTTACCAGCGGGCCATTGCGGAAGCCGCAGGGCTGGTACTCGAAGTGCTGTTCAATCAGGGCCAGGGAATCTTTGAAACTGGCGTGGCCAGCGTCAAGGGATGCCAGGTGAATCCTTACGGCATCGTTGACGCTCATTATTTGTGTTCCTGCTTGGGGCCTGTCTGATAGAGCGCCTTCCAGTCCTCGTACGGCATTCCGTAGATTTCTTCACGGGCCTGGGGATCTGAAATCTCGAAACCACGCTCATTCGCCTCTGCCAGGTACCACTTGGACAGACAGTTGCGGCAGAAGCCCGCCAGGTTCATCAAGTCGATATTCTGAACGTCGGTGTTTTCGCGCAAATGCCTGACCAGTTTACGGAAGGCTGCGGCTTCAATTTCGGTGCGTTCTGCTTCAGGAATCGGGTTGCTCATGATGGCCTCGCAATGGTTGATGCGCCGGTTGTTGGGGTTCCTGACATTCTCTGCATGTTAGCTTAAGATACAAGGCTGTATAAATGTACAGAAAGTCGACGCGAGCCCTCTGATTATGCCACAACGCAAGATCATCCATGTGGATTGTGACTGCTTCTACGCGGCCGTGGAGATGCGGGACGATCCCAGCCTACGGGATGTGCCGCTGGCGGTGGGTGGCGATGGCGGTCGGGGCGTGGTGACTACCTGCAATTACAAGGCCCGGGCGTACGGTGTGCGGTCGGCGATGCCCGGCAGCGAAGCGCGACGGCTCTGCCCGGGGCTGGTGACGGTGCCAACAGATATGGGCCGGTATCGGGCGGTCTCACAGCAGGTGATGGCTATCCTGCGGGAACTGACAGACCTGGTGGAACCGCTCTCTCTGGACGAGGCCTTTCTGGACGTCTCCGATGTGACCGATCACAAGGGCAGTGCCACGCTTATGGCTCGCCACCTTCGGGAGAGGGTGCGCCAGGAAGTCGGTATCACTATTTCCGCCGGCGTGGCGCCCAATAAATTTCTCGCAAAGATTGCCAGTGACTGGGAAAAGCCGGACGGGCTGTTCGTGATTCGCCCTGAGGACGTTGGGAGTTTCGTGCAGGCGTTGCCTGTCGAAAAACTGTTCGGAGTGGGGCAGGTGACCGCCTCGAAACTGCATGCTCTGGGGGTCAAGACCTGCGGCGACATGCAGGCGCTCGGGCCCGATGTATTGATTGATCGGTTCGGCAAGCAGGGCTATCGACTCCACGAGATGGCCCACGGCCGGGATGAGCGGGCGGTGGTGGTATCGCGGATTGCCAAGTCGGTAAGCGTGGAACGAACGTTTTCCCAGGATTTGCCAGATATGGCCGCCTGCCAGACCGTCATGGCCTCACTGGTTGCGGATCTCAACCTTCGCCTGTCGCGCAAGGCCCGCCGAAAACCGATCCACAAACTCTTCATCAAGATCCGCTACAGTGATTTTTCAACCCATACCCTTGAGCGGGTTCGTGAGCAGGTCAAAGAGCCGGCTCTGGATGATTATCTGCCACTGCTGGCTGAGCTGGTCACTAACCGGGAGCGGCCGGTGCGGCTGCTGGGTCTTGGTGTGCGTTTCCGCAATGATGATGCGCCGGTTACCCAGTTGCGTCTGTTCGATTAGAAGTGCAGCCAGCTCATGGCCGCGTAACCCATCAGGCCACCGATCAGGGCGCCGGCAGCGACATCGCTGGGGTAGTGCAGGCCGAGCACCACCCTCGATGCCGCCACACTCAACGTAAACGGAAGCACGATGAGAGCCAGCGCCGGTTCCGCCACGGTCAGCATGACCTGAAAGCAGGCAGCGTGCAGCGTGTGGCCGGACGGGAAGCTGTAGCGGTCCAGGGGCGGTGTGCCGCAGTTGATGGCGGGAAAGGATATAAATGGACGTTCACGGATGAGCCAGCGCTTCAGTAACTTGTAACTGAGGGTGCAGGTGAGGCCGGTCAACGCCATAAGCAGTGCCAGCCCTGGCCCGGATTCCGGTCGGAGAAAGGGGATGAACAGAATCAGTGCGTACCAGAACCAGCCGTCGCTGAGTCGGCTGACCAGTCGGAAATACCCGAGGGCGGGCCGGAACTGAACAGCGCGGTTAATAGACTGGCAGAAAGCGACTTCCCGCTGGTCTGCCAGTTCAAAGAAGCGAGATGCTTTGCTTGTTGATGGCATGGTATCCGGCCTTTGCGGTTTGGTTGAAAACCAGTTGTTCAAATTGTTCGATCTGCGAGTTCCAGTTCTGTTCCAGAGCGTCCAGCCTTGCCTGGGCCCTGATCCGGTTCAGCAAGGTTGGTTGATCGGCCAGGCGGAGAGCGCTGTCGACGTATGCTTCATCCTCGTCCAGAGGCACCTTCATGCCGTTTTCTTCGTGGCGTATGTGTTCGGCTGCGGCGGCGTCGTCAAAGCTGACGACGCCCAGTCCGCTGGCCATTGCCTCCAGCACCACGTTGCCGAAGGTGTCGGTTTTGCTCGGAAACAGGAAGAGGTCGCCTGAGGCGAAATGGCGTGCCAGGTCGTCGCCCCGGCGGGTGCCGCAGAACACGTAATCGGGGTGGCGTTCAGCCAGCTGGCGCCGTAGCGGGCCGTCGCCAACCAGTATGAACCTGGCCTGGGGGTGAAGGCCGCGAATACGTTCGAAGCAGGCAACCGCCATCCGAAGGTTCTTTTCCGGTGCAAGCCGGCCGACATACAGAATGGCGCGGTCATTGGCCTGTAAGCCCCAGGATTCCCGCAGTGCGCTGTCTCGCTTGTGGGGAGTAAAGCGATGACAGTCCACGCCCCGACTCCAGAGGCCGGTCGCCGGAATACCCATGGCGCGGGTTGTCTGCTGCATTTTTCGAGTCGGCACCAGGGTGATGGCCGTGCGGTTGTGGAACCATCGACCGTAGAGGCACAGCAGCCTCTCCAGCATGCCGACGCCATAATAACGGCTGTAACTGTGAAAATTTGTGTGGAAGCCCGAGCTGACCGGAATCCCTATCTGCCTTGCGGCTGTGGTCGCCGCAACGCCCAACGGGCCCTGAGTGGCAACGTAGACGGCATCGGGGCGGTCAGTGGTCAGGAGCTTTTTCAGATGGCCGGTTCGGGCGAGGCCAAAGCGCAGGTCGGCGTACCCGGGTAGCGGCAATCCGGTCACCACATGTTCACGGGAGAAGAGTGCCTCGCCAGCACTGGCAAAGTGGCCTTTGCGCTCATGCTGCTGTCGCGGCCGTATAACCGTTACCCGGTGCCCACGTTGCATCAGCCCCTGGCAAAGCTGCCTGAGCGTGTTTGCCACGCCATTGATTTCCGGCGGAAAAGTCTCCGAAACAATGGTAATGTGTTGTGAGCGCCGGTTGGCCTGCATGGTCTCGGTCACGGTGTTTCCTGTGCTTCCTTTGACATGCCCCTACTATGAAAAGCCGGCATGACAGTTATGCGACACTCCCGTGACATTCCCTTTACCCGTTAACCGAACCGAATCGGAGACGATATGCAAACGCGAAAGCTTGGAAAGACCGATCTCGACGTTACCCTGATTTGCCTGGGCACCATGACCTGGGGGGAGCAGAACACCGAAAAGGAAGCATTTGAACAGCTGGATTACGCAGTCGCCGAGGGTATCAACTTTATTGATGCCGCAGAGATGTACCCTGTGCCGCCCCGGGCGGAAACCCAGGGGCTGACCGAGACCTACCTGGGAAACTGGCTTGCAAGCAGGGGCAACCGCAACGAACTGGTAATTGCGTCGAAAGTGGCGGGACCGGGCAACGGACTGAAGTACCTGCGTAATGGTCCGCGCCTGACCCGGGATCATATTATGGAAGCCTGCGACGCCAACCTGAAACGCCTGCAGACCGACTACATTGATCTGTACCAGGTGCACTGGCCGGATCGCAGCACGAACTTTTTCGGCAAGCTCGGTTACGAGCACAACCCGGAAGAATCTTTCACGCCGATCGAGGAAACACTCGAAGCGCTGAATGATCTGGTTCGGTCCGGGAAGGTCCGGCACATCGGACTGTCCAATGAGACGCCCTGGGGCACCATGGAGTACCTTCGTCTGTCCGGCGAGAAAGGCTGGCCGAGAGTGGCCAGTATCCAGAATCCCTACAACCTCCTGAATCGTTCATTTGAGGTGGGGATGGCGGAAATTGCCCACCGGGAACAGGCCGGTTTGCTCGCCTACTCACCGCTGGCTTTTGGCATGCTCTCCGGCAAATATCTGGGCGGCAAGTGGCCTGAAAAAGCCAGAATGACCCTGTATGAGCGTTTCAGTCGCTACACCGGCAGTCGTGGCATGGATGCCACCCAGGCCTATGTTGAGCTGGCTCGGCAGAACGGAT
Source organism: Marinobacter flavimaris (assembly GCF_002933295.1). GTDB lineage: Bacteria > Pseudomonadota > Gammaproteobacteria > Pseudomonadales > Oleiphilaceae > Marinobacter > Marinobacter flavimaris. The sequence goes on from NZ_PSSW01000002.1 coordinate 50,243, forward strand.
TGTCTCCGGTCCAGATGGCGCTGGCTTACGTGAACAGCCGTAGCTTTGTGACCAGCAATATCATCGGAGCAACATCCATGGAGCAGCTGCGGGAAAACATAGGGTCCGCAAAGGTCACCCTGAGCCCCGAGGTACTGGAAGCGATAGAGGCCATTCATCAGGAATTCACCTACCCCTGCCCCTGAGCCCGCCGGCTTGGTTGGCTTGAACCCCCGGCTGAGAGGCGCTGGCCGGGGGTGCTGTTACAGTCTGAAATATCGGGGATCATAAATTGACAAAAAGATGCTGATGCCGTGACAAAAAGTCGGCGTCTTTGTGTGCAGATTCACATTTTTCCGGCTCTTAATCATTAGACTTAAGCCTAAGGTATCCGTAGACTCCCGTGTCGGAAAAAAGGTCTCAGGCAGTGTCATGATTATTCGAATCTTTGTTGCGTTACTCGCTCTCAATCTTGTTGCTTTCGTCGTTCGCGCCGAAGCATCCGAGCGCGTCTTCGAACAGGTCGAAAGCAAGACAGCCAGCGAGCAGATTTTCGAAATCCAGGAACGGGTTTCCGGTGATTTTGACGAGGACAGTTCCGATGCGTTTGCCGAAATCGGTTCCCGCCTGCTGAGCCTTACCTTCACCCGTTCGAAGCACTCCGGCAAGCATTATGCGTCAGATCCGGCCCAGGCCGACCATGGCATTGCGCTCCTGAACGAGGGTGCCTGCCTGAACCTGAAGTGGAACTTCTGAACCCCGCAATTCCCCGCACCCGGCAGTATCATCAAACCCCAGAATCATGATCTGGCGCATTGTCTGTGCCCGATGCTCGTGTGATCATCTCCGTTAACATGCTGATTAGCCAATAAGGAGCTTGGTAATGGCGGGTGATAGAGGGCAGTTATCAAATGATGTGAACGCCTGTGTTGACGAGGTGATTCGCCGGGTTGGCAAGGAGATTACTCTCGGTTTGCCGCTCGGGCTCGGAAAACCGGTTCGCTTTGTTAATGCGCTATACCAGCGGGCGAAAGACGATCCGGAAATCAGCCTGCACATTGTTACGGCACTGTCGCTGCTGGCGCCAAAGGGCGGCTCCTCGCTGGAAAAGCGTTTCATGGGGCCTTTTGTTGAGCGCCTCTATGGCCGGATTCCTGAACTGGCCTATGCCAAGGATGTATCGGCAAACCGTCTTCCTGAGAATGTTCAGGTCTCGGAGTTTTTCTTCAAAGCCGGCAGTTATCTGAACAATCGTTCCCAGCAGCGGCATTACGTGTGTACCAACTATACTCATGCCGTTCGCGATCTGATGGCGGTGGGTGTCAATGTCGTCGCCCAGATGGTGTCGCCGGGCGAGGCCCATGGGCAGCCCGGCCAGGTCAGTCTGAGCTGCAACCCGGATCTGACGCTGGACCTGATTCCCCTGCTCCGTGAGCGCGAGGCGGCTGGCACGCCGGTGGCGCTGGTGGCCGAGATGAACCAGAACCTTCCCTGGTTTGGCCATCATGCGGCGATTGAAGCAGACCGGTTCGATGTCTTGCTTGATCAGCCTTCGGGAGACTATCCGCTGTTCTCAGCGCCCCAGATGTCGGTCAGCCCGGAAGACCACCTGATCGGATTCTACGCCAGTACCCTCCTGAAGGACGGCGGTACGCTCCAGGTTGGCATCGGCTCACTGGGCGCGGCCCTGGTCCACAGTGCCATTCTCAGACACAGTCACAATAAGGCCTGGCGGCAGGTGTTTGACCATCTCCAGGTTGATCAGCATTTCCCCGTCGTTCGCGAGGACGGTGGCACCGGCCCCTTCGAGGAGGGGCTTTATGGCTGTAGTGAAATGATGGTGGATGGTTTCCTGTACCTGATGCAGGAAGGCATCCTTACCCGCGAGGTATACGATCACGCCGGTCTGCAGACATTGATCAATCGCGGTGATATTCCCAGCGAAGTGTCTCTCGCAACCCTCGATGTCCTGCGGCGCGAAAAGCTTATTGATAGCCCGTTGCGGGCAAAGGATGTTCATTGGCTGGTCCAGCACGGCATCTTTAAAGAAGCTGTCGAGTTCAAGGGCGGCCGTTTACGTATTGGTGATCAGTCGGTCGAGGGTGATCTGGACAATCCGGAGGCCCGGCAGGCCATCCAAACCCTCATCCTCGGGGAACGGCTGACTGGCGGTATCGCCATGCACGGCGGTTTTTACGTTGGTCCCGAGCAGTTTTACCAGTACCTCAGGGAAATGACCGACGAGCAGCGTGCAAAAATCTGCATGACCAGCGTGAACTTCATCAACCACCTGTATGACCACCGGTTCGGAGACCAGAAGCTGAAAGCGGCGCAGCGCGTTCATGGCCGGTTCATCAATTCGGCTATGATGTACACCCTCAACGGTGCTGGCGTATCGGATGGTCTTGAAGATGGTCGTGTGGTCAGTGGCGTCGGTGGCCAGTACAACTTCGTTGCCATGGCTCACGAGCTGCCGGGCGCACGTTCGATCCTGTCGCTGCGCAGCACCCGGTCATCCCAGGGCAAGGTACTGTCCAATATCGTGTTCAATTATGGTCATTGCACCATACCCCGCCATCTGCGGGACATAGTCATTACCGAGTACGGGATTGCCGATCTGAGAGGGCAGTCCGACGAGCAGGTCTTCCTGAGGCTGATCCGCATTGCCGACTCCCGGTTCCAGCAGGAGCTTCTGAAAAAAGCCCAGAAGGCGGGCAAGGTGGATCCTGCGTTCAAGCTGCCTGCCGACTGGTGTAACAATACCCCGCAAGCCATCCGTCGTGCCGTTGCGGCTGCGGGAGATGCCAGCCTGTTCCCTCCGTTCCCGTTTGGCAGGGACTTTACCGATGAGGAGCTGACGTTGGGGAAAGCCCTTAAGGGGCTCAAGGCCGCAACGGCCACTCGCCGTGGTAAACTGTCGACTCTGTTACAGGCCCTCCGGGCCCGGGATGACGAAGGCCGTTACGGGTCCCTGCTTGAGCGCATGGGCCTGAGTAACCCTTCAGGATTGCGGGACAAGCTGGATCAGCGACTGGTTATTCATGGCCTGCAACAGCTCGAAACACCACCGGATACAGGAAACTCGAAAACCTGATGACAGCTTCACAAGCAAGACCCGACGTTTTTACCGTTCACTATGTTTTGAAGAACAAGATCGGCGAGCTGGTTGATACTTCCGAAGGCAGTGAGCCCCTGCACTTCGTCTATGGCAGTCCCGAGATTATTGAAGGGATCCAACAGGCGGTGAAAGACCGCAACGTGGGCGATTGCCTGGAGGTAACGGTGCCGCCGGCCATGGCGTACGGTGAGCACAAGCCCGAGCTGGTGCGCAAGGTGCCACGTTCACTGTTCGAAGGCATCGAGAACCTGCAGATTGGCATGAAGTTCCAGACCAACACGGGCGATGAAGCGCAGATCGTGCAGGTTGTCGGGATTGATGGCAACCTGGTTAAGGTGGACGCCAATCACCCATTGGCGGGCTTTACCCTGTACTTTGATCTGGAGATCGTTGGCCGCCGTGAAGCGACGGAAGATGAGGTAGCCCAGGGTCGTCCCCTGTTCTGAGGCACTCGGTTGCCGGTCTGTCGTATTCACCACGGTATATTCGGGTCAGTCCTTCCAGAACGGTCTCTCTCAGGCTGGCGGCGAACTCTCCGGCCGGTATCTTTTCCGACGGGTGTAAAGGTTCGTGGAAGACTACGTCGACCCGGGCAGAAGGCTGGGCTAGCATCCGCAACAAATGGTGGTGGAACTCATCATCCTCAATGAAGGGAGCCAGATGGTCGGGTCGGCCTTCCCGGCGATAGGCAATGGTGATCGGCTGTACCGGCGTTCTGCTCTCTGGAGCGGCCTTGAGCAACAGGCCATGGAACGGCAATACCGTCAGACCTGCGCTGGTGGTTCCTTCCGGGTAGACCAGGACATTCTCTTCAGCCTGCAAGTTCTCAATAATCTGGTCCCGAACGCGGCGGGCCTGACCGCCTCCCCGCCGGATGAAAAGCGTGCCGGCCTGTCGTGCCAGCCAGCCTATGACCGGCCATTGGCCAACCTCGGCTTTCGACAGGAACCGGATCGGTGCCAGGCTCCCCAGAATCGGAATATCTGACCAACTGATGTGGTTGCTGACGAACAGAACGGTATCGTCTGAGGGTGAGCCATGCTGGTGTATACGCAGTCCCAGGCACCGGCAGGCCCACCGGAAACAGAATCTGGCCCAGGGTGTCCGATCGATGGCTTTGCGGGTAACCACTTCACTGACCCTCAAACCGGCGGCCAGCATCGTGGTGGCTGCCAGAAAAGCCATAAAGGCAGTGATCCGAACGCAGAGTCTCAGCCAGCTCATCTCACAGACTCCCGTCTTCAGGATGCCGAGCGCATGAAGTGCCGGCTGTAGCGGCCGGCCAGTTTGCTGACCTCCAGCACAACCAACAGGTCGGCACAGCGAAAATCCGGATCCCAGCAGGGCTCACCGCAGACACGGGCACCAAGACGCATGTAGGCTCGGATCAGCGCAGGAACGTCCACCGGTCGATCGCTGTCCCGGGTGTGGGTCAGATGCGGCATCGCGCGAAGTGGCTTTACCAGAAAGGCCGGATCGGCCAGGTACTCGTTCTGGAGGTGGCGGGCGATGCGCCAGGCTTTCAGGCCTCCGTCAGACATGCCGATGCTCGCGCAGCCAATCATGTAGTCAACACCGCGCTCAACCAGATATTCGGCCACTGCCGACCAGAGCAGGCTGATGGTCGCGCCATTGCGATAATCCGGGTGAACACAAGTGCGCCCCAGCTCGGCTATGGTGCCAGGGAGTCTCTCCAGGGCGCTCAGGTCGAACTCCCCGGCCGAATAAAAGCCGCCAACGGCTGCCGTGTCTGCCTGATGCAGGATTCGCGTGGTCGCTACCAGCTCGCCGGAATCCAGGTCGGTTACGACCAGGTGGTCACACACGGTGTCGAACTCGTCGGCGTCGATGCCTGGCGTCTGTGCGCCCAGGTCGCTGCCATACTCTTCCGAAAACACCCGGTAACGCAGTCGCTGGGCTGCTTCGACCTGTCTGGGTCACCGGGTCATGTCGGTTTTCAGGCGACGGGCGCTGCGGCGGGCTTTCGCGGTTTGTGTGGTCATGGCGTCGTCTCTTTTGTTTCCATTTCCCGACAAGCCTATGAAGCCGGTATGACACATCGGTGACCACCAGGTGACGTGTCTGTGACATCGGGGTCCGATTGGAGGTTACGGGAGCTCTGTCACAGGGTGTAACGAAGCAGTAGTTCCATGTATATTTCTGAATAGCATGTATAATTGCCGTTACAGCAGGTTGCCTGTATCGTCAGGTACACAGAATGACCTGAAACCGGAATAACAAAACCAGAGATGGATGGCGTGGAACAGACAAACGAAAGTTGGCGAATTCTGATTGTCGAGGACGACGAGCGGTTGGCGGAGTTAACCCGCGAATACCTTGAAAGCAACGGGTTGACCGTCTCCCTGGAAACTCATGGTGGTGCCGCGGTAGAGCGGATCCGTAACGAGCAGCCGGATCTGGTGGTTCTGGATCTCATGTTGCCTGGCGAGGATGGGCTCTCCATTTGCCGTCGGGTGCGCCCCTTCTTTTCCGGTCCGATCATCATGTTGACTGCCCGAACCGACGATCTGGACCAGGTCCTGGGTCTGGAAATGGGTGCCGATGACTATATTGGCAAACCGGTCAAACCCCGGGTGCTGCTGGCGCGTATTCGCGCGATGCTGCGTCGGGTGACCGAAACCGGCTCGGGGTCGGCGGACGAGGCAGGGGGCGAAGAACCGGTGCGCCTCCAGTTCAATGATCTGGTTGTCGACCGCTCCATGCGGGAGGCCTGGCTGAGTGAAGAAAGCATCGATCTGACCAGCGCCGAATTTGATTTGCTCTGGTTGCTCGCCAGCAACGCGGGCCGCGTGCTTAGCCGGGAAGAAATCTTCACCGCCTTGCGTGGTATTGAATATGATGGTCAGGATCGATCCATTGATGTTCGCGTTTCCCGGATTCGACCCAAGATTGGCGATGACCCCATCCATCCGCGACGCATCAAGACCGTTCGTAGTAAAGGCTACCTGTTCGTAAAGGAAGCCTGACGATTCAGTCTCTGGAGCCGGTGTGCCATTCGCCCGCATACCGGTGTTCCATGCCAGGGTTGGTACCATGCCCCTGAAGTTCTTCCTCAAGCTTTATGCCCGCCTTGCCGGCCTGACCGCGCTGGTTGTTTTTTTATGTGTCCTGCTGTTCACCGGGATCAACTCGGTGCGCTCCCAATTCTGGCATGAACGCTTCCCCGAGCCACTGATGCGCTGGCTGGCTGCGGCCCCGGCACCATTACAGCAATACCACTGGCTGAGTTCGGCGGTTGATCTTCGCATGGGGGCTGCTTCCCGTTTCAACCTGTCACCGGTGGCTCTGGAGCGACTTGGCTACGGCCAGGTGGTTGGCATCGACAGTGACGTAGGGTATCGGGTTCTGGTAACCGGACTGAGCGGAGAAATCCTGCAGCTGCGTCTGAACGAGCCCTACCGGGATGTGTCAGAAACCATTGGGTTGATTTTCCGGTGGCATCTTGATTCAGCCTCTGCGGATGACCGTCTCAATGTTGCCTCGCAAATGGCCCGTTCTCTCAATGTCGAAGTGCAGACCCTGGACGACGCCGACCTGCTGCCGGACTCTGACGTTCTGGACCAGGTCGCCGAGCGGGGCCTTGCCTTCTACACCGACGAATCAGACGGTTGCGGACGGGTGATCGTTCAGCTATCCGACGGTGAGTTGTACCGGATTGACATGCCCGCGGGGTTTGATCCCTGGGCCTGGCCGGTTGTCCTGCTGCTGGTCCTGGTGCTTGGCGGGGTTTTGGCCGTTGCCGTTTTCCTCGCGCTCCGGGAAGTGGACAGTAATCTCAGAACCGTTGAGTCGGTAGCGGTTCGAATCGCACGTGGAGAAATGAGCGCCCGGGTCCAGGCGGGCGAGGGAACGCTGGTAACCCGCCTGGCCTCGTCATTCAACGGTATGGCCGAACACATACAGCGCCTGGTGCAGGTGCAGCGGGAAATGATTCACGCGGTTTCGCACGAATTGCGCACTCCCGTGGCCCGTATCCGCTTTGGCGTCCAAATGATCGAGGACTGCCAGGACGAGTCTGCCCTGCAAAGGCAACTGGACGGTATTGATGGCGATATCCAGGAACTGGACGAGCTGATTGATGAGATCCTGACCTATGCGCGGCTGGAGCAGGGCGGCCCGGTTTTCTCGCTGCAGGAAACCTCGGTAACCGACATTGTCCGCCAGGTGGTCTCTGAGCAGCAGATGGTCCGGCCCGAGCTGAGTATCGAAGGCAACATTGATGAGGTCTCGGAACGTTGGGCGCTGTCGGATATTGAGCCTCGCTACCTGCATCGGGCGATCCAGAATCTGGTAGGCAACGCAGGACGCTACGCGGCTGGCAAGGTGCTGGTCAGCTGTCATTTCGATGAGGACAACTGTCGCGTTGACGTTGAAGACGATGGCCCCGGCATTCCAGAGGAAGACTGGGAGAAAGTGTTTACTGCGTTTGCCCGACTGGACGACAGCCGTACCCGAACCTCCGGCGGCTACGGCCTGGGTTTGTCTATTGTTCGCCGGATTCTCTACTGGCACGGAGGGCACGCCTTCGTCAGCAGGAGCGACACGCTTGGCGGTGCAAAATTCAGCCTGGTCTGGCCCAGAAAAAAACCGGTGGACTCCATTGTGTGAGCCAGACCCCATCGCCTCACCTGATGTAACAAAGCAGCTACACAAGCACTACTGAAGTTTTTGGCGGGCCGGTCAATACTGCAAAGCGTAAGGGATGACTTTTGAGGTTGTAGTTCTTACGAACTTTCCTTGTTTCATTCGTCATTTGAGGGCCGGTTTTCCGGCCCTTTTTTTATGCCTGCTCCCAAATTCCATATCGGTCACCCTTTCCCGTCTGCTCTGCTGTTAGAATTCCGGGAAACAAAAGGAGGCCGTCCATGACCCGTTATCTGCTTGCCATCGACCAGGGCACAACCAGTTCCCGTGCTATTGTTTTTGATCAAACGGGCAACAGCGTTGCAACCGATCAGCAGGAATTTCACCAGTATTTCCCGAAAGATGGCTGGGTGGAGCACGATGCTCGGGAAATCTGGGACAGCACTCTGGCGGTGTGTCGCGGCGCGCTCGACAAAGCGGGTATCGACGCCTCGGAGCTGGCGGGTATTGGTATCACCAATCAGCGGGAAACCACGGTGATTTGGGACCGGGCAACCGGCGAGCCGATCTACCACGCTATTGTCTGGCAGGACCGTCGAACCGCGTCCTGGTGTACCAAGCTGAAATCAGACGGCCATGAGGACACGGTTGTTGAACGAACCGGGCTGCTAATTGATCCCTACTTTTCGGCCACCAAGATAGCCTGGATTCTCGATAACGTGGAGGGCGCCCGCGCCCGGGCCGAATCCGGTGCACTGGCTTTTGGAACGGTGGACAGTTGGCTGCTCTGGAACCTGACGAACGGAAAATCCCACTGCACCGATGCCACCAATGCCTCGAGAACGGCTCTTTTCAATATTCACAAGCAGGACTGGGACGACGATCTTCTGGCCCTGTTTCGCGTGCCGCGGGCCTTGCTGCCGGAAGTACTCGATAGCGCCGCAGACTATGGCACCGCCGAAGTACAGTGGTTGGGCGCGCCAGTTATGATTGCCGGCATTGCAGGGGATCAGCACGCGGCTCTCGTGGGGCAGGCCTGCTTTTACCCGGGCATGGCCAAGAGCACTTACGGCACCGGCTGTTTTCTCATGCTCAATACGGGCGATAAGGCCGTTCGGTCCGAAAATCGGTTGCTGACCACCATGGCCTATCGGCTAAACGGCAAGCCCTGTTACGCGGTAGAAGGAAGTATTTTTGTTGCCGGTGCTGCCATGCAGTGGTTGAGGGACGGGCTCAAGCTGATTGCCCACGCCAATGAATCTTCCGCCCATGCGGAGGCGGTCGGAGTCGACAATCCGGTTTACCTGGTTCCGGCGTTTACCGGCCTGGGAGCCCCTCATTGGGATCCTCATGCTCGCGGCGCCATCATGGGCCTGACGCGGGATACGGGCATTGGCGAGATCGTTACCGCCGGCCTGCAGTCGGTCTGCTATCAGACCAAGGACCTGGTGCGGGCGATCCAGAACGACGGCGCCCGACTTGAATCGCTGCGCGTGGATGGCGGTATGGTGGTGAACGACTGGGTGATGAAGTTCCTGGCCGACATACTGAATGTCACCGTTGACCGGCCCCGGGTTACAGAGACAACCGCTCTCGGAGCTGCCTACCTTGCGGGACTACAGACAGGTATTTTTGACAACCTTGAGCAGATCTCCGCGCTCTGGGAATGCGAGCGGCAGTTCCATCCGGAAATGCGCCCGGCTTTGCGAGAATCTCTCTACGCTGGCTGGCTGGATGCTGTCGAGCGCGTCTGCAACAACTGAATCTCTCAATCAGCTGGTGCGTTCGAAGGCAATCAGGTGATCCGCCTCGACACGCACCGGCACATGCTCACCCAGGTTGAAATCCAGGTGACTGCGGAACAGGGCTTCGAACTCTGTGTCTTCGGAACACCGGAAACGGTAGAGCGTGGAAGTGCCGGCAAAGGTTTTCTCAACCACCTTGGGCTGCAGATCCGAGTCGGGGTCATGAACGATGTCATCGGGCCGGATCAGAACGTCTACCAGGGTGCCGGGTTCCCATTTGTAGGCCCGGTTGCCGTGGATCACGCCGAGCTCGGATTCAATAGTATCCGGCCCCAGGGCGGTGCCGGGGACGAATCCGCCCTGACCCACGAAGCTGGCAACGAAACGATTTGCCGGTTCATGGTAGAGGTTGTAGGGCACGTCCCACTGCTGGATCCTGCCGTCCCGCAACACAGCGACCTGATCGCACATGGCGAAGGCTTCCTGCTGGTCGTGGGTAACCAGAATGGCGCTGATGCCGAGCGTCTTCAGGATTTCGCGAACATCCAGGCTCAGCCGACGGCGCAGATCCGCGTCCAGATTGGAAAACGGCTCATCCAGCAAAATCAGCGTGGGCTCGGGTGCCAGGGCGCGGGCCAGGGCAACGCGCTGCTGCTGGCCGCCAGACAGTTCATGGGGATAGTTGTCGGCCAGATCCTGCAGATGCACGACATTCAGTAGTTCCATGACCTTCTGCCGTTTCTCTGCCTTGTTCAGATTCCGCAGACCGAACCCCACGTTGTCAGCGATAGTCAGGTGCGGAAACAGGGCGTAATCCTGGAACACCATGCCGATCCGACGCTTTTCCGGGGGCAGGGTGCGTCCGGGCAGGCTGATGGCCTGGGACTGCAGCGAAATCTCGCCACCACTCAGTGGAAGAAAACCGGCGAGGGCGCGCAGTATGGTACTTTTGCCGCAGCCGCTCGGGCCAAGCAGGCAGCCGATGTCGCCATGGCTCAGGGCAAAGCTGACATCCTTGACCACAGAATCCCCGCCGTAGCCGCAGGACAGGTTATTGACCTCGAGCAGCCAGTCTGCCGGAGATTGTGCGGTTGTGCTCATGGAATCAGTCCAGCCGGTTCAGGATGAGAAATTCGAGCAGTGCCTTCTGGGCGTGCAGGCGGTTCTCGGCCTCGTCCCAGACCACGGAGGCAGGATGCTCCATCATGTCCGCCGATATTTCCTCACCACGGTGAGCCGGGAGGCAATGCATGAACAGCACATCCTTATCGGCCACAGAGAGCAGCCCGGGATTGATCTGATAGCCACTGAACGCCCTTTCACGGGCTTTCTGCTCGTCTTCCTGGCCCATGGAAGCCCAGACGTCGGTCACCAGGAGCTGGGCGTTTCGGGCCGCCTCGGCCGGCTCCCGGAACACCTTGACCCGGTCTTCGTGGCCCTTGAGCATTGATTCTGCCGGCTCGTAGCCCTCAGGACAGGCGATGTTCAGGTTGAAATCGAACTGTGCGGCGGCATTGATGTAGGAGTGGCACATGTTGTTGCCATCGCCGATCCAGGCAACGGTAGCGCCGCGAATACTGCCGCGGTGTTCCCGGAATGTTTGCATATCGGCCAGCAATTGGCATGGGTGAAAGTCATCGGTCAGCGCATTGATCACCGGCACCCGTGATGCAGCCGCGAAGCGCTCCACGGTTTCATGGGCAAAGGTGCGGATCATCACCGCATCAACCATGCTGGAGATAACGATAGCCGAGTCTTCTATCGGCTCGCCCCGGCCAAGCTGGGTATCCCGTGGCGACAGGAACATTGCGGAGCCGCCGAGCTGGGTCATGCCGGCTTCAAAAGAAACCCGGGTTCGCGTTGATGATTTTTCGAAGATCATCGCAAGGACACGGTTCTTGAGGGAGTCCCGAACCTTCCCTTGCCGCCACTCGTTGCGCAATGCTGTGGCATGATCAACCAGGCTTTCCAGCTCGTTGGTTGTCATGTCATTCAATGTCAGAAAATGTCGTGCCGCCATGCAATGGCCCTTATCTCACCGAACCCCGCTGCTGGCGGGATTGCCTGAACGTTGGCTGAAAAAATGGGGCATCAAGTCTAGCCCTTCGGAGCAGGTATGACAACGCTGTGGCCGGGCTGGAACTGCCGGTGTTGCTCGAGGTCAAATCAAGGTGTTTGGTGAGGTGTTCGGCACCCGTGTACAATAGCGTCAAGAAAATTGCCGTGTGGCAAGACTGTTCCAACAGAGGTGAATGTTCATGGATATCAATGAAACCATTAAGAGCCAGCTTGAAGAGAATCCGATCATCCTGTACATGAAGGGCAGCCCACAGGCACCCCAGTGTGGCTTCTCGGCCAAAACCGTACAGGCGGTAATGGCCTGCGGCGAACGCTTTGCCTTCGTCAATATTCTGGATAACCAGGAGCTTCGTGAAGCCCTGAAGGTTTACTCCAGCTGGCCCACGTATCCCCAGCTGTACATCAATGGTGAGCTCGTTGGCGGATGTGACATTGTTCTCGAAATGTCCGAGAGCGGTGAGCTGGCCAAACTTGTCAAAGAGGCGGCGAAGCAGGCAGAAGCCTGATCACTGCCGCTCAGAGCCGTTTCGGGGTGAACAACAGTTCCACCTCGAAGCGGTTCGCGCTCCCGCTATCCTTCGGTGGCTGAGGGTAGGGGCTAGCCGCCAGCGCAGCCCGATATGCAGCTTCATCGATTGGCTTGATTCCTGTTGATTTCAGAACCCTTGCCCGGGTCAGGGCGCCATTTCCAAGCAACTGCAGTTCGACTTCCATAGCGACCGTGTCAGTGAGGCTCCTCATGGCCGGCACTCTCAGTTCTTCAAGTTGATGGGCCAGATGGACGGCCAGTTTGACCACATAGGGGTCGAGCTCGCCCGGTGACTCCGTAACCCTCGTAATGCTCTCCTCCGTTTTTTCAGGGAGCTGTTCGGGTTCTTCTCCGGCAGCAGAGCTGGCGCTTGACTGTGCGGCTTCGCTCCGGGGGACGCTGGTATTTGTTGCCTTTGTCGGGGCGGGGGTTTGCGGCTCGCGGGATGTCACAACCTCCGGTTTGGAGAGGGGTTCCGGCTCAGGAGGATCAATCTCAAACGGCGTTACCCGTGGTGCATCCCGACGAGGACTGAGGTCAGCTGACGGGTCGGCAACCGTTCTAAGAGTGCCCGGGGCTACCAGCTCAAACCTTACACTCTCCCTGTGCGTGACCGTTGGTTCTTCCTTGGGCGAGGAGATGCCTGAAAGCAGGAGCGTGTGTAGGAAAAGAGCCAGAGACAAGGCAAGCCCAAGCCGGTAGGCAGCCGGCAGGGCATTGGGACTGCTTTTTTCAGGCATTGGCGTCAGGCGGTCTTGCTCCGGAGGGTGCCGACAACCGCATCCAGGGCCCGATCAATCAATGCGCCCTGCTCAAGCAGGGTCAGCCGGCCACGGCGCATTTCATGGGCCAGTTCAACCCGGGTTTTCTCAATCACTTTCAGCCCCATCCGGTTCACAAAGACAAAGCAATCTGCTTCATCAATGATGGCGGACAGCTTGCAGCGGAAGTTTGCACCATTGACCAGTCGAAACTCGACCCAGTTACCAATCTCGATACCGTCAATCTGGGCAACATATTCCGAGATTGCAGCGTCTTCCAGTTCCTGCTGGCGCTCAACGGCCGTCTGGTGAACGGTCGCGATTTCCTCTTCCGCCGGCTCTTCAGGAGAATCCTGTAGTGCTTCGATGGCAGCATTGGTCCGGAATGCCTCTGCCAGCTGATGCTTGAGCTGGCCCATCATTTCATCGAGTCTCGATGAGTTATAGGAGACCTCTTCAAGTCCTGACCGCAGTGATTTCAGCAGGCCAGGCACGACCCGCACCCACTGGTCTCTTTCGTCATCTTCCTGATGGGGGTGAAGACACCAGATCAGATCATCGACGACCTTCACCGTGGCATTCCACCGATGCTCCACGTCATCCCTGAGATAGGCAAGAAACATCACGCGGCTCCAGCCATTCATCAGGATGTCATGGATGGACTCCGGCAGTTTGTAACGGGACACCTTCTGTTTAAGAAGATTGTCGACGGTTTGTTGAGCCGTCTGGGACTTGATCCGACCCCGCTCGGATTCACGGGTTCTCTGCTCAACCAGAGACGCCTTTCGGTTCTCCCGTTCAAGGAACTGTTCGAATTCCTGATTGAGGGTTTCAAAAAGCGAAACATCACCGTCAAATTCGTTGAGAATCCTTTGCACAATGTTGTGAATCTGTCCGTAGAGTTTGTCCTTGGTTTTCTCGTCGCTGCTACTCCAGCCAATGCCTGCTCTCGCCAGGGAGTTCAGGAGACGTCTGGCCGGGTGCGTAGCCTGGCTGAAGAAACTCTTGTCCCGGATAACCACTTTCAGGATCGGAATCTGCAGCCTGCTTATCAACACCTGAACCGGAGCTGACAGGTTGTAGTCGTCAAGAATGAATTCAAACAGCATGGAAACCAGGTTAATGAGGTCTTCATCGACCTCGTTAAGCGCCGGTTTTCGACCATCCCCGGTATCGGTCTGGGAAAGGAGCTGTTGTACCAGCTGACGGAGATCAACGCTGACAGGTTCGCCGGCGCTCAGGTTGCCCTGGTCCTGCCGGGGGGCTGAAAGCGGCAATGAATTGAGAAGGCTTGCCAGCTCGGAGTCACCCACGACCCGGACATTCGGGTCCGAGGCACGGGGAGGTATGCCCGCATTGGCCCGTTGCAGCGCCAGCATCTGTCGGATCTGTTCGAAAACCGCGCTGCTGCTGGCGGCCTGGCCGGCCCGTTCTGCCGCGGAAGCGTCCGGCGCGCTTTCCTGTTTTGGCGCCTCTGCCGACTGGGGACTGGAGGCCTCATGCTGCTGACCGGATTTGCCGTGATAACGGAAGTTCGGAATGATGCCGGCCTGGATCAGTATGCGGTTGGCTTCGTCCAGCAGCATGCCGAGGTTGGACACAACATAGCGGTCAAACTGCTTGAGCAGAATCAGGCGCTCACGGATCTGGATCTCAAGGGCCTGTATTGCCTCTGTGAACGCACTGCAAAGGTGTTCCGGTGCCATCGGATTGACCGGTGATTCGTCGGTGGCTTCCGGGTACACCTGACTGAAACGGGTCTGGAGTTGCAGCAGTGGGCCCTGAAAGTGCGCCTTTGCCTTGGTGATCATGGCGTTGAGGGCAACCTGCTCCTCAAGGTCGTCATTGCCGACCAGGGCAAGAGTGTCGGCGCTGGCCTGCTTGCTCAGCTGTTCTTCCTGAAGCGGTCCGGTGTGAGGGGGGGTGGCAAAATATTGGGCAACGGTGTTCTGGAAATGCCGCTCGACACCCTTACGCTTGATGCGAATTTCACGCATCGCCTCGAAGTACCGGTTCTGTTCGTTGTTGCTGCGGGCATTATTGGCCAGCTCGAACAGCGAATCGTCGACGGCGTCGAAGGCGCCCTGCAGCAAATCACCGAGCCCGGCGACAACCGTGTCCCGGATGCGGGTGACCTCCGCAGGAACCGGTCTGTTACTTCCGGCTTCCCTGTGTTCGCGGAGGTAATGTATGCCGGACTGCTTGTTCATGGCAGACTCCTGTTTACGCCTCAACCGGATACATGACCGAGCTTGAAATCCTTGGATTCTCGTTATTGGTTAAATTTACCGCATTTTGCCCAAAGTTAACATGACCAAACGCTAACGTGGGAGCAAATTCAAAAAAACACGGGGTGCCCAACAGGCACCCTCGTGCAGATTACTGACTTGCAAGATAATTTGCGGTCAGTTCACGTAAACCGGGCCTATGCCCATGCTCCAGATAACAACACTGATGGCGAGCAGGGCAACGAACATAACCAGGCCAACCGTCAGGACTGCAGAAGCGAACATGAACCCCTTGTCCGCCGGGATCCTCATCAGAATCGGTAGCCCTTCGTAAAGCAGGTAGACCGCGTAGGCAACCGCCACCAGGCCTGCCAGCATATTCACCCATATGTTCGGATACGCGGCGATTACGCCAATCAGGAAAATCGGGGTTGCCGTGTACGCCGCCAGAGCAACGCCTCTGGGCGTCCGTTCTACCGCATCATACGTTGCGGCGAAAAAATCAATGAACTTGCCGAGTATAAAAATGCCGGCAAGCATGGCCGCGTAGAAAAGTGTGGAAAGCTGGAGTGCGCTCGTTACCGACAGCTTGGTGATCTGGCCATCACCAATTTGCCAGCCTACCTGGGTTGTTCCGATGAAGCCGGCAACCGCAGGGATCAATGCCAGCAGCAGAATGTGGCCGGCGTACAGTCTTGTGACAGTCTCGGATTCATTGCGGATCGCCTCCCACTCCTGGTCGGGATGGGCGAGCAGGCCAAACGTGTGTGTCAGACTCATGGACGTATTCCTTGTGATTGTTTTTGTATCGCACGCTCCTTCAGTGTTGGTGGGGGATCACCGGGGGTCAAGCTGGCGGTTAAATTTTGATCTTTCAAGAACGGGAGACGCTATAACCGAAGGGTCTATAGCGCCATAGGGAGGAGGTGTCCGGGTTTTACTGTTTCAGTGACAGAGAACGTTTTTTGCGTTTTTTCGGGTGCACAATGGCTGCTTTCACGACATTGTCCTTGATCTGCAGCACTTCTACCCGATGGCCGTCCACTTTCAGGCAGACGTTGGTGTCGGGGATGTTCTCCAGGGTTTCGGTAATCAGGCCGTTAAGGGTTTTAGGGCCATCGGTAGGGAGCTTCCAGCCCAGGGTCTTGTTGATGGTTCGAACGGCGGAAGTGCCATCAATAATGAACGTGCCGTTGTCCTGCGGAATGATGTCCGGGCTGGTGGCGGCATAGTCCGTCGTAAAGTCGCCGACGATCTCTTCAAGTATGTCTTCCAGTGTCGCGAGGCCAAGAACGTCGCCGTATTCATCGACAACAACGCCGAACCGTCGACGACCTTTCTGGAAGTTGATCAGTTGGGTGTTCAGGGGCGTGCTTTCCGGAATGAAATAGGGTTCCTGGCAAAGCTGCATGATCATGGCCTTGTTGATTTCCTCCTGTTGCAGCAGTTTGGAAGCGCTGCGCAGGTGCAGTATGCCCTGAATGTTATTGATGTCGCCCTTGAAGACCGGAAGCCGGGTATGCTGGCTGCTGCGCAGTTGGCGCAGAATGGTGTCGGTGTCGTCTTCCAGGTCGATACCCACTACCTCGTTTCTCGGCACCATGATGTCATTCACGGTCACTTTTTCCAGGTCCAGAATGCTGACCAGCATGTCCTTGTGCTTGGCGGGTATCAGGGCGCCTGCCTCATTCACCAGTGTTCGCAGTTCTTCCCGGCTGAGGTGGTCGTTGGCAGCGTCTGCGGCGGAAACGCCCAGCAGTTTCAGTATGCCTCCGGTGAACAGGTTCACCGCCCAGACAATCGGATACAGGATTTTCAGCAGCGGACCGAGTATGTAACTGGCCGGGAAGGCAATTTTCTCGGGAAATAGTGCTGCAAGGGTTTTCGGAGTGACTTCTGCGAAGATCAGGATCACGATGGTCAGCAGGATGGTGGCAATCGCGATGCCGGCATCGCCCCAGACCCGAATCGCGATAACCGTGGCGATCGAAGAGGCGAAGATGTTCACGAAGTTGTTGCCGATCAGGATGACGCCGATCAGCTGGTCGGTTCGTTGCAGCAGGCCCTGGGCGCGCTTGGCACCTTTATGGCCGGTTTTGGCCATATGTTTGAGACGATATCGGTTGAGCGACATCATCCCCGTCTCGGAGCTCGAGAAGAAACCGGAAAGGAGGATCAGTCCAACCAGGAGAATAAACAGCGCGGTGAGCGATGTTTCGTTCAAAAGAGGTGTCCTTATATTGCTGACAAGTAGCGAAAATAGGGTTTCGGCGAGCGTTGTGTCAAGAGAATAACCGGTGCTTCCGGTGTCAGCCGCCGCGCTGGAAGATCAGTTCCAGCACAAACTTGCTGCCGTAGAAGGCCAGCATCAGGAGTGCGCAGCCAGCGAGGGTCCAACGGCTGGCGGTGATGCCCCTCCAGCCTTTGGTGTAACGACCAATCAGGAGCGCCACAAACACAAGCAGGGACAGGATCGAGAACAGGGTCTTGTGGGCGAGATTCTGGGCAAAGAGATCCTCTATAAAGAGGGCGCCGGTCACAATGGCCAGAATCAGCATGACGACGCCAGCCCAGACCATCTCGAACAGCAGCGACTCCATGGTTTGAAGAGGTGGCAGGTTACGAACCAGCAGGCTGTTGTAATTGTGCTTCAGTTGGCGATTCTGGAAGTAAAGTAGAACCGCCTGGATGGCCGCCAGAGTAAAGAGGCTGTAGGCTGTCACCGAAAGCGCAATATGGGAGAGCATGCCGTAGCTTTGCTCGGACACCAGTCTCGAGGGTCCATGGGTAACCAGGGCGAGAATAATGGTGAGGCCGGCCAGCGGGTACACGCCGAGAAACAGGCTTTGCACCGGCTTTTTAAGGTTGAGTCCCAATAGAAGGAAGACGATCAGCCAGGAAATAAGCACGGAGCTTTTGAAAAAACTGAAATCGAAGCCGCCGTCGTGGTGGACTGTCTGGCCAATGAGAAGTCCGTGGCTGGTCAGGGCGAGAACGCCAATCAGGGTAGTAATGGCAATGTTGCTTTGAACCCGGCCTCTGAAATGCAGGGCCTGCAGCGCGGTACCGACGCTGTAAAGAAAAAGAGAGGTGACCGCGAGAATCAGCGTTCCCATGACTTCCTTATTAACCACTGTTCTGACTGGGGATCGGCGCTGGTTTGCGCCGATTTGACCGGGCTGGTCGTTTCAGGGCGATAGTCTGGTTATAATGTCGCGATTATGCAACTGGAATCAAGGAGTCGTCGCCGGCTCTGCCGATTCACGCACTCAATTTATCCGGGGTACGGAAGAGCAACATGTTTGAGAACCTCCAAGACCGACTTTCCGGCAGTCTGCGCAAGATTTCCGGCCAGGCGCGCCTCACTGATGACAATATAAAGGACACCCTGCGGGAAGTGCGCATGGCGCTGCTGGAGGCGGATGTCGCCCTGCCGGTGGTGAAGGACTTTGTTGAGGGCGTCCGCAAGCGTGCCATTGGCCAGGAGGTGCAGCGCAGTCTGACGCCGGGCCAGGTCTTTGTGAAAGTTGTCCAGCAGGAGCTGGAACGCGTCATGGGCGAGGGTAATGAATCCCTCAATCTGAACGTCCAGCCGCCGGCCGTAGTCATGATGGCGGGTCTGCAGGGTGCAGGTAAGACGACCACGGTCGCCAAACTCTCGCGCTTCCTTAAAGAGCGGCAGAAAAAATCCGTCCTGGTGGTCAGCGCCGACGTCTACCGTCCGGCGGCGATTCGCCAGTTGGAAACCCTCGCTGGCGAAGTGGGTGTCGAGTTCTTCCCGAGCAGTGCCGATCAGGACCCGGTTGATATTGCCGAGGGTGCCATTGCCGCGGCCAGGAAGAAGCACATTGATGTGGTAATTCTTGATACCGCCGGCCGACTCCACGTCGACGAACAGATGATGGGAGAGATTGGTCGGCTGCATAAAGCGGTCAACCCGGTTGAAACCCTGTTCGTGGTCGATGCCATGACGGGCCAGGATGCCGCCAACACCGCCAAGGCGTTCAACGATGCCCTGCCGCTGACCGGCGTGGTGCTGACCAAAACCGATGGCGATGCCCGTGGCGGTGCCGCCTTGTCTGTTCGTCACATTACCGGTAAGCCGATCAAGTTCCTGGGTGTTGGTGAAAAGTCTGATGCGCTGGAGCCGTTCTATCCGGACCGGGTTGCCTCCCGGATCCTGGGTATGGGCGATGTGCTCTCGCTGATTGAAGAGGCAGAGCGCAAGCTTGATCAGAAGAAGGCCCAGAAGCTCACCAAGAAAATCAAAAAGGGCAAAAGCTTCGATCTGGAGGATTTTCGGGATCAGCTTCAGCAGATGAAGAACATGGGTGGCATCGGTGGCCTGCTCGACAAGTTGCCCGGCATGGGGCAGATGGCCCAGGTGGCGCAGCAACAGGTCAACGACAAGTCCATGGGGCAGATGGAGGCGATCATTTGCTCCATGACGCCAAAAGAGCGGCGTTACCCGGATGTGATCAACAATTCCCGCAAGCGCCGTATCGCCACGGGGTCTGGAACCCAGATCCAGGACGTCAATCGTCTGCTGAAACAGCACAAGCAAATGCAGAAGATGATGAAAAAGTTTGGCAAGAAAGGCGGTATGGCGAATATGATGCGCGGCATGGGCGGCATGATGCCCCCTGGCGGCGGTGGCGGCGGTGGGGGAGGCGGAATGCCCCCGTTTGGCCGTATGTAAAAAGCCTTACATGGAAAACGGGGAAACAACTGGTTTTGCTGTTTTCTTTGGCGCTTTTTTAGCATAGAATAGCGCCCCTTTCGAGTATGGGTCTTCGCGTCAGCTGGTATTCAGCAGGCGTGAATCGTACAAAGTTCGTTCAACAGAACAGGATATTGGTTAAATGGTAATTATCCGTTTGGCTCGTGGCGGCTCCAAGAAGCGCCCGTTCTACCATCTGACAGTCACCGACAGCCGCAAATCCCGCGACGGTCGTTTTATTGAGCGTGTAGGTTTCTTCAACCCGGTAGCCCGTGGTCAGGAAGAGAGTCTTCGCGTTGATCGTGATCGTGTCAATTTCTGGCTCGGTCAGGGCGCGCAGACCAGCGAGCGCGTTGCACAGCTGCTGAAGGCTGCTGGGTAAGACAGTACTGACACCGGGGTTTATGGCATGACACAGAATTCGCAGGAAACTGTGATCGGCCGGATTACCTCGGTGTTTGGGGTCAAAGGATGGCTTAAAGTCTTTTCCTACACAGACCCCAAGGAAGGAATACTGAACTATCCCGATTGGACTCTTGATCTGGATGGCAAGCGTATTCCGGCCAAGCTTGAGGAAGGCCGCCGCCAGGGGCAGGGGATCGTCGTCAGGCTGAAAGGTATTAACGACCGTGATCTGGCCCGCACGTATTGTGGTGCCGAAGTCAGGGTTTCGACTGCTGAATTGCCGCCGCTTCCCGATGGGGAGTACTACTGGTTTCAGTTGGAAGGTCTTGATGTGTTCACGGTGGATGATGAGTGCCTTGGTAAAGTGCACCATCTGATGGAAACCGGATCCAACGATGTTCTGGTGGTGCAGGCAACAGCAGGCTCCATTGATCAACGTGAGCGTCTGATCCCCTATCTGCCGGGCGAAGTGGTGCAGAGTGTTGATCTCGCCGCAAAGCAAATGGTGGTGGACTGGGATCCGGAGTTCTGACGGGTGTGGATTGGCGCAGTCAGTCTGTTTCCGGAGATGTTCGGTGCGGTGACGGATTACGGGATCACAGGGCGTGCGGTTCGGGATGGTCTGCTGACCTTTCGGACCTGGAATCCCCGTGAATTTACCCAAGACCGGCATCGCACGGTAGATGACCGGCCCTATGGTGGCGGTCCGGGCATGCTGATGAAAATTCAGCCCCTGAGGGACGCAATCCATGCGGCACGGGAATCGGCACCCGGAAACCCCTGTGTGGTTTACCTGTCGCCCCAGGGTGAGACGCTGAACCAGTCTGTTGTCGAGTCGCTCGCGGCAGAACAGCAACTGATTCTGGTGGCGGGCCGGTACGAGGGTGTTGATGAGCGCCTGATAGCGACGGAAGTCGATCGGGAAGTGTCACTGGGCGATTTTGTGCTGTCCGGTGGCGAACTGGCAGCGATGGCTGTTATCGATGCGGTTACACGCCTCATCCCCGGAGCGCTGGGTCATGCGCAGTCGGCAGAGCAGGATTCTTTCGCCGACGGTTTGCTGGATTGTCCGCACTACACCCGGCCCGAGGTTTACGAAGGTCAGGCGGTGCCGGATGTTTTATTGGGCGGTCACCATGATCAGATCCGGCGTTGGCGGCTCAAGCAGTCGCTGAGGCGAACCCGGGAGCGACGCCCCGACCTGCTGGAAAAGCGGGTGTTTACGGACGAAGAGCGTGAGCTGCTGGAAGAGATTTTGAACGAACCGGGTGCCTCTGAATAATCAGGGCATTAACAGATTGGGTATCAGGAGCATTACGATGAGCGGCAAGAACAACATCATCAGTCAACTTGAAGCAGAACAGATGACCAAGGAAATCCCCGCGTTTGCGCCGGGTGACACCGTGGTCGTTCAGGTTCGCGTAACCGAGGGTAACCGTGAGCGTCTTCAGGCGTTCGAAGGTGTCGTCATCGGCAAGCGTAACCGTGGAATGAACTCCTCTTTCACCGTACGTAAGATCTCCTACGGTGTCGGTGTTGAGCGTACTTTCCAGAGCTTCTCAAAGCTGATCGAAAGCATCAGTGTGAAGCGTCGTGGCGATGTTCGCCAGGCCAAGCTTTACTACCTGCGCGACCTGTCTGGCAAGGCGGCTCGTATCAAGGAGAAGCTGGGCTGATCAGCAGTGCGCTGAACAGCAGTCAGAAAAAGGCAGCCGAGGGCTGCCTTTTTTGTGTCTGAGGTTTCGGTATGCTTGGTGTGTTGTGGGACCTATGCAGTCTGGGAACTTGCCATGAGAGCAGAAGATGAATCGGTGATCGTCAGGTTTGTTGATGCCATCTGGCTGGAGGACGGACTGGGCGAAAAAACCCGCCAGGCTTACCGGAGCGATCTGTTGCGGTTGTCGGAATGGCTCGAAAGTCAGCCTGGCAAGCCGCTGCTCAAGGATGTTCGCAGAACCGACTTACTGGCGTGGATGTCCAGTGGCCTCGCGCAGGGCGTCAAGAGCTCCACGGCAGCCAGGCGGTTGTCCGGGCTGCGGCGGTTTTATCGGTTTCTGCTGCGAGAAGGCCTGATTACTGAAGACCCGACCCTTCGGATTGACAGCCCCAGGCTGCCTCGGCGTCTCCCCGACTCGCTGACCGAGGGCGAGGTGGATGCGCTGCTTTCCGAGCCGGACCCCGGAATTGCCATCGAGCTCAGGGACAAGGCCATGCTGGAAATACTCTACGGTTGCGGTCTGCGGGTCTCGGAGCTGACCGAGTTGCGGGTTGATCAGGTAAACCTTCGTCAGGGCGTGGTTCGGATCACTGGCAAGGGCGACAAGGAGAGGTTGGTCCCCCTGGGTGAAGAGGCAGTGGACTGGTTGCTGCAGTATATGAAGGAAGGGCGGCCGGAACTCCTTAAAGGGCGATCCTGCGATGCGCTGTTCCCGGGCAACCGTGCTGCGGCGATGACTCGTCAGACTTTCTGGCATCGTATTAAGCACTACGCGGTTCGAGTGGGTATTCGCAAACACCTGTCGCCTCATACACTCAGGCATGCCTTTGCCACGCACCTACTTAATCATGGAGCGGACCTGCGTGTGGTGCAGATGCTGCTGGGCCACTCTGACCTGTCGACAACACAGATATACACCCATGTGGCTCGTCAGCGACTGCAGTCGCTGCACCAGGCTCACCATCCCAGGGGCTAGCCGTGGGGCGGTTCCGCGATTGGGGGTGAACTTTCTTTTTGTGTATTTGTCGCATTGAATTGATTCCCGGCCTGTGCCAATACTGCCCGGGTTGTTTAACTGTTTACTGGAAAAGGTTGTTTGCCAGAATGAATATGAAACATGTGGTTGTGGCGCTTGGAGTTGTCCTGGGTGCCTTTGGCGCGGCGAGCGTCAGTGCCGGTGAAGTGGAAGACCGGATTTCCGAGCGTCTGACCCAGGCCGTCCCCGGCCTCAAGGTGGTGTCGGTAAAGGAATCCGAAGCCAAGGGCCTCTATGAGGTTCAGAGCAACAATGGCGACACCATCTACGCGACCGAGGATGGCCAGTACCTGATGACGGGAGATCTTCTCAAGATTACCGATCAGGGCATTGCCAATGTCACCGAAGCCGCCCGCACGGAGGCCCGTCGCGAAATGATGGCGGACTATGGTAACAAGGGAGTTATCAGCTTCCCGGCGAAAAACGAAAAGGCCGTGGTAAACGTGTTTACTGATATCGACTGCCCTTACTGCCGGAAGCTGCATGACGAGGTGCCGCAGTTGAATGGCTATGGCATTACCGTCAATTACTACGCGTTTCCACGGTCCGGCCCCAATACAGCGTCTTTCAAGAAGTATGAGTCGGTCTGGTGTGCTGACGATCAGCAGGCGGCCATGGACGCAGCCAAGGCCGGCCGCTCAGTACCCGACGCAAGTTGCGAAAATCCGGTGGGCGAGCAGTATGAGCTTGGTGGCCGGGTAGGGGTCACAGGGACACCTGCCATTGTTCTGGAAGATGGCAACATGGTTCGTGGCTATGTCCCGGCCCAGCGTCTGGCGGAAGGCCTCGGGCTACTCTGAAATCCTGGCGCACCTATCGTACGGGATGCGTTACACGGTATTTTCGAAGGATCCGATTCAGGGCTTATTCAGTGAGGCCTGAATCGGTATACTATGCCCGCCTAATATAATTCATCAGCACCCCTTCGGGATCAGAGGTGAGAGTTTGAAAGACGTCAGTGTCGGAATCTGCGGATTGGGAACCGTCGGCGGCGGTACCTTTAATGTCTTGACCCGCAACGCCAGGCTGATTGCCGGTCGGGCCGGATGCAATATCCGGATTACCCGGGTTGCCAGTCGCCGGGCTCGCGAGGATATGGACCTCGGCGATGTGCCCTTCAGCACCGACATTTACGACGTGGTGAACGATCCCGACGTGGATATCGTGGTCGAGCTCATCGGTGGTTATGATGCGGCCAAAGAGCTGGTGCTGGCGGCAATCCGCAACGGCAAGCACGTGGTTACCGCGAACAAGGCCCTGATTGCCGTCCACGGCAACGAAATCTTCGAGGCGGCCGAGAAGGCTGGTGTTGTGGTGGCTTACGAGGCGGGTGTCGCCGGCGGTATCCCGGTCATCAAGGCTGTTCGTGAGGGTATGGCGGCAAACCGCATTGACTGGATTGCCGGCATCATCAACGGCACCGGGAACTACATCCTGACCGAAATGCGTGCCGGTCGGGAATTTTCCGAGGTTCTCAAAGAAGCCCAGGATCTTGGGTACGCCGAAGCAGATCCGACCTTTGATGTGGAAGGCATTGATGCCGCCCACAAGCTGACCATACTGGCATCAGCCGGGTTTGGCGTGCCTCTTCAGTTCGAGAAAGGCTTCACCGAAGGCATTTCGAAGATTACCCCTTACGACATTGCTCACGCCGAATTGCTGGGTTATCGCATCAAGCACCTCGGCATTGCCCGTCGCCGCGATGATGGCATCGAGCTGCGTGTGCATCCGACCCTGGTGCCCCAGAGTCATCTGATTGCCCAGGTTGATGGTGTCCTGAACGCGGTCCTGGTGGATGGCGATGCCGTTGGCCAGACCATGTATTACGGTCCCGGAGCAGGGGATGAGGCAACCGGGTCGGCTGTTATTGCCGATATCGTCGATGTGGCCCGTGCCGTGGCGACCGAAAGCAAGCTGCGTGTGCCCTACCTTGGCTTCTCACCGGACGCCATGGAAGACCTGGATGTGCTGTCCATGGAGGACATTCAGTCTGCCTACTACCTGCGCATTACCGCTCTGGATCGTCCGGGTGTGCTGGCCAAGATTGCCTCCATTCTGAGTGAGCATGGCATCAATATCGAGTCGATCATGCAGAAGGAATCCGAGCTGAAGGACGGACGTATTCCGGTGATCATCCTGACCCATACCGTTCAGGAGCGCCAGATCAACCGTGCGATCGAAGAGTTGGAAGCTCTGTCCGACACCGATGGCCATGTTGTCCGCATCCGCGCTGAAAACTTCAACTGACAGGTACGAACGTGAGATACATCAGTACGCGGGGTGAAGCGCCCGCACTGGGCTTTGAGGATGTTCTGCTGACCGGTCTGGCGACAGATGGCGGCCTCTATGTTCCTGAATCCCTGCCACATTTTGATCTGGAAGAAATCCGGAGCTGGCGCGGGCTTTCGTACAGTGAGCTGGCGTTCAACGTCATGTACCCGTTCGTGGATGACGCTATCCCTGCGGATGATTTCCGCAAGATGCTGGACGAGACCTACTCGGTTTTCGCCCACAAGGCCGTGGCCCCGCTGGTTCAGCTGGATACCAACGAGTGGGTGATGGAGCTTTTCCGCGGTCCGACGCTGGCGTTCAAGGATTTCGCCCTCCAGCTGTTAGGGCGTCTCCTCGACTATGTTCTGGAAAAGCGCAAGCAGCACGTGGTTATCATGGGAGCGACTTCCGGTGACACCGGCTCGGCTGCCATTGAGGGTTGTCGCAGGTGCGAGCACGTGGATATTTTCATTCTGCACCCCTACCAGCGGGTGTCAGAGGTTCAGCGCCGTCAGATGACCACCGTTCAGGGTGAAAACATCCACAACATTGCGGTGCGTGGCAACTTCGACGACTGTCAGCGCATGGTGAAGGAGAGTTTCGGCAACCAGTCGTTCCTGGGTGGCAAAACCCAGCTGGCAGCTGTCAACTCCATCAACTGGGCCCGGATCATGGCCCAGATCGTCTACTACTTCCATGCCTCCCTGGCACTGGGCGGTCCGGATCGGAGCATGGCGTTTTCCGTGCCCACCGGGAACTTCGGCGATATCTTTGCCGGCTACCTTGCCAAGAAGATGGGGCTGCCAATCTCCCAGCTGGTCATTGCCACCAACCGTAACGATATTCTGCATCGCTTCATGAGTGGCAACAAATACGAGCAGCACCAACTCGAACACACCCTGTCTCCGAGTATGGATATCATGGTGTCCAGCAATTTTGAGCGCCTGCTGTTTGATCTCCACGGCCGGGACGGGGTGGCGGTGAAAACCCTGCTGGAAAACGCTGCGAAGGGGCCCGTCAGTATTGAGGACTATCGCTGGAAGCATGCGCGCAAGCTTTTTGACAGCGATGCGGTGGACGACAAGGCCACCTGCGACACCATTCGTGAGATCTACGAGCAGAACGAGTATCTGCTGGATCCTCACACCGCCATCGGCGTCCGTGCAGCGCGCAACTGCCGCCGTGATCAGGTGGTGCCAATGATTACCCTGGGTACCGCACACCCGGCCAAGTTCCCGGATGCCGTGGCAGAGTCTGGCGTCAGTGTAGAGCCACCGCTGCCGGCGCATATGGCCGACCTGTTCGAGCGGGAAGAGCGGTATACCGTATTGGATAATAATATCGACGGTGTGCAGGCATTCATTGCCAAGCACTGGAAAAACGCCTGATCGGGTATGACACCAAAAAAGATCCTGCGTCGCCCCCAGCCCGATACCCTTCCGGACTGGGGGCAAAACCTGCCTCCCTTGCTTCGCCGCCTCTACGCTGCCCGTGGCGTAACTTCTGATGAGCAGCTGAGCTACACCCTGAAACACCTGGCTTCACCCCTGTCTCTGAGAGGTATTGACCGGACCGTTGAGCTTCTTGCCGAGGCTATCGATCAGCAGCAGCGGGTGCTTGTGCTCGGCGATTTCGACGCCGATGGTGCTACCAGTACAGCCGTTGCCATGCTTGGACTCTCCATGCTGGGTCTGCAGAGTATCGACTTTCGCGTGCCCAGCCGGTTTGCAGATGGCTACGGCCTGACGCCGGGTATTATTGAACGCCTGCGCGACGAGGGTCAGCTCCCGGACCTGATGGTCACCGTTGATAACGGCATATCCGCGGTTGAAGGCGTTCGCGCGGCCAAGGAACTTGGCGTGAAAGTGGTGGTGACCGATCACCACCTGGCCGGCGAAGAGCTTCCGGATGCCGATGCCATCGTCAATCCAAACCAGCCGGGTTGTCCTTTCCTGAGCAAGAACGCGGCCGGTGTTGGCGTCATGTTTTACGTGCTCACAGCGTTGCGCAAGCAGCTCCGGGAAACCAATCGCCTGCCTGATCCCGAACCCAACCTGGGGTGCCTGCTGGACCTCGTGGCGCTCGGTACTGTGGCTGATGTTGTGCCTCTGGACCACAACAACCGGATCTTCGTGGAGCAGGGCTTGCGCCGGATACGCCAGGGTGAGGCCCGTCCCGGTATCCTGGCGCTGCTGGAAGTCGCTGGCCGGGACCACACGGCGATCAGCTCAACCGACCTTGGATTTGTGGTCGGGCCCCGCCTGAATGCCGCCGGGCGGCTGGATGACATGAGTATCGGGATTGCCTGCCTGCTGGCAGACAGTCCGGACGAGGCTCGCCGACTGGCCCGGGAGCTGGATACCTTCAACCGGGAACGTCGCACCATCGAAAAGGACATGAAAGCCCAGGCCCAGGATCTGCTGTCTTCAATGTCGCTGGACCTGGATGGACTGCCCTGGGGGCTTGCGCTTTTCGATACCGATTGGCACCAGGGCGTTATTGGAATTCTGGCTGCCCGTATCCGTGAGCAGACCCATAGACCGACCATTGCCTTTGCGCCGGACGAAAACGGCGAAGACATCAAAGGTTCTGCTCGCTCCATTCCCGGGCTTCATATCCGGGATGTGCTTGCCGTGGTCGACTCACGTCATCCGGGGATCATGAAAAAATTTGGCGGTCACGCGATGGCTGCGGGCATGACCCTCGCCAGGGATGATCTGGATGCCTTTTCCGAGGCCTTCGATCAGGCCGTTCGAGACACCCTCTCGGCCGAGGATCTGGAGGCGGCGATCACAACCGATGGGCCTCTGGGCGCAAGTGAACTGTCGTTGGACACCGCCGCGCTGCTCAAACGCGCCGGCCCATGGGGGCAGCATTTCCCGGAGCCACTGTTCGACGGCGAGTTCCGGGTGGTCAGCCAGCGGATAGTCGGCGAAAACCATCTGAAATTGGTGTTGCAACCTGTCGAAGGCGGCGGGATCATCGACGGTATTGCCTTCAATACCGGGCCGGAAGTGCCTGATTACACGCGCACCGGTGCGCGGGTGGTTTACAAGCCGGATGCCAATACCTTCCGGGGGCGCACCAATCTCCAGCTTCTGGTGGATTACCTCGAGCCTCTTGCCTGATTCACGGAAACCCGCAGGCTGATTTACAAACCGATTTCCGGTAGAATCCCGCCTCTGTTTTTACTCTCCATTTTCTAGAGCGAGTAAGGGTTTCATGGAAATTAATCCCATTGTGACGAAGATTAAAGAGCTTCGTGAGCGCACTGAAGCGCTCAGGGGGTATCTTTGACTACGATCAGCGTAGTGAGCGACTGACCGAAGTTGAGCGCGAACTGGAGCAGCCGAGTGTTTGGGACGACCCCGAGCGGGCTCAGGCTCTGGGCAAAGAGCGCGCCGATCTTGAGCTGATCGTCAAGACCATCGACAACCTCACCTCCGGCCTTGAAGACGCTGAGGGCCTGCTGGACATTGCCGCAGAAGAAGAGGATGAGGGCACCGTTGCCGAGATCGAATCAGATCTTGAGGCCCTTGATAAAGAGCTCGAGAAGCTTGAATTCCGCCGCATGTTCTCCGGCGAAATGGACGCCAACAACGCCTACCTGGATATTCAGGCTGGCTCTGGTGGCACCGAAGCCCAGGACTGGGCCAACATGCTCCTGCGCATGTACCTGCGCTGGGCAGAGCGTCGGGGCTTCAAGGCCGAAATTGTCGAGCTGATGGAAGGCGATGTGGCGGGTATCAAAAGCGCCACCATTCACATCCAGGGCGACTACGCCTATGGCTGGCTGCGTACCGAAACCGGCGTGCACCGGTTGGTGCGTAAATCGCCGTTCGATTCCGGAAACCGTCGGCATACTTCGTTTTCTTCCGTGTTTGTGTCACCGGAAGTGGATGACAGCTTCGAAATTGAAATCAATCCCGCGGATCTGCGGGTGGATGTCTACCGTGCCTCCGGCGCCGGTGGTCAGCACGTTAACCGGACCGAGTCGGCGGTACGTCTGACTCACAACCCCACCGGTATTGTTGTGGCCTGTCAGGCTGGCCGAAGCCAGCACCAGAACAAGGACCAGGCCATGAAGCAGCTGAAGGCGAAGCTGTTTGAGCGTGAGATGCAGGAGCGGAACGCCGAGAAGCAGAAGGCCGAGGACGCCAAGGCCGATATCGGTTGGGGTAGCCAGATCCGCTCCTATGTTCTGGATGACAGCCGTATCAAGGACCTGCGCACCAAGGTTGAAACCAGTAATACCCAGTCGGTGCTGGACGGTGACATTGACAAGTTCATCGAAGCCAGCCTGAAGATGGCGCTGTAATCAGCGCCTTTGCCACGCTAACCCGGACAACCCGATTCCTAGTGAGCCAAAATGACTGATCAAACTCAGAATGCTGCACAGCATGAGGACAACAAGCTGATTGCCGAGCGCCGCGCCAAACTGTCAGAGATGCGCGACCAGGGCAATGCCTTCCCGAACGCCTTCCGTCGTGACGCCACCGCCGCGGAACTGCAGGCGAAATATGGTGATAAATCCAAGGAAGAGCTGGAGTCCCTCGGTATCAAGGTGGCCATTGCCGGCCGCATGATGCTCGATCGCAAGGCATTCAAGGTGGTTCAGGACATGACCGGCCGGATCCAGATCTATGCCTCCAAGGATGTCCAGAAAGACACCAAGCACTGGGATCTGGGGGATATCGTGGGTGTGCGTGGCACCCTGTCCAAGTCGGGCAAGGGCGACCTGTACGTGACCATGGATGAGTATGTGCTGCTCACCAAGTCCCTGCGCCCGCTCCCTGAAAAACACAAGGGCCTGACCGACACGGAAGCCCGTTACCGCCACCGCTACGTCGACCTGATGGTCAACGAGGACAGCCGTCGGGTGTTCTATGCGCGCTCGAAGATCATCAGCGCCATGCGTCAGTACTTCACTGAGCGGGACTTCATGGAAGTGGAAACCCCGATGTTGCAGGTGATTCCCGGCGGTGCCACAGCGCGTCCCTTCGTGACTCATCACAACGCCCTGGGTATCGACATGTACCTGCGCATTGCGCCGGAGCTGTTCCTGAAGCGCCTGGTGGTTGGCGGCTTTGAGCGAGTATTCGAGATCAACCGGAACTTCCGCAATGAGGGTCTTTCCACCCGTCATAATCCGGAATTCACCATGGTCGAGTTCTATCAGGCCTACGCGGACTACAACGACCTGATGGATCTGACCGAAGACATGCTGCGCAGCATTACGCAGAAAGTGCTGGGTACGACGACCGTCGTGAACACCCGCACCCTGGCGGATGGCAGCGAAGAAACCGTCGAGTACGATTTTGGTAAAGCCTTCGAGCGCCTGACCGTGGTCGACGCCATCCTGCGCTACAACCCGGACATCAAGCCGGAACAGCTGGCGGACGACGCCAGTGCCCGCCAGGTGGCGAAAAACCTTGGTATTCATCTCAAGGATGGTTGGGGCCTGGGCAAAGTCCAGATCGAGATCTTCGAGGCGACGGCGGAGCATCGCCTGATGCAGCCGACATTTATCACCGAGTACCCGAAAGAAGTGTCGCCCCTGGCCCGCTGCAAAGACAGCAACCCGTTCGTCACCGAACGTTTCGAGTTCTTCGTGGGCGGTCGCGAAATCGCCAACGGCTTCTCGGAGCTGAACGACGCCGAAGATCAGGCGGAGCGCTTCCAGGCCCAGGTGGCCGAGAAAGAGGCCGGTGACGACGAAGCCATGTTCTACGATGAAGACTACGTGATGGCCCTGGAATACGGCCTGCCGCCCACCGCCGGTGAAGGTATCGGAATCGACCGGCTGGCCATGCTGCTGACCAACTCGGCATCAATCCGCGACGTTATCCTGTTCCCGGCCATGCGCCCCGAGCACAAGGCCGACAGCCGTAAAGACGAGGAGTGATCCATGAGCCCGGTTGAGGTACTGGCCAGCCAGCTCAGGCCCGACCGGGGCTGGAAAGAGCATCTCGCGGAAGAATTCCGCCGGCCCTACATGCAGGGCCTGGCGGAGTTCCTCGCCGCCGAGGAACAGGCCGGCAAAGTCCTGTTCCCCGCCAGCCAACACTGCTTCAACGCCCTCAACAGCACGCCACTGGATAACGTGAGAGTGGTCATTCTCGGCCAAGACCCCTACCACGGTCCAGGCCAGGCCCACGGCCTGTGCTTCTCCGTGCGCCCGAACGTGGCCATCCCGCCCTCACTGGTGAACATCTTCAAGGAAATACAGGACGACCTGGGTATCGCTCCCCCGGACCACGGCTGCCTGCAGCCCTGGGCCGAGCAGGGCGTACTGCTGCTCAACAGCGTTTTAACCGTCGTTCAGGGCCAGGCCGGCGCCCACCAGGGAAAAGGCTGGGAAACCTTCACCGACAAGGTCATCGAAACCATCAACCGCGAACGGGAAGGCGTGGTATTCCTGCTCTGGGGCAGCTACGCCAAAAAGAAAGGCCAGCACATCGACCGCAACAAACATCTGGTCCTCGACGGCCCACACCCGTCACCCCTGAGTGCTTACCGTGGCTTCTTCGGTTGCAAGCACTTCTCAAAGGCCAACGACTGGCTGGAGCAGCAGGGAAAGCCCACCGTTAACTGGGCGTTGCCAAGCAAAGCTGAGCTGATCGAGAGATACAAGAAGAGCTGAGGGCATGTCCGCAAGTAGTCTTCGGGATGGGGTCAGGCTCCCAAAACCGCGCGGAGCCATGGATGGCGGAGCCGAGCGTACAGGGAAGTATTCACAGCGTGTTTTGGGAGCCTGACCCCATCCTGAAGACGGGCGGTCAAACTCCCAGAGGCAAAAAATTACTGAAGCAGCGCCATCGCCGCTTCCATCTGAGCGTTCAGATCCTCTTCCTCGCTCATGTCGATATTCGGATCCAACCCCAGACGATCAAAGGCCGAAATCTTCGTCCAGTCCATCTCCGTCCACGGATGCTCCGAACCCGCAACCAGCTGCAGGTTGGCAACCATCACGAGATCCGCATAGTCGGCCGCCGGCACCTCACGGTTGAAGTTGGCGTATTCTAGGGGAACGTTCTGAAGCTCCTTCGGGAAATCCCACTTCTTAAGGATTGTCGCCCCGATCTTCGGATGCAGTTCATCAACCACGTTGTCCAGCATGATGCTGCTGATCTGGATGTCCTGGTCTTCTACATAGCGCAGGATGGGCAGTACGCCGATCAGATGCACAAGGCCTGCAAGGGTAGCCTGGTCCGGCTTGAGTTTGGTGTAGTGTTGCGCCAGAACGTGGCAGACGCCGGCCACTTCGGTACTGGTCTGCCAGGTGGCCCGCATGCGCTTGTCGATCATGTCGGACGTGGCCTGGAACATCTGCTCCATGGCCAGGCCCATGGCCAGGTTGCTGGTGTAGGCCATACCGAGGCGACTTACCGCCATGTTCAGGTTCTCAATGGCTCGGCTGCCCCGGAACAGCGGGCTGTTGGTCACCCGGATGATGCGTGCGGACAGGGCCGTGTCATTGCTGATGACCTTTACCAAGTCGGCTATTGAAGAATCCTCGGATTGCGCAATGTCTCTGACCTGAAGGGCTACCTCCGGAAGGGTGGGAAGCACCAGCTTGTCATTTTCGATGGCTGCGTTGAGATCGGCTTTGATGGTTTCAACAATATTCGACATGGTCAGTAAAGGTCCGCTTAAAGATTTCGAAGAATGGCCAGAATGCCTGGGCCACTGTCCGAACAATCAAATATGTGAGCTGCTGCATAGCAAAATAGCAAATTCTGGCGCGTTTGCCTGTCAACTTATGTATCTGATTGTGCGCTTTTTTCCCTTTCGGGCACCGGGTAGGGCAGTGGCATTGGCTCCAGCGTCACCTGTGACAGGCCCTCCGGATGCAAGGCGTTTTCAGCGGCATCGTGGCGAACCACCGCAAGTAATTCAACGCTGCCGTCGCGGTATTTGATCGCATTGACCACTTCTCCGACTGACCGCTCGCCAGCAAATAATGCGGTTCCGGGGGTTGGCAAGTCTTCTGACTGTTCAATACGGAAGCGGAAAAGGCTCTTTTTCAATTGCCCAAGGAAGTGCATGCGGGCAATCACTTCCTGACCCGTGTAGCAGCCTTTCTTGAAATGCACGCCGCCCACATGCTGCCAGTTCAGCATCTGAGGCACGAAGGACTCTTGTGTGGCGGTAGTCAGGGAGGCGACGCCCGCTGCGATTTCGGAGGCCTGCCAGTCGGCCGCCGACATACGGGCGCTGGCGGGAAGTGCTGCTTCGCCCTCTTCAGTGTGCCAGAACTCGAAGCGGGGCGTGCCCTCGGCTGTCGATTGCGTCTTCACGAGGATGCCGTCAGGGAGTGTGCAGGCGTCCCCGAGCTCTTTCAGAGAATCCAGTGGCTTTCCGGCGAGCGTTTCTGCCAGGCCGTCGCCCAGAATCCCTATAATCTTCGTTTCCTGAACCACCTCCATAGTGGTTCCACGAAACAGCATCAGATATTTGCGCAAGTGGCTGATGATGTCGTCAGCGAGTTCGGCGGGAAAGTCCATCAGGATATCGTCGCCTGAACGGACCATACGTGTGAGGCAGTAGGCGCGACCCTTGGGCGTTGCTGCGGCCGCGCGCGGCG
The DNA here is from genome assembly GCF_002933295.1 of Marinobacter flavimaris. Taxonomy (GTDB): domain Bacteria; phylum Pseudomonadota; class Gammaproteobacteria; order Pseudomonadales; family Oleiphilaceae; genus Marinobacter; species Marinobacter flavimaris. The sequence continues at coordinate 84,023 of NZ_PSSW01000002.1, forward strand.
AATACTCCGGGATTACCTCATCGAGGTTCTGGCTGAACTGGCCCTGAAGAAACTTGTCGGTGCCCGGGCCGCTGACGCATACAACCACGCGGTTGTCGAGATCCGCCCAACCGTTGTCCGGCAGGGGATACTCTGCAACGGCAGATACAGAAGCGTCTGTGTCGGTCATGGCGTACTCCAGGTTATTGAATCAGTGAGATGATCGCCGGGGGCGGCCCAGTCTGAGCCAGACCCTGAGACGACGGAAATCCTCCGCCGGAACATTGCCCGGGCTTCCGGGTACTGGTGCCAGCAGGAGTGAAGTGTATGACCGGAATCTGGTGCCGGCAGGCCGAAGTTTCAAGAGTGCCAGGCCTGACCAGATCCGGCTGGAGGCAAGTGGAATAACCTCTACCCTCTGCTTGTCTCCGATTCTGGCATACATTTTATCGTGTTCGATCAGGAGACCACTCACGGAACCACAGCCCATAAGTAACCCGTTTGACCGATACTGCAGGGCGGCGCCCCACAGTGCAATGGGGATTGCAACGAGAAGCCAGAATTTGTCTGCCAGTAGCGCCATCAACAGGAAAGCCAGCAGCAAAACCCATGGCAGCACCGCAAGCAGGCCAACCAGCAGCGAGGGCGTGAGCGTTAGTTCAATCCGGCTGGACACGTTTGAGAATGATGTCGACCATGCGTTGAAGATCGGGATCGGCCGGGCGGCTGCGTTGCATGAACCACTCAAACATGTCGTTATCTTCGCAGGTGAGCAGTTTCTTGTAGCGGGCCTGGTCTTCAGCGTCCAGATCGCGGAAGGCCTCTTCCATGAAGGGAATCAAAAGGTTGTCCAGCTCCAGCATGCCTCTACGGCTATGCCACCAGAGGCGGTTGAATTCTGCTTTTTCAGACGATGCAGGTGTCTCTGACATAGTGTTTACCATTGAATCCTGTGTAAAAACGGTGTTCGTTCAGGGCGCGAGTGTACGGTAGGTGGTGGGAACCAGCACGGTATCACGCACCTCATTGATCAGTCCCGGATAATCGAGAGTGTAGTGCAGCCCTCGGCTTTCCCTGCGCTGCAGTGCCGAACATATGATGAGATCAGACACGGTGACCAGGTTACGAAGTTCCAGCAGGTCATTGGTGACACGGTAGTTGCTGTAGAACTCGCCGATTTCCGCAGACAAAAGATCCACCCGGTGCTTGGCCCGCTGCAGCCGCTTGGTGGTTCGCACAATGCCGACGTAGTCCCACATGAAATGGCGAAGCTCGTCCCAGTTGTGGGAGATTACCACGTCTTCGTCAGAGTCCCGCACCTGGCTTTCATCCCAGTCTGGTGCCTCTGGCGGTGGTGGAATGTCGGCTTCCCGGCGGGCAATATCCGCCGCAGCCGCACGGCCATAAACCAGGCATTCCAGCAGGGAGTTGCTGGCCATTCGGTTGGCCCCATGGAGCCCGGTGAAGGCAGCCTCGCCGACCACGTAGAGCTGGTTAACATCGGTTCGGGCACGTTCATCGCTCATGATTCCGCCACAGGTGTAGTGAGCGGCTGGAACCACGGGAATGGGCTCCCGGGTAATATCGATACCGAAGCCCAGACACTTCTCGTAGATGGTGGGGAAGTGGTGCTTTATAAAGTCGGCGGGTTTGTGGCTGATGTCCAGGTAGAGATGATCAGCACCCAGTCGTTTCATTTCGTGGTCAATGGCCCGGGCAACGATATCACGGGGCGCCAACTCGCCACGCTCGTCAAAGCGATCCATAAACCGGGAACCATCCGGCAGTTTCAGCAGGCCGCCCTCGCCCCTCACGGCTTCCGTGATCAGGAAGGATTTGGCGTGGGGGTGATAAAGGCATGTAGGGTGAAACTGGTTGAACTCCATGTTTGCCACCCTGCAGCCGGCCCGCCAGGCCATCGCAATCCCGTCTCCGGAAGCGCCGTCCGGATTGGTTGTGTAGCGGTAGGCCTTGGAGGCGCCGCCGGTGGCAATCACTGTGAATCGTGCCCGGAACAGCTCTACATGGTTGTCTTCAAGGTTCAGGATGTAGGCACCGACGCATCGGTTTCCCGGCAGGGACAGTTTGCGATTGGTGATCAGATCCACAGCCACCCTACCAGACATGAGTTCTATGTTAGGTCGTGCCTCTGCCTGGGAGGTGAGGGTGGTTGAGACCGCATGCCCCGTGGCATCGGCTGCATGAATGATGCGCCGATGACTGTGGCCGCCCTCACGGGTCAGGTGGTAGTGGGCGTCCTGATCCCGCGTAAAATCGACACCGGAATCGATCAGCCAGTTGATGCTTTCCTTGCCATGTTCCACGGTAAAGCGCACGGCATCCTCGTGGCACAGGCCTGCGCCAGCATTGAGGGTGTCGGAGATGTGGTTTTCGGTGGAATCCTGATCATCCAGAACTGCGGCGATACCGCCTTGTGCCCAGAGCGTGGCGCCGCTGCTGATCTGGGCCTTGCTCACCACGCAGACCTTCAGGTGCTCCGGCAGATTGAGCGCGACGGTGAGGCCGGCAGCACCACTGCCGATAATGAGAACATCGTATTCGAAGGACTGTGGCATCGGGTCGTTATCGCAGGCCATAATGTGGACGTGTATTGAACTAAACTTTACGCTTGCTGTCTATTTGGCCTGACAGGGTGAGCCGCCTGACCGGTGGTCTAGCCCGTTTCATGAACGGACGCCGGATAGCATCAATGACGCAGCGAAACTTGGTACAGGCCGGACAGCTGGCCATCAAATCAGGGAACCCCGGCAACCAGTCCATGACTCCTGATACAGAGAAACAACAGGGCGATCACCCGGACAGCCAGACGGATCTGCAGCTGGTGCGCAAGGTCCGTAATGGTGATCGCGCCGCCTTCGATCTTCTGGTGGTCAAGTACCAATCCAGAGTCGCATCAATTATCAGTCGGTACGTCTACGACAGTCAGGAAGTCATGGATCTGACCCAGGAGACCTTCGTAAAGGCGTTCAGGGCGATCGAGCGCTTCCGCGGGGACAGCGCCTTCTATACATGGCTGTACCGGATTGCCGTCAATACCGCGAAGAATTACCTGGAATCCCGCGGCCGGCGGCCGCAGGGCAGTGCCGACTCGGCGGAAGCGGAGAATTTCGATGACGGTTCACGGCTGCGTGACACCGCTTCGCCTGAACGGCTCCTGCAACGGGAACAGCTCCAGAAAGAATTGAACAAGGCGATCGCCCAGCTTCCTGAGGAGTTGCGCTCTGCCTTTCTGCTCAGGGAATACGATGGGCTGAGCTATGAGGATATCGCGGGTATCCTCGAGTGCCCGATCGGTACTGTCCGTTCAAGAATATTCAGGGCCCGGGATGCGGTTGATCGGCATCTCGGGCCTTTACTCAATCACTCGGTGACGTAATTGAGGTTGCATCCCATGGATGATCGTCTCAGAGAAACACTGTCCGCCATGATGGACGACGAAGCTGACGAACTTTCGGTACGTCGCCTGCTTTCCCACGATCGCCAGGACGAGGTTCGGGCGCAGTGGCAGCGTTGGCAGGATGTTCGCGACCTTATGCATGACGGCCACTCGCCGGCCCACGGTATGGACGTCAGTGTGGGCGTCCGTGAACGGCTTGACGGGCGGGGCACCACCGCGGTCAGGCCTGAAGCTGCCGTACAGGCCACCAGGTCCGGCCGCTGGCACTGGCCGGCTGCCGCCATGGTTGCCATGGCGCTGCTGGTCGGGTTCGGTGCGGGTGCCGGTTGGGATTCATCCGCGACCGGGCCGGTTCAGCCGGTGACCGCAGCTGCACCAGAAACGCCTGTGCAGGACCAGCCGGTCAGGGAAATTGCCCTGCAGGGTCTTGATGAGGAACAGTGGGAGTATATGAGTCGCTACCTGCTGGAACACGCACAGCACAACAGTGTTGGCGCCGGGCGGGGCGCCGTCGGCTATGCCCGTCTGGTCAGTGCCAATGGTGCCGGCTACTGAACCCCGGAGCGAGAGTTTAATCATGCCTCGAGTCTTAATTAATGTTGTCCCAAGCCGTGCGTTGTCCATGCTCGTGGGTTTTTTGCTCGCGCTTGCTGGGTCGCTGCCGGCTGCCGCGGACGAAGACGAGGCATCCGCCTGGCTTGAAAGGCTGGGTCCGGCCCTGAACATGACGTCCTACCGCGGTGTGTTCGTATACGCCCGGGGCGAGAGCGTACACTCAATGCAGATTGCCCATCGTTACAATGATGGCGTTGTAGAGGAGCGGCTGGTTCTGCAGGACGGCGGCAGTGGAGAAATTGTTCGCAAAGGCATGAATGTGGTCTGCGTGCTCCCTGAGACAGGCCGCGTCAAGCTTGACCAGGTGATTCCTTCAGGCCCGTTCGCCGAAGCGTTCACCAGTCAGCTGATGCCGGTCAGCCACTGGTATCGGGCGGAAATGAAAGGTGAGGACCGGGTTGCAGGGTATGACGTGGTTTCAGTGGCGCTAAGCGCCAAGGATTCCTACCGCTACAGTCATCGGCTTTGGCTGGAGAAATCCACCGGTCTTCTGGTCAAGAGTCACGTTCGTAATGCCGAGGGGGAAGTGCTCGAGCAGTTTCAGTTCACCAGCCTGCACATCGGCGAGGACATTCCCGATAGCGAATTCGAGATCCGCACCGAGGGCCGGGAAATTTCCAGAACGCTGGATGAGCCCGCTGTTACGGCATCGGTGGTCCAGCGTATGGATGGGTGGCAGCTTGGCTGGCGCCCGGAAGGGTTTGTCCCTGCGGCGGCGCCCCGCTCCGGCAAGGGCCAGGCCGTTGCCTTCTCCGATGGCCTGGCCGCTTTTTCGGTCTTCGTTGAGCCGGCTGGCCCGGTTACCATGCCGACGGGCGCCTCCCTGATTGGCGCCACCACCGTTTATATGCATCAGGTGACGGAAGGGGATAGCGCTTTTCTGGTTACCGTCGTGGGTGAGCTGCCTCCGCAGACTGCGCGCCAGGTTGCCGAATCGGTGCGTATTGAAGACTCGGTGGCCCTGGGTGCGGGTGAGCCGTGATTACTGAAACTGGAAAAGTGGTCGCGCTCAAGGGCGACAAGGTCTGGGTCCAGACGATCCGAACCAGCGCCTGTCAGAGTTGTGCTGCCCGCAATGGTTGTGGTCAGAAAGTCCTGGCGGCTGCCTCGGGCGGGCGCGCCAACCAGATTCTGGTGACCAACTCGGTCAATGCCAGGGTGGGAGATGAAGTAACCATCGGAATTGATGAGCAGGCGTTGCTGGGTGCTTCCATTCTGGTCTATGCCATCCCACTGATCCTGATGGTTGTCGCAAGTATCCTCGGGCACCAGATGTCCGGTGGTAGCGACGGCGCTGCGATGCTGGCCGCTGTCGCTGGCCTGGCTCTGGGTTTTTTCGCAGGACGCAAACTGCAAGACGCGGGCGGCAAGGAGTATGAGCCCCGCCTGGTCCGGGTAAGCCGGATAGCCTCTGAAAACTGTCTGTAAACCCTACGGTTTTGTAAGTTGAAAATCGGTGGGCCGAACCCAAAACTACGCCTAGGTGTAAGCACAACAGGGGGTACAACATGTCGAGTGCAACAGCAGTTGCCCAGTCGTCACGTAATTTCATACCCGGAAGGATGCCGGCCGCTTTGCTGATTTTGCTGTCTGCCATGGTGTTGGCGGGCTGGAGTCAGGCGAGTTCAGCCCGAAGCCTGCCTGATTTTACCGAGCTGGTTGAAGATAACGCCGGTGCGGTGGTGAACATCAGTACAACCACCGAGCCTACGCGCCGCAATTCCGGCGCTCCCGGGATGCCGTTTGATGAGCGTCAGCTCGAACAGCTTCCCGAGTTTTTCCAGGATTTCTTCCGCGGCCCCCAGTCTCCGTTTGGAGGTGGGCCTGGCAACTCCCAGCCACGCCGCTCCATGGGCTCCGGGTTCATTGTCTCCTCGGACGGTTATGTCTTGACCAATAATCACGTGGTCGAGGGAGCTGATGAGATCATCGTGCGGCTGAATGACCGGCGCGAGCTGCCCGCGACGCTGGTTGGAACAGACCCTCGTTCCGATATGGCCGTGCTGAAAATTGAAAACGGCGATGATCTGCCTGTCGTTCAGGTAGGTCGGTCCCGGGATCTGAAAGTCGGTGAGTGGGTGTTTGCGATTGGCTCGCCGTTTGGATTCGATTACACGGTAACGGCCGGAATCGTCAGCGCCCTGGGTCGCTCACTGCCATCGGAAAACTACGTGCCCTTCATTCAGACAGACGTAGCGATCAACCCGGGCAACTCCGGTGGCCCTCTGTTTAACCTGGAGGGCGAAGTGGTCGGTATCAACTCCCAGATCTACACCCGCTCTGGCGGTTTCATGGGGGTCTCCTTTGCCATTCCGATTGACGATGCGATGAACGTCTTCCGTCAGTTGCGCGACAACGGCTCTGTCTCCCGTGGCTGGCTCGGGGTGCTGATTCAGGAAGTGAACCGTGATCTGGCCGAATCCTTTGGCCTCAAGCGGCCCCGCGGTGCACTGATTGCCGAAGTGATGTCCGGTTCGCCGGCGCAGGCAGCCGGCCTGCAGGCAGGGGATATCGTCCTCAGCTATGACGGCGACGAGGTGCAGCTTTCCTCCGACTTGCCGCCCATGGTTGGCCGCACGCCGGTTGGTGAAACTGCCGAGCTGAGAGTGCTTCGCGGTGGCGAGGAAATCGAGCTTCAGGTTGAAATCGGTCGCCTTCCGGAGGAGGGAAGCCAGCAGGCTTCCGCACCGGCCAGTGACAGTGATGGTCCCGGCTCTGCGCCCCTGGGCATGATGGTCGAACCGCTGCCTACGGACATGGCCGACTCCATGGGTATTGAAGGCGGCGTTGTGGTCAATAATGTTGCGCGGGGTGCGGCTTCCGAAGCGGGCATCCGTGCGGGCGATGTGATCACGGAAATGAATCGCCAGAAGGTGACATCGGTGCAGGAATTCCGCGAGGCTGTTCAGTCGCTGCCCGAGGGCAAGGCGGTATCGGTCCGGGTGGTGCGCCAGGGCCGGGCGCTGTATCTGGTGATGAAGCCCTGATACCCTTCTGCTGATCCGGATTACCTGACATGGAGCCCCCGCAGGTGTTGGAAACGACACTTGCGGGGGCTTTTGTTATACTCGGCGGATCAATAAAAATGAGCGGCCATGGAACGGACCAGCCCCATGATGAACAGACAGGAACTCTCTCTCCGTAAGCTACTGGAATTCCGCAATGCCTGGGTCGCCTGGCTGGTCTTCGCGGTAGCCGTTGCCGTCACCCTATTGCTTTGGCAGGTGTCCATCCGGCTGGTGGAAGACCGCACGGAAGCCCGTTTTCGCACCCAATCGCTCCAGCTTAAATCCGCCATCGAAGAGCGCTTGCTGAATTACGAGCAGGTGCTGGCCGGCAGTGCCGGTCTGTTTGCGGTGGCCGGAGACGTTTCCCGTGATCAATGGCGCGAATACGTGGACAAGGTTGATATCAACCGCTACTACCCGGGCATTCAGGGTATTGGCTATGTTCGCCGTATCGGTGTACGCCAGATGGCCGACCATATTGCCTCTGTCCGCGCGGAAGGGGTGCATAATTACCTGGTGAACCCGCTGGGTAGCGGTCCCTACTACTACCCCATGGTCTACCTGGAGCCTGGCACGGAACGGAACCGACGGGCCCTCGGCTACGATGCCTTCAGTGATCCCATTCATCGCCAGGCCATGGAGCAGGCCCGGGATGATGCGATCCCCACGGTGACTGCCAAGGTGGTGCTGGTTCAGGAAGAGCTCGGCGAAGACCAGGCCAGTTTTCTGATGTATTACCCCGTCTACCAGGGTGGAGAAGTGCCCGAGATCCGGGCTGAGCGTCGCATGATGTTGGCGGGCTATGTGTTCAGTGCCTTCCGGATGAACAATCTTATCGACGGCATCGTTGGCCTGATCTCGCCGTTTCTTGATGTCCGGATCTACGATGCCGGAGTCGTGGAACGGCAGAACCTCATGTATGGCTCCAATCTGGGGTCCCTGGACAACGAATTCAGTTTCCAGATGAGTCAGACCATCAGCCATGGTGGTCGAGACTGGCTGTTGCAGACGCGCTCCACGCCCGCCTTTGATTTCCTGGCCTCAGATCCGCGGCCTCCGATCGTCCTCGGCAGTGGCCTGGTGATCAGTGCCCTGTTGTTCCTCTTCGTGCTTGCCTTGATCCGTTCACGGCTGATGGCGCAGATCAGTGCCGGCCGCTATCGGGCGATTACCGAAGGCGCAGCCAATGTCACCCTGGTGATGGACCGTGCCGGGCAACCCCTGTACGCGAGCCCGTCCAGCCTGGATATCCTTGGCTTCGAGCCGGATCAGGTTCAGGCCCTGAACTTTGAGGAGCTCGTTCATGGTGACGACTGGCCCCAGCTGCAGCGAGGCTTTGACGATTCCGTTCAGTCGCCGGGCAAACAGATGCCGGTCATCCGGGTCCGTATCCGTGATGCCAAGGGGCAGTGGCGGGATATGGAGGGCACCTTTACGGCCATGTTGTCGGTGCCAGGCGTCAATGGCGTTGTGCTTAGCCTGCGGGATCTGACCCAGCTCAAGGCCGCCCAGTCCGAGCTGCACAGGCTGGCATTCTATGATCCGCTTACCGGCCTGGCGAACCGGCAACTGTTCCGGGACCGTTTGAATCACGTGGTCAGCCGCAGTCGCCGGAGCGGTGAGCCGGCTGCCCTCATGTTCCTGGATCTCGACGGCTTCAAACGTATCAACGACACCCTGGGGCACGATTCCGGCGATGAACTGCTGTGCCAGGTGGCGCAGTGGCTGGTGGGTTGTGTCCGTGAGGAGGACTCGGTTGCCAGGCTCGGCGGCGATGAGTTTGTGGTATTGCTGTCCCGGATCAGTGACTCCGATGCTGCCGGCAAGGTCGCAGAGACCATTCTGCGCAGTCTTTGCCAGCGAATCCGGCTGAACGATCACGAAGTCGGCATCACGGTCAGTATCGGCATCACCATGATTCCCCACGACAGTGAGGACGCCGGAACCCTGATGAAGTACGCTGATCTGGCGATGTATCGTGCCAAGGAGCTGGGTCGGAATACGTTCCAGTTCTTCACCCCGGCCATGAACATCAAGGCGGCAAGGCGGCTTCTGCAACAGGAGGAGTTGGCCACGGCGCTGGATGGCGATCGCTTCGTTCTGCATTACCAGCCGAAGATTGATCTGGCCAGTGAGCGGGTGATTGGGGTTGAGGCATTCCTGCGCTGGCATCATCCGGAGAAGGGGCTGGTGTCGGCACAGCAGTTCATCGGTCTTGCCGAGGAAACCGGCCTGATTGTTCGCCTGGGTGAATGGGCTTTGAGACAGGCCTGTATTCAGGTTCAGGCCCTGGAACGGGCCGGCTTTGAATCCCTGAAAATGGCGGTGAATCTGTCTGTTCGACAACTGACCGATTCGGGCTTCCTGGACATGATCCGACAGGTCATCACCGAGACGGGTGTCTCGCCGGAGCGGCTGGAGCTGGAGATGCCGGCGGAGCTGCTCAATGAAGATCCGCGAATGCTCAGGGAGTTGCTGGTGTCACTTCATGATCTCGGGGTCTGCCTGATCCTGGACGATTTCGGCACCGGCTCCTGTTCACTGGTTGCTTTGCAGCAGCTGCCGCTGGATGTTATCAAGATCGACCACCGGTTCATTCGCGACATTCCCTACAATGTCAGTGCCACGGATGTGGCCTCCGCAGTGATTGCCCTGGCCCGCAAGCTCCACCTCACGGTGGTCGCGGAGGGTGTGGAAACCCCACAGCAACTGAGCTTCCTGAAAACTCACGGCTGCGCCCAGTGTCAGGGCAACCTGTTCAGCTATCCGCTGGACGAGGATGCGCTCATCGGTTTCCTTATCCGGCAATACGAACGGCCGCTGATTTCCTGATCATGGCAATGGCGGCCGGTAACCGGTAAAATCACGCCGTTCCCGGATCCCGGTAGCGGCCCTTCCGGGCTCAATCCTTCGTCTTAACTGAGTATTCATCGTCTGTGACTGAACTGAGCCGAATCCGTAACTTTTCCATCATCGCCCACATTGACCATGGTAAATCCACGCTGGCAGACCGTTTTATCCAGGTTTGCGGCGGCCTGACGGACCGTGAAATGGCCGAGCAGGTCCTGGACTCCATGGATCTCGAGCGTGAGCGAGGGATTACCATCAAGGCCCAGAGTGTCACGCTGAATTACACCGCCCGTGACGGGCAGGAATACAAACTGAACTTTATCGATACCCCGGGCCACGTGGACTTTTCCTACGAGGTTTCCCGCTCGCTCTATGCCTGCGAGGGGGCCCTGCTGGTGGTGGACGCCGGGCAGGGTGTTGAAGCCCAGTCAGTGGCTAACTGCTACACCGCCATTGAGCAGGGTCTCGAAGTTGTGCCGGTTTTGAACAAGATGGATCTCCCGCAGGCCGAACCGGAGCGTGTAGCGGCAGAAATCGAGGATATCATTGGCATTGAAGCGTCTGATGCGGTTCGCTGTAGCGCCAAGAGTGGTCTGGGCGTGGAAGATGTTCTGGAAGATCTGATCAAGAAGATCCCGCCACCCAAGGGCGACCGAAGCGCGCCCCTGCAGGCTCTGATCATCGATTCCTGGTTCGACAATTATCTGGGCGTCGTGTCGCTCGTGAGGGTGACCGAGGGCACCCTGAAAAAGGGCGACAAGATCGTCATCAAGTCTACCGGGAAGGCCTGGAATGCCGACAAGGTTGGTATTTTTAATCCCAAACCGAAAGACACCGACCTGCTGGAGTCCGGCGATGTCGGCTTCGTGGTGGCCGGAATCAAGGACATTCACGGGGCGCCGGTAGGTGATACCATTGTTCACCAGAAGTTCGCCGAGCAGACGCCAATGCTGCCCGGGTTCAAGAAAGTCAAACCCCAGGTCTACGCCGGGTTGTTCCCGGTCAGCGCCGACGACTACAACGATTTCCGGGATGCCCTGGAAAAACTGACCCTCAACGATGCCTCGCTGTTTTTCGAGCCGGAGAATTCCGATGCCCTTGGCTTCGGTTTCCGCTGTGGTTTCCTGGGCATGCTGCACATGGAAATCATCCAGGAGCGGCTGGAGCGTGAATACGACATCGACCTGATCACCACGGCGCCAACGGTGATCTATGAGGTGGTTACCAAACAGGGTGAGACCCTGTCGGTAGACAATCCGTCCCGGCTTCCGGATATTGGTTCCATTGAGGAAATGCGTGAGCCGATCGTAGAAGCGAACATTCTGGTGCCTCAGGAGCATATCGGAAATGTGATAGCCCTGTGTGAGGAAAAGCGCGGCGTCCAGAAGAACATGCACTTCATGACGACCCAGGTCCAGCTCACCTATGAGCTGCCGATGGCCGAGGTGGTGATGGATTTCTTCGATCGTATCAAGTCAGCCAGCCGCGGCTTTGCGTCCCTGGACTACCACTTTACCCGGTTCCAGACCGCCAACCTGGTCCGCCTGGACGTGCTGATCAACGGCGAGCGTGTCGATGCCCTGGCGCTGATCGTGCACAAGGAGCAGGCTCACCACAAAGGGCGCCAGTTGATCGAAAAGATGAAAGAGCTGATTCCTCGGCAGATGTTTGATATCGCGATTCAGGCCGCCATTGGTAATCAGGTTGTGTCGCGGGTCACCGTGAAGGCGCTACGCAAGAACGTAACCGCCAAGTGCTACGGTGGTGACGTCAGCCGGAAGAAGAAACTGCTGCAGAAGCAGAAAGAAGGTAAAAAGCGTATGAAGCAGCTGGGTAATGTCGAGGTGCCTCAGGAAGCGTTTCTTGCCGTACTGAAAGTGGATAAATAAAAGGCCTCCTGGATGGATATCGATTTTCCCCTGGTACTGGTGGTACTGACCTTTGCAACGGGTCTGATCTGGCTGGCGGACAAGCTGTTTCTTCGTGAGCGTCGTCTGGCTGCCTACCGTGCCAGCGGCACCGGAGACGCAGTGGATGAAGGCTCCCCGGCGGAATCGGAGGAGCCAAAAGAGCCCTACCTGGTTGACCTTAGCCGATCGTTCTTTCCGGTGCTGGCGATTGTTCTGGTCCTCCGGTCCTTCCTGGTTGAACCGTTCCAGATTCCGTCGGGATCCATGTTGCCCACCCTGGAAGTCGGCGATTTCATTCTGGTGAACAAATACGCCTACGGGTTCAGGCTGCCGGTTGCCGGCACCAAAGTGATTCCGGTCGGCGATCCCCAGCGCGGCGATGTGATGGTTTTCCGCTACCCGGAGGACGGCCAGACCAACTACATCAAACGGGTGATCGGTTTGCCCGGCGACCATATCCGCTACCGTGACAAGCAGCTGTTCATCAATGGCGATCGGGTGGAAACCCGGTTTATCGCGCGGCTACCGCCGATGGAACTGCGCCGCGAGGATCTCGGTGAAGTAGAGCACGACATTTTCCTGACTATGGGTCGGCCCGGTGGCAGTGGTGAGGGCGAGTGGCTGGTGCCCGAAGGCCATTATTTTGTCATGGGTGACAATCGCGACAACAGTAATGACAGCCGCTACTGGGGCACGGTCCCGGATGAGCTGGTGGTGGGCAAGGCCTTTGCTATCTGGATGCACTGGAAATCCCTTACCAGTCTGCCATCCTTTGATCGTGTAGGCGGAATCGAGTAACTCGGACTATCTGGAGCGCAGTCATAATGAAGAAAAACAATCTTTCCGGCATGGGCCGTCAGCGGGGTGCCTCGGCATTGACCATGATGGTTATGGTGCTGTTCTTTGGTGGCCTGCTGACGCTGGTGATCAAACTGGGCCCTGCCTACCTGGATGACATCACCATTCAGGAGGCGCTGGAAAGCCTTGATGGCACAGAAGGGCTCTCTCAGATGGGGCCGGCCCAGGTCCGCACACTGATTAACAAACGGCTCAGTGTGAACAATGTCCGGGGTTTCGATGCCAAGAATATTTCTGTCGATAAAGACGGCGATCTGGTCGTCATCAATGTTGATTACGAAGTGCGTAACAACCTGTTCAGTAACGTGGATACGGTGGTTCACTTCAAGCACAAATATGAGATGAAGGGCAAGTGAGTTCACAACCGGATCTGGATCAGTTACAGCGGCGCATCGGCTATCAGTTCAAATCGCCGGAGCGGCTTTTGCTGGCACTTACCCACCGGAGCTACGGGAACCAGAATAACGAGCGCCTCGAATTCCTCGGCGATTCCATTGTGAACATGGTTATTGCCGAGTATCTGTTTCTGCACTTCGAAAAAGCCCGTGAAGGTCAGCTGAGTCGTCTGCGGGCCCGGATGGTAAAGGGCGTGACGCTGGCTGAGATTGGTCGCGAGTTTCAGCTCGGCACATACCTTCGACTGGGCTCGGGAGAACTGAAAAGCGGCGGGTTCCGTCGGGAATCCATCCTGGCTGACGCGGTGGAGTCCATCATTGGTGCGATCTACCTGGACAGCGATTTTCACACCTGCCGGGAGCAGGTCTTGCGCTGGTTTGAGCACCGCCTGGAGAAGCTTGATCTCCAGGATACCCAGAAAGACCCCAAGACCCGTTTGCAGGAATACCTTCAGTCCCGCCAGTTTCCACTGCCGCGCTATGACGTGATTTCCGTGGACGGCGAAGCTCACAACCAGACATTCCATGTATCCTGTGCGCTGCCATCGCTGGACCGAAAGACCACCGGGACCGGCAGCAGCCGCCGGGTGGCCGAGCAGCAGGCAGCCCGTAACGCCCTGAAAGAACTGGGCGTGGAGAACCAGTAATGAACGATATCACCCGTCCGGAAAACCCGGACAGTCGCTGCGGTTTTGTGGCCATCGTTGGCCGTCCGAATGTGGGCAAGTCCACACTGCTGAACCATATCCTCGGGCAGAAGCTGAGCATCACTTCCCGCAAGCCGCAGACCACCCGTCATCAGGTGCTTGGCATCAAGACCGTGGGGCCGGTGCAGGCGATCTACGTGGACACACCGGGCATGCATGAGGATGAGCCCCGGGCCATTAACCGTTACATGAACAAGGCGGCCACGTCGGCGCTCATTGATGTCGATGTGGTGGTGTTCGTGGTGGACCAGCTGGCCTGGACGACCGCGGATGAGATGGTGCTGGAGAAACTCAGCCGGCTGAAATGCCCTGTGATCCTGGCGGTGAACAAGGTCGACAAGATTGAAAAGCGGGAAAGCCTGCTGCCGCACCTGGACATGCTCTCGAAAAAGCGTGATTTTGCCGAGATTATTCCACTTTCGGCGCTGAAAGAGACCAATCTTGAACCTCTGGAAGAGGCGGTGGGCCGGTTCCTGCCGGAGAGTATCCACTTCTACCCGGACGACCAGATCACCGATCGCAGTGAGCGTTTCCTGGCGTCGGAGATTGTCCGGGAAAAAATCACCCGCCAGTTGGGGGCCGAATTGCCTTATTCCGTGGCGGTGGAGATCGAGGAGTTCAAGCGGGAGGGCAAGACCCTGCATATTTCCGCCCTGATCCTGGTCGAGCGTGAAGGCCAGAAGAAGATCATCATCGGCGAAAAGGGCGAGCGGATGCGCCGGATCGGTCAGGAGGCGCGCACGGATATGGAACGCATGTTCGACAGCAAGATCATGCTGCGGCTCTGGGTCAAGGTGAAGCGCGGTTGGGCAGACAGCGACCGGGCCCTGAAGAGCCTGGGCATGAACGACCTCTGAGGCGGCTATGAAGGGGCCTGAGCTGCAGGAGCCCGCTTATGTCCTTCACCGCCGGCCCTGGCGGGAAACCAGCCTGATGGTGGATCTCTTTGCCCTGAACCATGGCCGGATGACCGTCATTGCCCGGGGCGCCAACAGTGCCAAAAGTCCTCTGAAAGCCCAGCTACAGCCCTTCCAGCCGCTTGTGGTGGACTGGGCCGGTCGGGGCGACCTGAAAACCCTGACCCAGGTCGATGTGCGAACCGGCCCGACAATCACCCGGACAGTGTCGCTCTATAGTGGCCTCTACCTGAATGAACTGTTGCAGCGGGTTCTGCCCGCCGCCGATCCCCATCCGACCCTCTTTGCAGCCTACATAGATGCCATCGGGCAGCTGTCCGACACCACAGACGTGGAGCCGGTGCTGCGGCGGTTCGAACTCGCTTTTGCTGCCGCCCTGGGTTACGACTTTGCCTGGGATCTTGCCACCGATACAGGGCAATCCGTCGAGCCTGACCGGGAGTATTGTTATGATCCGGAGCAGGGCATTGTTTCCGGGCTGTCGGCCGGTGTGCGGCTGCGGCATCTGCCCGGGGAAGTATTACTGGATCTGGCCCGGGATGATCTGCAATCGGACCGCTGTCGGCGGCTGGCGAAGCGGGTCATGCGGGTGCTGATCGATTATCTTCTGCAGGGGCGCCCCCTTAACAGTCGCAGCCTTTTCACTCACCTTCGGGGAGAATCCCATGAATCCTAGAGTACTGCTTGGCGTCAATATTGATCACGTTGCCACCCTCCGTCAGGCGAGGGGGACCCGGTATCCGGATCCGGTTCAGGCAGCACTGATGGCCGAGGAAGCCGGGGCAGACGGCATCACGATCCATCCGCGGGAAGACCGTCGTCATATCCAGGATCGGGACGTGCTGTTACTCAAGGAAGTGCTTCAGACCAAGATGAACCTGGAGATGGCGGTTACCGATGCCATGCTGGCGTTTGCCGAGCAGGTTCGGCCGGAATGTGTCTGCCTGGTGCCGGAGAAGCGTGAGGAATTGACCACCGAGGGCGGTCTGGATGTGGAAGGTCAGGAATCCCGGGTGGCCAAGGCCTGTGAGCGCCTCGCCCGAATTGGCGCCGAAGTGTCATTGTTTATTGATCCGGACCCGGCCCAGATTGATGCCGCAGTGCGTTGCGGCGCGCCGGTAGTCGAACTTCACACCGGAGAGTATGCCGAGGCCGAAACGCCAGAGGCTGAAAATGCCGCGTTCAAAACCATTGCCGATGCGGTGGCCTATGCCCGCAAGAAAGGGCTTATCGTCAATGCCGGCCACGGCCTGCATTATCACAACACCGAGCGGGTAGCGGCGATCCATGGCATCAACGAACTGAATATTGGCCATGCCATTATCGCCCGTGCGGTTTTCACCGGTCTGAAAGAAGCGGTCCGGGATATGAAGGCCATTATTGATCAGGCCCGCAGCCGGGCCTGATTCGAGGTAGCGTCAGGTCGTTTCGGCGGCCTCGTGGCGTTCGCGGAACAGCTGTTGCCAGTCGGTCTGGTCGCTCCAGATCTGCAGGCGCTCCATGGCCGAGAGCAGCTGGTCTTTCTGGTGCTCCAGATCCGGGGCAGAGCATTTGATCGCCGTTTCCAGATGGTTAGCTGCGGCCCTCAGTTCCGGTACGCCGCAGTAGCGGGTGGCGCCATGGAGTTTGTGAACGCACTCCAGCAGCTCTTCCATATTGTCGTTGGTCCAGAGTTCCGGGATCCGCTCCCGATCCACGTGGACCTGTTCCAGCAGCATGCTGAACAGTTCTTCCGCCAGGTCAGCTTTGCCGGCGGCCAGCTGAATGCTTTCCTCGACGCTGACGCAGTCCTGCTGCATTTTGCGCGTTGATGGCCGCAGGGCCCGACGGGTGTCGCGAACTTCCGGCACGGGAAGCCGACCGTCGCTGCCGCTCTTCGGGCACACGTAGCCGGTGTACTCATGAATGATGTCGTTGAGCTGGCCACTGCTGATGGGTTTGGGCATGTAGCCATCGAAACCCTGCTTGGTCAGCCGTTCCTGCTCGTCCGACAGGGCATGGGCGGTCAGGGCAATGATCGGGGTCCGGTGATTGCCGGTATCCATCTCCCTCAGCCTGGCCGTGGTTTCCACACCGTCCATGCCGGGCATCTGCAGATCCATGAAGACCAGGTCGAAGGGTTTCTGTCTGGCCTTGCTCAGGGCTTCAAATCCGCTGGAAGCGCCCTCGGCGTCCAGTTGGCAGTCTTCCAGCAGGGTCATTACCAGCTTCAGGTTGGCGTCGTTGTCATCCACTGCCAGTACCCGGGGAACATTGGCGGTGGTCACTCGGTTGGCGGAAATCTCGTATTCGGGCACCCGCCCGCTGGAATTGATGCCGTGCACCAGCAGCAGAAGCTCGTCGTAGAGGGAATCGCGGCACACCGGTTTGGTGAGGTGGCCGCTGGCAAGCCCCGATAGTGGCGTGTCGTGAGTTTCCAGGGTGGGGGTCAGCAACAGTGTCCGGCAATCCCGTTCAATCTCCAGGGTACGGACAAGCCCGCAGTACTGGCTGGAATTGAGAAGGTGTCGGGTGATGCCCAGAATCGCTACGGCATAGCCCGCCTGGCTTTTCTGGGCCTCTTCAATGTGTTCCTGCAGGGCGCCCGGTGACGCTACCCGGTCGACCACCATGCCCCAGTCCCTTAACAGGTGTTCCACGGCCAGCCCGGTGGTTTTCTGTTGCTCCAGGTAAATGACCCTTTCCCCTCGCAGGGCATCCCTTGGGGCAATGGCTTCACCACTGGTGGCAAGCTCCGAGGTTAGGGTAAACCAGAAGGTGGAGCCTTTACCCAGCTCGCTTTCGAGCCCGATCTTGCCCCCCATTTCTTCCACCAGACGCTTCGAGATGGCCAGCCCAAGGCCGGTGCCACCATATTGACGGGCGGTGGAGGCATCGGCCTGGCTGAAGGCGTTGAACAGGGATTGCTGTTGGGCCCGGGAGAGACCCACGCCGGAATCCGTGATGCTCAGGCGCAGGGTAACCCGGTTGGAATCGGTCTCTTCCTCTTCCAGGCTCGCCCGCAGGACTACCTCGCCGGTCTGGGTAAACTTGATGGCGTTGTTGACCAGGTTGGTGATCACCTGTTTGACCCGCAAGGGGTCACCCATGATGTTGTCCGGCACATCGTTGTAGACCAGTGGCACCAGATCCAGGTTCTTGGCATGGGCGGCCGGCGCCAGCATGACCATGACTTCCTCAACAATATCCCGCAACTGGAAGGGCACCCGGTCCAGGATCAGCTTGCCGGCCTCAATCTTGGAGAAGTCCAGGATGTCGTTGATGATGGTAAGCAGGATCTCCGAGGATTTCCTGATGGTGCTCAGATGGTCCCGCTGCTGCCGTGGCAGGGGGCTCTTCAGGAGCAGCTCGGTGAAGCCGATGATGCCGTTCAGCGGGGTGCGGATCTCGTGTGACATGTTGGCCAGGAACTCTGACTTTATCCGGCTCGCTTCCAGCGCTTCCTTCCGGGCGAAATCCAGCTCGATGTTCTGGATTTCGATGGTTTCCAGGGTTTCCCGCAGATCTTCGGTGGCCTGGTCGATGTTCTGCTGCATTTCCGCCTGGGCCTTGCTCAGCTCTTCGGCCATGGCATTGAGGCCGGATTCCAGCTGTTCGAACTCCGGCCCGGCGCCGGTGTAGACCCGGGTATCCAGCTTGCCTTCCTTGAGTTTGGCAACGGCCTCGTTCAGTTCGAATACCGGGTTGGTGAACGCACGGCTCAGTCGCAGGGCAATGGCCATGCTGAGAATGACGCCCCCGAGAATGAGCAGCAGGGAAATAAGCAGGGCCTTGTACGTCTCTTTTTCGGTGCGGATATGGGACATTTCCACAACCACCCAGCCCAGAGGCTCCCGCAGATTCGACATGGACTGGCGGGCATCCGGGTCGAGCATGCTCTCGATCATCAGATCCTGCAGAAACACGGGGGTGATAAACCGGGTGCTGTTTTTTCGGGATATCCGGGTGGCGTGCTCGGCGGTGAGTTCGTCGGACTGCACGGTCTCCGAGCTTCCGGGCCCGGTGTGGAGCAGGCGGGAGCCGTCACTGCCAAAGAAGGTGATGGAACGCACGTCCTGCTCTTCCAGGAGGGCATTGGAGAGGCTGCTGAGGAGACTTCGGTTGGCAGTGAAAAGGCCGTACTCGGAACCGGCCGCGAGCTGACGGGAGAGTGACTCGCCCCGGTCCTTCAGCAGACTTTCGATATTGTTGACCCAGCTGTAGGTGAAGAACAGCCCCAGCATCAGGGTGGTCAGCAGGGTGGGAACCAGCGTCACCACTAAAACTTTCTTGCGAATGCCCCAACGTCGCATACCGTGTTCCTGAATTATTGCTTTTGTCCGCGCCGCAGAGCGGAAAACGTCCGTGTTAAGAATAGCTGATCCGGAACGGGATAACTGTGGTATCAGTCCCGACGGTACCGGAAAATCCCGTGTCGGATATAGCCGCCGGTCATGGATATAGCGAGAAGCTGTATTGGGAGACCGGGGCGATAACGCGTATCATGCGAAGCCAAAAGTGTACCACAGGGTTATCATATGCATTTTCCCACCATTGAAGATTATGTCGGGCACACCCCTCTGGTTCGCCTGCAGCGTCTCCCCGGTGAGACGAGTAACGTGATTCTGGCCAAGCTGGAAGGGAATAACCCCGCCGGCTCGGTGAAGGACCGCCCGGCTATCAGCATGATCCAGGAGGCGGAGCGTCGGGGCGACATCAAGCCGGGCGATACCCTGATCGAGGCGACCAGTGGCAACACCGGCATTGCCCTGGCCATGGCGGCTGCCATCAAGGGGTACCGGATGGTGCTGATCATGCCCGCGAACATGAGTGAGGAGCGTCGGGCATCCATGCGCGCCTATGGTGCGGAGATTGTCACGGTCACCAGGGAAGAGGGGATGGAAACTGCCCGTGACCTGGCCCTCAAGATGCAGGCGGAGGGCAAGGGCAGGGTGCTGGATCAGTTCAGCAACCAGGACAACCCTCTGGCGCACTACCGCACGACCGGTCCCGAGATCTGGGAGCAGACCGGGGGGCGTGTCACCCATTTTGTCAGCTCCATGGGCACTACTGGCACCATCATGGGCGTGTCCCGTTACCTCAAGGAGCGCAACCCGGATATTCGCATTATCGGGCTTCAGCCCAAAGAAGGTGCGTCCATACCCGGGATACGTCGATGGCCCGAAGCCTACCTGCCGAAAATCTACGATGCCGCACGGGTGGACGAGGTGTTGGATGTTGGCCAGGAAGAGGCCGAAAACACCATGCGGGCCCTGGCTTCCGAGGAAGGCATTTTCTGTGGCGTCTCCTCCGGCGGTTCGATCGCGGCCGCGCTCAAGCTCTCGCAGCAGGTTGAAAACGCCATCATCGTGGCCATTATCTGTGACCGCGGCGACCGCTATCTATCCACCGGTGTATTTCCCGGCGCCTGAACACGATTCCACCAAGAGACCCGAGTATGAGCAGACGACGCAGGAAGGTTCTTCCAAAAGAGCCCGTGCGCTGTGAGATTGAGACCCTGAGCCATGACGGCCGGGGTATCGCCCGTCAGGATGGCAAGACCCAGTTTGTCGATGGCGCCCTTCCGGGCGAAACCGTGATGGCGAAAGTGGTGTCCAGTCGAAGCAAGTTCGACGAACTGCGCACCGAAGAGGTTCTGGAAGCCGCGCCGGATCGTCAGACGCCACCCTGCGAGTTTGCCGACCTGTGTGGCGGCTGTAGCCTGCAGCATATGAGTGGCGATGCGCAGATCGCGTTCAAGGAGAATACCCTGCGGGAGCATTTTGCCCATTTCGGGGGCATCGAACCCGAGGAGTGGATTGAGCCACTGCGCTCGGAAGAGAGCCTCGGCTATCGCCGCAAGGCGCGCCTCGGGGTTCGTTACGTCAAGGCCCGGGAGTCTGTCCTGGTGGGGTTTCGGGAGAAACGCAACAGTTTCCTGACCGACATCGACCGTTGTGTGGTGCTGGATCCCCGCATTGGCGACCGCATACTGCCCCTTCGAAATATGCTGCACGATCTGGACGCCTACAGCCGAATCGCCCAGGTGGAAGTTGCCTGTGGCGATGATGTGGCGGTAATGGTGTTCCGCAATATGGATGACCTGTCCACTGGTGACCGGGAGAAGCTCATTGCCTTCGGCCAGGCTCACGATTTGCATATCTACCTGCAGCCAAAAGGGCCCGATACCGTTCATCGGATCTGGCCCGAGTCCTCTGGCCGGGATGATGAGCGACTGAGCTACAGGCTGGAAGAATTCGACCTGACCATGAAATTTCATCCCATGGACTTTACCCAGGTCAATGCAGGTATTAACCGTGCGATGGTACACAGGGCTGTGGAATGGCTGGATATCCAGCCGGGTGAGCGTGTCCTGGATCTCTTCTGTGGTCTGGGGAACTTTACGCTGCCCCTGGCCCGAAGTGGCGGACAGGTTGTCGGCGTGGAGGGTGACGAGACCATGGTTGTCCGCGGTCGGGAAAACGCGGAACTAAATGGCCTGAACAATGTCGCTTTTCACGGTGCCGATCTGCACGGCGATTTCACTGGCCAGAGTTGGGCGAAGGAAGGATTCGACAAGATCCTGATTGATCCGCCCCGCTCCGGCGCTGAGGAAATCTGCAAGTACCTGACCGCCTTCGGTGCCCGGAAGATAGTCTATGTCTCCTGTAACCCGGCAACACTCGCGCGGGACGCAGGCGTTATGGTGCGCAATGGCTATCGCCTGGTGCGCGCAGGTGTGATGGACATGTTTCCCCACACCACTCACGTGGAATCCATCGCGTTGTTCGAACGGGATTCCGACTGAAGATGCGGTGGGCAGTCAGGGATGGCTGCGGCAACCATCAGGAATAACAAGACTGATATGGTAAAAGTTCGCGAAGATTACGCAATGACCGGCGACGGCCAGGTGGATATCGAGGGCTGGGTAAACCAGATAGCCTCGCAAACGCACCTGGACGACGCTGACCAGTTCCGGTTGGCCTGCGAAAAGGCAGCGGAAATCGATCTTCAGGCGTTCCGGCAGGATCGCCAGTGGGCACCTGGTTCCAGCAGCTTCCGGATTGGCATCGAGATGGCCCAGGTTCTGGCGGAGCTGCACCTGGATCAGGCCAGTCTGGTGGCGGCGATTCTTTACCGCGCGGTGCGGGAAGAGCGTGTTCCGCTCGAGATGATCCGCAAGGAATTTGGCGACGAGGTGGCAGGCCTGATCAACGGTGTACAGCAGATGGCGGCGATTTCGTCCATCCACCACCCGCTGAAAGGGAACGTGCTGGGACAGAGTGAAGGCCAGTTGGACAATGTCCGCAAGATGCTCGTCACCATGATCGACGACGTCCGGGTTGCCCTGATCAAGCTGGCGGAGCGTACCTGCGCCATTCGGGCGGTAAAGGATGCTCCAGAAGAAAAGCGAATGCGCGTCGCCCGGGAAGTGTTTGATATCTACGCACCCCTGGCACACCGGCTTGGCATTGGTCACATCAAGTGGGAGCTGGAAGATCTTTCTTTCCGGTACCTGCATGGTTCCGCCTACAAAAAGATCGCCAAACTGCTGGACGAAAAGCGCCTGGATCGCGACGGTTACATCAAGCGGGTGATTGAAACCCTGCAGACCGAACTGAAAGCCTATGGCATTGAGGGCGAGCTGTCCGGACGTGCCAAGCACATCTACAGCATCTGGCGAAAAATGCGCCGGAAGGGCATCGACTTTTCCCAGGTTTACGATGTTCGCGCCGTGCGTATCCTGGTTCCGGAGGTTCGCGACTGTTACGCCGCACTGGGTATTGTCCACACGCTGTGGCGCCACATCCCCAACGAGTTCGACGATTACATTGCCAACCCGAAGGAAAACGGTTACCAGTCCCTGCATACCGCCGTGATCGGGCCCGAGGGCAAGGTCATGGAAGTGCAGATCCGAACCCACACGATGCATGAGGAGGCGGAACTGGGCGTTTGTGCCCACTGGTTGTACAAGGGCATGGACAAAGGCAACAAGTCGACCGGCTACGATGCCAAGATCAACTGGCTGCGCCAGGTTCTGGAGTGGCAGGAGGAGCTGGGCGACCTGTCCGGGCTGGCCGACCACCTCAAATCCGATGTCGCATCGGATCGGGTGTATGTATTCACACCCGAGGGCCACGTGGTGGATCTGCCCCAGGGGGCAACGCCGGTGGATTTCGCCTACCGGGTTCACACGGAGATCGGTCACGCCTGCCGCGGTGCGCGGGTGAACAGCCGAATCGTTCCGCTGACCTATCCACTGAAAACCGGCGATCAGGTGTTTATCCTGACCTCCAACAACCCGGCCCCAAGCCGCGACTGGCTGAACCCGAGCCTTGGTTACATTCAGACTTCCAAGGCACGCGCCAAGGTAACCCACTGGTTCAAACAGCAGGATCGTGGTCGCAATATCGTTGACGGTCGTGCCATTCTCGAGGACGAGTTCAGGCGTCTGTCCCTGTACGATGTAGATCTTGGTGAGCTTGCCAGGAAGGTTAATTACCAAAGTGCGGAGGACATGTTTGCAGCCACCGGAGCCGGTGACCTTCGCCCCACGCATGTCGCCAATGTGGCCCAGCAGATGCTGGAGCCCAAGTCCGAACAGCTGGATCTGAAACTCAGTGCTCAGCGCCGCAAGCCCTACGATACCGAATCGGATATCCAGATCCTGGGTGTCGGCAAGCTCAAGACCCAGGTGGCTAAATGCTGCAAACCTCTGCCCGGTGACGCCATTGGCGGCTACATCACCGTCGGCCGGGGCGTTACAGTCCACCGTCAGGACTGCCTGACGTTCCTGAACCTGCGTGAGTTCGAGCCCAACCGGATCATTGAAGTGAGCTGGGGTGGCCGGCCGGCGGCGGTCTATCCGGTTGATGTCGAGATTGAGGCTTACGACCGGTCCGGACTGCTGAGAGATATCACCCAGGTGCTGTCGGCCTCCAAGAGTGATGTCCTGTCCCTCAATACCCAGAGCAACAAGGACGAGAATACGGCCACCATGACCGTGACGGTCGAGATTTCCAGCCTGGAGCAGCTGGCGCGGTTGTTGGCGCAGATTCGCAACCTGCCCAATATCATTGATGTAAGGCGTAAACGCGGATGAGCTATACCATCGAGGATCTGAAAACCCTGATGGCCAGGCTTCGGGATCCGGAGACGGGCTGTCCATGGGATACCAGGCAATCCTACAGGACCATCGTGCCGCACACGCTGGAGGAGGCCTACGAAGTCGCCGATGCCATTGAGCGAGAGGATTACCCGCATCTGAAAGACGAGCTGGGGGACCTGCTGTTCCAGGTCATTTTCTACACCCAGCTTGGTCGGGAAGATGGCCATTTCGATTTTGACGGTGTGGTCGATCATCTGGTGCGCAAACTGGTAAGGCGGCATCCACACGTTTTTCCGGAAGGGACCCTGGAAAGCAGCATTGATCCGGATAATCGGCCGGATGAGGCCTGGATCAAGGAAAGCTGGGAGCGCATCAAGGCCGAGGAGCGGGCAATGAAGCCGGCACCGGAAGCCAGCGCCCCAGTAAGTCGGCTTGACGGCATTGCCCGGACCCTGCCTGCAATGGCTCGGGCCGAGAAGCTCCAGAAACGGGCAGCCAGGCACGGTTTCGACTGGCCAAATGTTGGCCCGGTTTTCGACAAACTTCACGAGGAAATCGACGAGCTCAAGGAGGCGTGGGAAGCCGCACAGACGGGCGCCGGTGATCCCGATGCCGTTGAAGATGAGCTCGGCGATCTCCTGTTCGTCTGTGTGAACCTGGCACGGTTCATGAAGGTTAACCCTGAGCAGGCACTCAATCGAACCAACCATAAATTCGACGCCCGGTTCCGGGCGATTGAACGTGTGCTGGAACGGGAGGGCCGCGATATGGACGAAGAATCTCTGGAGGCGCTGGATGCCGTGTGGCAGGCGGTGAAAGGCGTGGAGCGGGGAGAGAACGAGCACTGAAAATGGCGGATCGGTAAGTACAATCCGTTACCAATTTTCTCGCCCCCGGACCGACGGCTTCGTCTACACTTCCGGAAACGGATGCACAGTTTTCGTGCGCCGTGCGCCATCAATAAGATGCAGGAGTGAAGGCACCATGAAAATCAAAGATCTGGTCAACTACTGGGACAAGCATGCACGTGGTCGGCTTACCCGAGACGCCTACTTCATGGCGTTGTCTGACCAGCATCACAAGCGTCTCGAGAAACTCGCAGCGCTCTATCCGATGAAGTCACCTCAGGATCTGATGCGGGATCTGATTTCTGCAGCACTGGACGAAATGGAGACCAGCTTTCCGTATGTTCAGGGCACCAAAGTGGTGGCGTACGACGAGGATGGCTTCGAGATCTACGAAGATCAGGGCCTGACTCCCAAGTTTGTCAGCCTGAGCCAGAAGCACATCCAGCGCCTCAAGGCCCGTCAACTGGAATCAGTCGCCTGACGACACGGGCAGCGAAAGCTGCCCGCCGCTATTTACTTGTCTTTCCCTTCCAGCTTGTCCTTCAGTGGGCTCTGGCGTACCAGATCGTCCAGAGCTGCACCAATCATGTCGTTCAGAATATCGCTTTCACTGCGGTCCGGGTAAAGTTCCGCCAGTGCGGCCACGCGTGCGGCATCTTCCAGCGGCAGGCGCAGGTTATAATCGTGGGTGCGCTCCACGGGCTCTTTTTGCTGTTCCCAGTGTTTGGGCAAATCAGTGACCTTCATGATAACTCCTTGCAGCTACAGGCTTGAATCGCCAATAGACTTTCTCGACTGTTCCTTAGTATCGTAAGTTTACTTCGCCTCCGTCAATTCAAAAGGACGTCAATGTGACTGAGCTACATCCCGAACTCCGAGAAAACGTACGAATGCTGGGTGAACTTCTGGGCCAGAGCATACGGCGGTATCCCGGACAGGAATGCTACGAGCTGATTGAGGAAATCCGGGCGGCTGCCAAGTCCGACCGTCGCCAGGAAAGCGGGTCCGGCCAGCGACTGGTCAATCTGCTGCGCAAGTTGAGCGATGATGAGCTGCTTCCGGTGACCCGTGCCTTCAACCAGTTCCTGAACCTGGCCAACCTTGCCGAGCAGTACCATGGTATTCGTCGCAAACGCGGGCACCAGTCTGATCTGATGGTCGAATCGCTCGGGGAGGTGTTTGAGCGGCTCAAGCAAGGTGATGTCACGCCGGAGGAACTGCATCAGAGGGTGGCGGATCTGCGAATCGAGTTTGTGCTGACGGCCCACCCCACCGAGGTGGCGCGTCGCACCCTTATTATGAAATACGACGAGATGTCGGACTGCTTGGCGCGTCTGGACCATGACGACCTCATGCCTGCTGAACGGGAGGAAATCGTCAATCGCCTGTCTCAACTGGTTACCGAAGCCTGGCACACCGACGAGATTCGTCAGGAGCGACCAACCGCAGTGGATGAGGCCAAATGGGGCTTTGCGGTTATTGAAAACAGTCTGTGGCAGGCCCTGCCACAGTTTCTGAGGAGCCTGGATACGTCGCTGGAAGACGCGACCGGAAAGGGCCTTCCCCTGCAGGCATCCCCCATCCGCATTGCATCCTGGATGGGCGGTGATCGTGATGGCAATCCGAATGTCACCCACAAGGTGACCCGCCGGGTCTTCCTGCTTGGCCGCTGGATGGCAGCGGATCTCTATCTTCGTGATATTCAGGCGCTGCGGGCCGAACTGTCCATGTGGCAGGCCAGCGACGAGCTCAAGGCCGTTGTTGGTGACTCCCGGGAACCCTACCGCCATGTGCTCGCCGAACTCCGTGAGCGGCTGATCAGAACCCGGGACTGGGCAGAGGCGAGCGTCAACGGCGAGACCGCGGATGCCAACGGTATTCTCTTTGAGAACGAGGATTTCACCGGTCCCTTGGAGCTCTGTTACCGATCCCTGGTTGAGTGCGGACTCGAGGACATCGCCAATGGTCCGCTGCTGGATACCATACGCCGGGCGCATACTTTTGGCCTGCCTTTGATTCGTCTGGACATCCGCCAGGAGGCCAGCCGCCACGCGGAGGCGGTTGCCGAAATGGTCGATTATCTTGGCCTGGGGGATTATCTGTCCTGGTCAGAACAGGAGCGCCAGGCATTCCTGGTGAAGGAACTTCAGGGCCGGCGTCCACTGGTCCCCCGAAATTGGGAGCCCTCGGAATCGGTCGGCGAGGTGCTGGCAACCTGTGAAGTGGTGGCGCAGCAAACGCCGGAAGCCCTCGGGTCCTATGTTATCTCCATGGCCAGCAAGCCCTCTGATGTATTGAGCGTGATTTTGCTGCTCAGGGAATCCGGAATGAAGTTTCCGATGCGGGTCGTGCCCCTGTTTGAGACCCTGGATGACCTGCGTGGTGCTCCAGACAGCATGTCTGCGCTGTACGAGGTTGAGTGGTATCGGGAGTATTGCCAGGGCAGGCAGGAAGTGATGATCGGCTATTCGGATTCCTCCAAGGATGCCGGCCAGCTGATGGCGGCCTGGGCCCAGTACCAGGCCCAGGAGAAACTTACCCACGTTGCCCGCCAGTATGGCGTGCATCTGACCCTGTTCCACGGCCGTGGCGGTACCGTTGGCCGTGGCGGCGGACCTGCCAACCGGGCGATACTGTCCCAGCCGCCGGGCTCCGTAAACGGCAGTTTCCGGATTACCGAGCAGGGCGAAATGATTCGCTTCAAGTTCGGTTTGCCGAGGCTGGCGGTTCAGAGCCTGACGCTCTACACCACGGCGGTTATCGAAGCTACCCTGGCCCCGCCACCCCAGCCCGAGGACAGCTGGCGGGAAACCATGGACTGGCTTACCGAGCGGTCCTTGAAAGCCTACCGCGATGTGGTCCGGGAAAATCCTGACTTCGTGCCCTATTTCCGCCAGGTCACGCCGGAACAGGCCCTGGGGAAACTGGCACTCGGAAGTCGCCCGGCCCGGAGGAAGGCCACCGGCGGCGTAGAAAGCCTTCGGGCCATACCGTGGATCTTTGCCTGGACCCAGATGCGGCTGATGCTGCCCAGTTGGCTGGGCAGTGACGTGGCGCTTGAAGAGGCGGCCCGGGACCACCGGCTCCCGGTATTGCGTGAAATGATGCAGGGCTGGCCGTTCTTCCGCACCTATGTGGATATGCTGGAAATGGTGCTGGCCAAGGCAGACCTGCGCATCGCCAGCTATTATGAGCAGACGCTGCTGGACGATGATCGGTTGAAAGCCCTTGGGGAGAGTCTTCGCGTGCGCCTCCAGGGTTGTATCGAGCGACTTCTGGAACTCAAGGAGCAAACGGATCTGCTGGAGGGAGAACCCGTCTTTGCGCATTCGATGAGGGTGCGTAACCCATACACGGATCCACTGCATTACCTGCAGGCCGAATTGCTACGGCGGGACCGGGAAAGTGAAGGCAAGGGCGAGGTGCCGGAACTGGTGGAAAGAGCACTGAAAGTCACCATGGCAGGTATCGCTGCGGGTATGCGAAATACTGGCTGACCTTGCAGCAGAATAGAAAAAAGCGCCGGTAGAAGGCCGGGTAGTCTGGCCACCGACCAAGAACAAAGGGAGTAAGCTGTGGCTCTGGCTGCACGATTGGAACGTTTTCTTGCCCGCAAGGGCATCAGCTATCGGGAGTTGCCGATTGATCAGGTGACCAGCCTGGATTCGGCAGTTATGGCCTCGGGCTTGTCACAGGATGCCTTTATTCAGGCAACCCTCCTGATCGACATCACGGGTGTCGTGATGGCGGTACACAAGTTCGACAGTTCCCTGGACCCGGATGCCGTTCACCAGCTGACCGGTCGCCGTCTCCAGCCGCTGACCGCACGGCAGACCATGCGCCTGTTCAGTGACTGTGATCCCGGCTTCACCCCGCCCATCGGACAGGCTTACGAGCTGCCCGTTATCGTGGACGAGGATGTGATGCTGGCGGATCAGGTCGTGTTTCCCAGTGGCACTGATCATTCCCTGCTAGAAATGGATGGCCGATCCTTCCGTCTGGCCCTGGCCGGTGCCAGGGAGGGCCATCTGGTTATCCGGGGGCCGGGTAACGGCAACCGCGAGGCACTGACGCTCGAGGAAGTGGCCGACAAGCTACAGAAACTTTACCGTCTGCCCCCCATGCCGGCCCTGGCGCTGCGTATTTTGCGACTGACTGCCAACACCGATGCGACGGCTCGTGAGCTGGCAGAGCTGATCGAGTTTGATCCCAGTCTCACGGCCCAGATCATGCGTTACGCCCGGTCTGCGCTGTTCAACTATCCGGGCCAGATCAATTCGGTGCAGGAGGCGGTCACCCGTGTGCTGGGCTTCGATCGTGTGGCCCACATCGCCCTGGGCATTGCTTCCGTTCGTGCCTTTGAAGTACCCCGTCACGGCATTCTGGGCATGGACAATTTCTGGCGCCACTCCCTGTACTGCGCGTTCCTTTGCCAGATCGTTGCACCGCGATGTGGCGCCGAAAAGGGGCTGGGCTATCTCTGCGGCCTGTTGCACAACTTCGGCCTGTTGCTGGTCGGGCATCTGTTCCCGGCCGAATTTGATGAGCTCAATGAGCTTCGCGAAGCGAATCCTGAAGCCAGCATGCACTCGCTTGAGCAGCAGGTGTTCGGGCAGGGCAATGGCCAGGAAATCCTGTCGGTGGGCCATGGCGCTATTGGCGGTATCCTCCACCGTTTATGGCAACTGCCTGATCCTGTGGTCAAGGCGGCCGGCGTGCATCAACAATCGGGTTACCATGGCGAGCACGAGAATTATGTTTTGATGGTACAGCTGGCCAACGCCCTGTTGAAGGACCGCGGTATTGGCGATGAATTCAATCCCGACGACGTGCCCGCTTTGCTGGAAGGCCTGGGACTGACGCCCAATGTTGTGGAAGAACTGAATGCTGAGCTGGATCGTGTGGCTCCGGATCTGGACGCACTGGCCAGCTCCCTGTCATCCTGACACCCTGTCGTTATTCGCTGGAAAAACGGACTTCCGGTGCATGATACGGAGGTCGACTTTCTCTGACGTGGCTGACTTCGTATAATGCGCCTTCGCCGATTTCGGCTGACACCTGTTCCGTGCAGGAGAGGCTGTCGCAAAGGCACGGGTTTTTGCCACAGCTTTTCAAATGATAATGACTAAAACGGGAGCACAGCGTTATGCGAATCATCATGTTAGGCGCGCCGGGCGCAGGCAAGGGAACTCAGGCCCAGTTCATTACTGAACGGTTTGATATTCCCCAGATCTCCACCGGTGACATGCTGCGTGCGGCGGTGAAAGCCGAGTCCGAGCTGGGCAAGCAGGTAAAGGAAGTCATGGCAACAGGCGGCCTGGTGTCTGACGACATCATCATTGCGCTGATCGAAGAGCGTATTCAACAGCCTGATTGCAAGAACGGTTTCCTGCTCGACGGTTTCCCGCGGACTATCCCCCAGGCTGAAGCTCTGAAAGACCAGGG
Organism: Marinobacter flavimaris; assembly: GCF_002933295.1. Classification (GTDB taxonomy): domain Bacteria; phylum Pseudomonadota; class Gammaproteobacteria; order Pseudomonadales; family Oleiphilaceae; genus Marinobacter; species Marinobacter flavimaris. The sequence continues at coordinate 114,061 of NZ_PSSW01000002.1, forward strand.
AATTGCCATCGACTATGTGGTCGAAATTGCCGTGGATGACGAAGAAATTGTGAGCCGTCTGTCCGGTCGCCGGGTGCATGAGGGAAGCGGTCGTATCTACCACGTGAAATACGATCCGCCCAAGGTCGAGGGTAAGGATGACCAGACCGGAGAACCGCTGGTTCAACGTGAGGACGACAAGGAAGAGACGGTTCGCAAGCGTCTGAAAATCTACCACGACCAGACTGCACCGCTGGTTGGCTACTACCAGGACTGGGCGTCGAAAGAGCCGGCTGCGGCACCGAAATACGTCCGTGTCGAGGGCGTTGGCAGTCTGGACAGCATTCGCGACCAGATCCTGTCTGAACTCAAATAAATTGGCATCCTGACCTGAGGTTTTCACACCGGTGAAACTGTTGGCACTGGATACGTCATCAGAGGGCTGCTCGGCAGCCCTTCTTGTTGATGGCGAAATCTCCGAGCGCTTTGAGCTTGCCCCCAGAGGCCATACCCGGCTATTGATGCCGATGGTGCGGGAGCTTCTGGCGGAGAAAAATCTTGCTCCGGCAGAGCTTGATGCCCTGGCCTTTGCCTGCGGGCCGGGCTCTTTTACCGGTGTCAGGATCGCGACCGGTGTTGTGCAGGGTCTTGCCTGGGGGCTGGACATTCCGGTGGTGCCGGTGTCTTCACTGCAGGCCGTGGCGCTGGGTGCCATGGATGCTCTGGACCCTCACGAGGAAACCGGTATTGCGGTAGCCTTTGATGCCCGCATGGGCGAGGTGTATTGGGGCTGCTTCGCTGCCCGGGCAGGACTGCCTGAGGCGTTGGCTTCGGAACAGGTCTGTCCACCCGAGGCAGTCACACTGCCTGCGGGCCCCGAGCGCTGGTGCGGAGCAGGGCCGGGCTGGCAATACCGCTCCGCCATGCCAGCGGAGGTGTCAGGGCGCGTTGATCCCATCGATGAAACCCTGGTGCTGCGAGCAGCCTGGGTTGCGCGCCTGGCGGTAATCGCATTCGGGCACGGCAAGGCGGTGCCGGCGGAGCAGGCCCAACCTGTCTACATCAGGGATGAAGTGGCCTGGAAAAAACTGCCTGGTCGATAGTGACCCCGGCCGACTGGTCTGATCCGGGCAAACCGCTTTGGGTAAAAACTGACCAGCTGTCTTTTCTTCCGTGCGATAATCTTCCATACTTCCATTTCACGTTTTCCTGTCATCCGGCCAGCGGTATCTGAACATGATTGGCGGAATTAACCCGGGCAACAATTTCAACTTCCAGACCGGCAACAACAGCCCGGTCAGGGAGCGCAGCGATGCGGCCCGTGCGCCGGCATCAACGCCCGAAAAAACACCTGACGCGGCCCGCCGTGACCTTGCCGATGGCAATCAGGGTGTTGTCAGCGACCGCAATGCGACCGAGAGCCTCGAGCGGCGTGTAGAAGCCCGTCGTGCCGCTGAAGACGCCCGTCTGGAGCGGTTCCGCGCAGACGAAGTGTCCCTGCCAGCCGCCAGGGCGCTGTCGACCTTTGCCTCTGTCGCCGCAGCCGGTCAGGAAACTGGCGGTAATGGAAGCCTGGCCGGAATTGATATTCTGGTCTGATGCCTGACTCGTCCCCGTCCGCTCCGTACGCCCTCTCTGACCGTTTCCAGAACATCGTCGCTGTTGCCCGCAGTGCATTGGGTGACCGATTGCAGGCCGATGCTCTTGCCGATTCGCTCGGGGTCCCGAATCTTGGTGTCGTCCGCCCCAGAGACATCCGCGACTTCCCGGTTTTACTGTTCCTGGATGAGCAGGGCCTTGGCCTGCAGATGACTGGCAAAGGTGCGCCGGGACCGGTGCGTGCAGAATTCGTGACCGGCAAGATGGGGTATCGGCGGGAGCACGGCGGTGGCGCGGGCCAGTTGGTGGCCAAGGCGGTCGGCTTGCAGAAAACACGGGCCGCATTGCATATCGTTGATGCGACGGCAGGGCTTGGCCAGGATGCCTTTGTGCTTGCCAGCCTTGGCTGCACGGTTACCCTGTTCGAGCGTAACCCGGTCATTCACGCTCTCTTGGCCGATGGTCTTGCGCGCGCAGCCCTGAATGTGGATTGTGCGGCCATTGTCGAGCGCATGCGACTGCTGGAGGGCAGCAGTATTGAATGGCTTGCCCGACCAGGCACCGAGGCGGCGGATGTTGTCTACCTGGATCCGATGTTTCCGCATCGGGACAAGTCGGCCCTGGTAAAAAAGGAAATGCAGGTTTTCCGCACTATCGTAGGAGACGACGAGGATTCCGCACAATTGCTCGCGGCCGCTCTGGAGAACGCCCGTTACCGGGTGGTGGTCAAGCGGCCCCGTAAGGCATCGGCCATTGAGGGAGCGGAGCCAACCACCCGCATTGAGGGCAAGAGCAGCCGCTACGATGTGTACGCCATCCGGGCGCTACCACCGCAGTAAATGCCATCAGGCACCCAGCATGGTGACCTGCTGGATTGCCTGTCGCTTCTCGACACTCAGCACCAGGCGGGCATCGTCCGCCACCTCATCCAGCCCCTCCCCATAGCAGAGCAGGCCATTGTCGTCGGTGGTGATAACGCCATTGTTCTGCATATTGGCAATGAAGTTGCGGAACAGGCTCTTGTCGAAAAACTCCGGCGCATTCAGGCCGAACAGGATCGACATCCGCTCGGCCAGCAGCGCGCTCTGTTCTTCCAGTTCGGCGGCGCTGATCTTGCCCGAGCCGTATTTGCGGAGAATGCCCAGAGCGATGTGGTAGCGCTCTACCGTCTGGATGATGAAGCGGGACAGAACCCTGAGCCTCAGCATGGCTTCGGTGCCTTCCTCGGGTCGACCGATCCGGTCATCGTCCAGGGGCTTCAGCAAGTCATGTTCGATGAGAACGTCAATCCACTGATTGATGACCTTCCTGGCTTCATCGGGCTGGTATTTCAGGAACAGTTCCGATTGCAGGTAGGGGTAGGCTACGCTGGCGAGGAACACAATCTTGTCCCGGCCCAGCGAATCCTTGTTCTCGAAAAGGCTGGCGATCAGTGAGGGCAGCGCAAACAGGTGCTGGATGTTGTTCCGGTAATAGGTCATCAGGATTGCGTTGCTGCCTTCGAGGGCAATAATGTCGCCCAGCTTCTGCGGCTGGCGCGTCACCAGGCCCATGCCTTCACAGTAGGCGATCCAGTCTTTGCCGGACCCCTCTGGCAGGGTTACCGTTTCCGCATACGGGAAAGCCTTTAGCAGGGCGGCGTATTGATCCATCAAGCGGATCAACTGTCCCTCGTCCATGGCCAGTCGCTCGGTGCCAAGAAGAACCGTGGCGGCCATGCCGATCGGGTTTACCGCAACCGACGCGTTGATGTTCGACGCTACCCGGAAGGACAGCTCTGAAACCGCGCTGTTAAGCCACTTCGGACGATACTCGGCGTCGTAGGCCTCGTCGCGCCAACTACTGTGAACATCGTCCAGAACCTCAGACAAATGAATGGCTTCGCCAAAGTTGACTGAAACCCGACCAAAGGAGTTACTGAGTTTGCGAACGGTCTTGGCAAGACCGAATACGCTTTCTTTTTCCTTTTTCTTTCCACGAAGTTCACCCAGATAGGAACGGCCTTCCATCACCTTTTCATAGCCGATGTACACGGGCACGAACACGATGGGTTTGCGATGGTCCCGAAGGAAACTGCGTACGGTCATTGCCAGCATGCCGGGGCGGGGTTGCAGCATGCGGCCTGTGCGGCTTCGGCCGCCTTCGATGAAATACTCGACGGAATAGCCCCGGGAGAACATCACGTGCATGTATTCATTGAACACGGTGGCGTACAGCGGGTTGTCCTTAAAACTGCGGCGCATAAAGAACGCCCCGCCACGGCGCAGGATCGGGCCGACAATGGGCATGTTGAGATTGATCCCTGCGGCGATATGCGGAGGCATCAGGCCATTCTTGTAAAGCACGTAGGACAGCAGCAGGTAGTCGATGTGTGAACGATGGCAGGGCACGTAAACCACGGCATTGTCTTGCGCCACTTCCTTCACCACCCGGATATTGTTGATGGCAATGCCGTTGTAGATCCGGTTCCAGAGCCATGACAACAGCACCTCCATGAATCGAATCGTGACAACGGACATGCTCGCCGCAATCTCATCCGCATATTTGTAGGCCTTGGCGCGGACTTTCTCAGGTGGTATGTCGTCTCTGGCAGCGGTCTCCCGGATGGCTTCCTTGACCGCCTGGGTGCGCACCAGACCTGCCACCAGGGTGCGGCGATGGGACAGGTCTGGCCCCAGTACCGCCTGGCGAACCCGGCGGAAGTGGGTTCTCAGGATCCGGGCCAGCTTGCGGTTAGCCCGCTCCTCGCTGTGCCGGTATTCGTCGATCACCTGTTTCAGTGAGAGCGGCTGGTTAAACTGAACGTAGGTGTTGCGACCATGAACCATGATGATCAGTAACTTCTGAAGCCGGCCGGCGATGGACCAGGTGTCGGACAGCAAAAGTTTTACCAGGGACTTTTCCTTGTCCGGGGAGCGCCCCCAGAACAGGGACACTGGAACAATCTGTACGTCCTGGTCCGGATGTTCGAGACCGTAGCGAACCAGGGCCTGAAACTCGTTCGTGGGTGCCGGCGCCTGACGCCCCCTGAAAAAGCCACCGATCCGGCGATAGAGGAAAAAGAAGGAGTGGGACGGGCCGTTCTTCACCGGAAGGGCTTCGGTGGCGCCAGGAAGTCCTGCACGGATAACTTCCTGCTCCAGAACCAGGCGGCTCGACAGCGAGCTGTATTGCAGCACGTAGCAAACCGGTTTGTCGGGATCCAGAGCGAGGGCTTCAACGCTGTTGCCGCTGACATCAGTCCGGACCCAGATAAACAGTATCTTGCGAAAAAGGGTCAGGATCAGGCTGCGAATGCCCTGGTAAAGACGCATAAATGGCAACTCCGTTGACGAAACAGGTGCCAAGTTTACTTGGTTGAGTACAGGGCGGAAAGGTGGACCTTTCATTCTTGGCCGGTGCGGCAATGTGGTACATTTCCGATTGATCTTCCAATAACCCAGTTGATGCATCGAATGGTGATCGCAATGACTCAGTGGATACCGGGCTGGACGACCCGCCGGCCGGAAAACGGCGATCTGATCCTCGCGCTGTCGGGATCGGGTGTGGTCAAGCCCGATAACGGCTGGCTGCACAGCGGCGACAGCAGCCTTTTCCGGGGCGAATTGCCCGATTCCGTATCTCTGGGCAGTTACAATGGGCGCGGTGTATTCGTGACAGAACTGCCGGACACCGGCGTCGGTAATCAGGAGGTTGTACCGCTGCGGGATGCGCTTTTGATGGTTAGCGATGCGCCGGCGGATATGCTCAGTACCGGCTTTCAGGTCTGGCAATGGTGGCGCGACCACCGATTCTGTGGCCGCTGCGGCGAGGAAACCGGTTTCCATCCGCGTGAGCGGGCCAAGTGGTGCGAACCCTGTGGCATTCCCTGGTACCCGAGGCTGGCGCCCTGCGTGATTGTCGTCATACGCCGGGATGATCGGCTTCTGCTCGCGAAGTCCTCGCGGGTCAAACGGCACTTCTACAGCCTCATCGCGGGGTTTGTTGAACCGGGCGAGAGTCTGGAAGGCGCTGTGCACCGTGAAGTGAAAGAGGAGACCGGGCTGGACGTCACTAACATCCGCTACCACGCCTCGCAACCCTGGCCATTCCCCCATCAGCTCATGGTCGGCTTCTTCGCCGATTACGCCGGAGGCGAGCTGGTTCTCCAGGAGGACGAGCTTGCCGATGCCGACTGGTTCCTGCCGGGCGATACGCCACCGGTACCACCGGAAACCACCATTTCTGGCCGATTGATCCGGGCCATGGAACACGAGATTTCCCGGGGAGGCATTCCGGTTTGAGCAGGCAGTCACCTCCAAGGGTTCTGGTGTTTGACTCCGGTGTCGGTGGTCTGAGCGTTGCGGCCTGCATTCACCGGCAACTGCCGGGACTGGAAATCGTCTATCTGGCAGACAACGCAGGCTTTCCCTATGGCGACAAATCCGAGGCGGTTGTGATCGACCGTTGTTGCAGTCTGATCACCAGAGCGCTCGAGCTCTACCCGTCAGACGCCATCGTGGTGGCCTGCAACACCGCCAGTACCGTGGTTCTGCCGCATTTACGTGCGATGACGGCGGTGCCGGTTGTGGGGGTGGTGCCGGCCATCAAACCGGCGGCAGCAAAGTCCGTGAATCGGCGAATGGGGCTGCTGGCGACACCGGCAACGGTTCGCAGGCCTTATCTCGACAGGCTGGTCGAGGAATTCGCTGGCGATTGCAGGATTGAGCGTATTGGCCATCCGGGGCTGGTGCGCTGGGCAGAGGACCTGGTTTCCGGAATCGAGGTTCCGCTTGCCGAGCTGAGCGAAGCCATGAGGCCTTTTAAAGAGGCCGGTGTGGACACCGTGGTGCTTGGTTGCACTCACTATCCACTGTTACTGGAGAGTCTGAGGGCGAGTCTGCCGACGGTTCGTTTCTGGGTGGACTCGGGTGAGGCCATTGCCCGACGGGTAGCCTGGCTGTTGGAACAGACCGGTCGGCTTGATGTTGCTCAAGGCCCAGTTGCCAGCGCAGGGAAACAACCTGTGAGCGCTGCGCTGTTTTCAGGGCCGGCACCAAAGGGCATCGCGCCCTTCATGGCGGGCCTGGGGCTGGAGGCCAAACGGGTGAGCGAACACTGGCCTGGAGAGCCCCTGGGGGCTACAGCAACCGGGTCAGCTTGAACATGGCGAAAAACTCCAGCGCCGGAATCGACCGTTTGTGACAACAGTAGGTCTTGAAGTTGTCTCCCCTAAAGCGCGACTTTGTAAACTCCAAGCCTTTGAAGTTGTATAGAAAATTGCCCTTCTCGTAGAGCCCGTGCAACAGGCGTTTCAACAGCCTGCTCTCCTGATGCTCTGTTGCAGGATCCAGTGACAGGGGTATCAGTCCGAGATCCAGATAAGGCACGCCTTCCGCCTTGAAGACCTCCATCGCATGAGCCATCAGGGTATAGAAAATGCCCTGTCGGAAATCGGCGTTGGCCCGGGAGATATTGGGCACGTAGCTGATAATCTCGTTGTTGCGATAAATCGGGTCAAAATAGATAAACCCTACGGCCTTGTCGTCCTGATAGGCGTAGAAATGCCGTTCGTTTTCGCGATAGTCCATTTCCATGGGACGGATCAGAAAGCGGATTTCATTGCTCTTGCATTTGCGGGTTCGAATCCAGGCCTCGGATATTTCACGGGTGTGATCGTCACTGAAACGCTCTTTCACCGTAATCCCGTTTTTTTCTGCCTGGTTCAAAGCGGTTCGCAGGATCTGTTTTTTCTTCCCGCTGAGTGACCAGCGGCCCAGATCGATACGGGATTCGCTGCCAAACTGGGTGCCGTAGAGACCAAATCGCAGGTGCAGGAAATCGACGACGGGCTTGGAGACCTGGATGTAACTGGCGTTTGGAAAGCGCTGGTGGAAGCTCTCCAGCAGGTTGCCAAAGTCTTCCGGCGCACAGACGGGATCCGAGAGCACGAAGGTGCCGCCCCATTTGCGCATGTAGGCGATATACCCCATGCCCGGTACATCAAAATATTGCATGCCCGGTTGGAGCGTTGAAAACGACTGGGAATGGGTACCGTACTTCTTCAGGAAGCCGACCCGCTCGGTAAACGTGAATGAGCCGCTCTCAAGTGTGCCAACCCTGTCCAGTGCGAGTATCTGATCCGACATGCTGCTGCTCCCTGATTGTTTTTGTTGGGTGAATCTCTAGCAAAGTGCTCAGGCCTGCTTGCGTCCGAGAATGGACCAGTAGCAGTTCATGTTCAGAAGCTTGAAGTGCTTCTTGTCCGTGACCTGAAGGCCCAGCCGCTGCATGTGCTCGGGATAGTTGTAGATTTTGTGGAATGCATTGTTGGCGAACAGCCAGAAAATGAAGACGGCCATGTACCAGTAAAGCTTCTTGAACATTCTGGAAAGCAGGTTGCCAGTGGGGTAGGAAAAGTCACCAACAACGACCCGGGCGTCGGCTTTGCCCAGCCGTATCAGATGTTCGAGGACCCGGACCATCATGTCTTCATCGAACACGTTCAGGAAGAAATTGGCCACGACCATGTCGTACTGCTCGAACTCATCTACTTTCATGATGTCGCTGTGGATGCGTCGGATCGTGAGGTGTGGCGCCTCTTTTTCCTGAGCTTCGGCAAACTTCCGCAGCATGGTTTCGGACAAATCCACCACGGTCACGTCTGCACCTAGCTCGGCCGCCCGAATGGCGTCCCGGCCATGGCCAACTCCGGCAAACAGAATCTTGTCTCCGGGCCGGACGGTTTCCACATCCAGCATGGCGGTTTTGCAGCGGTGAATATTCTTGCCGCTATAGAGATTGCTGAGAAAATCGTAGACGGGACCGATGTATTTGTACTTGTCGCGCATGATGACTGCTGCCTGTTCTTGTTCCTTGGATGCTGTCACCGTTTTTGTCGTTATTGGTCCGAGAATGTCGGACATTCCGGTAATCAGCGCCTATGGATTCGAGCTTAGAGAACAGGGTGGGAGAAATATGTGCAGTAATGCGCATTTCAGGATACATAAAGTAACGTACTGCAATACTTTGCAAACCCTATCGCGCTTTTATATCGGAGTGTCTGACAATCGATAATCGTATGTCAGAATGAGGCAGCTTTGGCCCTGGTGGATCCGAGAGTTCTGGAAATCTCGGCGGCGGGCCTGGCAGGGCCGTAGAAGAAACCCTGGACCTGGTGGCAACCCAGGCTCCGCAGATAATCCAGTTGCTCGTCGGTTTCCACGCCCTCTGCAACGATCTCCAGCTTGAGTCCATGGGCCATGGCGACAATGGCGTTTACGATGCATGCACCGTCGTCGCCACTGCGGATGGCTTTCACGAAAGACTGGTCGACTTTGAGGGTGTGAATGGGTAGGCGATGCAGGTAATTCAGTGACGAATAGCCTGTGCCGAAATCGTCGATCGCGATCCGGACATCCAAAGCTGCCAGTTCCCGGAGTTTCTGGGAGATCTGTTCCAGATCGTTCATGATCACGTTTTCAGTGATTTCGATTTCCAGGTTACCGGCCGGGAAGTTGTGGGCCTTTACCTGCTGCATCAGGGTTTCTACAAACTGCGGATGCTCAACCTGGATGGGGGACAGGTTGACGGCCAACCGGAGGTGGGTGTGGCCCTCCCGGATCCAGCGGCCGACATCCTGGCAGGCCTGGTCGAGAACACGCTCACTGAGCAGGCCTATCAGTTTGGTTTCCTCCGCCAGGGGCAGGAAGTCTCTCGGGTAAAGCAGTCCCCGCTCCGGGTGCTGCCAGCGAACCAGGGCCTCAAGACCCACGACCCGGTTGGTTGTTGAGCACACCTGGGGCTGATAGAACACTCGCAACTCGTCCCGTTCAAGGGCCTGACGCAGATCCCGCTCGAGGTTCAGCCTGTTGGCCGTATCGATACTCATGCTGTCGGAATAGAAGCGGTAACCGTCCTTGCCCTTGCCTTTGACGTGGTACATGGCAATGTCGGCGTTCTGGATCAGCTGATCCATGGTCTCGCCGGCCTCGGGGAAGATTGCGATGCCGATACTGACACCTACAAATACTTCGTGATCCCCCAGTTGAAACGGTGCCCGCAGGGCATCAATCAGCTTCTTGGCGATCTGTCTCGCGTCTTCGTGATTGTGGATGGAGGGCAGGAGCAGGGTAAATTCGTCGCCACCGAACCGGGAAAGGGTGTCGCCCTTGCGCAGGCATTTCTCGAGCCGGTGAGTCACTGCCTGCAACAGCCGATCTCCCATCGCGTGGCCGAGGGTGTCGTTGATGACCTTGAAACGGTCAAGGTCCAGAAACATAACCGCCAGCTTCTGGCCACCACGGTTGGCGTGGGTGATCGCCAGCTCAAGTCGGTCCTTGAAAAGTGCACGGTTCGGCAATCGCGTTAAAAGGTCATGGTAGGCCTGGAAATTGATGAAGGCCTCGGCTTCCTTCCTCTCGGTAACGTCACGAGCGGTCCCATAATAGGTGGCGCCGTTGCCACTGCCGCCTCCTTGCGTGTTACCGGAGTGCGGCCAGGTTTGCGGATCGATGGGAAAAGCGGTTATCTCGAAATGACGGGTTGCTCGCCGGCTGCCACGGGTTTTAAGGCGGACTTCCAGGGTTCGAGGGTTATCTGCAGTGATGTTTGGTCCCTTCAGGGCCAGTGTCCCGCGGGTCACGTCCCGGTCGTCGAGAATGTGGCGGAAATGCTGGCCGCAAAGTTCCGCTGGCTTATATCCGAGCAGGCTTTCTACCTTGCTGTTCACGAAGCAAAAGTGACCGTCCTGATCAAGCATGAACACGATGTCAGGAGAGCTGTTAACGATGTAACGATGCAGCGCCTCGGATTTCTCCAGCCGCATCTGGATATGCTCGTGGGCTTCGAGGAGTGACTTTTTTCCGATCACGCTCTCAACGGTGGCCAGCAGTTCCTCAGGATCAAAGGGTTTACGGATGTAGTCCAGGGCGCCCCGCCGCAGTGCTCGGCTCACAGCACTGAACGAACTTTCGCCGCTGACCACGATCACGCCGCAATCCGGCTGTCCGATGGCAAGGTGTGCCATAACGTCGAAACCTGTGACCTCGGGCATCCGGAGATCCAGCAAGGCCAGGTCGAAGGTTTGCTGGTCGATCAGCTCGCAGGCTTTTCGGCCCCCGTGAGCTTCCGCAACGTCATAACCCCGGCTACGCAGCAGCGAAGCCAGTGTATTGAGCAGGCGGGGTTCGTCATCTGCTACCAGTATCCGTGCCGTTAACCCGTGACTGAAAGGCTGATCAGTATGTTCAGGTGCCATCGGTCTGTGTCCGTTGTTTCTGCGTCAGTCGGTCTCATTCTTTTTGTGGCTGGCCGCTGGAAGCAGAATCCTGAAGGTGGTCCCTTCCTGCCCCGTGCGACAAGCAATGATGCCCTCCATGTCATCAACGAGCTGTTTCACAATGCTCAGGCCCAAACCGCTGTGGCCCTCTCCCTTTGTGGTTTTCACCGGTGAAAACAGGGCGTCCCTGACCTCACCGGGTATTCCTCTGCCTGTGTCCGAGATTTCCAGCTCAACCCAGGTTCGGTGGTTCTGCCACACTGGCGAAGACGTCCGTATTTCAACCGTGCCGCCATCATCCGCCAGGCTTTCCGCCGCATTTCGAACCAGATTGATCACAATCTGCCGAATCCTCGTGGGGCCAGCCGCAACCCGCGTTGGCTCGCTGCAAAGCGATAACCGAAGGCTGCGGCTATCTGAGCTGAACAGACTATCTTCAAGGATACGAGCCAGACTTTCCAGTTCGGCATTGAGCTCAACCCCGTCATCGCCCTGATCCACGGAGTCAGTATGGCTCATTTGCAGTAAAAGATTGCCCGCCCGATCCAGCTCATCCCGGATTACGTCCAGCTCCTGCTGGACACCAGCATCTTCAAGCCTGCCTCGCAGCTGGTAAATATACTGTCGGATTATGGTCAGTGGGTTGCTGACTTCGTGAACCTGTTTACGCAGCCGGTCGCGGGCGATCTCCTGATCCAGGCCCTCTGTACTGGCTTCGGCATCGGTTTGGGCCGGCACCCGGTCTGCCAGTACCGATGCCAACTGAGCCGTGAAGATATCGGCCAGTTCCAGGGTTGTTGGCAGATGCTCGTTGTCTGTGCCCAGGGCGAAGACACCAGGGCAGTCCCCGCCATTGTTAACCGGTACGGCAAGTATGGAGGGCGTATGGAGCAGTGACAGCAACTGTCGGTCGAGTACTGTTGGGGATCGATCACCAAGGCTGACTGGCAGGCCAGAAATAAAGGCTTCCGTAAGGACGCTGCCGCCGGGCTTGGCGGTGACCGCCAGGTCAGGGATGTCGCCAATGGTCCCGGACAGGAGCACAAGGTTTTCGCCTGTGTGCCCAAAGCACAGCGCCGGCAGGCCGGTGATCAGCGTTAGACTGTTGACCGTCTCGGCGAGAATGTCCTCGGTTTCTCCGGTCAGATCGGCAAGGTTGATCGCCTGGTTCGCCATGGCCTGGCGCAGAATTGTCTGTTTCAGCTGTCGAGAGGCGCTCTCGCCGCAATAATTTTCGTCCAGAGGAATCCCCAGCGATGCAGCCATACCCGAGACTTCGTGGCCGATGCGGCGATTTATCTCCCGGGTCAGTTCCTCGTTCAGCCCGAATACCGTGCCTGCCGCTGCAATGCCGGCGGCATCGGAGAGTGCCAGTCGGGTGGCCAGGCTGATCAGCTTCACCAGATGTCCGGCATCCCGTAGCTCCGAGGATAGTGCCTGCTGGTAGCGCATGGCATCGGCGGCCATTGGCCCCAGCCCCCAGGAGGCAACGAGTTCCGCTGCGATGTCGGACTGATGATCAAGATAGTGTTGCTTCGCCTCGGTGGCTGGCGTTTTAATAGCGATCAGCTCGCCAATGTTGTGAAGCATGCCCAACATGAAGGCTTCGTCAGGCTCCGGATAACGGGTCAGCGTTGCCAGGGCCCGGGCGGTCAACGCGGTGGTCAGCGAGTGTCGCCAGAAATCTCTGAGTTGTTGCCATTCGTCACCGCCCAGCTCGAATAGCAGTTGGCGCAGGGCTGCGGTCAGGACCAGCGTGTGAAAACGTCGGGTGCCAAGTCTCAGGAGTGCCTGGTCGACGGAGCGGATCGGAGTAGAAGGGCCATAAAGTGCGGAATTGGCCAGCGCAAGAATACGAGCTACCAGCGCGGTATCAGCAGAGACAATTTCGCTGATTTTTCTGTAGCTCTCGTCCTGATGACAAGCATCGAGCGCCCGCAAGGTAACTTCCGGGAGACTCGGTAGCTGTAAATCAGGCGCAATGTGCATGGGCTTACCTGCCGTGCTGCGAAACAAGTCAGTAACTGACGGAGCGTTCATTCTTATTGTCCGAAAAGAGCTTAGACAATAATCCGTCGTTATTAAATACTTATTGCTCTTTTTTTAAGCAATATATTATCTGATTCGTGATATGTGTAGAATTTTTACAGGTTAAAATACAGAAAACCGAAAAATCAGGGACCTAGATTGCCGGTGATGAACGCCAGAGAACCTGTTAAGCACAATCCGAACCAACCTCGCACCATCGCCATAACGGGTGGCAAGGGTGGGGTGGGCAAGACCTCGGTCGCCCTGAATCTTGCGCTCACCCTCGCAAGGCAGGATAACCGCGTTCTGTTGCTGGATGGCGACACCGATCTGGCCAACGTCAGCATCATGGTTGGCCTTTATCCGAGAAAAACCCTTGCCAATGTGATGGCCGGAGAGTGCCGTCTTGAGGATATCATCCTGGAGACCGACTACGGCCTGCATATTGTTCCGGGGGCCTCCGGCGTGCAGGAATGCATGGATATGGGGCCAACGGAGAGCCTTCGCATACTCCGGGCACTGTATAACCTGGAAAACCGCTACGATTACGTCATTACCGACACGGCTGCCGGGCTGCAGGCTGCCGGGCTGCATATGATTGCCGCGACAGAGCTGGCCTGCATGGTCGTGACCCCGGACCCCGCGTCCCTGACCGACGCCTTTTCCCTGATCAAGGTTCTCCGGCGCAGGGGCTATAACCGGATTCCGAGCATTCTGGTGAATATGGCCCAGGGCGCCAGTCAGGCACGGTCCGTGTTCCAGCGCCTGGACGCCGCTGCCCAGCGCCACCTGGGAATCTCGCTCCACTATATGGGTGGGATCTGGCGGGACGAGACCCTTCGGCAGTCGGTTCTCAACCAGAAGCCGGTCGCGCTTCTGCCTGTTTCAGACCCTTCCTGCCGCCAGTTTCATACCCTCGCGGATATGCTTGATGTGCGGCTGTCCCAGTTGCCGAGACGAAAGGCTGGCATTGCAGCCTACTGGCATAAGGTGTCCAAACGAGGATCCGAGAGCCCGCTCAAAACAGTGACCAAGCCGGAGCCCGAAACCGAGAGTGAGGCTCATACCCTGAAAGATCGGTGCCTGCAGGCCGTGGGCGAGATTGAGTCTGTTTTCAATGCAGGGCCGATCGATCCTATGCTGCGTTATGAAGCATTTACCCGTCTTTTTGCACTGCTGGGGAGCACGCTGGACAGTGATGCCGTCGAGATTGTGCAAACCGGCCTCGGGTCGTTCCAGTGGGAGAGTCTCAGCCCCGAGCGAAAGAATCACCTGGCCATTCATCTTCGCGAGCTGGCGGACCAGATTTCACCCCTCGAACGTAAAGCGGAGCCTGCCGAGCCGCCTCAATCCCTACTCCGCGAGCCGTTTTACGATCGCATCAGCTTTGGTGAACAGGATCGCCTGGTGCGTGTGCTGAAGGAGCAGCCTGCAGATATCTCGCTGGATCAGCTTCTGCGATCTCTCTCCGGCAATGACCAGGGCGGCTCCCGATAGGCAGAAATACCCACCCTTTTTTCCGTCATTTTTTTTACGTTTTTTGTAGCGTAACTTTGCTGTGTGTCACCGCTCTGTCACCGAAGTTGTGCAAGGATTGAGCATAAATCTGAATCGTGGCCCGCAATATGCAACACATCTGTCGAATCTGATTCGCAAACTTTCCTCTGGTTGGCGGGTGTGCGGCGACAACGAATTGAAATGAGAAGGAGTTCTCCCATGGCAACACAGCAGCTGAATCCCGATGCATCATCAAAAGTACTTGAGCGGCTCCGGGGCAAGCACGTTCTGATTACCGGCACCACGGGCTTTCTCGGCAAGGTGGTTCTGGAAAAGCTCATTCGCGCCGTTCCGGACATAGGCGGCATTCATCTGCTGATCCGTGGAAACAAACGTCACCCCGATGCGCGGGATCGTTTTTTTGAGGAGATCGCCACGTCGTCAGTCTTCGATCGTCTTCGCCAGGACGACAACGAGGCTTTCGAAACTTTTATTGAAGATCGTGTGCATTGCGTAACCGGGGAAGTGACCGAGCCTTTGTTTGGTCTGTCCGCTGACCGTTTCCGCAAGCTGGCTGGCGGCATCGATGTGGTTGTCAACTCCGCAGCCAGTGTGAACTTCCGGGAAGAGCTTGATAAAGCGCTTGCCATCAATACCCGTTGCCTCGACAACGTGGCCGAGCTTGCGCGACAGAACAAGTCGCTGGCGGTGCTGCAGGTTTCCACCTGCTATGTAAACGGCATGAATTCCGGACAGATCACGGAGACCGTGATCAAGCCGGCAGGTGAGGCCATACCCCGGAGCACTGAAGGTTACTATGAGATCGAAGAACTTGTCCGGCTGCTGGAGGACAAGATAGCGGACGTGCGTTCCCGCTACTCCGGCAAGGCACTGGAAAAGAAGCTGGTGGACCTTGGCATCCGTGAAGCCAACCATTATGGCTGGAGTGATACCTATACCTTTACCAAGTGGCTCGGTGAGCAACTCCTGCTCAAGGCCCTGTCCGGGCGGGCACTGACCATTGTGCGCCCATCCATTATTGAAAGTGCACTCGAGGAACCCGCGCCAGGCTGGATTGAAGGCGTGAAGGTGGCGGATGCCATTATCCTTGCGTATGCCCGCGAGAAGGTTACGCTCTTCCCTGGCAAACGCGCTGGGGTCATCGATGTTATTCCCGTGGATCTGGTGGCCAATGCCATCATCCTGGCGGCGGCTGAAGCCGTTGCTGATTCGCCACGTCACCGGATTTACCAGTGTTGCAGTGGCAGCTCCAACCCGGTTTCCCTTGGGCAGTTTATTGACCACCTCATGGCGGAATCCAAAGCCAACTTCGCCGAATACGATCAGCTGTTCTACCGACAGCCGACCAAACCCTTCATTGCAGTCAACCGCCGGCTGTTCGATGCCGTTGTGGGCGGGGTGCGCATTCCACTGAGCATTACCGGGAAGGTTTTGCGCATGCTGGGCCAGAATCGCGAGTTGAAAGTGCTCCGGAATCTGGACACGACACGCTCGCTGGCGACCATTTTCGGTTTCTACACCGCGCCAGACTATATCTTCCGGAATGATGATCTGCTGGCCCTGGCATCGAGGATGGGTGAGCTGGACAAGGTGCTGTTCCCGGTAGATGCCCGCCAGATTGACTGGTCGGTCTATCTGCGCAAGATCCACCTGGCAGGCCTGAACCGATACGCCCTCAAGGAGCGCAAGGTATACAGCTTGCGCTCTGCCAAGGCCCGAAAAAAGGCAGCGTGAACCCAGGAGCCCGGTCGCAACGACCGGGCTTTTTTATGCGTGGTCGTTTCCTTCCCGGGTTTGCCATCGGCTCCAATCCAACTATCCTTTAAAAAGCTTCTCGTTCGGCGCAATTTACCGTTGTTTTCTTGCGGGTTACCGACCTTTTTGGGCTAAAAGTTCAGGCGGATTAGGACGTTAGTCTAATTCATTGTGTAGTGGCTAGCATGGTGAACTACCACTATCCGTCTAAAGGGCCGGAGAGGCCTCAACGTCTGAATTCCAAAACCGACAATGACAACAGACTCTGACTAAAGGGGGAGCACAATGACTGGTAAACAGGTATATCCGGTAAGCCCGGAAGTGGCCAAACAGGCCCTTCTGAACCGGGAACAGTATGAAGAAATGTATCGTCAGTCAGTTGAAGACCCGGATACCTTCTGGGGTGAGCACGGCAAGCGCCTTGAGTGGATCAAGCCTTACACCAAGGTGAAAAACACGACCTACGATTACAACAATCTGTCCATCAAATGGTTCGAAGATGGCCAGTTGAATGCCTCAGCCAACTGCCTGGACCGTCATCTGGAAAAGCGCGGCGACCAGACAGCCATCATCTTTGAAGGCGATGATCCCGCCGATTCACGCAACGTGACCTATCGCGAACTGCACGAAGAAACCAGCAAGTTCGCCAACGTCCTTAAAGGTCTGGGCGTGAAGAAGGGTGATGTTGTTACCATTTACATGCCGATGATTGTTGAGACAGCCGTCGCCATGCTGGCCTGCGCACGTATCGGCGCGATTCACTCCGTGGTGTTCGGCGGATTTTCTCCGGAAGCGCTTGGTGCCCGGATTGTGAACGGCAAATCCCGCTTCGTAGTCACCGCTGACGAAGGCGTTCGTGGCGGCCGCAAGATTCCGCTGAAGAAGAACGTGGATGCGGCCCTGAAGAATGAAGATGCCGCCAATGTCGAGAAGGTGGTGGTTGTTACCCGGACCGGCAATTCTGAAGTGCCCTGGAATGACGCCCGCGACGAGCGTTACGAAGACCTGATGAAGTCCGCCTCTGCCGACTGTCAGCCAGAGCCGATGAACGCCGAAGATCCGCTGTTCATGCTGTATACCTCGGGTTCCACTGGTGCACCCAAGGGCGTTCTGCATACCACCGGTGGCTACATGGTCTATGCCTCCATGACCCACGAGTACGTGTTCGATTATCATGAAGGCGACGTGTACTGGTGTACTGCCGATTTCGGCTGGGTCACAGGTCACAGCTATATCCTGTACGGCCCGCTGGCTAACGGTGCCATCACCGTTCTGTTCGAGGGTGTGCCCAACTATCCGGACAGCTCTCGTATGGGGCAGGTTGTCGACAAGCACAAGGTCAACATCCTGTACACCGCTCCGACCGCAATTCGCGCCCTGATGGCGGAAGGCGAGTCCTGCATGAACGGCACTACCCGTGAAAGCCTGAAACTGCTGGGCTCCGTGGGCGAGCCGATCAACCCCGAAGCCTGGGAGTGGTACCACCGGGTTATCGGTAACAGCAAGTGCCCCATCGTGGATACCTGGTGGCAGACTGAAACCGGTGGCATCCTGATTTCCCCGCTGCCGGGCGCGATTGATCTGAAACCCGGCTCAGCCACGGTACCGTTCTTCGGTGTTCAGCCGGCACTGGTAGACAATGACGGCAACATCCTTGAGGGCAAGACCGAGGGTAACCTCGTCATCCTGGACAGCTGGCCGGGCCAGATGCGGACGATCTATGGGGATCACGAGCGTTTCGCTCAGACCTATTTCAGCACTTACAAGGGCATGTACTTTACCGGTGACGGCGCCCGTCGCGATGAAGACGGCTACTACTGGATCACAGGTCGTGTCGACGATGTTCTGAACGTGTCAGGTCACCGTCTGGGTACCGCCGAAGTCGAAAGCGCCCTGGTTTCCCACGAGAAGGTCGCAGAAGCTGCCGTTGTTGGCTATCCGCATGACATCAAGGGTCAGGGCATCTATGTCTATGTAACCCTGGTACATGGACAGGAACCTTCTGACGAGCTGAAGAAAGAGCTTGTCCAGTGGGTGCGCAAGGAGATTGGCCCCATCGCCTCTCCAGATGTGATCCAATGGGCACCTGGACTGCCTAAAACGCGTTCTGGCAAGATTATGCGGCGTATTTTGCGTAAGATTGCCGCTAACGAGCACGACCAGTTGGGTGATACCTCTACGCTGGCAGATCCGGGTGTAGTCGATGACCTGATCAGCGGTCGTGCGAACCAGTAACGCCTGTGTGTTACCAGGCCATGTACCTGTAAGGAATCTGTTGAATGGCACAAACAATTATCGTCGCTGATGATCACCCGCTGTTTCGCGCAGCATTGAAGCAGGCGGTCAGTCAGGCGGTGCCCGATGCCGAGACGGTGGAAGTCGACAGCATCAAGGCACTGCAGGCGGCGGTAGATTCGCACCCGGATGCGGATCTGGTTCTGCTGGATCTCAATATGCCGGGTGCCCACGGCTTCTCGGGGCTCGTCTTCATGCGAGGCCAGTACCCGGGGCTGCCGGTGGTGGTTGTGTCAGGATCCGAGGAATTGCAGGTAATGCGTCGCTCGATTGACTACGGTGCTTCCGGTTTCATACCGAAGTCGGCGCCGCTGCCAACCATTACCGAGGCGATTCAGGCGGTTCTGGAAGGCGACGTCTGGTTGCCGCAGGGAGTGGCCGACAAGATCGAGCGAATGCATTCAGATGCCACCGACTTTTCCGAGAAGCTGGCATCGCTGACGCCTCAACAGTTCCGGGTGCTGGGTATGCTGGCCGAGGGGCTTCTGAACAAACAGATCGCCTATGATCTGGATGTGTCGGAAGCCACCATCAAGGCCCATATCACGGCGGTGTTCCGGAAGCTTGGGGTGCGGAACCGCACTCAGGCGGTGATTGCGATCCAGCAGATGGAGATTGATCCATCGGATCAGTCCTTGTCTGGTAGCTGATTGGTTTTGATGGTTCGAATATAAAACGGGAGCCTTTTGGCTCCCGTTTTGTTTTTGGATGAGTGCCGGGCACGGTTATTTGCTGCCAGCGTAACCCAATTCCTTGTCGACCAAATTGAACAGCTCGTCACCCTTGTGCCAGCGGTCGAAGTTCTCCAGGAACTGATCCGTCAGTGCACGTTTCCAGCCGATGAAGTCGCCGGCCATATGGGCGGTCATGGTGACATTCTCCATGTCCCAGAGCGGATGATCTTCCGCCAGCGGTTCCTCTTCGAAGACATCGAGTCCTGCGCCGGCAATTTCGCCATTTTCGAGGGCCGTGATCAGGTCATCGGTTTTGACGATCGGGCCACGTCCAATGTTGATCAGACGGGCAGAGTTTTTCATGGCCTTGAAGGCTTTCTCGTCAAACAGGCCTTCGGTCTGGGGTGTTAGTGGCGCCGCAATCACTACAAAGTCCGCATGCCCGAGCTGCTCGTAAAGATCGTCATTGCCGTGTACCGCCACAAAATCGGGGTCCTCCTTCCTGGGCTTGCGGGCGATGCCGTGTGCTTTTAAACCGGCAGCGCCGACCAGGCGGCCGATCTGCCGGCCGATCGAACCTGCGCCAACAACCAGAACCTGCTTGCCCTCTGCCCGCTCTGTGTCCCGATGTTTCCACTGGTGCTTCATTTGCAGCCGGATGGAATTCGGGAAATCCTTGGCGAACATCAGGATGGTGCACAGCACGTATTCGGCAATGGTACGGTCGAAAATGCCCCGCGCGTTGGTGACGGTTACATCGCCCCTGATCAGATCCGGGAACATCAGGGCATCGACGCCGGCACTGGTGGCGTGGATCCATTGGAGCTTGTCTGCGGTGTGCCAGGCGGCCGCGAGGGCCTCCGTGCGAAAGTCCGTCACCATCATGATATCGGTGCCCGGCAGGGTGTCGCGAAGGGTTGGCTCGTCACAGGCAAAGCGCACATCGGCGCGGGCCCTGACTGCGTCCATTCCCGGCGGTTCCTGCTCTCCCGGCGCGGTGAGAACGGTAACAACAGGTTTGCTGTGCTGAGTCATTGAGCCTCCGCCTTTTTGATGAATGACTTCGTTGAACTGGTCGTTGCCCCGAGGGGTAATAACAGTCTGGTCGGCAGGCTCTGTCGGGTCAACTTGCGAGGCACCGGAATTTCCACTCACAGCGTTGATGGCGGTACTTTCACGTACATCATCTATATGATTTTTTGTCTTGTAGAGGCCATCCATACTGACTAACCTGCAGGGGTAGATCTTATTTGCCCCGTTTGCAGGAGGTGTTTATGGCAGAAGCCGCCAACAAAGAAACTGGTCAGGAAAAACCGCGTAGAGTGAAGTACCGGAAAACCAAGGCCAGTTGGAACCCTGCCATGCAGGCGATCCCGGTGCCGGGTATCCGTCGCATGGTGAATATGGCGGCCACCATGAAGGATGTTATTCATCTTTCCATCGGTCAGCCTGATCTGCCGACCCCAAAGCACGTCATCGATGCCTACATCGATGCGCTCAACGCGGGGCAGACCGGCTATACCATGGATGCCGGCCTGCCTGAATTGCTGGTTGCCCTGCGCGACTACTACGGCAAGCGCTACAACCGGAAACTGACCCGGGACAATATCCTGATCACCAGCGGCGCTACAGAAGCCATGTACCTGGCTATTTCAGCCACCTCTGCGCCCGGGCGGCAGTTTATCGTGACGGACCCGTCGTTTTTGCTCTATGCGCCCCTGATTCGCATGAACGGTGGTGAAGTAAAGTTTGTGCAGACCCGGGCAGAGAATAACCACCAGCTGGATCCGGATGAGGTCATCAAGGCCATGGGGCCCAGGACTTATGCGCTGATCCTGAACAACCCCAACAACCCGACCGGGGCGGTTTACCCGCGTAGCACCGTGGAGACCATCCTGGAGGAATGTGCCTATCGGGGAATTCAGGTGTATGCCGATGAAGTCTACGACCACCTGATCTTTGATGACGAAGACTTCGCCAGCGTGCTGAACTGCTCGATGGATCTGGACAACATCATGTGCATCAGCAGTTTTTCAAAAACCTACAGCATGGCAGGTCTGCGGGTTGGCTGGGTGATTGCCAGTCAGGCGGCCATCAAGTCTCTGCGTCGCTTCCACATGTTCACCACCTCCGTGGCTAACACGCCGTCCCAGTTTGCCGGCGTCGCTGCACTGACCGGTGACCAGCAGTGCGTTCGCGATATGGTAGATATCTACCGTGAGCGCCGGGACAAGGTGGTCGAGCTGGTCGATCAGACCCCCTACATGACCGGTTATAAGCCTGGCGGTGCCTTCTTTGCTTTCCCTGACCTTCCACCTCATGTCGATGGCTCTGATCTGGCCTTGCGAATGCTGAAGGAAACCGGCGTCTGCATGGTGCCCGGTGACGCCTTTGGCGAGGGATGCACCAACGCCGTTCGGATCAGTTTCTCCACGACCTGCGAGAAGCTGGAAGAGGCGTTCGATCGCGTCATCCCCTGGATGGCCAAGCAACAGTTCTGAGGTGATGCCATGTCCGCCCTGGATTCGGTACTGATTCAGTGCCCGTACTGCTGGGAGACGCTGGATGTCAGCGTCGACCCGTCGGTACCGGAACAGGAGTATGTCGAGGATTGCCAGGTCTGCTGCAGACCCATCTTGATACACGTGGTTTTTGACGACACTCTTACGCCTCATGTCGAGGCCCGGGCCGAAAATGAATAGAACGCCGATTTACGCCCTCCGTGCGCTTCTGGCCCTGCTGCTGGTGCTCGCCAGCGGTTGCGCCAGTCTGTCGCCCTATTCCATCTCCGAAGGCGAGCTGGAACGGCACCTTCAGGATGTGGTTCGCGACTTCGACCGCAACCAGCTGAATAGTGGTTCGCCATTGAGTCTGAGTCTCGACGACGCCGACATTACCCTTGGGCCAGATGGTCGCGATGTGGCGGTGATCGATGTGAGAGGTCAGGTGGCACTGAATGCGCTGATGACGAAGCTGCCCGTGGACATTGCCTTGAAGGTCGAAGGGGCGCCGGTTTACGACAGCACCGAGAAAGCCATCTTCATACGGCGGTTGCAGCTTCTTGAAAGCAGTATTGACTCTCCGTTCTTCAAAGGGGATTTGAAGCCTGTAACCGATACGGTCATGCGGCTGGTTGCCCAGATGCTGGAGACCATGCCGGTGTACCGACTGGACGAAACCGACTTCGCCCAGCGTATGTTCGGTATGATGCCGGTAGATGTGCGGGTAGCGCCTGGCCGGCTCGAATTTGTCATGGCCGACCAGTAACCCTGATCTATCGGGACAGCCGCTCGCAGATTGCAGAGCCGATCTCGTGGGTGCCTCGTCGGCTGCCCGAGTTTTCGGCAAGGTCTGCAGCCACTGCATCGAACAGCTCCTTGCCAGCTGCGGCAATGGCAGGGTCCTTGCGGCCCAGCCACTCGAGCATGCGGGCGGCGGTAAAGAGCATGGCGGTGGGGTCAGCCAGGCCCTGGCCGGCAATATCCGGCGCGCTGCCATGGGTAGGTTCGAACATAGAAGGCATATCCGGATCCGTCGGGTTCAGGTTGCAGGAGGGTGCCACGCCCATGCCACCTGACAGAACCGCAGCTAGGTCGGTAAGAATGTCCCCCTGGAGGTTGCTCGCGACGACCACGTCAAAGGCCCAGGGGCTTTGCACGAACTTCATGCAGGCCGCGTCCACCAGCTCATGATGCGTGGCCACGTCCGGGTAGTCCTTGCTTATCTCCTCGAACGCTTCGGTGTACATGTCGCCCCAGTAGCGCAAGGCATTGCGCTTGGTGACCAGGCACACCTGGCTTTCACAGGTTCTGCCATCCAGGGTCCTGAATGTCCGTGTGCGACCCTCCGAAACCCGGTCTGCGGCGCGGTTTCGGGCCTGTTCAAACCCATAGCGGATGATCCGGTCGGTTGCCTTGCGTGTGAACACCTCCATCTGGGTGGCCACTTCATCCGGCGTGCCCTTGCGCAGACGTCCACCCTGGCTGACGTACTCACCCTCGGAGTTTTCCCGAATCACCAGCATGTCGATGTCCTTGGCGCGCTCATCGGCCAGGTACTGGCGGGCACCGGGCAGAAGCCGGGCCGGACGTTCGCAGACCCACTGGTCGAACCCTTTGCGCATGTCCAGCAGTGGCGCCAGTGAGATGCTGTCTGGAAGCAGGTATCGGTCCGGATCGTCCATAGGGCCCGGATCGCCAAGGGCACCCAGAAGGATGGCATCGTACTTCTGTAACTGCGCCAAGGCATCCGCGGGCATGGATTCGCCATGCTCCTCGTGCCAGGCGTGGGATGGCCAGGGGAATCGAGTCCACTCAAGGTCCAGGCCGTGTTTGGCGCGCAGGGTCTCGAGGCAGCGCACAGCCTCGGCCACCACTTCAGGACCTATGCCGTCGCCCGGGGTTACAGCGATGCGGGTAGTTTGGGCCATTAGGGAAACTCCTTTTGTGGACAGACACGTATAAACGACAAACCCCAGTTTAGTCATGTAGGCAGGGGATGCCACCGTTTGACACGCTTTAACCAGAAAGTGGTTTTACCGGGGAGGGGATCGCGGCTATATTGGGTGAAAAATACGCCATATAAACATAGCAAAACCGCCAGAAGTGAATTCAGGAGTTGAAGTGAACCAACCCGCCGTACTGTTTGACGAGTCTCATTGCGAGCAATGTGCATGTGGAGAGGGGTTGGATTTTTCCTTTACCTTCGCGTTCCAGCCCATTGTTGACGTTCTCAACAAATCTGTTTACGCCTACGAGGCGCTGGTGCGAGGCACCGAGGGTCAGGGGGCGATGAGTGTCCTCTCGAAGGTAACCGAACAGAATCGCTACGCCTTCGATCAGGTTTGTCGGGTCAAGGCGGTCAAGCTTGCCGCCAGGCTGAACATGGAGCCGATGCTCAGCATTAATTTTATGCCCAACGCGGTGTACCGGGCCGAGTACTGTATTCGCACGACCCTGGCGGCTGCCAAGACCTACAATTTTGATACCCGGAAAATCATTTTCGAGCTTACTGAGGACGAACAGCTGACCTCCACATCTGTCGACCACCTCGTGTCGATTATCGAGGCTTATCAGGAGATGGGTTTCAGCACCGCCATTGATGATTTCGGGGCCGGTTTCTCACGGTACAATGTCATGATGGCCAGCCCGCCCGATCTGTTGAAGCTGGATATGGCATTGATCCGTGATATTGATCGGCAGCCGAACAAGCAGGCCGTTGTTGCAGGCATCATTACCATGATGACTCAGCTTGGCGGCCAGATCATTGCTGAGGGCGTCGAAACCAAGGAAGAATACTTCTGGTTGCGCTCCCAGGGGATCAATCTCTACCAGGGCTATCTATTCGCCAAACCGGGGTTCGAGTGCCTTCCGGAGCCCGTGTTTCCGGCCTGACGGGCCTCTAAACTGACAGGAACGACACCTTGCTATACCGAATGATCACCATTGTCGGCGGACTGGTTTTTGTCATCATCCTGTTCGCTCTGATCTGGTTTTTCTGCAAGAAATTTCTTGAGCACCACGGTGTCACCGACCAGGTCAAAGACCGGGCCATGGTTCTGGCCACCTGGACCTTTGCCGGTATCAGCGTCGGACTGGTATTCGCGGTGGTTGGTGCATTTGTCCTGGGCCCCTGGGCTTTCTACCGAACCCTGAGGGGCCACGATGTGGAGATATCCGATGGTGCCGCCGTCTGGTGGGGCCTCGGCATCGTAATGGCGTCCCTGGGGATCACGGCTATCGGATTCTTCGGTTTCCTGATGGTGGTTGGCGCCTACTGAGGCTCAACTGATTGCCTTCAACTGCTCCCGGAACCAGATCAGCGCCGGCTCCCGCTCGTAAGCCTTGTGCCAATACAGGTGCACGTCGATAGACGGCAGGTCCGCCGGCGGATCCATAATCCGGATGTTGGCCCGCTCGGCGATAATTCTGGCGTAAGCTTCCGGCATGGTCAGCAGCAGATCGGTCTCTTCCACCACTCTGCAGGCGGCATAGTAGTGCTGACACCGCAAGCGGATACTCCGTTGTACCCCCAGTCGCGATAGTTCAAAGTCCTCAATCCCGGGTCCTTCGGTCCGCGAGGATACCAGCACGTGTTTTGCGGACAGGTACCCTTCCATATCCAGCGACTCTGTTGCCAGCGGGTGCCCCTCCCGGGCCAGAACCACCAGACGGTCGCGCCTCAGGAGTTCGTGGGACGTCTGGTTACTCACGGGCAACAGCACATCCACGGCAAAATCCAGTTTGCCGGCCGCCAGTTGCGTCTCCATGTCGCGCCTCGCGATCCTCTGGCTGACAATTTCCAGTTCCGGATAGGCGTCCAGGCGCGCCATCAGGCGGGGCAGGAAGGTCGATTCCAGAATGTCACGTAGCCCGAGCGAATAGGTTTTACGCTGGGTGGCCGGATCAAAGGCATGAAACTGGTTTACCGCGCCCTGGATCTGGGTGAGCCCCGGTCGCATGGACTCAAGGAACCGCCGGGCCAGTGGTGTTGGCACCATCTGGTTGCCCTGACGGGTAAACAGGGGGTCGTCAAAATGGTCCCTTAGCCTCGACAGGGAATGACTGACAGCCGGCTGAGTGAGATGCAGTGACTTGGCTGCACGAGTCAGGCTTCCCTCCCGGTAGATGGTGTCGAACACGTGCAACAGGTTCAGGTCCAGGCGGTTGAGGGCCATGAGCGGGATCCGTTTCTGGAGAATTTGAATAAGTTTGGTTAATAATAAACGATAAGAATAATTCAGTCGCGTAATAGTTAAGTTATCCCTAGACTGGTCTCAACGTGATGATTCCGTGCACGCCACCGTGCAACCGTTAGCGAGGAGACGGCGATGGATTTCAATATTTCCGAGAAAGGCCAGGATTATCTCAACCGCGTGAAGCAGTTCATGAAGGATGAGATTTTTCCCATCGAAGAGCAGTACCACAAGGAGCTTGCCTCACTGGATAACCGCTGGGTTGTGCTGCCGATCATCCGGGAGCTAAAGGAAAAAGCCAAAGCCCAGGGCCTCTGGAACATGTTTTTCCCGGACGAAAAATACGGCTGTGGCTTGTTGAACTCCGACTACGCCCTGATTGCCGAGGAAACCGGCCGCAGCTTCATTGCCCCGGAGATTTTCAACTGCAACGCGCCAGACACCGGCAATATGGAAGTATTGATCCACTATGGCTCTGAAGAGCAAAAAGCCGAGTGGTTACCGCGTCTGCTGAGCGGCGAGATCCGCTCCGCCTTCTGTATGACTGAGCCGGCGGTTGCCTCTTCCGATGCCACCAATATGGAGGCAACGGCCGTTGTTGAAGGCGACGAAGTGGTTCTGAACGGTCGCAAGTGGTGGAGCACCGGTATCGGGCATCCCGACTGTAAGGTTGCCATCTTCATGGGTCTGACGGATCCGAATGCGCACAAGCATCGCCGTCATTCCATGGTGCTGGTGCCGCTGGACACGCCTGGCGTCAAGATCGAGCGTATGTTGCCGGTATTCGGTGAATATGATGAGCCCTATGGCCATGGCGAGGTGCTTTTTGACAACGTGCGTTTGCCCAAGAGCGCATTCATCGCCGGCCCGGGCCGCGGATTCGAGATTGCCCAGGGCCGTCTTGGGCCGGGCCGAGTGCACCACTGTATGCGGGCAATCGGTGCGGCAGAGCGCACGCTGGAGATTCTGATCAAGCGGGCAACGACTCGTGAGGCCTTCGGGCGTCCGATCGCCAAGCTGGGCGGCAATCCGGATATCATTGCCAATGCCCGCATGGCCATTGAGCAGGCCCGTCTGCTCACGCTGAAATGCGCCTGGGCACTGGATACCAAGGGCATCATGGGGGCGCTTCAAGAGGTCTCCATGATCAAGGCGGTGATTCCATCCATGCTGCAAACCATTGTGGATCAGGCCATTCAGATTCACGGTGGTGCCGGAGTCAGTGATGACGATTTCCCGCTGACACAGCTGTTTGCCTATGCCCGTGTTTTACGCCTGGCGGATGGCCCGGATGAGGTGCATCGGGCTATGGTGGCCCGTCTTGAGCTGCGTAAATATAAAAATTGAGAATCTGAATCGGGAGTCTGGATTCGGCGGAAGGGTGTTTCTGAAACACGCTCCTTGCGGCACGTCCCTGTGACGCTTGGGCTCCGCCATCCATGGCTCCGCACAGTTTCAGAAACACCCTTCCGCCAAATCCGTCGTACTTCGGAGTTGGTTTCAGTTTTTAGCAAGATAACAGCGGGGAAGCATTGATGACTCAGAGAGTATTCATAACCGGAGGCGCCAGCGGACTTGGCCGCGCCATAGCACTGCGTTATGCCAAAGAAGGCGCCAAAGTCTGCATCGGCGACATTAACCCGGAGCAGGGTGTTGGCGTCGAGAAAGAGATTAATGCGGCCGGAGGCGAAGGTTATTTCGTCGAGTGCGATGTTCGACGCCTGACCGATTTCGAAAAGGTCCGCGATGATCTCGTGAAGAAATGGGGTGGCGTTGACGTGGTGGTGAACAACGCTGGCGTTGCCTCTGCCGGTTCCATTGAAGATACCACCATGGCGGATTGGGAGTGGATTCTCGATATCAATGTGCTGGGTGTGGTTCGCGGCTGTAAGGCGTTCACGCCGCAGTTCAAGCAGCAGGGCTCCGGGGCATTTGTGAACGTGGCCTCCATGGCCGGGCTGATGCTGGCGCCGTTGATGGATAGCTACAATGTGACCAAGGCCGGGGTGATTGCCCTGTCTGAAACCTTGAGCCAGGAGCTTCGGGATGCCGGTATTCATGTGAGCTGTGTATGCCCGGCATTTTTTCAGACCAATCTGACCAGCAGCATGCGTTCAGATATCCCCGGCATTCAGCAGAATGTGAACAAGCTGATGAAGCGCTCCACGGTAACCGCCGAGGATGTGGCCGAGGATATTTTCCGGTCGGTGGAGAACAAGAGCTTCTGGGTATTGCCCCATGCCAAGGAGCGCCGGATGTGGATGCTCAAGCGCCACGCACCCAAGGCCTTCGACTGGCTGATGCATCAGGAAAGCAAGCGCTGGATGAGCAAGATGGGTGGCAGCAAGGCCTGAGTGCGCGGTTTTTTACTGTTTTAAACTGAAGATTCAAAAGGAGAGTCCTGAATGACCCAGATCGACGAGGCCGTGGACATCCGGGAAGGCGAGGAACTGGACACTGGCGCCGTAGACCGGTTCATGAAAGAGGCGATCCCGGATCTGCAAGGCGAGCCAGAGATTCGTCAATACCCGGGTGGCGCCTCAAACCTGACCTATCAGGTGGATTACGGCGACCGGTCCTACGTCTTGCGCCGGCCGCCGTTTGGCAAGATTGCCAAGTCTGCCCACGACATGCTGCGTGAGGCGAAGGTCATGCGGGCGCTCAAACCGGTTTATCCCTACGTACCCAACATCATTGCCATTTGCGATGATCACGACGTGCTGGGTTGCGATTTCTACGTGATGGAACGGTTGAAGGGCATTATCCTGCGCCAGGACTTTCCCAAGGATTTCGAGCTCAGTGAAGCCGATACCCGCAAGCTTTGCCTGAACGTGATCGACAAACTGGTGGATCTTCACCGTGTGGATGCCAAGGCAGCAGGCCTGGACAAGCTGGGCAAGGGCGAGGGCTACGTTCAGCGCCAGATTGGCGGTTGGAGCGACCGTTTCCGCAAGGCCCGCACCGACGATGTGGGTGACTTTGAGCAGGTAATGAGCTGGCTCAATGACAAGATGCCCGACGACATTGCCCAGGTGGTGATCCACAACGATTTCCGCTTCGACAACGTGGTGCTGAATCCGGACAACCCGTTCGAGGTCATCGGCGTGCTGGACTGGGAAATGGCCACCATCGGTGATCCGCTGATGGATCTGGGTAACAGCCTGGCTTACTGGATCGAAGCCGATGATGAAGGCCCGTTCCAGATGCTGCGCCGGCAGCCAACCCATCGCCCGGGCATGCTCACCCGCAAGGAGGTGGTGGAGTATTACATGGAGCAGTCCGGCTTCAAAGTCGACAACTTCGACTTCTATGAGATCTACGGCCTGTTCCGGCTGGCAGTTATCATCCAGCAGATCTATTACCGGTTCTACCACGGCCAGACCAAAGACAAGCGTTTCGCTGCCTTTGGGCACGCCGCCAATTACCTTGAGAAGCGCTGCCAGCGACTGATTGCGGAGAGCTCCCTGTAATGGCGACAATTTATCTGGTTCGTCACGGCCAGGCCAGTTTCGGGAAGGAGAACTATGACCAACTCTCTTCCACCGGCTGGGAGCAGGGCAGGGTGCTTGGCCGCTGGCTGGCTGGAAAAGTTGAACCGGCGGCGGTTTTCGGAGGCGATCTGGAACGCCACCGGGAAACCGTTGAAGCCATCGCCACCGGGTACGGATCCAAACTGCCCGATATGCAGGTGGTTCCCGGCTTCAACGAGTTTGATCACACCACTGTGGTGGCCCGGTACCGCCCGGAGTGGAGTGACCGCGCGGTGATGGCGCGGGACCTCAAGGCGTTTCCCAAACCGGCCAAAGCGTTCCAGGAGGCCTTTGTGCACGCGGTGCATCGCTGGGCCTCGGGCGAGTTTGACCACGAGTACGAGGAAAGCTGGCCGGACTTCAAGGCCCGCGTTATGGCGGCCTTCGAGGAAATGATTGACTACGCCGATGGCGGCGATGTGCTGGTGGCGACCTCCGGCGGGCCGATTTCCGTGATCGCCCAGCACCTGCTCGGTCTTGATGACGCCCGGGCACTCGGTCTGAACGAGGTGATCGCCAACACCAGCGTGTCGCGGGTCCTGTATTCCGGCCCCCGGCGAAGCCTGGCCGTTTTTAATAACTACAGCCACCTGGAAGCGGAGGATCCCGCCCTGGTGACATTCCGATAGTGAATCGAGGTGAACGAATGAGCAGCAAGAACCTGTTTGATCTGACTGGCAAGGTTGCCCTGATTACCGGTGCCAGCCGCGGCATCGGCGAGAGCATCGCCCGGACCCTGGCCGAGTATGGCGCCCACGTAATCGTCAGCAGCCGCAAGATTGATGGTTGCGAAGCGGTTGCCAGCAGCATCCGGGATGCCGGCGGTAGCGCCGAAGCCTATGCTTGTCACATTGGCGATATGGATCAGATCGAAAGCATCTGGGCGCACATTGACCAGACGCACGGCAAGCTGGATATTCTGGTGAACAATGCTGCTGCCAACCCTTATTTCGGGCCGGTGGAAGACACCGACCTGGGCGCGTTCAACAAGACCGTGGATGTGAATATCCGGGGCTATTTCTTCATGTGCGCCCGCGGCGCCCAGATGATGAAAAAAGCCGGTGGTGGCTCTATCGTGAACGTGGCTTCCGTGAACGGCGTCAATCCGGGGCACTATCAGGGCATTTACTCGGTCACCAAGGCCGCCGTAATCTCCATGACCAAGTCCTTTGCCATGGAGCTGGGTCAGCAGAAAATCCGCGTGAACGCGCTGCTGCCAGGGCTGACCGATACCAAGTTTGCCAGCGCCCTGACCACCAACGAAGCCATCAAGAAGCAGGCCATGGCCCATATCCCCATGAAGCGGGTGGCCGATCCGGGCGAGATGGCGGGTACGGTGCTATATCTGGTTTCCGATGCTTCCAGCTACACCACGGGCGCCTGCATCAATGCCGACGGTGGCTACCTGACAGTCTGAGTAATCGTTGGGGTCGGATGACCGCTTTCATCCGACCCCGCCTTCACTACGTCCGAGCTTATCAGGCCGGCGAACAGGTCAGTGCCTCGAAGTCATCGTTCAGCTCCACCGTCCGATCCTGGAGCTGGGCCAGTGTTTCCCTGTCACCTGCCATAATCAGGTCGTGCATCAGGGAGGACATGGCAGCCCGACTTTCTGCCATCATGGCTTTATAGGCCTCACCACGCACCTCTTCGGAATTCAGAATCAGGTATTCCAGCTCCGCCTCGAACGTCGGCGCGTTTCTGTTTTCCAGCAGTTCCAGCAAGGCCAGTTGCCAGTTCCTTCGACCCTGCAGCCAGATCTCAGTCTGCTCGCCCCGATTGGCTGACCATTGCCGCACGATGTCGCGCTGCTCGCTGTTCAGGTCCCCCAGCCATCGCTCAACCCGCTCCGCGGTTCTCTCTGCGCGTGCTTCGGCTGTCGCCTCCGGGGAGTCGGCCAGGAATTCGTCTTCCATTTCCCGCTGACTTTGCGCCATGTTGTTCGCCAACTCCTGCACCTGTTCATCGCTCAGGCTTGAGAGAAGGTTTACCGCGACAGGCGTTGCCTTTTCCAGAAGACTCGGGAAGAAACTGAAAAGCTGTTGTTGATGGTAGTCGACGGTGGCCTTGTCGGGTGGGTTGCTGGAAACATCAGACTCGAGTTCATCCAGCCAGGCCTGGTAGCGGGGCAATTCGGCACTGCAATGCCATTGCCGCAATTGATCAATGTCGCTGTTGAGCTGCTGTTTCTGGTCGGCCGTCAGTGTCACGTAGTCTTCTACCCACCACACGATGCCCCAGTCCGCGTATCGATAAGCCATCTTGGTCGAGCTGCAGCCAACCAGTCCAAGGACCAGTACCAGAATGAGAACAAACGGTTTGAAAAAGCCGGGTGTCCAGTCTTTGGCAGTATCCATGGCGCACCTGTCCTGGTAAAAAGGCTTATCGAAAAAAGATTGCAAGCTCACTATCATTTCAGTTTTGAGTGATATCAGTGTACGACATATCACGCCTTTCAGATGCTGCTCCGGGGAACCCTGGAGCATTGTTCAGGAGAAGTCATGAGCTAAATGAGACTTTCACGTCTACGCCAGCTGATCTTTGGCTTTTACATGTCCGGAATTATGTCGCTGCTGATGTCCGGGGTGATCACCTTCATCAACACGGGCATCGACGGTGAATTCCACTACCGGTGGGGGCCGGCTTTTCTCGTCGCCTGGGCCGTTGCTTTTCCTCTCGTGACCTTCATCGCGCCGCTTGCCGGGAAGATGACTGAGTTCACCATGCGCAGGTTTGTTTGATTGCGTACATCTGTACGCTTAAATGTCAAAAGTTGCAAATCCGTTCTTTCTGGCTCCCCGTAAATGCATTGACGCATGATTCATGGACGGAAATTGTGCAGGTTCGAACCACTCAAATCCTGGTAAACAACCTCAAAAGTGGGGAGTTTGAAAAATGAAGACAAAATATGCTTTACCGATGGTTTTGGCGGGTAGCGTTGTGCTATCCGGGTGTTGGCTTGATGACGATGATGATCCAGCAACAACCAGTGTTCGGGTCCTGCATGCGTCCTCTGATGCACCTGCGGTGAATGTACGGGTGAACGGTGATGTTGTCGTTCCAGGTGCTGATTATAAGCAGGCTGCCGTCCTCACTCCGGGTGCCGGTCTTGCCGATATCGCGGTTGATGGATTGCTGCCGAGCGGCGCGACCGCGACTGTAATTTCCGCTGACGGCGTGTCGCTGCGTGCGGATACCAACTATGACGTGATCGCAGTTGGCAAAGTTGGTGACGAGACCATTGAGCCGCTGATCTTGACGGATGATGGTGCCCGTGATGATGCCAACAGTGCGCGTCTGAGGGTTGTCCATCTTTCGCCCGAGGCAGAGACCGTTGCCGCTGGTCCAGTGGATGTATATGTGACTGCATTTGGGGATCCGCTCCCTGCTGAAGCTACCTTCAGCTTCTCCTTTAAAGAAAGTGTTGGCCCACTGGAGCTGCCTGCATCGGACGATTATCAGATCCGGGTTACCGCTGCAGGATCTAACGGAGTTGTATTCGACAGTGGGCAAATTGGGTTGCCAGTGGGTTCTGATCTGCTGGTAGGCGCTGTTGACAATACGGTCTTCGGAAGTTCACCTGTGAGTCTTTTGGTTCTGAACGGCGCTGAGGTATCCGAACTTCTCGATATTGGAACGGGAGCTGGTATCCGCGCAGTTCATAATTCATCCGCTCCCACTCCGAATGTCGACATTTATCTCAACGAAGAGCCCGATGGATCGCCTGCGGCCACTGATCTAGCATTTGGTGAAACAGTGCCTGGTGCGCCGTCAACAGGCGAGTACGTTCCCCTTGATGCCGGCGACAACCGTGTTGCAGTCACAGCTACAGGAGTGACTGCTTCGACTGCTATCGATGCAACTTTGAATTTTGCGAACGGCGATTTAAACACCGTTGTTGCCGCAGGTGTACTTGCGGAGGGGCTTGATGCTTTGGTTTTTGCTGACAACAATCGTCGAATTGCCACAGAAGCAAAACTGAGGGTTATACATGGAGCGATTGAAGCGCCCACAGTCGATGTGTTCCTTATTCCGACGGACGCTGGGGGTGCCGAGAACACGCTCATAGGTAATTCCATGCCTGCTCTGGACGACTTCAATTATGCTGAGTCCTCCGGTTACCTTGGCGTTGCCGAGGGGAACTATGTTGTCTTTATAACTTCGGCGGATGGCGCTACCGTGCTTTACAAGTCCCCAAGTCTCAATCTGGAAGTTGGCGGTGTCTACACTGCCATAGCCCGGTTGAATGAAGGGCCCGAAAGCGTCGCCACGGTAACGCTCATGGACGATTTTGTTCCAGTTATAGAGTAAGTTCGGAAGCAAGATCGAGCTTGAAAGCCCCGGCTTACGCCGGGGCTTTTTATTGAATGCTAGTCTCAGAAGTGCCGGAAGCCGCATGTGAAATAGCGGTCCCGGTCGGCGGCCTGAAATGCAGCGAATAGAGAATACGGTCCAGCACGGCCTGGCCATTCCAGGCAGGATCGTTATTGACCATCCCGACCACGGCCCAGGTGGTGTTATTGGAATCGCGGGTGAATCCGGCGATCGATCTCACATTCTCCAGGTAACCGGTCTTGATGCGACCCTCGCCATCCATGCCGGTGTTGCGCAGGCGGCGTGCCATGGTTCCATCCATCGCGATGATAGGCATTGAGGCCATGAGGTCTGCCGAGTAGGCGCTGTTCCAGGCGTGTTCCAATATTTGAGCGCCCTGGCGCGCGGTGATCCGCCCGTGTCGGGTGAGGCCAGCGCCGTTGTCGATCACCATGCCGGCGGTATTGATGCCCTTGTTTTCAAGCCAGTGGTAGATCACCCGTATACCGGCAACCCGGTCATCGCTTTCATCTTCCTGGCGGTTTTCCGCACCAATGGTGAGGAGCAGTTGGCGCGCCATCACGTTGCTGCTCCACTTGTTGATGTCCCTCACCATGGTAACCAGGTCCGGCGAGGTGGTTTTCATTACCAGTCGGGCATCCTCAGGCGTTACGCCATTCAGGTCTCCACCAGACACCACGACGCCAAGGTCTGCCAGCAAGGAGCGAATCAACGAGGCGCTGTACTGCTCATGGGACAGCAATGAAAGATAGGTGGTGGTTCGGCAGCCCTGGGGAAGTTCACCGGTTACCCGAACGGTCACCCGGTGGTCTTCATGAATGATGGGCTCCCATTCAAAGTTTCTTCGTGATGGGCACGGGCCTTCTGCAGTGGCAACCACACGGTTGTCGATGACAACTTCGCCCAGGGAGGGCGTGCTCCAGGCCTGGGTGCCACGCTCATCGGCACGAACCTGGAAATGCATCAGGTTCAGGTTGGTCAGATAGGCGGACGGTTCCACCAGAAACGGCGCGTGGGGGTTGTCGCCGTTGTCTTCAAACGCAGGAAAACCACCGTCTACCTGAAAGTAGGAACCATCAAGGATCAGGTCTCCCTCGATTCTGGTAATTCCCATGCTGCGAAGCTCACCCAGTGTGGTCCAGAGGCGTTCAATAGTGAGCTTGGGATCGCCTCCGAAGCGGACGTAGAGATTACCCTTGAGAGTGTCGCCGACCATGACACCGTCGGTCAGGAAATCGGTATCCCAATGGTGGTTGGGCCCGAGAACCTCCAGCGCCGCAAAGGTTGTCACCAGCTTCATGATGGAACCGGGGCTCATCAGCGCATCGGCATTGATGTACTGATTGATGCCGGGCCCATTCAGCGGAATGGCGGCCATGCTCATGGCGTCTTCATTTTGGAGGGACTTGAGCGCGTAATCCTGAAGCTGGTTCGTCCAGAGGCGATTTCCCGAGAAACCGGAATTATCGTCTTCGGCGACCACAACGGACGGGGTGGTAATCACGGCAAGGGCCGTGAGGGATGCCAAAAGAGACCGTCTGAATCCAGAACCTGTTTTTTCTCTACTTTCAGAACGCCGCATACCCGGGGCTACCATGATCGCTATCCAGTGAGTTCCTATAGTCCAACAATAGCCCATCCTGCCGGTTTGTACTATGCAGAAAAGCTCTACATGACGTTAAAAAATGGCAGTAGTGTCGTTGTTTGTATTGAACTTTTGTGACGCGATGTAAGTGCCCTTGCGAATCATGGAGTTAGGTGGATAAAAATTAACCTTCGGGTTGTCAATGACTTTTCTATCGGATTTATGGGTGCTTTTTCCGGCGTTTGAGTCATGGAATTCGCGGCCAAAAAGGCGTTTCCTGATGAATGTGTAACCAAGTGTTCCGAAAACAATAAAAGGAGGACACCATGATTGGTATTCCACTGGGTCTTTTGACCGCCAATGGCGTGGAATGGGTATTCCATAAACACGTTCTTCATGAGCTGGGCCGGAACCGGGCAAGTTTCTGGTCGTTTCACTGGCACGATCATCACCGAAATGTCCGGCGAAATGGCTTCCTGGATGACGACTATCGCAGACCGCCCCTGACCTGGAATGCCCAAACCAAGGAGGTGGCTGCCCTCGTTGCGGGGGCTGCAGCAGTCACCCCGCTGCTGCCATTCGCACCCTTTTTTGTGGGTACTCTCTACTACAGCGCCTGGAATTACTACCGGGTACATAAGCGCTCACATCTGGACCCGGAATGGGCGAGAAAGAACCTGCCCTGGCACTATGATCATCATATGGGACCCAACCCCAATGCCAACTGGTGCGTGACCAAACCCTGGTTTGATCACATCATGGGTACCCGGGAGCCAATGGAAAATCGTCAGATTGCGTGATAATGGCGTGGTCTCCAAAAAAAGGTTTGTTTATGTCGAATATGCTTTCTCATAACGTCCACGTGCTGGGCTCGGTCGCCACATCGTCGCTCACTGCCTGGCGTGGTTGCCTGGTGGTAAAAAATGTTCCCCAGCCGGAAAAGCCGATCGTGCTCTATGACATGGAAGGCTGTCCGTACTGCCGTCGCGTTCGTGAAGCCCTGACTGCCCTTAATCTGGATGTGGAAATCCGGCCCTGCCCGAAGGGCGGGTCGGTTTTCCGGGCCCAGGCGGAAGCGCTGGGAGGCCGCCAACAGTTCCCTTTGCTGGCGGACCAGAACACGGGCACGGTCATGTACGAATCCGAGGAGATCATCGAGTATCTGTTCCGGCAATATGCCGGCCGGTCGGTACCGTCCTACTATCGTGGTCGGGTCTGGCAGCCGGTCCTGGGCTCTGTAGCCTCGGTAACCAGCGCCATGCGGGGGCTGAGGGTCAGCCAGGGCAAGCGGCCGGAGCAGCCGTTGCACCTCTGGAGTTTCGAGGGGAGCCCGTTTTCACGTTTGGTGCGTGAGCGGCTGTGCGAGCTGGAAATTCCGTATACCTTGCACAACCTCGGGAAGGAGCACTGGACAGAGATCGGGCCAGCGAAGCAGCGCATCAAGCCGGGGCCTTATACGCCGATTCCCGGTGGCAAGCGGGATGCGTTTTTCCAGGTGCACAAGCGGGTTCAGGTGCCCTATCTTGAAGACCCCAATACCGGGGAAGGCCTGTTCGAGTCTGCCCGTATTCTGAAATATCTTGATGCCCACTACGGGAACTGAGTTGTTGGTAAGACTGTCAGCCATGTAGCTGCCGCCCGGGTGGGTCATCCCTTCTCCAGACACGCCGTAAATACTTCCATGTAGGCTCGGTCGGGCCATCCGTGGCCCTCCACGGTCTGGAGAAGGGATGACCCACCCGCGCTGTTTGAGCATCATGCTATTCGCACTGAAATTTCTGTCAGTGGGGGCGCTATGGCGAATCAGATTACTCGAAGGAAGTTCCTGATCAGTTCCGGCCTCGCCGGAATTGCTCTCAAAGCCCCGATGCTGTTCGCAAACACATCGGGAAGCACTGCATTATCTCCCACCATGCGCCGGATTCCCGGCACAGACGAATCCATCCCTGCAATCGGTATGGGCACCTGGATCACCTTCAACGTTGGTGGTGACGAACAATTAATCACCCAGCGCACTGAGGTTTTGAAAACCTTTTTCGAGCTCGGCGGCACGGTGGTCGATGGCTCGCCGATGTATGGCAGCGCTGCAGATGTAATGGGCGAGGCGCTGAACGCTCTGGACGGCCACGACCGGATTTTTGCAGCTACCAAGATCTGGACCGGCGATGAATCAGCAACCCGGGCGGAGGCGGCGCGTTCGAGCAGGCGTTGGGGCGTTGACCGGTTCGATTTGTTGCAGGTGCACAATCTGTTGGGGTGGCAGGGGCATCTTGAAACGCTCAAGCAGATGAGGGCGAACGGTGAGGTTCGGTATATCGGCATCACCACATCCCATGGTCGCCGGCATCGGGAATTCGCGCAGATTATGGAGCGGGAGCCTCTGGATTTTGTGCAGCTGACCTACAACGTTCTGGACCGGGAGGTTGAGGACCGGTTGCTGCCATTGGCCCAGGAGCGCGGAATCGGGGTGATCGTCAATCGTCCATTCCAGGGCGGTTCGCTGTTTCGGCGATTCCAGTCGGAGCCACTGCCCGATTGGGCCGGGGAGGCCGGTGTTGGCAACTGGGCGGAGTTTTTCCTCAAGTACATTATTTCCCACCCGGCGGTGACCTGTGCCATTCCGGCGACCAGTAAGGTCGAGCACATGAAGGAAAACATGGGGGCGATGTACGGTACATTGCCTGATGCCAGCCAGCGCCAGCGGATGGCGGGTTACGTGAGGTCGCTGTGAGTGGGGCTGATTGGCTGAGCTACTCGCTACAGGATTTTGTGATGTTCGGGCCGCAGGTGTTTCTGCGGCTGTTTGTCCGGATCAACCAGGATCTATGGCCCTGGCAGTTGCTGGCGGTAGTGATCGCTATTTTTATACCGGTGCTGATCTCCAGACAGAACAGGGCGGCACGGCGTTTGGCCGTCGGCCTGATGTCGCTTGCCTGGATAGTCAGCGGTTACGGGTTTCTGGTGGGCTATTTCGGCCCCATTAACTGGCCGGCGGCGTGGTTTGGGTGGGCCTTCGTGGCCCAGGGCGCGTTGCTTGCGGCTGCCGTGTTTTCAGGCGGCGTTCATGACAGCAGGCTAGCGATCGGAAGACTTGCCGTACTCTGGCTGCTTGCTGTCTGTGTCTTGCCCTGGTTGGCAATGGCTGATTCCGGCCAGTGGGAGGCCGTCGGATTGTTTGGCGTAGCACCCGGCACCACCGCAGCTGCCGGCGCGCTCGCTCTGGCACTCGTGACCAGGACCTGGCGCTGGGTCTACCTGCCGCTGCTGGTGTTGTGGAGTCTGTTCAGTGCCGCCCTCTTATGGGTGCTTCAGACCTGGTGGTTGCTTGTCACCCCGGTGGCTACGCTCTTGCTGGTTGGAGCCGGGTTCTGGCTCAGTCCCAGGACGGCGCAAAGTCCGGATTAGCGATGCGTTCGTTACGGTCCAGTTCGTCAATCGCGCGGATTTCTTCCTCGCTCAACTCAACCTCCAGCGCCTCCAGGTTAGCCTTCTGGTGGCCGGGCCGTGTTGAGGAAGGGATCGGCACAACGCCTCTCGATGCCACCCAGGCAATGGCCACCTGGGCCGGCGTCAGGTTTCGCTCAGCGGCAATGCGCTGCAGTGTTTCGTCCTCCATCACCTTACCGACTGCCAGCGGCATATAGCCGGTCACGGTAATGCCGAGCTTCTGGGCATGTGCCACCACCTTGCGGTTGGCCAGGAACGGATGCACTTCTACCTGATTGGTGAAGATGGGCGTGTCGCCCAGTATGGCTTTCGCCTCATCCATCTGGGCACAGGTAAAGTTCGAAATGCCGATGTGCTCTGCCAGACCCTCGCGCTGGGCATCCCTCAAGGCACCCAGATACTCCTTCATGGGCACTTCGTCACCGGGCGATGGCCAGTGGATCAGCGCCAGATCCACATGGTCGGTTTTGAGCCGTGCGAGGCTGTCATGGAGGCTGTTGATCAGGTCACTGGCGTGCAGCTGGTCGTGCCAGATTTTGGTGGTCAGGAAAATTTCCCGGCGCGGAATACCACTGGAGGTAATGCCATCACCAACTTCCGCTTCGTTCCCGTACATCTGGGCGGTATCGATATGGCGGTAGCCCAGGGACAGGGCGCTCTTGACGGCATCACGGGCGTCGTTGCCCTTGAGCCGGAACGTTCCCATGCCGATTTTCGGAAGTGCGCTGAATGACATAATGTCCTCCTTAGCGAGTGGTGTGTTCTTAAAGTGGTGCCGGCAGACTGGTTCTTCAAGTGGCCGCCGGGTATCATCGCGCCTGAATCAACCTCTGAGCCGAACCAGTGAGGCCCGCTCCATGTACACCGGTCGTTGCCTGTGTGGCGATATCTGTTTTGAATACGATGGCCCTATCGGCCCGGTTGCCCTGTGCCACTGCAGCCAGTGCCGGCGCGCCCACGGTAGCGCGTTCTCGGCCAGCGCGCCGGTGCAGAAGGTGAGGTTCCGGTTCGTAACCGGCGAAGACAGGATTACCGAGTTCGAATCGCGTCCCGGCAAGTACCGGGGCTTCTGCAGCCGTTGCGGCAGCCAGCTTTACAGCCGTGTTGACGCCATTCCCGGCATACTGCGCCTGCGGGTTGGCTGTATCAACGAACCCCTGGGCAAGGGGCCGGCCCAACATGTGTTTGTGGGCTCAAAATCCGACTGGTTCGAGATTACCGACGAGCTGCCACAGTTTGAAAAGACTGAACGAACCAACGATCCTCACTGAGGCGGTACCATCCGATAGACCTTGCCCCTTGGTGAATCTGTCAGTAACCAAAGAGCGCCGTCAGGGCCCATGCGTACGTCACGAATACGCTCGCCGAGATCGGTCAGCAGATCTTCCTCTTCTGTTACTTCTCCGCCCTGAATGCGCAGGCGAACCAGCTTGCGCATTTTGAGTGCTCCCACGAACAGATCCCCCTGCCATTCCGGGAACAGGTCACCGGTATAAAACGCCATGCCAGATGGCGCAATGGACGGATCCCAGTAATGAAGTGGCTGGGCCATGCCTTCCTTTTCGGTGTCGTCAGTGATGGGCAGGCCAGAATAGTCGATGCCGAAGGTAATTGTCGGCCATCCGTAATCGGTTCCTGCCCGGATGATGTTGATTTCGTCGCCACCCCGGGGACCATGTTCGTGGCTCCATATTTCGCCCGTCTCCGGGTGGATCGTCATGCCCTGGATATTGCGGTTACCGGTTGTATAGAAGGTATCGTTAACGCCGCTGGTGTCGAGGAAAGGATTGCCGGGCGCGGGACCGCCGTCAGTCGTAATCCGGTGAACGCCACCGGCATCATCCCCATTGTCCTGGGCCCGGTCCATCTCGCCGCGGTCTCCAACGGAGATGTAAAGATTGCCTTCCCGATCAAACTCCATCCGACCTGCAAAGTGCCTGCTGGTGTTCGAGCGGGGTAGCGCTTCAAAGATGACGTCAACGCCGGTAAGGCGCTCTCCGTCCAGTCGGGCGCGTGCCACGCGGGTGGTGATGCCGTCCCGGTTTCGATGGGCATAGCTCAGGAACAGAATCTGATTCTGTTCGAAATCCGGGTGCAGAATCACGTCCAGCAGCCCGCCCTGGCCGGATACCACGAGCTCTGGTAGCCCGCTGATAGGGGGACTCAACAGCGCACCGTTACGGATCATTCGCAGCTGTCCTTCCCGCTCCGTCACCAGCATGGAGCCATCCGGCAGGAACGCCAGGCTCCAGGGATGCTCGAGGCCTTGTGCAATGGTCTCGAGCCGGAAATCGGTTTTGTCGGAGGAAAAGGTCGGGTTCGCCATGCTGGTAACGGCAACCAGCATGAAACTGCCTGTCA
The DNA here is from genome assembly GCF_002933295.1 of Marinobacter flavimaris. GTDB lineage: Bacteria > Pseudomonadota > Gammaproteobacteria > Pseudomonadales > Oleiphilaceae > Marinobacter > Marinobacter flavimaris. Next base: position 155,120 of record NZ_PSSW01000002.1, read on the forward strand.
GTACAAGGTGTTTGAGTATACCCATTGGAGCCTCCGTTCCTACCGGTGCCGTGTGAACATTGAGAGTAGCAGTTGAAGCGGGCTTCGCCGAAGCGTGTCCCATTATCAAGAGTATAGGGCTTCCTTTGGATTACAGATCAGTGGCCTTTACTCTATTGCAAATAATAATGATTCGCAATAGAGTAAAGGCCACTGGGTTCACCTCAAACGGGAGAAAAAGGAATGGCACCCGAACAGGAAATGATCGAAGGGTTGAAACTGGCGGCAGGGGCCGGTGTGCTTATTGGCCTGGCTGCCATCGGCCTGGTGTTGTCGTCCGCTCTTGGGGCATGAGAGCGGCGAATCGTTCCTTGCGATGTACGCCACAGGTACCGCAGTAACCGCCCTCCGGCAGCAGGTATTTCAGGCAACACCCCTTTCGCTGGGGGATTGCCGTGGCCTGCTCACCGAACACCGCAGGAATCCAGTCAATAAACTGGTTTGCATCGTTTTGAAATTGCTCCAGCCAGCCTTGCGCCAATTGGCAAAGCGCTTGCGGTTCGACCCGGTTCCACACGGCTGAAAACGGCGCCCCCAGTCCAAGACCTGTACTGCTCCAGTAGGCGCCCGGGCTGACTCCCAGCTGGCGCCGGAAGACAGGGTACCACTCAGCTGTCAGAGCTCCTGCTGACCTGACAAACGTTTCTTCATCAACACCCTCGCCACCCGGCAGCTGAAACCAACGGGATACGGTTTTTTTCGGGTGGTCGGCCGGAGCCAGGAATATTCGTTGGGCATCCGGTAAAGGCGCGTGGCCGTCGCGGAACAGCCTCAGGGTCAGCGGCGCAATCACGCTGAGCGCCAGATCCTGCTGAAGCACAGAAACAAACGCGCGCATGGCCCGGGGCCCGGCGTTGTCAGGGTATTCGCTGCCAACCTGGCTGAGCAGTAGCGACGGTTGCTCCAGGCACTGGGCCAGAGAAAAGAGGCCGCTTCGCGCACCAGCTTGCGTTTGGAGAGCCTCGCCAAGAACTGTTTCACCATCCAGCCCTGACTGACTCAGCAGACGGCGGTATTCCCGACCCCGGGGACCGACTCTCGGGTTACACTCAGGCCCTGCCATGACGACTCAAACCCCAGAGGAAATACAGTCCGCCCACCAGGGCCGCCAGGAGTCCCGCTGGCAACTGATTGGGGTAAACCACAATCCTGGACAGGTAGTCTGCCATGCCGAGCAGAAGGCCGCCGGTAAGGGCAGCGACAACGAGCTGCCGGCCAACGGTCTGCTGGCCCAGAACTCTTGCCAGGTGGGGTGCGATAAGACCTACAAAACTTAGCGGGCCGATCACGACCGTCGCCGAAGCGGTCAGCAACGCTGCTAACAGAAGCAATGCCAGGCGGACTTTCGTCACCGGCAAGCCCAGTGAGCTGGCCGATGTTTCTCCCAGGGGAAGAATGCTCAGGGGCCGGATAATCACCAGGAGGCCGGCCGAAATCAGCACAATGAGTGCCAAAAGCCCCAGGGCTTCGACTTCTGAAACCAGCCAGGTGGACCCGTACATCCAGTTGAGAAGCTGCGAGGCGACCGTGCCACCGGAAGCCATGACCAGGCGAAGGCCCGCGTCCATGAACACGTATAACGCGAGCCCGCCAAGCAGGAGCTGGTTGCCGGCAAACCGGTGCTTGCGGGCAAGCATGATCAGCAACCCCAGCGCAGCTGCCGCACCCAGGGTGGCCGCGCCCAGCTGTCCAGCGCGGCCAATATCGGCACCGAACAGCACGATCAGAACCATGACCACCGCCGCGCCGCCGCTGATGCCGAGCATCTCCGGGCTGGCCATGGGGTTGCCTGTCATGCGCTGGATCAGTGTGCCCGCAAGGCCCAGGGCCACGCCGGCAAGAATGGCGGCCAGCAATCTGGGGCCGCGCCAGACCCACGCCTCGTGCCACTGGGCGATCGAAGTCCAGCTCCATTCGTCCAGTCCTGGAGACCACCCCATGGAGATTACGATGGTGGCCAGCAGAAGGGCCGCTATGACCCCACCAGTCAGGAAAATAGAGCGCCTCTTTGGTAGGAAACCGGCGGGGCTGTCATCCTGCCCTGGCATATGATGGGTGTTCTTCAAACCCTGCAGGGCCAGCAGGATAATCGGCCCGCCGATCAGGGCGGTGGTCGTGCCGGTTGGCACCAGCGATCCGTCGCCCCAGGTGGATGCCCAATGGGCGAGGGTATCTGCCAGCAACAGCAGACCCGCGCCCAGGAGACTGCTCCAGATCAGGCGTTCAGAGAGGGTGCGAGCGCCCAGCAGCCTTGCCAGCACCGGTGCCGCAAGACCGATAAAGGCCACGACACCGACCCGGCTGACGACGGTAGCACTCATCAGGACCACCAGAAATAGCGCCAGCACCCGAATCAGACCGACCTTGGCACCGAGGGACCGGGCGGAGGTTTGCCCCAGTTGCATGACCTGCAGCGGGCGCATCAACAGGACCATGAATACGCCCAGCACCAGCACCCGGGGCCAGAGTTCCATAAACGGTTGCCAGTTGTTCTGGACCAGCGAACCCGCGCCCCAGATAAACAGGTTCCCCAGCCATTCGCCTTTGAGTAACAGGAACGCCATGTTTACGGCGCCCAGGAAAAAGGTGATAACAAGCCCGGCCAGTATCACTGTGACCGGTGAAAAGCCCAGGCGCCAGGTGAGCGCGATGACCAGCCCGATGGCCAGTAGCCCGCCGGAAACCGCCACAAGGTCTGGACTGAAGGCGAGCAGGCCGGGAAAGAACATGGTCGCCACCGTTATACCGAACTGGCCGCCTGCCTCCACGCCCAGGGTTGTGGGCGAGGCGAGAGGGTTACCGAGGATCTGTTGGGTAACCGCGCCGGCGAGACCAAGACCAAAGCCAATGAGGACTGCAATGGCGACCCGGGGGGCCCAGCTGTAATGGGCCAGTACCGAAGCGTAATCGCTGCCCTCAAACGTCCAGAAGGCGGCGATGAGAGCGCTCGGGTTGAGCTGACCAAGCCAGGGTGCCGCGCTCGCGAGAAATGCGCCACACCAGATCAGTGCTGCCGCCGCTGGTAGCCTTGCTGGCAAGGAAGGTTTTGCGACCGGGTTGTTGGCAGTTTCAGCGTACATTGTCTGATCCTCCTGCCAGCAGGCCTTCGGCGAGTAGTGTCGCCAGTCGCTTGACCGGGAATACCCCGCCAAACGGCCAGACCGGATCAATCTGGTACACCTGATTGCGTTGAACCGGTGGCAGATAAGTCCAGAAAGGGCTGTCGGCCAGGGTGTCAGACAACCCGGGCAGGGTCGGAGAAATCACCACAATCCGGCTGTCCTGATAGGGCGCAATTGCCTCAAGCCCGACGACCGAGAACCCCCAGTAATTCCCGGTATGGGGCCAGGCGTTCTCAAGGCCAAGGGCGTCCAGGCCACTCTGGAAAAGGCCGTTGGATGCGTATACGCGAACGTGGCGGTCGTCCAGAAAGTTTACGAGTGCTACCGGTCGTTCGGTGAGGCCGGCATTTTCAAGACGACGGCGTTGGGTCTGAAGTGTCTGGTCAATGTCGTTAAGAACTGCCTTTGCGCGTTCCTCCCGGTTCAGCATCTCACCGAGAGTTGTAAGCATACCGCTGGCCTTTTCGAACGGTCGGGAGCCCTGCTTGTAAACGCTGACAACATAGGTGGGCGCAATGCGCTCTAACAGGTTGGCTGCGGGCGCCATCTCGGAGCTGGTGACGATCAAATCCGGTTTGAGCTCGGCAATGGCTTCCAGACTTGGCGCGACGCGGGTGCCGATGTTGGCGACTCCCTCTGGCAGTTCCGGTTCCCTGACCCAGACGTTATAGCCATCCCGATCGGCAACGCCGATGGGCGTGACACCGAGTAACAAAAGCGCCTCGGTGGCGGCCCAGTTGAGAGCGATCACCCGTTCCGGAGTCTTGTTCAGGGTCAGGGTGCCCTGTTCGTGCTGCCAGCTTGCAGCGCCGGCAAAGACCGGCAGCAGACTCAGCAGCAACGCCGCGCCGTATCGCCAGCAGCGTTCAGACCTAGTGAACATAGGAGACCCACTGTCCGGGCGCGCGCTCCATCACGCCCATGGGCACGCCATATATGGATTCCAGGATGCCGGAATCCATGATGTCCCGGGAGCTGCCATCGGCAACCAGTTGCCCGGACTTTAGAGCGACCAGACGGTCGCAGAACCGGGCCGCCAGATCCACGTCGTGCAGCACCACGATAACCGTAAGATCCCGCTGCTCGGCGAGACGATGCACCAGACGCAGGGTTTCCACCTGATGTTTCACATCCAGGGCGGATATGGGCTCATCCAGCAGCAGGCATCGTGTTTGCTGGGCCAGCAGCATGGCAATCCACGCGCGCTGGCGTTCACCACCGGAGAGCGTGTCGACAGAGCGATGCTGGAACTGGCCGAGTCCGGTGTCCTCAATGGCCCGGGTGATCAGCCGGTGGTCTTCCTCGTTATAGCGTCCCAGCGGTCCGCGCCAGGGGTAGCGCCCCAGGGCAACCAGCTCGCGAACCGTCAAACCGTCGGTTCCCGGCGGATGCTGGGGCAGGTAGCCCACATTGCGGGCAAATTCCCGTGCACCCGTGCTCCGGAAGGATTTGCCCAGAAGCCGGACATTGCCGGTTGAGGGTGCAAGCTGGCGGGCAAGCACCTTGAGCAGAGTGGACTTGCCGGAGCCGTTATGCCCGAGCAGGGCTGTTACCTCACCCTCACCAAAAGCGAGGTTCAGGTTCTGAAGTATGGTGGTGTCGCCAATGCGGACATCAAGATTGGAAACGTCGAAGAAAACAGGCATGCAGGCTCCCGAAATGCTGAGGGCCTGCAGAATAATTTAAATGCGAATCACTATCAATATATATTGCGTTAAATGGCTGCCTGTATTTGCCCGGTCTGCACCCGCCATTGGTTGGCATAAGCGCCGTCCTGGTCCAGCAGCTCCCGGTGAGTTCCCTGTTCCAGCACTTTGCCGCCTTCGATGACCGCGATGGAGTCGGCATCAACGATGGTGGAGAGCCGATGGGCAATCATGATCACGGTCCGGTTATGGCCGATACGCTTCAGTGACCGCTGGATGGCGGCTTCTGTTTCGTTGTCCACCGCGCTGGTGGCTTCATCAAGCACCAGTATCGGCGGATTTTTCAGCAGTGCACGGGCGAGGGACAGTCGCTGGCGCTGTCCCCCGGACAGACGAACGCCCCGTTCGCCCACCGGTGTGTTCATGCCCTCGGGCAGCGCTTCAATAAACGACCAGGCTTCCGCGGTTTTCGCTGCATCTATGATCTCGGTATCGGACGCCGCCGGATTTCCATAGGCAAGGTTTTCCCGAATGGTGCCCTCGAACAGGTAAACATCCTGACTCACCAGCCCAATTGCGCCGCGCAGGGATTGCAGGCTGAGATCCCGAATGGGTTGTCCATCGATTCGGATTTGGCCGTTGCTCGGATCGTAGAACCGCAGCAACAACTTGATCAGAGTGGATTTGCCGGAACCGGTTGCGCCGACCAGCGCAAGGGTATTGCCAGCTGGCACGGTCAGGCTGATATCCCGGATTCCTGCGCCGCTGGAGGGATAGTGAAAGCTTACTTTGTCCAGCTCAACATCGCCTTTCACCGGCTCTGCCAGTGCCTTGCCACCCTCGTCTCGCACGTGCACGGGCTCGGCCAGAAGGTCCAGAATCCGACGGGTGCTTGCCATGGCCCGTTCGAACAGATCAATCACTTCGGCAAGCCCGGTCAGGGGCCACAGCAAGCGCTGGGTAAGAAAGACCAGAACGCCATAGGCACCCACGTTCAGGTTTCCTTCAAGGGCCATCATGCCCCCCACCGTGAAGGTGGCCAGGAAGCCGGCCAGAATGGCCATCCGGATCACCGGAATAAACGCAGAGCTGATGCGGATGGCCCGGCGGTTGGCCTCCACGTAGGCTTCGCTGCTTTCTTTCAGACGCTTTGCCTCTCGCTGTTCAGCGGTAAAGCTCTTGATGGTGGCGATGCCGCCCAGATTGTTGGCCAGCCGGCTGGACAGGTCACCCACTTTTTCACGAACGTCGGCGTAGAGCGGCCCCGCTTTGCGCTGGAAGTAGAAGGCGCCCCAGATAATCAGGGGAATGGGGGTGAATGCGAGCAGGGCAATGAGCGGCGAGAGCACGAAGAATACGGCGCCGACGGCAACCACGGTCACCAGCACCTGAATCATGGCGTTGGCGCCGCCGTCGAGGAAGCGCTCGAGCTGGTTGACGTCGTCGTTCATGGTGGCCACCAGCTGGCCGGAGCTGCGAGCCTCGAAGAAACTCATGTCGAGGCGCTGGGCATGTTCGTAGGCATCCTGCCGGAGGTCCGACTGCAAACGCTGGGCTAGGTTGCGCCACAGGATCTGGAACAGGTATTCGAACAGGGATTCGCCGGCCCAGATAAAAAAGGTGAGTACGGCCAGAATGGTGATCTGTTCCTGGGCGGTTTCAAAACCGAGGCCAGCCACAAAGCTCTCTTCCTGGTTGACGACCACATCAATGGCGACACCGATCAGGATTTCCGGGGCAATATCAAAGAGTTTGTTGATGATCGAGCAGGTGGTGGCAGCGATGATCTGTCGGCGATATCCCCGGGCGTATCTCAGCAGGCGGGCCAGGGCAGCAAAGCTGCTGGTGGTTTGGTGGCTGTGTGAGGACATACTCCGCTTCTCTCCCTTGAATCAGGCAGGCCCGCGTTGAGCCTGAAAATAATAAGGCGGGAAGGGTAGCGGATCTGCCCAGGTTTTAAAATAGAATCATTATCAACTGCGTTTGTTTCTTTGCAGCCAACGGTCAAGCTTGTCGGCAAATTCCTTGCGGTCGGTCTGGCTGAAAGGGGCGGGGCCTCCGGTGACCTGGCCGGCATTGCGCATTTCTTCCATAAAGTTGCGCATGGCAAGGCGCTGGCGAATATTCTCTTTGGTGAAGGCCTGGCCGCGGGGATTGAAGACGTCGGCGCCTTTTTCAATGGCTTCGGCGGCCAGGGGAATGTCCTGCGTGATCACGAGATCGCCTTCGTGCATCTGGTCCATGATTTCGTTGTCGGCCACATCAAAGCCCTGGGGGACCTGTCGGCGCTTGATGTAAGGGCTCGGTGGCAGGGTGATGGCGTGGTTGGCGATGAAGGTGGTGTCGATTTGCCAGCGGGTGGCGGCGCGGCAGAGGATTTCCCGGATTGGAACGGGGCAGGCGTCGGCGTCGACCCAGATTGGCATGATGGTTCCTTCTGTTTGCGTGGTTCTGTGCAGAGTTTACCTTTTGTTGATATGAGCCTGATAGATATTGCTCGCGTATCTCTTGCAAGGCTGCGGACATTGGTGCTGGAGGCATTGGGAGCCCCCTTCCAAAAACCGCTACGAGCACGTCCATGTGCGCTTGTTTCAGGCCATCCTTGGCCTTCAACATTTTTGGAAGGGCTCTCCCAATGCCTCAATCGGACATCGTCAGTTCATCCGCGCATTGCACAGCTGCATAGGATTTTTTTCAGGAGGTAACAATTATGCTTGCCAGATCTATCCTAACCGCATTTCTGGCGGTCGCCATGTGTTTCAGCGTTTCCGCCGCCGATAACAACGAAGAAGCCTGGGAGGCTCTGAGAGACGGACGGGCTGTTCTGATGCTTCGCCATGCCTTGGCCCCGGGGACCGGAGATCCTGGCAACTTTGATATCAACGATTGCAGCACCCAGCGGAATCTGAACGACGTCGGTCGTGAGCAGGCGCGGGCGTGGAAGCCGTTTCTGGCGGACCATGGTATTACGGACGCGCGGGTGTTCAGCAGTCAGTGGTGCCGTTGCATGGATACCGCAACCGGGATGGACATGGGGAAGGTAACGGAGTGGCCGTCGCTGAATTCTTTCTTTCGCAACCGTGGCGATGGTCCGCCGCAGACGCGGCAGACGATTGCTCTGGTGAATGAGTTGGAGGACGGGGCACCGGTGATCATGGTGTCGCATCAGGTGAACATTACGGGCCTGACCGGGATTTTCCCTTCGTCGAACGAGGGCGCGATTATCGCCCTGCCTCTTTCGGAAGATCCGACGGTGCTGGCGAGGGTCTCGCCCGGGCGTTGATGGTATAATCCTGCGCCCATTCAATTAACAGGAAATGATAATGTCGCAGCTTCCGCCATGCCCGCAGTGCAGTTCCGAGTACACCTATGAGGACGGCGTTCAACTGGTTTGTCCCGAATGCGGGCATGAGTGGTCTGAGGCGGAGGCTGCGGCGGCTGACGCCGCGAAGATGATTCGCGACGCCAACGGCAATGAGCTTCAGGATGGTGATACGGTTACGGTCATTAAGGATCTGAAGGTAAAGGGCTCCAGTTCCGTCGTTAAAGTTGGCACCAAGGTGAAGAATATCCGCCTGGTAGACGGCGATCATGATATCGACTGCAAGATCGACGGTATTGGTGCCATGAAACTGAAATCGGAGTTCGTCAAGAAAGCCTGACGACTACCCTGCTGTTGCACTCTGGATCTGTTGTTCCAGTTCCCTGGCAAGACCCGGGTCGAGCTGGAGGGCGCTGGCGAGTTGATCCAGCCAGGCCCGCTCCATGGGGTTCTGTTCGTCGATCATGACCGCACTGACGATGTAGATTTCCCGGCTGGCCTGGGGTGAGTCGGCATTGCGTGCCAGGGCAGTGGCGTCCAGAGGGGCGTCGAACTGCTGCTGAATCCAGGCGTGAAGTTCGTCATCTGGCCCCAGTTTTTCAATCTCCTGGGTAAGCAGCGCGCGTTCGTTGGCGTCTATGTGGCCGTCAGCGCGGGCTGCCATGATCATGGCCTGGAGTATTTCAAGTCCCCGTTGTTCCTGCGCCTGGCCCTGCAGTTGCTCCAGTGGCTGGCCCTGCTGTGCCAATGCCGGTTTCGCCGGGCTCTGACTGTTGGTCTGATAGTTCTGATAGGCTTTCCAGGCCAGGACACCCACGCCTGCCAGGGCACCGTATTTGAGGGCTTTGCCGCCCATCTTTCGGCCGCGCTTGGAACCCAGCATCATGCCGAGGGCTCCGCCGCCCAGCAGGCTCTTTACGTCGATGCCTGAACCGGATCCCTGGCTGCCCTTGAGTTGACTGCCAAGGCTGTTCATCATTTTGTTGACGTCCATGCCACTACCCTGGGACTGGCCACCCTGAGCCTGCTTCATTACCTGGTTCAGTACAGACATCACGTTCATAAACACACTCCTTTAAGATCGACTGCCGTTCAGCTTTTCAGAATAGTACACCCGATACCCTGATCGGTGATGGACGCGGAATTACTCTGTTGTCACGAATCGACGCATTTAGTTCCATGGGAATTAACAGCCTACAAATTAGCGGTAAATAGTAATGCGCTTTTCAGGCTCTCCCGTATACTGACGCAAAGCCGTTGTTCAACCTCCCGAATTTCTGGAACTGCTTTTGGCAATTCTCAAACGCAATCTTTGGACACTCTTCGCTCTTATCCTCCTCGGTGGTGTGTTGCTCCTCAGTGTCGTTCTGTTCTTTCGTTGGCAGGGCCTTATTTCGGACGAGAAGCTTTACCAGACCGCCCGTGTCGAGCTGGTTGCTCAGTCTGTAGACAGTATCCTGCGAACCCAGGAGCTGGTTCTCGATGTAATTGGCCGCGAGTTGCTCAATCAGGACAACCTCCTGTCAGGCAGTCGACAGATCCCCTTGCTCGACAGCATCCTCGCCGCCAACCCCATGCTCGTGGGCTTTGGATTGGCCAGGCCGGACGGCACGCTGGTTCGTGTCAGCACCAACCTCGATCTGTCGACTCTTCCAAATCTGAGAACCGATCCCGAGACCCGTGACAGTTTCCTGGGAGCACTGTCTTCCGATGCGATGGTCGTGGGCCGGACCTATTTCGTAGACGCCCTGGGCGCGTGGGTTATACCGATCCGAAAAGCGATACGTTCCCCGAGTGGGGAAGTCGTTGCCGTCATGACAGCCGGCATGCGGCTTGATGGCCGTGGTTCGGTTTTCGGCAAGACACTGCATGACGGCGACTCTGACACCGTAATGTTGTTCCGGGAAACCGATGGCTATGTTCAGTTCATGTCGGCTGACGGCATTGGCCCGCAACAGTATTCGCAAATCCGGGTGCCGATGGACCAGAGGGAGATAAATCGGGCAGCGTTTGAAAAGGAGCTCGGCAAGAGCGTAGAGGAGGTCATGCAGGGCAGTGATTCAGTGGTTATCCGAACCCGACGCCAGGGTGAGGATTATCTGACGGCTGCTGTCTTCAACGCCCGTTACCAGTTGTGGTCCATCTCGGAAACCCGGTTCGCTCCGCTTTACCGGGAATTTCTCCAATCCCTGTTGCAGTATCTGCTGACTTTCCTGGTTTTCGGGATTGTTTTCTACAAGGGGTTCCGGATTATCGACAACGCCGAGAAGAAGCGGCGTCTGGAGCTTTCTTACCTCTCACGGCACGATGATTTGACCGGGCTGTTGAATCGCAATGGGCTGCTGGACCGCCTCGACAACCTGGTTCCGGATAGAAAACCGTTCTGCCTCATTGTGATCAACATTGATAACTTTAAAGGCATCAATGACCGGTTTGGGCTGGAGACCGGCGATGAAACCCTTCTGGAATTCGGTCGTCGGCTCGCCGAACTGGTTGAAAGCCGGGACGATCTTGCCCGGCTTGGTGGCGACGAGTACGCCATTGTGACCCCGAACACCAATCTCGACGATGTTGAAAAAGCCTGTGTGTCGCTGGCCGGCAACCTGTCCCGCACCTTCGAGGTGGGCCGACTGAGGTTGCAGGTAACGGCGAGTATTGGTGTGGCCTGTTTTCCGAATGACGGAGATTCCCTCAGCAAGCTGATTCGAAGTGCCCATCTTGCGCTGTACGAGGCCAAACAGAGCCGGAACGACGTCTGCATTTACCGCAGCGAGATGGAAATGGCCTATCTTCGCAGGCTGTCGGTCGAGCAGCGTCTCAGGTATGGCCTAGCATCGGGCTCACTGTACATGGTCTACCAGCCTCAGGTAGATCAGACCGGAAAAGCGGTCGGGCTGGAAGCGCTTGTTCGCTGGCAGGATGAGGAACTCGGCTTTGTTTCGCCCGCGGAATTTGTCGAGGTCGCTGAAAAAAGCGGGCTGATGGTTCCGCTCGGGCGCTTTGTGCTTGAAACCAGTATCCGGGAATACAGCCTGTTTCGTAACGAGGTCGGCGGTTTCGTGGACCTGTCTATCAACATTTCTGTTATCCAGTTTCGCCAGCCAGACTTTGTTGAAACAGTGCTTGAGGTTCTGGCAATGCACCGTGTGTCGCCTGGAGAGCTGGTTCTTGAGATCACCGAGAGCCTGTTCATGAGTGACTTTGAGAGAGTGCTGAAAACGATCGAACGATTGCGAGAGAAAGGGATACGGATCTCGATGGACGATTTCGGAACGGGTTACTCCTCGCTCAGTCTTTTGCGTAAGCTGCCGCTTGACGAGTTGAAAATCGACAAGAGCTTTGTCGACACCATTCTGGAAGACGAAAAAGCCGCGAACATGATCCGGAGTATTATTGCCATTGCCCGGAGCCATAACATGGAGCTGGTTGCCGAGGGTGTTGAAGAGGAGGCCCAGGCCAGCGCCCCGGTCGAGATGGGCTGTCGACGTTTTCAGGGTTATTACTTCAGTCGTCCGGAGACCCTGGACAGACTGAAAGCGAACCCGGCTCTCGCCATCGGGCATTGACCCGGTCTGCGACCATTCGTCGCACTGAAAAGCTTGGATCCGGGGCCTACCCTTTCTATCCTTTGGTTTTGAACCATCGACAAGGAACACTGGACATGAAGTATTGCCTGAGCGTGTTTGTGCTGGCACTGGCCCTGGTTGCCCCGACAGCATTTGCCCATGATTACAGCCATGGCCCGGTCACGGTCGATCATCCCTGGAGTCGGCCTACACCGCCTGGCACGCCCATGGGCGTGGGTTACATGAGTATCTCCAACAGCGGCAGCGGTGATATTACCCTGGTTGGGGCCGCAACCCCGAGGGCAGGTAACGTATCGATCCATGAGACCAGCATGCACGATGGTGTAATGCGAATGGCACCGGTCAAGGGCGGGCTCGCCATACCGGCAGGTACCACCGTGGAGTTGAAGCCCCACAGCTTTCACCTGATGCTGGAGAAACTGAAAAGTCCGTTGCGCGAGGGTGAGAGCATTCCCTTGACCCTGACTTTTGAGGGTGCCGACGAAATGCAGGTTGAGCTGAATGTCGAGTCGCTGGATGGCGAGATGATGAAAAGCGAGAGCATGGATCACTCGGGCAAAAGTATGGACCACAGCGGACACTGATCGAACCTGCCCGGGGCAGTCTTCGCGGCTGCCCCCAAACCTACCACTCTCTGTCTTCGGCGCTCTCCTCGGCCTCGATCTCCGCCTTCCGGGCCTGGATTTTCTTCATCTTTTCATCGGAGATTTTCATGCTGTGGGCATTGTCACGCAGTATCATCAGGCTGCCCACGATCAAGGCAAGGGCAACAACTATGAATATCCATCCTATGGCTGGCATGTAAACCTCCACCAACTGATCCGCTTTCCTACATAGTGGACCACGCATTGATTTGCCACAACTGTCATGCATCCTCCCAGAAAGCCGTTGGATCGAGCCGGTAATACCCTTGCAGGGCCTTGTAGACCTCGGGCTGTTCTCGCTTGAGATGGCGCGGCTGCTGGAAAAATGCCTCGGTCAGCACTGCGAAAAATTCTGCCGGTTCGGTAGCGCCGTATGGATCAAGCCAGGATCTATGGTGGTGCCGGAGGGAATGCCTGAGGTCTTCGTAGGCCGTCGTCATGGAACTTTGCCAGTGCCGGGCCTGCTCTCCACTCAGCGGCGGTGCCCCGTCTGCGGTGCCGTCCAGGTAGTCCAGCTGGTGTGCAAACTCATGGAGCATGACGTTATGGCCGCTGTGCGGGTTCCGGGCGGCCTCCTGACATTCTCGCCAGGCCAGCACCACCTGGCCCCTGCTTGAGGCCTCGCCGGCCCGTATTTCATTACTTTCGCTGACAATCATGCCATCGCTTTCAATGTCTCTGACGTGATAGGCATCGGGATAGACCAGAATGCTGCTTACCTCGTCAAAATCTGAATAGGGGCGGGCAAGAACCAGCAAACAGGCGTGGCCGGCAATGGTCACTCTCACCGCGTCGTCCACCTCAAAGCCGTCACAGCCATAGAATTCCTTCTCGGAGAGAAAAAGCTGGACCCGTTGCTCCAAGGTTTGCTTGAGGGCTTCAGGAAGCCGTCGGTAAAGCGGCACGTTCGCATCAAGATGCTCGCGCCAGGATGTTGGAAAGGGGGCTCTCAGTTCCCGTTCCCTCCGCAAGGCGCGGTAGAAGAAGAGGTAGAATACGGTTGCTGCGATCAGGGTCACTGCGAAGACTGCGAAAACAAGTGCTGCTGACATGCTGCTCCCGGCGACCATTGATTGAATTACCCCGTATCTTACAGAAAAATTGGATCTGCACGCAGTCAGGGCCCGTATTGCTGGTTGTTCTACATTGCAGGGGATGTGAAGCTGCATGAACCGTATTGATCGTTGAGGAGGCTGATATGTCCGATAATTCCACTGTTGTAATCACCGGGGCAAACCGGGGCATTGGTCTGGAGCTCGCCCGGCTCTATGCAGGCCGCAGCTGCTCGGTAATCGGCGTGTGCCGGGAGGCCTCGCCGGAGCTGGAAGAGGTTGCGGCGAGGATCATCGACAGTGTCGACGTGACGACCAATGAGGGTGTGGCAAGGCTCGTGGCCGGTCTTGAGGGCCAGTCCATTGATCTGCTGATCAACAATGCCGGTCTGCTGCAGGACGAGAAACTGGGCAGTATCGATTTTGATTCCATCCGTACGCAGATGGAAATCAACGCCTACGCTCCACTGAAAATCGCTGAAGCCCTGTTTGAAAAAATCCCCTCCGGAGGCAAAATCGCCAACATCACCAGCCGCATGGGCTCTATCGCCGACAACGACTCTGGCGGCCGCTATGGGTACCGTGCTTCAAAGGCGGCGTTGAATGCCTTTGGCAAGTCCCTCGCGATGGATCTGAAACCGAGGGGTATCGCGGTGGCCCAGCTGCACCCGGGTTATGTTCAGACCCGAATGGTGAATTTTGGTGGGTTGATTACTCCGGAAGAATCGGCAAAAGGCCTGGCAGAGCGGATTGATGGCCTCACCTTGGAGAATACCGGGTCGTTCTGGCACAGCAACGGCGACGAGCTGCCGTGGTGATCCTGAAAACATTTTCATTTGTTTGCATTGGAGTGAGGCAGGATTCTGTTTTAACGAGTACTCTTGTTACCTAAAAAAGGAATTCTGCTGTCGATGAAAAGTGCGAGTGCTCCAATGAATTATGAGCCTGAGCGGGAACGCAGGCCCCAGTTCTGGCGTTTGGCCATGCGATGTGCCCAGATCGCCGGGACTGTAGATGTCATCTTTTTCTTTCTTTTTCATGCATTGGGTTCGCCGGTTCTGGCATGGATCAACGTGGTTAGCGTGGCCATGTATGCCGGCGCCTACTACGCACTCAAATACCATAAAAACAAGATTGCGGTCGTACTGATCTGGGCAGAAGTGCTCGGGCACGCCGGCCTCGGTACCGTTCTTATCGGCTGGGAGAGCGGTTTCCATTATTACCTTCTTATGTTCATACCGGCGATCTGCGTTTCCGCGTCCCGAAGATGGGCGGTTTATGCGCTACTCACTCTCTGGGGATACTACGTCGCGCTCGATGCCTTGATGTGGTACATCGAACCGTTGCAGCCAATTCCGCAGACAGCCCTGAACATAGTCCATCTGTTCAATCTGAGCGTGGTCTTTGCAATGTTCAGTTACCTGGCTTCCTATTACCTCAGCATGGTTGTTTCGGCACAGCGCAAGCTTCGCGAAATGGCAACAACGGACTCATTAACCGGGCTTTTCAATCGCCGTCATATGACCTACCTGGCTGAAAAAGAGGTATCGCGGTTCCGGCGCAGCGGACACCCGGTCGGTTTCCTCCTGCTGGATGTCGATCATTTCAAGTCGATCAATGATGCCTTCGGACATGAAGCCGGTGACAGGGTACTCGGCTGTGTTGCCGATGTGATCCGGGAAGAATTAAGGGCTCAGGATCTGATAGGTCGATGGGGTGGTGAGGAGTTTCTGGTCATTCTTCCGGATACGAATGCTGATAAAGCGCAAGCAAGCGCGGAGCGGATACGAAAGGCGTTTTTGGCAAGGGACTGGCGCGCAGTTATCGGCGGTGATATCGATGTTACGATCAGCATCGGGGTAAGTGAGCTGCGAACTGGCGAAGACCTGAGTGCCGCGGTCAGCAGGGCTGATGAAGCTCTTTACCGCGGTAAAACGGGCGGCCGTAACCGGGTAGAACTGGAAACCATCTGAAGCCAAAGCAAGGGGTAGGTTTATGAGTCTGGCAATTGCACTGCATGTTCTGTCCGCGGTTATCTGGGTTGGCGGTATGTTCTTCGCCTACATGGCGATGCGTCCGGCCGTGGTTGAGGTGGTAGAGGCCTCCCAGCGTGGCCATCTTTGGTCGAAGACGCTTGAACGGTTCTTCCGCTGGGTCTGGCTCGCGGTTGTGCTGCTCCTGGTTACCGGCTACTGGATGATTTTCAGTGTGTTTGGCGGTATGGCCGGTGCTGGCTGGCACATTCATGCCATGCAGACGCTCGGGCTGGTGATGATGCTGCTTTACTTTCACGTGTATTTTGCGCCTTTCCGACGGCTCAAGCAGGCGGTTGCAGACAAGGATCCGCAGGCTGGTGGTGTTCAGGTGGGAAAGATTCGCCGTCTGGTCGGTATCAATCTGATTCTCGGCCTGATTGTGGTCGCCATAGGGTCTGGCGGTCGGTACCTGTAAGGCTGAGCGATCGGGGACCGATACCATGTCTGATATTCGAAAGAGAGCCATTGCAGGCCTGAAAGCCGGCGATTCGTTTACCCTGGTGCGTACGTTCACCGAGGATGAGACTCTGTCCTTTGGGGAAATCAGCCGCGATCAGAATCCGGTTCACTACAGCGATGAGTTTGCCCAGGCCAAGAACCTGCAGGGAAAGATCTGCCATGGCTTGCTGGTTGGCGGGATGATCACGGAAGTGGGTGGGCAGATTGGCTGGCTGGCGTCCGGGATGAATTTTCGCTTCCGCCGGCCAGTGTATTTCGGTGATACCGTCACCTGTGTATTCACCATCACCGAAGTGGATGCAAGGAATCGGGCCCGGGCCGAAGCGGTGCTCTCGAATCAGCATGGTGAGCCGGTTATCGAAGCCACGCTAACGGGTGTTCTACCCGGGCCGAAGGAACAGCAGTTGATGTCAGCAATGATCAGCGAAGAGAGAACCACGTCTGCCGGCTGACCAGCACCGGCTAAGGCGTCAGTCCTCCTCGGCGTCCCTCATCCGTTCCTGTCGCTCCCACTCTTCCTCTTTTGCCGCATCGATGATTTCCATCAGTTCGTCGACGTTGGCAGCGGTGTCATCGTGCTGGAAGCAGCCCGTGAGCTTGCTGTCCGGGTGCAGGTCGCCTGACTCGTAGAGCGCCCAGATCTCCTTGCCATAATCGGTGTTCAGCAGTTCCGGCGCGAAGCGTCCGAAATAGCGGCGCATATTGTCGACGTCGCGCTCCAACATGCGTTCCGCGTTGTTATTGCCGGACGCATTGACGGCCTGGGGAAGATCAATAATG
This sequence comes from Marinobacter flavimaris, assembly GCF_002933295.1. Taxonomy (GTDB): domain Bacteria; phylum Pseudomonadota; class Gammaproteobacteria; order Pseudomonadales; family Oleiphilaceae; genus Marinobacter; species Marinobacter flavimaris. The sequence goes on from NZ_PSSW01000002.1 coordinate 171,807, forward strand.
ACAGGACCGCGGGCATCGACCAGCACGTTGAATTCCGACAGATCCCCATGGATCAGACCGGCGCTCAACATACGGACAACCTCTCGGATGACCTGGCCGTGGAAGTCGCGGGCCTGTTCCGGGGACAGGGTGACATCATCCAGCCTGGGCGCGGCCTTGCCATCTTCATCCGCCACCAGCTCCATCAGCAGTACACCGTCCACGAAGCCCAGAGGTTCGGGAACCCGGACACCGGCGGCGGCAAGCCGGTAGAGGGCATCCACCTCGGCGTTGAGCCAGGCATCTTCCTGTTCCTTCTGGCCGTACTTTGTCTTCTTGCTCATGGCCCGGGCTCGACGACTGTTCCGGACCTTTCGTCCTTCCTGGTATTCCACCGCCTGCTTGAAACTCCGCTTTGTCGCTTCCTTGAAGACCTTGGCACAGCGCGTCTGGTCTCCGCAGCGCACAACATAAACCTGGGCTTCCTTGCCGCTCATGAGCTGGTAGAGCACTTCGTCCACCATGCCGTCATCGACAAGTGGTTGTAATCTTTTTGGTACTTTCATAAAACCTTTCAGGCTGACAGTGAGTCGGGCAGCCACGTTCGTTGATCTGGAACAAGGCCGGATTCGGGCAGGGCAGGGACAATGACTGCTACGGAGCATAGCTTACATGAAAATCTTTTTCCTGATCCTGTTGATTCTGGTGGTTGCAGTCACCGTCGCCCTCTGGTTTTGGCGTCAGTCTGACCACACCGCAGACCGGGCTGTCATTACCGGATTGGCAACGCTGCAGCCGGCTGCCCCGGAGCGCTTTGATCTTGCTCTTCTTGAGGGTTTGCCGGAGCCAGCCCAGCGGTATTTCCGTTACACCATTCAGCCTGGTACCCCGCTCTATACCGTGGCCCGTATCTCTATGAACGGAAAATTCGGTATGGGCAATCGGGAGTCGCCCGACTACGTGCACATGCAGGCCACCCAGGTGCTGGCCATGCCGGAAGGGTTTATCTGGAAAATGAGCGCCCACAGAGGCCTGCTCGGGATTTCCGGCTCGGACACTGACCAGTGGACGCGGTTCTGGCTGATGGGCCTATTCCCTGTTGCCCGGGCGGGTGGTGATGCGGATCATGCCCGTTCGGCATTCGGCCGTTATGTGGCAGAGGCGGTTTTCTGGACGCCGGCTGCCCTGCTGCCGGGGCCCGGCGTTTCCTGGAAGCTGGTCGATATAAACACGGCCAGGGTGGTTGTTCGTCATGAGGGCATGGAACAGGCAGTGGATGTTGTCGTTGCCGGCGACGGCCGGCCGCTCCAGGTGAGTTTTGACCGGTGGACCAATGCGAATGCGGAAAAAGTCCATCGCTTGCAGCCCTTTGGCGGCTACCTGTCAGAGTTTCGGGAGTTCGAAGGCTTTGTATTGCCGACCCAGGTGGAAGCCGGGAACTTCTTTGCCACGGAGGATTACTTTCCCTTTTTCATTGCCAGGGTAACGGGAATTGAATTTCCAAAGCATGACGCAACAGGGCATCCGGAATAGTGTCTCGGATGCCCTGTTATCTTTACCGAACGACTAAAACCGAAATATCGCTGTGTTTAACGATATTGGCGCCGTTCGAATGGAGAATGTGTAGCCGGTCGCCAATCCCCGGCGGATGTGAAGCCATCACTACCAGATCTGTCCCGGTTGTTTTGATCGCCTCAAGCAACTTGTCTTCAAGCTCCACGGCGGTATCAGCAGATTCAATCACCATGCTGTCGGTATTGATCCCGTGGGATTTTCCCTGCTCCTCCGCAAACACCCTCAGTTTCTCTGCGAGTTCTTTCGGGTTGTGCGCGGCCGCTCCCGGGGTGCTGTTGGTGACGGTGACGTAGCACAGGGTGGCGTTGTAATGCTTGGCAATATCAATGGAGGTATTGAGCGCCTTCACCATTTTATCGGTATGGGCGAGGTCGACCGGAACGAGGATCTTGCTGTACATAAGAGTTCTCCTTTTCCGCATGCGATACAGACTTGGGTCTGTTGTCCTGAATTCAGATTGGCAGTGCCCTGTTGGGTATGTCAAAAAAAGCCCGGTGAAGTTCACCGGGCTTTTGCGGTTGGAGAGGCCGGATTCGTTTTACAACAGGTTGTACAGGAAAACCACGGCGATACCGGCGGGCGTCAGATACCGGAGTACGAACATGAATGCCTTATAGCTGCTTCCTTGCAGACCAATATCGGCCGGCAGACCCTCACGTTTCATCGCCCATCCGGCAAACAGCGCAATGGCGAGTCCGCCGAGAGGCATCATCAGGTTGGAGACGAGGAAGTCGAGCAGGTCGAAGACCGTCTTGCCCTCGAAGAACGGAATAAAGCCAAGCGGGTGCACACTTTCCCAGACGTTGAAGGACAACACGGTACCGATACCGATAAACCAGATGGCGAGCCCGCCACCAATGGCGCTTTTCGCTCGACTCACGCCTTTGTGTTCTTCCAGCCATTCGACTACCGGTTCCAGCATGGAAATGGCCGAGGTGATGGCTGCTACCAGTAGCAGGGCGAAGAAAATGGTGCCGAACAGCGCACCACCACTCATCTGGCCAAAGGCCAGTGGCAGGGTCACGAAGATCAGGCCGGGCCCTGCCCCTGGCTCAAGGCCATTGGCAAATACCAGGGGAAAGATGGCCAGCCCCGCGAGAAGCGCAACGCTGGTGTCCACGACGGCAATGGTCATGGCGGTCCGCGCAATGTTTACGGTTTTTGGCAGGTAGGAGCCATAGGCCATCAGAACACCAATACCGATACTGAGCGTAAAGGCGGCGTGCCCCAGGGCAGTCAGAACCCCCGCCGTTGTCAGTTTGCTGAAATCCGGCGAGAACATGAAACTCACGGCCCGGCCAAAGCTGCCGCTGTTCATGGCATAGATCACCATGGCAACCAACAGCACGAACAACAGAGGCATCAGCATATTCACAGCTTTCTCAAGCCCCGAGCGAATGCCCCTGCCAACGATGAACACCACAATCACCATGAACACCGAGTGCCACATCAGCAGTTCCCAGGGGTTGGCAAGGAGCCCGCCGAACTGGCCGCCGATGGCTTCGGTATCTGCTCCGGTAAACAGCCCGGTTGCGGCCTTGCCGATATAGACCAGGGCCCAGCCGCCAATCACGGCGTAAAAAGAAAGCACCAGGAAGGATGCAATTACCCCGTTCCAGCCGATGGCTCTCCAGCCCCTGGCTGTGCCTTCACTTTTGGTCAGGGTGCGCATGGTGGCCACAGGGCTCTGACCGCCGCGCCGACCAATCATGGTTTCGGCAATCAGTACCGGCACGCCGATCAGGAAGATACAGGCCAGGTAGATCAGAACGAAGGCGCCGCCGCCGTTCTCGCCAGTAATGTACGGAAACTTCCAGATGTTCCCGAGGCCAACGGCTGAACCAGCCGCAGCCAGGATAAAGGCCATCCGTGAGGACCAGAGGTTATTGGCCTGCTGGTGTGGTTGGGTACTCTCACTCATTCTTCTCTCCGGCTAATTGTTTTTGTCGGATTGATTGGTTGTTGTCGAAAAAGTATTTACTTGCCGAGCACCTCGCGCAGGGCGGAAGCGACTTGTGGCAAGACGTGGTCGTTCAAACCGGCAACGTTTACGCGGCTGCTTTCCAGCATGTAGATGCCGTGTTCCTTCCGTAACCGGCCCACCTGCTCCGGACTGATTCCGAGGAACGAGAACATGCCTCGCTGACGGGCGATGAATTCGAAGTCGCCGAACGATGAAAGCGCGCCGGCAAAAGCGTGGCGCAGATGCAGGATGCGCTCACACATACCGTTTAGCTCCTGTTGCCACTGGGCTCGCAGGTCGTCATCGCCAAGGATGGTCTCCACTATTGAGGCGCCGTGGGCCGGTGGCATTGAGTAATGCGACCGGATGACGCTCAGCAGCTGGCTTGTGGCGGCGGCATTCACGGTTGCGGTTTCCGAAACCAGGGCGAGGGCGCCGGTGCGCTCCCGGTAGAGGCCAAAGTTCTTGGAGCACGAGGCTGCGATCAGCATTTCAGGTACCGCACTGGCCAGGTGCCTCAGACCAGCTGCATCCGCGTCCAGGCCTTCGCCAAGGCCCTGATAGGCCATGTCCACGAAGGGCAGCAGGCCTTTGCGCTGGATCAGGCTGGTCACTTCCTGCCACTGGGCTAGGCTCAGGTCCGCGCCCGAGGGGTTGTGGCAGCACCCGTGCAGCAACACCACGTCGCCCGCATCCGCCCGTTCCAGGGTTTCCAGCATGGCGCCGAAGTCTACCTGCAGGGTCTCTGGATTGAGGTACGGATATTCGCGAATAGTCAGGCCGGCGCCACCGAGCAACGGCAAGTGGTTGGCCCAGGTGGGCGTGCTGACCCAGACTTTTGTATCGGCTTTGCACAGACGCAGAAACTCGGCCGCCATACGCAGGGCGCCGCAGCCGCCCGGTGTCTGGATGACCGATACGCGACCGTCGCGGACCAGTGGGCTGTTGCTGCCCAGGATCAGCTCCGCCATGGCGCTGTTGAAGCCGGTGGAACCGGCAGGGCCCACGTAGCTCTTGGTGGTTTCGCCCTCAAGAAGGCGACGCTCGGCTTCATGCACGGCGGCCATGATAGGCGTATTGCCGGCGTCATCCTTATAGACACCGATGCCCAGATCCACTTTGTCCGGTCGATCGTCTTCACGGAAGGTCTGCATCAACTGCAGGATCGGATCCTGGGGCAGGGGCTGGAGTGCTTCAAACATGATTGGCCTCCTCGTTAGCCTGTTGGGTGCGAATCAACGTCGGGCGACCGGTATCCAGCGCCTTGATCAGTTGCGTCTGCTTTTCACGAATGCTTTCTGCCGCTTGCTCCCGCACAGGGCCGTACCCGCGGACATCGGCAGGCAACTCGGCAAGCTGCAGGAGGGTTTCGTAGTTGCTGGCGTTGAGCTCACGACCGATCCGGTCTACCAGGCTCTGATAATCCTTCAGCATGGCCCGATCCAGCTTGCGGTCGGCGGAATAGCGGAACGGATCGATTGCGGTTCCGCGCAGGCCGCGAAGTTTCGCCAGCAGCCGGAAGGCCCGGAACATCCAGGGGCCGAACCGGCGTTTTTTCGGGCGGCCCTGGGCATCGGTCTCGCCGCTGAGCAGGGGCGGGGCCAGATGGAAGTGGACTTTGAAGTCACCCTCGAAGGTTTCATTCACCTCTTTCATGAAGTCGGTTTCGGCAAACAGTCGCGCGACTTCGTATTCGTCCTTGTAGGCCATGAACCGGTACAGCTGCTGGGCTACTGCACGAGTCAGCAGCAGGTTGGTTTCACCGAGGGACTCCTCAGCCTTCCGGACCCCTGCAACTGCGTCCCGGTATTGGTCGGCCCAACGCTGGTTCTGGTAATTGACCAGGTGCTTATGCCGGGTATTGATGAGTTCGTCCAGGGTTGGTTCGGGTTTGACCTCAACCACCTGGGCATTACTGTCATCCAGCAGATCCGTGACTGCGCTCGGATCCACGGCCGCCAGCCGTCCCCAGCCGAAGGCTTCCTTGTTCCGGTCGATGGCGACGCCGTTCAGCTCAATCGCCTTCATCAAAGCCGCCTCGGACAGGGGCAGCAGGCCTTTCTGCCAGGCAAAACCGAGCATCATCACGTTGGAGAATACGGTATCGCCCATCAGCTTTTCGGCGATGCCATTGGCGTCCAGCTGATCAAAGTGATCCTCGCCCACGGCGTTCTTCAGTAGCCCAAGGCGCTTGTCGGCCTTCATATCGGCGTCGCGGAAGAGCACATAGTCGGCAGTAGGCAGTTCCGCTTCGTTGGCAACGATCCGGGTGTGGTTTGGCCGGAGAACGCTCAGGGCCTTCTGGGAAGACGCTACGACCAGATCGCAGGCGATGACCGCATCGGCCTGGCCATTGCTGATCCGTACCTGATGGAGCTTGTCCGGAGACGGTGCCATACGAACGTAGCTCAGCACCGTGCCGCCTTTCTGGGCGAAGCCCATGAAATCCAGTACAGAGGCGCCGCGCGACTCCAGGTGGGCCGCCATGGTGATCAGTTGGCCAACCGTCACCACGCCCGTACCGCCAACGCCGCCCACCAGCAGATCATAGGAGCCGGTCATTTCCGGCAATTTGGGAGCTGGAATATCAGCCAGCTTGCGGGTGAGTACGGAGCCGGTGTCAACGCCGCGGGATTTGCGCAGCTGGCCGCCTTCGATGGTCACGAAGCTTGGGCAGAAACCGTTAACGCAGGAAAAGTCCTTGTTGCAGGATGACTGGTCGATCTTCCGCTTGCGTCCCAGCTCCGTCTTGCGGGGAACCACCGAGAGGCAGTTGGACTGCACCGAGCAGTCGCCACAGCCTTCACACACGTGATGGTTGATAAAGGCCCGCTTGGCCGGATCCGGGAACTGCTTGCGCTTGCGACGGCGGCGTTTCTCGGCGGCACAGGTCTGGTCGTAGATCAGTACGGTACAGCCGGGGATATCACGCAATTCCCGCTGCACCTGGTCGAGCTCGGACCGATCGTGGAAGGTGACGTCCTTGGGAAACAGGTCATGATGGCCATCGTATTTCTCGGGCTCGTCGCTGAGAACAACAACCCGATTGACCCCTTCTGCGGCCATTTGCTGGGCAATCCTGTCGACGGTGATCTGCCCGTCGACGGGCTGACCGCCGGTCATGGCGACGGCGTCATTGAACAGAATCTTGTAGGTAATATTGATGCCGGCAGCTACCGCCTGACGGATAGCCATGGAACCGGAGTGGAAATACGTGCCTTCACCCAGGTTCTGGAACACGTGGGGGTTGCCGGTGTAGCGGCTCTTGCCAATCCAGTTGACGCCTTCGCCACCCATCTGGATGAGGGATTCGGTGTTCCGGCCCATCCAGGACGCCATGAAGTGACAGCCAATGCCGGCCAGGGCCTTGCTCCCCTCCGGGACCTTGGTGGAGGTGTTGTGTGGGCAGCCCGAGCAGAAATAGGGCATACGCTTGACGCCGCCCGGATCCTGGGCGTTGGTCATGGCACTGATTTCAGCCATGCGCTCGCTGAAGTCCACCTCGAAGAAGCGACCAAGACGGGCTGCGAGGAAGCCGGCAACCAGTTTGGGGCTCAATTCGCCAACGTACGGGATCAGCGGGCGGCCCAGCTCATCCTGTTTGCCGATAATCAGAACCTCGCCGGGACGGTCCGGCTCGGACATGTACTCCTTGATCTGGCTCTCGATAATGCCGCGCTTTTCCTCGATCACGAGGACTTCTTCCTTGCCGTGCACGAAGTCCAGGATGCCGCGGCGCTCCAGGGGCCAGACCATGCCCACCTTGTAGATATCCAGACCCATGTCCCGGGCCTTGTCTTCGTCAATACCGAGCAGATCGAGGGCTTCCAGCAGGTCAAGGTGCCCCTTGCCGGTGGTGACAATACCAAAGCGGGCTTCCTTATTGTCGAACAGGCACCGGTCAATGCGGTTGGCCCGGGCAAAGGCCTGAACGGCCGCGAGCTTGTGTTCGATGCGGGTTTCCAGCTGGGGGCCGGGCAGATCCGGCCAGCGGTAATGAAGGCCGCTTTCCGGCGCGGTGAAATCGTCCGGAGTGACAAAATCCGGTGCTGGCGGAATTTCCACAGAAGCCGCGCTTTCCACGGTTTCCGAGATGGCCTTGAAGCCGACCCAGCAGCCACTGTAGCGGGAAAGGGCATAACCCCAGAGACCGAATTCCAGGTATTCCGCGATGTTGGCCGGGTTGATGGTGGGCATGAAGAAGCTCATGAACGCCACATCGGACTGGTGGGGCATGGACGATGACACGCAGCCATGGTCGTCGCCCGCCACCACCAGCACACCGCCATGGGGGGAGGATCCGTAAGTGGTGCCATGTTTCAGGGCGTCGCCGGCTCGGTCCACGCCCGGGCCCTTGCCATACCAGAGGCCGAATACGCCCTCTACCTGACGGTCTTCATCGGTTTCTACCTGCTGGGTACCCAGCATGATCGTCGCGGCAAGATCCTCGTTGATGGCGGGAACAAAATCGATCCGGTTCTCGTCCAGCAGGTCTTTCGCCTGCCAGAGTGCCTGGTCGACCGCACCGAGGGGGGAACCACGGTAGCCACTGACCAGGCCGGCGGTATTCAGGCCTTGCTTGCGATCCAGGGCAGCCTGCATCAACGGAATTCGGACCAGGGCCTGTGTGCCGGTCAGGAACACCCGACCGGATTCCCGCAGGTAGCGGTCTTCGAGTTTGTAATCGTCGAGTTGTGGGGTATCGGCGGACATGGCGCCCTCCTTTTTGTCGATTTTATGACCAAAATTCTAGAGGTAAGTCCGCAAAAGGTGCTTGCTTATTGGAAGGAGGTTTTCAGGATTTGCGAAAGAATGTTTGATAAAAGACAATAAAGAGAAAGAACCTTTGATAAAAATCAGGTGTTACCAAATGAAACAGGTGGAGCTGGACAAGCTGGATCGGAAAATTCTATCAGCACTGCAGCAGGATGGGCGCATCAGTAACCAGTTACTGGCCGAACAGGTGGGTTTGTCACCGGCTGCTTGCTGGCGCCGGGTGCGCACACTTGAGGAAAGCGGTGTGATTCAGGGATACAGCGCAAGAGTGGATCCGGAACGCATTGGTCAGGGGCTGTGCGTGCTCGTCAATCTGTCACTGCAGCGGCACAACATCGACAGCACGGCGGAGATTGAGCAGCAGGTGAGCAGTTATCCGGAGGTGCTTCAGTGCTTTGCGGTGACCGGTAATGCCGATTTCGTGCTCAGGGTAATCGTGCCGGATATGGCCAGTTACGACAGGTTCCTGAACGAAAAAATCTTTACCCTGCAGGGCATTGCCCAGGTGAATTCGAACTTTGCGTTGCGGGAGATAAAAAATACCGAGACGATCCCGGTGGAAGGTATTCTGTAGTTTCGGCAGGTAGCAACAACGAAAAAAGGCAGCCGAAGCTGCCTTTTTCTGAACGTGTCGTCTGTTATTTACAGAGCGACAACGTTTTCCGCCTGAGGACCTTTCTGGCCCTGGGTAACGGTGAACTCGACCTGCTGGCCTTCAGCCAGAGTCTTGAAACCGCCGCCCTGAATAGCGCTATAGTGAACAAAAACGTCCGGGCCGCTTTCGCGAGTGATAAAGCCAAAACCTTTTGCTTCGTTGAAAAACTTAACGTTGCCGGTAACTGTAGACATAGTATTCTTCCTGATTTCAATCATTTAATGTGCCGTCACGTCATCTTGTTGATGGCTGATCGGCGGTATGCGGAAACAAAAAACTGGCGTGATCAAAAACAGGACGTGCTACTTATTACAGCTGAGCGGTCTTATTGATGAAATGCTTTGCTAAATCTTTCCAACGAGGCCCACTGTACTCCTGCCAGGGGGAAAAGCAAAGCTATTTCTTGTAGGCATAAACCGGGGTAGTGGAATTCACGGTTCCAAGGCTGTCCAGCCTGCGCGGCTTGGCAATGGCGAAGCCCTGGGCGTAGTCCACCTGGATCTCTTTCAGGGTGTCCATGATTTCCATGTCTTCCACATATTCGGCGATGGTCTGAAGATCCAGAAAATGACAGAGCTCGTTGATCGACCTCACCATGGCGTAGTTCGTGAGGTTGGTCGCCATGTCCTTTACAAATATGCCGTCAATTTTCACGAAGTCCACTGGCAGTTTCTGGAGGTACGCATAGGAAGACAGGCCGGTGCCGAAATCATCCAGTGCGAACCGGCAGTTCAGCCGCTTCATCTCGCGCATGAAATCCGAGGCAAAATGGAGGTTGGCGACGGCAGAGGTCTCGGTTACTTCAAAGCAGAGCTTGTGGGCCAGCTCCGGATTCGCCCTGAGATTGGATTCCAGGCCGAGCATGAAGCTGTCATCGCTCAACGACGAGCCTGACAGGTTAACGTTCAGAGTGGCAATCCTGGCGAGCGCCTCGGGATTATTACGCATCCATGTCAGCACCTCGGAAATGACCCACAAATCAACCCGCGTACTGCGTTTGAATTGTTCGGCCGCCTCGATATAGCCCTGGGGCGAGATCTCCTTACCAGCACTGTCTTTCAGGCCGAGCAAGAGTTCATACATCGTGCCTTCGCCGTCTTCCGGTTCAAGGGCAACGATGGGCTGGGCCCGAAGGTAGAGGCTGCCATCACGGATGGTCCGGTCTATTTCGGTGACCCATTGGGGGGTGCCGAGCCGGGACTGGTCCCGGTTTTCCCTGGCCAGTTCAATCCGGTTCCCGCCCAGCTTCTTGGCTGCTTTAAGCGAGAGGCTCGCAAGATTGAGAAGGTCGCCAGGTGACTGTCCCGCCCCGGTTACCGGCCGGATACTGATGCTGACGGTTGCCCGATATTCCGCCTGCCCATGCCGGAACACATGTTGCTCGAAGTTGCGCCGCAGGGACTCTGCAAAATCCAGGCAGTCTTCTGTACTGATGTTATTGATGAGCACCGCAAACTCATTGCCGCTGATCCGGCCAACGTGGGACTCCGCGAATCGGGATTCGCTCTGCTTACGGAGTGTGTCGGCGACATGCCTCAACAGGGCGTCGCCGGCGTCCGCGCCATAGGAGGCGTTGATGACACTGAACTCGTCTATATCCAGAACCATCAGGGCGGCGGCATGGTCTTCAGCAGATGACGGCAGGATGCTGATCAGCTGAGAAACCTGTTTCTCGAAGTCATGGCGGTGCATACACCCCGTCAGGGCATCGTGGGTTGCCTGAAAATTGAGCTTCCGGTAAACATCTTCAACGATGCTGAACAGGCTTTGGTCGAGGAATGGGACGTCTCCGCTCTCAACCAGCCAGGCTTTGTCTTCAGCGAGTTTCTGCACAAACTCGGGAAATCCGTAACTGACCTCGCTCATGCCTTTGGGCGAAAGAAAAACAAACCTGAGTGAATCCTCGCTGCCCCACACCAGCCGCAACCGGCGGGTCTCGCCGGTATCCAGACGAACCTCAACCCAGTCGCCTACGGAAATCTCCTTTGCCCTTGAGGCCCAACGACTGTCTTCAAGCTCCGGTGGCAGCGGGGCTGGCGCTTCATCGGCGTCACCGTACTCATCAACCCATGTGGTTTCTGCTTCCCCGTTGCCCTCGAGAATTCCGGATAGCTCGTCAATAACCGGCCTTACGCGCGAGACTTCCCCGGCGGTTTTCAGCTCCCGCTCGATGAACTGCAGCATGACGCTGCTCTCCAGCTCCCGTTCAAATGCCAGCTCTTCGGAGGTGTCGGCAGGCGAAAGCCAGGCCTGGAGCTGTGCAACCACATCAAACAGTTCCTCACAATGCCGGCTTTCCGGACCTTCTCTCAGCATGGTCAGGACGATCAACTGCTCCCAGCCCGCCTGAAGAATGCGGATCAGAATCTTCGGAACCTGTCTGTTGCTCAAGAGCGAGTTCAGCCTCTGCCTTGCCTCCTTGCGGGTAAGGCGCAGGCGCTCCTTGCCCTCCAGGGTTTTTGCCAGCCGTTCCGAGTTGCGGAGAAACGATTGGTCCTGACGCTCGACAAGCTGTTTCAGGCGTTCACCCAGGCTTCCCATCAGGTCCGGATCCGATACCTCGATCTCTGTCAGCTCCTCGACGATATCGGCAACCGTTGCTTCCAGCTTCTTGCTTGAGGCTCTCTCGGCAAGACAGATGTGCATCAGGTTATTGATGATATCCCGGGCCGGGTGGTCGCCGGCATTCAGAAAATCCGGTGTTTCAACCAGCGTTTCGAATACGGGTAGTCGAAGCTTTTGCAGTTGGTGGCGAAGCGAGCCCGAGAGTTCATCGTGGGTTTTCAGAGGCTCGAACAGTCGGTCCACCAGATTGGCCTTCTCAACGGCCGTGTGATCCAGTGAGCTGGCCAGGTCGGAGTCCGAGTTGGCCAGTTCCCGAAGCAGTCCCGCCATATCGGGCTCGTCGCCGTGCAACCGGTCCAGCAGTTCCCGGCGCCGGGAGCGGAGGTTTTCCGAAAGCCTTGGATTGGGCTCCTCCCAGTCTGAAACTTCAGACGAGGGGTTTGACTCCAGTGCCATCAATTGAAAAAGGGAACGACCGACCGAAGGCGACCCGGACGCCTCGTGCCTGGCGTGATTGGTTTCCGGAGTTTCTTCGGATGAGTCTTCTGTGGCTGTCGTTGCTGAACCCGAGTCGTCCGTTGCGTGCTCCCGGTCGCGGAGTGACCAGTTTGCGGGTAGCTCGGTGATATCTATGGCCTCAAGGCCAGCTCGTCGGCAGTCATTGATCAGGGACCGGATGGCCGCGGGCCAGACCCGGACCAGAGCATTTTCCCAGGCGCGGTAGATGGTCAGGCGGTGCTCCCGCGCAATGCCCAGATGATCGACCATATACTGCAGGCAGACGCACAGGGCCCGGGGCGTCAGAGGATTGTTGTCATCGTTGACGTCCTGTCGGAAAATCTGGTTGAGAAACTGGTTGAGCAGGAAGTTGGCCCCGGTATTTGCTTTGTTTACGCGGGTGGCGATGGCCTGCAGGTCCAGCCAGTCCTCGAACTCGTGCTGTTGCAGCAGGTGCAACTCCTTGTTGCCGGCCCGGGACTCGGCGGCGGGCTCAAGGGTTGCCTGATTGGCCTGGAACTGGGCCTGGAAATCCTGGAGCATTCGTTGCTGGCGACTCTGAAAAATGAAGCGCATGTCCTTGAGCCGGGTAATCTCACGCAGCTCTGCAGCCTCTTCCAGGTCGGCTTCAATGCCCTCGAAGGTGCCTTCCATAAATTCCGGAAGCAACTGTTCCAGAAGCCGACGGCAATGCTGGTGGTAGAGCTGTTTCAGTGAAGGATCCGGAGTCGCGGCTTCGAGCCGATTCGTTCCAGTGTGCTGTAACAAACACTCAATGTCGTTGCTGAGTTCCTCAGTGTTCCCCGCTATGTCCAGCGAAATGCCGCTACTGCGGCCAACCTGGACCGTGCCTCTGTAATGGATATGCTGTTTTTCACGGTCATTATCGAGGAAAACATGAAGATCGGTCTGTGCAGCGGCAGACGATGACAGTTGGTCGAGTACCGCGGGCGACGAAAAGTGCTTCAGGGTGAGGCGCAGCCCTTCTTTACCCAGAGCCACGCTGTCAATGACACAGCCACAGGGAATGAGGCCGGGCGCGACGACAACCGCATCCTTGCTGAGTCTGGAGTGTTTTGCGTTGAGCCGGGTCATTGACCGCCTTCCTGAGCAGTGAGAAATGAATCTTTGTTCAATTTATCGTGATTGCAGTTTAATTGGAACTTGAACAAACGCAAAGTGAATGTACAGAAGCGACACATCTGAAGTCATGCACGAGCCTGAATCCACGACTGCATTATAGATGCTCAGTGGCGTTAAATATCAGATCTTTGCCCAGGGTATAGCGTGCGAAATCCCTGGCCAGATACAGGTTGCCCCGATAAATGCCTTTGGCTTCGGATTCGATCTCACCAATGTGCGGATAGGCATCCGGATTGAACTGGTAACGGGAACTGAAGTGGGTAAGGACGAGATTGGGAACGCCTGCGGCCTCGGCGAAGCGGGCTACCTGGGCAGCGGAGCTGTGTTGCGGCCAGGGTCCGACACGGTCAGAGACTTCCTGCGTGTAGGTCGCTTCGTGGATGACCACCTGAACACCCGTGCACGCTGCCAGAAGCAGGTCGGGCTGGTCGTTGTCGCCGGCGACGATAACCTTGCGAGGTTTTCTGGCAATTCGGGTGTAATCATCGCAACGGGCGAGGCGCCCATCTTGCAGTACTACGTCGTCGCCCTGTTGCAGGCGGCCCCAGGCGGGCCCGGCCTCAATACCATCCGCTTCGAGCCTGTCCCGGACCAACTGGCGTTCCAGATTCTTTTCCGTGAACACAAAGGCCCTGCAGGAGACACGATGGGACAGGGGGACTGCAGTTACCGACAGGGAGTCGTCTTCCCAGTAGAAGTTCTCTGCTTCGGAATCGACAAATCTCAATTCAAAACTCAGGCTGGAGTCACTATTACCGATGGCGGCCTCTATGAAGGTTTTTACCGGTCTTGGCGCAACCAGGTACAAAGGAGCGGTGCGGCCGAGCATGGAGGCGCTGGTCAGCAGTCCCGGCAGCCCGAACGTATGGTCGCCATGGATGTGGGTGATAAATATTGCCTGCAGCTGCATCACGGAATGATGGGTTCTCAGCAACTGGTGCTGGGTGCCTTCACCGCAGTCAATCAGGTACCAGTGTTTTGGTCCGCCGTGGCTCAGCGCCAGACCGGTTACGTTGCGCGATTTTGTCGGCGTTCCGGCTGACGTGCCGAGGAAGGTGAATTCCATACCAGGCCTTTTCGGGTTAACGTGTCGTCTCTCTGTTCGCCATAATACGAAGGTAGCAGAATTGACGATACATTAGCCGGGGCGACCGCTAATGAGCCGGTTAGCGACATTTATATAAGGAGTTCTGTCTTGTCTGAGTTGTCCAGTTACGAGAGTTTTTCGATTGAGGTTAAAGACCACATCGCCCACGTTCAGTTCAGTCGTCCGGAGGCCCTGAACACCATGAACAAGGCGTTCTGGCTCGAGTTGCCCCGGTGCATGCAGGATATTGAGGCCAACACCGATGCCCGCGTTATCGTCATTTCCTCCACCGGCAAACACTTCTCTGCGGGCATGGATCTGGGTGTATTCAGCGATCCCAAAGCCGTGCCCATGAACGGTGACCCCGGGCGCATGGCGGAAAACCTTCGCAGGGTTGTGCTGCAGTTGCAGGATACTCTCACCTCTCTGGAAAAAATCCGGCTTCCCGTGCTGGCAGCCATCCACGGTGGCTGTATCGGTGGCGCTCTGGATCTGGTGTGTGCCGCCGATAGCCGTTATTGCACGGAAGATGCCTACTTCACCATCAAGGAAACCGAGCTGGGCATGACCGCCGACGTCGGCACGCTCCAGCGCCTGCCCAAACTGATGCCCGAGGGCGTGGTTCGTGAATTGGCCTACACCGGCCGAAAATTCTCCGCCACTGAAGCGCAGAATCTGGGCTTCGTGAACGCCGTTTACGCCGACCAGGAATCCATGCTGGCAGGCGTTATGGCCATTGCCGGCCAGATTGCGGCGAACTCTCCTCTGGCCGTCACTGGCTGCAAGGAAATGCTCAATTACAGTCGCGACCACAGTGTGGAAGACAGCCTCAAGTATATGGCCACCTGGCAGGCCGGCATGTTCCGCCCGACGGACATGATGAAATCGTTCCAGGCCAAAGCCCAGAAGCAGGCGCCAAAATACGATGCGCTGTTTCCAGTGAAGCCCTTGTTCGACCAGTAAATGGCGTTGGGTAAACGACGAAACTCGGGTATGTCCTCCAATGCCGCTCTGTTATTCCAGGGCGCCATTGGCGTTATCGGATTAGTGGCGATACTGCTATTCGGAATTCCGGTGCTGCATGTTGGGCCAGGCCTGTGGCCCAGCATCTTCCTGGGGACGGTTGGAGCCGCTCTTACCTACGCCGCTTTGCTGTTGCTTACGCGGGTGCCCGGCTTGTTCCCGGAAAACCTCGAGCGGCAGATGCAAGGTTTGTATGACTTTGCCTCCAGCTACTCCCCGGCTGTACTCATTCTGCTATCCCTCCTGGCCGGAGTCGGTGAGGAACTGTTATTCCGGGGCGCAATCCAGGGCTGGCTGATCACAAAGACGGACCCTGTAACGGCCGTGCTTGCGGCATCGGTGTTGTTCGGGCTGGTGCACTACGTTTCATTTACCTATTTTCTGGTGGCTACCGGCCTTGGCATGGTTCTGGGGGCGGCCTACCTGTTATCCGAAAGCCTTGCTCTGGTCATGGTCTGGCACGCCCTTTACGACATGATTGCCCTGTTTTGTCTGCTCCGGTTTCCGCGCTGGTTTGGTGTCCGGGTCGTGAATTCCGGCGCAAACAGGCCTCACGAATAGTCGACATCTTCCCGGCCGGCACTCTTGCGGGCCTCAAAGCTGGCCAGCTCGACATTGATGGCATTGGTTGAGATCTGGATTTCGTACAGCGAGTACAGCAGCGAGAAAGACAGCAGTACCAGGCTGGCGCCAAACGCGATCACCCCTGGCAGATCGGCACCCAGGAAAAGCAGGAACATGGAAACCGTACACAGGAAGAAACTGAGTACGCCGAACGCCTGCATGCGTTTGGTCAGCACAATCCGTTTGCGCAGCATGCCGATCTGTCGGGCAATCAGGGCGTGGTCTTCCTCGGTGTCCATCTGCTTGAGTTGGCGGATCAGCTGCGCCAACACCAGAAACCGGTTGGTGAAGGCCAGCAACAGCAGTGAAATCGCCGGGAAGAGCAGGGCAGGCGTTGTCAGGTCCAATCTGTTGTCCTTATGGTGAAGGTGTGTGGGCTATGGTCTACCAGCTCCCGGAGCGCAGCCGCTGGATCGTTTTAACCGGCCGATTGTAAATGTACACCCAGGCAGACCCGTGGCGAGTGTCCATGGTCTGGCGGATATACAGGCTGCTTTGCGGGCGTTCAGGAAAGAAGTCTTCCAGTTCGTCCAGTGTTTTCAGCATCGTATCGGTAACCGCATAGACTTCCACGCGGACGCCCGGGGAAGGTTCCTCTATGGCACCCGGGTAGGGGCCCAGGTGATACAGGCTCAGTTCGGGCATCCAGTCTGTCCCGACAAAACGGGCGCCTCGCAGAATATGGCTGTTGTTCCGGCCACGTTTCAACGTGCCGTAAACCGCCACAAGGTGCTTCATTCTGATCGTTGCTCCCCCTGTTTACATGTTTGAATTCAACGTGGCCGCAGACCGCAAGGCGTTGGTCAGGCGGTCCATCACGCCGCCGCCATGGCGCCAGAAGTGCCAGTATAGCTGCACTTCCAGGGTTTGTTCAGGCGCGATGCTCACCAGGCGCTCGGCAGATATTTCCGGGCGGGCCTGCATTTCCGGAATCATGCCATACCCCATGCCGGCCAGCGCCAGTTTCACAAAACCTTCCGAGGATGGGCAAAGGTGGTGAGGGAAGGTGCCGTGATACCCGCACTGGGCCAGGAACCGGTGTTGCAGCTGGTCATTCGGCCCGAAAACAATGGCCGGGGCATTCTTCAGGCTGGTTTCGCTCAGGCCTTTCCCGAAGTATCGGTGCACATAGTCCGGAGTTGCCAGTGGCATGTAGGTCATGGTGCCAATGGGCACGCAGCGGGCACCGGCAACAGGCTGGGGGCTACTGCACAGGCAGGCAGCCACATCCCCTTCGCGCATCCTGCGAAGGCCAATGTCCTGGTCCTCGACCACAAGATCCAGCAGCAGGGTCTCCTCCGCGCAGAAGTTGCCTACCGCGGCCGCCCACCAGGTGGCGAGGCTGTCGGCATTCAGCGCGATGCGCAGTCTCGCTGTGGGTTCCGAGAGTGCCGGGATGGACTTGGTCAGGTCGCGCTCCAGCAATTGCACCTGCTGAACGTGGTTGAGCAGACGCTGTCCGGCCGGTGTGGCCTTGAGTGCCGGGCTTCGCACCAGAACCGGCTGTCCGAGCCGGATTTCAAGGGTGCGAATTCGCTGCGAAATGGCCGACTGGCTCAGCCCGAGCGCCAGGCCGGCACGTTCGAATCCTCCGCACTCAATGACCGTCGCCAGGGCTTCAAGCAATTTGTAGTCAATCATAAGTAAAACTGATGCAGCATTATGAGTATGAATTTCAAGTATAGCTGGGAAGCGGTAACCTTGCGCCATTCATTAAGGAGAGATTCACGTGCTTGAGAGTTACCTGACCGGTCTGATTGTGTGTGGCGGCATTATCGTGGCGATTGGTGCGCAGAACGCCTACCTGCTGAGCCAGGCAATACGCCGGGAACATCATTGGTGGTCAGCCGGGTTGTGCATAGTGGCCGATATCACCCTGTTTACCCTGGGCATGTTCGGCATCAGTGCTGCCCTGATGGCCATGCCAGAGGCCCTGGAGATTCTCCGGTGGCTGGGTGTGGCCTTCCTTGGCTGGCTTGCGATTCAGTCCTTCGTTCGCGCCAGCCGCGGCAGAGCGGTTCTTGAAGCGGGTGAGGTAACCAAACGAAGCCTCAAAGCCGTGGTGTTCACGACCCTGGCAGTCACTCTGCTCAACCCTCAGGTTTATCTGGATACGCTGCTGTTGATTCCTGCCATCGGAGCCCAGCAAGAGGACGCGACCACCTTTGTGGCCGGTGCGAGCAGTGCCTCGATTCTCTGGTTCGGCCTGCTTGCCTGGGGCGGCTCGGCGCTGGCGTCCATTCTCTCCCGGCCGCTGGCCTGGCGGATTATTGATGGTGTCATTGGAATCATGATGGCCGCTATCGCCCTGCATCTCACGTTCAGTGGTCTTTAATATTCAAACGATCGTATGAATTTCTTGCATCGGCGCGCGTCGGGTTGGAAGATAGCGTGCTACTGAATTTGCAGTCATTTATACCATCGAGGATGTTTGATGAACGCCACTCTACGTCGCTGGCTTGCCAGTGCCGGGGCCATGCGCCGTGTTCTTTCCACGTTTGCTCCCTATATCGGTGCTGGAATCCGGGTGACCCACATTGCTGAGGATTTCAGCTCGGCCCGGGTGGAGATGGGCCAGCACTGGTACAACACCAATTACGTGGGCACGCACTTTGGCGGTTCGCTCTACAGCATGGTTGATCCCATGTACATGCTGCTGCTGATGCGACGGCTGGGCAATGAATACATCGTGTGGGATAAATCGGCGAGTATTGATTTTATCCGTCCCGGCAAGGGCAAGGTGATGGCACGCTTTGAATTGACCGATGAGCGTGTTGAAGAGATCCGCGCCGCAACGGCAAACGGAGACAAAATGCTGCCAGAGTGGGACGTGGATATTGTTGATGAATCCGGTGAGCTCGTCGCGCGCGTCCTCAAAGTACTAAAGTACTCTATGTGCGCCGGAAAAAGCGTTGAAGCGGGCTATTCAGCTTGGCTCAGTCAAAGCGTCTCGCTTCGGTCAGGCGGCCTTTCCAGTAGTAGCCGCTGATCGAGGACTGGATTACGCCGGCCGATGTTGATGCGTGGATAAAGCGGTCCCCGCCCATATAGATACCGGCGTGTTGTTCCTTTCCGCCAATCCGGAAGAACACCACATCGCCCGGTCGAATCTCGCCGGGATGAACCACGTCACCACTGGCAAGCATTTGGGTCGTTGTCCTGGGCAATTGTTTGCCCAGACCTTCCTGGTAGGCGGTAAGAATGAATCCTGAGCAATCGAAGCCATTGCCGGAGGTGCCACCGTATTCATAGGGGGTGCCCCGGTAACGCTCGAACACCTGCCAGAGTTTTTGGGCCTTTTCCGAACTGGATGCCTCGACAGGAACGGTCTGTAGTCCAGGCGTAGAACCCGGCTGCAGCTTTCCGCTACTGGCGCAACCGCCGAGCGCAAGCGCCACGAATGCCAGAAATAAGATGTTTCTGAAGGAATAACGCATCTCAGACCCTGTGCAAGTTTTCACTGTCTTCACTTTAATTGTCGCGCCCGGGAATGTCAGGTTACGGAGCGTGAGATTTTGTTGATGCGGCTCCACTAAGTCGCCGGGCATCACCGGCTATCTTTTCCTTTCACGCAGGAATAGTCTGTCACGAGACCATTCGGGAGAGCTGCAATGAGCGAAGGAACACGCAACACCCCCATACCGCGAGACACCCTGGCGGCCATCCTCGAGAGCGCAACATTGGCGCCATCAAGCCACAACACCCAGCCCTGGCGATTTGAACTCGGCGAAACCGGGATTTCCCTGTTTGCGGACCGGTTACGGGCATTGCCGGTCAACGACCCCGACGACCGGGAACTGACCATCAGCTGCGGGTGTGCCCTGTTTAATCTTCGGATTGCCGCCGCTCATGCAGGATTCAATACCGAATGCCAGCTTTTGCCGGACCCGGGCGACGAGGATCTGCTGGCGACCGTCTCGTTCACACCGGTATCCGGGGAGGAGGGCCGTCAAACGGAACTGTTCCGGGCGATTGCCAGGCGACGCACCTATCGCAAGCGGTTTGAGTCAAAGCAGGTGCCTTCCGAGGTGCTGGGCATCCTTGAAGAGTCGGCGGAGACCGAAGGAGCATGGTTCCAGGTTCTGGAATCGGAGCATGCGCGTCATCAGGTGGCCGAGCTGGTGGCGGAGGGCGACGCTGCCCAATGGTCCAACCCGAGTTGGCGACGGGAGTTGGCTGCCTGGATGCATCCCCGCCGCAAGGGAGACGGTTTGACGGTTCCCGGCATGGTTGCGCCCGTGGCCCAATTGGTGGTGCGCACATTTGATATGGGCAACGGCGTTGGCGCCAAGGACCGTCAACTGGCGGATGAATCACCCGTGATTGCTGCGTTGGGAACGGCCGGGGATGGCGTAGAAGACTGGCTGAAGGCCGGGCAGGCGCTGGAGCGGGTTTTGCTCCGGTCCCTGGGGCAGGGGCTGCAGGCTTCCTATCTGAACCAGCCCATTCAGGTCGCCGTGCTTCGCCCGAAACTTCAGCACCTCCTTGGGCGTTCGGGTTTCCCGCAGATTCTGCTCAGGTTGGGTTACCCGGCGACAGATTTGCCGGCGGCTCCGAGGCGGAATCTTCAGGAGGTTGTGGAAACCGCAGACACCCGGGATATCAAGGCAAAACAGGCGGGTCAGGGACGCCAGCGCTGACTGACCTCCTCTTATCAGTGCCTGGCCTTGGTTACCACCTCCGGTGTTGCCGGCTCACCGGATTTGCTGGCAAGAATGCGGTCTGCATCCAGCGAGGCAATCGGAACCCGGGTATCCCGGGGAACGTCGCCGCTCAGCTGGAGCTCCAGATAGCGGAGCGCACACACCCGAAGGAAGGACGTGAAGTTACCGAGGTCGTGGCCGGCATCAATGGATTCGTGGTAAAGCCGTGTGATCATCTGGGGCAGGTTCATGCCATCCCGTTCGGCCAGCTCGGCCAGTGCCTGCCAGAAGGCGTTTTCCATTCGCACACTGGTCACCATGCCATCGATTCGCAGGGAGTGGGTCCGGCTGACCCAAAGCTCCGGATCGGCGTTGATAAAGAGCTTGCACATGCGGGCCTCCCTGAGAGCGTGGCGGGGCCGGTGGGCCGGCCCCGTTTGCATTACTGATCCAGCAGCTTGAAAAACTGCGCCAGCCAGGCCGGATGAGCGGGCCATGCAGGCGCTGTTACCAGATTAGCATCGGTAACCGCCTGATCAACCTCGATACCGGCGAACGTGCCGCCGGCCAGTTCCACCTCCGGCTGGCAGGCAGGATAGGCCGAGCATTTGCGCCCCTCCAGAACCCCGGCTGCGGCCAACAACTGGGCACCATGGCAAATCGCTGCCACTGGCTTGTCAGTCTCGAAAAAATGGCGAACCAGATTCTGTACATCCTTGTTAAGCCGCAGGTACTCAGGAGCGCGACCGCCGGGCACCACCAATGCGTCGTAGTTCGCGGGGTCCAGCCCGTCAAAATCCGCGTTCAGGGCGAACCGGTGCCCCGGTTTTTCGGTGTAGGTCTGGTCACCCTCGAAATCATGGATGGCTGTGGCAACCGTGTCGCCGGCTTTCTTGTCGGGGCAGACAGCGTGAACCGTGTGCCCGACGGCCTGCAGTGCCTGGAACGGCACCATGGTTTCGTAATCTTCGGTGAAGTCACCCGTAATCATCAGAATCTTCTTCCCGCTCATGGCTGTCTCCTTGTGATTGTCTTGCCAAGTCTGGAAACAGTATCAGCGTCGGTGAAGAAGCGGGTATTAGAGGATTACTACAGGCCTCAGGCCTCCCGGATCAGGTCCGGCGAGTTATGCCTCGGATTATTCACCTCCGGCGAAACGGGAATGGCTTTCAGCTGTTCAGGATCCAGGCGATGGGTCACTGCTCGCAATTGTGTCCGGTCGGTGATTTCCGGATTCAGCCAGTCCCTCAGGCAGGCCGGATCAAGCACCACGGGCTGACGTTCATGGATATGCTTCAGGTGTTCGCTGGCCGGTTCGGTGATGATGGCGCAGGCGGTGGTCTCGTCGCCTTCTCTCGGGGTCCAGAGGCCGGCGAAGAAAATCGCCGGATACTTCCCGGAATTCGCTGGCGTTATGTAGTGAGGTTCTTTGCCATGTTCCGTTTGTTGCCATTCGTACCAGCCATTGGCCGGTATCAGGCAACGGTGATGGGCAAAGGCGTCCCGGAAGTATTTTGATGTGGCTGCTGTTTCTGCGCGGGCATTGATCGGAGCCGGCGCTTTCTGATCCGCCCAGGCCGGCCGGAAGCCCCAGTGGGAGTGAGCCATGATCAGGCTGCCGTTCATGCTCATCCGGATCATTGGAATACCTGTGCCGGGAGGGATGTTGTAGCCGGGGTCAAAATGCCCGTCCACCTCCATGCCCTCGGGAAAAAACTCGAGGATCAGGGTGTCCGGTGGGGTATAGAAGGTGAATCGTCCGCACATGATAACTGGTTGTTCCTCACACAAATCCCGGTGCTGAAAGCCCACGGTTCTGGATTCTGTTAACCTTAGCAGATGCTGAAACTATCCAACGCTGTTGAACTTGCTGACTGGGAAATCGAAATCACCCAGATCCGGGCCCAGGGTGCCGGCGGCCAGAACGTGAATAAAGTCGCCTCCGCGGTGCACCTGCGCTTCGATATTCCCAACTCCTCTCTGCCACCGTTCTACAAGGAGCGACTGATGTCGCTCAATGATCAGCGAATCAGTAAAGAGGGTGTGCTGATCATCAAGGCGCAATCTTTCCGAACCCTGGAGTTAAACAAGGAGGATGCGCTGGAGCGGCTGAAAGAGCTGATCCAGGAGGCCGTCAAACCCCGCAAGGCCCGACGTCCCACCAAACCGACCCGGTCCTCACAGCGCAAGCGTGTGGACAAGAAGACCAAAAAAGGTAAAACCAAGGCCCTGCGGGGCAAGGTCCAGGTTTAGGCCGAAGCCTGTTCGCTACCCCGGGACTCCAGCTGCTCTAGGAAAGCCCTGATGTCATCGAAGGCCTCCTCCGCTTCCGGGAGTAAGGGCACAAAGATCTGCCATACGTGCACCATTCCCGGCCAGGTATGAAGGGTAACCGGAGAACCTGCTGCTTCTGCCCGCGCGGCGTAACGCCGGGCGTTGTCCAGCAGCATCTCGGTGTCGCTGGCCTGTATGAGCGTTGGGGGCAGGTCCTTCAGATTCCCGCGTAATGGTGAGGCGACAGGGCTGGTTGGGGAGACCCGGAATGCCGCCAGTGTGGCCCACCAGATAACCGGCAGTGGGATTTTCGACAGGCCACCAAACACAGGCCCGAGCAGTGGATCGGTACCGATGTTGTTGCGGTTGCTCGGCGCGGTCAGGGTCAGATCGGTGGATGGTGAGAACGCGATGGCAGCATCCGCCTGGCGCAGGCCATTGTCACGAATCCACGCAATCAGCCCGAGAGTATGGCTACCGCCGGCAGAATCCCCGGCGACCACCATGAAATCAGCCGGTTCGGCGCCATCAGGGCCGTGTTTCAGGAGCCATGTATAGGCTTCGCGGCAATCCCTTACACCGTCCATAAACCGGTTCTCCGGCATTAAACGGTAGTCCAGTGCGAACACTGCGGCTCTGGTTATCTGCGATAAACGGTCGGTAATGGCCCGATGGCTTCTGGGGCTGCCAGCGGCCCAGGCGCCACCATGAATGTACAGGATGCGGCGGCGGGTATCACATCCCGGGGCGAGAACCCATTCGCCACGGGGTGACTCGCAATGACGCAGCTCCGAGGCCAGTTCGATGCCTTCACTCAGCCCGTCCATGTGTTTTCGGAGCGCCATCAGCCGCGCCTTACCGCGCAGGCCTTTTGAAGATTGCCCCAGCTCGCGGATGCGTCCCAGCACTTCTCGGTTGGCTTCGCTGGGTGTTGCGTCTTTGATCGGGTAATCATCCCGATCCAGATGAGACAGATCCTCAAGCCGGAACAGAAGCAGGGTTGCGGCAACGATGAACACGATGATGGCGAGAATAATCCAGAGCATGGTCGATCCGTATGTTATTGGCCCCACCGGGCAGGTCGAACTATCCTTCAAATGATACTCGCAGATTTGTCCCGGTTCTGCCCGGAACGGTCACAGAAGGAGTCGCGTGTTGCAAATAGCCTATCGGGCCAGAGACATAACCGAAGCCCACATTGTGGCTGGTCTGTTGGAAGCCAATGGTATTGAGGCCCATGTCGGAGGCCATTACCTTCAGGGTGCCATGGGTGATATTGGTGCCGCGGGCTTCAGCAACGTGCATGTCGATGATGAGGATCTCTACCGGGCGCGGCAACTGGTGTCCGAGTATGAGCAGACGTCAGGCAGCAGTCTCAGCCGGGCTGCCAGCGACCAAGAGGATCGCCCCGACCACTACGCCCGCTGGTTTCTGTTGGCCCTGGCCATCGTCGCTCTCATCCTGCTGCAGATCTACTGACTGATCGGTCTGGGGTCACCGGGCGTAGCCCTACCCACACTTCCCAAGCAACAGGAGACAAAGCTTATGGCAGATCAACCTGTAATGCTGATTACCGGCGCGTCGTCAGGCATCGGCGCGGAAACAGCGCGAGCGGCCGCGAAACAGGGCTATCGGCTGGTTCTGGCCGCGCGCTCTGAAGACAAACTCAAAGGCCTGCAGCAGGAGCTGGGTGGCGAGGAAAAGGTGTTGACGGTCCAGTGCGACGTCCAGAGCGGTGATGACCAGAAAAACATGGTCGACCAGGCCCTGAAAACCTTTGGCCGCATTGATGCGGTGTTTGCCAACGCCGGCCGCGGTGGTGAGCCGGGCGGATTCAGCGGCGCTGACCCGGACGTCTGGAAGGATATGATCCTGACCAATATCTACGGGGTGGGCCTGACCCTCCAGCATTGCATGCCGGCGCTCAAAGAGAGCAAGGGCCACTTGCTGTTAACCGGCTCTGCGGCAGGCCGTGCCACCATTCCCGGTTCTATGTACAGTGCGACCAAGTGGGCGGTAACCGCCATTGGCTATGGTGTTCGTGAGGAGCTTCGAGGCTCTGGTATCCGCGTTACCCTGATCGAACCGGGCATGGTGGACACGCCCTTCTTTGATGAACGTCCTGGCCATGCATTGAAGCCGGAGGACATTGCCAATGCGGTCATGTATGCCGTGGCTCAGCCGGCACATGTCGATGTAAATGAAATTCTTGTCCGGCCCACGCCCAAGGTTGAGTAACCGGTAGGGGCGGTCGTAACGGAGGTTGTTTTGAGTCAAACCGATCGCGTCGCATTGGTGACCGGCGGCGCCAAAGGCATCGGCCGGGGCATTGTGCTTCACCTGGCCGCTGCTGGCTGGAAGGTGGCGTTCTGTGACACCGACAGTGCCGTCGGTGAGCGGTTGGCCGCCGGTGCAGATCATGCACTGCACTTTCTGCCCGGCGATGTGGCTTCGGAAACCGATGTGGAGCGCATCGTTGCCGAAGTCCTTCGCTGGGGCGGCCGTCTGGACGCCGTTATCAATAATGCCGGAATCGCCAACCCCGAGACGGGGCCGATTGAGGAACTGAGCCTGGATCAGTGGCAGCGCCGCCTGGACGTGAACCTGACCGGGCCGTTCCTGGTCACCAAGCATGCGGTGCCGCACCTTCGAAAAACGAAAGGCGCTATCGTTAATATGGCCTCCACAAGGGCGCTTCAGTCCGAGCCGGACACCGAGGCATACGCCGCTACCAAGGGTGGCATTGTGGCACTCACTCATGCCCTTGCTGTGAGCCTGGGGCCCTATGTCCGCGTTAACTGCATCAGTCCCGGCTGGATCGATACCCGGGCCTGGCAGGGCGGCGCAGAGCCGGTTGAACCGCTTTCCGAAAACGACCACCTGCAGCACCCGGCGGGCAGGGTAGGGCAACCTGGGGATATTGCCTCCTTGGTGGCCTACCTCATTTCGCCGGAGGCCTCGTTTATCACTGGCCAGAATTTTGTGGCCGATGGCGGCATGGTGCGCAAGATGATCTACGAGGAATAGGGCGTTGCCACGGCTTTTTTTCGGGCTGGAGCTTCCGGCTGAAATCAAGGCCCGGTTGTTGAAGGTCAGATCACCGGTGACAGGCGCCAGATGGCAGAGTGCTGAGCAATTGCACATCACCCTCCTGTTTCTGGGGAAGGTGAGCGCGGAAGGTCTCGAAGCCGTAGCCATTTCAGCCCGTGAGATAGATTCGGAATCCTTCCCGCTTGAGGTTGCCGGCGTTGGTTGTTTCGGCCAGCCCGAAAGTCCGAAGAATCTATGGGCCGGTGTTCAGCCGGCGGCACCGGTGGCTGCGCTGCACCAGACTCTCGGGCGGCGACTGGAGAATCTGGGCTTTGTGGCTGAACGTCGGGTATTTCGCCCGCACATTACGCTGGCCCGTTTCAAACGCCATCCGGGTTCTGTTGAACCGTTGTTGGTTGAATATGGTGACCATGGATTCGGCCAGTTCCAGGTGACTGAATTTGTGCTTTTTGAAAGCAAACCTGGCCCGGCCGGTTCCGTGTATTCAGTGGTCGATCGCTTCTCCCTGCGCAACGCCGGATAGCCGATTTGTCTTGACGAATCCCTGTCGTCCCACCAAAGATGAGGGGAAATCAACGCCTTTCCTGAGGTGTCTATGTGCCCCCCGTTTTCCGATCCTGATCAGCGTCTGTACGTCCGCAATGCCACGCTTGCAGATATCCCAGGCATCATCCAGCTCAGTCGCCGGGTTTATGAAGGCACGGGCATGTACGGCTATACCAAGGGGCCGTTGACCGGGCAGATCAATACCTTTCCCGACGGCCAGTTTGTTGCCATGCTCGGAGACACCGTGGTCGGCTACTGCGCCACGTTCCGGATCGCGGAAGAGATCGCACTCGCTGCCCACGACTGGATCTCCATCACCGGTAACGGTTATGCCTCGCGGCATGACCCGGAGGGGGACTGGTTGTACGGGATGGAAGTCTGTGTTGATCCGGAATGCCGGGGTTACCGCATTGGGGAGCGGCTCTACAACGAGCGCAAGCAGTTATGCCAGGCCCTGAACCTGCAGGGAGTGGTGTTTGCCGGCCGTTTGCCGAGCCTGCGCCAGCGGCTGAAGAAGTTCACGAGCGTCGAGGAATATGTGGAGGCCATTCGAAGCAAGGAACAGAAGGATCCGGTGCTCTCCTTCCAGCTTCATCAGGGCTTCGAAGTGCACGGAATTATTCCGCATTATCTCGATGCCGACCACGATTCCATGGGCTATGGTATTCATCTGGTCTGGCGTAACCCGAAAGTACCCCAGTCGGAGAACAACGGCCGTCGGAAGCGCTACGGTCAACGCATGCGCGATACCGTGCGCATAGGCACGGTTCAGTACCAGCAACGCCCGGTCGGATCGTTCGACGAATTCAGCGAGATTGTCCGCTATTTTGTCGATGTTGTTTCCACCTACAAGGGCGACTTTGTGGTGTTCCCCGAGCTGTTCACCCTGCAGCTGCTTTCCATCGAAGCCCGCAAGGGCAGCCCCGCCGAGACCTTTGCCGCAGTCACCCATTACGCAGAGCGTTATCGTGAACTGATGCGGGATCTGGCTCTGCGCCACAACATCAATGTTGTCGCCGGCTCAACGCCAGTCCGTGAGGAAGACGGCACCATCCGGAACATGGCGTACGTGTTTCTCAGGGATGGTCAGGTGTTCAGCCAGCCCAAGATTCATCCGACGCCGAACGAGGCGTTCTGGTGGAACGTTCAGGGCGGCAACCGGGTCAGCGCCATCGAGACGGACTGCGGCACCATCGGTGTGCTGATCTGCTACGACGCGGAGTTCCCGGAATTGACCCGCCACCTGGTGGACCAGGGCGTGCATATCATCTTTGTGCCTTTCTGTACCGATGAGCGGCAGAGCTACCTGCGGGTTCGCTATTGTTGCCAGGCCAGAGCTGTGGAGAATCAGGTCTACGTGGTGATGTCCGGCAACGTCGGAAACCTGCCGAACGTACCGAACATGGAAATCCAGTATGGCCAGAGCTGCATCCTGACGCCCTGCGACTTTCCCTTCGCCCGGGATGGCATCGCCGCTGACACCGAGCCCAACGTGGAGACGGTTGCCTTTGCGGATCTGCGCCCGGAAGTACTGATCACTGCCCGCAACAGTGGTACCGTTAAAAACCTTCAGGACCGCCGGCACGATCTTTACAGCGTGACCTGGCGTGGTGAGTAAACCGAGCCGACAGGAGCGTCGTTTTGCCCAGTAGAGGGTCTGTAAAGCCTGAACGCATCGGCCGCGGGCTTCTTTGGGCCGGTGGTATGGCTCTGGTGGCCTGGCCCCTGGCGGTTGCAGGCTGGTCCTTTGCCATTGAACAGAGCTCGGTGGGTATGGCATTGCCGGATATACGGTCCGGCGGATGGGAAGTAACAGGCAGCCGTGCAGATGTCCGGCCTTCTGTGACCGCCAACGGTGATGTCGCAACCATCGATTTTGCTCCTTCGTCTCTTGTTCTGACCAAACATCTCACGTTTGTCGGTGCAGACCAGCCGCTGACGCTCAACAACCTGCGCACGGATCTCAGCAATACAACGGTAACCCTGGACTATGGCGCAAATGGCCCCTGGGCGCAGCGCATTTCCATTGATGGCGACATCAGGGTCGATGCCGCGCGCGTCGAACATCCGCAATTACTGCCGCAAACGTGGAACTTTCAGGGAAGGGCAAAGGGCCGCCTGGCAGATCTCAGGGTGCAGGGCACCTTGGCTTCCGAGTCCGGCTTTACGGCTGATCTCGATATCCAGCTCAATCCCGAAGGCGGCGTATCCGTCGCCATCGACTCTGTTATCGACGGTAAACAGGGCGTTCAGGCCCTGGCAGAAACCCTGGTCGGATGGCCGGATCTGCTGACAGTGGATTCTGGCAATGCCCGGTTGTCGATGGAGGTTTCGACCGGCCAGGGTGGTGAACTTGCAGCCAGTGGCAGCGTTGAACTGCAGGATGTTGGCGGGGTATTTAACCGGACCGCGGTATCAGGGCTCACCGGCCAGGTGCGGGGATCGCTGGAAAATTCCCGGATTACGACCCGTTTCAGGGACATGACCGTTGGCGAGATCAATGCCGGCATTCCCGTCACCTCGGTTCTTTTTTCAGGGAATTACAGCGCGCCGGTCACGGAACTGCTGGCCGGCACTCTGGAGGTTCAGCAGGCCAGGGCCCGGTTCCTCGAAGGTACCCTGAGAGTGCCTCCTGCCAGGTACGATTTAGGCGGTGGGTCTGGTCGCATCCCTGTGGAGGTTGAGGACGTCTCCCTCAGCCGTCTGATGGCCGTGTATCCAGCCGAAGGACTGTCTGGAAGCGGGTTGCTTCGAGGGCGAGTTCCTCTGGGCATCAGTGGCGACGGGGTGCAGGTGAGTGCAGGCAGTATTTCCGCAATAGATCCTGGCGGCCGTTTGCAGTTGCCGGCGGACAAGCTCCAGGCGATGCTCGGTGGCAACCAGGCCATGGACATCGTGGTCCAGGCGTTGCAAAACTTTCACTATTCAGTCCTCAACAGCACGATAGACTACGATGAACAGGGTAAGTTGAGCCTTGGCCTTCGCCTCGAAGGTAAGAATCCGGACCTGAGGGGTGGGCAGCCGGTGGTACTCAATGTCAATCTTGAGGAAGACATTCCCGCGCTGCTCACCAGTCTGCAGTTGAGTGGCAGGGTCAATGAAGCTGTTACCAGGCGCGTCCGGAAATTGCTGCAGGAATCCGGTGAGGAGAAAGCACCATGATAAAACCCGTGCGGCCCTGGTGGCCTGAAAGGTCGCCCATGGCAAGAACACTGATGATACTGATGCTTCCTCTGGCGATGGCTGCCTGCACGCCGACAGTGCAGATGGCGGCGCCAAAGGAGCCGATTACGGTCAACCTGAACGTGAAAATCCAGCACGAAATCTACGTGAAAGTGGATAAGGAAGTGGATGATCTGTTCAGCGAACAGGGCTTGTTCTGACTGTGTCCGGAAAGTTTGAGGGGTTGAAGATGAAACGATTGATACAGATGTTTGCGCTGGTTCTGGCGTTCGGTATCAGCGCCTCCGTGCTTGCCATGGGGCTGGATGAAGCCAAACAGAAACTGGACTCGGTCAAGCAGCAGGGGCTGGTTGGAGAAACACCGACGGGTTATCTGGAAGTGGTGCGCGCCGAAGGGCAGGCGAAGGAAGTGGTGGAAGCCATTAACAGCGCCCGTCGGGATGAGTACAAGCGCATTGCCGAAAAACACAACATTCCGGTAACCCAGGTGGAGACGGTTGCAGGCAAGAAGGCGATTGAGAAGACTCCGTCCGGCCAGTATGTGCAAATGGGCGGTAAGTGGGTGAAAAAGTAGCCCGGCGCGGCCAGGTGCGAGCCTCGCTTACCGTTTAACGCTCTTTTGCCTTGGCTTGCCGCCTTTTGGCCGTTTGCCCGATGCCGGCTTTTTGCCAGGTGCGGGCTTGCCTTTCGGGCCGGGGCGCCTGGCGCCACCGGGCTTACCTGGTGCGGATGCAGAGCCAGGCTTGCGATCAGGCTTTGGTTTGGCCTTCGTTCCGGACTTCTTTTTTGCTGGCTTGCCAGCGCCGGGCGGGGCTTCGGAAGACGAATCCCGGATGGCATCGAACAGCCCGGCCAGCTCTTTCTCGCTCAGGTCCCGCCACTGGCCCACCGCAAGCCCTTTCAGGCTCACGTTCATGATCCGGATCCGTTCCAGTTTGGTAACCTCGTAGCCAAAATACTCGCACATGCGACGGATCTGGCGATTGAGGCCCTGAACCAGGGTGATCCGGAAGACAAATCGTGACTCCCGCGACACCTTGCACTTTTTCGTCATGGTTCCGAGGATCGGCACACCATTGGCCATACCCTCCACGAATTCCCGGGTGACCGGCTTGTCGACGGTAACCAGGTATTCCTTTTCGTGGTTGTTGCCCGCCCGCAGTATCTTGTTGACCAGGTCGCCGTTGCTGGTCATAAAGATGAGGCCCTGGGAGTCCTTGTCCAGACGTCCGATCGGGAAGATGCGTTCGCTGTGACCCACAAAGCGCTGGATATTGTGTTTCTCCGCGCTGTCCGTGGTGCTGACAATCCCTACCGGCTTGTTCAGTGCAATGAACACGAGATCTTCTTCAGCCCGTGGCTCGATCACCTGGCCGTTCACCTTGACCGTGTCACCCGGAAGCACCTGGTCGCCCACGGTTGCTCGTTTGCCGTTGATGTAGACGTTGCCTTGCTCGATATAGCGATCGGCCTCCCGGCGGGAGCACATGCCGCTTTCGCTGATGTATTTGTTGAGCCGGGTGGAATTGCCAGTGGTCATCGGGTGTCCGGTTGCCAGTGAGAATGACGGGCATCATATCAGTCTGGAACCCCGGTCGCAGCAGGGGTGGTTCTTTCCCGGCGTCTCTGCCATTCTTTGCGCCTATCCTTAAAACCAACAAACCCTGAGCCGCCATGGAAAAGACACGCATCACCATTGTTGCCGTTACCTGCATTGCCCTGTTTTTCCTGACCAACTACCTGTTCCGGTATCTGATCGGATTTACCGGGTTGCTGGCCTCATTGGTCATTGCGGCCCTGATTGCCGTCTACATGAGCTTCTCAATCGCACGGACCCTTGAGCGTTTGCCGATGCCTGAGGAGCGCTCACGGGCGCTGTGGATCTATGGCGGTTTTCTGGGCGCCCTGTTCGTCGCCTTCGGGGCCTGGATGTTCCTGGATGCCGGCATGGATGCAGTCACCCTCGCCACGCTGTTTGTTCACTATCTGCCCTATCCGGCACTTGCTCATGCCCTGCTATCAGACAAGGCCGTCGGACTGTTCCTGAAAGAGGATCGTCCTGGCGGATAAATTGTTATAATATAACATTTTGATTCTTAGAGGAGTGCCTCCGGCGCCATGGCTCAACCTATTCCTACCAGCCTGATACTTGGTTTTCTGGGTGTCGGTAAAACCACCGCCATTCTGGATCTTCTGAAAAGCAAACCGGAAAACGAGGTCTGGGCGGTTCTGGTCAACGAGTTCGGCGAGGTGGGCATCGATGGCGCCATGCTGAAGACCGAAGGCGCCTTCATCAAGGAAATACCCGGCGGATGCATGTGCTGTGTTGCCGGCCTGCCGATGCAGATAGGGCTCAACCAGCTGATTCACAAGGCAAAGCCCGATCGTCTGTTGATTGAGCCGACCGGGCTCGGTCACCCCTCTCAGATTCTGGACACCCTGACCAGCGAGCACTACCAGGATGTACTCGCCATGGGCCCTGTAATCTGCCTGGTGGACCCCCGAAGGCTCGAAGAACCGAAGGTGCTCGGCAATGTGCAGTTCCGGGATCAGGTGGCTGCGGCGGATATTCTCGTTGCCAACAAGACTGATCTTTGCACCCCGGAGCAACTGACTCATTTTGATGAGTGGGCCGCACAACTGGAACCCGCCAAGCGGGCGATTCACCACACGCGGTTCGGGCATCTGGCACCGGGCTGGCTGGACGGCCAATCGGATGCCCTGCCGGTGACCGATCCGGAAGCTCACCATCACCACCATCATAAGACTGCATCGCCGGCCCCCACTATTGATGACGAGCCCTGGCAACAGATTACCAATCAGGGACAGGGGCATTTCAGTGTTGGCTGGCGCATACATCCGGAACTGATACTCGATGAGAACGCATTGCTGGTGATGGCCATGGACTCGGCCTTTGTGCGCTTCAAGGCTGTCGTTCAGACCGTGGACGGCTGGCGGGCGATCAATGTGGTTGATGGAGCCCTGACCGTTATTCAGGGTGAACCGCAAGCCTACAGCCGGGCAGAGATCATAGCGTCCGATCAGATTGACGCCCGGGAACTCGATGCCCGCATGAGGGCGGCCGCGGGACTTGATCCGAGGTGAGGGCGTGAGTCATTGTCCGGTGTGCGAGCAGGGCAGTCTCTCGGATTTCCGTTCAGTGAAGGCCCAGCGTTACCTTCGATGTGATGTCTGCGAGGCGACGGTGATGGATGCGTCCTGCCGGTTATCGCCTGAGCAGGAGCGGGAAATTTACCAACTGCATGATAATGACCCGTCTCATCCGGGGTACCGGACATTTCTCTCGAAACTGACAGAACCTCTGCTTGAGCGCCTGCCATCGGGCGCCAGCGGCCTGGATTTCGGCTGCGGCCCCGGCCCTGCACTGGCGCAGATGCTTGAGGCGGAAGGCATGGCAGTCAGTCTCTACGATCCCTATTTTTATCCCTCAGCAGTGGCTCTCGATCAGACCTACGATTTCATAACCTGTACCGAAGTGGTAGAGCATCTTTACGCCCCCGCTGGCGTTTTCAGGGAACTCGACCGGATGCTGAAGCCCGGTGGTTGGCTGGGTGTGATGACCTGCTTCCAGACCGACGATGACCGGTTCGACAACTGGCATTATCGCCGTGACCCGACCCATGTGGTCTTCTACCGGGAATTCACCTTCAAGCTGCTCGCCAACCGGTTTGGCTGGCGCCTGGAAATACCGAGAAAGGATGTGGCTCTGTTCCGGAAGCCAGCCTAGGGGGCTTCCCTTGGGCACTCGGGAAGTGCAGGACACTGTTCCGCGGATGTGGTGCCTTCTTGTTTGAGCAATTCTGATTCACCGAAGCGGTCCGGTGTCAGTGCGGCGGCGCATCTCGCCGCCTGGGTCGCAACGTTTGTGCAGCCGCTCGCCTGCAGCGCGAAAGCGAGGTTGTTCCAGCCTTCGGCGAATTTCGGAAAACGTTTCACCGCGCGCAAGAAATGCTCCTGTGCTTCGCCTCGGTGGCCCAACTGCCAGGCAAGGTTGCCTCTGGCCATAGTGGCCGTCGGTTGGTCCGGCCAGGTCGTCTCGGCTGTCTTATAGGCCATGCCAGCGGCTGTGGTTCGGCCGGTTGTCTCGAGGTCGTGGGCCGATTGGAGAAAGCGGAGTGGTTTTGCCGTGGCAGGCACCCGGTCGGGCGGAAGGATGGTTACTGCCCAGTTATCGGCCCGCCCCCAGGTATTGGCGAAAACTTCCAGATCGATCGCTTCATGCTTGCGGGTATCGGTGTGGAGTATCAGGTCGCGCTCACCGGCGTCATAGCCGATCACAACCGCAAAGTGCCATTGGGGCCACCAGCCAAACCTCAGATTTTGCATCACCAGGACTGGATTGCCTGCTGCGATCTCGGTCAGGACACTTTCTAATCTACCGTCCAGCGGGTAAACCAACATGCCATGGGCGCGTGCGCCGGCGATCATTTCGACCTGAAGGGAGCCTTCCCGGCCCGGAATATAAACCAGCTCCGTGAGAATATCGGGATTGGATGAAAGGCCCTGGCTGTTCAGCATCATTGCCAGCGACGCAGGCCCGCACTGATACCTTTCCTGGGGGTAGAAAGGTACGTCGTCCAGCACAACCCTGTCGGGCAGCATGGCCTGGTGAGTTTCGGGCGCTGGCCATTTGGGAGCACTGGCGCAACCGGCCAGCAGGCTGACCAGTAACATCAGGATCAGCCTGCTGGATGTCGCTTCTAGAGAGGGAAAAATGACAGCCACTGATCCCGCTATCGAATGCAGTTCACGAACGGGAAGACATTCGTAGCACAGAGCATATCGGTGATAATGAATACCAGCAGGAACAACACAATGATGCCGACCACATCCTGCCCTGCAGGGGCCTCGGCGAGCTGACGTTCAAAATCCGCCAGTTCCGCGGGCGTGAGGTTCTGGATGCGTTCCTTGACCTGGTCCTGGCTGACCCCAAGGTCTGCCAACTTGGCCTGCACATCCTGTCTGTCGAGCATGCTGATCAGCTCCTGCCGGTCCAGCTGAACCTGTTGTTGCCCGATCATTTCGCCGGTTCCAACCATGCCGGCGGTAGCGGTGGCCGACCAGACGGAACCAAGAGCCATCATCATGGCCATAAAAAAGGAAACGTACCTCAAGTGCTTGCGAATGCCTGACATGGGTCACTCCTGCTCGTTGGCTACTTCCGGTGTAGCGGTTTGTTAGTCATCTTGCACTAACCGGACGATAAAACAGTCGGTTGCGTTCCCTCAACATACGAATCGTTCAGGATTCACAAACCTGCAGCTTTCGTTCCGGCCAATGGAGTATAGCCGAGCGTGCGACCATTCGGCTGGCGAGGTCTGGGTACGCCTGGCGGATAACGTTGGCACCGAACTCTGCCAGGAACGCCGATTTCAGTTCTGCCCGGGCCTTATGGGTGCCCGGTTCCTGGTAGGGCGCGGAGCAGAGCAGCAGGAAACCATCATCCGGAACACGTCCATTATCCATGTTGCTCTTTATGATCCCGGCGGCCTGGCGGATGGGATGGGACAGATCCGGGCTGTAAGGGCCGATGATCAGGGCTACGTTGGGTGCGTGCAGGAAATCGAACCCCCTGCCAAGGCAGATGACCCACTCCCGGTGCTCTATGTTCAGTTCCCGGTCAAAACGCCGAATCTCGTTCACGTGCCGGATATTGCCCTCAACCAGGGGCAGCAGATCACGCTGAACCGGTTCCGGCATATCCGGACAAAGGGAGGCGATTTCGGAGGCCATATCGGCAAGTCGCGTTACAGGAATGGTAGACAGATCCAGCGTTCGCTCCTGGCTACCGTGCAGAACCAGTGCATCCTCGTCGCTCTCGAAACCACATACCAGGGGATAGACCGTTCGGTGGCCGTTTCCGAACAGCTTTTCCACCTGGCTTCGGATCTGGAACGCATGGCGCATGGCGGCCTCACGATCGCAGTCAAAGCCGGCGCAGCCCCGTTCCCGTGAACCTTTTGAATAGTGGTAGGTAATGATGATCAGCACCCGTCGTCCCTGGGTTACGGCTTGCTGGACCGTGTCCGCCAGCATGTCGCCAAGGTAGGGCCAGCCCAGCTCAAAGATCCCGCCAAGGTTCCGGAACGGGTGAATGACACCAAGAGGCGTCTGGGTCACGTAGGGCAGGTGGATGCGGCCATCCATGCACTTCATCGCAATGATCTGGGTATTGTGCTCTGCCAGGTAGCGCTGCCTGGCCAGATGGTTTTCCGGGCTACAGAAGCTGGCCGAATGGGCCCGGCTGAGCTCCATCAGCCAGTCGATACGCTCTGCGATAGGGCGCGCATGCACGGGTGTTGTCATGGCTTTTGTCCTGTTCTGTTCAGAAGGTCGACAGGCCGGTCGCCTCCATAATCCGGTAGCGCCAATAGCGAAGTCTGGATTCGTCGGCCCAACGCTCGTAGGGCAGGCTCATCACCGGATCGTCGCCAGGGCCTTTTTGCCATTGCTCGTCAAAGAATCGCCGGGCTCCGCTCGCAACCTGTGACTGCTCCACCACCGATACCCAGACATCGGTCTCGAGATTCAGATCGTCGAGATTGCGCCGGGTAAAATTGGCCGAACCCAGGAGCAGTTCTGTTGCGCCGTTTTCTCTGGCCAACATCAACAGTTTAGTGTGGCATTGCTCACCCAGGGTATTACACCAACGTACCGGAACGCCCGCGCGAACCAGTTCCATGGCGACCTGCCTGTTGGGAATGCCACTCTTCTGGTGGCCGAAGGCCTCGTTGTTGGCATCAAGCAGAACTCGCAGTGCAACGCCCCGTCTGGCGGCGTCGACCAGGGCTGTGACAATATCGCGATGTGAGAGGTAAAACATGGCCATGTCCAGCTGATCACCGGCCGAGGCCTCTTGAATCATGGACAGAGCCTGATCCCGGATTTCCGATTCGGTCAGCACTGCCACCAGGGGGATTTCGGATTTCTGCGGTTCTCCAGTGACTTCGGGAGCCATGCTGATTCGCTCATCAATGGGCGTGGTGTCCGCTCCCGACATGGCGAGAACCGCCCGCTCGCTTTTCAGCAGATCAAAGACCGCCGGCCCCGTGAAGCTAAGCCCCAGGTTGCTATGCCGGCTGCTGCCGTCGTGGGGGTTGGCCGAGGTAACGATGGCCCTCAGGGAGCCCGCCTCATCCGCGACCATAAGCTTGCGATGGTTGGCCTTGAAGTTCAGTAGGGCGAGATAGCTTCGAAGGGTAACAGGCCTGGTGCCCAGGGCGTTGTCCAGCCAGCCTCCATCGGGGTTGTTGCCGAACCACTGACAACACAGCCGCCAGATTGAAGACCAGGTGGGATTACTGTCCCGTAGCGGCCGGAGTGCCGTCTCCACAACCGGAATGCCACCATCGCGCAGGGCTTGAAACCAGGGTGAGGTCGTGCCGCCATACATGGTGTTCAGGGGGTCGGAGATAACCGTAATGGATAGCTCCGGTTTTTCCGCTTTTCTCGCCAGCAGGGCCTCTGTGAGCTGTTGAGCCAGAGGCCGGTGGGCTACATCCTCCGGCTTGGTGCTGTTGAACAGAAACATGTCGATGAGAATGAACTCGTTGGCTTGTCCCACAAGCCGGAACACCTCGTCGAAGATTTCATGGTCTCGCTCCTCACGGCCGTTCTGATAGTGACGGGTGACGTCTGTCAGCAGGACGGGTTCCTCCAATGGCACCGCGGTTCCACGATAGCTGATGCCTGGCGGCAGTGGCTTTTGGGTGTGGTAAAGGCCGATGCCGGCCAGGGTGAGCAACAGCAGGAGAATCAGTAACTTCAGTGTCATGTGTGTATTTCCATCATCCCTGAGGTAAACGACGGCATAACTATACGTGACCTCTCTCTCAGGTAAACAAACACTTACAAAAAACACCCCGGTCGTTGTATCGAAGTTCCGCCACGCTTTCTAAACTAGTCAGATCAACCATTTATAACAAAGTTGCCTGTGAACGCCATACTCTCTTTCATACCGCGCCTGTTCAGTCTGCGGGCCGTTATTCTCGTTCTGGCTGTTGTGTTTGCCCTCATGGGGGACCAGCTTGCCCTCGTTGGCTGGGCTGACCGTGCGCTATTCAGCATTCTCGGCGTGCCAGAGGGCGCGACCCCGGCCACGATTCTCCCGCAGGAGGCATTCGGGCCGGCTATGGCTGATCGGGGGCTTTCGGAACCACTCTGGTCCGACATGGCGGTGACCGCCGGGCTGGCAATTGCGGCACTGTATCTGGTGCTTGCAATTCCGGCGATGGGCGCGGCCGTTTCCCTGCCGGTCACTCTTTTGCTTGGTGGCTCGCTCGTGGTGATCCAGGCGGCTTTGATGTTCTACCGCAATGCCTGGGTGCCGTTTGGCGTGGTGCTCACGTTGCTGGTGGTCGGTTACGTGGTGATGCTGTTCTGGCTGCAGCCCCGCAAACACATCCGTGCACTGACAGATAATGTGCGGGATGCGCGGCTGAAGCTGGCCAAGGTATTTCTGCAACAAGGTCATACAGACGAGGCCCTCGAAGCGCTGGATCGCTGCCCCGACTGTGAAAGCGAGATCGAGCTGCGCTACGACGCCGCCATCCAGCAGGAGCGCAAGCGCCAGTACGACAAGGCGGTCAGCACCTACCGCAGTATTCAGGAGCGAAAGAAAGGTTTTCGGGATACCGCCGCGAGGCTGTCGGCATTGGAAAAGCTCGCGCCGGATAACTCGTTGATGCAGGGAGGGAGTTTCGACAATACCCGCACCCTGTTGATGCCCGAGCCCGCCGTTAGTCGCCCGACCCTCGGAAGGTACGAAATCGAGCGGGAGATTGGCCGAGGGGCCATGGGTGTGGTTTATCTGGGCAAGGATCCGAAGATTGCCCGTACCGTTGCCATCAAGACTCTCAGCTACCAGGCGTTTGATGATGGACAGCTTCAGGATCTCAAGGAGCGATTCTTCCGGGAGGCAGAAGCCGCTGGCCGCCTGAGCCACCCGGCTATCGTCACCGTGTATGACGTTGGCGAGGAGGCAGACCTCGCCTATATCGCCATGGACTATGCGAAAGGACGTCCGCTCAGTGAATTCGGCAGAACCGGACGGTTACTGCCCCTGCCCAGGGTTCTGGATATCGTTGCCCGCGTGGCGGACGCTCTGGCCTACGCTCACAGCCAGAAAATCGTCCACCGCGACATCAAGCCCGGGAATATCATCTTCAATCCCGACAATGGCGATATAAAGATCACCGATTTCGGCATTGCCAAGATCTCCGATGACTCGCGAACCCGCACCGGCGCGGTAATGGGCAGCCCATTGTATATGTCGCCGGAGCAGTTGAAGGGTCAGAAGGTAACCGGTGCCTCCGATATCTACAGCCTGGGCGTAACGCTTTATAAGCTGGTGAGCGGCGAAACGCCCTATCAGGGCGATACCCTGGCCAACCTGACCTACCAGATTCTTAACAAGCGCCCACGCAGCGTCCGCGAGTTCAACGCGGATCTGCCAAACGGGGTGGTCCGTCTGATCAACAAGGCTATCCAGCGCGAGCCGGACAAGCGCTTTGCCAGTGCCGCCACCATGGCCGAGGCCGTGCGTCGTCTGGCCGTTCGTGAGGCTGGCCAGGAGGTGTCGTCCTGATGCGATATCACGTTGCCGGCCAGAGTCATCGCGGGGCCGTCCGGGAATCAAACCAGGATGTGGTGGACTGGCGGATCAATGATGCGGGTGACCAGGCGTTGTTGGTGGTTGCTGACGGTATGGGCGGTCACCAGGGAGGCGAGGTTGCCAGTCGCCTTGCGGTTGATGCCATCATCGAATCCCTTGAGCCTGAAATCGCCGGTGCCTCGAGCGGCACCACGGATGCGGATATCCGGGGAAAACTGGATCGGGCCTTCAGGTTGGCCAATGAGCGCATAGTGAGCCGCCGTTCCGGGGATCCAAGACTTGAAAAAATGGGCACGACACTGGTGGTGGCCTGGTTGAGTGGCAATCAGGCGCATATTGCTCACATTGGCGATTCCCGTTGCTACAGCCTGCGTGGCAGCCAGGCGCTGTGTCTCACGCGGGACGATACCGTGGTCCAGAACATGCTGGAAGACGGCAGCATTACCAGGGCCGACGTGCCCAATGTGCCGTTCCGGAATGTCCTGACCAGGGCCGTGGGAACGGTGGAGCAGGCGGCCCCCAGTTATCGGCGTGAAACGCTTGATGAAGGAGATGTGCTGCTGCTGTGTTCCGATGGGTTAACTGATTCGGTTCCGGAATACCGGTGGCTTGAAATCCATAAGGAAAGTGACGGCATGGAGCGCACGGTTCAGGCAATGATTGATGCCGGCCTGGCAAACGAGGCGGGTGACAATGTGTCTGTGGTATTACTGACGTTGGAGTATTGAGGAAACTGACATGGCTTCGCTTTCGCAACTGGTGGATAACGTTGTTGTTAACACCTTTGAACTCGGTCAACCGGAAACGCGCATCGGTCGGCGCCCGGACAACGATATCCAGATTGATGAAATTTCTGTGAGCGGCCAGCACGCCCTGATAGAAGCGGTGCCCAATGCCTATCTGGAAGGTACGGTGGATTACTACATTACCGACAGCAACAGCACCAATGGCACTTTTGTGAACGAATTGCGGGTTGCTGACCGCCAGCGTCTCAACAGCAACGACATGGTGCGCATTGGCTGGAATGAGTTCCGTTTCATCGATGAAGAAGAGCAGGCAATGGAAAAAACCGCCTATATCCTCGACTGACCCTAACGGTTGGCCCGCGAATTACCGGATCCGATCCTGAACAAATCTGCTGAAACGGGAAAGCAGCGAGGACGCATCCGGCGCTGGCTTTACGCCGGCGATCAGGGCCTCCGCATCAAGCCCCTCCCGTGTCAGGTCGGGCGCCTGGACCTTCAGGTAGGCGCTCATAATGGCGTCCGTGAACTCTGGATGGAACTGCACGCCCCAGGCGCAGGGACCAATTCTGAAAGCCTGATGAGGCTCGAACTGGTTGCGTCCCAGCAACACCGCGCCTTCAGGCAGGCGCAGCACGGACTGCCGGTGTGTCAGCTGGGCCGGAAATTTTTCCGGTAGCTCCCGGAACAGGACATCGGAAGCTGCCTCGGGAAGGAGTTCAACCTCGTGGGTGCCGGTTTCCCGGCCATTCGGATGGTAACCAGCTTCCCCGCCCAGCGCGTGGGCCAGTAACTGGTGGCCATAGCAGACACCAAGCACCGGCACTTCGCTTCTGACGGCTTTTACCAGCCAACGCCCCGCGTTCTCGCTCCACTCGGCCCGGTCGCTCACCATGGCAGGGGAGCCCGTCACCACGATGCCGTCCCAGTCTTCAGGATTCCCCGGCAGTTCACCGGCCTCGGCATTGGCAACGGTGATATCCAGCTCGTCTGACAACCCGCGCAGGAACCACTCGTCAAAATCGCCAAACCTTGCCCGAATGTCCGGGTAGGTGGTGCCTGTTTTAAGGACCACCACGCGCGCCTTGCGGTTTGTGGGAGCGTTCTGTTGCATGGTGCTATCTTCCTGCGAGGCCAGCGGGCCGGGTTGTTTACTGCTCTGGCAGTTCGGCGTTGTGGAACACGTTCTGCACGTCGTCCAGTTCGTTCAGCATGTCGAGGAATTTCTCGAACATGGGGATGTCGTCGCCTTCCACCATTGTGGTGGTTTTGGGCAGGAACTGGATTTCATCCACTTCAAAATCGATGTCTTCGATTGCGTCCACGAGTGCCTGGCGAGCCTTGGCGTATTCGGTGTTCGGTGTGAACACGGTAATCAGGCCATCTTCGTTCTCGATGTCGGTTACATCGACATCCGCTTCCATCAGCGCCTCGAGTACGGCCTCTTCATCCTCGCCCTTGAACGCAAAAATAGCGCTGTGGTCGAACATGTGAGACACGGCTCCGGGCGTGCCGATCTTGCACTTGGTCTTGGTGAAGGCCAGGCGCACGTCGCCAAAGGTGCGGTTCGGGTTATCGGTCAGGCAGTCCACGATCACCATGCAGTTGCCCGGTCCGTAGCCTTCGTAGCGAGCTGCAGCATAGTCTTCGCCGGCGCCACCCTTGGCCTTGTCGATGGCCTTTTCAATGACGTGCGAAGGCACCTGGTCTTTCTTGGCCCGCTCGATCAGTCCGCGCAGGGACAGGTTGGCCTGGGGATCGGGGCCTCCGGACTTGGCGCTCATGTAAATCTCGCGGCCGTACTTGCTGTAGACCTTGGTTTTTGCCGCAGCCGTCTTGGCCATGGATTCTTTGCGGTTCTGGTAGGCTCTGCCCATCTGCGCTGCCTCTTGGTTCTCTGGAAAAGGCCGGATTTTACTCAACATTGCCGGTTTGGGACAGGCTTATTTGGCCCCTGTTCCGGGATGGTTTTCACGATCCGCCAATACCAAGGTGCCAGCAGGACAGCACTTTTGATGCACAGACCTATAGGCAAGCCACTGCTAGCGTGAGAGGACAACTGGCAGGCGTCGGGGAACAGAATGCAAAGACAAAGCGCAACGCAGACAATGGTTCGGATGCTGTTTCTGTGCCTGGTCTTTTCATGCTCGTTGGCGAGTGCCGGGGGTAACGAGAACGGCGATCAGGACCAGGTGGCACGGGACATGATCCGGGTTCTCAACGCTTATGTCGTCTACAAGATGGGGCAATATGAATCGGCCTTCGAGCAGTATCTGGAGCTGGCAGAGGAGGGCAGCCGCCAGGGCATGCTGAATGTGGCCAACATGTATGCCCAGGGGCAGGGCGTTGAACAAAACCAGGAGAAAGCCTTCCAGTGGTACCTGCGGGCAGCCGACAGTG
Organism: Marinobacter flavimaris; assembly: GCF_002933295.1. Taxonomy (GTDB): domain Bacteria; phylum Pseudomonadota; class Gammaproteobacteria; order Pseudomonadales; family Oleiphilaceae; genus Marinobacter; species Marinobacter flavimaris. The sequence continues at coordinate 214,169 of NZ_PSSW01000002.1, forward strand.
GTGATTCCATCAGTATGGTCGAAGTGGCCATGGCCTATGAAGAGGGCAGGGGAACGGTCCTGGATAAAGACGAAGCACTCAGTTGGTATCGCCGAGCTGCGGAAGCGGGAAACAGTGATGCCCGCTGGCGGCTGGGCAAAAGCCTTTTTGACGAAGGCCGCATGGCTGAAGGCTTGTGTCTGATCCGGCTGGCGGCAGTTGACGGCGGCCAGCCCTCAGCACAGCAGTTCCTGTCAGCGCTGGGGCCGAGTGCCGGACCGGAGAATAAATTGCCCCGGTCTCGGTGCTCGCCTTCCGGCAGTTAAACGTAATCGACCGGGCGCCGGTAGTTTTCCTGGGTCATCAGGTCGATGCCACACTCCATATCGCTGACCCAGTTCAGGAAGCGATCAACCATCACCGGTCCTTCGAAGCGTTTGCCGTGCTGGGGCACAATCATCGAAACATCCATGTCGCGGACCATATTCGCCCAGAGTTGGCAAACCTTCCGGGAGGCAATGTAGCGCCGATGGAAGCCGATCATGCTCGGTATATGCTTGTCGAAGTCCTTTACTGGCAGGTGATCGTCCTCGCCACCCATGGAGGCGCCCAGGTCGCCCGAGAACAGAATCTTCGAGACCGGATCATAGAACTGCAGGTTGCCGACCGAATGCATGAAGTGGGCTGGCAGACATTGCAGATAGGATTCCCCGAACTTCACATTGGCGCCAGCATCCGGAACGCTAACGATGCGGTCGTATACGCTGCCGCTGAGCTGGTTGGTCACGTAGCTGGAAACCAGGTGCGGAAGGAACCGGGCCCAGAGTTTCGAAGTTACGATCTTCGCGCGGGTATGAACGATCCAGCGGTCGATGGCACCGATGATGTCCGGGTCCTGGTGAGAGGCGAACACGTAATCCATGTCGCGGATGTTCATGTAGCGTGATGCCGCCACCGACAGCGGGGTGTAGGTGAGGTCGCCACCCGGGTCGATCAGTGCTTCATGTTTACCGTCGACAATCAGGAACTGGTTGGACTGGACGCCCTCTCCGGTTACCAGGGAATCGAACATCAGGCATTTGTGGTGTCCGTTATCGAACAGGACAATGGGTTCGGCTGCCATTTCGGTCTCCCGCAAAATACAGTTTGATCCGGCCGGAATGGCCGGATATTGCAAGCTGCGCGGAGATTACAAAATTGACAAAAGCCAACTCTTGCCTCAGGTCAATTCTCTGATATTCCTCAAGTAACGATTTGTTGTTGCCAGTTCTCAGGCCAGCTGTGGTACCCGTTTGATCCCGCGGCGAATGCCCTGTTCAAGAGCGCTGCTGACGACCTTCCCGGTGAATGGTACGATGTCTTCGAAGGTGATGGTGTAGTTCACCCGGGTGTGGCCTTCCGGTGTGTCCTCGAAACGGATTCTTCCCAGATGGTTGCGGATCGGGCTCATGCTGGTGATGGTGTATTCGATCAGTGAATCCGGCTCGAAGCTGGTCACCGTTTCTTCCAGGCCGACCGGCCCGATGCCGATTTTGCGAACGGAGCCGATGCCGTTGGGATCAGCCTGATCGCTGTCCTTGATTCGTTTGACCGGTGCTCCCAGCAGTTTTCCGAAACGGTAATGGTCGGCGAACAGGGCGAAAACCCGTCGTCGGGGTACGTCAAAGGTTTCATCAATTTCAATGGTGTACATGGCCATGGGCTCACTCTTTTTGTCATTCGATGCCCCCAGCCTAACCCCTTGGCTCCTACAACAAAAGTCGTAGAAGGCGGCAGGTTTCAATCTGGCCCGGGTTGACCGTTCAGTGTCGGGCGGTATGCCGGTAGTCCCGGGGTGACTGACCCATTACCTTTTTGAAAAGCCGCGAAAAATAGTAAGCATCGTCATAGCCCAGGCGTCGGCTTATGTCTGCGAAGCTCAGGCTGCTGGTGTCCAGCATCTGGCAGGCGCGTTCCACCTTCAGGTGCAGGAAGTGCTGGATCGGGGAGGTGCCGGTCTGTTCCCGATAGCGGGTGGCAAAATGAGCCGGTGAGAGGCCGGCGAGATCGGCCAGTTGCTCCAGGCTGATACGCTCATCCAGATGCTCCCGCATATAATTGTGAATGGTTTCCAGTTCGGCCTGCCGCTCGTGCCCGGTTTCGTCGGCGTTGATCGGAACTGCAGCCAACAGTTGCCGAAGCCGGTTGGCCGCGTGGATCAGGCCGCGGGCCCGGAAACCGGTCTGTCGCACCGATAGCAGGCCATTGAAGTCAACCAGAAGCCGGGGTTGCCGGCCCAAATGACGAATCCGGGTCGGGCCGTCGAACCCCATGTAGTGTTGAAAATCTGCTGCCAGTGGTCCGGTGTAGTGCACCCAGTGAATGGTCCAGGGGTTGTCCGGATCGGCGGTATACCGATGGTTGGCACCGGCCGGCAGAAGCAGCAGATCGCCAGCCTCCACCGTGTAGGGCTCCCCGTCTACGTTCAGGAACGCACGGCCTTCCGTGCAGTAGATCAAAAGATTGTCGTGATGGTGTTCCCGATGCATGTGATGGCCGACGGCGCGCCGGTAGTGGCCGAACGCCAGCGGATAGAGATCCCGGGTCAGTGGATGGCTCGCGAGCAGTCGAATGATCGGCTCAGGCACCACGTAGCGAATGCTGTCTTTGGGCACCGGCCACTGTGAGGTTTGGGTCATTTCTGGTCTTGTTTGTTTGAGCTTTATCGAAAGATAGTCCATTACGGGCGAAATTTAGTCAATCACCCATTGGTCAATCCCGTGCTAGCCTTTGGGTAAACGTGGCAAGGAACCCTCAGGTTCCGGCCGGCTTCCCGTACAACAACAAACAGGGACATCAACATGAAAAATGTACCGTTGTATATTGCAGGTGAATTCATCCAGAGCCAGACCAAGGACTGGATTGAAGTTACCAACCCCGCCACCAACGAAGTGATCGCCAAGGCTCCGAACACGACTCATGCGGAAATGGAGCAGGCCATCAAGTATGCCGGTGAAGTATTCAAGACCTGGAAGGAAGTGCCGGTTTCCGAGCGCGCCCGGGTTATGCTCCGCTATCAGGCACTTCTGAAAAAACATCATGACGAGATTGCTGAAATCCTTTCGCAGGAAACCGGCAAAACGTTTGAAGACGCCAAAGGGGACGTCTGGCGTGGTATTGAAGTAGTTGAGCACGCTGGAAACGTCGCTTCTCTGATGATGGGCGAGACGGTTGAGAACGTTGCCCGTGAAGTGGATACCCACTCCTGGATCCAGCCGCTGGGTGTGTGCGCCGGTATTACGCCGTTCAACTTCCCGGCCATGATTCCGCTGTGGATGTTCCCAATGGCGATTGCCTGCGGTAACACCTTTATCCTCAAGCCTTCCGAGCAGGATCCGTTGACCCCCATGCGCCTTGCCGAGCTGTTTGAAGAAGCCGGTGCGCCCAAGGGCGTTCTGCAGGTGGTTCACGGTGGCAAGGAGCAGGTTGACGTACTGCTGACTGATCCCGCCATCAAGGCCGTTTCTTTCGTAGGTTCTGTGCCTGTTGGCCGTTACATCTACGAGACCGGCACCCGCAACATGAAACGTGTCCAGAGTTTCGCCGGTGCCAAGAACCACATGGTCATCCTGCCGGACGCTGACAAACAGCAAGTGATCAATGCCCTGGTTGGTGCCTCGGTTGGTGCTGCCGGCCAGCGCTGCATGGCAATTTCGGTCGCGGTCTTTGTGGGCGAAGCCCAGCAGTGGATTCCAGAGCTGAAAGAAGCCATGGCGAAAGTTCGTCCAGGCGCGTGGAACGATTCCGGTGCCAGCTATGGCCCGATCATCTCTTCCAAGGCGAAAGACCGTATCGAGTCCCTGATCGCGACCGGTGAAGCGCAGGGCGCTAACCTTCTGCTGGATGGTCGCGGCTGCACCGTAGACGGACTGCCCGATGGCAACTGGGTTGGCCCGACTCTGTTCTCCGGTGTTACCACCGAGATGGATATCTACAACGAGGAAATCTTCGGTCCCGTGCTCTCCTGCATGGAAACCGACACCCTTGGTGATGCCATCGAGCTGGTGAATAACAGCCCGTACGGCAACGGCGTCTCCATCTTTACCAGTTCCGGTGGTGCCGCGCGTCGCTTCCAGCATGAGATCGACGTAGGCCAGGTGGGCGTGAACATCCCCATTCCTGTGCCCCTGCCGTTCTTCTCGTTCACCGGCTGGAAGGGTTCCTTCTACGGTGACCAGCATGCCTACGGCAAGCAGGCGGTTCGCTTCTACACCGAAACCAAAACGGTTACCTCCCGCTGGTTCTCCAGTGAAGCGACCAGCTCGGAAGCCAACTTCTCTATCCAGTTGCGTTAATTGCGTTGAAGGTGGGGTATTTGGGCCGGAACCTGTTTCCGGCCCCTTGTTTTCCCCACTCAATGCCAAGCCCTCTCTATCTGGAGCGTAACGATGGACTTTAACCTCACCGAAGATCAGCTGGCGTTTCGCGAGGCCGCTCGGGCGTTCGCGGAAAAATCCATGGCGCCCCACGCTGCGAAGTGGGACAGCGAGCATATTTTCCCGGTCGATGTGATGAAGGAAGCCGGCGAAATGGGCTTCATGGGTATGTACACGCCCGAAGCGCTTGGCGGCATGGGGCTGTCCCGGCTGGACACCTCGGTCATCGTGGAAGAGCTCGCTGCTGCGTGCCCTTCAACCGCCGCGTTTATCACCATCCACAACATGGCCACCTGGATGGTCGCCAGCTTTTCGTCGGATGATCTCAAGCAGGAAATCGTGCCTAAACTCGCCAGCGGCGAATGGCTCGCCTCCTACTGCCTGACCGAGCCGGGTGCCGGCTCAGACGCGGCCAGTCTTCGCACCAAGGCCGTGCGGGATGGCGACAGCTACGTAATCAACGGCAGTAAAGTATTCATTTCCGGCGCCGGGGCCACCGATATTCTGGTCTTGATGGCCCGAACCGGAGCGCCGGATTCCGGCTATAAAGGCATTTCCACCTTCGTGATTCCCGCAGATGCCGACGGCATTTCCTACGGCAAGAATGAAGAGAAAATGGGCTGGCACAGTCAGCCTACCCGGATGATCAGCCTGGAGAATGTCCGCATTCCGGCCAGCAACCGAGTTGGTGACGAGGGCGACGGGTTTGCCATCGCCATGAAGGGGCTCGATGGGGGGCGTCTGAATATCGCCACCTGTTCCCTTGGTGGTGCCCAGGCGGCTCTTCTCCGTGCCCGTAACTACATGCACGAGCGGGAACAGTTTGGTAAGCCGCTGGCGGCTTTCCAGGCTCTGCAGTTCAAGCTGGCCGACATGGCCACCAACCTGGTTGCCGCGAGGCAGATGGTTCGTCTGGGCGCGTTCAAGCTTGATAACGCCGATCCGGAAGCGACACTGCATTGTGCCATGGCCAAACGGTTCGCCACCGATGCCTGTTTCGAAGTGGTCAACGAGGCCCTGCAGCTTCACGGCGGTTACGGCTACATTCGTGAATACCCGCTTGAGCGCTATCTGCGTGACCTGCGTGTGCACCAGATCCTGGAAGGCACCAACGAAATCATGCGTCTGATTGTTGCCCGTCGCCTGCTCGATGACGGCGTGGCTGAGGCAATTCAATAAGCATAGAAATGGGGTCTGATGAAATCGTCATCCGACCCCATTTTCAGTATGAGGAATAGCAAATGAGTGACCTGATTCAGCTCGAAAAACGCGGACATATCGCGGTACTGACCATCAACAATCCACCGGCCAACACCTGGACGAAGGATTCCCTCATTGCCCTGACGAGCATCGTCAAGGAACTGAACGAAGACCGGGACATCTTTGCCCTGGTAATGACCGGGCAGGGCGAGAAGTTCTATTCCGCCGGCGCCGATCTGAAAACCTTCGCCGATGGCGACAAGGCCCGGGCGAACGAGATGGGCCAGCTTTTTGGCGAGGCCTTCTCCACGCTGCAGCGGTTCCGCGGTGTTTCTATCGCGGCGGTGAACGGCTACGCCATGGGTGGCGGCCTGGAGTGCGCCATGGCCTGTGACATCCGCATTGCCGAAGAGCATGCCCAGATGGCACTGCCCGAAGCAGGCGTTGGCCTTTTGCCCTGTGCCGGCGGCACCCAGAACCTGCCCTGGCTGGTGGGTGAGGGCTGGGCCAAGCGGATGATTCTGTGCGGTGAGCGGGTAAAGGCCGATACGGCACTGCGAATCGGCCTGGTTGAGGAAGTGGTGCCGAGCGGACAGAGCCTTGATAAGGCGCTGGAGTTGGCGGAAATGGCGTGCCAGCAGAGCCCGTCGTCAACTGCTCGTTGCAAGACCCTGGTGATGAGCGCCCGCGATGGCCGCAGCCACGACGACGGCTGGCGCATGGAGCGGGAACTGTTTGTTGAGCTGTTCTCTACCGAAGACCAGAAAGAAGGCGTAAACGCGTTTCTCGAAAAGCGCAAGCCGGAATGGAAAAACCGCTGAAGCCGGCTTTGAAGGCTGGCTCAAGGACCTGTTATGAGTGATCAACCCATTATCTTCGAAGAATGGAAGACGGGCGATGGCGCGCTGATCGCCGTGGCCCGGCTGAATACGCCCAAAGCGCTGAACTCGCTGTCTCTGGAAATGATCCGGTTGCTGACTCCGCAACTGAAGCGTTGGGCGGAGGACCCCGTAATCCAGGCCGTCTGGCTGGAATCCGAGGGCGACAAGGCGTTCTGTGCCGGTGGCGACATCGTTGCCCTGTATCGCAGCATGACCGAGCCACAGGGTGCCAGTGAGGGTGAGGCATTCTTCACCGAGGAATATGAGCTGGATTACCTGATCCATACCTTCCCGAAACCGCTCGTTTGCTGGGGACACGGCATCGTAATGGGTGGCGGTATGGGCATTATGGAGGGCGCGTCTCACCGGGTGGTGACGGAAGGATCGAAGCTTGCCATGCCCGAGATCACCATCGGCCTCTACCCCGATGTTGCGGCGGGCTGGTTCCTGAACCGCACCCCCGGGCGCACCGGCTTGTTCCTGGGGCTGACCGGTGCTCGCCTGAACGGCGCTGATGCAATCTTCACTGGCCTTGCCGACCGCTTCATCCGGCATGATCTGAAGGCCAATGTTGTTGCCGAGCTGTGCAAGCGTAACTGGCAGGGTGAAGATCCTCATGCAGTGGTCGGTAGTGTGTTGCGTCAATACGAGCGTGAGAGCGCCGACGCCATGCCGGAGTCACCTGTTCGCACTCATTTCGATGAGATCAATCGGGTTACCGATGCTGACTCCCTGGAAGCGACCGTTAACCAATTGAAAGAACTGTCTGGTGGCGACGGCTGGGTGGCGAAAGCGACCCGCTCCCTGGCTGGTGCGTCACCCACATCCCTGGCTTTGGTCTGGCGGCACCTGCACGGCTGCAAACACGACAGCCTGAAAGAGGTGCTCGACAAGGAACTGGTGCTTTCCACCAAGTGCCTGACCAAGGGCGAGTTTGCCGAAGGCATCCGAGCGCTTCTGATCGACAAGGACCAGCAGCCCCGCTGGCGCTATGCGTCCCTTGCCGAAATGGACAGCGCCTGGATCGACGATTTTTTTAGCTGATCTATTACAAGAACAAGGAGAAAAGACATGGCAAAGATTACCTTTATCGGTCTCGGTAACATGGGCGGCCCAATGGCCGGGAACCTGGTAAAAGCCGGCCACGAGGTCACCGTATTCGACCTGTCCAAAGACGCTGTTGCTGCCCTGGTGTCCGAAGGCGCGAAAACAGCAGGCACCGCCCACGAAGCAGCCAGTGGCGCGGAGTGTGTCATCACCATGCTGCCTGCCGGCCAGCATGTAGAAGCGGTATACCTGGGTGACGATGGTCTGCTGGCAAAACTGCCGGCCGGCACCCTGGTGATTGATTCTTCCACCATCGCTCCGGAAACAGCCCGGGGCGTTGCCGAAGTTGCACGAGCCAAGGATATCCCGTTCCTCGATGCGCCCGTCTCCGGCGGTGTTGGCGGTGCCAAGGCCGGCACCTTGACCTTCATTTGCGGCGGCTCGGAAGAGGCTTTCAACAAGGCCAAGCCGATTCTCGACGCCATGGGCAAGAACATCTTCCACGCCGGTGATCATGGGTCCGGCCAGGTGGCCAAGATCTGCAACAACATGCTGCTGGCCATCCTGATGTCCGGCACCAGTGAGGCACTTGCGCTCGGCGTGAAGAACGGTCTGGATCCGGCGGTTCTCTCGGAAATCATGAAGCAGAGCTCTGGCGGCAACTGGGCGTTGAACGTCTACAACCCCTGGCCTGGTGTGATGGAGGGCGTACCCGCGTCACGTAACTACGAGGGCGGCTTCCTGGTCAATCTGATGACCAAGGATCTGGGGCTGGCGTTCGACAACGCCGTCAAGAACCAGGCTTCCATTCCCATGGGCTCTCTGGCCCGCAACCTGTTCCAGCTCCATGCTGGGCAGGGCAACGGTAGCCTGGATTTCTCCAGCATTCAGCGGCTCTATAAGCCTGAATAAAGGTTGGGTAAAGACACGATCAAAACGCCGGACGGGCGCTACCTTGTGGTAAAGGGGCGCCTGTGGCGTTGTTCGAATCCCGATCTTCCGGAGCAGGTGTACCGGGAGCAGGTCAAGCACCTGATGTCTGCTCGCCGGATGGTGCGGGATGCGAAAGCATCCGGCGACGAGGGTCAGGAGCGTGAGGCCCGCCAACAGGTGGATCACGCCAAGCGTGCCCTGGGTGAGCGCGGGCCGGTCTGGTGGTCTGATGACGAACCGGACTATACCCAGTGCAAGATCGAGAACACGCCGTACGCCGAATGGTATCGTTCGCGCCAGGAGGCGAGTGAGTAACGTTCGGTCTTTTCGTTGAATAACCGCGACTACGCTGTTAATGTTTCACCCGCTACGATGGAAGAACTGCCAGGGATAGTGCAGTTTTTGTAGCAGAATCATCCGGATTGATGACTTCAAAGGATTGAAGACATGCCCCAGGCAAATGGATTGCAGTTCACCGTCCGCGTTGGCGGTCTCCCCTCTGATATTTTTTCACTCGTCGGTTTTACCCTGACCGAATGCCTGTCCGAGGTGTTTCACGGTCGGCTTGAGCTGGCCAGTATCGACTCATCGATTCAGGCAGCGGAGATCCTGGAGCAACCGGTGGATCTCGTTATCTGGCAGGACAGCGTGCCGCTAAGGCGTTTCACGGGTGTGGTCAACGAATTTGTTCGGGGCGATGCCGGTCACCGGCGAACCCGCTATGAACTGAATATCCAGTCGCCGCTCTGGCGTCTGGGGCTGATGCACAACAGCCGGATTTTCCAGACCCAAAGCAGCGATACCATCGCGCGAACCTTGCTGGAAGAGCGCGGCATTATCGACTCGGTTTTCGATCTGAAACGCACTCCCGAGCAGCGGGAGTATTGTGTTCAGCATCGAGAAAGCGACCTAGCCTTCCTCGAACGTCTCGCGGCTGAAGAGGGCTGGCATTACAGGTATGAACACGGGAGCGTGGACGCAGACACACAGCCGGCGCTTGTAATCGCCGACCATCATGGCGATGCGCCGAAGCTGGAGCCGGCAGAATATAACGCCAGAGCCGGCGGCAGCAGCAGGCGCCCGGTCGTGTACCGATTTCGATATGAAGAGCGGGTGCGGGTGGCCTCTGTGGCCATGAAGGATTATACCTTTAAGAATCCCGCCTATGCTTTGATGCATCAGCATGCTTCCGGCGACCTGAAGCACCGGGAAGATTACCAGCACTACGATTACCCCGGCCGCTTCAAGGCCGATGCCAGTGGCCAGCCGTTTACCGAAGCCAGACTGCAATCCCTCCGCAATGATGCCAGTACCGCATCCGGTGAGAGCAATCGCCCGGACTTCAGCGCCGGCGCCAAAGTTGAGCTGAAGGAGCACGACAGCGACGCCCTGAATCGGGAATGGCTGCTGACCGCAGTCACTCACACCGGCACCCAGCCCCAGGCCCTGGAAGAGGAGGGCGGCAGCGAACCCACCACCTATCACAACCGGTTCAATGCCATACCTGCAGACCTGACCTGGCGTCCCCGAACGCCCCATCGTCCTCTGATGGACGGCCCGCAAATTGCGATTGTCACAGGCCCGGAAGGCGAAGAGATTCACTGCGATGAACATGGCCGGGTCAAAGTCCGTTTCCCTTGGGATCGCTACTCGAAAAACGACGAACACAGCAGCGCCTGGCTCCGAGTCAGTCAGGGCTGGGCCGGCGGCCAGTATGGCTTCATGGCCTTGCCACGAATCGGCCACGAAGTAATTGTCTCCTTCCTGGACGGCGACCCGGACCAGCCCATCATCACCGGGCGAACCCATCACATCACCAACACGCCACCCTATGGGCTGCCGGAGCACAAAACCCGCACCACCCTGAAAACCAAGACCCACAAGGGCGAGGGCAGCAACGAACTGCGGTTTGAGGATGAGGCGGACCAGGAACAGATCTACGTCCACGCCCAGAAAGACCTGGACCTGCTCACCGAGAACAACCGCACGGAGGTGATTCGGAACGACAGTCACCGCACGGTCGAAAACAACGAATTCAGTCACGTCAAAGGCAATGAGCACCGAACTGTCGATGGCGAACAGCGTGAGTCGGTCGGAAGTGATTACAGCCTCTCCATCGGTGGCAGTCTTCACAGCAAACAGGGCAAAAACCAGCTCGTTGAAGCTGGCACCGAGATCCACCACAAAGCGGGTATGAAAGTCGTAATCGAGGCGGGCGCCGAACTCACGCTCAAGGCGGGTGGCAGCTTTCTGAAGCTGGATCCCAGTGGCGTTACGGTCTCCGGGCCTTCGGTGCGCATGAACTCTGGCGGTGGTCCGGGGAGTGGGAGTGGGGTGGCGGCCCAAGACCCGGCGCTTCCGGCCAGCTTGAGTGAAATTGCCGATACGAATAAACCGGCACAGCTTGCTGAAACCGACACCCGGGCTTTAGCAGGTCCGACTCCAAGTTCGGTGCAGGCCCTGAAAGCGGCGGCCAGGAATGATGTTGCACTGGTCAAGCAATGCGGGCGCAAGTCGGATGGCACCTGCGCCCTCTCATCCTGTTCATGCGAGGATGTGACTGCATGATAGGGCTGGATGAAACAACGAGGGCGAAGGCCTACATTCTTTTTGACGGTGCATTGTTTGATGCACCGCGCTTCACCTACGAGCATGATGATCAGCCCCAACTGGAATATCTGTTCTTGGGCACACCACATGAAGCGGCTATGGAAGTAACCCCTTGCCTGGTCAAACCCTCCGAGGGTACACGGCTTTGGCGTGCCCAGCCGGAGTGGCAGGATAAAGCCGTTATCCTTCTATCGGATCAAAGCCTCCCCCTTGTGGCGGGCCATTTGCGCAGTTTGCTCAGTGTGCAGATGCCGAATGGGGGATTCTCCTACCTGCGCTATTACGCACCCAAGCAGCTCACGCGGCTGATGTCTGCACTGAATGAGCAGGAACGCGCTCGCTTTAGTGGGCCAGTCAGAGAGTGGCTGGCCTTCCAGCCGAACGGAGAGCTATCCCGGTTCGATTCAGATGGCTCGCAACACTTCAGGAAAGCGGCTGAGGAAGGCTGGTTTCTCCTCACTGAAAATCATGTGGCAGTGCTGTCACAGAGCGCCAGGCATGAATTCGTCGAGAAGTTGGGCCGTTTTCTCGACATCACGGATCGAGCAAGGTTGGAGCAACTCATCAATGAGGCAACCGCGCTGGGTTTTCGAACCGAAAAGGAGGTTAGCCGTTACTCAGAGCTGGCCGTGGTTCACGGGGAGCGGATCAAGCTTGCCGAAATCCGCACCATTCTGTCTGACTCTGAGGTCTCGACTGGCGCACGCCTGAAAGCAGTGGATAACCATTTGGCATACGGAGTTGCCTGATGAATTCTGAATACACCGTTCGCTCCGGCGACACCCTCAGTGCGATTGCACAAAGGCATCAAACAACCCTGAGCAGCCTGATGCGGCTGAATCCTGCAATTGAGAACCCGGATCGTATCTTCCCCGGACAGCTGCTCAAGCTGCCAGCGGCCAACGAGGCTGATTTCTCCAACTGCGAAGTGGGATCTGTTGCTCAGGAGCCTCCCTGTTCCGAAGAAATCGTGGAAGTTGTTCATGTAACCGGGTCTGACGAACTGATTCTTCTGACTGAGGCAGAATTGGCGGATTGGGTCGAAGAAGAGGAGTTTGTTTGTGGTCCCATCACTGAATTTTACGGGAAGCTTGACGGGCTTGATGAGGGTGAGACCGACTCTGAACTGGGCGTGACTGAAGGCGAAGGGCGGTTGCTGTCGGAAGTACAGGAGGAGAAGGAAAGGCTGATAGACGAACTTGAGGCGCGCTCAGTCCTGACCAACGACATGCAATCCATTCCACCGATTACTGAAATAAAGCGGTTGGCCGGCAATAAGCACGTCACATTTGTTCGCTCTGACAAGATCGCGAACCACCCTCGCCGGTATTCGATGGCATCGCGAGACAGGGAGCGCAGTAAGGGTTGGCTAACCGAGAACGGCGTTGATCCGGCTAAGCTACGAGATGCTATCCGAAGCGAACTTAACATCAAATTCAACGCAACCCTCTGGGAGCCGGATAAAAATGGCGCGCTGATGACGACGTTGAACAAGTTTTACGATGAGGCATCCTGGTCCATCTGGGGAGACGCGGAAGCCAGGCGGGAAGCGGTCGATGAAACCGGGTTTGATGCCTCCGCAGAAGCACAGTTCATGCGCTTTGCTGCCGGTGCGGCAGCTTCGGGTGAATTTGATCCGCGCAAGGGGAAAGTGCATTTCCAGGCGAAAGCGGAAGCGCAGTATGCGCTGGCGCAGGGCAAGGTTGGTGTTGAGCTGGCGTTTCCGGTGAATAACCGGTCCGAAATCCGGATTCCTTATCGGGTTGGAGGCTGGGATGGCGAGCGCAAGATCGCGTCGCTCGGCCATTTCCAGGCAGCGATCAACGCCTCGCTGACCGGATTTGCCGGCGCCTCGGCTCTTATTGCTGGAAATGTTCACGTGTCCACCAAGGACGGCCTCCCCACTCTGAAGGGCATTGCTTCGAGGAATAACGGGCAGAGGGCGGGGGCTGAGGCTGGGGTATTCGCAGGCATTCGTGGCGGATGTGAGGTGGCAGGTGAGCTGCGTTGGAAAGACGTACTGACCGAGAAGCGAGAGTGGGAAAGGCTTTGTAGGGTAGGTAAGAAGGTCGAGGCAGCGTTGGGGGCTGGGGCAGAGGCCGAACTCAGGCTGTTATTCAGCCCGGAGACTGGCAAATTTTATGTAAACGCACACGCTGGGCTTGTGCTAGGCGTGGGGCCATCTGGAAGCTTTCTCTTGGAGATCGAGACTCAGAAAGTCATTCGGATGCTCCATTTCGTCTACAACGCACTATTGGATGTGGATTTCAGGTATTTAGAGCTCTTTGATCAAAGTACCGACGCTTTCGAGTGGTATAAACGAATGGGGCTATATGCTTTGGCGAGAGGGTTGTCGGCATTTGAAGTGGCTAACGAGTTTGCTGGTTCTATCGCAAATGAGCTGGCTACATACGCCCAGGAGGTTTTTGTTAATCGTTACCGAGAAAAACAAAGCACTGACATCGCGCAAAACATACTCACTGATCTGCAATTGAAGGAGAATTCCGTTTTCCTGCATGCCCCACCTGAGGTCAAAGGTACGGTTCTGGATAATATTCTTTATGACTGGTGGGTGACACCCGATTTGTGGGATGACGATGACATCAAAATTACGGCTGTTAAGCAGATAATGGAAACTTTCCAGGGGTGGCGCGATTTCGAGGAAACCGTTGTGCGAATGAATCCTGAAGGTTTTGCAATGCAAGAGGAGTTTGACTCGAACGTTGAACGACTTTTTGCGTTCATTGGAAAAAACAAAGCGGATCAGCGCATGTTCATGCTCGGGCTTCAGGGTCAAACAGCAATAGCGGGAAGGCCTGTGAGAATGGATCCTTTCGACGTCTGCCGTATTTGTAGGATTGGCTACGGAAAACCACATATGGTTCTGAACAATGGTTTGCAGTTGGGGTTGTTGGTGTTGCTTGCAACCTCATTATCTGCTTGTGAGAGGTTTGGTAACGGCTCGGCCGATGCGGTTTCTCGAATCAAGCAAAAAGCGATTGAAAATCTGGTCTTTGTTGACGGAGGTACTTTTAAGCTGGGTGATGTGGGACACCCGAATGGTTCGCCTTATGTAGTTTTAACCGATCATGCTCGGCCTGCTGTCGAGGTTAGTGTCGATAGCTACTCAATCTCCAAATACGAGACAACTTGGGGAGAAATGCATGTCTACTACGAAAAACTTGGACGCTTTTCCTTGTATGAGGGCTCTGTCTATGACGAGAAATTTATCGCCGAACCAAGTGAAGATCCCTTTTCTCCTTATTTTTATCTTAAACCTGCCAGAACGCCAAACTACCATGAAGCGGAAGGTTACTGCGCCTGGTTAGGCGATCAAACCGGCTTGCCTTTTGCTCTCCCTACGGAGGCGCAATGGGAATTCGCTGCCCGAAGCAGGGGCAGTAATGTTCCCTTCGCCACAAATACTGGCGTTGCAGATAACGATACATATTTGCAGAGGCCCAGGCAGTATATTGATCCAAGTATCCCGCCTTCCGGCAATATGCTTAGCCATTCTTCTCTAGTCATGGAGAGGAGACCTGTTGGTAGTTATCCGCCCAATCCGATAGGACTTCATGACATGTCGGGGAATGTTGCGGAATGGACTCAGGACTGGTTTCAGAAGGACTATTATCAGCATGCGCCGCGCAACAATCCCAGAGGTCCGCTGAAACCCATTGACCCAGATAGTCCGGAGAAAACTGTAAGAGATTGGGCTGGCCACGGAGACCACGTAGGTGGCAATGCTACTGTGTTTGCGCGATCCGGTGTGCCTGTTTCCGCTGGCGGCAACGGCTTCCGCTGTGTCGTTAATCATCCGAAGCCAATCAATCGATAAGCTTAGTCATATGAACAGGGAAGTTAGGCTAGATGCAGTATATTGCAGCTTTTTTACTCATACCTTCGACTCTCATTCTTATTAGCTACATTGGAGTTTCGGTTTTTGAAGGTGCCGAGGCATCCTTTCTAGAAATTGAGAATGGAATCCTGAACGTTGGGTTCATGATCGCATTTGCCGTTAGCACCCTGGCCGGTTGGTTGGCGGTTCTCTTCAGTGTTCCTTTCCGGGATAACAATCGAATTACTCTTGTGGGAAAAGGGGTGTCTCTGGGCTTTTTGACCTGGCCTTGTGTTTTTGTTTGGTTATTTTTTACCGAGCGGATTGCTCTGGCGGCGTGTTTGCTTTCGGGCTGGGTCGGTTTGCTTACTCTGGCAATGCCAGCGTTGAGCGACTCCTCGAATCAGCGATTACCTGCTTTCGGTCTGGTCGCTCTCATGGCGTCTTTTCCGATTGTGGTTAGTCCGCTTTTATGGGCCGATCCACAACCCGATGGGCTGAAAGAGGCTAATTGGGGAGTCTATCACCCGGACTATGAGGTGGAAGAGGGTGAGGAGTTCGTAGCACACTACCAAGAGCATGGGCGGCGCTTTAACAAACAGGCGAGGCTCATCATATCGAAAACGACCATGTTTATGGCTAACCTACTCGGGCAACCTCTCTCCAATACCTTCAATTTTTGTGATTATAACGACAACTATGCGCTGTTCATGAGCTCCTTTGGTGATGGGTGTGCCAGCCAAAAATCGAATAACAGAGGGGCTTTGCTCGAAATTGAGTTTTACGAACCTGGCAAGTTGCGTTGTATGAATTGCCGAAAATTCGGTAAGCCGAAGCACTGGGTTATGGTTCAGAGCTTGCGGCAATGGTATTCCTCGATGGAGCCACCAATACCCTATCCTGAATGACGGTTGCTTTCTTGAAGGAACCCGACCACCAATAAAGAATGGGGGTCTGGATTTACCAGACCATTTCATTTCCAAGGTGCGCAGGGTTCATCATGGAAGAGCAATTAAAAATTGTGAGTCGGCACGTGAGAGCAAGCGCCCGCTGATTTCATCGGATCTTGCCACGCCGATATACGGCTTGTTCGGCTTGGGGACCCTGTACACCCAGTACGTGGCTAATCAGATTGTTCTGCGCATCATTCTCGCGGTAATGACCAGCCCGCCATGCTCGCCTCTGGTCAAGAAGGCATACGTTAAGTGGCGGATTCCCCGGATGATCAGTTCTCTTCCGGGTTGGAGGCTAGGATGGGGTGCGCAAGATTGCGTCACTCGGTCATTTTCAGGCTGTGTTTAGTGCCTCGCTTTCGGGTTTCGCCGGTGCTTCGGCTCTCATTGCCGGAAATGTTCACTTGTCCACAGCCGATGGCCCTCCCACCCTGAAGGGAATTGCCTCGAGGAAGAACGGGCAAAAAGCGGGGGTGAATTAGGCGTACTCGCACGCATTCGTGGTGGATGTGTGCTGGAAGGTGAGCTGCGCTTGCAAGACGTACTGAGCGATAAGCTCGAGTGGGATAGGCTTTGTCAAGTGGGGATGAAGGTCGAGGCAGCGTTGGGCGTTAGGGCTGAAGCTGAGCCCAAACTTTTATTCAGTCCGTAGACTAGAAAATTCTACGTAAACGCTCACGCGGGGCTTGTGCTAGGCGTGGGACCATCCCGAAGCTCTCTCTTCGTCCACTCATCGTTAGAAACAGAATGGCGACCGCTAGGCTCTTATCCTCCGAATCCACTCGGTATACACGATATGGTAGGTAACGTCTCGGAGTGGACCCGGGATCGATACTATTCCGGATTTGGTCACCTGGGTACCGTTAATTCCGTTGCAGCTGAGCCGAACGAGTCCGAAGCGGATAAGAAAACTGTCCGCGATCTCGCCGGTTACGGCGATCACTCGGGCGGTTTGGCAACGGTCTACGCTCGAAGGGCTGTGAGTATTGACTCTCCAAACCAAGGCTTCCGCTGTGTCGTCAATCATCCAGAACCGATAAATTGAGCGCCCTACAAATGTGGGGAACATTTGAAAAGGCAAGTGTCATGGGTTCCGGCAGTTAAATTTTTAAGAGGGAGCACCGAAAACCGGTGGATTCATTTGTTGCCCGCTCTATCGCTTTGCGTCTTGTGACTGTTGTGTTCCCTGAGAAGTCTCTAAAATCGCCGCCTCGGAGGACCCGGAAGGGTTCGTTGCTCCAGCTTTCTATGATTGGGCTCTCGGGTCCCTTAGGGTTATTTACGGGGGAGCGCTCATAATAATCGGCGTGATAATAATCTCTCACCCATTCCGCAGCATTCCCTGACATGTCGTACAGGCCAAGCAGGTTTGGAGGGTAGCTCCCTGGCGGCTGCGGAAGTGATTTATTCTGTCGTCTGTACTGTGATGGGCGTGCTGCCATTGTTACACCTTCTTTCGCGTCTCCGTTCTCAGTAGCATAGCGAAACGGTTTGCCACCGCTTCGGGCTGCATATTCCCACTGTGCTTCCGTCGGGAGTTCAACGGCTTTGCCAGTCTGAGATCCAAGCCATTCGCAAAAATCCGACGCATCTTTCCATGACACTACTGCCGGGAAGCTTGATTGAAAGCGATCCGGAGAATGATCTCTAAGGCTTTCGTAGGAACTGTTCGAGTGTTCATACCCCGTCACCGCCATAAACAGCTCAAAGTCCCCCTGAGTGACCTCATACTTCTGAATATAGAAATCGTCCAGAACTACTTTATGCGGCGGCCAGCTGTCCTTGCTTCCGTCCCACCCCCCAGGATTCCCCATCATAAACTCCCCACCTTCCACAAAAACCATGGCGTCCATCTGACGCTGAATCATGTCTTTTGCCTGGGACTCGTAATAAAGGCTACAACCGGAAAGGGCAGAAGTGACAACAAGAGAAGAAAAAACGAGGTAACGCATGCTTGCTCCGTGCAATGGGGTTAACACTCCATGTGTTGGGAATATTCTATCAACTTGCTTGGAGCAACAGAATTACCATAGAGATAGTTTGTATGGATTGGAGGAACCGCGTCTCATCTTGTGACTTTCAAGCCTTGTTGAATCGAGTATAATTCCGAGCTCCGAAAACAGGGTGTTTTCGGGCAAGGAAGCAATCTTCAAGGGAACTGATATGAAAACCTTCAATACGCTGCGGGTGATTTTTTCACTCGTGGGTGTCGGCATGCTTGTCGGCGCCTTTTTCTCTTTCCAGAGCACTTCAACCTTTCTTGAAACCGCGACAGCCAAGCCGGGCGTTGTAACCGACCTGATTCGATCACGATCCAGTGATTCCAATGCCTACTATCCTCTCGTCCGTTTTGAAGACGAAAAAGGCAGGCTCACAGAGTTCCTCTCATCCAGCGGCAGCAACCCTCCGAGTTACAGTCGCGGAGAGACGGTTCGTGTGTTGTTCATGCCAGGCAATGCTGAGTCTGCAAGAATCGATGGATTCTTTTCGCTGTGGGGAGTAACCCTGATCGTAGGCGGTTTGGGCGGTGTTTTCTTTATGGTTGGAGCCGGTATGTTTGTTGTGCCCGCTGTCAGGAACAGTGGGGCTGCCAAACTTCGCAAAACCGGGCAACGGGTTCAGGGTATGTTTCAGGGTGTCGAAAAGAACCAGATGATCGTCATGAATGGTAAGAGCCCCTATCAGATCGTTTGCCAGTGGCAGAATCCGGTCACCTCCGATATCCATGTCTTCAGGAGCGGCAACCTCTGGTTTGATCCTTCGGACCATATCCAGAGCGAGTCCATTCCCGTTTACATCAATCCAACAAACCCCAAGCGGTATTGGGTGGACACCTCCTTTTTGCCAAAGATGGCGAGCTGATCGGGCGCTGAATACGACTCAAGTGGACCCCGCGTAACCCTCTCCCGGGTGCGCTCGCGCCATGGTGCAGGTAGACTGACCGTTTTTAACACTGGCCTGGAGTTACCGGGCCAGCATTTTTCACGGTATACAGGCTTCATCATGGAAGACCAATCCACAAATAAGGAACCGGCGGGTGAGAACAAGCGCCTGCTGATTTCATCGGATCTTGCCACGCCGATATACGGTTTGTTCGGCCTGGGAATCCTGTACACCCTGTACGTGGCTCATCAGATTGTCCTGCCCATCATTCTTGCGGTAATGACGAGCCTGCTGCTCTCGCCCCTGGTCAAGAAGGCATACGTTAAGTGGCGGGTTCCCCGGATGATCAGCTCCCTGGTGTTTGTGCTCCTGGTGCTCGCCGGCATCGTCGGCATTACACTGGCCGTCGCGACGCCTGCCCTCAAGTGGGTTGAGGAAGTGCCCCAGGGGATATCGAGGCTGCTGGTGGGCGAGAGCGAAATCAGTCGCCAGATCGCCAGAGTCTCCGAGTCTGCGGAACAGGTTGAAAAGTCCGTTGAGGAGCTCTCGGAGTCAGAAAGGCAACAGCCAACGACGGTTGTTCTGCAGACGGATTCCTGGCGCAACCAGTTGATGACCAAAGCCCGGAACGGCATCGCTGGTCTGGCTTTGGCGCTGGCATTGACTTATTTCCTGTTGGTGAGCGGTGATCGTCTGATCAAGAACTTTGTCCGTCAGTTGCCCATTGATCAGCGGAAAACCGTGCTTCGGATTACCCACGATTCTCAGCATCAGATTGCCCAGTACCTGGGCGTTCTCGGCCTGAGTAATCTGGCCGTCGGCACCACAACGGGTCTGATCTGCTGGGCCGTCGGGCTGCCGGATCCGGCTGTGTGGGGACTGGTCGCCGGGCTTGCCCGGTTCATTCCCTATCTGGGGGTTATTCTCTCTATCTCCATGCTGACGATTGTCTCTGCCATTAGCCTTGATGAGTTCTGGATGATGGCCATTGCGCCACTTGGCTTCCTCGGTTTGACCACGCTGGTCGGGTTCTTTATCGAACCCTGGATTCACGGCTTTCGGATGGCGATCAATCCGGTGATCATCTTCGTCTCGATCTTCTTCTGGGGCTGGCTCTGGGGGCCGGTGGGCGTGCTCCTGGCGGTGCCTCTGATGACGGTCATCCAGGTGGTACTCAAGCAGATTCCCAAGCTGCGTCCTGTCTATAAAGTGATTGCCCGGTAGTCTGATAATGGATACCCGCAACACGCACTGACACGCCCGGTAAACTCACCTATCCTCTTTGAATACCCGAAATACAGCAAACAGGGAGGATCGTCAGCCCATGATCCCGAACACCATGAAAGCTATGGTTCTTACCGGTCACGGTGATGTCGATAAACTGGAGTACCAGGACGTGCCTGTTCCTGCGCCCGGAGCCGGTCAGGTGCTTGTTCAGGTTACGGCAACGGCGAAGAACAACACCGACCGCAAGGCACGGGAAGGGCTGTATCCCACCAAAAAAGGCGAAATGACATCCTTCCAGATGGGCGGCAAGCCCACGCTGGTTTTTCCGCGGATCCAGGGGGCAGACATCGCCGGGCGCGTTGTGGCTGTTGGTGACGGTGTGGATGAGTCCCGCGTTGGAGAACGGGGCCTTCTGGATTTCAACATCTACGCCAATGACCGCCGAGACATCAATCTCACGCCCGATTACTACGGCCACGGTGCCGACGGCGGTTACGCGGAATACGTAGCGCTGCCGGCTGACCAGTTCCATCACATACCCAATGCCGAACTGGCGGATGCCGAAGTGGCGTCCATGGGCATGTGTTCCTACCAGACCGCCATGCACATGCTTACCTCGGCCAACATCAAGGCCGGAGAGCGGGTCCTGGTGACCGGCGCCAGCGGGGGCGTTGGCACGGCCCTGATCCAGCTTTGCCGAATTATGGGGGCTATTCCCTATGCTCTCAGTAAACAGGACAAAGCGGCAGCGCTGTTGGAACTGGGCGCCGAGGCGGTGCTGGATCGCTCCGATATGGACAGCTTTGTAGATCGGGTGAAAGCGGAAACCGGAGGCAAGCCCATTGATGCGGTGATGGACCTGGTGGGCGGAGAGATGACCGATGTGTTCATCGACACCATGATCTTCGATATGAACGCCCGCAGCACCTACCCGCGCCTGAGTATTGCCGGGGCCAGTGGCGGCAACATCAGCGAAATCCTGTGGACCCGGATCTACCTCTATCAGGTACAGATTTTCGGGGTATCTCATGGCACCCGAGAAGAGGCGGAACAACTTATGGCCTGGATCCGGGGAGGGCAACTGAAACCGGTTCTGCACGGTGCGTTTCGGCTCTCTGAACTGCACCGGGCAGAAGAATATTTTGTGAACCGGGGTAGTAATTATCTCGGCAAGATCGTGATCGTTCCCGACTCACAATGGGAAGAACACGGCCAACCCTGGTCACTGGAGAGCGCTTGATGAAACCGGAACTGACCATTCAGTTGATGGATACCCATGCCGGCGGTGATGTCAGCCGGATCGTGACCGGTGGCATTGATCTGTTGCCCGGCGATACCGTGCGAGCGCAGATGGAGTACCTGCGGGATGACGCCGACGGTCTACGCCGGCTTTTGCTGGAAGAGCCCTACGGGATACCGGAAATGTCTGTGGATCTGTTGGTGCCGCCCACGGATCCGCGAGCTGCCGCCGGTTACATCATCATGGAAGTCATGGGCTACCCTATCTACTCGGGCTCCAACACCATCTGCACGGCTACTGCGGTGCTGGAAGCGGGCATTGTGCCCAAACAGGAAGGCCAGCAGAGTTTTATACTGGAGTCGCCCGCCGGACTGGTCCAGATTGAGGCGACGGTGCACGACGGAGTGGTAGAAGCCATCACCTGTGAAGGTCTGCCCAGCTATATCCACACCTACAAGGCCACCATCGACGTGCCTTCGCTGGGCGAGATTACCTACAGTGTTGCATACAGCGGCGGCTTTTATGCCCTGGTTGATGCAGCCAGCATGGGCTTCGATCTGACCCTGGACGAAGAACGCAAACTCGCTGAAACCGCCCACGCCATTGTCGAGGCGATTCAGGCAGAGCGGGGCTTTTCCCATTATACGCTTGGCGACGTAGGGCCACTGCCGTTCCTGCACTTCATGGGCCCTGTGGAGCATGTGGCAGAGGGCTATTACCGGTCCCGCTCGGCAACCTATGTGCATCCCGGTGTGATCTGTCGGAGCACAACGGGCACCGGCACGTCCGCCCGTCTGGCGTTGATGAACTACGAAGGCAGTATCAAGCCGGGCGACAAGCTGGAAACCGTTTCTCTCAGAGAGACGGGCTTTATCGGTGAATTCACTTCCGTTGAGGAAGAGGGTGAGTACCAGGTGATCAAAAACAGCATCACCGGCAAGGGTTATGTCATTGCCCGCTCCGACATCGTGGTCAATTGCGATGATCCCATGGTGGAGTGCGGCTCCCTGCACCACATACTTTCAAGCCGCCATCCCGGGAAGATCACGCCGAAATCCTGATTTTTGTGTTTGATCCCTTCAAGGGTGCGGCAGGCCTGTCGCACCCGCTTTTCCTGCTCATAAAGCCACACAGATTTCTTCCTTTTTGGTCTAAAGTTTACCTTTACGTAAAGTGAAGCCTGTGCTAAACCTTGACCCGTGCTTTCAATGATAAAAACAACAGGAGTTGAGAATGAGCCTTCCGGAATATACCGACGTTTACAACAACTTCGATCCTGCTGCTCTGGAAGCGGACATCCTGGATGGACGTCTGGATAGCGGGCTCAACGTATGTCACGAAATCTGCGACAAATGGGCAGATGACCCGAGTCGGGTTGCGCTTTACTACGAAACCGAAGATGGCGGTGACGGCGCTCTGACTTTCGCCGAGCTGAAAGAGGCCTCTGCGCGTTTTGCCAATTATCTGAAATCCCTGGGCATCGGAAAGGGCGACCGGGTGGCTGCACTCCTGCCGCGCACTCCGGAGCTGCTGATCGTTATCGCCGGAACCCTGCGTGCTGGTGCCGTGTATCAGCCGCTGTTCACGGCCTTTGGTTCCGGGGCGATTGAGTACCGGTTCGAGCGAGCCAGCACCAAGCTGGTGGTGACCAACCCGGAGAACTATCCCAAGCTGAACGACGTCAAAGTCTGCCCGCCGGTTGTGGGTGTAAGCGCCAGTGAGATTGGCGCGGACATCCCTGACTTCGAAGAGACCCTGGCGGCCCAGTCCAGCGATTTTGAGCCTGTCATGATCAAGGGCGACGATCCGTTCCTGCAGATGTTCACTTCTGGCACCGTGGGTAAGTCCAAGGGGGTTGCGGTACCGGCCAAAGCGTTGCTGGCGTTCTACGTTTACATGAAATACGCCATTGATCTGCAGGATGGTGACAGGTTCTGGAACGTGGCCGATCCCGGTTGGGCCTACGGTCTTTACTATGCCGTGGTTGGGCCGCTGCTGATGGGCCACGCCACGCACTTCAACCCGGGTGGTTTTACCCCGGAATCCACCTACGACATGATCCGCAAGTACAAGATCACCAACCTGGCTGCGGCGCCTACGGCTTACCGTTTGCTCAAGGCAAACGATCACGTGCTGCCGGAAGGCGAGAACCTGGGCCTTCGGGTTGCCAGCAGCGCCGGCGAGCCTTTGAACCCGGAAGTGGTGAACTGGATTCGCAACCGTCACTACTGCCCGGTTAAAGATCATTACGGCCAGACCGAGACTGGCATGACCTGCTGCAATTTCCACGGTCTTGCGCATCCGGTTCGTGAAGGCTCAATGGGCTATGCCTCTCCTGGCCACAAGGTGGTCGCGCTGAACGAGAAAAACGAGGTAGTAGGCGAGGGTGAAGTTGGTCAGCTGGCGGTTGACGTAAAAGCGTCCCCGCTTTTCCACTTCGACGGTTACACCTGGGGTGAAAAGGATCCGTTCGTTAACGGCTACTATCTCACCGGTGACATGGTCATCAACCACGGCAATGGCAACTTCTCCTTCAGTGGCAGGGATGATGACATCATCACCACGGCCGGCTACCGGGTGGGACCGGCAGACGTCGAGAGCACACTGCTCGAGCACGCCGCTGTGGCGGAGTCCGGCGTTGTCGGCAAGCCGGACGAAAAGCGCGGTTCCATCATCAAGGCTTATGTGGTGATCAAGGGCGATTACGCTCTTGGAGACGAACAGGCCCTGAAAGACGAACTGCAGGAGTTGGTGCGTCGCAGGCTCTCGACCCACGCCTTCCCCCGGGAGATTGAGTTTGTCGATGAGCTGCCGAAGACTCCCAGCGGCAAGATCCAGCGGTTTGTCCTGCGTAATCAGGCCAAGGAAGAAATCGGCGCATGATCATTACGTTCGAAGAGCTGCAGGCCTTCCTTGACGAGCAGTTTCCGCAGGGGGAGGCCTACGGCACCCTGCAGAAGCTCGGGGATGGCTGGGCAGAAATGAAACTGGAAGTGGATGAGGCGCATCTCAGGCCCGGGGGCACCGTCTCCGGGCCGGCCATGATGGGGCTGGCGGATGTCACCCTTTATGCGGCGCTGTTGAGCAAGATTGGCCTGGTTCCCCTGGCGGTGACCACTAATCTGAACATTAATTTTCTACGCAAGCCGGTGGCGCATCAGCCTATCTGGGCCCGTGCCACCATGCTGAAAGTCGGCCGTACCATGGGCGTGGGCGAAGTGTTCGTTTACTCGGAAGGTGCCGAAGAGCCGGTTGCCCACTCCACCATGACCTATTCAATTCCGCCAAACCGGTAATCCCATGCAGATTCGTGACATGATGGTGCCGGTAGGCGACGGTATTGAGCTGGAAGTCAGGCGGATCCAGCACGCGGAACCGAAAGGGCCGGTGCTGGTTTTTCTCCACGAGTCCCTGGGCAGCATCGCCTTGTGGCGTAAGTTTCCGGAAAAGCTCGCGAAAGCAACCGGCTGCGACGCGCTGATCTACAATCGTCAGGGCTATGGCCATTCTTCCGATGAAGAACTCCCGCGCCCACACGATTACCTTGAGACAGCTGGCGAACAGTGGTTGCCCCGTCTCCTGGACAAGCTCGAAATCAGGGATGTGGTGCTGATAGGGCACAGCGACGGTGGTTCCATTGCCCTCGTGACTGCCGGCACCATGGGGGGCCGTGTAAAGGCGCTGGCGACCATGGCGGCGCACATCTATGCCGATCACCTGACCCTCGCTGGTATCGAGGAAATGGCCGTGCGTTACCGGGAGACGGATATCCGGGATCGGTTGGCGCGCTATCACGGCAACCGGACTGACGATCTTTTCAACGCCTGGCAGACAGTCTGGCGTGACGAAGGGTTTCAGGCGGCGATGGATTTCAGTCGCTGGCTGGCGGCAATTGAATGTCCGGCTATTATCATTCAGGGAGAAAACGACGAATACGGAGTGCCGGAGCAGGTCACGGATATCGTTGCCGGCATCGGACCAAAGGCCCGCGGCGTTCTTCTCGAGGATGCGGGGCACTCGCCACACCTGGAAAAGCAGGACCAGGTAGTAGAACTCCTATACGACTTTTTGCGTAGCGAGAGTGTACTTAAAAACTGCAATTAAGTGTTGACGTTTACGTATACGTCAATCTAATCTGGTAGTCAGATAAAACGCACAACAATAACAAAGGTAGATTGGCTCATGAGTGAACAGTACGTTCTGGAGACCCGTAACCTTGTCAAAGAATTCAAGGGCTTTGTTGCAGTCGACGACGTGAACCTGAAGGTCCAGAAAGGCCACATTCACGCCCTGATCGGCCCCAATGGTGCCGGCAAGACCACGGTCTTCAATCTGCTCACCAAATTCCTGATCCCGACCCGGGGCCAGATCCTGTTCAAGGATCAGGACATCACCACCATGAAGTCCGCCGCCATTGCCCGCCAGGGCATTGTTCGCTCGTTTCAGATCTCAGCCGTATTCCCACACATGACCGCGCTGGAGAACATCCGGGTAGCCTTGCAGACGTTCGAGGGCACCTCCTTCAGTTTCTGGAAATCCGGCAACTCCCTGCACAAGCTCAACCAGCGTTGCATGGAGCTCCTGGACGCCGTGGGCCTGGCTGAATTCGCCAACACCACCACCGTTGAGTTGGCGTACGGGCGCAAACGGGCGTTGGAACTGGCCACCACGCTTGCCATGGAGCCCCAACTTTTGTTGCTGGACGAGCCAACCCAGGGCATGGGTTCGGAAGACGTTGATCGCGTTGTGGAACTGGTACGCAAGGCTGCCGAGGGACGAACTGTCCTGATGGTTGAGCACAACCTCAGCGTAGTCAGCAAACTGTGTGATCGCATCACTGTACTGGCTCAGGGCGCTGTTCTGACCGAAGGCGATTACGCGACGGTTTCCGGCGATCCACGGGTTCGCGAGGTGTATATGGGCAGTGATGGTAGCGGCGAGCGCGGCACCACCGCCGACAATGATCAGGCGGAGGCGGCGCAATGACCACGAAATCCGACCGCGAGTACGAACAGCTGCGACTGTCCGGATTGCACGCCTTTTACGGCGAATCTCACATCCTCCACGGCATCGACATGGTGGTGAACCGCGGGGAACTGGTGACTTTGTTGGGTCGCAATGGCGCGGGCCGTAGCACAACGCTCAAAGCCATCATGAATATGGTTGGCCGGCGCACCGGCTCCATTATGATCAATGGTGAGGAGACAATGTCCTGTGCACCTCATCATATTGCCAGGTTGGGTGTCGGGTATTGCCCCGAACATCGGGGCATTTTTTCCTCACTCAGTGTCCAGGAAAACCTGACACTACCGCCAGTTGTGCGTAGCGGCGGCATGAGCCTGGAAGAAATCTACAACATGTTCCCCAACCTTTATGAACGTCGCTTCAGCCAGGGCACCAAGCTGTCCGGCGGCGAACAGCAGATGCTGGCCATGGCGCGTATTCTGCGCACCGGCGCCAACATGCTGTTGCTGGACGAGATCACAGAGGGCCTGGCCCCGGTTATTGTAGAAAAGCTGGGAGAGGTCCTGATTGCCCTGAAAAACAAGGGCTTGACCATTGTCCTGGTTGAACAGAATTTCCACTTCGCAGCACCGTTAGCCGACCGTCATTACGTTGTTGAGCACGGTCAGATTGTGGAAGAAGTCAGCGCCAACGAACTGAGTGCAAAACAGTCGGTGCTGGATGGCTATTTGGGGGTCTGATCCCGGATAGGACGAGAGCAAGAAAAGTAACAACAACCCGAACCAACGCAAGACAGTAGCGGAGATACAACAATGACAATGATGAAAAAGCTTCTGACATCAGCCGTTGCATCAGCCATGATGGTAGGCGGAGCCCAGGCGGCCATTTCCAACGACACGGTCAAGATCGGTTATCTGGCGGACATGTCCGGCACCTACCGTGACCTGGCAGGCCCCAACGGGCTGAAAGCCCTGGAAATGGCGATTGCCGATTTTGGTGGCCAGGTAAATGGCGCCAAGATTGAAGTGGTGAGCGCCGATGACCGTAACAGCCCGGATACCTCATCCAGCACCGTACGTCGCTGGGTTGAGAACGAGGATGTCGATCTCGTAGCCGGTATGGTGGCTTCCTCTGTTTCCATCGCCGTGAGCAAGATTCTGGAAGAGCACGATCGCCTCGGTATCATTTCCGGTTCAGCGGCTTCCAGCATCACCAACGAGCACTGTACCCCGAACCACATCCACTACGTTTACGACACCTATCCGCTGGCCAACGGCACCGCCAGTGCGGTCGTTAAAGAAGGTGGCAAAACCTGGTACATGCTGACTGCCGATTACGCTTTCGGTCATGCCCTGGAAGGCGACGTAACTCGCGTGGTCGAAGCCAACGGTGGTGAAATCATCGGTTCAGTGCGTCATCCGTTCCCCACTCAGGACTTCTCATCGTTCATCCTGCAGGCTCAGGCATCCGGTGCTGATGTTATCGGTCTGGCAAACGCTGGCGCCGACACCACCAACGCCATCACCACCGCCAGTGAGTTCGGTGTAACCCAGTCCGGCCAGACGCTGGCGGCACTGCTGCTGTTCCTGACTGACGTACATGCGCTTGGCGCTCAGACGGCCCAGGGCATCCAGCTCACCACCGGTTGGTACTGGGACATGAACGATGAAACCCGTGAGTGGTCTGATCGCTTCATGGAAGAAACCGGCGTGCGTCCGACCATGGTTCACGCTGGCATTTACTCCAGCGCCATGCAGTACCTGAAAGCCGTAGAGGCCACCGGTTCTGACGATGCCCAGACTGTGCGCAAGCAGATGATGGACACTCCGATCAACGACATGTTTGCCAAGAACGGCAAGATCCGCGTTGACGGCCGCATGGTGCACGATATGTACCTGGCGGAAGTGAAGACCCCGGCCGAGTCCAAGAACGAGTGGGATCTGTACAAGATTCTGCGGACCATCCCGGCCGAAGAGTCCTACCGTCCGCTCTCCGAGAGCAAGTGCAAGCTGGTCAATAACTAAAAGCGACCGTTATGGGTTCGTCCTGCAACAGGGCAGGGCGAACCCATGAAAACGGAAAAGAATAAAGCCAAAAAACAATCCCTGTGCTGCTTCTGGAGTTAGCCCAATGTCCATGATTTTCGGCGTCCCTTTAGCTGTGCTATCCGGCCAGCTCCTGATCGGAATAATCAACGGCGCCTTTTACGCCCTTCTGAGCCTTGGGCTCGCGGTCATCTTCGGTCTGCTGAAGATCATCAATTTTGCCCATGGCGCAATGTATATGCTCGGCGCTTTGACCACCGTCCTGATGTTCGACTATCTGGGCGTGAATTACTGGGTCGCCTTATTGCTGGCGCCACTTCTGGTTGGTGCCTTCGGTGTCGCCATTGAATATTTTCTGCTGCGTCGCATTGCGGGGCAGGATCACATCTACAGTCTGCTGCTGACGTTCGGCGTCGCGCTGATCATCTCGGGTGTACTGGTGAACTGGTTCGGGGTTTCCGGGCTTCGCTACACCATGCCGGACATGTTCAAGGGTGGCGTAAACCTCGGCTTCATGTTCATGCCGTACTACCGGGCCTGGGTCATCGTAGCGGCACTGGTCGTCTGCTTTGCAACCTGGTTCGTGATTGAGAAAACCAAGCTGGGCGCCTACCTGCGGGCCGGCACGGAAGACTCTCAATTGATGCAGGGTTTTGGCATTAACGTGCCGCTTCTGATTAGCCTCACCTACGGGTTTGGTGTTGCGCTGGCAGCCTTTGCAGGTGTTCTGGCCGCGCCCATCTACTCGGTGACACCGGTCATGGGGTCGGCCACACTGATTACGGTCTTCGCCGTGGTGGTTATCGGCGGTATGGGCTCCATCGGCGGCGCCATCATCACCGGTATTCTGATGGGCGTGATTGAAGGGCTCACCAAAACCTTCTACCCGCCGGCATCCTCGGCGATCATCTTCCTGGTCATGGTTCTGGTTCTTATGTTCCGGCCCAGTGGCTTGTTCGGTAAGGAGGCATAACCATGAATCAGCCAGTCAATTCCGCCGACATTCACAAGGCTATCGTTCAGGAACAGGCCGCTCAGGATCGCAAAAAGATGATGCTGAACGGTGTCCTGCTGCTCCTCCTGCTGGCGGCACCGTTCATGATCTATCCGGTCTTCCTCATGAAGATCCTGTGCTTCGCGCTGTTTGCGGTGGCGTTCAACCTTCTGTTCGGCTTCACCGGCCTGTTGTCATTTGGCCACGCAGCCTTCCTGGCCACAGGGGGCTACACCACCGGTTACCTGCTCAGTAATTACAGCGGGCTAAGCACCGAGATGGGCATCATCGCCGGTACGCTGGCGGCCACAGTGCTCGGTACTGGCTTTGCGTTGCTGTCGATTCGTCGCCAGGGTATCTATTTCGCGATGGTAACCCTCGCGCTTGCCCAGCTTGTGTTCTTCTTCTTCGTCCAGTCTGAATTCACGGGTGGTGAGGACGGTATGCACGGCATTCCTCGTGGCGAGTTGTTGGGCTTCATCAATCTTGAAGACAACCTGAACATGTATTACTTCGTCCTGGCGGTGTTCATCGCCTGCTACCTGTTGGTACAGCGTATCGTCGGTAGTCCGTTCGGCCAGGTGCTGAAGGCGATCAAGCAGAACGAACCCCGTGCCGTCTCCCTGGGCTACAACGTCGAT
Organism: Marinobacter flavimaris; assembly: GCF_002933295.1. Classification (GTDB taxonomy): domain Bacteria; phylum Pseudomonadota; class Gammaproteobacteria; order Pseudomonadales; family Oleiphilaceae; genus Marinobacter; species Marinobacter flavimaris. Next base: position 244,020 of record NZ_PSSW01000002.1, read on the forward strand.
CGCTACAAGGTGCTCGCGTTCGTCATCTCGGCGGCCCTGGCCGGTCTGGCCGGTTCCATGAAGTCTGTGGTGTTCCAGCTTGCCTCCCTCAACGATGCCCACTGGCATATGTCGGGCGAGGTCATCCTGATGACTCTGGTTGGTGGTATGGGAACACTGTTGGGCCCGGTGGTTGGTGCCACCTTCGTGGTGAACATCGAGTACCAGTTGTCCCAGGGTGCCCTGCGTGACTGGGTGGACCCAATCCTCGGCGGGATTTTCGTCCTGACGGTACTGGCATTCCGTAGCGGTATCGTGGGAGAGATCCAGAAGTTCGTGAAAAAGAACCTGGGCTGACGCCTGCTTTAGCTCGGAAAACAAAAAGGGCCACCTCTGGGGGTGGCCCTTTTTGTTGTTCAACTGGCAGGGTTTCTCGGGTTAGAACTCCGCCAAACGACTGGGTGTACCCACATACACATAAACCGCTGAATCGCCGCGGAAGGCCACCTTGTGAACCGATACATTCGGTTTCCCAGCCTCAGCCGCGCTGAACCGGGTGACCATTCCTGCATTCATCCCATCCCTCGTTCTTTCCCCTTCAGTGCTTGACCAGCTATCACCCAGGCACTGCCCCATCCAGTTTACAGCCGTGTTGTACCTGGTGGTCGCCACCTCGTCGTTGGGAGTATTGCCGGAGCAGACGTAGGCGCTGTCGTTATTGGCCCAGCTCCAAACTTCGCAGTGTCCGCGGATTATCTGTTCTTTGGCATTGTAGACAGTTACCGAGCTGAAACTATTGGAGCTGCCACGGTAAGCCTCAAAACCAGAGGGGTAATCAGCAACGATGCCTTTCAGTGAGGCGCAGGGATCGTCAACGCCCAGTGACAGCGTGTTCTGAATTGAGCATCCCGCCAGGGAAAGCCCGATGATGACGGAAGTAAATTTTACGGTTTTGGGGATTTTCATTTCATGAATCTCTGAGTCGAACGATTCAGGGAAATATAGCAAAGATTCGACTAATCTTATTTTCGACTTGATTGAACCCCGCCAGCAAACTGCTTTCTTTTCACCGAGGGAGCGAAAGTCAGCCAGGGTGAGCTCCTGATCCGGCTTGAGGACACTCGCGCAAGCGCCGATCTTCAGCAGGCGGATGCTGAACTGGCCGCCGCCCGCGCCGAGTTGGAGTCCGCAACCCGAAACCTCAGGCGCGGAGAGGAAGTGTCAGAAAAAGGGTTCCTCTCCGCCGCGGACCTGGACAAACTCAAAGACCGTTTCAGTGCAGCTGAAAGTCGGTTAAAGGCCGCCCAGGCGGCGGTTCAGAAGGCCGATACCAATCTGGAGTATGCGGAAGTACGAGCCCCTTTTGATGGCTGGATTGGTCGGCTGAACTATGACGTCGGTGCCGTGGTCAGTCCTGCAAGCGGGCCCATGACGTCCGTGCTGGTGACGGACCCTGTGTACGTCGAATTCCAGGTCAACGAAGCTGATTTTGTCAGCTTCCGCCGGAGGGGCGCTGAATCCGCCGAAGCGTTTTCGAAGTCTCTGGGGCTCTCTTTGACTTTGCCGGATGGCGAGCGCTATGAGCAGCCTGGTGTGCTGGATTTCGCCGACGTACAGACCGATGCCAGTACGGGGACCGTCGAGATGCGAGCGGTCTTCCCCAATCCCGATGCGGTCCTCGTGCCAGGCCTGTACGTGACACTCCGGGTTGAGGGGCAGTCGGGTGAGGCCAAGGTGCTTGTCCCTCAGGTAGCGGTTCAGGAGACCATTGAAGGAAAGTTTGTTCTGGTGGTTGATGACCAGAATCAGGTTGCCCAGCACTTCATCCAGACCGGCGCGCGGGAAGGAGCGCTGCTGGTGGTCAACTCAGGGCTCGAAGCCGGTGACCAGGTGATTGTGGAGGGCCTCCAGAAAGTTCGGCCCGGAGTCACAGTCAGTGCTGCTCAAAAACAGATTGACCCGCAAACCGGAGCACTCATCCAGACGGGTGAGGCGAGCCAATGATCAGCCGGGTTTTTATCCATCGACCGAAGTTTGCGTTTGTTATTTCCATCCTGATTACCCTGGCCGGGCTACTGGCGTTACGCATTCTGCCGGTCAATATGTATCCGGACATGGCCCCGCCCCAGGTTCAGGTGACCGCATCGCTTCCCGGGGCCAGCGCCCAGGTAAACGTCCAGAACCGCGTTGCCCTGGCGGAACCGTTTTTGCCCGATGAAGTCCGTCGACAGGGCGTGGTGGTCAGCAAGCAGGCTGGAAACATGCTGATGGGTATCAACCTGACCTCCGAGCGACCGGATCTCGACGGCGTCTTCCTCAGCAACTACGCCTCCAATAACCTTGTCGAAGCCCTTGGTCGGGTGCCAGGGGTAGGGTCGGCGGAAGTGATGGGCGCGAAAGACTACAGCATGCGAGTCTGGCTGGATCCCCGCCGGATGGCCTCGCTGGATGTGACCGTTGCGGAGGTTGCCGCTGCGCTCCGGGAGCAGAACCAGATTGTCGCGGCCGGCAAACTCGGCCAGCCGCCCGTGCCTGCGGGCCAGCAGTTTGTCTACAGTATCCAGACCCGGGAACGCCTGTCAGATCCCGACGAGTTCGCCCAGACCATTCTCCGCTCCAGGCCTGATGGCGGCTTTGTGCGCCTCAGGGACGTCGGGCGTATCGAACTGGGCTCCCGTTCCTATACCTCCACCGCGAAACTTAACAATCAGGACACGGCATTCCTGGTGATCTACCAGCTGCCCGATGCCAATGCTCTGGAGGTCGCGGAACGGGTAAAAGCACTGGTTGATGAGGCGTCCGCGAGTTTTCCGGAGGGTGTGAATCACACCGTACTTTACGACACCACGGAGTTTATCAGCCGCTCCATCAGCGAAGTCATCGTTACCCTGTTCCAGGCCGTCGGCCTGGTGATCCTGGTGGTGTTCCTGTTCCTGCAGAACTGGCGGGCCACGCTGATTCCCAGTATCGCGATCCCGGTCTCTCTGATCGGCACCTTTGCGGTTATGTCGGTGCTTGGCTATTCCATCAACACCATCACGCTGTTCGGACTGGTTCTGGCGATTGGCATTGTGGTGGATGACGCCATTGTGGTTATCGAGAACGTGGAACGCATTCTTGCTGAGGAGAAGCTGCCAATACGCGAGGCGGTCACCAAGGCGATGGCGGAGGTCACAGGGCCGGTGATTGCCACCACGCTGGTTTTGTTGGCCGTGTTCGTGCCTGTTGCCTTCATGCCCGGGATCACCGGCAAGCTCTACCAGCAGTTCTCGGTCACCATTTCGGTGGCCGTGATCATTTCCTCAATCAATGCGCTGACACTGAGCCCGGCCTTGTGCGTTGCGCTGCTTGGCAGGAGCGGGGACAAAGCCATTGGCTGGCTCCGGCCTTTCGAGGTACTGATTACGCGGACCACCAGCGGCTACTCGAAGCTGGTGGTGCAGCTCCTGCGCAAAGGGGCGCTCGTTGGCGTTGCCCTGGTGGTGATTCTGGTTGCCGGTGCCGGCCTGTTCAAATCAGTGCCTTCGGCGTTCGTCCCGCCGGAAGATCAGGGCTTCCTGTTCGTGGATGTGCAGTTGCCCGATGCTGCTTCCCTGGAGCGCACGGAAGCCGTGCTAACCAAAGTAACGGACATGGTTCTGGAAGACCCGGCAGTAACTGACTTCATTACGGTATCCGGCTTCTCGCTGCTGGGTGGCGCATCCTCAAACAATGGCCTTGGCATTGTAATGCTGAAAGACTGGGAAGAAAGGGAAGATGCCAGTCTGGGTCTGGGGGCGGTCATTCCCAGACTGTATTCCAGGCTCTGGACAATCCCCGAGGCACAGGTGATGGTCTTCAATCCGCCTCCGATCCCCGGGTTGGGAACCTCATCCGGCTTCGATTTCCGTCTGCAGGACAATCAGGGCAGGGACGTCTCCGAACTGGCGCAGGTTATGAATGGCCTTATCTATGAGGCCAACCAGAGGGAAGAACTATCCCGGGTATACAGCACCTATCGCGCGAACATTCCGCAATATCTGCTGGAGGTTGAGAGGAATAAAGCCAAGGCCCTGGGTATTGAGCTCTCCGATATCTTCTCAACCCTGCAGACCCAGCTCGGCTCGCTCTACGTGAATGACTTCACCCGTTTCGGCAAGAACTACCGCGTACTTCTTCAGGCCGAAGGCGAGTTCCGGCAGCGTCCGGAGGACCTGTCCCATTACTTTGTCCGCAACCGGGATGGCGACATGGTGCCACTGACCACGCGGGCTTCGCTCCAGCCTGTGCTCGGGCCCTCAAGCATCCAGCATTTCAACTTGAAGCGCTCGGTAACCATCTCCGGGGAGGCGGCAGCGGGCTTTGCCAGTGGCGCCGGGGCTGCAAGCCGGGTAAGCCTCGGTATTACGGTTCTCAGTGGCATGGTTGCCGCCACCGTTCTGGGCACATTGCTGGTCCCGGTATTTTACAAATGGATCCAGTCTGTTCGGGACCGCCGCCAACCGGCAGCGTAGTTCGCTGACCGTTCAGGCTGGGTGCTGAAAAACGAAAGCATCCATGGCCAGAACACCGTGTTCGATCCCGCCATCAATCAGCCCGCCGGGTTGCTGCTCCCCGGCTGCACCGGCGGCCACCAGCAAAGGTAGAAAATGCTCGGTGGTTGGGTGCGCCCGCTTGGCATGGGGGGCCTCCTCCAACGCTGCTATCAGTTGCTGATGGTCGCCGTCCTGCACTTTGGCACGGACCCAATCCGTGAATTCCCTCGCATACCCGGATGCGTTCGGGTCACCCCAGCGAACCTCATACAGATTGTGGGTAAGGCTGCCTGATCCGATGATGAGCACACCATCATGCTCGAGCGGCTGCAGGGCCTGGCCCAACCGCCAGGCAGACGCAGGCCCAAGATCCGTTGGCATCGAAACCTGGAATACCGGAACCGAATGATCAGGGAACAGGTGCATCATTGGCACCCAGGCCCCGTGATCCAGCCCCCGGGTCTCGTCAGCACTGGCCTTCCAGCCCCCTGCCTCCAACAACGCCAGAGCAGTTCGCGCAAGTTTCGGATGGCCTGGTGCCGGATAGTCGAGGTTATAGAGTTCGGGTGGAAAACCCCGAAAATCGTGAATCGTCTCGGGTGTTTCCGAGACGCCTACCCGGATTTCTTCCGTCATCCAGTGTGGTGAAACCACCAGCACAGCTGCGGGCCGGGTCAGGCGTTTGCCCAGCTCTGTCAGGGCCGGGCCAGCAAGGCCCGGCTCCAGCGCAAAGGTGGGAGCGCCGTGGGAAACAAACAGACTCATGATTTGCTCCTCCGGGTTGCGGTGGTTATCGGGCTGCAATCGCGCGGTCAATGGACGCGCGGCCTGCGCCGCTGAATACCAGGGATACCGATACGGCCAGCAAGGCCAGGCCAAACTCGTAACCATTGTTACTCATGAACAGGCCGTTGCCGATATGAACGCTGAAAATGGCGATCAGCATGGCGAATGCCAGTACCGCGCTGGCGGGGCGAACCAGCAGGCCGATGATCAGAGCCAGGCCACCAAAGAATTCCGCACCGCCGGCCAACAAGGCCATCAGGTAGCCGGGACTCAGCCCGATGGAATCCATCCATTGTCCTGTGCCTTCCAGGCCATAGCCGCCAAACCAGGCAAACAGTTTCTGGGCGCCATGAGCGGCGAAAATGATACCGACGGGAATTCGAAGGGCCAGAGCGCCCCAGCCTGCGTCAGTGGCGATCAGTTTGTTCAGGAATGCGTTGTTCATGATGAATCTCCTTGGGTGTGTTGTGAGCATGTGGGTACTTTACAAATATCAATAAAAGGGATAAACGTGGCTTTAATGAATTAACTGTTCCGGAAAATGAAACAATGGATCGATTGCTGGAGATGCAGACGTTCTGCACCGTGGTTGAGGCGGGGAGCTTTGTGGCTGCGTCGGAGAATCTGGGGATGTCCAAGGCCGCTGTCTCGCGTTATGTCAGCGAGCTGGAAACCCGTCTAGGGGTTCGGCTGTTGCAGCGGACCACCCGCCGGCTGTCGCTGACGGGAGAAGGGGAGGTGTTCTATGTCCGATGCCGGGAGTTACTGGCTGGCGTTGAGGAGGCCGAAGCGGAAATCACCTCCCGCAATGATGTCGCACGGGGCACGTTACGAGTGAATGCGCCGGTCAGCTTCGGAATCAGCCACCTGGCGCCTTTGTGGGGAGAGTTTCACGCCCGCTACCCGGATGTGGAGCTGTCCATCGACCTTTCAGACCGGCTGGTGGTCATCGTCGAGGAAGGCTTTGATCTGGCCATCCGGATTGCCACACTGCAAAGCTCTACACTGGTCAGCCGACGGATAACCTCCACCCGGCTGATGGCTTGCGCCTCGCCGGATTACATTGCCACTCACGGCTCCCCAGCGAAACCGGCAGACCTGTTCAGCCACAGAGTTATCGGCTACAGCAACTTCACGACCGGCAATGACTGGCCTTTTGAAGGCCCCGATGGCGCAATAAGCGTGCGGGTAAGACCATGGATGTACGCCAATAATGGCGAAACCTGCTGCGGCGCTGCCGTGGCCGGCCAGGGCATCGTGCTGCAGCCCGGCTTTCTGGTTCATAAAGACCTGGAAGCCGGGCGGCTGGTGGAGCTGATGCCAGAGTATCGCTCCACCGAGCTGGGCGTTTACGCCGTCTATCCCACCCGCAAGTTCGTTACGCCCAAAGTCCGTGCGCTGGTTGACTACCTTGTCTCTGCCTTTCCCGATGCCCTGTGAGGGCGCGAGCGGGGCTTCCGGACGCTAGGCGTCCGGTGTCTGCAGCCGTTTGCGTTCCGCCCGGCGCATCAGATACCAGGCGATAAATGCAATCAGCGATACAGCCACGATGATCAGGGTGGCCAGCGCGTTGATCTTCGGCGAAACCCCCATCCGCACGGAGGAAAACACCACCATCGGCAGTGTTGTTGCACCCGGCCCGGAAACGAAGCTGGCAATCACCAGATCATCCAGCGACAGAGTGAACGCCAGCAGCCAGCCAGATACGAGCGCTGGAGCAATCACTGGCAGTGTAATCACGAAGAAGGTCTTCAGTGGCGTACAGCCCAGGTCCATGGCCGCCTCCTCAATGGAGCGGTCCACTTCCTGCAACCGGGCCGATACCACCACCGCCACATAGGCACTGCAGAAGGTGGTGTGGGCGATCCAGATGGTGGCCATGCCACGGTCCACCGGCCAGCCAATGGTCTGGGCCATCTGTACGAACAACAGCAGCAGCGACAGGCCCGTGATCACCTCTGGCATAACCAGTGGCGCGGTAATCATGCTGGACAGTAGCGTGCGCCCGCGCATCTTCTTGAACCGGGTGATCACGAACGCACATAGCGTCCCCAGACACACCGCCATGCTGGCGGAGTAGAAGGCAATCCGCAGGCTCATCCACACCGCCGACAGAATCTGCTCATCCCGGAACAGCTCGCCGTACCACTGGGTTGAGAAACCGGCCCACACCGATACCAGCCGGGACGCATTGAACGAATACACGATCAGCACGAACATCGGCAGATACAGGAACAGCAGACCGAGAACCAGCATCACTTTAGAGAAACTGAAGGAACGGGACTTAACCATGCTTTTCCATCTCCCGGGCCCGGAACCGATGGAACAGTACAATCGGCACCAGCAGTAACAACAGCATCACGATCGCCAGGGCAGACGCCACCGGCCAGTCGCGGTTGTTGAAGAACTCTTCCCACAACACCTTGCCGATCATCAGCGTATCCGGCCCGCCCAGCAGTTCCGGGATAACGAACTCGCCAACCGCGGGAATAAACACCAGCATGGAACCGGCCAGAATGCCGGCCTTCGACAGGGGCAGGGTAATGGCCCAGAAGGTGGTCAGGCTGCGGCAGCCCAGGTCTGATGCCGCCTCCAGCAGCCGCACATCCAACTTCACCAGGTTGGTGTAAATGGGCAGCACCATGAACGGCAGGTAGGCATAGACAATGCCCAGCACCACCGCGAAGTTGGTGTTCAGCATTTTCAGGGGCTGGTCAATCAGACCCAGCCACATCAGAAAACTGTTCAGCAACCCCTGGTTGCCGAGGATACCCATCCACGCATAGACACGGATCAGGAACGAGGTCCAGGACGGCAGCATCACCATCAACAGCAACACCAGTTGCCAGTGCTTCGGCGCCCGCGCCATGGCGTAGGCCATGGGGTAGCCAATGACCAGGCACACCACCGTTGCCAGGAATGCCGTTTTCACCGACCCCCAATAGGCGGCGAAATACAGGCTGTCCGAGAGCAGGAACAGGTAGTTGCCAATGTTCACCACCACCGACAGGGTGTTGTCCACCCACCGGAATACGGGCTCGTAAGGGGGGATGGCCATGACCGCCGAGGTCAGGCTGATCTTCAGCACCAGCGCAAAAGGCAGGAGGAAGAACAGCAGCAGCCACAGGAACGGGATACCGAACACCACCCGGCGATTAAACAGCACTGCACGCACCCGCTCGGTCAGAGGGGTGGGTAAAAGTTTCCGTCTCATTTGCTCAGTTCCAGAGCAGGATGGGGCTGGAGGCTTCCCAGGATACGAATACCCTGTCGCCCCAGGTTGGCCGCTCGCCACGGCGTTCCACGTTCGCCATGGTCGCCTGAACGCGTTTGCCGCTGGCCAGCTTTACGTAGTAGGACGTGATGTCGCCCAGGTAGGCAATATTGTCCACCGTGCCGCAGCTCCAGTTGTGCTCGCCCTCGGGTTTGTCCGCGGTGAGGTAGATTTTTTCCGGGCGCATGGCAACCAGGGTTTCGGTGGTTTCCGCTGGCGTGGTTACACCACGATCAATGAAAACCGGCGCATCCAGCAGGTTGCTGGTCAGCGTGATGCTGTCGGCCTCGTCTTCCCGGATGTGGGCCTCGAAAATGTTCACCGAGCCAATAAACTCTGCCGTCATGCGGCTGTTCGGGCTCTCATAGATGTCGATGGGCGAGCCGATCTGGGCAATCCGGCCCTGCGCCATGATGGCGATGCGGCTGGCCATGGTCATGGCCTCTTCCTGGTCGTGGGTCACCATCAGGCAGGTGGCACCCACGTTTTCCAGAATTTCCACCAGTTCCAGCTGCATTTCGGTACGCAGCTTTTTGTCCAGGGCGCCCATGGGCTCGTCCAGCAACAGCAGCTTGGGACGTTTGGCCAGTGAGCGGGCCAGGGCAACGCGTTGCTGCTGACCACCGGAAAGCTGCTGGGGTTTGCGCCGGGCATAGGGTTCCATCTTGACCAGCTTCAGCATGGCGGCCACCCGGTCGCGAATTTCGCTTTTCGGCAACTTGTCCTGTTTCAGGCCCATGGCAATGTTCTGCTCCACCGTCATATGGGGGAACAGAGCATAGGACTGGAACATCATGTTGGTCGGGCGCAGGAACGGGGGCAGAGCTGTAACGTCCTGGCCGTCGAGCATGATGGAGCCGGCGTTGGGCGTTTCAAAACCTGCGAGCATGCGTAGCAGGGTGGACTTGCCGGAACCGGAACCACCCAGAAGGGCAAAGATCTCGCCCTTGTGGATGTCCAGGTTCACATTGTCCACGGCCAGCGTGCCATCAAAGCTTTTGGAAATGCTCCGAATGCTGAGTAACACCTCCGCTTGCGCGGAGGTGTTGTTGCCGTTTTCCACCGCTTAACGACCAGACTTCACGTTGGTCCAGGTGCGGGTCATCAGACGCTGGGCGTCCTGAGGCCGGCCTTCCATGATGTACAGCTTCTTCATCACCTCATCGGTCGGGTAGATGCTGATATCGCTCAGAATCTCCGGATCAACGAATTCGTTGGCCGGCTTGTTCGGGTTGGCGTACCACACATAGTTGGTCACGTCCGCGATGATTTCCGGACGCATCAGGAAGTTCATCAACTTGTGGGCGTTCTCAACGTTCGGTGCGCCGGCCGGGATGGTCATCATGTCGAACCACAGGACTGCACCTTCTTTGGGAATGGTGTAGCGGATCACGTTGCCGTTCTCGGCTTCCTCGGCGCGTGCGGCGGCCTGCAGGATGTCGCCGGAGTAACCGGCAGCCACACACAGGTCACCGTTGGCCAGGTCAGCAATGTAACGCGACGAATGGAAGTAGGTGATGTTCGGGCGAATGGCCTTGATCACCTCGCCGCCTTTCCTGATGTCGTCGGCGTTGTTGCTGTTCGGGTCCAGGCCAATGTAGGCCATGGCAGCACGAACCATTTCCTCGCCGGAATCCAGCATGGCAATACCGCAGCCGCCGGCGGCAAGCTTGCCGGTGACTTCAGGATCGAATACCAGGGCCCAGGAATCGGTGGGAGCGCTGTCACCCAGGATTTCCTGGATACGGCCTTCGTTATAGCCATAGCCGTTGGTGCCCCAGAGATAAGGCAGAGCAAACTGGCTACCCGGGTCAACCTTTTCCAGATCGTCCATCAGATCCGGGTTGAGGTTGCTCATGTTCGGCAGCTTGCTGTGGTCCAGCGCTACGAAGGCGTTGGCAGAAATCTGCTTGGCCACATAGTGGTTGGACGGCACAACAAGATCGTAGCCGGAACGACCGGAAAGCAGGGCGGCTTCGAGGATCTCGTTACTGTCGTAAACGTCGTAGATCACCTTGATGCCGGTTTCTTCCGTGAACTTCGCCAGGGTATCCTCGGCGATGTAATCGGACCAGTTGTAGACACGCACTTCCTCGGCGGCAAACGCGGAAGAGGCACACAGAGACAACGCAACAGAGGCGGCCAGCGCCTGTGGCTTACACAACTTCAACATTGGATGATGTCCCTCACTCAAAAGGGATAAATACAAAACGTGCAGGACGCACGCGGTGTTGTGCAGGTCTGCTGAGGGTGGCCGCAGGTGGCTGTTGTCCCGGGAAGAACCGGTCGCCGCCTTTTGACTCCTTTAAGGCTTGTCCTGGAAACGGCGGTGGGGAACCTGCCGAATTCTCGCGATATTTATCATGAGATGCGGGGTTGCGCTATAAAAATTTTACTCCGGGATTTGTGGTATGTCCCTATCTTGCCAAACACCCCGGAAAGCGGGATAAAGGAGTGTTGAAACCCCTGCGCCGGCTCCTCGGCACCAGGCCTGTTTGCGTTGTGGATGGCTTCCCTTATGGCTTCTGGTTCTTCGAGTGCCGACTCGTTCCTTCAGGCACACCCCGAACTGCAGTTTGTTGATCTGCTGATCCCGGATATGAATGGCATTGTTCGCGGCAAGCGGGTAGACCCGTCTGCTTTGGCGAAGGTGTTTGAACGCGGTGTGGCTATGCCGGCGTCCATCTTTGCCCTGAACATTCAGGGCACTACGGTGGAAGAAACCGGCCTCGGCCTGGATATTGGCGAGGCAGACCGCGTCTGTCTGCCCATTGAAAATACCCTCACTATGGAACCCTGGCAGAAGCGGCCCACTGCGCAACTTCTGTTGACCATGTATGAGCTGGATCGCGAGACACCGTTTTTCGCAGATCCGCGGGTGGTCTTGCAGAACATCATCAAGCGCTTCGAGGAACTGGGGCTGACTCCCGTGGCGGCCTTTGAGCTGGAGTTTTACCTGATTGACCAGGAAAACCTCGCCGGTCGCCCTCAGCCACCCAAATCACCCCTCTCTGGCAAACGCCCGGCGGGCACGCAGGCCTATTCCATTGATGATCTGGACGAATACGCTGAATTCCTGGCGGACGTGCTGGATGCCGCCCATGAGCAGGAGCTGCCGGCGGATGCGCTGGTAGCCGAGTCCGCGCCCGGGCAGTTTGAGGTCAACCTGCACTACGTGGATGACGCGGTGCAGGCGTGCGACCACGCCACTCTGCTGAAGCGTCTGATCAAGAACATGGCCTACGACCATGAAATGGACACCACGTTCATGGCCAAGCCCTATCACAACCAGGCCGGCAGTGGCATGCACCTGCACTTGAGCCTGGTGGATGGCGAAGGCCGTAACGTGTTTGCCGGCGACGCCGAGCAGCCAAACGACATGCTGCGCTGGGCCGTGGGTGGATTGGTCGCCACCATGAACGACGCCATGGCCTTGTTCTGCCCCAATATCAATTCCTACCGCCGGTTCAGCCCGGAGTACTACGTGCCCAGCGCTGCCACCTGGGGCGTGGACAACCGCACTGCGTCGCTGCGTCTGCCGGGCGGTGATCCCGAGGCCCTGCGAATCGAACACCGGGTCGCCGGTGCCGATGCCAACCCGTATCTGCTGATGGCTGCGGTGCTGGCGGGTATTCACTACGGCATCTCCAACAGGATAGAGCCACCACCGGTCACCGTGGGTAATGCCCATGAACAGCACGAAGCCTCACTGGTGAATAACCTGCGGGATGCCTTGCGGGAGCTGGGGCAATCGAAAGTGATGGCCGATTATCTCGGCAGCCAGTTTCTGGATGTGTTCGTCGCCTGCAAGGAGCATGAACTGAACGAATTCGAGATGACCATCTCCGATCTCGAATATCTCTGGTACCTGCACACGGTCTGATCAATTCCGGGATAAAAAACGGCGCCTTGAAGGCGCCGTTTTTCGTTTGCCGGACTGCGACTAACTATTCCGAACTACTCCAGCACCAGCCAGGTGGCTTTCAGTTCCGTGTACTTGTCGAAGGCATGCACAGATTTGTCGCGCCCGTTGCCGGACTGCTTGAAGCCACCGAAGGGTGCGGTCATATCGCCGCCGTCATAGTGGTTAATCCACACGCTGCCGGCTCGCAGGGCCTTGGCTACCTTATGGGCGGTATTGATATTGGAGGTCCACACTGCTGCGGCCAAGCCGTAGATGGAATCGTTGGCAATGGCGACGGCTTCGTCTGCGGTATCGAAGCCGATGACAGAAAGCACCGGCCCGAAGATTTCCTCCGAGGCAATGCGCATCTGGTTATTCACCCCGTCAAACACCGTGGGCTGAACAAACAGGCCGCCCGTGTTTTCCAGAATCCGCTGCCCACCTTCCACCAGGCGTGCGCCCTCAGACTGCCCGATGCCGATGTAGTCGATGATCCGATCAAGCTGGGCCTGATCCACGATCGCGCCACAGGTAGTCGCCGGGTCCAGCGGATGGCCGGGGCGCCAGGTTTTCAGGGCCTCGCATATCAGCTTTACGAACTCGGCACGAATGCTGTTCTCGACCAGCAGGCGACTGCCGGCAGTGCACACTTCGCCCTGATTGAAGGCTATGGCACTGGCCGCCTCGGCAGCGGCCTTTTTCAGGTCTGGCGCATCGGCAAAGACAATGTTCGGGCTCTTGCCACCGGCCTCCAGCCATACCCGTTTCATGTTGGATTGGCCGGCGTAGATCATCAGTTGCTTGGCCACATTCGTGGACCCGGTAAACACCAGGCAGTCCACGTCCATGTGCAGCGCCAGGGCCTTGCCCACGGTGTGACCATAGCCTGGAAGCACATTGAAAACACCGGCGGGAACGCCCGCTTCCCCGGCCAGGGCGGCCAGGCGAATGGCGCTCAGGGGCGATTTCTCGGAGGGTTTCAGTATGAGGGAATTACCAGTGGCCAGGGCCGGGGCAATTTTCCAGGCCGCCATAATCATCGGAAAGTTCCAGGGCACGATGGCCGCCACCACACCCATCGGCTCACGGGAGATCATGCCGATCTGGTTGTGGGGTGTGGGCGCAAGTTCGCCGTACACCTTGTCGATGGCCTCGGCGGTCCAGCGGATTGCCCGGGCGGTGGCCGGCACGTCCACGTTTCTGGCGTGGTTGATGGGTTTGCCCATGTCCAGGGTTTCCAGCAGGGCAAGCTCGTCGCCGTGGGCTTCGATAAGCTCAGCGAACCGGAGCAGCACCGCCTTGCGTTTTGCCGGTGCCAGCTGGCTCCAGATGCCCGCCTCAAAGGCGGCCCTTGCAGCCCTAACGGCCTGGTCGGCATCGCTCTGATCGCAACTGGCAATAGAGGCCAGCTCGCGCCCGTCAATCGGGCTGACCGAGGTAAACGTCTCGCCGTTGGCCGCCCATCGATAGGTGCCGTTCAGATAGGCGCGGCCCTCCAGAGTGAGGTTTGTGGCCAGGGCCTGCCATTCGGCCTGGCTGGTCGGTGTGGAAGAGCTGACGGGTTGATTCATGGACGCCTCGCAGGCTGTAGAGTTGAGCAATCATAGCAGTACTTTTATCCCCAGGCGCCGCCCGCGATATAGGTATAAGAACGTGTCTTTCCGAACGCGCGGCGCTGGCATAGACTTCCTGCGGCGCGCATCGTTGCAGCCTGATCCTGAACGTCTCTATCACCTTTTCTGGCGTCACATAATGATCGAGTATCCCCCGGTTCCCTCGTATTACGCAGCTTCCGCCAACTCGGCCCCTGTGCGCCCGGCGCTGCGAGGGTCTTGCGAGGCCGATGTTTGCGTCGTCGGTGCCGGCTACACCGGCCTTTCGACAGCGTTGTTCCTGGCGGAAGCCGGTTTCCGGGTGGTGGTTCTGGAGGCAGCGACGGTCGGCTGGGGTGCTTCGGGGCGCAATGGCGGCCAGATCGTTAACAGCTTCAGCCGGGATCTGGACAGCATCGAACGACAGACCTCTCAAGTCCACCTGAAACTGCTGTCCGAGATGGCCTTTGAGGGCAGCCAGATCATTCGCCAGCGGGTGAAGAGTTACGGCATTCGGTGCGACCTGAAAGAAGGCGGTATTTTCGCAGCGCTCAATCCAAAGCAGCTCAGGCACCTGGAATCTCAGCAAGCGCTGTGGCGCCGGTTCGGTTACGACCAACTGGAACTGTTGGATAGGAATGCCATCCGTTCCCGGGTTGGCACGGAACGGTATGTCGGCGGCGCCATTGATCACACCGGCGGCCATATTCATCCGCTCAATCTGGCTCTCGGCGAAGCCGCGGCCCTCGAGTCGCGTGGCGGCGTGATTCACGAGCACTCCACAGTAACGAGCATCGCCCCCGGTAAAACCGTAACCGTTAAAACCGACATGGGCGAGGTGAGGGCGCAAACGGTTGTCCTGGCGGGCAACGCCTATCTTGGCGGCCTGGTGCCGGAGCTCGGGGCCAAATCCATGCCCTGCGGCTCGCAGATTATTGCTACCGAGCCGTTGGAGGAGGCCGTTGCCAGGCAGTTGCTGCCGAACGACAACTGCGTCGAAGACTGCAACTACCTCCTGGACTACTTCCGGCTGTCGGGTGACAACCGCCTGATCTACGGCGGTGGCGTGGTCTACGGCGCCCGCGACCCGGCTAACATCGAACGGCTGATTCGCCCGAATATGCTGAAAACCTTCCCGCAACTGGCGAATGTGAAGATCGATTACGCCTGGACCGGCAATTTCCTGCTGACCCTGTCGCGCCTGCCACAGCTCGGGCGCTTGCACGAGAACGTGTTCTACTCCCAGGGTTGCTCCGGCCATGGGGTTACCTTCACACACGTGGCAGGCAAGGCATTGGCACTGGCAATCCAGGATCAGGCGGAACGGTTTGATGCGTTCGCCAGCCTGCCGCATTACCCGTTCCCGGGTGGGCGCGCCTTCCGGGTGCCGTTGACGGCGATGGGAGCCTGGTACTATGCGCTGCGGGACAGGTTGGGCGTTTGAGTCCCCGGAAAACTGTGAAACAGTACCCGTTTCATCAACGTTTAAATTTGTAATCAGTCGGCCCGCTATTCGCTCCCGGCCCACAGCCGGGATTTAAGCGAATTGTGAAAAGCGGACCTAAAACAATGACCTATGCTCAGGAGTCCGGGCTCCATGCTGTAACCTTCCATCACAACGTGTATCCCTCCGTAAACGCCAATTTTCTGACGTAATCCGGCCGAAAAATCCGGAACTGGGCCGCATATAACCGAAAACTGCCGCTGTAAGATTCGCTCAAATTCGTCAAATAATTGGTGCGAAACAATGTCATATTGCGGCAAAAAACTAACGAAGCAAGGACTGCTGATTTTACCTGCGGTTGTTATGCTTTCGGGCTGCGGTCTGGACATTACGAGTGAAGAGAGCACCACGGCGGCGCAGGCTGCTCCCGCGACGCCTGAGCCCACAGTCCAGATCGCCGGCGCAGCCGTTAAAGGAATCATTCAACAGGGCCTTGTGGTTGCAAATCGGCTGATAGCTGACAAAGACGGCTACTACGCCCCGCAGCGTCAGGCAGCCAAACCGGTATTAACCGCAGACGATGGCAGCTATACCTGGCAGCTTCGCGGTAAGGCCGAAGGCTGGGCCCTGGTTGAGCTTTCTGCGGACGGCGGCACTCGCATGGTCTGTGACGTTCTGCCCCAATGCGATCAGGCCGGTGCCGAGCCAGTGCCGTTTGGGCAGGTAATGCCGCTGGATAGCAACTTCAGTCTGTTGGGTGCTGGCGATTTGCGGAACGAAACGGTAAACCTTACGCCGCTCACCCACCTGGCTGTAAAACTGGCTGAGCGCAGTTCGGAAGGTCTCTCACCGACAGCGATTTCCAGCGCTTACACCACCGTTGAAAACTGGTTCGCCCTTCCGGCCGGTGCTTTGCGCCTGACTCCTCCGGACCTGACCAATCTGGATGGAATGACCGGCGTAACCGCGGATGCCATTCAGGTGGCGATTGCCAATGCGTCATTCCTGGCGCTGGTCAATGACAACGCCCAGTGGGATTCGATTTCAGCTGTCCTGGATGACGTTACTTCACAGGTCAGTGCCACCGGCCAGATCAGCGTTATGGGCGATGGTACCAACGTGGCACTGGCAGATCTTGTCAGCGCGGCGGCCTTGCAGTCCTCAGAATTGCAGAACGTGGTGAATTCAAGCGTCATTAGCCAGAAGCTGGTGGTGGTCGAATACCGCAATGTACAGCGCTTCAAAACCATTGCCGATGTTAACGAAGAAAGTGATACCGACGTCGCCGATTCCGGTGACACCACCGACGGAACCACTGGCGGCGATGAAACCGCTGGAACTGATTCCGGCAGCACCACTGACACCTCAACCGACACCAACACCGATACCTCGACCGATACCTCAACAGGTTCAACCGACGAGCAGGTTGCCGGTACAACTGAGCCCGATACAACCACCGACGAAACCGTAGCGGACACAGGAACAGACACTGAAATCAGCGAGCCCGTCACCGAGACGACGCCTGAGGAAACCGCTCCTGCAAACACAGCACTGCTGAGCTGGACCGCGCCGCTGACCCGCGAAAATGGCGACAGCCTGGCCATGGGCGAAATCGCAGGCTTCGAGGTGGTCTACGGCACCAGCGCTGAAAACCTCGACCAGAGCCTGGCCATTGGTGACGCCTCCGTCGACGAGCTGCTGGTTGATGAGCTGACAGAAGGCACCTGGTACTTCGCTATCCGTACCCTGGACACCGATGGTAATCGCAGCCGGTTGTCTGAAGTGGTCTACAAACAGATCTGATTTGGCGGTAAAAGGCAGCGACCCCCTCTGGGGGCTTCGCTGCCAGCCTGTTACTATGTGCTGGTCCATTGCTCCATACCAGGTACATCATGGCCGGTTCAGACTACTCCCGCAGTCTCCTTGAAGTGATCCCTGACGCCAGAGACGGCCTTACCCGCACTGAAAGAATCATTCTTTACGTCCTGCATGAAACTCAGAAAGAGCTGAAGGGCCGCAATGTCCCGACCGCCATGCTGTATGGGCGCGTACTTGAATACGTGGACATTAGCGAGGCGGAACTCCATCTTTACCTCGACAGATTGGGCGTGAAGGGGGACGGCAGATAGGGTTGGCCGTGGGTAATTAATCCGGTTTGATATGCCGGCTGCATTCGCCAGTCAGCGCAGCAGCCGGCACTATCGCCAGCGATTATTTTGCGGTAATAGTCTGCATCACCAGCTTGCCATCTTTCTTGATCGGGCCGTCTTCCTTGGCGCCCAGGGTGTATTCAAAAATACCCGTTTTCATCCCGCCGTCTTCGCTGTGAACCATCAGCATCAGCATGTCACCGGATTGCACTTCCTCGGTCAGGATGGCGGCGACGTCCATGTTCATACCTTTGCGCAACGGCGCGTGGGCGACAACAGGGCCCGGCTTCATGGATTCGTCCGTGCGGTGAACCACCAGCCACCCATTCTGTTCGGCAACCACCTTTCTGGCGGATACAACGCCGTTGGCAACTGACTGATCGTTGGTCCAGACACCGGCCTTGTGTTCAGCGGCCAACGCTGAACTGGTTGCGAAAGCGCCGGAAACGAGGGCGGCCAGAAGTGTGGAAGTTTTTGCGTGCTTGATCATTGCGTTCTCCTGAGTGTCAGTGTTTCCCGCCCGTCGGGTTGTTTTTGGGCGGGTTAACTGCAGCTACGGGAGCCGATGCGCAAAGTTTCAGGAACGGAAGATTTTTTTTGGCACCTGCCTATTAATTGTTTCCGTCGGTGGGGTAGAGGTAACCGTGAATCGCCGGTCCCGTGGGCTGTCCGGTGGGTGAGCCGCCTTCGGGCTCGACACTGATGCCGAACGTGGCCTCCTTGAGCAGGGCAGGGTCGTAATTGCTCAACGCCCCTTCATCCAGCGCGAAATCGTTGCCCAGAACGCCCACGGAGCGGGGGTTTGGACCCAGCTCGTCGGCCTTGATCCACAACTGATAGGATTTTCCGGGTCTTGGCTCGGCAGTTACCGGCCGGATGTTGAGCCGTTGCTCCTTCAGGTCCACCGTCAGCAGGAAGGCCGGCTGCTCATCGTTGTTCTGGAAAACCGCAACAAACGACTGGGCTTGAGGCTCGGGCTGCGGCTGGAACGCCAGAATGGCCACGAGAACCAGGGCGGCCGCCGAGGCAATCGCCGTGCTCCAGCGCCAGCGGTTCAGCTGGCTGCGCAGCGCAACCACGTTTGACGTTTCGGCAGCCTCGCGAGGCGTCGATTCCACTCGGTCCAGAGCCTTCTCGATTTTTGCGAACAACGCCGGTGAGGGCTGAACGGGCTCGGTTTCCTCGGCCAGCTTACCCAGGCGCTCTTCCCATTGCAGAATCAGCGCATCTACCTCCGGGTCCTCATTGCGCCGGCTTTCAAGATAGGCCCGCTCCGAGGCTGGCAATGTGCCCAGAACGAACTCTGCAACCAGCATGTCCAGGTCGTCGCGTTCAGTCATGATTCGAGGCACCTTTTGAGCTGTTTCAATGCGCGGTGAAGCCAGGTCTTTACCGTGTTGACCGGCTGTTCAAACTGGCTTGCCAGGTCCTCCCGGGACCATCCGTTAAGGTAGGCCAGGCGCACCATGTCCTGTCGGTCTTTTTCCAGTTGGTCGATGCAGTGATTCAGTTGATTTGCCGCCCGCTGGTCTTCCAGCTGTTCCTGAGCTGATGTCTGCCGGCCTGGCATCTCATCCAGCTCGTCGCTGTTCGTGGTGCGTCCGGCGGGGTGTTTGCGCAGCTCATCAATGGCACCGTTACGGGCAATCGACACCAGCCAGGTAATCGGCGAAGATTTGCCGTCCTGAAACTGCTCGGCTTTTTGCCAGATTTTGAGATAACTGTCCTGGATAACATCGTCTGCCCACCCTCTGTCTCTGAGGATACGCAACACGGTGCCCAGAAGTTTCGGGGCAGTTGCCTGGTAGAGGAGGGCGAAAGCCTGGCGGTCTTTTTGAGCGACGCGGTGAATCAGCCGGGCAACACGCTCAGGGCCATCGGATGGCGACTGCGGGCCGGTTCCTGCGCTGGCATTGTCTGGGAGCTGATGGGAGTCAGGCTTCATGGGGCCTCGGGCTTTGGTGTCTGATCAGCAGGTTACTGGTTGGTCCGTTGTTGCTCAACATGAAATTGCAGTCTGGCTAACACTCGGTGTGAGCTATTCGTTTGCTCAGTGGCACAGTTGGCTGAGGAATGCAGAGACTGGCGGATGATTGGCCAAGGCATTCGGGTAGACCACCATGAGTTCCTTTTCCAACCCAGGGTTACTAACGGGGATGGCTCGTAGCGAGCCCGCCTGGACTTCCTCCCTTACCGTCGCTTCCAACACCAGCGATATACCCAGTCCAACCTTGACTGCCTGTTTGACAGCCTCTGTGCTCCCTAGTTGCATAGACACCTTCGGAAACGGTCCCTCGTCACCAAAGAAGTTTGCCAGTAGCCGGCCTGTGCCTGTGCCAGGCTCTCCGCCAAGCAGCGTCATTTCTGCGAGGGTGTCCCGATCTATGCTTTGAAGATCTGCGCATGGGTGATCGGGTGGAACAATCAGTACCATCTGTTCTCGCCGCCAATCCTGCGCCAGAAATCCGGGTTTAGGCTGCCACCACTCCATTATGGCTATGTCGAGTTCACCGATCGTTAGTTGCCGGGCAATTGAGGGGTTATTATCAATTACGAGGTCCACGTCGGGCGAGGCTTTATCGTCCCTGAAGGCCCGAAGATAGGGCTGGAGCATATATATGCCAATGTTTGAGCTCGCCCCTATCCGAACGCCGGCCCCCCGAACCGCTTCACGGGCATGTTTGTCGAGGCGCAATATACTGTTTGCGAATGGTACCAGTGCCAAAGCTGCCCTGGTGGGCTCGCAGCCTGATCTTCCCCTTCGAATCAACAACACATCCAGGTCTTGTTCCAGTTTCTGGATATGCTGGGAGAGAGTGGGTTGGGCGATTCCAAGATTCTCTGCAGCGGCCTGAAAACTCTGATGCTGGACCAACGCGATAAAGCTCTTGAGCCAGACCGGATTCAGCATGGAGAGTCCTCACGTAATGACGGAGAATTGATCGCATCCCGCGGCCGTTCACCCCGTAATGCCTGCAGAATGTTCTCGGCCGCCCGTTGCTCAATGGCCAGCCTTACACTTTGTACGGCCGAGCCGATGTGAGCGGTAAATAATGTGTTCGGATGGGCAAGTAACTCCGGACTGATTTCATGCGGACGATCCGTTCGTGCCCAGTCCTCCATTTCGAATACATCGGCGGCGTAACCACCCAACTGTCCGGAGGCCAGTGCCGCCAGTACGGCGTTCTCATCGACCACAGAACCCCTGCATGGGTTGATCAGATAGGCACCCCGCTTCATCAGTGCCAGGCGTATAGGGTTTATGGTGTGAAAGGTATGCTCGTTCAGTGCCAGCGCCAGTATTACGATATCGGATTGGGCGAGAAGCTCTTCCAGTCCTGTATGCGCCAGCCCCAAATTCCTCTCTTCATCAGAGGGCAAGCCCTCGGGCTCTGAGTAGAGCAGGTTCGCACCCCATCCCTGCAGACGGACAGCTATGGCCTTGCCAATGGCACCCATTCCAACAATGCCAATGGTAGCGCCCTCAATTCCCAGCCCATAGAACTTCGGCTGCCACCCTCTGAACTCTCCGGAACGAACAAATTCGTCCGCTGCCTTTACCTGCCGGGTAAGGCCAACGGTGAGTCCGATGGTCAGTTCTGCGGTGGGTACGGTTAAAAGATCCGGCACGAATGAAAGCCACACCCCATGGCGAGTGCAGGCGTCCACATCGAAGTTGTCGTAACCTTTCAGGGCTGCGCCCACGATCTTCAGGTTCGGGCAATCCGCCAGAAACTCATCGCCGATCCTGTCCGGCATGAAGGCCATCACGGCATCGGCTGTGGCTACCCTGGCCTTCACCGAATCTGGCGGGAGCGTGCGGTTTGACTGATTGGTTACAAGCTCACAATGTGGTTCGAGGGCAGCCAGGACTTCATCGTGTACCCGGTGAGTTATCACAACTCTTGGTTTCATTCGTTTTCCTTACTTGAATTTCTTACGGAGGAAGCCGCTCAGGCTGTCGACAATCGTGACCATCAGGAGGATAACAATCAGGATGGCACTGACTTCCTGGTACTGCATGATGCGCAGTGAGCCCATGAGTTCGAAACCGATACCCCCTGCTCCCACCATGCCCATAACGGTCGAGGCGCGGAAGTTGTACTCCCAGCGGTAGATGGATACATCTGCGAACTGCGGCAGAACCTGGGGCAGAACTGCGTGCCAGAGAACCTGTAGGCGAGTCGCTCCGGCGGCATCGGCTGCTTCCACCGGGGCTTCGTCCACATGTTCAATGGCTTCTGCAAAGAATTTGCCGACCATCCCAATAGAGTGAAGGCCGAGGGCAAGAACGCCCGGTAGCGCGCCAAAGCCGACGGCAGCGACGAAGATAATCCCCATGATCAGTTCGGGAACTGACCGCAGGCCATTCAGAATGGTGCGTGTTATGTGGAAAACAGCCGGGTGTGGCGACGTATTCCGTGCAGCAAGGAAAGCCAGTGGTACCGAAGCGGCAACCGCAATTGCAGTGCCGGCAATGCTCATGGCGAGGGTGTCGACAAGTGGCGAAACCCAGTTCATGACATTGGTAAAGTCGGGCGGCAGAGATTCACCCAACAGGACGCCAATCGCTGGCATGCCATTGGCCAGGGTTTTGAAATCGAGCAGGCCCACGTACCAGCTGGCAATGAGAATCACCGCAAGGACCAGACCTGTCTGCAGGAGTTTTTTCCGCCAGCCCCGGGCATGCTCATCCAGCACCGGAGCTGACGGAGCCGGCGACAGAGTCGCCGGTTCCGTCGGGGTATAACTCATGGATTTCCTCACATCTTGGCAAAGTCGAGGTTCAGGAGGCTGCCCATGCGCCGGATTACGTCGTAATCCGAATCGGAGATAGCAGCAAAGCCTTCAGCCTTGAGGTTGCTCAGGATTTCCTTGTCGTCGATGCTGATGAAGGCATTTCGAACCTTTTCTTTCAGCTCCGGGGCGAGATTTGAGCGCATGGCCCAGGGATACTGGGGGAATTCGCCGCTATATCCGAGAACCTTCACGTTATTGCGGTCAATCAGGCCACGATCCATCACATGCTGGAAAATTACCTCGGACAGGCCGCCGGCTTCTGCGTTGCCATTTGCCACATTCACTGCCACAGAGTCGTGGGACCCTACGAAATGTGCCTCATAGTCACGGCCGGCTTCCAGGCCCGCAGATTCCATCAGGACAGTTTTGGGAATCAGGTGGCTCGATGTAGAGGCCCGATCACCGTAGGCCATCTTCTTGCCCTTGATGTCAGCATAGGATTCAACCCCGGCGTCTGCGTTGGCAATGATGATGGAGCGGTACGTTGGCTTGCCGTCCACAATCATGGCTGCAAAGGGTTCGATGTCGCTCTTGCTCTTGGCCATCACGTAGGACAGAGGGCCGAAGTAGGCCAGGTCGATACGTCCGAAGCGCATGGCTTCAATCATTGATGAATAATCGGTAGTCACGATCAGCTCAACTTCCTTGCCAAGCGTGCTTTCCAGATAGTCTTTTAGTGGTTGATTGCGTTTGATCAGTTCAGAGGCGTTTTCATCGGGCAGGAGAGCAACTTTCAGAAGATCAGGGTCTGGATCCGCTGCGAGTGCCTGCGAATTCAATCCTGTCACCAGGCAGAGTGCTATCAAGAGGTTCATTAACGCTTTCATCGGGCTATCTCCAGTTTCTTCGGTTGGGGGTTAACGGGTTTGGTGGCGGGAACCGGGACGGTTCGGGGTTTGGTTTCGTAGTTTCCGTGGTAGATCTCATTCAGGTGGTGTTGCTTCAAGTCTGCAGGTGGTGCATCGAACACAATCCTGGCATTCGCCAGGCCGATGATTCGGTCTGCAAAGCGTTGGGCGTATTCCAGCTGATGCAGTGAAATAACAGCGGTAATACCGTCTTCCTGGCAGATATCGCGCAGTAACCCCAGTACCTTTTCCGACGTCGCCGGATCCAGACTGGCAACGGGTTCATCCGCGAGGATCATTGAGGGCTGTTGTGCAAGTGCGCGCGCGATGCCAACTCGTTGTTGCTGGCCTCCAGACAGCTGGTCAATCCTGGCCAGGGCTTTGTCGGCAAGTCCAACGCGTTCAAGGCAGTGAAGGGCAAGTTCAAGATCGCGCCTGGGCATTGGTAACAGGCTGCGCCAGGTGCTGTGATAGGCAAGCCTGCCCGTCAGTACGTTCTGGAGTGCAGTGTGGCGCTCAATTAACTGATGGTGCTGGAACACCATGGCAGTGCGGCTTCGGTGCAGCCGAACGGTTCTGCGGTTATCAAGGTCACCAAATTCCGCCGAAACGACCTTGCCAGCCGTTGGCTGCACCAGGTGGTTGAGTGACCTCAGAAGCGTGGATTTGCCCGCACCGGAAAGGCCGAGCAGGACCGTAAATTCGCCCTTGTTGAAATCAACGGTGGTTGGCCGTAGAGCAAGGACATTGCCGGGGTAAGTCACCCCCATGTCCTCAATGCGAAGCATCATGTCGGGGTATGAAGCAGGCGTCATTGGATCACCTTTTGCAATGAATAAGCTCGCTTGATTGCGACTTACAATGCAACGCTAATCCTGAGAGGTGACAATGCAGTGTCAGTGACGTGACACCTTAGTGACCATTTGCGCCGGCCGAAGAAGAATTACGAAGTCAGGTTTTCCTGCTTGCGCCACCGCACCGGTGGCATGCCCGTCCAACGCCGGAATGCCCTGTAAAACGTGCTTACCTCGGCAAACCCGAGCGCTTCGGCGATTTCAGGTAGGGAAGCGCTGAAATCAACGACCGCCTGCAGGGCTTTTTCACGGCGCACGTCGTCGACCAGCCCGTCAAAGGTCTGGCCCTGTTCCCGGAGCCGCCGGGCCAGGCTGCGTTCGCTGATGCCCAGGGCTTCGGCTGCGTCTGCCCGGCGGGGCAGAACCGGGCCTATCCGGGCAGTGAGCCATCTTCGTATTTCTGGCACTGAGGCACTGTTGATGGAGAGGGCGGCAAGGCGGGCATTGGTGTAGCGCTCGTGCACCTGGGCAAGCTGGGGGTCCGCCTGGGGCAGGGGCTGGTCCAGAACGGCGTTGTCGATCTGAACACCGCTGAACGCCTGCTCGAACTCCACCGGGCAATTGAATACGGTCTGGTAACCGGCCAACGGCCCCAACCGGGGCTGGCTGAACTGCACCCGGGATGGTTGCATCCGGGTGCCGGTAACCCAGCTTCCGAACCCCACCACCGACGCCAGCACCGCTTCGATCTGGTGCGGGCTGAAGGCCAGCCGGCCCTGCCTGGGATGGTAAACCAGCCAGGTGGCTGTGTTGCCGGCAACAATCTGGAACCGCCCGCCATCGGAGATCAGCCGCTGGAAACGCTGCACCATCACAATGGCCTCCCGCAGGGTTGCGGCAGATTGCAGCGCAAAACCCACGCCACTGATGCTCATCGGGGAGAACTCCGCTCCCACCTTCAAACCAAAGCCCGGGTCGCCGGTGCAGCGTTCGGCGGCGTGCCAGAGTCGGGTAATATCGTCGATCGGCCAGCGCTCCAGTTCGCAGGCGGCTTCCGGAATGCCGGCTTCTGCCAGCAGTTGGTTGGCGTTTAAAGACAGTCTCTCGGCAGCACCGATGACGGTGTTAACCCATCCAATGGAAACCGTGGCCTCTAACGTCAATTTTGTTGGCCTCTGAAGTCAATTTTAAAGCCATGGTACCGGTATATCTTTAAAGCTGACAACTCATTGCGATCGGGTCGGATGCGATATGGCCAAGGTGATTTCCTCAGACATTCTGGTGGTCGGCGGCGGGCTGGCCGGTATTGTCGCCGCTCTGGAAGGATTGCGCGCCGGCAAGTCCGTAACCCTGGCAGACCGGGACACCGAAGAACGGATGGGTGGCCTGGCGCTTTGGGCCTTTGGTGGCATGATGCTGGTGGGTACGCCGCTGCAGAAGCGCATGAAAATTGCCGACACACCGGAGATTGCCCTGGAAGACTGGCTCAGCTTTGGCGAGCTGGCCCCCGACGATGAATTGCCCCTGCAATGGGCCCGTTACTACGTGGAGCATTCACGCTCCGAGGTCTACGACTGGCTCAGCAACGAAGGCATCAAGTTCCTGCCCGCCGTGAACTGGGTTGAGCGCGGCCGTTTCGGCGATGGTAATCGTTTGCCCCGTTACCATGTGGTGTGGGGCACCGCCCGGGAACTGGTCCGCTGCCTGATGACCGCGCTGCACCGGGAGAACACCAGCGGCAAGCTCACGCTGCTGCACCAGCATCGCATTACCGAACTGGACCACGAAGCGGGAAAGGTCAGCGGCGCCCTGGCCATCAACGAAGCCACCGGTGAGGAAGTCCGCTTCGCGGCGTCGGCCGTGGTTCTGGCCACTGGCGGCATCAACGGCAGCCACAAGGAATGCCGCGCCAACTGGCCGGTGGATCGCCCGCAGCCCACCCGCATGTTGAATGGGGCCCACCCCTATGCCGATGGCCGCATGCATCACTGGGTGGCCGACACCCTCGGAGGCCGGATTACCCACGCTGGCGAAATGTGGAATTACGCGGCCGGTTTTCCGCATCCGTACCCCCACTTTCCGGGCCACGGCCTGTCCACCATTCCCTGTAAATCCGCCCTGTGGTTGAACCATCGGGGCGAACGGATTGGCCCGGAACCCCTGGTGACCGGCTTCGATACCCACTGGCTGTGCCAGCGCGTGGCCGAGCAGGAAAAGCCCTGGACCTGGCACCTGCTTAACTGGCGCATCGCCGCCAAGGAATTTGCCATCTCGGGCGCCGAGCATAATGCCCGCATCCGGGATAAACAGTTCCCCCAGTTTGTGAAAGAGCTGTTGCTGGGCAACCACGCCCTGATTCGGCAGATGCGGCATGAAAGCCGGGCCTTCCTGGTGGCCGACAGCCTGACGGATCTGGCCGGCAAGATGAACGCGCTGACCTGCTCCAACGACATCAACCCGGCAACACTCAAGGCTACCGCGGATGCCTTTGATGCCAACTTCGCGGCAGGCACCAGCCTCCACGACGACCCCCAGATCCGGATGATCCAGCATGCCCGGGAATGGAAGCCGGATCGCCTGCGCACCTGCAAGCCGGCCCCGTTGCAGAAATCCGGCGCCGGCCCCTTTATCGCCATCCGAATGCAGCTGATTACCCGCAAGAGCCTGGGTGGCCTGCAAACTGATCTGCAGAGCCGCGTCCTCACCGCCCAGGGCGCACCCGTTGAAGGTCTCTACTGTGTGGGCGAGGCTGCAGGCTTTGGTGGCGGTGGTGCCAACGGCAAGCGCTCCCTGGAAGGTACCTTCCTGCCGGGATGCATCATGACGGCCCGGGCAGCGGTGCGCTCCATTGTGGCGGGGGGCTAACCGCCATGACGCTGAAGCTAAGCTACCCGGCCACCGCTGAAGACTACCGTGCAAGGGCCCGCGCCCGGTTGCCCCGGTTCCTGTTTGATTACCTGGACGGCGGCGCAACAGACGAACAGACCCTCCGGGCCAATGAAACTGAATGGGACGGCATAAAGCTGCGCCAGCGGGTATTGATTGATGTCGATCAGGTGGATACCACAAGCACCCTGGCCGGCGAGACCTGTGACATGCCCGTGGTGCTCGCGCCGCTCGGGCTGGCCGGCATGATGGCCCGGCGTGGTGAAGTGCAGGCGGCCCGCAGCGCAGAAGCAGCCGGCATCCCGTTTACCCTCTCCACCGTGGGCATCTGCCCGGTGGAAGAAGTGCAGACCTCCGTTTCCAGGGCGGCCTGGTTCCAGCTCTACATGATTCGTGACCGGGCCCGCATCGAAGCCCTGCTGGATAAAGCCTGGGCTGCCGGCTGCCGCACACTGGTGTTTACCGTCGACCTGCCGCAACCGGGCATGCGCCATCGCGACTTCCGCAATGGCCTCTCCAGCTCCGGCGCCCGCGCGAAGGCCCTGAAGGCCGTTCAACTGCTATCCCGCCCGGGCTGGCTCTGGGATGTGGCCGTGCGCGGCGGCCCCCTGAACTTTGGCAACCTCAGTGACGTGGTGCCGAATGCCGGGGATCTCGACGCGTTCAAGTCCTGGATTGATGCCCAGTTTGATCCCACTGTGACCTGGGCCGACATTGAATGGCTGCGCCGCCACTGGAAAGGTACCCTGCTGCTGAAAGGCATCCTGGATGGGGAAGACGCTCGCCAGGCTGTGAGCGTGGGGGCAGACGGCATCATTGTCTCCAATCACGGCGGCCGTCAGCTGGACGGCGTCGCCTCCGGCGCAAGCAAACTGCCGGAAATCGTGGCCGCGGTGGGATCAGAAACCGAACTGCTCGTGGATGGCGGTATTCGCAGTGGCGTTGATATTTTCCGGGCCCTGGCTCTCGGCGCCCGGGGCGTGATGATCGGCCGCCCCTGGGCCTGGGCACTGGCCGGCGGCGGTGAGGCCGGGCTGAATAACCTGCTGGCCAGTCTGCAGCAGGAGCTGCGCCTGGCCATGACCCTCACCGGCGTGACCCGAATTGCCGACATCGGCACAGACCAACTGGATAGAAACTCAAACCCTGAACCCGGAAAGCTTGGAGAACAACAATGACAAACGGCGCACAAGCCCTGATGAAAACCCTGGTGGATGCCGGTGTTGAGGTCTGCTTCAGCAACCCCGGTACCAGTGAAATGCACTTTGTGGCCGCCCTGGATGACGAACCCAAAATGCGGGCGGTTCTTGCCCTGTTCGAGGGTGTGGCCACCGGCGCCGCGGATGGCTATGCCCGCATGGCTGACAAACCCGCCGCTACCCTGTTGCACCTGGGCTGCGGGCTGGGCAACGGCCTGGCCAACCTGCACAACGCCCGCAAGGGCAAGGTGCCGGTGCTGAACATTGTGGGCGACCACGCCACCTACCACGTGAAATACGATGCCCAGTTGCAGTCGGATATCGAGACCGTAGCCCGCAACGTATCCCCGGGGTTTGTGCGCACCGCCAAGAGCACGGAAACCCTCTCCCAGGATGCCGCCGAAGCCATTGCCGCTGCCCGTACGGCGCCGGGGCAGGTCGCCACACTGATACTGCCTGCGGATGTGTCCTGGAGCGAGGGCGGTGTGCCCAGCGCGCCCCTGGCGCCGCCGACACCGGAGCCTGCAGACGATGCCACGGTGGAAGCCATTGCCAAGGCCATCCGATCCGGCAAGAAAACCGCCCTGCTGATGGGCGGCCATTCCCTGCGCGAACCGAGCATGCTGGCGGCCGCCAAGCTGGCTGCCCACGGCGGCGTGACCCTGCTGGCGGAAACCTTCCCAACCCGCATTGAGCGGGGTGCCGGCCTGCCTTACATCGAACGCCTGGCCTACCTGGCCGAATTGGCTACGGTACAACTGACGGACGTGGAACAACTGATTCTGGTGGACGCCAAGGCGCCGGTCTCTTTCTTCGCCTATCCCGGCAAGAAGAGCTATCTGGTGCCGGATACCTGCCAGGTACATACCCTGGTGGCGCCCGACCAGGACATCCTGGCCAGCCTGAACAAGCTCAACGACGCCGTTGGCGCCAGCCAGGCCGAACCGAAGCTACAACCAGCGAAACGGCCGGGCCGGCCACGGGGAAAGCTCACCGCCGAGAAAGTCTGCAAAGCGGTGGGTGAACTGATGCCCGAGAACGCCATCATCGTGGATGAAGGCATCACCTCCAGCCTGATGCTCTCGGTAATGACCGCCGGCGCACCTCGCCACGACATGATCACCCTCACCGGCGGCGCCATCGGCCAGGGCCTTCCCAATGCCGTGGGTGCCGCCGTGGCCTGCCCGGACCGGCCGGTCATCGCCCTGATCGGCGATGGCACCGCCATGTACACCATTCAGGCCCTGTGGACCATGGCCCGGGAACAGCTGAATGTAACCTCCATCATCTTCAACAACGCCTCTTACTCCGTGCTCAACATCGAACTGGAGCGGGTAGGTGCGGAAGAAGCCGGGGAGAAAGCTAAATCCCAGCTGGACCTGCGCGGCCCGGTGATCAACTTCGCGGAAATGGCCAACGGCATGGGGGTTCACGCTGTGCGGGTGCACACCGCCGAGGAAATGGCAAAAGCCCTGGAATACGCCCAGAGAATGCCGGGACCACACCTCATTGAAGCCGTGATCCCGGAATCCCTGAGCGGGGTCAAGCGCCGGATACTGCCGTGGATGCTGCGCTCATTGCCGAGCCTGCCGCTGTCGGTTTCCAAGGCGCTGAAGCGCAAGCTGGCGCCCTGAGGCAGATTCAGTCAAACCTGGCCAGGTTCTGGAGCGCAATGGTGTACTCACCCTTACCGGCATCAAACCCAATCCGGTAGGTTGCCGGATACCAGGCCGGGTAGCTGTACCGCTGGGGTTGCTTTACCGGTGAGGTCATTTCCGGAAGCGACTCCAGGAAGGCCAGGGATACCATAGGCTCAACGAACATCAGCTCGCCCTTGTAATAGCCGTAGATGAAGTTGTGGCTGAACGGTTGGCCCTGGAATTCATGCCCCGCAGGGTCCAGGCCGTGCATTCCCATCCTGTCCACAGCGGTATCCGGGGGGACGACATAGCCAGCCGGAACCAGTTGTGGGTCTGGTGCCGTCATGGCCAGTTCACGGCCCTCGCCATGGAAGGTTATAGCTTCACGCTCACTCCCGCTGATCAGATAGAAATGCACGTCGAAGTGGGGAACCGTGTAAACCCCATCAGGAATATGCCCGGCCGGGTTCCAGTCGAGGAGAACATGATCGTAGCCTGTTTTCGGGCCGGCTTCCGGCATGGGTAACGCAAACTCCCAGACCATCTGGTTGCCCTGAACCTCGGGAAGCCCCTGAAGGGCATCCCTGGTCAGAACCACGGACACCGACTCAGGTTCGTCCATCCCCTTGGTTGTCACCTCCACTCGCGCGGTACCGGTACCCACCGCCACCGGGGTTCCGGTATAGACGACTGGATCGGCAGCGAATGCAACACTGGCAAAACCCAGACACACCGCCGTCAAGACGGAACAGCTGGGCCGGAACAGATAAACAGCAGTTTTCATCTCACCACTCCTCAGTGACACATGCCATTTGGCATTATCGAGCGGCCACCATGGCCAGAAAGCCATTGCCCTTCGGGCTGACTCAGAGGAGATCGGATTTGGCAGGCTGGACTGACAGCAGTAAAACGCGCTTCCTGTCTGCACGCTTCTCCCTACTACCACCAGAACGGGATTTGGCTGGGTTTGTTCAATATACCACCAGATTCACAGCCAAGAACTGATTTTTATGGCCTGCTTGGTGTGTTTGCCGCTTTCGAATTCCAAGACGCTGAGGCGCATCGTGGAATGTTTGGGCCTGGGAGAGATCGGGAGGATCCGGGGAGTTTGAGAGCTCCCCGGATTCAGTGGTTGGGCAGACGTTAGAGCCAGGTCAGGCCAGCGCTGATGACGATGCCGGTGATGATCAGAAGCATCAGGCAGTAACCCATGATGTCCTTTGCTTTCAGCCCGGCAATTGCCAACACCGGCAGGGCCCAGAACGGTTGCAGCAGGTTGGTCCAGGCGTCACCCCAGGCTACAGCCATGGCCACCCTGGGAATATCCGCACCCAGCTCCTGCGCCGCCGGCAGCATGACCGGGGCCTGGACGGCCCATTGGCCACCTCCGGAAGGTACAAAGATGTTCACCAGGCCGGCGCTGATGAAGCTCCAGAATGGCAGGCTCTCGGCGCTGGCCATGGAGACGAAACCGCTGGAAATGCTCGCGGCCAGACCAGAGGCCGTCATCACGCTCATGATGCCCGCGTAGAACGGAAACTGGATTACGATGCCCGCCCCGCCTTTGACTGCCTCGTTCAAGCTGGCCAGCAGGCGCTTGGGGGTCTGGTGCAGGATGATGGCAATGAACAGGAACATGAAGTTCACGATGTTCAGGTTCAGCCCGCCCCCGTCCATGAAGTATTGGAAGATAAATGCAATTCCACTGAAGCCGATCAGCCAGGCCAGAGTGCGGCTGTTCTCCAGATAGTCGGCGGGACGGTTGATCACCACAGAGGTATCCGGCTCGTCGTCCAGGATCTTCGGGTCGGCATAAATACTGTCCCTTTCCTCGGGCAGCATCAGCCGGTTGACCAACGGTACGATGATGAACAGGGCCGCCACGATGGCCAGGTTAAAGAACGCGAAGATGGTTTCCCCGGTACCGATAATGCCGATGGTGTCTTGGGTAAAGTGGCCCTCGGTGGCAACGACAAGGGGAATGGAGCCCGCCAGACCACCGTGCCAGACGATAAAGCCGGAATAGGCACTGGCGATCAGCAACGGATAGTGAACGCGGATCTGTCGGGCGAGAGCTTTAGCGAACAGCGCGCCAACAACAAGGCCAAACCCCCAGTTTATCCAACTGGCGATCAGGGCTATGAAGGTTACCAATATAATCGCCTGGCCCGGCGTTCTGGCGAGTCCGGCAATCCGGTTCAGGATGCCTCGTACCAGCGGCGTGCTGGCCATCATAAACCCGGTCACCAGAACCAGCAGCATCTGCATGGAAAAGGTCAGAAGATTCCAGAATCCATTCCCCCACATTTCCACCACAGCCATCGGGCCGTGACCCTGGAAAACCATTGCAGCGATGAAAGAGATAAGCGTCAGTATTATGACGAACAGGTAGGGGTCCGGCAGGTACTTGTCGACCAGACTGACCATGGGTCTGGATGCTCTGTCTAGCATAATCTACTCCTTTGTTATTTTTGGCTTTGTTTAAGAGTAGCAACCTAAACGGAAAACGCACTGAGGTTCAAATTATTCTTTCGGCGTATTGCAACCTCCTATCATCCGGGAATCCGGGATCTCAGAGCCTAGGCAATGAAAAAGCAGCCTTGCGTGCCCGGCGTGCGCGTGCACACCGCCGAGGAAATGAAAAAAGCTTTGGAATACGCCCAGAGAATGCCGGGACCACACCTCATTGAAGCCGTGATCCCGGAATCCCTGAGCGGGTTCAAGCGCCGGATACTGCCGTGGATGCTGCGCTCATTGCCCAGCCTGCCGCTATCGGTTTCCAAGGCACTGAAGCGCAAGCTGGCTCCGTGAGGTAATCGAGCCGGGCGGCTCATCAGCGGGCGGACGAACTGGATCTCAGCGACTATCCTTTCTCCAGGCATTGTCACTATTGCCAACGGAGCGCTGAGCCCCGTTCGTT
The DNA here is from genome assembly GCF_002933295.1 of Marinobacter flavimaris. GTDB lineage: Bacteria > Pseudomonadota > Gammaproteobacteria > Pseudomonadales > Oleiphilaceae > Marinobacter > Marinobacter flavimaris. The sequence continues at coordinate 276,750 of NZ_PSSW01000002.1, forward strand.
CGCAGCCCACCTGCTTTACGAGGTGATCATGACTGATACGGAAAAACGCCCGCTGTATATACCCTACGCCGGCCCCTCGTTGCTGGAGATGCCTTTGCTGAACAAGGGCAGTGCCTTCACCAACCGGGAGCGCATGGATTTCAACCTGGTCGGCCTGCTGCCACAGCATGTGGAAACCATCGAGGAGCAGGCAGAGAGGGCCTACAAACAGTACAAGCTGTGCCAGAACGATCTCGACCGCCACATCACACTGCGGGCGATCCAGGACGACAACGAAACCCTGTTTTACCGATTGCTGGAAGACCATCTGGAGGAAATGCTCCCGATCATCTACACCCCGACCGTGGGGGATGCCTGCCAGGAGTTTTCCAACATTTACCGCAACCATCGCGGCTTGTTTGTCTCCTACCCGGACCGCGAACACCTGGACTACCTGCTGCGCAGCGCCACCAAGGAACGGGTCAAAGTGATTGTGGTGACCGACGGCGAGCGCATTCTCGGGTTGGGAGACCAGGGCATCGGTGGCATGGGCATTCCCATCGGCAAACTGTCCCTGTACACCGCCTGTGGCGGCATCAGCCCGGCCAATACCCTGCCGATCATGCTGGACGTGGGAACCAATAACCAGCAACTGCTGGATGACCCCATGTACATGGGCTGGCGGCACAAGCGTATCGGCCAGAAAGAATACGACGAATTCGTGGCCGACTTCCTCGCGGCAGTGAAGCGCCGCTGGCCCAGCGTGCTGGTGCAGTTTGAGGACTTCGCGCAGAACAACGCCATGCGGTTACTGAACAAGTACCGGGACCAGGCCTGTTGCTTCAACGACGATATTCAGGGCACGGCTTCAGTGTGCCTGGCCACCTTGCTGGCCGCCTGCAAAACGAAGAAAGAAAAGGTCAGTGAACAGACCGTCGCGTTTTTGGGCGCCGGGTCCGCCGGCTGCGGTATTGCCGAGCAGATTATCGTTGCCATGACCAATGAGGGGTTGTCCGAGCATGAGGCGCGCCAACGGGTCTACATGGTCGACCGGGACGGGCTGCTGACCAACGATCAGGACGGCCTGCAGGATTTCCAGAGAACACTGACTCAGGACCCCGGGCGGTTAAAGGGCTGGCCGGGCCGGGAACTAATCGATGTGGTCAAACAGGCCAAGCCATCGGTGCTCATTGGTGTCTCCGGTCAACCCGGCCTGTTTACCGAAGACGTGATCAAAACCATGCACGCGAGCTGTGACCAACCCGTGGTAATGCCCCTGTCCAATCCCACCTCCCGGGTGGAGGCCACACCCGAGGATATCCTGAAGTGGACCGATGGAAAGGCCCTGGTCGCTGCCGGTAGTCCCTTCAAGCCGGTGGAGCTTGATGGCAAAACCTACCCCATCGCCCAGTGCAACAATGCCTACATCTTTCCGGGCGTTGGCCTGGGTGTGGTGGCCGCCGGCGCCTCCCGGGTAACGGACACCATGCTCACAGCCGCCTCCAACGCCCTGGCAACCCAGGCCCCCATTGTGCAGGGCACCGGGGATGGGCTGTTGCCAGACTTGGCCGGTATCCAGGACCTCAGCCGCCGAATTGCCTTCGATGTGGCCAGGCAGGCTCAGGAAGAGGGAGTGGCTCTGAGATCCGATGAAGACACCATCCGCCGATCCATCGAGCGCAATTTCTGGCGACCGCGTTATCGGCGTTACCTGCGGCGCGCCATCTGACAGTTAGACAGCCGTGCGGAGCTAGGGGGAACCGCCGCCCAGTGAATCTTCCGAGGCCAGCGCCTCCGCAATGTATTGATAGCCCCGCTGGCCGGGGTGATAACCGTCACTGGCCAGGAGCTCAGGGTCGGTGACCACGGGGTAGTTCACGTAGCGGAAGTCCTGGGGAAACCGCCTTGCGAGGCGGATATAGAGGTTATCCAGCTGCCGCGCCCGCCAACCCACCACGTACCGAAGCGGCGAGGGCAGCGCCGTGAACAGGTGCATGGGCGGCACGCTGAGAAGCAGAATGGGCCCCGAATACCGAGGTGCGAGCAATTGGCGCAATTCCCGCAACTGCCGGCGGAAACGAAAACGGGGAGTGAACCCCGTGGTGTCGTTCACCCCCATGCTCAACAGCACCACATCCGCCTCTGGCAGTTCAGTGGTTTCCAGCTTGCGAATCAAAGCCCCGAGCCGAATACCGTTGATCCCGAAGGTGTGCCAGGCAATGGTCTGGCCCGTGCGCTCATGAATCTGCTTCGCCAACTGGCTGGCCAGTCCCTGATCGTGGGTTTCAACACCGACACCGGCCGCCGTGGATTCGCCAATCACCAGGACCCGCCTGGCGGGGGTGCCTTCACCGTATTGACCGCACGGTGAACCGCCGGCTTCCGGCAGCCTGGGCGTGGTGCGGCGGGCCTGCTTGCCCTGGTAGAGCAGTACCGGGAAGAGCAGGGCGGTGGTCAGCCAGAAAGGGAGGTGCATCTGAAGGGTCTCCGGTTATGCCGACAGACTAGTGAGCGACTGACTTGGAGAATACATTGATCACCACAACACCGGAAATAATCAGCGCCATCCCGATCACACTGGCGGCATCCAGAGTTTGCCCGTAAATCAGCCAGCCGATAAGTGCAACCAATACAAGGCCCATCCCCGCCCAGATGGCATAGGCCACGCCCACCGGAATTTCCTTCAGCGTGATCGAGAGGAAGTAAAAGGCCACGGCATAGCCCGCAATCACCAGCAGGGAGGGCCAGAGTTTGGTGAACCCTTCACTGGCTTTCAGCCCGCTGGTTGCTACCACTTCCGCAACAATGGCAACGCCCAGGAATAACCAACTTTTCACAGTGAATCTCCAGTACCGCACGAAATTGGGAAGCAGACGATACCAGCCGGCAGTGCCTTCTTACAGGGTGACTGCAGAAAAGGGAAACTGCACTAAGCTGGGAGTGCATGCCGGAGTTATACGAACGCGTTCGCAAAACTCCGGCATGCAGGATGAGATATGAAGGTAACTATCTGATAGTGTTGAAAGGGTAACGATGGCTAGGAGGAGTTATCCGCCCCTGGTTGAAAGTGGAGTGGCTCGTGAGTGGGCTTATAACTCTGGCGGTAGCTGTGGTAACTGGTTTCTAAGATGCTATTTTTACTGAATAATTCGGCTTCGCCACTGCTGCAGGGAACTGGAGTTTTGCGAACGGGGGATATACGAACGTGTTCGTATAATTAGCTGTTAGCTGTAAAGGAGACTACGTGCAAACACAGTATTGGGTAGTAGGTGCCACCTGGGGTGGGAGTGAAGATGTATTACCGCAATTCCTTAAACGGGGCTATTGGTACTGCTGGGATATCAATAAATTTGCTAATGAACAATCTGGTGTAGGCAATACCATTAAAAATCAGCAGCAAAGATTCGATAAGGTTCGAGTTGGTGATCGTATCGCGGTAAAGCGCCTACGAGGCCAAGGGGCAACAGATATGTCCGTTCTCGCTATCGGTATCGTCAAAGATGTCGACGTGGAAGAGTGGCGAATTTATGTGGACTGGGTTGCCGACGAGCTTGGCGACCGTAGGGTACCGCTGAAGGGGTGTACCGCTTCCATACATGGTCCTTTCCTCAATGAGGGAGAAGATAGTGTCTGGGTTAACCAAGTCTTTTGCCTATGACCTCAGCTAACCAGTGGGTGAAGCTGACCGCTACTAAGCTGCGCTCCGTATCGGCAGCTTACCCAGGGCGTTAGACATCTATGGTCTGTTTTATGGAAGTGTGGGTCTCTCCAATTAAGGACGTTATTGTTGCATTGGCCGCGATCATTGGGGCGGGTGTTGCTGTTATTGGTTTATCCACATGGAGGCGCCAGCTTCAAGGAACTGCACAATATGAGCTCGCCCGACGCTTGCTAAAAGAGGTTTACCAGTTTCGTGAGGCGCTTCAATCCGTTCGGTTTCCGTTCATCGCGTTGAAAGAGATGGAGTTGTCAGACGATGAAGGGCCTCCACCAGCAAATGACAAAGACAGGCGCCATAGAGAATTAGCAAAGGCATATCAGAACAGATATGACCGGGTGTACGATGCCAGGAACGCTCTTGAGGCGACCTTACTTGAAGTTGAGGTACTTTGGGGTGCTGAGCTAGTCGAGAAGGTTCGAAAACTATATAGCTGGGACGGGGAGCTTTACGCCGCAATCATGGATCATTTAGATACAATTATGTCGGACGCTCCTCGCGGAGGTAGAAGTTTAGAAGACATACGGCGGACAAGAGAAACCATAAATTCCCGCGGCAACAGGAAAGAAGATAAATTTTTGAGTGGCCTGCAAAGTGATATTCAACAGATAGAAATGGAACTAAAACCGCATCTTAAGCGAGCTGTCTAACCAGTCGTTCCAGTTCGTTTTGGGCCTGGCGGCCCTCCACCGGACGCCCTTATCAGGGCGCCGCTGAACCAAAGCGTTACAAGGCCAACTGAAAGGGAGTTCAAGTGGTTACCTGCTATCTGAAGTACGTTATAGATCCCTACAAAACCGCCGAGTTCGAGCGCTACTCGAAAATGTGGATACCTTTGGTCCAGAAATTCGGCGGTCAGCATCATGGGTATTTCTTGCCCTCCGAGGGCGCAAACAATATAGCTATCGCGTTATTCACGTTCGAGTCGCTGGCAGCCTATGAAAAGTATCGTGAGGCCTCGTTCAAAGACTCGGATTGCCAAGCCGCCTTCCGATATGCCGAAGAAACTCGTTGTGTACTAAGCTGTGAGCGCAGTTTTATGAGGCCGGTTTTCGAGTGAGCTTGTAACAAGTGCATTAAGTCTGCTCCGGCCCGACTAGGGCCTCCACCGGACGCCCTAGTCGGGCGCCGCTTATGCAAGCGTTTTGCGCAAAAGGAGGGGGCGTGCATCATTTGGCAGCCCAATGGATTGTGAGGTTACTGAGGGATAGGAATATTCCCTTTCTGATCTGTGGCGGACTCGCAGCAAAGGGATATGGCTCTGAGCGCGATCTAAATGACATCGACCTTTTCGTTCCTGGTGAATACTTTTCGTCGGTGGTTCAGGCTGGCCAGGAGTTTGTCTCTAAAGCTGCCGCTCACCGACAAGAGGAAGGCTGGGATCTAACCTACGTCCAGTTCAAGTATGAAGGTATCAAAGTGGAGGTAGGTAGCGCTGACGGTCCAAAAATCTACGATGCAGTAAACGAAACCTGGGTTCCGCTTAGCATAGATTTTTCTCGATATGCGACCGTGCATTTGCTGGGCCTTGAGCTTCCCCTTATGTTGAAGGACGACTTGGTCCAGTATAAATCCGCGCTTTCACGTCCGGTGGATATCGAGGATATCCGTGCTATCCGTGAGAGCGCATAACCAGACCGTGCACTGAATGCAGAAACCTCCGGTGCCGTTATGTCACCGTTGATGGCAAGCGTTATAGGCCTGGTCGATTTCTGTGCACAGCCTGATCCAATGTAGGTTAGGCTAATCCATACCTTTCGGGAGGGCATGGCTATGGTAGATATGATTTTGGAATCAACGATCAAATGTCCAAACTGTGGCCATCAGAAAACGGAAACCATGCCTACCGACTCATGCCAGTATTTTTACGAGTGTGAGTCGTGCCATGTTTTACTGAAGCCCAAGCATGGCGACTGCTGTGTCTTTTGTTCATACGCCACAGTACCGTGCCCGCCAATTCAGCAAGGGGCAGGGTGTTGTGCTCCTGGCCCATAGCAAGTCACGTAAGGCGGACGCGTGAGACGCGCCGCTTCGTTTTCGCGTTAGCTGTGATTGCCTCACCCGAAAAGTGATACTATAGTATCACTATAAATTTGGATCAGGGTTAGCCCATGAAAGTTGAGCTTGTTACGAACCTTAAGCGCCAAGCCACAAAGATTCTTGCAGATTTGCACTCGTCTAAGGAGCCGATACTGATCACGGAGCATGGTCAGCCATCCGCATACCTTGTTGATGTGCAGGATTATGAGTTTATGCAGCGTCGACTTGAGCTGCTTGAGGGGCTCTCACGGGGAGAGCGTGCTGTACTTGAGGGAAGAACGTACAGCCAGAGTGAGGCCAGGGAGAAAATGAGTAAATGGCTGAAGTAATCTGGACGGAGCCCGCCCTTCAAGAACTGGATGCCATCGCCGAGTACATTGTTCTTGATAATCCTGCAGCCGCAAGTCACCTGGTCCAGGATGTTTTCGATAAGACCGAGCGTTTGGAAGATTTTCCCCAATCCGGACGGATTCCTCCAGAACTCCCTAATTCAGTATACAGGGAGGTAGTGGTTCCGCCGTGTCGCATTTTTTATCGTGAGGATGATAAGCGAGTTCTCATTCTCTATGTCATGCGAGAGGAGCGACAGCTTCGGGCGTACATGCTTGGGAACAGCTAACCAGGCGCGGCACTCGGATGCCTATGTCTCCGCTTCGCTTCATAGCAAAGCCAAGCGTTAAATCAAGGAGACTTCCCGTAGCAGAAAGCCCCCTGAAACTGTCTTGGCGCTTATTGGTAGGCGCCCGCACTGTAGATCAATTCATAGCTGTGGCTATAGATTTCCAGGATGTTTCCGAACGGGTCTTCCATATAAATCATGCGGTAGGGCTTCTCGCCGGGGTAATAGTAGCGCGGTTTCTCCATGCGCTTTTTGCCACCTGCGGCCACAATCCGCTCTGCCAGTTCCTCTACGTTCGGGTCTTGAACGCAGAAATGAAAAACCCCTGTTTTCCAATACTCGAAATTGTCTTCCGGGTTGGTCTGGTTCTTAAACTGGAAAAGCTCCACACCAATCCGATCGCCTGTCGATAAGTGAGCGATACGGAACTTGCCCCAGCCCGCGCCAAATACGTCTGTGCACATTTCTCCAATGGCGCTGTCGTCTTCCTCGATCTCGGTTGGTTCCATAATCAAATACCAACCCATAACCTCCGTGTAGAACTTTACGGCTTGTTCAAGATCCGGCACGGATATGCCGATGTGTGAAAAGTTTCTTGGGTACACGTTGCTCATTGGCTGTCCTCCTTTGTTAAGACTGAGAGCAGGTTACATGGGGCTGATAATTAGTTAAAATTATCATTTATTCTCTAAAAGATTACGTAATGTAATGATAAATACGGCCTGGTTACGCACCTTTTGCACACTGGTGGAAGTCGGTCATTTCACCCGAACCGGCGAGCGCCTTCACATGACACAGTCGGGGGGTGCATATTCCGGCGAACGTGAACGCCCATTCTGGCTGAACGTGAACACCTTTTTTCTTAACGCATCACCCACCGGAGTTTGTACCCTGGGTGTTCACGTTCAGTCAATTTCCTGAAGTCGCTTTCTCATCGATTCCCCTTTCAGAGCCCAGCGGTGAGCGTTGTGCATCAACCGATCCAGAATGGCGTCCGCCAGAGTGTTATCGCCGATGGCGGCGTACCACTGATCGGTGGGTAGCTGGCTGATGATCATGGTCGAGTGAGTGCCGTGACGGTCATCCATGATCTCCATCAGGTCGTTCCGGTGTGCAGGTTTCAGAGCTTCCAGCCCCCAGTCGTCCAGGATCAGCAGCTTTACTTTGGCTAGTTGGCTGAGGGTTTTCTGGTAGGTGCCATCGGCCTTGGCCTGGGTCAGTTCCAGCAGTAATCGGGAGATCCGGTAATACCGGGTGCTGAGGCCGTTGAGGCAGGCCTGATGCCCCACGGCGCAACCCAGATAGGTTTTGCCGCTGCCGCAAGGGCCGGTAATCAACAGGTTCTGACCCCGTTCGAGCCAGTCTGTCTGGGCCAGTTGGGCTACCTGTGTTTTCTTCAGATTGCGTGGGTGCTGGTAGTCGATGTCCTGAACCGAGGCCCGGAGTTTGAAGCGGGCCTGACGCACCAGGCGATCCTGCTTGCGGTGATCCCGGGTCTGGAACTCCCGGTCGAGCAACAGCTCCAGGCGTTCGGTGAACGACAGCTCGTCATAAGTTCCCGGCTGGTTTTGTTGATGTTCCAGGGCGGCAGCCATGCCGCCGAGCTTCAGATCTCTCAATCGTGTCAGGGTTTGCAAGGTGTTCATGCGGGTATCCTAGTGGAAGCTCTTCGGGCCACGGATGTTCTCGTGGTGCTGGGGCAGTTCTGTGTGCAAGGGCAGTTGTTCGGGCAACTTGTCCCGGTTGCTCCGGAGAATGGCCTTGATGTGTTTCAGCCGGTCCAGGCCTTCGCGGTTGGCAATGCGGCAACCGGCGTTAAGGCGCTCGCTGGGATATTCCTTGCTCAGATTGAGTAGCCCAAGACAGACCCGGTAGGCCTGCTCCGGATGCTCCCGCTCATCCAGTCGGTCACTGACCCAGATCAGGGTGTCCGGCCCGATGTCCCGGGCCCAGTTCTTAAGCCGGCCGGGGGACCACTGTTGTTGTTTTTGATGGCGGGTGGGCATGTGCCCTGACTCGGTCGTGATGCCGTACTGATGACTGCGTGGGTGGCTGGCGATCTGTCGTTGCCGGAAGTAGATCTGTACCAGTCGCTCACTGGCGTGGAGGTCCACCTGCTCGCCCACATACTGGTGCGGCACCGAGTAGTGGTGCTGGCTGAACTCGATGTGGTAATCGATGTTGACCCGGCAACGCCGGATCTCGACGTACTCATAGGGGTGTTTGGGTAGCGCCTTCAGGGCTGGCTGGTCGAGCGTCTTGAAGGCCTCCTTCCGGTTGCCTGGCAGCGCTCGGAATGGTCGGCTGTTCAGGTCGTCCAGCAGGGACCGGATGCACTGATTCAGGTCGGCCAGACAGGCTTTGTTGACACCGCTACGCAGATTATCGGGGATAATCATCTCCGGAACACCCGCAAAAAACTCAAAGGTGCGCACGTGACTCATCAACCAGTCCTGCAAGCCCTGGCTCCAGGTGGCCTCCGCATAGGTGTAATTCGAAGCCCCCAGCACGGCGACAAACACCTGGGCCGTGCGGATTTCGCCGGTTTGCGGGTTAATGATCGGAACGGTGGGGCCACAGTAGTCAATGAAGCACTTTTCACCGGCCTTGTGGATCTGGCGCATAGAGCGCCTTTGCTGCTTTTGCCAGTGCCGGAAGCGGTCACAGTATTGAGAATAGCTGTAACAGCGATTGGGGTATTGGGCGGTGTATTCCTCCCATAGCAGTTGCTTGGTAACGCCCTTGTGTTTGAGGCTCTGATGGACGGTCAACCAGTCCGGTACCTGATAGCGGCTGGAGCTGGTGGGGTCAGCACCGGGATAGAGCATGGCCGCCAGGCGGCCATCGTCCAGATCCTCGGGTAAGGGCCAGGTGATCTCTAAAGCCTGGGCTCGGGTCAGGAGCTTCTGGATAGCCCCGACACTGGTCTTGGTGCTGGCGCTGATTTGCCGGATCGAAAGCCCGGCTTCCAGCCTCAGGCGAAGCACTTCTCTTATTTTGCGCATTGGAATTCTCTTTGCTGCCATGACCCTGATTCCCAAAAAAAGAACCAGAGTAGCAAGCGGTTGAATAAACAATGCGTTAAGAAGGATTCTGGTTGAACGTGAACACCGATTCCGGCATGGTGAACACCGATTCCGGAAATTTCCGAAAAGTGTTCATCTTCGACCAGAATGACTGTTCACGTTGAACCAGAATAGGTGTTCACGTTCGTCCGGAATGGGTGTTCATGATGGGCCGGAATATGCAGGGGGCAGTCAGCATGTGCGTAAGCTTGAAGAGCAGCTCGGTACCGAATTGCTTGTGAGGCAGGGTAAGCAGTTTTCTCTATCGGGTGCAGGCGAAAGGCTTTATACCGAGGCGCAGGGCATCCTCTTTGCGTTGTCGAATCTGGAACAGACAGTCGGAGAGGATCCGCCCTTTGCAGGCAGTGTGCGGATCATGTCTCCGGGTAGTGTCGGGCTGAAGCTTTATCCACATCTCTTGGCGCTACAGAGCAAGCACCCGAAGCTTGTTATCGATTACCGGTTTGCGCCAAATCCGGATGTGGAGAACGCGATCGCGAAGTCGATTGTTGATCTCGGATTCATGACTTCGAAATCTACCCTGTCCGAGGTAAGTTGCACGCCTGTCGCGCAGGAATCGCTGCTGTTGGTAACACCTGCTACTGTCGAGGAACCGGACTGGGACACTCTGATGGCTCTAGGGTTTATCGATCACCCGGATGGGAGTCATCACGCCAGCTTGCTTCTTGGTGCCAATTACCCTGAGTTTCAGCACAGTAACCTGTTTCCCAGAAAGGGGTTCTCGAACCAGATCGGTTTGATTCTGGAGCCGGTTAGTATGGGTTTGGGTTTTACCGTCTTACCTGCACATGCCGTTGAGGCCTTTGAGAAGTCTGAGCACATCAAAGCTCATCCTCTCGCTAACCCGGTCAGCGAAACGTTATATCTGTGCGTTCCCCGGCATCGGGCACTTCAGGCGAGGATGAAGACTGTAATAGCTGAAGCCAAGAGGGGGCTTTAAAACCGGCTGTTGCCTTCGTCTTTTACTTGGCCTTTTCTGGCAAGACGCAGAAGGCATTTGTTCGCCAGCAAGCATTACTCGAAACCCGCCAACCTCAACGTCATTTCCCCGGCTGAGATCTCTTCGCACCCCATGGTGTTCTGCCCCGCCCAAAGGGGCGAAAAGTCTCCCTTGCCAAGCTTTTCCGCCTCCGATCTGAGGGGTGCCAACGCAGCCGCCGCATTGGGAAAATCAGGCACGCGCAAACTGATAGGGCCTTGCTCGCGAATGAGCCGGTTGACGATGCCGCGCGCTGGCCGGCCGGAAAACACGTTGGTGATTTCGGTGTGGGAAGCTTGCTGGGACTGAAGGGCGGCCCGGTGGATGGCACTGGTTTTTGCTTCGGTACACAGCAGGTAAGCTGTGCCGACCTGGGCCGCGGTGGCGCCCAGTTGTATGGCTGCTTTGACACCTTCGGAAGAGGCAATGCCGCCTGCCGCAATTACAGGGAGCTTCACTCTGGATGTGATTCGGGGGAGTAACGCAAAGATACCCATGTGCAGACCAAGGTCGTCAGACAGAAAGTGGCCGCGGTGACCACCGGCCTCGAGCCCTTGCGCAATGATGGCGTCCGCGCCTCTCTCCTCCAGCCACAAGGCTTCGGCCACCGTAGTGGCACTGGCCAGTACTTTAACACCGTTGGATTTGATGTGGGCCAGCAAATCGGGGGCCGGTAAGCCGAAGTGAAAGCTCACTACCGCAGGCTTCAATTCAGCCACCAGGTCGGCCGTTTGTTCATCGAAAGGGCGGCGGCCTGGGCCGCCGGCGTCTTCGTTCATCTCCAGCCTCAGTTCCTGGTAGTAGGGTTGCAGGCTTTGCCGCCAGGCGGCTTCTTTCTCCGGGTCTTCCGGTGGCTGGGTGTGGCAGAAGAAATTAAGATTGAAGGGGCGGTCTGTAGCGGCTCGGATCCTGGCCATTTCTTCGCGGATTTTTTCGCCTGTGAGCATGGCGCAGGGGAGCGAACCCAGCCCGCCCGCTTTGGAAACTGCGATGGTCAACGCGCTGTCCTGCACGCCCGCCATGGGCGCCTGAATCACTGGGTAGTCAACGTTCAGAAGTTCCCGGAGGGTGGTCATGGTGAGTTCTGCTCCCCTGTTAGTTGGTTATCGTTTTCGCAGTTCGGTGACGGTTTCCCCTTTGACGCCCCAGTTGTCATCGGTGATCTTGATATTGACATAAGGCATTCGAAATTCCTCTTGTTCAATGGTTGGATGCCCTGCCGCACTACAGGCTTTTAGATATGCGAGTGCTGGAAAAGTGAGTGAATACATCGAATACCTAAAAGAAACTTTTTCCGAATTCGGTGAAATTCGCGCCAGAAAGATGTTTGGTGGCTACGGCATCTACCACGATGATGTGATGATAGGCCTTGTCGCCGACGACATGCTCTACCTGAAAGTAGACTCTGAGTCCGTCAGCTGTTTTGAAGAACGTGGGTTATCACAGTTCATGTATCCGAAGGGACAGAGAATGGTGGGAATGTCATACTACCTGGCACCCGAAGAGGCGCTGGAAGACCCATCAGAAATGCGTCATTGGGCGACAATGGCCTACGGTGCAGCACTAAGATCACGTAAACAATAATCACTGCCGGGCTGCCTGTTCGCGATGTTTCAGGTGTCTCAGTAAGAGGCGATAGAGAAAAACCGATGACTGTTCATTCTGGTTCCTGCCTGTGTGGCACTGTGAAATTTGAGGTACAAGGCAGTTTCGACAGTTTCTATCTGTGTCATTGCCAACACTGCCAAAAAGATACCGGATCTGCTCATGCGGCAAATTTGTTCTCGCAGTCCGCTGAATTGACCTGGTTATCCGGTAAAGACGCTGTGACCTCCTTTACGCTCTCTGGCACTCGTCACAACAAGAGCTTTTGTAAGTTGTGCGGGTCAGCATTGCCGAGCACTCAGCTTGAAGGTGTTGTTGTCGTTCCTGCAGGATGTTTAGACAGCAGAATCTCCATGGTACCCACAGCCCACATTTTTACAGGCAGTAAAGCACCCTGGGATGGCGACTTTGGCGACGTGCCAGAGTTTGAGGGCCTGCCAGAGTAAGCTAGTTGCATAAATCCGAAAACCCGCAAGTAGGTGCCCCCTCTATGACGGAACACTCACAGGTTGCTGGCCTGTCTACGGATCATCTTTCAAACATTGAAAGCCACCTTGACCGTTGCTACGTCCAGCCCGGGAAGTTACCCGGCGCGCTGACACTGGTCGCCCGGCAAGGGGAAATTGCCTATGTGAAAGCCCAGGGACTGATGGACGTGGAACGCAACAAGCCGGTCCGCCGGGATACGGTGTTCCGCATCTATTCCATGACCAAGCCGATCACATCTATCGCCATGATGCAGCTTTATGAGCAGGGACGGTTTTTACTGGATGATCCCGTACACAAGTATATTCCTGCCTGGAAAACCCGGCGGATTTATAAAAGCGGGGTTTACCCCAACTTCCTGACCACGCCTGCATCCAGCACCATGACAATTCGCGACCTGTTCACGCATATGTCAGGCCTGACTTACGGATTTATGCAGCGCACCAACGTTGACGCTGCCTACCGCGAGCTTAAGCTGGATGGCAGCCGGAGCATGACGCTGGAAGCCCTGGTCGATCGCCTCGCAGAGCTGCCTCTGGAGTTTTCCCCGGGCACAGCCTGGAACTATTCGGTCAGCACGGATGTGCTTGGGTATCTGGTGCAGTTGCTGGCTGATAAGCCATTTGACGAGTATCTCCGAGAGCACATCTTTGAGCCTCTGGATATGCCTGACACCGGCTTCCACGTTCGGGATGATCAACTTGACCGCTTCGCTGCCTGCTATCAGTACCAACCTGGTGATCAGTTCGCGTTGCAGGATGATCCCGAAACGTCTCCCTTCCGCCGAAAACCTCAGTTTTTGTCAGGTGGTGGCGGGCTGGTTTCCACCATTGACGATTATTTCCACTTCGCCCAGGCGTTGTGTCAGGGTGGCGAGTTCCGCGGGCGGCGGATTATTGGTCGAAAAACGCTGGAATTCATGTGTCGCAACCACCTGCCTTACAATCAGGACCTACCGGGCCTGTCTGTCGGTGCTTTCAGCGAGACACCTTATGCCGGCACTGGCTTTGGTCTGGGCTTTTCGGTAAAAACCGACGTCGCCAAATCCCAGACCAACGGATCGGTCGGTGAGTACGGTTGGGGTGGCCTTGCGAGCACCAACTTTTTCGTCGATCCCGTGGAGGAGCTGGTGATGATCTTCATGACGCAACTGATTCCCTCATCAACATACCCCATCCGTCAGGAGTTACGGGCAATCGTTAACGGAGCGCTGCTATGAACACAGTTTCAACACCCTATCCAATCGGCACTCCCGGCACTCCCTGGGGCGATGCGGAACGCGCCGAGTGGTTGTCACGGCAGACTCGTCAGCGCAGTTACGAGGCGGCGGTGTTGAGTGTGATCGAGGGCCTGCGCTCGCGCTTTGACGTGGAAGAGTACGGCGCTCTGGATTACGGCCCGGATTACTATCCGCTGATGGCGATTCGCAGCCGCGGCTGGAATAACGATCTGCCGGTGGTGCTGATAACCGGCGGGGTTCACGGCTATGAAACCAGTGGTGTGCATGGCGCGCTACAGTTCCTGGATAAGCACGCAGCGGATTATGCCGGCCGCGTGAACTTGCTGGTTGCGCCCTGTGTCAGTCCCTGGGCGTATGAGCGCATTCATCGCTGGAACTATAATGCGATTGATCCCAACCGTTCATTCCACGAGGGCAGTCGGGCGGAGGAGTCAGCCGCCCTTATGCGATTGGTAGCGCCTGTTCGTGACAGTGCCCTGATTCATATCGACCTGCACGAGACTACCGATACCGACGAATCAGAGTTTCGCCCGGCGCTGGCTGCCCGCGACGGCAAGCCGTTCGAGCCGGCCGGGATTCCCGATGGCTTTTATGTGGTCGACGACAGCGAGAACCCACAGCCTGAATTCCAGCAGGCATTGATCAGGGCGGTGGAGCAGGTGACGCATATTGCGCCGGCCGATGACAGCGGCGAGATCTTCGGCTCCCCGGTGGTCGCCCGGGGCGTGATCGCGTATCCGCTCACGCAGTGGGGCCTGTGCGCCGGTATTACGAGTGCGCCCTACCGGACCACCACCGAGGTTTACCCCGACAGCCCCCGCGTAACCCCCGAGCAATGCAATGCCGCGCAGGCCGCGGCGGTGTGTGCTGCCATCGACTATGGGCTTACTCACTCTCAATAGGCCAAATAAGTGGGAAAGCTGACTAGCCGGACTCGGATAGATAGGGCTGCGCCAGGGCCTCAAGCTTTTCTTCTCTGAGTTCGCCGATGGCATTCCATATGTGCTCTGCAAGCTCCGGGTTTGCCGCTTTGAATTCCCGTGAGAGCATCAGGTAGTAGGGCTTGGTTTTGAGAGGGGGATCAATCCGGACAATGCCCGGGAGCTGCCTGGCGTTCTGGCGTAACAGAAAATCGGCGGTGACCGATTGGAGCGCAACGGCATGAACGCGTCTGGCAGTCAGTAACTGCAGGCTCTGCCTGGAACTCCGAACCTTGATTACGGAAACGCCCAGGTTCTCCAGATCGTTCACGATTGAGTAGCCCAATGGGGCGCCAACTGACAGGTCCGTGTCTTCGAAAGCCTTGCCGCTCCAGCCCAGCTCTGTATCTGGCAGGACATAGAGATTGTAGCTGATGGTGGTTAGTCGGCGGGTAGGGTCAACCTGACCGTCCCGCCGGGGGTATTCGCCAATTCGGGTGCGCGCGGCATTGTAAGAGGCATTGAAGATACCATCCACCTGGCCGGTTTCGAGCATGGCCAGGCATCGTTTCCAGGGGTATCGGCTGAACTTGATCCGCAAACCCGGTATCCGTTCCTCTACCAGCTTGACCAACTCCACGGCTGCGCCGGGATTCTCCAGAACCTTTTCGGTGTCACCCATGTAGTAGGGGAACTGGGTTTTATCCTCATAGGCAACATGCAGGACGGTTTCCGCATGGCCAATTCGGGCTGGGCTCCAGAGAAGCAGAATGGATAGCGCGAGAGTGAGACCTGCATGAAGACACGCTTTCATGGGCATGCTCAAAAGAGTGAAGAGACAGGAATAGCTTAGTTTGTGGCGAGGAATTTTCAATACATCTTTCCATTGAGACCAGCAGGTCTGGCATCGGGCTGGAATGTATAAGACCATGCTATCCATACTTTCGAAAAGAGGCCATTACGGCCTGGGAGACCTGATCAATGAAGTACAAGAGTCTTGGGTTTTTGTTGGCGGTTGGCGCTTTGACGGGCTGTCAGACGTCCTCTCATGTTTCTTCCGCAGCTATGGATGGAGACGGCATTACCTGTAATGAAATCTACCAGGCATTTTCAGCCTATGAGAGTGACCGGCAATCCGCGGCGGCTTGGGCCCAGCTGGGCACCTTGATCAGCCCCAGTGCCGGGAACTACGCGGATATGGGCGTGAAAACCGCCGCGAAATACTACGATCAGATCAAGGCGGCAACGAATATCTCTCTCGCTGTGCGCGGTTGTCAGCCGGTGCAGTGACGCACGGCCGCATGCAAAACGGGTGAATCAGTTCTGCATGCGGATATCGTCTTTCCACCGGAAGCCCACGCCACCGGCCTGCCATACGCCGTCTTTGTTGAACGGGTGGGGGCCGGCCATGTTGATGTATTGGGGCAGCCCGAAATGGGGCGACAGGTTTCTCGGTGCCTTGATGGTGACCCGGTCCATGATGCGCAGTCCCTGTTGCTCTGCCGGCAGATGCGCTTCTGGCGCGGCGCGGTGGGCGACGGCCCAGTTATCGATAAATAACAGATCGCCGGTTTCGTATTCGTAGCGAATTCCGTAGCCACCCTCGAAGGAATCGTTCAGCAGATCGTTGTAATCGTTGAACAGTTCCTTCATGGCGGCCTCGTCCAGCAGGTGGAAGCTGTCCGCGGGTGCGGGTAGGGTCTTCAACTGGTCGAGCGTCAGACCTTCTTCCGGCAGGCGCTCCAGCACGGCGCCGGTCATGCCCAGATGCAGCCAGACACTCTTGCGACCGGAAATCGGGTGGGTGTGAACCACGGGGTGGGTCACACTGGATGCGGAGTTTACCGACACCAGTCGTTCCCAGAAATCCTGTTTCTCCGGAGGGAGTGCGTCAAAGGCCGCACCCTGGTGCGCGAAGTGGGTGCCGCCGCCATTCTCGGGCGCACGGGCCATGTAGTAGGCGCTGTGGGAGAAGGTGGCGGCTTCGAAACTGCCATCGTTGTGCCATTGCGGGCCAACGCCAAGAATGCCCTGGCGGCCATCGTTAGAGCAGCGGAAAATGTGCCGGTTACGGCCGGGTGTTGCGGGATGCACGCCGTGGGTGGAATGGATCTCGCGCCCGCCCCACCATTTGCAGGCTTCAATCAGTTCATCGGGGGAAAGGCCGGCTTGGTGCTTGAATACGATGAACCCGCGATTTGCCATTTCCTCTTCCAGGGCCTTGATAGCCGGCTCTGGCAGCTGGTTGCGCACGTCGGATCCGTAGATCTCAACGCCGATAGGGTCCAGTGGCTTGAGGGTTAAACCTTCCTGTTCGAGCAGTGCCACGTTATCAGGGTTCAGGGGCGCTACGGTGGAGGTGGGTTCGAGGGTCTTTTCCAGGGTCTGTGCCATAACCTTCACTACCATGCTGCTCGCTATTTAGACAGCCTAACCCGTTGGGTTTCCGGATTTCAAATACGATGTCCGTTCCGCCCGATTTTGGAACTGGCCTCCTGCGGGCCGGTGCCGGCAAGACCAAATCCCGTTTGCCTTCGTAGATGCGGCCTCTAGACTGATAGTGGTAACCAAAAACCGAGAGGAATGGCCGTGACTCCCAAATCCCTTTTGCGCCGCACAGCGGCATTGATAGCGTTCGTGATGTCCGGATCGGTAATGGCTGCTGATCCCGTGGTGGTGTCCTCCAAGATCGACACCGAGGGCTCGGTACTGGGGCAGATGGTGTTGCAGTCCCTGGAGGGGGCGGGTATTCCGGTTGAAAACAGACTGCAGTTGGGTGGCACCAGCATCGTCCGCAATGCGATCAAGGCCGGCGAAATCGATATCTACCCCGAGTACACCGGCAATGCTGCGTTCTTTCACGATCAGGCGGATCGGGATATCTGGAAAGATGCGGATAAGGCCTACCAGGAGGCTGCTCGCCTGGATAAAGAGGCACATAACATTGTCTGGCTGGAACCCGCCGAAGCAAACAACACCTGGGCTATGAGCGTGCGGGGCGATTTGGCGCGGGAAAATAACCTGGCCACACTCGAAGATCATGCGAATTACATCAATGAGGGCGGTGCCTTCAAGTTTGCGGCCAGCGCCGAGTTTGTGGAATCCGCCAGTGCCTTGCCGGCGTTCCAGGAGGCCTATGGCTTCAAGCTGGAATCCGACCAGCTGTTGATTCTTTCCGGTGGCAACACGGCGGCGACATTGCGCGCGGCGGCCCTGAATAACAACGACGTAAACGGTGCGATGACCTACGGCACCGATGGCGGGCTGGATGCGCTGGATCTGAAGGTAATGGAAGATACCGCAGGCGTTCAGCCGGTGTATCAGCCAGCGCCGATCGTGCGTGGCGAGGTGCTGGAAGCCTATCCGCAGATCCGGGAAGTGCTGACGCCGATCTTCGAATCGCTGGATCTCGAAACGCTGCAGCGCCTGAATGGCCAGGTGGCCGTGAACGGGGTACCGGCGGATACCGTCGCCCGGGATTACCTGGATTCCCTGGCCCAGGACTGAGGTTTGTCGATTTACAGCTCTGTTGCCTCGAACACCATGCCGAACCGTGTCCTGCCTGTGCTGGGGTGTCTTGCCCTGGCGCTGGTCTGGCTTTTGGACCTGGGCGTCATTCAACCCAACCGCATTGTTCCGGGTACCGGTCACGGCCTCATTTCGGCCGTTGGCGGGCCCTGGGCTGGCCTGGTGTCACTGGTTCTGGCTGGCTGCGTTCTGCTGTCTTTTCTGCCGTTGCGCCGGCGGTACCTGCCGCTTCTGGGCCTGGTAGGCCTCTCCCTGGCGCTGCTGCCCCTGTTGCTCGAGGTCTTTGCGGGCCGGCACCTGCCGGAAGACGCACCTTATGCGCGGTCGTCCATCGGAGCCGGTTTCTGGTGTTTGCTGTTTTTGCTGTCGCTGATGCTGATCGAAATCCTCGGGCGCCTCGGGAGCGGGCGAGGGCTGCAGCTGATGATACTGGCCGTCATCGTTGGCAGCTGGCTGTGGATCCTTCGAGGCGGTGGGCTGGAGAGTTTGTCGCTGGTTCGGGAATTCAACGCCCGCCCGGACAAGTTCGAGCAGGCCCTGTGGACTCATCTGGCACTGGCCTTTGGCGCGGTCGGCATCAGCGCCGGTCTGGCTTTTCTACTGGCCCTGAAGATGATTCGTAGTGTGGCCTGGCGCCGTCCCATCCTTGGCGCGGTCAGCTTTCTTCAGACTATTCCCAGCCTGGCGGTATTCGGGTTACTGATCGCACCGCTCAGTGCGCTGGCGGCCGCTTTTCCGGCACTGCAGGCCATGGGGATTCGTGGCATTGGCTGGGCTCCGGCCTTGCTGGCTTTGGTGGCTTACAGTCTGTTGCCCATGGTGCGCAACACCTTCGTCGCGCTTACCGAGGTGCCGGAAAGCCTCGCCGATGCCGGGCGGGGTATGGGAATGAACGAGCGACAGCTGTTCTTCAAACTCAAGTTGCCACTGGCGCTTCCCGTGATTGTGGAAGGCGTGCGCATTACCACCATCCAGGCCATTGGCCTGACCGCGGTTGCCGCGCTCATTGGCGCCGGCGGTTTTGGCAGCTTTATCTTTCAGGGCCTGGGGCAGGCGGCGATGGATCTGGTATTGCTTGGTGCGCTGCCCACCATTGCACTCGCGCTGCTGGCGGATGCTCTGCTCACCATGCTGGCGGCCAGTCTCAAGCCGACACCGGCGACGGCCTGACAGGAGAGGGATAAGCCCGGATGATTGAACTGAAAAACGTTACCCGCCGCTTTGGAGATGCCGTGGCGGTGGACCGGATAAACCTCACGGTCGAAACCGGCGAAGTGTGCGTGCTGGTGGGCAGCTCAGGCTGCGGCAAGTCGACTACCCTGCGGATGATCAACCAGTTGCTGCCCCACAGTGAGGGCCAGATCCTGGTGGATGGTAACGATGTTACCGCCATGAACCCCGAGCAGCTGCGGTTGAACATGGGTTATGTGATTCAGGGCACGGGGCTGTTTCCACACTGGACGGTGGCCCGCAATATCGCCATGGTACCCCAGCTTCTGAAATGGCCACGGGAGCGGATCGACGAGCGCGTGCATGAGTTGCTGACGCTGCTGGATCTGGACCAGGCCACCCACGCCAACAAATATCCCCAGCAATTGTCCGGCGGGCAGGCTCAAAGGGTGGGCGTTGCCAGGGCGTTGGCTGCCAACCCCAATATTCTGCTGATGGACGAACCCTTCGGTGCGCTGGATGCCATCACGCGGGAGAACCTGCAGCTGGAGATGCTGCGTATCCAGAGTCAGCTGCGGAAAACCACGGTCTTTGTAACCCACGATATTGACGAAGCCCTGAGGCTGGCGACCCGCATTGCCGTGATGGATCAGGGCCGGATTATCCAGCACGACACGCCGGAGAACATTCTCCGGCGACCCGCCTCCGTTTTTGTGGAGAATCTCGTGGGCAAGCAGGACCGAGGCCTGAAACTGATGAGCCTGCATACCGTGCGGGATCTGATGGAGGCTCCCCCTCAGCCCAGAGAGCCGGAACCCGGCGCCGACGGCCTCAAGGAAGACGACAGCCTGCGAGTGGCTCTTTCAATCATGCTCTGGCAGAACTGGAGCCAGGTGCCGGTGTTCAATGCCGATGGCCAGGAAACCGGAACCATCACCCGTGACCGCATTATCCAGGAAGGTGCCTGATGCGGGTCTGGTTGCCGCCTGTGATGCTGACTGTGCTCCTCTGTGCCCTGAGCGCGGGCATGCCGGCTCTCGAACCGCTTTTCGAGTGGATGCAGCCCGATAAGCAGAATGTGATCTACGAGCGGGAGAGCTTTCTCTTTCTGCTCCAGAACCATCTGATGCTGGTGGTGATTTCCGCCCTGGTTGGAACCGTCGCTGCGGTTGCCGGGGGAATCTTCGCCACGCGCCCGGCTGGGCGGGACTTTCTGCCGCTGGTTAGCCAGATTGCCTCTATCGGCCAGACCTTCCCGCCGGTGGCGGTTCTTGCCCTGGCGGTGCCGGTTCTCGGGTTTGGTGAGGCGCCGATTCTGGTGGCGCTGATTCTGTATGGCTTGCTGCCCATTCTGCGCAATACCCTGGCCGGCTTGGAGGGTGTCGATGCCACAGTGAGGCAGGCGGCGCTCGGTATGGGCATGTCGCCTTTTCAGGTGCTGTTGCAGGTGGAGTTGCCGCTGGCGGGCAGGGTGATCCTGGCCGGTATCCGGACCTCGGTAACCATCAACATTGCAACGGCCGCCATTGGCTCAACCATCGGTGCCAGAACCCTGGGGGATCCGGTGATCGCCGGTCTCGTCAATGGCAACACAGCCTACGTGTTGCAGGGCGCGATTCTGATTGGCATGCTCGCGCTGACGGTGGACAGCCTGTTCGAGGCCGCTGAGCGGGTCTGGGACCGCCGGTTTCTGCCCCAGACCGCAGGCTGATCGCTGGCGCAGGCCATCCGCTGCTTTAAAAATCCTGCTTTGATGTCTAGTCTGACGAAGATGGACAGCGCAAGGAGCACAGCGGAATGAAGTTTCCTTCGAGCACGTCATTTGCACTCCTCGGCGCAGCACTGATCGCGATCAGCTATGGTCTGGCGCGCTTTGCGTTCGGTCTGTTCGTCCCCCCGATCCGGGATGACCTGGGGCTGGCGCCGGATGTGATCGGTGTGATCGGTGCGCTGCCGCTGATCAGTTTCGTATTCGCTACCCTGGTGGCTCCGCTCTCGGCAAATCGTCTTGGTGCCCGCAATACCGCCATGGCATCCGGTATTTTTGGTGTTGTTGGCCTGGCGCTGATCAGCCAGGCCGTGGGGGCCGTCTCCCTCGGGGTGGGTGTTGTTCTCTGTGGTATCTGCACGGGCCTGATGATGCCGGCTCTCACAGCCGCCATGCAGGCGTTGGTGAGACGCTCGCTCCACGGCCGGGTAAGCTCGGTGATGAACGCGGGCACCAGTATCGGTGTCGTCGTTGCTGTGCCGACGATCCTGTTCCTCGCCGGGGCCTGGCGCTATGCCTACGCGTCCTTTGCCGTGCTGGCGGTAATTGGCGTGATTGCCACCTGGTTCTTCATTCCGTCTGTATCCCGTGTTGTGCCCGCCAATGCTGCGCCGGCGCAGCCAATCAGTGCGGATCAATGGTGGCGACTGCTCAGGCTCTCGCTGTTCGCGTTCATGATGGGCTTTGTCTCCGCCGCCTACTGGATTTTCGCACCCGATCTCGTGGTTAATCTGGGATCCATGCCATCCGATGCCACGGCATGGCTGTGGCTGGGGGTCGGTATTGCCGGCCTTGGCGGCGCGGTGGTGGCCGATCTGGCTGACCGGAACAACCCACCGGTTACCCAGGCCCTGATGCTGATGACACTGGCCGCGAGCCTGGCGTTGTTGGCGGCCAGCCCCGACAACCTGATGATTTCGGCGTTTTCAGCACTGGTGTTTGGTCTGGCCTACATGAGTCTGACCGGGCTGTACCTGATGACCGGCATTCGCCTGCTGCCGGGGCGGCTGTCCATGGGCCCCGTACTGCCTTTCATGGCAGTATCACTGGGCCAGGCGGCTGGCTCGCCGATAGTCGGTATTCTTGTTGGCAAGGTGGGTTACGCCGATGCCTTTGCCATGTTCTGCGCCATCGGCATTATCGTGGCCATGTTGTCGCCGCTCTATCCAAGGCATCTGGAATACGAACCGGATGATGAGACCGAAGAGGATACCGGTCTGCAGGCCGCCTACGACTATCAGCTGCAGAACGAGGAGGGCGAGCCCCTGTCGCCGGTCACCGGTAAGACCGAGAGCTATTAGGGCGGATAGCCGAGAGTGTTATTCCTCGGATGTATCTCTCGGCGCCGCCCAGCTTGTGTAGCCCAGGTCCATAACCCGGGCGACTTCCTCATCGGGTATCGCCGATAGATCGCCCAGTTCCAGCGGGTCATAGTGGAAGGCGTACAGTCGAGACGTGAATTCGGCCACGGGCAGGGAAGCTTCACCGCGAAACTCGCCATTGCCGTGGGTTGAGCAGGTAATGCCCTGGCCCCAGTTCTGGCCGCTGTCGTTGTTGGGGTTAAAAAAGTACACCCGCATCTCGTTCTTCGGGCTCAGGGCAACCCGCAGGATATTGATGGCGTGCCGGCCAACAAAGCGGGCGGCGCTGTCTGTTACAGCAATCCCTGCCGGCTGGGCGTGAATGACCGGTATGTTGCCGTTGTAGAAGGGGTGATAGCTCGCGTAGAAATGCCGGATAAATCCCTCGTAGTCCTTTACCTCGCCGGTTTTTACGTCGGCGACCACGCGGAAGCCGTGGCTGACCCACCAGCCGTAGAATTCCGGGTTGATCCAGCGATGGGCGTCGTCGTCCCGGGTCTCACAGCGGCGCCACATCTCACCGTAGAGGCGATCGAGATGAGGGATGAGCACGAGCGATACCGGGTCCACATCCACTGGCGTTCCCTTAACCAGGCCCGGTTCCAGATCGCGGGAAGAAACCTCCTGGCCTTCAAAGCGGCTCAGCACTTCGTTGTCGCGTGCTGCCCAGGCCAGGACTTGCAACAGGTAATCCGCCTCGTTTGACGCCCACATGGAGAGGCCAATGGCAGACTGGCAGGTGGGGTTGTTGCCCTGACCAACGCCCAGCGGCTGGCCCAGCAGGTTGATAACCCCGGCCAGCAGGAATACCCGGGGTGGCCGGGCATCGCCGAACGCCTCTCTGAGAGCCTGATCGGTTTCCGCAGAGGGCTTCAGTTTGATTTGCCGCCACAGTGCCTGGGCCACAGAGGGTGTAAACAGCGATCCGCGCTCCAGCATCATGGTCAGGCCATAGACGGCCTGGCAGGTTTCCGGGTAGATGGCCTCGTCAATCAGGGCATGGACCAGATCGGTGTAACAGTAGAGATCGTCCAGCCCGGTCATGGTCAGCCCCAGTGTGTTGGGGATGAGATCGTCCTGGCCGCTGGCGCGCAGGAACCGGAGCATCACCGCGTGGTAGGGAGAGGCAAGGCCGGTGTCGAACATGCTGCGGGCAAAGTAGGTGGCTTCGGAGGAGAGCGCCACGTCGTCCATGTCTTTCAAACGCTGCTCGTAAACGGCAAGGCCGGGGTCCTCGGCGCTGGCAGGTGTGGGGGCAAAGAGGGCCTTCACCAGCCGCGTGGCATCGGCATTGCGTCCGGTTTTGATGTCGGGGTCGTAAAGGCATTTGGCGATCTGCCCGATCATTTCCCGAATACTGTCGACCTGCACCGGCCCCTGGTCCAGCAATCGCCAGACTTCCGCCACCAGGCTGTCCAATAGGCTTTCATAACCGAGGTGGGAGATCAGGTACCGATAGAGTTCCTGAACGATGGTGCCAAGTTGCTTGGGTCTTTCACGATCGGCTTCGGTGAGCTGGCCAGACAGCAGGTCCAGGTTTAATGCCATCACCTGGGTGAGAAAGTGGCGTGCCTGCTCAGCAGAAATTCCGGGATGGAAGTATTTGCCACGGGTGACGGCCAGCATGCGCAGTTCGCTGATCGCCTCGACAATGGTGGTAACTGCACCCGCCTCCCTCAGAGAGTGTTTGGCGAGCGCCGGTTGCAGCAGGGCTGGCCGGGCCCAGTCGCTGGTGCCGAAAATGCCAGCGGATTCGAGCGACCTTACGCGCCGGTAGATGGCGTCGAAGCCGCCTGGCAGCGTCATTAGCATCCGTGTGCGCTCCAGGAGACTGAGACTGGAGGCTTTGGGGTCCGATTTGCGGGCGCGGGCAAATTCTGCCAGCGCCATGTCGAATTGCATCAATGCCGGCTTGAGCGCAGGATCTGCGTCTTGGCGCTCCATAGCGTTGGCTCCCTTGAGGTATTACCCGCCCTGGCGAAAGCGTTGAATAAAGGCTTCAGACTCCGCGATTGACTGTTCCATATTGCGAATCAGGGAATCTACATCCTGACGGATGCTGACCAGTTCGTTTTCCAGCGAACCGATCGCCTGGGCATTCAGATTATGCTTAAGGTACAGCACCTGATCCTCAAATGCCTGCAGCACCGGTTCCATTCTGTCCTCGGCGTCGTGCATCCGGCTGATCAGCTGGCCGTACTGAACGCGGGTCTCTTTCAGCTGCTGTTCGCTACTGCGGCGCAGTGATGCGCTCTCGTACAGGCTGAGTTCGTCTTCCCATTCATCGAACAGGTCCTCGGCGACTTCTTCTACCTTGTCGATCCGGTCTCTAACCTCTTCGGCACTCGCCAGGCTGTCTTCGTAGGCATCGCTGATTTCGGCATATTGTTCCTTTAGCTCGGTGTCAGGCGTGTCCACCACACTCTGGAAACGCTCAAGCGACGAACGGAAGGTTTCCTGGGCGTCGTTCTGGCTGTCCCGGGCATCTTCAACCCGATCCACCAGGATGTCCCGCTTTTCATACCCGAATTTTTCCATGGTTTTGTAGTACACCGTGGAGCACCCGCCAAGGAGCACCGCGCTGAGCAATAGCACCCAGACACGTTGAAGGCTGATTTTTGTTTTCGAGTAGTCGGTTGCGGGGCTGGGCATAGGGGCGTCTCCGGTTGCATGCTAATCACAGAAGTGAAGCATGGCGGTGGAGCGCTGACAAGCACGTATTCGGCCTTGATTTGCTGGAGCGGAAAACGACAAACCCCGGCAAGTGCCGGGGTTTGTCCGTTCAACCAAAGCAGGGACCGTGGTTATTTCTTCAGTCCCATCTCCTCGATTGAAATCTCCCGCATCTTGAATTTCTGGATCTTCCCGGTGACGGTCATCGGGAATTCGTCCACGAACTTGTAGTTCTTCGGGATCTTGAAGTGAGCGATCTTGCCCTTGCAGAAGGCCTGCAGGTCCTCGGCTGTGACTGGCGCCGCGTCTGGAGCCAGCTTCACCCAGGCAATCAGCTCTTCGCCGTACTTGTCATCGGGAATGCCGGTTACCTGCACTTCTTCGATGGCCGGGTGAGTGTAGAGGAACTCTTCGATTTCTTTCGGGTAGATGTTCTCGCCACCGCGGATGACCATATCCTTGATGCGGCCAACGATCTGGACATAGCCTTCTTCGTCCATGGTGGCCAGATCGCCGGTATGCATCCATCCGGCGCTGTCGATGGCTTCGCGGGTTTTCTCTTCGTTGTTCCAGTACTTCAGCATCACGCTGTAGCCACGGGTGCACAGCTCGCCGATCTCGCCACGCGGAACCACGTTGCCGGTGCCCGGATCAACGATCTTGGTTTCCAGGTGCGGCTGGGTGCGGCCCACGGTGGTGACCTGCTTCTCGAACGGATCCAGGGAGCTGGTCTGGGTGGAAACCGGGCTGGTTTCGGTCATTCCGTAGGCAATCTGAACCTCTTTCATGTTCATCTTGCCGTTGACCTTCTTCATGACCTCTGCCGGGCAGATGGACCCCGCCATGATGCCGGTGCGCAGGCTGGAAAGGTCATAGGTCTCGAATTCCGGCTCGGTCAGTTCGGCAATGAACATGGTGGGCACGCCGTACAGGGCGGTGGCCTTTTCCTGGTGCACGGCCTGCAGAACCGACTTGGGCTCGAAGCCTTCGCCGGGATAAATCATGGTAGAACCGTGGGTGATACAGCCCAGGTTGCCCATGACCATGCCGAAGCAGTGGTACAGGGGCACCGGGATCACCAGGCGGTCTTTCTCGGTCAGGATCTGGCTCTCGCCCACAAAGTACCCGTTGTTCAGGATGTTGTGGTGGGTGAGGGTAGCGCCTTTCGGGTTGCCGGTGGTGCCGGAGGTGAACTGGATGTTGATGGGGTCGTCAAACTGCAGTTCGCCCTGGCGTTTTACCAGATCGTCCTGGGACACGTCGCTTGAGAAGCCGAGGAATTCCTTCCAGGTCCACATGCCGTCGTGCTTGTCTTCGTGCACGTTGATCACGGCCCGCAATTCCGGAACGTGGTCGGCCTTGAGCTTGCCGGGGGAGCTTCGCTTCAGCTCCGGGGCCAGCTCGTAGATCATCTCGCGGTAATTGGAAGCTTTGAAGCTGTCAGCCGTCACCAGGGTGGTTATACCAGCCAGGTTGAGGGCGTATTGCAGTTCGTGGACACCGTAAGCCGGGTTGATGTTCACCAGGATGGCACCGACTTTGGCGGTGGCGAACTGGGTAACGGTCCACTCGTAGCGGTTGGGGGACCAGATGCCCACGCGGTCGCCGCGTTTGACGCCAATGGCCATGAAGGCGCGGGCGGCTTCGTCGACTTTTTCAACAAACTCTTTGTAGGTCCAGCGAATGTCCTGGTGCAGGCACACCAGGGCTTCGTTGTCCGGGTATTTCTCGGCGGTGCGGTCGAGCATTTCACCGATGGTCATGCCCAGCAGGGGCACTTCCGCGGTTCCGCTGGTATAACTTGGTAGAGTCTTGCTCATATCTCTGCCTCCATTGTTTTTGTATTCGAGGGCGAGCAGGGTGGTTTACCTGCTAGCGACTCTGACTGTGATATTCGGGGTTCGGTTGCATATCGCTGGCAATCGCCACCCGGTTGGACATGTTGTAAAAGCCGATCAGGTTACTGAGATCCCAGATGCCGCGGTCGCTCAGACCGGCATCCCGCAGGGCCTGGATGTCGTCTTCGGTGACGGTGGCCGGCGAGCGGGTAAGGTGGGATGCAAAATCCAGCATCGCCCGCTGGCGCTTGTCGAGTTTGGCGCTGCGGTAGTTCATCACCATGTGCTCACCCAACTGGGGATCGCCGCTCAGGACCCGCACGGCGGCGCCGTGAGCAACCAGGCAGTAGAAGCATTTGTTCTCGGAGGAAACCACCACGGCGACCATTTCCCGCTCCAGTTTGGAGAGTTCGCTCTCACCGAGCATAAGCTCGTTATACAGGCGGGTGAAACCGTCCAGCTGTTTAAGGTTCTGGCTGTAGGCGGTGAGTACGTTCGGGATCATGCCCAGTTTTTCCTGGCAGATCTGGAAGTACTTCTGGGTGTCTTCCGGCATGTCTTTGATCTCCGGGATGGGGAGATCGAGGGCCACTACGTTTTTGTTGCTCATTCTTGGGCTCCTAGCCTTCCTGTTTGGTGCTTTGGCGGGCGGGAACAGCTTCCCAGGACACGCTGTGAATACGTCCGTGTACGCTTGACTGCAGCATCCATGCTGCAGACAGTCCTGGGAAGCTGTTCCCACCCGCCAATTTGATCATTGGCAGTTGCCGCCTAGTGCCTGGCCGACTTTTGAGCCGTTGTGGCGATTCAGTTGGCTGCATATCCAGTCGCCTGTGGCGACAAGCTTTTCCAGATCGACGCCGGTTTTGATGCCAAGGCCGTTAAGCAGGTATAGCACGTCTTCGGTGGCGACGTTGCCCGAGGCGCCTTTGGCGTAGGGACAGCCGCCGAGGCCGGCGACGGAGGCATCGATGACGCTGACGCCTTCTTCCAGCACCGCGTACAGGTTGGCCAGTGCCTGGCCATAGGTGTCGTGGAAGTGGGCCGCCAGCTTTTCCATGGGCACGTGGGCAGCGACGGCTTCGAGCATTCGCTTGGCTTTGATCGGGGTGCCCACGCCGATGGTGTCGCCCAGAGAGATTTCGTGGCAACCCATTTCGTACAGGGCTTTGGCCACGGTGGCCACCTGTTCCGGGGCGATGTCGCCTTCGTAGGGGCAGCCCATGACGGTGGAAACGTAACCACGCACTGGGATGCCGTGTTTGCGGGCTTCTTCCACCACCGGGGCGAAGCGTTCGAGGCTTTCGGCGATGGTGCAGTTGATGTTCTTTTTGGTGAAGGATTCGGACGCGGCGCCGAACACCGCCACTTCGTCGGCCTTCGCCGCCAGTGCCCCCTCAAACCCTTTCAGGTTCGGGGTGAGGGCGGAGTAGCGAACGCCAGCCTTGCGATTGATGCCGGCCATCACCTCGGCGGCGTCGCCCATTTGTGGCACCCATTTCGGGGACACGAAGCTGGCGGCCTCGATGTGGCTCAGGCCGCTGTCTGCCAGGCGGTCGATCAGCCCGGTTTTGATGGCGGTGGCGATCACCGGGCCGGGCTCGTTCTGGAGTCCGTCCCGGGGGCTCATCTCAACCAGGCGGACCTGTTTGGGAAAGGCCATTAGCCTGCCTCCTCTTGTTTCGCTTCTGGGTCGTTCACCTCAATGGCAATCAGTTCGGCACCTTCGGAAACCTGGTCGCCTTCGGCGAAGAAGATCTCGGTGACCACGCCGTCGGCCGGGGCCTTGATGGCGTGCTCCATCTTCATGGCTTCCATGATCACCAGGCTCTGGCCGGCGGTGACCTTGTCGCCGACTTTGGCCTGCACGGCGACGATGGCACCGTTCATGGGCGCGGCCAGGCTGCCTTCGCCGGCCATTTCCTCGAAGCCGTAGCTTTCCTTGTACACGGTGCAGTTGAAGGTGTCGCCTTCGTAGAACAGCACCAGCTGGTCGTTGTGCAGGTTGCCGTGGATGCTGATGCGGTGGCCGTTGATGACCGCCTGCAGATAATCGTCGTCCAGGCGGGCGGTGAGGTTATAGACGCTGTCGCCCACATACACCTGATAACGGTCATCACGCTCCAGTACCTTCAGGTCGTGAATCTCGTCACCGACCTGCAGTTGCAGCGGCTGGGCGTATTCTGAGTTCATGCGCCAGCTGTTCTGGCGGCCGAACGGCGACCAGGGGTCGGTGCTGACCACTTCACGGGATTTGCGCTGTTCCAGAACAAAACCGGCGGCCAGTACCAGGGCTTTATGGGTATCCAGCTTGGATTTCGGGAACAGCAGTTCCCGGTGATCGTCGATAAAGCCGGTGGTCAGTTCCGCTTCCCGGAACGGTTGGGCGTCCGCCAGGGCGTGCAGGAACCGGATGTTGGTCTTCACGCCCGCGATGCGGTAGTGCTCCAGGGCCTGAACCATGCGGTTGATGGCCTGGTCGCGGGTTTCGTCCCACACGATCAGCTTGGCGATCATGGGGTCGTAGTGGATGCTGATGTCGTCGCCTTCGGTCACGCCGGTGTCGACGCGCACATGGGCGCTTTCATCCGGGGTGCTCAGGTAGCGCAGGTTACCGGTGGCCGGCAGGAAGTCCTGGTCCGGGTCTTCGGCGTAGATCCGCGCTTCCAGGGCGTGGCCCCGGGTTTTCACCTGGGACTGTTCCAGCGGCAGGGCATCACCCCAGGCCACTTTCAGCTGCCATTCCACCAGATCCTGGCCGGTGACCATTTCGGTAACCGGATGCTCGACCTGAAGGCGGGTGTTCATCTCCATGAAGAAGAAGGAGCCGTCGACGTCGTACAGGAATTCAACGGTGCCGGCACCCACGTAGTTAATGGCCTGGGCGGCGCGCACGGCCGCCTCACCCATGGCCTTGCGGGTTTCTTCGCTCAGGCCCGGGGCCGGGGCTTCTTCGAGGACTTTCTGATGGCGGCGCTGCACGGAACAGTCACGCTCGGCCAGGTACACGCCCTTGCCTTCCTGGTCGCAGAAGACCTGGATCTCCACGTGCCGGGGCTGGGTCAGGTAACGTTCGATCAGCATGTCCGGGTTGCCGAACGCGTTCTGGGCTTCGCGCTTGGCAGCAGCCAGAGCATCGTCAAACTCGCCCATGTTGTTCACGACGCGCATGCCTTTGCCACCGCCGCCGGCGACAGCCTTGAGCAGCAAGGGGAAGCCGCATTTCTCGGCTTCGGCCCGCAGGGTTTCAACCGACTGGTCGTCGCCGTGGTAACCGGGCACCAGCGGCACGCCAGCCTTTTCCATGATGGCCTTGGCCGCTGACTTGGAGCCCATGGCAGCGATGGCCGAGGAGGGCGGGCCGATGAAGACAATGTTGTTGGCTTCACAGGATTCGGCAAACCCGGTGTTTTCCGAGAGGAAACCGTAGCCCGGGTGGATGGCCTGGGCGCCACTCTTTTTGGCAATCTCGATGATCTTTTCGGCCCGCAGGTAGCTCTCGGAGCTCGGTGCAGGGCCGATGTGGAAGGCTTCGTCAGCCATGGCCACGTGCCGTGCATTGGCGTCGGCCTCGGAATAGACGGCGACAACGCGAATGCCCATGCGGTGGGCGGTTTGTATGATCCGGCAGGCGATTTCGCCCCGGTTGGCGATCAGTATCTTGCTGAACATTGTTATTCTTCCTCCGGAACCCAGTTGGCCTTGCGCTTGTTCAGGAAGGCGCTGAGCCCTTCCTGCCCTTCTTCACCCACCCGGATATCCGCGATGCGGTGTGCGGTGTCGTCAATCACGTCGTCGTTGATGGGCTTGTGGCTGACGGCGAATACCAATTCCTTGGCGGCTTTCATGGCCTCGGGCCCGTTCATGGCCAGTTGCTGGAGCATCTCGTTGCAGCGGGCTTCCATGGCATCGACATCGTCACAGACGATGTGTACGAGGCCGTATTCCTGAGCCTGCCTGGCGGTGAATACTTCGGCGGAGATGAAGTACCGCCGGGCCTGGCGCTCGCCGATGGCGCGCACCACGTAGGGGCTGATCACGGCCGGAATCAGGCCGAGCTTCACTTCGCTGAGGCAGAAGCTGGATTTCTCGGTGGCGATGACGATGTCGCAGCAGGCGGCAAGGCCCACCGCGCCGCCGAAAGCGGCGCCCTGTACCAGGCCGATCACCGGCTTGGACAGGTGGTTGAGTACGTTCATCAGCCGCGCCAGTTCCCGGGAATCGTCCAGATTTTCCTGGCGGCTGTTCTCGGCCATGCGGCGCATCCAGCCAAGGTCGGCCCCGGCGGAGAAGTGCTTGCCTTCGGAGCGCAGGATGACGACCTTCACGCTGTTGTCGGCATTCACCTCGGTGAGGGTGCTGATCAGCTGCTGGATGATCACGTCGTCAAAGGCGTTGCGTTTATCAGGGCGGTTGAGAACCACCTCGGCAATGCCTTCGTCGCGACGTTTGAGCAGAACTGCGGATTCGTTGTCTGTCATGTCAGTCTCCCCGATTACATCCGGAACACGCCAAAGCGTGTCGGCTTGGCGGGTCGGTTAAGGGTGGCAGACAGGCTCAGGGCAACCACTTCCCGGGTCTGGGCCGGGTCGATGACGCCGTCGTCCCAGAGGCGGGCACTGGCGTAGTACGGGTGGCCCTGGTGTTCGTAGGTGTCGATGATCGGCTTCTTGAATTCAGCTTCTTCCTCGGCGCTCCATTCCTGGCCCTTGCGCTCCATGCCTTCACGGCGAACGGTGGCCATAACGCCGGCGGCCTGTTCGCCGCCCATCACTGAGATACGGGCGTTCGGCCACATCCAGAGGAAGTCTGGGCTGTAGGCGCGGCCGCACATGCCGTAGTTCCCCGCACCGAATGAACCACCGATCAGCACGGTGATCTTGGGCACGTTGGCACAGGCCACGGCCATGACCATTTTGGCACCGTGCTTGGCAATGCCTTCGGATTCGTACTTCTGGCCAACCATGAACCCGGTGATATTCTGCAGGAACAGCAACGGAATGTTGCGCTGGCAGCACAATTCAACGAAGTGGGCGCCTTTCTGGGCGGCTTCGCTGAACAGGATGCCGTTGTTGGCGATGATGCCCACCGGGTAGCCGTGGATATGGGCAAAGCCGGTGACCAGGGTCTGGCCGTAATAGCGTTTGAATTCGTCAAACTCGGAACCGTCGACGGTGCGGGCAATGACGTCGCGCACGTCGAATTGTTTGCGCAGGTCGGTGCCGACGATGCCGTAGATTTCTTCAGCGTCGTAAAGCGGTGCCTTGGGTTTGCGGATTTCCACATCCGTTGGCTTGCGACGGTTCAGGTTGGAGACGCTGCGCCGGGCGATTTCGAGGGCGTGTGCGTCGTTCTCGGCGTAGTGGTCGGCCACACCGGAGATTTTACAGTGTACGTCGGCGCCACCGAGGTCTTCGGCGGTCACTACTTCACCGGTGGCGGCTTTCACCAGCGGCGGGCCAGCCAGGAAGATGGTGCCCTGGTTGCGGACGATGATGGATTCGTCGGCCATGGCGGGTACGTAGGCGCCACCGGCAGTGCACAGACCCATTACGACGGCGATCTGAGGGATGTCGTCGGCAGACATGCGGGCCTGGTTGTAGAAGATGCGGCCGAAGTGGTCACGATCCGGGAAGACTTCGTCCTGGCGGGGCAGGTTGGCGCCGCCGGAATCGACCAGGTAGATGCACGGCAGGCGGTTCTGCAGGGCGATTTCCTGGGCGCGCAGGTGTTTCTTGACGGTCAGCGGGTAGTAGCTGCCGCCTTTTACGGTGGCGTCGTTGGCAATGATCATGCATTCGGTGCCGGAGACGCGGCCCACGCCGGCGATGACGCCTGCAGCGGGGACTTCTTCATCGTAAACGTTATAGGCGGCGAACTGGCCGATTTCCAGGAACGGGGAGCCGTCGTCCAGGAGGCGGTTGATGCGCTCTCTGGGGAGCAGCTTGCCACGGGCGATGTGGCGCTCCTGGTAGGAGGGGCCGCCGCCTTGCTGGATGGTGGACACTTTGTCGCGCAGGTCGGCTACGGCCTGGGCCATGGATTCCTGGTTGGCCTGGAACTCTTCGGACCTGGGATTAATCTTGCTTTGAAGTATTGTCATTTTTTCGGGCCTCGAGGTTCGGGGCGGCGGGACTGGCAGGGAATCTTTCCGGGAACCGCTACGAGCACATCCATGTGCGCTTGACGTCGGCCATCCATGGCCGCCGACATTCCCGGAAAGACACCCTGCCAGTCCCTCGTTGTACTTTGGGTGCAAGCCGTCCCCCGCTTAACCGGCTGCGGACGGCTACTGGCTTAAAGCTGCGCGTTATTTGTTCAGGTACAGCTCACGGCCGATCAGCATCCGACGAATCTCGGACGTTCCGGCACCGATCTCATACAGCTTGGCGTCCCGCAGCAGGCGGCCTGTCGGGTATTCGTTGATGTAACCGTTACCGCCGAGCAGCTGGATGGCATCCAGGGCGATTTTGGTGGCCATTTCGGCGGAGTAGAGGATCGCGCCGGCGGCGTCTTTACGGGTGGTTTCCGCGCCACGGTCGGCAGACATGGCAACCATGTAGACGTAGGACTTGGCGGTGTTCATCCAGGTGTACATGTCGGCGACTTTGCCCTGGACCAGTTCGAATTCACCGATGGCCTGGCCGAACTGCTTGCGCTCGCGGATGTAGGGTACGACCACGTCCATAGCGGCTTGCATGATGCCCAGTGGGCCGCCAGAGAGAACCAGGCGTTCGTAGTCGAGGCCGCTCATGAGGACTTTTGCGCCGTTGCCAACACCACCCAGGACGTTCTCCTTGGGTACTTTGCAGTCCTGGAACACCAGCTCACAGGTGTTGGAGCCGCGCATGCCGAGCTTGTCGAGTTTCTGGTGGCGGCTGAAGCCCGGGGCGTCGCGCTCTACGATGAAGGCGGTCACGCCCCTGGAGCCGGCGGAGGTGTCGGTCTTGGCGTAGATGACGTAGGTGTTCGCATCCGGGCCGTTGGTGATCCACATTTTGTTGCCGTTGAGGAGGTAGTGGTCACCTTCATCTTTAGCGGTCAGTTTCATGGAGATGACGTCGGAGCCGGCGTTGGGCTCGGACATGGCCAGGGCGCCAATGTGCTCGCCGCTGACGAGCTTCGGCAGGTATTTCTGTTTCTGTTCTTCGGTGCCGTTGCGGTGAATCTGGTTCACACACAGGTTGGAGTGGGCACCGTAGGAGAGGCCAACGGAGGCGGAAGCACGGCTGATTTCTTCCATGGCGATGACGTGCGCCAGGTAGCCCATGTCGGAGCCGCCGTATTCTTCGCTCACGGTGATACCCAGCAGGCCCATGTCGCCCATTTTCCGCCACAGGTCCATGGGGAACTCGTTGTTGCGGTCAATTTCCTCGGCGCGCGGTGCGATTTCGGAAGCAGCGAAGCCGTTGATCTGCTCGCGGAGCATATCGAGGGTTTCGCCGAGGCCGAAGTTGAGCTCTGAGTATTGTGATTTCATCGTTGGCTACCTTTGATTTCTGTCATTCATTAGTTTTCAGCGGTCTGCCTGGCTTCTTCTTTCGCCGGCGCCTGCTGTTTCTTTTTCTTCTGCAGCTCGGCCAGGGCTTCTCGGCACCGGGCTTCGGCTGTATCCATTTCCATTTCTGCTTGGGCAATGTCGTTTTTCTGCTGTTCCAGCTGAGCCCGCTTGTTTTCCAGGATGGTCAGCATCTTCAGCAGCTGTTTTTCATTGCCGCTGAGGGTTTCGTCCCACAGGTCGAACAATTCTTTGGTTTCCGCGAGGGAAAATCCCATTCGCTTGCCGCGGAGAATAAGCTTCAGACGCACTCGATCCTTTGAACTGAAGATCCGTGTCTGCCCGCGCCGCGTGGGCCTGAGCAGCTCCTGATCCTCGTAGAAACGAATGCTCCGGGTTGTCACGTCGAACTCTTTGGCGAGCTCGCTGATGCTGTATGTCTGTTTAATGTCCATTGGGATTTCCTTTTTAGACTTAGGTTAGATAAAGTTTACGTAAACGTAAAGTAGTTTTAGGGTCCGATTTTTAACAAACAGAATCCTGAAAAGGGGAGTGAACGATGGAATTCAAAAATGTGGCAGCCATTGTAACAGGCGGTGCTTCCGGGCTGGGCGAGGGTGCGGCCCGTGCGCTGGCGGCATCCGGATGCAAGGTGGCGATCCTGGATCTGCAGAAAGAGCAGGGCCGCAAGGTGGCCGAGGACATCGGCGGGATTTTCCTTGAGTGCGATGTAAGCTCCCCCGACAGCGCCGAAGCGGCCATCAACGCCGCCCGTGAGGCCCATGGCCCCTGCGGTATTGCCGTGAACTGCGCCGGTATTGCCACGGCCTCGAAGATTCTGGGCCGTGAGGGTGTGATGCCGCTGGAGAACTTCAGCAAGGTTATTCAGGTCAACCTGATTGGTACCTTTAATATTCTGCGCCTCGCCGCAGCGGATATGGCCCAGCGTGAACCTAACGCCGATGGTGAGCGCGGTGTGATTATCAACACCGCGTCGGTGGCCGCCTACGAGGGCCAGATTGGCCAGGCGGCCTACAGTGCCTCCAAGGGCGGTGTGGTATCGCTGACCCTGCAGTCGGCCCGTGAGCTGGCTCGCGAAGGCATCCGTGTAAATACGATTGCACCGGGCCTGTTCATGACGCCCATGATGGCGGGTATGCCCGAGGAAGTTCAGGAAAGCCTGGCGGCCACGCTGCCGTTCCCGAAGCGCCTCGGCAAGCCGGAAGAATTCGGCATGATGGTTGACCAGATGGTGCGCAACCCGATTCTCAACGGCGAAGTGATTCGTCTGGACTGCGCGCTTCGCATGGCGCCCAAGTAAAGCATTCAGTTGCAGGAGACATACATGACCGTGTCTGTTGATAAAGAAGAACTGGCGATGTTCCGGGATTCCGTGATCAAGGTCCTGGAAAAAGAAGTGACGCCGCACTACGAAGCCTGGGAGAAGTCCGGGCTGGTTCCCCGCGAGCTCTGGAACACCCTGGGCAACGCCGGGATGCTCTGCGTGGATGTGCCCGAAGAGTGGGGTGGCATTGGTGCGCCTTTCCAGTTCTCCGTGGTGGTGGGTGAAGAGCTGGCCCGCATGGGATTCGGCGCGCTGTCCACCAACGTGATGGTGCACTCGGACATCGTGGCTCCTTACCTGAGCCACATGGGTAATGAAGAGCAACGGCAGCAGTGGCTGCCGTTGCTGGTCTCCGGCGACGCCGTTGGTGCCATTGCCATGACCGAGCCCGGCGCAGGCAGTGACCTGCAGGCGATTCGCACCAGCGCGGTGAAAGATGGCGATGAGTACATTCTTAACGGCTCCAAGACCTTCATCACCAACGGTCAGCACGCCGATATGGTCATCGTTGCCGCGAAAACCGATCCGAAGGCCGGCGCCCGCGGCATCAGTCTGTTCCTGGTGGACACCTCGCTGCCGGGCTTCAGCAAAGGTCGAAACCTCGACAAGATCGGCCAGCATTCCGGGGATACCTCCGAGCTGTTCTTCTCCGACATGCGCATTCCGGCTTCCGCGCTTCTTGGCGAAGAGGGGCAGGGTTTTGTG
Source organism: Marinobacter flavimaris (assembly GCF_002933295.1). GTDB lineage: Bacteria > Pseudomonadota > Gammaproteobacteria > Pseudomonadales > Oleiphilaceae > Marinobacter > Marinobacter flavimaris. The sequence continues at coordinate 313,308 of NZ_PSSW01000002.1, forward strand.
TACCTGATGAAGGAACTGCCCCGTGAACGTCTGGTGATCGGTGCCCTCGGCGTAGCTGCCGCCCGTGGCTCCCTGGATCTGACTATTGCCTACGCCCAGGAGCGGGAACTGTTCGGACAGAAACTGGCCCAACTGCAGAACACCCGCTTTGAAATCGCGCGCATGGAAACTGACTACCGGGTGAACAAGGCGTTCGTGGACCAGTGCATCGACCAGTACGACCTGGGCGAACTGGACGCGCCAACCGCCTCCATGGCCAAGTACAGCGCCACCGAAATGCAGTGCCGCGTGGCCGATGGCTGCCTGCAGCTTTTCGGCGGTTACGGTTACACCACCGAGTATCCGATTTCCCGAGCCTTTATCGACGCGCGGGTGCAGCGAATTTATGGCGGCACCTCGGAAGTCATGAAAGAAATCATTGCCCGCTCTGTGCTGGGCAAAGCCTGATTAAGTGAGGAAAACCATGAGCAACAACGACGTAGTGATTGCAGGATCAGCGCGCACCCCCATGGGTGGCATGATGGGCTCCCTCAGCTCCGTGCGCTCTCCAGACCTGGGCGCCATCTCCATCAAGGCGGCCATTGAACGCTCCGGCCTACAGCCTGCGGATGTGCAGGAAGTAATCATGGGCTGCGTGCTGCCAGCAGGCCTCGGCCAGGCCCCGGCCCGCCAGGCTTCCCGCGCCTCCGGCATTCCGGACAGCTCCGGTTGCACCACCATCAACAAGATGTGCGGCTCCGGCATGCAGGCCGTGATCATGGCTCACGACCAGATCAAGGCCGGTACCAATAACATCATGATCGCCGGCGGCATGGAAAACATGAGCCAGGCACCGTACCTGTTGCCCAAAGCCCGTGGTGGTATGCGCATGGGCCACGGCCAGGTGATGGACAGCATGTTCCTGGATGGCCTGGAAGACGCCTACGAAGGCGGCCTGATGGGCGTCTTCGCACAGCGCACCGCTGATAAATACGACATCAGCCGCCAGGCCATGGATGAATTTGCCATCGGCTCCCTGCAGAAATCCCTGGCAGCCATCGAAAACGGCTGGTTCCGCGACGAAATTGTTCCGGTAACCGTACCTGGCCGTGGCGGTGACACCGAAGTCGACACCGACGAGCAGCCGGGCAACGCAAAGCCGGAGAAAATCCCGCACCTGAAGCCGGCCTTCGCCAAAGACGGTTCCGTGACCGCGGCCAACTCCAGCTCCATCAGCGACGGCGCCTCCGCCCTTGTTCTGGCCTCCGCCGCCGAAGCCGACGCCCGTGGCCTGTCACCCCAGGCCCGCATCGTGGCCCACGCCACCCACGCACGCCTGCCGGCCGAGTTCACCCTTGCGCCCATCGGTTCCATCGAGAAGGTGCTGAAGAAAGCCGGCTGGACCGTGGACGACGTGGATCTCTTCGAGATCAACGAAGCCTTCGCCGTTGTCACCCTGGCGGCCATCAACGAGCTGAAACTGCCGGCTGACAAGGTCAACGTCCACGGTGGCGCCTGTGCCCTGGGGCATCCGATCGGTTCTTCCGGTTCGCGGATCATCGTTACCCTGATCAATGCCCTGAAGCAGCGTGGGCTGAAGCGCGGTGTGGCTTCGCTGTGTATTGGTGGTGGCGAGGGGACTGCAGTTGCCATCGAGTTGATTTGATCGATTCTTGTTGTAGCCTGCCCGGCTAGGGGCGGGCTGCGGGGTGGCCGGTGAATTTTTCTTGGAAAAAGAACTCGCTTCGCTCAGACACCTTTTGCCGGCGAAAAATCCACCGGCCACCCCGCGCCGAGATGCTCTCGAGATATCGCGATTTTCAGAATCTTGCTTTCTCGTTTTTGAAGAAGTGCATTCCTTAGTCCAAAGGACGGTGGTGGGGGTACCTTTTCTGGCGGGAAAAAATGTCTGAGCGAAGCGAGTTGTTTTTCCCAGAAGAAAAGGTACCCCCACTGCCGGCCATCCCCCAAGGCAGAAGTCTCACCATCCCAGAAAGCCTGACTTGATATCAGTCATGCGACCAACTCGATGATTTGCTAGCCTTCAATGCATTGAAATTCCCCGGCATTGGAGAAGGAACCCCCGTGCGAAAGCGCCACGAGTTTATTGAGGAATCCCGCAAACAGTGGAGTTCCGAACCTGCGTTTGTTGCTTCGATGGCCGCAGCGGCTGTTGGGCTCGGGAATCTGTGGCGGTTTCCGTACATGGTGGGGGAGAACGGTGGTGGGGCTTTTGTGGTGGCTTATCTGCTGGCGCTGATTGTGGTGGTTTTGCCCATCATGATTCTGGAAGTCTCTGCAGGGCGGCTCTCAAAAGGCAGTACGGTTCAGACCTACCGGCAGGTGAACCGCTTCGGGGTGGTGTACGGCTGGTTTGTGGTGCTGATCACCGTTGCCATCACCAGCTATTACCTCGTGATCACCGGCTGGACCCTGGGTTATGCAGTGGATGCGGCAACAAACAACCTCCAGGTTTTTGATGACTTTACCGCGGGGTACAACTCGCTTTGGTATTTTTTCGCGGTCACTGTGGTGGGGGCGATCATCCTGGCCAAGGATGTAACAGCGATCGAGCTGTTGTCGAAGATTCTTATGCCGGTGTTGATCGTTGTGATGATCGGGCTGGTGATTCTGGCCAGCCGCACATCCGGCTGGGAGCAGACCAAGGATTTCTTTTTCCAGGTGGACTGGAGTCGCCTCACGGACGGCAAGCTTTGGGCGTTTGCCTTCGGCCAGGCGTTCTATTCTCTGGCGATTGGCCAGGGTTACCTGGTGACCTATGGCAGCTTTATTCCCCGGCAGACCCACGTGCCCCGGGCCTGTCTGATTGTTGCAGGTACCGAGACCAGTGTGGCGCTGCTGGCGGGCTGGATGATCTTTCCGTTTGTGTTCAGCCTGGGTATGGAGCCGACCGAGGGCAGTCAGCTGGCGTTTGTGACCATGCCGCGGGTGTTTGAGGATATGGCTGGTGGCTATTGGGTGGGTACGCTGTTTTTCAGCCTGTTTTTTATGGCGGCGTTCAGTTCCAGCCTGGCCGGGCTGAAGGTGATGATTGCCGCGGTGGCGGAAGAGTTTCGGCTCAGCAATGGCAAGGCTGTGAGTCTTGTTACCCTAATGATGCTGGTGCTTGGAACGGCATCTGCACTGAGCTTTACGCCGCTCGAGTGGAATATTGCCGGTGAGCCGGTGCTGGATGTGATCGACCGGGTGGCCGGGGGTAATGTGATTATCTTCTCCGGGGTGTTGGGCGCCGCTTTGTTCTGCTGGTTTATTCCGCCCGAGAAAATCCGGACAGTGCTGGGTACCCAGAGCCGTTGGTGGGAGTGGCGGATCTACCTGATTGGCCGCTATCTGCCGCTGGTGATGCTGTTCTGGATTTTGGTGACCTACGCCCTGAACCAGGTAGGCATTACTCCGACCTGACCTGGAATTCTCTCGGTTCGATCTTCAGCTTTTTCAGGCGCGAGGTCAGCGTGGTTGGTTTGATGCCCAGCATGGCGGCCGCGCCGTCATCACCGAAGACCCGGCCACTACTCATGGTCAGCGCCCGGGTGAGGTTCTGTTTCTCCAGCTCCCGCAGCTCATGTTCTGTCATCAAGTCACCGCTGTAATGTCTCGCTGGGGCTACTTCTGCAGGGGTGGTTCGGGCTGCGGATTCCGGCCCCGGCAGGTCCAGATCCAGTCGGCCGTCTGACGTGATCACCTGTCGCTCGATCACGTTCTCCAACTCCCGCACGTTGCCGGGCCAGTGATAAGCTCTCAGGGTTTCGACGTCGCGCTCTTTCAGTGCGAGCAGGGGCCGGTTGAACTTCTGGCAGGCCCGGTTCAGAAACTCCTGGGCGAGGATGGGAATATCCTCCAGACGCCGGCGCAAAGGCACGGATTCAATCGGGAAAACATTTAGTCGGAAGTAGAGGTCTTCCCGGAAGGTTTTCTCCTGAACTTCCGATTTCAAGTCCCGGTTGGTGGCGGCAATCACGCGAACATCCACCGCCCGGGTGTTGTTTTCGCCCACACGTTCGAATTGCTGATCCTGGAGTACCCGGAGCAGTTTGCCCTGAAGTTCCAGCGGGATTTCACCGACTTCGTCCAGGAAGAGTGTGCCGCCATCGGAGAGTTCGAATCGGCCCACACGGTCACTGACGGCGCCGGTGAAAGCACCTTTGATATGGCCGAAGAACTCGCTCTCGAACAGGTCTTTGGGGATGGCTGCACAGTTCACCCGAATCAGGGGGCGGTCTCGCCGACTGCTGGACTGGTGGATGGCCCGGGCAATCAGCTCCTTGCCTGTGCCGGATTCCCCGGTGATCAGCACGTTGGCATCGGTGGGCGCCACCATGCCGATACGTCGCACGATGGCTTTGATCGCCTCGCTCTGGCCAAAGATTTCGTGGAAATGATACTCGGCGCTGAGCTCCTCCTGTAGATAGGCATTCTCCATTTCCAGCCGGTGTTTGAGGGTCTCCACTTCCTCCAGCGCTTTCTGCAGTTCCTTCTGGGCCTCCTGCCGTGCTGATATGTCCCGGAATACCACCACTGCGCCTACCGGATGCCCGTTATCCAGAATCGGCGTGCTGGTGTATTCCACCGGGAAGCCGCTGCCATCCTTGCGCCAGAACCAGTCTTCGCCCACGCGCTTCACGCTGGCATCGCGGAAGGCGGCGTAGATCGGGCAGTCCTTGAGTGGGTAAAGGCTGCCATCGGCATGGGAGTGGTGCACCACGCGATGCAGAACCCGACCCATAAGCTCATCAATTCGCCATCCCAGCATGCGCTCGGCGGCGGGGTTTGCGAAGGTGCCGCGCCCTTCGGCATCCACCCCGTAGATGCCTTCCCCGACAGCATGAAGAATCAGCTGGTTTTCCCGCTCCATGTCCTTGAACAGCTCTTCCACCCGCCGCCATTCAAGCAGGCCGCCCCGATGGTAGTGGTTGGCATCGTGGCGTTCCCGAAGGGTTCGCAGCTGGCGTCTGTCCCTCAGTAACAGCAGCACATTCTGGGTTTCCGCCTCGCCAACTCTGGATGAGGAGATCTCCAGTTCCACGGTATGACCGTCCCGGTGCTGGAGAAAGAAGTCGCGGCTCCAGCCGTGGCTGCGAAACAGGGTTTCCTCGGTGAAGGCAATCAGTTGGGGGCGCTGGTCGGTGAACAGGTGGGTGCATGGCGTTCCGACGAGGGATTGCCGGTCGGAGCCGATCATTCGGCCCATGGCGCTGTTGGCGGACAGAATCAAGTCCCTGCCTGCATCTACCAGCAGGGCAGCCTCTGGCAGGTGGTCGATCCAGTTTCCGGTAAGTTCCGGGGCATTGATGGCTTCGGTATTCATGGCGATGTCCTGAGGGCAGTCGGGGAAAACACAACAAACCCTGTGCCAACTACGAAAAATCGCAGTTAAGACTACGAGAAATCGTGAAATACGAAAGTTCGTAGTCGTTCTGTTTGCGGGCATTTAAATTTTATTTAAATAAAAACAGTCAGTTAAAAAAATAACCGGACTTGGCACAAACCCTGCGATACCTCCCTCAGAACGCGGAGCCGACCCGGCCATTTTCAGCCTCGGGCCCGAGCCGCACCTTTGTTGCACCGTGAGAGTGCAGAAATAACCCAAAACTTAGGTCCCAAACCCAGGAGAGTGCGCCATGACCACGAAAAGCCTTGGAAACCCGTTTGACGGTGACAAGTCCCTGATTCATGCCAAGACCTGCGGCTGCCCCGAGTGCAAACCCGGCGACAGCACCCCGTCGATTTCCCTCGATCTCAAGCCCTCTGCCGGCCAGCAGGCAGTTGCTGATGAGCATCTGGATTCAGAAGCGATGATGGATCGCGCCATCGAAGGCGCTGTGGTGCGCTCGGTGTTTGGTCACAACGAACACAGCCGGCGCGCCTTCATGAAAATGATGGGCGCGGGCACTGCAGCGGCGGTTCTGGGTAGCGTGTTCCCGATGGAGAAGGCCAAGGCCGCGGTAAAGGAATCCCTGGGCAAGCTTGAGAAGACCAAGCTGAATGTTGGCTTTGTGCCGATCACCTGCGCGACACCCATCATTATGGCCCACCCGATGGGCTTTTATGAGCGTTATGGCCTGGATGTGACCGTTACCAAGACCGCAGGTTGGGCGGTGGCCCGGGACAAGTCCCTGGCTGGCGAATACGACGCCTCACATATGCTTACTCCCATGCCCCTGGCGATGACCATGGGCGCGGGCTCCACACCGGAGCCGTTCATCATGCCGGCCGTTGAGAACATCAACGGCCAGGCCATCGTGCTGCACGTCGACCACAAGGACAAGCGCGACCCGAAACAGTGGAAAGGCTTCAAGTTTGGCGTGCCGTTCGAGTACTCCATGCACAACTTCCTGTTGCGTTACTACCTGGCCGAGAACGGTATCGACCCGGACAAAGATGTGCAGATCCGAGTGGTTCCGCCACCCGAGATGGTTGCCAACCTCCGCGCCGGTAACCTGGATGGCTACCTGTCACCGGATCCGTTCAACCAGCGTGCTGTTTGGGAGAAGGTGGGCTTCATCCACATGCTGACCAAGGACATCTGGGAAGGCCACCCGTGCTGCGCCTTTGCCTGCAGCAAGCAGTTCGCGACCCAGAACCCGAACACCTACGGCGCCCTGTTGCGCGCCATCATCGACGCGACGCAGTACTCCAACAATCCGGATAACCGTAAGGAAATCTCCGAAGCCATCGCGCCAAAGAACTATCTGAACCAGCCGGTTCCGGTGATTCAGCAGGTGCTGACCGGCTACTACGCCGATGGCCTTGGCGAGGTAAAAGACGTGCCGGACCGCATCGACTTCGACCCGTTCCCGTGGCACTCCATGGGCGTGTGGATCCTCACCCAGATGAAGCGCTGGGGTTATATCGAGGGTGATGTGGACTACAAAGGCATTGCCGAGCAGGTCTACCTGGCGAGCGAGACCGGCAAGATCATGGAAGAACTGGGTTACACCGCTCCGGACAAGACCTACAAGACCCACACCATCATGGGCAAGACGTTCGATTCTGATCGTGCCGAAGAATACGCACGCAGCTTCGACATCGGGAGGGTGTAACCATGGCTTCCCTGAACGTCCGGGCAGCACTGCTGTCGGTGTCGTTCCTGATTCTGGCCCTGGGGCTCTGGGAAATGGCAACCCAGCCCCCGGAGGCCCAGACAGGACTGACCGAATACGAAATGCTGATGGGTGGTGTGGAGCAGGAATCCCGGGTGCCGCCACCCTCGGCGGTGATCAAGCTGGCCTGGGCGGAGTTGTCCGATCCGTTCTATGACGCCGGCGCCAACGACAAGGGCATCGGCATCCAGCTGGCCTATTCGGTGTACCGGGTATTGACCGGCTACCTGGCGGCCATGGCCATTGCGCTGCCCGTCGGGTTCCTGATCGGCATGTCGCCGCTGATGTACAAGGCCCTGAACCCTTACATCCAGGTGCTGCGGCCAATTTCGCCGCTGGCCTGGATGCCCCTGGCCCTGTTCATCATCCAGGACTCCGATGCCTCAGCGATCTTTGTGATCTTCATCTGCTCGATCTGGCCAATGCTTCTGAACACCGCCTTTGGTGTGGCGAACGTGAGGCAGGACTGGGTCAACGTGGCCCGCACCCACGAACTCGGCCCACTGCGCACCGCCATTACGGTGATCCTGCCGGCCGCAGCACCCACCATTCTGACCGGCATGCGGATCTCGATTGGCATTGCCTGGCTGGTCATCGTGGCCGCGGAAATGCTCGTGGGCGGCACCGGCATTGGCTACTACGTGTGGAACGAATGGAACAACCTGGATCTGGCCAGTGTGATCTTCTCCATCCTGATGATCGGGGTGGTGGGCATGCTGCTCGACCTGGCCCTGGGCAAGGCCCAGAAACTGGTGGAATACAAAGAATGAGCGGTCCGGCACCGGTTTCCGGTGCCGGCCTCAACCCTCCGAATGGAGACCTGTTATGAGTAAATCATTCCTGGAAGTAGATGGCCTGTCCAAAGTCTATCCGGACGGCCAGGGCGGTGAGCTGACCGTCTTCGAGGATATCCGCTTTGCCCTGGAGAAAGGTGAGTTTGTTTGCATCATCGGCCACTCCGGTTGCGGCAAATCCACCATCCTGAACGTGTTGGCAGGCCTGGACGAAGCCAGCGCCGGCAACGTGGTGATGAACGGCAAGGAAATCAAAGGCCCAGGCCTTGAGCGCGGGGTTGTGTTCCAGAACTACAGCCTGCTGCCCTGGAAAACCACCCTGAACAACATCGTCTTCGCCGTGCGCGCCCGCTGGCCGGAGTGGTCCAAGGAAAAGGTGAAAGAGCACAGCGAACGCTACCTGAAGATGGTGGGCCTGGACCACGCCCTGAACCGCAAGCCGTCCCAGCTGTCCGGCGGTATGCGTCAGCGGGTGAGTATCGCCCGGGCCTTCGCCACCCAGCCGGAACTCCTGCTGCTGGACGAGCCTTTCGGCGCGCTGGATGCGCTCACCCGGGGTGTGATTCAGGACGAGCTGGTGAAAATCTGGGAAGAAACCCGCCAGACCGTGTTCATGATCACCCACGATGTGGACGAAGCCATTCTACTGTCTGACCGCATCTTCCTGATGTCGAACGGCCCCAACGCCCGCATCGCTGAGAGCGTGAAAGTGGACATTCCGCACCCGCGGGCCCGGGCCACCATCTTCCAGAACCCGGCCTACCACAAAACCCGGGACTACCTGGTGGACTTCCTGGTCAACCGAAGCGGCTCGGCTCTGCCGGAAAAAGACGGCACCCCGAAAATCGTCGAACCCGCCAAAGGCGTTGCCCAGTCCACGCCAGCGTCTGCCGACTCTGAAACCGAATCCGAATCTGAGACTGCCGCCCGTGCGGTGAATGCCTGACGTTAAAACCCAAGAGAGGAAACAGCCATGATGAACAAAGAACTGATGACCGCCAAAATCCTGGAAGCCAAAGTGTCCAAGGGAATGACCTGGGAAGCCATCGCCGAAACCATCGGCCTATCCCCGGTGTTCACCACCTCAGCGGCCCTGGGTATGAACAGCCTCACCGAAGACAAGGCCTTTGCCCTGTGCGAAGTCCTCGACCTGGACAAGCCGATAGCCGAAGCCCTGCAGGTCTGCCCCAAAAAAGCCTGGGACGGCGCCGTTCCGCAGGATCCGCTGATTTACCGTTTGTACGAAGTGGTGGGTGTCTACGGCGACACTATAAAAGAGCTCATCCATGAGAAGTTCGGCGACGGCATCATGAGTGCCATCGATTTCACCATGGACATCGAGAAGGAAGAGAATCCGAAGGGCGACCGTGTGGTCGTGACTATGAACGGGAAGTTCCTGCCTTACAAAGCCTGGTAAATCGGAAGAGCCCGCCTTTGTAGCCTGTTGGTTGAGGGGCGGGCCTGCGGGGTGGCAGGTGGAGTTTTTCTTGGAAAAAGAACTCGCTTCGCTCAGACACCTTTTTCCGGCGAAAAATCCACCTGCCACCCCGCGCCGACGTGCAACACGGGTTCACCGGTTTAAGGATTTTTGTGCTTTTGTAGGTTGGATTAGCCGCAGGCGTAATCCAACGGGTTTTGTCGGATTACGCTTCGCTAATCCTACGAAATATTCCCTTTAGAATTATCGCTGCTGCCCGTCGGTAGGGGGTGGGGGTATTTTTTCTGACAGGGAAAAGATGTCTGAGCGCAGCGAGTTGTTTTCCCCGAAGAAAAGATACCCCCACCCCCGTACCTGCCCGCCAAATCTCAGGCTACAGAAAGACCACGCCCGCCAAACCTCAGGCTAGGAAAGGACGATACCCCCCAAAGTCTCAGGCCGAACGAGACCGGGCCACAGATCCAGCCGCGAGGGCAACCTCGGCAACCGTGTGCAGCTTCTCCAGTTGCGACTGCAACATGGCAATCGGCCTTGTACCCTCCAAAGTCAGTGCGATATCCAGATGCTCGCCAGCGGTTTCAACCGCCATGGTGGCAATCCGGAACCCGCGGATGCGGACCACCTGGCAGAGCCGCTCCAGGGCGGCGGCTTCGTGGGTCATGCGGCAGTTGATGGTGTAGCTGGGCGTTGATGGCTGGCTTTGCGGGTTCATGCAACTTGCTCCTTGCTGGCTTTTGCGGTGCGGGCGGTTTCGTCGATCATGTCTGTGTTGCTTGCGCCGGGTTTGACGATGGGCCATACGTTTTCTTCACGGCTGATGGCAACGTGCAGCAGCATCGGGCCGTTGTAGGCCAGGATGGTTTCGATGCCGCGGCGGATCTGGTCGGTGCGTTCGATGTGCAGGGCCGGAATGTCGAAGGCCCGGGCCATGGCGACGAAGTCGGGGTTGTCGTCCAGGTTTATCTGGCTTTCGCGGTTGTTGTAGAACAGTTCCTGCTGCTGGCGGACCATGCCCAGGCACTGGTTGTCCATGACGATCAGCTTTACCGGCAGGTTGTAGCGGCGGATGGTGGCCAGTTCCTGGGCGTTCATCATGAACGAGCCATCACCGGTTACGTTGATGACGGTGCTGTTGCGATCCGCAAACTGGGCGCCGATGGCAGCTGGCAGGCCGAAGCCCATGGTTCCGAGGCCGCCGCTGGTCAGGTGATGGCGCGGGTGATAGAAGTCGTAATGCTGGGCCACCCACATCTGGTGCTGGCCAACGTCACAGGCGATGACGGTGTCGTCCGGGGCAATCCGGGAGAGCTGGCGGATGAAGGCCGGGCCGGTGATCGGGGCCATCGGGTCATCGTTGTCGGCCGCATGGAAGCCGCCGGTGGTGTGCCAGGTGCGGCACTGTTTCTGCCATTCATTGATGGCCAGTGGCTCGGCCTGCAATGCGTCCGCCAGTGATTTCAGTATCTCGTTCAGGTCGCCGCGGATGGCCAGGTCGGCGTCGCGCAGTTTGTTGATTTCGGCTGCGTCGGCATCGATGTGAATCATCCTGGCGTTGGGCGCAAAGCCATCCAGTTTGCCGGTGGCGCGATCATCTAGGCGGGCGCCGATGACCAGCAGCAGGTCGCACTCGTCGACGGCCTTGTTGGCAGCCCGGGAGCCGTGCATGCCCAGCATGCCGAGGTTGTAGGGATTGTGTTTCCCGGGGTTGCCGATGCCTTTCAGAGTTACAACCGCGGGCAGGGCGGAGGATTCGGCAAAGGCCCGGAAGCTGTCCTCGGCGTGGGCCAGGCTGATGCCACCGCCACTGTAGAGCAGGGGCTTGCGGGCTGCGCGCAGCATTGCCAGGGCGTCCGTCAGGTCGGTTGAAGCTGTTTCACGGGCTTCAGGCTGGGGGAAGGGCGCATAGGCCGCTTCGCTCAGCAACAGGTCCTTGGGAATATCAATCCAGACCGGCCCGGGGCGACCGCTCTGAGCCAGTTCGATCGCCTCTTCCATGATGGTCGGCAGGCTGTCTGCATCGTCAATCAGGTAACTGTGTTTAACGATGCCCAGGGTCATGCCCAGTACGTCGGTTTCCTGGAAGGCGTCGGTGCCGATCAGGCCCGAGGGAACCTGGCCGGTGATCACCAGCATGGGAATGGAATCCCGGTGCGCGTTGGCAACGCCGGTGATCAGGTTGGTGGCGCCGGGGCCCGACGTGGCAATGCAGACGCCCAGCTTGCCACTGGCCCGGGCGTAGCCGTCTGCCGCCAGGGCGCAGCCCTGTTCATGGCGGCACAGCACGTGCTCCACGCCCACATCGTCCACCAGCGCGTCGTATAGCGGCATGATGCAGCCACCCGGATACCCGAAAACCGTGCTGATGTTGTGGCGGTGGAACGCTTCAAGAATGTGCTGTGCGCCGTTCATGGTCGTTTTTCCCTTTTCTTTTGCCGTAAAAAAAGAAACCCCCGGGACCTTTCGGTGCCGGGGGTTTCTGGTGTTTTGTCAGGTTTGTCGCTATCTCACCCGCTTGTCCACGCAGAAGCCCCCGGACGGTACCACGACCACCAGGACAAGCTTCACAAGGACAATCACTGCGTTGAGATTCATAAAATCGACAGTCTGCTCTGAATTCGTAAAAAGATTCTGTGTAGAATCTACCCCACGTTTTTATACAGATGCAACCGTTAATTGCCGGTTTTTCTGCCAACCTCCGATTCAGGAACAGTGAGCATTCAATGACGAAAGCAAAATGGGGTTCTCTTGGGCTGTCACTTCTGATCGTGATCGCGCTGGTGGTCTGGATGGCGACCGGTGAGGTAAAGGTGGCCAGTGATGAGGCTCCGGAACGTCAGGACAGCGGCGATGGCCAGCCTACAACTGTGCAGGTGGAAACCCTGACGGCACGGCTGCATGAGCCGGGCCTGATGCTGCAGGGCCAGTTGGAGCCCTGGAGTTCGGTGATGCTGAGTGCCCAGGTGCCCGGCCGCGTGGAGTCTCTGGCTGTGAGTCTGGGTGAGCAGGTCCAGCAGGGTCAGAAGCTGCTTACGATAGCTGATGAAGGGCGGAGTGCCGCGGTGTTGCGCTGGCAGTCCCAGGTTCGGAAACTGGAAGCGGACCTGGTGGCGGCCCGCCGGCTCCGCGCCAATAACCTTGCCTCGGAATCCCAGATTTTGAGCCTGGAAAGCGAACTTGCTGCCGCTGAAGCGGAGCTGACCGGTGCCCGACAGGCCATCAGCCACCTCACTCCCGAGGCGCCTTTTGACGGCATTATCAACAGCAAATCGGTGGATATCGGCGATCTGGTGCAGGTGGGTTCCCCCCTGTTTCAATTGGTGAGGGTGGATCGCCTGAAGGCTACCGCGCAGATCCCCCAGCAATCGGTGGGCAATGTGGCGCCCGGTCAGTCTGTTCGCGTGGATTTGCTGGATGGCAGCCGTCTTTCTGGCGTGGTGACCTTTGTGGCCAGCGCTGCCTCGCCCGAAACCCGGAGTTTTGCCGTGGAGATCGCGGTGGAGAATCCGGATCGCAAACGGGTGGCCGGTGGCAGCGCCAGCCTGCGGGTGGCATTGCCGGAGGTAAAGGCGATGTTTATCTCACCCGCTTATTTGTCCCTCGGTGATGACGGTCGCCCCGGTGTGAAATACGTGAACGGTGAGAACCGTGTCGAGTTCGGTGAAGTGAAGTTGTTGAGTGTATCCACCGAGGGTGCCTGGGTGACCGGCTTGCCGGATGAGATCCGCCTGATTACCCGCGGCGGTGGTTTCGTCAGCACCGGGGAACAGGTTGTGCCGGTCGACGCCGCTGAAGACAGGGGCTAGACCGCATGCGCGCACTGATCTTCGCAGCCATTGATCGCAGCCGGACCACCTTGCTGACGCTTCTGTTCCTCCTGCTCGGGGGTATTGCCGCGTTTCAGACCATCCCGAAGGAAGCCAACCCCGACGTCACCATCCCCATGATCTATGTCTCCATGACCCTGGATGGCATCAGCCCGGAGGACGCCGAGCGTCTGCTGGTGCGGCCCATGGAGCAGGAGCTGCGTTCGCTTGAAGGCATCAAGGAAATGCGTGGTACCGCCTCGGAAGGTCATGCCTCGGTGATGCTGGAGTTCGATGCCGGGTTTGATCCGGACAAGGCGCTGCAGGATGTTCGCGAGAAAGTGGATACCGCCCGAACCAAGCTGCCCCAGGAGGCGGACGAGCCCAGGGTGAACGAAATCAACGTGTCCCTGTTCCCGGTGTTGTCCGTCGGTCTGTCCGGGCCACTGTCGGAGCGGGAGCTGATCACCATCGCCCGCCGGTTCCAGGATGCCATCGAGTCCATTCCGGAAGTGCTTGAGGTGGAGATTGGCGGCGATCGGGAAGACCTGCTGGAAATCGTGGTCGATCCCCAGGTTCTGGAGAGCTACGGCATCGACTTCGATCAACTGGCTTCCCTGGTAACCCGCAACAACCAGCTGGTCGCTGCAGGCTCCCTCGATACCGGCAACGGCCGCATGGCCCTGAAAGTGCCCGGCGTGATCGAAACCATCGAAGATGTGATGTCCATGCCGGTGAAGGTGGATGGCGACACGGTCGTTACGTTTGGCGACGTGGCCATGCTCCAGCGCACCTTCAAGGATCCGACCGGTTTTGCCCGCATCAATGGCGAGCCGGCGTTGGTGCTGGAGGTGTCCAAGCGCTCGGGCGCCAACATTATCGAAACCATTGCCCAGGTTCGCGAATTGATCGATGAGGCCAGGCCTCAGCTGCCGGACTCTCTGGAAATCCGCTACATCATGGACCAGTCCGAGGAAGTCCGGGATATTCTCAGTGACCTGCTGAATAACGTGCTCACCGCCATCGTGCTGGTTCTGATTGTGGTGATTGCCGCCATGGGGCCGCGTTCGGCGGTTATGGTGGGGCTGACGATTCCTGGTGCCTTCCTCACCGGCATCCTGGTGATCTGGAGCATGGGGCTCACGCTCAACATCGTGGTGCTGTTCAGTCTGATCCTGGTGGCCGGCATGCTGGTGGATGGCGCCATTGTTGTGTCGGAGCTGGCGGACCGGAACCTGTCGGAGGGGCAGACGGTAAAGCACGCCTGGGCCGAGGCGGCCAGTCGCATGGCCTGGCCCATTATTGCGTCGACCGCAACCACGCTGGCGGTGTTTGTGCCGTTGTTGTTCTGGCCCGGCGTTGTCGGGGAGTTCATGAAGTTCCTGCCGCTGACGGTGATTATCTGTCTGATTGCTTCCCTGGCCATGGCGCTGGTGTTCCTGCCCGTGCTGGGCAGCACCAGTGGGGGGCGCCGGGCGCGGCAGGGGCATTCTTCGGGGCGCCTGATGGAGGGTTATCGACGGGTACTGGGGCTGCTACTTCGTTCACCGGGGCTGACGTTGATTGGTGTGCTCTGCGTGATCGCCGTGATCTACGCCGCGTACGCCCGCTTCAACCATGGGGTTGAGTTCTTCCCCAGTGTGGAGCCGGATTCCGCCCAGGTTCAGGTGAGGGCGAGGGGTGATCTTTCAGTGTGGGAGCGGGATGCCATTGTGCGTGAAGTGGAGCAGCGGTTGCGTGGCATGCCCGAGGTGAAGGCCCTGTACGCCCGCTCAATGGTACAGACCAGCTCGCAACTGGCGCCAGATGTCATAGGCGTTCTGCAATTCCAGTTTACCGACTGGTTCACCCGGCGACCGGCCAGCGCGATTCTCGAGGACTTCCGCGACATGACCTCTGATATAGCGGGCGTTGAGCTGGAATTCCGCAAACAGGAAGGTGGGCCTGCCGAAGGCAAACCGATAGAGCTACAGGTGAGCAGCCGCGAAGCAAACAGTCTCAATGGCTACGTGGACGAAATCAAAGACCGCATGCGTGAGCTCGGTGGTTTCGTGGACATCGAAGACGACCGCAGCCTTCCGGGGATTGAGTGGCGGCTGCAGGTTGACCGGGAAGCCGCCGCTCGCTTCGGTACCGATGTGCTGGGTATCGGCAGTGCCGTGCGCTTGGTGACCAACGGGTTGAAACTGGCCACCTATCGCCCTGAAGACGTGCGGGATGAAGTGGACATCGTGGTGCGAGTTCCGAATAACTGGCGGGAACTGGATCATCTGCAGCGCCAGACCATTCATACCTCCCGGGGCCAGGTGCCGCTCTCTGAATTCGTCGATCTTCGCCCCGGCGACAAAACCAACAGTATTGTCCGGGTGGATGGCCAGCGCACGGTAACCATCAAATCCGATCTGGCACAGGGGCGCCGCGTGGATGAGCTGCTGCGGGCCCTGCAGGCCGAGATGCCGGAACCGCCAGAGGGAATTTCGGTGAAGTTTGCCGGCGAGAACGAGGATCAGCAGCAGGCATCAAACTTCCTTGCGACGGCCTTCCTGGTAGCCATCGGCCTCATGCTGTTGATACTGGTGACCCAGTTCAATTCGTTGTACCAGACCTTCCTGATTCTCTCGGCGATTGTGCTCTCCACCGCCGGGGTGCTGCTCGGGCTTCTGGTAAACGGTCAGTCGTTCGGCATTGTGATGGTGGGAATGGGTACGATTGCCCTGGCAGGCATCGTGGTAAACAACAACATCATTCTGATCGATACCTACAACCAGATGCGCAAGGACGGGGTTGAGGCCTACGAGGCCGCCCTGGAAACCGGTTGCCTTCGCCTGAGGCCGGTGCTGCTGACGGCCATCACCACTGTGCTGGGGTTGATGCCCATGGTCCTCGGCGTCAATGTGGACCTGCTGACGCCCTCCCTGGGCCTTGGTGCGCCATCAACCCAGTGGTGGACCCAGCTGTCCAGTGCCATCGCGGGGGGGTTGGCGTTTGCTACGGTGCTGACGCTGTTGCTCACACCTGCATTGCTGGTGCTGGGTAACCGGGCCGGTCGGGCTTTCGGGAGTCTGACCAGCCGCTTCCGAACTACTTAATGCTTGATCCGGCCCGCCAGTTCCTGGGCCCGGGCAGCCATGGCTTCCAGTTCAGGTACCGTGCGCAGGTTGTTTTCAGCAGCCTGGTGCATGGCTTCGGAGGTTTCGGCCACATCCGTGACATTGCGGTTGATGTCTTCACAGACACTGGTCTGTTCTTCGGCCGCTGTAGCAACCTGGGTTGTTGCGTCGTTGATGCTGCCCATGCGCCGGTTGATTTCGGCCAGGGTGGCGCGTACGGCTTCAACGGCCTCGCTGCTTTCCTGAGCTACAACGCCTGAGGCCTGCATGAACTCGGTGGCGTCCCGCGAAGCCCCACTGATGGCGCCGATGATCTGGTCGATTTCCACGGTGGCTTCCTGGGTCTTGGCAGCCAGGTTCCGGACTTCATCGGCAACCACCGCGAATCCGCGACCTGCGTCGCCGGCCCGGGCCGCCTCGATGGCGGCGTTCAGTGCCAGCAGGTTGGTCTGGTCTGCAATTTCCCGGATAACCTGCATAACGTCGCCGACCTTCTTGCCATCATTGGCGAGTTGGTTAACGGTTTCGGCCGAGTTCCGGATCTGGTCGGTCAGACGCCGCATGCTGTCTACCGCCTTGTTGATCTGCGAATCCGCTGTAGCCGTCTCGTCGGATGTCTGGCTCACTTCGGTGGCTACCGAGGCAGCGTGACTGGCCACATCCTCCGCGGTGGCAGACATTTCGTTCATGGCTGTCGCAATCTGCTCAATGCGCTGGTGGGCCAGGTCAGACTGGCTGACGACACTGTCGGCGTTCTGGCGGATCAACTCGCCGGTATCGTTCAGTTGCCTGGCGTTCTCGCTCAGTTGGCTTCCGGTATCGCTGAGGAAGCGGTGCAGGCTTCGGGCAGCGTCGGCCAATTGCCCCAATTCGTCAGCCCGCTGCATGGTTACAGGATCCGAAAGATCACCGTCGCCCAGTCGGGAGATCTGCGAGGTGAGCTTCTGTGCGGGCCGGACCACACCTGACAAAAGGATCATTATCAGCGCGATGGTACCCAGAATGATGGCGGCAATCAGAAGACCCGCCACCAGCCAGCTACGCTCGGTGACAACGGTGTTCAGGGTTCGGGCCCGGACAAGGCTATCTTCACGGACTGCGGTTGCAGCATCTACAATCAGTCTGGCAGGTTCACGGTCGATCCCCTGTACCGCGGCATCGCCTGCGTTCGGATCAAAGCCTGAGCGTGTGAACGCCTCGAATCCCTCACGATAGGCACGCCCCATCGTCTGGTGTGCCTGTTTGAAGTCGGACATCAGTGACTTTGCCTGTGGCTCCTGAATTCGGGGAATCAGGTCATCAAGCTGGCTCTGTATTGATGCTTCGCGCTGCTGAAATCGGCCCCAGTATTTGTCCAGTTGTTCCGGGTCGGCTCCGCGGATCAGGACGTTTTTCCACTCCTGGACCTGGGTCTTGAAATCAGAAAGCACATCCTGGGCTTCAAGGGCGTTCACCATCCTGGTACTTACAAGACTGTTGAAGTCATCTTTGACTTTCAGGGAGAAGTTCAGGTAAATCACCGCCACTGCGGCGACGACTAGATTTGCCGTCAAAACGACGAGAAGAACCCGGTTGAGAATGCTTTTCGAGTACCAGTTCATCAGCTATTCCTGGGAGCGATCGATGGTAAGGGTGTGTCGCTAGTGTATACGTAGCGTTAGTTGATTAGGTTATCTACTTTGGTATCGGCTAGGGAAGCGGGCTCTTGAATGCAATTGGCCGACTTGAATATGAAGCTTTTATGACATCTATCTTATGAGCAACCCACTAACCGTTCTTTACCGGGACGAACACCTTCTGGCTGTCCACAAACCGGCCGGGCTGTTGGTTCACCGGAGCCCTATCGACAAACACGAAACCGAGTTTGCCCTGCAATATGCCCGGGCGCTAAATGAGGGCCAGCATGTTTACCCGGTCCATCGACTGGACCGGCCTACCTCCGGCGTCCTGGTGTTTGCCAGGGACAGCGACACTGCCCGCACGCTGGGTATGGCGCTGATGGCCGGTGAGGTGACGAAAACCTATCTGGCGATGGTGCGTGGCTGGCCGCCGGAACACGGGGAGATTGATCATCCCTTGCGAGAGGAACCGGAGGATCGACGGCTGAAAGGGGAAGAGCAGCCGGTGCGGGACGCTCTCACTTATTACCGCACGCTGGCGACGACCGAGATACCAGTGGAGATCGAGAAATACCCGAGCAGTCGCTACGCCGTTGTTGAACTGAACCCGAAAACTGGCCGAAAGCACCAGTTGCGCAGGCATATGAAACACATCAACCACCCGATCATTGGCGATGCCAATCACGGTCGGGGCCGCCACAACCGCTATTTTGCAGAGCGATTCGGCCAGGGGCGGTTGATGCTGGCCGCAACCCGGATGGCATTCCAGCACCCGGTTTCGGGTAAACCACTGACCATTAGCGCCGCGCCTGAGGCGAGCTTTCTGGAGGTGTTATCGCTTTTCCCGGGATTTGACGTACGGGATCACTCGGAAAAGTAGCGCTTGATAAACCCTGGGTAGGGAAGCGGTTTACTGTAACGGTAGCCCTGAAGGTAGTCGCAGCCTTTCTCGAACAGCCAGCTTTCATGGGCTTCGCTCTCCACACCTTCTGCAACGACAGAAAGGCCAAGCCCCCTGGCCAGGCCAATGATCGACAGGGTGATAGCGCAATCGTTTTCGTCATCCGGAAGGTTGTTGATGAACGAGCGGTCGATCTTGATGCGGGAGAAGGGCAGGCTTTTGAGCCGGGTCAGCGATGAGTACCCGGTGCCAAAGTCGTCGATAGCGAGCTCGGCGCCGGCGTGTACCAGCTGTTCCAGAACCCGACCGATGACACTGAAATCACCCTGGATGGAGTCTTCGGTCACCTCAAACTGCAGGGCACTGACCGGCATGCCCTGGTTACCGCAGATCTCTTTTACCAGCTCTGGCAACTCTGGGACCAATATCTGCTCTGCCGACAGGTTGACGGATATCGTTGGTAATGGCGTATTCCGGTCTTTTGCCTCACGCCAGTGAGCGCAGACGTTTTTCAGCACACAGGCGCCCAGCTCATACATCAGGCCGGCGCTGCGCGCCACGTCCAGAAATTCAATCGGTGACAGCCAGCCACGTTGCGGGTGCTGCCAGCGAACCAGGGCCTCGGCGCTTTCCAGCTGTGTTCCCGTGCGGTCCATGATTGGCTGGTAGAAGACATCGAGGCCGCTGGTTCTGAGTGTTTCCCGCAGCTCGCTCTCGAGCGCAAACCGGGAGCGGGCTGTCATCTGGATTTCCGAATCGAACAGGGTCGAACGGTCCCCGCCCTGCCGCTTCGCGTGGTACATCGCAGCCTCTGCACCTCTGAGCAGTTCTTCTGACTCGTGGCAATCGCCCGGGAAGTGACAGATGCCCACACTGGCACTGACATTCAGATCCTGATCGGACACCCGGATAGACTGGCGAATACGGCTGTGGATCTCGCGGATCACCTCGTCCAGAAAGCTCGGCTGGGTGTAGTTGCGAATAACCAGGGCAAATTCATCCCCTCCAATGCGCGCCAGAAAGTCCTTGCCCGCCAACTGGATTTCTTTCAGGCGCTGTCCGATATCGGCGATGACCTGATCCCCCGCCTGAGGGCCAAGGCCATCGTTGATGGTTTTCAGGCGGTCAACGTCAATCCAGAGCAGTGCAAGACTGCCGGTACCCCGGCCTTTGATCTTGCGCACCAGGTGGTTCAGCCGGTCACGCAGTGAATCAATGTTGGCGAGTCCGGTGAGGGAGTCGTAGCGACTGACGTATTCCAGCGCCCGCTTGGATCTCAGCCATGCCTCGTGAGTGTTCATCAGGCTTATGGTGTCTGCAATGGCAGCTGACAGCGAAATGTCCGGGACCGACCAGTCACGGCGCACACTTGACTCCAGGCAGACAACCCCGCTGAGTTGTTCGCCGTCGAAAATCGGCGCGTCTAACATGGAATGAATGTTTTGCACGGACAGATAATCGCGGTCGAAGGAACGGGTACGGATATCATTGCGGGCGTCTTCCACGGCAATGACTCGTTCTTCGGTGATGGCGCGGAAGTAGTCAGGGTGGTCTGAGCGAAACAGGTTGAACTCTGAGCCATTCTGCGCGATGCAGCTATTGCGGCCGGGCAGCTCTGTGTCGTGAAGCCACTCGCAGGTGATCCGGTCCCGTTCCGGAGGGAAAAGCCAGACACTCGCCCGTTTCACGCCCAACAGCCGGGTGCACAGCTCCATGAGTGCTGCCAGCTTCCGGGGGCGGGGCATCTCGATAAAGCTGGTATTGTGGCTCAGCTCCATCAGTGCCTTGTGGTGGGTCACGAGGACTTCACTGTCACGCATGGCCGGGCTCAATAAATTGTCCTTCTTAGAATTACGAACGGCCTTGGCTCTCGGTTTGGATACTTGATCAGGTTACGTCTAAGTTCTTTAAAGAATATGGCAGCTGTTTTTATAAGTGTCCAACTTCAAGCGGGATTGGCCAGTGAGTCCCTGGCGTTTTGTTCCCCACTGCCAGGATTGTTCCGGCTGAAATCGCAAAGCAGCGGCCAGGGATGGGTGGCTTCCAGAGTGAAGGCGATATCCAGCAACGTGCGTTCGCCTCCGTGCCGCCCCATAAACTGAACGGACACGGGCAGTTGATCGGGCGTGTGGCCCATGGGCAATGAGATTGCCGGTGCGCCCGTGGCGTTTGCCAGAGGGGTGAAGCTCACATACTCGCGCAGCCGTTCGAACAGGGTGTCAAAAGGCACATCGGGGCTCAGGTGGCCAAGGGCGGGCGTGGTGTGGCCAAGTACCGGTGTGAGCACGGCATCAAATCCGGCCATGGCATGTGCATAGTCGTGCCAGGAACGCTTGAGCCGCCAGAGCGCAGTTGGCAGGCGCCAGAACTGTCGCCGGAACATCCTGTCGAGGCCGTTGGTCAGGCCGTCTGTTTTGTGTTTGTCGAAGGCCGGGTGAAGCAGTTTCCTGCCGTTGGCCCTGATGCCGAAGGCAAGCAGTGCCCAGTACAGGGCAAAGTCATCGGGGAAGGTGCTGTGCACCGGAACGGGCACTGGCTCAATGCGGTGGCCCATTTTTTCCAGCTTGAGCGCCGTTTCTTCGACAGTCCATCGGGTGATGTCATCGGTTTTGTGACCATTGATGGAATCCAGCACCAGTCCGATTCTCAACGGACGACCGGAGGGGCCCTCCATTCTTCCAATGGGCGGCAGGCCGGGATTGCGGAAATAGGTCTCGGCCTGCTCGAAAAAATTAGCGGTATCCCGTACCGAGCGCGTCACTACGCCCTCGCTGATAATGTTGATCGGCAGGGAGGTCGCCGCTTCGTTGTCTATCAATCGTCCTCGTGTGGGCTTAAGGCCGACCAGGCCGCAGCAGGCGGCCGGAATCCGTATGGAGCCTCCGCCGTCATTCGCGTGGGCAATGGGTACCACGCCGGCCGCCACAAGGGCCGCTGAACCGCCTGAGGAGGCTCCGGAGGAATAGGCCAGGTTCCACGGGTTACAGGTTGCCGGCGCGTGTGCGGGCTCGGTTGTGGCGTTGAATCCGAATTCCGGCAGGGTGCTTTTACCCAGGCACAGAAAACCCTGGGCAAGCAACTGGCGGGCAAATGGACTGGTATCGGATGCAGGAACGCTGGGCACGGCCAGGGAGCCGTGCCGCGTGGTCATGTCCAACACGTTGGTGTTGTCTTTGATAAGTGTTGGAACACCGCGGAACAGGGGAAAGGAACCGGTCTGGTCGGCGGCATCAAGCTTTGAAGCAGTCCGGATCGCCTGGTCGTAATTCGCCGAGGCCAGACCGTGAAGGAGCGGTTCGACCGCCTGTGCGCGAGCGATAGCGGCTTGAGTGAGTTCGGTGACCGATATTTCCCGGCGGCGGACCCGTTCGGCAAGGGCAGTGGCGTCATCGCAACCTATCGCGTCGTTTCTGAAACTGTGGCAGGACTGCGGGGCGCTCATGGCCAGACTCTCCTTGAAAGTGATTCCACGACTCTACTGCATTTGAAAACGTGATGACATGTCATTTTAGGTAGGGTGAGTGGTCGGCGGCTAGCACAGGGCCTTTTCACAGACCTCTTCAAATAATAAGCTGTCGGCCTGAAAACGTTGTAAGCGATCCTGATGGAATTTATTGAACCCCTCGTACGCCACTTTCTCGGCATTTTCTTTCTGATGATCGGTCTGCAGTTTGCTGGCCGAAGCCTCGGGCTGTATCAGAGAATGCGCTTTTCGCACATTAACTATGGTGAGCGAGGGAGTGCGCCCTGGTGGCACCGGCAAACCTTCAATGTGTTTCGGGCGTTCATTCTCGGCGTCTGCGTGGTGCGGATTTTTGCGGATATCGACCCCTGGCTGGGCGTGTTCGGCCCGCTCTATGTGTGGCCGATTTTGCTGGTTGGCATGCTCCTCCTGATTGGCTCATTTACTACCGTGAACTATCTGCAGGCCTACATGCATGAGGATTGGCGCTCTGGTATCGATCCTCGGAAGGATGAGCGCAAACTGCTCACAGGCGGGCCATTTGGCCGTTCCCGTAATCCCCTGTTCCTGGCTGTGATGGCTGGGCAGCTCGGTTTTTTCCTGGCCTTGCCCAGTGTGTTTTCCCTGGTATGCCTGGTGGCCGGTGTACTGGTGATCACCCGCCAGGCCCGGGAGGAGGAGAAGGCGCTGGCGGATAAATTTGGCGAGGACTACGAGCATTATCGCGTGCGGGTACCGCGCTGGTTCTGACCCGGTGACGGCAGAGGGCCTTACGCAGATTTTTTCCGGGCTTCCTTGATCACATCGTAGGCATGACTGATTTCGCGGGTGCGTTCCTCTGCCATCTCCCGCATGCTCTCGGGCAATCCCCGGCCCGCAAGTTTATCCGGGTGGTTCTCACTCATCAGCTTACGGTAGGCCTTCTTGAGCTCATCATCACTGGCGGAAGGCGATACCCCAAGAACCTTGTAGGCATCGCTGATCTGATCAGCGGAGGAGGGCTGGCCAGCACCGGCCCGGTTGGTGTGGGCCCCACGGAGCATGGCTTCGAGCTGGTCCACCTGGCTCTCCGGTAACCCCAGCCCACGGGCGATTTTTACCAGCATTTCGTGTTCGGCCGGGTGCACCTTGCCGTCCGCAGCTACGGCTGATACCTGAACCTGCAGGAACATCTGGAGAAACGCGGGTTGGCGTCCGCTGGCCTGGAGGAACTGGTTAAGCTCGGCATCCAGGTCGAAATCCGGCTCTTTACCACGGTTGAAGGCGGTTTTGGCCTTGGCTTTCTGTTCTTCATTCAGGCGGAAGCGAATGAACATGGCTTCGGCCATCTGAATTTCATCCCTGGATACCACGCCATCTGCCTTGCAGAGGGCACCCATCACAGCAAAAACCGATTCAATAAAACCGGACTGAATGCTCTGGAGCTTGCCAATAAGGCGGCGCTTGAGAAGGTTCAAGAGAAAGGCGCCAATCGCCGCACCTATGAGAAAGCCCGGGAATTTGCCAAAGGCGTAGCCAATCAGACCGCCAATTATGATTGCAAACAGCATTAATAAGTCCTTAACAGGAATGAATCAGCCCATAGAATATACGTGTTTTTCAGCCCGGCTTCATGAACAGGCTTTCATCGACCTGTGAAAAAGCCACGTAAGCTATTAGATTAAATCATTTATGAGGGGGCAGTAGTCATGACCCAAGACCTGTTTTCTAACCTGCCACCGGAACAGACAGTCGAGCCTCTGATGGATGGCGCGGTGGTGCTGCGGCAGTTCGCGCTCCCGAACGCCGAATCACTCATGGCCGGCATTGAAACGGTTACCTCAGAAGCGCCGTTCAGACACATGAAGACCCCTGGTGGCCATGCCATGTCTGCGGCCATGAGCTGCTGCGGGGATCTTGGCTGGGTTACCGATAGCAGGGGTTACCGGTATCAGGCGGAGGATCCGGAATCCGGCCGGCCTTGGCCCGCCATGCCTGCGGCTTTCCGGGAACTGGCCAGAAGCGCCGCCGAAACCGCTGGTTTTGAGGGATTTGAACCGGACGCCTGTCTGATCAATCGATACCAGCCCGGGGCAAGAATGGGGCTGCATCAGGACAAGGACGAGCAGGACTTCACGCAGCCCATCGTGTCGGTTTCTCTGGGCCTGCCGATGGTGTTCCAGTTTGGTGGTCTCAAACGCAGCGAGCGCCCCATCCGGGTGCCACTGGGCCATGGTGACGTGGTGGTCTGGGGCGGCCCTGCCCGAATGCGTTACCACGGAGTGTTAACCCTCAAGGCCGGTGAGCACCCGCAGACGGGCGGGTACCGCTACAACCTGACGTTCCGGCGGGCGAGGTAAGGGGTTATTGCAGCCAGGCGACCAGCAGTCCCGCGCCCAGCGAGAGCACCATGGGGATGCCAACCAGCAACCCGGTCTGGCGGTTGCCGATAAAGCCCGCCAGCGCGGACTTCACCAGATTGTTGGTGGCGGCGGCGATAACAATACCGATCACGGCAGTGCTCGTGGCCAGGTTGTTATTGGACATGCGGGTGAGGGAGAGGGTAATGGCGTCTACGTCAGCAATGCCGGAGGTTGCTGCCAGAACATAGATGCCGGCGTCGCCCAGCCAGTTGCCCAGAAATTCGCCCAGCAGAAGGATCGCGGTCAGCAACACGCCGAATACCAGCGCCGAGGTCAAATCCAGCGGGTTCTGGTTGAGGGTTGGTTGGCTTACCTGAAGCTCTCGGTCATTTTTCCGCCAGATAAAGAGCGCGGGCCCGTAGAGCAGGGCGGTCATCACCAGCACGGGCCAGATCAGACTGGGCAACAGATCGGGATTGATCACCAGGCAATAAACCAGGATACGGGGGAACATAGTGCCGCAGGCAATCAGGATACCGGTGGCGAACTGGGCGTTGAGCTGCGGAGTTTTCGAGGCCTGGCGGGCGAAGTGCAGCGTGAGGGCAGTGGACGAGCTCAACCCGGCGAATAGGCTGGTAAACAGGATGCCTTTGCGGGTACCGGCGACCCTTATGGCGAAATAGCCGACAAAGGAAATGGAGGCGATCATCACCACCATCCACCAGATCTCCCTGGGGTTGAGAACGCCGCCCGGCCCCATCTTTTCGTTCGGCAATAACGGCAGCATGACCACGGAAATCAGCAGCAGTTTGAGAGCGGCATCCAGTTCATGTTCCTTCAGTTTGTTCACCCAGCCATGAATTTCCTGCTTGTTGTCCAGGATGATAGCGGTCACAACAGCGGCTGCTGTGGCGATAACCGGGTCCACAGCCACCGCCACTGCTCCGAAACAGAAGGTTAGAACCATGCCAACCATACCGGTGATACTGAAGTTGCGGATATGCTCCAGGCGTTCGCTGTAGGCCACGATGGCCATGGCGACGACACTGACCAGAAGCACTGGAAACGCCCACTCCGTTATTTCCTGCGCCAGTACCGCCGAAATACCGCCAAGCAGGCCGACCAGAGCAAAGGTGCGGATGCCGGCAATGCGCTCGCCGGATTTCTGCTCTCGCGCGTCCCAGCCCCGCTCAAGGCCGATGATGGCGCCAAGCAGAAGAGCAACGGCGAGATTAAGGGTGGTCTGGTTTCCAGCGAGAAACTGGGCGGCAACGTCGTCCATGGGGCTATGCAAGCTCCTGTAAATCAATGATGTTCTGATAATAGCAGTAGAGGGCGCTGGTCGTTAGACGTCTAAGAACTTACCGCTAGCGACCTTACTTTCCTGTAAGGGGGCTGATAAGCTTCGCGACCTTTGAATTCGTAGCAAGCTGGAACCCCGAAATCATGGTGAATTCCCTTAAAGCCAACTGGCTTTCGAACATTCGTGGCGATGTACTCGCAGGTATCGTTGTGGCGCTGGCACTGATTCCGGAGGCCATTGCCTTCTCGATCATTGCCGGAGTCGATCCCAAAGTGGGGCTGTATGCCTCCTTCTGTATTGCCGTGATCATCGCTTTCGTGGGCGGGCGCCCCGGGATGATTTCTGCCGCAACCGCAGCCATGGCGGTGTTGATGGTGACGCTGGTGAAAGAGCATGGCCTGCAGTACCTGCTGGCCGCAACCCTGATGACAGGCGTGCTGCAGCTGATTGCCGGTTATCTGAAGCTTGGCAGCCTGATGCGCTTCGTGTCTCGCTCGGTGGTGACCGGTTTCGTGAACGCCCTGGCCATTCTCATCTTTATGGCGCAGTTGCCCGAGCTGACCAACGTCACCTGGCACGTTTACGCAATGACAGCCGCGGGTCTGGGAATTATCTATCTGTTTCCCCTGCTACCCGTTGTGGGCAAGGTTCTGCCTTCGCCCCTGGTGTGCATCGTCGTTCTGACGGCCGTTGCCGTGGTTACCGGAATGGACATCCGGACGGTTGGGGACATGGGCGATTTGCCGGATACCCTGCCGGTATTCCTGTGGCCGGATGTGCCTCTGAACCTGGAAACCCTGATGATCATCCTGCCGTACTCGATTCCGCTGGCCATTGTGGGGCTTTTGGAATCCATGATGACGGCCACCATCGTGGACGACCTGACGGACACTACCAGCGACCGTAACCGTGAATGCAAGGGTCAGGGCATTGCCAACATCGGCTCCGGCCTGATCGGTGGTATGGCCGGCTGTGCCATGATCGGCCAGTCCATTATCAACGTGAAATCCGGCGGCCGGACCCGGCTTTCCACCCTCACGGCCGGTCTCTTCCTGCTGGTTATGGTGCTGCTATTGGATAGCGTGTTGGTCCAGATCCCCATGGCGGCCCTCGTAGCGGTGATGATTATGGTGTCGATTGGTACCTTCTCCTGGGATTCGATTCGTAATCTGCGTGAGCATCCGCTTTCCACCAACATCGTGATGCTGGTAACCGTTATTGTCGTGGTTGCCACCCATAACCTGGCCTTCGGTGTTCTGGCCGGCGTGCTGCTGGCGGCGTTGTTCTTTGCCAACAAGGTGGGCCACTACATGCTGGTGACCTCCGAGCTGGATGAAACCACCGACACCCGCACCTACCGCGTTGTGGGTCAGGTGTTCTTCAGCTCCTCGGAAAAATTCATGGAATCCTTTGATTTCAAGGAAGCAGTCGATAATGTGGTGATCGACCTGAGTCGCGCGCATTTCTGGGATATCACCGCAGTGGGTGCCCTGGACAAGGCCGTGATCAAGTTTCGCCGTGAAGGCTCGGAGGTTGAGGTGATCGGGCTGAATGAAGCCAGTGCCACGATCGTTGACCGCTTTGGCGTGCACGACAAGCCGGACGCCGTTGACCAGCTGATGGGGCACTGACATGACACAGACCAGGGAATCCAACAGCGATCGCAGTCAGAATAAAAATCACAAGGATCATGAAGGCGAGGTTGAGATGTTACGAGTAGTTGCCTGTATTGATGGCTCCCAGGCCGCTCCCGCAGTTTGCGATTACGCCAGCTGGGCCAGCAAGCACATGGAAACCCCCATGATGCTGTTGCACGTGCTTGATGAAGAGCGTTATCCGGCAGAGCCGGATCTGGCCGGAAGCATCGGCCTTGGCAGTCGTGAACAGCTGCTGGAGGACCTCGCAGAGCTGGATCGAAAACGTGCCAAGCTGGCCCTCGAACACGGGCATTACATGCTGGATGAAGCCAAAAAGCGGGTTGGCGAAGCGGGCATCTCAGACGTGGTGCAGAGACAGCGACATGGGGACCTGACCGAGTCCCTGCTGGCGCTGGAGAATCAGACCCGGCTGCTGGTCATGGGGCTGCACGGTGAGAGCAGCTCGGAGCGTGACACTCACATTGGCAGCCAGCTGGAGACGGTGATTCGCAGCATGCATCGCCCGATTCTCCTGGTGCCGGATGAGTACACCCAGCCTCGCAGTGCCATGCTGGCATTCGACGGCAGTGCCACGGCCTTCAAGGGTGTGGAATTGTTGGCCGGCAGCCCGGTTCTCAAAGGCATGCCACTGCATCTGGTGATGGTTGGAGCGGATACCAATGACCGTTGGGAGCAGCTCAAAAAAGCCGAGAAAATGCTGGCGGGGCTGGAATCCGAGATCACTCTGGCGATCCGCGCCGGTGATGTGGAACCCACATTGCACGCTTACCAGGAAGAACATGATATCGACATTCTGGTGATGGGCGCCTACGGGCACTCCCGCATCCGTCAGTTCCTGGTGGGCAGTACAACCACCAGGATGCTGGAAACCGCCAGAAAGCCCCTGGTCGTCCTTCGCTAGGCCACTTCCTGGGCCAATTCCGCAAGATAGGCCATCGCGGCGCGGTGGCCTTGCTGATACCCCAGATCCAGTTTGTTGAGGTCGGTCGTTAAACGGCTTACCGGAAAATCTTCCGGTGGCGCAATGATCCGAAGCCGGCAGTCGTCCGGCGGATTTTGAATGAACGACAGCGTCTCATTGTATCGTTCGCCCCGATGGATCAGTGCCTCGGCAAGTCCCGGTTGCTCCCGAAACATACGCCTGGTGAGCGCCGGAAACGCCAACGGCTTTTTCTCATAGCCCAGCGGCCGGGATAGCACGACGGTGATGTCCCGCGAACCCCGGCGGTAGGCCTCTACAACCGGAATGGAATCAGCGATTCCGCCATCACTCATGGGCTCGTTGTCGACGCTCGGATAGTCACGGTAGGCCAGGGGAATGGAGCATGAGGCCGTGAGCACATCGTGGATGTTGTGATCGTCGACGCAAAAATACCGGGCCTCGCCCGTCATGACCGACGTGGTTGCTACCCAGAGTTTTGTGGTGCCAGACAGGTAATGGTCCAGATCAAGTGGCACCTCCTGGTAGGACTGGTGCCAGAGCCAGTTAACATCGCACAAATGCCCGCCCTGGAAGAATCGCCCCCAGTTTATAAACTCCGGCCGACAGGCGTGGTCGGTAATCACCCTGTGATTCCGGCCGTGATGGCCGCAGAGGTAACCAATCAGGTTGGTTGAACCGGCGGAGACGCCCCAGGCTTCGGTGAAAGGCTGGTACCGCTTTTCAAGAAAGGCATCAAGTACACCTGCGGCGAAGATGCCGCGCATGGCGCCGCCTTCGACGACAAGGGCGTTGCTGGTGGTATTATTGGTATTCTGGAGCATCCGTTCCCCCTGTCTGTCGTGTTCTCCGGCAAGGCCAATACATGGACTCAGGTTACCAGTTCTACGGCCGGATTGTGGAGTCGGATGAACGGTCAGGCGCTGCTGCCGGCCGCCACACCCGATGCCCAGGCCCACTGGAAGTTGTGCCCACCGAGGTGTCCGGTGACATCCACTACCTCACCGATAAAATACAGGTTTGGACGTTCCAGCACCGCCATGGTCTTGGATGACAGCTGGCGCGTATCGACGCCGCCAAGGGTAACCTCTGCCGTTCGGTAACCTTCGGTTCCAGCCGGCTTGATCGACCATTGGCCCAGAACGTCGGCAACCTGTTCAATATCGCTGTTCTTGTAGCCCTGCAACGGGCCGGTCCAGCCGTGTAGTTCGTTAAGGGCCTGGGCAAACCGTTTTGGCAGGTGCTGGGCCAGGTAGTGCCCAACGGTGGATTGTGGCCGGGTTTTCCGCAGGTCCAAAAGGTCGTCCTTGATCTGACAGGCCGGCAGCAGGTTGATGGCCAGGCTGTCGCCCGGCTCCCAGAAACTGGAAATCTGGAGCATGGCCGGGCCGCTGAGCCCGCGATGGGTGACCAGCATGGGTTCCCGGAAGTGCTGGTCGTGGCATTGGACATCGACAGGGCAGCTGACACCGGACAATGGTGCGAGCTGTTCTTTCAATTCCGGCTGCAGGGTAAAGGGCACAAGTCCAGGGCGGGTAGGAAGGATTTCCAGGCCGAACTGCTCGGCTACCCGGTAGCCAAACGCTGTGGCGCCCATGGTAGGAATCGACAGGCCTCCGGTGGCGATCACCAGGGATTCACAGGTGAGGTCACCGGAGCCGACGCGCAAGCGGTAGCCGCTGTCGGTTTCGGTGATGCGGTCGACCGCTGTCTTCATTCTCACGTCCGCGCCCGCCCACTCACATTCGGTCAGCAGCATATTGAGAATGTCCTTGGCGCTGTCTTTGCAGAACAACTGACCAGGGGTTTTTTCCTCATGTTCAATGCCGTGGCGGTCTACAAGTTCCAGAAAGTCCTGGGGGGTATAGCGCTTTAGCGCAGAAATGCAGTAGTGCGGGTTATCCGAAAGGAAGTTGGCCGGCGTACTGTTCAGGTTTGTGAAATTGCAGCGTCCGCCGCCGGACATCAGGATTTTCTTGCCGGGTTTATTGGCGTGGTCCAACACCAGCACGCTGCGGCCGCGATAGCCCGCAGTGGCCGCGCACATCAGGCCTGCTGCGCCAGCGCCGATAATAATGACATCGTAGTGTGAAGGCATGGGGTAACCACAAACCGGGTACGAACATTGAGTGGGCGAATTATACGGATATGGGGGGCTGGCGTCTGTGGTGCCGGGGTAACCACGTATGAAGTGGCGGGATGAGAAGGAATCAGAGACCGGGCCCGTGGGGCCCGGTCGCCTTTGCAGTTACCCGTTTTTCAGGGTGTGCATATCGATCACGAAGCGATACTTCACATCGCCTTTTTTCATGCGCTCGTAGGCCTCATTGAGGTTGTTTATATCAAGCATCTCCACGTCGCAGCTGATGTCGTGTTCTGCGCAGAAATCCAGAACTTCCTGGGTTTCCGGCATGCCACCGATCAGCGACCCGGCCAGAACACGGCGCTTGAATACCAGGGCGCCAGCCTCTACGGGTGGCTCTACCGGCTCCAGCAGGCCAACCAGTATGTGAGTGCCATCGTGCTTCAGGCAGTTGAGGTAAGGGTTCAGATCGTGCTGGACCGGAACCGTGTCCAGCATGAAATCAAAGGTTTCAGCGGCTGCGGCCATCTGATCTTCATCGGTGGAGATCACTACATGATCGGCACCCTGCTTTTTCGCTTCCGCAACCTTGCTCTCGGAGCGGGTGAAAATGGTCACCTCCGCGCCAAGTGCCCGGGCGAATTTAACACCCATGTGACCGAGGCCGCCCATGCCGATAACACCGACCTTGTGGCCCGCTTTGACGCCATAATGGCGCAGCGGCGAGTAGGTGGTGATGCCGGCGCAAAGCAGAGGCGCAGCGGCCTTGATATCCAGCTTTTCCGGAATGCGAACGACAAACCGTTCGCTGACGGTGATACGCTCGGAATAGCCGCCAAAGGTGATGGAGTGATCGTGGCGGTCCTGGCCGTTGTAGGTGGAAGTCATGCCTTCGCTGCAGTACTGCTCCAGACCTGCTTCACAAGCTGAGCAGGTACGGCAGGAATCCACCATGCACCCGACGCCGACGACATCGCCTACGTTAAAGCTTTTGACCTCGGGGCCAACGGCCGTGACCCGCCCCACAATTTCGTGGCCGGGGACAACCGGATACTCGGTGATCCCCCAGTCGTTTTGTGCAAAATGAATGTCGGTATGGCAGACCCCGCAGTAGTCGATCTCGATCGCAACGTCATCGGGACGTGGATCCCGGCGGTCTATGGTATGAGGTGCCATGCCGGACGTTGGTGACTGTGCTGCAAATGCTTTGGTTGCTGTCATCACTTCGCCTCTGATTAAGAATTGAGGATAAGTTTACGAAACTGACCGTCAGAGCTATCACCGGCGACCATGTCGGTTTTTTCATTTGCACTCTGCAAGTGTGCCTCACAAATGAATGGCGCCTTCCATAAAGAAGGCTGCCTGGCCGGCAATGTCGACGCGATCCCCCTTTAACTCGCAGCGAAGTACACCGCCCCGGGCAGAAATCTGCCGAGCCTCAAGCTCGGTTTTGCCCAGTTGTTCGGACCAGTAAGGCACCAGCACGCTGTGAATGGAACCGGTAACCGGGTCCTCATCAATGCCGGCGCCAGGCGCGAAATAGCGGCTGACAAAATCGCAGTTGTTGCCAGGTGCGGTGATGATCAGCCCCTGGTTGCCCAGTTGCTTTAATTTGCGCAGATCCGGTTGCGCAGACCGCACAGCGTCTTCGTCCTTCAGGACCACCATGTAATTGGTGTCGTTTGGAACAAAAAACGCTGTATCAGGCGCGCTTTCCAGAGCTTCCCGAATCAGGGCCGGCGTGGGCTGTTTCTCGTAGGCCAGATTCGGGAAATCGAGTACCAGCCAGCCGTCGTCGGATTGCCGGACGGAGAGTGGGCCGCTTTTGGAGCGTAAACGGATTTGCTCTCTGTCCCAGCCGAGTTTGTTGAAGATGATCCAGGCGCTGGCCAGGGTGGCATGGCCGCACAGTGGTACCTCTGTGCCCGGAGTAAACCAGCGGATATGGAAATCCGCGTCCTCGCCGGCCGGAAGAGGCACGAAAAAGGCTGTTTCGGAGAGGTTGTTCTCCGCGGCAAGCGAGAGCATGAGGTTATCTGGCAGCCACTGGTCCAGCGGCATGACCGCGGCCGGGTTGCCA
This sequence comes from Marinobacter flavimaris, assembly GCF_002933295.1. Lineage (GTDB taxonomy): Bacteria > Pseudomonadota > Gammaproteobacteria > Pseudomonadales > Oleiphilaceae > Marinobacter > Marinobacter flavimaris. The sequence goes on from NZ_PSSW01000002.1 coordinate 345,942, forward strand.
CCGAACACCTCGCTGGTGAACGCATCAACCTGATAGATGGGTAAAGTCACGGTCTCTTCTCCTATTTTAAAGCGCTGGCCTGTTTGGAAATATCATCTGATTTCGAGCCTATTGTAGGAAAAGATCTGACTGCCATAACAGATTCAGATAATCTGGTTTTGAACCGGTACAGAATGCATTTGGTGAGATCTGTACTGGTCATATCGGAAGCAATCTGTACTGCACCGAACAGCTCGGGTTCTGGTGCAATAGATCATTATCACGATGAAGCTTCGCAGGCGAGGGCGGGCAATGGGCATTCTCTACAACCAGGTCGCGGATCAGCTTCAGGGGCTGATTCATGAAGGCGTGTACCGGGACGGCGAACGGCTACCGGGCGTGCGACAGTTGAGCCGGCAGTTCGGGGTTAGCATCTCGACCATCCTCCAGGCACACCAGACGCTGGAGGCGCGGGGTTTTCTGCAGGCCCGTGAACGTAGCGGCTACTTCGTACGGCTGCCCACTGTGGACGCCCCCGAGCCTGTTATGCGCCGGCACCGAAGCCGTCCGGTTCCAGTCAGTGCCAGGGAGATGGCCCTGGACCTGTGCGCGGACGAACAGAAGCGCATGGTACCGCTGGCCACGGCGATCCCCCACCCGGATTACCTGCCGCTCCGCCAGATCCAGCACAGCACGCTCTGGGCGGCACGCCGGGGTCTGGAAACCCTGGACTATGCCTTTCCCGGCAAGGAATCGTTCCGCCGGCAGATCGCCCAGCGGATGGCCACCCTCGGTGTGCCGGTGACGCCAGACGACGTACTTGCCACCAATGGCGCCCAGGAGGCGATCATACTGGCGCTGAGAGCGGTAACCCAGCCCGGAGATATTGTGGCCGTAGAATCGCCGTCTTTCCCGGGCATTCTTCAGGCTCTGGAAGTGGTCGGGCTGAAGGTCATTGAAATTCCAACGCATCCTTCCGAGGGTCTGAGCCTTGAAGGCCTGCAACTGGCCCTGGAACAGTGGCCCCTCAAAGCCTGTGTGGTCGTGACCAATCACAGCAACCCCATGGGTGCGCAAATGTCCGACGAGCGCAAGAAGCAGCTGGTCTCCATGCTGGCGGCAGCGGCTGTTCCGCTGATCGAGGACGACATCTACGGCGACCTTCATCACACCGGGGACCGGCCGAAACCGGCCAAGGCCTTTGATCGGGCGGACAATGTGATTTATTGCAGTTCGTTTTCGAAGACTATTTCACCGGGCCTCCGGCTGGGCTGGATGGTGCCGGGGCGGCATATGGCCAGCGCCAGGCAGCACAAGTATTTCGTCAATCTGGCCACGTCATCGATTCCACAGATGGCGGTAGCGCATTTTCTGGAGCAGGGCGGCTATGATCGCTACCTCCGTTCAGCCCGGCAGCACTATCGCGAAGCCACCGAACGGATGCGGACTGCTGTGGCCAGGGCCTTCCCGGAAGGTACGGCTGTGAGCCGTCCCCAGGGTGGGTTTGTGCTATGGGTCCAGTTGCCCGACGGCGTTTCCGGCACCGAGGTTTACCACAGGGCCAGGGCGGAGGATATCAACGTGGCGCCGGGGCTGATGTTCTCAACCGCCGACAAATACGACAATTGCCTGAGACTGAACAGCGCCAACCCCTGGAGTGAGCGCATCGAGCATGCCGTGGCCAGGCTGGGTGTGCTGGCGCACGACGTCCAGTCTGCGGCGCGTTAGTGCCGTTCAGGTTTTCTCGCCACGCATGTCCAGCGGATCGAGAAGGCCGGCGGCAATGGCGGTGCCGGTCACATCCGGCAAGCGATCGGCGCCCAGGCGTTTCATGACTCGTGCCCGGTAGAGATCAATCGTCTTGACACTGACATCCAGCTGTTCTGCGATTTCCCGGCTCGTGTAGCCCTGGGCCAGTGGCAGGAACACGTCCCGTTCACGGCGGGTGAGGGTGGCCAGCAGGGCTTCGGTTGCCTCATCACCCTGCAACTCTGGAGCGGACTGCTGATGTTCCTGCAGCGCCTGTTGGACGCTGTCCAGGAGCAGTTGTTCATTGAACGGCTTCTCGATGAAATCGAAGGCCCCGGACTTGAACGCCCTCACCACAATGGGAACGTCGGCGTGCCCGGAGACAAAGATGATCGGCAGGTCCAGCCCCCGCTTCTGAAGCTCCTCCTGAACGTTCAGGCCGCCCAGCCCGGGCATCCGCACATCCAGAACCACGCAGCCCGCTTTCTTGTTGCCAACCGCATCCAGGAATTTCCGGCCGTCGCTGTAGGCTTCCACGTTCAACCCGACCGATTCCAGCAACCACTGGGTGGATTCCAGCATGCCGGCGTCGTCGTCAACCACATAGACGGTGGTGGCTTCCGGTGTCGCTTGATCACTCATCTGGCTGCATCTCCGTGTTCGAGGTTCTGTTCTTGTGGCCCGGGCTGGCCGGGAAACGGCAGATCAGGGAGAGTCCGCCCGTTGCTGCCGGCCTGGCGTCCAGGAAGCCTCCAAAGCCTTCGATAATCGAACGGCTCATCGAGAGCCCCAGGCCAAGCCCCTGGGGCTTGCTGGTATAGAACGGCTGGAACATCTGGCGAATGCCCTGCGCGTCGAGCCCCGGGCCTTCGTCGATGACCTCAATCAGGGTTTCGTTCTGATCGTTGATGCAGGTCGTTATGGCGATCTGCGAGTGTGGGCCCGGGTTGTCCTCACCGCGAGCCTCAACAGTGGCTTCGATACCGTTGCGGATCAGATTGATCAGCACCTGTTCCAGCAGCACCGGGTCGGCGGTGATGACGGGCGCACAACAGGCCAGATTCTCTCGGATCTGCACCTTGTTTTTCTCGGCCTCCCATTGGCAAAGACGGGCGACATTGCTGACGACTTCGTTCAGTGCGATTGGTGCGGTCCGCTTCTGGCCCTTGCGCAGGAAAGCTCGCAAACGTTTGATGACCTCCGAGGCCCGGTTGGCGTGGTGAACAATCTTCTGGAGGCCGTCGTCCACTCGATCGAGGCATTCGGGATTGGTTCGGGCGCCTTTGAGATAGCGCTGGCTGGCGCTGGCAAAGTTCACGATGGTGGCCAATGGCTGGTTCATCTCGTGGGCAATGCTTGAGGCAAGCTCCCCCAGAGTGGCGAGCCTGGCGGTGTGGGCGAGTTCGTCGGCCAGCCTGCGGTTGTTCTCCTCGGACTCTACCCGGGCGGTGATATCCCGGGATACGCTGATGACCTCAATCACAGCGCCAGTGTAGGTTTCCCGAATGGCCCTGCTGGCAATCTCGAACCAGCGGCGGGAACCGTCCCGGTGAATAATCTCCAGAGTCATGGTGGCGTAGCCGTCGTCCCGTAGCTGGTTGCGGGTTTCAGCCAGCTTCTGAACCACCTGATCGCCCCGGAAAATTTCTTCCAGGGGCTTACCCCTCAGTTCTTCCGGCCAGTAGCCCAGCAGCCGCCAGGATGCGGGCGTGGCATCGATAAACCGTCCGTCCGGGGCATGGCGGGAAATGAGGTCGGTGGTGTTCTCGGTAATCAGCCGGTAAAGACGGTTGGAGCGGGTCGCTTCTTCCCGGTTGATGATTTCGTCTGTAGCGTCTCTGGCCCGCGCCAGAACCGTCGAGCTCCCGATATCGGGGACGAACGTCCACACCAGGAAACGCTCGGTGGTGTCTGCCGGAATTCTGGCTTCCACATTCTCGATCGATCGTTCCTGCTCCAGGGACGACTTCACAAGCGCCTGAACGTTGACCGGCAGCAGATGGAACAGCGAGGTCAGGTTGGCGTTCTGGCAAAGATGATGGCTGGCCAGGTTGCCCTCCAGAACGCTGCCTGTCGCATCCAGGATCAATCCGGGTTGCGGGTCGGCGTCGTGCAAACTAAATACACTTGGAGTGGAAGAATCGTTCATGGCTTATCGTTATAGTAAATTAACTATAATACGTTGGTATAGTTTCTAGTATTTATGCTATCCAATACTATTCTGGCCAGCCCGAAGTATAGCTAGTTTAGCGATATTCCTGAATACGCCATAAGAACAACAGTACTCAAGAGGACCACGCAATGACCTCGATATTTGATCAAGGCCTGGCGCCCGTTGACGCCAACTACGCCGTTCAATCCCCCATCGATTTTATCGAACGTTCCGCCACGGTTTACCCGGAGTATCCCGCCGTTATTCACGGGGCGATCCGTTACACCTGGGCGCAGACTTACGAGCGTTGCCGCCGTCTGGCCTCGGCCCTCAAAGGGCGCGGCATCGGCCGTGGTGATACCGTTGCCGTCATGCTGCCGAACATTCCCGCCATGGTGGAGGCCCATTTCGGGGTGCCCATGATCGGTGCGGTGTTAAACACCCTGAATGTTCGCCTCGATGCCGAGGCCATTGCCTTCATGCTGGAACACGGTGAGGCCAAGGTTGTAATTGCCGACCGGGAATTCGGAGAGGTGATCAAAGACGCCGTAAGCCGGCTGGACACCAAGCCACTGGTGATTGATGTGGACGATCCCGAGTACGGCGAGGGCGTTCAGGTCAGCGATCTGGATTACGATGCCTTCCTGCAGGAGGGGGATCCGGCGTTCCAATGGAGCTTCCCCGACAACGAGTGGGATGCCATCTCCCTGAACTACACATCCGGCACGACCGGGAACCCGAAGGGCGTGGTTTACCACCATCGTGGCGCCTACATCAATGCCATCGGCAACCAGGCAGTCTGGTCCATGGACATGCACCCGGTGTACCTGTGGACCTTGCCGATGTTCCACTGCAACGGCTGGTGCTTCCCCTGGACCATCACCGCCATGGCAGGAACCCACGTCTGCCTGCGCCGGGTTGATCCCGAGAAGATTCTGCAGCTGATCCGGGATCATCAGGTTACCCACATGTGTGGCGCCCCGATTGTGCTTAACGCATTGCTGAACGTGCCGGAATCCGCCAAGGCCGGCATTGATCACGACGTGAAGTCCATGACAGCAGGCGCGGCACCCCCCGCCCAGGTCATTGGTGCCATCGAGGAAATGGGCATCCAGGTGACTCACGTTTACGGTCTGACCGAAGTCTATGGCCCGGTAACCGTTTGTGCCTGGAAATCCGAGTGGGATGCGCTGCCACTGCATGATCGTGCCCGGAAAAAGGCCCGTCAGGGCGTTCGTTATCACACTCTGGCAGGCACGATGGTCGGCGACCCGAACACCATGGAGCCAGTGCCCAAAGACGGCAAAACCATCGGTGAGATTTTCCTGCGCGGCAATACGGTGATGAAGGGCTATCTGAAGAACCCCAAAGCCACCGAAGAGGCCTTCCGGGGTGGCTGGTTCCACACCGGGGACCTGGCTGTATGGCACGAAGACGGCTACATGGAGATCAAGGACCGGCTGAAGGACATTATCATCTCCGGTGGTGAGAACATTTCCACCATTGAGGTTGAGGATACCCTTTACCGCCACCCGGCTGTGCTTGAGGCAGCTGTGGTTGCCCGGCCGGACGAAAAGTGGGGCGAAACCCCCTGCGCCTTTGTGACCCTGAAGCCGGAAGCCGGTCAAGTCAGCGAGGAAGACATCATCAACTTCTGCCGCGAGCACCTGGCCCGGTTCAAGGTACCCAAGACCATCGTCTTCTCGGAGCTGCCCAAAACCTCCACGGGTAAGATCCAGAAGTTCGTGCTGAGGGATCAGGCCAAAGAACTGGACTGATTCCCCGATCGGCTGCGCCGGCCCCGGCGCAGCCGAATTAAACCAGAAAAAACAACGCTGTCAGGCACACGCGCCGCGTGAGCCCGGAGACCTTTTTATGCAAATGTTTCACCGAAAGAACGGGGAAGAGCAGCCGTTCTGGCCGGCCGGTCCCTTCAAGGTTCGTCTGCCGTTCGTTCATTACCGCTGGGAGTTCGCGGAGATGGTGCAGGCTCTGATCATGTTCGTGGTCAGCCTGGCCATGATTCCCCTTCTTGAGAAATACCTGGGTGTGCCCTACGACGTGGCTCTGGCTTACGTGGTGATCTGTGGCATCGGTTTCATGCTGCCGGCACTGCTGGGTGTTCCCCTGGTGCCGGGCTGGATTACGCCAGGGATTCCTGTGGTTCTGCTGTTCCTGAGCGACTACGAGCCGGGCCCCGAGGCGATTCAGGCGCTGTTCGCGCTGCAGTTCCTGGTGTTCATTATCTTCCTGGTTCTGGGTATTACACGCCTGGGCAGCAAACTGGTGGAGCTGATTCCCCGTTCCATGAAAGGCGGGATTATCATCGGTGCCGGTATCGCCGCCCTGATGGGTGAGATTGAGGCAGGCGGCCGTCTCGCCAACACGCCGATCTCCCTGATCATCGGTGGCCTGGTGTGCCTCTACCTGATGTTCTCGGTATCGTTCAAAGGTTTTGTGGAAAGCAATTCAATCGCCCGCAAGATTGCCAACTACGGCATGGTGCCGGGTATGGTGGTTGCGATCCTGGTTGGCTTTGCAACTGGCGAATACGAGGTGCCCAATGTGGAGTGGGGCATCACCAAACCCGCGTTTGATGAGCTGTGGAACTACCTGCCGTTCGCCGTCGGATTCCCGGATGCCAACGTCTTCCTGTACGCCATTCCCACGGCGGTGATCGCCTACGTGATTGCCTTCGGCGATATCGTGGTCGGCCAGTCATTGATGAACCGCGTTGATCATCTGCGCAAAGACGAAGATATCGATAACAGCATCGACCGGGTGCATCTGGTAACCGCTATCCGCAATGGTGGCCACGCGTTCTTCGCACCCTATCCGGGGCTGGCGGGCCCGATCTGGACGGCTGTCACTGCCACCATGGCCGAGCGCTACAAGTACGGTCGTAACGCCATGGACTCCATCTACAGTGGCGGCGGTACTTTCTGGATTACGGGTTTTATTGCCCTTTTCGTTCTGCCGCTGGTGAGCTTCTTCCAACCGGTGCTGCCGATTGCCCTGTCACTGACACTGCTGCTGACCGGCTATATCTGCCTGATGGTAGGGCTGGAGCAGCTGGAGAATAACACCGAGCGTGGCATTGCCGGCACCATGGGTGTTGTTCTGGCCGTCTATGGCGCTGGCTGGGGCCTGGCCACCGGCGCCGTCCTCTATTTCCTGATTGAACGTACCAAATTGCTTGGCTTTACCGCCGACCCGGAAGCGCCGGGCGTGAAAGCCGCGGAAGAGCACTAAACCTGCGTCTTCCGGCTCTGCACCGGAAGGCGTTGACCCCCTGTGTGTCCTTGGGAGGCCTCGTGCCTCCCTTTTTTATGCCTGAATGTTTCCCTGAGCATGGGCGTTGACAGAATGTCATTTCGTGACAATTTGTCTAATTTTTCCTCCTGAAGTATTCCTTCCGCGCGGTTTCCGGGTTTAAACTGCCAGAACTGATGAAATTTTGTCCGCTGTTCAATACTGATAACAACACTACAAAAACAGGAGGCAGTCATGACCATCAGCTCCACGCCCGAGGGGGTGTCCGTTGAGCCGAGACATCTGCGGTTCGATGTCAGCGAGGATCTGAAAACGCTCTGGCATGGCAACGATGCTTTCCGGACCGCGTTCTTCAACGCCCTTTCCCTGCAATTTCCCGATGGCGAGCAGCAGTTTATCAATGCCGTAAGGCTCTATCGGGACAAGATCGAGGATCCAAAGCTTAAAGCGGAGATCCGCGGATTTATTGGCCAGGAAGCCCTGCACAGCAGGGAGCACAAGGATTACAACGAGGCCCTGAAGGCCCGGGGCTACGATATTGATGCCCTGGACCAACGGTTCCGCAAGCATATGGAGTGGGTGGGTAAACTGCCACCAAGCCGCCAACTGGCAGGTACCTGTGGCGCCGAGCACTACACCGCCGTCCTGGCCAATGCCATCCTGAGCCACCCGGAGTGGATGGAAGGCGCCACGCCGACCATGGCAAAGCTCTGGAGATGGCATGCGATTGAGGAAACCGAACACAAATCCGTCGCCTTTGATGTTTACCGGGAATGTGTCGGCAATGAACAGCTTCGCCGGATCGTCTTCCTCTTTGTTACCTGGAATTTCTTCAAGTACACCTTTTTGAATACCTGTAGCCTGCTGAAGGCCGATGGCAAACTCTGGAGCCTGCGCACCTGGGTTGGCGGGTTTAATTTTCTCTGGGGCAAGCCCGGAGTGCTCCGCAAGTGTCTGCCGGAATTCCTGGCGTATTTCCGTAAAGGCTTTCACCCCTGGCAGCAGGATAACCGCGAACTGCTCGAGCAGAATCTCCGTGAGCTGGATATGACATCGGCAGCACGATAGGGCCGGGTTGCTGAAATTCTGATCGCGGTGTGTAAAACTGTGCGGCACAAAGAATAACGACAATAAAGGGGGCTTCCGTTCGAGAAGCTACCCGGAGCTGGAGGCCCACCATGCGAGTTGGTTTGATCGTCGATTCTGCGTGCGACTTACCCTATGAGTTCAGCCGCAAGCACGACCTGTTCGTGCTGCCGGTAACCGCTGTAATCGATGGCCAGACCTACATAGACAAGCATGATCCGGTTCGGACCCAGGAGTTCTATCAGAGCGGCCTGTTGCAGAAAGGACATCAGGCGGAAACCCGCGCCTTCACCGCAGAGCAGATACACGATCTGTTCATGGAGAAGATCGTCACCCAGTTCGATATTGCTATCTGCGAGACGGTCACGAAATCCCGAAGCCTGATTTTCCAGAATGCCACCGAGGCTATGAACAGTGTCCTGGCGAATTACGAAGGTGCGCGGGAAGCCGCCGGTCGTGATGGCCGGTTCTTTATGCGTGTGATCGACAGTAAACAGATTTTTGCCGGCCAGGGCCTGCTGGCAGCCCACACGCTCAAGCTGATCGGCCAGAATGTGTCCAAGAATGCCCTGCGCCATGAGGTGGAAACCTTCAGCGACAAGATCTACACCTGCGTCATTCCGAGGGATCTGCACTACATCCGTGAACGGGCACGGCGGCGTGGCGACAAGAGTGTATCGGCGCTGGTTGCCTTCCTGGGCAAAGCACTGAACATTACGCCGGTTATCTTCGGGCAAGGGGCCGAGGGCCAGCCCGCGGCCAAAACCCGGAGTTTCGACGTGGCCGTGGAAAAGGTGATGAACTATGCCGCTGCCCGTGTCGAAGCCGGGCTTCTGACACCCTATGTAAGCCTGTCCTGTGGTCTTACCTGGACGGAGATCGAGGATTTGCCCGGGCTCAACCGACTGCGCGATGCTTGCGAACGCAATGGTGTGGAACTGCTGCTCTCCCAGATGGGGATTACCAGCAGCATCTACGTTGGCCCCGGCAGTCTTTGCCTCGCACTTGCTGCGGAACCCCACACCTTCAACGATTTTCAGTAACTCCTTCTCAGAGTGCGTGACTGAATCATACTGGCCCGGCCGCGCCTCTCCACCTGTAGTTTTGGCAAACCTGCCAGCGTTTCGTTCGTGTTAGCCTCTGGCCTGTGTGTTTCATTTCTTCAACAGGACAACTGACGCCATGACCAAAGGCAAAACGGATCTCGCCAACCAACTGCTTGAGCAGCATGTGAAACATGAGCTGGCTTCTCTAAAGGGCGCAAAGCTGCGCAAGTTCCTGGAGCAGGAGCTCGATGAGCTCTGGCATTATGCCGGCGAGATAACCCTTGGCCGGATAACCTCGGAAGAGCAGGTGATGGGCGTTATCCAGCGTATCGTTATGGACATGGAACTGGATGCAGGCATTCCGGAACTGGCTGCGGAGATGGCCACCGAGGTGCTCAATGCCGATGTGCAGTCAAAGACCACCCTGGGCGAGATCATCACCCGCGAACAGGCCACGGGCTTTCTGGAGGAAGCTCTGGAGCTCCGGCAGCAACGTGAACGGGTGATCAGCGAGATCATGGCGCACCCGGTCTATCAGGAGCTGGTGTCCAATGTGGTGTACCACGGCCTGGTGAACTACCTGTACGAGGATAACCTGATCACCAAGTCTGTGCCGGGCGTTGGTTCGATGATGAAATTTGGCAAGCGGATGGCCAACCGGGCGGTGCCGGGGCTGGATGAAACCTTTGAGCGTCGACTGAAAGCCTGGTTGTCTGACAGCCTGCCCGGTTTGATCAGCCGCAGTGAGCAATTCCTGCACAGTGCCCTGTCTGATGAGGAGCTGCGCGACAGTGTGATGGCCGCCTGGGTGTCTTTGGAGGATCGCACCATTGCCGAGCTTCACGAGGGGCTCGGAGACGTGCAGCTGCAGGAGTTTGTGGTGCTTGGCTATGAGTTCTGGCTGCAGTTTCGCAAGACCGGATACTTTGAGAACTGTGCCCGGGCCGTGGTTTCCCACCTGTTCGACAAATATGGCGAGCGCCCGCTTACAGACCTGCTGGGCGATATGGGGGTAAGCCGTGAGGTTGTTATGGCGGAGATAGATGCCTACGCAATTCCGGTTATAGACGTGTTACGTGAAGAGGGCTATGTTGAGGCCCTGGTTCGTCGGCGGCTTGCGCCATTTTACAAGTCCGCCGCTGCGCGTAAGATTCTCCAGCAGGAGGCCTGAGTCTGAGATTGTCGGCAGGGCCCCGGGGAAGGTTTCGTTCAGGATTTTGAGAGGGCATGACGTTGATATCGGATCTGTTCTGGGCCTATCTGGTTGCCATTACATTGCTCACCATCACGCCCGGTGTGGATACCCTGCTGGTGATGCGTAATACCGGCCGGGGCGGTTTGCGGGATGGGTGCGTGACCAGTGTCGGCATCTGTAGCGGCCTGTTCATTCATGCCACGCTCTCGGCGCTGGGCATCTCCCTCCTGTTGGTGGAAACCGCCTGGGCATTTTCTGCATTGAAGTGGGCCGGCGCTTGCTACCTGGTCTGGCTCGGCATCGGTTCGTTGCGCCAGGCCCTTCGCCGGGGTGACGCGCCTGCGGCAAAGGACGTAGCGGTCGCCCGCCGGAAGGTTGGCTTGGCGGTGTCCTTTCGTGAGGGCCTGCTATCCAACGTTCTTAATCCCAAAACCGCCCTGTTCTACATGGCTTTGCTGCCACAGTTTGTGGATCCGGCAGGCAACGCCTTTCAGCAATCGCTGATGCTGGCCGGTGTGCATTTTCTGCTGGCAATGCTCTGGCAGTGTGGTCTGGCCTGGGTGGTGGTTACGTTTCGGAGTCTTGGTGTAAACGCGCGTGTAAAGCGAACGCTGAACGGCCTGACGGGAGGGTTTTTCGTGGCCATGGGCGCCAAGCTGGCCAGCACCTGACGCAATCACGGAACTTCAGGCAAAGAAAAAGGGAAGCCTCGGCTTCCCTTTTTTGTTCCAGTTCCGGATGATTACTTTTCCAGATACTGAAGCTTGTTCGGCTTGCCATCCCACTCTTCAGCGTCTGGCAGTGGATCTTTCTTTTCGGTGATGTTCGGCCATTTGGCGGCCAGATCGGCATTCAGCTCAACAAACTGGACCTGATCGGCCGGCAGTTCGTCTTCCGAGAAAATGGCTTCGGCCGGGCACTCTGGCTCGCACAGGGCGCAGTCGATACATTCGTCCGGGTCGATTACCAGAAAGTTCGGTCCCTCGTAGAAGCAGTCTACCGGACAGACTTCCACGCAGTCTGTGTACTTACACTTGATGCAGTTATCAGTAACGATAAACGCCATAGTCAGATCCCTGGTCCAGTGGTCGGTCAGTCTCATCAGGAGCGCCGTCGGGCGCTGCCGTTATATTTTGGTGCGCGATATTGTAGGGAGCGACCCGCACAGCCGCAAGCGTTCGACTGCTATAACCTTATTACACAGATCAATTCTTCGCTATTTCTTCATCAACGCCTTCAGTTCGTAAAGCTGATTCATGGCATCCCGGGGGGTTAGTCCGTCGAGGTCCATGTCTTTAAGTGCCTCTTCCACGGCGCTGGGCTCCAGGCTGGCGAACATGTCGCCCTGGTAAACGGATTCATTTACCTTTGCTGCCGGCTTGGCCAGGGATGCGTTGTTGCCCTGTTCGGCGGCCGAGGCTGCCGGCGCCGCTGGCGAAGCGCTGCCCTCCAGGTGGGAGAGCTGGGTTTTGGCGTTACGGATCACATCCTGTGGCACGCCTGCCAGCTTTGCTACCTGCAGACCGTAGCTCTGGCTTGCCGGGCCATCATGCACGTTGTGCAGGAACACGATGCTGTCATCGTGTTCGGTGGCCGTCAGATGGACGTTTACGGCATGTTGCAGCTCATCGGCCAGCTGGGTCAGCTCGAAATAGTGGGTGGCAAACAGCGTGTAGCAGCGTATCTCCCGGGCAAGGTGTTCGGCAGTAGCCCAGGCCAGGGACAGGCCATCAAAGGTGCTGGTGCCACGACCAACCTCGTCCATCAACACCAGACTGTGCTCGGTGGCGTTGTGCAGGATGTTGGCGGTTTCGGTCATTTCCACCATGAAGGTGGAGCGGCCGCCGGCGATATCGTCCGAGGAACCCATGCGGGTAAAAATCCGGTCCACGGGGCCGATCACTGCCCGGTTGGCGGGCACGAAACTGCCGGTGTAGGCGAGCAGCGCAATCAGCGCGGCCTGACGCATATAGGTGGATTTACCGCCCATGTTCGGGCCGGTTATCACCAGCATGCGGCGCTGGGTGTCCATTAGCAGATCGTTCGGTACGAAGGGCTCGTCCAGCAACTGTTCAACCACCGGATGGCGCCCTTCCTCAATGTCAAAACCCGGGGATTCGCTGAACTCCGGCGCGGAAAAGCGCAGAGAGGTGGCGCGCTCGGCAAAATTACTCAGCACATCCAGTTCTGCCAGTGCCTGCGCGGCATCCTGAAGTGGCGCAAGTTGCCCGGCGACGGTTTCCAGTACGTCATCGTAAAGGCCTTTCTCACGGGCCAGGGCCCGGCTCTTGGCACTCAGGGCCTTGTCCTCGAACTCCTTGAGTTCCGGCGTGATGAATCGCTCGGCGTTTTTCAGGGTCTGCCGGCGAATATAATCCACCGGCGCCTGATCGGACTGGGCCCGGCTTATTTCGATGTAGTAGCCGTGGACCCGGTTGTAACCTACTTTGAGGGTGCTGATACCGGTGCGATCCCGCTCCCGGGTTTCGACATCCAGCAGATACTGGCCGGCGTTTTCGCTGATGTTGCGCAGCTCGTCCAGCTCCTCGTCGAAGCCTTCCCGGATGACCCCGCCTTCACGGATCACGACCGGGGGATTGTCGATGATGGCGCGCTCCAGCAGATCCGCCAGTTCCGGGTATTCCCCAATGATGGTCGCCAGCCTGACGACGTGGTGGGAATTGACCGGTTTCAGGGTTTCCTGCAGGTCCGGCAGGGCCTGGAAGGCATCCCGAAGCCGCGCCAGGTCTCTTGGGCGGGCCGAACGAAGGGCGACCCGTGCGAGCACGCGCTCAATGTCGCCAACAGCTTTCAGCAGATCGTGCACCGGCTCATAGTGGAACCCGTCCAGCAGTGCCGATACCGCCTGCTGACGCTGGCGGACGATTTCCACATCCCGAAGCGGCCGATTCAGCCAGCGCCGGAGTTCCCGTCCACCCATGGATGTGGCGGTGCGGTCCATGACCCAGGCGAGGGTATACTGGTGGCCGCCCATGAGATTGGTGTCAATTTCCAGATTGCGACGGCTGGCCGCGTCCAGGATGACTGCTTCATCGCGCCGTTCGCGGGTCAGCTTGCGAATATGGGGCAGGGCGGTACGCTGGGTTTCCTTGGCATACTGCAGCAGGCAGCCCGCGGCACAGACGGCGAGATTGAGTTCCTCGCAGCCGAAACCTGTCAGGTCCCTGACCTGAAGCTGATGGGTAATAACCCTGCGGGCCGTATCGGATTCGAAGAGCCAGGGCCCCTGACGGCGTATTCCGGTGAAACCCTCCAGAACGTCCTCGTAGGGAAAATCCTCGCTGATCAGGATTTCCGCCGGACGCAGGCGCTGCAGTTCGCCCTGCAGGGCCTCCAGGTTTTCCAGCTCCGACACGGCAAAACGGCCGCTGGAAATATCGAGCGAGGCAAAACCGAACTGCTCCCGATGGTTATAGATAGCCACCAGTAGATTGTCCCGTCGATCCTCCAGGTAGGCGTCGTCGCTCAGGGTCCCCGGTGTGACGATCCTCACCACCTGTCGCTCAACCGGACCCTTGCTGGTGGCAGGATCTCCGATCTGTTCGCAGATGGCGATGGATTGACCTGCCCGAACCAGCCGGGCAATGTAGCCCTCAGAAGAGTGATAGGGGATGCCGGCCATGGGGATCGGATTGCCGCCAGATTGGCCCCGGGCGGTGAGGGTAATACCCATCAGCTCGGCCGCTTTCTTGGCATCTTCGTAGAACAGTTCGTAAAAGTCCCCCATGCGGTAAAAAACCAGTTCATTGGGGTGCTGGCCCTTGATCTTCAGGTACTGCTGCATCATTGGGGTGTGCTTGGAAAGATCGGTCTGAGCTGCTGACATGAACGGGTCCGGTAGCCTTGCTTTGGATGAAGGCGTGAATTGTAAGAAAATAACCGCCGTGATGAAACGAAGGAGGTCATTATGCTGGCCAGCGATCAGGAATTGGAAGATGCAGGCAACCGCCTTGGTGAACGACTGCTGACAACCGGCCGTACCGTTGCGACGGCGGAGAGTTGCACCGGCGGCTGGGTTGCGAAGGTACTGACCGATCGTGCCGGTTCTTCGGCCTACGTGCTGGGTGGCCTGGTCACGTACAGCAATGAGGCCAAGCAGGGGCTTCTGGGCGTAACCCGGAAATCGCTGGATGAACACGGTGCGGTCAGCGAACCGGTGGTGCGGGAAATGGTTGCCGGTGCCCTGGTGGCGACAGATGCTGACGTTGCCGTGGCTATCAGTGGTGTTGCCGGGCCCGGCGGTGGCAGCGATGACAAGCCTGTGGGCACCGTCTGGTTTGCCTGGGGTAGCAGCCCGGCCTCCACCGTGGCCGTGGTAAAACACTTTGAGGGTGATCGTGATCAGGTCCGCAGGCAGGCCGTTCTCTTTGCCCTTCAAGGGGTTAACAATTTTGTGGACGAAGTCTGACGGCTTTCACATCCGGAGGGGTTGGTCTCCTCTGCGGGTTATGTTTTAATACTGTTCAAATATACAGGGAATGGGCTGTTCGAGCTGTACAGATTCCCGATTCACTATTTCGCTGCCAGCCTTTTCCTGAGGGTGGCGGCCCAGGCGACAGAGGGTTTGCACTGATGGAAGACAACCGCAAGAAAGCATTGAGCGCAGCACTTGGGCAGATTGAGCGCCAGTTCGGCAAGGGCGCCGTGATGAAAATGGGCGATCAGCCCCGCGAAGCCATTCCTGCGGTCTCCACCGGTTCCCTTGGCCTGGACGTTGCCCTGGGTATTGGCGGTCTTCCATATGGTCGAATTTGCGAAATCTACGGTCCGGAAAGTTCCGGTAAGACGACGCTCACCCTCCAGGTAATTGCCGAAGCACAAAAAGCCGGCAAAACCTGTGCATTCGTGGATGCCGAGCACGCGCTCGATCCGGTTTACGCCGAAAAGCTGGGCGTCAATGTGGACGACCTTCTGGTGTCCCAGCCGGATACCGGTGAGCAGGCCCTGGAAATTGCCGACATGCTGGTTCGTTCCAATGCGGTAGACGTGATCATCGTGGACTCCGTGGCGGCCCTGACCCCGAAAGCGGAAATCGAGGGTGAAATGGGCGACAGCCACGTGGGTCTGCAGGCGCGACTGATGTCCCAGGCGCTTCGCAAGCTGACCGGTAATGTCAAACACGCTAACTGCCTGATGATTTTCATCAACCAGATCCGTATGAAAATCGGGGTTATGTTTGGCTCGCCCGAAACCACCACCGGTGGTAACGCGCTGAAATTCTACTCCTCCGTTCGCCTTGATATCCGCCGCATTGGTGCCGTGAAAGATGGTGACGAAGTGGTCGGTAACGAGACCCGCGTGAAAGTAGTCAAGAACAAAGTATCGCCGCCGTTCAAGCAGGCCGAGTTCCAGATTATGTACGGTAAGGGCATTTACCACATGGCGGAAGTGCTGGATATGGGCGTCAAGGAAGGCTTTGTCGACAAGTCCGGAGCCTGGTACGCCTACAATGGCGACAAGATCGGTCAGGGCAAGGCCAACGCCTGCAAGTTCCTGGAAGAAAACATGGACATTGCCAACGAGATCGAAGCCAAGGTTCGGGACAAGTTGATGCCCAAGCCTGAACCCAAGAAAGACGCAAAAGAAGAGCCCGCAGAAGCCAACGGCGAGCTGCTCTAAACCTTACCAGGCGAAGACGATAGGGGCGGCAGGCGTAAATTAAGGCCTGTCGCGCCCTTGCTACCTTCGCTTTTCTTTTCAGGTATGAACTTTTCTTCCAACTCCCGCCGAAAGTGACCCGGTTCAGCGCCAATATCGACCTCGAGCCGCTCCAGGTAATCTGCTCCGCCTGCCTGCTGCAACTGGCTTTTGATCCAGCTCCTGTATCTTAGTCGACGATAGAGTGCCTTTAGTTTTTTTCCGTTGAGATAACGCATCGACTTCTCCTCCTTTCGCGGTTCACCTTCTAATCCATGGTAAGCAGAAGTCTTTGCAAGGTATCGGTTCAGATCGTTTAAAAGTCCTAGTAACAGATCGACTATTTTTGCCTCCGTGGTGCTCAAATAATGAGCATCTGTGCTTGCTGCGTCTTCCTCCGGTTTGAGCTGGCCTAAGAATGAATCCATACTCTCCAGGTGCCCAAATTCTTTGCTCTTCAGCTACAAATCAGGGTCGGTATGGAAGCAAGAAAGAGATTATTGATAGTCGCTCATGCACCTTCCCCAAATACTCTCAAGCTTCGGGAGGCGGCCGAGCAGGGGGCGCACCATGAAGACATCGAAAGCGTAGAGGTAAAGGTGCTGGCGCCCCTGGACGCCGGTCCCGAAGACGTTCTTGCCTGCGACGCCATTATTCTGGGCACCACTGAGAATCTCGGGTATATGAGTGGTGCTTTAAAAGACTTCTTCGATCGCAGCTACTATCCCTGCCTCGAGAAAACCCAGGGGCTGCCTTTTGCCTATTACATTCGCGCCGGCCATGACGGCACGGGCACCAAGCGGGCAATAGAAAGCATTACTACCGGGCTACGCTGGAAGCTGGTCCAGGAGCCTTTGATCTGCCGGGGTGAATACCGGGAAGAGTTTGAAGATCAGTGTCGGGAGCTGGGGATGTATGTTGCGGCCAGCCTTGACGCCGGGCTGGTTTGATTCCGAAGGCCTGGCTCAGCTGGCAAACCGGTTGTAGAAGCCTTCAATCCGCGACAGGGCATTGTCGACAGTTCGTGAATAGCCCTTCTTGTCCAGGCAATAGCTGAACTGGACACTGACGCGATAGCCGGTCTGGAAGGGCTGGCATTCCACCACCCGGGCACAAACCCGCGATTCGCTGATGTACTTGCCGTCAAAATCCATGAACAGACGGGCGCCCGGCTCTACTGGTCGGGGGCATAGCACTGCCATTCCGTACCGGTTGAGGTCCAGGCAGGTAACCGGCGTGGGGTGTTTGCCACGACCAAGGAAGCTACGCTCCCGGAGCTGGACCTTCAGGCAGGAGGCGGGGTAACGATCCTTGATTCTGCGCTCTGCGGAATCATTGGTCATACGCTGGCGTCCGTTGCGTGCATTGTTTTTATGGTTGGGACATGAAGTGTAGTTCCGGAAAGGCTGGCTGAAAAATGAGCGGCGGCGGAATTGTGAACTGCCTAACAAAATCCCGCGCACTGTGCGCGACTCCAGAAATCTTCGTGCTGAACGCGACAGAGCCGACCGCAGAATCTACAATGACCGGCCAATGTGTTAACCGTTACAGGACCAAACCTTGAAGTCACTGCCTCTGCACCAGCTTTACAAAGCCTGTGTTCTGAAAGATCTGCCGTTCAAAACCACCAAGCAACTGGAGCCCCTGGCTGAAATCGTTGGCCAGAACCGTGCCCAGGAGGCTGTGCGTTTTGCTCTGGCAATGCCCCATGGCGGTTACAACGTCTATGCCGTTGGCCGTAATGGCCTGGGTAAGCGCACCATGATGCTGCGTTACCTTGAGCATCATGTGGATACGGATCAGCAGAGCCATGACTGGTGCTACGTGGCCAACTTCGAGGAGCCGCGCATTCCGAAGCTGTTGCAGCTCCCGGCCGGGAAGGGTACCCAGCTCAAACAGGATATGGAAAAGCTGATGAGTCGCCTGGTCAAGGTTATTCCCCAGACCTTTGACAGCGACAGCTTTCTTGAGCGCTCGGAACAGTTGAAAAACGAATACGGCAAAAAGCAGGAAGACGAGCTGGAGAAGGTGGCGGCCCAGGCCAAGCGCAAAAAAGTCAGCCTCACTGTGACAACCCCGGGCGGTTATCGGTTGGTGGCCATGAATGGCGACGAACCCCACACTGCGGAATCTTTCCAGGCTCTGACTGATGAGCAGCGCGACAAGTTCGAAGATGCCATCAACAAGCTTGAGAAAAAGCTCAGGCAGGCGCTCCGCAAACTGGCGGACTGGGAACAGGAATACGCTGATAAACAGCAAGCCCTGAACCAGGAGACCCTCGAGAGTATCTCAGGCCATCAGATCGATGAGCTGATCGAGAAATACAAGGATCTGCCGGACGTGGTCGCCTTCTTTGAGGCGGTTCGGGCGGACCTGGTTGAAAATCTCGAGATTTTCCTCGATGACAACGAGGAACAGGCAGCGATTGCGTATGCGTCCCTCGACAAGAAGATGCCCCGCCGTTACCTCGTCAATGTTCTGGTGCACCAGAAAACCAACGAAGTACCAATGGTGGTGGAGGATAACCCCACCTACCACAACCTGTTCGGTTACGTTGAGAACGTCACCTTCAAGGGCACCGTGTTCACGGATTTCTCCCTGATTCGCCCTGGCAGCCTGCACAGGGCCAACGGTGGCTATCTGTTGATGGACGCCATCAAGGTTCTGGAGCAACCGTTCGTATGGGATGGCCTCAAGCGTGCGCTGCGTTCGAAGTCCATACAGATAAATTCCCTGGAACGGGAACTGACGCTGTCCGGAACCATCTCAATTGAACCGGAATCGGTGCCCCTGGACGTCAAGATTGTTCTGTTCGGCGACCGTGAAACCTGGATGTTGCTGCAGGAATACGATTCTGAATTCGCCGAGCTGTTTCGAGTCACGGCGGATTTCGAGAACGAAATGTACCGTTCCGATGACAGTCAGCTGCTATATGCCAAGTTCATCGCCAGCCTGGTGAGCGAGAAGAAGCTACTGCACTGTTCGAACAAGGCGGTTGCCCGGGTGATTGAACACAGTGCCCGTATGGCCGAGCATCAGGATCGACTGTCCCTGCACGCGGCCGATATTGCCAACCTGCTGCGGGAATCCGATTTCTGGGCCCGTCAGGCCGGTGCCAAGCTGATCCAGGACCTGCACGTTGAGCGCGCGCTGGAAAGCGCGAAATACCGCAGCAGCCGGATCCGGGATCAGTTCTATGATTCCATCCGTGACGGCACAACGCTCGTAACTACAAGTGGCACGTGTGTTGGCCAGGTTAATGCACTCTCGGTGCTGTCCACGGGTGGATTTGAGTTCGGTCTTTCCAACCGTGTCACCGCTACCTGCTATTATGGAGATGGCGCGGTCATGGATATTGAGCGAGATGTAAAGCTTGGTGGCAATCTGCACTCCAAGGGCGTGATGATCCTGAGCTCCTGGCTAGCCTCCCATTTTGCGGTCAACGATCCGATGCACCTGTCGGCCAGTCTGACCTTCGAGCAGAACTACGGTGAAGTGGACGGAGACAGTGCGTCTCTGGCAGAGCTGTGCGCGCTGATTTCGTCCCTTTCCGGTATACCGGTTCGGCAGGATCTTGCGATTACGGGGTCGGTCAACCAGTTTGGTGAGGTTCAGCCCATTGGCGGTGTCAACGAAAAAGTGGAAGGCTTTTTTACCACCTGCCAGCTCAAGGGTGGGCTTTCAGGCAGCCAGGGTGTCATCGTGCCATCCACCAATGTGCAGAACCTGATGCTTGACAGCGAAGTGGTGCAGGCAGTGCGCGGGGGGCAGTTTGCGGTGTACGCGGTCGCCCGTGTTGAAGAGGCCATCACGCTGCTGCTTGGAAAGCCTGCGGGCAAGGCCGATGACAAAGGCAGGTACCCGAAGCAGAGCGTTTTTGGCATTATCCAGCAACGGCTAGAAAAAATGCGGGAACACGAGCGTCAGGAACATGCCCGTGACGACCATAAAGACCCGTCAATTCACTGACCGGCGATCATAAGAAAACGGACAGGAGAGAACACACCCATGACTGATATCCAGCAAACCGTGTACGTTGTTGAGGACGATGAAGCAGTCCGCGATTCCCTGGAGCTGCTGCTGAAATCCGACGGCAAGCCGGTAAAGACCTATGAGAGTGCAACCGCTTTCCTGAAGGACTACTCCGACAAGATGGCAGGCTGCATTGTGCTGGATATTCGCATGCCGGGCATGGACGGTATGGAGCTCCAGAAAAAGCTCAATGAAAAACACTCCATATTGCCGATTATCTTTGTGACGGGTCACGGTGACGTCCCCATGGCCGTCGACGCCATGAAAGAGGGCGCTGTGGACTTCATTCAGAAGCCCTACCGTGAGGAGGCACTGCTGGAGAAAATTGAGGCAGCCCTCAAACAGGATCTTGAGCAGCGCAAGTCTCTGGACGAGAAGCAGGAGATCATTCGCCGCATCAAGAGCCTGACCCCCCGGGAACACGAGATCATGGACCGTATGATTGCCGGTCAGGCCAACAAGGTGATTGCCATTGAGCTGGAAATCAGCCAGCGCACGGTCGAGATCCACCGTTCCCGCGTTATGCACAAGATGGGGACCCATTCCCTGGCACATCTCGTTCGTATGGTCCTGTCCGTAAAGGACCTTATCGACGCAGGGTGATCCCGGCGGCATCATACGGTTACTTTTCTAACCGGCCCGACATTTATGACTGAAGCTGTCAGCGAGAACTCGGAGGTGACGGTTCTGCTCGTGGATGACAATCCGCAGAACCTCAAAGTCCTCTATGAGACCCTGAAAGACAAAGGTTACCGGCTACTCATTGCCAACGAGGGCGAAAAGGCCCTCGACCTTGCCCACCGCCATCAGCCCGAAGTGATTCTCCTCGATATCATGATGCCGGAGATGGACGGCTATGAAGTCTGCGAGCGCCTCAAGGCCGCCCCGCAGACGGCCGACTGTGCCGTCGTCTTTCTGTCTGCGCTGGACGACCTGCAGGCAAAGGTGAAGGGCTTTTCACTCGGCGGTGCCGACTACATCTCCAAGCCGTTCCAGTCCCAGGAAGTGATCGCTCGCGTGAAAACCCACGCCAGCGTTATTCGTCTTGAAAGAGAGTTGCAGGCCCGCAACCGGGAGCTGCAAAGTGACCAGGCCCGGATTCTGAACTCCATCAGCGAAGGCATCTACGGCCTCGATGAGAACGGCATTATTGAATTTGCCAATCCGGCGGCGGCATCAATTGTTGGCTGCCCGGTGGAAGAGCTGATTGGTCGTGATTTCTTCGAAACCCACTTCGCGACTGCCGGTGACAATCTGGACGGACTGCCGGTGAAGGCGACCTGTCAGCAGGGTGTGGCCGAGAACCAGCGGGATATCCGAATGCTAAGGGCCGACGGAACCGGCTTTCCGGCGGAGTACCGCTCAACCCCGAAACTGGACTCTGACGAGCTCCACGGTGCCGTTGTTGTATTCCGGGATATCACCGCCGAACTGGACAATGAAAAGGCGCTGGAGGATGCCCGGCAACTGGTTCAGGAACAGCGCGATCAGCTTGCCCATACCTCGCGCCTGACCACCATGGGTGAAATGGCCGCCGGCGTTGCCCATGAAGTGAACCAGCCGCTGACCGCCATCACCAATTATGCTCGGGTCGCCAAGCGGATGATGGCAAAGGAAAGCCCTGATATGGGGCTGCTCCAGGAGACCCTCGACAAGATCGAGGCACAGTCCCACCGCGCCAGTGAAATCATCCGACGCATTCGTCGATTCATGAAAAAACCGGCGACGGGCAAGGAAGTACTGTCGGTGCCTGCGTTGCTGGAAGACACCCGGCAGTTTGCCGAGGTGGATATGCGTAATAACAAGGGCGCTATTGAGCTGTCCGTGCCTGAGGATATGCCTGAGGTTCTGGCCGATCCGGTTCAGGTACAGCAGGTCGCCCTGAATCTGATTCGCAACGCTCTGGAAGCGACCAGCAGTATTGATTCCAGCGCGCCGGTAGAAGTGAGTGCCAGTGTGCAGGGTGGCACCTGTGTTCGAATCCAGGTGCGGGATCACGGCATCGGCCTCTCGGAAGATGCCGAAGACAAACTGTTCCTGCCGTTCTTCACGACCAAGGATGAAGGGATGGGGATTGGTCTTTCAACCTGCCGTTCCCTCATACAGGCGCAGGGTGGCGACATCGGTTTCGAGCGGCCGGAAGGCGGTGGTGCCTGTTTCTATTTCACGTTGCCCGTTGCCGGCGCCCAGGGTTCCCCCTGCGCACCGGATGGCAAGCCTGCCTAAAACCAGTCGACGCGCCCGGTCAGATGGGGCGCATCGCCTTTGGCATTCAGCACCTGGTAGTCCCACCCCGTTTCTCCGGTGTTCCAGTTCAGCTGGGCTGTACCAGGCAGAAGCAGCGGTTTCTTGAACTGGCAGCTGATGCTGAGGGCACTGGCTTGCCAGCCTTCCTGTTGTTCCAGTAGCGCCAGTGCGTGGGCTTTGGTCCACATACCGTGGGCGATTGCCCGTGGAAAGCCGAACGCTTTGGCGCTCAGGGCATGCATGTGGATCGGGTTGCTGTCGCCGGATACCCGGGCGTATTGCCGGCCAATCGATTCGGGCGCCTTGAAATTTTCGGTGTTTGGATAACGTTCCAGCTCTGGCGGTGTTTTTTTGCCGGACGACTTGCTCTCGCCATCCGGTTGTCGGAACAACGTCGTGCTCGCTTCTTCCCAGACCAATTTGCCAGCCGAGCGAGCCTCGGTGATGAGATCAAACTCCACGCCCCGGTCACTTTTTACGGTATTCCCCAGTCGTACAGATAAATCCAGGTTCTCCCCGGTGCCGATCGGCCGGTGCTGGGTAATGGTGTTTCGCAGGTGCACCAGGCCCAGCAGCGGCAGGGGAAAGGCCTTCTCGGTGAGCAGTTTCAGGTGCAGTGGAAAAGCCAGCACATGGGGCCAGGTAACGGGCAGATGACTACCCGCCGCGAAGCCACAGACCTGCTGGTAGCGCTTGAGGTTCTTGCCGGCAGTACTGACGCCAAGCAGGCTGGCAGACAACTCCGGGATGCTGACGTCACCGCCGGTTTGCTTTTGTTTCGGCAGCAGTGTTCTGCCATACATGGGCAATAAGGCGGGTGGTGTCGTGTGGTAAACGAGGGTCTCTGGCATGGATGTTCTCCTTTATAGCCTCGACCGGAAATGCCGGCGCTGCCTGAGTAAAAGCGTAGTAGCAGAGGATATGCTTTTTTTTACATTTTGGTACAACTCGGCGTTCGTGGCCTGATATGCTCTAATATAAGACGATTGTCTAACAGGGTGCCTTTTCTGGGCCCTCTGGATCTGACAAACCTCTGGAGTGTGGCAAACCCTGCCAGATCAGGCATTGACCTGGCGAGCCCCGGCGACTGTCCGGCCGGCCAAAGTAGAAGTCAACAAATAAGAAAACGGGATCTTATGCAGGAACTTCGTGACGCGGGAGTGATGTTGCGCCTGATTTATGAGGCGATGAAAAAGAAGGGAATCGATACCAATGCGATTTTCAGCCGTCTGGGTGTGGATGAAAATTACGTTTATACCGAACAGCTTCGAACTCCCCACAGTGCGCAGATGTACTTCTGGCAGGCTGTTGAGGATGTTTCCGGCGATCCGGATGTTGGCCTGCATCTGGGACAGTTGCTGCCAGCGTATAAGGGGCAGGTGCTGGAATACCTCTTTCTGAGCAGCCCAACCTTCGGCGAGGGCCTGCGTCGGGCCCAGAACTATCAGCGTCTGCTGAGTGATGCTGCTAACACCGATTTCTTCATTGAGGGCGACGATGCCTGCATGGTTCTGGATGCAGCGTCTGATGATGTACGTCGTTTACGGCATTTCAATGAATGTTTCGTGCTGGGACTGATTACCTTTTTCCGCTCCATCACCGATGGCAACTTTTACCCGTCACGCATCGAGTTCGAGCATGAGCGTGCCGAGGGCCAGGATCATGTTCGCGAGGTGCTGGGGTGCGACGTCACCTTCGGTGCGCCGGAAAACCGGCTGTATTTCCCGGCCAAGCTGCTTTCCCATGCCTCGCCGCATGCCGAGCCGGAGCTGCTGGATCTGCACGAGCGGTTTGCCAGCGAACAGGTTGCCCGGTTGGAGAAGAAAGACATCGTTGGTCAGGTGGAGCGGATTGTCGCAGAGCTCCTCGATAGTGGAGAGGTCACCCTCGATGCCGTGGCCGAGCGGCTCGGCATCAAGCCGAGGACCCTGCGTACCCGGTTGACAGAGGCCGAGACCAGTTTCAATCAGGTACTCGCGGATTTTCGCTATCGCCTGGCCCGTCAGTTGCTGGCAACCACCGATGAATCCATTGATGAGATTGTCTACCTGACCGGCTTTTCTGAGCCCAGCACTTTTTATCGCGCATTCAAACGCTGGTCCGGAATGACACCTATCGAATACCGCAAAACCGCCCAGGGCAAGGACGCCATGGTCGATGCCATGTAACAGAACGCTTTTTCTGAAAATATTTTAGGAAAAGCGTTGACATAACAGGGCGCCTCTTTATAATGCGCCCTCGTTGTCACAGAGCAATCACACCCTTGATTGCCAAGCCTTTTCGAGGCGAGCTGTGATGACCCGCACGGAGCGGTAGTTCAGTTGGTTAGAATACCGGCCTGTCACGCCGGGGGTCGCGGGTTCGAGTCCCGTCCGCTCCGCCATTTTTTCCCCTCGTTTTACCTTTCACGTTATCCGACTTCTCCAGTTGCATTACATTCAACGCCAAGCTTCATTGTCATCGTTCTGTCATTGAGAACTTCTAGGCTATTTCTGAAAATTCAGGAATCAGGAAGGCTGTGATGCGGGATTACGAAGAAGAGTTGATTGAAAACCAGTTCGAAGAATATGAAGACGATGATGGCTGGGACGACGCCATGGAGTTATAGGCAAGGGATGAAACCATCACCGATGTCATCCATGCCTGATCTGCTTTCGGTGCTCCCCGGGGCTTAGATTGAACCAGCGCCGGTAGGCCTTGTGGAAGGCCGCAGGATTGGCAAAACCCAGAAGCCAGGCAATCTCTGCCAGTGATGTCTCTGTCTCCCGAATATAATCCCGCGCTAACTGTTTTCGCGTTTCATCCACCAGTTCCCTGAATCCGGTTCCCTCGGCGGCCAGTTGTCTCTGGAGCGTCCATGGCGCAATCCCCAGTTTAACTGCAATGGTTTCCAGGCTGGGTGTCTCGCCCCGAAACAGGGGTGTGAGAAGGTTTTTTACGCGGTCGCCTGTGGTCCACCCCCGTCGTATCTGCTGCAGTTCCCGTTCGCAGAGATCCGAAAGCTTTTCATGCATGGCGGGCTGAGCCTGCTGGCTGGCGCTTTCCCAAATGTCCTGACGAACGGTAAGGCTGTTGCTCGAAGCTCCAAACTGCACGGGGCAGCGGAACCAGCTCTCGAACAAATCATCCTGGCCGATTGATCGGTATTCGATAGTGACCTTCTCCAGAACGTCATAACGGCCCGTAACGGTCCTGAGAAACTGGGTCCACGCGGCAAGAACAGAATCCACCACGAAGTAGTTGAAGCCGTTATAGGGACGAATCGAGTAGAACTTTGCTTGCCGGGTTTCCGGTTGGACCGTTGGAACGCCACGGCTATTGCGGCTGGTTAGCAGAGCGTATCGAATCAGCGTGGCGAGTGCTGCGCCAGCGGTGCCGGCGGTTTCTCCGGCCAGCCCTGCAATACCCGCGTCGACAGGGCGTGATAGCGCACCCATCCTCAGCCCGAGAGCCGGGTTGCCGGTCTCGTTGATCGCGGCATGCCCCAGACGCATAAACCGCGGGATGCTGATGCGCGCTTCCGGTGATGTCAGGGTCTGATGGTCAAGCTGGAAACGGGATGCCAGTTCTGCGCTGCTGGCGCCTTCGGCTTCGGCGGCCCGCAAAAGAGCCGACACATAGAGAACACTGATGTCCCCGAGTGAGTTTCGGTTTTTTGACGGGCTGGAGAGGTGGGCGTTCATTGAAGCCTTTGTCTGACATGTTATGCAAAGATAATAAAATGTTATCCCTGGATATTGTCGATGGCAAGATGCGCGGGTAGTTTAAGGCTCAACAATGAACGGAGCCCTGTCATTTACAGGCGTTCCGCCCGAGATCACGATGAGGAGAGCAAACATGACCGCGAGCACGACGCCAGGCGTTGCCAAGTACCCGAACCTGCTTGAGCCACTGGACCTTGGTTTTACCAAACTGCGTAACCGCACCCTGATGGGCTCCATGCACACCGGCCTGGAAGAGGCCAAAAATGGCTTCGAACGCCTTGCGGCATTCTATGCAGAGCGTGCCAGAGGCGGTGCCGGCCTGATCGTGACTGGCGGTATTGCTCCGAATGTGGAGGGGGGCGTTTTCCAGCACGCCGCCAAGATGACCACCGAAGAGGAAGTCGAGAAGCACAGGGTCATTACCGATGCGGTGCATGGAGCTGATGGCAAGATCTGCATGCAGATCCTCCACGCTGGCCGCTACGCCTATTCTCCGGAGCTGGTGGCACCCTCGGCCATTCAGGCGCCAATCAATCCGTTCAAGCCCCGGGAGCTGGATGAAGACGGCATCGAGAAGCAGATCCAGGACTATGCGGAGTGCGCCGCACTGGCACAAAGCGCCGGTTATGACGGCGTTGAAGTGATGGGGTCAGAGGGTTACTTCATTAACCAGTTCATTGTGTCTCACACTAACCATCGGACTGACCGTTGGGGTGGCAGTTACGAAAACCGCATTCGTCTGCCCATCGAAATCGTTCGCCGGGTTCGTGAACGAGTGGGCGAGAACTTTATCCTGATCTACCGCCTGTCCATGCTGGATCTGATTGAAGACGGCAGTACCTGGGAAGAGGTGGTGCATCTGGCCAAGGAAATCGAGAAGGCGGGTGCAACCATCATCAATACGGGTATTGGCTGGCATGAGGCCCGCGTACCTACCATTGCCACCTCAGTTCCCCGGGGCGCATTTACCAAGGTGACCGCGCGCTTGAAAGGTGAAGTGAGCATTCCTCTGGTCACCACCAACCGGATTAACATGCCGGACGTGGCCGAGAAGATTCTGGCCGAGGGCGATGCCGATATGGTGTCCATGGCCCGGCCGTTCCTCGCAGACGCCGATCTGGTTCTGAAGGCGGCGGAAGATCGCGCGGAGGAGATCAACACTTGCATCGGCTGTAATCAGGCCTGCCTTGATCACACCTTCAGTGGCAAGCTGACGTCCTGCCTGGTCAATCCCCGCGCCTGTCATGAAACCGAGCTGACCTACGTGAAGACCGCGAAGCCCAAATCCATCGCGGTGGTTGGTGCCGGCCCGGCAGGACTGGCTTTTGCTTCCGTGGCGGCAGAGCGTGGCCATAAGGTGACACTGTTTGACGCCGGCAGCGAGATTGGTGGCCAGTTCAACGTTGCCAAGCTGATTCCTGGCAAGGAAGAGTTTTACGAGACGTTGCGTTATTTCCGGGTGATGCTCGACAAGCATCAGGTCGATGTACGCCTGAACACCCGGGTTAGCGCTGACGACCTGAAAGCCGGTGGCTTTGACGAAGTGATTCTGGCCACGGGCGTAAAGCCGCGTACGCCGGAAATCGAGGGTATCGATCATCCCAAAGTGATCGGTTATCTGGACGCGCTGCTGGAGCGCAAGCCGGTTGGCCAGAAAGTGGCCGTGATCGGCGCCGGCGGTATCGGTTTCGATGTCTCCGAGTTTATCGTCCACAAGGGCACGTCAGCTGCTTTGGATACCGATCACTTCATGCGTGAGTGGGGTGTGGATCTCAGTGTTGAGCATCGTGGTGGCATCCAGGGCGTTGAGCCCCAGGTACCGGAGCCGGCCCGGGAAGTCTACCTGCTTCAGCGCAAGGCCTCGAAAGTGGGCAAGAACCTGGGCAAGACCACCGGCTGGATTCACCGGACTTCCCTGAAAAACCGTCAGGTTCAGATGGTGCCCGGTGTGACCTATCGTAAAATCGATGATGAGGGGCTGCATATAACGGTCACGCCGAAAGGCGCAGAGCAGGGCGAAGATCGTGTGCTGCCCGTGGATACCATTATCGTCTGCGCGGGCCAGGAGCCGCTGCGCGAACTGCAAAGCGAACTCCAGGCAGCGGGCCTGCCAGTTCACCTGATTGGTGGCTCGGATGTGGCGGCTGAACTCGATGCCAAGCGAGCGATCAACCAGGGCAGTCGCCTGGCAGCAGAGCTTTAAGCGCAAACACGATCACAAATCGTTGCACTTTTTCCCTGTGCAGAAACGATTGTCTGGCTAGACTAATAGCTTTGAGTCTGTCAGCTTGCGTCTTCGCCCCGGCTCCGGGAGGCTGGGGTTGAAGAGGCCGGCACCACGATCGGATGGAACATCTCTCAGTGTTCTGTCGTGTGGTGTCGAGTCGTTGAACTTTGGAGAACGTGCAATGGTGTCTGCCGACCAGGCAACCGATGGTTATTCGGCGGTATTTTTTGTGGAAGGAAGCCAGGTGGCTCGCGAAATGCGGGCCACGGAATTCGGCGCTTTCCTGGATGGCTATGTTGGGCTGTCCGATCTTGCCGAAACCGATGTCAGGGCTGTTCTGGTTGAGTTGAGTCCCGATCTTCGGGTTCAGGCACTCGTGTTCTTCCGAATCTGGTTTGATGAGGAGGGCAGGGCAGACAGTCACTGGAACCTGCCGATTGAAGAGCTCGCCAGGCAAGGCGCCAAGGGGCCGGACATGGGCGGTGGTCCGATCCGGCTGGTTTGCCGAAGCCAATGCCCCGATCCCAAGTTCAAGGAGGATCTTTGGGACCCGGACATGACCCCGGGTAATAATCATTTCCAGGCCATTCGCAAGGCCGTAGAGGCCAATAGCCTTAAATTCCGCAAAGTTGAGCCGGTACAGGAAGAGAATATTCCGGTTCTGAGTGAGCAGGCAGAAGATTCTTCGGAGCGCGAAGAGGCCGCAGCCGCCGCCGACCGTTCCCGCCTGGCGCAGTTGATTCGTGAGCAACGCCTGCGGATCAAGACCCTCCAGAGTGTCCACCGCGATGCGCTTTCGGATATCCAGCGAGAGCACCGGCTGGAGGTCCAGGGGTTACGCAGTGATATTGCGGATCTCGAGCAGAAATACGAACGCCAGCGCCTCAGTAATGAGCAGCTCAAGAAGCGACTTTCCGAAAGAAACGAGCAGTACCTCGCCATGCAGGAGCAGATGGCCGCGGTAGGTGAGGAGAAACAGCGGGAGGATTCAAACGCGGGTGCCGAGCTCCTGCTCCTCAGGGAGCAGCTGGAGCGGCGTCAGCGTGAACTCGAGCTGAGAGACGAGAAGATTGTCGCTCTCGAGGAAGAGAACCACGAGCTGAGAAACCGCGAACCTCCGGAAGACTCCATCATGGACCACCTGCAGCGCCAGACGGTGTTCCTGGTGGCCTACCAGCCAGGCGTCGGTCACGTAACGCTGCCCTTCAAGGACATTGAGACCTACTTCAGCAACCCCACCGCCTATGCCGCGGAACGCTGCGGCATGAATGAACCCGCCTATCGTGAATGGCTGGATCACTATGAAAATCCTGTGTGCACCCACAAGGGCAACGATGGCAAACCCTGTGGTGAGCCGATCCTGCGGGTAAGCCAGCCCTCGGAATTCCGCCCGGGCGTTGACGATCGGTGTGAGAAACACCAGGCCTGAGGTTCGAACTTTTTCAGTATCGGGGTGACTTTCGTTAAACTGTACGCCAGATTGTCACCGGGGTAACGGTTTCGTTGGTCCCCGCCGCAACCCGACATCACAGGAAACTTCATGGATCAGTTCAGGAACATTGGTGTAATTGGCCGAATGGGCAGTGTGAAAGTGGTTGAATCACTGCGCCAGCTCAAACAGTACCTGATCACCAACAATTACCACGTCATTCTTGAAGAAGACACAGCCAGCATGCTGCCAGGGCATGGCCTGCAGGTGGCCAGCAAAAAGCTTCTGGGCGAAATCTGTGATCTGGTCATCGTGGTTGGCGGGGATGGCAGCCTTCTGGGCGCCGCCCGGGAGTTGGCCAAGTCCAAGATTCCCCTGCTTGGGGTGAACCGTGGGCGGTTGGGCTTCCTGACTGACATTTCGCCGTCCGATCTTGAGGAGCGCCTCGGCAAGGTTCTGGAAGGCGAGTACATGGAGGAGACGCGGTTCCTGCTGGATGGCAATGTTGAGCGCAACGGCCAGCCCCTGGGGTTTGGTACGGCCCTGAACGATGTCGTACTGCATCCCGGTAAATCCACCCGGATGATTGGCTTTGACCTCTTCATCGACGGCCATTTCGTCTACAGCCAGCGTTCGGATGGCCTGATTGTCTCTACGCCGACAGGGTCTACCGCCTATTCGCTGTCTGCCGGTGGTCCGATTATGCACCCGAAGCTGGACGCCATTGTTCTGGTGCCCATGTTTCCCCACACTCTCAGTAGCCGGCCGATCGTTGTCGATGGCAAGAGTGAAATCAAACTGGTGATCGGGGAGACCAATGAAACCTATCCGCAAATCAGCTTTGACGGCCAGATGAACATTGCCTGCGCGCCAGGCGATATCATTCGCATTACCAAAAAGCCGTTCAAGATCCGGTTGATTCACCCCACAGACCATAATTTCTACGCCACCTGCCGTGACAAGCTTGGCTGGGCTAGTGAAATATCAGCGAGTTGATCATGGCTGCTACAAAACCGACCGCAAACCGCGGTTACGACATCATTGGCGACATTCACGGCTGTGCCAATACCCTGGCCCGATTGCTGGACCAGATGGGCTATCGGAAGATCAACGGGGTCTACCAGCACCCCCGTCGTCAGGCGATCTTCATCGGCGATATCATTGATCGTGGCCCACGCATCCGTGAAGCCCTGCACCTTGTGCGCGATATGGTGGAACATGGTTCGGCCCGAATTGTCATGGGCAACCATGAGTACAATGCCCTCGGTTACTGTACGCGGGCGCGCCCGGGCAGCGGCAAAACCTTCCTGCGCGAGCACAACGCGCGTCACGACCGCCTGATCCGCGAGACTCTCGAGCAGTTCGAAGCGCACCCCTACGAGTGGAATGAGTTTCTCGAGTGGTTCTACACCATACCGCTGTTCATCGACGACGAGGATTTCCGCGTTGTGCACGCGTGTTGGGATGGCGACCTGATCGAGAAATTCAAGCAGTCGCAGGGTGGTGCGTGCATTGATGAGGATTTCCTGCACGCCTCTGCCGCCATCGAGTCTTTTGCCGGGCAGGTTATGGATACCCTTTTGAGGGGGACGGATCTGCGGCTCCCCCGGGGAATGACCATCACCGGTCGGGATGGCTATGTGCGCGAGTTTTTCCGAACCAAGTTCTGGGCCGACGATCCTCATACCTATGCCGATGTTGTCTTCCAGCCGGACCCGTTGCCACCGGAAGTGGCAAGCCGCGTATTGACGGAAAGCGAGCGAAAGCAGCTGATCAGTTATCCTCTCGATGCGCCCCCGGTTTTTGTCGGGCATTACTGGATGGAAGGAGAGCCGGCGCCGCTCAAATCCAATGTCGCGTGCATCGACTACAGTGCCGTGAAGTACGGGCGGTTGGTCGCTTACCGAATGGATGGTGAGCGGGCACTTTCCCGGGACAAATTTGTCTGGGTTGATGTGGAAAGACCGGAGCAAGCGGATTATCCCAATAGCGAGGACAGTCTTGCACGCTAGACCGAGCGTTGTGGCTGAATCATTTCCGGAGGCGGAGTAAGCGGTGTACCGAGTCAAGCAATTGGATACCACGGTAAACCTGGCGGGTTTCAGCCGTTGGCTGAACGGCCAGGGTGTGACCCACCGCATCACGGAAGAGGGCGGGTTCCAGGTGCTCTGGCTGGAAGATCCCGCCCATGCGGAACCCGTGCTCTCGGCCCTTGACCGTTTTATGGCGGAACCGGAAATCAGGGAAGCGGTGGATCGTCAGAACCGCTCACCGGTGTTTGTTGGTGGCCGCTGGCAACCTTCTCCACGTCATGCGCCGCTGGTGCTGGGGATTATCGTGTTTGCCGTAACCATGGTCTGGCTCACGGCCATGGGGCAGAATGAGCTGGCGGCCAGCCTGATGGTGATCGACCCCCGGGATTACGACTGGAGCACCATGGCCGGCCGCATTGAAGCGCTGACAGCGACGCTGGCAAGCGGCCAGGTCTGGCGGCTGCTGACGCCGGATTTTCTGCACTTCAGCTGGACCCACATCATTTTCAATTCGGTCATGCTCTGGTTTCTGGGTAGCCAGATCGAGTGGTTTGATGGTCGCGCCCGGCTAATCATGCTGTTTGTGATCACCAGCCTGATTTCCAACGGCCTGCAGTATTTTGTCTCGGGTCCGCTGTTCGGTGGGCTATCGGGAGTGGTTTATGGGATTCTGGGTTATTGCTGGCTCAGCCAGCGATCGGCACCGAGGTTTCAGTTTCCACCTGCGTTGGTAACCTTTGCCGTTGCGTGGATGGTCATCGGATTTACCCCGCTGCCCGAAATGATCGGGCTCGGGCGTATGGCCAACGAGGCGCACCTGGGCGGGTTTGTTGCCGGCCTGGCCCTTGCGGTGGTTTTGCCCGTAAAAGGCAGAAGGGGCGGATAAAAAAGCCCCGCCAGAGGCGGGGCGTTAAAAGAGCTTTTAGCTCCTGATGAGAGAGACCAAATGATACGACCGTCGTCATTTGGTGAAGTAATGATAATCATTATCGTTTGATGCTGTCAAACGGTTCCGCCATATTTTTAATGAACGTTTTTTCAGGAGAGCGGGATGACTTACGAAGAACTGATCGAGCGACTGGATCCCAATGTCTACCGGAGCCTCCGGCAGTCAATTGAACTCGGCAAATGGCCTGATGGCCGAAAACTGACGCCCGAACAGCGTGAAATCAGCCTGGAAGCGGTGATCTACTACGAGAACCTTCACAACATTCCTGAAGAAGAGCGTACTGGCTACCTGGATCGGGGCAGCAAAGCCGGTACCGCCTGCGATCCTTCGGTGCAGCGCAAGCAGGATAAAGACGATATGGACCCCAGCCAGTTTGTCGAGGTCAAGTCTTGAGCGAACTGATTGATGTCACCGGCCGGCTCCGGAAAATGCCGGCGGAGGCCGGAAACCCGGTGGCCTATTCCATTGCCGTTGGCGATACCCGTATCCCTCTGAATGATCTGATCGGCAGGCCTTTGCGCCTGGATTTTGATGGCGTGATTCGCTGTATCCATTGCGACAGGAAAACCAACAAAAGCTTTAATCAGGGCTTTTGTTACCCCTGTTTCCGCAAGCTTGCCGCTTGTGACAGCTGCATCATGAGTCCGGAGAAGTGCCACTATCATCTTGGTACCTGCCGTGAGCCCGAGTGGGGTGAAACCCATTGCATGGTGGAGCATGTGGTGTACCTTGCGAACTCGTCGGGTCTCAAGGTTGGTATTACCCGGGCGTCCCAGGTGCCAACACGGTGGATTGATCAGGGGGCTGTTGACGCTATCCCGATGGTGCGAGTTGCAACGCGATACCTCGCAGGCCTTGTGGAAGTTGCCTGTAAGGCTCACGTCGCCGATCGGACCAACTGGCGGGCCATGCTCAAGGGCGATGTCCCGGAACTCGATCTGGTGGATGAGCGGCAGCGGATGCTTGGGCTGATATCCGACGACCTTGAGTCGCTCAGGCAGGCCCACGGCCAGGACTCCATTCGGGAAGTTGACGAGCAGGGGCTTGGCCTGAGCTATCCTGTCCAGGTCTGGCCAGCCAAGATCAAAACCCATAACCTCGACAAATCGCCGGAGGTCGAAGGCGTACTTGAGGGCATCAAGGGGCAGTACCTTATTCTGGATACCGGTGTGATCAATATTCGGAAGTTCACCGGTTATGAAGTCCGCTTCCGGGTCATGGAAGGCTGATAGCGCCTTTCCCGGCAAATCTTGTCATGCCTGTGGGTACTGTACGCCAGTGCCCACAGGCCGCGAATTCTGGAGAAAACCCATGCGTACCAGCCAGCCACAAACCATTTATCTGAGCGATTACAAGGTACCTGCGTATCTGGTCGACACTGTAGACCTGCGATTCGAGCTTTTTGAGGATGGCGCACGGGTGCACAGCACCCTCGAACTCCGCCGGAACCCGGAATCGGATGAGACGGCGGCGCCTCTGGAGCTCGATGGTGATAGCCTGACGCTCGAGTCTGTCGCTCTGAACGGCGCTGAGCTGGCCGCGGGTGATTATGAAGATCGGGGCGATCAATTGGTGGTTCGCTCGGTGCCGGAACAGTTCACTTTGACGGTCGTCACCTGGATCGAGCCGCAGAACAATACCCGTCTGGAAGGGCTTTACAAGTCCTCGGGCATGTTCTGCACCCAGTGCGAGGCTGAAGGGTTCCGCTGCATCACATTCTTCCCGGACCGCCCGGACGTGATGGCGCGTTTCCGCACTCGCATAGAAGCCAACAAGGACGCCTATCCGGTTCTCCTCTCCAACGGTAATGACGTTGAAAAAGGCGAGCTGGAAAACGGCCGTCATTTTGTTACCTGGGAAGATCCGTTCCCCAAGCCCTGTTACCTCTTCGCCCTGGTGGCCGGAGATCTGGTTGAGAAACGGGACACGTTTTCCACGTGCTCTGGCCGCGACATCGATCTGCGCATGTATGTGGAGCCCCGCAACGCCGAGAAATGCGATCACGCCATGGACTCGCTGAAGCGTTCCATGCGCTGGGATGAGGAAGTCTATGGTCGAGAATACGACCTCGATATTTTCATGATTGTGGCGGTAGACGACTTCAACATGGGCGCCATGGAGAACAAGGGGCTCAACATCTTCAACTCGTCCTGTGTTCTGGCCAGCCAGGAAACCGCTACGGACTTGGCGTTCCAGCGCATTGAGGCCATCGTCGCCCACGAATATTTCCACAACTGGTCAGGTAACCGGGTCACCTGCCGCGACTGGTTTCAGCTCAGCCTGAAAGAGGGCTTTACCGTTTTCCGGGATTCCCAGTTCTCGGCAGACATGGGTTCGCCGACTGTGAAGCGGATTGAGGATGTCACGCTGCTGCGTACCGCCCAGTTTGCTGAAGACGGAGGCCCGATGTCGCATCCGGTGCGGCCGGCTTCCTATATGGAAATCTCTAACTTCTACACCCTGACCATTTATGAGAAAGGTGCAGAGGTCGTACGCATGATCCATACCCTGCTGGGGCCGGACATGTTCCGCAAGGGCAGTGACCTGTATTTCAAGCGCCACGATGGCCAGGCCGTCACAACCGATGATTTTGTAAAAGCCATGGAGGATGCCTCCGGCCGTGATCTGAGCCAGTTCCGTCTGTGGTACGAGCAGGCCGGCACGCCGGTGTTGGCCATTTCGGACGACTTTGACGCGGAGACAGGTGTGTACCGCCTGACTATTGAGCAAAGCATTCCGGATACCCCGGGCCAGACCAACAAAAAACCCCAGCACATCCCGTTTGCGCTGGGTCTGCTTGGACAGGATGGCCAGCCCCTGCCGTTGCAGCTTGAATCCGGAGATTCGGGTGCGCCGACGGAGCGGGTGCTTGAGCTGACCGAAGCTGTCCACACGTTCGAATTCCATGGCGTCGAGTCCAGACCCGTGCCATCACTTTTGCGGCACTTCTCCGCGCCGGTTCGGGTTCGCTACAACTGGACCCGCGAGCAACTGCTGTTCCTGATGAGCCATGATCCGGACGGGTTCAATCGTTGGGATGCGGGTCAGAGACTGGCGGTCGATGTTATTCAATCGCTGGTTAATGCGCCCGATGATGCCGAGATTGACCCGAGACTGGTTGAGGCCTATCGCAAGCTGATTTCCGACGCCGATCTTGACCAGGCACTGGTTGCGAAAATGCTGCAGTTGCCATCTGAAGCCTACCTGATTGAACTGACAGACAAGGCCGATGTACCGGCGATCCATCGTGCTCGCGAGGCCGTGCTTCGGCATCTGGCAGGTGCCCTGAAAGGCGAGTTGCTGGGCTGTTACCAGCGGCATCAGGGCAGTGGCCCTTACGAGGTGACACCGGAGGCCATTGCCCGTCGTAGTCTGCGCAATACTGCTTTGGCCTGGTTGCTGATGATTGATGACGAGGAGGGTCGGGGCCTGGCTGTGAGCCAGTTGAACGCTGCTGACAATATGACCGATCGCATGGGTGCCTTGCGTGCGCTCGTCAATTCGGGCTATGAGGCTGATCGCCAGAAGGCGCTTGATCACTTCTACGATCGGTTCCAGGACGATCCGCAGGTTGTTGAACAGTGGTTCTCTGTGCAGGCGTCCAGTGATCAGGCCGGGCAGTTGGCGGACATCCGTAAGCTTCTGGAGCATCCGGCGTTCGACTGGAAAAACCCCAACAAGATTCGCTCTGTGGTGGGTGCGTTTGCGGGTCAGAATCTGGCTGCTTTCCACAAGCCTGACGGTTCGGGTTACGAATTCCTGGCGGATCAGGTCTGCCGCCTGGACGACAGTAACCCGCAGATTGCTGCGCGCCTGGCGACGCCGCTCACCCGATGGAGAAAGTTTGCGCCCGCGTACAGCGCTCAGATGAAATCTGCCCTGGAGCGTATTCGCGACAAATCCGGATTGTCCCGGGATGTTTATGAGGTGGTGCACAAGAGCCTTGCGGAGTGAAGCCAGATACAAAATCGCACTTTCGGTCGATAGACTTTAGTCTGGGATCGGGTAATCTGGAATAAGGTCTGTAATTCCATCAGACGACAATAAAAAAGCCTCCGCAGAGGCTTCCAGACGCACTTAAGGTTTCACAATGATGTATAACAAAAATGCGATTCTCGGCGGCCTGCTGGCTCTCTCCGTGGCATCAGCGCCTGCGTGGGCGGCGGTCTCCGCCAGTGAAGCGGCCCGTCTGGGCCAAGAGTTGACACCCTTTGGCTCGCCCAAGGCCGGCAACAGTGCCGGCACCATCCCGGCCTGGACCGGAGGGCTGACAGAACCGCCTCCCGGCTATGAGGGCAGCGGACAGCACCACATTAATCCGTTCCCGGATGATGAAGTCCTTTTTACCATTACGCCTGCCAACATGGATCAGTATGAGGAGTACCTCACTGACGGTGTGAAGGCGATGCTCGAAACCTACCCGACCACATTCCGTGTGCCCGTTTACCAGTCCCGTCGTACCCATGCGGTCCCTGATTGGGTGGCTGAGAATACCCGTGAAAACGCGGTAAGCGCGGAGATTGTTGGCCAGGGCGAGGGCCTGGACGGAGCCTTTGGCGGTTACCCGTTCCCGATCCTGCACGGCAATGACGAGCAGAAGGCCTGGCAGGCGGTCTGGAACCACCTGACCCGCTGGCGGGGCGTGAATATAACCCGTCGTTCCAGTGAGGTGGCAGTCCAGACCAACGGTGACTACTCGCTGGTTACCTCTCAACAGGAAGCCTTCTTCAACTACTACAACCCGGAAGGCGGTGAAGAAGATCTGGATAACGTGATCTTCTACTACCTGTCGTTTACCCAGTCACCACCCCGCCTTGCCGGTGGCGCCATTCTGATTCATGAGACCCTGAATCAGATCATCAATCCCCGGAATGGTTGGGGCTACAACGCCGGCCAGCGTCGGGTACGTCGGGCGCCAAACCTGGGGTACGACTCCCCGATTGCAGCGGCTGACAACCTCCGGACCGCAGATGATACCGATATCTTCAACGGGGCCCTGGATCGCTATAACTGGAATTACGAAGGCAAGCGGGAAATCTACATCCCCTACAACAATTACCGAATTGGGGAAAAAGGTCTTCCTTACGAGGAAATCCTCGGTATCTCCCATCTAAATCCGGACCTCACCCGCTGGGAGCTTCACCGTGTGCACGTGGTAGAAGCCACACTGAAAGACGGTGAGCGCCATATCTATGGCAAGCGCCGCTTCTATATCGACGAGGACAGCTGGAACACGGTTCTGCTGGATCAATACGACGGTCGGGGCGAACTCTGGCGTGTCACGATGGGGCTGCCGAAAAATTATTATGAACTTCCGGGTGTGTGGACGGTTCTTGACGTCTATCATGACCTTCAGGCCCGTCGTTATCATGTACTCGGTTTGGACACAGAAGAGGCCAATACCCGCGTGTTCACCAATGAGGTCCCGAACAAGCGTTACTTCTCGCCGGCTTCCCTGCGCCGCAGGAGTGTTCGCTAACGCACTGTTGGCCGAGGGATGCGTCCCCCCGCCCACAGGAAGTGGCGACCCGACATACCGGCAATCGTAAGGTTGCCGGTATGTTTACAGTTATTCCCGGCTTTGCCGGTCAGAGACACAGTTCAATACAACATAATAGGCAATCTGAATGGCTAAAAGGTTGATGTGCAAGACTCTGGGCGCTGCCTGCCTTGGACTTTCCATGGTCTGGTCTGCCCCTGCAGCGTTTGCGCTTGCAGATATCATCGAAACCCCGGCCCGGCCGACGGATCTGGCCCCGGAAAATCTTCTCACCGATGCGACCCGGGTTGGGGATCGCATTGTGGCCGTGGGAGAACGCGGCCATATCATCTACTCGGATGATGAGGGGAAAACCTGGGTTCAGGGTGAGGTACCTGTTTCTGTGACCCTGACAGGGATCGATTTTGGCTCCGACAGCCATGGCTGGGCCGTGGGCCACAGCGGCGTTGTCCTCCATACCAGCGACGCCGGGGCCACCTGGGACCTTCAGATTGACGGTATCCGCGCCATGGAACTGGCCATTGAGAGCCGGGAAGAGCAGATTGCCGCCATGGAGGAGCGCATCGAAGAAGCGCCCGAAGAAGAGAAAGAGGATCTCGAGTGGGCACTGGACGACCTTTACTTTGCCCTCGAGAACATTCAGGCGGATATGGACATTGGTCCAGTTAACCCGCTGCTGGATGTCTGGTTTGAAAACGAGAACCGCGGTTTTGTGGTAGGCGCTTACGGTATGTTCCTGCGCACCATGGACGGTGGTGAGACCTGGAAAGACTGGGCGCCAAGAATTGATAACCGGCAGAACTTCCATCTCAATGGCATTACCCGGATCACGGGTGGTGCACTGGTGGTCGTTGGTGAAGCCGGTCAGATACATGTCTCTGTAGACGGTGGTGAGACCTTTGAGCGCCGTGAGGCGCCTTATGAAGGCTCCCTGTTCGGTGTCATCGGTACAGGCCAGGTGAACGAGATGCTCGCCTTCGGCCTTCGTGGCAACATGCTGTTCTCTTCAGACCTCGGCAGAAGCTGGCGGATGGTCCCCAATTCAGCTGGGGCTACGCTCAACGACGGCGTCGTTTCGGAAGATGGTCGTATCACCCTGGTAGGTAATAGTGGTGCGGTACTGATGAGCACCAATGGCGCCGAAACCTTCCGCGAGCATTTCAGAAGTGATCGTGAAGGTGTCATGAGCGCGGTGCCTATCTCAGGAACAGACCTGCTGATTGTCGGCGAAGGTGGCGTAAAAATCACAGACGCCCGTGGAAGAAACCTTCAATAACGCCCTGATGTGGCAACAACCGAACGAATAATAGAGGGGCTTTTGAATGTCCAACCCTAAGCATGACAAGGGCGAGCACTATCTGACCACGCCCAAGGCGGAACCCTTTCTCGAGAGGCTGATCTTCAATAATCGGCCAATCATTCTTGTCGTCTTCGCCGTGTTGACGCTGTTTCTGGGGTATAACGCCGTCAAGATCCAGCCGGATGCCAGCTTCGAGCGAATGATTCCGCTTGAGCATCCCTACATTGTAAATATGCTTGAGCACCGGGATGATCTTGAAAACCTCGGTAACTTCGTTCGTATCGCCGTCGAGGTAGAAGAGGGCGATATTTTCACCCAAGAGTACATGGAAACCCTGAAGCAGATCACCGACGAGGTTTTTTATCTCAACGGCGTGGATCGTTCGGGTCTCAAATCCCTCTGGACGTCGAATGTCCGCTGGGTTGAGGTTACCGAACAGGGTTTTCAGGGTGGCACTGTCATACCGGACGGCTATGACGGCTCCCGGGACAGTCTGGAGAAGCTTCGCCAGAACGTTCTTCGTTCCAACGAAGTCGGGCGCCTGATCTCTGATAACTTCCAATCAACGATCGTTTACGCGCCGCTGTACGAGAAGAATCCGGAGACCGGTGAGGCTCTGGACTACGGCGAATTTTCCCGTCAGCTTGAAGAAAAGATTCGTGAAAAGTACGAAGAACAGAACCCGAACATCAAGATTCATATAGTCGGTTTCGCCAAGAAGGTCGGCGATCTGATTGAGGGGATTGGTTCTATTGCCTGGTTTGCAGGGATTACCATTCTGCTGACCACGCTGCTTCTGTTCTGGTACTCGCGGGCTATTGCCGGCACCCTGGTTCCTGTCTTTACCTCAATCATTGCAGTGTTCCTGCAGTTGGGTACGCTTCGGCTGCTGGGCTACGGGCTGGATCCTTATTCGGTGCTGGTGCCATTCCTGGTGTTTGCGATTGGTATCAGTCACGGCGTTCAGATTGTGAATGCCATGGCGGTTGAAGCTGCCAAGGGCTTTGATGCGGTGACCGCTGCGCGCCTGGCTTTCCGTGCTCTTTACATTCCGGGCATGCTGGCTCTGATTTCGGATGCCTTTGGTTTCCTGACCCTGTTCTTTATCGAGATCGACGTTATCCGGGACCTGGCTGTTGCCGCAGGTATTGGTGTGGCGTTCGTGATCTTCACCAACCTGGTTTTGCATGTATTGATTATGTCCTATGTCGGTATCTCCAAAGGGGGTATTCGTCACGTGCAGAATCACGGCGAAAAACAGGATCGGAAATGGCGTGTTTTGTCCTACTTCTCCCATCCGGGCGTTGCGCCAATTTCGTTGTTGATTGCTGTAATTGGTCTCGGTCTTGGTCTTTATTACAAGCAGGACCTGAAGATTGGCGACCTGGATCAGGGTGCGCCTGAGCTTCGTGCGGACTCCCGCTACAACAAGGACAATGCCTACATCATCAATAATTACTCGACCAGTGCGGATGTATTGGTGGTGATGGTCAAAACACCGGAAGAGCAGTGCACGCAGTATAATGTGCTGCGGGCCATGGATACTCTGCAGTGGGAGCTTCAGAACACGCCGGGCGTTCAGTCTTCGGTATCACTTGCAGATGTTTCCAAGATGGTGACCAAGGCTCTGAACGAGGGCAACTGGAAGTGGTATGAGATCTCCCGCAACCAGACCATTATCAATGCGTCCATTCGTGAGGCGCCTGCCGGGTTGATCAACACTGATTGCAGCCTGACGCCAGTACTGGTCTTCCTTGAGGACCACAAGGCAGAAACTCTGGAAACCGTCGTTGAGCGCGTCGAACAGTTTGCCGGGAACAACAGCACTGATGAGCACAGGTTCCTGCTAGCGGCGGGTAACGCCGGTGTCGAGGCCGCTACTAACGAGGTTATCTCCGGCGCCAAGGATAAGATGCTGATCCTCGTTTACAGTGTGGTGAGTTTGCTGTGCTTCGCGACCTTCCGTTCGATCCGTGCGGTGCTGTGTATCGTGATACCTCTGGGACTGACTTCGATCCTCTGTGAGGCAATCATGGCGGTATCCGGCATTGGTATCAAAGTGGCGACCCTGCCGGTTATTGCCCTGGGTGTCGGTATAGGTGTCGACTACGGCATTTATATCTACAGCAAGCTGGAGAAATACCTGCTTGAAGGCAAAACGCTTCAGGAGGCTTACTACGAGACCCTGCGCTCCACTGGTAAGGCGGTTATGTTTACCGGTGTGACTCTGGGTCTGGGTGTTGTCACCTGGATATTCTCGCCAATCAAGTTCCAGGCCGACATGGGCTTCCTGCTGTTCTTCATGTTCCTCTGGAACATGGTTGGAGCCATCTGGCTGTTGCCGGCCCTGGCCCGGTTCCTGCTGCGGCCGGATCAGATGCTTGCCAAGGCTCGAGCTGCGAAATAACATTCGCACCGACCTGCAAAAAAGCCCGCTTTGCGGGCTTTTTTGTTGTCTGGTCAACCGGTTAGCGAGCTAATCCATACTTTATTTATGGTGTGAAGTGGTCTATGTTTTATGGTGATCGTACGTCTTGCCCGCTCCCGAAGCGGGCGCCGAATTACAATGAACAGAAAAAAGGAAGAACTCACATGACACTGAAACTTAAAGCCTCCGCATTCGCTGTCGCTGCCGCAGTCAGCCTGGGCGCTGCTTCAACCTCCGTTTCCGCCCAGGAGCAGCGCTTCGTGACCATCGGCACCGGCGGTGTAACCGGCGTTTATTACCCGGCTGGCGGTGCTATCTGTCGTCTGGTGAACATGGACCGTAAAGAGCACGGTATTCGCTGCTCTGTGGAGAGTACCGGTGGTTCCGTCTACAACCTGAATGCCATCCGCCAGGGCGAGCTCGATCTGGCAGTTGCCCAGTCCGACTGGCAGTACCATGCCTACAATGGCACCAGCCAGTTCAAGGATGATGGTGCTAACAAAGATCTCCGCGCGGTCTTTTCTCTGCATCCGGAACCGTTCACTGTTGTTGCCAGCAAGGGCTCAGGCATCAAAACCTTTGAAGACCTGGAAGGCAAGCGGGTATCTGTCGGCAACCCCGGTTCAGGGCAGCGCGCCACTGCTGAAGTCCTGATGGATGAGATGGGCTGGACGCTGGACAAGTTCTCACTGGCTGCCGAAATCAAGGCCGCGGAGCAGTCCCAGGCCCTGTGTGACGGTAACATTGATGCCTTCTTCTACACGGTTGGCCACCCCTCTGGTGCAATCAAGGAAGCGACCACCTCCTGTGACAGTGTACTGGTTAACGTTGATAACGCTGCCACACAGAAGCTGATCGACGAAAACCCGTACTATCGTAAGGCAGTCATCCCTGGTGGCATGTATCGTGGCAGTGACGATGACGTTACCACCTTCGGCGTTGCGGCAACCTTTGTGTCATCCACTGATGTGCCCGATGACGTTGTTTACGCGGTTGTGAAGGCTGTTTTCGAGAACTTCGACAGCTTCAAGCGCCTGCATCCTGCATTTGCCAACCTGAACAAGGAAGAAATGGTCTCTGATGCCCTGAGTGCGCCTCTGCACCCGGGTGCTGCCAAGTACTACAAAGAAGCTGGTCTGATCGACTGATCTGCCTGCACTCCGTCACAGCGGGCTCAAGCCCGCTGTGACGCCCTTTCAGAGATTGATTTTTACGTACGGGACTAATTTATGGCGACGAGCGATCCGGCTAACGGAGCTGGTGCTGGTGGTAGCAGTAATGTAGACCAGATCCTGCAGACTGAAACCGGGGGCAGGGCGACCAGCGGATATGCTGCGGTTATTCTTTTTATCGTTCCCCTGGTGTGGTCGTTGTTTCAGCTCTGGATTGCGTCACCGCTGCCCTATATCTTCAATTTCGCAATCTTTAATTCCACGGAAGCGCGCTCGATCCATCTTGCGTTTGCCGTTTTCCTGGCGTTTTCTGCCTTCCCGATGATCAAGGGGCGGCATGTAAATATCGTCCCCATCTATGACTGGATTCTGGCGCTTGTTGCCGCTTTCTGCGCCTCATACCTCTACGTTTTTTACGAAGAGCTTTCAACGCGGCCCGGCGCGCCGATCACCCAGGATCTGTGGGTTGCGCTTATCGGTCTCGTGCTTTTGCTGGAAGCCACGCGTAGGTCGCTCGGGCTCCCGCTGACTATCGTTGCTGCGGTCTTCATCACATACTCGATTGCCGGCCCCTATATGCCGGATGTGATTGCCCATAAAGGCGTGAGCCTCAGTAAGCTGGCGTCGCACCAGTGGTTGGGCACTGAGGGCGTGTTTGGCGTTGCA
The DNA here is from genome assembly GCF_002933295.1 of Marinobacter flavimaris. Classification (GTDB taxonomy): domain Bacteria; phylum Pseudomonadota; class Gammaproteobacteria; order Pseudomonadales; family Oleiphilaceae; genus Marinobacter; species Marinobacter flavimaris. Next base: position 389,767 of record NZ_PSSW01000002.1, read on the forward strand.
CTTGGGGTTTCCACGAGCTTCGTCTTTCTGTTCGTGTTGTTTGGCGCGCTGCTTGAGAGAGCAGGCGCCGGTAATTACTTTATTAAAGTCGCCTATGCCATGTTGGGGCATATGCGTGGTGGTCCCGCCAAAGCTGCGGTGGTTTCCAGTGGTTTAAGCGGCGTTATTTCCGGTTCGTCTATTGCCAACGTCGTCACTACCGGCACGTTCACCATTCCGCTGATGAAGCGGGTTGGTTTTCCGGCTACCAAGGCCGGCGCAGTGGAAGTGGCCGCATCAACCAACGGCCAGCTGACACCTCCCATCATGGGCGCGGCCGCTTTCCTGATGGTCGAATATGTGGGTATCTCCTACCTGGAGGTCATCAAGCACGCCATCCTCCCTGCGATGATTTCCTATGTGGCACTGATTTATATCGTGCACCTTGAGGCCTGCAAGCTGAACATGCAGGGCATTGAGCGTCTCAACAAGCCGACTCTTGCCCAGCGGATGCTGAATTGGGTCGTTATCCTCATCGGCCTGAGTGTGCTGACCCTGGTGGTGTATTACGGGATCGGCTGGACGAAAACGCTTTTCGGTGAAGCGGCGATGTGGGTGTTGGCACCTTTGCTGGTGCTGATCTATATCGGCCTGGTTGGCTATGCCACCCGATTTCCGGAACTCGAGGAAGACGATCCGGATAAGGACATGGGCGAATTGCCGCCGGTTGGCCCAACTGTAAAGACCGGGCTGTACTTTCTTCTGCCCGTTGTAGTGCTGGTCTGGTGCCTTACTGTTGAGCGTTTCTCGCCACAGCTGTCGGCGTTCTGGGCCACGCTGTTCATGATTTTCATTGTTGTTACACAGCGACCGTTGAAGGCCTTTTTCTACAAGCACGGCAACTTCCTCACTGCGTTCAAGGATGGCGTGTTTGATCTTGCGCATTCGCTCGCCACCGGTGCCCGAAACATGGTGGGTATTGGCGTGGCAACTGCCACCGCCGGTATCGTGGTGGGTACGGTTACCCTGACCGGTATTGGCCTGGTGATGACCGAATTTGTCGAGTTCCTGTCTGGCGGCAACCTGCTGCTGATGCTGATCTTCACGGCCATTATCAGCCTGATCCTCGGCATGGGTTTGCCGACCACTGCCAACTACATCGTTGTGTCCACGCTGATGGCGCCGGTAATCGTCACTCTGGGCGCCCAGAATGGGCTGATCGTGCCGCTGATTGCGGTGCATCTGTTTGTGTTCTACTTTGGCATTCTGGCGGACGATACGCCGCCCGTGGGGTTGGCGGCTTATGCCGCCGCTGCCATATCCGGCGCCGATCCCATACGAACGGGTATCCAGGGCTTCACCTACGACATCCGTACGGCGATCCTCCCGTTCATGTTTATTTTCAATACCCAGTTGTTGCTCATTGGGTTGACCGGATGGTTTGACCTGCTGGTTACGATCTTCAGTGCAGTCACTGCGATGCTGGTCTTTTCCGCGGCCACGCAGGGGTTCTGGTTTACCAAGAGCTATAAGTGGGAATCGCTGTTATTGCTGCTGATTACGTTCACCATGTTCCGGCCCGGCTTCTGGTGGGATATGGTTTACCCGCCCACGGCAGATCGGCCCGGCGCCGAGATCATGGAGTATGTTGAGGATGTGCCAGCAGACAAACCGATTGTCCTGAAGGCTTCCGGGATGACGATTGACGGCGACGAGGTGACCACCTATGTGCGGCTTGAGATTCCCGCTGGCGACACGCCCGAGCAACGTCTGATGGACGCCGGCCTTGAACTCAGCCCGGATGGCGAAAAGATGGCGGTAGACTTCGTTGGTTTCGGTAGCCCGGCGGAGGATGCTGGCATCCAGTTTGGCTGGACCATCGATGCCGTGCAGGTTGACCTGGAACGGCCGCCAAAAGAGCTGATGTTCATTCCTGCTCTGGTGTTACTCGGCCTTCTGGCGTTTGGTCAGTTGCGTCGGCGGGCCAGGGAGGAAGCCGCCGGCCAGCCAGCCTGACGCCACACCTGTCCGTGCAAACCCGGCATTAACCTGCCGGGTTTTTTTCTGTTAGACTTCGCCTCGAAGCGGCCCGCGGTTTGTATCGCGCCGTGCCGTCACCATGTGGTCTCTGGTATAGATCACCGCTGAGTAACCAACAGGAGCCTTTCATGCCCGTCGTAACCCTGCCCGATGGTAGCCATCGCAGTTTTGCCGAACCCGTAACCGTTCATGATGTCGCCGCCGATATCGGCGCTGGCCTTGCCAAAGCCGCCCTTGCCGGAAAGGTGGATGGCCAGCTCGTGGACACCAGTTATCGCATCGAAAACGATGCCGAGCTGGCAATCGTCACCGAGCGTGATGAAGACGGCGTTGATATCATTCGCCATTCTACGGCGCACTTGATGGCCATGGCTGTCCAGGAACTGTTTCCAGGAGCCCAGGTCACCATTGGCCCGGTTATCGACAATGGCTTCTACTACGACTTCAAGTACGACCGCCCGTTCACCAATGAGGATCTGGCGCGGATCGAGAAGCGGATGGAAGAGCTCTCCAAACAGGACTTGCCGGTTTCTCGCTCCATCATGTCCCGCGATGAGGCGATCAAGCTCTTTGAGGATATGGGCGAAGAATACAAGGTCCGTATCATTCAGGACATTCCCGGCGATGAGGACCTTTCATTTTACAGCCAGGGCGATTTTATCGACCTGTGCCGCGGTCCCCACGTTCCCAGCACCGGCAAGCTGAAGGCCTTCAAACTGACCAAGGTGGCCGGCGCGTATTGGCGTGGCGACACCAGCAATGAGCAGCTTCAGCGCGTGTACGGAACCGCCTGGGGTAACAAGAAAGATCTCAAAGCCTATTTGCACCGTCTGGAAGAGGCCGAGAAGCGGGATCACCGGAAGGTCGGCAAGAAGCTTGGCTTGTTCCATATGCAGGAAGAAGCACCGGGCATGGTTTTCTGGCACCCGGATGGCTGGTCGCTGTATCAGGAAGTTGAGCAATACATGCGCCGCAAGCAGCAGGAGCATGGCTACAAGGAGATCAAGACACCACAGGTGGTGTCACGGACCCTGTGGGAGAAGTCAGGGCACTGGGACAAGTTCAAGGACGACATGTTCACCACCGAGTCGGAGAAGCACGACTACGCCATCAAGCCCATGAACTGTCCCTGCCACGTGCAGGTCTTCAACCAGGGTCTGAAAAGCTACAAGGATCTGCCCCTGAGACTGGCGGAATTCGGCTCCTGCCACCGGAACGAGGCCTCCGGGGCGCTGCATGGACTGATGCGTGTTCGGGGCTTTACCCAGGACGATGCCCACATTTTCTGCGAAGAAGATTCTATTCAGCAGGAAGTCTCGGCATTTATTGAAATGCTGCACGAGATCTACACAGACTTCGGGTTTACCGAAATCCTGTACAAGCTCTCAACCCGTCCGGAAAAACGGGTTGGCTCCGATGAGGTCTGGGACAAGGCGGAAGCCGCCCTGGAAGAAGCGTTGAATCGCGAAGGGGTAGACTGGGAATTGCTGCCAGGCGAAGGCGCCTTCTACGGACCCAAAATCGAGTTCTCGCTGAAAGACTGTATCGGACGGGTATGGCAGTGTGGCACTATTCAGGTGGACTTCTCGATGCCGGGTCGTCTGGGTGCGCAGTATGTTGCCGATAATTCCGAGCGGAAGACCCCGGTCATGCTGCACAGGGCGGTATTGGGATCCTTTGAACGTTTTATTGGTATCCTGATCGAGGAATACGAAGGTGCATTCCCGACCTGGCTGGCGCCGACTCAGGTGGCTATCCTCAATATCACCGATAATCAGCGTGATTATTGTCAGAATCTGGCGAAAAAGTGGGATTCTTTGGGCTATAGGGTTAATGCTGACTTGAGAAACGAGAAGATCGGCTTTAAAATCCGCGAGCATACTCTTAACAAGGTTCCCTACCTTGTCGTTGTCGGTGACAAAGAAGTCGACAACAACGCCGTTGCGGTGAGAACCCGCAAGGGCGAAGATTTGGGAACTTTATCGCTTGAAGCGTTTGAGCAATTCTTAAGTGAAGATGTTGAACGCAAGGGCAAAACAAAGACGGAGATCTGATTATTAAACAGCGAGCGAATCGGGGTGGGCGCACACCAAAGGCGCCTATCAATGAGAATATTGACGCAACCGAAGTCCGACTGATTGACGCAGAAGGCAATCAGGTCGGTGTAGTACCAATAGAGGATGCTCTCAAGCAAGCAGAAGAGGCATCTCTTGACCTGGTCCAGGTTACGGATTCCGATCCGATCGTCTGTAAGATAATGGACTACGGCAAGAAAATCTTCGACGAGAAGAAGGCCAAGGCGGCTGCCAAGAAAAAGCAGAAGCAGACGCAGGTCAAAGAGCTTAAGTTCCGTCCAGGAACTGAAGAAGGGGATTATCAGGTCAAACTACGCAACCTGGTACGTTTCCTTGAAAACGGGGACCGCGGCAAAATCACTATCCGCTTCCGTGGCCGTGAGATGGCACACCAGGAAATTGGTATGCAGCTCATGCAGCGCATAGAAGCAGATATTGAAGAGCTTGCCCAGGTAGAGATGCGGCCGAAAATGGAAGGCCGGCAGATGACCATGGTTGTGGCGCCCCGCAAGAAGAAGTGAACCTGATCGGGTGCTTGTCCCCCGCGCATGCGGGGGATTTGTCGTTCAGGGGCACATTATTGTTTATTTAAAAATAGAATGCGGAGTTTTAAAAAATGCCTAAGATGAAAACCAAAAGCGGAGCCACCAAGCGGTTCAAGAAAACCGCCACCGGCTTCAAGCACAAGCAGTCCTTCACCAGTCACATCCTGACCAAGAAGAGCCCGAAGCGTAAGCGTCAGCTGCGCGGCACCAAGCTCATCGCCAAGTCGGATGTTGCATCTATCAAGCGTATGACCGCGTGCTGATCCAGCCGCGAGTATCATTCCTTAGAAAGTACAGGTAGAAGGATTAAAGTATGGCTCGTGTAAAACGTGGTGTGGTCGCACGCCGTCGTCACAAAAAGATTCTCAATCAGGCCAAAGGTTACTACGGCGCTCGTAGCCGGGTATTCCGTGTAGCCAAGCAAGCGGTTATCAAGGCCGGTCAGTACGCCTACCGTGACCGTCGTAACCGCAAGCGTGCTTTCCGCGCTCTGTGGATTGCCCGTATCAATGCTGGTGCCCGCGCTAACGGTCTGTCTTACAGCCGTCTGATCGCTGGTCTGAAAAAGGCTAACGTTGAAATCGATCGTAAGGTTCTGGCCGATCTGGCCATGAACGAGCAGCAGGCGTTTGCCGCTGTTGTTGAGAAGGCCAAAGCGTCCCTGTGATCGCTTAGCTCTTTCATCGATTGCTGATCGATATGGGCGTCTCATGATTTCATGACGGCGCCTCCTGATAGGGGAAGGGCACGCTCTTCCCCTATTTTTGTTTTTGAAGTTACGTTTTTAAGCACTTCCATTTCTGGTTTGGAGCAGGGTCAATGGAAAACCTGGAGCAACTGGTTCAGGACGGTTTGTCGGCTGTTGAAAGCGCTGACAGCCTGCAGGCACTCGATCAAATTCGTGTTGAATATCTTGGCAAGAAGGGTGTTATTACCCAGCAGGCGAAAACACTGGGCAAGCTTTCTGCTGAGGAGCGCCCTGCCGCCGGCCAGAAGATCAACGAAGCCAAAGGGCAGGTAGAGCAGGCCATCAATGCCCGCCGAAACGATCTGGAACGTGCCGCCATCGAACAGAAGCTTGCCAGCGAATCCATTGATGTGACCCTTCCGGGCCGAGGCCAGGACCTGGGCGGTTTGCACCCGGTCACCCGCACCCTGCAGCGAATCGAACATTTCTTTGCGCGCGCCGGCTACACCGTGGAGCAGGGGCCCGAGATCGAAGATGACTATCACAACTTCGAGGCCCTGAATATTCCAGGCCACCATCCCGCCCGCGCGATGCACGACACGTTTTATTTCAACCCGGGCACACTGTTGAGGACCCACACCTCACCCGTACAGATTCGTACCATGGAAGCTGGCAAGCCGCCATTCCGAATGATCTGCCCTGGACGCGTGTACCGCTGTGATTCGGATATGACTCACACCCCCATGTTCCATCAGGTGGAAGGGCTTCTGGTCGAGAAAAACGTCAGCTTTGCGGACCTTAAAAGCACGGTTGAGGAATTCCTGCGGGTGTTTTTCGAGCGGGATCTTCAGGTCCGTTTCCGGCCATCGTATTTCCCTTTCACCGAGCCCTCCGCGGAAGTGGACATCGAATGGGGACGGGAAGCCGATGGCAGCATCAAGTGGCTCGAGGTTATGGGTTGCGGAATGGTGCACCCAAAAGTATTTGAATACTGCGGAATCGATGCCGAGGAATACCGTGGCTTTGCATTCGGTCTTGGTGTAGAGCGCCTGGCCATGCTTCGTTATGGCGTTAACGATCTGCGCATGTTCTTTGAGAACGACCTGCGCTTCCTGCGACAGTTCCGTTAACAGGCAAGATCAAGGCATCCAACCAAACAGGCATAACCGCATCAGGACAAGGCAATAACCATGAAATTCAGTGAACAGTGGCTGCGCGAGTGGGTTAATCCGCAAATCGATACCCAGGAATTGATGGATCAGATCACCATGGCGGGGCTGGAAGTGGACGGTTTCGAACCGGTGGCCGGTCAATTCAGTGGCGTGATCGTTGGCGAAGTCCAGTCGGTGCAGCCCCATCCGGACGCAGACAAGCTCCGGGTATGCCAGGTAAGTGATGGTTCCTCAGAGGTTCAGGTGGTCTGCGGTGCCCCGAATGTTCGCGAGGGTATGAAAGTACCTTTTGCCGTGGTTGGCGCTGTCCTGCCGGGCGATTTCAAGATCAAAAAGGCCAAGCTTCGCGGTCAGCCCTCCGAAGGAATGCTTTGCTCCGAGTCCGAGCTCGGGCTTTCTGAGAACCACGATGGCCTGATGGAGCTTCCTGCGGACGCTCCGGTGGGTAAGGACGTGGCGGATTATCTGAAGCTGAACGACGTCACTATTGATGTAGACCTGACTCCGAATCGTGCCGACTGTCTGTCTATCAAAGGCATCGCCCGGGAAGTGGGTGTTCTGAACAGCATGTTGTTCAACAGTCCCGCAATTGAGCCGGTGGATTCTGTGCACTCTGAAGTCCCTGATATCCGGGTGGAAGCGCCGGCAGGGTGCCCGAGGTATCTCGGCCGTATTCTCCGAAACGTGAACCTGCAGGCGGAATCGCCATTGTGGATGCAGGAAAAACTACGTCGCTCCGGTATCCGTTCCATTGATGCCGCCGTGGACGTTACCAACTACGTCATGCTGGAACTTGGCCAGCCGATGCACGCCTTTGACCGTGATGAAATCCACGGCGGGATCGTCGTTCGCATGGCGCGCATTGGTGAAAAGCTTGTTCTGCTGGATGGCCAGGAAGTTGAGCTCACCCAGGGCACGCTGGTGATTGCGGATCACGAAAAGCCGATCGCTATTGCCGGTGTCATGGGCGGCGAGCATTCCGGTGTCAGCCCGAAAACCCGGGATCTGGTACTGGAGTCTGCCTACTTTGATCCGATTACCCTCGCGGGCAAGGCCCGTCACTACGGCCTGCACACTGACGCTTCGCACCGGTTCGAACGAGGTGTTGACTATAAACTGGCACGCGACGCCATGGAGCGGGCCACAAGCTTGCTGATGGATATCGTGGGCGGTGAGCCTGGCGAGATTGTCGAGGTTGCCAGCGATGAAGACATGCCCAGGGATCGGGTTGTCGACCTGCGTGCCGGCCGGCTAAACGATGTTCTGGGTATGGAAATCGACCGGACAACGGTTGAGGAAATCCTGACCCGACTTGGTCTGCGGGTCGAGAAGCTCCTGAAAAACGGTTGGCGGGTCAGTGTGCCCAGCTTCCGCCCGGACATCTCCATTGAAGAAGACCTGATTGAGGAAGTGGGGCGGATCTATGGCTACAACAATCTGCCCGTCACCGAGCCCAACGGGTCACTCGGTCTTCGCCCGGAGGAGGAAGCGGTTCGGCCAGTCTCGGCCATTCGAAACTTCTTTGTGGATCACGGCTACCAGGAAGCGGTGACCTACAGCTTTGTTGATCCGAAAGTCCAGCAGTTGGTTGATCCCGACCGTCAGGGCATTGCCCTGGCTAATCCGATTTCCTCGGATCTGTCGGTGATGCGCACCAGCCTCTGGAGTGGGCTGCTGAAGACCGTCGCCTACAACCAGAATCGTCAGCAGCCGCGTATCCGGCTGTTCGAAACCGGCCTGCGGTTCCTTCAGGAAGGCGAGCGGATTGATCAGCAACCGATGCTTGCCGGCGTCGTGGTAGGCAATCAGTTTCCTGAAAATTGGGCGAACGGTCGCAGAACCGCGGATTTCTTTGATGTAAAAGGGGATTTGGAAAGTCTGTTCCGTTTGCTGGGTATCGAGATACGTTTTGTTGGCAGTCAGCATCCTGCGCTGCATCCGGGACAGACCGCAGAGCTCATGCGTGACGGCGAGCATGTGGGCTGGCTGGGGACTCTGCATCCACAAGTTCAGAAAAATCTTGAACTTAATGGCACGATCCTTATGTTTGAGCTATTCTTGAATTCAATCGTTACCGGATATGTGCCTAATTTCAAAGAAATTTCGAAATTCCCGGAAGTTCGTCGGGATTTGGCTATTATTATCGGGAGCGAGGTAGCGTTCGCCGATGTGGAGCGTGTAGCGAGAAAGCATGCCGGTGAGCAGCTGACAGCGTTGCGTGCGTTCGATGTCTATGAAGGTGAGAGCTTGGGCGAAGGTAACCGGAGCCTGGCTTTGAGCCTGTTCTGGCAGCACCCCGAACGTACATTGAACGAGGATGAAGTGCATTCGCTCTTCAACGGTGTGATCGACGCATTGAAAGAAGAGCTGGGGGCAACACTGAGGAGTTGAGAAATGGCGGCTTTGACGAAAGCGGAAATGGCAGAGCGGTTGTACGAGGAATTGGGCCTTAACAAGCGCGAAGCCAAGGAAATGGTAGAAGCTTTTTTCGACGAGATCAGAGGCGCTCTCAGCCACAACGAGCAGGTGAAGCTTTCGGGTTTCGGTAACTTCGACCTGCGGGACAAGAAGCAGCGGCCGGGACGGAACCCGAAGACCGGCGAAGAGATTCCAATCAGTGCACGGCGAGTTGTTACGTTTCGCCCGGGACAAAAACTAAAGCAAAAAGTAGAAGCGTATGCTGGAACCCAGTCATAACAACGAACTTCCCACGATTCCCGGGAAGCGTTACTTCACCATCGGTGAGGTGGCGGAGCTGTGCGCGGTAAAGGCGCACGTGCTGCGGTATTGGGAGCAGGAATTTCCGCAGCTTTCGCCCGTAAAGCGTCGGGGTAACCGGCGCTATTATCAGCGCGCAGACGTTATCACGATCCGCCAGATTCGCAGTCTGCTTTATGATCAGGGCTATACCATCGGTGGTGCCAAGCAGAAGCTGAGCAGTCACGAGGTAAAGGACGATACTTCCCAGTATAAGCAGCTGATTCGCCAGATGATTACGGAGCTTGAGGAAGTACTTGAGGTGCTGAACGCGCCGGTCAAATAGGTCTTCCGAAAGTCATAAGAAAAACCGGGGCAGCGACGTTGCCCCGGTTTTTTTATGCCTGCAGGTTTATTGCTTCTTGCAGGTCTTGATGCCCAGAATTGAATAGGCGGGGCAGTTGCCCACTGCGGCAGTGGCCAGAGGAACGATGCCAATCCAGCCCCAGGCGGTTTGTGGGCCCACAAATACGAGCGCCAGAAGTACAATGCCAACAATGGCCCGGATGATACGGTCCGCAGATCCCATATTGATGCTCATGATCCATTCTCCTTGGTTGATTTGAGGCAGTAAGGCCACTCTAACGCCTGCTCCCGGGCTGTTCAGTGATAAAGTCACACAAGGAAAAGTACTGGATAAGCTAGTCTCGTTAACTATGGAAAAACTGACGTTGCAACACAGCATTCTTGAAACATTGCCGGAATCCCTTCGGCGGGACGCTCTGAACGGACTGCAGGCGATTCAATTTGAGCATGGAAAGGTGCTCTTTAGAGCGGGAGATCCGTGTCAGGGCCTTCCACTGGTGCTCCATGGCAGTGTAAAGGTTCAGATGACAGGGCTGTCGGGGAATAGCATCGTCCTGTACAGGATGGGCGCGGATGACATTTGCACGCTCTCGATCGGGTGCCTGATGACCGGTGACGGCTTTCGCGCAGAGGCCGTGGTTGAGGAGGATGCCAAAGTGTTGATGGTGCCCAGGGGGTTGTTCGATCGGCTCATGGACCAGTCCGCCGATTTCCGGCTGGGCATAATGGAGTCTTACGGTCGCCGTTTGAATGACTTGATGTTATTGGTAGAAGAAGTCGCCTTCAGACGCATGGACGACCGCCTCTCCCAGTGGTTGGAAGCCAGAGCTGCTGAGGGCAGTATACGAATTACGCACCAGGAGCTGGCTGTCGAGCTCGGTACGGCCAGGGAAGTCGTTAGCAGACTGCTCAAGGAGCTCGAACGTCAGGGGAAACTCCGACTTTCCCGTGGTCGTATTTCGTTTGTTCAATAGACGTTGTGGCTGCCGTTTGTTCTTTATGGTCCGTTTGGGTGATTGTGCCCGCGGGTCTTCGCCAGTAAAAATCGAGAAAACGGAGCATCGATACTGAATGGATTGATCTACCGGAAAATAATCTGGGACGCCTGGATGCGCTTGAGATGACTGCTCGATCCTTGGAAAGCATAGATGGCAGTCAGCCAAAAGCTTGCCTAAGCCTGGCAATGTTCCGGCGCATCGCATTCGCTCTCCTCGCATTCGTCTCTGGAATCGTTATCGCCGAGCCAGAAGCCGGCGGCGAGCCTTACCCCGTCCTGCTTTTGGTTCCGGGAAGTGGGGCAGTTTACTCAGATTTCGCCGATGGCTTTTCTGTCTGCTTCGGAACCAAAGGGGCGCCCGGTTCGTCCTATAGGATAAAGACAATAAAGCAGGTCCAGAAGAGACCAGAGCTATTGGCAGGACACAGGGTTGTAGCGGTTGGAACGAAATCGTCCGAACTCATGCAAGTTTATGGGAATAGCCGCCCATTTGTAAGCGCGCTGGTTCCCGAAAGCTTCGCTCGCCAGTTGCTTGAAAGTGGGGAGAAGGGCTCCGGTGTTACGTCTTTCTTTTTTCTTGATCAACCTTTAAACAGACGACTGTCTTTAATCAGAACCCTGTTACCAGCGGCTGAGAAGCTGAGTGCTGTTCTCGGGCAGGAAAGTGCTCACTTAAAGGAAGCCATTATGCGGGAGGCGAGCCGTCTCGGTTTTACGGTGGAATCGTTTGTTGTGAAATCTGGCGAAGAGCTTCCGAAGCTTGCCGCAGGGCTGTTCGACTCCAGCGACGGCCTGTTTCTTGTCTATGATCCAATTTTGACGTCTCCAACTGTGATCAGGTTTTTGCTCTACTCTGCTTACCAGAACCAGATACCGGTATTCGGCTATTCAGACGGCTATGTAAAAGCAGGCGCATTGGCTGCGGTGTACTCTACCTCGGAGGCGCTTGGTTGCCAGCTGGGTGAGTACTTGGCAGAGCATCCCGAGCATCCCCGGTTTCCAGGAGGGGCATCGAACCGACAGCCGCCGAACATCTTTTATGCCGATTATTATCGGTATGCGGTAAACCCCTCAGTTGCCAACTCACTTGGGATCAGAATTGATCATATCCCGCCAAACCATCTGGCTGACGCGGAAGAACAATGAAAATTCCTCTTCCAGTATTGTCCAGCATTCGTGCGCAGATCATTCTGGGCGGCCTACTACCCTTGATTATGGTCGCGTCCATTTTCAGCGTTGTGGTGGGTGGTTTTGGCATTCAGGACAAAGAACAGTCCATTGATAGCCAGGCTCGTCTCATCGTAGAAAATCTGTCTCAGGTGACCGAATACTACCTTTTTTCCGGTGATCAGGAGATGCTGGCCAAATTGCTTGATTCGGCCGTGGAGTCGCGATGGGTGGACTCCGTGGCGGTTGTGGATGCGGAACGAAGGGTGCTTGCCCACAAAGGAAAACAGATACCTCAGAAGGCTGTGTTGGGCTTGATCAACGCCTGGGAAAAGGCCGGAAGTGTAGCGTCCGTTTTGGATGGTGAAGTACTGCAATCTGAAGGCCGCGGGTTCGAGGGCAACGTGAAGTTCCTGGTTCGCCCAATTGGCAGTAAAGAGTTCGATATCTCTGGCGATTTGTACAGGCAGGGTAATCTGCCTGCGCCTGAAGCTCTGGGATGGATCGTCTTACTTATAGATAACGAAGAGCTGGATTTGGCGACCGGGCAAGTTGTGACCCGGAGTATGTGGGTCATACTTCTCGGGGTGGTTTTCAGTCTTTTGGTGTCTCTTTACCTGTCAAACCGGTTTTCGAGACCAATAAATGCAGTCACCGATACCATTGATCGTTTGGCGCATGGCGATTTGTCTGCGCGGGTGCGCCCCACTGGTAAGGGGGAAATCGTTCGCCTGGCATCCAACGTGAACAGCATGGCTGAGACCATAGAGTTGTCCCATCAGCGGCTTCACGAGCGAATTGCGTATGCGACATCGTCGCTGCAGAAAAAGGTAAGTGAGCTGGAGCAAAGAAATAAAGAGCTCGATGCCGCTCGCACTAAGGCCAGTGAAGCAGAGAAAGTCAAAGCTGATTTTCTGGCTAACATGAGTCATGAAATAAGAACGCCAGTCAACGCAATCTATGGATTCAGTCAGCGTATTCTCAGACCAGGGTCAGCATCTGAAACAAAAGAATACGTTGAAATGATGTCCCGGGCTGCAAAGCTTCTGATACATCTGATCGACGGTATTCTAGGCTTTTCCAAGGCGGAATCGGGCTCTATAAGGTTGAGCGAGTCTGTCTTTGATATTCGCCTGTCTCTTGAAAACATCGCGACTATTTTTAGCACGGAGGCCCAGGAAAAGGGGCTCGAACTGGTCGCTTTGATAGATAGTGATGTGCCGGAGTTCATTCGGGGGGATGAACTGCGAATAGAACAGGTGCTTGCCAATCTCTTGGCGAATGCTATCAAGTTCACACATGAGGGCCATGTGCTCTTGCGTGCCTCCGTGGATAATTCCGATAGGTCGCTCAAAATCAGTGTCTCCGATACAGGGATCGGAATACCGTCTGATGAGATAGGCAACCTGTTTAAAGCTTTTGAGCAGAATGATTCTACCTATACTCGAAATTTTGGCGGAGTGGGGCTCGGGTTGTCGATTTGCCAGCGTATCACTGCGCTTATGGGTGGATCGGTAGAGGTAGTAAGTGAGCCGGGAAAAGGCTCAGATTTCTCATTCAGACTACCGATTAATACCCAGCTCCAAGTCGAACGACCTGTCGATGAGCCCGTGCTGAAATTGAACGTTCTGATTTTCGAGCCGCACCCTATGGCTCGTCATAGTCTGCGTAACATGCTCGTTATGCAGGGTATCACGGTGTATACCGCCCTTAGCGCCAAGAATGCCTGCCAGGTTCTTTCGAGCCACATGCCCGGCACCAAACGCATTGATGTCGTTATTGTTGGTTTATCGCCCCGCAGCGATATGGATAGCGTCAATCTGGAAAATATTCAGGAAGTACGACGTCGTTTCTCGGGGCCGGTTCTTTTGATGGCAACAAGCCGACACTCAGAAGTTGATTTATTAACCAGCGTTGATGGCAGAGTTGGGGTTTTGGTTAAGCCCGCGCGAACCGAGAGCGTTATGGCACGACTTGCAGAGTTGTCTGATACATCGGCAAAACCGTCTCCAGCTTCGATGCCCAGTGACTCCCCTAATACATTTCTCCAGTCCAGAACTGTTCTTGTGGCAGAGGATAACGAGTTCAATCGCCGGCTGATCGAATCCTGGTTGCTTGATTGGGGAGCAAATGTAGTACTGGCCAGGGATGGCCACGAGGCCGTTGAGCGTGCGGTTGAGCACAAGGTCGATTTGGTTCTGCTCGATTTGCACATGCCAAACGTCGACGGCTTGTCAGCTTTGAAGCAACTTCGGAATCTGGAGGATGCCTGCCTCAGCGCAGTCCCGGTGATTATCATCACTGCAGATGTTTTCGGTGCCAAGGACTGTCTGAGGGAATCGGGGCCAGGAATTCAGCTTGTGCACAAACCCATTAATTCCGATTTGCTGGCAAACACCATTGCCAAAATGCTAGGGATGGTGGAGCCCGTCGTTGTAAACGAACAGGACCCCACATCGCCCGCAGCGCTCCCGGAAAGACTTCGGCCGAAGCTGGAAAAGGAGCTACGCCAATTGGGCGATGCCCTCAGTTCGGCATTGACGAGGGGTGCTCCAGCCGAGATTCGAGACCTGCTGCATCAAATTCATGGAGTAGCCGGGTACTTCCAGCTGAAGGCTCTCGTACGGGCAGTGGATTCTTCTCGAAAAGCCCTTCGTCACGAACGTACACCAAAGTTCAGAAAAGAGGTGGAGCAGCTCCTGGCTCTGCTTGCTGATCCTTACGCGCAGACCCGCGAGGAATTGGATGAATAAACGCGTGTGCTCCGGTGGGGGCTTCTCAACCCGAAACCGGGTTTCGGCGGTATTGATTCTGATTGCCGGCTTGACAGTTAGCGGATCCCCGAAGGCAGAACCCGCTGACGAAACTCATTTTTTCACGGACATACCCGTGGGTGTCACTGTTTCGAGAATGATGCAGCCGGCTAGCCAGTCGGGTGCATCAATGACTGTTATAGATCAGGATATGATCCGTGCATCCGGTGCCACGGAAATCGCCGATTTGCTGCGGCTGGTTCCCGGTTTTCAGGTGTCGGGCGCTACGATCAGTTCTCCCTATCTTGTGGCTTATCACGGTCAGTCGGATATTCTTCAACGTGGCCTTGAGGTGATGATCGACGGTGCCTCGGTTTACAGTTCCTATCTGACCGTGGACTGGCAGACCCTCGGTGTTGCCATTGAGGACATCGAACGAATCGAGGTTATCAGGGGTGGTGGCGCGCCAACCTACGGCTACAACGCGTTCACCTCGACGATTAACATCATCACGCGCAAGCCCATAGGCACTCCGGGTGTTTTTTTCAGTGGATACGTTGGATCGCGCGACAGTCGCGGAGCAATGATGCGATACGGGGCCGGCGATGGACCGTTGCATTACCGGCTTACCGGCAGATATGAAGAGACGGAGGGCAATCGCGGAAGGTCAGATGGCAAGGCCCTGGGTTTCCTTAACCTTCGAAGTCAGATCGCCTTGAGCGATAGCGACGAGCTGGATGTTGCCCTCTCGGCAAGCGATGGCGACCTTGATAACAACGCGGATGTTCCGGTGCTGCTACCGAATACATCTCGCGATATGAGGGCCGACAGGCAGCGGCTGCGTTGGACTCGTACGCTTGGCAGGGATCGCGATTTTTATGTGCAGTTTTACCGGCGTTATTCCGAGCAAGATGATCGAACAAGTCTTGGCCTGCTTTCCGATTTGCTGGGAGTCACGCCCGCAGATATTCCCTTGTTGTTCGACGGGCGCCAGGATCAGGAGGTTCAGACAGGCGTTTACACGTTTCAGGAAAAACGTCACGACATTGAGGTGCAGTATCGCGACTACCACCCGGGAGCTGTCAAATGGGTTCTCGGCGCCGGTGGGCGGCAGGAAAGTATGCGTAGCTTCGACACGTTTGGGGATGACGCATGGCGAACGGATAACAGTTATCGGGCATTTGCCCAGGCAAGCATTCCACTGACAGAGCAATGGATCGTCAATGCTGGCGGTGTGTTGGAACGAGGCGATCTCTATGAAACGGGAGCGTCCTATCGACTGGCCTTGAACTATATGCCGTTCTGGAACCACACCTTCAGGCTTGGCTTCAGCCACTCAGAGCGAAAGCCGACGCTTTTTGAGGAACACTACCGAAGCGCCTTGTACTTTGACGACGGCACTGTGTTGAGACAAATCACTTTTTCCAGAGGTGGGCTGGAGCCGGAGGAGCTGGACGTTATTGATCTGGGCTACATAGGGCAGCTTTTCAACAATGGCCTGTTCGTCGATGCACGTATTTTTTATGAGCGCCTGGACAACCAGTATCGAACTGAAACGGATCGGACCTCTTCTTATCCTGGCTACCTGAATGATGGTGTTGAAATCTGGTATGACGGGAGGGTCGGGGTGGACACCTGGGGGCTTGAGGGGCAGCTGAAGACTGAGCCATGGCGCGGCGGTCAATTGAGTTTCCAGTTTGCTTTCCTTCGAAGTGAGGACCGTTACGATGTGATTGATACCGGCCTGATCAGCAGGGAGAATCACGTCCCGGATGCAACACTGAGTCTGCTTTTTGCACAGAAGCTGAACCATGGGATAGAGGCCAGCCTGGGGTATTATTTCCTGGATGACATGTCCTGGAATGGAGATGCAGACCTGGGGGTTTCACCTGTCATTGCCCAAACACATCGTCTGGACCTTCGACTTGCCAAGAGAGTGGCGCAGGATTGGCTACTCGAGGGTGTCGTTCAGAATCTGACAAATCGCTATGAGCGAGATGTTAGAGGCGAAAGCGCTCAGGATCCCAGGTTTCTGTTCAGGGTTTCAGCGCAGTTCTGAGCTTGATCGCTGCGGTCACATCGACGTTCCGGACGTCAACTCCTGCGCCTTCATGACTGCCTGGGTTCGGTTAGAGACACTGAACTGGTCGTAAAGCTTCGCGAGGTGATTCTTAATGGTGTTTGCCGAGATGTGAAGCGTATTCGCCATTTCCTTGTTTGATTTCCCCTGGGCCAGCAGCTCCAGAATCTGACGCTGGCGGGGTGTGATGCCGGTCAGTTCAGTGTCTTCATCTTCGACGAGAGGCGGAATAAAGACTCCTCCAGCCAAAACCATTTGAAGGGCGTCTTCCAGCACCGTTGTTCCCAGCGACTTGTATACAAAGCCCGACGCTCCAGATTCGATGGTTTTAAGAACAAGGTTTCGGTCGGCCGAGGCGGAGAGGATAAGAATCGGCGTTTCAGGCAGGAGCTGGCACAGTTTTGAAACCATTGGCAGACCGTTTACGCCCGGTAACGAGAGATCGATAACCGCGAGATCAAGATCGCGGTGGTCTTCGGCAATACTGATCGCCTCGTCGCCGGTTTCAGCTTCCAGAACCGTCGGGTTATCGAGCAATTTCTTCAACAGAATGGAGATTCCGTCCCGTATCAGCTCATGATCATCTGAAACCAAAATCCGCACTTTTGATGCCCGCCCTTTCGTTTCTGTCCATCCCGGACGCTCTTTCATTATAGCCAACCGGATAGATGCAAAAACTACCCAAACGGACTATTACCGCCCTGTAATCCTTTTACTAAGGTCAGTAGATCAGAAAACTGGTGGACCGGGCTCTGACGTGCCCGCCATCCCATGGAAGGCGAGCCATGCCAAAAGAACGCATTCTTATCTATTCCTCACTGCTCACCATTGCTCTGGCTGGAGCAGGGTTTTACGCCTTCAAGCAGTTCTCCGATTCCCGCCTTTCAGAGGATGAGGTGGCCCGTATCGGAAACTCTGTCATCACTGCTGACCAGTTGAAGGCTTACATGGGACAACGCAGCTCGGCCTCGAACGCTCTGGACATCAAAAAGCAGTTGCTCCAGGAAATGATTGAGAGGGAAGCATTGATTGCAACCGCCATTGACGAGGGTTACGAACAGGATCCGGCGGTTGTGCGGGCGCTGGAAAATGCGCTTATTGCCCGGTTTCGCGAGCGGCAACTGAACCCGGCCATTGAAAGGATCAGGGTTAGCGAGGATCAGGTCAGTCGTTATTACCAGGACAACATTGCGCGCTACACCACGCCCGCCCAGAAGCGGGCTGCCATCATCAAGTTTGAGCTTGCTGACAATGCACTTGCGGCTGAGTCGAAGCGGGTGGGTGAGCTGGCCCACCGAGTTCAGAAGCTGGCGTTGAGTCAACCGGAGGCTGTTCGGGGCTTTGGTTCCCTCGCCGCACAATATTCCGGCGACCAGGGATCCCGATATGTGGGGGGCGATATCGGGTGGCACGCCGAGCAAAGCCAGAGCCTTGATCCGGCTCTCGCCGCTGCGCTGTCAGGTATCACAAAACCGGGAGAGATCTCCGCGCCGATCAATGGCAGGGACGGGCTGTACCTCCTCAAGCTGATGGACATCCGGGGCGAACGGATAACGCCTCTGGAATCGGTCGCGAGCAACATTCGGATCCAGTTGTTGCAGCGGATGCGAATGGAGCATGAGGCCGACTGGCTCAAGGCTACAGTCGCAAGTGTGAAGCCCGCCGTTGTCAACGAATCCGTGTTATCACAGATGGTGGTAGTACGTGACGAAGAAGTGGCCGCCGTCAGGCCACCGGAGCTTCCCCAATGAACAATCCTGAGCCTGCAACCAACAAGAATCCCGGTCCCGGGGGCATCCAAATGACCATCAAGAAGCTTTTTCATCCGTTGGCTTTAACCCTGATCATCGCCTGCTCTTCATTGCCGGGCCTTGCCCTGGCCGAGGTTGTTTGCAGCGGAGGGCTTAATTGCACTCAGACGATCCGTCTGACGCCTGGCTGGAATGCAATCCATGTAAAAGTCGCTCCCGTCAATGATGCGACCGAGCAGGTGTTTGCGGACTTTGTGGATGGCAGCGGGGCTCAGATAAGCAGCGTCTGGACCTGGCTTGCACAGCGTGCAAAGGTCGATTTCATTCAGGACCCTGATGCCGAAAGCATGCTGAGTGCACCGGGTTGGCTGCGTTATTTTCCACCCGCAGCGCCGCAGGCATTCCTGAGCAATCTGTTTTCGGTGCAGGCGAATCGGGCGTATCTGGTGAAGCTGGAGGGCAGCTCTGAGGCCACGCTTTCCATAACAGGGCGCCCGGCAGTGCCCAGGATTAACTGGCAGCCGGGAGAGTTCAGCCTCACCGGTTTCCACGTGGATCCGGCAAATCCCCCGGTTTTTTCCGATTTCCTAGCCGGATCGCCTGCTCACGCCGGGCAATCGATCTACCGTCTGGTGGGCGATCAATGGCAACAGGTAAATCCTTCCAACACCGTGATTGATTCGGATACCGCTTACTGGGTTTTCAGCGACAGAGGCAGCAATTTTGTCGGGCCAATGGACATCGATCTGCCACAGGTTGATCGAATGGAATTCGGCACGGTTCTAGAGCAGTTAACCCTAAAGCTCGAAAACAGTCTGGACGTTGCCCATACCGCGACATTGCAACTTCTGGGTGGAGCCCCGGGGATGTTCTACGCCAACCCGGATCCGGTGTCGGAGCAGTCCTGGCTACCGCTCGGTAACGGCCTGGCGATTCCGGTCGGCGCTGAGGGAGAGAGCAGGGTGCCGCTCGGTGTTCGACGGGCAGACTTCGAGCCTGATGATTTTGGACAAACGCTTGAGATCAAAAGCACCTCCGGTGCTCGCTGGCTAATCCCGGTGACAGCCTCGGCGCCGCAGCTTAACTCCTTGTGGGTGGGAACCGTAACGATCAACCAGGTCTCCCAGGTTCATAACTATCTACGTACCTGCACCACAGAACCAACAACACTCGAACCAATCGATGCGGACGGTGACGGAACTGTCGATGTTGAAGCGGAGGCCGTCATCATTGGCAGCAATCCGGGGTCGGGCAGTGATTTGTGCACAGATGCCGAGGGCTTCCCTGTATCCCAGTCCAGCGAGCTGGGTGCCGTCGCCGCCAACTTCTCCTTCCGGGTCATTATGCACCGCGAAAGCGGTCAGGTGCGTTTGCTCAAGGACGTCATCCAGATGCGTGCGGATAATGGTCGCTACGTGCTTCTGACGGACGACAGCCTGGTTCCCAACTTTCGGGGAGCGGTATTGAGGGATGGCGAACTTGTGGGCAGGAGAATGAGCACCATGGCCTATGATTTTGCCGGCGATACCCTCGCCATGGCTGGCGGCCTCGATGGCGTGCTGACTGCAGACATCGTGCTGGCAGTCGACGCGCCGACCAACCCGTTCCGACATTACTACCATGCCGACCACGGTGGCGATGGTTACGAGGTGACCCGCCGTATGGAATTTACCTTTGGCTCTGTTGGTGAAGGTCTGGGCGCAAACTACGACGTGAAGCAGGGCACCTACCGGGAAGTGATCTCCGGGCTTCATAAAGAGCAGATTGTCGCGGCCGGAAGCTTCACGCTTCGCCACGCTGCGCAAATTGATACGTTGAATCAGTGAGGACTTCGGTCATGGAAAACAAACACCATTACTACGTGTTCCGACGTTCTTTGATGCTTTCCCTGATTGCTGTAATGCTGGGATGCCTTTTCGCGAGTCCGGTATTTGCCAATTGGCCGGCACAGTTCGGGGGAAGTGGGCAGCAACGCCTGTATGACATTGCAGTTGATTCCAGAGGAAACAGCGTCACGCTGGGTTCTTTCAATGGCACGATCGAGTTTGTTAATTCAGAGGGAAATCTCGAAACATTTATTGGTGATTCACCGGAAAATCTGTATGTCGCAAAGTATTCCAGCCAAGGCGATTTGGTTTGGGCCAAAGTTGTTAACAGTGCTGCGATCATTTTCCCGGAAAGCCTGGAAATCGATGCCTCTGATAGCGTTTACATCTCCGGAGGGCTTAATTCCGCTGGCTCGGCAACGATCGCCGGAGTGGATATTGCCGCGAACAAGTCATTCATAGCAAAACTCAATTCATCCGGCGGCTGGAACTGGGCAAGGAGCTACGATCAGGTTGGCGTAAAGTTGACCGTTCCCAAAGGTGGCAACGGAATCTATGTGGCGTCTCAAGAACGCCAGAGCCAGGACATTCTCAAGCTATCGCGTTTATCGAGGAGCAGCGGTGATGAGGTATGGAGCCTCGCAGTCGACAGCGTGACAGGCACCGCCGGTGCCAGTCAATTCATCTCGGCCAACAAGATTATAGCAGAACCCCGTGGTGATGGATCCAGTGATCTATACATTGACTTCAGTATATTCGGTATTACCTCTGTGTGCGGGAACGCGACCTCGGCAAGCAATCTAGTCGCCCGAGTTCAGGAGGTTATACAAAACGGCAATCCCAACGACCCTCAGAGCACCACTACCTATTCGCTGGACTGCCGATGGGTTTGGGATGGACCGGGCTCACTGCAAACACAAACGGACATCACTGTTACTGATACGGACGTCTATCATGCGTCCAAACGCGTCCGTCGGATCAGTGCAGCTACAGGAGTGACGGTATCAGAGCAGGGATTTGAAACCGGAAGCTTCGCGGACATCTATTATGGCTCATACGGAGATCAGGGTGTTTCGATTGAGTCTGACGACTCGGGTAATGTCTATTACTCGGGAATTTATACTGGAACCCCCAGTCTTATCGGATACGGCCCGTTGGCTGAAGCGATACAACCTTCAATATTCGTGGCCAAACTGGGGCCGGATGAAACCTGGCGGTGGGTCAACTCGATATCACGACCGATCGGTCATTATGATGTTACAACCGATAGCCTCAATTCCAGGGTAGCTCTGAGTGATAATGGCGTTACCCTGTCAGTTGCTTCCGCGCTAACAGGTTCTGCGGTTTTCGCATCAGAGGAACTGGTATCTTCGGGTTTTCCTACTGAAGCACCGACTAGTCCCGTCTCGGGTCCAGAAGATGTTTTTCTCGGTCTGTTGGATGCAGCAGGCGGTAACTGGTTAATACCTGTTGATCAAATCATTGGCCAAGGAATTACCCCTCCAGACAACGCACTGGTTGAAGCGCCAACAGTTCTCATCAACGGTGAAGTTGCCACCGACGCCGGAGATTACACCTTTTGGAGTGCAGCCGATTCCACGCTGTATATCATCGGCGAACCTCCGGGTTTGCTAACGCTGCAATGGCGGACTTCAACTGAATTGGACCCCGATAACCCTGATAAAAACACCACCAGGATTATCGTCGAGCCTGTTTTGCCGCCTGTTGATCTTATCCAGACCCATATCGCCGATACAAAGGCCGTTTTGGAGCCTGTGCATCAACCAAACAATCCGAATTTACCCATGCGATTCGCTCGCGTTGCCTATCCACCGAGCAGCCTTGGCCTGGTCTCGGACGGTAACTTTAGCCGCTCAGAGCCAGTCGGCAGTCAGTCTGATTATGTCGTCTTGCATTACGTGGCTACCAATACACCTGACGAAGAGGTAGACATCCAGACTCAATCACCGGTATTTCAGGTGGTGTATACGAAGCCTTGGGACGATTCGGGTTCTCTCCAGACCAGTAGTGATTGCCGGATTGGATCGGCTTTGACAAGCAACTTACATGAAGATTCAACGCGAAACGGCCATATTGTTTTCGAGACCGCTCGTTACGATGCCGGGCTTCATAGCCGAACAACAGGCATTGGGCCAATCTTCCCAGTCAATAGAAGCAGCGCTATCGACAACGCGATGGCGGTAGTCTGGTACCGTGAAAATGCATTGGGTCAAAGCTGGGCTGATGCTCCGGTTCGATATGCCTGCCAATGGCCACAGGTCGGGACTGCTCAGGGGGATGCCAAGAGTCTTGTAATTGCGGACCAGCAGGGTTCAGGCGCGCTACCGCCAAACTATACCAATGCTTCGATCTACAACCAGACTGTCCCAGAGCTTCCCGGCTTTAATGCCAACGAAGAACACGCGTTGTTACTCGAAAATACGGTGTTTGCCCTGCGCAATGACCTGAACCAAGTCATTGCCGATAACAATACGTTGTACGCCTCTGAACCCTATACGATTTTGAAGTACCTTGATTCGAGCACAAGTCGTTGGGCATTTCAGGTTTACCGCATTGAAGCGCGAACGGCCGATGCCCCTTTTGGCCCAGCAGCCGCAAATCCAATCTACGCAAATAATGGGCTTTACACATTGACGGCCGGGAATCTCCTCCAGTTGCCGAAACCCATACTGGCGTTTGGTGTTTGCGAAGAGAACTCCATTACGGATGTTAATCAGGCCGGTTGGGAAGACCACAAGGGCAGCTTCTGGGCTCGCGCCGAAGGACAAGTGACGGCTCAGTACTACTACAGTCTACAGAACGAGTTTTACTATGACCTGAACAACGACGGAGAACCTGATCAAGAGTCCGCTAGTTGTGTACCGTGGCTGGATCGTCTAGCCAATACTCCGGAAAGCACTGCAGCAGGAACACCAGTGAATGTTCGGTACGAGTTTAAATGGCCGGACACAGTTCCAGTCATGGCGCCCGGCGAGACGGTGTTCTCTTCAAAAGAAGCATCATGCTCCTCTCCGTCGCCGGAAAGATGTTTCCTCCCTCAGATCAATGGCCAAGCAGCGGCGCAGATCATCTATGATGAAACGCTGGAAACCGTTAATGCGGCGCCTTCGGGTTCGCTCGTGAAGCTGATGGATCCGATTAGCGATCGTTCGGTTCCGTTGGAGGCGTTAAGTGGTCAACTTGCGACCCTTTCGCAAGGTGGAATCACCTATTTCAGTGATCTTCCCTTCGTAATTCGAACCCGTCTCAGCTACGACCCGATCAACAGAACCCTGAGCTTCAGGGGTTGGTTCGATGACAGCCAGATCGGTGATCCTCAGTTGCTCCCCAATATAATGACGACTCGGGAGCGTGATCGAATTCTGTCCCTACCGGGTGCAGATCAGGCGTTTTCTGATGCCGTTAACCAGCTTTATCACCTCTCTCGAAATCCGAACGGGCTCAATCTGGACGGCGATCCGCAGGATGCTCCAGATGAAGCGTATCTGGTCGGCGTCCAGCCGCAATACCTGGGGCAAGGCATTGACGAGGACGGAGACGGAATCGCAGACAATTTCGCTGACGCCGATAACAACAAACGGGATGATCGCCTCGATGATCCTGCTTTTGTGCTTCCGCCAACCCAGTTCGTCGTAAAGGTGGAAGACAATACAGTGGCGGAACCCCAGGCTTTGCTGGGCACCCCTATGGCATTGACCGCAGGGCGCCCGACTGGCGCAGGCTA
Source organism: Marinobacter flavimaris (assembly GCF_002933295.1). Taxonomy (GTDB): domain Bacteria; phylum Pseudomonadota; class Gammaproteobacteria; order Pseudomonadales; family Oleiphilaceae; genus Marinobacter; species Marinobacter flavimaris. Next base: position 413,648 of record NZ_PSSW01000002.1, read on the forward strand.
CGTGACAGTCGCGTTTAATAATGATCCCAGCCTTGGCTCATTGCCCGTCAGTCTGCAGGTCTTGCGGATGGATAATAGCAATGGCGTATACCAGGGCAATATCTGGGTTGTGCCTTCCGATAACATTTTTGAGGAGGCACTTACGCTGCGGCACAGCGGCGATTTTGCCGGAGATCCGGATCTGGTTGATTTCGAATGGTACTACCAGCCTGATACCAACGGACAACCTGATTCACCGCCGGTACCTGGCGATCCTGTTTCACCCTGGAAAATCCATCCGGACTCGGGCCCAGGTGCGTTGGATATAACCATTGAAGGCCCAGGCCTCCTGACGCTGAGTGACAACTGGTTTATCACACGTTACACAAACCTCGGCGGTACCGAATACGGTAACGATATGATCCCAAGCGCTTGGGCAGGAGATCCAAGTTACGACCCTTCCGCGCCGTCTTCTGACTCAACGGTTCTGGCAAAAGGCATGCTCGCCACAGGATGGATAAAACGGGTTATTGCCGGATTGAATCCATTTGATCAGCGCGTCAGTGATTTCCGTGAGGCGGAGGTGAACACGCTGACAAGCATGATCGCGCAGGCTGGCGAGCCCTATGCCGGCCCAATCCCCTTTAACCCAGACCCGGAAGTAGTGAATGGTGTAGGAATCATTGAGGCATATCAGACGGTGTTGGAGCGTGGTAAGGACCTCAGTATTAACGCCGGGTTTGACGATATCGCCGCGAATACCCAGTTGCTGAACGTGGCGACCAGAATTGCCGATCTGTACATGCTGCTTGGCAACGAAGCTTATGCAGATGCGCAGGATCCGACAATTGGTCTTGAGGCAGACAGCGAGCTGGGCAGCGTCGCTTCCTCGCTCTTTGCATTCAAGAACCAACTCCAATCGCCGTTGGAAGAGGAACTTGTTCTGTTACGGGGGCGTGATGATAGTCGAGCGGGTGTCTCCGGCTACCCGGTCCATAACCGCCTGTTCTGGAACTTTACCCAAGGCAATGGCGAAGTCGCCTACGTGCAGAATTACCGGATAACCGATCAGAACAAGGACGGATTCATTACGGAGACCGATGCCCGGACTCTCTACCCGCAAGGACATGGGGATGCATGGGGGCATTACCTCAGTTCCGTTAAGAGCCGGTACATTCTGTTGCAAGAACCGAACTTCACCTGGAAACCCAGAGCCGAGTCTGTCCTGGTGGCAGGTGTGCCAATTGAGGTCGACTACCTGGACGAACGGAAGTTTGCCCAGGCTGCTGCCGCCAAAGCAAAAGCAGGCTCGGAGATTATTAATCTCACCTATCGCGAGAAATATGTGGAGGCACCGTCTGGGCAATGGCAAGGCTATAAGGACACTGCAGATAAAAATGATCGGGCCTGGGGTCTGGATGGTTGGGGTCGTCGTGCCGGGCAGGGTGCGTATTTTGACTGGCTGACCGCCAACGCCATTCTCCCGGCGGTGGACGAGCTCAACCAGGGGATCGAAAAGGTTGACCGCACAACCGTCGTGGAGCTTTCCCAGATTGTAGATCAATATGGGGCAGTCCAGGCACAGCTCGACCAGGCCGACGCCGGGTTGAATCCTTTGGGTTTGGCCAAGGGCGTTGTGCCTTTCGATATTGATCCGAACTTTCTTGAGGTCGGCTCGGGTATTCAGGGAGAAAGCCATTTTGACCAGATAGCGCAACGGGCACAGATAGCTCTGGATAACGCCGTAGAGGTCTTCAACTTTGCTAACCAGCAAACGCAGTCTGTTCGCTCGGTGCAAGACGACGCGGATGAGCTGAATAATTCCGTGATTCAGCAAGAGAGAGACTACCGGAACCGTCTGATTGAAATATTCGGTTATCCCTACGCTGGTGATATTGGTGGCGGCAAAACCTATCCGTCGGGCTACGCAGGGCCGGATCTCTACCATTATATGTACGTCAGTACCGAATTAACCGGGGAGTTGCCGCCCCCGGACGGCTCTTTCACAGGCTTCTATTCCGGGATTACCTTTGGAGGGAGCGAAGGATTTGTGTTTCCGGGTGATGGGCTCACTGGCGCTTATGAAAACGTTGGGGACACATTGCAGGTCGATTATCCCGTCGCCCAAGGCGCCGACTGGCAGTTTGTTGCTCCGGCAAGCTGGGGCAAGCGTCGGGCTCCCGGCCGCGTTCAAAACGCGATATCGGAAGTTTTGCAGGCTCAAGCGCAACTCCAAAGAGCGGCTAAAGAGCATGAACTCCTGCTGCTTGAAGTGACGGATGCCGCTGACCTTGTTAAAGCCGAATACCAATTGAATTTGGATGAAATAGAGATTTTGCAGAAAAAGGCGAACCAGATTTATAGCCTTGACGCTGCACTTGTCGTAGCGAAAGCAGCTAACCTGACCGCTAATCTCGCAGCACAGGCAATCAGCGATGGTGCCGATGCCGCAGGAACGGCCATTCCCACAACGGTCGGTTTCTCAAACGATGTTTTCAGTGCGGTTCGAGGAACAGTTAAAGGTATCGAAGTAGCTGCTACTAATACATTTAATGTCTTGGCATCTGGTGCTGAACTGACTGAATTTACTTTGGATATCGGTAAAGAAGCCGTTGAATTACAGACGGATATAGCCCTTTCCGCCGACACAACCAATGTTGCACTTGTCGATAGAATAAAAGAGTTGGAACAACTCTGGCGCGAAGAGGCACTGCTGCGATTAGAGCTGTTTACCCAGGCCGAGGTGGTAAACCAGAGCCTTGGCAGCTATTACGAAGTCCTCGCCGAGGGTCAGCGCCTGCTGGAAGAGCGCCGCTCGTTCCGGGTATTTACCGCTGGTGATGTTCAGGCCAACCGTTACAGTGACCTCACGTTCCGGATCTTCCGCAATGATGCCCTGCAGAAATACCGTGCCCAGTTTGATCTGGCTGCGCGCTATGTCTATCTGGCAGCAACCGCCTACGATTACGAAACCAATCTGCTCGGTGATGATGCCGGTTCAGGCCGCAAGTTCCTGGCGGGTATCGTGAGGCAGCGCGGGCTGGGGCAGGTCATCGATGGTGTGCCTATTGCCGGCACACCCGGCCTTGCAGATGTTCTGGCACGACTGACCCAGAATTTCGATGTCTACCGTGGCCAATTGGGCTTCAACAACCCGCAGGTGGAAACCAACCGGTTCTCGCTACGCTACGAGTTATTCCGCAAGCGTCTTGACCCCGACGATCCGAACAGTGAACTTGTCAGGTTGCAGACCAATCAGGAATGGCGTCAAAAGCTTGAAGAGAGCCGGGTTGATAACCTTTGGGATATTCCCGAGTTCCGTCGCTATGCCAGGCCCTTTGCCCCGGAAAGTGCGGGGCCCCAGCCAGGCCTGGTGATTCGCTTCCCGACAACCGTGAATTTTGGGCTCAACTTCTTTGGTCGGGAACTGGGGGCAGGCGACAGCGCCTATGATCCAACGAATTTCGCGACCAAGGTACGGGCCGTAGGCACCTGGTTCGAAGGCTACAACGAAACCGGCTTGTCTAATACGCCTCGCGTCTACCTGCTTCCCGTGGGCATGGATATTATGCGCTCGCCCACTGGCGACACGCTTGCGACCCGGGAATGGCGGGTGGTGGACCAACGGTTGCCTGAACCCTTCCCGATAGGCGCATCGGATCTGACCAATCCCGAGTGGATTCCAATCAATGACTCCCTCAGTGGCACTTATGCGGATATCCGCCGGTCCTCAAGCTACCGCGCCTATCACGACAGTGGCGAATATGATCCCGCCCAGACTGCCAGTGATACGCGCCTGGTGGGACGGTCGGTCTGGAATACGGACTGGATGTTGGTGATTCCGGGAGGCACCCTCAATTACCTGCCTGATGAAGGCCTGGATCGTCTGATTCATGGACAGCTCACACCGGAAGGCACACGTGATGGCAACGGCATCTCAGACATCAAGTTGCACTTCCAGACTTACGGCTACTCAGGGAACTAAGGTGATCAGCATGAAAAATACAAGTGTTTTCAGAGCTGTATCGTCAGGTCTTGTGCCAATGATGTTGGTCGCCCACTCTGCGATGGCAGCGATCCCCGAGCCTGACAATCTTCTCTATGGAACCGTGACCGTCGATGGCACTCCAGTGACGGCGGCTGACAAGAATGTGTCCCTGCTTCTTGAGTACCAGGGCCAGATCATTGATCGCTACGTCATGGGCGAGGATCCCGCTGCACAGGATCGCTATGTCCTTTCGGTGCCACTGGACGTAATTGACGAACGGCGCGACGGCTTTCTGCGCAAGGGCGATGTGCTTACGGTTCGTTATCAGATGGGTACTTCACGGTCTGCCGCAACAGAGGTTGTGGTCGATGACCGGGGCACGTCGGTGGAGTTGAACCTCGCCCTCAGAGGCGTCGATATCATCGATGGCCCCGATCCCAACAGTCAGGACACTGATGGGGATGGTATTTCAGACGTAGCGGAAGTCGCCGCCGGACTGAACCCTTTTGATCCATCCGACGCACTTCTTGATGCAGACGGCGACGGCGTTAACAACCTGGACGAGTACCTGGCGGGTCGGGATCTCAACGCAGATGATGAACCACCTCTTCTGATTCCGCCCAACGATATTGAGGTTCCAGCTACCGGTCTCTTCACCCGGGTCGATCTTGGTGAAGCGACTGCCTTTGATGCGCTGGATGGGGCCATCACAGCGACTAACGATGCCAGACCACAAATGCCTCCTGGTGCTCATTTTGTGGAATGGAAAGCCAGTGACAAATCCGGAAACGTGGCGACGGAAACCCAGCTCGTGATTGTCAAACCTATCGTCAACTTCCATACCGATGCGGTGGTGGCTGAAGGCAGCAGTGTGGAATTGGTTGCCGAGCTGAACGGACCGGCCGCGATCTATCCCGTTTCGATTCCCTACACGGTCGCTGGCACGGCAGTCGGCGGCGGAGTGGACCATACCCTTGCCAATGGAGAGATTCTGATACAGAGCGGGCTTCGGGGCAGTGTTAACTTTCAGGTGATCGATGACGCTGATGGCGGTGAGACCCAGGAAACCATCGTAGTGACCATGGGTGCCTCTGCTAACGTAGTGCTTGGCGAGAAAACCGTCTACACAGCACAAATAAGTGACCAGAACATTGCTCCTTCCGTAGAGATGGTTGCCGATCAGGGACAGGGTCAAACGAGGCTGGTAGTGACTGACGGAGGCCCAGTTACCGTGAATGCCCTAGTCAGCGATCCGGATCCCGGCGATATCCATAGCTATGACTGGTCCTTCAGTGACAGTCAGTTGCTAGAGACGGACGGTGACAGTTCTGACGGCCAGTTCGTATTTGATCCGGGTAACCTGTCGCCCGGGTTCTACACCGTTGCCGTGAGCGTCAGAGACAGCTCGCTTGCAGAGAGCCGTAATGATTTAGTGATAGCGGTGCTGAGCGAAGCCCCTTTGCTCACGTCGCTGGATTCGGATGGTGACGGTATCACTGACGATATTGAAGGCTTCGTTGACACTGACGGCGATGGCATCCCCGATTACCTTGATGACCTGGAGCCGGAAAACCTGATCCGCGCCATGGCTTCTGCGAGCGATGAATACCTGATCGAAACAGAGCCGGGCCTGACACTTTCGCTCGGCTATACCGCGCTATCGTCGAAGAAGAACAGAGCCATCGTGGATGTGGATGACGTTGCTCTGGCGTTCTCATTGCCTCCACTGGAGGAGGGCGAACGTTCGGAGCAGTTCCCGGGCGGCATTTTCGATTTTACGGTGAGTGGTCTGGCGCAACCATCCGACTCGGCTTATGTCGTCTTGCCGCAGCTTGCAGTCATTCCAAAACGTGCTGTCTACAGAAAATATTCGGCAGAGACGATGGCCTGGAATGCGTTTATCGAAAATGATAGAAATGCTGTTTACTCGGCCCCCGGGGAAGAGGGCTTCTGTCCCCCGCCTAAATCCGGCGATTACAGGCCTGGCCTGAACCAGGGTGACTGGTGCGCGATGTTATTCATCGAAGATGGTGGCCCGAACGATGCAGACGGCTTTGCCAATCAACGCATAAAGGACCCTGGTGGCATTCAGGGCGAGACTGAGAGCACTACGGCCAGTGGCGGCGGCGGTGGCGGCCGTTTCGATCCCTTCTTGTTGTTATTGGTAGCCTTGTCGGCTGGCTTGATCTATCGCAGTCGTCTTCGCCGAGTGAATAGTGGCCGGTAACAGGGTTTTCGGCGAGAACCGATACAACTGCGGGGTCCCGGCAACAATGAGCGTAATTGCGCTTGTTGTTGCCGTATTCCAGCCTGAAGCCTCTTCTTTTTTACAATACCGGAATGATTTCCATCAGAGTGGCGAGATCTGGCGATTGATATCGGCCCATTTCGTCCACCTTGACTGGCCGCATCTCTTGTTGAATCTCTCCGGACTCTGGTTACTGTGGTCGCTTGTTGGCAGGGCGCTCAATGCGGACCAGTGGTTACTATTGATCGTTCTATTGTCCGTTTCAATCACGGTGGGTTTGAAGGTAGTTGCGAAAGAGGTTGATTGGTACGTCGGACTATCTGGTTTGCTCTATGGAATGCTGTCTCTCGGGTTAGTGGTCAAGATCGGTGAGTTCAAATCACCACTGACGCTTGTGCTTGCCCTGGTTTTGCTCAAGGCTGCACTGGACAGTCTCTACGGACCATTGACCTTGATGGCCATGACAGATCAAAGGGTTGTTGCAGACGCCCACATCTTCGGAGTGTTTGCCGGCTGCTGCTTCGGTTTGCTGTGTCGATTCTGCATAGTCCGCAAAAACAAAAAGCCCGGACCTTTCGGCCCGGGCTTTTTGTCGGAATCTGGTCGGGACGGTAGGATTTGAACCTACGACCCCTTGCACCCCATGCAAGTGCGCTACCAAGCTGCGCTACGCCCCGATTCGCTCTTTGCCACATCGAAACTTGAGAGTATTCTCAGTGGCTTAGCGGGAGCGAAGTCTACACGAGCCCATGGAAAAAATAAACATCCGACGGCGATTTTGATCGCAATTTTTAGCGTAGCTTGGTCTCCCGAAGTTTGAGGATGAATTCCGGTGGTTCGAAGGTGTCCGCCCGGGCTGATTCCCAGTACTTATCGAACACAGTCAGGTCTGTTTTTCCCTCCAACAGGGCCCCCGGCTCAAGGAACGGGAAAAGGTCCATGTAAGAGTGAACTTCGGTTTTAGACACCCGCCGGACAACGTGTTCCGGACCAAGCTCGGATGGATGCTTGAGCCCGGAAGCCTCAAGCAGGTTTTGCAGCGCGTCCAGAGTATTCTTATGGTAGTTGTACACCCGCTGGCTCTTGAGCTCTACGTCGAGCTTGTTGCCGCGCCTGGAGTCCTGGGTGGCCACGCCGCTCGGACAGCGCCCTGTGTGGCAACTGAGCGCCTGTATGCAGCCCAGGGAGAACATGTAGCCACGGGCCGCGTTGCACCAGTCCGCACCAAGGGCCAGAGTTCGGGCTATGTTGAAGGCCGAGGTGATCTTGCCCGCTGCGCCAATGGCGATGTCTTCCCGCAAATGGGTGCCGACCAGTGTGTTGTGAACCAGCAGAAGTGCCTCAGTCATGGGCATGCCAAGGCGGTTGATAAACTCCAGTGGAGCGGCTCCTGTGCCGCCTTCACCTCCGTCGACGACGATGAAATCAGGTTTTCGACCGGTTTCCAGCATGGCTTTGACGATGGCGAACCACTCCCAGGGGTGGCCAATGGCAAGCTTGAAGCCGACGGGCTTGCCGCCAGACAGTTCACGCAGACGGTCAATGAACTCAAGCATCTCGATGGGGGTTGAGAACGCCGAATGACTGGCGGGAGAAACGCAATCCTCACCCACCGAAACGCCCCGGGCTTCGGCGATCTCGGGAGTCACCTTGGCACCCGGCAAAATTCCGCCGTGGCCCGGTTTCGCACCCTGAGATAGTTTGAGTTCTATCATTTTGACCTGTTCAATCGTGGCGTTCTGCCGAAACATATCTTCGTTGAACGAACCGTCTTTGTGGCGACAGCCGAAGTACCCTGAGCCGATCTCCCAGACCAGATCGCCACCTGGCTGTCGGTGGTATCGGGAGATGGAGCCTTCTCCGGTGTCATGATAGAAACCGCCCATTCTGGCACCGGTATTCAGGCTCAGGATGGCGTTGGCGGAAAGCGAGCCAAAGCTCATTGCGGAAATATTGAACACACTGGCGTTGTAGGGTTTATCACAGTTCCTGCCGATCAGAATCCGGAAGTCACTGCTGTCGAGGCGGGTGGGAGCGAGTGAATGGTTCATCCACTCGAATCCCTCGTCATACATCCCGAGTTGGGAGCCAAAAGGGCGTTTGTCGAGGACATTCTTGGCTCGCTGATAGACGATCGTGCGTTGCTCCCGAGAGAAGGGGCGCTCCTCGGTGTCTGACTGGATAAAATACTGGCGGATTTCTGGCCCGACGGATTCGAGCAGGTACCGGAAGTTGGCCATGATCGGGTAATTCCGGCTGACCGTGTGCCGTCTTTGCAGCAGGTCGTAGGTGCCAAGGGCTGCGAAGGCACCAAAGATCAGCGGAAACGCCAAACTTACGCCTGCGAACATGACCAGTCCGAAAGAGACGAAAAAGCCGATGATGCTGAGCCCGTAGGCCGAATAGCGAAGCGGAAAGGTCTTGGTTTTTTCCATGGAATCCTCTGGTTGTCTCACAAAACCGGCTCGACCGGCTTACCGGATAAAGAAGAGTTTAGTTCTACGAAGCGGAGTTCTGCCGCGATTGGTCCGGACTTTGGCTGGTCCGTTGTCGATCATGGTCTATGATAAATATCAAGGCGGCGGTAATAATTGTAGTTTTGATGTTTTGAACTCAAAACATTATGATAACGCTCTTGTAATGTTTGAACTCCGATTCTGAATAAACGACTTACCAACTCAGGAGGCGCCATAACGTGGGCGAGGTAGTTAAAGACGAATATTCGACGGACTACGTGGCCGGCCAGGACAATATCACACCGTTCGGGCTGGATCTCCACGCACCGGTATTTCCGATTACGGCGATACTGGTTTTTGCGTTCGTGATAGGAACCCTGATGTTCCCAGGGGAAGCGAAGGAGCTTCTCGATGGAACAAAGTGGGACATTATCGCGACGTTTGACTGGTTTTTCCTGATCAGTGCCAATATTTTCGTGGTTGTGTGCCTGGCGTTGATCTTCCTGCCAATGGGCAAGATCCGTATAGGCGGCCAGGATTGCAAACCTGAGTTCTCTACAATTTCGTGGTTCTGCATGCTTTTCGCGGCTGGCATGGGTATTGGTCTCATGTTCTGGGCCGTTGCCGAGCCGGTGGCTTACTACACAGGATGGTATGAGACACCACTGAACGTAGAGGCGGGTACGAATGAAGCCCGCAATCTTGCGATGGGCGCGACTATGTACCACTGGGGTCTGCACCCCTGGGGCATCTATGCAATCGTAGCGCTCTCCCTGGCATTTTTTGCGTTTAACAAAAACATGCCGCTGACCATCCGCTCTGCTTTCTTCCCTCTGCTGAGAGATAAAGTGTGGGGCTGGCCTGGCCACATTATCGATGTTCTGGCGGTTGTAGCCACCATCTTTGGTCTTGCGACCTCCCTCGGTTTTGGTGCGCAGCAGGCAGCTTCCGGCCTCAATTACCTGTTTGGCATCGGCGCTGGAATCAATGTCCAGATGGCGATCATTGTCGGGGTTACAGCACTGGCGCTGATCTCAGTGCTCAGGGGCCTCGACGGAGGGGTGAAGGTCCTGAGTAACATCAACATGGGCGTAGCCGCCGTCTTGCTGTTGTTCGTTATCTTCGCCGGTCCAACCATGACCATTCTGGAGACCCTGTGGGTTACCTCTTCCAACTATGTTGGTAACGCTGTGCAGCTCAGTAACCCGTTTGGTCGTGAAGATGAAGCCTGGTTCCAGGGCTGGACTGTGTTCTACTGGGCCTGGTGGATTTCCTGGTCACCGTTCGTAGGTATGTTTATTGCCCGTGTTTCCAAGGGACGTACTGTTCGTGAATTTGTGACTGCAGTGCTGATTGTTCCGACCGTTATCACGGTTGTCTGGATGAGTGCTTTCGGTGGCGCTGCTATCGAACAGATCCAGCAGGGTGTTGGTGAGCTGGCAGAGAACGGCTTGACTGAAGTGTCTCTTGCGACCTTCCAGATGTTTGCAAATCTGCCGCTGACCGGGATCCTGTCGTTCGTGGGCATTATTCTGGTGCTGGTGTTCTTCGTAACATCTTCGGATTCCGGCTCGCTGGTTATCGACAGCATCACAGCCGGCGGCAAGACCGACGCTCCGACCGCTCAGCGTGTGTTCTGGGTAGTTGCTGAGGGTGCCATTGCTGCGGCCTTGATCTTTGGTGGCGGTGAAGATGCACTTGGCGCGATTCAGGCGACAGCAATCAGTGCTGGCCTGCCCTTTACGGTGGTTCTGTTGATCATGACGTGGGGGCTTCTGAAAGGCCTCAGTCACGAGCGGCAACTCCTGATTGCCAGGGGCGAGCTCACCTAAGAGCGCTGTGAAAATAAAAAACCGGGGCTTTGGCCCCGGTTTTTTTATGTCTGGAAGCACTCAGAAACTGGCGAACGTGTCCATGGCGAAACGGGAACGCTCCAGTGGTGTGAAGTGTGGGCGTTTCAGCGCTTCGATGGCTCGCAGGCGGGGCAGCAGCCCCCGACCGTTTGCCATCTGAATGGCGAGTCCGGGGCGTGCGTTCAGCTCCAGTAGTAACGGCCCTTCGTTGGCGTCGACCACCAGATCAACCCCCATGTAGCCGAGTCCGGTCGCCTCGTAGCAACGAGAGGCCATTTCCAGCATCTCGTCCCAGGCTTCAATCTGGATGTTTTCCAGAGCAAGACCGGTATCCGGGTGAAGTGTAATGGGACGGTTGAACTGAACTGCGTTCAGACTTCGACCAGACCCGATATCAAGACCGACGCCTACGGCTCCCTGATGAAGATTGGCTTTACCGTCCGATGCGGTTGTAGCCAATCTCAGCATGGCCATCACCGGGTAACCCTGGAACACCACAATACGGATGTCGGGCACACCCTGATGCGAATACTTTGCCAGTGAAGGAGCGGATTCCACCAGGTTCTCGACAATCGCAACGTCCGGAGTGCCTGCAAGAGAGTAGAGGCCGGCCAGAATATTGGTCAGGTGACGCTCAAGGAATGAAGAATCGACACGGGAACCGGAAGCCTTTATGTAATCATCACCATCGCGCCCGGTAATCACCGTAATGCCTTTGCCGCCAGACCCCTTCGCCGGTTTTATCGCAAAGCCCTCAAGGTCTTCAGCCATCTCCCGGAAGTGGGATATTTCATGCTGTTGGCGGACAATCTGAAGCAGCTTGGGCGTTTTTACCCCGTATTCGGCAACCACCAGCTTGGTCTTCAGCTTGTTGTCCACCAGAGGGTACGACGAGCGCTCATTGTACCGGGAAATGTAGTCGACATTTCTCCGGTTCATATTGAGCATCCCGAGCCTCTTGAGAGATCGCGGTGAAATCCAGTCCATATCAGTCGTACGCCTTCATTGGCGTGAACCGTCGCAGCTCGCTGAGCTTGTAGCCGGTGTATTGGCCCATCAACAGGATCAGCCCAAGGATCACGAGGTGCAGCTCCGGGAAGTTGAAGGTCAGATGGCCAGCCAGAGGCGCGCTCATCAGCAGATAGGCGCAGATGGCCACGAACAGGCTGCCGGCACCCTGAACCATGACCTCGTGGGCGCCTTCTTCCTCCCAGAGGATGGACATGCGCTCAATCGTCCAGGCAATAATAACCATCGGGAAGAAAGTGACCGTCATGCCAGTGTTGAATCCCATCTGGTAACCGATAATGCTCAAGCCCGCGGTGATGAAAATAACCAGAATGATCAGGGCGGATATTCGAGATACCAGCAACAGGTTGAGACTGGACAGATAACCGCGCATGAGCAGACCTATGGCGACAACCGACAGGAAAGCAATCAGCCCGGGCACCAGAGTTGTCTGGACGAAGGCGACGGCGATGAGCACGGGCATGAAAGTGCCAGAGGTACGGATGCCGATGACGATCCGCATGAAGGCCACCATGAGTGCACCGAGTGGCAGCAACAGCAGCATCCGGAACATGCTTTGTTCTTCAATGGGCAGCTCATAGAAGCTCAGGAAACCGAGGCCGTTGGAGGCGGATTCCATGGTCGCCAGTTGCAGGGCCGGAACAGTTTGCCGGAGCATGGAGAAGCTCACTTCGGAGTTTTCCCCGCCCACGACATCCAGCAAAGAAGCAGAGCCCTGGCGCCAGAGCAACAGATCGTCAGGTACGCCCTGTTCAGCGGTTTTCGGGTTGAAGGTGAGCCACTGTTTGCCATTGTAGATTTGCAGGTAGGGCATCAGCTGTTGCCGCCTGCGCGCATCCTCAAGCCTGAGGCCGTCGGCTATCCTGGCAGCGATACCGCTATGGTTGAGCATATCGACCAGAAGGTCCAGGTAGTTCTCTTCCGAGACCAGCAGGGTGGTGTTCTGGGTGCGGGTGTCGGGCTGCATCAGCCGGATAAGCTCTCGGGTCATGCTTTCTGGAGTACTCGAACGGGCCCTGGCCTGGTCCAGTATTTCCTGAACGGCCGTGGCTTCGGGTTCCTCCCAAAAGGTCCTCGGTGTTTTCGGTTCGCGCACGGGAATTTCCGGTTGGGCGTTAGCGTCCGGAATAAACTGGGCTTTGAAATACAGTGTCTGCGGTCCGGAGACTTCCCGCTTGCTCCATTCCGCCCGGCGGCTTCCCGAGCTGTCGATGATAGAGAAGCCGTAGCCAGGTGATGCAGCCTGCTCGGTGAGGATACGGAATCCCGGAGGTTGCTCGGGTATGTTGAGGCTGGCAAGCACTGATCCGTCGCCGGCGTCAAAATCGATTCGGGCCTCGACCATCCAGACAGGACGCTGCTCGCCTGTCAGCCAGGGGATGCCAAGCTCAATGTGTCTCCAGACAGCAAGCGAAATGCCCGCTGCGATGAGGAGAAAAACGGCAATATAAAACGGCAGGCGCGAGCGGGTGGTCACGATTCGTTCCCGTTGCTTTTGCGGATGGATTCAGGCAATTCGGTGGCGTACTCCTTGCCGACATCGACCAGCATTACGTCACGCAGAATATTGCGGCCGATCAGGACTTCGTAGGTCAGGTTTGTTCTGTCGGCAAGTGTGAACTCGGCTACCTGCCGATGGTCGCCAATAAAGAACTGGAGTTCGACAACAACACGGCGCTCAGCCTCGTCCGCGCTGGCCTGGATAACCCGGACACGACGGGAGATTTCTTTCTCCAGGGTCACGAACTTGTCGGCGCCGGGAACGGGTACATCAAACCGCACCCAGTTGCTGCCATCCCGCTCAAACCGGGTGATGTTGCGTGCGTCGATGGAGGAAGTTTCGGCGCCGCTGTCGATTCGAGCTTTGTAGATCAAGCCGGGGCCCGCGAGGTAGAAATTCTCTACCTCACCGACAATGACTTTCCCCTTGAGGCGATCAGCGCGGCCTTTTGAGTTGTCTGTTGCGGGGCACTGCTTCTGGACCTGAACGGGCGGACATTCGGGCTTTTCTACCTGGGTGGCGATCGCGTCCAGTATGGTTTGAGTCGATGAGCGGGTCTGGGCAACGGCTTGCTCGTGTCGAGTCGCTGCATTCTCTTCCATGGTAACGAGAGTCGCACGCTGGCTCTTGACGGATCCCTGAAGCTCATTGAGGTCTGTTTTGGGGACCATGAAATAACGGTCTGCCGAACATCCCGTCAGTGTGAGGATGCCTGCGAGTGCGATGAAGGAAGGTTTAGGCAGTCCAGCCCTAAAACATTTCAAACCCATGAATAACCCCTGAGCTGGCAGCCTGTCATACGCGAGTGGGAACGGTGATGACGGTCTGTGCATGTGAAACCGGATAAAAACGGAATGGAAGTATACAACATCCAACCTGTGTGGTTGATTTACAGATGGTTAAGGGGCAGTAGTGTTTACCGTGACAGGAAATGTCCTTCACCGAGCACGGTTTCAGCACGCAGGTATTCCTGAATCACGGGGGAGCAATTGAGGTAGAAAAGCAGCAGTTCGCGCTGCACATCCTGATCCTGAATTCGGGCGGCAAAACTGATCAGCTCCCGGATGTTCTCGTCGCTTTCGGCACTGCTGGAAGGCATCCCGAAACTCTTTCCGTACCGGGTTTTAAGCAGGCTGGTGAGGCGCTCGAGGTGAAACTCGCCAGTGTGGGTAATGTGCGGCAGGATTCTGAATGCTTCCTTGTTGCCGGATGCGCCTGTACCGAACAATCCGGATTGGCTGTCCTGACTGGAGCCGTCATCGTGGAGAAACTCCGCCCCCAGCTTTCGCCACAATTCTTTCAGCATGATCTGTTATCCATTTCTGATCCCGTCCGTGCCCGTCATACGGTTACCAAAGGGTAATAACCACTTGGCGGGTGAACATTTTACCCTTTTAGACGATATTACGTTGGGCGTCCAGAGCTAGATGCCCGGGCTTCGAATTATTGCCAAACAGTCGTGGTCCTTACTGGCAGCACCAGTCAACTTGACGGCGCGCCGGGCAAAAGGTTCCCTGCGTGGGTTAGACTGTGTTCAAGCAGAATCGTACCGATCATTCATCTGAAAAGAGTTTTAACAGGAGTATTGCCAGGTGCCTGAAGCCATCATGGAACAGATGTTGTCCCGTCCTGATCTGATGGCGGCGCTGATGGTTGTTTTGATTCTTCTGGTCGTTCTGAAAGGGCTTTGGGGCAGGAATGGTCGACTTGAGCAGGACGTCGAACATTGGAGGCAGCATGCCGCAAGCCTCGAGAACCGACTGGCCGGGCTTGAGTCGGAGCTGGAGAGCCGGAAAGAGCGCTTTGCGCAGGTGGAAAGCGAACATCAGACCCTGAGGGCAAAGGCGGAAGAGCTGTCCGAAGCGCTGGGTGAGGCCCGCATGTCGCTCCGGGAGCAGGAAGTGACAATTGATAAGGAGCGCCGTTCAGCCAATGAGAAGCTGGAGCTGCTTGAGCGTAACCGTGACGCCCTGAAGCAGGAGTTTGAAAACCTTGCCAACAAGATTTTCGAGCAGAAGAGCGAGCGTTTCAGCCAGCAGACACGAACCAGCCTGGATACCCTGCTTAATCCGTTCAGGGATCAGCTGCAGGACTTTCGAAAGCGCGTCGAGGACGTGTATACCAATGAAACCCGGGACCGTCAGGCCCTGCGCAGTGAGATCAAATCACTACAGGACCTGAACCGACAGATCACTGAAGAAGCCGCCAATCTGACCCGCGCATTGAAGGGTGACAAGAAAATCCAGGGCAACTGGGGTGAGCTGATTCTCGAGCGTGTACTGGAAAAGTCCGGCCTTCGTAAGGGCGTTGAATACGACACCCAGGGCAGTTATCGGGACAGCGATAATCAGCTGTATCGGCCGGATGTCATCGTGCATCTGCCAGACAACCGTAACCTGATCATTGATTCCAAGGTGTCGTTGGTGGCTTATCAGCAGTGGGTCACGGAAGACGAGGATTCCTTGGTCAGGGAAGAGGCTTTGAAACAGCATGTTGAGGCCGTTCGAAATCACATCCGTACGTTGAGTGAAAAGGACTACAGCCAACTGCATGGCCTTCATTCGCCGGATTTCGTGCTTTTGTTCATGCCAATCGAGCCTGCCTTTGTGGCGGCGTTTCAACAGGACGAGAACCTTTTCGCAGAAGCCTTTGAGCGAAAGATTATTGTGGTAACTCCAACAACCTTGTTGGCAACATTGAGAACAATCGAAAACATCTGGCGTTATGAGCGTCAGAGCCAGAATGCCCGACGAATCGCCGAGCGGGCAGGCGCGGTTTATGACAAACTCAGGGTGTTCGTGGAAGCGATGGAACGCCTCGGCACCCAGTTGCATACCGCCCAGGGAACCTACGACTCGGCAATGAACACCCTGACCCGCGGGCGGGGTAACCTGATCTCGCAGGCCAATCGCTTTGTTGAGCTGGGTGTTCGGGTCAAGAAAGAATTGCCCAAGGGGATCATGGATCAGGCGGAAGTGGACGATTCCGACGAATTCCTTCATTCCGGGGACGACGACCGGCCTGATTCTGAGGAGCAGGCGATTGGTGCAGATAACGAGCAGGAGTAGATGCCATGGCAGTATTATTTGGAACAGGTCGCTGTTTTGTCCTCGGGGCCGCCCTGGCTTCCGTGCTCCTGGCGGGGCCGGCGCTGGCGCTGGCGCCCGAACATGAAACCCGCAGGTTGATGCTGGCCACGGAAGAGGCCGTTGTTGCAGAGAACTGGGGTGAGGCTGCGGAATACCTCAACCGGTTGCAGCAACTGGAGGGGGAAAAGCCGGAAGACTACTATTTTTATCGGGGCCGGGTGATGCTCCAGTCCTCCCATTTGAACGAGGCCCAGTCGGCCCTTGAGACCTATGTAAGCCAGGCGGGTGCGGAGGGAGCCCACTATCAGGAATCCCTTCAGCTGATCACCTCTATCGAGAAGACCAGGCGACAGAACGCTGTCGCACCACAGGCTGCTGGCGAGAGCGAGCCGGTTGCGGTTATTGAACCAGCGGGTGAGGGTCGGGTTGAGTCACTGCGCAAACTCTATCTGGCGGATTCAGACCGTGAAGCCTTGACCCTTCATATCAATAGCCTTCTTGAGCTCGCAGGCTGGCGCCGTGATCAGGCAGTGGTGCGGCTGGACCGGCCGGCAGATGTGGAATATCGCCTGGGAACCCAGGGAGACGAGATTCAGGTGCAGGAAATCAGGCGAGCCGAAGATGGCCGTATACTGAGGAGCACCGAGCCGATGTCGGTGTTTGGCATTAACCCCCAGGTTGAGTGGCGTTGTGAAGCCGCTGTTTCGACCTGCTGGGTTTACGATCCAAGGGATGGCTCCCGCCTGCTTCAACTGGCCGCGAACCGTGAGCGAGTTCAGGAGATTGCTGAGACGCTGGGGCAGTTGATCCGGACACTTCAGCTACCGTCCGGATCCTGATTCAATCAGGGAGGTTGCCTCGTTCGCCCTCCCGGTATGCGCCGGGCGTCACCCCTGTCCACTTCTTGAAAGCCCTGTGGAAGGTTGAGGGCTCGGTGAAGCCAACCTTGGCCGCGATGTCGTTGATGGGCAGGTCCTGCCGGCTCAAGTAGTAAATCGCCATATCCCGCCGTAGCAGGTCCTTGATTTCCTGAAACGAGGTATTTTCCTGCTTCAGCCGGCGACGCAGCGTTTGCGGGCTGGTATGTAGCTCTGCGGCAATCCATTCGAAATCCGGTAACGGCTTTGAGAAATCTCTCCCGATCAGCGCACGAATCCGCCCCGTAAAGGTGTTGCTCTCGTCAGGCCGGGACAGCAGGTCTGCGGGCGACGTCTTCAGGAATTGCCGCATCTCCGGCCTGTCGCGGATAACTGGCGCAGACAGGAAGCGTTTGTCGAAGGTGAGGGCAATCCTGTCGGATTCGAACGCCAGGGGGCAGTGGAAAATGTGCCGGTATTCGTCGCCGTGGGTCGGCCGGGGGTAATCGAACTCCGCCTTTTCCAGTTCTATCGGTTGCCCGATGAGCCAGCTTCCCAAGCGATGCCAGATTACGAGGATGCTTTCCCTCAAGAAGAAACTGGGATCGTTTATTTCGCCTTCCATCCGGGCCACCAGTCGGGCATTGTCCTCGCCGATTTCGAGCTCCATCGATACCATGGGCTCGAAGAGCCGGGAAAACTGGAAGGCTTGCCGGTACACCGATTCCAGGTTGGGGCAGTCAATCACCAGCGCACACATGGTTGCGAAGGTGCCTGTCCGGGCCCGCCGGGGCCCAAGCCCCATAAACTCGTCCCCCATCCGGTTCCAGAGTACCTGCATAAGATGGCTGAACTGGTCGCTGCTGACCCGGGCCATCTCGATACGTAGGAGATCGGGCGAGATTCCTGCCTCCCGGAGCATTTCCCGGGTATCAAAACCAAGTCTTTCAGCACCCCCCAGGGCAGCCTGAACAAAGTGCTTCGAAACCGTCAGATCGGACATCACGCTCGCCATTCCATAAAAACGAAACCCATCATAAAACCCCGGCAGAACAATGCAACCGAAGCCGTCCGGACAGGCTGGTAGAAACGGCCAATCGGAATGACGGAACCGGCAGTTGGCCCCGTTGGCAAAACCGGGCAGCATGAAGGAAACGAATGCTATTCGGACAACTCTCACAATAAAAAGGAGATCATCATGGCGGGTCCTCTGACTTCGCTGAAAGTTCTGGACTTCAGTACCTTGCTGCCCGGTCCCTACGCCACCATGCTGCTGGCCGATATGGGGGCAGATGTATTACGTGTGGAAGCGCCGGACCGGGTGGATCTGACACGGGTGATGCCGCCCCATGATGCGGGAGTGAGCACGGCTCATGGTTTTCTGAATCGAGGCAAGAAGTCGCTCGGTCTCAACCTCAAAGAGCCGGGGAGCCGGGAAAAAGTCCTGGAGCTGGTCAAAGACCACGACATTGTTGTCGAGCAGTTCCGCCCGGGAGTGATGGACCGGCTCGGCATTGGCTACGAGGCCCTCAAGGCAGTAAATCCTCGTCTCATCTATTGCTCCATTACCGGTTACGGCCAGACCGGCCCCTACAAGGACCGCGCGGGCCATGACATCAATTATCTCTCCCTGGCGGGCGTCAGCAGCCACTGCGGCCGAGCCGACAGCGGCCCGCCACCCATGGGTATACAGATTGCGGATGTGGCTGGTGGTTCTCACCATGCCGTGATGGGCATCCTGGCTGCGGTAATTCACCGGCAACAAACCGGAGAAGGGCAGTTTGTTGATATCAGCATGACCGATGCCGCGTTCGCGCTGAACGCCATGGCCGGGGCGGCCTGCCTCGCCGGAGGCCAGGAACAGAAGCCGGAACGCGCGTTGCTGAACGGCGGCTCCTTTTACGACTACTACCAGACGCGCGACGGTCGCTGGCTTTCAGTTGGCAGTCTCGAGCCGCAGTTCGCTTCCCGCTTGTTCCACACCCTGGGGATCTCTGAGGTAACCAGCCTCGCCATGAGCCAGAATCCTGAGCATCAGCAACACCTGAAAGCGGTTCTGAAAGAAAAGATTGTAGAGAAACCCCTGGCGGAGTGGCAGGAGATTTTTGCCGACGAGGATGCCTGCGTGGAGCCGGTTCTGACCATTTCGGAGGCCGCCGAGCACCCACAGCTGAAGGCCAGGGACATGGTGATTGGTGTTGATAGAGGGGATGGCACTCAACAACCGCAGATCGGATTCCCGATCAAGTTCGAGAAAACGCCATCGGAAACGTCCCGGATCGGGAAAATGCTCGGAGCTGATAACGATCGGTTTCTTTAGAAGAAAATAACGTGAATAAGTGTTCAGTTTTGTCTGGCTGAAAAGGAGGGCTCTGCTAGTTTTATAAATGTCACCGGAAACGGTGGAACCGTAGTGAACAAATACAAGGAATACACTATGAAGCTCAGGAAAACCCCGAGTGGCAAACATGCCCTCAGTCTCACTGTCGCCCTGCTTGGCAGTACTTTGCTGGCAGGTTGTTTTGATAGCGATAACGACTCTTCCGGCCCCTCACAGGCTGAGGTGGATCCTAACCTTTTTCCGTCTGATGGTCAGCTAGAGGCGACCATCCGTCGAACTACGGGCGGCGTGCCTCATATCGTCGCTGACGACCTGAAATCTGCGGCTTTCGGACATGGCTATGCGCAGGCGCAGGACAATGTTTGTATGCTGGCTGAGGCGGTTGTGAAGGCCCGAAGCGAGAGAGCGAAGTACTTTGGGCCTGGACCGGATGCGGGATTTGGTGTCGGTATCAATATAGTCAATGACTTTAGTTACAAGGCTCAGCAGATATACGCCGGCGCAGAGGCCGAGTTCCCCACGCTGAGCCCTGAGAGTCGAGCGCTGATTGAAGGCTTTACAGAGGGGTACAACCGGTACGTCAACGAAACCGATGCCTCTCAGTTCCCTGTAGAATGTGCGGATCAGGATTGGGTTAAACCGATAACGCCGGTGGATTTGCTGGCTCATTATCGCATTGTTGGTCAGTACGCCAGCGGTGCGCTGTTTGCCACAGGGGCGGTTTTCCTCGCAGTTCCTCCGGGAGAGACTCCGGCACCGACACCGGTAAGTTCGGTGACCAATGTTGATGAGGTTAATCAGCTTCTCAAGAACGTTGTGGCAACTGCAGAGGCTGGCGCGAAATCACAGACCAATTTCGCGGATATGGGCCTTGCCAGTAACGCGTGGGGTATTGGTAGCGAGTTGACCGAGCAGGGCCGTGGCGCTCTCTTGGCAAACCCGCACTTTCCATACACAGGCCATCGCCGGCTTTATGAAGTCCAGATGACTGTTCCAGGTTACCTGAACGTCCACGGCGCTGGGCTGCTTGGTACGGCGATTCCTCTGATCAATTTTAATGAGAATCTTGCCTGGTCTCACACAGTTACAACCAGCCGTCGTTTTACCTGGTATGAGCTGGTACTCAAGGACGACGGAGAGTTTCTCACTTATGTGAAAGACGGAGTGGAAAAGCCGATCACCTCTGAGACCTATCAGATTGAGGTCGATATGGGGATGGCTCAACCTGTGGTTCTGGAGAGAACGTTCTACTTCTCCGAGTACGGCCCGATGATCGCCGCGAACGCTGTCAGTAATCAGCTGCCATCCTGGGGTGACAACGGTGCGTTGAATACCTCCTCAATGGTGGCTCACACCTATCGTGATGCCAATGCCAACACTGGTGGTCTTCTGGACACCTGGTTGGGTATGAGTCGAGCCAGTAATCTTGAGGAGTTCCAGGGTGTCTTCCAGAACTGTGGTTCCACCCTCTGGACCAATACCACCTATGCGGATGATCAGGGCAATGCGTTCTACATCGACAGCAGCTCGGTACCGAACCTTTCCGAGAAAGCCATTGCGCTCGTGAATTTCAGAAGGGCAGGCAGTGCAGCATACGCTGGCCTCTTTGACCAGGGCGTTACGTTGCTCGACGGCAGACTCTCCCAGGAGGACTGGGTGGAGACCGCTTGTGGTCCTTTGGTGCCTTATGACCAGAAGCCAAAACTGGTTAGATCGGATTGGGTACAGAACTCCAACAGCAGCTACTGGTCAACCAATCCGGACGAGTTCCTGACAGGCTTCTCACCTCTGTTTGGTGATGAAAAAGCCCCTATCAATGCTCGGACGCGTCTGGGCATCAAGATGCTTCAGAATCTGATGGATCCTGGCTTTCCGGATGCGCCGCTTCCAGCCGGACAGGACGGAAAGTTCAGTGCAGAAGAGTTGATCGGCGTAATCTGGAACAACCGGGCCTGGTATGCAGAACAGTTCCTGCCGGAGCTTTTGCAGCGTTGTGATGCGATTGGTAGTACGGCAGTTAATGGCGTCGATCTGTCTTCCTGGTGCCAATCTCTGAGCACTTGGGATGGCCTGTACAATCGGGACAGCGTGGGCGCTCATATTTTCCGGGTGTTCATGGCGAATTATCGTAATGATCTGGATTCAGATCTGACAACGCCGTTTAGCCCGGCTGACCCTGTAGGCACACCGGCGGATCCTTCCGACGAGAATGCAGGTACAGCGAGCGACACGATGCTTCTGGCGCTTGCTGATGGTGTGAGTGCTTTGCAGTCTCAAGGAATTTTGCCGACTGATGCATTGGGCGACCTGCAATATTACCGCGCTTCCGGTGGTGTGGTTCCCGGTTCCGGTGGGACTCCCGTTTTCCAGACCCAGCCAATTCCCTGGCACGGCGGTGACGGCAGCATTGACGGGGCTTTCAATGCGATCGGTGTGGTGACAGATCCGTTCCTGGAGGATACCCGGTTCCCGCGGATTGCACCTTCAACCATCGATAACACAGCAGGGCTATCAGACGGCTCTGATGGCATCGACGGTTGGCTGATGGCCAGGGGTACTAGCTGGCACTTCGGGTTGGAATTTACGGACAATGGCCCGGAGGCTTATGGCCTCGTGAGTTATTCCCAGTCTACGGATGCCATGTCACCATTCTTCAGTGATCAGAGCGAGCAGTATTCCAACAAGGACTACCGCCAGTTGTTCTTTACTGAGGAAGATATTCAGGCAAACCTGTTGCCGCAGGGTGAGACTGTTATTTCTTCAGATTAAGACTTAAACCAGAATGAAAACGCCGCGCTCTGACGAGTGCGGCGTTTTTTGTTGCTCTTAGTCATGCCGTTGAGTTCAATTAAGAGCGCGATCTAACCACTTGTAAAGCGAGCAAGTCCCTGCTTTCTAGCCACCTTTCCTCCGCTACACGCCTGTTCCTCTGGCTATCTGGGCGCCGTCAAACATCTTCAGAATTTATGGTTGTCCCAACAATGTGTGCGGCTGCATTGCTGCAAGAGCTCTGGGGGGGTGGAGGCTCTTCGATGTGTTGATGGTTCGTCTCTGACCCATGTGGGGGCTCGCCAAAAAAAAGCCCCGGCGATGCCGGGGCTTGTAGGCAGAAGCTAGTCCTTACGGAGCAGCCTGTTCGTCCTGATCGAGTGCGTTCGCCAGAGTAGGACTGGTTCCGAGAGCATCAATGTTGCTCGGTGTTGCCGGCACGGACAGACCGCTTAAGGCCCGGGCGGTCTGGGTCACCATCACGCTGAAGGCGGCGCTGGTGTCTGCCGCACCTCCGCACGCTTCATTCGGAACGATTGGTGCGACAAAGGTTCCGTGATTGGCAGTTGTGCAAGGGTTGCTGCCATCGAAGAACACAGCCACTGGGGTGGGTGATCCTGAGGTGTCGCCCGCCTGCAGCAGGTTCAGGTCATTACCATCAGCGAGGTTGCTGCCTCCAGCGCCCAGATCAAGGAGTGCCATCAGAGGCTCAGTGCCTGTCAGCGGTGCAGAGAACGCCGGGCTGAGCGGATTGACGTTGGCTTCGTTGGGAACCGTGGTGTCGCCAACAACTTCTGTGACCAGAAGGTTGCTGGTAGAAGCACCAAGACCTTTCGCAAAGTTCACCGGATCGCCGGCATCTGAGATTGACTGGAAGACGTAGAAGAAGCTCTCGAAATCAGAGGTTCCCTGGGTGACACCGGCGTTAGCCAGCCCACCAAGAACTTGGCCGGAGAAGGCCGGAGAGTTCTCGATCAGGCGAGTAACTTGGCCGCTGGTGTTGTGCAACACGACCGAGTTAAGCGTCGGGAATGTGAAGTTCGAAAGAGGAACTCCGGCCTGCGCATACGTGCCGTTGAGAGTGGCGTTCAAGGTCGCGTCGTTTGCCAGAGAGGCAAAGACAGTTCCGGAGATGCCTCCAAGAGAGTGGCCAATAAAGTTCACCGGTACACCAGCCAGGTCGCCCGGTGCGAAGTCCTTATTGATATCAAAGGTCTGAATTGATGCCGCAACGTTAAGCAGATCGACAACGCCCTGACGCAGGTTGTCGCGACTGTTCATCATATTGAGCGGGTTGATAAACAGACTACCTGATGAGATATCGGCCAACGGCGCCTGAACCGGCTGTAGGGAGGCATTAGCGGTGTATCCGAAATGACGCTCACCAATGTAGTCAGCCGAAATCAGTGCGTTGAGCTGGGCAATGACTGCTGCTTGGTTTGGGTCATTGGGATCAAGAAGGTTGATAGCAGCTTCTACATCTGTGGTAAGTGCGTCCGCATCAAGAGCAGATAGTCCTGCTACAGTGCCCGTTGAAGCACCTGCGAGGCCGTGAAGTGGCTGGTCGATCGCCACGACAGTCTGACATGCGCTTTGTGCCAGAAGGATAGCGGGCAGCATGGAAACACTGCGATCTACCGTGATGCCGTGTTGGAAAATGGTTACTCCTTCGGGTTTCCCAGCTCCATTGGTTCCCGCGCATGCGGCCGGCTGAGCTGGGCTGCCATCGAGAACCGGGCTGAACACCACCACAGGGACAGTCGTGGTTGCATTCTGCTCTGGGAACGGGAAATACCCATTCACGTTCAGCGTGCCGTCAATGTCGCGAAGGAATGAGAAAACGGTCTGGCCGGGTGCCAGGTTCTCATTCAGATCCTCTTCCAGGCTTGTGCTTCCGCTCCAACTGCCAGTCACAATGCCAGCTCCGGTTTCACCCGGAAGTGACTGGAAGTACGGCAGAGCGATGGCACCTTCAGAAACCTGCACCTGCTGTGCAGCCTGCGCGATAGCATTGGTTGGGTCTGCTGCCAATGCCTGGATAGTAGCTAGATCAGTCGCCGGTTCAGCTGCGTTAAAGAAGGAGGGTCTGGGAACCGGCAAATGAAGCGTATCACCAATTTCTGCACCGATTGCTGCTTGCAGGTCACTTGGCTCTGTAAGAGGGCCGACAGTAGCTAGAGCGGTTATTGCTGCCAGCTCTTGGGCATCCAGGTCGCTTGGATCTATGTCGCCCGCTTGCAGGTCCGCAGCAAGCTGTGCAATTTCACCGAGTTTGGTGGTCAACTGAGAGAAATTGAGCGTCGGATAATTGTCTCTGACGGCTTTCAACTGAGCTGTAAAGCCGATTTTCTGACCCAACGCGTTTCCAAATGCGGCCGGCGCCATCATAGCGCGCAACACGTCGGTATCAGAATTGGTGGTAAAGGTATAGGCAAGTGCCGACTCTGGGGTGTCCTGAGGAATCGCCTGAGCGAGGAAACCGTTCGCCAGGGCGTCTGAGGCCTGCAGGATCGATTTCACGTTAGCTAGGGCTGGGTTGCCCAGTACACCATCGGCAAGATTTACGTCTTGAACAGACCGCTCAATTGGCTGTCCGTCAGCGCCAACGATGTTATTAGTTGCAATCACCAGATACTTCTGGCCCTCGGCGAGAGGCTCAAGAGGTACGATTCGAATTGCGTTATCGCTGCCGCCGTCAACGCTCACCACATCAGCGCGGAAGTTGGGAATTGCAGCAAGATCAAACGGGTTTGACTGGATAATGCCGGATGGATTGGTATTCGGCAGAGCCTCAGGAACGCCCTCTACGGCGTCTGCCACATTGACTGGCAGCAGGAATACTGTGGCGCCGGCCTGAACGGATACAGGATTCAGGGACCCGTCAAACTTCAGTGTGAACGCGCCGGAGGTAGAGAAGCCGGAAAGATCGTTTACCGCATCATCGGCCGGAGAAGTGCCGCCAGAGAGCCCTGTGAAGTCATAGTTGGCGCTCTGGGTGGCGCCCAACAACAGGATCAAGTCCGCATTGATCGGGAATTTCGGATCGGCCGCGATCGGGTTGGGATCATAGATGGGGCGCACGATTGATGTATCAATCGTTGTATCTTCAATCAGATAATCCGGATTAGCATTCGCCCCCGTCTCGCC
The DNA here is from genome assembly GCF_002933295.1 of Marinobacter flavimaris. Classification (GTDB taxonomy): domain Bacteria; phylum Pseudomonadota; class Gammaproteobacteria; order Pseudomonadales; family Oleiphilaceae; genus Marinobacter; species Marinobacter flavimaris. Next base: position 438,905 of record NZ_PSSW01000002.1, read on the forward strand.
GCTATCAAAGCAGCCTGTAAGTCCAACGGAAGACGCCACGGCAAGACTTATTAGAGTTTTCTTGAACATGGGTGGAACCTTTTCCTGTTGTTGTGTCGTTATGTTCGGCAGCTGACGGGGCCGGTCTGATCCGGTAAGCCCGTTGTCAGTGGCCTGTTCTGCTTAAACTGTTGTCTGAAATTGTAGCCAGCGCTGTAAGCCAATTTCTGTATCTCTGACTATAGCGACAGTATGGCAAGTGTTGATCAGCCAAAAGTGTGATTCTTCTGGATTGAATCCTCCCCGCACAGTTGGAGTTCGGCCTTTGAGAAAAATAGTTGCCGGATAACGGTTTGTCGAGGTCCGGCAACAGGGAAATTGAGGCGCAGTCGAGGTTTACTCGAAGCGCGAGAAATCCGGCGCACGTTTTTCCATGAAGGCCTGGAAGGCTTCGGCGGCTTCCGGGGATTTCAGACGCTCTGCAAACAGCTGTCCCTCTTCCAACATGGTTTCCCGGAGTGCTTCCAGGGTTGGCTTGTTAAGAAGCGCTTTGGTGGCTCGAATCGCCGCCGGGGCTTTTTCAGTGAGCCGCTGGCAGGCTTCAAAGGCATTGGCTTCGGTCTGCTCAGGTTCGCAAACCCGGTTGATCAGGCCAAGCCGAAGAGCTTCCTCTGCCGAGAAGGCACCACCAAGCATCAGCAGCTCCGCGGTGCGCACCCGGCCAATCCAGGAGGGAAGCAGCAGGCTGGAGCCACCTTCAGGGCAAAGGCCGAGGCTGGCAAAGGGCATCTGGAATGCCGTGTTGTTGCCGGCGAATACCAGATCGCAGTGCAGCAACATGGTGGTTCCAATGCCGACTGCCGCGCCATTGACCGACGCCACCACGGGTTTGGTTGCACTGGCCAGTAACAGAAGAAAGCGGCCTACGGGCGTTTGTTCGAAATCACCGGGCAAGCCGGCGGCAAACTCGCCCAGGTCGTTGCCTGCGGTGAAACACTCGCTGGTGCCGGTAAAGAGTACGCACCGGATTTTGGTATCATCCCTGGCTTGTTCCAGAGCATCGCCCATGGCGGTGTACATGGCGTGGGTGAGGGCGTTCTTGCGCTCTGGCCGGTTCAGTCGAACGATGAGAATCCGGGCTTTGATTTCGGTGAGGACGAGGTCAGTCACGGTGGCTCCTGCGGTGTTATTCTAGTTTGGTTAGGATGGTACCTTTTTCCTATACCGTTTTTCACGGCTTTTTATGACTGCTTCGCCATCTGTCGAATCACTCGCCAAAGCGATTTTCTGGTAAACTTTCGCATCCCGATTTTTGATGACACGACATAACGATATCAAGCTGATGAGGCGCCTATGACCACCGTAATCCGCCAGGACGATCTGATTGAAAGCGTAGCGGACGCGCTGCAGTTCATTTCCTACTACCATCCGAAAGATTTCATTGATGGTGTGTATGAGGCTTACCAAAAGGAAGAGTCCCAGGCGGCGAAGGACGCCATGGCCCAGATCCTGATCAACTCGCGCATGTGTGCGGAAGGTCATCGGCCCTTGTGTCAGGACACTGGTATTGTGACGGTATTCGTCAACATTGGTATGAACGTTCAGTGGGACTGCGAGCTACCCCTGGATGATGTGATCAACGAAGGGGTGCGTCGCGCCTACACCCATCCGGACAACGTGCTGCGCGCTTCTATTCTGGATGACCCGGACGGCAAGCGTAAGAACACCGGTGATAACACGCCGGCTATCATCCACTACAAGATGGTTCCGGGCGATACGGTTGAAGTGCACGTGGCTGCCAAAGGTGGTGGTTCAGAGGCCAAGTCCAAGTTCGCGATGCTGAATCCGTCCGATTCGGTTGTCGATTGGGTTCTTAAAATGGTCCCGCAGATGGGGGCTGGCTGGTGCCCGCCTGGCATGCTGGGTATTGGTATTGGCGGTACCGCCGAAAAGGCGATGGAAATGGCCAAGGAATCCCTGCTGGATCCGATCGATATCCACGACCTGAAAGCGCGCGGTGCGTCGAACAGAGCCGAGGAACTGCGTCTTGAGCTGTTCGACAAGGTGAATGATCTCGGTATCGGTGCCCAGGGGCTGGGTGGCCTGACCACCGTTCTGGACGTTAAGGTCAAGGATTACCCGACGCACGCTGCCAATAAGCCGGTGGCCATCATCCCGAACTGTGCTGCGACTCGCCACGCGCATTTCACCCTGGATGGTACCGGACCGTCCCTGCAGACGCCGCCGCGCCTGGAAGACTGGCCGGAAATCACCTGGGAAGTGGGCGACAACGTGCGTCGCGTGAACCTCGATACGGTGACCCCGGAAGACGTAAAGGATTGGCAGCCGGGCGAAACCGTCCTGCTCTCCGGCAAGATGCTGACTGGCCGGGATGCTGCCCACAAGAAGATGGTCGACATGATCGAGAAAGGCGAGGAACTGCCAGTCGATCTGAAGGGTCGCTTCATTTATTACGTGGGCCCTGTTGATCCGGTGCGCGAAGAGGTCGTTGGTCCTGCAGGCCCGACGACTGCGACCCGAATGGACAAGTTTACCCACACCATGCTCGAGAAGACCGGCCTTACCGGCATGATCGGTAAAGCAGAGCGCGGTCAGGTGGCCATCGACGCCATCAAGGAATTCGGTGCGGTCTACCTGATGGCCGTGGGCGGGTCCGCTTACCTGGTCTCCAAGGCCATCAAGAATGCGGAAGTGGTTGCCTTCCCGGAACTGGGAATGGAAGCCATTTACGAGTTCGAGGTCGAAGACATGCCGGTCACAGTCGCCGTTGATTCGCGCGGCTCGTCTGTGCACCAGACAGGCCCTGCGGAGTGGCACGAGAAGATCATTGCTGCCAAGGCGGTCTGATCTCGGTAGGTTGCCGAAAAAACAAAAGGGCCGGACGAGTATATCGTCCGGCCCTTTTTCGTTGGCTGGCGCAGCTACCTCAACTTGAACAGCTGATATTCAGGTGCTTGCCCCAATCCGGCGGCAATGCAGCATAAGCCTCACTTTCCGGTTGCTCGTCATAGGGGCGCTCGAGAACTTTCAATAGTGCTTTCACTTGCTCGTAATCCCCGTTTTGAGCTTCCTGGATGACCTGCTGGGCCAGGTAGTTCCTCAGCACATACTTTGGGTTTACGCGGCGCATGGCGTATTCCCGCTCATCATGAGCGCGGCTTTCGTTCAGGAGTCTCTCCTCATAACGCTCCAGCCACTGGTCTGCCACGCTGCGATCTACAAACAGATCCCGCACCGGCCCATGACCATGGCTGTGCAGATTCGAGAGCGCCCGGAAGAAGGCCGTGTAGTCGACATGGTGCTCGTGCATCATGCTGAAGGTATCCATGATCAGGCTCAGGTCCGCTTCATCCTCGATGATCAGGCCGAGCTTGTCTCGCATGTTCTGGAGGAAGCGTTCGTTGTAGGCCACTTCATAGCGGCGAAGCCCCCGGCGCACGTCGTCCTCCTCCATTACCGGGAGCAGGGCTGTGGCCAGGTAGCGGCAATTCTCGAACCCGACTTGTGGTTGACGGTTGTAGGCGTAGCGCCCGCCCTGGTCGGTATGGTTGCTTATATAGCCGGCATCGAAATCATCGAGGAATGCGAAAGGGCCATAATCAAAGGTGTCGCCGATGATGGACATGTTGTCGCTGTTCATCACGCCATGGCAGAAGCCGACTGCCTGCCAGTCCGCAATCGTTCTTGCCGTACGTTCCACCACTTCCTCGAACCAGCGGGCGTATCGATCATCATCCGGCAGGTTGATCAGATGAGGGAAGTGCAGCGAGATCACATGCTCAAGCAGAGTCTTTACGCTTTCAGGCCCTTCGTGGTGAGCGGCGAACTCGAAGTGTCCAAAGCGAATATGGCTTTGAGCCACGCGCACCAGTGCCGCCGCCGTCTCGATGGATTCCCTGCGCACCGGGTCTTTGGCGCTCACCATGAACAGTGCCCGGGTGGTAAGTATGCCAAGGCCATGCATGGCTTCGCTGCACAGGTATTCGCGAATGGTGGAGCGAAGCACGGCGCGGCCATCCCCGAAGCGGGAATAAGGAGTCATGCCGGCGCCTTTGAGGTGCCAGTCCCAGCGTCGTCCATCGGGGCCAACGGTTTCCCACAGTAGCAGTCCACGGCCGTCGCCCAGGTCGGGATTGTAGGCGCCGAACTGGTGGCCCGTGTATTTCATGGCCACAGGCTCCATGCCCTCGAGTAACTCTGATCCTGCACCCACGCCGGTCCACTCCGATTCGGAATCGGCGCGAAAGCCCATCTGTTCCGCGAGCTTGTGGTTGAAGCACACCATCTTTGCGTCTTTTAGTGGTGAGGGCTGAACCCGGGTATAAAAACTGTCCGGGAGCTCCAGGTAGCGATGCTCTATTCGAAAATCGTTGCCACTCATAAAACGCCTATACTCCCATTGGTATGAATTCTGCTGCCGTCTCTCTTAAGTCATCCATTGAACTGGAAACCCAACGTGTCTGATCGCTCGCTAGAACAAACCATCAGTGCCCTGATTCAGCAAGAAGGCCTGCCCGATGCCTACGCCGAAACGGTAGAAAAGACCATTCTGCCGCTCGCAGACCGAATCTGTGCGCTCCATGATACGGAAAAGCAACCCATTGTGGTTGGTATTCACGGAGCCCAGGGTACGGGTAAGTCTACGTTGACACTCTTTTTACGGGAAATTCTGCTGCGCCACCGCAACCGGTCTGCGGCCAATTTTTCCCTGGATGATATTTACCTTACCAGAGGTGAACGCCAGGACCTCGCCGAACGGGTGCACCCGTTGTTTATAACCCGTGGCGTGCCGGGAACACACGACGTTGCGCTCGGGCAACAGGTCTTGAACCGCTTGCGCAGTGCAGTGCCTGAAGATGCCACCCCGATTCCTGCATTCGACAAGTCGCGGGACGACCGGGTTCCCCGGGATCAGTGGCCTGTCTTCGGGGGAAGTGCGGAGGTCATTCTTCTTGAGGGGTGGTGCCTTGATGCGCGACCGGAGCAAGACAGTGCGCTTGCCCAGCCGATGAATCCTCTGGAGGAGAACGAGGACCCGGACGGAGTCTGGCGCAGCTATGTTAATGATCAGTTGAAAGGGGAATACCGGAAATTTTTTGATGAAATCGATTTTCTGATCATGTTGAAGGCTCCCTCCATGGCGTGTGTTCTTGAGTGGCGTCGACTCCAGGAACAAAAGCTGGCAAATAAAATCCGCAATGCACCAAAAAGTGGCGGGCCCCATGATGGTGCACAGGAGTTGCGCATTATGACCGACGAAGAAGTCGGCCGCTTCGTGATGCACTATGAACGGGTTACCCGTGCCTGCCTCGCAGAAATGCCTGGGCGAGCTGATGTTCTGATCAACGTGGCCGAGGACCATGCTCTCGGCTTTCCGCAGTTTCGCGAGGCCTAACGGAGACCGGCCATGGCCAGACCCCATTTGATCCTCTTCTCAGATCTCGACGGCACCCTGCTGGACCACGACGACTACCGCTGGCAGGCGGCGGGCCCCGCCCTGGCCAAGTTGAAGGCAGCCAATATTCCCCTGGTGCTTAACTCCAGCAAAACCATGCCGGAGATCCGGGCTTTGAGGGAAGAACTTGGAAATAACGATCCGTTTATTGTCGAAAACGGTGCAGCCGTGGTCATTCCGCCCCACGCCCTGGGCAATGCGGAAGAAGAAGTGGTGAATTTTGGTGCAACCCGGGAACGCGTCCTTGAGGTGCTGGCCGCGCAACGTAAGAAGGGCGCGCGATTCAGAGGCTTTGCCGACATGTCTACCGATGAACTGGCAGCGCAGACCGGCCTGGGTCCGGCAGCGGCCGGGCGGGCCAAAGAACGGCTGGGGACTGAGCCAATGATCTGGCAGGGCTCGGAGCAGGAGCTCGCGGAGTTTGAAGCGGCTCTGAGTGCCGAGGATCTCCGCCTGGTAGCAGGCGGACGTTTCCTCCATGCCATGGGTATATTTGATAAAGCCGATGGGGCCCGGTTCTTGCTAAACAAATACAAAGAGCAATACCGGGAGCAGTATGGCGATGGGCCAGTGTTGGCCATTGCCCTGGGTGATAGCCCCAACGATCAGCAGATGCTGGAATCGGCCGATATACCGGTGGTAATCCGGGGCGTAAAAAGCGAAGAGGTTCGGTTGCCTTCGGCAAAACACGCCATTCGCTCCCTCAAGCCCGGCCCCGAGGGCTGGAATGAGTGCGTGCTCAATCTCCTGTTTGAGTACGGGTACTGACCCGTTCGAGTGCGGGTATAAAAAAGGAGAGCCGCCATGGGCGACTTTTACCAGAATGGCATTATCACAACCCTTCATAATCTGGTTCGGCGTCCGGTAGAGGAACTCGAAGCGGAGCTGATGAGTTTTCGCAAGACCCGACCCATGTCCCTGGTGTTGCCCTCGCTGTACTCGGAGCTGGAAGGGCCGGCCCTGAAAAATATCGTGCATGAGCTGGGCAAGGTGCCTTATCTGGACCAGGTGGTCATTGGCCTGGACCGAGCCAACGAGGAACAATACCGCCACGCTCTGGAGTACTTCTCCGAACTACCACAGAACTTCAAGGTGCTCTGGAACGACGGGCCTCGACTCAGGAATATTGATCTGAAACTTCGGGAGCAGAACCTGGCACCAACGGAAATGGGTAAAGGGCGAAACGTCTGGTATTGCTTTGGCTATGTGTTGGCCTCGGGTGTCAGCAAATCCGTTGCCTTGCACGACTGCGACATCCTTACGTATTCCCGGGATCTTGTGGCCCGGCTGATCTACCCTGTGGCTAACCCCGGCTTCAACTACATGTTCTGCAAAGGCTACTACGCCCGTGTAGCGGACGGAACAATGAACGGAAGGGTCAGTCGCCTGTTGGTAACACCGTTGATCCGATCCCTGAAGAAGGTCTGCGGCCCCAACGATTTCCTGGATTACCTGGACAGTTACCGGTACCCACTGGCCGGGGAATTCTCGTTTCGCACGGATGTGATCAATGACCTGCGTATTCCCAGCGACTGGGGACTGGAGATCGGTGTGCTCTCGGAGATGAAGCGCAACTACGCCACCAACCGCCTGTGCCAGGTGGATATTGCCGATGTCTATGATCACAAGCATCAGGAGCTCTCACCGGAGGATGCCGGCAAGGGTCTGTCCAAAATGAGCATGGATATCGCCAAGGCTCTGTTCCGAAAATTGGCGACCAACGGTGAGATTTTCTCCAATGAGAAATTCCGGACTATCAAGGCCACGTACTTCCGTATTGCACTGGATTTTGTGGAGACCTATCAGAACGACGCCATTATCAACGGCCTGACGTTTGATCGACACAAGGAAGAGAAGGCGGTGGAGCTGTTCGCCCAGAACGTGATGCGGGCGGGCGCCTATTTCCTCGATAACCCGATGGACACACCTTTTATTCCCAGCTGGAACCGGGTCACAAGCGCGATTCCCGACATCAAGGAGCAGTTGCTGGAGGCCGTGGAGTTGGATAATGAGGAATTCCGGCCATGACCCAGGCTCTGAAAGCGAAGCTGGTTTCCATGCTGGATGTCGTCTATCCAGAGCTGGACTGTGACTTTCTGGCCGAACAGTTGCTGACCACTATGGGTCTGGAGCCCAACCAGGCCCCGCCGCCTGCGCACCAGAATAACTGGGATGAATCGGATGTGGTGCTGATTACCTATGCCGACACGGTTCAGCGGGCGGAAGAAAAACCACTGCAGACATTGCATCGGTTCCTCGCGGATTGCCTGTCAGATTCAATTTCTTCGGTGCACATTCTGCCGTTTTTCCCCTACAGCTCCGACGACGGTTTCTCGGTCATGGATTATCTGGCCGTCAACGAGTCCCACGGAAACTGGGAGGATATCGAGGGCATCGCCCGGGATTACAAGCTGATGGCGGACCTGGTGATCAACCATATGTCGGCCCGCAGCCGCTGGTTCGAGAATTTCCGCAAACGGGTAGACCCGGGCAAGGATTATTTCTTCGAGGGCAATCCAAGGGATGATCTGAGTGCCGTTGTGCGGCCCCGTACCTCGCCGCTCCTTAACCCGGTCCAGACCGACGATGGCGAGCGATATGTCTGGTGTACGTTCAGTGAGGATCAGGTTGACCTGAATTTTGCCAACCCGAAGGTGCTCATCGAGTTTGCTGCCATCATCCGGCGCTACCTGGAGCGTGGCATTATCATTTTCCGGCTCGATGCCGTCGCCTTCCTCTGGAAGGAACCGGGTACGCCCTGCATCCATCTGCAGCAAACCCATGAGCTGATCAAGATCCTGCGCCTGTTGATCGAGCACCACAGCCCGGATGCGGTGGTGATTACCGAGACCAACGTACCCAACCGCGAAAATCTCACCTATTTCGGCAACGCCAACGAAGCCCATGTAATCTATAACTTTTCCCTGCCGCCCCTGCTGATCAATACCCTGGTTACCGGTGACTGCAAGCACCTGAAAACCTGGCTGATGAGCATGCCGCCCGCGCAGATGGGCACCACCTATCTGAATTTTATTGCGTCCCACGATGGTGTGGGTATGCGGCCAACGGATGGTCTGCTCACGGAGGAAGAGAAGCAGCGGCTGATCAACACCATGGACTCGTTCGGCGGCAAGGTCTCGTACCGGCGCACGCCGGATGGCCGCGACCAGCCCTACGAAATCAACATCGCCCTGTACGATGCGCTGCAAGGCACGGCGGAGTCGGGCCGGGATCACTGGCAGTTGCAGCGCTTCGTCTGCGCCCACACCGTAATGCTGGCGCTGGAGGGGATTCCGGCCTTCTACATTCACAGTCTGCTGGCGACTGAGAACGATCTGGAGCGGGTGGAGCACACCGGTCGGCTTCGATCCATTAACCGCAGCCAGTGGCAACTGGATACTCTGGAGCAGAAGCTCGCAGATCCCCTGAGCCACCACAGCAAGGCGTTCCAGGAGCTGAAACGGCTGATTGCCATCCGGCGTAAACAGCCAGCGTTTCACCCGAACGCCACCCAGTTCACCCTGCATCTTGGCCTGCAGCTGTTTGGTTTCTGGCGCCAGAGTATGCGCCGGGATCAGTCCATCTTCTGCATTCACAACATCAGTAACGAGGTACAGCAGGTAGCGCTGAGCGACATCAATCTCATCGGCACCGATCATTGGCTGGATCTGATTTCCGGTATGACTATTGATGATCTGTCTGGCTCGATCACCCTGAAACCTTATCAGAGTGTGTGGCTGTCCAACCTGGAAGTTACCGGCTGATCCTGTCTTTGCGCCATTTGTGCAATGCTCGGAAAACTTGGGGTATCCTGTGCCCATATGAGCAAGGCCGAGACGTCATACATGATCAAAGCAATCAAGGTAACCGGGGGCAATCTAAGCTGGGAGCCCTGGGAAGGACCGGGTGAACCGCCCGCAGACCACGTCGAAATCGAGGTGGTCTGGACAGCCATCAATCGTGCGGATCTCATGCAGCGCGCTGGCGTCTATCCCCCGCCTCCGGGAGCATCCGATATTCTCGGGCTGGAGGTCAGTGGTCGCATCGCTTCGGTCGGATCCGGCGTTACCCACCTCAAATCCGGTGATGAAGTCTGCGCCCTGCTGACCGGCGGCGGTTATGCGACTCGTGTGGTGGTACCCGCGGTGCAGGTTTTGCCCGTTCCCAAAGGGGTTTCGCTGGAGACAGCTGCGGCCATTCCCGAGGTTTTTGCTACCGCCTGGTTGAATCTGTATCACGAAGCAGCCTTGAAACCGGGCGAGCGTGTGCTCCTGCATGCGGGTGCCAGCGGCCTTGGAACTGCGGTAATTCAGCTCGCAACGGCCTTTGGCAATCCGGTCTTTGCGACCGCCGGTGATAAGGCCAAACTGGAGGTTTGTCGCAATCTGGGAGCCAGTGGCGTTTGGAACCGGAACGAAGGCTCCTTCGTTGATGCTGTTACAGCGTGGGGTGGCGTGGATATGGTTCTGGATCCGGTCGGTGGCAATTATATTGCCGAAGATCAGCGGGTTCTGAACGTCGATGGCCGCATTGTGCTCATCGGACTCATGGGTGGCCGTATGGCCGAAGTGGATCTGGGCATCATGCTGATCAAACGCCAGCGCCTGATCGGTTCCACCCTCCGTTCACGCACGGTCGAGGATAAGGGGGAGGTGATGCAGGCGCTCTACCGGCACGTCTGGCCACTGCTCGCAGCCGGCCAGATTGAACCTCTGATCGATAGCACCTGGCCGATAGAAGAGGTGGAAGAGGCGATGGCCTATGTGGCTGAGAACAGGAACACCGGCAAGGTGCTCCTGAAAATCTCGGACTGAATCACACAGACCACACGCGTCTCAGGTATTGCAGTCAGTCTGCAATGTGAACCAGCTGTTTACCGAAGTTCTGGCCTTTGAGCATGCCCTTAAAGGCATCAACGGCGTTGTCCAGCCCTTCGGCAACGGTTTCGCGGTATTTCAGTTCTCCGGAAGCAACCCGTGAGGCCAGGATGTCCGTGATTTCCTGATGCTGGTCCTGCCATTCGGTCACGAGGAAAAAACGATGCTCCGGCGCCGGATCAAGCGCCCCGAGCACGTGGAAGGGAGTTTCCACGCTGGCCATATCTTTTGCATTGTAGGCAGAGACAAAACCGCAGATGGGCACCCGGGCCCCCTCATTCAACAATGGGGCAACGGCGCGCGTAACGGCTCCACCCACGTTTTCAAAGTAGATGTCGATGCCGTCGGGGCAGGCCGCTTTGAGATCCGCTTCCAGGTTCCCCGCCTTGTAGTCGACGCAGGCGTCGAAGCCCAGCTCATTGACCACGAAATCGCACTTCTCAGGCCCACCGGCAACGCCAACCACCCGGCAACCCTCTGTTTTTGCGGTTTGGCCAACCACAGTGCCGACAGGGCCGGAGGCTGCCGAGACAACCACGGTTTCGCCGGCTTTCGGTTTGCCGACGTACATAAGGCCGCAATAACCGGTGCGCCCTGGCATGCCTGCAACGCCAAGGTAGGTTTGAAGGGGCACATTGTCTCGTTGCTGAATTTTGTAGACCATCGGCGCGTCCGCCGGGAAGGTGACGTATTCCTGCCAGCCGGAGTAGCAGGTAACCAGGTCGCCGACTTTCAGGTCGTCCGAGCGGGACTCAACAACACGTGCAACACTCTCGCCGACGATAGGCTCATCGATGCCAATGGGGTCCATGTAACCCTTGGCATCGTTCATGCGTGGACGCATGTAGGGGTCCAGTGAAAGCCAGAGCACTTGAGCAACAACTTCTCCCTCGTTAGGGGAACGGACAGGACGCTCTTCCAAAACGAGATCGCCTTGTTGGATTTCGCCCTGTGGGCGTTGTTTGAGCACGACGGCTCGGTTCTTGTATTCGCTCACTTGTTCTCTCCGGTTGCATAATGAAACCAGATTAGGGTGCAGCAGAATGATGGGCGGGTCAACTGTTTAGCCTGCGTCTGGTTGTTTGCAACGTTTTGACCCAGTTGTAGCGAAACGCAACAAGTGCCATAATTTTCAGTGTGACTAGATATCTTCCCTGGAGGTAACCATGACTACCGCCGTCCGTCTCGACGATTCACTCGTTCGTCACGCCGCCGCCGAGGGCGCGGTTAATCGGCGCTCGACACCCAAGCAGATTGAGTATTGGGCCGAAATCGGGCGTGCTGTTGCCGGCGATGTGAGTGCCGAAGATCTGATTGCCATTGTGCAGGGTATACGCCAGGTTCGGGTTGAGCCGGTGGTGGCTGACTCTGTGTCCAGCGATGAGCTCTGGGCCGAGGTGGATCAGTCCAGGGAAAGCGGTGACCTGGGCCGCTCTATCGGCCGGGGGCGAACGGTTTACCAGGCCGCTGGCGAGAAACCCGGCTACCTGGAAGCGATCTATCCGGATGGTAGCCGAGAAGTCGGCCAGTTTCGCAACGGGCGTTTCGAGGCACTGAGTGACCGTGACAACGCAGCCTGAACTCTGGCTGTTAGTTGGCGGCAATGGAGCAGGGAAAACAACGTTCTATGAGCGGTTCCTGGCTCGTCGCAAAATCCCGCTGGTGAATGCCGATAACATCGCCAAAAGTGTCTGGCCGGATGCTCCTGAAAAGCACAGTTACGAAGCGGCGCTTGTTGCCGAAAGGGAGCGGTTCCGACTGCTTGAGGAGCGTCAGACTTTCTGTTTTGAAACGGTCTTTTCCCATCCTTCCAAGGTGGATTTTGTTGGGGCTGCAAAGGCGGCAGGGTTCCGGATTCGGCTGTTCTATTTTCACCTGGAGTTTGCAGAACTCAACAAGGCGCGGGTTGCCTCGCGGGTCAAGTCCGGCGGCCATAGCGTCCCCGATGCCAAGATCCAGTCCCGGATTCCGCGAACTCTTGAGAATCTCCGTCAGTGCGTTGGTCTTGTCGACGAATTGCATCTTGTGGATAACTCCAGCCTCGATCACCCCTATGTGCGTGTTGCGGTTTGGGAAGAGGGGCGTTGGCGCTCTTTACAGGAAAGACTGCCCGACTGGGCAACAGACTTGATCGATGCCTGATTATTGATTACGGCCAGCTATCCGGCACAACAAATATCCGATCGGTCTCTTGCCATATCCCGCTGCTGTCGTTTTTTTCGAGTTTAGCGAATAGCAGGGGAATGTTGTGCCGCTCAATGGTGTTCAGCGCGGTTGTCATGGCATCCGCTGCGGGTGGCTCGCTCTGGCGCCACGGCCCGATCCAGTGGGGTTTGTTCAACACCACCCAGCCGTGGATGTCCGGCGACTCGATTTGTGAGAGGTAGCACCAGTGTCCGCGGAGGTGATTGGCAGGCACTGACTCGGGCGCTATTACCCGCGTCTCTCTCGGGTAAAACAGATAGCCCGGCATGAAAATGCGGGACTTCACGGGTTCGTTGATTCCAGCTTCTGCGAGCAGTTCCCTTGCTTCGGGCAATCTGGTTCGCTGGCTTTGCAGATTCAGCATGCGGTCTGCTTTGAGGTCCAGCCGATCTTTTGCGTTAGGGCCGTACCAGAGTGTTCTTCCGGCTTGCTCCGGAACCCCCAGATAATATTTGATGGCAATTTCATGGTGTTCGATGCGATCTTCCAAACGATTGTGCACCACGAAATCCAGCTCGCCGATGGTTCGACCGTTGGACTGGATTTGCCGGTTCTGGAGCAGAATGTCCCAGCCCAGAAGATCTTCAAGTAACACCCGGTAAAGCTGTTCAAAGTAAAATCCGAGCCGCTTTGGCGGCGTCTCGCTCAGCAGCGGAGGTGCCTTTTCCGGGTTGCGATCCCACGCCCGGAGTCGCTCATCAAGATTTTTGCTGAGCGAACGGCTTGGCTCAAATGTCAGTGGGGACTGCAGCAACTGGGGCGCCCGGCATAGCCACGCAAGGTGCCTGACGGCCGGGGTGGTCAGCTCTGAAGTCGCGTAGTGGGCTGTTTTTGCATCCATATGGCCAGAATACCGTAAACTGTCCCCAAGGCACGATGATCCATGCAGTTCTGAAGGAGGCTTCATGCAATATCTTCACACGATGATCCGGGTAAGCAACCTGGACGAGACCCTCCATTTCTTTTGCGACCTACTGGGAATGGTCGAGATCAGTCGCAAAAGCAGCGACAAAGGTCGATTCACCCTGGTGTTTCTGGCTGCACCCGACGACGAGGCGCGGGCCCGTGAAGACAGGGCGCCGATGATCGAGCTCACCTACAACTGGGACCCTGAGGAATATACGGGCGGTCGGAATTTTGGCCATCTCGCCTACCGCGTCGATGACATTTATGCACTGTGTGAGCACCTCAAAGCCAATGGTGTAACGATTAATCGTCCGCCCCGTGATGGACATATGGCTTTTATCCGCACCCCGGATAATATTTCTATCGAGCTGCTGCAGAAAGGTGATGCGCTGCCACCGAAAGAGCCCTGGGCCAGCATGGAAAACACCGGAACCTGGTAAGTGTTTGGGCGGGCCGCTGCGAAGCTTCGGAAATGCTACAATGGCCGCCCGCAATATGGCGTTCGCATCAGGACGATGCATTCATAACATGGAGAAGTTTGATGGACGATTGGCAAGGATGCCTGGATCCCCAGTGCCAGACCGCATTATTACGAGCCCGGGAGAGCGTTGAACGCAGGGGCGGCTCGGTGATTACCGCTGAAGACTACCTGCTTGCTCTTCTGGACTCCGCGCCTGCTATTGCCCGCTTTCTGCGCGGCTGCGGCGTGGATATGGATGAACTTACCCGCACCATTCAGTGCGAACAACCGATCGTGACGGAAGTTGGTGGGGAGGGGCAATTATCTTCCCAACTGATGTATTGGTTTGCGGCGGCCCGGGAAGCCAGCGATGCGCCATGGCTTGGTTGGTCGCACCTGCTGGAGGCGCTCGTTCGGCACGCGGACCGGTTGCAGCAAAAAGCCTATGTGGCGGTTTTTGAGCTTGTTACTCGCTGGCCGGATCCTTCCGATGAGCGGGAACCGGCGCCGATTGATGAATTCCAGAGAGCACCTGTGGTAGTGGCCGATTCGGCATGGGTTGAGCTGGCTGAAGATGTCGCGATCAGTCTCTCGGCGTCTTCGTCCGCCATGATCTGGGTGCGTGGCGAACGTGGGTCGGGCAAGACCGCCTGGCTGCAATCGTTGCTCCCAGCACTGGAGCAGGATTACGTCGAGTTGGATCTCAGGCGTGAAGCGGAGATTATGGCCAGTGATCTTCCGGTCCTGCCCGAGCGCACTTTGGAAAGTGCTCCAGGAGAGAGCGGCTCACGCTGGCCGGTTCTTGTGCTGGACAATGTCTCGCCTGCAGACCTGGTTGCGCTGATGGATCTCCCTGATGGGCTGGCGTCAGCGCTCGTGCTCCAGTGGGCGGGCCCAATACTTTTGCTGGGTCCTGACGAGCCCACAGAAAGCCGTTCAGCTGTCTCACTTCAGCATCGCCTGGGCCGGAGCCTCGACATCTTTGACATGCCTGTTACGAGCGTGGTCCAGCGTCAGGCCATTTTAACGGCACATCAGGCCGCCATCGAGAAGCAATGGAATATCCAGATTCCCCGCTCGGTGATCCGGTTTGTCGCCTCTCGCCAAAGCCGTTGCGTCAGCACGCCAGGGAGAATGCTTCAGTGGCTTGAGCGGGCGGCTGCAAGGCTAAATCTCTTTGCCCGCAGAGGTCCAGGCGATGCGGTCGCCCTTTCAGGACAGGCAGACACACTGAGGCGCCAGTCTCTGGTGGCGCTTGCACGCAAGGAGCCGCTCGAAGATATTGAAACGTCGTTGAGAGAGATACAGCTCCACCGGGTGGCAGCGGAAGTGGCCTGGCACGAACGACAAGCGGCCGGCACGTTGCGTCAGCTCTGTAATGAAGATTTGCGTCGGGAACTGGAGCGGCGGGTTGCAGCGCGACCCGGGCCGGTTCACTATGTGCTGCATTGTAATCAGCAGGATGGAGATTCAGCGGGTGCAGGATCTGGAAATATACATTCGTGATCTGGAGCCGGGGGCGGTTTCCGGGTGGCTTGAAAACCATGTGGACCAACTGGAACTGAATGACAGGGACGTAGCGAGCGTGATCAAGGGCTTCGCGCGCTATGAAGGTGACAGGGTTCGAATATCGCTTTATCCCGGCGCGTTCGGCAAGCGTTTTACCTCTCTGGTGATTGAGGGGCCTCGGGTACCCTGGAACAGTGATCTGGACTGCGCCCGAAGCGCATGGCGTGCCATGGAAACCGAGATTCGCTGCAGTCCGGGAGACTGGAAAGAGGGCGAGCCGGTAGAGGATGAGAAATGGTGGCGTCTGGACCACCGGGGCGAGCAACAGGTCGTCTGGAACTGAAAGAGGCAGCCCTTGGGCTGCCTCTTTGTTTTCAGTGGGCGATTCAATCGCTCAGGATGGATACGTTGTCGGCCTGAAGGCCTTTGTCTGCCTCCACAACATTGAAGCGGACCAGTTGACCCTGTCGCAGGACCCGGCGCCCACGGCCACGAATCGCCCGGAAGTGAACAAATACCTCGTCACCGCTGTCACGCACGATAAAGCCGAAGCCTTTCTTGACGTTGAACCACTTTACGGTGCCTTCTTCATCACCCTCAGGGCTGCTTTCGTCATAGCCATCATCATCGTCATCATTGTGGTTCTGGCTGGGGGCACGGTTGCTCGGCCGGGATGGGCTTTGCTTTTCGGCCGGTTTCTTGACTGAAAGCGCAATGGCCAGGAAGCCCGCAATGCCGAAAACGATCAGCGTAATAATGTAGGCTGCGATGCCACGAGTGCTACCGAGGGCCTCAATAAGCTGACCTGCAGCGATCAGGCGAAGAGGCTCTGGTGTAAAAGACAGCAACAGGGCAAGCACCAGCGGTGCGGGGATGGCGATCAGGAGAGCAAAAAGGATCGCTTTGGATGGATTACGCATTGACTGAAATTTCTCCATTCTTGTAACGCTAACGATAAAAACCGGATATCGGGTAAAATCGCACATCCGGCCGGTGAAAACCGCCAGTTCCCCGGAAAACGGGAGCGCTGACGGGCAAAAGCGGCATGATACCAGATTATCCCGAGCGCTGACCAAGCAACGGGGTAAGCAGTGTCATCGATCACATTCTTGATAGATCCACCCAGGGAGTGCCAATACCCAATGAGCCAGAACGATCTGGAAACCCGACTGGATGAGCTGGAGACACGGCTGGCCTTTCAGGACGACGTTATCAATACCCTGAGTGAGCAGGTGGCCAGGCAGGAAATGGACATCCGGGAATTGTGGGAGGCCAAACGGTTGCTGCACAAACAGCTCAAGGATGTTTCACCGTCCAATATCAAGTCGGAGCAGGACGAAACACCTCCCCCTCATTATTGAAAGTGGCGCATTAAAAAGGGATCAGATGAAGGTTTCATCTGATCCCTTTTCGTTGGATTCCGGCTCCTGCTTTTATGCCAGCAGTTCGATCAGAATCTGTTCGTAGATTTCAGACAGGGTATTCAAATCTTCGGCCTTTACGCACTCATCCACTTTGTGAATCGTCGCATTGATGGGGCCAAGTTCGACCACCTGCGCGCCGGTAGGTGCAATGAAGCGACCATCCGAGGTGCCGCCGGAGGTTGAAAGTTCGGTTTCCCGGCCTGTCACCGTGCGAATGGCGCTCTGGCTGGCAGACACGAGTGCGCCCTTGTCCGTCAGGAACGGACGGCCACTGAGGTGCCACTGCAGATCGTATTTCAGGTTGTGGCGGTCCAGGATGGCTACCACCCGTTCCTCCAGACTTTCTGCAGTGTTTTCCGTGCAGTAGCGGAAGTTGAAGTGCACCAGGCATTCACCGGGAATAATGTTGCTGCCCGTACCGGCCTCCAGCTTAGTAATCTGGAAGGTGGTTGGCGGGAAAAAGTCGTTGCCGTTATCCCAGAATTCCTTTGCCAGCGCATCCAGGGCAGGCGCAACCAGGTGAACCGGGTTCTCGGCCAGGTGCGGATAGGCTACGTGGCCCTGAACCCCATGCACGGTCAGGTAACCATGCAGAGAGCCCCGTCGACCATTCTTGATCACATCACCCACTTCTCGGGTGCTGGACGGCTCGCCAATCAGACACCAGTCGATCTTTTCGTTCCTGGCTTCGAGAGTTTCCACCACTTTGACCGTACCGTGTTGGGCTGGCCCCTCTTCGTCACTGGTAATCAGCAGGGCTATGGAACCCCGATGGTCCGGGTAGCTTGCAACGAAGCGCTCGCATGCGGTTACGAAGGCTGCCAGGCTGCCCTTCATGTCCGCGGCGCCACGGCCGAGGAGGTAGCCATCCCTGATCACGGGATCAAAGGGTGGGTGCGACCAGTTCTTTTCCGGCCCGGTTGGTACCACATCGGTATGGCCGGCAAAGGCCAGCACCGGCCCCTCGGAGCCCTTTCGGGCCCAGAGGTTATCGGTATCGCCAAAGCGCAGGTTCTCGCCGGTGAAGCCCAGAGGCGCAAGGCGCGACATCATCAGTTCCTGACAGCCGGCATCGTCTGGCGTGACAGACTGCCGGCGGATCAGATCAACGGCAAGTTCGAGGGTCGGGGAATCAGTTGTTTGCATGCAGCTCTTCATTCAGCTCGATGGCAGACTTGTTGGTTTTGCACTCCACCGCGCCAGTCTGGCTGTTACGGCGGAAAAGCAGGTCTGTCTGGTTGGCCAGATCGCGGGCCTTGATCACCTCAACCAGCTCGTTGTTGTCGTCGAGCAGCGCAACCTTGGTGCCGGCTGTGATGTACAGCCCGGCCTCGACCTTGCAACGGTCGCCCAGCGGGATGCCGATACCGGCGTTGGCGCCGATCAGGCAGTTCTCGCCAACGGCAATGATGATGTTGCCTCCACCGGAAAGGGTGCCCATGGTGGAGCATCCACCGCCCAGATCAGACCCCTTGCCAACCATGACGCCGGCGGAAATACGGCCCTCGATCATGCTGGTGCCTTCGGTGCCGGCGTTGAAGTTGATAAACCCTTCGTGCATGACCGTGGTGCCTTCACCCACATAGGCGCCAAGGCGAACCCGGGCGGTATCGGCAATGCGGACACCTTTCGGTACCACGTAATCGGTCATCTGCGGGAATTTATCCACGGATTTGACTTCCAGTGTGCGGCCTTCCAGGCGAGCCTGAAGCTGGCGGTCGGACAGTTCGTTCAGATCGATCGCGCCTTCGCTGGTCCATGCCAGATTCGGCAGCAGGCCAAAAATGCCGTCCAGCTTCAATCCGCGAGGTTTGGCCATGCGATGAGAAATCAGGTGAAGCTTGAGGTAAACCTCCGGGGTGCTGGACGCGGTGTCATCTGTTTCGAGTACTGTGACAACCACCGGGCGCTTGCTGGCGGCTGCTTTGTCCGCCAGTGATGCCTGGCCTGTCTGGCCGATCTGACGCAAGGCGTTGGCGAGCTGGCTGAGCTGCTCGGCGGTCGCGCTGATCGCCTGGTTACCACCCTTGTAATCAAGGGCGTTGGAGATGACGTCCATCAGGGTGTTATCGGGTGTCATGACCGGCTGCTGGTAAAACACTTCCAGCCACTCGCCCTGGTTGTTCTGGGTGCCGATACCGATACCGAATGCAAAGCTCATCTGATGGTTGCTCCTGTTATGAATGTGGGGCCAGGGCAATGCCTGAAGACCCCTGAAATTAAAGTTTGGATCTGGTTTGCCCGAGATTCAGGCCAGCCATGCGGACCATTCGTCTGCACTGAAACCTACGCGCACATCACCGCCGTTTTCGACAACGGGACGCTTAATAATGGATGGGTTCTCCAGCATGATCTCGTGAGCGCTTTGGGCGTCAATGGTATCACGAACGTCCTCCGGAAGTTTGCGCCAGGTGGTGCCACGGCGGTTCAGCAGGGTTTCCCATCCGACCGCGTGTTCCCAGCGGAACAGCAAATCACTCTGCAGGCCATCCTTCTTGAAGTCGTGGAATTCGTAGTCGATACCTTGTTCGTCCAGCCACTTCCGGGCCTTCTTTACGGTGTCGCAGTTTTTGATGCCGTACAGTTTCATGGCTTGTTCGCCTTAACAAATTCAACAATGCGTTCCGCTGCCTCTACGCACTCTTCCAGCGGGGCGACCAGGGCCATCCGGACACGGTTTTCTCCGGGATTATGGCCATCCACGGTTCGGGAAAGATATCGCCCAGGCAACACGTGCACGTTCTGTTGTGCCGAGAGCTCCCGGGCAAACGTTTCATCGTCCATCGGAGTTATCGGCCACAGGTAAAACCCGGCATCCGGAAAATCAACATCCATAACTTCCCGGAGGATGGGGACCACTGCCTCAAATTTGGCGCGGTACGCTGCACGATTCTCCCGAACGTGGTCTTCGTCGCTCCAGGCGGCGATGCTCGCCAGCTGATTGTGGATGGGCATGGCGCAGCCGTGATAGGTGCGGTACTTCAGGTAGCCGTCAAGAATGCTGGCATCCCCGGCTACGAAACCCGATCGCAGGCCGGGCAGGTTGCTGCGTTTGGACAGGCTGTGGAACACCACGCAGCGGGCGTAGTCATCCCGGCCAATGGCGGCGCAGGTTTGCAGGAGGCCTTCCGGCGCGTTGCCTTCCTCCGGATAGAGTTCGGAGTAGCATTCGTCGGAAGCAACGATAAAGTCGTGTTTGTCGGCCAGGGCTATCACCCTGGTCAGCGCCTCCCGGGAGATAACAGCACCACTGGGATTGCCCGGGGAGCACAGAAACAGTATCTGGCATTCTTGCCAGATGGATTCGGGCACTGAATCAAAATCGGGAATGAAGCCATTTGAGCCATCGCAGGGGAGGTATACGGGCGTCGCGCCTGCAAGGAGGGCGGCTCCCTCGTAAACCTGATAAAACGGATTGGGGCTGACTACGGTGGCAGGCTTGGTGGCATCCACGACAGCCTGAACCAGGGAAAAGATGGCTTCACGTGTGCCGTTTACCGGCACGATGTTGTTCGCCGCGCTGAGGCTGCCGGCCTTCAGATTGAATCGGCGGGTTGCCCAGCCACTGATGGCCTCGCGGAGTTCATCCGTACCCCGGGTGGTGGGGTAATTGGCAAGCTTGTCCAGATTGTTCGCAATGACCTGTTTGACGAAATCGGGCGACGGGTGCTTCGGCTCTCCAATCCCCAGGGAAATCGGCCGGAGATGATCGGGCACGCTGATGCCTGCCTTTAGTTTGGCAAGCTTTTCAAAAGGGTAGGGGTGAAGTCTGTCGAGGTTCGGATTCATTGAATGTCGTCCAGCATTTTACAGAGATCTTGCTGCAGGGCCTGGCATACCGCCGGCTCCCGGATGGGCTCGCCGTGTTCGTCCGTCACGAAGAAAACGTCCTCCACGCGCTCGCCCAGGGTGGCAATCTTGGCGTTGCTCAGGCGTACCCGGTGCTCCAGCAGCACCTGGCCGATGCGGGCCAGAAGCCCCGGGCGGTCGGGCGTGATCACTTCCATTACGGTGCGCTGGTTGATGGTGTCATTCGAGAACGTCACTTCCGTCGGGAAAGCGAAATGCTTGAGCTGGCGTGGCGTGCGCCGGTGGATGATGTCCGGATAGTCATCCGGGTCGTCCAGTTCTTCGATCAGGCGCAAACGCACCCGTTCTTTTCTCGCAGGGTCGATGCCCAGAGGCTGTCCCTTCTCATCAAGTACCACATAGGAACTGATCGAGTAGGGCCCCTCGCTTGAGCTGATGCGCGCGTCCACGATGTTCAGGTTCAGCTGTTCGAGGACCGCCGTTGTCGCAGCGAACAGGGCAACCCGGTCCTTCATGTAGATAATGATCTGGGAGTAGCCGTCCGTCGGGCCGCCCCGCGTGTCTCGAATCAGCACCAGCGGGTCCGTATTGTCGCCGTGTCTGATGATGGCAGCAGTCTGCCAGGCGATGTCCACGGTCGAGTCCTGGAGGAAATAGTCTTCGTCCACGGTGTCCCAGATGGCGTCGATCTGTTCATCGGTCATGTTCTGGGCATGCAGGATTTCCCGGGCTTCCGACTGGGTAGCGCGAACCCATTCCTGTCGGTCGATGGGCGTTTCAGTGCCCCGACGCAAAGCCCGTTTGGCCTCGATATAGAGTTGGCGCAACAGCGAGGCCCGCCACGTGTTCCATAGCTTGGGATTGGTAGCGCTGATGTCGCATACGGTTAGAACGTACAGGTAATCCAGGTGCGCCTGGCTCGGCACTGCCCTGGCAAATCCGTGGATAATGTCCGGGTCGGAGATGTCTTTGCGCTGGGCTGTCATGGACATCAGCAGGTGGTTTTCCACCAGCCAGGAAATCAGCTGGGTGTCCCGTTCGCTCAGGTGATGCCGCTGGCAGAAGGCTTCGGCATCGATGGCACCCAGTTCCGAGTGATCGCCACCCCGGCCTTTGGCCACATCATGGTAAATGCCCGCAATATAGAGGGTTTCCAGTTTCGGCAGCCGGTGAATCAGGCGGGATGCCAGCGGATACTCGGTTCGGGCTTCCGCGCTGCCAAGCCTTACCATGTTGCGGATGACCCGCATGGTGTGGGCATCCACGGTGTAAATGTGGAAAAGGTCGTGCTGCATCTGGCCAATGATCTGGCCAAACTCCGGGAGATAGCGCCCGAGCACGTTGTACTTCTTCATGGCAGACAGCGTCTGATCCAGGGCATGGGGCGTTCTGAGCAGCTCCATGAACAGGGTAGTCACTGCCAGATCAGATCGGAACGCATCATCGATCAAATGCCGGTGGGCCCGAAGCGAGCGGATCGTCGTGGCCCGGATGCCCTTTATCTCAGGGTGCTGAGCCATCAGAACGAAGATTTCCATGATGGCATAGGGCGCGTAGGCGAAGACCTGGTTGTTGACCGCTTCAATATAGTAGTTACGAATCTGGAAACGTTTGTTGATGGGCTGGATGGCGTCTTCCGATGGGCTACCCAGAATCGCTTCGTCGTAATACTGCAGAATCACATCCGCCAGTTCGGCGAGGGCCAGGACGGTGCGATAGTAGGCCTGCATCATCAATTCGACGCCGAGCCGCTTACCTTCATCTCTATAGCCGAGCATCTGGGCCAGGGCTCGCTGATGATCGAACAGCAGCCGGTTTTCATTCCGGTCAGCGAGCAGCTGCAGGCCGTATCGCAGTTGCCAGAGGAAGGTTTCACCCTGGAACAGAATCTGATGCTCTTCCTCGGTAAGAATGCTGAAGCGGGTCAGGTCAGCGATGTTCTGCAGTCCGAAATGTCGCTTGGTAATCCAGCCGATCGTCTGTATGTCCCGCAAGGCGCCCGGGGAACCCTTCACGTTTGGTTCGAGGTTGTATTCGGTATCGCCGTATTTCTGATGCCGTTGCTGCTGCTCCTCACGCTTCGCAATAAAGTAGTCGCGGTCGGTGCTGACATCATCGGAATAGACTTGCTCGCTCAGATCTGACCGGAGTTCATCCGGGCCGGCAATCGTGCGCGTTTCCAGCAGGTTGGTCAGTATGGTGATATCTTCGCGGGCGGCTGTCTTGCTTTCCTCGATGCTGCGAACACTGTGGCCGATATCCAGCCTGAGATCCCACAGCAGGGTAACGAACGCGCCCAGGTCTTCGTGCCAACTGTCTTCGATGCCGGCACGGGTGAGAATGAGCAGGTCGATGTCCGAATGCGGGTGCAGCTCACCCCGTCCATAGCCGCCGACGGCGATCAGGGCAATGTCCGGTGAATCGGAAAAGGGGTAGCGGTTCCAGATCAATCTGAGAACTGTATCGACCGTGTCAGCCCGGGAGCGGACAAGGGCGCGCACATCGGCGCCTTGTCGAAAGGCCTCGGCATCGGCGTCATACCTGCCCTTTAACAGCTCCCGGGCCGCCGTAACCGGAGATGGGTCATTACTGATGCGGGATTCCAGCTCGCTTTGGTCCACTTAGAAGGACTCTTCCTTTCGCTTGGTCAAGACCTCATGACCGTCCGCCGTCACAAGGATGGTGTGCTCCCATTGTGCAGAGAGTTTGTGATCCTTGGTAACGACGGTCCAGCCATCCGGCAGAAGCTTGGTCTGGTACTTGCCCTGGTTGATCATTGGCTCAATGGTAAACGTCATACCTTCCTGCAGCTCCAGACCGGTGCCGGGTTTGCCGTAATGCATTACCTGAGGCTCCTCGTGGAATACTGCGCCGATGCCATGGCCACAGTAATCTCGAACCACGGAATAGCGGTGTTTCTCGGCGTGCTGCTGAATCACATGCCCGATATCGCCCAGACGGGTTCCCGGCTTGACCAGTTCAATACCTTTATAGAGGCACTCCTGTGTAATCTGGATCAGCCGCTCGGTGCCAGGTTTCGGCTTGCCGACAATCCACATCTTGCTGGTGTCGCCGTGGTAGCCATCCTTTATTACGGTGACATCGATATTAAGGATGTCTCCATCTTTGAGGATTTTCTTCTCAGACGGAATGCCGTGGCAGATAACGTGGTTGACCGACGTGCAGATGGACTTCGGAAACCCCTTGTAGTTGAGTGGTGCCGGAATGCACTTTTGCTCGTTTACAATATAGTCGTGGCAAATCCGGTCGAGCTCTTCGGTGGAAACGCCGGGCTTGACGTGATCGCCAATCATCTCGAGCACTTCGGCCGCCAGGCGGCCAGCGACGCGCATCTTTTCAATTTCTTCCGGTGTCTTGATCGATACCTGCATTGGGTTTCCCGTTGTTTGTGCCAAACCGGCATTTTAAGGGGCCTGCTGCCCGGGTACAAGGAAGCTCGCCGTCAAAAATAATGGCGTTTGTCGGGCCGAATATGGTATAAACGCGCCCGCTGGAAACGAATCCAGCAAATTCACACACGTGTCGGCACGTTATCCCAGGGTGCCTGGTCCTGCTTTTAAAGGAGTCAGGTTGGGGTAATCGGATACGTGGAGGACTAACCCGAAGCTAAAAAGGTAACTATCATGGCTCAGGTAAATATGCGTGACCTGCTGAAGGCAGGTGCTCACTTCGGTCACCAGACCCGCTACTGGAACCCGAAAATGTCGAAGTTCATCTTCGGCGCCCGTAACAAGATTCATATCATCAACCTTGAGCAGACTGTTCCTGCCATGAACGACGCGCTGAAATTTGTTCAGCAGCTGGCAGAGAACAAGAACAAGATCCTGTTCGTTGGTACCAAGCGTGCCGCGGCCAAGATCATCAAGGAAGAAGCCGAGCGTGCCGGTCAGCCGTTCGTTAACCACCGCTGGCTCGGTGGCATGCTGACCAACTACAAGACCATCCGTCAGTCTATCCGTCGCTACCGTGACCTGGAAACCCAGAGTCAGGACGGTACTTTTGACAAGCTGACCAAGAAAGAAGCACTGGATCGTACCCGTGAAATGGACCGCCTTGAGCGCTCCATTGGTGGTATCAAGGACATGGGCGGCCTGCCGGACGCGATGTTCGTGATTGACGTTGACCACGAGCGTATCGCCATCAAGGAAGCCAACAAGCTTGGTATTCCTGTCATCGGTGTTGTTGATACCAACAGTGATCCCGACGGTGTCGATTACGTGATCCCGGGCAACGATGACGCTATCCGTGCGATCCAGATTTACGTGAAAGCCGTTGCTGATACCTGCATGGAAGCAGCCCAGTCTGCTGGTGCCGGTGCTGACGAGTTTGTTGAAGTCAGCGAAGACGCTGAAGGCGCTGCTCCAGCCGCTGAGTAACGTTTTACCTTCACGGTTTAGATGTAAGGTGTGCCTGGTTTTTTCCGAGGCACACCGCCCCACCGAATTCGGAACAGTTGAGAGGATTGAACATGGCTGCAATTACCGCTGCAATGGTCAAAGAGCTGCGTGAGCGTACCGGCCTTGGCATGATGGAATGCAAGAAGGCACTTGTTGAAGCCGAAGGCAGCGTTGACGCTGCGATCGAAGAGCTGCGCAAGTCATCCGGTCTGAAAGCTGCCAAGAAAGCCGGCCGTACCGCCGCTGAAGGCGCTTCACTGATCAAGATCTCTGACGACAACACCGTTGCCTTTATTCTGGAAGTGAACTCCGAGACCGACTTTGTTGCTCGCGATGACAACTTCCTGAACTTTGCCAACGACGTGCTGAACGTTGCGTTTGAAAATGGCGAAACCGACGTAGCCAAGCTGATGGAAGGCGATCTGGAATCCAAGCGTGAAGCGCTGGTTCAGAAAATCGGCGAGAACATTACTGTTCGTCGTGTCGTCAAGGTTGAAGGCCCGGTTGTTGGTGGATACGTTCACAGCAACAACAAGATCGCTTCGGTTGTCGCCCTGACTGCCGGTGATCCTGAAGTTGCCCGTGACATCGCCATGCACGCAGCTGCCGTTAACCCGCGTGTCGGCAAGCCGGAAGATATGCCGGCTGAAGAACTCGAAAGAGAGAAGGATGTGATCAAGGCCCAGCCGGATATGGAAGGCAAGCCTGCCGAGATCGTCGAAAAGATGATGGGTGGCCGCATCAAGAAGTTCCTCAAGGAGAACAGCCTTGTTGAGCAGCCTTTCGTCAAGAACCCGGACCAGACCGTGGGCGAGCTGATCAAGTCCAACGGCGGCGAGCTGGTTGGCTTCGTTCGTCTGGAAGTGGGTGAAGGCATTGAGAAGGAAGAAGTGGACTTTGCTGCCGAGGTTGCTGCTGCAGCCGGCACAGGCAAGGCCTGATCCTTCGTTCGATGCAGCGGGCTTTGAGCCACTGTATCACCTGAGTCTGCCACGTTAGCCGGGAATTCCCGGCTCTCGTGGCGGGCTTGTATCTGAGATACCCCTTTTTATGAGGAGTATGTCAGATACAAGCCTGCAACGGGTACCACGCCGGATAGCAGCCAACAGACGACAAGGGGATCATCATGCCGACATCATCGAAAACCCAGCCCAGATACAAGCGTGTTCTGCTCAAACTCAGTGGCGAGGCCCTGATGGGAGAGCACGATTTCGGTATTGATCCCAAAGTTCTTGACCGCATGGCACTGGAAATCGGTGCGCTGATTGGCATCGGCGTGCAGGTTGGCCTGGTGATTGGCGGCGGCAATCTGTTCCGTGGCGCAGCCCTGAATGCGGCCGGCATGGATCGGGTTACCGGTGATCATATGGGCATGCTGGCCACCGTGATGAACGGTCTGGCCATGCGTGATGCCCTGGAACGTTCGAACATCCGGACCCGTGTGATGTCCGCGATCCCCATGAGCGGCATCGTGGAGCATTACGACCGCCGTCGCGCGGTACGGGATCTGAAGGATGGCGATGTCGTGATCTTCTGCGCCGGTACCGGTAACCCTTTCTTCACGACCGATTCCGCTGCATGTCTGCGTGGCATTGAGATCGAGGCCGACGCGGTGCTGAAGGCTACGAAAGTGGATGGCGTATACTCAGCGGATCCGCACCTCGACAGCAGTGCAGAGAAATACGACTACCTCACCTATGATGAGGTTCTGGACAAGAAACTGGGTGTGATGGATTTGACAGCCATCTGTCTCGCCCGTGACCACGGCATGCCGCTGCGGGTGTTCGATATGAACCGTGCCGGCGCCCTTACTCGCATCGTAACTGGCGAGAAAGAAGGTACACTGATCGAATGAATCGCTGTCCCGGCCCCACAGGATCGTGGCGCCAGATTACAGAATGACATGACGAACGAATTGAGGATGCTGAAGTGATCAACGACATCAAAGCAGAAGCCGAAAAGAAAATGAAAAAGAGCCTGGAGTCCCTTAACTCCGCGTTCAACAAGATCCGCACCGGCCGTGCCCACCCCTCTATCCTGGATAGTGTCATGGTGAACTACTACGGCCAGGAGACGCCGCTGAAGCAGGTGGCTAGCGTCAACGTCGAGGATAACCGCACGCTGACGGTCTCTCCCTGGGAGAAAAACCTGATGCCGACCATTGAGAAAGCTATTATGGCGTCAGACCTTGGCCTGAACCCGGCGACCAGCGGCGATATCATCCGTATCCCGATGCCCATGCTGACAGAAGAAACCCGTAAGGAAATGGTTAAGCAGGCAAAAGCAGACGCCGAGCACGGTCGTGTTTCCATCCGTAATGCGCGTCGCGACGCGAACAGCATGATCAAGGATCTGCTGAAGGAAAAGGAAATCACCGAAGACGACGAGCGCAAGGGCGAGGACGATATCCAGAAGCTGACCGACCGCTACATTGCAGAAGTCGAGAAGATGCTCAAGGCCAAAGAAGAGGACCTGATGGCGGTTTAACCGTCCGGACCTACTTGCAAGCGAATTGAAAGGCCGAAGCACCGAGGCGCTCCGGCCGCACAGGGGATTTCATGACGGGAACTGTATCCGCAGAGATTCCGGTGTCGGCAGACAGTCGGCCCCGGCATGTGGCCATCATCATGGACGGGAACAATCGATGGGCCAAGGCCCGTCGGCTCAAGGGAGTGGCTGGGCACAAGGCCGGTGTCGATGCGGTCAGGGCAGTGGTGGAAACCTGTGCCCGTGAAGGCGTGGAAGTGCTCACGCTGTTTGCCTTTTCCAGCGAGAACTGGCGTCGGCCCAAGGACGAAGTGTCGGCGCTCATGAAGCTGTTTCTGTTCGCCCTTGAGCGCGAGGTTCGCAAACTTAACCGGAACGATATTCGCCTGCGCATTATCGGTGATCGGTCAGCGTTCAGCGCTTCACTGCGTGAACACATGGAGGCGGCTGAAGAGCTGACCCGCAACAACTCCCGGATGACCCTGGTAATTGCCGCCAACTATGGTGGTCACTGGGATATCACGCAGGCCACACGCAAGGTGGCCGAGCAGGTCCGTTCCGGGCAGTTGGCACCCTCTGACATCACCGATGACCTGATTCAGCAGCACCTCAGCATCGGTGACCTGCCAATGCCGGACCTGATGATTCGTACCGCCGGTGAGCAAAGAATCAGCAATTTCATGCTTTGGCACCTGGCTTACACAGAGCTTTACTTTTCACCGGTGTATTGGCCTGACTTCCAGCAGGAAGAGATGCTCAAGGCCCTGCAGGCCTATGCCGGCCGACAGCGTCGCTTTGGCCAGACGGATGATCAGATAGCGGCCAAGGCTGTACAACAATAACGAACGATAGCGACGTCAACCGTGTTAAAAACCCGAATTATCACCGCACTGATCCTCGCTCCTATCGCCATTGGCGGGATCTTTTTCCTCCCGCCCCTGGGTTTTGCGCTCTTTACCGGTGCCATCATTACCCTGGGCGCCTGGGAGTGGGCGAACATGTCCGGTATTGAGAGTCCTGCCGGTCGGGTTGGCTACGCACTGGCCACCGCTATCATTCTCTACGGTCTGCTGAACGTTCCGTTTGTGGCGGTCCTCTGGTTATCGTTGCTCTGGTGGGGCGTTTGCTTTCTTCTGGTTCGCGGTTATCCCGCCGGCTCCGAAAAATGGGGCAGTCTCCCCGCAAGAGCCGTCATGGGGCTGTTCGTTCTGGTGCCGGCGTGGGTGGGCCTTAATCACCTGCGAACCGGCGGCTTCCAGTTTGGTGACAGTACCAACAACCTGTTGCTCATTCTCTACGTATTCTGTGTGGTGTGGGTTGCCGATATCGGTGCTTACTTCGCCGGTCGGGCGTTTGGTAAGGCAAAATTGGCGCCCCGTGTCAGTCCTGGTAAATCATGGGCGGGCGTTTGGGGCGGCCTGATGGCCGTCGGGGTTTTTGCCCTGGTTGTCAGCTGGCTGGCTTCGGCGGGGACGGTTCAGACCTCGCTGCTAATTGTTGCCAGCCTCGCCACGGGTCTTGTTTCAGTGTTGGGCGATCTGCTGGAAAGCATGCTCAAGAGGCACCGTGGCATCAAGGACAGTAGTCAGCTGTTACCCGGTCACGGTGGCATCATGGACCGGATCGACAGCCTGACGGCGGCCATTCCGGTATTTGCATTGATTATTACCCAACTTGGTTGGCTGACAACCGGGCACTGGTGACTATGGTAATCCGCTCTATCAGTGTTCTCGGGGCGACCGGCTCCATCGGTCTCAGTACCCTGGACGTTGTTCGGCGCCACCCTGACCGCTTCTCGGTCTATGCGCTCACGGCCAGTACCCGTGCGGAAGAGCTCGCGGTCCTCTGCCGTGAATTCCGTCCGAAAGTGGCGGTCATGGCTGATCCTGAAGCGGCCGATGTCCTCTCAAAATTGCTGGCAGACCTGCCTGAAACTCGCGTGCTTGGCGGGCTGGAAGGGTTGTGCGAAGTGGCCTCCACCCCCGATGTCGATACTGTGATGGCGGCTATCGTCGGGGCAGCGGGTCTTTCGCCAACACTGTCGGCGGTGCGGGCGGGAAAGCGGGTATTGCTTGCCAACAAAGAAGCGCTTGTGATGTCCGGCAGACTGTTTATGGATGCCGTGGCCGAAGCCGGGGCAGAATTGCTGCCGATCGACTCTGAGCACAACGCGATTTTCCAGTGCATGCCGGCCGACAAGGTCCGGGACCCTGCCGGTGCCGGCATCACTCGTATACTTCTGACAGCCTCCGGGGGCCCGTTCAGGGAACATTCTGCCGAGGATCTTCGATCGGTAACGCCCGCCCAGGCCTGTGCCCATCCGAATTGGTCCATGGGGCAGAAGATTTCCGTGGACTCGGCCACCCTGATGAACAAGGGCCTGGAGCTCATTGAAGCCTGCTGGCTGTTCAATACCACGCCCCAGAAAGTTGAGGTGCATGTCCACCCTGAGAGTATTATCCACTCGATGGTTGAATATGCCGATGGCTCCGTTCTGGCCCAGCTTGGCAGTCCCGATATGAGAACACCGATTGCCAACGGCCTGGCCTGGCCAGAGCGCATTGATGCCGGCGTTGCTCCTCTCGACCTGTTTGCGATCGGTCGTTTTCATTTCGAGCGTCCGGATCTGGGTCGTTTTCCGTGTCTGCGCCTCGCGGCGGAAGCGTTCGAGGCAGGTGGCACTGCGCCGGCGGTTCTCAATGCCGCCAATGAGGTGGCCGTTGCTGCTTTTCTCGAGGGCAGCCTGTGTTTTTCGGATATCCCCGTTATCATAGAGCGAACGCTGGTTGCGACTGCTGTTGAACCAGCAGACAGCTTTGACATTATCTTTGCAAAGGATAAAGAAGCACGGGCTCGTGCGCGGGAACAGATAGGTCTGTTAACTGTCTGATAGTCGCAGCGGAATGCTGCCCGGCTGAAGCCATTCAATCAGGAACGCTATGCAGATTATTGAAACCGTCCTAGCACTCGCACTTACCCTGGGTATCCTCGTGACCTTGCACGAATACGGTCATTTCTGGGTTGCCCGGCGTTGCGGCGTGAAAGTGCTCCGTTTCTCGGTGGGTTTCGGGAAACCGATGTTTTCATGGTACGACAGGCATGGAACCGAGTTTGCAGTTGCCGCCATTCCTTTGGGTGGCTACGTGAAAATGCTGGATGAGCGCGAAGGGCCGGTGCCAGAAGAACTGAGGGATCAGGCCTTTACCTCCAAACCGCCAGGGCAGCGCATTGCCATCGCCGCAGCCGGTCCCGTGGCCAACTTCCTGTTCGCCATTTTTGCTTACTGGCTGCTGAGTGTGGTTGGCGTTACCCATGTTGCACCCATTGTCGGGCAGATCGCTGACGAGAGTGTGGCCGAGCGGGTAGGTCTTCAGGAGGGTATGGAGATTCACGCTGTGGATGGCCATCGCGTCAGTTCGTGGCGCGATGTGAATATGCGCATTCTGGAGCGGACCGGCGAGCACGGTCTGATTTCCATGGAGGTATCGGAAGATGGCGCCCGCGGTACAGTCAGCGGTGAGCTTTCCGGTTGGGGCCTGAGTGACGATACTCCCAATCCGTTAGCCGAGTTCGGCATTACGCCATGGCGCCCGGCTGTTCCGCCGGTATTGGGGCAGATTTCCGATGGTGGCCGCGCTCAGGCTGCCGGCCTGCAGCCCGGGGATCGCATTGTGGCCGTGGGCGGCGAGCCGATCAGTAGCTGGTTTGAGCTGGTCGAGTTTATTCGCAATGCCCCGGAGCAGACACTTCAGGTAACCATCGAGCGTAATGGTGCGGAACAATCCGTCAGCGTGACACCGGAAGCGAAGACTCAGGAAAGTGGTGAGTCAATCGGTTTTGTCGGTGCCGGTGTGGAAGCTATCTCATGGCCAGAAGAGGTGCTGCGTGATGTCAGCTACGGCCCATTCGCCGCCGTTCCGGTCGCCCTCAGCGAAACCTGGGCGGATACCCGCTTGACACTGGTGGCCATCAAGAAGATGGTCACCGGCCTGTTGTCACCCACCAACCTCAGTGGACCAATTACCATTGCCCGGGTTGCTGAAGCCAGTGTCAGTTCCGGGTTCGAAGACTTCGTGCGTTTTCTTGCCTATCTGAGCGTGAGCCTGGGCATTCTGAACCTTCTGCCTGTGCCGGTGCTAGATGGTGGTCATATCGTTTACTACACCATCGAAGCTCTCCGTGGGAAGCCGCTTTCCGAGCAGGCTCAGGCGTTTGGATTACGAATTGGTATGGCAATGATCCTCACATTAATGGTGTTTGCTCTTTACAACGACCTGATGCGGTTGTGAGAATTGCGAGCTCCTTACGCGCATTAACCAGGCGAAATATTTGAATGAGACGTTCTCTTCTAGGTGTAGCCGTTGGCCTCGCTGTAGCCGTGTCCGGCCTGAAGCCAGCATTTGCTGATCAGTTCACTGTTGCGGATATTGAGGTGGAAGGCCTGCAGAGGGTATCTGCGGGTACTGTTTTTTCCGCGTTCCCTGTCAATATTGGCGAGCAGGTGGACGAGACCGAGCTGGCTGATGCGATCAAGTCGCTGTTCCGGACCGGTCTTTTCACCGACATTGAGGCCAGCCGGGATGCCGGTGTGCTTATCCTGACGGTTCGTGAACGACCCTCCATCAGCGATATCGAGATTGAGGGCAACAAGAACATTGAAACCGAGATGTTGATGGATGCCCTCGCTGGCGCCGGGCTTCAGGAAGGCCAGGTATTCCGGCGTGCGACTCTTGAACGTCTGGAACTGGAAATTCTGCGCTCTTACATTGCCCAGGGGCGCTACAACGCCCGGGTAAAGGCAACGGCCGAGGAGCTGCCCAGAAACCGCGTTGCGATTCGCCTGGATATCAATGAGGGGTCGGTCGCTGCGATCCACCATATCAACCTGATCGGCAACAAGGACTTCAGTGACGAAGAACTGCAAGAGCTGTTCGAGCTGCAGACCACGAGCTGGTGGAACTCAATTACAAACTCGGACAAGTACGCGAGAGAGCGCCTGAGTGGCGACCTTGAATCGCTGCGGTCGTTCTATCTTGACCGTGGTTATCTGGATTTCAACGTCGAGTCCAGCCAGGTATCCATTTCGCCTGACAAACAAAAAGTCTTCATCGCGATTGCCCTGAATGAGGGGCCTCAGTACACCATTTCCGAGATTAACCTTCGTGGTGAGCTGATCGTGGGTGAAGAGGAGCTGCGCTCGCTGATTCCTGTTGAGGAGGGCGACGTATTCTCCCGATCCCGCATGACGGCAATTTCCGAATCCCTGGCATTCCGGCTCGGAAGGGAAGGCTACGCCTTCGCCAACGTCAATGCCGTTCCTGAACCTGGTGAGAACAACACGGCTGCGGTGACTTTCTTCGTCGAACCGGGCAAGCGGGCTTATGTCCGCAGAATCAATTTTGAGGGCAACGTTTCCACCCGTGATGATGTATTGCGCCAGGAAATGACCCAGATGGAGGGCGGTGTTGCGTCTTCCGATCGCATCGAGTTTTCCAAGACCAAGCTGGAGCGCCTCGGCTTTTTCCAGACCGTGAACGTGGATACCGTTCCGGTGCCGGGCACCGATGACCTGGTTGATGTTAACTACTCCGTAGAAGAACAGCCAACGGGCAGCTTGTCCGCGTCTATCGGTTTTTCCCAGGATTCCGGTGTAATTCTTGGTGCCAATGTCTCCGAGAACAACTTCTTTGGTACCGGCAAGCGGGTGTCTTTTGGTGTTAATGTCAGTGATTCGGTTAAGAGCGCCAACGTTTCCTATCTTGACCCCTACTATACCGTTGATGGTGTCAGTCGTGGATTTAGTATCTTTGCCCGCGAGACTGACTACGAGGAGGAAGACATCTCCTCGTTTCTTCTGGACGAGTATGGTGGCCGCGTTACCTTCGGCTACCCGACGGACAGCATCACCCGCCTGAATTTCGGCGCTGGTGTGACCCAGTCAAACCTGAAGGAAGGCTTGTTCACGTCCCAGGAGGTGAGTGAGTTCATTGATGAAGAGGGCGATTCGTTCACCAATTTCTTCCTGTTCGGAAGCTGGCGTCGTAGTACCCTGAATCGGGGCGTGCTGCCGACCGATGGTTACAGTCACTCCCTGTCGATCGACGTGGCCGTCCCAGGCAGTGATCTGACCTTTTACAAGGCTACTCACAAAACCGACTTCTACTATCCGGTGACTGACAACAACCGTTGGGTCCTGCGGGCGCGATCCGAAATCGGCTACGGCGATGGCTATGGCGATCGCACCCAGATGCCGTTTTACGAGCATTTCTATACCGGTGGCTACGGTTCGGTCCGCGGTTACGAAGCCAACTCCCTGGGCCTCAGGGCAACTCCAAATGACAACGATCTCTCTGATCCTGACCCGTTTGGCGGCAACCTGCTGACCGAGGGCGGGCTGGAACTGATTTTCCCGACGCCCTTTGCCGGTGATACCCGTTCGATGAGGACGGCCTTCTTCCTCGATGCCGGCCAGGTATTTGACACAGCGCGGGGGTTCGATCCGGAACTGAGCGAAATCAGAATGGCCGCCGGCGTTGGCTTCCAGTGGATAACCGCGGTTGGTCCACTGGCATTCAGTCTCGCTTACCCGCTGAACGACAAGGCTGGCGACGATACCCAGGTGTTCCAGTTCTCACTGGGCCAGACCTTCTAAAGCATGGATAATAACAATCTACGGATGAAAACCAGGAGAAAACCAATGTCCCGATTTGTGTTGATGTTCGCTGCTGTGATCATGGCGTTTTCATTCCCGGCCATGGCTGAAACCCGAATTGGTGTGGTCGACCTGCGTCAGGCACTGTTCTCTTCAGACGATGCCAGGACCTTCAGCGAATCCCTCCAGAAGGATTTTGCGGGCGATGAGGCCCGGGTGCGCGAAGCTCAGGAAGAGGCCCGCAAGCTCCAGGAACGTCTGGAAAAAGACGGTGCCATGATGAATGAGAGCGAGCGCAACAAGCTGGCCGGTGAGTTCCAGGAAAAGGTAAAAGAGTTCAACTTCCTGAAGCAACGGCTCGATTCAACGGTGAATCAGCGTAAGCAGGCGTTTCTGGAACAGGCCCGTCCCGAGGTGGACGCGGCGGTCAAGGAGCTTCTTGAAGAGAACAATCTCGATCTGATCCTGCCCAGCGAAGCCGTTGTCTATGTGAAGCCTGAAATGAACCTGACCTCTCAGCTTCTTGAAAAACTGAACCGTTAATCTGTGACGGGCACCCCGGTGCCCTGATCGTTGCTTGGGAGCGCGCAATGACAGAAAGGTCCTATCGCCTGGGGGATGTTGCCAATGCCCTGGGTGCGGAGCTGCGGGGTGATCCTGATATCAGGGTATCGGGGCTGGCGACGTTGCAGGCCGCCGTGCCCGGCCAGATCAGTTTTCTCGCTAACCCTTCCTATGGCAAGTATCTGGCGGATACACGTGCTTCGGCGGTTATTGCTTCGCCGGCCTCGGCGAAGGATGCTCCGACCAACGTCCTGTTACTGGACAACCCCTACCTCGGCTATGCTCAGCTGAGCCACTGGTTTGATCCCGCGCCTGTTGCTTTGCCCGGCGTTCACGCGACTGCTGTGGTCGATCCGTCGGCCAGCATCGCTGACGATGCCTGTATCGGTCCTAATGTGGTGGTGGAAGCAGGGGCTGACATTGGCGAGAAAGTCGTCGTGGGAGCCGGCTCGGTTATTGGCGCCCGCGCCAGGGTCGGGGCCCGGACTTTAATCCGGCCACGGGTGACTCTGGCTCACGATGTGGTCATTGGCGAGCGTTGTCACATCCTCAGTGGCGCCGTTATTGGCTCCGACGGTTTTGGTTTTGCTAATGAGAAGGGTGTATGGCACCGGATCGCACAGCTCGGTCGGGTTGTTCTGGGGAGTGATGTGGAAGTGGGTGCCAACACCACCATTGATCGTGGCGCTCTCGACGACACCGTCATCGGTGATGGGGTGAAACTCGACAACCTCATCCAGATTGCCCATAACGTTCGCATCGGCGATCACAGCGCCATGGCGGCGATGGTTGGCATTGCCGGCAGTACCCGCATTGGACGGCACTGCGTATTCGGCGGCGCCTCGGGTGTGGCTGGTCATCTGGAGATTGCTGATCAGGTTCATCTGACAGGTATGACCCTGGTAACGGGCGACATTCGTGAGCCCGGGGTCTATTCATCCGGCACCAGCGCCGATAGCAACCGTCAGTGGCGCAAGAATGCTGTCCGCTTCCGGCAGCTGGATGCGCTGGCCCGACGGGTAAAAGAACTGGAAAAGAAATTAGAGGGCTGAGGCCGATCAACATGATGAACATCGACGAAATTCTGGAATACCTGCCGCACCGATACCCGTTTCTGCTGGTGGATCGGGTAACGGAGGTCGAAAAGGGAAAATCGATCAAGGGCTACAAGAATATTTCGTTTAACGAGTCGTTCTTTCAGGGTCACTTCCCGAACAACCCGATCATGCCGGGGGTGTTGATCATCGAAGCCATGGCTCAGCTGTCCGGCATTCTCGGTTTTGTGACTGTGGGCCGGAAACCTTCTGACGGCGTGGTACAATACCTCGCCGGATCCAGCAAGGCCCGGTTCAAACGCCCGGTTTTACCAGGGGACCAACTGTGTATGGAGTCGGAACTCATCTCCGGTAAACGGGGTATTTACAAATTCGAGTGTCGCGCGCTGGTCGACGGTGAAGTCGTCTGCGTGGCAGAGATTCTGACCGCTGAGAGAGAAGTTTGATGGCGACAAATGACTGGTCGGGTGTCCATCCTCAGGCGATTGTAGACCCGTCAGCCAGGCTCGGGGACAACGTCACTGTTGGCCCCTGGAGTTACATTGGCCCGGATGTGGAAATCGGTGAGGGCACCGAGATCCTCTCCCACGTGGTGGTCAAGGGGCCGACGGTTATCGGCCGGAATAACCGTATTTTCCAGTTCTCCAGTATCGGCGAGGAATGCCAGGACAAGAAATACGCGGGCGAGCCAACCACACTGGTGATTGGCGACAACAACGTGATTCGCGAGAATTGCACGGTTCATCGGGGCACGGTCCAGGACCGGGGTGAAACCCGTATCGGCAGTGGCAATCTTTTGATGGCGTACGTGCATGTCGCTCATGACTGTATCGTCGGTGACAACACCATTCTGGCCAATTGTGCCACCCTGGCGGGCCATGTTTCGGTCGGCGATTTCGCGATTCTGGGCGGTGGTACCATGGTGCACCAGTTCTGTCATATTGGTCCCCACAGCATGGCGGCTGGTGGCAGCATCGTACTCAAGGACATTCCGGCTTATGTGATGGCGAGCGGTCAGTCCGCCCAGCCACACGGCATGAACGTGGAAGGCCTTAAGCGCCGTGGTTTCAGCAAGGATGTCTTGCTGGCTTTACGCCGCGCCTACAAGGTGATCTATCGCCAGGGGCTGACAACCGAACAGGCCGTCGAAGAGCTTGAGAAGTCCTACTCCGATGTTGCAGAAATACGTCCCCTCATTGACTCCCTGCGTGGAGCTCACCGCGGCATCATCCGCTAACCCGGCAGGAGCCTGTCGGTGACAGATCTTTCTCACGCGACCATCAGCGAGCGTAAAATCACATTCGGAATCATTGCCGGTGAGGCATCGGGGGATATCCTCGGTGCCGGCCTGATCCGTTCGCTGCGCCAACGCTATCCCCAGGCCCGGTTCGTCGGCATTGGCGGGGAGGAAATGGTTGCGGAGGGATTCCATTCCCTGGTGCCGATGGAACGTCTTTCGGTCATGGGGCTCGTGGAGGTTCTTGGACGAATTCGTGAACTGTTCAGCATCCGGGCCCGGCTCCTGGACTATTTCTTCGCCACGCCACCGGATGTTGTGATCGGTATCGATTCTCCGGATTTTACGCTTGCGATCGAACGGCGCTGCCGCGAGGCCGGCATTCTTTCCGTGCATTATGTCAGCCCATCGGTTTGGGCCTGGCGGCAGAAGCGGATCTTCAAAATTGCCAAATCGGTCAACCTGATGTTGACCCTGTTTCCTTTCGAGGCAAGGTTTTACGAGGAGCATCAGGTGCCTGTGGCCTTCGTGGGCCATCCACTGGCAGATCGAATTCCCATGGCGCCGGATACCCTCAAGATGCGGGAGTCGTTGGGAATAGATGCGGACGCACCCGTACTGGCGGTTCTTCCCGGTAGTCGTGCAGGAGAAGTGGAGAGACTTGGTACCTTGTTTCTTGAAGCCTCTCGCTGGATACAGGAAAGAAGACCTGATCTGCAGTTGGTGATCCCCTGCGTGAACCGGGACCGGGAGAAGCAGGTGCGCGATCTGGTCGATGCGTTGGAGGTGAAGCTTCCGGTTACCATCGTACGTGGGCGTTCCAGGGATGTTATGGCCGCCTCCGACGTTGTGCTCTTGGCCTCTGGAACGGCAACACTCGAAGCGATGCTTCTCAAAAAGCCGATGGTTGTAGGGTACCGCCTGAGCGGGTTCAGCTATGCGCTTCTGTCGAAGTTGGTGAAGGTGCCTCATGTCGCATTGCCCAATCTCCTCGCGAAGCGCCAGCTTGTCCCAGAGCTGCTCCAGGACGACGCCACGGCCGAGAGTCTGGGTGCAGCAGTGCTTGAGCGACTGGAGAACAAAGAGGAGAGGGCGAGGCTTAACGAAGCCTTTACCGAGTTGCACCATTCACTGAAGCAGGGGGCTGATGAAAAAGCCGCTCAGGCGATCTCAGACCTGATAGAGCAGGGTGCCCACTGATGCCCAAGAGCCCTTTGCCACCCTTCGAGTGTCGTTACAACGGTTCCTTGCTTGCCGGTGTGGACGAGGTCGGTCGGGGGCCGCTCATCGGGGCCGTCGTGACTGCGGCGGTCATTCTGGATCCGGACCGGCCAATCGCAGGCCTGGCTGACTCAAAGAAGCTGACCGAGAAGCGTCGCAACGCCCTCTACGATCAGATTCTCGAGCATGCCAAAGCCTGGAGCATTGGCCGGTGCGAGTCCCACGAAATCGACCGGCTGAATATCTACCAGGCCACAATGCTGGCTATGGAGCGCGCAGTGTCGGGGCTGGCTGTGGTGCCTGAGTACGTTCTGGTGGATGGTAATCGCTGTCCCAAGTGGCGCTGGCCGTCGGAACCGGTTGTCAAAGGCGACAGTCGGGTGGCTGCCATCAGCGCCGCTTCTATTATTGCCAAAGTAACCCGTGACCGGGAAATGGAAGCGCTGGAAGCGCGTTTCCCCGGGTTCGGCCTGGCGCAGCACAAAGGTTATCCGACCCCGGTCCATCTGGAGGCCCTGCGCCGCCTCGGAGCAACCATTGAACACCGCCGCTCCTTTCGACCTGTTCAGGAAGTGATTGAAACAGTGGGATTCTATCAAGATCACGTTGCCCCAGAGCCCGAAGAGCTTCAGTACCGGGCAGACCTTTTCGAAGATATCGATTGACAGTTTTGAATCCAATCCTTAATATACGCGCACGTTGATCGGGGTAGCCCGGTAAACAACCAGTTTTGATGCGGGGTGGAGCAGTCTGGTAGCTCGTCGGGCTCATAACCCGAAGGTCGTTGGTTCGAATCCAGCCCCCGCTACCATAGTCTAGAAAGGCAGATCAGTTTCGTACTGGTCTGCCTTTTTTGTTGCGATATTGAGAACTTGTTTAGCCATATCGCCCGTCCAAAACTCCGTCGTTCTAGGGTATGCTTCGGGACTGAGTTTCCGAAACCATCGTTTGATGACTAAAACAACAGAAATGGAGCCTCCGATGAGTTCAATGAAACGCCTGCTTGCCGCGTTTGCATCCTTTGCAGTTATGTCTAGTGCCGCCGTTGAGGCCCGCGATTTTCGCCTCGGCTTGATAACGCCACCGCCCCACATCTGGACCAAGGCGGCCAACGAGTTTGGGCAGGATCTGAATGAACAGTCCGGGGGAGAGCATTCGGTAACGGTTTTCCCGGCCAGGCAGCTGGGTAACGAGGCGCAGATGGTTCAGCAGCTGCAAACGGGCGCACTGGATATGGCGTTCCTGACCATTGCTGAAGTTTCCAACCGGGTGCCGGATTTCGGCGCGCTATATGCGCCTTATCTGGTCGACAACATTGACCAGGCCGCGGAATTGTTGCGCTCCGAGGAAGCGAACAAACTTCTGGACCAACTGCCGGCCAACGTTGGCCTGGTAGGTGTAGGCTATGCCATGGCTGGAATGCGCCAGGTGCTCAGCCGGGATGAGGTTTCTGGTCCTGTCGATCTTGAGGGCAAGAAGCTACGCATTACCCCGTTCGAGCCCATCCGGGATTTCTACAACGCCATCGGCGCGGCACCCACGCCGTTGCCACTGCCTGCGGTGTATGACGCGCTGGCGAATGGCCAGGTCGACGCCATCGACATGGATTTCGACTCCATCCTGGTGCTCAAGTTTTACGAGCGCGCCGACCACCTGCTGATTTCCAACCACATGATGTTCCCCATGGTGGGCGTGGTATCTGGCAAGGTCTGGCGTGACCTGGGCAACGAAGACAGACAGCTCATCCAGGAAACCATGAAAGCTCACCTGAATGCCGTAATGGACAAGTTTGTGGCCCAGGAGAAGGATCAGGAACAGCAGCTCAGAGAGCTGGATATCACCGTGAAAAAAGCAAACCGCAGTGAATTCGCTGACGCCATTTCCGCCTGGGAAGACATCTGGGCTGAGAAAGCCCCGTCTCTTGGCATCCTGCGCAACGTCGCCGAGGACATCAAGGC
The DNA here is from genome assembly GCF_002933295.1 of Marinobacter flavimaris. Taxonomy (GTDB): domain Bacteria; phylum Pseudomonadota; class Gammaproteobacteria; order Pseudomonadales; family Oleiphilaceae; genus Marinobacter; species Marinobacter flavimaris. The sequence continues at coordinate 479,143 of NZ_PSSW01000002.1, forward strand.
CCAATAATCCGGGCGACGCACCATGCTTAAAGCTGTTTCGGATTTTGTCGCACGCATTGAAGCTGTCATCGCCGCATCGCTTGCCGGTGCGGTGACCCTGCTGATCCTATTGAATATTATTACCCGGTCTGCCGGTTACGCCATCTATTGGGTGGATGAACTGGCGATTTACTGCATGATCTGGATGACCTTCTTTGCGACATCCGTGCTGCTAAAACGTCGGGAAAGCGTTGCTGTCAATCTGCTGACCGAGTATGTAACAGGTAGCACCCGAACGGTACTGGCGAAATTCAGTGACCTGATGGTGCTTCTGTTTGGCGGTATTCTGGCCTGGCTCAGCTGGCGCTGGTACGACCCGTTCACGTTGTATCAGGTGGGGTTCGACCTGCAAAACTTTCAGGCGGAAACCTTCAACTTCATGTACGCGGAAAACACCAGCACCCTTGGCATCAAAAAGTTCTGGGTGTGGATGATTCTGCCCATTCTGTCGATCACTTTGACCCTTCATGGTTTAGCCAATCTTCTCAGTTCCGAGACTGCTCCCGAACAGAGCGTGGGTATGACATGACTGCGGTTGTCTTCGCCGTTTTGTTGTTTCTTGCGGTGCCGATCTCACTGGTCCTGGCGCTGACGGCGCTCTGGTATATCTACGATTCGGGTAATACCGTGCTGCTAGATTCCTACCTGCAACAGCTATTCGGCGCCATCCAGAGCTATGGACTGTTGGCGATACCCCTGTTCATGCTTGCCGGCGAATTGATGAATGAAGGTGGCCTTACCAGCCGGCTGGTGAACCTGGCGCGCATCCTGGTGGGCGGGTTTCGCGGAGGCATGGCTTACATCAACCTGGTGGCCAACATGATGATGGCGGCCATTATGGGCTCTGCTGCCTCACAGATCGCCATGATGTCCCGCGCCATGGTGCCTGCCATGGAGAAGGACGGTTACGAAAAGCCTTATGCCGCCGCCATAACCGCTGCCGGGGGATTGCTCTCGCCCATTATCCCGCCGTCCATGCTGTTCGTGCTGTTTGGCGTACTGGCCCAGGTTCCGATTGCGGATATGTTCATCGCCGGCATCATTCCGGGGCTGGTCATGTCTTTTCTGTTCTTTATCGCGATCAGCCTGCTCGGCCTCAGATATGAGTACCCGAAAGGCAGCTGGCCAACGCGACAGCAGGCCAAGCATTATTTCCTGATGGGCATTCCGGCGGCGCTTATTCCGCTGATCATCATCGGCGGTATCCTCACCGGGCTGGCCACTCCCACAGAGTCAGCCGCGCTGGCCTCACTGGGTGCTCTGGTGATTGGAAAATACGTCTACCGAGACCTCAAGTACAAAAACCTTTTTGGCGTTCTGAAAAGGACCGCCTTCAATTCCGGCATGGTCATCATGCTGATTGCTGCCGCGGGTGTATTCGGCTGGGTGATCATCTTCGAAAAAATTCCCCAAAGTGCGGCCAGCTGGATCGCCGCACAAACCACAGACCCATTCATGTTTCTGATGCTGGTCGTGGGTATCCTGCTGCTGGTGGGCATGGTGATCGATGGCATTGCCGCACTGATATTGGTCGTGCCGATCCTCATGCCCATAGCGGAAGCCCAGTTTGGCATTAGCGCCTACCAGTTCGGCGTGGTGGTGTGCCTGACGCTGGTTCTTGGCCTGCTTACACCACCGGTTGGTGCGGGCCTTTATATTTCTTCCGCCATGACCGGCGCATCCCCGATGGCTATTTTCCGGGCTTTGCTTCCGTTCCTTCTGGCAACCATTCTGACGCTGGTGCTGATCAGTTGGGAAGAGGGGTTGGTGCTGGCGTTGTTGTAGGGAACACCTGATTTGCAAAGAGACACGCTCTGTCACTTGAATATGGTCTCCTCTCATTTCAAGGTAGGGGGTCTGCCGTGGGTGTCTTTTGTTTGGGACTACCCCTTTAGAGCGAGTTGCTTCACTTTGCACCAGCGAACGCCTATATCTTCTTCAGATTTATCCCTTTAAGAGAATAACCAATTAATAATTGCTGTTGGAACGGGTTTTGTTCAGCTTGAAAAGCTCGATCGCGCATTTAAGTTGGTTGACCTCTTCCGTTACCGAACTTTGCTCTTCTGCGGCACTGGCAACTTATGCATTTATGTCATTCACCGCCTTGCGACTTCCCGCCTGAACGGACTCAATGACCGACTGGATTTCTCATGTCGACAAGGGGATGGTGCAGACCCGGCCCGCTTTTGCGGGCTTTTTGCAATATACCTCCTTCATCCTTTCCCCCGGCTCAGACTTTTTGCCGGTGGCGCGCGCCGCTATCGCCCTTTCCGGGCAAATTTTTGCCTTCCCAATCAGTAACTTCTCTAACTTCATTACGAGTCCCTGACGGGAAATTGACAATTTCGTAACTAGGGGAATGACAGAGTTCACATCGATAATCAGCCCCGTTTTATACAATTTCACAAAATCGACGAAAAAATGGTGCTTAAACGACATGAAGCGCGTCATCAAAGTGTCACAGGCATGGATTGCCGCGTTCGCTATGGGAGCACTACTCACAGGGTGTGGCGGTGGTGGCTCTTCCGATTCTTCAGGCACACAAACTAGCTCTAGTGGGGGAATCTCGTCTCCGGAACGCTCCGCAGTATTGAGCTGGAGCGCTCCCCTGACTCGCGTTAACGGCGAGAGCATTCCGATGGGTGAGCTCGACAAATATGTGATCCGGTACGGTCAGGATGCTGACGAGCTGAGCGAAGAGGTGGTCGTCACCAATGCTCAGGCCGAAGCGGAAATGTCCTACGAAGTGAGTGGTCTGGACGCAGGGACCTGGTATTTCACTATCCAGGTTCAGGATACCAACGGGCTGATCAGTGAGCCCTCCGATGTTGTGAGCAAGTCCATCCGTTCCTGAGACTAGAACCCCGGGCCTGGAGTGTGAAGTCTCAGGCCATCGGGTCTGCAATCGGCAGTTTGAGGGTGAACGCAGAGCCTTCGCCTGGTTGCGACGACACCGAAATTTCCCCTCTATGCTTTTCAACAACGGTTTTGACGAAGGATAGTCCGAGCCCCGTTCCGTGGACTCCGGCCAGCTCAGTGCTTTTTTGACGCCGGTAACGGTCGAACAGGTGCGGCAGTTCCTCCGGATCGATACCGGTACCTTCATCGGCAATCGTCAAACAGGCCTGATGGCCAGCGCGGAAGACCTGAATGCTGACGTCTGATCCACTCGGGCTGTATTGAACAGCATTGGTCAGCAGGTTGATAACGGCGCGCTCCAGAAGCTCCGCATTGCCTTTCAGCCACAAATCCTCGGTACCCTGTAACTGGAGTTGTATCTGCTTCTCTACAGCCTGCTCGCTGACGCTGTCACGGGCATTTTCTACGATGGCCAGAAATTCGCATTCGTAGAACCGGGTTTCCGTTAATTGTTCCGCCCGGGCCAACTGCACGAATTCCTCGGCCAGGTGATAGCTTCTCCGGGCCAGCCGCCCCAGTTGTTCCAGCTGTTCCTGTTCAATGTGGCTGGGATCCCGTTTCAACTGTTCGATCAGGGCAAGCTGTGAAACCAGAGGCGAACGCACGTCATGGGAAATAAAGTCGATTGCCTCGCGGTGCTGGCGCTGCTGCTCCCGCAATTCCGAAATATCCGAAATATTGGCAATGATGCCTTGCTGGTCGCTGTCTGGCAGCGAAAACGGTGCAAAATGAATCAGGAAGTCCTTGTCGCGAATCCTGAGGTCTACGGTGCGGCTCTGTAATAGGGTCAGGGTGTCGGAAACGGTTTCATGCCAGGGTGGCGTTTCCCGCGGATCGTGTCCCTCCAGCAGTCTTACCAGGGGAAGGCCGGCCAGGCTCGGCATGGGCTCGCGGAACCATTCCTCTATGTGGCCGTTGGCAAAACGGATGACCCCCAGTTCGTCGGTCACGATGATACCGTCGGGCATGCGCTCAAAACTTCTTCGGATGAACTGCTGCATGTGGTTCAACCGATCCGTGGCAATGCGGACCCGCTCTATTCGTGCAGAAATGTTTTCACTGGGTCTGGCAGCAGAATCCGCCGGTACGGCTTGCTCAAGGTGAAGCCTGCGAAGATAGCGCTGGATGGCCTCGCGCCCGAGATCATTGGGTAATAGCAGACCCAGGTGATAGCGGGTGCCGGCTCGCAATAGCTGAATCCAGCTGCGATTGCAGTCGTGAAACCAGTGCCCCGGAGTCAGGTCATCTGGAATATCGCTCTGTGACAGTCCACGTGCGGAGAGGATGTCGTTCTCCTCCATCAAAAGCCACCCTGTGGGGCGAAACAGGGCCTGGAAGTGCTCCAGAAGTTGTGTCGGGTTCCTTCCCGAGGGCGCGGGCAGGGCGACCTGGGGGCTTCTGGCCAGCTCGTCCAGTTGCCGGTTCAAAAATCGGTTGGTCATGGCCAGTCGAAGGCCGCTGGATACAGGAAAGGCCAAGAGTGGAACCAGCAGTGCGTTTGCAAGGGGAACCCACCATCGCATCGTCAGCAGCACGAACAGATAGATTCCGACCAGTCCCGCCAGTGCCGTCGCGCAGGCGAGAAGGGTTCGCGCAGGGCGCATGGGTGGCAGGGCGAGGGCGAGTATCAGGATGGTTGTCATGGCCAGCAGGGCAGACGCCCACGCCGGTGCGGGTTTAATCAACAATCCCTGCATGTATGCCGACAACACGTTGGCGTGGAATTCAACGCCGGACATCGGACGGCTCAGCCCCGAGAAGGGCGTGGGCAGTATGTCGCCAAAACCGGCGGCTGTGGCACCGACAAAGACTGTTTTGCCACTGAAGTGTTCGGGTGCGGCCGGCTGAGTGAGTACCTGCGAGAAAGAATACGACTGGAGAGAGCCGGCACCACCGATCAGGGGCACAGCACGGTATTGATCCCGAATATTGACATAGGAAGGCGTATCCCCGGCCTCCGGATTTTGTGGTCCAACACCGCTTGCGGCCAGCGCAAGGCTTGGCCAGAGCTGGTTACCGAGGCCATTAAATAGGTAAAGACCCCGGGCAACGCCGTCGCTGTCCAGTTCCACGTGAGCATGGCCCAGACCGGCGGCCGAAGAAGCCAGCACTCCAACCGGCAATTGTTCGCTTAACAGGTACTGGGAGGTGGGAGGTGACAGATAGACTGGCAGAATAACGTTGCCGTGGCTTCGCATCTGTTCTGCCAGTTGCTGGTCGTCTGGCGACGGTTCGGCGAACAGAATATCGAACACAATGGTTTTTGCGCCCGCCTCGTTGAGCTTGGCAATGAGCTCAGCGTGCAGATTACGGGGCCAGGGCCAGCGGCCCAGGCGATTCAGGCTCAGCTCGTCGATCGTCACCAGAACCACCTCGTCCGAGGCTTCCAGTGGATTCGAGGTGATGGTTTGGTCGTACAGCCAGTAATCCAGGCGTTGAGGCAGTTCGGTTGTCTGGATAAGCAGGAGCAGTGCCAGCAGTATCAGGCCCAGAGTCCAGGGGGTCGTTTTAATTGGCAGCCAATCCCGGTTCATGAGCCCTGCTGTGTGGTTCGGTCGATCAACGGATTATTCCAGGTACAATTCCCTCCCTGGTCCCCAACGGCTTTGCAGTGGACCATCAGAAAGAGCTTTCAGGCGCACAAAATACCGCCTTCCGGGAATAAGACGCAAGGCTGCCGTGGTATCAGGCAGTGTTGCCTCCTTGATGATATTGTTGAAGCCCGGCTCCTCCGAGAGTTGCAGTCGGTATTCTGCCGCCGTGTCTACCTTCTCCCAGAACACCCTTACCTGGCTGTCGATGTAGTTCACGCTGATGATCCGAACCGGAGGCAGGCTGCCATTTACCACCAGCTCCCGCGGCTGCGTTGTAGCAACTGAATTGCCGCCTGCTTCGGTCACCACGCGCCAGTAATACTTGCCAGGCCCAAGCGGGCGTGAGGGCAGGGCAGCCGTTTCGGGTGCCCACTCGCTGGTGGCGATCAGGTTCCGGAAATCCTGATCTTCGGCTATTTCTACCCGAGCCACTTCATTGTCGCCGTTAAGCTGCCAGCGAAACTCGGGCATATCGTCGTTGACGGTGCCGCCATCTTCCGGAGCAACCAGGCTGGCAGTCCTGGCCTGAAGATCGACTTCCAGCGGGACGACGCGTGGCATCCCCGCCGTGCCGCGAGTATCGAGTGCCGCCAGGTGTACCTCATAGCTGCCATTATCCAGTTGCCCGATATCAAAGCTGTTGCCTGTCAGTTTTCGGCTTTCTACCCAGCGGCCTGTGTCGCTTTCGAAGATGTCCACCCGGTGCATGGGGGCGCGACTTTCCTGCCAGGTCATGGTGGTGGGCAGTTGGGTCAGTCTCGGTGGCAGTGGATCGAGCGCCGGCGCTGGCGGTAGGCGGCGAATGCTCAGGCCGTCATTGTTAGTGGTGGACAGGCTGGCTCCGAAACCCGCAGGGATCCGGCGGGTCTTGCCGGGGGCCCCGAAGTCAACGTCGCCCTCGGTTACCTGCAGGCGAGTGCCCTCTGCCGATGTCTGGAGTGAAAATGCGGTACCTCTCACGGCGGCGACGGCCGAAGGCGTTTCAATCTCGAATCGTGCGCCTCCCTCCATGACCGGCTTCACTCGGGTGTGGATCTCGCCCCTGTCGAGTCGGAGTCTGGTATCGACCATGCCGGCTTTGCCGTATTGGGTCAGGCGATTGAAGATGAGTCGAGAATTCGGAGAAATCCTTACTTCCGAGCCGTCCGCCAGTTCAATGGTGGCGGTCCCGGACGCGGACAGAATTTCATCACCAACGCGGATGAGGGCGTCTTCACTCAGGGGTGTTTTACGACCGGTATTTCCGGAAATCAGCTGTACGGTTCCGGTGACCGATGTCGCCCGCGCCGGCTGAGGTTGGCGCTTTAGCCAGGCAAGGGGAATTCGCACACTGTCGCCGGCACCCAGAATGGCACCGTTGCCAATCTTGTTGTATTGCAGAAGGCGACTCGCGGGATAGTCGGGGGCGAGCAGGTCGCTGGCCACTTCCGAAAAGCTTTCTCCCGGCCGCAAGGTGTAGATCCACTCGGGCACCGGGTTGGCCGACGAAACGTCAGAATGCCCGGCTGAACCGCGCGTTACCGACAGCTCGGCAGCCGCGGGGGCAGCCCAGGCAAGCAGTGAAAGGATCAGCAGCAGTGCCGGTAATCGCGGAGCCGGGCTGTCAGTCATTGGCTGCCCTGGCGGGTTCGTCGACGTCAAAGGCCTGGTCCTGCGCCTTCATGGCCTCCAGGCGGTAGCCCCGCTGGTAAATGGTCTTGATGCGGAAGCCGTTTTCCGGGTTCAGGCCGAGACGACGGCGCAGTCGGCTCATATGCGTGTCCACGGTACGGGTATTGATATCCCGCGCCAGACCCCAGACGCGCTCAAGCAGCATTTCCCGAGTCAGCAGCCGGCCCTGGTTCTGGAACAGGAACAGGGTCAGATCGAAATCCTTGTCGGTCAGCGTCAGTTCTTCACCATGGAGTGCAATGACCCTTTGCTGCGTGTTGATTTCGAACGGACCATAGCGAAGCACTTCCTTTTCGCTGTCAGGATTGGAGCGTCTCGCCAGGGCATTGATGCGCGCGCCCAATTCCGCCGCACGGGCCGGCTTGGCCAGGTAATCGTCGGCGCCGGCATCCAGAGCCCGAACAATATCTGCCTCGCTGTCCCGCTGAGTGAGAAACACGACTGGAATCGGCCAGTTCAGCTGGGCGCGAACGCTCTCGAGAACATCAATGCCGGTCATGTCCGGAATCTGCCAATCCAGAATCAGGAGGTCATAGCTGCGGTGCAGAACCGCGCTCAGGAAATTTTGGCCCGTCGGGAAGCTGTCGCAGTGATGCCCGCTTTCAGACAGAATCGACTGGATGTGCTGTGCCTGTTCGGTTTCATCTTCAAGCAAAGCAATACGCATTAAGCCTCTCCCGGAGTGTCGCTCTCTTGCCTGGTATCGAGCAGAGCTTTCGATGGACTACTCTGCTATATCAACCAATTATCACAAAATGTGGATCTGCGTTCAGTATCGTTATGTAGACTTGCGTAAACGGACTGCAGGCTTTCCGTTGTCGTCGTCCAGTGTTTGTCGGCAGCCGGGGAAATTACTGCAGCCCCAGAACCAGCCTTTTTTGCCTTTTCGTCGCACCAGGGGCGAGAAACAGTGGGGGCATGGAATGGGTTTCTGGCCAGTACCATCCTGAGGCGTGGCTTCTTCCAGCGGTCGGGTGCCCCGGCAATCCGGATAGCGGGTGCAGGCAAAAAATCGGCCGAATTTGCCATCTCGCTCCAGCATCGGGGCGCGACATTTGGGGCAGTGGGGCTGTGCCTCTGTCGAGGTCGTGCCGGCACGCTCCGAGTCGACGGTCGGGCGGCCCTGGGGCTTGTCCAGAAAGCCGCGGATCTCTTCTTTGAGGGTGTCCAGAAACTTCCTCGGATCGCCCTCGCCACGGCGAATGCTCTCCAGATTGGCTTCCCAGACGGCCGTGCGATCCGGCCTGCTCACCGATTCGGGCAGAGCACTGATCAACGCCTTGGCTTTGTCGGTGGCGCGGATATGTCGGCTGTCGCGGTACAGATAATCCCGCTTGAACAGGGTGTCGATGATGGCCGCGCGGGTCGCCTCGGTGCCCAGGCCATCGGTTTCGCGCAGGGTTTTTCGAAGTTCGGTATCGGTTACAAAGCGTGCAATATTGGTCATCGCCGAGAGCAGGGTCGCATCGGTGAAATGCTGGGGCGGCTGGGTTTTCCGCTCGGTAAGGCTGCTCTCTTCGCAGAATACCGGTTCACCTTTTTCCAGCCTCGGCAGAGGTGTCTTGTCCGGCTCGTTGCGTCCTTCCCGGAGTTTAAGTTCCAGCGTTTTCCAGCCAGGCACCAGGATGGCGGTTTCCGTCGCGCGGAACTGGTGCTCTGACACTCGTACCGTCAGTTTGCCTTCCCGGTGGACGGCATCTGGTGCGAACTGCATCAGGTAGTAGCGGCTGATCAGGCCGTAGATCTTTTCTTCCGCTGCGCTGAGTTTGCCGTTGGGCGTGGGGCGGCTGGTTGGGATAATGGCGTGGTGAGCGTCGACTTGTTTGTCGTTCCACGCGGCAGTCCTGCGGTCGAGGTCTGCACCGTTGCAGGCTTCCTCCAGATCCGGTGCCACTCGGGCAATGGCCCTTATCACCTGCTCCCGCTGGCTGTAGTGGCCTTCCGGTAAATACCGGCAATCGGATCGCGGGTAGGTGATGAGCTGGTGGCGCTCGTAAAGATTCTGGGCGGTATCCAGGACGTCTTTGGCACCCATCCGGAATAGCCGGCCTGCTTCAATTTGCAGGGCCGACAGGGAAAACGGCAGCGGTGGCGCTTCCGACCGATCCCGAAAGCGGGACTCGGTGATGGTGCCGGGTCGGTTTCGAACGCTGTCGGCAATCTGTTCAGCGACTTCCCGGTTGAGCAGGCGGTTCTCTTCGTCCAGGTAATCCTGGAACTGCTCGTTGGGCTGCCAGCGGGCGGTGAAGGTTTGCTGGTCGGCTTCTTCCTCCTGAGCCTTGAATCGGGCTTCAATGCGGTAATAGGGCTTGGGCTGGAAGTGTTCGATGGTATTGTCACGTTCAACCACAAGGCCAAGTACCGGAGTCTGTACCCGGCCAACGGAATAGACCCCCTGTTCACCCTGCCGCTGATAACTGAGGGTATAAAATCGGGTCAGGTTGATGCCATAGAGCCAGTCGGCGCGTTGTCTGGCCAGGGCGGAATGGGATAACCGACGGAATTCCCGGTTGTCCCTGGGGCTCTGGATCGCCCGGGCCACGGCCGCTGGCGTCAAATCGTTGATCAGTATCCGTTGAACCGGAGCGCTGGCGCCGAAATAGCGTATAACTTCGTCCACCAGCAGCTGGCCTTCCCGATCAGGGTCGCCAGCATGAATAATGGTCTTGGCCTGGCGAATCAGGGATTCCAGCACCTTTAATTGTTGCTGCACACTCTCCTTGGGCATGACCTCCCATTTGTCGGGAAACATCGGCAGGTCTTCCTGGCGCCATTTCTTCCAAGCGGGGTTATAGCGTGCAGGTTCTGCCGGTTCCAGCAGGTGGCCGATGCACCAGCTAACGGTGGCAGCATTTTCGCCAGTGCCACAACGTATCCAGCCCTGGCCTTTCTGGTGAGGGCCAGGGAGGGCAGCGGCGATGGCGCGGCCGAGGCTTGGTTTTTCGGCGATGTACAGGTGCATGGGGTTTGGGTGTTTTGGAATCGGGATGGGAATGTGGCGCTTTGGCTTTATGGTGTCAAGGCTCTCGGGTGTGTCCTGTATGTGTAGTAGACTGAGGGTGTTGGTGGAGGCGGCTGTGAAGATGGCTTTCCCAAAAGACGCCGTGAACCCATCCATGGGGGCTTGGTGCTGCCATCCTTGGCAACACACACTTTTGGGAAAGCCATCTCCACACCCGCTTCTGACCGTTCGCCATTCGCCCTCTTCCATCAGGGTTGAGCTGTAGGAGTCTCGAAACATGAAGATCCAGAATGCAATTGAAACCAAGCTGAACGACGCCTTCGATGCGCGTGTGCTTCAGGTGGAGAACGAGAGCCACAAGCACAGTGTGCCTCCTAATTCTGAAACTCATTTCAAGGTGACCCTGGTGTCGCCGGAATTTGAGGGGCAGATGAGGGTGCGGCGGCATCAGGCGATTTACAAGGTGCTTGCCGAGGAACTGGCGGGGCCGGTTCATGCGCTGGCGTTGCATCTATACTCACCGGAAGAATGGGAGGCGACGGGGCAGTCGGCGCCGGAATCTCCGAATTGTATGGGCGGGTCGAAGAAAGATCCGGCGATGGCGACGCGGACCGCACAGGGAGAGGGTTCATGAGTCAGTTTTTCCAGATTCATCCGGAGACGCCACAGAAGCGTCTGATCAATCAGGCGGTGGATATTCTGCGTCGTGGCGGGGTGATCGTGTATCCCACGGATTCAGCCTATGCCATTGGCTGTCACCTGGGTGACAAGCAGGCGGCGGATCGGATCAAGCGGATTCGCCGTCTGGATGACAAGCACAACTTCACCTTGGTGTGCCGGGATCTTTCGGACATCGGGGTCTATGCCAAGGTGGACAACACCCAGTACCGGTTGCTGAAGAATTTCACGCCCGGGCCCTACACTTTCATTCTGGATGCCACCAGTGAAGTGCCCCGGCGGCTGCTTCATCCCAAACGCCGGTCAGTAGGCGTCCGTGTGCCGGACAATGCCATTGTTCAGGAGCTGTTGGGCGAGCTTGGTGAGCCCATCATGAGTAGTACTCTGATTCTGCCGGGCGAAACCGATCCGATGACAGACCCTTATGAAATCCGGGAAACCCTGGAGCATGAGCTGGATCTGATTATCGACGGGGGATTCTGCGGTATGGAAGCGACCACGGTCGTGGACTTTACCGGCGAGGCTCCGGTGGTTACCCGTGTTGGTAAGGGGGATCCGGCGCCTTTCGAGGTCTGATTCTCCTGATCCGTCTTTCCTTTATGCCCGGGCGTTCAGATTAAAGGCGTACGCCCGGCTATTCCCTGCAGCTTCGATTTGCTCGGCACTCACTGAGCGGCGCATGGTGTCGTAACGGTGCACGAGGTCCTGCAGGCCGTTAAATTGCTGGTTCTCGCTGATCAGTGTGTCCAATAGCGGGTTATTCACCCCGTACGCCTGATTCAGTTTGAGCGCATTGTCCATGAAATGCAGCGTTGGCTCGTTAACGCTGAGGCGATTGAACGCTTCCTTGAAGTTTTTGTTTACGTTCAGGTCTTTTTCAATCTGGATGCGTGTGTTGTCTGCGATTTTCCCTTCCACCGCAACGCTGCCATTCTCCGTTTTGCTCACGTTCAATGCGGTTGCCGGGTGCAGGTTGTATTCGGCAAGTTTGTGCCGCAGGGTTTCCCGTACAAAGGCAAGATCCTGCCCCACGGTCTGTTTGTAGTCAGCCATGGCCAGCCTGCGGGCTTTCAGACGGGCGAGGTCGGCCTGACTGCTATCCGAGGGCGTAAAGCGGTCATCGCCAGGTGTCGGCTCGGTTTCCATGGCCTTTGCCTGTGCTTTGCCAGGCGCGGCTTCCGGCGCTGTTGAGGGCGTCTGGCGCCTTTCCATGGCCTGCTGGAACTGGGTGCTCGCCCGGATCAGAGAGGTCAGTAGGGACATGGATGGGTTTCCTCCTTCGGTCAACCGGAGTGCGGTTTCCGAACAGTCAGCGTTGGGAATCACGAATGCTTGTCATCATGCTCTGCAGCTTTCAGGCCAACTCGATGAAGTCCCGGGCTGAGGGCTCCCTCCTTCCTTCATGTGTAAACGACTTTTCCCGGATCTGATCTGGGTCAGGAAATAATTGACGCATATCTATAAAGTTTGGCGACAGTTAGTTGTCATCACGAAACGTCAAAACAACGTCCTGGCCGCATGCCGCGCGGTCTCTGTGTCGGGTTACCATGAAAAAACAGTATTCCATCCGCTTTCTCTTACTTGCCGCTTTGGCGGCTGCCTTCTCCCTGGTGCTCGTGTTTACCGTAATCTACAGTGCAGACTCGCAGCGTGATCATCTTGAAGAGTTCAGCCACAAATACGTGGATGGACTGGCAAAATCCTATTTCGATGGGCTGAATACCATGATGGTCACCGGCACCATCGGTAACCGGGATGTGCTTCGGAAAAAGGTGATGGCGTCTGAAGACGTGCTGGACGTGCGGGTGATTCGCAGTGATCATTTAAACCGGATCTTCGGCAACGGCAACGCGTCGGAACAGAAGCGGGAACCTTTGGACAAGAAAGCGCTTGCAGGTGAGCGGGTGGAGTCCTATTCCAGCAATGAGGACGGGCGAGTCTACACACTGATCGAGCCCGTGATCGCGATGGAAAACTATCAGGGCGTCAACTGTCTTGGCTGTCATCAGGCCAGTGAGGGTGACGTTCTTGGAGCCATTCGGGTGGACTATTCCATGGCTGACAGCGATGCCCGTTTGCAGCAGCAACTGCTGACCAGTGGCGGTATTCAGGTAGCCATCTTTGCTGCGGTGTTTTTCCTGACCGCCGCCGCTTTGAGTCGACTGGTGTTTTCCCGTTTGCGGCGACTCCACGACCGCATGGACGAGATCTCCAGAAATTCTGACCTGACCATTGAGCTTGAGGTTACCCGCAACGACGAGATCGGTTCCGTCTCCCGGGCGTTCAACCGCATGATGGCGAAGATACGGGAGAGCATGAATACCGTCATGGACAACGCCGAACAGGTTGAACAGGCGGCCAGAAGCATTGCGGGGAAGGCTGACACGACAGAGAGGGAAGTGCTTGCCCAGCGTGACAACACAGATCAGGTGGCCAGCGCCACTACCGAGATGGCCGCATCTGCGGTTCAGGTTCGGGAAAATGCCATCCATACCACCCGAAAATCCGCAGATACTGCGGAATCAGCGAGCAAGGGTGAGAGCCTTGCCCGGAATGCAGTAAAAGGCATCGAGGCATTGAACACCGAGGTCCAGAGTGGCGCAAAACGCATTGAGCAGCTGGATCAACGTACCAGCCAGATGTCGGATATGCTGGAGGTAATCTCCAATATCGCTGACCAGACCAACCTGCTGGCGCTCAATGCCGCCATCGAGGCGGCCCGTGCCGGAGAGCAGGGGCGCGGTTTTTCTGTGGTGGCCGATGAGGTGCGTGCGCTGGCGTCGAGAACCCAGGATTCAACGGAGGAAATCCGGAACACCATCAACGGACTGAAGGGAGAGGTTGTCGATTGTGTGGCCACCATGCGCCATGCCTCTGAGATGGCAGAGCATCAGGTTTCAGCCATTCTGACCGTAGAGTCTGAACTGCAAACCATTGCCTCTGCTGTGCGGGAGATCACCAACCTCAATCAGGAAATGGAGAGCGCTGCCAACGAGCAGAGTGATGTCTCCGAATCCATTAATCACAACGTGATTGAAATCAGTCGCTCGGCAGAGCAGACCTCCGGGGATGCCAAGGAGACAGCGAGAATCGCCGGAGACCTTCTGGCTATGGCCGAGAATCTCAGGAAAACCATCGAACAGTTCCGGCTGAATCAGGAAGGCCGCCCTTAGAACGGCGGCGTGGGTCTGGCGACAGGCTCAGCCCCGATGGTCGGAAACAAAGGGGTTGGTGGCTCGCTCCCGGCCAAAGGTGGACATCGGACCGTGTCCGGGAATGAACGCAACCTCGTCGCCGAGCGGGAACAGCTGTTCCCTGATAGAGCGAATCAGTGTTGCGTGGTCGCCCTTTGGAAAATCCGTGCGTCCGATGGAGCCATGGAACAGCACGTCACCCACAAGCGCCAGACCGGATTCCTTATGATAAAAAACCACATGCCCCGGTGTGTGGCCGGGGCAGTGAAGGACCTCCAGGGTCTGGTTACCCACGGTGACCTGCTGCCCATCTTCCAGCCAGCGATCCGGGGTGAAAACTTCCGGGGCTGGAAACCCGAACATCTGAGCCTGCTGGGGCAGGCCAACAATCCAGAAATTGTCTTCCTTCTGAGGCCCCTCAATGGGAATACCCAGCTCTTTGGACAGCTCCGCAGTTCCGCCGGCATGGTCAATGTGGGCATGGGTAAGCAGAATTTTCTCGACCGTCACGCCTTCCTCAGCCACAGCGGCGCGAATCTTCTCCAGATCCCCGCCCGGATCGACTACGGCTGCCCGGCGCGTCTTTTCGCACCAGATCAGTGAGCAGTTCTGCTGGAAAGGCGTGACCGGAATGATTCTGTAGTTCAGTGACATACCTGTTCTCAATCGCTGAAGAAATGGCTAGTGCCATCAGTTTACTGGAACATCCCGCGTAACAACGAACGCGCCCCGCAAATCGCCCTCGGAGAAGCCGGTCGCCTTGTCTTCAGGATAGAGTTCAGCCAGTTTTGCCTTCACCTCCGGGGCGATGGACTTACCGTGACAGCCAAGGCAAAGCTTCTGTGTCGGGATGGCGCTCATATATTGGAACGCCGGCTGTCCGGAAGCTTCGGAGACCTGCCAGACCTCCACCGGTTTTCCGTTCTTCACCGGCTGTCTGTCCATGGCCAGCAGCTGGATCTCCTGCCAGTCGGTGGGGGTGTTTTCCGGGTTCCGGACTTTCAGACTGGTCCGACTGATGACCCAGCCGCCGCTGCTGTTGTTCCTGGCGATTTCCGGTGCCACAGTCTTGCAAACACCAATACCGTTTGTGAGGCCGCCTTCTTTGATGGCCGTCTGGAGCGCCTGCTTCAGTGAGCCGCCGAAGCTTTTCACCAGGGAACGTGCTTCGGCAACCATTGCTTTCGGGCTATCTGCTTGGGGTTGCGCGAGCAGTGGCATGGAAAGCAAGGAGCATAGCAAGGCTGTTGTGATGATCGGTTTGGTCATTGAATCTCTCCCGGGCTTCTTGGCTTTGGAATAAGTATATAACAAAGGAATAATCCCAAATTGAGCCAGGACAGATTCCGGTAGAGCCGATGAATGATTACCACGCCAGCCAGATAACGTGGCGGGCACCCTTGCCGGGTCGCAAGGCCCTCACAGTAACGGGCTCAACAGAAAATCCTGCCCGTCGCAGCCTCTCTGTGAAGGAATGCTCCTGGCCGGCAGACCAGTAGGCAAGGATGCCATCAGGTCGCAGGGCGTTCTGGGCGGCCGCAATGCCATCCGGTGAGTAGATCCAGTTGTTTTCTTTGCGGGTGAAGCCTTCCGGGCCGTTGTCGACATCGAGAAGGATGGCATCCCATTCGCCGTCGCTGTTTCTGAGTAATTCGGCCACATCACCAATGTGAACCTGCGCTCTCGGGTCGTTCAGCGGGTTGCCCGCCGCAGAGCCCAGCGGCCCGCGATTCCAGGCTTCTACTTCGGGAACCAGCTCGGCTACCGTCACCTGCGCATCGTCGCCCAGAGCGGCCAGCGCTGCTGCCAGCGTGAACCCCATGCCCAGGCCGCCGATAAGAACCCGGGGAGCAGGCTGATCGGCAATCCGTTCGCACGCCAGGGTGGCAAGAGCATCCTCCGAGCCGTGGATTCGGCTGTTCATCAATTCTCCGGTGGTGCCGGCAATTTTGATGGAAAATTCATCATTTCGCTGTAAAAGACGTAATCGGGTTCCCTTGCCGGGGATCGTTGCGGTTCCGATTTCGGTAAAGCGGGCCATTGAGAAGTCCTGATGTCGGTAAGGAGGGGCAGTTTAGCTCGCCTGGAGCCAGGTTGAATATCACGGACCGAGAATCGGGGTTAAGAGAGGTGGTACCCCCGGCAGGACTCATAAAGCTATGTAAGCAATTGTTTTGTATATATATAATCTTTTTTCATGTTGATATGTGCCCCCATTTGTACCCCCAAAATGGTTTGTGTGTGTTGGATTGGGGCAATTCCTTAAGCAGTTTGATAGCAAGCGTCAATGTGTAAAAAGCAACTAGGTTGCGAGGTAATTCATGCCAGGCGATCTGTACCATTTACGCCAGAACTCAATTACAGCATCTTTTCAGAGGTCCGTAATCCCCTCCGTTGCGGCGCACCACTTTAATGTCATTGTTGTTCCACTTTTAAACAAAAGCGGACATTCAAGTTAGCCTCCGCTCAGGGCCGACGAGCAAATCACTTATGCTTCATACAGCCTAATTGATGGAGCAAATCACGGACGCCAGACGATCACATGGAAAGGAAGCTGGGTGCAGGTCAGGGGTTTCAGCTAGCTTTGGGATGCCTGAACCAGTCTAAACTGTGGGGCCGATCTAATCTCAGCGTTCGTTCTTTAATCGAAACCAAAGGGCATAAAGCGCCGGCACAAACAATAGCGTGATCAGAGTGCCGACCGCCACGCCACCGATAAGGACATAAGCCAGCGGCCCCCAGAACAGGTCAAAGGTCAGAGGTACAAACGCCAGAACGGCCGCCAGGGCGGTGAGTACCACGGGGCGGGCACGTTGGACTGCCGCTTCGACAACGGCTTCCCGGGCAGCCATTCCTGCTTTGAAGTTGTCCTGCACCTGCTGCGTCAGAATCATGGTATTTCGCATCAGGATGCCGCCCAGGCCAATCAGCCCCAGCAGCGCGGTAAAGCCAAAGGGTTGATTAAACAGCAGCAAAGCCAGCACAGCCCCAATCAGCCCCAGTGGCGCGGTGGCAAGAACAGTCAATGTGCCGATAAAGGAACGCATCTGAAGCATGATAAAGATCAGCATCAACGCCAACATCACCGGTTGTAATGTCTGGATTGAAGCATTGGCTTTGGCTGATTGTTCCACCGTACCGCCGATTTCAATACGGTAACCCTCCGACAACTGTTCGCGCAGGCCCGTCATCGCACTCCATATCTCCTTGGTGACATCCGGTGGCTGGGCACCTTCTACATCGGCCTGAACGGCCAGGAAGGGGTCACGGTTGTAACGCTTTATGACGGGGTCCTCGTAACGAACCTGCCACTTGCCCAGTTGCTGTACGGAAAGTTTGCGGCCGTCGCGGGTTTTGATCTCAAGATCTTCCGGCATGATCACTTCGCCACGTGCATTACGCGCCACCAGTTGAACGCTCCTTATGCCCTGGCGCAGTTCGGTGACGGCCACTCCGCGGAGTTGGAACTGCAGTTGCCGGGCAACCTCTGCCGGAGTCAGGCCCATCCAACCCAGATTTTCCGGATCCATATCAAGATAGAGAGTGGGCACACGCTCATCCCATTCGAGATGCGGCATGACGATGTTCGGATGCCCGGTCATGAGAGTGCGGATCTGGTGCGCGATCTCTCTGAGTTGATCGGATTCCGGACCCAGCACACGAAAACTGACCGGCCAGACCACCGGGGGACCGTACAGCAAACGCGTCACCCGCACTCGTGCCTCCGGAAATTCACCCGCCGCGATTCTGGTTTCCAGCGCCGAGATGATGCGATCGCGCCCTTTAACGTCCTGCCCAATGGCAATCAACTTGGCAAATGCCGGGTCCGGCTGCTCGGGGTTGGCCGATACGAAGAATCGGGGCGCACCGGCACCGATGTAAGCGGAAAGGCTTTTCACCTCCGGCATGTCCATCAGAATCGCTTCCAGGCGTCTGACACTTTGATCCGTGGTGGCAATAGCGCTCCCCTGCGGAGCGTAGACACTGATCAGAACTTCGGGGCGATCAGAACTGGGAAAAAATTGCTTCTGCACCTGGGTTGCCATCCCGAAAGCACTGATCGCCAGCAAACCCACTGTGATAAAAACGACGGTTTTCCGGTACTGAACACACGCTGTGATCACCCCACGCAACCGCTGATAAAACGCGCTTTGGTAAAGGTCCTGGCCCATATGCCCGGTGTAATCGGGCAAGAGCTTGACGCCCAAATAAGGCGTAAAAGTTACCGCCACCACCCAGGAAATCAACAACGAAAAAGCCAGCACCCAGAAGATGTTGCCGGTGTATTCTCCCACTCCGGACTGGGCAAATCCGATGGGGACAAATCCGGCCACCGTCACCAGCGTACCGAACAGCATGGGCGCGGCGGTTACGCTCCAGGCATGACTGGCTGCCCGTACCCGGTCCCAGCCGCTCTCCATCTTCACGATCATCATTTCAATGGCGATGATCGCATCGTCCACTAACAGACCCAGTGCGATAATCAACGCACCCAGGGTGATGCGGTCCAGGTTTATGCCCGCCATTTTCATCAACAAGAAAGTCAGGCCGAGGGTCACAGGAATCGCAATGCCCACCACCAAACCCGCGCGCAGACCGATCGCCAGTATGCTAACCCCCATCACCACGACCAACGCAACCAGAAACTTGACCTGAAAAAGATCAACCGCCTGAGTGATGGCTTCCGCCTGATCGGTCAGGGTCTGTATTGACATTCCCAGCGGCAGCCTGCCCTGTTCGGTACTGACAAACTCGCGCAGCCGCGCGCCAAATTCCAGGCCATTTTCACCCGCACGCATGACCACACCCAGGAGGATCGCATCCTCACCGTTGGAGCGGACGATGTAGCTCAAAGGATCTTCATACCCTAAACGCACCTCGGCCAGATCAGATACGGTAATAAGCTGGTCGCCGATACGGAGAGGTACTGAGGTGAGGCGCTCAAGGTCAGACAGGTCGATGTTGCTGCGGACATAAACCCGCGGGCCGGCAAGATCAACAAAGCCAAGAGGCTGAAGACGGTTGTTGGCCTCTATCGCCTGCAACACCTCTTCTGCCGACAAACCGAGGTTGTTGAGCCGGTCCTGATCAAATTCGAGATACACCCGCTCAGGACGCTCCGCCAGGAGCTGTGCTTTTTGCAAGCCGGGCAGCCGTTGCAGGCGATCCCGTATCGATTCTGCCTCGCGGGTCAGTTCACGCATTGGCATCCCGGGTGCCGTCAGCGCCAGCAGGGAGAAATACACATCCGCGAAATCATCGTTGACGATGGGGCCGATCACACCCTGGGGGAGGTTGGGTCGCTCATCGAGCATGCGCTTGCGGACTTGATAGAAGAGGTCCGACACTTTTTCACTCGGAGTAGAATCCAGGAATCGGATAACCATGGCGGCCTGCCCGGGCCGAATGGTTGTCTCAATATTATCGAAATACACCACCTCCTGGATTCGCTTTTCCAAACGATCCACGACCTGGTTCTGCAGCACCTCGGGGGTTGCCCCTGGCCAGACGACAGAAACCACCATCGCCCGGACGGTGAACGCAGGGTCTTCCGCCCGACCCAGGGACGAGAACGCGTAGAAACCGGCAACAACGGACAGCAAAAGAAAAAAGAGGGTGACCGAACGCTCGCGCACTGCCAGCGCGGAAAGATTCGGTAAGCTCATTGAACCAGCTCCCGCACTGCCATGCCAGGCGTGAGCAGGTGTGTCCCCAACGCGACGATGGGCGTTCCCGCCTTGATGTCGACCTTGATCTTCGCATACTCCTCACCCAGATCGATCACCTCGACCGCCAGGGGCGTTACCGTGCCGTCGGAAACCAACCAGATCTGCGGCGTTTGCCCTCTCTCATCCAGGGCACCCAGCGGTACGCGATGGCTGGGGGCGGTTTGCTTCTGCGCTAACCGCACACTCACCACCGACCCCAGGGTTAAAGACGAGGGGTAGGGCCCCTCCAGGCTGTATCGGGCACGCCAGCTCCGGCTTGCGGGGTCGGCAGCCCCGGCAATCTCTCTCAAGCTCACAGCAAGCTGTTCGCCATTGGGTAAAGGGACATAACCGCGCATGGACGGGTTACTGCCCTCTGGTAAAAAAACCTCGACTTCCAGCGATTGATCTTCGGCCAGAACGGCAAGGGTTTGTCCGACACCCACAACCTGGCCAGGTTCAACGATGACCTCAGTGACCACGCCTGCATGGGCGGCTTTCAGTTCCGCATACCCCAGGGCATTCTGAGCCTGCTGATTGCGTGCAGAAGCGGTTTGCACCTGGCTGCGCGCCTCACGCTCTGCCAACTCAAGGCGTTGCAGGGTTTGTTCGCTGACAAACTGATGCGCCACAAGTTGCTGCTGGCGCTGGAGTTCATTGGTGGCAATTGCCAGGGCCGCTTTTGCACGCTTAAGATCCACGGCGGCGACCCCTGCGGCTGCCACCAGGTCCCGTGTATCGAGCTTGAACAGTAAGTCGCCTTTTTCCACGCGCTGACCGGCATCGATATAACGATGCTGAATCCGACCGGCGATCTGAAAGGCCTGAGGAACTTCGTGGCGGCCTCGCAGGGTTCCTGAAAATCTCTGCGCTGTTGGGCCGGCGTCCTTTAGTTCAACTGTTTTTACCCAGGGGATAGGGGCGCGGGCATCTGGGGGCGGTTCCGAAGACTGCTGACAACCAGACAGCATGAGCAGCGAGATAAACAGGGTCAGCATACAGCGCATGGCAGGTGTCCCGATTGGCAAAATCCAGATTTGAGTATCAGCTCTCACGGTAGCCGGACAAAACAAGTTGCAGGATGGCATCGCGAACGGTTTCCCTCCGCTCCATAGGCAGAAAATGAGTCGCCTCGCCGAGGACATTTACGTCAGCCTCAGGCAGCAGGATCTGCAGGCGTTTTCGCGCGGCCGGCGAGAAGGTTGACCCGCGTTCCGCCGCCAGCACGATAACCGGGCACCGCAACTGACGAATACCGGGCCAGGGGTTGTGTTCGGTATGGGCAAAAGTGGTGCTCTCCCACTCCGGCGCACACGCCAACTGAACTTGATCTTCCTGCGGTTCGAAGGCGTGCTGGATATAGGCTTCCAGCCATGCTTCGGGCCAGGTCTTGAAGCCACCGCGGCCCCGATAGTTGTCCAACGCAGCAGCGTGCGAGTCGAATACCGGGCGCCGACGTGCGGCTCCGGCGGCCAGTGACAACCGATGTGACTGGCGTAGCAGCTTGGCCAGCCACAACCTCAGGCCCTGCCCCGGATCCATGATTACGGGTTCCGCCAGAATCAGGCCCAGCACTTTGTCTGGCCGTCGGGCAGCGGCCATGATGCTGGTGGTGGCCCCAATGGAGTGGCCGGCAAGCCAGACCGGCTCATCCAGGCTATCCAGCAGAGCGGTCATGTCGCGATAGTAGGTTTCCCAGCCCCGGAATGTCGAAAAGTTCGCCGCACCGGCGCTGGCCCCGTGCCCCCGCATGTCCCAGGCCAGGACATTGACGTCCGTGGCAAGCTCATCAAGGAGGGGGCGGTACAGGCGGCCATGGAAACCCGTTGCATGCGCCCAGTGCAACGTGGGGCGCGCTTTGGATTGCGGCCAGCGCCACAGGGCGATCTCCGCGCCATCCGGCGCCTGGAATTGGTCGCGTTCAGGGTTGTTGTGCTTATTGTCCATGAAGATCTGCTTCTTTGGCCGCCATTGTCGGGAGCAACAACTGAACCTGACCGCTGGCGATCGGCTTGCGCTTATCGCCCTGCCAGCAGGTCACCCGGACCAGGCTGCTCCGCCTGCCTTGCCGGACAATTTCGGCGCTGGCGAACGTCGATCGGGCCTGCGCGGAGCGGAGGTAGTTAATGTGGCTGTCGAGAATGCGTGGGCAACGTTTGTCTGTATCCTGGCGTTGCGCAGCGACCCGCGCGGTAAGCTCCATCAGGGCGCCAAGCACGCCGCCATGGAGAGCAGGTAGCATAAAGTTGCCAATCAGCGCTTCACGACACGGCATATGAACCACTAGACCTACATCGTCGCGTTGAACCTCAAGACCAAGGTGCCGTGCGTAGGGAGTGCGCTCCAGCAGGGCCTGCCAGTCGGAACATTCTTTCCCGCTTTCTTGCCCGCTTTCGGAAGGGCCTGAGATGGGTTGTGCCGAATCGCCAGTCGTACTCATGCGCCCTCCTTTTTTCGTCCACCGGCCTGAAATTGCTGGCCCTGGGTGTTGCGCATGAAGGTGGCGCTTGCCGTCGCTAACAGCTCACTGTCACTCTCGCTGAGGATGTCGCAATGGATGAACGCGACCTCGTCCGTTAAATGACGACAGGTGGCCACCGCTACCAGGGCACGGTCGCCGCTGGCAGGCCGCAGATAATCCATGCGCAGATCCAGCGTGGCAATGGGCATCAGCTCCAGGGCCCCCGCAAATACCGCCAGGCCTCCGGCGGAGTCTGCCAGTGAGTAGAGCACGCTGGTGCAGATTTCTTTTGTATCCTCTTCGGCGAACATCCATGGCTGTGGGGTCAGGCGCATACAGACCTGGCCCTTATCGACAGAGACAACCTGCATACCCAGATCCCTGCCGTGGGGAACCTGTTCGGTGAACTGCCACGCCGTCGTCACAGCGTCACTGTGCTGAGCTCTGTTCGACTCCGTCATCAGATCTGCCCACCCCGGTTTGCATTTCGCGCAGGGGTGGAAGTGGGGGGAAACAGCTGATTTTGATAGGTCATTGCCATGTCAGTTTCTTCCGAATAACATTGTTGCTGGATTTTGGTTGGTTAACCAACCAAATGTCAAGAATCTGTTGTGGCAAATGGCACGCCACCCGTGCGATGGCGCACCACCAATGCAATGAGTCAGGTGGTTGCCGCTCTGATGAACAAATAGCTGGCTTGCTGAGGAGATGTTTAAGCCATGGTTAACAGACAGATGACTCCTGCAAGCAAACTGGGCGACCAGGGCGACGTTTTGTCTAACGCAGCCCGGCTTTTTCGTGAGAAAGGCTTTGAAAGGACGTCGCTCAAGGAGATTGCCGAGGCCTGCAATATGCTGCCCGGAAGTCTGTATTATCGTTACAACAGCAAGGAAGCGCTGCTTGTCGAGCTGATGCGCCGGGGGGTGGACCTGGTTACCGCAGAGGTCGAGTCGGCTTACGCCAGTTCGGGTGACCCGGTTGAACGGTTGCGTCTTTGTATCAACGCGCATCTGCGAGCCCTGTTGGTCGATTCGGACGCGGTTTACGTGCTGCTGTTTGAATGGCGAGCGCTGGGCCCGGAGGCCCGCGAGGAAATCATCGAACTGCGTGACCAGTACGAGTCCTTGTGGGCCGATATCCTCGAAACGATGATTGCACAGGGCGTGATCCGGAAGAATGTTGACGGCCGTTTGCTCCGCCTGATCGGCCTTGGGGCGCTCAACTGGGTTGCAACCTGGTTCGACCCGAACGGGGCTCATTCACTCGACGCCATTGGCGACTTGATCTGGCAGATCGCGATGGACGGTGTGATCAATAAAGGGGGGCAGGCATAGGTTCTGGCTTCACAAACGCAAGCAAGTAGCCTCTGTTTATGATCGCTAATCATGCGGATGCACGGTTTGTCATCTGACATTTTGCCTGAACTGCTCAGGCGACTGGTCAAACCAGCGCTTGAAGGCGCGTCTGAAATTGGCAATGTCGTGATAGTTCATCAACGCGGAAATGGCCTCGATTGACAGTTGGCTTTCACGCAAATAGGTCGCTGCCTGCTGGGACAGAATCTCGTCGCGAACTTTCCGAAAACCGCTGCGTTCCTGCTTGAGTTTGCGTGCCAGAGTGCGTTTGCTCATGAACAACGAGGCCGCTGCTTCGTCTTCACTGAGCGTTCCGGGCGGTCGGGACAACATCATCATCTTCAGCTGGGTCTGATAGCTCGGTTGATCCGACTGAAGTTGCACAAGCATCGATTCACACTGTTGCAAGGCCAGACGATAGTTTTCGTGATTGGCGGACGCATTCGGTTCCCGACACAATGACATCGGCAACGTAAGTTTTACCTGATCGCAATCATAGTGAATCTGCCCGGATAAAAAATCGGCATACATTGCCTTATACTTTGGTTCAGGATGAGCGAAGTATATTTCAGCCTCATGCAAAGGGCGACCAATTATAAATTCGCCAAATTCAAAAAGGGCCTTAATCATCGCATCCGACAGGCACTGCTGTATGTCATCGTCCAGCGACTCCTGATAGTCCAGAATACACTCCAGGCGCTCGTTGACTTGCTGCAAATGCAGGTGGATGAAGCTAGCACGCGTGGGCAGAAAAGTATGAATCGCCTGCAGCGCAGTGAGAAAGTCGGGGCTGCTGTAAGCAACGAACCCCATTGCTCCATGGGTTGCCGGTGTCAGTCGCTTGCCGAGCCGCAACCCGAATTCCGGCAGGCCGGACAAGTCCAGTGCGTTGCGCAGAATCCGCATCTGCTGAGCTGCGGTAAGCAGGCTTTCCTCACTCAATAATTGCGCCACACCAAGCCCGGTGCCGAGCAGCAGACGTGGCAGTTGTTTGGCTGTTAAATCAAGCTCACGCGCAATTAGCCGTGAGTAATTCGATGGAATACCTGGACCGGTTTTTTGCAAATCACCCGCCTTCTGCGTCGTCATCATTGATCATCTCCGTCCTGAACGACCACTATTTTGTCTTTAAATGACTCTATGTTGTCAAGAAATGACCTGACAGAAGTATCGCCAGACAGCCAATATCTATCGGTGAATACTACGGGCAGGAGAACAACAATGGGTAAGATTACTTTTATAGAACATGATCAAACTAAACATGTCGCTGAGTTCAAAACTGGTTCCTCGGTAATGCAAATCGCCGTTGACAATCTGATCCCCGGTATTGACGGGGACTGCGGGGGGGAATGTGCCTGTGGCACCTGCCACGTCATCGTCTCGGACGATTGGTTCAGAAAGACAGGTACGCCTGGTGGTGAGGAAGAGCAAATGCTGTCAATGACCCCGGAGCGGGAGAGCACTTCGCGCCTGGGCTGCCAGGTGGTCATTACTGATGAAATGGACGGCATGACCGTGCATTTACCCGAGTTCCAGATGTGAACATAGGAGGACGCATGCCAACACTGTCTAAAACATTTGACGACATTCAATCCCGAGTGATCAATGCTACCTCCAGGGTGGTACCGATGCACAGGCAGATCCAGGGGCTGAAACTGTTAATGAGCGCCAAGAAGAAGGCCTTCGGCCCACGCCGGCCGGTGCCCGAATTTGTTGAATCAGTCATCCCGGACGTTAACACGCTGGCCCTTGAGGACATCGATGTCAGCAATCCATTTTTGTATCGGCAGGATCAGTGGCGCGCCTATTTCAAACGGTTGCGCGATGAGGCTCCGGCGCATTACCAGAAGAACAGCCCCTTCGGCCCCTTTTGGTCGGTGACTCGCTTTGAGGACATCATGTTCGTAGACAAGAGTCACGACCTGTTTTCCGCCGAGCCGCAAATCATATTAGGCGACCCTCCAGAGGGGCTGTCGGTGGAAATGTTCATAGCCATGGATCCGCCAAAACACGATGTGCAGCGCAGCTCGGTTCAAGGCGTGGTGGCACCGAAGAACCTGAAGGAAATGGAGGAGCTGATCCGATCGCGTACCGGCGATGTGCTTGACAGCCTGCCTCTGGGCCAGCCCTTCAACTGGGTGCCCACTGTATCGAAGGAACTCACCGGTCGCATGCTCGCAACCCTTCTGGATTTTCCTTACGAGGAACGTCACAAGCTGGTTGAGTGGTCGGATCGGATGGCCGGGGCAGCATCGGCAACCGGCGGCGAGTATGCCGAAGAAGAGATCATGTTTGACGACGCGGCTGACATGGCCTGGTCCTTCTCCAGGCTCTGGAGGGATAAGGAAGCGCGCCGCGCGGCGGGCGAAGAGCCCGGTTTCGATTTGATCAGCCTGCTACAGAGCAACGACGACACCAAAGATCTGATCAATCGCCCGATGGAGTTTATCGGCAATCTGACGCTGCTTATCGTTGGCGGCAATGATACCACTCGCAACTCAATGAGTGGTGGCCTGGTGGCCATGAACGAATTCCCAAAGGAGTTCGAAAAACTGAAGGCAAAACCGGAACTGATTCCGAACATGGTGTCGGAAATCATCCGCTGGCAAACGCCGCTGGCCTATATGCGCCGAGTCGCCAAGCAAGATGTTGAGCTGGGCGGCCAGACCATCAAAAAGGGCGATCGCGTTGTGATGTGGTACGCCTCGGGCAACCGTGACGAGCGCAAGTTCGAGGACCCCGATCACTTCATTATCGATCGCAAGGACGCACGAAACCATATGTCATTTGGCTACGGTGTTCACCGTTGCATGGGCAACCGCCTGGCCGAATTGCAACTGCGTATCCTATGGGAAGAGATTCTCAAACGCTTTGACAAGATCGAAGTCGTCGGCGAGCCGGAGCGCGTGCAGTCCAACTTCGTGCGGGGCTATTCGGAGCTGATGGTCCAGCTGACACCAAAAAGTTAATGAACAGGCTAACCAGGATGACGACCGAACAATTTGACTATGTCGTGGTTGGCGCGGGCTCGGCCGGATGTGCTGTCGCCAGCCGCCTGTCGGAGAGCGGTCGCCATTCTGTGCTGCTGCTTGAAGCCGGTCCGGAGAGCCGCCGCAACCCTTTCGTGAACATGCCGCTGGGTTTCCTGCAGCTAATGTTCAGCCGCCGCTACAACTGGCAGTTCAATACCGAACCGCAGCGTCACATGCACGACCGGGCGCTTTTTCAGCCGCGGGGCAAGATGCTTGGCGGTTCCAGCGGCATGAACGCGCAGGTCTATATTCGCGGGCATGCCCGGGACTACGACGAGTGGGCACGGCTGGGGTGCAAAGGGTGGTCATACGCCGAGGTGTTGCCCTACTTCCGCCGATCGGAACATTTCGAGCCCAAACTTACGCCGAATGAGGCAGAATTTCATGGTCAGGGTGGTCCGCTGAACGTTGCCGAGCGCCGCTATACCAATCCGCTGAGCACGGCGTTTGTCGAGGCGGCGACCCAGGCAAAGTACCGGCTCAATACAGATTTCAACGGCAGTGAGCAGGAGGGCGTGGGCTTCTACTACGCCTACCAGAAAGACGGCACACGCTGTAGCAACGCGCGGGCCTATCTCGAACCCGCCACGGCGCGTTCCAACCTGACGGTTTGCAGCGGCGCGTATGTCACCCGGGTGCTACTCGAAGACACCCGCGCCACCGGTGTCGAATACCGCGATACAAAGGGGCTGACGCAGGTCCGTGCCGGGCGCGAAGTTGTGCTCTGCGGCGGCGCGTTCAACTCGCCGCAACTGCTGATGCTGTCCGGGATCGGTCCGCGGGAGGAACTGTCCCGGCATGGCATAGAACTGCGCCATGCGTTGGGGGGCGTCGGGCAGAATCTTCAGGATCATATCGACGTGTTCGTGCGCGTCAGCGCCCGCAGCCGCCAAAGCATCTCGATGCATCCGAGTTACTGGCTCAAGGGGCTGTGGGGCGCTCTGACGTATCTGAGCGGCCGGCGGGGCGTGCTGTCGAGCAACGGCGCCGAGGCCGGCGGGTTCATCCGCTCCCGGCCCGAGGAGCCGGTACCCGACCTGCAGCTGCACTTCGCGCCAATGCTGTACGACGATCACGGGCGAGACCTGAAGACCGCGATGAGCGGTTATGGCTACGCGGTGATGATCTACGGGCTCAGGCCGTCGTCGCGCGGGCGCGTCGGTCTGCACAGTGCCGACCCGTTTGCCGCGCCGCTGATCGACCCCAACTACATGGCCGAGTCCGCCGATGTCGAGCGACTGGTGCGCGGTGTCCACCTGGTGCGCAAGATCCTGGCGCAGGCGGCGTTTGCCCCGCACCACGAGGTTGAGGTCTTGCCCGGGCCGGCGCTGCAGAATGACGACGATCTCGCCGCATGGGTACGGCGCAGCGGTGAATCAGCGTACCACCCGGTTGGCACCTGCAAGATGGGTGTTGATCCGATGGCGGTGGTCGATCCGCGCCTGCGCGTGCATGGCCTGCAATGCCTGCGGGTGGTCGATGCCTCCATCATGCCGACGCTGGTCGGCGGAAACACCAATCAGCCGGCAACCATGATCGGCGAGAAAGGTGCCGCGATGATACTTGAGGATGCCGGGGAGATGGTCGGCTGAGCTCCGCGCGCGCGGGCGTCACAGGGCTCAGTTGGCATCTGGACTTCTGATCAATCTGATTCCAAAGAACAGTAGAAAGAGACAGGCTATGGCAAACCAACAGAAAGAGACGACAGTCATCGTTGGCGGCGGGCACGCAGCAGGTGCGCTCCTGACAACCTTGCTGCAAAAGAAATATCAACATGAAGTGGTCCTGGTGGGCGAAGAGCCACATCCACCCTATCAGCGGCCGCCCCTGTCCAAGAACTACCTGGCAGGCGAGGTGGATCAGGAGTCGCTGTACCTCAAGCCGCGCTCGGTGTACGAGAACGCCGGCCATCAGTTGCGGCTCGGTGTACGTGCCGAACAAATTGATCGGGACAACAAGACCATCAGTTTGTCGGACCAGAGCACATTGAAATACGATCGACTGGTCCTGGCCACGGGGTCACACGTTCGACGCCTGAACGCACCCGGGGCTGACTTGAAGGGCATTCATTACCTACATGACATAGCTGACTCGGATGCCCTGCGTGAACAACTGGTTCCGGGGAAACGCTTGGTCATCGTGGGTGGTGGTTACATTGGCCTTGAAGTGGCATCCAGCGCTACCAAAAAAGGCGTTGATGTCACGGTACTGGAAGCGGCCGAGCGTCTTATGCAGCGTGTAACAGGCCCGGAAATGTCGGAGTTTTTTTACACCAAACACAGTAACGCTGGCGTGGATCTACGCCTGAACACGGCGGTAACCGGTTTCGAAGCTAGCGATCAGGGGCATGTGGCTGGCGTGACATTGGCGAGCGGCGGCACTGTACCGGCCGACATAGTGCTCGTTTCAGTGGGTGTGGCGCCAGAAACCGCCCTGGCTGAGGCCGCCGGCCTGCCCTGTGATGACGGCATTATTGTTGACGAGTTTACCCGCACAGAAGATCCAGCCATCCTGGCGATCGGCGACTGTACCCGCCACCGGAATCTTTTCTTCGAGAAGATGCAGCGCCTTGAATCTGTCGCCAACGCGGTTGATCAGGCCCGGACAGTGGCGGCAACCCTGATGGGCGAGAAGAAACCCTATAATAGCGCTCCATGGTTCTGGTCGAACCAGTATGACGTGCGTCTGCAGATGGTGGGGTTGTCGCAATATCATGATCAGCGTGTGCTGCGCGGAAGCCCGGAAGACAAGGGATTTGCGGTGTTTTATCTCCGCGACGGCTGTGTCATTGCTGTTGATGCGGTTAACCTGCCCATCGCTTTTATGGTCGGCAAGACCCTCGTTCAACAACGCAGGCAGGTCAATCCTGAAATGTTGAAGGATCCGGATATTGAACTGAAGTCCTTGGTGAGCGGTCAGTCCATAAATTGAAATTGACGACCGAGTAGAGCTGTGCCCTTAGTTTGCCCAAAATTGCGAAAGCAATGCACAACTCATACGGCCTATGGATATCATATCCTACGACCGACAGCTTTCAGTGAGCGCAAAGAATGCGTGAGCCACAACCGGCGGAATTTCCCGTAGCCAGACACATTACTGTTGCTCTGGTAAACCGAGAGCACCATAGCGGTGAAATAATTCTCTATATATCCCACTAATAACCTCACCTTGCAATTACCGACGAAAATATGAACTTGATTTTATCCACAAAGATAAAGCGAAGTCTCTATCGGCCATTATGGGTAGAGGTTCCGATCACTCAATCCTTCATAAGCAACATCGCCCATTCGGTGTCGACCTCTTGTTTTGGTTCATCTGAGCATATGCTTTTTCATGCGGATGGGTGGTGGCAGCCAAGACAGGGCTTTTCAGACTGCAAGCTTCAAGCGGTGTGTAAATCAAACACAGTAAGATTCCGGCTTATTGATGGTGGACATCAAGAACCGATAGTTACGAGCGGTATTAATGTTAAGACACTTGCTCGATTAAATGAAACTTGCGGGACTACTGAAAAGGTTTTCTATAGTAAGGACGTGCCGGTCCTGATGGCTATATACTACTCGACTAAACGATACGAGACCTTTAAATGATGTATAAGGCTGGGGCTATATACCTAAGGAAGATCTGAATAACCGCTGGTTTTTGCCCCTTTTCCGCAATCTTGGCGGAAAAGGGGCGCATTGGTCTTACGCTGCAGGTTTTTTATCAATCAGCAGGTTGCTGAAAGCGACCAGCAAATGCAGACGGTTGGTATACTTGGCATTTAAAAGCGATATGCGACTCCGATGCTCACGATAGTGGGGTCCACTTCCACTTCTGCCTGAACAGGGGCCGGGCCCAGGTTACCGGTGATATCCGCCTTGAAGGGTGCATATCTAACGTCAAAATTTGCCGACCAGTTATTGTGTATCTTCCAGCGAAAACCAGCCTGAACCGCAGGGGCCCATGTATCTTCGACGTCGAAGTCGGTTAGTGCGCGATCCTTTTCATCTAAAAAGAGAATCCGTCCTACACCCGCTCCAAAGTACGGAGAGAAGTTGCTACCCGTCAAGACATGATACTGAAGCGAAAGAATTACCGGACCATAATCTGTTTGACCAAGAAAAAGACCGGAGAGAGACTCTTCGCCCTGGAGGTCCGCACTAGCGGGAATGCCGCCAAAAATGTTGAATGCCAGCTGATTACTCAGAAAATACGACACGTCGAATGATATGGTCGTATCGTTGTTAATAGACAGGTTGGAATTTGGAACGGGGGCACCCCCCGCAGAGGCTGATCGCAAATCTTCATCGGTTAGAACTCTAGTGGCATTCAGCCCAACCACCCAGTCGCCTCTACTGTAAACCGGCTCAGATTGAGCGTTGGCCAGGCTCGCAGCAAGTGAAAGTAAAAGGAACGCCACTAACGAGACTTTACTAATTATTTTAGGTTTCATTTTTTTATTATCCTTTTTGGTATTAAAACAAATTGGCTTTAGGTAAAACTGCAATTTTTCGTAACACAAATGTCACTCATTGATGCTAGCTTGCCGGTTTACTGACTAATACTTCCCCATACTCAGAACGCAGCTTGTTTTTTAATACTTTCCCAGTGGCATTGCGTGGCAATCCTTCCACAAAGATCGCGCGATCCGGGATCTGCCACTTGGCGACTTTCCCCTGATAATGAGCAAGAAGTTCCTCCTCAGTAATATTTGCGTCGGGTATTTTTACTGCCAACAGGATCGGTCGTTCGTCCCATTTATCATGGGAGGCCGCCACTACGGCAGCTTCATTGATGGCAGAATGGCCCATTGCGATTCCCTCCAATTCGACTGTAGATATCCATTCACCACCAGATTTAATAATATCTTTTGAGCGGTCACGTATTGTCATAAATCCATCATCATTGATCGAAGCAACATCACCTGTCTCGAACCAACCGTCTTCCTCAAGAGTCTGATTTGGTTCAACACCGAAGTAATCGGCTACCACCCAATGACCACGGATGCGGAGATTTCCCTGAGCAATGCCATCTTCGGGCAGTTGATGACCGTCTTCTCCTACAATTTTGAGCTGCACCCCGTAGGGAGGCCGTCCCTGGCTTTCACGGATTTTGTTTCTTCCTTCCTCCGAAAGAGTATTGTGTTTCGACAGCAGTGCGTTGACGGTCCCGATCGGTGATGTTTCTGTCATTCCCCATGCATGGACAACTTCTACGCCATACTTACCACGAAACTCCGACATCATTGAGGGCGGACAAGCGCTACCCCCTATCACCGTCCGTTTAAGCGACTGTGCCGAGGAGCCAAGCTCGTCCAAAGCCGAGAGAAGTCCCTGCCAAATCGTAGGCACACCCAGCGCAATCGTTACGCTTTCTGAATCGATCAGCTTGACCAAACTTTGCCCATCCAGGCCAGGACCAGGCAACACCAGTTTGGCTCCAACCATCGCCGTAATGTAGGGTACCCCCCACGCATTTACGTGAAACATAGGAACAACCGGCATCACCACGTCCCGTGCCGATAAATTCAGTGCGTCGGGTTGAGCAGCTACCAGCGCGTGCAGAACGGTGGAGCGGTGTGAATAGAGCACCCCTTTGGGATTTCCGGTGGTGCCCGATGTATAGCAGAGGCTTGAGGCCTGGTTTTCGGCGATTTCAGGCCAATTCGCGTTAGGCGTTCCTCGCTGGAGAAACTCTTCATAAAACAACAAGCCTGGAAATTGCGCTGCAATTTCTTCGTCCGGTTCGGACATCAATACAAATTTCTCAACCGTCTCCAGTCGGTCTCGGATATTTGAAACAATGGTAAGGAACGTTTTGTCAAAGAATATGACTTTGTCTTGAGCATTGTTGATAACGTAAACGAGTTGTTCTGGAAACAGTCGCGGGTTAATGGTGTGACACACCATCCCGCCACCAGAGATGCCAAGGTAACATTCCAGGTGCCCCACGTTATTCCAACAAATGGTCGCGCACCGATCCCCCTGGACATAGCCTGCCGTTCGAAGCGCTGACGCAAGTTGTCGCGACCGCTCCGAAACAGTTGCCCAGTCAGATCGACTGGGATTTCCATCCGTTCCTATCGACACAATCTCAGCGTCTCCATGGTAGCGAGCAGCATGGTCGATCAAGGAATTCACGGTGAGCTCCATGTTCATCATTTGGCCAAGCACGTTTATCTCCTGTCGTTTTTGTAGTTGGTTGACGCGAGTATCTGGCGTCATTAAGGTCCAATGTAGAAGGCATAATCCGGGTTTGAACCTAAACATTTCCCAAGAGGATGTCGGCTGCATTTTCGGCAATCATCATGGTGGGTGCGTTGGTGTTACCGGCAACCAAACTGGGCATTATCGAGGCATCGACAACTCTTAGCCCTTCAATCCCTCTGACTTTTAATTCCGGATCAACGACTGAATCCGGATCCGCGCCCATACGACAAGTGCCAACGGGGTGGTAAATAGTCTCTGCATTTTCCCGGATAAAGTCCGCAATCTGACTGTCCGAAGACACCGAGTTTCCGGGCTTAATTTCTCGTTTACTATGTAAAGCCATTGTTGGTGCCCCGAGTATCCGTCGTCCAAATTTAACGGCCGAGATCATTGTTTTGATGTCTTCGGGGTTACTGAGATAATTGGGTTGAATCAACGGGTCGGCCAATGGGTCAGGGCTTTTGAGACCAATAAAACCGCGGCTTCTGGGCATTAGATCGCAAATATGCAAGGTGTACCCATACCCGGCCATCACTTTTCGTCCATGATCCTTCAGGTAAGTTGGCAAAAAGTGGAATTGCACATTTGGCCGTTCGCACGAGCGCTCGGATTTAACAAAGCCTCCGGACTCGGCAACATTACTGGTAAGAAATCCACGTCGCGCAAAGATATATGAGAATAATGCGCTCACGCCCCGAAACAGGAAACTGGGAGCAACGCCAATGGGCAAACGTGAGTTTGCCGCGTGCATGATCGTAATATCCAAATGATCAACCAGATTCTGGCCGACCTCAGGAAGATGATGCACAAGGGGGATCCCGTGTTTTCCAAGCTCTTCGCTATCACCGATTCCCGAAAGCATAAGTAGTTGTGGTGAATTAACCGCACCACCAGACAATATGACTTCACCGCCGTTATTGAGTCTAAGCTGGCGATATTCGCCCCCCTGGTTCAGTGTCACGCCGACTGCCCGCTTACCGTCCATTACCACCCGGGTTACCCGCGCGTCCGTTAGCACATCAAGATTAGGCCGGTTCTCCGCGACACGCAGAAATGCCTGCGCTGAACTCCAACGGCGACCATTTTTTTGTGTCACCTGGTAGAGTCCCAATCCCTCTTGCGTCTCTCCATTAAAGTCCGTGTTTATCGGGAGCTCTACATGAGGTGCCGCTCGAACAAAATCTCGACTCAACGGATTGACTGATTTGAGTTCACTTACGGTGAGCTCACCGCCCTCCCCATGGTAAGAATCTGCGCCAAAACGTTTATTATCTTCCAGTCGACGAAACAATTTTAAAGCGCGATCCCATCCCCAGAGGTCGGTCCCGGCAACTTGACCCCAGTGGTCATAATCGGCTTTGTGACCTCTGATATAGACCATGGCGTTGATAGAAGAGGACCCGCCAAGTGTTTTCCCACGAGGCCAAAACAGGCGGCGCTCCTTCAGATGTTCTTGAGGTTCGGTTTCAAGAGCCCAATTCAGCTTTTTACTATTGGAAAGGAGTGCTATACCTATAGGCATATGTATGAGTGGATTTTTATCCTTTGGGCCCGCTTCTAGCAACGCTACTCGCTTTGAAGAGTCCGCCGTAAGCCGATTGGCCAATACACAGCCCGCCGATCCCGCACCGACAATAATGTAATCGTACATAATAACTCTCTTATTATTTGATTATACTCAGCCCAGAATACGAACAGCAGCCTCTATAAGACGCCGGACCCAGGCTGTATAGGGTGGAAAAAGAAGATGCATAAGAGAATGTTTATCCTCCATCAACGCCTTTTCATGCGAAAAAGCGCGGAAACCGTATTCACCGTGTGCCGCCCCTATCCCGGAATTATTAACTCCACCAAACGGCAGGCCCGGATGTAGAAAATGCACAACTGTAAGGTTGACTCCTACAGCGCCGGAGCTCGTTCGCTCGATAATATCCGTGGCAAAAGCCTCGTTTTTGTCGAATATGTAAAGCGCAAGCGGTTTAGGGTTATCGTTGATTTTCTTGATAACCAGATCAATATCGTCGAATTCAATAACGGGTAAGATCGGGCCGAATAACTCCTCACGTGAAATATCCATGTCGCTCGATACATTTGAAATCAACGTCGGAGCAATAAAATTCTCTTCAGCATCTGTAACACCGCCTTCAAAGACTCTTGCACCTTTGTTTTTGGCATCATCTATCAGGTTTGAAACTCGCTGGAAATGACGTCGATTTACAATCCGGCAATAGTCGGCGGTCGATTTCTGGGCTTCTGGTGTTTTTCCATAGACTCGCCCAATTTCCGTTTTAAGTGCTTCATTGAATTGATCTGCGATATTAACGTGCACAAAAACATGATCTGGGGCGATACAGGTCTGTCCATTATTGGCAAACTTACCCCAGACAATGTTTCTCGCAGCCCTCTTTATGTTGGCATCTGGGCCAACAATGGTCGGGGACTTACCCCCCAATTCCAGTGTCACTGAGGAAAGGTTCTTGGCGGCAGCCTCCATGACCACCTTGCCTACCGCAGGACTGCCCGTGAAGAATATGTGGTCGAAGGGTAAGGCCAACAGTTTCTGCGCTACCGCGGCATCACCCTCAATCACGGAAACCAGATCGGGAGGGAAGGTTTCGGCGACAATGTTGGCAATCACCTTTGAGGTATGTGGTGTCATTTCCGAGGGTTTAATGATGGCTCCGTTCCCTGCAGCCAACGCTGAGACGAGAGGTCCGAGCGCAAGATTGAGCGGATAATTCCACGGTGCAATAATCAGGCACACTCCCTTTGGTTCTGGCCGAACATAAGATTTCGTGCCCAGAACACCAACGGATGCAGCCACTCGCTTCGGACGCATCCATTTACGCAAGTGTTTTTTAGTGTGTCGAATTTCCTGAAGCACCGGCAGGAGTTCAGTTAATTTGACTTCTGGAGCGGGTTTTCGAAAGTCCGCCGCGCAAGCCGCAATGATGTTTGATTCGTAGCGTTTAATTGAATCCCGCAGCTGGTCGAGCTGCGCTATTCGAGCCTCCAAGGTAAAACTTCCGCGACGCGCAAGTTGTGCCCGCTGTAGGGCCGCGAACGTTGAATCAATCGTATCGCTGGTTGACACATTGGGCAGCCCAACCTTCGCCAGACTAGCAATCTGCATTATAAAATCACCTCTTGCCGAACGAGACTGTTGTTATTTTCCATCGGATTACTAGTCTTCATAGAGGACATAGTCCTCTTTTGTGGCACCACAGTCCGGACAGCACCAATCGTCTGGAATATCTTCAAAACGAGTGCCGGCAGGGAAGCCTTCGGCTTCATCTCCGAGAGCTTCATCGTAGATATGGCCGCAAGTGATGCAGACCCACTTCCGATAGGTATCTTTTTGAGTCGAGTCTTTCGGCGATTTTGAAGAGTTAGGCTTGGGTTTCGCTTTGGGCTTTGTTTTATTTTTAGCTGAAGGAGTAGATGCGCCCGTTGCTTTCTGCGATGCTCCCTCGGTCTTAGCTTGGCTGGCAGGGCGGACCGCTGTATTGGTTGCGGACACCGAAAGTTCCGGGTTCGCTTCTTGAAGCGCAACGAAGTCAACCTTATCCCTGACGGCACAGTCTGGACAGGACCAGTCTTCAGGAATTTTTTCCCATGTCGTTCCTGCAGGAAAGCCTTCGTGCGGATCACCAACCACTTCGTCGTATACATAACCACAATCAGGGCATTGATACTTAGCCATTTAGAGCACCTTTCAAACGATATTATTGTCTTTGTTTTGGTAGCGCCCGACGCGCACCCTCTTTCAGGTGCACGTCAGAGGCTCTTTTTCTGCAACGTAAATAAAGTAAACGAGGTATATAAGTTCCGATTAGCCGATCATTTAGCCGCGGCGGTATCGACTGATTCAGAATCAGTCCCACCAAATTTACGCTCATAGAATTCACGCTTGCCGGGTTGAATCTGAATCTTATCGAGATCTCCTTTAGCCCAATCCAGCACCCGGTGGTCCATTATCGAACGAAACCATGAGGGAAACATTGCGGCCAGGAACATCCCGGGATATCCCGATGGTAAGGAAGGCAGGTCTTTGAAGTCGCGAAGCGATTGATAGGACCTTGTAGGATGGGCGTGATGGTCGGAATGTCGTTGCAAATGAAACAGAATCAGGTTCGACATAATATGGTTTGAGTTCCATGAGTGGTGCGGTTGTTGACGCTCATAACGTCCATCCGACATCTTCTCGCGCAGCAATCCGTAATGCTCAATGTAGTTGGCGCTGGTCAGCTGCCACCAGCCAAAGGCCATTTGAATGGGCAAAAAGATCAGCATTAAGGGACCAAAAAACGCCAGCAATCCCGCATAAAGCACAGCGGTCAAAATCATAGGCTGAAGAACTTCGTTCTCCAGGCTCCAGACACTTTTTCCACAACGACTGAGGCGCTGTTCCTCTAAATCCCATGCCCGCTTGAAAGCACCGGGAATTTCACGCAGTGAGAATGAGTAAATGGACTCACCCATGCGGGATGTCGCCGGGTCCATCGGCGTAGCCACATCACGGTGATGCCCCTTATTGTGCTCAATGAAGAAATGACCATATCCGACCACGGCGAGGACAAGCTTCGCCATCCAACGGTCAAACGTTTCTTTTTTATGGCCAAGTTCGTGGCCTGTGTTCAGAGCCAGACCATTCACGATTCCCAGGGAAAGGGCCAATGCCAGAAACTCGAAAACATTCATTGGTTGCGTGGATACCCACCAGGCACTGACAATCAAGGCCGCATAATGAATAGGAACAGTTAAGTAGGTCAGTACCCGGTAGTAACGATCCTGTTCAAGCCGAGGCACGGCCGACTCGGGGGGGTTGGAAAAATCCTCTCCAAACATGGCATCAATCAAGGGAACTGCGCCATACCAAAGGATCAACACCAATCCGTACCAAATGCTCCATCCAGTTTGGGATACCAAATAAAGGCCAATAAGAGGCGTCGCTGGCCACAGCACAGAAAGGACCCACAGGTGGCGTTTTCTGTCCACATAACCTTCGGCATCAGGGTCTCTCTGAAGAGACTCTGTTGTTAAGACATTTTCTGACATTGACATTAGGATCACCTTATTGTTTTTCAGCTTGATCATTTTTCTACATTGTGCGAACACCGAGTCCCTCAGGTGAACGGACAAGTTGTAGGCATGAACAGGTTTGGCCAGAACCGGAGATCAAACAACTACTCTAAGGGGTAGTTTTCGCACTAGACATCTATCAATATGCTTTCACCCCATAGCGCCCTCGCGTTTCGGGGAGACGAAGCAGGAGATCGGATTGTCATGACCCGCCATAGCTTGGAAGACTGGTGTCGGAGGATGTCTGAAAGGATGTGGGCTCGTCAGTGTTTCATTACTCAAGGGTGTTTAGACCGCTATTGCCTGAGCGCTTCTGCTACGCCTGAATCAAAGGTAGTTCTGTATCGGGCCCCGCCAGGCTATGGAAAATCTGTACAAGTGGCCTTGGCAGCAAACACTCGCGAACTGGAACTTGAGAGCGCCGTTTATATCAATACCCGGTCGTGCCCTGACTCATGTGACGTTAATGGCAGTTTGTTTGCAGCGTTAGTTTTATATCAACTCGAAGGAGTTGAATCCTGGCGCACGATAAAAAGTGACATCGACACCATCGAAGTTCTTCGAAACGCACTGTGTAATGCAAAAAAGACGATAAGAATTTGCCTTGATGGGGTTGGCGAGGCTAAACATACCGCGGATTTGATTGAGGATTTAATCTGTGAAACACCGAGCAATGTGAAATTTTTCATTGCACCGAGTCGCGTCGGGGCGTTGCCACGTTTGTCTATGATGGCGGGTGTTGTAACGTATGGTGCTGATGAACTTGTATTTACAGAAGAGGAGGTTAGTGAATTATCGGGTATGGGTGGCCCCGAAGCCAGCAACATCATAAAAGCGACCGGTGGATGGCCAGCACTTGTCAGGCTTATGTGCCGAACCCCAAACCCAAATCTCCCCGCAGCGACTTGGCCGGAAACTCGCTCGTATTTCAGGGACAACCTCTTAACTGCGTTACCCAATAGTACGAGGACCTTTCTTTGCAATGCAGCGATGCTCGAAGTAATCAGCGCTGAATGCTATGGCTATGTCTATAAGACAGAAGAGGCCGACCGGGAAATTACGTTTCTTAACGAACATTATGCTCTTTTAGCTCCCACCGGGACTTCTGCTGATCGTATGGATATGCACCCTGTGCTGCGAGAGTATTTGCGTAGTTTATTTAACACCACCCAACGAGAACGTCGCTCGTATGTACTGAAACGGGTCGCGTTCTGGCATTGGCGTAGGGGAGAGTACCTCCATTCAATCAATGCAGCTCTGGAAGCCAGTGACCATCGATGGGCTCGCGTCGTAAGTGACAGCATTATCCTGGACGTGGCACTCAGACAGGGTGAAATCGAAGTACTTCGTACCTGGTTTGGAAAAGTACCGGCTCGTACGATAAAAAAAATCGCTGCCTTGAGCATAGGTTACGCGTGGATTTTGTATTTCAGCCAACAAGCTCGTCAAGCAGAGGAAATACTGGTTAGTTCGCTTCATCCGAGCTCCAGGGGGGTGGGCGATCTTGATGAGGAAGGATGGCGGGAATTGGTTAATGCGATAGGCAAAGCTACACAGGATAAATTACTGGAGAGTCAGGTTCTCTGTCAAAAATGGATAGACGCCTTTGGCGACCGTAACATGGTTGGCAAAGGCGCAGCACTTACTTGCCAGGCATTCATTGCCTCCAGTGGACGCCATTTTGAAGAGTTGGAGCGATTGTCCCATCGAGCGGCTGTGGCCATCCAGTCATCCAATCAACATTACGCTTTTATTTGGCTTAAAACTGCAGAAATTCAGGGTGAACTGTTCAAGGGGGACATCGCCCGAGCAAGGAGTGTGTTGCTTCAAGCGAATAAAACAGCAGAAAAGATTCAGGTGCCAAAAACTTTTTTAAATAAAATGTTTGGCACCCTTGAGTTACAAATCCTGCACGAACAGAACCATCACCTGGTTACCCAGGAATCTGCACAGGCTTCGTTCGATTTCGCTTTGAACTATGGCGTTACAGATATTCTGTGGGGGTGTACACAGGCCTACAGCCGTTTTCTGTACCACCAAGGGTTCCGAGATAGAGCCATGGCCTTGTTGGAACAATCCCGCTTAGCCTCCTGCGAGCGAGAGCTCTCTCGTCTAAATATCCTGACTAAAGTTCAGTTAGCTGAGTTTACTCTCCTGAACAACGAGGAATTGGGTCCACCTATACTCCCCGATGAATGTGAGCTGACGTTCCTGCCAAATCAAAACCAGGCCATTCAAGCACGTATGGCCCTGGTAACCTCAATGTATAGACTACGGCTTGGGAAACAGTTTGGTGTCGCCGAAAAATATGCCAAACAAGCACTACAAAGCGCCAGCGCAATTTCAGACGCTAGAACCAGGATCGCCGCCCACTATTGTCAGGCCCTGGCAGCGTTTGCCCTCGGTTCATCAAAATCGGCGAAGCGCATGATTCTTGATGCAAACCTACTTTCGGAACATTTGAACTGTCACTTCACACGGCTCTGGATCAAAGAAGCGCTACTTTCTCTTAGCCCCCTTGCTCAGGATCTTTTTAACGATCTGCCAGACGACTCTGAAGCTAAAGCTACGAAGGATCCCGATGTCAGAATAGAAGACTCCAGCGTGCCACCTGTGCCCGGCAATGCCCACTCAACCATCACGATAAAGCAGATTTCTCTGTTGAAATGCGTAAGCAACGGAATGACCAACAGAGAAATCGCTGAACGGCTTCTTGTGACGGAGGATACCGTCAAATGGCATATGAAGAAGATTTTCAGCGAACTTAAAGTAACCAACCGGGTTCAGGCAGTCACTGAAGCTCGACTGCGCGGACTTTTATAGTGCTACAAAAACAAAAGAGGAATCGAGCGAATATGCAAAAAATAGTTATCATTGGCGCTGGAATAGCCAGCCTGACCGCCGCAGAGGCTCTCCGCCAGAATGGATTCGACGGAACGATTACCATTTTGGGCGAGGAAAACACGCTGCCTTACCAGCGTCCCCCGTTGTCCAAAGCCTATTTGACCTCAGATGAGTTGCCCTCGCCAACTCCGATCCGTTCTCCTAATTTCTTTCGGGACAACAAAGTTGAATTTGAACAAGGCGGTAAAGTAATAGCGCTTGAACGATCGGCAAAGCAAGTAGTGATTCAAGGCGGCAGGAAAATTAAATACGACACGCTGATTTTGGCAACAGGAGCGAGGCCACGTCCTATTGATTTACCTGGTGAGAGCGCAAAAAATGTTTTCTATCTCAGGAATCTTGACCACTCCACCGCATTACGTAATGCCCTGTTAGCCCCGGAATGCGAGAAGGTGGCCATTCTCGGCGCGGGTGTTATCGGGCTTGAAGTCGCCTCCGCTGCCAATCTACAGGGAAAACAAGTCTCTGTGTTTGAGGCCAACAGCCGAGCGATGTGTCGAGTAGCGTCACCATTAACAAGTAATTTTGTCAGAAACCGCATGGCCTCCGCCGGCGTAATGTTCTACTTCAATGCTAGCGTCAACCAGATTCTCACTGAGGGAGACCGAGTTTCCGGTATCCGTTTGTCCGACGGCACTACCAAACCCGCAGACGTCGTTGTTATCGGTATAGGAGCCATCCCCAATGCCGAACTTGCGCAAGACGCAAACCTGGATTGCGACGGTGGTATTATAGTAGACAGCGGCATGCGTAGCTCCGACCCTGACATATTTGCGATCGGAGATTGCGCTAAAGCCGTCAACGTTTCCACCAATACACCCATCCGAATAGAAACTATTCACAATGCCATGCTTCAAGCACAAATTGCGGCGGCTCATATTTGTGGTAAACCGTCTCCGCCTGCCTCTCCTCCTCGTTTTTGGTCAGATCTCAACGGCATGAAAGTCCAGTGTATTGGAATCGCCACTGGATACGACCGAATTCAGCGGCGTCCCACAGAGAGTGACAATGCCTGTGAATTCTGGCTCTTTTCCGGAGACCGGATGATCGCAGCTGAAACGGTCAATCTTCCCACCCGGCAAGCCAAGCTATCTAAAGCTCTCTCCGGGTAAGTGTAAGCGAGATGGGATGCAGCTCATTCTCATCTCTGAGATTTCTATGTGTCGAGCCTCGTGACTGAGCATATCCAGCTGCAGGGGGATTCTGGCCCTCCCACAAGCTCTGCTGTAGAGCAGGAGATACAGAATCGCCCAGCCCAGCTGTGATGGCCACAGTGACCAGTCATTCACCCGGGGCTTACCTAACGACCAGGAAAGTGGAGCAATTGCCAAAGCGATTATTCAGATGGGACATAGCCTAGGACTCGATGTACTGGCCGAGGGAATTGAGACCAAAGAGCAAGAAAACCATCTCCGAATCCTTGGCTGTGATGCGGGACAAGGCTATCTATATGCTAAGCCGCTCTCAGTCAAAAGGTGCGAGGAGTACCTACAAGTTACTGACTGGGTTTAATTGGCCCGATGGTGGTCATCGAATCAATTTGGGATCACCGGACGCTTAGTGTGCGCCGGCGTTATCGCACCATCTGAACGTTCGCTTTGCGACCCAAGCGTGCTTTATAAGCCGAGTAGCTGGCCAGTTAGAACGCATTCGGAGTGGAGTCCTTCGCCAGATCTTGGTCATCGTTTTGGCTAGTCAGCTCTAGATTACTCAGCATTATCGTTGGCTTTTTTGCGAGCAGTCGATTTTCTCAAATTCACTCGGACCGAACGGGCGAGAGATTTGGCTCCAAGACACAGCGGGGTCTACGTCTCTATCCGTTTCATGATTCTATCGAATTTGAAACCTATATCACCTCTGTGAACCAGGGTACTGACAGTGCCTTCCCTCCCCATTTACAGAGGTAACTTCCAATGTCTGAACAATGTCCCAACTGCCTATCCCGGCGGATTGGTAAGAATAACTACGGCAAGAAAACCGCTGGCGTGGTCGGTGCGTCTGCCGGTACCTACGGAGGCTATGCCGCTGCCACGGCGGGTGCCCAAGCGGGTGCAGCTCTCGGAGTCGTGGCTGGCCCTGTCGGCGCGACCGTGGGCGGTATCGGCGGTGCTGTCATT
This sequence comes from Marinobacter flavimaris, assembly GCF_002933295.1. Taxonomy (GTDB): domain Bacteria; phylum Pseudomonadota; class Gammaproteobacteria; order Pseudomonadales; family Oleiphilaceae; genus Marinobacter; species Marinobacter flavimaris. Next base: position 522,050 of record NZ_PSSW01000002.1, read on the forward strand.
GGTGCGCTACTAGGTGGTGCTACCGGCGCTTCCGCTGGCGTGATTCTTGGCGACGTCCTGGATGATCGTGTGCTGGACAACCTTCGTTGTCTTGATTGCGGCTATTCCTTCAGCGCCGATCCCGACTCCCGCGACGATATCCGCTGATCCCCCTCGCAAGTTCCATAGGAGAACAACTATGGCTCATCTCATCGAGCAAATGGCTTACGTTGGCCAAACCCCCTGGCATGGTCTGGGGAATGAACTGACTTCCAATCAGCCCCTGGAGGTCTGGGCAAAACAAGCGGGCCTAGACTGGCAAATTCAGGAAAGCCCTGTCCGCTTTGTCACCAATTCCAGCGGCAGCCTGGGTGAAATCCTCTCTTACCCGGATTCCAAAGTGCTTTACCGCTCGGATACCAAGGCTCCGCTATCGGTCGTCGGTAATCGATTCAAAGTGGTTCAGCCTGAGGAGATCCTGGAGTTCTACCGGGATCTGACCGAGGTTTCGGGTTTTGAACTGGAAACAGCCGGTGTCCTGAAAGGCGGTCGCAAGATGTGGGCGCTGGCCCGCACCGGCCAATCAGGCATGCTCAAAGGCAACGATCAAACCAATGCCTATGTTCTGCTGGCAACCGCCTGTGACGGCACTATGGCCACGACTGCTCAGTTCACCAGTATCCGCGTAGTGTGTAACAACACCCTCGCGGTTGCCCTGAACGTCTCCACGGCCAATTCCGTAAAAGTGAAGCACAACACTGCCTTCGATGCCGACCTGGTCAAGAAGCAGCTAGGAATTTCAGTCTCAGCCTGGGACCAGTTCATGTATAGCCTGAAGACCCTGAGTGAGCGAAAGGTTAAGACCACAGAGGCCAGGAACTACTTCCTCAAGGTGTTCACTGACGATTCCGGTGCTGGCGTCGGCAAAACCAACGAGCGCTCCATGGCGAAGGCTCTGAGTCTGTATGAAGGCGAGGGCATGGGTGCCAACCTGGCATCGTCAGAAGGCACGGCCTACGGACTGCTGAATGCGATAACGGAATTCATCGACCACCAACGTCGTGCCAAAACCGTGGACCACCGACTGGACTCAGCCTGGTTCGGAACCGGGGCAGCTTTGAAGAACCGTGCATTAGAGCAGGCCATGTCACTTGTGGCATGAGCCAATCCTACAAATCGCAAAACCGCCATAAAGCCCATCGGAGCCTGATGCTCCGGTGGGCTTTTTTATGTCTGGAGGAAAACACCATGGGCATGAGTGCAAACACGATTAAAAAACAACGACCAGCATTGCGCCTGGTCTCCACCAAGGGCCTCAGCAGGGATGAATGGCTGAGGGTGCGTAAGCAGGGCATTGGCAGTAGCGATGCCGCAGCCGCTGTCGGCATGAACCCTTATCAGTCCCAACTGGAACTCTGGATGGTCAAAACCGGCAGGGATGCTGGCCTACCAAAACCGGACTCTGACGACCCCACCTCACCGGTCTACTGGGGCCATATTTTGGAGCCGATTGTGGCTGAGCAGTACAGCCAGCAAACGGGCCGGAAGGTACGTCGGGTGAATGCGGTACTGCAGCACCCTGATCCAGAAAAGCACTGGATGTTGGCCAACCTGGATTACTCCGTGGTGGCCGATGACGATGTCCAGATCCTCGAGTGCAAAACAGCCGGGGAATTCGGGTCACGACTCTGGAAAGAGGGCGTGCCGGACTACATTCAGTGCCAGGTGCAGCACCAGTTGGCTGTCACCGGCAAACAGGCAGCGGACGTTTGCGTTCTGCTGTGTGGCCAGGAGTTGAAGATCTACCGCGTTGACCGGAATGAAGAGCTCATCGAAGCGCTGTATGTGCTAGAGCGCCAGTTCTGGGATTTCGTGGAAACGGACACTCCGCCACCGGTCGATGGAAGTGACTCTGCAGAACGTGCCCTCCGCCATCTTTACCCAGTAGACAGAGGCGAGACCCTGGACTTCAGCCAAAGCAAGGATCTGTCGGATGCGTTCGACGAGCTGCTGGCCATCCGTTCGGAAATGGAAAGCCTCAAATCCACTGAATCCCACCTGAGACAGCGCATCGAGAGCCAGATGGGCGAAGCCTCAAAGGCAACCTTCCCAAGCGGCAGCGTCAGCTGGAAGAGGAGCAAGGATTCCGTTGGGCTTAACGTGAAACAGCTGTTGAAGGATCAGCCAGAACTGCTGGAGCAATACCCACTGACGAAGCCAGGAAGCCGTCGATTCCTCATCCAAGCATGAATACCCCATTGGCCACGCGGGCGTGACGAGTGCCCCGTGGTCCTTTTTCAGGAGCGTCATCATGATTAAAGGTTTAGCCATCACGCCTCCCGTGTTGGGGCGTATCAGCATTGGTCGGGTCGTTGAGAAAAACGGCATCCGGCTACCCAAGAAAGACGATCAATTCACCATCACCTCTCAGATCCAGGAAAAGGATGGCTGGGTACTTCATCCCATGGATGAGGAGCTGAGAAAGGATTCGCCAAACGGCAAACTGCGGACTATCCCGGTACGCATGCTCTTCAACGACGCGGATCTCAACCTGCGGGCTGAGTACACCATGTTCGACCGCAAAAGCGGGCGCCCCATGTGCGTAGGCAATGGCGATAGCTGTAAGCGCCTGACGCAGTCTGGAGTTCAGTCTTTGCCCTGCCCGGGGCCAACGCTGTGTGAGTTCGGTAAAGGGGGGCTGTGCAAGCCGTATGGCCGTCTGAACGTGAAGGTCGGTGACGACGATGATCTCGGCACCTTCATCTTCCGCACGACCGGCTACAACAGCATCCGGACCCTTGCGGCCAGGCTTAGCTACTACCAGGCAGTCTCTGATGGTCTATTGGCGTACATGCCGTTGGAATTGAAGTTGCGGGGTAAAAGCACGACACAGAGTCATCGAACACCGATTTACTATGTGGATCTGGTGATCAAGGAAGGGTTGTCACTGCAGGAGGCGGTGACCGAGGCAGGGGAAAAGGCCAGGCAGGTGAAGGAACTGGGTGTTGACCAGGCTGCGCTGGATGCGGCAGCTGCGAAGGGATTTTGCAATGCATTGTTTGAATATGATGAGGATGAGATGAACCAGGTGGTTGAGGAGTTTTATCCACCGACGAAAGATGCAGAAGAGAACGCGGTGGACAGCTCCTCTGTAGTATCAAAGCTACAAAATGACCTGAAACCTGCTCAGTCGGCTTCCAGATGAAATTTAGCGAGTGGTCCTTCATGGGCCACTCGTCTCGACCAGTGCACATTCATTTTTTGTTGCGAAGGGATGATCTTGGAGGTGGAGGCCAGCACGTAGTCAGATCAGATGGTAACGAACTATGGTTTGGTCTAACCTGCTGATTAATTGAAGGGAGTTACAACGTTTTGGAGTTCGAGCTGACTCCTTTTGAAACCATCAGCAAGGAAGCGGGGAAGTAGCCTTGAAAACCAACTACGTTCTGATTGACTTCGAAAATGTGCAGCCGAAAAATCTCGAGCTGCTAAAGGGGCATGGCTTTAAAGTCCTTGTTTTCGTGGGCTCTAAGCAGGTGAAGATTTCGTTTGATCTCGCTTGTGCAATGCAATCTCTCGGCCCTGATGCCGAATATGTGAAGATTGAGGGAAATGGGCCTAACGCTCTGGACTTTCATATCGCGTTCTACATTGGGAACATCGCTGCTAAAGATCCCGATTGCTACTTCCATGTTATTTCAAAGGACACCGGCTTTGACCCGTTGATCAAGCATTTGAAGGGCAAGAAAATTTACGCGCAACGTGAAAAGGATATCTCCGAAATCCCCCTTCTGAAGATTGCAAACTCCAAATCCATGGCTGAGCGAATCGACGCTATCGTCGAGTTTCTTAAAACACGAGGGTCGGCTAAGCCAAGAGCAGTGAAAACACTCTCGAACTCAGTGAACTCGCTATTCATGAAGAGCCTTGAAGAGGATGAGCTGGCGAAGATTATGGATGAACTCGTTCGCCAGAAAATCGTCATTACGAATGGTTCCAAGGTCAGTTACCAGCTACCTAGTTAGCCGTTGGAGCATGTTTAAGCTGATCAAAACAGATTAGGTAGAGGTTCTGGCAGCATAGATCTGCTGCGAGCGCCAGATCGAGAGGAGCGCTGTGGATAACGAGTTGCAGGAAATTCTTGCGGCGGCAAAAGATGTCGCTATTCGTTTTAAAAAGCTGACCGGCAAACCACTGGGAATCACTGGTGAGATTGCAGAGTTCACCGCTGCTAAGCTACTCGACTTAAAGCTAGCCGGGGCAAGGCAAGCTGGTTATGACGCCACTGATCTTGCGGGACGAAAGGTTCAAATCAAGGGCCGTTGTTTGCCTGAAAGACCCGGGGCCGGTCAAAGGCTGGGATCGATTCGCCTCGACTATGAGTGGGACAGTGTCTTGTTGGTTTTGCTGGACGAAAGATTTGAAGTAATCGAGATGTGGGAGGCTGAGCGTCCGGCGGTTGAGAGGGCGATCCTGGCGCCCGGCTCAAAAGCGCGAAATGAACGTGGTGCTTTGGCAGTGACGAAGTTCAAAAGCATCGGAACTAAAGTGTGGCCTGTAAACAAGCATTGATTATCGCTGGCAATTTTCACGGACGCTGGCCGCACTTCTGAGCTGCCTTTGTCTCAGACTGCTAAAGCGCCGAAAAAGACAGGCCTAATCCGAACAGAGAAAAATCATGGACCCGGTTCTTGCTGAGCTTCTTAATTCTATCGGCCTAGAGGCAATCAAAATTGTTGGACCGGCTGCTATCGCAGCCCTCGCGGCGTATAAAGCCGCGTCCTTGCAATTTAAAGCCACGCTCGCCCAATTGCGAGAGGCTAACGAATTTTCGGCAAGACAGCACCTCTTTGACTACTACAAGGAACGACAGAAGCGGCTGTTGGAAAGCCATAATGAGCTCACAACCTCTTTAGGGCAGGTGCTTGGGGTAAACGCAGCAGCGCGTGAAGATGATTTGGACTTTAGTGGTCGAAAAATGATCGATTCTTTCGATGCTATTGCCCGTTTATATCTCGGGGCGGCGCCGTTCGAAATAAGTTTGACGGTGCGTGATATGAAAGCGAAAGGCCTTGATGATTTGGAAGAGTATGTAGAGCTCGAATCGACGAAACACGCTCTAGGAGGGTTGGAGTTGGGGGAAGATTTTGACTCGAAGAGGAACGTTGTGATTTCTCTTCTAGGGGTTTATGGACAGCTCGAACGTTGCAACCAGTTACTACTCGAGAAGGAAATGGACTCACTCTTTTCTAAATATGTTAGCCGCCCATAATAACTTATCTCGGTTCGTTGCGGCCTCGGCGAACCAAAATCAGGAATTCACGATGTCTAAACCTCTCAACCTTACGTCGCACATGGCAGCTGCAGTTCGATCCTCGTTGGTCGCTGTTGCGTTCGAAAAGGCTCATGTTCAAATTGATTTCGACCCCATTGATGTTTTCGTGTCGGATGAAGGCTGGATCACTGTGCGGGGAGGTCAAAATGGATACGAAGAACATCGGGATCTTCACGCCTTTGAAGCAGCCTATGGCCTTCAGAAATCAGTGCCCGACCTTCTTTCACTCGCCTATGAGATGGAGGCTATGTGTGAGGGATTCCTGCTTAATGCAGATGAAGAAGGCAACGACTTGGCAAGGGGAATTTGGTCTCAGCGTCGGGATAGGTGCCGTGCTGCAATTGCAGCAGGCGAGGCCAAGTCTGAATGAGGTGCTTCACAAGTAGATAGTATTTTTTCTTCGCAGAGCGTTTTCTCTAGGCGCGTGACCGAGAAACGACGTTTATAGTAGCCAATCATAAGAGTCTCATGAGCAATTATTACGTGTACGTCTACATCGATCCCCGGAATTTCGAGGAGTTCTACTACGGCAAGGGCAAAGGCTCCCGAAAGTACGCCCATGTGAGCGATGAGTCGGATAGCCAGAAAACCAGGCGTATTAAGGCGATCAGGAAAGAGGGGCTAGAGCCGATTATTCGGGTAATTGCTCGTAACCTGTCCGAGCATGACGCGCTGCTGGTTGAGAAAACGCTGCTTTGGAAGCTTGGTAAACAGCTGACAAATATTTCCTCCGGCCACTACGCAGACAATTTTCGGCCTCACGATTCGTTGCATAAGTATCTCTCCGGGTTCGATTTTCAGAATGGACTTTACTATTACAACATTGGCGAAGGTCCTCACCGGAATTGGGATGATTACGTCGAGCATGGCTTTATTTCGGCAGGTCAAGCGCCGCGCTTTCGAGATGCTATTCAGGGGCTTCAAGTCGGGGACTTTGTAGCGGCTTATCTAAAGGGTTATGGATTCGTTGGAGTAGGGCAAGTTATCCAGAGTGCAAAACCGGTTCGAGATGTATTGCTCGGCAACATTCCGCTGTTGCAGAAGGCGTTGGTTTGCCCAAACATCGCTGAGAACTCGAACGATCCAGATAGATCTGAGTATGTCGCTCTCGTCGATTGGTTGAGAGCTGTGCCTCGAAGCGAAGCAAAATGGAAGCCCAAGAGCGGCTTGTTCACGTCTCAGTTGGTAAGGGCTTCGCTGGATGGCCAGCCGACCACGGTACAGTACCTAGAACGGGAGTTTGCCGTCGATTTCGCAGAACTCTTGGCCTAAGAGCTGTTGGGTGCGCGGTTAGCGGTTCTGAAGAAATATTAACGTCCACCATTTTCAAGAAACCCTTTCGCATCGGCTAGTAGTCGTTCTCTTTGACCAGAGATCCAGCGGAATCCCTTATTAAAACGGCCTATCTTGCTAATGAGATTGGGCTGAACTTCAGCCAAGTGTGAGAGCCAATGGTGTAATGCGCTTCCGACTGTTGGTAATTCAATTGTTCGATCTAAATGGCGGGTCTGGTTCTCGAACACTTTCGGTCCTTCCTCCAGTTTCCAGAGGGAACTTAAGGCTCTATGCATGGTTAACCGGTTTTTGCGTAGAAAGAATCGTAAGCTTTTGAACTTTATGAGATCGTCGACGTCTGGGCGGAGGATCATTTCGGCAGCTAATATGGTTTTCCATTGCTGGCCTGGAACACCAAATATCCAGTCGTGAGTTGTACGATCAGAGAGGCCATTCCCTCCGTAAGGCCCGTCCCCAAAAGCTCTCGCAATCTCTCTAGCCTCAATGAATCGGTCTCGGTGGGATCGGGACCAATCAGGCTCAGATTGCTGATAGACATTGGAAAGTCTAATGATTTGCTCGGTCAGCTTTGTTGCGGCCTCATATCGCCTCTCTTCTGCTTGGCGTTCTCTTTGTTTGATTTCTCGCAGCCTAGTGTTCAAGTGGGTGCGAAGGTCTCTGATAACCCTGCTGCGCCGCCGAGAAAAGATCCATTCCAATCGGTTTGTTTGTAGCCACAATTCGGGATCATTCTTTGGTTCAACCAGCAAAGCTAAAGTCGAGGTGTTTTCAAGCGGTTTCCGAGAAATTTCGGTATCAGTTCGAACTGACCGAAGGATCAAATCGATAGGGTGCGTTTTTCCTCCCTGCACAATCAAATGAAGTCGAATTCGGTCCAGTAATACCTCAGTTCTCGCCACTGGGTAGGTCTTTCGACGGCTGACTATCTCTTTCCCAATTGCCAAATCTATCGATTTACCGTCGCTGAAAAACGAGAACGTGCCTCTGTGCAGGTCATCTGGGAAGTCATAAAGCCGACACTCAGGCACCTCGAAATCCTGGCCGGTGAGAATCTGCCCGAACTCTTCAAATTTTCTATCGTGATCGGCCAAGACCGGCCTTGCTACTTGTTCCTCAAATTCCAAGTCGTGCTTTGATTTCAGCCGGGACGCCAATGGGGTGTGTAGCCAGAGCTGATTTTTGTGGTCAAGAATCTCTTTCTCGAGTGCGGCTTCGGTGAGAACGCCGTCCAGCATTAGATCTGGGTTAAGCTCGATTTCCAGAAGGTCGATATCGCTTTTCCGTACTTTTTTAAGCTTCGCCTCATCGACGGGGTGAGAGACTTTTATCTCGACAGCAATCCTAGTTTCTACACCGCGAAACTGACCGACAAGGAGCACGTCTGGCTTCCAGTCACCGAAATCATACTCCTCCATCGTATCCTTAATGATGAAAGAGTTGTCGGAGAAGGGGCTCCACCATTCGTCATGGCTGGCTAACGTTTCTCCCAGCCGGGTCGTCCAGGCCTTTGGGACAAAGTGCTCCGCACGTAAGCTCCACGTTCTTTGCTTTGCGACTATATTTTTTGCCCACTTGTGTAGCGCAGACTCTGCACAACTGAGGGTGCTTTCGGGTGGAGGAGTGTGATGGGCGAAGTGATGGGCCTTTAGCTCTCCTTTCCGGGCAATCAGCAGCGTTTTACAGCCAGGGCAGAGGCAGTTACATCCCAGTCCGCGGCTCACTTCGTCAATTCTGCGTAACGAGCCCGTCTCCTTGTCTATTCCTACGGGTAGTTTGAAGCTGGACTGGTTGGAGCTCATATCCTTTCCCTGTGCGTCATCTTCAGAGGCTCACCTTGTCCCTGAAATGTAATCTGTCCAATGGATGCTGTCTTGTCGCCGTTTTAGCTGGAGGAAACAGCCAAGTTCTAATTTCAACCGGCACGGTTACTGACTTTCAATTGGTAACATGGTCGTTTTATGTGCTGAACTGCGCCCTGCGTTCTAACCCCCCAGTCACACTGGTTCGTAGGTTCTCTTCACTCCTATGATCTTAATAGTAAACGTCATTTAATCTCCGGTAACCCAGTAAGCTCATCGTTGATAGGGCGTCATCCATAAAATCGCGTTGACTGTCGATTTCCAAAAAATGCAGACATTTGGAAATTATCTGCCCCCAATACCTTGTATCGGGTGCCTTTGCACCGTCAGCCTCAGTTATTTTTTTAGCTCGGCTATGGAGCTGACCCACACCTACTTTGCCCTCAATCAGATACGTGAAGATAACTCGAAACCTGATTTCCAGATCCTCCGAGCCTCTGAACAGAGTTTTCCGATCGTTTTCAATATGTTTCCAGAGAGCCTCGCTATTCAGTCTCTTCGATGTCGCTTCATCAAACAGGCTGGGGTTCTCATATCTTTGCACAAGCAACCAGAGAATTGGGGCAGCCAGGATTGGCGGGAACTTCGGGTTGGCGGCATGTATGGCTCCAGCTTCGAGCATTAACCGTTCAATGTCTCGAAGTGAAAGCCTGTAGGTTCGGGCAAGATTGACAATGAAGTCATTAGGAAAGCTGCTCTCGCTCCTGGACGAGCTGCCCAAGCCGTCGAAGCCCTCTTTGATGCCTAGCTTGTTGAGAAGGTTTGCGCAGAAACTTTCTAAATCTGGTTCAGGAAGGCGCAGTTGAAGATGGAAGAACTTTCGAAGGTATCGATGCCCGTCGTAGCCCTGACCATAATGTCCTTTGATCGCTTCGCCGAGTTGCTCTCCATCGATGCCAATCACAAAAACGACACCAGGAACATTAAAGAAATGCTTGATTGATTCCAAAAGTTCAACGGCGTAGCTGGGTCGGCATCGGTCCAGTTCGTCCACGATAATAACCAACGGGAATTCGTTGCCAACCTCTTGAAGGTCTTCCGCGTAATTTTGAAGGCAGTCTCGAAAACCTTCTGCAGACTTTTTGGCGCTCTCGTGGGCCTGTAGTTTCTTCTCGACCAGCTCCTTCGACAGCTCGCCGACACCTTCTAGATCAATCAGACCGCTAGTAGCTATTTTCACTGCGAAGGGAGTGACAGTTCGCACGAGCTCCAAACCTTTATTTCGCACTTTATCGAAGCTGGGGCTTTTTGCTTGGTGAGCTTGTAACTGGCTTCCCAGTTCCTGAATCAGCGCGACTAACGCATCGTGGGTGTAGTCGACCTCCCAGGCACTGAATTTGACTACTTTCGCCTTATCTTGCTTCAGAGACGCTGCCCACATGTCGAGGAACGTTGTTTTCCCGGTCCCCCACGGCGAGGTCAATGAAATGACCGCCGGGCCCTCCACCCCTTTAACGAGGTGGGTCAATTTCTGCCCTGTATCGCTGAGGGGAAAAGCACTGGCAGACCAAGGAGATTCCTGATCAATTTTTAGTTCCGGTGGTTCAAATCTCATGAGGTGGGCTGGTCCAAGTTGAGGGATGAGCTTTAGGCTAGATGGTGCCCTTAAGTGGGTTATCCTTCAATAAGGCTACCCGCAGGATCTCTGGCGCCCTCGGTAGATGAGATAAACACCTGATGTTCATGTCCCTTTCTGCTACTTTTACCACCTGACAATATTGAAGAGCGTGGTCGAAGCCTGAGCCCATCAGCTCGGCCACTTGCCAGCCCTGTCGCAACGATGGGGAGGACGGAACCAAGTATTCGCAGCGAGTATTCCATGAGCACCAATATCGAGCAGATCAAATCCCTGTTGCTTTCCTTGTTACCCAAGGATGGATCAACTGTCGGCAACATGAGCCTCAAAGACCAGATTCGCAACGACCACCTACTCGCGTTCAGCGACGAGGATTTTGATGCGGCTCGAAACCAGCTCCTCGATGAAGGGGTCATAGGGAAAGGGCGTGGACGCGGTGGTGCAACCTATCTGAACCAGCCTGCGGCAGGCGAGCAAGCGATGCCTGATGGTTTTGAGTTGGAAGCTCAGCAAGCGCCTTCACAGGAAGATCTCGTCTATTCCAGTCAGAAGGCAGCCTCACCGAGAGCGCCTCGCCAGCCGGCAAAGAAAAAGGGGGAGCACAGCCAGGTGTTGTCGTACCGATACGACGAGAAGCGGAAGAACAATCCTCACGTTGGCATGGTGGATACTCATTCCGACGGAGAGGAGCAAAAAACGACCTGGCAGTATGACCCGCACCTCTCTCCAGAGCTGCAATTCGATTCAACCAGGTCGCAAGTCGAAGACCTGATTGAGGATGCGCTACACGCCCGAGAGGTCGAAGCAAAACAGGCGAAAGATGACCTGTTGATGTGGCTGGATCATGCCCTAGCGGCTGATGACGAGTCGGCCATTCGGGAGGTGGTTGCCAATCTTCGCAAGAGAGTAGCTGATAAGGAATTTCTGGGGCGGGAGCGAGGCGATCTTTCTGAGCTCAAGCGTATGCAGGCTCCCTACCTTAATTGGACTGGGAAAGCGGAGCGCACCAGTTTTGATGTGGATACCGTTTCACTTCATGTTCATGAGCGAATTGACCCTGCAACGATTTTGGCTGTAGTTCAGAAGCGGATTAATGATACCAAGGGAAAAGTGTCCACCACGCTACAGCCGGATCTTTTTCATGCACCTTTTGAGAACCTTCCCCTTCGAGATGCTATTGATTTCTATCGGCATGAGAGAGATTGGGCTAACCGAATGGTTGCGGGGGATTCACTATTGGTAATGAACTCTCTGCTGCAGAAAGAGAGTATGTCTGGTCAAGTTCAAATGATATTTATCGATCCTCCTTATGGGATTAAATATGGATCGAACTTTCAACCTTTTGTTAATAAAAGAGACGTGAAAGATAAGAAGGACGAAGATCTTACTCAAGAGCCTGAGATGATCAAAGCTTTTCGTGACACATGGGAATTAGGGATCCATTCATATCTTGCATACCTCAGGGATCGACTCTTTCTAGCGAGAGAGCTTCTAAATGAGAGGGGGTCAGTTTTTGTTCAAATTTCGCATGAAAATTTGCATCATGTTAGAGAGTTAATGGACGAGATTTTTGGTGTAGATAACTATATATCGCAGCTATCTTTTGTCAAAACATCAAGTTCTACGGGAGACTTCGTAAGCCCGACTGTGGATTATCTTATTTGGTATTCAAAAGATAAGAGCAAAGCGAAATACAATCCAATCCTTAAAGAAAAGAGGCCAGGAGGAAAAGGTGGAAGTGGGTATACGCGAGTTCGTCTTCATAATGGTGAACAGCGTGCCTTGTCGGCGACTGATGGGAAGGCAGATGGTATTTATTGTCGTGATAATCTTACAAGCCAAAGTGTTGGGCGCGACAAGGGTGAAGGAGCTGCGTGCTGGTTTCCGATAGAGATCGATGGGAAAGAATATCTTCCTTCAATGTCCGCACGTTGGAAGACTAATGAACAGGGCATCCATCGCTTAAAACTGGCAAGAAGACTCGAAGCATCGGGTAATTCTGTCGGCTATGTGAGGTTTTTGAAAGATTTTCCAGTTTACCCTCTGGGAGACTATTGGGACGATGTAATGCCTAGCTTTATGGCTGATAAGCGCTATGTGGTTGAGACCAGTCAGAAAGTAATTGAGCGTTGTTTACTTATGACTACGGATCCAGGAGATCTTGTTCTTGATCCAACTTGTGGAAGTGGTACTACAGCTTATGTTGCAGAAAAGTGGGGGAGGCGCTGGATTACCTGTGATACCTCCAGGGTCGCTGTCACATTGGCAAAGCAGAGGCTGATGACGGCTAGTTACGACTATTACGAGTTGAAGTACCCTCAGGAAGGGTTGAGTGGTGGATTTATTTATAGATCAGTCCCCCACATTACTCTGCGATCTATTGCTAGCAATCCAGAGATCGAAGATATATATAATAATTTTCACCCAGCTTTAATGAATTCTTTGGGTAATCTTAATAACCAATTGCAATGTTCAAATAAAAGCCTGCCTTTATTTGAGGTTGAAAATGGTGGGCGTAGAGGAGTTAAGTTAGAATTTTCTGCGGATAATGACAGGGTAGATACTCTTCCAACTGGTTTAGAAGCACCTAATAACTGCTTGTTAGAGTGGGAGGTGCCATTTGAACTTCCAAAAGAATGGATTGATAAAAAAGGAGGAGAGAAGACTGCTCAAGATTCAGTTAGAGAGAAAAATCAGCTTCATGGTGTGGAATATTGGTTCCATGAGTTTCATAAAACACGAGTGGAAATGCAGCGCAGAATAGATGAGAGTATCTCGAATCACTCTGGTCAGGAAGTGTTGTATGACAAGCCCGAGGTTAGCCGGAATAAACTTCGGATAACGGGACCTTTTACTGTTGAAGCAGTGCCTTTTGCCACAGTGCTTGGATTAGATGAATCGGAACAGCCGAAAGAAGCGGATACCGCAGTTGCTCGCTCAGGAGCAACCTCACGCTATAGCCTTTGGCAAGATGAACTTTTAAAGAGTGGAATTCGAGGAAAGGGCGGACAGCAAATCAGACTTCAGGATCTTGAAACTCTTCCCGGTGCTCACTATATCCACGCGGTTGGAACCATCGCTGAAAGCGGCGATCGCGTTGCAGTTAGCTTCGGCCCTGAACATGCGGCATTGGAGCAGCGTCAAGTTGAAATTGCCATGCGAGAGGCCGGTGACTTATTCCCGCTGCCGAAAATGCTTGTGTTCTGTGCATTCAATTTTGATCCCGAAGCGGCAAAGGATATCGATAACATAAAAGGTATTCAGGCGCTCAAAGTGCACATGAATACAGACTTGCTTACGGAAGATCTCAAAAAAGGTCGGGCGAGCAACCAGTCGTTTTGGCTCATGGGTCAGCCAGATATTGAGGTGCATGAACTTAAGGGCGGTAAACTGCAGGTCGAGGTTCATGGCTTCGACTACTTTGACACCAAAACCGGTGAGCTGAAATCGGGCGGCAAGAAGAACATCGCAATGTGGCAGCTCGATACGGATTACGACAACCGTTCACTCTATGCCCGTCAGGTTTTCTTCCCCATGGCTGGTAAGAAGGATGGTTGGTACAAGCTCAAGAAAGATATTCGTGCCGAACTCAATGAAGACCTGTTGGACAAGTTCCACGGGACGAAATCTATACCCTTTGAACCAGGTGACAATCGGTGTATTGCAGTCAAGATTGTCGACGATCGGGGTATCGAGTCACTGAAAGTCATCAGGCTGGATTGAGGACGGGATTATGGCTGATAAACCGAATTCCCTGGTGATCAATTCACCTTATGACAAGCCCAACCAATATTGGTCTCAAGACGATAATGGTCGGGTTGCTGGGGTAGTTGAGGGCCGCAGGCCTGCCGCCTACGAGCTCTACGACCCCCGTAACAACACCAGACGGGTAGAGGAACTGGAAACGGTAAACCGGATCCGCCAACGAGTAGACGAGTGGCGCGGTGCTGGTTGGCCTGGTGTGACCAGTGTATCGCGGGAGTTGCTCAAACATTGGTATTCCAGGGGTGAGTGGGATCCCAACTCGAAACGCTGGAATGGCGGTCCGAGGCCATACCCGTTTTATTATTGTCAGCTCGAAGCGATCGAATCGTTGATCTGGTGGCTGGAGGCTCCGGAGGAATATCGTCAAGGTATATTCCTGCAAGGCGATGGCGGGCCGTGGGAGCGTATCTGCAACAAGATGGCCACCGGGTCTGGCAAGACTTCCTTGATGGCGCTGATCATCACCTGGCAAACCCTCAATGCAGTCACCTATCCGAAAGATAAACGATACTCCAAAGCCATTTTCGTGGTGGCCCCCGGTCTGACGGTTAAAAGTCGACTTCAGGTCCTGAACCCAGGCAACGAAAGTAACGTCTACGACGAGTTTGTTTTGTGCCCTAACGAAGCCATGCGCCAAAAGCTGAATCAGGTATCGTTGGTGATCGAGAACTGGCATAGCCTGATGCCCCTGAAGGAACAAACTCGTTCTGTGGTGAAAAAGGGTAAGGAAAGTGATGAAGCTTTCACCCGTCGAGTACTTGGTAAGCTGGCTTCCTTTAAAGACATCCTGGTCATCAACGATGAAGCCCATCACGCATACCGCCAGAAAGCTGAAGTGAAGGTCAGTAAGAAAGAAGCAGAGGAAATGGGGATCGATCTGGAGGAAGCGACTCGATGGATTGAGGGGCTGGACCGTATTCATAAAACCCGCCGTATTCGTCGCTGCTTCGACGTGACGGCGACGCCGTTTTCTCCGACCGGCAAAAAGAATACTGAGAAAGGCCTCTTCGAGTGGATCATCTCGGACTTTGGGTTGAACGATGCGATTGAGGCGGGGCTGGTCAAGACACCACGAATCGTGGTCAGGGATGATGCATTGCCTGATGCGAAGACCTATGCCAGCAAGCTCTACCATTTGTATCGCGATGACGCTGTAAAGCAGGACCTGGCTAGGAAGGCTCAGCCGACCGATCCGCTTCCGGATCTGGTCCAGAAAGCCTATGCGATTTTGGCCTATGACTGGAGGGAGACCGCAAAGAGCTGGGAAGAAAACGGTCATACCATTCCGCCAGTGCTGCTAACGGTCTGTAACCGGACGGAAACGGCTTCCCGTATTGAGCATTTTTTTAACAGCGGTGATTGCCTGATTTCTGGCACCCAGAACCCAAAAGCCACCTTACGCGTGGACTCAAAGGTTCTGGAAAAAGCAGAGCGCGGTGAGAGCATCACGAAGGATAAAGACTACGTTGCTCGGCTTGAGGAAATTATAGAGGCATCCGGTTTGCCCGCAGACAAGAAAGAGGCCTTGCTGGCGGAGAAACAAGAGGACCAGCTACGGGCGTTGGTTGACACGGTAGGGAAGCGTGGCAAGCCTGGCCAGAACCTTGAGAACGTCATTTCGGTGGCCATGCTGTCCGAAGGTTGGGATGCAGCCAACGTAACTCACATCATGGGCCTGAGAGCGTTTAGTAGCCAGCTTTTATGTGAACAGGTGATTGGTCGAGGCCTTCGACGAGTCGCTCACGACATGGATGAGAGCGGCAAGTTTATTCCGGAGTACGTCAATGTTTTCGGTGTGCCGCTTTCGATATTCCAGGAAGTCGGTGAGGGTGGTGAAACGCCCCCTCCGCCGAAACCAAGTGTGCGTGTTGAAGTGGAGCCAGGCAGAAACCATTTCGAAATCCGCTGGCCCAATATTGACCGCGTCCAGACCGTTCTGAAACCTGAACTGACGATGGATTGGAACGCGGTGGAGCCTTTGACCCTAGATCCCGCTCAAACACCGCTCAACGCTGAGATTGCCCCTGCGTTGACTGGTATTCCAAATCTTACGCAAGCCACTCAAATCGACCTTGAGAAGGCTGTAGAGGACTTCCGCTTACAACACCTGATCTTCCGGGCAGCACGAAAGCTGTTCCTGAGTAGTAGTGACGGTTTTGAAGGAGACAAACAGTATCTGGCGGTGCAGCTGATTCGAATTGTTGAGCAATTCCTGGAGTCAGACAAACTCGATATCCCAAGCCTCTGGCACCAGGACCCGGTGCGTCGCAGATTGTTGTTTGCTCTGAACATGGACAACGTGGTTACCCATGTAAACCGCTTCGTGAGCAAGCAGAACGTTGAGCGCCTGGAGGCGTTGTTCGATGAGCATCAGCCGATTGGCGCGACCTCACAGATGCGTCCGTGGCTGACTACCAAACCCTGTCGGCCGACCGAGCGTTCACAGATCAGCCATGTAGTGTATGACAGTACCTGGGAAAAACCGGTGGCGGACATCTGTGAGAAAGATGAGTCGATTCAAGCTTGGGCTAAAAATGACCATCTTGGCTTTAAAGTGCGATATTTGTGGAATGGCTCATCCCGTAACTTTGTGCCGGATTATCTCATTCGGTTGAAGAACGGACAGACTCTTGTACTGGAAGTGAAAGGCCAAGATTCAGAGCAGAATCGGGCCAAGCGCGCTGCGATGGATACATGGGTTAAGGCGGTTAACGAGCAGGGTGGGTTTGGTTCCTGGTGCTTTGATACCGTTTTCGATCCTAGCCAGGTTCGGGATGTTATTAGCGCTCATTCCAAGCAGTCTGCCTCTGCCTGAGCCAAGACCCAGTGCGGGCTATCTCTCGGAGTCTATGTTAAACCATGGTCGCCAGGTTCCAATGAGCCTGTCTTCTTCAAAAAAGCGCTCTGCAACGGCGTTTTCTCCAAAATCGGTTCGATAGGAGAAACCCACTGAGGATTCAATGATCCTCAGTGGGTGCGGCTCATCGGGAAAGATATGCTCAATGCCCCATCGAAGTTGGCAAGAAGTGGTGTTCGGTGCCACTTTTCGATTTTCTTCGCGTGGTTTATGTAGTTGCCCCGTGCATCCCCGTTTCAGGTGAAGTGAAAATCGCCTATGAATATTGGTGGTTTTACCCACGTAAAGGCACGGAAACTTCAAGTGTTCTGGTCACCAGTCTTCGTACCTTACCGTCACAGGTTTTCCGCCAGGCCCCTTGAGAACAATAGAACGATTAGAGTTTAAAAGCGTTTCCCTTTTGCCGACCCACCAAAATGCATAGATACCAGCAACCTTTGGCAAATCGATTCTACGTCCCGAACAGAGTTGAGCGATCGACGACACATCAGCTGGGTTATCCATTCCTCTCTTAATCTCCATCGGTGACAAGCTTTTCGTATCCGCAATACGGTTGATAGAGGTTTTCCCAGAAGTATTCCCGAGCTGCATTTGCCAAGCTCTCTATTGAAGGCAAGTAAACAGGTGTACCGCCTTCTAGACCACCGTAGTAAATAATGGACAGCCTGTATTGGTCACAGGCGCTTAAATTGAAGCCGCGATAGAGCCCACTTGAGAAAACCGCCAGGGCTGCATATTCCGGCCCATCGTGACCACCCATTCCGTTTGAACGTGACCGCCTGTTCCGGGCGATCGTGACCGCTCATTCCGTTTTATCGTGACCGATTTCGGGCGTTTTTCCGGAATCGCCGG
>NZ_PSSW01000020.1 GCF_002933295.1 Marinobacter flavimaris
GTACTACTCAACAACAGGAGGAATCTGACGACCCGGACACTCAAAAAGCGGTCACTGAAAACTGATGAAAACCGGACAATCTAAACTGATAAAAATCGGTCAAAACTCACTGTTGTTGACAGGCCCTTGGCGTATAGCGCCAGGATCTGGTCATCCATCTGGGTCAGGCGGGACTGGCCTTTACGGACGAACTGCGGCTCGAAGGAGCCGTCCCTGTCACGAGGGGCTTCTATCGCCACTTCGCCGTGCTGGCCCTTCAGGCGCTTGGCAGAATAGCCGTTACGGCTGTTGCCAGTGCCACGGCCTTCAGGAGCATGCTTCTCGTATCCAAGATGCTCGTCCAGTTCGGCGTTGAGAGCGGTCTCGACGGTGAGCTTGACCAGTTGCTGAGTGAGGGCTCCTAGATCTTTTTCAGACTTGATGTCCTTGGCCAGCTCGGTGGCCATGGCTTTGAGTTTTTCTTGGTCCAATTGCGTACCCACGATGGTATCCTTTTGAAAAGGTTACTCAGTCGTGGGCAGTTACACAATTTGGTTTACAGCCTCCTTGAGACCGCTGAACATCGAGTCTAAGTCTATTTTCCCCTCTTTGTCGGCCTCTTCCCCACTGCCGTGACTTGAAGTATATTTGCTCATACGTTCTCTTACGTCTTCTAGCTCGGCGAGTCTAATAGATATTTCGTCCTCGATGACTGAAGACCGTAAAAAACTGTCTTCAACAGCGTTCAAAGCATGCTCTAACTCATCCAAGTCGTGACCACCAACTAGGTCGGGAAGTATCCTCATCTCGGTGAAACGTAATAGAAAATCCATTTCATCATAGCTCAATGTCTTGCCAATTTTGGTTAAGACATACTCCAGATTTATGACGTCATCCAGGCCCATTGCGAATGAGTCGATATGCTCGTCGGTCAGGATTGATTTTCTCAGACTTTTTTCAAATAGATGTTTTTCGTAGTCGTCATAGAAATTTGACTCAGCGATATATCCGACTAACGCACCAAGCTGAGATGTAACATTGCCAGGCATGGCGCTCTTTTTTATTTCTTCATTCCAAAACTCGGTTTTTGTCATTTTTTCGAGGAGTTCTTCCGGAATCCTCTTGTGAATAGCCTCTCTTAAAATTAGGGCTGCAGCTATTACAGAGAAAACCGAAATGCCTTCGGTATACCAAAATAACGAGTTCCGATTGAAGGAGGCTATTGGCCGTTTCCTAAAGCTGCCTTCTAAGCTTATTGTCTTTTTCAATAGTTCTTCTATTAGATCAGACTTGTAATTATTGGGTGGCTCCTTTGTTACAAGTATTGGTATCAAATGTGTAATTTGAGAGAAGAACTGTATGCTGTCCACTATATCTCTGATATATGAAGGATTTTTTCTCGATAAGTTTATTAGGAAGTCTTCGATAGATGGGTTGCTAAATCTAACCAAGTATGTGGACTCAGTTTCACTTTTGATTCTTTGGGTTTTGGTGAAGTTTCCTTCAAGCTGTTTAAGCGAGTTAAGAAATTCTGTTTCAAACTCTAAGCTCGTAGGTCTTTTGATCGTCTTGGAAGTCAGTGACCTGAGTTCATCGAAATGTGATTGGCCATCTAATGAAAGAAGAATAAGAAGAATTATTTTTGCTGTTTCGCTTATGTCATCGTGGAATGGCTTCTCCCATATTGCTACAGGGTTGCTGAATGCCTTTTTAATATATTCTATATATTCGTCGTCAGTATACTGTTTTGCAGTTTTACTGTTGCAGAACGTTGCAATGATACGCGGGTTGAAGTTTTTATGATAGATTAAAATATTATATATCTTGGACTCTACAAACTTTACTAATTTTGATTCCGGAAGTTTCGAGAAGTATAGATGGTTGAAAAGTATTTGAGCTTTATTTTTTTTGGTGTAGTCATCCAGTTTAATTGCGTATTTTTCGAACTCGCGCTCATTGTCGTGCAATGCTCCGTGTTGCCGCTTGGCATCTTCGAAAATATACTCTCTTGTTGTAAGTATTAATTTTGTATTGCTTGATTTTTCGCACTTCTTGATTAAGTCTAAGATTCTTCTGTCTTCGTTCTTTGTGAGTTTGTTTTCGTTGAAATCGGTCCTGCCCAGAAAGTCATCATACACTATCGCAAGCTTCGTGTTCTCTTCTTTTGTTTTGTGTAAAAGGGACCATGCCTCGTCGATATTTGTCCCTACAAAAGCTACCTCGTATCCGGCAGACATGAAGTCGAGCATTAATAGTTTTGCTACAGTTGTTTTTCCTATTCCAGGATCTCCTGATATTAATACGTGGTTATGGTTCTCTACAATATCCTTACACCTGTAGAACCCCTCGTGAATTACCATTTTTGGAAGGTCTTCAATAAAGGATTCAATTTCATTGTCGGTGTAATTAAAAGTGTGTGAGTGAAGAATACTCTCTAGTATTGTTGTGCTGGAAATCCATAACTTGAAATGTTTTTTCAATACCGACGGATATGTGCTTAGTAGAGTGTTTATTTCGTTCTTTCCTAAAATATCACTTTCGGATTTGCACCACGGCTTCAATATGTCTAGAAGTTCTTTCTTGTTTTTTGGGCTCAGAGGAATCGAGGTAACTAATACGTATTTTTCAGGGGCTAATAAATCTATTTTTTCTTTCTCTTTTTTGGCGCTTCTTTTCAGTTCATAGAAACCATTCTCGTCATATCGTTTGCACTGGAAGATTGTAGTTGCGTTTTTGTCGGCGCAAATATGTCTTAGGTCAATTCCTTGGTCTGCACCGACTTTGAACGATTCTATCAATTCATCAAATTTTTTTGTGAAAATGTCGCAAACAAGTTCTTCGAACTCAAATGGATCCAGTACAGTGAGGTTGTACGCCATTTTCCAAAATCCTTGTCAGATAGCAGGGCGCCCTTTGGTAGCGTTTTTTGATGCTTTTATCGCCCATTCGAGAAGTTTATTAAAAAAATGTGGTTCTAGCGCTATAAGTATAAGCTTGAGATTTGGTATTGCCTGAAATTTGCCACCTATCCCTCTTGTTCTTCTAATTCCCTCTGTCGGTTTCTGTGCCAATTCCGGGCGATTCGCGCCCCAATGCTGAAACCTATCCTGCTTTCAGGCTGTTTTTTCTTCTGGCTATTTCTGTCCGTGGGTCAATTTGGCCACATGATTCTTCAGTTTCGTCTGTCATTAGCCAGAGTGTGTACTTCGGCCACTTTTTACATATTTCTTCTAAGAGGTCCCCTTTAGGGACCTGACCGGTCTGCTCAATCCTGGTCAACGTGCCTTTGTTGACGCCCAAAAGGTCACAGAATTCCTGACGTCCTGACGTCTCTGCCTCTCTTATTGCTCTAATTTTTCTGGCTAAATCCATTGACAGTACACAAAAATGAATATACCTTAAGTGGTGTATACAAAAACGTGTATACCCAGAAGTGGGTGCACCCAATATTGCGCACCAGTAATGAAAATCAGTGTAGCAGAGTGCAAAACAGTGGACGAGCAAAAGCAAATCATTCTGATCGCAACCCCGGTCATGACGCAGGACCGCTACGCCCAGCACACTAGCCTAACAGAAGTTTCAGCTTCTTATTGTCCGCCTTCAGGCGTGCTTTGGACAAAACAGGGATAGAATTGCCATCAGGACAGGCTGCTCACGTTTTACTTCATCCCTTTGCAAGCCACTTCGTTATGGATGGGGGGATATTTTGAGTTTGCAAAAAATTCTAGGCCATTCAACGAGTAATATGACGATGCGTTACGCTGACCTTTCCAATCACCACTTGCAGGGTGTTGTAGAATTGGGGCTCAGAGTTTAGGAGTTAAGCTCTTCAGGTAGTTTTTTTGTTGCCTCCTTTAAACTCTCTGGCAGGCAAAGCCACGCGTACATTCTCTTTTCCTTCGGAAGTTCATATCTAATGACCCAGAGAACTTCCTGATCCAAGATCAGCGGGTCACAGACCTTAAACGCTTTTTTGGCGGCTTCGCGTTCCAGTATGCTTTTGATAGCCTCTCTTGCGCTTTCAAGTTGTTGCTCGACTCCCTTGCCGGAAACGCTTTCAGGAAGAGCAAAGAGCATCCCTTCTCTTATGCGTTCGCATCGCGCTCGATATTCTGTTTGATCAACTAGGCCGTATATAGCTTGCATAACGGCTCGGAATTTTCCCTCATTTACGGTAGTGGCGTGGAAATTAGCGCAGTTCACCAACCCCATAGTTACACCCTGCAGCTCCAAACCGATGTCATGAAGTTTGTTCATTGGAACGTTGGTTGCTCTATGCAGATTGGTGATGGTGATTCTTGTGAGTTCATAAATGTTATGCCGGATCGTCTCTGCCTGCATAAGTGCAAAACCAGGCTCGTAGTGGTGTTCAATTTCAAACTTAATGGCTACCGACTTGAGGTCTGTTGTGGCTTCTTGGATTTGCTCTATTAGATACTCAATATCAGGATTAAGATGAAATTGGCCATCTGGCGCGTCAGGGAAGAGATTGTCATAAAGTTTCCACCCAGGCAGGCATTCGAGGTCTTCAAAAGGGTTCATCCTTTCGAAGAATGACAGGAATTGTTTCCTGTGCTCGAGGGAGTTTGAAAAGCTGTTTTGCTCCGCCTGTTGGTTGAGTTGTTCCTTTTGCTGGTTTATCTGGGCGGTGGTTTGGATCGAGCGCAAATGCGAGGCAACGAGAGCTGCGCAGGGAATTGAGAGGCCTGCAATCGCGATAGGGAGTTTGAACAGGTCATAGAATACAGCTAGGCCCTCAGCGGAAAGGTCTGGGGTCAAGCTAGAGTTTAGTGATGCGATCCATATTAAAGTTGTCGAAAGCAACACAGGTACACATATGGCGTACCAGAAGGCCTTGCTCGTGAAGAGCGTAGCACTTGGATCGTTCAGCTTTTTGCCCGGCAAAAATGCTTGGAGTTTTTTTAATGTGGTCATTCCGTGGACCTTTTGGGCAGAAGCTTAAAGATGGGGCAAAAAAAAGCCCCTGAAATCAGGGGCTTTCTCTTGGTTGTTTGGTGGAGACGGCGGGAATTGAACCCGCGTCCGCCAGTACTCAGCCTTGAGGTCTACATGTTTAGCGTCTCTCTATTGATTTAAGTTCAAGCGACCCGAGAGCCAGGGTGCAAGAACCGAGTTCTTTAAATCTTAGCCGTTAACCAGTGAACTCTGGGTAACGGAGCATCCCGTAAGCGATGACGTCCTGAGATGTTGCTTCCGGGCTACGGGCGACCCGGTCAGGACGACTAGCAGCTTACGCTGCTAGTGCGTAGTTTTCGTCGTTTGCGACTATTGCGTTGCAGCTTTGGATTAACGAGATTGGCTGCCATCTCGACATGCACTCAAGGGTTCGCCACCGGCGTCGAAGCCATGTCGTCCCCTTACCTTCAGTATATGTGTCCGGTTTGCCGGACTTCAAGGTTTCTTTGTTGCAGTTTTGTGCTTTCGGGGCTGTAGATGTACCTAGAACCCTAGCTGGCCTTGCGCTCAATGGCGTCATGGCGGCCTGCCAGGGCCGCGTGGCTCAGGGCCTCGAAGCTTTCCCGGAAGTAGCCCATCACGGCGTCCGGATCCGCGTGAATCGCCTTGTCCACGGTGATGCCGAATTGCACGGTGCCGGCATAACTGAGAATACTCATGCCGATACCGATGCTGCCGCTCTGGGGAACCCAGAACATGGGCTGGGTCAGCTTGCTGCCCGCCAGATACAGGGGCTCTTTCGGGCCGGGCACGTTGGTCAGTACCGCCGAGGCCTTGTTGCTGAGCAGATCCAGGGCCCTTCGTTCAATAACATCGGGGCCGCGCCCGAAGATATCAAGCAGGCTGTATGTAACCTGGGCCTGATAGGACCGTTTGAGCCGGTTCATGTTCTCCTGCACCTGGCGGAAGCACATGAGCGGGTCTCTCACTTCCACCGGCAGGGTAACCAGTACGAGTCCGAACTTGTTGCCGAGGGTTTCGATGGGCTGATCAAGAGGGCGCAGATTGAACGGAACGGCGACCCGAATGCCGCACTCGGGGATGGTTTCCTTGTGGGCGGCAAAATGTCTCTGCAAGGCGCCTGTAACGGTGCAAAGGAGGGCATCGTTGATGGTACCTCCCAGAGCCTTGGCGCAGGCCTTTACCTCGGCAAGGTCGAGGGGATCGGCCCAGGCCACTTGTTTGCGCCCGGATAAGGGCTCTTTCAGGCCGGTTTTGGGTTCGCCAGGCGCCAGGCCAAGTTTCAGAAGGTCAAGGGCGACACCGCTGGCGGTGGTGGCCAGTTTTAACGGGTAGTTGGGCTCCTCACGGACGGACTGGATAAACAGTTTGGCCTGGTTGGTAGCTGTCTGCGCGCTGTCCACGGCACGGTGCAGGAAGTTCTGGATGGCCGATTTCCTGCCGTGCTTGGAGCGACGCTTGCGGGCCACTTTGCCCAGCCTGGGTTCCGGCGTTTTATCGGTGAGTGACAGCATTACACGAACCAGCGAGATGCCATCGGCAATGCAGTGGTGAATGCGGATGAGTAGCGCGCCGCCGTCCCCATAATTGTCGATGTAGTGCATTTGCCAGAGCGGTTGCCGGAAATCCAGCGACGTGCTGTTCATGTCACTGACCAGCTTCTGGAGTTCCGCTTTGTCGGCCTTGCCCGGCAGGGCGATGCGGTGCAGATGGTTGTCCAGATCGAACAGGGGATCGTCCTGCCAGTACGCCCGGTCGCCAGTGTCGATCACCCGTTGCCGGAACCGGTTGAAGCAGAGAAACCGCTCCTCGAGCGTGTGCCTGAGGCGGTTCATCGATACGGGGCGTTCCAGTGTCCATACCCCGCAGATCATCATGGGGTTCTGGGGCGAGTCCATGCGTAGCCAGGCGCGGTCTACGGCGGACATTGGTATCTGTTTGGGTGACATAAGCGGCTCCCTTTGCCATGCACCAGAGTTCCCGAGTATAGGCCCGATGGAATTCTGAACAAAGAGAGTGAGTATGCGACATACCCGTTCACGCCGGCCATGACCGGCGTCAGGTATTTGTTAATTGGTGGCGGGCAGGATCAAACGTTGGTTTCGCGCAGGATGCGTTGCTTCTGGCGGTTCCAGTCGCGTTCTTTCTCGGTAGCCCGCTTGTCGAACAGCTTCTTACCTTTTACCAGGGCGATTTCGCATTTGACCTTGTTGTTTTTCCAGTACAACGCCAGCGGGATGCAGGTGTAGCCGGCCTGGTTGACCTTGCCAACGATCTTGGCAATTTCCTTGGCGTGAAGCAGGAGCTTGCGCGTGCGCGTGGGGTCTGCGATCACGTGGGTGGACGCCGCAATCAACGGGGTAATGTGAGAGCCGAGCAACCAGGCTTCGCCGTCCTTGAGCAGCACATAGGCGTCCACCAGCTGGGCCTTGCCCGCACGCAAGGACTTCACTTCCCAGCCCAGCAGGGAGAGACCCGCTTCAAAGCGTTCCTCAATGTGATACTCGTGCTTCGCCTTTTTGTTCAGCGCAATGGTATTGCTCGGCGTTCCGGGTTTTTTCTTGCTCATGAATCAATGAATCCGGGGTCGGACGAATGAACGGGCCGGCGTTGCTGCAGCCGGAAAAAGGCGCATTGTAGCCCAACAGTGGCGGACCGGTCACGAATTCGGCGTTGTGGCGGTGTCCGGTTCGTGCGCGACGGGATCCTTCAGCTACAATACTGGCCCAGACTTTCTCCCCGACCTGTTAGGTGGCCTCAGGGACGCGAATGCCTACGCCGTATCAGACACATATCGGGTCCTTTACCCGAAAATCAACCTTCTTCTGGGCCGCGGTGGGCGCTACCGTGGGTCTTGCCAACCTGTGGCAGTTCCCTTATCTGGCCAGTCTGCATGGTGGTGGCTTGTTCATCCTGCTTTACCTCGCCTGTCTGCTGCTGGTGACCCTGCCACTGATGGTGACTGAAGCGGCTGTTGGTCGGTATTCCCGCCACGGCATTGTGCTGGCTATGGACGGGCTCATTCGCAGTGCCAGGCAGTCCCGGGCCTGGATGGCGGTTGGCCGGCTCAGCATACTGGCCGCCTTTCTGGTGCTCTCTTTTACGGCAGTCTTCGGATCCATTGCTCTGGCTTACGTGTTCTTCGGCGCACTTGGCCGTTTCTCCGGCGCCGGTGAGGCAGAGGCAACCGGGATTCTGGCGGGGCTGGTGTCCGACCCCAGGCAGTACCGGGTATTCATGGGCTGGCATATCTTCTTTCTGCTACTGGTACTTTGGGTCTCGGCGCAGGGCGTAGTGAGGGGGCTGGAAAGGGCCCTGAGGGTGGTTGTGCCGGGCGCCCTGGTGCTGATGCTCGTGCTGTTCGCCCTGGCTGCCTGGCATGGTCGGATCGACGGGGCCATCAACCATATTCTGGCCATGCATCCCGAGGACCTTTCCTGGGAAAGCCTGAAAGCCGCATTGTTTCATGCCTTTTTTACGCTCGGGCTCGGTATGGGTGTCTGGGCGATACTGGGCTCGTACACCACGCCTCAAACCCGTCTGAAGCGTTCGATTCTGGCCGTGGTGCTGATGGATACCCTGGTGGCGATCCTGGCTGGCCTGATGATCTTCGCGATCGCAACAGACGGCAACAGCTTTGACGGTGAACGGGGCTTCAGCCTGCTCTTTGTTTCCATGCCGGTCACGCTGGCCCAGCTGCCCGCGAGCCAGTTCGTGATCGCCGCTGTTTTTCTGCTGGTGGTGCTGATTGTCTGGACCACATCCCTGAATCTGCTGGAGCCCATCGTGGGCTGGTTCCGTGAGTGGACCGGGGCGCCCAGGGCACTGTCGGTGCTGCTGATTGGTCTGTCGGTGTGGCTGGCGGGGCTCGCGTCTCTGCTGTCGTTTAATGTCTGGGCCGAGGAGCGGATGGGCGGCGCCACCATGTTCCGCTGGCTGGAGTTGATCACCGGTGGCCTGCTGATTCCGCTCGTGGCCATCTTGATTGCGCTGTTTACCGGCTGGTGCCTGACCCGGCACCTTTCGGGTACCATGCTCGGCGCAACGCCAAAACTGTTCGCCGGCATCTGGTTCTGGGTGATGCGCCTGGTGCTGCCCCTCGTGGTTGCCTGGATAGGGATTCAGTACACGGCCTTTTCACTGGCTAACCTGTGCAGCAACGGCAATGTTGCAGCCTGGTGCGATCAGCCTGCTGCCATGGTCTCGGAAGACGGGGAAGTGCCAGCGAGAGATCGGCCTTTTGCCGCTACGCCGGCCGAGCCGGAGGAGAAAGCCGCCGAGGCCGAGAAGACAGCGCCCGCGTCAGATCAGAAGTCGCCGGAGGTGAAGGAAAATGGTGGTAAGTCAGGCGAAAAAGCCCCAAAACAGGACGATATCCTTTATGATAGCGTGTGATTGAGGCTCTCTTCCTTTCCAGAAGTCTGCAACCTTTTCACAGCGTGTTTGCAAGCAGGACAACCGGTTCCAATGCCCCATCAGATTGATAAAACAGCTTTGGTTATGCACTCCGCCGAGCGCATGTTTCACCTGGTGAATGACATCGCCCGTTACCCGGAGTTTCTCCCCTGGTGCGCTGGCGCGGAGATTCATGAGCGCCAGCCCGAGCAGGTGACAGCGTCGCTTGAAATTGCCAAGGGTGGGGTGCGGCATACGCTTACGACCCGGAATCAGTTGCTGATGCCGGAGGCGATCGAGATGAACCTGGTGGATGGCCCTTTTCGCAACCTGACCGGTCGCTGGCATTTCAAATCCCTGGATGAGAACGCCTGCAAGGTGATCCTGACCCTGGAGTTCGAGTTCTCCGGATCGCTTTCAAGGATGACCTTCGGGCCGGTATTCAGTCAGGCGGCCAATACGATGGTGGATGCCTTTTGCCGGCGCGCTGATGAGCTTTACCGGAAGGAGGGTGCATGATTCAGGTGGAAGTGGCCTATGCCCGGCCTGACCGGCAGGAAATTGTGCCGGTAAATGTGCCCGAGGGCACGACCGCGCTGGAAGCGGCCAAGCTGTCCGGGATCAGCGATATTTTTCCGGAGATCGATCCGGATACGATTGATATGGGCGTGTTCGGGAAGGTGATCAAGGACCCGGCCGCCCACGAACTGCGTGAAGGTGACCGGGTGGAACTGTATCGCCCGCTGAAGATCGATCCGAAGCAGGCGCGACTGAATCGGGCGAAAAAGAAAGATCAGGCTCAGTAGGCCGGCGTTTCTTCCAGCAGTTGTGCCTCGTAATAGGCGTACTGGTCTTCTTCGTAGTACACGATGATTCGCTGTTCCTGGATGTCCCCGCCTTCTCTCTGGAAGGTGTACACGTAGTATTCGCGGGAGGGGTCAACCGGGTTGAGCATGAGCGGTGTTCCCATCACTGCGTGCACCTGGCTGCGTGGCATGCCCTCGGTCAGTTGCGTCAGCTCCTCATCGGTAACGATGTTTCCCTGCTGGACGTTGATTTTGTAGACGCCCGGGAAAACGCAACCGGATAGAACGAAAGTGAGAATGAGAGCTGTGAGCTTTTGCATCGCCGGGGGAAATCCTCTATCTTGAAATCGCCTGCCAGAGGCAGGTGTGACACGGGTTAACCGTTCAATGGCGGCTTCATCAT
This sequence comes from Marinobacter flavimaris, assembly GCF_002933295.1. Classification (GTDB taxonomy): domain Bacteria; phylum Pseudomonadota; class Gammaproteobacteria; order Pseudomonadales; family Oleiphilaceae; genus Marinobacter; species Marinobacter flavimaris. Next base: position 10,522 of record NZ_PSSW01000020.1, read on the forward strand.
ACCGGAAGCCGTGAGGCACACCAAAGAGTGAATAGTAACATGTCATCCGAAAACGCCGAATTACGAAAAGTCGGTCTGAAAGTGACTCTGCCGCGGGTCAAAATCTTCAATATTCTGGAGACCGCGGAGGAGCATCACCTCAGTGCCGAAGATGTATACAAGAAGCTTCTGGAGCAAGGCGATGACGTGGGGCTGGCAACAGTCTACCGGGTGCTGACGCAGTTTGAAGCAGCAGGGCTGGTACTGCGCCATAATTTTGAGGGCGGCCATGCCGTGTTCGAGATGGCTGGCGACGACCACCACGACCATATGGTGTGCACCCAGACGGGTGAGGTAGTCGAGTTTGTCGACGAGGTCATTGAAGAGCGACAAAAGAAGATTGCCGAAGAGCACGGTTACGAAATCGTCGATCACAGCCTGATTCTGTACGTAAAGCCGATCAAGTCCTGAGCCTGGCTCGGGCCGTTGGCTCAAGGAACGAAAAAAGGGGCGGGTTTATGGCCCGCCCCAACAGCTCTCAGGATCGAGAGGGGTAGTGGATAGTTGCTCGCGGCTCAGTGATGGGTTGCCTGCCCCTTTGAAAACATTTCCCTGGCATGAGCGATCGTATGTTCGGTCATGTCCACGCCTCCCAGCATTCTCGCCACTTCACTGATTCTGCCCTGATCGTCCAGCGTCTCGATTTTCGAGAAGGTGGCATCCTGCTCGGTGAACTTGCTGACAAACAGGTGCTGATGACACTGGGCCGCCACTTGCGGCAGGTGGGTGACGCAGAGCACCTGCCCGTTGCCGCCAAGAGTCCGTAACAGTCGGCCAACCACCTCGGCCGTGCCGCCGCCAATGCCGACATCCACTTCATCGAAGACCAGTGTGGGTGTGGTTGATGTCTGGGCAACCACCACCTGGATGGCAAGGCTGATCCGCGACAGTTCGCCGCCGGAGGCTACTTTGGCCAGTGGCCGCGCAGGCTGCCCCGGGTTGGCGCTGACCAGGAATTCAATCTCTTCCAGTCCGTGGGGCGCCGGCTCCCCACCGTTGCTGCGGTTCAGGTGTGTAATGAACTGCATGTTGGGCATGCTTAACTGGGCGAGCTCCGCTGCGACCCGCTGATCCAGTTCGGCGGCGGCCCTGGCACGGGCCTCTGACAGCTCCGCGGCCAGCGCATCGAAGCGTCCGCGCTGGCTGTCCAGCTCTGCGGCCAGCTGCTTCAGGCTGCCCTCGCCACCGTCCAGCTCGGCCAGCTCGGCACTCAGGCGCTGATGCAGTTCCGGTAATTCTTCCGGTGTGATCCGGTGTTTGCGGGCCATCTGGTAGATGGCGCTCAGCCGTTCTTCCACTTCCGCCAGTCGAGCCGGATCGGCCTCGTAGTCCTCGACGAAGTGGCGAAGGTTGTCGCCGGCCTCACTGATCTGGATCTGGGCTTCGTTCAGCATCTGGATCGTGTCTGCCAGTGCGGGAACATCCACCGGAAGCTGCTCCAGCTGCTGTAACGCCTGGCGCACCAGATCCACTGCGCTGGTTTCATCTTCGGTGCAAAGAAGGGCGGCCTGATGGCTGTTGTGCAGAACCGTATCCGCCTGGCTGAGCTGCGCCTGCTCCTGTTCCAGATTTTCCTGCTCGCCCTCTTCCAGGGCCAGACGATCCAGTTCTTCCACCTGATACCGCAAAAGCTGGAGTTTCGCCTCTGCTTCATCGGCATTCTGCTGGCGTTCGGTCAGCCGCTGGCGGATCTGGTTCCAGGATTTCCAGGCTTCCCGTGTTTCAGCGGCCAGGGTTTCAACGCCGGCGAACTCGTCCACCAGCTTGCGGTGGGTTTCCTTGCGCAAAAGAGACTGGTGCTGATGCTGGCTGTGAATATCCATTAACACACCGCCCAATTCCTTGAGGTGGTTCAGGGGGCAGGGTTGGCCATTGATGTAGGCGCGGGAGCGGCCATCCTTGCTGATGACCCGGCGCAGGATGCAATCGTTGTCGTCATCCAGCTCGTGTTCTGCCAACCATTCGGTTGCCTCGGGAATGCCGGATACGTCGAAGGTCGCTGTGATGTCGGCGCGTTTGGCGCCATGCCGGACGGCGCCGGCATCGGCTCTGCCACCCATGGCCAGGCCGAGGGCGTCCAGAACGATGGATTTTCCGGCGCCGGTCTCGCCGGTCAATGCGGTCATGCCCTTGCTGAACTGGAGTTCCACCCGTTCAGCGATGGCGTAATTGGAAACCGTAAGTTGAGTCAGCATGCAGATAACCTCCGCGTTGTTCCTGAAACCGGCAAAACACTGTGGATGTATACAGTGACTGTGAATATATACAGGGTTTTTGTGGTTTGCAAACCTGAGGCAGGTATTTTCTTCAGGATTGCAGGCTTTGGTGGTTGAAACCTGGAGAGCGGGCCCCATATCCGTTCGCAACGACATTTTCCGGCTCGAGGCGGCCGGAGCCCATGTTTAACCGGCCACTGACAGCGGGCCGCTTTAGATGAAGCAGGAGTAGCCATGAGCACTGACGAGAACCGCAACGAGCACGAGGAACTGAACGAAGCCCTCGAGGCTGCGAAAGAGGAGGCCCAGGCGGCTGAAGGCGAAGCCGGCGACAGCGAAACCTCCGAAGTGGAAGCGCTCCAGGCTCAGGTTCAGGAATTCCAAGAGCAGATGCTGCGCTCCCAAGCGGAAATGCAGAACGTGCGCCGTCGGGCCGAGATCGACGTTGAGAAGGCGCACAAGTTTGCCCTGGAAAAGTTCGTCAAGGAGCTGCTGCCGGTAGCTGACAGCCTTGAGAAGGCGGTCGAGAGCACCGAGGGGCACGATGAGTCCGGCGAACTGGTTGCCTCAATTCGTGAAGGCGTGGAAATGACCCTGAGTCTTTTCATGTCCAGCCTGAAGAAATTCAACGTTGAGCAGATCAACCCGGTGGGCGAGCCGTTCGATCCCCAGCATCACGAGGCCATGTCCATGGTGCCTGCGCCGGATGCTGAGCCGAACAGCGTGGTAGCCGTGGTGCAGAAAGGGTATCTGCTGAATGGTCGTGTTGTGCGGCCGGCCATGGTGGTGGTCGCGAAAGCGGAAGATGCACCAAAAATTGATGAGCAGGCTTGAAAAGCCGATTAAAGCGCCAATATAGCCAGTAAATAGCGAAAGCGGAGGCAAATGGCCTCCTGGAAAGCATTCAGAAGAATTGGAGTGACTCAATGAGCAAGATTATCGGTATCGACCTGGGAACGACCAACTCTTGTGTAGCCATCATGGATGGCGACAAGGTGAAGGTAATCGAGAACGCCGAGGGTGATCGCACCACCCCGTCCATCATCGCCTACACCGACGATGGTGAGACCCTGGTTGGCCAGTCAGCCAAGCGCCAGGCGGTTACCAACCCGAACAACACCCTGTACGCCATCAAGCGTCTGATCGGTCGTCGTTTTGAAGACGATGTGGTTCAGAAAGACATCAAGATGGTGCCCTACAAGATTGCCAAGGCAGATAACGGTGATGCCTGGGTTGAAGTGAAGGGCGAGAAAATGGCACCGCCTCAGGTGTCTGCAGAAGTTCTCAAGAAGATGAAGAAGACTGCAGAAGACTACCTGGGCGAAAAAGTGACCGAAGCCGTCATCACTGTTCCGGCCTACTTCAACGACAGCCAGCGTCAGGCTACCAAAGATGCAGGCAAGATCGCCGGTCTGGAAGTGAAGCGGATTATCAACGAGCCGACCGCAGCAGCCCTGGCTTATGGCCTGGACAAGAAGAGCGGCGATCGTACCGTGGCGGTATATGACTTGGGCGGTGGTACCTTTGACCTGTCCATCATCGAAATTGCCGATGTTGACGGTGAGCACCAGTTCGAGGTTCTGGCCACCAATGGTGACACCTTCCTCGGTGGTGAAGACTTCGACCTGAAGATCATCGAGTACCTGGCAGACCAGTTCAAGAAAGACAGCGGTATCGACCTGCGCGGCGATTCCCTGGCGATGCAGCGTCTGAAGGAAGCGGGCGAGAAAGCCAAGATCGAGCTTTCCAGCAGCCAGCAGACCGACGTTAACCTGCCGTACATCACCGCAGACGCGTCTGGTCCCAAGCACATGAACGTGAAACTGACCCGTGCCAAGCTGGAATCTCTGGTAGAAGACCTGGTTCAGCGCAGCCTCGAGCCGTGTAAAGTGGCGCTGCAGGACGCAGGCATGAAGGCAGGGGAAGTCGACGAGGTTATCCTGGTCGGCGGTCAGACCCGCATGCCGCTGGTGCAGGAAAAAGTGAAAGAGTTCTTCGGCAAAGAAGCTCGCAAGGACGTTAACCCGGACGAAGCTGTGGCGATGGGTGCTGCCATCCAGGCGGCCGTTCTCTCCGGTGATGTGAAGGACGTTCTGCTGCTGGACGTAACCCCGCTGACCCTGGGTATTGAAACCATGGGCGGTGTGGCAACTCCGCTGATCGACAAGAACACCACGATTCCGACCAAGAAGTCGCAGACGTTCTCCACAGCGGACGACAACCAGACCGCGGTAACCATCCACGTGGTTCAGGGTGAGCGTAAGCAGGCTGCCCAGAACAAATCGCTGGGCCGTTTCGATCTGGCTGATATTCCGCCGGCAGCGCGTGGTGTGCCGCAGATTGAAGTTACCTTCGATATCGACGCCAACGGTATCCTGAACGTGTCCGCCAAAGACAAGGCGACCGGTAAAGAACAGTCGATCGTGATCAAGGCCTCTTCCGGTCTGAACGATGACGAAATCGAGAAGATGGTTCAGGACGCCGAGGCCAACGCCGAGGAAGATCGCAAGTTCGAAGAGCTTGTCCAGGTTCGCAACCAGGGCGACGCGATGGTTCACGCCGTTCGCAAGACATTGAACGAAGCCGGTGACAAGGTCAGCGACAGCGAGAAAGAATCCATCGAAGCGTCCATCAAGGAGCTTGAAACCGCTCTGGAAGGTTCCGACAAGGAAGACATCGAAGCCAAGACTCAGAAGCTGACCGAGGTCTCTTCCGAGCTGGCCCAGAAGATGTATGCAGATCAGGCGGATCAGACCCAGCAGGCCGGTGGGCAGGAAGAAGCCCAGGGCCAGAAGTCTGACGATGCTGTCGACGCTGAGTTCGAAGAAGTCAAAGACGACGACAAGCGATAAATCTGACGTACATCAGGTAGTTGGAAAACGCGGGGAGATCCCCGCGTTTTCCGCGTTTAAAAACAGGGTTTTAAAAGCATGGCCAAGCGCGATTATTACGAGATTCTCGGGATTTCCCGAGACGCGGACGAGAAGGAAATCAAGCGAGCCTACCGAAAGCTCGCCATGAAGTACCACCCCGACCGTAACCCGGACGACACCGAAGCCGAGAACAAGTTCAAGGAGGCCAGCGAAGCCTACGAAGTACTGGCAGAGCCGTCCAAGCGGGCTGCCTACGACCAGTTCGGCCACGCCGGCGTTGACGGCCAGGCCGGTGGCGGCGGATTCGGAGGCGGCGGTGCCAGCTTCTCGGATATCTTCGGCGATGTATTCGGCGACATCTTTGGTGGCGGCGGTCGTGGCCGCAACACCCGGGGTGCGGACCTGCGCTACACCCTGGAGCTGGATCTGGAAGAGGCCGTGAAAGGCAAGACGGTCCAGATCAAGATCCCGGGGCATCGCGAATGTGAAGTATGCGACGGCAGCGGCGCCGAGAAAGGCTCCCGCCCGGAAACCTGCAGTACCTGTAAGGGTATGGGGCAGGTGCGCATGCAGCAGGGCTTCTTTACCGTACAGCAGGCCTGTCCGACCTGTCGGGGCTCCGGCCAGATCATCAAGAACCCCTGTAAGGCCTGTCACGGCCAGGGCAGGGTTCAGGAAGAGAAAACACTGTCGGTCAAGGTGCCGCCCGGCGTTGACACCGGTGACCGCATTCGCCTTTCCGGTGAAGGCGAGATGGGCGTCGATGGTGGTCCTCCCGGAGATCTGTATGTGCAGATAGCCGTGCGGGAACATTCCATCTTTACCCGCGATGGCCGCAACCTCTATTGCGAAGTTCCCATCAGCATCGTTGATGCCTCCCTGGGTGGAGAGCTCGAGGTGCCGACACTGGATGGCCGGGTGAAACTGAAGATTCCACCGGAGACCCAGACCGGAAAGCTGTTCCGTCTGCGTAACAAGGGTGTCAGCCCGGTTCGTGGTGGTCCTGCTGGTGACTTGCTGTGCCGTGTGATCGTGGAAACGCCGGTGAATCTGACCAAGCGCCAGAAAGAGCTGCTGGAAGAGTTCCAGAAAACTCTGGATGCCAGTAACGGCACAGAGCACGGCCCGAAGAAGACCTCCTGGTTTGAAGGTGTGAAAAGCTTCTTCGACGAAATGAAATTCTGATCGGCGCGACAAGAAGGAACGCGAGCATGAGGGTAGCAATCATCGGCGCCGCCGGGCGCATGGGAAAAGTCCTGATCGAAGCGGTTGACGGCACTGAGGGTCTCGAGCTGGGTGCCGCCGTGGTCGAGCCCGGCAGTAGCCTGATCGGCGCCGATGCCGGCGAAATGACCGGGATCGGCAAAACCGGCGTCAAAATGGCCGGCAGCCTGGCCGATGTGAAGGATGATTTCGATGTGCTTGTCGACTTCACCTTCCCGGACCTGACCCTGGAAAACGCCGAGTTCTGCAAGGCCAACGGCAAGATGCTCGTGATCGGCACTACCGGCATGTCCGACGCCGAAAAGCAGCAACTGGCCCTGGCCGCCGAGTCCACGCCGGTGGTGTTTGCGCCCAACATGAGTGTGGGTGTTAACGTCGTCCTCAACCTGCTGCGCACCGCCGCCGCAACCCTGGGTGACGACTACGACGTGGAGATCATCGAAGCCCATCACCGGCACAAGAAAGACGCGCCCTCGGGAACGGCCCTGCGCATGGGTGAAGTTGTTGCCGATGCCCTCGGTCGTGACCTGAAAGAGTGTGCCGTCTATGGTCGTGAGGGCTTCACCGGCGAACGAACCCGCAAGGAAATCGGTTTCGAAACCATTCGGGCGGGTGATGTGGTCGGTGATCACACCGTCTTGTTCGCCACCGAGGGTGAGCGTATCGAGGTGACCCACAAGGCCAGCAGCCGGATGACCTTTGCCAAGGGTGCCATGCGGGCAGCTTTATGGCTGAAGGATAAGCCGGCCGGGCTTTATGATATGCAGGACGTGCTGGACCTCAAGTGAGGCCATTTCTCGTGGACACAAAGCGCCATATTTTTTACAATAAGGCGGTTTGACTGCACCAAGCGTACCTTTGCACAAAGATTCTGAAAAAGCGGGACCGAGTTAAGACTCCGTCTCGCTTTTTTGCAACCTGAATTTGCGCTTGCGTTCCTGTTCGTGACGAACCGATACGCCACTCGATGAGGATACAAGCCTTGAGCACACCAGCAATCCTTGCACTCGCAGACGGAAGCCTGTTCTACGGCACAGCCATCGGCGCTGACGGAGAAACCAGCGGCGAAGTGGTGTTCAACACCGCCATGACCGGCTACCAGGAAATCCTGACCGACCCGTCCTACTCCCGCCAGATCGTTACCCTGACTTACCCGCATATCGGTAACACCGGTGTGAACGAAGAAGACATCGAGTCAGACCGCATCCAGGCCGCCGGCCTGATTATCCGCGATCTGCCTCTGCTGGCCAGCAGCTGGCGTAGCAAGGGAACTCTGGACGATTACCTGCGAAGCAACAACATTGTTGGGATCGCCGACATTGATACCCGCCGTCTGACCCGCATCCTCCGGGACAAAGGCTCCCAGAACGGTGCCATCGTTGCCGGTGAAAACGCCACTGCCGAGCGGGCTCTGGAACTGGCAAAAGCCTTCCCGGGCCTCAAGGGTATGGATCTGGCAAAAGAGGTTACCTCCGACAAGATCTGGTCCTGGAAAGAGACCGAGTGGACCCTCGAAGAGGGTTACGGTGAGCGTGAGGAATCACGGTTCAAGGTGGTTGCCTGGGATTATGGCGTCAAGCTGAACATCCTTCGCATGCTCGCGTCCCGCGGCTGCGACATCACCGTGGTGCCGGCGCAGACTCCGGCCTCCGAGGTTCTGGCGATGAACCCGGACGGTGTGTTCCTGTCCAATGGCCCCGGGGACCCCGAGCCCTGTGATTACGCCATCACCGCCATCAAGGAAGTGCTGGAAACCGAGATTCCGGTGTTTGGTATCTGCCTGGGTCACCAGTTGCTGGCCCTGGCCAGCGGTGCCAAGACCATGAAGATGGGGCATGGCCACCACGGAGCCAACCATCCAGTTCAGGATATCGCCACGGGCACCGTGATGATCACCAGCCAGAACCACGGGTTTGCCGTGGATGAGGCAACTCTGCCGGCCAATGTCGAAGCGACTCACAAGTCCCTGTTTGACGGCACCCTGCAGGGCATTCGCCGGACCGACAAGCCGGCCTACAGCTTCCAGGGCCACCCGGAAGCCAGCCCCGGCCCCCATGATGTGGCCCCGCTGTTTGACGAGTTTATCCGCCTGATGGAGGCGCGATCGGCCTGAGACCGATCGCCACGGAAAACTCACGGGCGCCGCGTGTTGCGCTGCCAGAATTCAAAAGTTGCTGACAGGTTTACCAAGACATGCCAAAACGTACCGACATCCAAAGCATCCTGATCCTGGGCGCCGGCCCCATCGTGATCGGGCAGGCGTGCGAGTTTGATTACTCCGGAGCCCAGGCCTGCAAGGCGCTGCGCGAAGAGGGTT
>NZ_PSSW01000021.1 GCF_002933295.1 Marinobacter flavimaris
CCCTTTACCCCACGATCGAAAACCAATTAAAAAGGATTTAAGCGTAGCAGAGGATGCCTTTCGCAAACTGATTTACGCGATGCAGAAAGAGATTGCTTTGGCGGAAAAGGCGAAAGAATCGGCTTCGAAAATGATCTAATTAGCGCTTCAACGGGGTTTTCCGTTCCGCTTCAGTCCGGCCCGTTATGGACGCGTTAAATGTCTATGTTTAGTCGAGGATACTAACGCGTATGGAAGGTTCAGATCTCAACTTCACAATCACATTCCTTATTGTAACTATTGGCTGGTTGCTGCCGATAATAATTATTCTGCGCTCGAGTAAGACTAGCGGTGGCGAAAAGTTGGCCTGGATTCTGCTCATAATTTTTGTATCGTGGCTTGCATGGATATTTTATTGGTTGCTTGCGCCAATTAAGAAAAGTTGAGCGAAGACTGGCAATGAAGCGCAGTGCAAATGATCAATCGCGATTGAGCGGTAACCGCACATGTAACCAGTTGTGGCAATACCACACGCTGCACGCGCCTGACGCAGCTTACGCTGCCCCACTGCCCAAGGCATTATCCCAAGATCTGAATGTTCGCTTTGCGACCAGGGCATCCTCTGACCTCAGCTAAACAAAAGCGAACGTTCGCACCGCACGAAGACCTGGCCAAGTTTCCTCTACAAGGAGTGAGAATTTGCCTCGGAATCACTCTTGTGAAAAGCTCAGTTCATAAATTGTCCACCAAAGTGGTGCAAGATCACACAGCTTAGCTAAGCGTTAAATGTCTATGATCGATCACGATAAATTCCGGGCCTTGGTCAAGCAGCTCTACGCCACGGTCAACGAATTGGAGGTCATGTTCCCAGGTAGGCACTTCACCCCGGATGGCCATATGGTTGGCAGTTTAGGTGAATGCCTTGTGGCCGATGCATACAATCTTGATCTCAAGACAGCGTCCAATAAAGGCTATGACGCTATCACCGAATGCGGCTTAGAAGTTGAGATCAAAGCTACGCAATCCAACTCTGTTGCATTCCGGAGTCAGCCGCAGCATACGATTATCATTAAGATCATGCCTGACGGTACATTCGAAGAAATTTACAACGGGCCAGGAGTGGTTATTTGGGAACAGTTCAAAGGGAAGCGGCTACCGAGCAATGGCCAGTTTCAGATCTCTCTCAATAAACTCCGGCAATTAAACCAAAGTGTGGCTCAGGCAGACCGTGTACCTAGGGCCATTTAACAAGGTGCATCAGTGCGGCCGGTGGGTGGCCGCCGGGGGTCCCTGACTGGCCGCCGCTGCGCTTCGCGTTAGGCAGAAAGGTAATTGACCATGACACTCGGACCAGTACCTGATTATCTTAAGCAAGGAATGCGCAAGCGCTTTCTCGCAGGTTTGAAGGATAGCCGTGCCCTGGACACGTATGAACTGGACCTTTTTCGGTGGTTCAGGGATGAGACTGAGGAAGCATGGGCGCAGATGGACGCCGAGGAACGGCAATATATCCAACAGCAAGTTGACTCTGGTGCGGACGAGATAAATGACAGTGGCGTCGTTGCCACTGATTACTACCGCAGAAGAATGCGCGCCTCCCACGTTATCTTTTTATCGTCTCTCTTGGAGAGTGCGATGAAGCAAGAGTGTGATCGGGCCATGAGAGTCTTGTCAGACAAAGTTCTCTTCAAGCCATCAGAGCTCAAAGGTGATCCTTGGAGCGCCCGAAGAGCTTTCCTCGAAAGGCATTGCTCATTCCGTATTTCTGACAAGCTTTGGGGTCCTATTTTGAGTCTCTTGGCGGTTCGTAATGCTCTAGCTCACCAAAACGGTGAAATCTCCTTACTCACGAAAGAGCAAGTGGGACACCTACAAAAGATTTCCGGCATCACCGTCGACTCCGGCGAACTTGGAATCGACGTCAGCTTTGTGGATGACTCAGCTCAAGCCATCCGAGAAGTGATCGAGTTTCTGCATTCTCAGATAAACGCACTTATAGATCGCGCAATTAAGCCACAGGCCGCGAAATAGAACAGCCTAACAAGCGGCGGCACTGTGACCGCTTCTCCGCCGCTTTGCGGCTACAAACCGGCACGTGTGCCGGGCGTCAAAACACAAGGGCACACATGGATCAAGAGACAGAGCTTTTAGTAGAGGCAATCACCAGTCTGAAATCTGAGCCCAATTATTTCAAAGACTATGCTTTTCCCATCGCAAGCGCTTTTTTCACCTCGGTTCTTGGCGCAGCAATAGCCTATTTCACATTGAGGCACCAGGAAGGTGTTCAGATCGAAAAAGAAAAGATGGATGCGACGAACAAGTGGACCTTGAATGCTGAGGAAGCGCGAAGCACTCTGTTTGCAGTAAAGGGAAATTATCATGGAGAGCTTAAAGAAAATCCTTTCCAGCGTATCACCTCTATTCCAAGCATCTTGTTCAAAGCAAAACCTTTGACAGAAGATTTTAAGGGGCTTTCATTTATCGTTCCTGTGGGGAGTGACACAGAAGATGAGATCCCCAAATGGAGTCAGATCCCCAGAATTAGAGCCATGGTTTCCAATTACAATTACCTGCTAGAGCTATGGGAACAGCGGAATACGCTCAATGAGCAATTTAAGTTGCGTGTATTTGAAGTGCACGGGGATAACGCGAGAATGGCCTTATCAAAAAACGAGATTGTTCAGGCCGTTGGCCAAGCTTTCTTGGCCGCATTTACCGACTTAAATGAGCGTGTCATTCGTTTAACCGACGACATTATTCTAGAACTCGATAACTTTTTGATGGAATTCCCTAAATATGCGAAGAGTAAAATCCAAATCAAGCGTTTGAAGCGGTATGGGTCGATTCTGATGCACTCCAACAACGAAAACCCGTTCATTCTCAAGTTGCTAGAAAAGTCACCAGATCCGAATTTTGAGATCCTGAGTGAGATCATCGGGGAACCGGAGGAAGCTATTCGACAGCGACATGCAACTGGATATTGAGACAAGTTTTAACAATGTGGTCAACGGGACGCCAAGTTCGCTGCGCTCCGTTGGCGCCCGTTACCACTAGCGGTTAGCGTTTCACTCCAGAGTGCTTCAAAGTACTTGAAGAGTACTCCAAAGTACTCTATAGTTTCCTTTGTCTGATAAAGGAGGCTATTCGATGAACGAACATGTTTATGTGCCAATTGAAGTTGCTCTTTATAAAGAGCTGCTAGATCGCTATCCAGAAGCAGCCAATTCGACCATTCAGAGCGTCATAGGCGACTTCCTCGAGCGAACTCGTGAAGATTTTGTCTTCGAGGAAAAGCGAGGAGTTTATTGGGACAAGATATTTTTGCCGAACGGGACCCAAATAAGGACCAAGTATTTTAACGAGACATTGGTTGGTGAAATCGAGAACGAAAGAATCGTTTGGCGGAATAAAGAGTATGGTTCGATCTCACAGATGGTGAACACCATGAGGGGAAATACATCGAACAACGCGTGGAAGGTAAGCGAGGTAAGGCGTCCAGGTGATTCAGTTTGGTATGCAGCGGACAGGCTTCGGTGATATCTACGCTAACCAGGGGCTCAAGCCGACTAGTACTGCGCTGCGCTCCGTACCGGCGGCTTAGCCCAGGCGTTATTGCCTAACCTGAATGTTCGCTTTGCGACCTTATTAACCAATTTATGGTGTCAATTTCCGGCCCCGTTATTGCGACCTGACGGCTTTATAACGGACCAAAGCTCGGTTCTCTCGCACAATTTAGAGCACCACTGCCCTGCCAGAAAGATTTCAGAGGCGTGAGACAGAGTAGTTTTTCAAAGCATTTCTATAGATCGATGATGATCGGTGGATTTGTGGGCTCATATCGTTCAGTGCAAGTCGACGAATTTACGAACGCCACGCCATCACTCTCCCGCCTTGCCATTCCATATCCCTCGTGGATATGGCCAAAAATGTGAGCCTTGAGCTTCGATAGCGACTCAACCCGCAGAGACAGAGGGTAACAGCCCACATGCATTCGATCCTGTGGGACGTAGTCAAAAATGCCCAAGGGCGGGCCATGGGTTATCAAAACCTCCACTGAGTCGGGGATTCTTGCCCGAAGTTCGAACATCTTTTCCTCGTCCGCATTGAACGCCATGTCTCTAAAAGTCGGCGTCCAGGGGCTCCCGAAAAACAGAACTCCATCCATGGTTATCTCTTCGTCTTCGAGATAGATAATGCCATATCTCTCACAGACCTCGCGGGATTTCGCAGGCTCTTTTTCAAAGCAGTAGTCGTGATTGCCTGCGATCAAGAGCTTGTGCTTGTGCTTGTGAGAGCTAAGCCATTGAGCGAGATCTTCGAGTTGAGAGAGCTTCCCGCTTGAAGTGCAGTCCCCGGCATGAATGAGCACATCACCAGGCGGAACGACCTCGGGAAGAGGTCCGCTGCGCAGCCGCGTCTCAGAGCCCACCAGCATATGGCGGTGGCGAGAATGGGTGTCCGAAATGCAGACCAGCCTCACTTGCTATCCTTCTTCATTGCTCTTCGGTCTTTCCATCGAAGTGACCTGTTCGTCCGCTTCCCACACTTATTCTCTTTGATGATCCGGGACTACAAAGGAGAAGTCCTTGAGCGTTTCGATCGATTTAACGTCGGCTTCGATATCCATGCTGAGAGAACATTCCTATAGTTTCAAGCAATTTTGGTTCATCTGATCAGCAGCAGTGCAACCTGCTCTGCAAAGATTGCAGCCCACCTTGTATACTTGGACATACCCCGGTCCACTAGACACTCCTGGCCTATGAATCGACAGAGGACCAATTCGATCGTTGCAATTAATCCTTTCGATGTAACCTGCTACGCTTTCCAGTACCGCCAGAAAGCGAATAGACTGTTTGAAATTCTAAATTCTTAGAGACCTTTTTTCGGGCATCTCTCTCGAGTGGAAGTCATGGCTTTTATGAAAAACCTATTATTGTTATTCGCAGTTATCTCGATTGCGGGATGCGCAGTTAACAAGGGCACGATCAACTCTTACAACGAGCCCACCTATGAGGGGGGAACCATAAAGAGTATCGCTATCTTTTCCCTTCGTGGTGCCCAATTTGCTCCGTCCGAGGCGCGGACCGTAAACAGAGAAATTACAAGGGCCATGGCTTCAAAAAATCCGAACCTTGAGATCATTCCGCCCTCTGAGGCTCAAAGAAAAATTAATTCTAGCGACTTCGCCGAGCGATGGTCTGATTTCGTGGAGGATTACTATACTTCTGGCCTCGCGAATCAAGAGATTCTCGCGCAAGCCTCAGAGGTTTTGGGTGTAGACGCAATTATGCAGGGGCAGCTTCTCCGACTCTATCAGGTCGATGGCGACGGCTGGACGCAAAAAGGAACGACTCGTGTGACCGTCAGCTATTCAATTCTGCAAACCTCTACAGCAAAAACTGTCTGGGAAGTATCCGCAGATGGCGTTAAACGGAATGCCCTCGAATTCGCGGAGGCACCAACAGTCATAGACTCCTTGGAACTTGCCATCGATAAAATCAAAGTCAACATTCCTAAGCTTTAGCGAACCGCAAGAGGTTGGGGTTCTAAGCCGTTACTGCGGACATTCCTAAAAACATGAATCATGAATTCTCAGCTATAACCCAAGAAATTAAAGGGAGATTGCAAAGTTCGGATAGAGTAATCCTCTTTGCTAAAACTGGCAATTATGACCTTCAGGTGGAAGCGACCCTAGTAAAGGCTTTGACCGAAATTTTGAGAGATAACAACGAACCATTCTTCATCATTCGGACTGCATCAATAGATATGATGAGTTACGAGCCTCTGAAAGAGGAAGATGACGAGCTATGTGCTTGGGTCCACTCATGCACAGGGCAATTACCAGTTTTTTACTATCACTGGATCAACAGCACGAATGTGTCATCCGCTGCGGAAGCATCCAACCTTTCAGCAGCGAACCTCATCGACGACTGGCCACGCTTCCGTAGCCACCACCTAAAATCAATCAGTAAACAAGTTCCTCATCATCGGATCATTCTTTCCGCAGCTGATCATAGTGAGGCTGATGATGGACTCAAGCTAGCCAAATACGCTGCTGATCGCATCATTCTATCCATGATTGACCGAGATGCTGACTCTTGGGAGCAGATTGGAGCAGTTATAAACCGGCTCTCAAATAAAGAGCACGAAAAGTTTCTAATCGCCCACTATGACGATCGGCAGCGCCCAGCACCAATGACTTTTCTTTCAATAGAGGAGTTTAAGCATCTTAGGAATACTCGGGATGGAAGATACGACATCCGCATCAGATAAAGACTGCCAAGCCACGGATCAGTTTCCCCTTAGAAATTGTTCCGTTTGCCTGGCATCCCTGCCGGGGTTGAATCCCGATCTTCCTGATCAAATGGCTCGCTAACAGCATCTGCAACCTAGGGGGGCAGGTCACTTATATCAGGCGTCATTACCAATCATGGATATAGACCTCACCAAACCTCGAGACCTCCCAGCTGAATTTACTGAGCGGCTTAACAGGATCGAAAACCAATGTAAAAACCATGAGTTCTCAGAACAGCTCGTGGAACATCCAGAAGTTTCGTCTTTGGTGCGAGATATTGATCAATACTGCAACGAGAACCGAATCATCGGCGTTCATTACACTAGGGCATTTCCAGAGAGCATTTCAGCTCAGGGGCTTATAGTGCGAAGTGGAGAAGAAATACGAAGGGAGTTCTTACAGAGGCATGGCCACCGGTTTTCCCAAGCGGAGATTTCGGAGATCAAAGCGAGGTGGAGCAAATATTTTGATCCCAGGCAGAGCTCTGCAAGAGACGGTCGAATTTTCTTTAACTTCACCGAGATTGAGCTTGGTCAGAGTGGCTCGGAATATTTGCTTGATCTCTATGGCGGTGAGCAAGTAAGCATGTGTTTCGAATTAGACGAACCTTTGGGGACCAAGCTTGGAGCAATCGGACAGCCCTTGGTTGTAAGGTGTGCGCTAGATCCCAAGCTGATAACAACCTTTATTGAGCATCCTTGGGGGAAAATACTAGTATCGTCCTTCCATGCAGCGATAAACCCAAATGCATTCAGGATTGATCAGGATGGATATCAGGAAGTCCCCGTGAAGTCTGTGGATGTAATCGAAGTGAGAGTCATAACAAGTGGTGTCACTCGGAAGCAGTAACGTTCGACAGTGCTCTAAGCGATAAACATCTTATGGTAAACAACAGAACGAAAGAGCGAATTGGTGTCAATCTTGTCCAAACGATAGTGGAGACTGATTGGGAAAGCGGATGGCAAGAGTATGCCGCCCAAAATGATGATGCGGTTGATGGAATCATCCTCATGCGAAAGGGGAGCAAACATCAGTCTGATACAGGGGGCGTCGTCTTCGTTCAGGTGAAATGCGGTGGTAACGGCTACCGCCAAGACCAAAAGCAATACCCAAATCATTTATGTATCAATTTGGGCAAAGAATATCTCGAAAAACATTTGCCGCGTTGGAAAAAGGTACCTGGCCCGGTAGTCCTGATCTTCGTGGATGATTCCCAGTCGAAAAAAAATCCTCCTGCATGGTGGGTAGATTTGAGGAGCGATTGCATCTCTCCCACTAACCAGGGGCTCGTGTTGATTCCGAAGAGCCAAAGGTTTGGCCATCATGCGAAAGGCGATTTCCATTCACTGTGTGGGCCAGGCCCATCTGACCGCCAATTAATGACCATAAAGCTAAAAAGGGAAGATCAGGTGCCAATCCAACTTGGACGGGACGAGTCATTACGAAGCGATGCATGGGAGTTCTACAAAAACTGGCGTGAAGATCATGAAGCCTGTTTTCATGATGAGTTCGGTTTCATAGCTGTAAACCGGGTTGGATGGAAGCATATAACTCGGATAGGCCGATCACCTGAGCGAATCGTTCAGTCATGGTTGCTGCTAGGGGCGGCGCGCCAAATGATCTTGCAGAATGCAAATACAGCCTATTTGGGGCACGCTAAAGTAGATCAATTACCAAGTGGTGCTACGCGAATAGTTGACTACCTAGGGCTAAGAGCGAACGTAATTTTTCCCCATCGGCACCAATCGGTAGTTCAAGTGGTTCTGAAACGTCAGAGGATTCTTGACACAGATTATGGTGAACGGGAAAAACAAAAGATCTGGTTCTACTCAGTTTACGAGCCGCGGAGGGGAATGCAGGCGGGATAAAATGGCGACCGTCTACAGCTGGAAAAGACTTGAGCGAAAAATCAGGGTAGAAGTCTGATACGCCATCACTCTTCAAGGGCCATAGGGTCGCCAGCCCCAATGTTGCCAGAGATCCTAGCCCCTGCCAACCCAAGTTTTTCACTGGGCAATTGGAACGAAGACAGTAATAGGTAGAAGAACCGTTAAATTTGGTCTGCCTCAAATAGGCCTGCACAAAGGCCCTCAGCTTTTGAAATGGCTAGAGTCTCAGACTCCCTGTGTCACTTTCGATTGAGACTATGCATAAAACCATCCTGTAACGAAATGCAACAAGACCAAGAAGGGACCAACTTTGAGATTGACCGTCCAGGCATTCTGGGGAGACAAGTGGCATGATGCTGGGACGCTTGAGATCCTAAAACCGGATAAAGGGTTACTTGGCCCCTGCCGCTTTTCCTATTCTGCTCACTACGTGGCTGACGCATGGGACTATAAAAACGACGGTGAGGGATTCATTGATGAGAGAGCTGTGAGTGTAAATATCCCCGGCAGCTTTAGTGATACCTTTTCGTCAGATGCGGTGAATGCTTTTGTCAGAGACATGATACCTCAGGGCTTTGGTCGTGATGCGCTGTTGCGTAACCATAGAATCGACCGTGTCTCCCATCACACTGATTGTGAGCTCCTCTCTCGCTTCTGTTCGCATCCTGTGGGAAACCTTCGGATAAAAGAGGCACACGAGGCTTTTCAGGATCATTTGGCCAGCTGCACCTCTTCACTCATACGAAACGGCATCTCAACAGAAGAGGCTCACGAGAGAGGTGTGAGCATCATTAGAGAGCTCGCCCAAGAAGGGGTACCCGTATCTGGAGCTTTAGGAGCCGGCGGCGATGCTCCGAAAATGCTGCTCTCAGAGAGAAAAGACGGGCGACTTTTCCCCGAAGGAGTTCTTACAGATGATGAGATCAAAGAGCACTGGCTGGTGAAATTTCCAAGAGGCAAGAGCCTCAGAAGCGACAAAGATATCCTGATCGCAGAGTGCTCTTTTAGTTGGGCTCTGGGAACATTGGGAGAGGATGTATCAGACGGGATACTGGTCTCAAGTGACGGAAAGCCGAGCTTTTGGATTCAACGCTTTGACCGGGGAACTCGATCCGGACGTGTAACCAGAGCCGGCGTCGAGTCCCTCTATAGTCTTTCCGAGGTATATAAAAGCGGAGAGCGACTTTGGCACGAAGACGTCATTGCGAAGCTTTTTTCTGTGACTGATCATGAAGACCTGATAATAGAGTACCTTGTGCGAGATGCAATCAATTGCGCCATCGGCAACATTGATAATCACGGTCGTAACTCAGCACTGATAAAACGTAATGGCAAAATCGCGTTATCTCCAGCTTATGACCTTGCTCCAATGGTTCTTGATAACGAAGGCGTCATAGAAGGGACTTCATGGAGGGACAAGAAACTCTTCATGTTTCGGTACCAAAAGATTGCACACAAGTTAGGTGCCAGACTAGAGGGCCTCCATGAATTTCAGTTCCTATCAAACATAATCGCGCTTCCGGATAGCGTCATTAGACACCCCCGAGTATCGATGAGATTTTAATGTCAACTTTAGGCGGCTATTTTTTTACCCCTCCTCTTTTAGTCTAGGCCTTGATCTTTGAGAAAGGCCGCGAGCCCAGAGGACTCTCCTCTGTTGGTAACCCCTTCGCTAGCTGTCAGATTTTGCTGCTTACTTCGCTCCGCTCGTATTGTTCTTGCGCCTCTATGGCACGCTTGAATGTCTCTCTCTTGCTCATAATGGATTCCTTCATGTTTCTCGTACCGTTGCAACATTAGGCCATCTTTTTGTGAGTAAACTTGGCCGGTCAGTGCCGCGAATGTCAGCCTGTCGCTTTTAAGTCTGTAACCAGAGGCACTGCGACCACGGTACGCGTAGCTAATACCTGTTGGGTAGTGTTGGTCGTTTAGCCTCACTATTGGCTGAACTCCAACCTTCTCGCAGTTCTCAAGGAAGTCAGTAAAGGTCTTGCCGCGGCTCGTCCCTACCGCCTCTGACAGCCGCGCAATGATCGCTTGGTGCCAAGGCATCTCGGCCTCACCATACTGCTCGAAATCATAGACGATCTTCTCGAAAGTCGATTTCGGCATATCTCTGCCCCAGGTGTCGCGCGGATTCGGAGTTGGTTTAAGGCCGAGCCTCTTCTCGATCTTGCGCATCGCCCTCATACCCCGCGTATAGTCTCCCTTATCATTCACAAGGGTATAGTTGTACTTCATAGAGTTTTGGACGCGGCAAGCGACTATATGTGCATGCTGAGCATCATTTTCGTCGTGCAGCGCCGCGGTCCATTTCGTCGAAGTGTTGTAACCCATCGCCCTCATATAAACGCGAACAGCATAGCGCCAGTCTGATTTCTTCAGTCGCTCACCAGAGGGTAGCGACAGAACGTAGTGAGCCATTTTCTTCTTGGACCTGGAATTCTTAGCGGCTACGAAATCGAGCTCGTTAGCAACGTGGCTGGTTCTGATGCAACGGATCTTTCCGGTAGTTTCGTCTCTGCTCACCGGGGCGGCTGAGACCATCTGTGAGCACAGGTGATAAAGGCCATCTCGCTGAGCCTGCCCCCCTGCCTCTCTGTATACGTACGAAAGAGTAGCTCCGCTGCCTGCTCTATACTTCATCTTTTTGTGAATCATGTCTCTTTCCTTCCTTGATATTAGAGCTGCGGATCTTAGTGCCCGCTGTACAGGGCTTTTGCGAGTCGCGACAGAATCAAGCGACACTCTTTTAGAGGCTGAAGATCCTCTGTGTCCGCTTTTTCCATGGTGCGATGGATCACTACAGTCAGCGCAGAGATCGTCTCATCCAACTGGATAGCCAGGCGCTGATCTGTCGCTCCAGACTTCGGCTTTTTCCGACGCTTGCTTAACACTCGATCTCTGACAAAAGTCGATATATCCCCGGTCCATCCGGAATCATAAATGAGCTCATCGAGCCTCTGGATCTCTTGGATGTTCATCCGGAGCATCACAACTGGCTCTCTCTTGCCGCTTGCCATCGCCGCGTCGCGGGCCCTCTCTAGCTTCGTAATCATGCCTGCCTCCTTGCTTTTAAGTTACTCCGCCCCTGGAGGACGCGGTTACTCCAGCTTTACACATGAGTTACTCGTGACATAGCTGGCTTGGTTTTTGAGCACACCTCTACTATAGCAATAACCATTATTTTTTATGTCAGATTAGCATACTTTTCGACATTATTTATGATCACAAAATTGCATAGATATGTAACCAAGGGAGAATGAGTCGGCAGGGTGGGTCCCCGGGACCCAGGTAGAAACAGCACTCATGATCTGAGCGAAAAGTGGGTGGGTACCGGAGGCCTAGGCAAAAAAGCAACGTAGAAAGACAGCAAATGCATGGTGGGTCCCCGGGACCCGGCTAAAAATCTCACTCAAATTTTCTTCTCAACCGAAAGTGGGTCCCCGGGACCCAGGTAGAAACAGCACTCATGATCTGAACGAAAAGTGGGTGGGTACCGGAGGCCTAAACAAAAAAGCAACGTAGAAAGACAGAAAATGCATGGTGGGCCCCCGGGACCCGACTAAAAATCTCACTCAAATTTTCTTCTCAACCGAAAGTGGGTCCCCGGGACCCAGGTGGCACAACAAATGCCAGTACTGGCACAACAAGTGCCCCGATTGGCATCGGAACTGCCACTTGTGGCGCTGATTTTTTTACTTTTTACATTAGCATTTATTTGACTACAGTCTATTATTTTACTGTCAATTATGGGAAAAAGAACTATAATCTCCAGCACTCAAGCAAAGCTGGAGAGAAGACATGGCACAGGGATACACGGGGCACGAAAAGCTCATCGCAGAGGCGTCTAAAGCTTGGCGCTACCACGAGTGGACTTGCAGTGATGACTTTGCTGACTACGAGTCAGAGCGGCATGTCGTGATCGCCGAAGGGGACTACACAGGACGCCCGCCGGTTCCGATCGCTGAACAGCAGAAGCGCGCTACAGAGAGCTGGGATAAGCGCCTAGCTGAGCTACGCGCATAT
The DNA here is from genome assembly GCF_002933295.1 of Marinobacter flavimaris. Classification (GTDB taxonomy): domain Bacteria; phylum Pseudomonadota; class Gammaproteobacteria; order Pseudomonadales; family Oleiphilaceae; genus Marinobacter; species Marinobacter flavimaris. The sequence goes on from NZ_PSSW01000021.1 coordinate 12,193, forward strand.
GAAGAACAGGAAGGTCTGGCTCCGACTCCGGAGGAAGATGTAAAGACTTTCGTACAGCAGCGTCACGGCGATAAAGGAAGGCGTCGAGGCGGTCGAGCGATAGCTTTACAGAAGTATATCCGCCGCACGCAGAGACAGATCACTGAAGTCGAGACCGCACCCGAGGACGACTTCAAAGACACGGGTGGCCGCGGCCGACCGAAGATGTCGCGCGAGCAAAAGGTGAAGCATCTCGAAGGGCTCGCTGGGAAAGCACAGAAAGAGCTAGACGGCATCTATAAAGGGATGGATGAGAAAGACCGGCTTTGGCATCAAGTGCACGATCTGAAGAGCCATCGTCGGCAGCTTAAATTAGCACTGAAGAGTCCGGAAAACCCTCAAGCCAAGTCGATCTGGCTGAAGCACCGGACGGAAGATGAGGTCAAGGAAGTGCTGGACTCCACGTGTGCTGAGATTGCTCGTCTTGAAGCGAAGATGGCGATGATCGATGCCGGGATATCTACTGATGAGCAGCCGAGTCGCTCAAAGCTTCCTCAGATCCAGGAGTATAGGAGAACTCTGGAGGCTATGATCAAAGAGCAGCGTAAGATCAAAGCTCTCGAGAAAGAAGCTCAAGAGCTGGGGATCGATGTCTCGCTGCTCAAAAGGTGATCAGTCTTTCTGCATTGATTGAGAAGCCATGATTTCGGGCGGCGCGTAACCGCCCCGCAGGGCCAGTATGGTCTTGGTGGGCATTGTGATTCTTTTGCCTGGGCCGTCCAGCTGGTAGATCGAATTGCCAGTGATCGCGTAGAGCACACCCTCTTCAGTGACCTCCCGCTGAATCGGAGATGTGCAGGAATAATTCCCTGGAGACCAGCGCCCAGAGGGATCTTCCTTGACGATACCCCAAGCAACCTGCACTTCCTCAGGCGCTCCGTCTCTCTCAAAGTCGATGATGTACCAGTCGCTTAAAATGGTGGTTGGTTGCATGCTCTACGCCTCTCGAAAGCCTCATGAGCATCAAGATTGTCACAGAGCCGAACTCCTGTAAATCACTGTTTTTGAACACAATATAATTAACGTTATGGAATAAAAGCCAAATATCTAGTCGATTTTCGAGCACCTACCTTTTGTAACAACCGTATCGAAAACGACAACGTCCTCATCGAGTTCAGCGACTGTTCGGACTAGAGTGAACACTCCGTCGAAACCTCGAGAAAAGTACACAGCGCCTTCTCTCAGAGATCCGCAACTAAATTCAGTTGTGCAGTTGGAAAGCACGTTATCGTTCCCGAACTTTTTTAAGACCCAGCTGCCCGAAGCATTCGATTGAAGGAATTTTTCATTACCGACCGCATATCTCATCGACTCAAGGGATTTGCCTCCGGCATTACGAACTCCTCCATTTGCTTCAGGAACGCAAAGATAGGTCTCAGCAATCACCATGGCGGGTGACATGGCGGGTAACGCACACAGAAGGACAAACATCATTCTCAACTTCATCTATAAGCTCCCTTCATTATTCAGCGCGTTCATCCGCTCCACTTCATCATGAACCAGTCCGCGGATATTGCTGTGCAAGTAGATTGTCATCAAAGCGAATTTCTCTCTGATGCTCATGTCATTGTACTTTCGAGCTAACTGCTCCGGCCTATCCGAGTTAGTTGCAATTGTTTCTTGCAAGACTTCCTTTCCGGTTGCAGAGAAAGCTTTATAGAAATTGTTCACATCGGATTTCGTTAGCTCAGAGTCGGTTTTATGTGCGAATTTATTGCGAATGTTACCAAGAGTGGAAAGGGGTTTAATGAGGTCTTCATCCATTCCGAGTGCGACAGCGAGAAGACACTTTTCGGCAAAAGTAAGGCTGATCTTCTCAAGATGTTTGTAGCTGACAACATGCAGAACTAGAAAGTGATCGACCTGCTCTTCCACTTTAATGTGAGATCGAACGACCATCGAGAGTTCGTCTCCCGAGAGGAGGGCTCTGATTAGCGTTCGATTAGGCTCATCCTTGTTCTGCATGAACATCCCTATCCGAAGACTCTGCTGACCGCTTCTTTTCGGTGGTCATGCGTTAGATGAGCATAGATCAAAGTCATCGCGATGTCTTCGTGTCCCATGAGCTCCCTGATTGTGTTGAGATCCACCCCGCCTAGGGCCAGGCGTGATGCAAAGGTGTGCCGGAAGTCGTACGGACGGAAGTCATCAATCTTAGCGGCACTGATCGCGCGAGTGATCGCCCGGGGTAAGCGATCCATGACCTGGCCTAGCTTGCCAGGAAAGACCAGTCCTTTATTCTGAGACCCTGGGCTGCGGCGCCATCGCTTGAAGATTTCTATTGCTTCTTTGGATAGCGGGATGTGTCGAGTCTGACCGCTCTTTGCTTCTGCTCCGACCACTGTCAGCGTCTTGTGAGCAAGATCGACGTGCTTCCAGTCGAGTGAGAGAAGTTCTTCCGGCCGACACCCGGTGTGTATCGCAAGGATGATCAGCGGGTAGATGTGATCTGAGTACTGATCTTCATGGATCTCAGGCTTAAGGGGCTTCTTTCTGTCAGCCAAAAATTTGTTGTAGCTCTGCCGCCCAGCCCGGGCTTTGACCTCACGATTTTCCAGATGCTCTCTCAGCCGGCTTTCTTCATCATCAGTCAAGAAGCGGACTTTCGAGCGCATATCCACCTTGAGTTGTTTCCACTTTGCAAGTGGGCTGGTCTTCAGCACACCAACTCGGACTGCGTGCGACAGCACAGCCATGATGCACGCGATATCACGATTAATCGTCTTCGGTGAGATCTCCGCAGCGAGTCGCTTCTGCCTCCAGTCGAGAACCTTCTTCTCAGTGATCTCAGACATCGGCAGCTTGTACCAGCTCTCGAAGTGACGCTTCAGTCGAGCAAGATCTTCTTCAGCATCTCTCCGCTCAGCTTCACGCCAGGGCTTGTACACTTCATCTATAAAGACCCCGAGCTTCTGAGTCTTCTCAGCGGCTTTCTTCTGACGCTTCTCATGCTTCACTTGATTCAGGTTCTGACCAGACGCAACCTCACCACCTCTACGCCTCGCCTCTTCTCGAGCATCTGCGAGAGGCATAGCATCAACAAGCCCGATCCGATACTTACTTCGCTTTCCTTCACTGTCTCTATAGTCGAGATAGAAAGCCTTCTGCCCAGACACACCGACACGGACCATGAAGCCCGGGATCAGCGTATCCCGTACGTCATACCTTTTACCTGTCACCGGCAGGGATTGTATCAGCCTGTCCGTAAGCTTCTCTTTCACTCTACATCTCCCCAAGCCCAGTAAGACCAGTAGCTCAACACACCTGATCCCTGCGAATACTATAGCGCGGGGGTCCAACGGGGGTCCAACGGGGGTCCAGATCGGGGCTCCACGGGGGGTCCAAAAACAGCCATTTGAGACCAAAAAAGCTTTTGCGACCAACAGATAAGGGGGCTAATAATATAAACCGATAGGTTGATGAAGTGGCTAACCTGGAGGGAATGCAGAGACTTTCTTCTTTTGCGCACAAAGAACCACAGTTGATTGGTTTCAAAAGCTTTTTTGGATTCAACGGCAGTTTCCTGATGCCCTTCTCGTCAACTAATTGGTGTTGTGCTCTTGACACTCGAAAAGCATGCTCATACTATGTGCGCCGCTTCAGAGATGAGGCGAAATGGCAAGGTAGCTCAGTTGGTTAGAGCACAGCACTCATAATGCTGGGGTCGGCGGTTCGACTCCGCCCCTTGCTACCAGTATTAATAAAGCCCGGCTCGCGAGAGTCGGGCTTTTTTAATGCCTGAAAGGTCGGCAGACAACTCACCGACGCCAAGTCAGCCTTCCGGATCTCGCTGTCTCCCGGGGATATCCCAGGCCTCATGATTCTGCTCGCCAATTAAGCGACAGGCTCGTATTGCATCCCTGAAGTCTTCCTTGAGCCGGCTATCCTTCACTTTGTGGGAAATGTACATGGACAAATCTATCCAGGCGGCTGTCCGTTCATAATATTGTCCTTGATAACCATTAAGATAGAGATCCGTCATAATCCAGGGTAGAACCACGACATCGACGCGACCGAGCCTGAGCATTTCGACCGCTTGAGCCCAGTCAGAGACATGAGTGACGGTAGGGCTATCGCCCTTTAAAAGCTCTAAACCGGCAAATTTTCGGACAAATCCAAACCTGAGCCCACTCATGCTCTCCAAGGGCGGCAAATCCTCGAACATGAGATACACGTACTCCAACTGGAACAACGGACCACCGAAGTCCGCGTACTGATCCCTTTCTACCGTTTGAATTAACGGTAATCCAACCGAGATCCCCCCCTTTTCCAGCTGTCGAAGTATCTGGGCCAGCGGCATGTTAACGAATTTGAAATCCCCATCTACTCGGCTAAAAACACACCGGTAATAAGGTGCGAAACGACCCACGAGCCTTCCATCTTCTACGGAAATTTCACGTTCTATATCGGCAAAGACGCCAACAATATGGGGGCGTTTTGAATCGGCAGGCAGAGATATAGAGAAAAACAGGAGCAAAAGGAAATTCAGAAGCTTGAGCCATACGAGCCTTTGCATGTCTCCCCCTCCAATCGTGCGAATACAGCGCACACTATCGAAAGCATTCAAGCAAACAACGGTGACAATTACTTATCCATAACTTCAAACGCTCTCTTCATAGTAGCTGTCGTATCGGCACTGTGCCCCTCTTTTCCTTACCAACCGGAGCACGCAATGTGTGCGATGGAACATCACAACGACGAGAGGAGTGGCCGTTTTTTATTTGGTTAACATCAAATTGACTCGATCATGATCAATCTTCCAGATCCCCGCGTCTGGTGGGGATCTCCCTGCATATTCCGGCCCATCGTGACCACCCATTCCGTTTGAACGTGACCGCCTGTTCCGGGCGATCGTGACCGCTCATTCCGTTTTATCGTGACCGATTTCGGGCGTTTTTCCGGAATCGCCG
>NZ_PSSW01000022.1 GCF_002933295.1 Marinobacter flavimaris
CCGGCGATTCCGGAAAAACGCCCGAAATCGGTCACGATAAAACGGAATGAGCGGTCACGATCGCCCGGAACAGGCGGTCACGTTCAAACGGAATGGGTGGTCACGATGGGCCGGAATATGCACGGCCACCGAAAGACTTTGCAACCTTTGCAGAGGAAGTGGCAAACACGGGTATCTGGGAAGAACGATAAACGAGTCTGGCCCCCGAAATGAACCAGGTTTGGCAGGCGCTTGCAGCAGTTGTCAAACCTGACCCTTTCCCACTTTCAACTCACAGGGAACATGAAGAATGCTAGATAAGATACTGTTAACAATATCAATCGCACTTTACGCCATTGCTGTTCCGTATTTGGAAATTAACGACACCCACGTGTTCAACCCGGACTGGGTAGCCCATGCGAGATTGCACGAAGTGTGGCAACTGATTACCAACTCTTCTCTCGGTGCGATTGCCCTGTGGCTTACCTGGATGTCTGTCGATGGAAAGGGCAAAGCAAGTGTTATTGCGCTGGTGGTCACCGGCGGTTTCCTTGCAGCCTATGCCTTACAGGGGCTATACGGCGGATCAATGGTGCATCCGGATGGTACAGAAAAGACTGTATTGGGCATCAATGTCGGCGTGATTGGATTCGGTTGGGTATTTGTGAGTTCCGTTTTCACACTCGTGAGAGCAGGGCGCCTTTCTGTCATGCAGCAGGAAAGTTAAATGGAACCAACAGAACAGGAAGTGCTCCAGGGGACTTCTCTGTAACAATAAGACTGCCCTGATAGTCAAAGGAGTGACTATCGTTGATTAGGTTCGGGAGGGCGCCATGACCGCTTTAACTCAGGTATCGCAGGGAAATTATGTACCGACAGAGGGAATGAAGGAGCTTTTGCGGCGGTGGTTTTATCTGAAGTTCGTTCAGAAAAAGAGCACCGTAGAGTTGATGGCGACAGCCTCCGACCTGCGAAATAAAAGCGCGTTGAGCATCGTGGCGCTGTTGGACGTTGACGAGCAAATGATCTCGCAAGTGGTCGGCAAGAAAAGGCTCATCTTTGTTCAGAATTGCCACGCTTACCTGAAGGGCTCGGTCAATCCTGCGGACCTGGATCCCGGCGTTTCAAGCAACCAATACCTGGAACTGTCTTGAGATCTTTCAGCTTGGTAGCGATGAAATAGAGATCACGGTGGCCCCTTTTCGCCACCGTGATCTCTATTTTGTTACTCCGATAGCGGCTTAACCGACGGGAAATCGATATCAGTCGCCAAAACCCGGTTGATGTAATTAGTCAGAACGTTCAGGGCTACGTTGCCAATGATTTCGACCAGCTCGGCGTCGCTGTATCCGGCTGAGCGAACCTTCTGAACGTCATCACTTGAAACGTTTCCTCGATCCTTTGTGATCTTTGCCGCGAACTCGAGGGCAACGGCCGCTTTCTCGTCGTCCGAGTGTCCGCGTCTGGCAGCCTCGATTTCCTCAGAACTGAGTTTTGCAACGTTTCTGCCCAGGTAATCATGAGCCGCCAGGCAGTAGTCGCAGTCGTTTATCTCCGCGACCGCCAACGCAATGCGCTCTCGCGTTTGGGCTGACAAAGAACCAGCGCTGAGGGCGCCGTTCAGGCCAAGATATCCTTCAAGGGTTTTGGGGCTATTCGCAGTAATGCGGAATAAATTGGGAACAGTACCCAAAAGGCTATTTACAGCTTCGAGCAATGCCCGCGAGGCTTCGGGAGCTTCTGAAATTGAGGCTGGTGTTGGAATGCGTGACATATCGTTTCTCCTGGTGATTTCGTTAAGGAGCATCGATATTAAAATTTCAGGTTCAATTAATAATTGGTGCATAGAGAAATTCACTATTGCGCATTATGAAAGTATCAATTCGGTGGGATGGCCGCTGTATGGATAAGATTGCATTGATGCGCGTCTTCGTGGAGGCCGCCGAACGCGAAAGCTTCGTAGGGGCTAGCCAGAGGCTGGGCATGTCAGCCCCGGCTGTTACCCGTGCAATTGCCCAGTTGGAGGGCTCGTTAGGCGTTCGCTTATTCAACCGCACCACCAGGCGTGTCCGTTTGACTGAGTCTGGTAACCGCTACTTTCAGGATGCCAAGAGAATTCTGGAGGAAATCGAGGAGGTCGAGTCGGCGCTATTGGGGGTTTACAGGGAACCAAAGGGCATTTTGTCTGTGACAGCGCCTGTGCTTTTTGGGAGAAAATACATTGTTCCCATCCTTATTGAGTTCCTCGACAGACACCCGGAAATCCAAGTGAAGGCAGTTTTCTACGATCGAGTGAGCAATATTCTCGATGAGGGCCTGGATGTGGCAATCCGTATCGGCAACCTGAAAAACTCCAGCCAGTTCGCTGTCAGGGTTGGGAATGTCCAAAAGGTAGTGTGTGGCTCTCCGGATTATTTAAGCAAACATGGCCTGCCAAACCATCCAGCTGACCTTGCTGATCACCAAATTATCCAGTCTTCTGCGGTAGAACCATCGACGACCTGGTGGTTTGAGTCATCTGAGGGCAAGACTTCTGTACGAGTCTCGCCGCGCCTCCAATTTAATCAGAATGACTCTGCAATCTCTGCAGTAAAGAGCGGCTACGGAATTACGCGGCTAATGTCATATCAAGTTGGAGAGGAATTCCAAACCGGTTCGTTAGTTCGAATTCTCCAGGAACACGAACCCGAACCCATACCGATAAATATTGTTTACCTTGAGGGGTTGAGAGCGAGCGCCAAAATTCGCTCGTTCGTGGACCTGGCTAAAGTGAGGCTTCAGAATAACCTGCTGATCAACCATCAAATAAAACCCTGAATTCAGTGTCCAAGCTGAGGCTCGTTAGGTGGTCCGGGGTTCAAAAGCAAAGGCACTCAATACCTGTTCAAGCTTTTCAACCAGATCACTATTCGTCAGCTCGCCGCGATCGACATCGAAGTTATCGAAAAAGCTTGGAATGCTGAGGCTGCCAACGACCTTGCCACTGAAAAAGGGAGCAGCGGTTTCAGCAAGCTTCAGCACGGTATTTCCGCCACCGGGCCCCGGAGACGTGGCGAGCATCACGATCGGCTTGTCACGGTAGACGTTCCGGCCAATTCGGCTCATCCAATCGAAGAGGTTTTTAAACGCTACAGTGAAATTGCCATTGTGCTCGGCAAAGGAAACCAGAATCACGTCCGCTTGTTCGATCCTGGCCTGGAAGGCATGCGCGCACTTAGGAATGCCGTATTGCTCCTCCAGGTCGATGTTGTAGATCGGCAAGTCAAAATCATTAATCTCAACATAATCGATCTCAGCATTCGCCAGCTTGGTCGCAGCGTATTTCACGAGTTGTTTATTGATGGATTTGCGACTGTTGGTCGCGGCAAACGTTAATACTTTCATACAAGGCTCCCCAATTCTCCCGCGTTATAACGAGCAACCACCTCATCGATTTCTTGTTGAGTGCTCATTGCAAACGGTCCGTATTGAACGAAATTTTCATTGATTGTCTCACCCGAGAGCACCGCAAAATGGCTGTTTGATGAAGACTTTCCGCGTATCGTGAGTGCCTCGCCCTCTGCACCATCAATCGCGCTGGACTCTCCCTGGTGGAGCGTGAACCATTCGCCGCGCACGTGAAATTCGATGTCGCCTTCAACTGAATAGATCCAGGCATTGAAGCCCGTTTGAATGCGGTGTTCGAATAACGATGTTTTGTCAGCAAAACCATCAAGAATAGTGGCTGGCCATACCGACGCTGCGTCCGTCTCGACCCCGTTGCTTTGGCCAAGAACCAGCCGCACACGGTAGCCCTGGCCCTTCAGGGTCGGCATGTCTTCTCGCTTCACATGCAGGGAGCTTGGCGCCTGGTGCTTCATGCGGCCGGGCAAGTTAACGAAAATCTGCAGTCCATGAATCGTGGCGCCTTCTCGCGGTGCCTCGTCGTGAACGGCACCGCTGCCCGCATTCAGCCAGTAGAGGTCGCCGGGGTTAATGTCGAAGTCATTCCCCAGCGAATCGCGGTTGTTGAATTTGCCTTCCGTATCTTCAAACAAAACGGTGACTGCCGAGAGGCCAGCGTGAGGGTGCGCGCCAAAGGTAGGTGCCGTCATGGTGTAGTGATCCACCATGATGAAGGGATCCATGGCCCCATAAAACTGCCCGTGGCGAAAACCCACTCCCGTGAATCCTGAGCCGACACTCAGTGGAGTTCCCTTTACCGGGCAAAGAGATGTTATCGAGTCGTGTTGTTGAGCAACCTGATAGGTCATTGTCTTTCTCCGTTCCATATCTGATCTGAAAATAATCTAGCAGCTTGGTATCTGAACAAAAATGGCTAAAATATGAACTATACGTTCCATATATAGGACGCTAGTGTGAGCATTGACCTGAACGACTACTTCTATTTCGTGCATGTTGTTGAAAAGAAGGGCTACACCGCAGCGGCAAAGGCATTGGACATGCCCAAGTCGCGACTGAGCCGACATGTTGCTCAGCTGGAGGAGCGCCTTGGTGTGAGGCTGCTTCAGAGAAGTTCCCGCAATGTCGCCGTTACCGAAGAAGGGAAGAGCTTCTACCAGCATGCTCGCAAGCTCGTTGACCAATTCGAAATGGCTGAAGCAGCAATGGATAATAGAGGTGGAAGCCTTTCAGGAAAGGTTGTGATCAGTTGTTCGCTGGGTGTGGCGCAATTTGTTCTGTTCGATATCGTGACTGATTTCGCCAGGTTGCACCCGAACGTCCTTATCGAACAACGCGTCACCAACTCCATGATCGACTTGATTACTGAAGGAGTAGACATCGCTATTCGCGGGCACAGCGGCGAATTGCCTGATTCGAGTTTGATACAGCGGTTTATCGCGAATGTGGAATGGCAGTTCTATTGCTCGCCTGGTTATCTGGAGCAACTAGAACAACTGCAAACACCCTATGATTTAGCCAGTTGTCGTTTCTTAAAGGTGGGGAGAGCCGGCGCGAAAGAGGCGATTCCCTTGCAGCACAAAGATGGTCTTCGTACCCATCAGACTACCCATATCGCACTTTGCTCAGAGGATATGTCGACAATCAGGCAAGCCGCAATCGATGGCCTGGGCGTTACTGCATTGCCTGATTATGTCTGCAGAGCACCCGTTGAAGCCGGCCAGCTCGTTCGGGTATTGCCAGACTGGGTTTCGCAGTACGCGAGCCTCAGTCTGTTGATGCCATCACGGGTAGGTGTTCCACCGCATACAAAAGCTTTAGCCGAGTTCATTCGAGAGCGGCTGCCATTGGCTGTGAGGCCGCAATAGACGGAGCAGGGCGGATGTACACGGCTTTCAAGCGTTGAGCAGAACAGACTCAAAAGTCCTATCGGCTATGGATTGGTTGAGGCTGTGTTTGAATTTGTCGCCCTCGGCAAAAACTTTGGCATGCTGCGGCAATAACATCCGACATGGTTCCACGAAAATTGGCTTGTACCTGAACCAACTAACGTTCATTGCCCGTCTGACAGGAGCCATATTATGACTTTGCTTGAACTCGCACTGATCGTGGCTACGTTGCTATCTGCCTTAACGGCCGGGTTTGTCTTTTCCTTTGCATCGGTTGTTATGCCAGGAATTGGAAACTTAACAGACAAGGAATTCATCCGCGCCTTTCAGGCTATCGACGGCGTGATCCAGGCCGGTCATCCCGTCTTTGGTCTTGTATGGATCGGATCCGTCTTTGCTTTAGTGGCAGCGGCGATTCTCGCAGTCCTGCAGAACGACGGCCTGGTGCCAACCTTGGTAGTTGCCAGTGCTGTCGTCTATACCCTTGGGGTCCAACTACCAACATTCCTGATTAATGTGCCGCTCAACAACGCCCTGCAAATGTTGAATGTGGACGACATGGATGAACTTATGCTCGCCTCAGAACGGCGCTCTTTCGAACATCGCTGGGTACGATGGAACCTGATAAGGACTGCATTTGCTTCCGGGGTTAGCGTTTCATTGATGCTGGTTCTGCTGTGGCTTTGACAGAGCCTGCCGGCAGGGAGATGGCTGTGGAGCGGAAAGTGGTCGTCCAAATGGCCTACCACGCAAAGTGCTAAACTTCTGCAACCAAACATCAGTAACTTACCGTTCAAATTCCACATTAAGTGCTAAACAAACTTAAAGTAGATTCTAGAATAGAACGCTCATCCCGGTTTCCACACAAAGTGCTAAATTCGTCGTCCGACTCGAAGTTCGGAATAGTCTAGCCGGAACCGAAGGATTGGAGGCAGGCAAGAAGCCTTGCTGGCAGGGGAAGCTATTAAACAAAAGCGAACATTCGCCGCACCCCCAATTCCTGGCTTTTATGCCCCTTAAACGGGTAAGAAATAGCCCATCAAGAACTTGGCAAACGATCAAAAGGGCTGACCGTTCCAGCACGTCGATCGCCAATGATATGCGTGTAGATTTCGGTCGTTCGAATGTCGCTATGCCCGAGAATTTCCTGAACCGTCCTGATATCGCTACCCGATCTCAATAACTCTGTCGCAAAGGCATGCCGAAAGGTATGAGCGGTCACACGCTTGGTGATTCCCGTGGCCAGAACGGCCTGCCTCAATCGCCGCGAGTACGATGAATGATGAAGATGGTGGCGGCACACATAACCAGCGATGGGATGAACGCATTTTGTTGCGGATGGGAACAGGTACTGCCAACCAAAGTCCTTCATGGCCGGTCCATACTTCTTGTGAAGAGACGTCGGCACTGACGTAAGCCCGAATCCTTCGGCCAGGTCGGACTCATGTACTGTCCTGACATGGGCGAATTGCCGCTCGATTTTTTCTCTAAGATTGCCTGGAATCAGTGTGTATCGATCTTTCCGCCCCTTACCGTTGAATACGAGCAAGTTGCGGCTTTTGAGGTCGATGTCTTTCACGCGAAGCGAGAGGGCTTCATTGATTCTCAAACCGCATCCATAAAGAAGCGCGGTAATGAGCCAATACTCCGCTTCCATGTTGCGGAGAATAGAAGCGACTTCTTCGGGGCTCAGAACGGTCGGCATGCGCCGAGGCGTTTTCGTCATCTTGTAGTGTAGGTTTTCAATTTCACGTTTCAGCACATGTTTGTAGACAAAAATAATCGCACATAGCGCCTGATTTTGAGTGCCCGGACTGACTCGCCGATTGACGGCGAGGTGATTCAAGAAGCGCTCGATTTCGTGATTGCCCATGACTTTTGGGTGCTTCTTGTCATTGAAAAGGATGAACTGGCGAACCCAGTAAAGATAGGATTTTTCGGTTCGGTAGCTGTACTGCTTCGTCCTGATCTCTGTGCGGACCGATTGCAAAAACGGTGATTTGGACACGATTGCCCTCCTTGGCTGATAGCTGTACATCCATACAGTTATAATGAAAAACCTCCCAAAACGCCAAAATTCTTGCGGTTTAATTTGCGCGGTTCTGCACGTTTTTCACAAAGAGGCTCTGTAGCTTACTGTTTCAAAGGAGGAAATTTCCGGCCTTCCGTGTTTAACTTGCACAAACGCGCACGGATAACCCGAGTGCAAACTTGTCACAGTATCGGCAGCGCGATAGCGGGCTCTGACCCAGAGATAAAGCTTTGAAAAGTCGTTGTTATTTAGGATGTGAATCAGGTTTGGACGGGGAGGTGGCGTTGGGGTTTAATAAGAATACAAACTAATATGCTGTTAAGTGTCAAAGGATTGATCGATGAAAGGTGAATGTCTCTGCGGAAACGTGAAGTTCGAAATTGAAGGGGAGATTCGAAACCTCTATCAATGTCACTGTTCGTTGTGCCGCAAAGCCACTGGAGCGGCAGCTAATGCTGCTACCTTTGTGCAGGCCGCTGCTTTTCGCTGGGTGTCAGGCGAAAGTGATATTAGGTCCTACAACAAGCCCAGCGGTTTCCGAAGCGATTTTTGTTCGGTGTGTGGGAGTCCGGTTCCCAATAGCCTGAGAGACAGTGGAATGGTTTGGATTCCTGCCGGCTTGCTTGATGAACCAGTCGCTTCGAGGATATCTGTTCATCTCCATACAAAGTCCGCTGCCGCTTGGGAGCAAGAGTCTGCCCAGTGTGTTCGACTGGATGGTGGGCCTGAGAGCTTGGAATCACTTAACAAGTTGTTGTAGTTCGTTCCGGCCTGCGGCCTCCACCGGACGCCCCTGTCGGGGCGCCGCTAAACAAAAGCGTTATGCACGGAATACGTCTGAGGTCGTCACTGTTTGATGGGTATTCCGTGTCTTAGTTGCGAGCCTGGTTTTTTTAGGAAATTGCATGAAATGTCCAAATTGTGAGGCCAAAATTTCCTTGAAACCCCATTTGGTCAAGGATTACCAGTGCAAACTTTGTGGTGGAGTGATTGTCCCGCGGCTTTGGGTAAAAATATTCACTGCAATGATGGCAATTGCTGTCGGGAAAACGGTATTTTCTGGAGATTACGCTTTGGCGGTGATTTTAACTTTTGCATACTTTTCGATAACTATTGGCACAGGCGCAAGGGCTTTCGAGGCGCGCTTCCATAGCGAATAGACAGCGGCGACCTATGCCAATCTGGGAACAAAAGCATAACAAGGCCATCAAGGTTGTTCCGGGCCGACGGCCCTCTACCGGACGGCTTTCAGCCGCCGCTTATGGCAGGCGTTATACCCGGTGAAGACATGGAAGAGTACGTGTCCATACACGGCGATGAATGGAAAATTTCCGATATTGACGAGCAAATAGAATGGGCTCGGGCGCAGGTATGGGTAAAGCGAAAGTGGCTGCCAAGAGCCGCTCTCGTATCCAAAGGTAAAACGTCAGAGTACGTCGGCCAAAGCTATCGTCCTGAATATACAAAACTCGTTGAGGATGGTTGGAGTCACGACCATTGCGAAATATGTAGTTGGTCATTGTACGAAGCAGATGACCCAGAGTCAGGTGAAGGCTATACCATAGAAGGTCGCACTTGGCTCTGCTCCGAGTGCTATGAAAAATTTATTCGGACTGAGGCATAACAAGGTGGTCAACGGGACGCCAACTACGCTCCGCTCCGTTGGCGCCCATTACCACTGGCGTTAACTAGCGAGGAGTCACATATGTACGCCCGGCTCAAAAGTATCATGAGCCCAGATTTGGACTACGGGTCGTCACCGGAGGATCCTGAAAACTGCCATGTCCTGATCGAGGCGGAAATTGGGCCGTCCGAAAGCGAAGGGGCGGAGATATTCTCTTTCGAGGTGGTCACGCCTGCGGCCATCAAATCGTTGCCTGCTCCCTCATGGCTGAGAGGCTATTTGCTTCTCCCTGTGTTTTCCTGGGTAGGCGTAGAGGAAGCGGTTAATAAATTGCTGATGCAGTGCTCGGGATCGGACTGGAATGAAGTTTCCAAAAAACTATCCCAAACTCTCGGTTGGGAATTCGAGGATTACGAGCCCCATGCTAGTTAACAAGGCCATGCATTCTGTTCCGGGCCTGCGGCCTCCACCGGACGCCCCTGTCGGGCCGCCGCTTATTTCAGCGTTAGGAGCAAGGGAATGTTGTTGGACTTAATCCTTTTTATCGTATTCCTTGTTGTTGGAGTTCGAGTCGCGTTATCGGTCCGTCGAGAGTCGGCAATTTTTAATGAATTGAAGGGTCCTAAAAGCCTGGTCTGGCTTGTGCTTTTGGTACCTTTGTCACCTATCGTGTTGATGATAGTGCCCATTCAAATCGGGTGGCTTCCAGCAGCCATCTTAGCCTCAGCTTGTTGTATTCCAGCTTTAGTGCAAGCCCGACGAAGCATTTCAGTTTTCGAAACATCAGGCACCTCAAGAAGTGATACAGCCCTTAAATCGTCTCACACTGCTTTTGGTCTGTCTTTGGCTGGTTTAATTTATGTTTGCATCTTTGTGGTACTGGCTGTTCTGGCAAGTGGCTTCGGTGGGTAGCGCTCCTAACCAGTCATTCCAGTTCGTTCCGGCCCTGACGGGCCTCCACCGGACGGCCTTTTCTCCGCTTCGCTGCGAAAAGGCCGCCGCTGAATATTGGCGTGTGTGCCGGGCATGGCACAGAACTAGGGAGGTGAAAGTCCTCCTGCCAGGTGTTCGCAGAGCCGAAGGCTAGGAGAAGGGCAAGGGCGTCATCGCGAGGTGGGCCATAGTCTCCGGTGTTGGCGAATGTGGTGCTGGATGAACTGGACTGGGAACTGGAGCGGCGCAACCTGCTCTTCGCCCGCTACGCGGATGACTGCCAGATCTACGTTGGCAGTCGCCGTGCAGGAGAGCGGGTGATGGTGAGTCTGACGCGCTTTATCGAGGACTCGCTGAGGCTCACAGTGAATACACGAAAGAGCGCGGTAGACCGGCCCTGGAATCGTAGTTTCCTGGGCTTCACCCTCAGCCGGAAAAGGCAACGACTGAAGGTGGCAGACAAAGCCATCAGCAAGCTGAAAACACAGATCCGGATACTGAGCCGCCGAACACGGGGCCACTCACTGGCCCAGGTGATCGCAGATCTGAAAGAGACCCTGCTTGGTTGGAAAGCGTACTTCGACGCAGCCGAAGTACTGGGCCCGCTGCGGGACCTGGACAAGTGGATACGGCGGAGAATGAGAAGTTACGTGTGGAAGCAATGGGGCCGAAGGGGGTATCGTGAGCTGAGAAAGCGGGGTGTCTCGGTCAGATTGGCCTGGAACACCGCCAAATCGGCCCACGGCCCGTGGCGGCTGAGTCATTCGCCGGCACTGCGGGAAGCCCTACCGGCCCGGTTGTTCCGGAGCTATGGACTGCCGGAATTGGCAGTGCGGTAACGGGTTGAATTAAGTCACTGAATCGCCGTGGTACGTGATCCGTATGCCCGGTGATGTGGGAGGAGGGGCATCGTGAGATGCCTCCCTATCCCGATTATCACACAGGGAGGTGAGTCAATGATTCAATCTGGAAGCTGCCTTTGCGGCGGCGTCCAATATGAAGTAGCGGGCGACCTTAGCGATGTTTACAACTGCCATTGCTCCATGTGCCGCAAGCTTCATGCGGCGGCTTTCCGAACCTGTGCAAAGGTACGGGTCGATGACTGGCGGACTGTCAAGGGCCAAGAGCTGCTCAAAACCTACGAGTCCTCGCCGGGAGAGTTCAAGGTTTTTTGCGCAAACTGCGGTTCAAGCATTCATACAAAGTTCGATTCAAAACCGGAAGTCTATGCGCTGCCATTGGGTACTCTCGACACCGATCCAGGTGTACGTGCAGACCGCCATGTTTTCGTGGGCTGCAAAGCTCCGTGGTTCGAGATTACCGACGATTTGCCTCAATTTATTGAGAATGACTGAGGCAGTGATAACAAGCCGCGTAAGGCGTCCCTGTCGGGCGGCCGCTTCGCTCAGCGTTATGCAAATTTAGAAGAGATATGAGATACGAAGTTCGATGGAAAGAATTTTGGAAATCGGTGACAAAGCGCATGGCGTTGCTGCTCATTTTCTCAACTGTAGGCACATTCGCCTTTCGGTACCTTACTTCTGGATTTGATCTCAACGAAACATTTGGAAACGTATCGTTTCTAGAAGTATTGGGGCTAATCTTTGGCTGTTGGGCTTTCTTCGCCATTTTCACATTTTTCATTGCCTTTTGGTTGAGATGTGCACATATAACAATAAGAGAAGGAATTATAAGCGGACGCAATTATTGGGGGCGAAAAAAATCCTTTCCCCTGAAGTACCTAAAATCAATCGATATCTATAGTGCAAACGGCGTAAAAGCCGTGGTAGCAAACGGAGGCTCATTTGGTAAAGTCTTTATTTACTACCAAACGGAGAAACTTCACGAGATCATAGAAGTGTTGGAGGCTAACCTTCCTGGCAACATGGAGGCATAATGCATGACAAGTGAAGGCAAGGGATGCTCCCGACGTCACACCCTTGCTGCTCGCTTTTTTTGGTAATGCGATGGGCAAGCTTTTAGCTTGGGAAACACCTTTTTTGTTGCATCTCTTCCCCAAGGTCTGGATATCGATGGGCGCGCACCTCGGGGAACTGTCTGTTTCTTGTAGAGGGTGAGAAACGTTGGCGCGTCTGCTTTGAGAGCGTCGTAGCACTCAAGATTTGCGATGAGAGCTTTGATCGGAATGCGCGGTTTCACGTCAAGCGTGATCGGCAACAGTTGTTCTCATACACTTGGGAAGAGTCTCCGTGGCGCCAAGAGTTCCAGGCAGAGCTAGCAAAGATGCTGGAGGAAAAGCCCCTTTGCCATTAGGTGTTTCTTGGTGGAGATCATAATATTGAGGTATTGGCGCTAGGAAGGGTCCAAATTGAACCGTCTTCATAACAATGCCAGTCACGGGGACGTCCACTGCTGTGGGATCAGAATAAAGTTGGTAACAAGATAATAGAGTTGGTAACCGAAAAATTGCTTTATGCGATCTATTAAAAGGTCTTTGCCTTGCGCATGAGCCCGATCACCCTTAAAGTATGACCTGTTAACAGGTCTTTGGAGGGCGTTGTGACCAATCAAATTTATTCTGAAGTGACCGCGAGCATTTCAGAACTCAAAAAAAATCCGATGGCGGCCGTGGATTCAGGAGAGGGGTTTCCGATCGTTGTTCTAAACCGCAACAAACCGGCGTTCTACTGCGTTCCGGCTGAAATCTACGAAGCCATGCTTGACCGACTAGACGACCAAGAGATGGTGGCAATCGTGAAAGAGAGACTTGTAGAGCCAAGTATTCGAGTCGATCTGAATGAGCTTTAAGTATTCGCTTGCATTCAAACCATCAGCTCTCAAGGAATGGAAGAAGCTCGCTCCGGCAATTCGAGATCAGTTTAAGAAGAAGTTAGCGAAACGCCTCGAAGAACCTCACGTTCTAGCTGACGCCCTGTCGGGGCTACAAGGTTGCTACAAAATCAAATTAAAGAGTGTTGGATATCGTTTAGTCTACCAGGTTGAGGACGGTGATATTTTAGTGACCGTCGTAGCCGTGGGGCGGCGGGAACGCGGCGATGTGTACAGCAAGGCGAAAGATCGAACGTGAGCATAAGTTACCAACTTTATTAGTAAGAACTGGAAGAGTCTTCGGTAGTCCAATAGCGGTTTGTGCCAAAAGTTACCAACTCTATTTTTCAGGCTCTTGTTCACAAGGCTATTTCATGCTGTCTATAGGTCTGATCTGTTACCAACTTTATTCTCCTCACACAACTGCATTGCGGCTTCGCATCCATTCCGCAGCCGAGCATGCTCGCAAAGTTATTCCCCAACCTGAAGGTCCGCTTTGCGACCTTAGTCATTGCCGTCCCCATTTATTTCCTCCCATTTCAACCAACCGAGACGCGGCTCGTCGAAAGGAAAAGGCGAGATCATTGGCGGACGATAGCTGTGCCAGTGACACGCCAATTCGACCCGTCGCCGACCACTCATAATATTCTCCCTCTTTGGTGCGAATCATGGTGGTCGCAAAGGAACTTGAGTTTCCTCCCTTTTCATTGACAATCAATTCTTCATCTCCGTCGCTGCTTTCCACTTGCGCTTCAAAATCAACAAACAACTCGTCGAGCGGGACTTGTGCCGCCAGCACCAAGCGGGTGCGAGATTCATAACACGCGTCAATGAGGGTCACGAATCGTCGTGCTTCGTTGAGGTGATTGGCGTCCAGTTGGGGGACGCGCTCCATGATGATGACCGGAAATCGGCGGCAGAGAGAAATATAATCGGCCGCCCCGAGCGGTTGGTAGCACAACTCGGAAAAGTCAAACCAGGCGCACCGGTCATTCAATCGGGTCACCTGGACGGTGCGACCAAAGAGGACGGGAATGATCTCGGCCTCAGTTCCGGATGCAGTGCTACCAAATATTTTTTCCAACTGCGCTTGCATGTTGTTTTTACTATTATTATCACTATGAACTTTCTTGTTTGACCAAAAATAGGATTGACCATCCGCTCGATTTTCAAGTCGATAATCCTTGCTGGAATCCTCCATGGAAATAATGTCGATTGTGTGTTTTAGCATGTCTATGAATGGCAAAAAGAGGGAGCGGTTAATGCCTCCCTCATACAAGGCATCGGGAGAGCGATTCGAGGTAGCCACTACCACCACATTCAAATCCAATAATAATGAAAACAGTCGCTTCAAAATCATGGCATCGGCAACGTCTGTCACTTGAAATTCATCGAAACAGAGGAGTTGGGCTTCTTGTGCCAATTGTTGCGCGATGATGGGAATCGCATCGCCTCGTGGGTACTCCTGTTTGTAGGCAAAGATGCGATGATGGACGTCTAGCATGAACTCATGAAAGTGGACGCGGCGTTTGGTTATGTTTATGTGTTTGTGGCTGTCATTAGTACAGCAAGAATTATCATCAGGAACAGAAACCGACGCGTAAAAGAGATCCATTAGAAAGCTCTTGCCGACCCCGACCGGTCCATGAATGTAGATGCCTCGCGGTGGTGGACCGAAAGACCACAAATGGAACTTCTTTCGAAGAGAAGACTGAGCGTGTGCCAAGGATCGCGCCAGTAACCGTAACAGTGGACTGCTGTTTTTAAAGCTGCACTCTGTCGGTTCGTCGCTGCGTACTGGTACTGGTGGGAGCGAGGTAAGAGAACCGTGCAGGGCATCGAATTTTGCCGCCAAAGCGACCTGCGCGTCATCTCGTCGCACCTCCCCCGCATCCACCATGCGTTTATACGCTGCTGTCACGGGGCCTGTCGGGAAGGACCGCCAAGCGACGCGATGTTGTGCTGTCATATTCTTCATCACAGTCTTCATCATGGAACTGATGAGTTTATTAACATGGTGGTTTGGTACGCTAGATTTCTGTATGGGTATCAAATTAACCCTGACACACCTCCTCTATTCGGCAAGCCCCGGGTTCTGCCCTGTCGCTGCGAACATTCCTAAAAAAGAGGCTTAATACAGCGGGGGGAGAGTATTGCTCCAGCCGCTTGAATGTTCGCTTCGCGACCCTCCGAGACCTCACGAGAACGCTCAACAAAATCGGACATTCACGCCGCTCCAGTGAGTCCCCCAAAATCTCTCGAAAAAGGCAAACATCTGCCTCTAGCAATACACCTGTGAAGAGCTCAATGCCGAAAGTTTTAGCCAAATCTGTGCAAGATCACGCCGTTGTGCGCTGGCGATATCTGCACTGAGCTTATGGCAGAGCATTAAATTTCATTAATGGTGTCAGTGGGAACAGTTACAAGCATGAAAATCTCCTCGAAGAAAACCTGATACCGTTAATGAGGGTTCAGGTTAAGAGGGGATTTCGAGATGGAAGTAGGCAAAACTTACAACGTCGTCTTTGCAACGGGCCACTATGAAATCGAGTATGAAAATGGCGTTACCTGCATAAAAGTAACGCCGCAATCATACCGAGTAGAAAGAGCTGACGGCACCACCAGATTGGTGAAACACGATTTAATCATGAACCTAGAGGAAATAGCTGGGCCCACATAACCAGGCGCATCAGGGCGTGGCCTTTGGTCACCGGACCGTTACCAGTCGCCGCTGTGCTTTGTTATGTGTCCAAAGAGTTACGAGTTTAGGTCAGAGGTTTGCAATGGATTTTTGCTCTGACCCCAGACGAATACAGAGGGTAAAATGAAGTCAGGTTATATCTATGTATTAATACACCCGTCAGATCCTGACCTTTACAAAATCGGAATAACGACCCGTAAACCCCAACACAGATTGACCGAGCACAATTGCAACCACGAAGGATATACAGGCCAAATCGTAAAAGAAACTGGGCAGAAATGGGAATTGAAGGAATTCCATGCGGTCTCTGATCCG
>NZ_PSSW01000023.1 GCF_002933295.1 Marinobacter flavimaris
ACAACGTCAAGATGAGTGTTACCCTGATTGCTCCGATCGCCATGGAAGATGGCCTGCGCTTCGCGATTCGTGAAGGCGGCCGTACCGTTGGTGCCGGCGTAGTCTCCAAGATCATCGAGTAATAGACTCGAGAGTAAGTGCACTGAGTTGTTTCGGTGCAGGCCAGTAGCTCAATTGGCAGAGCAGCGGTCTCCAAAACCGCAGGTTGGGGGTTCGATTCCCTCCTGGCCTGCCATTTTTTAACATCCGGATACATAAGTTGATTCCTATGGAGTCAAAAGCCGTTCAGTCAGCCAGCCGTTTCGATTTCGTGAAGTGGCTGGTTGTTTTCGTTCTGATCGCCATCGGTGTGGTGGGGAATCAGTATTATAGTGCCGAGTCTCTGCTGTATCGGGTTCTGGCTCTTGTAGGTCTCGCAATTGTGGCGGCGCTTGTTGCCCTCCAGACCGACCGTGGTCGTCGCTTCGCGACGCTGCTGAAGGAAGCGAGAGTCGAGATCCGGAAAGTGGTATGGCCCACCAGGCCCGAGCTCGTGCAGACGACAGCGATTGTTGTGGTGTTTGTGCTCGTTGTGGCTCTGTTGTTGTGGGGTATGGATTCGCTGATCAGCTGGCTGGTCGCCGGGTTTATCGGTTAACAGGAGTGGGCAATGGCTAAGCGCTGGTACGTCGTTCATGCGTATTCTGGCTTCGAAAAGCAGGTGATGCGCACTCTCAGGGAGCGCGTTGCGCTGCACGAGATGGAAGACCGTTTCGGCGAGATCCTGGTTCCGACCGAGGAAGTCGTCGAAATGCGAGAAGGGAAGAAGCGCAAGAGTGAGCGCAAATTCTATCCCGGGTACGTACTGGTCCAGATGGAAATGGACGATGCGACGTGGCACCTTGTGAAGAATACTCCGCGTGTTCTTGGTTTTATTGGTGGTACCAAGGATAAGCCTGCACCGATCACCGAAAAGGAAGCGGAAGCGATCCTTCGTCGAGTCGAAAGCGGTGCAGACAAGCCCAAGCCGAAGACGCTGTTCGAGCCGGGTGAGATTGTTCGCGTTGTTGAAGGTCCTTTTGCGGACTTCAATGGTGTGGTTGAGGAAGTTGACTACGACAAGAGTCGGGTCAAGGTTGCCGTTCTGATTTTTGGTCGTTCAACTCCGGTAGAGCTGGAGTTCGGGCAGGTCGAGAAAGACTGACCGGTAACGGGAAAGCTGAAAGCTCGCGCGCTCAAGCGACGCGGGCTTTTTGTGTCTGCTCTTAGCAGTTGTAAAAACGGGGAGCCGAAAGGCGTTTGAACCCACAGGAGATCTATCATGGCAAAGAAAATTGAAGCGTACATCAAGCTTCAGGTTGCTGCCGGCAAGGCCAACCCGAGTCCCCCCGTTGGTCCTGCACTGGGTCAGCGCGGCGTAAACATCATGGAATTCTGCAAGGCGTTCAACGCCCAGACTCAGGACATGGAGCCTGGTCTGCCGATTCCGACCGTGATCACCGTTTACAGTGATCGCAGCTTTACCTTTATTACCAAGACTCCGCCTGCACCGGTTCTTCTCCTGAAGGCCGCTGGCATCAAGAGTGGCTCCGGTCGTCCGAATACCGAGAAAGTCGGTACCGTGACCCGCGAGCAGCTTGAAGAAATTGCCAAGACCAAAGAGCCGGACCTGACTGCAGCCGATATGGACGCAGCGGTACGTACCATTGCAGGAACAGCCCGCAGCATGGGCCTGAACGTGGAGGGCCTGTAACATGGCGAAGCTGAGCAAGCGTCAGAAGCTTATTCGTGAAAAGGTAGACTCTACCCGTTCCTACTCTGTCGACGAAGCAGTTGCACTGCTGGTTGAGCTGGGCCAGAACGTGAAGTTCAAAGAGTCTGTCGACGTAGCCGTCAATCTGGGCGTTGACGCACGTAAATCCGACCAGGTTGTCCGTAGCAGCACTGTTCTGCCTCACGGCACCGGCAAAACCGTTCGCGTTGCTGTATTTACCCAGGGCGCCAATGCCGAGAAAGCAACGGCTGCTGGTGCAGACGTTGTAGGCATGGACGATCTGGCGGACGAAGTTAAGAAAGGCAACATGGATTTCGACGTGGTTATCGCCACTCCGGACGCCATGCGTGTTGTTGGTCAGCTGGGCCAGATTCTTGGTCCCCGTGGCCTGATGCCGAACCCGAAGGTGGGTACTGTGACTCCTGACGTCGAGACTGCGGTCAAGAACGCCAAGGCCGGTCAGGTTCGTTACCGCACCGACAAGAACGGCATTATCCACGCTCCGCTGGGTAACGTTGAATTCTCTGCGCAGACCATCAAGGAAAACCTTGAAGCTCTGGTAGCAGATCTGAAAAAGGCCAAGCCGTCGTCGGCGAAAGGTGTGTATCTCAAGAAGATCACCATTTCTTCGACTATGGGTCCTGGCCTGACTATCGATCAGAGCGGTCTCGCTATTTGATCCTTTGATCGGTGGTTACTTTGTAGTCTGGGCGGAAGCCAAGGCTGTCAAAGACCGCAGGCCCCCGAAGCACTTTCGGTCTGACTGGAAGTGCTGCAAGGGTTAAAGCAACGCCTGCGCAGACGGTGTGAAGACGTTCTCTCTGAACCCAAACACCGTTAGGAGCCCCGCGAGGGGTATATGTGGGTTTGCCGGGAAGACCCGGCGAAATCGAGGAGAAATCCAGTGGCAATTAGACTCGAAGACAAGAAAGCGATCGTCGCTGAAGTCAACGAGACTGCCGGTGGTGCTCTGTCTGTGGTTATGGCTGACTACCGTGGTGTTACCTCTGGTGACATGACGGCGCTTCGTGCCAAGGCTCGTGCCGAAAACGTGCGTCTGAAGGTTGTTCGTAACAACCTGGCGAAGATCGCGATTCGCGGTACCGAGTTCGAGTGCATCGACGAAGCCCTGGTCGGCCCGACCATTCTGGCATTCTCTATGGAAGATCCGGGCGCGGCAGCGCGTCTGTTGAAGGATTTTGCCAAAGAGAAAGAGGCGTTCGAGATTAAGGCACTGGCCGTCGGCGGAGAGCTGATGGGTGCAGACCAGATCGACCGTCTTGCCAAGCTGCCAACACGTCACGAAGCGCTGACAATGCTGGCCGCAGTAACACAGGCACCGATCACCAAGCTGGCACGGACACTGAACGAAGTTCCTTCGAAAGTGACTCGTGCTGTAGCGGCAGTTCGCGACCAGAAGCAAGAAGCTGCTTGATTCTGTTGAACACCATTTTTTATATTTTTGGGAGAAAGTCATGGCTCTGTCTAACGAAGACATTTTGAACGCAATCGCTGAAATGAGCGTAATGGACGTAGTTGCGCTGGTTGAAGCAATGGAAGAAAAATTCGGTGTTTCTGCCGCTGCAGCCGTTGCTGCTGCGCCGGCAGCTGCTGGTGGTGGCGAAGCCGCTGCTGAAGAGCAGACCGAGTTTGACGTTGTACTTACCGGTCCTGGTGAGAAGAAAGTAAACGTAATCAAGGCCGTTCGTGAACTGACTGGCCTGGGTCTGAAAGAAGCCAAGGAAATGGTCGACAGCGCTCCTTCCGTTATCAAGGAAGCAGCTAGCAAAGACGACGCTGAAGAAGCCAAGAAGAAGCTTGAGGAAGCAGGCGCTTCTGTTGAGCTCAAGTAAGAGTCGGCTGTTGATCGAAACCGTGCGATAAGCATGGACAGGCTGGTGGCTATGGGCCACCGGCCTTTTTCTGTTGTATATGCTATAGAGTCTGGTGAGCAATTGCAGGTTGATGTCAGATCTATAACCTACAGCCAGAGTCTTGTTCAAGACGGCGCGATAAGCCGAGCAATTCGGCCCCGAAGCAGAACATTGGTTGCTTCTTGATACCAGGTATCAGGTCTAAAGCTGGGGAATGCAGATGACTTACTCCTACACTGAGAAAAAGCGGATTCGCAAAGATTTTAGTAAATTGCCTTCCGTGATGGACGTCCCCTATTTGCTGTCTATTCAGCTGGATTCGTTCCGGGACTTCCTCCAAATGGAAGCCGCTCCTGAAGACCGCCGGGAAACCGGTCTTCACGCAGCATTCAAATCCGTATTCCCGATTGTCAGTTACTCTGGCAATGCCGCGCTCGAATACGTGAGCTATCGTATTGGCGAGCCGGTTTTTGATGTCAAGGAATGCCAGCTTAGGGGCGTAACCTATGCAGCGCCGCTGCGGGTGAAGGTCCGCCTTATCATTTACGATAAGGAATCGTCCAACAAGGCGATCAAGGACATTAAAGAGCAGGAAGTCTACATGGGCGAGATGCCCCTGATGACCGAGAACGGTACCTTCGTTATCAACGGTACCGAGCGCGTTATTGTTTCCCAGCTCCACCGGTCTCCGGGTGTGTTCTTCGATCACGACAAGGGCAAGACCCATTCCTCCGGCAAGCTGCTGTATTCTGCCCGGGTGATTCCTTACCGTGGTTCCTGGCTGGACTTCGAGTTTGATCCGAAGGACTCCGTGTTCGTTCGTATCGACCGTCGTCGTAAGCTTCCGGCATCCATTCTGTTGCGTGCCCTGGGCTACACCTCCGAGCAAATGCTGGAGATGTTCTTCGAAACCAGTAAATTCAGCCTGGGCGCGGAAGTGTGCAAGCTGGAGCTGGTGCCGAGCCGTCTGCGTGGCGACATCGCAACCTTCGATATCAAGGACAATGACGGTAACGTGATTGTCGAGGAAGGTCGCCGGATTACGGCCCGCCACATCAAGCAGTTGGAAAAAGCCGGCATCAACGAGCTTGAGGTGCCGACCGAGTACCTGTACGGCCGTGTACTGGCGAAAGACATGATCGATCAGGCTTCCGGTGAAGTCCTGGTGGAGTGTAACTCCGAGCTGACAGAAGAGCTGGTTACCAAGATTCTCGACGCTGGCGTGAAGGATATCGAAACCCTTTACACCAACGATCTGGACTGTGGTCCGTTCATGTCTGACACCCTGCGTATCGATCCGACTCGCACGCCGCTCGAAGCGCTGGTTGAGATCTACCGGATGATGCGCCCGGGTGAGCCGCCCACCAAAGAGTCGGCTGAGAACCTGTTTAATAACCTGTTCTTCTCTGAAGAGCGCTATGACCTGTCTGCGGTTGGCCGGATGAAGCTGAACCGCCGTCTGCGCCGTGAAGAAAGCACAGGTGAGGGCACCCTGACCCACGAAGACATCATCGACGTTCTCAAGACCCTGATCGACATCCGTAACGGCCAGGGCAATGTGGATGATATCGATAACCTGGGTAACCGTCGTGTTCGCTGTGTTGGCGAAATGGCGGAAAACCAGTTCCGCGTTGGCCTGGTTCGGGTTGAGCGAGCGGTTCGTGAGCGTCTGAGCCTTGCTGAAAGCGAAGGGCTGATGCCGCAGGACCTGATCAACGCCAAGCCGGTAGCAGCCGCGGTTAAAGAATTCTTCGGCTCAAGCCAGCTGTCGCAGTTCATGGACCAGAACAACCCGTTGTCCGAGGTCACGCACAAGCGTCGTATCTCTGCGTTGGGCCCAGGTGGTCTGACCCGTGAGCGTGCAGGCTTTGAGGTTCGTGACGTACACCCGACCCACTACGGTCGCGTATGCCCGATCGAGACGCCGGAAGGTCCGAACATCGGTCTTATCAACTCGCTGGCGACTTACGCGCGCTCCAACTCCTACGGTTTCCTCGAGAGTCCGTACCGGAAAGTTGAGAACGGCGTGGTAACCGATGAAGTGGTTTACCTGTCCGCTATCGAGGAGAGCAACTACGTCATCGCCCAGGCCAGTGCTGCCATGGACGAGAAGACCAAGCGTCTGACCGACGAACTGGTTACCGTTCGCCACCAGAACGAATTTACCGTTACTCCGCCGGAGAGCGTTAACTTCATGGATGTATCTCCGCGCCAGGTAGTATCGGTCGCGGCATCCCTGATCCCGTTCCTGGAGCATGACGACGCCAACCGGGCACTGATGGGTGCGAACATGCAGCGTCAGGCGGTTCCGACACTCAAAGCTCAGGTTCCCCTGGTAGGAACCGGTGTTGAGCGTACGGTTGCCCAAGACTCTGGCGTCTGTGTATCGGCTCGCCGCGGCGGTGTGATCGAAAGCGTTGACGCTTCGCGCATCGTGGTTCGTGTCAATAACGAGGAAACCGAAGCGGGTGATGCAGGTGTGGATATCTACAACCTGACCAAGTACACCCGTTCGAACCAGAACACCTGTATCAACCAGCGCTCCATCGTGCGTCAGGGCGATATTATTGCCCGTGGCGACGTGCTGGCAGACGGTCCCTCTGTGGATTTGGGTGAGCTGGCACTGGGGCAGAACATGCGCATCGCGTTCATGCCCTGGAACGGTTACAACTTTGAGGACTCCATCCTCATTTCCGAGAAAGTGGTGCAGGAAGATCGCCTGACCACCATCCACATTCAGGAACTGACCTGTGTGGCTCGGGACACCAAGCTGGGTAGCGAAGAAATCACCGCGGATATTCCGAACGTTGGTGAAAGTGCGCTGTCCAAGCTGGATGAGTCCGGGATTGTTTATATTGGTGCTGAAGTGGGCCCCGGTGACATTCTGGTAGGCAAGGTCACACCGAAGGGTGAGACCCAGCTGACGCCGGAGGAGAAGCTGCTGCGTGCCATCTTTGGTGAGAAGGCGTCCGATGTTAAGGACACCTCTTCCCGCGTGCCGACTGGCACCCGCGGCACCGTTATCGACGTGCAGGTCTTTACCCGCGACGGTATCGAGAAGGATCAGCGTGCCCAGTCCATCGAGAAAGAGCAGCTGGACCAGTATCGCAAGGATCTGAAAGACGAGTACCGGATTGTTGAAGGTGCGACATTCGAGCGTCTGAACAGTGCGTTGAAAGGGCAGGAAGTGATCAGTGGGCCGGGCCTGAAGAAAGGCGCCACCCTCGAAGAGAGCTACCTGGCCGAGCTGCCGCGTTCTGACTGGTTCAAGCTCCGGATGAAAGACGAGAGCCTGAACGAGCTGCTGGAGAAATCCGAGCAGGGTCTGGAAGATCGCAAGAAGGAACACGAAGCGCGCTTTGACGACAAGAAAGGCAAGCTTCAGCAGGGCGACGACCTCGCACCGGGCGTACTGAAGATCGTCAAGGTATACCTGGCTATCAAGCGTCGTATCCAGCCGGGTGACAAGATGGCCGGTCGTCACGGTAACAAGGGTGTTATTTCCTCGGTGATGCCGATCGAAGACATGCCTTACGACGAGCACGGCAACACGGTTGACGTGGTTCTGAACCCGCTGGGTGTTCCCTCGCGGATGAACGTAGGTCAGGTGCTTGAGACTCATCTGGGTGCTGCAGCCAAGGGTCTGGGTGAGCGTATCAGCCAGATGCTGGACGAGCAGCGCAAGGTGGCTGAATTACGCAAGCTGCTGGATGAGATCTACAATCACTCAGACGAAGTGTTCAAGGTGGACCTGGATTCCCTGTCCGACAAGGAAATCCTGGAGATGTGCCACAACCTTCGCGGCGGTGTGCCCATGGCAACGCCGGTATTCGACGGTGCCAAGGAAGCCGAGGTCAAGCGCATGCTTGAGCTTGCGGGACTGAGCACCACCGGTCAGACCATGCTGTATGACGGTCGTACTGGTGATATGTTCGACCGCCCGGTAACGGTTGGCTACATGTACATCCTGAAGCTGAACCACCTGATCGACGACAAGATGCACGCTCGTTCCACCGGCTCTTACAGCCTGGTTACCCAGCAGCCGCTGGGTGGTAAGGCGCAGTTCGGTGGCCAGCGCTTCGGTGAGATGGAAGTGTGGGCTCTCGAGGCCTACGGTGCAGCTTACACGCTGCAGGAGATGCTCACCGTCAAGTCTGATGACGTGAACGGTCGGACCAAGATGTACAAGAACATTGTCGATGGCGATCATCGGATGGAGCCGGGCATGCCCGAATCCTTCAACGTTCTTGTCAAGGAAATCCGCTCGCTGGGTATCGACATCGAGCTGGAATCCGAGTGAGCCGAATTGTTTTTGGCAGCGTGAGCGGGCACGACCAGTGCCCGCCCGAGATTAACGCCATCCGGAGCTTTTACTGATGAAAGATTTGCTGAATCTTCTCAAGAGCCAGAACCAAAGCAAGGAATTCGACGCCATCCGTATTGGCCTGGCGTCGCCTGACATGATCCGTTCCTGGTCCTTTGGCGAAGTGAAGAAGCCTGAGACCATTAACTACCGTACCTTCAAGCCGGAGCGCGACGGTCTTTTCTGTGCCAAGATCTTCGGCCCGATCAAGGACTACGAGTGTCTGTGCGGTAAATACAAACGCCTCAAGCATCGCGGTGTTATCTGCGAGAAGTGTGGCGTTGAGGTTGCGCTGGCCAGTGTCCGCCGTGAGCGCATGGGCCACATCGAGCTGGCCAGCCCGGTCGCGCACATCTGGTTCCTGAAGTCACTGCCGTCCCGTATCGGTCTGATGCTGGACATGACCCTGCGCGATATCGAGCGGGTTCTGTACTTCGAATCCTTTATTGTTATCGATCCGGGGATGACCACCCTGGAGAAGGGCCAGCTGCTGAACGATGAGCAGTACTATGAAGCCCTGGAAGAATTCGGTGACGAGTTCGACGCCCGCATGGGTGCCGAAGCGGTCAAGGAGCTCCTTGAAGGTATTGACCTGCAGGAAGAGGTCGACGCCCTTCGTGAGGAGATTCCGCAGACCAACTCCGAAACCAAGATCAAGAAGTTTAGCAAGCGTCTGAAAATTCTTGAGGCGTTCCTGTATTCCGGCAACAAGCCAGGCGACATGGTCATGACCGTGCTGCCGGTGCTTCCGCCGGATCTGCGCCCGCTGGTACCGCTGGACGGTGGCCGCTTCGCGACCTCTGATCTGAACGATCTTTACCGTCGGGTGATCAACCGGAACAACCGTCTCAAGCGCCTGCTGGAGCTGAACGCTCCGGATATCATCGTGCGTAACGAGAAACGGATGCTGCAGGAAGCCGTTGACGCGCTGCTGGACAACGGACGCCGTGGCCGGGCCATTACCGGCACCAACAAGCGCCCGCTGAAGTCCCTGGCTGACATGATCAAGGGTAAGCAGGGTCGTTTCCGTCAGAACCTGCTTGGTAAGCGTGTGGACTACTCCGGTCGTTCAGTGATCGTGGTCGGTCCGTACCTGCGCCTGCACCAGTGTGGTCTTCCAAAGAAGATGGCACTGGAACTGTTCAAGCCGTTTATTTTCTCCAAGTTGGAGCACCGCGGCCTGGCGACCACCATCAAGGCCGCCAAGAAGATGGTCGAGCGCGAGGAAGGCGTGGTCTGGGATATCCTGGACGAAGTCATCCGTGAGCACCCGATCATGCTGAACCGTGCGCCGACCCTGCACCGTCTGGGTATCCAGGCGTTCGAGCCGGTTCTGATCGAAGGCAAGGCGATCCAGCTGCATCCGCTGGTGTGTGCGGCCTACAACGCCGACTTTGACGGCGACCAGATGGCGGTTCACGTACCGCTGACCCTGGAAGCCCAGCTCGAAGCCCGTGCGCTGATGATGTCCACCAACAACGTGCTGTCGCCGGCCAACGGCGAGCCGATTATCGTGCCGTCCCAGGACGTGGTACTCGGCCTGTACTACATGACCCGTGAGCGCAAGAGCGCCTTGGGTGAGGGTATGGTGTTTGCCGACGTCAAAGAGGCGCATCGTGCCTACGGCGCTGGCAAGGTCGACCTTCAGGCGATCGTCAAGGTTCGCGTGAAGGAAGTGGCGATTGCCGAAGATGGCTCCCGTACCGAGCAATACAAGATTGTTGATACCACGGTTGGTCGTGCTCTGCTGTTTGACATCGTTCCTGATGGCCTGTCCTACGAGCTGGTCAACAAGCCGATGGTCAAGAAGGCAATCTCTAACCTGATCAACACCTGCTACCGTGATGCCGGTCTGAAAGACACCGTCATCTTCGCGGATCAGTTGATGTACATGGGTTATCACTATGCGACCGTTTCCGGTATCTCTATTGGTTTCAACGATTTCGAGATTCCGCCGGAGAAGTACGAGCTGGTTGATGCCGCATCCGCTGAGGTGAAGGATATCGAAACCCAGTACGCGTCCGGTCTGCTGACCCAGGGCGAGAAGTACAACAAGGTTATCGACATCTGGTCACGTGCCAACGATAAAGTTTCCAAAGCCATGATGGAGCGTCTGGCGAAGGAGCAGGTTATCGGGCCTGACGGACAACCGGTGAAGGGCGAGGACGGCGAATACCTGATGCAGGAGTCGTTCAACTCGGTTTACATGATGGCCGATTCCGGCGCCCGGGGTTCCGCGGCCCAGATCCGTCAGCTGGCCGGTATGCGTGGCCTTATGGCCAAGCCGGACGGCTCTATTATCGAAACGCCGATCACTGCGAACTTCCGTGAAGGTCTGAACGTACTCCAGTACTTCATCTCCACTCACGGTGCCCGTAAGGGTCTGGCGGATACCGCTCTGAAGACCGCGAACTCCGGTTACCTGACCCGTCGTCTGGTAGATGTCTCCCAGGATCTGGTCGTTACCGAGCCTGACTGTGGTACCGACGAAGGTCTGCTGATGACGCCGCACATCGAAGGTGGCGACGTTGTAGTACCGCTGGGTGACCGGGTTCTGGGTCGTGTGACCGCCCGTGATGCGTTTACTCCGACCGACAAGGATAACGCCGTTATCGAAGCCGGCACTCTGCTGGACGAGAAGGCCGTTGAAACCCTCGAGCGGGCCGGTGTGGATGAAGTCTGGGTTCGCTCTGCGATCACCTGTGAAACCCGCCACGGTATCTGCTCCAAGTGCTACGGCCGTGATCTGGCCCGTGGTCACGAGGTTAACGTCGGTGAAGCTGTGGGCGTTATCGCTGCGCAGTCCATCGGTGAGCCGGGTACCCAGCTGACTATGCGTACCTTCCACATTGGTGGTGCGGCCAGCCGGGCGTCCGCGGTGGACAATATCCAGGTCAAGCATGGCGGTACCGTCCGTCTGCACAATATGAAGTCGATCGAGAAGGCCGACGGTACTCTGGTGGTGATTTCCCGTTCCTCCGCGTTGGCCATTGCCGATGACCAGGGTCGTGAGCGTGAATGGTACAAGCTGCCATACGGTGCTGTTCTATCCGTCAAGCACGGTGATGCGGTTGAAGCGGGCGTTGTGGTTGCCAAGTGGGATCCGCACACCCACCCGATCATCGCCGAGGCTGGTGGTACCGCGAAATTCGTCAACATGGACCAGGGCATCACTGTCCGCACCCAGACCGACGAATTGACGGGCCTGTCCACCATGGAGGTCATCGACTCCAAGGAGCGTCCTGCAGCTGGTAAGGACATTCGTCCTGCGATCCAGCTCATTGATGAGAAGGGTGAAGAAGTGGAGCTGCCAGGTGGCGGTACTGCGATCTTCTTCCTGCCGGCAAACGCTCTGGTCACCATGGCCAACGGTGCGCGGATCGAACTGGGTGACGTGGTAGCACGGATCCCGCAGGAAAGCTCCAAGACCCGGGATATCACCGGTGGTCTGCCGCGGGTTGCCGACCTGTTCGAGGCCCGTCGTCCGAAGGAATCCTCCATCCTGGCTGAAATCAGCGGTATGGTCTCGTTCGGCAAGGAAACCAAGGGCAAAAAGCGTCTGGTTATCACACCGAAGGATGGGGATGCTTACGAAGTTCTGATTCCGAAGCACCGTCAGCTCAACGTCTTCGAAGGCGAGACCGTTGAGAAGGGTGAGGTAATCTCGGACGGTCCGTCCAACCCGCACGATATTCTGCGTCTGCTGGGTGTGGTTGAACTGGCCAAGTACATCACCAACGAAATCCAGGACGTTTACCGGCTGCAGGGTGTTGTCATCAACGATAAACACATTGAGGTTATCGTTCGTCAGATGCTGCGGAAGGTGGAAATCACCGATCCCGGCGATACCACTCTGCTCTCCGGCGACCAGGTGGAAATCACCCAGGTGCTGGAAGAAAACGAGAAGGCCGATGCCGCCGACAAAGAGCCTGCACGGTTCGAGCGTCTGCTGCTGGGTATCACCAAGGCTTCCCTGGCCACCGAGTCGTTCATTTCTGCGGCTTCGTTCCAGGAAACTACCCGGGTACTCACCGAAGGTGCGGTTACCGGTAAGCGTGATTACCTGCGCGGCCTGAAGGAAAACGTTGTGGTTGGTCGACTGATTCCGGCCGGTACCGGTCTGGCATACCACAACGAGCGTCGTCGCAAGCGTGACCTGGAAGAGCAGGGCGTAACCGCGGCCGACGTGGAAGAAGCTCTGAGTGCCGAGCTCAACC
This sequence comes from Marinobacter flavimaris, assembly GCF_002933295.1. GTDB lineage: Bacteria > Pseudomonadota > Gammaproteobacteria > Pseudomonadales > Oleiphilaceae > Marinobacter > Marinobacter flavimaris. Next base: position 12,208 of record NZ_PSSW01000023.1, read on the forward strand.
GCGAAAGCTGAGTTGGGACGACGCGCCGCCTCCGGGTAGTTACCTACCCGAGAGGTGGTCAAAAAGAGACCAGTCATCTTGACTGTCCGGGGGCGCAGGCTTACACTTGCGTCCCTTAAATTTTACCCCCTGCACAGGGGGTAAGTTTCATTGATATGGTTTTTTGGAGTTTGCTTACATGGCAACGATTAATCAGTTGGTGCGTAAGCCTCGTAAGCGCAAGGTAGCCAAGAGCGATGTTCCTGCTCTCCAGGCCTGCCCTCAGCGCCGTGGTGTGTGCACTCGTGTGTATACCACAACGCCGAAGAAGCCGAACTCAGCACTGCGTAAAGTGTGCCGTGTTCGTCTGACCAACGGCTACGAGGTTTCCTCATACATTGGTGGTGAAGGTCACAACCTTCAGGAGCACAGTGTTGTGCTTATCCGTGGCGGTCGAGTAAAAGACCTTCCGGGTGTGCGCTATCACACTGTTCGCGGAACGCTGGACACCCAGGGTGTACAGAACCGTAAGCAGGGCCGCTCCAAGTACGGTGCAAAACGACCCAAGTCCTGATGTCCCGAGCGGGTGTCTTTTATCGTTGCTTGTCAGAACGGTAAGAGTAAGGCTGAGTAGCATTTGCTATCTCAGGGGTTCCTGAAGACCTTTTAGATATATAAGGGCTTATCGATGCCTAGAAGAAGAGTTGCAGCTAAACGGGAAATTATCCCGGATCCGAAATTCGGCAGTGCACGTCTTGCCAAGTTCATCAACCACGTGATGGAAAGTGGCAAGAAGTCTACCGCAGAGCGCATTGTTTACGGCGCTCTGGACATTGTTGCCGAGAAATCCAAAGAAGAGCCGATCGACATGTTCGAGAAGGCCCTGGAGAACATCCAGCCGATGGTTGAGGTTAAGTCCCGTCGTGTTGGTGGTGCTACTTACCAGGTGCCTGTCGAAGTACGGCCTTCCCGTCAGAACGCGCTGGCAATGCGCTGGCTCGTAGAATATTCACGGAAGCGCGGTGAGAAGTCCATGGCTCAGCGTCTGGCTGGTGAAATCCTGGACGCCGCTGACAGCAAAGGCTCCGCTGTTAAGAAGCGTGAAGATGTTCACCGCATGGCAGAAGCCAACAAGGCGTTCTCTCACTTCCGTTTCTAATCAGCCGAGGTTTATACAGTGGCACGCAAGACTCCTATCAAGCGTTACAGAAACATTGGTATTTGTGCGCACGTTGATGCGGGCAAAACCACGACCACCGAGCGGGTACTGTTCTATACAGGTATTTCCCACAAGATCGGTGAAGTTCATGATGGTGCAGCTACCATGGACTGGATGGAGCAGGAGCAGGAGCGTGGTATTACCATCACCTCTGCTGCGACTACGACATTCTGGCAGGGTATGGACAAGCAGTACCCGGAGCACCGGATCAACATCATCGACACCCCGGGGCACGTTGACTTCACTATCGAAGTAGAGCGCTCCCTGCGCGTACTCGACGGTGCGGTTGTCGTGTTCTGTGGTTCCTCCGGTGTTGAGCCGCAGTCCGAGACTGTATGGCGTCAGGCCAACAAGTACGAAGTTCCCCGCATGGTGTTCGTCAACAAGATGGACCGTGCCGGTGCAAACTTCCTGCGCGTCGTCGAGCAGATCAAAAAGCGTCTCGGTGCGAACTGCGTTCCCATCCAGTTGCCGATCGGTGCTGAAGACAACTTCGCCGGTATCGTTGACCTGATCCGGAACAAGGCTATCTACTGGAACGAAGCTGACTCTGGCGCAACTTACGAGCAGAAAGACGTTCCCGCGGAAATGGAAGACGAAGTCGCCATGTACCGCGAGCAGATGGTTGAAGCTGCTGCAGAAGCCAACGAAGAGTTGATGGAAAAGTACCTCGAAGAGGGTGAGCTCTCCATCGACGATATCAAGAAGGGTCTGCGTATGCGTACCCTGGCGAACGAGATCGTTGTTGCTACCTGTGGTTCTGCGTTCAAGAACAAGGGTGTCCAGGCGGTTCTGGATTCCGTTATTGAGTTCCTGCCGGCGCCGGACGAAGTCAAGGCCATCCGTGGTGAAGTTGACGAAGACGGTACCGAGGAGCTTCGTGAGGCGGATGATGATGCGCCGTTCGCGGCACTGGCGTTCAAGATCGCCACAGACCCGTTTGTGGGCACGCTGACCTTCTTCCGGGTTTACTCCGGTAAGCTTGAGTCCGGTAATGCCGTTTACAACTCGGTCAAAGGCAAGAAAGAGCGCGTCGGTCGTATGGTTCAGATGCACTCCAAGGATCGCCAGGAAATCAAAGAAGTACTGGCGGGCGACATCGCTGCTGCGATCGGCCTGAAGAGCGTGACCACCGGTGACACCCTGTGCGACGAGAATCACAAGATCATTCTGGAGCGCATGGAATTCCCGGAGCCGGTAATCTCCGTTGCTGTTGAGCCGAAGTCCAAGGCGGACCAGGAAAAGATGGGCGTTGCCCTGGGTAAGCTGGCTCAGGAAGATCCGTCGTTCCGCGTTCGTACCGACGAAGAATCCGGTCAGACTATCATCTCTGGCATGGGTGAGCTTCACCTGGACATCATCGTTGACCGTATGCGTCGCGAGTTCAAGGTAGAGGCGAACATCGGCAAGCCGCAGGTGGCCTACCGTGAGCGCATTCGCAAGTCGGTAGACGTCGAAGGCAAATTCGTGCGTCAGTCTGGTGGTCGTGGTCAGTATGGTCACGTCAAGATCAAGCTTGAGCCGTTGCCGCTGGATGATGAAGATGGCGAAAACTTTATCTTCGTGAATGAGATTGTTGGTGGTGTTGTTCCCAAGGAATACATCCCGGCAGTTCAGCAGGGTATTGAAGAGCAGATGCAGAACGGCTGTCTGGCCGGTTATCCGCTGCTGCGTATCAAGGCAACCCTGTACGACGGTTCCTATCACGACGTCGACTCGAACGAGATGGCCTTCAAGGTCGCTGGTTCCATGGCAATGAAGAAGGGTGCCCTCGAGGCGAACCCGGCACTGCTCGAGCCGATCATGCGTGTTGAGGTTGTGACGCCGGAAGACTACATGGGTGATGTTGTAGGCGACCTGAACCGTCGTCGCGGCGTTATCCAGGGCATGGACGAAGGTCCTGCCGGTAAGGTCATCCGTGCAGAGGTTCCGTTGTCGGAAATGTTCGGTTACGCCACCGACCTGCGTTCTGCAACGCAAGGCCGGGCGTCCTATGCGATGGAGTTCTCTGGTTATTCAGAGGCACCTTCGAACATTGCCGAAGCGATCATTAAAAAGGGTTGATCCCCAGGACTTAAGAAACAGGAAGAGGTGTAACCGTGTCTAAATCTAAATTTGAGCGTAATAAGCCGCACTTGAACGTAGGCACCATTGGTCACGTTGACCATGGTAAAACCACTTTGACTGCTGCCCTGACCCGTGTATGTCACGAAGTTTGGGGTACAGGCTCTGCGAGTGCCTTC
>NZ_PSSW01000024.1 GCF_002933295.1 Marinobacter flavimaris
CCTCTCGGCTTTGCATGAGTCTTTTCCTTTCAGGTTTCGTCACCTTCAAGAAAAGGCCATGCGGGTCGGGAGGACAATCTATCCTGACAATTTACGGACTTTTAGCACTGTTGCTGACACAGGTGCCTAACGCCGATGCTCCGCTGCTATTAAGGGTGACGACAGCTCGCCGGTAGCGAAGTTGAGGCAGGTTCAGCCGTCTGCCGACGATGTTGCACTGTTCACTTTCTGTCACCTTACTCCGCTGAGCGGAAGCGTTCGGCCAGAAGCGGAAGCTCGCCAAAATTTGGAGGGCCGCCGCAAGAAAGGCTCTTTGGGAACATGGTCAAACCTAGAATTTACGCTGTCTGATGATGCCGATTGATGCGAGGCCGAGGCTCAGCAGAACAAGGGTTCCGGGTTCGGGGACTGTTACCCGAGATGCGGTCGCAAAAGTGACGTCTCGCGTTTCGAAAAAGCTAGATGAGGAGCTAGCAGTCGAACCAAAGGCCACGCCGCCATTCCTATATGTCACGAAATTGAGTGTTGTGCCTGAAAAGTCCCACACAAAATATGGGCCCACGCCTAATAGTGCATTGAATCCTTCTGCTTCTCCGTCAGCCAACGTCTCTGCGAATATCCGTGCCGCTGCACGATCCTGCCACCAAACCTGAGAAACCAGAGTTTCTTCAAAATCGTAATAAGGTCCGAAAAGTAGTTGAGTCTCCCACGAGCCGTTCAAATCGCCAGCACCGGATATGTTGATTACGTTGGCGTTTGCAAGTGCTGGAAGAAGCAGGGTTAGCAGCAAAAACTTTTTCATGGTTTTTGACCTTTTTAATTATTCCAGACTTGGATAATGCAACGGTGGTGCCAAATGCTAGATCTCTATTACTCTCAGAAACTTAAAACCATTGATGCATAAAAAAGCCTGGCACCTGTAAAAATATCTGACATGATTAAGCTCGTTGACAGACGGTCAATGTGTTTCGCAGAAAAGGAACGATTGATACGCAAAGGAACGCCCGCGGTTGGGTCCTAAGCAGCTACTCGCCGGGGGTCTGACCCAAGGCAACTATTGCTTCATCCAAATTAACTCAGCTTTTCGTGTTTTGCGTCATTACGCTGAAGCGCCCCGACAGGAGCGTTCGGCGAAGGCCAAAGGCCGGAACGAAATTAATTGACTTGTTAAACGTTTAGCAAGTTCCACCACCACTGCCATCTCCACCGCCGCCCCAAGAACCGCCAGTCCTTACACCATCGGCGTTTCCATTAAATAAGGACCAATGTCCACCCACTTTTGAACGGAGACAGACGAGAAAAGCGATCAAAACAATGCAAATAACCACTTCGATCGCAAATTTCTGAGTTCTGCGAATGGTGGATGTCAGAGAGGCACCAAAGGAAAAGTCGCTGGGAATGGGTGGTTCTGGAATGTTCGCTTTTGTTTAAGCTGAGGTCCGTGAGTAGCCTTGGTCGCAAAGCGGACGTTCAGATCCGAGTCACAAAGCCCCCGTTGGAGGCTCGGGTGTGTCATGCGTACTGGGGTAAGTCCACAGCCCTTTTTAAAACCGTCCGTGGAAACGGGGTAGAACCCGTCCTTGAATTCAGGGGGTAACGTTGGCTGATCATGACAATTCCTCCTATGCTTTAATCATAGGTTAGGAGTGTCTAGTGGACCAGGGTAAGTCCGTGTGGGACTGCCCAGACGTTTAGTAAATCGGGGGTTTGCCAGACGCAGAGTATCTTGGGAGTTCTTTGCATGTGTGAAGACTGGCAAGCCCCCCACGACTCAAACCTCTTTCGCAGGCCAGAAATTAAGATTGCTTGCGTCGAGTCCGATTTTTAAGGAGACCATTTTGCTGAAAGTAATATTGGTGCGGAGCTTCGTCGCGGCGTTGTTTTTTTCGTTTTCCGTCGTTGCGCAAAGCGCAAGCTACAATGCGGATAAAGGCCGAGACCATGGTGCTTGGTCCTCTTTAAAGCTCTCTCTTGGTAACTATCGGTTTTACCGTGCTATTAACACGTCTGATTATAGTGATCTTCGTGTGCTGCTCGACTTCGACGCAGAAAAATGCGAACCGGAATTGCAAGTACATATGGATAGCTCGACCAGCTTTGCGAAATCCGAAACAATCGCGCTTACTGACCTTTCAATCCGGGTTGATCGCAAACCTATCCATGAAGCGCTTTATGAAGCCACCAGTGTTTCTGGTGAAAGGACAGTATACGGTTACGTACTCGCAGGATCACTGCCACGGCTGATCTCCGAGATGCGTCTTGGGCGAATGCTTCGGTTGAAGTTCGCTCCTTTTCGCGATGATTTAGAGCCGGTCTACGCCGAACTAAGTTTGAATGGTTCGCGAGCAGCTCTGGATAGGGCCGCTGCAATGTGTAAGCAAGAGCAGGTCGGACCTGAATCTTATTTTGACGAGAGCAGTGAGGCGAATGGCGGACGTGCTGAGGACTACTTCTGATTGCTCTATGAACTCGTTCAGTGATGAAAAATTATCGAATCGTGAGAGAACCCTACTTGCAACAGGTGGTATTCAATTAGTTTACGGTTAAATCTCCGGATAAATGCTAGAAGAGGACAAACATCATGAAAAATAAATTTTTTGTATTGATCGCTTTCGCCCTGCTCATGTCGGGATGTGTAGCACCACAAAACAAACCGGTTGATGGTTCATTCGTTATTTTAAAAGACATGATTCGGACTATGGGAGTGGAGTTCAGGGAGGCTGAACCTAAAGAAAAAGCGTCAATCATAAGGCTCTATAGTGCCTTTAATACTGCCAGGCACTCACCTAAATATTTGTATAGCTCCAAACTTTCCGAAGCAAAAGGTCTACTACTGGAATACAAGGCAAGCGAGGCGATAGGAAGTGAGGCTACCACGTTATTTTCCCAGTTAGCCAAGTATATGAGCGAACCCTACACCGACAGATACCTCCATAAGTATGTTGACTATATCCTGAAAGAAATAAACACTAAATTTGGCTGAATCAGGTGGCTTCCAAAGCTTAATATTCGCAGATTGAACCAGTCGGATAAGAATGAGAGAAATTTTGTCGCTTACAATCATTCACTAAATACTGACGCTAATATTTTTGATTTATGAGCGCCTCCTGTGTTCCGTTGTGACGAGGTTCGGTTAACGTGTTCGAAAGTAGACCTTGAACTTCCCAAACGTCAGTTGACTCAACGTTAAATCGAGCAAGGTTCTCTTCGAAGCACTATTTGGACTGCCCTAAATAACCGATCTCGACACGGCAAAAAACTCCGCTTTCCCATGGAAACGGGCGACTTTACAACGGCTTACCAATGCTCGCTTCTGTTTAGCTGAGTTCAAAGGATGCCCTGGTCGCAAAGCGAACATTTACGTGGTTGAAGAATCGGTAAAAGCGTGCCTTGATCAGTTTCAATTCGGCATGCTCAGCTGTCTTTCAAGGCGCAGAGAATCTCGGCCATGATGGAGCGATATTCGCTGGGCATCTTTTCTAAACGGATAACTGTGATTCCCTCTTCTTTTTCAATCATGTCCGCGTGTCGGGTCAGCGAGTGTCCAACGAATCCAGTGAAAACAATTAGAAGATCGACGTCGCTGTACTTTTCCCTAAAGGTTTGGTGATCGGGTGTACTTTTGCCGATAGTTTCTTTGAACTTTACGCGAGCTTCGCTGCAAAGAGAGTCGAAGGCCGCTTTAAGACTCTTGGCATCTGTCGGGTGCCCCCCAACGATGCCAATCTTCTTGTGATCTAGCGTCTTGAAGTGGTTTTTTGAAGCTTCATAATCAGCCAGCGTCCTGCTAATTCGGACCTTGGAAGCCTCGCACTGACTCAATTGTGTTCTCAGACTTCTACAAACCTCTAAACTGCTTTTACCGTCGGGCGTTGTTTGCTCTTCAAGGATCAAATCCATCGCTTTATCAAGAGCAGCGATTTCCTCCGCAGCTCTGCTGAATATGCTTAAAGAAACCAGTCTTTTCCTGAGTTTCTCTAGGAGAGTGTATCGATCTTCCATGTTCAGAGGCTCTTTTTCTCAATTTTTCGATCTATAACCCTAAGAAGTTTTTCAGTGATGATCTTTCTCTTAACTTGAGAGATGTAAAACTGCCGAACTATGAAAAGGATTAAAAAGGTCAGCAAACCCAACAACAAACTTACGGAAGCTGAAGTCTTGTAAATTTCATGACGCGATGCGTTGGCCTCCCCTTTCAACCATTTGGAAAGGAAATCCTTGTAATCGGCCTCAAAGGGAATAAAGCTCCCACGCGAAAGGGTCAGATATCCAATTCGCTGACCAGTTTCTACTGCAACATCGGCCTGTTTGGAGTAAGCATGGTTAAAAGAAACTGTTGCTAGCGATGCTGCGTCTTGAAAGATGGGAATTCGGAGCGTCTGTTTCCCATTTTCCAGAGCCTGGCAACGGGCTCTTTCGTTTCTTGCGTTGTCCGCCATGGTCTCCATGACTTGACATGCTTCATTCGCGCAGCGCTCTATTTGAATCCTGAAAAGGCAGTAATTGGAATCCACGAATTCTTCAGCCTTTTCCCTGTTATCGGTCTGGATTATTACGCTAACGGTACCTGTTGCTGTCGATGCTAAGAGATTGAAATCTACTGTTTGGACGCGATCAATCGCAGTCCAATAGGACTCGTAAGCACTTTTCAAAATGTGATGCATTGAAACACCAACCACCAGAAAACTCAGTGCTAGGGAGAGGAAGAAAAAAGCGCTGCGATTAAGCAAGAAGTTACCCATGAATTCCTTTTCTTATTTCTGTTTTCGGGACGCCGCTGTGGCTATTGGAACTGGATGATTCGAGCTTTTGCTACTTCAGGAAATTCGAATATGCATCCTCTTATGTGTCTCACCTCGCTCAAACCCAAACTCAATGTGTCTTTTATGGAATTCTGCTAGCTCCATGGAATGCTTGGTCATGCCATTCAAAGTAATTTGCCAGGAAGAACACGCATCAAACATTGGGTCGGTCTTTCCTGAGGCTATTCACTTCTAACTCCGTTTTCTTTTGATGAACATCAGCGAGAGGCCGAGTGTGAGCAGCCAAGCGGTCGAGGGTTCCGGAACTTCAGTCACGATACCTAGCTCTGTAACCGTCGCGTTAACAATATATGTGCCCTGGTTGGGTAGAGTAGGGTCTTCGTAAAAGCCAAGCATGATCATGCTGTCCCAATAGGTATCAATATCAGGCGCGGACAGGGGAATACTGGTGTCACTTAACAGAGTCTGGGTATAGTCGTAGACACCCAAACCAAAATAACCAAGGGATGCGGTGGTACCTGTACCCCAAATCCCGTCATCAGTATCTGTCCAAACTACATATTGGTCCCAATCGCCATAGTAGCCGTTGTCGATGGTAAGTGTTCCTCCCGTACTTCCACCGCTGAAGCTCTCATACTGAATATCAAATCCGGTAAGGCTGTACTCAGCAAGTGTGTCCTCACCTGATCCGAGAACCTGGCTCGGTGTTGCCTCTGATTCGTAGTAGAAATGACCACTAATGACACCGCCAAGCTTAAAGAGATCATACAGCTCGGTTGACCAATCCTCAGTGGGATCGTAGTAGGGGTCGCTCGTGAGGTTATCAGACTGATAAATCGAACCGCTGAACTCTACAGTTATTGGAACTGCAATGGCGGAAGTAGAAAACAGTGAGGCGAGAAGCATAATTGCAAATTTTTTCATCTTAACGTCCCTGAACTGATGTTGTGGCAATCCTCATTATAAACACAGAATAAACGCATAACGTGAAAATCCCCTCGCAGAGTTACGAAGTTGTCCTAACTCAGACGGGCTCTATCCTGCGACTGGGGACAGTTCCAATGTGAGATAGCATCGAACCTTGGTTTAATCGTAGTTTCACGGCGACTTACACGCACACCTACGCGAGGTTGATTGGCTCTGCACTGCTTTTGAAGTGTGGTGGGTTCTACCCTGTTTCCACGGACGGCTTTAAAACGGCGGTGGACTTCCCCCGATACACATGACACGCCCCAGCCTCAAACGGAGGCTATTTCAAAGGACTATCTGGCGGCGTTGACCATGCCGCCGCCGGGTTACACAACTCAAGCTGATGTAGACTGCCTCCTGAGTTCACAGATCCAGGGGATTTTCTTTTGAAGACTCAGATACCAGCGCCGATTATTGCTCTCGTTGCAAAACATCTGTCTCAAGTTAAGACTCACGCCGACCTGGACAGCATGTTCATGTACCCAGACGCTCCAGGGGACCCTCCAGAGGGCAGTAAACCTGTGAAGTGCCAGTACTGGCTTAGGCGCACCAACGTCGAATCCTCGACCCCTCTTGCGGTTCTGGGGAAATTAATCGAAGAAGAGATGGAGACTCCGGATGATCATCACTCGCAGCTGTTTGGATCACCGCCAGGGTCTTTGTCTCGGGAGACCTTTTAGAGAAAGACAAAGGAAGTGCTTGAGCGATATGACCTGGTATACCGGATAGGAGGAAAGGTTCAGTCGGCTGTGGGGATGAAGGGTGCAACAAAGAGCCTATCTGATCTGATCAAAGGTAGTGAGTTAATCTCTATCAATATGGAATTCGAGCGAGCGATAGACAATACGAATACTGAGCCTCGCGAGGCATGCTCAGTTGCATGCAATATTCTGGAGTCTCTTTTCAAGATCATGATCGACGAAGAGAAGCTGGAGAAACCGGCAAAACAGGATATGAAAAACCTCTGGAAGCCGGTGGCCGAATACTTGAACTTTGACCCGAAGCGCATAGAAGACAACGATTTGCGCAAAATTCTATCAGGGATGCACTCAATCGTTGATGGTGTTGGTGCGCTACGTACACACGCCAGCTCAGCTCATGGAGCAGGAAGCAGATCTATAAATTGGAGCCCAGGCACGCCCGATTGGCAATTCATAGTGCTCATACCTTGGCAATGTTCGTTCTGGAATCGTGGCCTTAACCCTCTGGTCAAAATGGCGGTTAAAAATGGGGGGATTACACCCGACGTCCAATAAACGACCGTTTAATTGTCCCTGGGCTGGTTGCTCCAAGACTAATGGCATGATGGAACGGTTCAACGGGCGTATTAGTGACGCGCTTGCCACACGACGCTATGATGCTGGAGGAGACCTTGAAAAACGCTCAAGCGCTACAAACGTAGCTTTTGAATTCAGGATTGAGAGGGCTATTCAATGAAAAAATCTTTTGTTTTGTGTTTATTGTACGGATTTTTATTTTCGGCAACATCGTTACATGCAGAAACCCTGTCCGATATACATAAAAAAGAGCTTACGCTTTTTGGCATGAAAACTATTGGTCTTAATGTTGGCATGGCTCAAGTCAAAAAAGTCTTATCCACGCCAAAAGTTCATGAAATGGTAAAGACAGGCCTGAATCTCAATGGTCACTTATGCGCAGAGCTGGTTGATATTCGCCCATTAAAAACTCAAGGTGCCTACGAGGCAACATGTGTTGCGTATCGTGGTGGCACTGCAAGAAAGCAGTATATAATTGATGCATTAAAAGGGGTAGCGTTTTTCCCTTAAATATCAGGATTCCGATAGTTAGTTACTATTGCATTTAATTGTATAGTTATATGCCTCTGTAAAACCCATTAGATTTACCTTGTAAACTTTATCATTAATCGGCTCGCCTTTTGACATAAATTGATAGACAACTTCTCTTCCTGACTTGAAGTCATCAACCAATTTTTTATAATTTTTTCCGTAGACTAAATATGTATTTGAGTATTTAGGGTATTTGTAATTTTCTTGTCCTAATAAAACTGGTTTGCTCTTATCAACTCTATATCTAATACCGATACCATTTATCCTAGCATTACTAGAAAATACAGCTACTGTATCCTTAACGTGGTTACCGTTAGGTGCATTCATAAATAATACACTAAGTGCATCACTGATTTGACCAAAACTGCAAGTTTTTTCGTCAGTAAAATCGTCAGTATTTATAGCAACCCCCCAATTAGGGTTTATTTTAAAAGTTTTAGTCTCAGAACTGACAGTTGAAGATAAAATAAGGCAGAAAAACCCAAAAAGAATTATTTTAACCATAGAACGTTCTCGTTTTAATATTTTCTTTGAATTGCGCTAATAAAATATAATTATTTTTTTTGCTCAAAAAATTTCAGTTAATTTATCTTTTATTTTTATCTCCGTACGGTATTCCACAGGAAAAAAGCTCCAAGACGTACAAAACATATCGGAATCTTTCCTTGTGTGGTCTGCTACTCAAAGAAAAAACTCCAGACTTATTTCCTTTTAAGCTCATTGAATCGGCCTCCAATGCAGAAATAATGTAATAGTCCATAGTTCAACCTGTACTACTTGCAGACATAAATCAAGCGCTTAGAAACTGGCTGAATCAGCGCTTTCTTTTCCAATATAACCGTCAGAACGTTGAATGGCCAGGTCCTGATCCGAGAAGGCCTTCATGCAGATCACGGTAAACCGAAAAGTCAGAGATGGTGACCGGGCAAAATCTCAAGACTGCGAGCAAGCGGCCAATTGGTATCGGAAATCGGCGGAACAGGGACAAACCGATGCGAGGTTCAATCTGAGGGTAATGCACGACAAGAGCCAAAGCGTATTACAGATGACGTTCAGACCTATAAGTAGTCCAGTCTGGCCGCTCATTAACGTGGAAATTCTGATGCCAGAGGGCTTCATGACGCTTCAAAACAGAGAGAATGACCAGGGATCAGGTTGCCAAACCGCAGAAACTAGCTCGCGAGCGGGAGTCTGAACGCTGAGACAAGGGTTATAACGGTTTTGAGGGTCCGGTTGCGCACACGGGTGTTATGTTCAAAGCTAGGCCATTGCCCACATCAAATCAGCTTTACAGCTCCTGCCCCCCACTGCCACGGTTGCAAGGCGCGATGCAAAAAGGTCCGCTTTCCAATGGAAGCGTGCCTTTTTAAAAAGCGCTGACTAATGTTCGCTTTTGTTTAAAAGCCTGGATTTGTCCTGGTGCCCTTGCCACTCCTAGCCTAGGAGAGAACCTACCCCGGTTAAGGCTCCCTTCACGGGCTTATCTCGTCGCGGTCAAGAGGTCCGCTTTCCAATGGTTCTACTGCCGTAATGGCCCTGATCCAGTCAGCGAAGCTGAATGGAATTGATCCAAGCTCCTAACACTCATCGCTTCTCTCTATTGCCTTCCATGAGATCTCCTGAAACGCCTCCTTCGTTAAACCAGGCATCCCAATCCTCTGGGTCAGTAGCGGGGTCAGTGGGTCGCTCGAATTTCTTTACCGAACCTTTCAGTCTATCCAGAGGATCCAACTCGTGGGCGAGCGGATCTGCCAACTCGTCCGCGTGGGCTCCGCGGGGGTTCAGGTCTTTGAGTAGTTCATGTTCTGTTGGTCGTTTCTTTTTCATGGGAACCTCTCGCTTCAAGATCTTTTACCAGGGTATCAAACTAGTAGATCCATAGATCCAACAACGTCAGGTTCAAGATGAGATCATTGGGCGGTTCACTTGGAGAAATATCCGGGCTCTGTTAATAGACGATCTTGCCGCGGCAAAAGGGTCCGCTTTCCAGAATTTGCGTATAGTCGCAAGTTACTCGCGAAAAACTAGCCCGCGCAGAACCATCTCGCAGAGTGGCTTTTAAATGGTAATCCTTAGCCGCAGCATTTGGTAACGATGACGCCGTTTTCGATCGACAGCTCGACCTCGTCTCCGATTTCTAGCTCTGCCCGATCCAGTATTTCAGGCGGGATCACAACTACTAATTCATCACCATCGGCTTCAACTGTTGTCTGCATGCCTCCTCCTCGAATCCGCTTTATAGGCCTGGCTCTTCTTGTCAGGTATAGCCTGCTTCCAGTTATGGGGCAACAACTCGTCGATGGAGTTGTTCTTCTCCGTCGGCAGTCGGGTCAGCACGCCCTTTAGGTAGGCATAGGGATCATGTCCGTTCAGCTTTGCTGACTGGATTAGTGTCATGACTGCCGCAGCTCGCGGGATCACCGCGAAGTGGTCAGCAGTCATTGAAACCTGATGAAAACCGAATCCGGGGCATCTCTCGGGCGTTTACAAGAGGTGCTCCCTTCTCTACCTTCCGGATCACCTTCCCAGGTCACGCATGGCTGGATCCCTGTTTCACGGCGCTACAGCTGAAGTGATCGGAGGCTTCTAATTAACTTGACCTTGATCCACGTGAGATTTCTCACACAAGTTTTTCAGAGATAGCTCCTTTAGCATCGTTATTGGCTCAGTAAACTGAGGGCGAGTCAGTTAGTCACACTCGACCACGACTCAAGGCCGGCATGGATGCCAGGCGATCGCGACACCTGCCGAGTGGTGTGACCCGTCAGGGAGAGGCCTGGCACCATTCCTGTTTGAGCAATTAGATGCTGCATAACGGCCTTACCTTGACCTTACTGCTCTGGCTCCGCAAAATACTGTACACAAATACAGTGTAAGTGGAGCTTGGTCCATGTCGGCTTGTAAGCCTACTTCGCCCCTCTCATCACTCCGAACAGGGTGGCGTGTCCACAGTAATCAATCCTGCGGGGAGCCATAAACCGTTACTATCGAGCTAGCTGAGGATGGAGTTTCGCCGTCGGCACAATATGTCATACGCCACACTTGGGGCATTTGCGTCCATGGAAACGGTTGGCGTTGTCACGAGCAGCGGAATTGAACGCACTCGGTGGCTGGGTGTTACAGACCGCCGCATTCTAAAATTGGTGCCGGAACTAAAATCAGTTTTGCTAGACATTGAAGCATGGCGAGCCATGATCCTTGAGCCCTATAACCGGCTGGGCCCCGGAAACTATATGGTTGGGGCGCGTATCAGCGATATCGGTGTTGTCGGTGTCATGGAAGGGCGACAGCCAATGATCCGGGTATTGACCTCCCAGCCAGATGCCTTGGGGCGATCCCCAGGGAATTGATAGTGGCTATGTTTAATTTACTTCCGGAACTCTGAAACCTGACGTTCCAGATTTGCGTACATCGTCAGAAGATCGTCCTGACTAACCTCCCCTTTCGTACTTTCCCGGGCTTTTCGTCTTTCTAAATGGTTTCGCTGCTCAGCGTAAACATGGTGCAGAACACTGACCGGATAATCGTAGCCTTCCTGCTCATTTAACTGTTTGCGAAGAGCCTTGAATTGGTCCGGGCTAGGAACTTGAGTTACTTTCTTCCTGACATCTTTTTGTCGTACATCGAAGACTTCGCCCCAATAAGCGACAGCCTGATCCCATGCCTGGGACAACGATGCTCGCTCGTCAATGCAGAACTTAATCGCGGCCCCTCGTTTGTTCACCGAGAAATAGCAGGTTTCGTTAGCGGTACTTTTTCCGGTCCCTATGCCCAGCGTGATGCCATGAAAACCGACACCACGACACGGACGGGTTGCCGGATGATCCTTGCTGACGAAATCAATGTATTGGATAGCGGCAGAGCGGGCTTGATAACGGGCATCGTAGTAACGGGCTCTGGTCTCCTGATACTTATACCAAAGGCTTTCAGTAATTCTGGTATTTGGCCGTTTCAGCGAAAAGTATTTCTGAAACCGCTTGCCTCGGATGGTGGCGACAACACGCCAGCCATGGAATCCGGACGACAATTCGCCTTTCTCAAAAAAGCTGATAGTCATGAATCGTTGATCTTCTTTTCGTTTGAGGCTCGTGACACGTTGCAGTCGGACGAATCTAACAGCTGAATCATCGATCCTGCTTGGTTGCGGATACTACTTTCAATCCATACACTCCCTCCGCTTTCATTGCTCACAGCAGGCGGAGCAGCGACCTGTCTGCCGTTGCGGTCACTTCGATAGATGGGGCCTTCGTCCTCAGAATTTAGAGTGCGATAATAGTAGTTAAAAATACGTTTGTATCCAATATCAAGTTCACATCGCAAGGACCTCAAAACGACATGCTCTTTAGCTCCAGAAGCAGGTTATTCATCGTCTTGATAGCAGGCTTCTTGTTCAGTTTTACTGCTAATGCAAGCGTCGTAAAAAAATCAAACAGCGGTCTGTGCCACCCCCCTGAAAGTGGCTGGTACGAGAGGACCAAGGCTTACCAGGCTTATAAATCTGTCGAGGCCTGCCTGGAGGGCGGCGGAGAGTTGCCGAAAGGCTTGGCCCTGGCATAGCTCAAAGCTGACAAAAATGAATCCAAGGCGGTTCAAAAATACGAACGTTCTGCGTTTGGTCATGGCTGGGATGACGCTGACGGCGATTGTCAGGATAGCCGAGCAGAAGCATTGATTGCTACTTCATCCACGCCTGTGCGGTTTGCATCGGATAAACGTTGTCGAGTAATCACTGGTCGATGGATCAGCCCCTTCACCAATGACGTGATACAGAACGCAGCTGGGATTGATATTGACCACATTGTACCCCTAGCCTGGTCATGGGACAGAGGTGCACAACAATGGTCGAACGATAAGCGTCAAAGATTTGCTAATGACAGGGTAAATCTGTGGCCAGTCGAGGCTAAATTTGAATCGGAGCAAAGGGGCTCTTGGCCCAAACGAATGGTTACCGCCTGCCGGCCAATGTGGATATGTCGCTCGGTTCACACGGATCGTCAAAAAATACAAACTTGAACCAACTCCTGTTGAGACCAGTTGGATACGGTCCTTCTTAGAAAGCTGTCAAAAATGAGGAGAAGTCGAGACCGTACGCCTCCTGCCTCGAGTAACCGCTCGGCCACCATGCTTTGTCCAGTAGAGCCAGCCCAACTCCGTTCCAGGTTCAGACAGAGGTGGAAGAATAGGATTCCCCAAGCATAGTGAAGGGCGACGACGCCAGCTGGCGCTCAACCTGTTCTCTATGTATCATCTAAATGTCGAGACATACAGAATAGGAGTTCCCGATGGTTGGTCCTAAAGTAATCTAAACGGTCAAATTATTCAGTTCTACCCCGCTTCCACGGACGGCTTTATAATGGGTGGAGACTTATGCGGGCACACTAGAGGCTCCGCGCAATACGGCATCGGTGATGATCTGACAATCGGAGGATTCGGCTTCAATTGGGTGGCGAGAAGGCCAGTTGTTCAGGTATCAATTTGGATGTCTGTTGTTGTAAGCACCTGAAACCTCTAAACTCCCAGCCGCTTTCTTCTATCTGTCGTGAGAGTTCAGGGTGTAACTCTCCAAAATTAATTTAAAAACCCTCTCCTGCCGCACCATTGAGCAGTTAGACCCAAAATTAAGTGACTGTGATAATGGAATCACTTTGGTTCTAAGATTTTAAAGGATAAGGCGTATCTACTTATACTTAGAATGAACGGCAAGAATTTTTATAATTTCTTTCGTTCTAAAAACTCTATCACTTTGCCACGGAAATAGTTTGGCAATAGAAATATCGGGGTCTTAATTGCCAGAAAAATTTCATGCGTAAGGTAATGTAAAATATTCTTATCGTGATCTTTGAATATAAGATACCGAATGAGGCTCTTTTTTCTTTTGAAATTCTTTCTTAACTCTGTGGCAGCGATGTCAACTCTGAATATTTTTTTGCGTTTTTCGATGATCGATATTTTCTTTGGATGCAAATGAGATAGTCCCCTTTTCAAAGCAGTTTCAATGGTGCGTATGTCTTCTTCACTACTAGAATTAGGCGAATAAAAAAGAGCGACGTCCTCATGGTCGATTTCTTTTCGAAGCCCAAGGTTTTCATTATTCTCAATATGGACGGCGAAGATGCTGTCCTTAGGGTTTAAGTCGATTTTGTATGGAAAAGCTATTTCCAACATAATCATGTCAATGAGTAAAAATTCATTTTTCCCAACTATGGACTCAACAAACAATTTCTTCATTAAAAAATTCGTGTCACCAATATTTTTTACACAACTGTGATACAAAGTAACCAAAACATGATTTGTTGATTTCCCTGATATGTCAGAAAAATCAGTATCATTCATGTTTAAATATTCTCCATATGCATATTTTGCAACCTTACTTTTAAAATGTTTCTTCACGCCAATGTACTTTGGTCGCCGTGGCGTTACAGTTGAAAGTGAGAATTCCATTATTTTCATAAGAAAGAAAAATACCATAACCTTAACATCTACATCTTTATATAAAGCCCCCTCATTATTATGTGAATATTCGATTAAACGAACCATTTCATAAAGCGTTTGTGAAGAGATTTTTACCTCAGCGGTACAGAAGTATGATTTAATCCATACTGCCTTGCAGAGATCTTTTATAGTATTTAGAGTTTTCTCATCGATTGGTCGATCGTATGCTTCCATTTCTAACTCGGACTTAAGCTGTAAAGCCAAGTCAGAACAGTAATCTGCTAATGCTAATCCTCTTTCTCTAGTTAACTTTGACCTAGCGGTCATAGACTCTCTAAAAACCTGATTCCATGCGTTCCATTTATATAGAACTATACCAGTAATAATAATTATTATTGGCGTTAATATTTTTAAATATACTGACAAGTCCAAAATGCATTACCCAATTTTAACATTAGCAGGAGAGTCAAAAGCAGACCTTAGGCCACTGTAACTAATTACTGATGAGACGCAGTCCCTTCAAAGCCAATATTGGCTCGTTTGTCGTTGTATTGCCAGCTCAACTAGCAACACAGTGCTGAACCTTTCAATGGTTTCGTCAGCTTTCCTCCGTTGCAGTTTTGGTTCTGCGGAGTGCAGCTATTCCCGCGAGACCTAAGCCCAAAAGGGCGAAGGTGTGTGGTTCAGGGACCTTTCTTGGGCGGCCGACTTGAAATGCCGTCATTACATCACAGCAGGCCGTTCCCGTATTAAGGATGTAAGAACCTGATTCTTTCCTTATGTTTTGGTTTCCCGTTAAAAAATTAAAGCCAGATATTGAGTTGGCAACCATATCGACGGCGTACCATGCGCCATTGCTGCTCACAGCGCCAACGCTATATACGGTATTCGGAATAAACCTGAAATTTAACCTGTCTGTGAAATAATAGCCCAACCCTACATCAACAGACTCTATTATGCTTGAAGTAAGTAAATTTGAACCAGTATCCGCGTCGTAGATAAAGAATTGAAGGTCCGAATCCCCCTTTATGTCCATTAGAACCCCAAATTTATTAATATTTATCGACTTATCGACCGTCAGCCGACCCATGGGTGCAGAACCAGGTTCGCGGCCACTGAGCCATCCACCAGCGTCCTGATGAGTAATTACCTGAATCCGTGACTTCACACGGTCTAATTTAATCCCCAGACCTGCAACCGCAAGGCCTGAGGCGATATAATCGCACCTGACATCCATTCACCCAGTCAGTGCACCGGCCCATGCGTACCTTC
>NZ_PSSW01000025.1 GCF_002933295.1 Marinobacter flavimaris
GGCTCTGGCACTACAATCACGAACGACCCAATATGGGACTCGGAGGGATTACTCCTCAACAGAAGTTGGCCATGATGGCCTGAGGTCTACTTTTGAACCCCGCTAAAAATGGGGGGATTACCATTCCAGATCAGCCATCGAAGGCATTTACCCGGATAATAGAGAAATGTTGATAACGAACGATACATAAACTTAAGCATCAAACCGGACAATTTGAGAAAAATCGGCAGCAATCCAATTCCGTGGAATCAGAAATAAAGAACCTGAAGGATGCGTTACGATCTCAGATTTGAACTTTTCTGGAAGATCTTCCGGTTCGATCCAAACCATCAGTGAAGGCCCACCATCAGGGGCCTCAGCTGTATAGTCAATCCACAGCGCCTGGGAGATTTTGTCGCGTTTCCGAAATTTCGCAATGGCTTTCACGTCAAACCTTCCGCTCAACTCATAGCTACCTTTGAGATCTACACTCTTCTCTATTTCATCAAGCAAAGGTTCAACAACAGTAAGATAAAAAGGTTCTTTACCACCTTGAGAAACTTTTTTTCTGTGCTCATCGCAAAGCTGCCCAATCGTTCGCATACAAACCTAACCTCATGAATTTAATGGAATCATATAGATACAGTAGCCACCCGAGAAAAAAGACACAAGCCTGTGGGATCAGAACTAATACTTCCATGTGAATGCTTGCGCCCAGTTTCCCGGTAGGAAAATGCAATCGATAAAAACCAGCGGGTTAACTTGTATCCGGATCCAGGTAATCCCGTAACCTCATCCTGGTTGCCGATGGCGACACCGTTCGCAACGTCCGCTCCGGCACTAGATAACAGCCTCGATCATATAAAGCAGGAACAACCAGCAAAGCAGTTATCTGATAGACAGCATTTTTAACATTAGATTTGCGGGCATTCAGCCGCCGTTTTTCTGAGAGAAAATCAACGACATTTCGGCCGGTCACGTTCAATAAGTGTTTGTGTTTGGCCACAGTCTGGCGTGAAAGTCCTGCGGCCTCAGCGACAGCCTTCTGAGTCAATTCAACGCCCTGAGCCTTCAGGTTGCTTACCGCCGTGCGAATTTTCTTTTCTGTCTTTCTGGTTCGCGTTTTGTGCGTGTGTTTAGCTGCCAAACTCTGCTTATCAGCCAAAGGCATCTCAGGGTTTAGGAGCATGGTTCCGCGCGCGCAGTCAGCTGCACCGTAATATTTTGTCCAAGTCCATCGAGTGATTGATTTCACCGTGGCGCGAACCTGGCTCTGGCGAAGCTTGCCGGATTTGTAATGCCGCCCGGAAAACCTATTTTTGCTCCGGGCATACTGCTCTACTCTGCGGATAAAAGAGCTCTCAGAACCCCTTTGCCGTTCCTCCTGGACAATCGCATAGGCGAAAAACCGAACCTGCTCAAACAGGGTGCAATGCCGGGAGTGGCTAACAATTTCGAGGTTGGGTGCGCCTCGCCAAGGCGGCATATATTCAAGCTCACCTGCCGGCTGCAATTCGCTGAGGGAGTATTCGCCGTTATGAAGCTCTGAAGTTTCCCACCATGGATGACCAGGCGTTTTTGCAACAGGGCCACTGTAAGCGAGATCTGCCCCAAGCTTCTGTGCCATTGATCGATATACAGCTTTCATGAAATCGATGGGCTTCTGCCGCGCATTAGGGCCCGTCAGGACTGGGGTAATGGCATAAAAGAGGTGGGCGCTGCTGGTTTTTGGATTGCGGACGATGAGATTAGGGGGTGGTAAAGCCGCATCCTCCCAAATCATCGGATTGGAATGGTCTAAATCAAAGACCAACCAGGAAACAACATTTCGCCGATTGACCTGCATGTACGGCCAATTAACCGCATTAGCCCGCGGCTTAACGTAAGCTGCCGTTTTATTGTCGGAGCATCGACAAAGGTACGGCGCCTCGTTGAAGACACGAATTAAAGAGGAGCCTGGCTTTGAAAACGCCTCGTTTTCAGGCCTTTTATTAGGTGATGTCGCCACGCTGCATATCCCTTTCCATGGGCAAACAGAGCGTGTAGAGAGGTGCTGTCGTCATTCTCTACCCTTATTTCTTGCAAAAGGGAGCTATGACGCGCTAGTATGAAGGCTGTTCGTGTGGTCCTTCGTTTAGCGCGGAGCTCGCACATCAGGCACTCAAGTTGCAGCTTGGTGCCCATTTTTCTTGAAAGGCCCGATTTACCAGATCGGGCCTTTTCTTTTGCCTGTTAGAAAATCATATTTAATTCCTGCTGAGGCTTGGATTCGGGCTCTACCAACCGAGGGATTCGGGAAACATCCGAACCCGTCTTTTCGTTTCGCCATCGATCATAATCTGCCTGCATCTCCAGCCATTTCACCGCTGGAACCCCGAAACCCGCTTCCAGGCGCAACGCCAAATCAACGGTTATATCGGCTTCACCCTTAATCAGACGGTAAAGAGTCATTCTTCCAATTTGGAGCGATTCGGCGGTCTGGCGCTTGCTCAATTCATGGCGCTCAACTTCGTGTCCCAGATGAATACCGGGGTGGATCGGGGCGGCGCTGTTCATTATTGCGGTTCCTCCGATGACAACCTTTTTGGAGTGTACCATACGCGATACACCGCGCAAGAATGTCTCAGAGAAACAACCCAAAGAAGGTTTGTCACAACCAGATGACGGCCCGGAGCAACCAAAAAACGGTGAAGAGCAACTCAATGACGGCCCTAAGCGCTTAGTTTTGTTGGCTCCATCACCGTGTTTAAACTAATTTCGCGGGCCCAATCTTTGACAACTTCGCAGGGCAGATTTCCGCCCTCCTCTGGCATGGTTGAAAGCACTTGATCAGCGAATAACTGATGAAGGCTCACAGCAATTGTTGAGCAGCGTCCAACTGGGAGCTCCATCTCTTCTCCAGGAAAGGCAATTGCCAGAATATTCAGTGCGATCGAATTCAGAACGTCGTTACGTCGGTTAGGTGTGCTAAACGATACCGAAGGATCCACCGAGACCGCTTGATAAAAATTGGTGGTGAATCCGCCCGTCTTCGCGTCCCGAAGACAGACAAACAGCGAGGTTGATACTGAGCGTCCTTTCGTCAGTGCAATCATCTTCATGCTTCCTTCAATATATGTCCGTATATACTGGAGAAGTCTATGTTACGGATTGTAAAGTGTCTGTAGTAAGAAACAGGCAAATCCTGCCTTAAAAAACCTACAGCGTTTTATCTCTCAGCCGGTGGCTCAGTAGAAAAATCCCGTTACGCGACTCTACACCGAGCTTTTCACAGAGGCGATTCACATAGGAACTAACGGTTTGCTGTTTCACTCCCAGAAAGTCACATATTTCCTTATTTGTCATGCCATCCCATATCAGTTTTAGGGTTTGGCTTTCCCGCTGTGAAAGGGTATCCAAGGTGCTTTCACTGGACGACTTGGAGCTCGACAAAATACCCCCGGTCGCGCCTCTGCCAACTCTCGTAATCAGGTGGAGAGCCTCGTCAAATCCTCGATGAAGGTCAATGTAACCAGCACAACCTTTCGTAATCAGCACTTCAGGCGCCGACACTATGCCAATCACAATTATTTGTACGCCCGGAAAGCTAGCCATGATTTTCCGAATGTCTCTGAAACAAGATTGTTTGAGAAGATCGGCATCAACCAGGACTAAATCAGTCTCTTCCACGCTTTCCCAGAGTTCCACCAGCGATTCAACTTGGTTCGAAACGTAAAAGTCCGGTAGCTTGTTGATGCTGGAGCTAAACGCATCTGCAAGTATGCGAAAGGGATAGACGATAGTGACGCTTACATAGCCCATGTCGCCTTCCCTGATTCGGGCCCCATCAGGAGATCCCCTTTGAACCTTGCGTTGTCTGGCACCAGGAGTAGGCTGCCACCCAGCGGTTGGAGCTCCTGGATAACCAAAAGAAGAAGAGCGTTTCGCCGTATGGTTTTAAGATCCCGGTCACCGCACGGATCAAAAATGCTGTCCCCAAAAGGGGCGCCAGCATCAAAAGACAGAGATATCGTCCCGTTCGCGTGGCACTGTTTGAAAAAACTACTTCCCTGCCCTTCTGGGCATGCTTTGAGTAGCATCCACCAGTAAAAAAGCGCGCGTCGGCAGGGATCATTAAACTCTGACCCGAGCAACATCAAAGATTCGATGGATGAAAGAAAGTCGAGGATCAGCTCCTGTTCAGATGACGAATCTATCAGCAGCAAATCAGACCAATCGAATGGCCTGAAGAAGGCAGAAAGCTCCAAGGCCTGATAAAAAGAAGTTTGTACCGTGGAATTGAAACCCAAGGCCTCGCACATTTGTGCAACGCCTGAGATCCTGGACTTTTGAATAGATGACCAGCGATCGTTCCCCGCCGCAATACGCCGTAGCTCTCGGCTTCGCGCCTGCAGAAGTCTACCGTGTGCCCTTACTATAAAATCTCGGACCTCGTCCGGATCCCAAGGCTTTTCAAGGTATCCGTCAATACCCGCCTCATTCACACAAATTTGAAGTGGGCCCACATCCGCATAGGCCGTCATAACCAGCCTGCGTATTGGCGGATATCGCTTGCTAACCTCTTTTAAAACTTCGTCGCCAGTCATCCCAGGCATGCGTTGATCACTGATCAATACGTCAAACTGTTCACCGGCGTCCAGCGCGGTCAGCAACTCACGCCCTTCAAGAAAGGTCTTAATGTGAAAGTGCTCACCAAACTCCCATTGGAAAGCTCGCAAAGTTCTTGGTTCGTCATCAACAAAGGCCACTCTAATCTGAGGGGTGCTCATACGGCAGGCCCCTCCACCATACGTTGAGCCGCCATAAGCGCGGAGTCTCGGAATAACTCTTTAATGGCTTTTGAGAGGCTGGCCAAATCAGAAATTCGAACCACACCGATCTGATTAACCGCGAGCTTGATCGCACCGGCAGACGGGTTTTCCGCGAGCAGTATTCGATGTGTCGAAGTTTGGATCTGAGCAGGGTTCTTGAGCCAGGCTAAAGGTGGCTCATGCAGTATAAGGATCGCGCCGACCGGAAATGACGGTAGCGGTTGGTCATAGGAGTGAAAAATGACGTCGTCGCCAGGGAGGTGACGACCGATCACATCAGGTTGCCCTGAAATACAGTGAATCACGCACAGTCCTTGTGGTGTTGGACGGTTTAGGGCTTCCATTTTTCTGCATCAGCAAAGTTAAATCTGCTGACTAGTGCCCATTTCAGCGATATGTTGTCCCGAATTGTGGCTCCGTGCCCGGAAATACCAACCGCTAACTAGTATTTTACACGCAAAGGATTTCAAAGGAAGATTTGGATATGGCGCCTCTGCCCCCAAGGGAAATAGCGATTAATGGTTTCAGATGCCTTGCATTCAATGAGAACGCGCCAGGCACGCCCGTTGTATTAATCCATGGTCTTCTTTGTTCTATTTATTTTTGGTGGCCTTCCCACCTATCTGTATTCGGCGACCGCCCAATCTTCGTCATTGGTTTGCCTGGTCACTATCCATCGGCCTCACTTGGCCCTTCATCAAAACTGTCTGCTGATAGTCTTGCCAGTTCGGTACTTGAACAAATTAACCAGCTACTTGGATCCACGACATCGTTTATCCTGGTAGGACACTCAACAGGCGCGCATGCTGCGATAGCTGCCGCAGCCGTGGTGCCCGATCGAGTTCGAGGTCTCGTATCAATAGGTGGCGCAGTAACCGGAAAGGAAGAAGGCGGCATCTACGCTGCTTTTCAATGGATGGCAAACAAGCTGGGCGGTTTAGGCCGGGCTTTGATTTCACCAGCGTTGCGGGTCAGCTCCCTAACTTTGGGCGTTCACAAACTGTTCATTGGTGATGTACTGGCAGAGCCCAAAAGCGTCATCAATCGACCCGACTTTCAAGCCTACTTGCCCTACTATTTCCCCGCTCTTCAGAAAATCAGCGGCGTATCCATGGGCATCTATTTTAGAGACTTGGCCAACATGGACCTCAGCTACATCATTCCGAGCATTCAATGTCCAGTGTTGGTAATGTGTGGCAACCGCGACCCGTATGTGTCCCTAGAACGAACTAAAGAGCTTTCAGATTTATTCCCCAACAGTAGTCTGGCGCTCATTGATGGGAGTGGGCACATGCCGATGTTTGAAAACTGGCCTCAATACCAGTCCGCTATTGAATCCTTTATGGCCAGGGTGGGCCAAAGTAATGCTCAAGTCGCTCACGCGTAGCCTCACGCAGTTCAGCCCTGCTTTCGGTGATGTATCTCACTTAGAGCATTATCGCCCCGCTTATAAACAGAAAAACCTGGCTGATCGAGCTTACCTCAATCGAATTGGCTGCCTGATCTCGATTGTGATCGTAACTCTCGGCATCCCTCTGGATTACGTTGTTTACCCTGAGCAGTTTGTGCAGTTTGCGTTCCTGCGTGTCGCAGAAGTCGCTTTTCTTATGGCGATGTACTGCATTACCACCTTGCCATCCGTGAAGCCCTACCTATTCCTGGTCACAACAGCCTTCACTTCATCGGTGATTTTAACGGTAGTGATCATTATCTATCAGACTGATGGAGCGACTTCGACCTACTATGCCGGCATCAATCTTGTATTGCTGGGCATCGGATTTATGTTGGGGCTCTCATTCAAAGAAGCGCTGTTCTACACCTGTTTAACCCTTGCAAGCTATTTGGCTGTCAGCGCCGCCTCGGGAATCCCGGACGGTGCCTGGCGCATCGTGATCAATAACTCTTACTTCATATTTCTCACCGGTGTCGTTGCCAACATTGCTGCTTACTTTTCAGAGCGAGAGCGTTTTTATACGTTTTGCCAAGAGCAGGAAATTCAGCGGAAGAATTCCGAGCTGAAGGAAATGGATCGCCTGAAATCAGAATTCCTTGCTAACGTCTCCCACGAGCTCCGCACGCCCCTTACAGTCATCGTTGGTCCTGCTAAACACCTGCTGGAAAACGAGGGCAACCAACTGTCCGAGCATTCCCGCGAGGTTATCGAGCGAATCGTCAGAAATGGCTCCCGATTGATTAAGCTGGTGAATGATGTTCTTGAAGTGATGAGCTTTGAGTCCGGCAAAAAGCACGCGAAACTCTCACCACTAGCCTTTGATCGCGTCGTTAAATCCACGGCGGACCAACTCTCGGCTCTATTCCACTCTCAAAGTGGGCGGAAACTCCTAGTAAACATTGGTGATGAGGTCATTCCCGTGATGGGCAGTGAAATGCAGCTGGAGCGTGTCTGCTTTAACCTCATACAGAACGCCTACAAGTTTTCGCCAGCAAAAAACGGAGAAGTCAGCGTGTCCCTGGTCAGGCAAGGGAGCAAGGCGGTGCTTACCGTGAAAGATAATGGCATTGGCATTGACCCGAAAGACCACAAAGTAATTTTCGAGAGATACCGTCAAGCCGACGGATCGCAGACCCGCCGGTACCACGGAACAGGCATAGGATTGGCCCTCGTTAGAGAGATCGTCTCAGCCCATGGCGGAAGCATCGATGTTTCCAGCAAACCCAATATTGGAGCGACGTTTACTGTCTCCTTCCCTATTACAAACCAGGTAATCGATGAAACCTTTTCGACAGAGGATGAAAGGGTTGACCTCTTCCGAAGTGCAGAAGTTGACTGTCTCAACAGCTTCGAACAACGATCTGCCGTGAGCGCCGGCAATAAGCCATTGTGTCTCGTTGTTGATGATGAGCCAGATATGGCCGCCTATATCAGAACAGTGTTGGCGTCGGAATTCGAGGTACAGATTGCCGTTGACGCCTACGAGGGCCAGAAGCTGTTTGAGCAGACCAGGCCAAGCTGTGTGATCAGTGATCAGATGCTTCCTGGAATGAGTGGTGCAGAGTTTGTCGCCTGGTGCAGGCGCCAGCCGAATGGCCAAACAGTCCCGATCATGATGCTGACCGCTAAAAACGATCCACTAACAAAACAGGCGGCGATCGATGCGGGATCCGATGCATTTCTAGGAAAGCCGTTTGATGCAATCGCTCTCCGTAAATCGCTTGCCGATCTCATGAAAAGTTCGGATAGAGGCGTCATCGCCCGCCCGAAACTCGTGATCGTTGATGATGAGGACGATATCGCAGCAGTCCTAGTAGACCTCTTCCAAAGCAGCTACGACATTATTCGTGTTGCCGACGGGGGATCCGCGGTTGAAACCATACGTGAATGCCAACCCTCGGCTGTGCTTCTCGACCACATGCTGCCAGACAAAGATGGCATCGACATACTTACGGAGTTGAAAGCAAGCAAAGAGCTGCGCTCCATCCCCGTAATACTTCTCGCAGCGAACACTAGGAGCAATGTTAAAGAGCAGGCTCTAAAGCTTGGCGTTGATGACTTTTTATCAAAGCCGTTTTCGGGCCCAGAACTCACTACGCGCGTTTTCAATTTGGTGCAACGCACTCGCCTCGAAAGGCTGCTGGAAAGCAAAAACAGCGAACTCGAAAAGGCAATCTGCGAACTCAAAGCCAAAGAGGCTCAACTAATCCACTCAGAGCGCTGGAGAACACTCAACCACTTTGCCGGCGCACTCATCCATGAAATTGGGAACCCTCTGAATTACGCCCTGTCTGCTGCGCGTGTAGCCGCTAACCACAGTGACGATGCCGTGCGGGTTGAAGCTTTGGCCGACGCCACAGAGGGGCTTCAACGCATTCAGCTAATGGTGCGCGAGCTTAGAGATTTCCTTGCCCCTACTGCAACGCCATCTTTAGAGCTGAGACCGATATCATTGGTGGAGGTAATTGCGCGGGCAGCAAAACTGAACGCAGATCGTATGAGCCAGGTGACGCTCTCTGTGAGGGACGTCGAAGTAGAGGTTGTGGCGTCTGACTCCGCGCTTATGCATGTTCTCGGGAATCTGATCGATAATGCCCTTTACGCCATTTTGGAGAAACCAGTGGCTGACCCCCGCATCGATATCCAGGGAGCAATTGATGAAGAAGGACGATTTGTAACCCTCTCAGTTTCCGACAATGGCCCAGGTGTCCCTGCACATCTTGGCTCACAAATCTTTGAGCCCTTCATCCACTCCAACAAATCAAGCGGCCTCGGCCTCGGCCTATCTATTTGCAAGACGCTAATCGATAAAATGGGTGGGCTTATCGTTCTGGAACCCACTGACCATGGGGCCACCTTTAAAATAACGCTGCCTCTCGCACATCAGAGCCAGCCATCCCCGCTACTTATTGCATTACCTGAGACCATCTAACCCGCCTGCGTTTTGGCCCTGGGTTGTATATCGTTAACGGGTTAATTCATATAGAATTAATTGGTTTCGTACACAACTATAAGTTCAATTGCATTGACTCGGATTGAATTCTCTAATCAGTTGCAGCACCGGACGCCGCCATGATTGCCACGCCGGTGTGCAAACAGTGAGGCAGTAGATGACGACCGCGAAAAAGGCTGAGAGAACCCTTCAACAAGTGAAAATGCCAGATGACCTTCACAGAGCAATCAAAATGAAGGCCGTGCAAGATGACGTTTTGATGCAAGAAGTGTTCGATGAAGCAATGAAGAAACTCATCGCGGACAGAAAGACCAAGAAGATCCAGTACCTAGCCTCCCCGCGCGAGGGCAAATCCCGATCCTTCTGGCTACGAGACTCTATACTTACCGAAGTACAATCAGCGGCAGAGCAAGACGACGTGCCTGTAAACCGGGTCGAATACACTGCCCTGGTTCGTTTTTTCGAATAAAACCCAATGGGCTTTCATGGAGAAGGCCCGCTCTAAAACAAAAGCGAACATTGGCACTGCATCTACAAAGGTTCGCGTGTGTTGGAAAAAGGATCCTTTTGCCGCGTCGAGATGGGTTGAGGAGAGAGCCTGAGTAGTCGTCCAACTAGCAAATAGCACATTGCTCACTTGAACGCATGAGGAACGTCTACACTGGTTTTGCAGCCGTCCGTGGATTCGGGATTGAGCCCAAACAGCATTCACGAGCTGAAGAATTCAGTTAAAGACCGAATTCGCGCGTATGAGGGTGAGTCCAGACAGGCCTATTCACAGAGAGTAGATCCATTGTCGGCTTACAATCCCCCGATTGACGACTGGGGTTCATCAACCTCAAAAACCTTGCCTGTATTGGTGCTAGGCGTCCAATAAATTTGCCAGTTTTTGAAAATTATCTACTGCTTGAGCGAAATCGACTCGCTCATCCTCAGGAGCATAGGACATAGCATCAACGAATTGCTGATACTCCTCCTCATAGAGAGCATCGCGCTGCAATATGGTAGAAGCTGTCAGCGCAGCGTCTTTCAACGCCATACCCACCTGACGGTTTAGTCTTTGCTGGTCGGTTGCAAAGGATTCTAGGGTGGTGGAGATGAAAAGAGCATTATCTGCGTCAATCATGCCTCTCAATTCACACAAGTCATGGAGATGGCGAAGCATGGCCGGATCGTCCTTCTCGTCCTCTCTGTTTCGCTTGTGAACCCGCCATGTAAGACTGCTGAACTTATCCGCCGCTATCTCCACTGGAGAGAGGCAGAGAAAACCAGTTTCGTCTGGATTACCCGCATAACGAGCAATCATTGACGCTATGGGACGATGCTCGGTGTTTAATCGAGGCTGCGTGTAACTGAACTCTATTTGAAGCTCAGGCCTGATTCCGTGGGGAGATTCAAATTTTTTCGGATAGGTGAGCTGAATTTTGAAGCCCAGGCCGTCAACGACAATGTCATCCTCTTCAAATGAAAGGTCCTCGATCTCGCGTAAGGCGTTGATAACCCCTTTTCGAAAGGCACTTTTTAGCTTTCTGAGTTTATTGGCACTTAATGTCCCATCTATCTGCGCCCTGAAATCAAGATCCTCAGAAAAGCGTTTCAACAGGCCGTAACCTTTGGAGAGGCTGGTTCCACCTGTGAAGATGGTCGTGATGCCTTCATGGGAATGATGGGAGAGCGCTTGCAACACTCTCACGGCGTGCCAGTCTTTTTCGATGAAAGCGGGATCTATCCCCTCTTCCCTAGATAGATACTCTGCGACCTCTTTATCAAGTGACATGCTCTAGCTTCACCGACTGCCCGTTATAGCCTATTTTGCGAGATATACGCCCCTTTACACCAATTACTCGTCCAGTCGGAACCTGTGTTGACTTGCCGCTGTTATAGAGCTCCTTGACAGTCGAGGCAACGACCTTCACACCTAGCTTGTTCAATGCTTCCTCAGCCAACTCAGGCAGGGGCTTCTTCGGAACAATCTTGCCAGAATACGGCGACTTATCAGCTTTGGCGTACAGCCCATAGCCGAACCTAATAACAACCCCTTCTGACATGAGATCACGCAACACTCGACCCACCTGATCTCTCCCGGAAAGGTCAATAAAATCCTTCGGCGTAAAGACAGTATCCTTACTCCTACTCAGGCGGTATTTGATTCTACTTTTGAGCGTGGTCAAAGCCATTAACCGCTACCTCTTTAAAACAACTACTATGATCTTCAAATATACGACATTGGGTTTTAATTATCAATAATATAAATACCTGAAAATTATATAGTTATTGTTTTCCTGAATCCGTGACTTCACACGGTCTAATTTAATCCCCAGACCTGCAACCGCAAGGCCTGAGGCGATATAATCGCACCTGACATCCATTCACCCAGTCAGTGCACCGGCCCATGCGTACCTTC
>NZ_PSSW01000026.1 GCF_002933295.1 Marinobacter flavimaris
GAAGGCACTCGCAGAGCCTGTACCCCAAACTTCGTGACATACACGGGTCAGGGCAGCAGTCAAAGTGGTTTTACCATGGTCAACGTGACCAATGGTGCCTACGTTCAAGTGCGGCTTATTACGTTCAAACTTAGACTTAGACATTCGACCAATCTCCCTAATCAACCAGGATCGTAACGTTGACCGGATAAATAATGGAGCTCATGGGCGGATTTGAACCGCCGACCTCACCCTTACCAAGGGTGTGCTCTACCAACTGAGCTACATGAGCATTACAAAACAAATTGGAGCGGGCAGCGGGAATCGAACCCGCGTCATCAGCTTGGAAGGCTGAGGTAATAGCCACTATACGATGCCCGCGAGCAATTTAGTGGTGGAGGGGGCAGGATTCGAACCTGCGAAGGCGATGCCGTCAGATTTACAGTCTGATCCCTTTGGCCACTCGGGAACCCCTCCGAGTCGGATTCGCGTGAGCAAATCCGTCAAAACTTAAAGTGGAGCTGGCGGACGGAATCGAACCCCCGACCTGCTGATTACAAGTCAGCTGCTCTACCAACTGAGCTACGCCAGCTCACATTCGCCTCGTCAGCGAGGGCGGTATACTACGGATTTTTTTCTGGCGTTGCAACACCTTCACAAGGCCTGATTTCAACGAAATCAAAATTGCTGCCGTAATCCACTTTCACCGCCTGAACCAGTTCTTCAGCGAGTTCCGGTTCCGCCTCAAAAGAGAGCGCGTAGCTTATCTGATTTCGGGGGAAGTTGACCAGTACCGCATTAAGATTCTGACGTTTTTTTTCTTCCAGCACGGAAATTGCAGATTCGCGGGACTCGAACAGCCCCAGCGAAATGGCATTGCGGTTTTCGCCCTCGGTAACCAGATAGGAGTCGATCCCCCGCCTCTGAATGTCACGAAACTGGCTCAGGGCGACAGCCTCGGGCTGGGGTGGAATAAGAACCCAGTGAAGGGGTGCCAGCTCTCTTTCGACTTCTTCAATCCTGAAACCCGCCTCCTCCGCGAGAGGTTGACTGTCCACCAGTCTTCGGGCGCGCTCCGCGGTTTCAATCCATCCAAGGCGGGCACAGGACATTTCGGATTCGTCGGCGGGTGCACCAGGCCCGACACCGGAGTCTTCCGGCCCCGGCGACTTGAGGCTGGCCACCCTTGGCAGGCTGCCACTGGCAACATTGGCCATGCCGCCCGATGGCCCCACGAAGTCCGGCAGGTAATAAATAGCAATACTCACCAGCACCAGCACCAACGCCAACCACCTCATCCGGAGGTTTCCTCCGCATGAATTGCACGAAGGCCCGACAACACAAGATCCGGGCGAGAAATACCGGGCAGACCAAGACCGATAAGCCGGTCAGCATCGCCGCCAGTAACCAGAATTTCAGACAGTGACAGTTTTCGGGCGTCAGCGATCACCCGCTCAATCATCGCAGCAGACAGCCAGGCAAGACCATGGTTCACGCACTCTCCGGTACTCTTGCCAGGGTCCGTTGCCAGCCCCTGGTCCGGGTCGAACCAGATCCGGGCGGCATCGGTCCGGAGACTGCGCAGCATCATCTGCAGGCCAGGAAGAATATAACCACCCAGATGCTGACCATGCCGATCAACATAATCGACAGTAACGGCACTGCCTGCATCCAGGACCGCAAAGCCCTGCCTGTGATCGAGCCAGGCACCGTACATTCCATGCCACCGATCAGCCCCCATTCTCGAGACATCCTGGTAGGCGTTCATGAGGCCATTCCGGGACTGTTCCGACCAGTAAAAGCGAACCGGCGCCTGACACAGCTTCTCGACGGAGCCCGCCAAATGAGTTCGCCTTTCTTCAGACGCGACGGTGGATATGGCGACAGACACAACCTTTCCGATCAGTTCTCCCGACATGCCTAGGGGGTTCTCGTCTTCGAGAGAGCCGGTCCCCGAGGCCAGAACCTCATCCTGGTTTGCAAGACACCACTTCAGCCGGGTGTTACCCGCGTCAATAAACAGATTCATTTTGCCACTCGCAGACTGATTTCCCCTGCGCGCACCGGAACAAGCCCGTTTTCGGTCCGGATTTGATAGTTGCCGGCGTCATCAATGCCACAACCGACACCTTCGACATCACCGCCCCGGGCCTTGAGCGATTTTCCCATGAACACATCGCGACGCTGCCAGGACTCCCGAAAATCTGCAAACCCGATATCCGAGAACAGCGCAACAGCATCGAATACAGCATCGATGATTGCACCGCCGATCTGGCTGCGCGACCACTCGACTTGCGGGCAGGCCCTGGCGAGGCTGCTCCAGGGTTGATCGACGCCATCAGCCCGGGACATATGTACATTCAGCCCGATACCCGCAATTACCTGCACCACGCCTTCCTCCAGCTCGCCCTGGAGCTCCACCAGGATGCCGCCAAGCTTGCCGTCCGGCAGAAAAATATCATTTGGCCACTTGAGTCCGACCTCCGGCACTCCCAGTCGTTCCAGGGCATTGGCCACCGCAACGCCGAGCACCAGACTTAACCCATCCAGTACACTGAAGCCGCCGTGGAAGGTGAGCCCCATGCTCAGGTACAGGTTTTCGCCCCGGGGGCTTTGCCACACACGCCCCCGTCGACCTCGGCCGGACGTCTGACAGTCGGCGATAACAACCGGGACACCTTTGCTTCCGGCGGTAATCTGCCTGATCACCTCGGCATTGGTCGAGTCAACCTCGTCGAGGACTGTCAGTGAAAGCTCCTGCTCCCGGCCGGCGGCAATTTCACGAAGCACCCGTGCCCTATCGAGCAGGTCCACCCGGGACACCAGCTGATATCCACGTCCGCGAATCGTGGCAATGTCAGCACCTTCCTCCATCGCGCGACGAATCTGCTTCCAGATTGCGGTACGACTAACCCCGAGCTTTTCGGCCAGCGCGGCTCCGGAGTGAACCTGACCGTCACCGAGCAGCTCTATAAGTGCTTTGGATTTCATAAAGTGCATCCAGCCATCAAATTGGGTAAGGCCGGATTAAACACCAGGGAAGGGAAAAAGACAAAGTTGGCGGCGTCGCTTTGCGAACCGCCTGCGGGAAGATCAGGGAATCGGGGTTGCGGTCAGATTGGCCTTGATATCAAAGTTCTGCATTTTGACGCCATAGACGGCCGTCTGAGCACCACCAACGGGATGAACCAGGTCGATATTGTTGATCGAGAGTTCCTTGAACCGGCTTCTCGCCTTCACCGCAAACCCGAGCGGTCTGTTGTCGGCCTCGGCGAGGGTTGGATTGGAGACATAGCGGTAGCCGGCAGCGGACGAACCATCCATGATTTTTTCATCGCCCCGGTTGCCTGTCACTCCCATTGCATCCGAACCGTCCTCCTTCTTCACAACCCGGGTTTGATAGACATCCACGGAAAGATCAGTGCGTAGCCCAAACGAGTTGTCGTCTACGCCATCACCATCGAAGTCCCCACCATCGCTGGTATGGATATCGTTCAGAACGAGGCTCGTCCCGGTTCCGTTCATGGCCTCACCAACACCGCTGCTTTGCCGGTTGGTTTCCCAGGTCAGCGAGTTCTTCCGGGCTTCATTGATGGCCTTGGCAAGCACCTGCTTCAGGCGGACCGTCAGCCCCTCCTCACCCCGGGTTTCCCAGACGCCTCCGGAAGCCGCACAGGCGGATGGACTATCACCCATGCCACCGGCGCAGACATCGCCGGCCCCGCCGGGGACGACGGTCATGCTGCTGCCGGTTTCGTATTTCTGAATCACGAACCTCCCGAAACTCTGACCGGACTCCTTGTCGCCGATTCTCAGATTGCCGATATCCATGGTGCTCCAGGATTCGCCCTTGATCACCGCAAGCCCCTCCTGGCTGACATCAACGGTCATGTCGCGCACATGGGCGTCATAATCCAGTTCGGTAATCCAGAGACCCTTCTGGGGAATTTCACCATTACCTTCATCGTAGGGCACCGCGATAATCGCCGCCTTGCCGTTCCTGATGCTGACATCGGAATTGATGGTAATCCCCTCACCCGATGCGCCTCCTGCGCCGAGCGTCACATGGCCATCAAGCTCGAATTCGTAAGCCGGATAGAACCCCAGTGCCAGCAGCAGCTCTGTGCCACCCTGCAAGGGGGCGTCATCACTTCCTACTCGCAGACCGTTGATCCGGTAGCCGGCCCTGATGTCCTCGAAACCAATCCGCAGACCATCGAAGAACTCGGTACCGTTGGTGACGCCATCTCGAGTTACATTGACCGTTACATCGCCCTGCCCCCAGGACTGCAGGCCACTGAAGATCACCCGGTTGCCGTCTTCGGTGTAGCTGAGATCGGCAAGCCGAAGACTCCATTCAGTGGCAAGTCGCAAGCCCTGCGGCCCGGCGTCAGGGTGTCCACCCCCCTGCAGATAGATCGCATTGGAATAGCTGCGGCCGTTGAACACCTGATCTTCAAGCAAAAAGCTGACATTCACCTGACCGATGCTCTTGCCATTGCCACCCACCTCAATAGCGCCAATGCTGAATTCACCATCCATGGAGCCAAGGGTCAGGGCCAGGGCCGATCTATTCTGCCAGTCGGTCGCTACATCGAGCCGGAGGTCGTTAATCCGATAGACGCCAGTGATGTCTCGAAACGCGAGGGCCTTTCCGTCATCCCTATATAGAAAAGAGGCCGAGTGTATAACGGTCTCGTTATCGATTCGAAGGCCCTCCCCGGATCGGCCGCCGGCAGTCAGGCTGGTGCTGGAGGAAAGCTCGTAACTTCCACTCAGGCTGCCATAGCTGGGCAGAGGCTGTCCGTTGCCGGAATCGACGGATACGCCATGATTCAGGGGGTTGCTGCTGTAACGAATCGCGCCGACCTCCCAATCCCCGGTTATTCTGGGCGCATTCAGAGCCAGAGTGTCGCCGACCACATCCAGGGTTACTCCCAGTGCCTCCACATTCATGGTGATATCGTCCAGAAAAACTTCATTGCCATTGGTGCGATATCCCAGACGGCCGCCGGTCATCGTGTAGGCGGAGTCAAAGGTATATCCGGCCCCGCCAACGGAGCTGCCCTGCCTTATATTTAAATACCCTTCCAGAGAATGATCGAAAAAGATCCCCCCCATAGTGACACCGGGGGCCCCTGCGAGCCGGATATCACCGAACTCGATCCGTCGGTCTTTCACCAGGTAATCTAGGTTAAGGGATGTATCCTCCTCAACATCGATGCGAATCAGGTGGAATGCCTG
Organism: Marinobacter flavimaris; assembly: GCF_002933295.1. GTDB lineage: Bacteria > Pseudomonadota > Gammaproteobacteria > Pseudomonadales > Oleiphilaceae > Marinobacter > Marinobacter flavimaris. Next base: position 5,224 of record NZ_PSSW01000026.1, read on the forward strand.
ACCAGAAGGATCAACGGCGGAACCAATGCGAAAACCGTCCAGATGGATGCCGTTGCCATCATCAACATAGGACAGTCGATCTGCCGTCAGGCCTAGATCGAGCTCTACGGACAAACCACTCTGGCCGCTGATGTTTGCCAGAGTGGAATCGTCCAGGCTTTTCATGTCAGCGACCACCGGGGAGGCGAGGACCACACAAAACAGCCCAGTGGCAATCGTGGCAAGTTGTTTGATTCCGTCTGGCGAGCCCATAACAGTTAACCTCTTCAATCTCACGGATTCCCCGCCGGAAACACGAGCAGGTTTCCTTCCATCACAACGTCCCCTCGCATATCAACAGAGAATATGTCGGTCTGCTGAAAGCCGGGGTCGGTGGGCCGGGCCGTGCTGCTGGAAGAAATCTTAAATTGAACGTCGTTGAACCGAACAGTATTGGGTAGCCCAAGCTCCAGCACATCCCGATTGAACAGTTCGCCATCACCACCGAATCCGGAATCGACTTTGCGGACCCGCAGTGTCAGGCCCTCAAACGCGAAATTGCCCCGAATATCATCAAGAACCATCCATCCCCCGTCCTCTTTCAGACGGTAGGCAAAGCGGGCACCGCACTTCTTGTCAGCATCATCACAGCGTCCGAAATAGCTGTTCTCAACCGGGCCACCCATTTCATTAATGCTGATGTCGCCGGACAGGTAGATTCCACCCTGTCCGGAGATATGCGAGAGAGCTTCATCTCCCAGGCGGGCGAGTTCGGCAAGGCTGGGGAGTGAAAACAGAAAAACAGGGAGAGCAAGTATTGTTCTGCGCAGAAAGGATTTCATTGGCTCAGATCCCTGGTCTTAATGTTCAAGTGTTGTATCAGCATTCCCTGTACACGGGCCGAACCAAAATCGCGGTCGCCAACACTGAAATTTCCGATCTTGAGATTGCTGCGAAACTCCGGGTTCGTGTAGTAGGACTCGTAGAAATCCCAGGCGTCCGCATCACTGCTGCCGCGGAGACCGTCGGCACCAATCTCGCCCGGCTGAGGGCGCCGAATTGCAGCAACCTCCACTACAAAGTTTCCACTGCCATCAACGTCGAAGAATACCGGTTGAAGCTGGTTGCCAATCGCCAGTTCGAGCGCAAAATTGCTCATCAGTATTCGTGATCCGCAGGTGGAACCGTCCTGTGCGCAGGCATTGATAGAAAGTTCCGGGGAATAGAAATTCAGCTTGAACTGGCCGACCATCTGACGCCGATCCTTATCGCCCCAAAGGCGCAGATAGCTACCATCGATGACAGCACTCTTTGCGTGGATATTGATATTGGCAGACCGGTCGTCACCAACTGCCACGTTCATCTGCATGCCGATGTCCGCTCGTTCCCCGATGTATCCAGCGGACGCCGGGCGACTCGAACAGGTGCCGCTGCCAGGACCGGCCCCGGAGTCCATGCAGTCATAACCCTGGTCGCTATTGACCATGGCACTGGCTGCGAACTCCAGCACCGCCTTGTTAGCGATACCAATATCATTGCCATCCACCACATCAATTTTCCACGGGTTCAGGAGTCTCCCGAGATTAACCGGGCCCAGGGTCTCTCCGTAGTTGCTATTGGCCCCGGCGATGTAGAGATGGTTTACCGTAATATCGACATCACGGCCGTCGGTGCTTTTGATCCCGCCAATCCGGAAAATGCGTGCCTGCTCTCCCGAGGCATCCGGCTCATCCGTTCCATGGGAGAATTTGAAATTCTCCAGTACAAGGCCGATCCCGGCTCCATCAATCGAGGACATTTCAGTTTCCGAAAGGCCCTGAAGTTCCGCCTCAACAGGCAATGGGGCGGCCAGAACAGCCGCCATCACCGGAAGGAGCCGCGCGAAAACAGGAAGCTGACTGAAACTCAACCATTTCATACGAAGCTCCTCAGAACAGACCTTTGCCGCGGTCGATGTATTCGGTGCGGTAACGCTGGGTGCCATAGAGCGCCTCGTTGAGATTCACCTCAGTAGCGCCGTTGGGAATATTGAAGAAGGCACCTGATGTGGCCTTGATAAAATCTTCGGGCGTGAAGTCTGTTTTCTTTACATCCTTCAGCCAATCAAGATCTTTGGTCTGGAATGAGATAAAAGCACCGTCGGCCGGCCCGGTGATACGTCGCTCGCCATTGACCTCACCAACCTCTCCTACCGGGAAGCTGTTATAGATATCCAGGTCGAAACAGGAATCTATTCCAAGGACCAGGCAGTCCTCCGCGTAAACATAAATGTCACCGCCTGAACAGCTGAAAAAGGAACAATCCGGAACCTCGATTCGGGAACTCGACCCCCAGCCGATCAGGTTCTTTACCGACCAGCGGGTAAAGCCGCTTGCGCCCTCGAGAATGAACCGTTCGCCATCCGGGATACCGATGAATTCCGCTCTTACCGGGTCCAGGGAGCCAATGTTTGGATCGCCCTCCGCACCGTAAACCAGCTCTGCCTTGGTGGATAATGGACTACCGCCTTCGAGTAGAGGGGTGAGGAGCACGATGATTTGGTCAAAAAGGTTACCGCTTGAGCTGGCCTGGCTCAGCCCTTCACCGCGGTCAATGATGTCCACGTTCACATTGCCAGTCAGCGTTTCAATCTTGCCGGACAGGACACCCATGGATTCACCGAAACCCAGTCGGAAGCCGACCACTTCCTCAGTTTGTTCATCGAAGGCGAACTCCAGAAACGGATTCTGGATCAAGAAAGGAACGATTTCCCCCTCGGCATAGGTACTGCCATCGGGCTTTCGCTGTCTCGGAGCTTTGGGATTGGCGTCAAAGTAAGCCTGATTGTTAATGTAACCAAGGGCAAAATCTTCAATATAGACATCCGAAGTGCCCGGTTTCTCACCTTCCCGGTCGTAACGGCCCATTTCCAGCACATCCACATTGGTCTGGATTTCAATGTCCATTCCGAGATTGACCCGGGTATAGGCGGTGTTGTCGTTGGCATCAGGATGGTACTGGCGGTCAACCGATACAAAGGCCTGCCCTGTGACTTCAGACATCTGTCGATCTGAAATCGGGCGCAGTTCGGCGTTGACCCCCGAGGCCAGTAAAGGCAGGAGGAGAAGCGAATAAAATGGTTTACTCATAGTCACATCTCACCGCGGCCGCTTCTTGTTATTGGCGGCTGATTTAAAGATGACTGATGAGCGTCTCTGAGGCTGGCTTGGATTTTTGATGTTGTTTTAGCCAGTTCTTTTACAGAAGTGTAACCTCGGTTACATGTTGTCACTGTGCGCAGCGTCATGGTTTTGGCATTTGCCAAATTTCAGGCAATAAAAAACCCCAGCATCGAGGATGCTGGGGTTTTTGGTATTAGGAGCCTGACGATGACCTACTCTCACATGGGCAACGCCACACTACCATCGGCGCTGGTCTGTTTCACTTCTGAGT
>NZ_PSSW01000027.1 GCF_002933295.1 Marinobacter flavimaris
CGACTTCGGGGGCCCCGCGATCAGCGGGGATCCTTTACCGGCCGGAGGTCGGAAGCGCGAGGGATATGGAGGGCGTCAGTCCCGCAACGCGGGATGAGCGAATAGCGAACCCGGAGAAGCCCGACCCGAAGGGCGCGCCAAAGGCCATGCCTCACTGAGAGAAGTCCTGCTTGGCTTGTTGGCTGGTTGCCACCGTCACATAATCTCCCAACGTATTGATCCGTTCGTTGTACCTCCGCCCTTTCACACCTTTGATCAGATACACATTCGGGCTGCCTTTAAGCGCCTGAGTAGGCAAAGGCAATCCAAATGCTTCAAGCGTGGTTTCGTCCGTCACTCTCAGAACAGAGATCAAATCGTGATTGACCAGAATATCGATCGCCTGCCGAACATCCTTGCTGAAAAGCCCTGCTCGCTTCTGGATCTGATCGTAAGAAATCAGTGAAACGTTTGTGTCTCGTTGACACACTGACAGCAGAAGCAGGTATATCACCAGGCCATTCATCGCCGCTTTCCCTCGACTCGGATAATCCGCAAGCATGATGGGAAGGTCACTTGAGTAGCGGCGCATACCAAACAAATGCCCCTTCGGTAATTTGACGTGTCCTTTCCACTCCTCCGGCTTCTTCGGATCCAGCCCCTTGATTCTGTAAACCAGAGGTTTGTACCCCAGCCGTTCGATCGCGTCTGCAGCTTCCAGCAGTTTGAGACCTTCGCACACCATCGCCCTGGACAGCTTGAGATACAGTTGGATTTCCTCGTAGGTGGTTCGCAAACAGTGCTTACCCGCGTTCCTCTCTTGTTTCTTGTCATCGGCCATCGCCACCAACGCAATATAGATCTTTAATGCGGCAATAACCTCGCCAGGGGTCGGCTTTCGAGGGAGCCCTAACGGCAAAGGCAGCCCCAACATCACCTCCCAACGCTCCACACGTGTCGCACTTGCCAAAAGCCAAGGAGAGCCCCCCACCTTGCCCAGCCAATGACGGGGCATTGGCGAAAAGCGATCTGCCTTCACACTTGTGCTTTCGTCGCTCATCTCAAAGTCCTTTATAAATCACGGCGAGCGCCACCAGGGCCATCGAGAGTATGGCTAAATTCTCTGTGGGCATACCATTGGCTGCAGCGATAAAGCTTTCCAACCAGGTTGGTGAATCGGTCATGTTGCAGGCTCCTGTTTATCAAGCATGCAACGAATTTAAACTGACTGCGCGCAGATCTCTAGAATACAGAATTGCCAAATTTAACGGTTATATGTTTTAACACAATAGTTTAGATAATTTTTGATAGTTCATGAAAAGTACTCATTTAGTAACTGTGGCTTTTCGTGCGTCGACAATGCATTTTCCCAGGGAAACCATAGGTATTCGACAGTATCGGTACAACCAATCCCTGATCGGCTGAGGCTTGCGCCGCTGATATTCAGCGACGCCACCAAAATGACCTAGTGCAAATCGCCAAACCCGCGACCACGACTAAGACAGGTACGACTACCCACCAGGTCGAAGCCCCAAATGCCACCATCGTTCCCATAGAGCCCAAGCCCACGGTGACAATCGTCGCAGCCAGCTTGTTCAATCCGATATCTATTTCTTTGCTTTCTTTCATTCGATTACCTCGCTCTCTTTCAATATTTCTTAACCTATTTATACCGTTGGACACTGTTCTCGCTTCAGGCTGCAAAAACGTATTCACCCACCACTGCCTGCTCGTAATTCGGTCCAGGTAATCTCTATTTATAAAAAGCTCGCTTTAACCGACATCAACGGAAACACCCCGTCCTTTCGGCGACCGGCCTTACGATTTTCAGAGCTTTCAATACAACAAGGTTTCGTGGACTGAAAAAGTTGGCGAGTCGCTTTTTGCGCCTCATATCGGGGCTACTGAAATGCAGAAATTGAACGGCTATCTTGCGTGGTGAGGCAGTCCGATTGGAATTTCAAAAATATCGGCGCGGTGGGATCTCTGAGAAGTCAGGATTTAGAGGGGGGGGTTAGTCCCGCAACGCGGGATCAACGAATAGCTCATCCAGCGAAGCGTGGCCGGAAGGATGTGCCTTCTTTTCCCGAAGGGTGGGCTGGACCCATTAAAGGTCCAGCCCTGCGGGCTCGGCAGCGCCCCAGAAATCGGCACCGAAAAGATAGCCGCGCGCGGCTTCGGTGACGGGAATTTCCGGTCGCTGTCGGTTGAAAAAATAGCAGCGCTCAAACGGCATCAAGGTGATTCGTTCATCGAATCCCGCCGGTAGCGCTTCCAAACAATCCACTAGGGCACCATCGGCAAAGGCGAACACGGTGCGGACGCCCTCGGAGATTACTCTCTCCCATGTTTTTTTGGACACGACAAACCGGACATTCTCCAGACCCACGGCCCGTGCGTAGCCAACCACCTTGCCCTTATCAGGGCCTTCCATCGCCTGAATGGAAAAGAAATTCGGCTTTAACAAATTGCGATAGACGCGCACTCTCATTCCGACCTGGACGCTTCGCTCCCTATAAGGCACAAACATCACTCCCCTCCCCTATCAGTTTCCGGCCGGAAACTCCGGCCGGATCCTTTCCCCTAGTTGAGCAGCGAACCGAGTCGCATTTCAGTTTCGGCCACTGTCGGCGTGAGGGCCATACCGCACAACCCCATCAGAGTGGCAGCAGTACCTTTGACCCCATCGGATGTTTTCTGCATCCGGCCAGCCACCACACACCGACCTTCCCAAACCGGAGCGGTCCTATCTGGCACCAGGTTTTCCAGCTTTTCCATTGCTTCAAACCTATCCACGCCCTCCGTTTTCCCATACACCAAGTATTTGTTCACCATTTCAGCACCGTATAACCCGAGGGCTTCCAGGAACACGGCATGCCCGACCACGTATTGCTCACGTAGCTCCTGCGCGGAAATCTTCCCTGATAGCATCAGATCCCACATCGGTACATGGGCGCGCGCCTTTTCAAGAAAAAGAATGACGCCTTCTTTCGCGTCTCTCAGGTAGGCTTCGTCGTAATCGACAATGCTCCGTTTGGTAAGGTCGGTCAGATTGGAAATGAATTTCTTGAAGCTCACCAGGTTCCACAGCTTAAAGCTCTTCGGGCCCACACTGCCCGATTCAAATTCAACCCGGCTCCGAAATTCAGGAATCTCTTTGAGCAGATCCAGAACAAACCCATTGAACGGATCCCGCTGGTCATACAGAGCACTCAGCGAGCTACTCGGTTTCTTGGCGTTTGCATTGATGTCGGCAAACATCTGCTGGCTCCGCTTCAATCCCTGATCAAAAAACAAAGTCACACAGACGGTTTCCTCACCCAGGATCGGCATGGATTCCAAGGCCAATTCGATGCCCCGGCGCCGGTGTTGGCCATCGTTGATCAGCATTACGGCGTCCATTGGAATGTGAAGAACCCCCACCCGAGCGCCGGCGCCAGAAACCTGCAAACCTTCGAACGCCATTTCACTGCTCACGCTCGCCGTAATTGCCGGCAGGACGTATTCGTGACGATTCTCAAGGATGTAATCAGCGATATCCCGAGCATGGCGCTCATTGAGATGACGTTGGGCCCGCGCTTCAGGTGGCAAGGTATCCTCATCAAATCGAAACAACTTCACCAGGTACTTAAAAGGAATCTGGGCGGTATAGAACTCATTGCCCGCCTGAATTCCTTTCACGGCTGGGAAGCTGTAAGTGATCTCAGAGCGCTCCGACACATTAGCCTCGATGGCATTGATTCGCGCCATACGCTCGGCAAACTCCTGGCGCTGGGCCTCTTCCTCGTCTAGCTTGGCTGCTGCGCGCTCTCCGAACTCAGCCTTGAGCTCATCTACAGTCAGACCAAGATCTTCCAACCAGGAAGCGAAGAAATCCGGCCGCTCAATTGGTGTGCCTCGCTCTTGAAGAATTAGGTCTCGTGCCAGGCTCAAGCCCAAACGCTCGTGCCGCTCCTGCTTTGCCTGGGCCACCAAACTTGGGACCACATCGCCAACAGCGTGCCCATAAGGCGCGTCAATCATGGCAATGCGCTCGGGATAATCAGCCTTCCGCTGTAGGGTTCGCCAACGCTCGTCGGCTGTCTCCTGACTCTTGTGGCGACTAATGATTTTTCCCTCCTCGAAAGTCTCGGAGAAGGACTTAGTGATGGTAACGCGCTCCAAGGCAATAACGTAGAACATGGTATTTTCCTCTGGTTCTGAGAGTTTCCGGGCGGAAACATGGGGGCTTTCGCCCCCTCCTGGTTAGTCGAGAAGACGGTAGATTTTGGAGGCCTCTGGATGGTCACCAACGACTTCCATTAGCTTGTCGTAGGTTTCCAAGAGGTATGCGTCTTCCGGGAATTTGTGCATTCCATAGGAACTGGCATAAATGGTCAGAACCAGGCCAGCGGCATCAGCGCTCATGGTTTCATCCGCATAGTTCAGCGGGCTTACCAAGCGCACCGGCTCGTCGGTACTCAGAGACATATAAAGCGCGTCATTCGAGGTGATATTAAGATCCCAATAGCCACCGTTGTACGCTTCGTTGAAGGTGTTCATGAAGCTGAACACAAACATTTCCAGGTTCACGCAACGATCGCCCCAGTATTGGTGCATTGTTTCTGCGCGTTGGAGGGTCGGAACACGGGTAAAAAACTCAGGGAGAGCTTGTGCAGTAGTCATAGCAAATATCCTAACTCGCCTCGATGACCGCCGGCGTATCGCGGTGGCCAGCACCCCGCTGACCATGTGATTATTATCGGTTTTCCTTCCCTTCCTGTCAATCTCTTTGTATACCTTTCAAAGAATAAAAACCCATATAAATCAGCCCTCTTTGTGCATCTTCGTCTA
>NZ_PSSW01000028.1 GCF_002933295.1 Marinobacter flavimaris
TAGACGAAGATGCACAAAGAGGGCTGATTTATATGGGTTTTTATTCTTTGAAAGGTATACAAAGAGATTGACAGGAAGGGAAGGAAAACCGATAATAATCACATGGTCAGCGGGGTGCTGGCCTCCGGGTTCGCCGCCGGTTATCGAGGCGAGTTAGGAGATTCCCACGATGGCAAAGCGCGACCTCTATCAAGAAATCACTTCAGAATTTTTGGCAGCCCTGAAAGAAGGTGTTAAGCCCTGGGTTTGTCCATGGACATCAAACGGATCTTTTGCCATGCCGGTAAACGGTACGACTGGCAAGCCGTACAACGGTATGAACGTTCTTCTGTTAGCCATGCGCGCACGCGCTGAAGGCTACCGATCAAACCAGTGGATGACCTTCCAGCAGGGCAAGCAGCAAGGCGCTTTTGTCCGTAAAGGTGAGAAGGGCACAACCTGTATTTTCTTTAAGCCGATGGAGAAAGAGAACAGCGACACCGGCGAGAAAGAATCCTATGCCGTGATGAAGGCTTTCACGGTATTCAATCGCGAACAGTTTGAAGGCTTTGAAACACCTGAGGTTGAGCCGACCTGGGCTCCCATCGAAGATGCAGAAGCGATCTGTGAGGCGTTTCCGATCGAGACTCGCCATGGTGGCGATCAGGCCTGCTATATCCCAAGCCTCGACATCATCAGAATGCCAACCCGTGAACAGTTCGCTAAGGGCGAGGATTATTATTGCACACGCCTGCATGAAATGGTTCACGCGACTGGTCACAAAAGCCGCCTGAATCGGGAATTGGTCGGTAAGTTTGGCTCTGACGCGTACGCCTTTGAGGAGCTGGTCGCCGAGTTGGGTAGCTGGATGATGTGCAGCCGGATTGGTCTACAGGGTGATTTGCAGCACAAGAGCTATCTGGCGCACTGGATCCGAATCCTGGACTTTGACAAGAAAGCCCTTTTTAAAGCGGCCACGTTGGCGCAGAAGGCACACGATTTGTGTTTTGAGTACCTGGCAGCCCATGAAAGCGAAAGGGAGGACCAAGCCGCCTGAGAGGGCAAACAATGAAGGGCCGCGAGGCCCTTTTTTTGTGTCTGGATTTTGAGCTGGGCGTGGCCACCTGGACGGCGGCCACGCCGATCAAAGCGTTTCCGTCGATTGCTCAGTGTTAGAGGATCCGAACGCGTTGTTCGATTCTTTCTCCACCGTCTTCTTTAACCTGGTTAATTCCTTCTCACCTTTGTCGACAGCTTCCTCAATGGCGTCTCTGATCAAAACAGAAAGATCAAACGATAGTTCGTCGTCAATTTCCTGGATCTGATCGCGTAGCTTATCGGCTCGGAGTTTAAGCGAGCGTGGCACCTTGGCTGAGACGGTTACCGTATCCTCGCGTGACTTAATAAATACTGACTGCTTTGCCATTTCGAACTCTCCTGGTCTACCTGTGGTTTACCGTTGGTTTACTGATAAAGATCCCGGTGCCTAAAACACCAGGATGGAGCAGGGGATTGGACCTCAGCGACGCGGTCGCCTTGGTTTCGTCACACCCTACGCAGCTGACGCTTCTTTACTCTATCCCTTGTGGCACAAGGGATAGAGCGCATACGCCCTGTGGGCGATGCGGTATGCGCCTCCGAGTACGGGCCCTGATTTCAGTAGTGCTGGCGCGCATACGCTCTTTATACTAGTATATGATTAAATATAAAGCTATAAGGAGCCATAGCCGTGAGAGCTGTTTCAATTCGGGTGTCGGAAGAAACGATCGCATTCGTTAAACAGGAAACGAAAAAACGAGGGATCGCCACTGAGGCGGAAATGTGGCGCATCTTGATTGAGCGGGGTGTCGCTGCCAGCGAGGGTACCCAGGCGCAGATCGACGCGCTTATAAAGATTGGGGTCCAATCCCTGTGTCTTACACAGAGGTTCGCGGGTGCTCAAAACGAAAGCTTGATTGCTGAGGCGCGAGAGGATGCTCGCTCAATGCTTGATCGGATGGGGATGATCTAGATGAGTATTTTCAGGGGCTCCAACATCGGTAACTTCACGCGCGGTGGTCAGACAACCATCCATTACTTGCGCATGATCTGGCAGGTTGTCGTCCAATTCTCCAGGCTCTGTTTGATCTTATTTGTACTGGCGATTGCGACGACCTATTGGGTCAAAACGACGCCCCTTGAGCGCTCATTGGCAGTCGGTTACATCGAAGCCTATGTGAAATATGAAGGGCTGAAGATTGACGATGCGACCGTATCTGTTACCTACCCCGACGGTCGTAGCCGGACTATTCCGGCGGTGGGTTTCCTGCGGAACCAGGAAATTCATCGAGTGCTAGATCGAAGCACACATGCTCTGGCCTTTGGCGTGGTGTTTGGGTTTCTGGCATTGGCGGTTTTTGGTTTTGTGGCCTGGCGATTCCTCAATAGCACTGGTGAGGACTTTGCCAACGAGGAATTTGTTCGTGGCGGGAAGCTAGTCGATTCAAAGGAGCTGACAAAAGCGATAAAGCGCACGACGAAAACAGGCGGAATGACCGTCGCGAATATACCGATCCCCAAGGATTCAGAGCCGGCTCACTTTTTGATTGTGGGTGCGCCAGGGACAGGCAAATCTGTCACCTATAAAGAAATGGCGGAGGTTATTCGGAAACGGGGTGAGCGTGCGATTTTCTATGACCCATCCGGCGAAATGGTCGAGAACTTCTATCGCGAAGGGCATGACGTGATCTTGAGTCCGTTTGACGCCAGGGGGCGTGCTTGGGACATCTGGACCGAGTGTAAAGAGGATTATGAGTTTGATCAGCTGGCAACCTCGTTCATTCCTGATCAGAAGTCTAACGATCCTTTCTGGGCTACCGCCGCGCGGATTGTTTTTGCAGCTATGGCTCGAAAGCTGGGAAGCCATCCCCAGCGATCAAATAAGTTGCTAGTGGACAAAATCCTGAATGCCGATATGGAGGAAATTATCGGCTTTTTGAAAGGCACAGAAGGCGCGTCAATTCTGTCTGAAGGTGCTGAGAAAATGGCGTCATCCGTTCGAGCGGTTATGGCCACTTACATCAGACCGCTGAAGTACCTCCAGGATAATGGGCCGACGTTTTCTATCAAGGAATGGGTGCGCAACGACGATGGTGATCAGTGGGTCTTTATCACTCGAAAAGACGACCAAAAGGACGTTGTTAAGCCGCTAATAACCGCGTGGTTGGATACTGCATCATCTGCGATTTTGAGTATGGAACCATGCAGGGACCGGAGGATCTGGTTGCTGATCGATGAGCTGCCAAGCTTGAACAGGCTTCCCACGATTACGGACACACTGGCGCAGTCCAGGAAGTTCGGTGGATGCGGGGTATTGGGAGTCCAGAGCTACCCCCAATTGGTGTCGATCTATGGTCGCGACGAAGCCGACACACTGGCCGGCATGTGTTCGACCTGGGCTGTATTTCGGTTCAACGAAGAGCGATCGGCCAAGTGGGCCAGTCTTGGTTTAGGAAGCATCGAACAATTGGAGACTAATGAAGGCATTTCTTACGGCGTAAATGACATTCGTGATGGTGTTTCGTTGAATCGTCAGCGTCATGTTCGTCCCATTGTTCTGCCCACGGAGATCCAGTTTTTGCCAGATCTGGTGGGCTATTTAAAGCTTGGGCGTTCGTTCCCGATTGCACAGTTCAAACTTAAGCGAAAGCCGCTGAAGAAAATTGCCGAGGGCTTCATCCACCGCGATTTGAAGGGTGATCTGCTTGAAGCGGTCGAAGCCGCTCCGGAGGCGAAGGATGGGAATTTAGAGGCGACTGCACCTGTTGAGTCGAAGAAAAATGATTACGTCGACGGAGCGCTGTTCTGATGTTGTCGATTAAGGCGCTCGGGAGCGCGAAACAGGCTGGTTCCTATTACAAGGATGCGGATTACTACGGCAAAAATGAAAACGGCGAGAAAGAGGTAATTCCCAGCGAATGGGTAGGTAAGAGTTATTGTCAAATCTGGTGTATGACCATCAGGCAGCGCTCCTGTCAGATTGATCCTCCACCGGTATTCCATCCTGAAACTGCACGTTGTCCACGACCAGCTTCAGTTGGTTGAACCCCTTG